>LNDX01000052.1 GCA_001464475.1 Flavobacteriaceae bacterium Ga0077528 | reverse complement strand
TACCAGGATTAGCCTATGCAGCTGAACCTGCTGAAGAAAATATTTTACAACGACCACCTCGAAGGACAGATGAAACCATATTCACAAAGAGTTTAGGTTTCCATATTTTTTGGGTAGGTTTATTAATGGCAACCATTTGTTTATCTATACAAGCATGGGCGATTCATATTGGGAACGATAAGTGGCCAACTATGGTCTTTACAGTATTATGTATAAGCCAAATGGGGCAAGCCATGGCTATTAGAAGCGACATAAAATCACTATTTCAACAGGGAGTTTTTACCAATAAACAACTGGTTGGTGCTGTTCTACTAACCTTTGCTTTGCAAATGGCAGTAATTTATGTTCCTTTCTTACAGGACATTTTCATTACAAAATCTTTGACCGTTATTGAACTATTAATCTGTATAGGACTATCAAGTATTGTTTTCTGGATAGTAGAAGTAGAAAAATGGATTAAACGGAGAAGTCTAAACATCTCAAGGTCTAAGAAATAATCATGACACTAAAACTCAATACTGACAATGGTTTGCAAGGATGGTGGACAAGAACCACTGGCTATAACACGGGTTTGGCAAAAGTGGCGGTTCAGTGCTCCGCAGACACATTTGTGGTTAATCAAAGTTTGGTTCTCCGCATCAACATTTGTGGTGATAATCGCCACCTTCGCCAAGCCCGAAACCGTTGGCAGATATACTATTCTAAAAATAGACAAATCATTAAAAATAACTTAATATGAAAAAGCTAAAAACAATTTTCAACATTTTGATTTTTACTTATATTTTCAACATTCAAACTTATGCTCAAAACATAGAATGTCCTAGTGATTTAATTCACAAACAGTTATTATTATCAAATTCACAATATTTTAGTAAAAATCAATTACTGGAAAGTGAAATTAAAAGAATTATAAATACATCCGAAAACAAAGCTAATAACAATATAATTTATACAATTCCTGTAGTTGTGCACGTTATTCATTTAGGAGAACCAATTGGTACTGGAACAAATATATCGAATGAACAAATAATTGATGCAATTGCTGGTCTTAATAATCGTTGGAGGAATGTCAATGGAAATGGAATTGGAGTTGATGTTGAAATTCAATTTTGTCTAGCTAATAGAAATCCAAATGGTAATCCTACAACTGGAATAAATAGAGTAAATGCATCAAATATTCCAAATTATGCTGCAAATGGAATAAGTCTCTTTTATTCCAATTGCAATGCTCCTAGCGAAGAAACAATTAAAGACTTAAGTAAATGGCCAGTTAGTGATTATTATAATATTTGGGTTGTAAACAAGATATGTCAAAATTTTGGTGGATTTGTTGGTCAAGCTTCATATCCAAATGGAAGTCCATATGATGGAACTGTAATTAACTCATGGATTATGACTTCAGAAATGGTTTTAGCTCATGAAGTAGGACATGGTTTTAACTTGTATCATACATTTGAAGGAGATGGTGGTAATTTATTTTGTCCTTTAAATTCTCCTTGTAATTCTAATGGTGATTTCGTATGTGATACACCACCTCATAAACAAGGAGATTGTGATTTTTCAAACCCATGTTCTTCAGTTGGTGTATGGAGCAATAGTTTAAATAATTATATGAGCTATTGTGGTCAAAGGGATAGATTTACTCAAGGACAAAAAGATAGAATAAGGGCTACAGCAATTGTATATCCAAGGTTAAGTTTGTTGAGCTCTCTTGGTTGTTCAGGTTTAGGAATAAATGACAATGAATTAGATAACTTCATTATTTATCCAAATCCATCAAAAAATATAGTGATTATAGAATTAACAAATAATATTGATATTGGAAAACTTCAAATTTTTAATCCAATAGGAAAGAAAATATTTGAAACAGATATAACAAACTCAACAATTGAAATAAACATAAGCCAGTTTTCAAAAGGTATCTATATATTAAGATTTTCTGATAATGAAAGAATAATTTCTAAAAAATTAATAGTTGATTGAAAAAGTACATCTGCCAACACGTGTTTTGCGCTATTGATTACTATGATAATTCCAAAATAAAATTGATAATTTTTTCATTGTTTTTTTGATAATAATTCAATGTTTTTGTTCCGTTAAGACAATAGA
>LNDX01000051.1 GCA_001464475.1 Flavobacteriaceae bacterium Ga0077528 | reverse complement strand
GGTTTAAAACAAAACAAAAAACTTGTGATAAAATAATTTTTAAAAGTTAATCAAAATCATAATTCCCAATTATAAATTTATAATTGGGAATTTTTTTGCTGATAAATTTGACGAAATATTGGTTTTATTGGGCATATAAAATTTTATAAAAAAACTTAGACTTTAGATATAAGTTATTAAAAATCAATGTATATTTGGTTATATTATAAAAACACAAATGAATAAAATTACGTTATATTTATTAGTATTGTTATTTTCTATTCCTACTTTCTCTCAATTTTCCGAAGGATTTGAAAATACTACTGGACCAAATCCACTTCCTTCAACTGTATGGACATTAAATTCAGGTAATTGGGCTGTTCATGATAATGGCGTTGGGCCTACAAGAAGATGGGAAAAGACAAATGTTCTTTCAAATGTATATTCTGGATTAAATTCTGCCTATGTAGACAGAGAAAATATTGGTTTTAATAGTACAAGTGAAGATTATTTAACAACTCCAATGATACCCGTACCTGCAAATGGTCAGCTAAGTTTTGCATCAAGAACAACGATTTCAGATAATCAAGGTACTTTATATCAAATCAAAGTTAATTCTGCTTCGAATACCCAAACAGACTTGTCAAATTCAACAATTCTTGCAACTTATACTGAAAATGAAATTTCAAGTATTTATAATGTTTACGAAGAAAAAGTAATTGATTTGTCAGCATTTGCTGGGCAAAACATTTATATAACTTTTACAAGAATATTCACCCAACCTACAGCTGGTCTTGGTGGAGACAGATGGTTAATTGATAATGTAAATGTTTTTTCTGCAAGTAGTTGTTTAACTCCAATCAATCCTATAATTACTGATGTTAATTTTCCAAATGCTACAGTCAGTTGGACAGAAACAGGAAGTGCTACCCAATGGGAAATTATAGTTTTACCCTCTTGGTCAAATCCAACGGCAAGTTCAGTTGGAACTATTGTAACTACAAACCCGGCAACAATTACAAACTTACCTAACTCTTCAAGTAATGTATATGTGAGATCCATTTGTTCTTCAGTATTAAAAAGTAACTGGTCCACAATAGCAATTGCAACATGTCCTAGCCCAATTAATTTAAACAACTATAATGTAACACATCAATCTGCAACTGTATCATGGACAAATAATAGTTCAGCCACTTTATGGCAAGTTGTTGCTCTTCCTTGTGGCTCACCAACACCTGTAAATAATATATCAATTGGAGTTACTACAACAACAAATCCATATGTTGTAAACGGACTTAATCCAAATACATGTTATTATGTTTACGTTAAAGCAATTTGCTCAACAAATGATTCGAGTGATTGGTCAATTGCAACAACCTTTACTACAATGCTTGCACCTCTTGAATGTGGTGACCTATTTGTTGATAATGGTGGCTCAAATGCCAATTATTTAAACAATTCAAACAATCATTACACGATATGTCCAACATATCCTGGTGAAGTGGTTACGGTTACATTTACTTCTTTTGACATTCAAGCAAACTGGGACGGTTTGTTTGTTTTTGATGGAAACTCATTCAACTCGCCTCAAATTGCTAGTACAAATGGAGCTGGACTTGGCTTATTATCTAATTTAACTGGTGGTTTTTGGGGCACAACTATTCCTGGTCCATTTACATCATCAGATCCAAGTGGTTGTCTAACATTCCGATTCCTAAGTAGTGGTTCAACAACAAGTCCTGGTTGGTCTGCTGACATAACTTGTGAAAATTTAGATAAAATTATACTTGTTGCATTCAACGATCAAAATAATAATGGCGTGAAAGATTCTGGTGAAACTTATTTCACTAATGGTTCATTTGTTTATCAACAAAATAATACCGGGTCAATTACAAATACCTTCTCATCTAATGGAAGACAAACAGTTTTTGATTCAAACCCAGCAAATACTTATGATTTTTCCTATAGTGTTCAAACAGAATATCTTCCTTACTATAGCTCAGGAACAACTTCATTCAATGATATAAACATTCCTACTGGTAGTGGAACACAATATCTTTATTTTCCTATTGTTTTAACACAGACTTACAATGACGTTACTATATCAATTGTTCCTATGACTCCTCCTAGACCAGGCATGACTTATTCTAATAAAATTGTATATAAAAATTTAGGTGTCGCTACAACAGACGGAACAATAACTTTTGAAAAGCCAACACAAGTAACCATTACCGCAATTAGTCAAACAGGAACTATCGCTAATGCGACTGGATTCACTTATAACTTTACAAATCTTCTTCCTAATGAAACAAGAGTGTTTTATGTTACAAT
>LNDX01000050.1 GCA_001464475.1 Flavobacteriaceae bacterium Ga0077528 | reverse complement strand
ACAATTTCGGCTCCTGCAAACGATATCAATTTAACAAATAACTCAACTAGAATTACACAAATTGTAGTAAATTCTTATGATCCAAATGATAAAATGGAGTCGCATGGAGAAGAAATCCTTTTTAGTCAATTTAATCAAAATGAAGATTTAATTTATACTATTAGATTCCAAAATTATGGAACAGCCAACGCAATTGATGTTAGAATTGAAGATGTTTTAGATCCACAAATTGATCCTGAAAGTATTAGAATGATTAGTTCAAGTCACAATTATGTTATGACAAGAGTTAATAACAATATCGTTTGGAATTTCAACAACATA
>LNDX01000049.1 GCA_001464475.1 Flavobacteriaceae bacterium Ga0077528 | reverse complement strand
ACTAGAAAACGAAAAACACCACCAAGATACATTCCTATTCCAGATCCACCGGGTTCTATATCATGGTCACAAATTTCAGTAATGACTGGACCAAGCATTAGATTAGGAAAAAAACATCAATTTGAATTCAATGCTATGGCAGGAATAGGTATTAACCCATCACCCAACTACATTAGAGTAGATGCTTATGAACAAGATTTATTCCTAGAAACAGTATATGAAGCTAAAGATAAAAGTGTTGTGGGAATGTGGCAGGTGAATGCAAAAGCTAATGTTATTAAATTGACAAAAAATAGCTCTTTAGGCATTAGTGCTGGCTATGGAAGTAATGGTTTGAGCGTTGGTGTTTCATATGATTATGTTGGACACGTAACATTATTAAGATAAAACAAAAAAAAGCATTTCATTAAAAAAACAGGAATCCTGAAAACTGTATAGAGTAAGTGAAAAATAGAAATTATGATGTCATAAATTGAATTTAATTGTAAAAACAAAAAAATCAATCATTTTAAGACGTTTCACGGATGTAATTTCCGTTGATTAATTGTATAAATAAAATCAATACTTCAAATCATTGTAAAAAATAAATCAACATGTATCGAGACTTATTTCATTTTAATCTTCCCGATTTGCTATCTAACTTTATTCATGTTGAGCAAGTTACTGTATACACGTATGCTTTTTGCATAGCATTAGGTTCGTTGGTTGCCACTTTATACACCAAATGGAGTGCCAAAAAAGATTTAGGAATTGAATTATCCAATTCGTTTTTCTACATGATCTTTATTGCAGGATTTATTGGTGGAAAATTATTTTACTATTTGGAAAAGCCTATTTTTTATTGGAATAATCCAAGTTTATTATTGGATAATTTTTCAGGTGGATTTGTCTTTTATGGATCTTTTGTAACTTGTATTCCAACAGTTATTTGGTACTTAAATAATAAGAAAATTGCTATTTTACCAATGTTAGATATTTTAGCAATAACCACATTAATAGCACATTGTTTGGGTAGAATTGGATGTTTTTGCGCAGGTTGCTGTTATGGTTTGCCAACCCATAGTTTTTTGGGAGTAATTTTTCCAACTTCTAATAACATTTCCGTTCATCCTACACAACTTTATGAAGCTATAATCTTATTGTACTTGATGATTTTTCTTTTGATAATAAAAAAATATAAATCGTTCAACGGACAAATTTTTATTTTATACTTATCTACTTATGCGCTTTGCAGAGCTTTTCTAGAACTTTTTCGAGGTGATAAAAGAGGCTATCTCATTGATGGATATTTATCTCATTCTCAATTCATCGCTTTTTTACTTTTAATCATCTCATTATTCTTTTACAAAAAATTAAAACAAAATAAATTAATCCTTAAATAATTAAAACATGAAAAAAATCTTTATAAAAATTGGCTTACCAATTACATTACTTGTTGTTGCAACTTTTATTGTTGGCCCAAGTTGTGGTAGTTCAGTTCCAGATCCAGTTGCTACAACTCCAACATGTTCTACAACTAATACTTTATTTCAACAAGTTTTCGCAGCGACCGCAACTGCTAATCCAACATTTCAAGATATTTCTACAATGGATTTATTAACCCATGAATACACTTTTAATGTAAATGCAAACAAAACCATTTGTAGTATTGGATATCAAGGTAATGCTACACTATTTGCAAGTAATCTTCCTTATACTATCGAAATTGTGAACACAGCAACAAATACTGTAATTTACACTGGAAACCATGTATTTGGATCATCTGCAACAAGTTATGTCAGTATCACTCCTGTTAATTTAATTGCAAATCAATCGTATACTATTAGAAGAACTCTTCCTACTGGAGGATATGGTGGTAACATTGGCAATACTATCGGTAGAATTTTGAGATTTACTAGCTCAAGTACCGGATTTCCAGCTTCTTCTGGTGGATTTACAATTACAAGTTCTAACTTTTATGGTACAGGTGGACCAGTGCTAAACATTGGAATTCCTTATATTGATATTGTATTTCAATAAAAAAATGTTTGATTGTTAGTTTGGAAAAGCGATAGAAATTCTTTTATCGCTTTTTTTTAAATTCTTATACTAAAATTAAATCTCCATGATAAAAGAAATTTTTACAACAACGTTTAATGAAACCGAAAGTGCTTCCGAAAATTTTCGTGCTTCTGAAAATGCAAAAAAATTTGATTTTAAAGTAGTCATTGTTTGTATCACGGTTGCGATTTCGCTTTTATTAATAAATTATTGTAGCTCGTTTGAATTCACTGTCAATTTGGTGCATCTTATAAATTCTAAAAGTGCTAATGCAGTAAATAAATTTTTCTACGAAGGTCAATTTGCACAATTGTATAGATTGACTCATTGGAATTTAGTTTTAACGATTAGTTATCTTTTGATTCCAATTTTTATTATCAAAATCATTTTTAAAGAACCTTTAAAAAATTACGGTTTAAACTTTAAAAATGGATTTAAAGACTACAAGTTATTCTTGATTATGTTGCTAGTAATGATTCCGATTGTGTTTACAATATCCTTCAACACTAGTTTTCAAACTAAATATCCTTTTTACCAATTAAATCAAAATGAACCTATAAATTACAAATTCTTGATTTGGGAAATAGAATATTTCTTTCAATTTTTTACTTTAGAATTTTTCTTCCGTGGATTTTTACTTCATGGATTAAAAAATCGATTTGGATATTATTCTGTTTTTATAATGACAATACCTTATTGTATGATTCATTATGCAAAACCAATGCCCGAAGCTATAGCCGCAATAATTGCTGGAATCGTACTCGGAACTTTCGCTTTAAAAAGTAAAAACATTTGGTTAGAAGTTTTTATCCATTGCAGTATAGCAATTACTATGGATCTCTTTGCCCTATGGCAAAAAAAATTACTACATTTTTAGTTTTAACTATATTTTTCATCCGTAAAACCATTTCTATTTTACCTTTCTAAATAGATCTTACTGCTTTCTTAATGGTTTTAGTTGATAACAATTTTATACTTTAATTTTATTTACAAAAGTGATTTTCCGTCGTTTAACGGATATGATTTCCGTTAAACAACTATCGATTGATTTTGAGATAGTTTGCAGTTTTGTAATGTGCTTTCACAAGCATAAAAGCGGAACCCGAAAAGCTATTTAGAGTAGGGAAAACAAAAACT
>LNDX01000048.1 GCA_001464475.1 Flavobacteriaceae bacterium Ga0077528 | reverse complement strand
TGCAGGCTTGATGGTTCACTTTGTCAGTTTTGGTTGTTAGCATAAAATTACGAATAATTCAATGCACAAAGCTAAAGGCTGGGCTTGCGCTTGCTATTCTGTCTTCGTGGAAAATAATCTGGTGGCTACAATTCTATCTTTCTAAGAAATGTTGTAGTTTTGTTTTGGTTCGTGCTTGCAGCAGCAACTGAATGCAAGCCGCGACACGTTATAGCCAATGGTAGGACGACCGTGCAAATGACCGACCAAAATTTAAACATAAACCCAAGGGAAAACCATTTTTTGCAAACGACAAATAAACAATTGAGTAGATTGAAATAAAATGAAAACATTAGTATATAGTATACACGGTTTTGACAAACCATTTATAGAAAAATTAGGACAAGGCAAACACGAATTGATGTTTACAGAACAGCCTTTGAATGAAAATACAGCTCATCTTGCACAAGGATTTGAGGCTGTTGCACTTTTTACTTCGGACAAAGCCAATGCAGAAGTGTTGGATGTATTAAGTAAAAATGGAGTAAAATTTATAGCCCTCCGTTCTGTTGGTTATGACCACGTTGACTTGGCAAAAGCAAAACAGCTAAAAATTAAAGTTGCCAATGTGCCTGCTTATTCTCCTTATGCTATAGCCGAACATTCGGCTGCATTGCTAATGGCTTTAAATCGAAAAATAGTATTGGCTCAGGAACTGATGAAGCAAAACGATTTTCGACTAGACAAACTAGTGGGTTTTGACCTTCATAATAAAACCATTGGCGTTGTTGGTACTGGAAAAATTGGCTCTGCTTTTGTTAGAATAATGCACGGTTTTGGTTGTAAAATACTAGCTTATGACATAGAGCAGGATACTGAATTAATTGAACAATACAAAGTACAATATACTTCATTGGAAACTTTGTGCAAAAATTCAGATGTCATTTCCGTAAATTGCCCATTGAATGAGGCTACTAAATATATGTTTAACAAGACTACTTTTTTACAAATGAAAAATGGAGTTGTTTTTCTTAATACGGCAAGAGGCGGCATAGTAAATACACAAGATTTATTGGATGCCCTTGACCAAGGAATTGTTGCTACTGCCGGACTAGATGTATATGAATACGAAAAACCTATCTTCTTTTACGACCATTCCAATACTCATATAGAAGACCAACTCTTCGATAAACTGCGTTCTCATCAGAATGTTTTGATTACTGGTCATCAGGCATTCTTAACCAATGAAGCTCTTGAAGGCATTGCTACAACAACCATAAGAAATATTGACGAGTGGTCCATCAATGGAAAATCAATTAACGACATCAATTAAATATAAAAATATGAAACTACTAGTAACTACCGACTTTTCAGTAAACTCAAAAGGAGCAATTAGATTTGCTCAGAACCTTGCAAAGCAATCTAAAAATGTAGAGGTTGTTTTCTACCATGCCATTCATATTCTGAAACCTACAAGGTGGAGTAATGCTTTTTTTGAAGGGTATAAGGACGAAGAAATAGAGCGTCTTTCTGCAGACCTCAAAAAGTTTATCCATTCAGTTATTGGCAAGGATAAAGGAAACTTCTTTGAAGTGAAATTTGTTGTGGATAATTGTATTTCAACAGAGAAAGACATCATAAAATATGCAGAAAAAAACAAAATAGATTTTATCTGTATAGCTACTCGTGGAGCAGGAATGCTTAGAAAAGTAATGGGAACTCACACCTCATATATTGTGAATAACTCTAAAGTACCACTAATGGTCATACCAAGCCATTATAAAGCTAAACCTATAAAAAATGCCACCTATTTATCTGATTTTGAAAATCTCAAAGGTGAATTATTAAAGATTTCAAAACTTTCAACAGACATTTCTTTGCATTTAGAAGTATTACATTATTCATCTATTGTACTTGATAAGAAGAAGTTTGAAAAAAATAAAGAATTAATCAACACAAAAGAATTTGAGAATATAAAATTAAATATTCAAAAAAGCAACCTTGAATTATCACTTGTAGAAAGAATTACAAAATATGTTCAAAAATCGAAACCCGAATTGTTAATCATGTTTACAAAGAGAGAAAAAGGTTTCTTTGAAAGTATCTTTTTGCCAAGTAAATCGGCAGAATTGACATATACCACGAAAGTGCCTGTTTTGATTTTTTCAAAATAGAGTCTATAATTTTAATGAATTCAATAAACAATGAATCAAAAAATTCTAAACAAAAAAATCATGAAGCGTAATAACAATAGTATTATTTTCACAATGTTAGCAATGTTTTTACTTGCTTCTTGTGGAAACTTAAGCAACGAAGTTGAAAACAAACTTAACGAATTAAAAAATAAGACAGAGTCTTTAGATCTCTTATTAATAAGGAAGTTGACAAGGTTTTAACGCTTGACTCACTTATTAATAAAGAAAGTGACAAGGTTAAAAAACTTGACACATTAATTAATAAATCATCTTCTAAGCTTGACTCTATCTCGAAAAGAGGAAGTAAAATATTAGAAAAAATCACCAATTAAATTTAATTTTTATGAAATGTCCAAATTGTAATGTAAGCCTTGTAATGACAGACCGGAGCGGAATAGAAATCGACTACTGTCCAGATTGTCGTGGAGTATGGCTTGACCGTGGAGAGCTTGATAAAATCATCGAACGTTCATCAGAAAATCTCAAGAATGTTCAACAAGATAAGTATTCAGATAAACATAGATATTCAACAGACAAGGAACATCAATACAAGAAGAAAAAAGGATTATTGGGGGAATTGTTCGATTTCTAAAAGACAAAAGCAATTCTAAACACAAGTTGACTATTGAGGAATGACAAAAACCACTGGCTATAATAACTAAGGTTTCGTTGCGTGTACAAAATGAATCATCACATATTATCTATTCATGAAACCCAGCAATTGCTTAACACAAGCAAAAATGGTTTGCATCAATCTGATGCAGAAGAACGTTTGCTTGAAAATGGAAGGAATGAATTAGTTGAAAAAAGGAAAAAACCTTTTTGGATTCTTTTGTTAAATCAATTTAAAGATTTAATGATTCTGATTCTGCTCGTTGCAGCCGCAATATCAATCGCAATCGGAGATGTTAAGGATGCTGTTCTTATAATGAGCATAGTATTAATGAATGCACTCATTGGTTTTATTCAAGAATACAAAGCTGAAAAGGCGATGGCTGCATTAAAAAAGATGTCAGCTTTAAACTCTTTGGTTCGAAGGAATGGTAAGCTTATTGAAATAGCAACATCGGAATTGGTAATTGGTGATATAGTTGTTTTAGAGACAGGCGATATTGTTCCTGCAGACATTCGACTTACTGAAACACATTCGCTTAAATTAGAAGAATCTTCTCTTACTGGCGAA
>LNDX01000047.1 GCA_001464475.1 Flavobacteriaceae bacterium Ga0077528 | reverse complement strand
TTAAAGTTACATTAAATCCAGAAGTAACACTTACAACGGCATTGTTAGAAACTGAAATACTACATGCATCAAAGTTAGCTCCAATAGTATAATTTCCTGTAAAGCTTACTGCCTTTGTACTTGTTGGTGTACCATTACTCCATGAAGTTCCATTCCAAGTTGTAGATTCAATAACTACAGTAGAAGAACCAGATAGAGTAGCTGGACAAGTGCCATCGGTAACAGAAACTAAATTCAAAGTTTGTGTAGCTGTAGCTGCTGATACTGTAACCGTAGCAGAACCACCAGTTAAAGTAACTGTTGTATTAGAACCACCATTCAAATTATAAGTAACCACAGCGCCAGAAGTACCTGTTAAAGTAAAAGTAATATCACTTCCTGAACAAACTGTCGGACCATTGTTACCTGAGATACTAGGAAGAACCAGATAATGATTGATTACATGAAGTAGATGGATTGTTTATAGAAACCAAATTCAAGGTTTGATTAGAAGTAGCTCCTGTAATTGTAACTGTAGCTGTTCCTCCTGTTAAAGTAGCAGTTGTATTAGAACCACCATTTATAGTATAAGTAACCACAGCATCTGAAGTACCTGTTAAAGTAAAAGTAGCATTAGCACCTGAACAAATTGGTCCATTATTTCCAGAAATACTTGCTGTTGGTAATGAATTAACTGTTACTGTAGTTGTAGCAGTTGATGTACATCCATTTATTGAAGTAACAGTTACAGTGTAAGTTGTAGTTGTTGTAGGAGTCGCAATAGGATTAGCAATCGCAGCATTATTTAAAGATCCTGCAGGTGACCAACTATAGGTAACCGGACATGTTGTTGATGCAAAAGTTACACCCCATGAATTAATTGTCCCTACATCCAAATTAACATTATCAACTACTCTAATACTCCATGTTCCAGTAGCACCTCCAGTTAAACCAGAAAAAGCAGCTTGAGGAGCAAAAGTTCCAACAATAGTTGTATTTCCTGTTGGAAGAGCGGCACCTCCGGTTTGAAAAGTAGCATTATAATTAGCTCCAGACCCACCATTATTTAAACTAAGTGCAATTTCTGAACCATTAGGAGCTACTAAATAAATAGCTATATCTGAATTAAAAGTATGAGTAATATTTACAGAAACTGTTGCTACTTGAGCTGCTGTAGCACAAGTTGTAGGCACCACCAATGAAGTAGTTACTCCTGTTGGATTATTATCTGGAATAGGTGTTGATGTTACATTAGTTTGAGAAATGGCAGCAATTGTACTTGTTGCTGCAACATTTAACTGAGAAGAACCACCTAAACAAACAGCTGTTGGTGTTGCTGTAGTTGAACTAATTACTGGAGTGCTATTAACGATTAAATTGTTAGTACTTGTACCAGTACCATTTGGAGTGGTAACAGAAACCAAACCTGTTGTATTAGTATTAGTAAGAACAGCCGTTATACTTGTATTAGAATTAACAACAAAACTAGAAACATTAGCTCCATTTACTTGAACAACTGTAGCTCCAGTGAAATTAAGTCCTGTTATTGTTACTGTTCCTCCAGGGCAAATAGAAGTTGGAGAGAATGATTGAACTCTTGGTGTTGCAGTAGGAACCAATTCGCCAGTGCTTAATAAAACAGCAGCGAAATTACTTGTTCCATCAAAAAATTGTATCTGATTTAACTGACTTGCAGTTAATCCAGCTGCTGAAGTACCTACAAATATTTTTGGATTAGCACCACTTGCTGCAGTACCATTATATCCACCAATCCATCCTGTAATAGTAAGTGTTCTTCCAAAAGTCCAACTTGTACCATTACTTGCAGCATAGGTCACAGTGTTACCTCCTGTTGCTAAAGCAATAGAAGAAGTATCGGTTAAAGTTAAAGTTCCAACAGTTTCATTAAAACCAGAAGTTAAACCATTAGAGAAAGTTCCTCCGTTCAAAATCATATTAGAGGCATTTGCAATTCTATCATTAGCACTTAGCGAAACAATTCCACCTGAAATAGTAGTTGTACCAGTGTAAGTATTCACACCAGAAAGTAACAAAGTTCCTAAACCAGTTTTATTTATACCAAAAGCAGTTCCTGAAATGATTCCTGTGATAGTCAAATCTGTTGCAGATGTTCCGTCATCGGCTACAGAAATTGTTGTAGAAGCTACACTCAAAGCAACAGGACAACTAATTGTTGCGCCAGCTGTACCTGTAGTAGCATCCAAAACGGTCAACCCAGCTCCCAAGGTTAAAGCTCCAGTGCCAGTTATAGAGGAAGCCGTTGTAGCACCTCCATATAATACCAAACTACTTGGAGTTCCCAAAGTAAATGTTGACAAGGCCAAAACCGTGTTGTCATTCACTGTTAAAACTCCTCCTACAGTAGCATTAGCCGTTAAAGTTTTAGTACCACTTCCTGAAATAGAAAGATTGTTATAAATATAATTCCCTATATTTTGTGCTCCTGTGTTGTTATAATTTACTGTACCAGCACCAGCATCCAAACTACCTCCAGTGATTGTACCGCCAACATTCAAATTACCATTTAGAGCTCCAAAAAAACCAATATTATTTCTGGCAGCTGTACCATTCATTGTAATATTACCTATTACATTCAAAGTCCCGGTGTTAAGATCTACAAAAATATCTCTGGAGTTTGCAGTTGTGCTTGCCAGCGTCAAACTGGCACAAGTCATAGTACCACCTCCAACAATTAACGATTTAGACCTATTATTTGTAGTGGGCGCACCAATATCTACTGCTCCACTTGCAGTTAAACTTTGTCCTGTAGTAATGGTAAATGTATTTGTTGCTCCTCCACCACTAATTGTTAATGCATTACAAACTGCTGTTACATTAACAACGACATCAAATCCATTAGGAATAGTTACATTATCTGAGGAAGTTGGCACGCCACTTGGTGTCCAGTTTCCTGCTGTACCCCAATTAGAATTAACAGAACCATTCCATGTTTTTTGTGCAAAAGCAATGGTAGTAACAAAAAACAAAAGCAGTATAAAAACACTTTTGCAACCTCTTTTTTTAAACTTAGTAATTTTCTTTTCCATAAACCAACATTTGAAATTATTATCTATAACAATTTAGATTTTTCATACAAAACTACATCTGCATCATAACGACATCCAATTTACTTGGACTATAAGTCAATAAAATCGATGAATGGCTCATATTTATAAATTAAGCGTGAAAAATCAAATTAATACTACGAAATCTATGACACATTCGAGTATTAAATTATTTAATTTTCAAAATTTGTAAAAAAAGAAAAATGACAACATAAAAAACATCGATAAAAAGCAATTTTAATCATCAATAAGCAATATTTAACAATTTTGTAATCTATATATTACAATAAACTAACAAAATTTAAATTAATATTTTAAAAACTTATAAATAAAAAAGCCCTTCCGTTTCCGAAAGAGCTTTCTCTAATTACCTAGAGTCCAAAGGACGAGTTAACCTAATCCAAAATCCCAAATCCCAAATCCCAAATCCTAAATCCTAAATCCTAAATCTCAAATCTCAAATCTCAAATCTCAAATCCCAAATCCTAAATCCTAAATCCCAAATCTGAACACTGACATCTAACATCAGAACACTAGTTCACCACTTTCTTAGTAGCCTTAAACCCATCAACAGTAGTTACTTGAACAAGCAATACTTGATTCGTTGTTCCCACATTGATTTTAGTTTCTGAAGCATTGATGTTGGTTTTTGTAACCAATACTCTACCTCTAATATCGTAGATAGTTACTTCTTTCATAGTTGTACCAGAAGTTCTAACCACTACATCATTTTGTTGTTTGATAACATTGATACTGTTTGCTGTAAAGTTGTTATCATTTGTTGTTAATGAAGTTTGGTAAACCAATTCAAAACGATTAGCAAAAGTTCCAGCTGCAGATGTGAAAGTATATGGAGTACTCAAGTTATGGTAAGAACCATCTTGATTGTCTTTAATATAAATAGCTTGAGCACCGCCTGCGAACAATCCATCAACATGATCGATAGCAAAAGTATAAGTACCTGCTGTAGTAACTTTATAGTTTAACGGAACCACATCTGTTGCTTGGAAGGTTGGACGACCTTGAATAACATATGCTGTACTTCCGATAAGCATATTCAATGCA
>LNDX01000046.1 GCA_001464475.1 Flavobacteriaceae bacterium Ga0077528 | reverse complement strand
AATTCGTGACTGTGACGCCGGATCAACCGTAGCGGACATAAATGTAAACAACATCGCCCCCACAATCACAAAACAGTTCGTACTAATTCCCGCGTCTTTACCCCGCGATTCCCGCTCAATCCCAATAATAGTCCCCAGCGCAATCGCCACCAGCAAATCCACCAAAAAAGTAACCGTCTCCGGCTCGATCACAATATACGAATACAAAATATCTAACATAGGTGCCATTTATAGCAGAAATTTTCCTTTGATACAAATTACTGTTACAGGGGCCCGTAGCACACTACCGACCATGACGAAAATGCACAAACACCCGTCCATGATTCTTATCATCAACTTCTACCCGAAAATAGGTATCCTTCACCTCTGGCTCCTTAAGCCATTTCTTCACCCGCTTCATCAATTGTCCAGTTCCCTTACCAGGAATAATTTCAAGTGTCGACAGACGCTTCTTTAACACCATCTCCAGCGCCTCAGCTAGCGCAGCATCAATTTTCCGACCATCTTTCGCAATCGGATGCAAGTCAAGGTGATAAATTCGATTTGACATTGTTGCTATTATAACAAAAGAATAATCCGGGCATTAAAAACTAACTACTAAGAAATTTCCTCCAGCAGATAAAACTCAAGGGTAGTAGCGGGCTTTGCCCACGAGAGTCCTTGTTAAAGCATATTTATAACCAAACTTCTTGTAAGTACTCTGCGAGCATCTTCTTTAGTCTTTCGCCATCAATTAGTTCAACTAAATTTGCCTTAGCTAAAGCAACGGCTCCGGGAGTAAAAACTGAGTTAGTGATTACTACAGCTCTATTACATCCATGATAGGCAAGAGCGGCTGATGCTTGCTGAACTGATTTATTATCAACAGATCCGTTATAACATTTTGCTTGAATCAGAATGTTTTCACCATTTTTGCTCGCAATTACATCACTTCCTTGATCTCCGCTTCCTCCAGTTCTTTTACTTACGTATCCCATAGCGTTATATAAACGCACTATTAGGTGTTCTAAATCACTACCATCTTTATTTAAATCACTAAACTTATGCGAAGTATTGTTTAATATCCCATTATTTAAAAAGTTTCTTTCTTTAGCATCAATAAAATGCTTTAAAATTATTGATACGTCTTTAAAGTTGTCTGTTACTAAACCAAAACCACCTTTGTTAAGAATGTCACGAAAATCTTTTAATCTGTCCCATTCAAAAGCATACCCACGATGTTCCCACGAACCCTTCTTACCCTCTTTCCCGAATCTATCGATAAAATTGTTCACCGTAATCTCAAAACCACCAGTTTTGATTTTTTCTATCAAGTTATCTGATTTTCTATTTTCTGACTTAAATCGTTTTTTTAAATAAAGTACATAAGAAAAAATTCCAATAGATATTAATCCCAGCGCTGGAAGTACATAGTATGTAACATGATACCAAAAATTTTCAATATCATAGTAGTAAAGATAACCGAAGTATAAAGCACAAAGTATAAAGATACCTGTTATCGCAGACACAATGTCATCAGTCGGATCATCATTTTTTCTGTGTTTTCTTGCCATAGTGAATTTAGAAGTTGGTTATTTTTCTTTTTGCCCGTGCAATTTTCATCGCCTCAGTTTTAACTGAATGATTTGTGATGTGCATGGTATGAAAGCCCGAATCATCCGAGTGATGATCTCGTTCAAAATCAGCTTGAATTTGAGCAGCGGAGGTATAATGCTGACTCCCATCTACTTCGATGTATAGTTTTGCTTTTGGTACATAGATATCTACACATTTATGTCCATCAGGATGTTCTAAATAAGCTTCAACCCCTACTTGTGTAAGAGCCGCGTGTAAATCTCTTGCATGTTTGGTTGGAGGTAAACATTTATTCATAATAGTCCGTTTAGTTCGAGGCATCATTAATTACACCATAAAAATTTGGAAAATTTAGTTCCTGTCCCCATTTAACTTGGTGTATAGGCGATTAAACGCTACGCACCTGTCCAACTTTCATCACACTCAGCGCACCGATCATTGCCAGTATGTTCAAATTCGTCAGCAAAACCGTTAGGTTGGTAGGATTTGCTTTGTTCATCCCAGCAAAATTCATCATCTATAATTGTTTCTACCAATTTACACTCACTACCACATTTCTGGCAAGCATGTTCAGGAAAACTTTTTACATTTAATAGCATCTATTGATCGTTGATCGAAAACTTTAACTTGTCAATAGACATTTATAACTTAGCTACAAATACGCCAAGCACCTTAAACTCCTCATCTTCTTCAGTGAGTTTTCTAACTTTATGAACAGAATTTGTTGATCTAGGAATCAATACCAGACCATCTTTTTCATATTTAATTTGCTTTAAAGTCGCATCATCCCCGATCAGAACCACAGCATTGCTTCCACTCGATGCTTGGAAGTTTTTCTGACACAAAATTATGTCCCCATCATTAATACCAAGCTCATTCATAGAGTCTCCTCTTGTTCGCAAGGCAAAATACTTTGCACCAGGCTTAATCAACCATGCCGGCACATCTACAGTTTCGTCACTTACTGAATCAGCGAGCATAAGTTCACCACAGCCTATAGAATCAAAAAGTGGTACCGAGGTCACATCTCTAGCATATGGTGACACTATTGGTAAAGTTTCAACATCTTCCTTATTGAGAGTTTGAGTTAGTTCTAATTTAGTTGTAACAAATAAACTCTTAAAATATTTTCGTAACTCTGGATCAACTATATACAAATAGGTACCATTAATTCCGCGAGTAAGTAAGGTTTTGTAAATATTTTTTATATACCTCTCTAACTCCTCTGGGTCTACAATGCCATTTCGGCCATTGGTATCAAAATATTTATTTTTATCAACTTTAAACTTTTTTTCTTCAGAACTATATGAAAACTCAGGACCAATAATTACACCAACGTAGTTGAGATCATAACCTTGGACAGTATGTATACAACCGACCTCATTTATCGCGTTAGGAGAATTGACCCAATCGGTTGCAGTAGAGTTCCAAACATATTGTTTACCTTCAATCTCAATATCGTAATTTAATTCTGATTTACTACTTGGTTTTGTATTCCAAGGCCATGCATAACCAGAAACCATCCTCGCAAGTGAGTATTTTTTATTTTTTAATTTAATTTCACTAACCATTTCTTCAATGTTCTCAAAAATTTGAAAATCATAGTTTGGAAACGATGTCTGTTTTGGAATTTTTAAGTCAAAAATGTCATCAATAAAATTAACAAAGTCTTCACCTGCCCCTATACGCATTTGTGATTTTAATCTATAAGTTCGTGAATTTAAAGCAGCGAAGTCTTTTGGTCGAATATCAGAAGGCTTAACACTCTGGTTTTCATCATAGAAAAATATTTGGTGTTTAGAAGATGCCATAATCCAATCAAGTTGTGTCCCCTCATCCCCAAAACCTAATTTTTTACTCACTATATCAAATGCTCCATAGCCCATAATATTTTTTCGACGTTGTAAGCGATGTGCCTCATCAACAATTAACAAATCGTATTTTTGTTTTATAACATCATTAGGTCCAATCACCATATTGGCTTTAAAACCTTTTATTTTTGAAAAAACTTTACCAATAGTTTTTCTAAGTGACGACATGGGCACTACAAGACCAATTGTTAAGTCTTTGGTCTCCTTTTGTTCTTTAAGATACTTGAAAAGATATGTTGCTAATATAGTTTTACCAGTTCCTGGCTTACCATTTACAATAAATGTATTGAACTCATTTTGTTTAATGTCTTTAAAAATTTGTTTTGCTACAAAATACTGGTCTTCTGTTAAAGATTTATAGGGCGAGTATTTAAATAAGTCACTATTCCTTAAATCTTCTAGCTTGTTCTGAACGATACCTTGCGAACGAAGTTTGCCCCATGCAATTTCAAATTTTGTTCGATATTTTTCTTTGTCATAGTAATTATGATTTTTAAGACCCCCATTACCATTTTGGAGCATATACCTTCCGTCAGCTGCAATGTACTGAATTAACCACGACTCAATATCTAATGTAGCAGACACGTTAAACTCTTCATCTGAAATAATGTGTATTTGGTTTAGTTTTCTTCGCTCGGGATTTTCGTAATGCTGTTTACTTCTGTAATGAGCATTAATAGTCTGACCAATATAGACCTCGCTTTTATTTTCAAGGACGTATACTACTGGCCAGTTTTTGCCAAACTTATAACCCTTGATTTGATTAAAATCGTCTTTATTAAACGGAAATGTCTGAATTTCTGACATATACTATAGTTCTGTGTATTTATCTGCCCTACCCTTTGCTTTTTCTATAGGATACTTCACCTCATTTTTATCCATTTTTGTATTTAAAGCATCCAATAAATCAATTTTATAGTGATTGGAAAGCATGATTAGCCAGTAGAGAACATCCGCAAGCTCATCAGCTACTTCTTTTTCTTTATCTGGTTTAATTAGGTTATCTTTAGTCCACTGAAAAAGCTCCAGAACTTCTGAGGCTTCAAGTTGCATTGAAATTGCAAGATTCTTTGGATCGTGAAATTGTGACCAATCTCGGTCTTCACAAAATTGTTTAATGCGCTTTACAACTGCATCAAAGCTGCTAGAGTCATTCATTACAAAAGATTAGCATTTTTGTGGTTTATACTCAATTTAAAGCAATGTATTGCCATATTACATACCCCGTTGCTATATTCTGCAGAATAAGCAGCGGAATACCGATCTGAAAGTACCATTTGCGGGTCTTGTGGCGGAGGAGGATCATGGCGGTGTAAATACCCACTGCACCGCCGGCAGTGGCCAGGAAGAACAATATGCCCTCGGAGATGCGGTCTGGGTTGCCACTAGCAATAGATTTACGTTTGTCGTTTGCCATTACAACAAATGCAAAGATGTTGATGGCGGTTAGTATAGCGATCAGAATTTGTTCTAGGGGCATAATTACAGTGAATTAGTATAACTACACTTTGGGTAGGCACTGCATCCCATGAACTTGCCGAACTTGCCGTTTTTTTCTGTTAGGGCACTTCCACACTTTGGACATTTCTTTTCAATAGTATTGTTTGCCGAAGTCGGGGGCACACCGACTGCATTAAGTACTTCGACTAATTTTCGCCTATCTATCAGCTCAATACTGATATTTTTAGCAAAAGAGTACGCGTCGCTCGTAAATCGACCTGAAGTTACTACAAATCCCCCTACTGCCTTTTGGGCTGTCATTACACCATATAGCTCGCGCACTACCATTACTGGTACTTTGTAAGACTTATAATGTTTACATTGAACTAGGTACAGTTCTCCGTTTTTGTATAACTTAATATCAACTCCGCCATCGGCTCCTCCACCACCTGTTAAGTCTGTGGTAAAACCTTGTTTCTTGAACCACTCTGAGAGCAAAAATTCAAAGTCCTGCCAGCTTAGTTTAGAAATAACTTCAGCTGCTCCTTTTTGAGAAATACTGCCAAA
>LNDX01000045.1 GCA_001464475.1 Flavobacteriaceae bacterium Ga0077528 | reverse complement strand
ACAAATATTTCATTTTCTTTTAATTCATTTATAACAGTTCCTGACCAGTATCTCATGTTGTCCCCTTTTTTATCTAATATATTTTACCATAAAGAAAACATTAGTAAATCAGATTTTGTTTTTGCGGTTTTCTTTATAACATTGAGGACATCATTGGTTTCTTCTAATTACATCCTCGTAATTTGAAAATCAAAGTTAAGTATTATTACAACATTTCCATTATGGTTTTATTTTTTTATTGGAAGAATTTTTCTCGTTTGAATATAAATCTGTTAAAGTATTTATTTCTTGTAATTTTCCAAGATTTTTATTATTAGAACAGTCAAAAATTCCATTAATAATTTCTGGTACTCCCTCTAAACTAATTAGTTTATTATCACTACAATAAAATCCAGCACCTACAAACCTAGGAGAGCCTTCTAAGGTTCTAATTTTATTATTGTTACATTTAAATATGTCACCAACAAAGTGCGGTGCCCCTTTTAATGATTTAAGGTTATTTTCAAAACAATAAAAACCTCCTTTTACAACTCCAAATTGAATTGGTATTGATTGTAAATTCTTACGACATAGAGCAACATCACCATCTACATCTACACTTAAGTCTGTGTTGATTTTGAATTTTTCAATTTGCATACTATACAGCCAAGATTCAATTTCTTCTTTTGTTTTTAAAAATTTAGTCATATTAATCTCCCGTTATATTGTTAAACATTATTTTTTTCTTCTTAATGTGAGGTATTCTTTCAATTAAATCCATTTTAACAGAAAGAAAGCATTAGTAAATTTACAGGATTAGATTTGCCCATACAGGTAAGAACTGAGATTATTGTTGGCAATTACTTTTTCAGAGCTATAGCCAACATTATTGGTTTGAAGCTCCACGAACACATGACCAGGCAAACATGTAAAAATCAAAAAACCAACATCTTGCTTATTACTAGTCTTACGAGATGCAGTAAATTTTTTGGCATCCGATTCTTGAACATCCAGATTCAGAGAATTGCGAAAAAAATCAATATCGGCATCATCATTGTATTCTTCAACTTTCCATTTTGTGGACTCAGAAGCCTTAATCAAGATATCGGAAAGTTGTTGTACAGTAAGCTGCTCACCAATAAGTTTTTTCATGGGTTCACGAAACTGCTCTACATTATAGTTCTTAAAAAGTTGAGTAACCGAATCAAGAGCATCTTTCAGATCTTGTGGTAAATACTTGGCTTTAGAAATTTCAGTAAGTGACTGAATAGATCGTTGTTGAACTTGAACGATTTGAGAGTAAGAAGCATGTTTATTAGACATATTTATCCAGTAGTTGGTTAACCTATATTATACCATATTTTCATCAAATTTATTGTTTTTTCAATATAATTAGTGAACTAATCTTTGAAAAAAATATGGACAATTTTATCAAAATGAGAGAACTGGGTTGCTCCCAAACACAAATATTTCGTTTTCTTTTAGCTCATTAATGACAGTTCCTGACCAGTATTTCATATTGCCTCTTTCGTTTCTTATAAGTTATTTTAACATATATATTTTTTAAATAAAGTTTTGTAGTTTGACTTTTTATTAATATTTGTTTTCCTATTTAAAAGGAAAGAATATGGATAAAATTTGTGGTAATTGTGGAGCTTTAAATTTAGAAAAAATTAAACTTTTGGTTTTTTGGTTCTTTTCATAGATTCATACCATTGAGGAACATTCATGCTTATTTTCTCAAAAACTGGAGCTAATTTTTCATCTAAAAATTCATGATTATTACTGCATAATTTCAATTGATCTTCAGTAATGGGAACTCTTATGGTTGGCAACTGCTTATTATTGTCAAACAATACTGCCACTTCAATTGCATAGCTTTTTGGTGGCCCATCAAATGAACTGTATTTATCTTCCCAATCTTTTACAAAATCAATCACGATATTATAATTGTCATTGGTTAAACTTAACTGTTCAATGGTCTTATCAAAAAATGGTTTACTTAAAGGATATTCACCAAAAGGCTTATCTACAGGCCAAAAGCTGAATGCTTGACGGTTATCAATATAGCTTGCAGATCTAAACTCTACTTTTTTCTTATAATGTAATGGGTGCTCATCATATTCATTTTCTATTCTAGCTGTTGCATCATTTACCAAGTTATCAAGTTGTGACAGATGAGTTTTAAAATCATTAAAGTTTTGTACTTTAACTATCTTTGTCATTTGGGGATTACTACCAATAGCAGGTACTATAAAAATATGTGATGGAGAATAAGGTTTACCTCTAAGAGAGAAAATCATATCCACAACTTGATCTTTCCCTGCTGTTTCAGATTTTTTATCAGAATTTATTATTTCCTTATTCTCAGCAGGAGGATGATATAAAAATACAAGAGGCTGTTGAGGCTGATGTTTTTCAATTAAAGATTCTAATCGCTTAAGCTTCACATTTAATTGGCTATAATCACCTTCAGGATGAATTATAGGCTCCTGTGTAGTTGTATTAGTAAATGAAATAAGTGGACTTTTATAGATTGGATTCATAATTATTATTTAAGTAGTTAATAACTTAATTATATTAAAAATTACAATTAAAACAATAGAACTTCTATTTTCTATAATATATAAGATATGAAAATCAATTGATTTAAAGTTTCTGATTTTTAGATTTTTTATTTTTAGCCAGAGCATTATCTTTTGGAAAAATGTTTTTGGTTAAATGTTCAGAATTTTCACGTGATTCTAATACTTTAGCAATTTGTGTTAACTCTTTCTTTTCCAAAAATTTACTGATATCTTCTGTCGTATCTATTTTATAATCAAAGATAAAGTAGTTTAATACTTCAATATCTTTTCTATTACAAGCTTCAGTGAATGCTAGATCTTTCCATGCATGTATATTGGAATGAGTTTTAAGTTCAGGAGACCTAAGCATATAATCAATTAATTCTATATTTTTTGTTTCACATGCACAAATAAATGCTTCTTCGTCCCACCCTTTAATATCTGCATGATTATTCAATTCAGGGCTTGTTAAAAGATATTTCACATCATCAAGATTAGAAGCGACACAAGCCTCTATGAGTTTTTGGTCTAATTTAGATTGTTTTAATCCGTTTAGTTCATCTTTATTAAGTTTCATTTTATTATTTCCTTTAGCAATATTTTAACAGATATTAAAATAAAATAAACCTTATTATATTCAATCTTTACAAGATAAATTTTTATTTGGCATATATGTAACCCAAGTGCTTTTATGATTTTCAATTTTTTGAAAAAATTGACCTGGTGCTAAATTATCAAAATTCAAACCTTTGTCTTTACGGTCTTTATTTAAGTAAACTTCAGTAAAATCTTTTACTTTTAAATTATCTCGACTTTTTACAAACCCTAGAGCTAAAGATATTTCTGTGGCTTCTTCTTCATCTTTTGCAACAATTAGAATTGCTCTCATTGCTTTATTTGTGGATTGATATAATTTATGAGTCATATTTACCTTTAAAATTTATATTCATTATATCATAGTATTGAACAGATAGATATTATAATTATTGACAAAAAATAGTTTACCTTATAATATTAAATCAATAAAACTATATCTATTAAAAATGTTCAAAGAAGAAATAAACAAATTAAATCCCATTCAATTAAATGAGTTAGCCCTTTATTTTATTACATTCATAACAATAATAGTAATATCTTACTACTTAGATGGTGCTGTCATGGTAAGTTTCGGCCTAATTCCTTCTTTAGCGACTTATATGTATGCACAAAAATTGAAAATTAATTCTCAAGATACACCAAAACTTAATCTTTTAATGATTGGTATAATTTTGTTTTTCGCCATTGGTTCTTTTTCATTGGCAATCTTAAAGCATATTTAATTTATTTCGTCAAATTTATCTAACTTTTTTCTTAAAATTAAAAAGTTATTTTTCAATATTTGCATTGGTGTCATTATTTACTACATATGATAATATCATAATATATATATAAAATGAGTAAACACCTTAAAATTTAAGGTTTTAACTTCAGTTTAGTTAGTATTAAGTTATCTAAAAAAGTCTACCTTATTTTGTCTAAAATTATCCAACATATTCTCAGATAAATTTTTCAAAAACACATCTGAAATAGTTTTGTATATGTAGTCATCACAGAGGTTTATGCATGCTCTCCATGCATCACTATAGCTTGTGCTAGAATCAGTTAATCTATGAATTAGACTAGAATTATCTATATAGTTTAAAAAATCATTTTCTACATCATTATATGCAATCGTTGCAAGCATGATATAGTCCCCATAATTCTTTTGTACATGATTATTTTATAAGCCTACGACCAAAAAACTATTGTACTTAAAATTAATTTTGAATAAACTTTAATTTTTAGCGAAATTTAAGCAGGCACTTGAAAGGATTTACTAATATTACAATAGCTTATTAAACAAGGTCAAACAACACTTATGAATAATTAAAAATATATTAACATTATATATGTTGAAATTAAAATGAAAAAATACTTATTTAAAAATTTTTTAGCCTTAGGAATTAATATATGGTTACTAAATACTGTTAGTGCTAACGAATTATCTAATATGCTTACTATTGTTGAGCAAAAGGAATACAATATTTCTTATGAGCACAATGGTTATATTGGTAAACATCAAGAATATGAGGTTAAAAAAGCAATTTCTAGTGGGTTAAACTATTGGATAGATTGCTTTAATAAAAAAGCAACTTTAATTAATGGAGATATTCCATTTAAAATTATTTGGTCTGAGACCCTATCAAATAAAGAATTTGGTGCTGTCAACTATAGTAAAGAAAACAATGAAATAATTTCTTTTATTATGGAGTTAAATAAAAACAAAAACTTTACCCTAAAACAAATCCAAGCCTTAATACCTATATCTTAAATCTTATTTTTGGGAGATACACTTATATTTTTCTCTGGATTTAATGTTTGGATAAAACTTTCAATCAAATGCACATCTTCTACATTACCAACGAATTGAGTATGCAGCCTTATTTTCTTTTCCTTGGATATCCAAGAATAAGAGATAAGATTGAGGCTAATATTATGCTTAAGGTAATGATCTGCGCCTCCAGTTAAAGCAAAATTATACCTTTTGTTTTGATATTCAAACACAACAATACCGCCACCATTACCTAAGGATTCACGACAACAACGACAATGAGTGCTTCCCATCCATTTCCCTAGATGATACATTATTAAATTATGAGGCAAAAGAGCATTATCTTTACTGTGTTGCTGCATCATTTTTAATAATCTCTTTTAAGACGATTGTAACAAAAAACTAGTCTTTCTTGCAATAATTCTTATATGAAATTTTTTAATTTTTGTTGGTTATTCATTTTATATTAAATATTTTTTTTCACCAATAAAGAATAAAAGCCTATTAGATTGTTGATTTTTTTATTTTGGAATTTGATAATGAATTTTTAAATTTTAAATAATCATCTACAATGCTATCAAACTCTTCTGTTTCCATATCAGAAATAAAATTATTTTTTATTATATCAACATTTTTTGAAAAAGATTGAGAAAAATTCAAGTATGGTAGTTTTTTCTTATCTAAATCAATATAAAAACTGATAGGATTACTACCTGATATATGTTGAATTTCGTATAATTCATCTTTTAAAACTCCAACGAAGTCTCCAACATAACAAATTTCTTCTTTTTTATATTTAAATTCATGTGGTAATGCTTGAAAATTTCTTGTAAGATAATCTATCAATGATAAACCTGCTGTTAATTTTATATTAAATAAATCTTGAAAATCATTATTTAATCCTTGCTGTTCTTTTTTAAGCAACAATTTAATTTGGATTACTTCTTCTTGTTTTAAATTGGTAAATTTAAAATTTTCTATTTGTTCTATTATTTTACTTAAAGGCAAAGATGTCTTTTTAAAACTTGCAGAACCATGCTCCTTATTTTCCAACATTTCTTCTTTTTTTATTAAATCTTTATAAAAATCTTTAATCTGTTCTACACTGTCTGTATCTTCAAAAAATACAATTTTTTTATTAAATTTCATATATATTCCTTAATATTTTATAAATAATTTCTTGTTATTTATATTTTAACTTTCCAACAAAAACACTTCATGCTTTTAAATTGGTTTTAGTGATTTTTTAACTTCTGCATCCATTACAAATTGTGATGCCCAGACCATTTCAATTTTTTTCTTTAGTGATTTGATACTATCTTTATTGAGGTGAAGTCTATCATCTAGAAGTAAGTCGCCTTTAGGATACTCATATGGACTTAATTCACTGTTTACCCATTGATATGCTTTATTTTTAGTTCTACAACCAAACCAAATTTTGGCTTCTTCGGCTGATGA
>LNDX01000044.1 GCA_001464475.1 Flavobacteriaceae bacterium Ga0077528 | reverse complement strand
ATTTGAATTTTCATATCTTTGTGTTTTAAGTTTAACACGAAGATATAATTTTTTTTTGGGCGTCTGCGCTATATCCCAAATTCTTTATAATTCCGTAATCTTTTATCAACTATCTGATTTTTGTCATGTTTATATTTTGTATCAAGTGGTAACTTTAATCAATTATTTTAAAGTTAAATGTCATGAAAAAAAATGTACCAGTGTCAACTATAATGACATCAAATGTAATAAAGCTAAATCTATCAGATGATTTAACCAAAGCAGAAAGTTTATTCAAGAAACATCATATCAGACATATTCCTGTAGTTAGCGGAAATCATATTGTTGGAATGTTAAGTTACACCGATTTATTGCGAATTTCCTTCGCGGATGCCATAGATGATGATGAATTAGAAGTTGATGTAACCGTTTACAATATGTTTTCTGTGGAGCAAGTTATGGCAAGAAATCTTGTAAAAGTTTCTCCAGAGACTACAATAAAAGAAGTTGCTGAAATATTATCTAAAAGAGAGTTTCATGCTTTGCCAGTGGTTCTTGACGAACTTTTGGTAGGAATTGTAACTACAACCGATTTGATAAAATATTTGATAGACCAATACTAAAAATAAATGCTCCAATTGGAGCATTTATACTTTATCTTGAAGTCATTTTCTTTAAAAAAATTTTCTATTTTTGGTAACTATAAATCTAAAATTATGAAATCGCCATTAACAACAAGTTTGCGTAAGCAAACACCAATAAATAAAAGGCGATACCATATATGACCTCTAACAAATAAATTTTATATATATGAAAATTAAATATTATTTGGTTTTGTTATTAGTGTTTTATTGTCAATTTTCAAATGCCAATGGGGTTGAAAACAAAGTTATTTGGTTTTCATCGTATGAAGAAAAAGTGAATGACCCAGTTATTCCTCAATTACCTAATTTACACGAATGTGATGACAATAACGATGGAATTGCATTTTTTAATCTTAATACTCAAACTCCAATTATTTTAGTATCTCAATCAACTGCAGCTTCCAATTATTCTGTTAGTTATCATATTACGGCTACAGATGCAGTTACAGGTGCTAATCCAATCTCTAATACAAGTTCATATATAAATTTATCTAATCCACAAACTATATATGCTCGAGTTCAAAATAATAGTACTTCACAGTTTGAAGTTGGTAATTTTCAGTTAATTGCTTATCCTACGATTACACCTATTTTTATTCCATTAACATCATTATGTCAAAATTCATTACCTCCTATTTTACCAAGCACTTCTACTAATGGGATTGTTGGTTCTTGGTCGCCATCAATATTAGATACTTCAACAGTTGGAACACAAATAATTACTTTTTCACCTTATTTGGGTCAATGCGCTAATGTGGTAACTATGCTTGTAACCACCATTCCCAATATAACATTAGTAGGAATTGGATATACAATTGTAAATAATTCAGGCATTCAAACACTAACTGTAGATACGAATATTTCGGGAAATTACATTTATACTCTTGATGGTGGTCTTGCCCAAAATAGTCCAATTTTTCAAAATATTTCTTTGGGAAATCATGTTATAACTATTACCGATTTAGATGGATGCGGAAGTTTAACAATTGATAATATTGTTGTAAACCTAACTTCAACACCACCTCCAATTGGTAGTTCTCAACAATCTTTTGGATCTGGAGCAACTTTAGCAAATATGCAAGTTACTGGTCAAAATATTCAGTGGTATTCTGGAGCTAATAAAAATGCAGTTTCATTACCACTGCCATTAAATACTCTTTTAGTAGATGGCACAACCTATTTTGCTTCTCAAAAAATAGGAGGTTATGAAAGTACAACGCGACTTCCAGTTACAGCACAAATTGTTTTGGCTAATGCTGAGTTTGAATTGAGTGGATTGGTTTTTGCACCTAATCCGGTTTCTAATATTCTTAAAATAAAGAGTGATGAAGTTATTAATGAAGTAAGTGTATATAATTTTTTAGGACAAATTGTTTTAAATAAAAAAATAGTTGGTTCTGAAATTGAAATTGATTTAACATCACTAAATGCAGCAAATTATTTTGTAAAAGTGCAATCAGAAAATAAAAATAGTAACTTTAAAATAGCTAAATATTAAGCAAAAAAATACCACTAAATTAACTTAGTGGTATTTTTTTTACAGCAAATAATCAGCTACAAGTTAGTTAACTTTTTCAAAGCGCTTATAGTTTCTGTAGGGTTTTCAGCTTTAAAAACAAAATTTCCTGCGACTAGAACATCTGCGCCAGCTTCGACTAATTGAACAGCATTTTTACTAGTTACACCACCATCAATTTCAATGATAGTTGAGGCATTGTTTCTAGTTATAATCTCTTTTAGTTGTCTTACTTTTTTATAGGTGTTTTCAATGAATGATTGTCCACCAAAACCAGGATTTACACTCATTATGCAAACCATGTCAATGTCTTTAATCACATCTTCAAGTAAACTTACATTGGTATGAGGATTTAGAGCAACTCCAGCTTTCATTCCTTCCGCTTTGATGGCTTGTAATGTTCTGTGTAAATGCGTGCAAGCTTCATAATGAACCGTAAGTATATTCGAACCTAAATCAGCGAAAGTTTTAATGTATCTATCAGGATCGACAATCATTAAGTGAACATCGATTGTTTTTTTAGCATGTTTAGAAATAGCATCTAAAACTGGCATTCCAAAAGAAATATTCGGAACAAAAACACCATCCATAATATCAATATGAAACCAATCGGCCTCAGAATTGTTAATCATTTCGATGTCGCGTTGTAAGTTGGCAAAATCAGCAGCAAGAACTGATGGTGCAATAAGTGTTTTCTTCATTTTGTAGTTTGTGTTGTTTATTCTGAATTTATTTCAAATTCTTTTGTACTTGCAAAGGTAAATTATATTTAAAGAATCTGAAACTACTTTGTTGAGAATCTGAAACGAGTTCAATAGAATCTGAAACGAGTTCAGATTAAAAAACAAAACTCCGGTAATCAGCCGGAGTTTCAATCATCAATCAAAAAACGAACAGTTTTGAAACTGTTGTTGCTTTTATGGAAATTTCAAATTTTTAAATTCCAAATCCCAACAATTGGAATTTGGAATTTTATTTTTGGAATTTATCCAAGATATGTTTTCAAGATTTTACTTCTTGATGTATGTTTTAATCTACGGATTGCTTTTTCTTTAATTTGACGCACACGCTCACGAGTTAAGTCAAAAGTTTCTCCAATTTCTTCTAATGTCATTGGGTGTTGGTCACCTAATCCAAAATACAAACGAACTACGTCTGCTTCTCTTGGAGTTAAAGTTTCTAACGAACGCTCAATTTCTGTACGTAATGATTCGTGAATTAATTCTCTATCAGGATTTGGAGATTCACCAGAACGTAATACGTCATAAAGGTTAGAATCTTCTCCTTCAACAAGAGGTGCATCCATTGATAAGTGACGTCCAGAGTTTTTCATTGACTCTTTTACATCATTTACAGTCATATCTAGTTCTTTAGCAATTTCTTCAGCAGAAGGTGGTCTTTCATTAGATTGCTCTAATAAAGCATACATTTTGTTGATTTTATTGATAGAACCAATTTTATTTAATGGCAAACGAACGATACGAGATTGTTCTGCAAGCGCTTGAAGAATTGATTGACGAATCCACCAAACCGCATAAGAAATGAATTTGAAACCACGAGTTTCATCAAAACGTTGTGCTGCTTTAATCAAACCAAGATTTCCTTCATTAATTAAATCAGGAAGAGTAAGTCCTTGATTTTGATATTGTTTTGCAACAGAAACCACAAAACGTAAGTTAGCTTTAGTCAATTTTTCTAAAGCACGTTGGTCACCTGCTTTGATACGTTGTGCTAACTCAACTTCTTCGTCAGCAGTAATCAAATCAACTTTACCAATTTCTTGTAAGTATTTGTCTAAAGAAGCAGTTTCACGATTAGTTACCTGCTTGGTGATTTTAAGTTGTCTCATGTATATTTTTCTCCTTTACTTTAAAGTGTTCAGATAGTTATACGTAATGAGTTACAAAAAAGTTACAAAATCATTAATTATTTTTAAAAAAGTAAATCAACCTGATTGTTTAATCGTTCTATATAATAATCAATTTTTCGGTTGGCACGATTAAAAAACAAATTTTGTTCCTTAATTCCAGATTGGTTCAATGCTTTAGAATTTAGAATTTGCTGATTGAAAAATTCATGCACATTTTTACAACTTTCTTTGTTGTCAGTAATAAAATAACCTAACAATGTATAAGGAATAAACATCGTAAGCTTTTCTTCAGTTTCAATTAACATATTGTTGTTGAGCAAAATCAACTCATTGTAATATATGGAATAATTAGAATTGGATTTGTTTGATTTGTCTTTTATCAAATTCAAAATCCGTTTTAAATCTAAATACAATGCTGTTGCACTTTTAAAATTCAGCAAGCCAGATTCGTAAAAATATAATATTTGCTGCAAACTACTGTTGATTGTTGTATCGTTCCAAACTTCTTTTACAGTAACTTTTTCATATATTTTTTTCAATTTATGTGTGTGTTCCATAAACGATTCGTCAATAACAAAGTTCTCAAAAGATACGTTAGATTGATTCGGATTTAACAACATCAACCAAACGTAGGCTTTAAATTTTGACATTATAGTTCCTTCCATAAAATAAAAAAGCGGAATATCTTTAGCTGAATAATATAAAGTTGCGTTTTCGTTAGTTGCTAATTGTTCAATGCGCTCAGCCGATTTTTTAAAATACGAAAGCATGTCTTTTAAAGAAGTTATTTCTATTGTTTTTTCAACAATTACTTTATCGTTTTTTAAAAACAATTTATCTAACGAAATGTTGAAATGATTTGCCAACAGCAATGTTTCATCAATAGAAAATTTACTCTTGCCCGAAACTCTTCGGTGTGCGGCATCATAACTACTATTTAGAATAGCAGAAATTTCATCATTTAAGGAAGCTGAACTTGAAAGTTGCTTTCTAATTTCTTTTAAAAGTAGTTCTTGATTCGTCATAATTTGCGATAATCACAAATATATAAATTTTATTTATTAAATATCGCCAATACACTTGTATTAATCGCAATAATTTTGAACTATAATTTTAAAACTATTATTATGAAAAAAAGATTTTTGATTTTTCTATTTCTGGTTTCGTTATCAGTTTTTTCACAAAATGATTCTATTAGTTCAACGGTTTTTAGTTTAACTCCCAGAAGTAATAAGGATATAAGGGTTAACGGAATAGCTATTGGTTTAGGTATTAGTATGGGTGACGAAAATACTTTAAGTCAAATTAATGGATTAAACATCGAAATTAATCCGCTATCTATCTTTATACTTATGTTTGATGATCCATCGAGAAGAGGTTTTTCTGAGTCGTCAACAGCAACAATTAATGGGATTAGTCTCAGTTCTGGCCATTCTAATCAAAATGAAGATATTGTATATAATGGTTTACAGTTGTCTTTGTTTAGTGCAAGTCATTCTTGTAATGGAATTTCATTGAATGGATTTTATAATTATGCAACAAACATGAATGGTATTCATGGAAGTTTTCTTCTAAATTATTCAAAAAAATCAAACGGATTATTTGTGTCTTTTAGTAATTATTCTGAAATTAATAACGGATTGCAAATTGGAGTATTTAATAAAACTGAAAATTTTTATGGAGTTCAACTTGGTGTTATAAATAAAACCAAAAAGCAAAAAGGATTGCAAATTGGTTTGTGGAATATAAATAGTAAAAGGTCGATGCCTTTTTTAAATTGGTAAGTTATGAGAACAATAATAAATATCATTTTAATTTTTATTTGTATTAACTCTAACGCCCAAGAGTTTGTAAAAGATACCACAAAATATGAGCGATATAAATTTGAAACCGGAATTTTAATACCCTTGGGAAATTTACAATCAAAAATTGATGTTTCTCAGCAATACGGTTTTTGGTATAGAACAAGAATTGAACACAACGATTTATTAGATTTGGGTTTTAATGTAGTGGTGCCAACCATAAAAAACAGCTTTGTCTATCGTGGTAAAGATTCTGTTTTTAATGTCAAACCAAAAGGTATTAGTGTTATGGTAGCTTTTAGAATGAATAAACTATATGGTTTTACTATTTTTCAAAAAAGCGCAACGATAGAGTGGAGTTCTACTTTTGGAGCTAGTTTTTTTCTTTTGAAGACAAAGAAAATCCAGAGAACGATACTGGATATTATACCGATGAAAACGGAAATCTAACATATCGCATTGATACAAATACCAAAGCTTTGAGTTGTTTGTATGCCGCTCAAGGAGTTTCTATTACATCAAACAGAATTGGAATTCAAGTTATTTATAATTTTACGCCTTATAATTGGTTTTCGAAAAGGATTGATAATGATTTTGGTAAAAGTAGCTTGTCTTTGCAGTTTAGCTATAAATTTTAATAAATTAAAAACCCCAACTCAACTAAATGAATTGGGGTTTTTGACTTTAAAACCTAAAGTTTAAAAGAGTTTTATAACTCAATCTTATCAATCTCTTTCATCAATCTATCAGTTTCTTTCAATGCTACGATAATTTTTTGATAGTGGCGAATGTCTTCATAACTCAATTCTCTATCTTTTCTATCTTTTAACCATTTTTGAGCAGGTTGATAACCACCAATGTAGAAATTCCATGCTACTTCAGGAACATTGGCGAAGTATTGCAAGTCATTTATGTAAACGTTACCATCTTTGTAAATTGGTTTTACAACTACATTAGTTCCATCTTCAGGATATTGAGTTATTAATTTACGGAATTATAAAGAATTTGGGATATAGCGCAGACGCCCAAAAAAAAATTATATCTTCGTGTTAAACTTAAAACACAAAGATATGAAAATTCAAAT
>LNDX01000043.1 GCA_001464475.1 Flavobacteriaceae bacterium Ga0077528 | reverse complement strand
AGCTCCATTTAAATTTACATTGAATCCAGATGTAACACTAACAACTGCATTATTATTAACTGTTATAGTACAAGCATCAAAGTTAGCTCCGATAGTATAATTGCCTGTAAAGATTACTGTAGAAGTAGCCGTTGGAGCACTTGGTGACCAAGATGTACCATCCCAAGTTACCACATCACCAACAGATACTGTTGACGAACCACTTAAAGTAGCTGGACAAGTGCCATCGGTTACCGAAACTAAATTCAACGTTTGTGTAGCTGTAGCTGCAGTAACTGTAACCGTAGCCGAACCACCTGTTAAAGTAGCAGTAGTATTAGAACCACCATTCAAATTATAAGTAACCACAGCGCCTGAAGTACCTGTTAAACTAAAAGTAATATCATTTCCTGAACAAACTGTCGGACCATTGTTACCTGAGATACTAGCCGAAGAACCAGATAATGATTGATTACATGAAGTAGATGGATTGTTTATAGAAACCAAATTCAAGGTTTGATTAGAAGTAGCTCCTGTAATTGTAACTGTTGCTGTTCCTCCTGTTAAAGTAGCAGTTGTATTAGAACCACCATTTATATTATAAGTAACCACAGCATCTGAGGTACCTATTAAAGTAAAGGTAGCATTAGCACCTGAACAAATAGGACCATTATTTCCAGAAATACTTGCTGTTGGTAATGGGTTTACCGTTATAACTGAAGTAGCAGTTTTTGTACAAGAACCCAAAGTTGCTGATGCAGTATAAGTTGTTGATGCTAATGGTTTTGCATAAATAGTAGTAGCATAAGAAACACCATCATAAGCAATTGTAGCTGCAGCATCTGTAAATAAAGTATTTGGAGTTACTGGAGTTTGTGCCCAAGTAATAATATTAGAAATATTATATGTTAATGTTATAGAACAATTAACTAAAGTACCAGTAACTATATTTGCATCATCATAAACACGCACTCTCCACGTACCATTAGGAGTTGCAAATAAACTTGAAAATGTACTTGTGCTTACCGCTGGTGTAGTACCAATTGTTGCTTGATTAGCTAAATCGGCTGTAAATGTACCGGTAAAAGGTGCAGAACCAGTTGAAAAAGACGCAGCACTAGTATTTGATGTAACTATGGTGTTTGTAAAATTACTACTTGAACCACCTCTTTGATTGATTAAATTTACTATTTGTCCGTTTGGACCTTCTAAATTTATTCTAAGGTCACTGTCCCATCCGTGAGTTATGTTTAATAAAACATCAACTTTAGTAATTGTTGCACTTGCTGGAATGCCGCTTACAACTAAGCTTTGTGAAACACCTGTAGTTAATGAATTGTCAGGAATACTCAAGTTAACAGTTCCAGAGTTTACTGTAGTTGTTGCACCTGTTAAAGAACCACCTGAAGCTGTAAGCGTTTGAATTGTGTTTTCACATATAGTAGCAGTAGCAGGAGTCACAACAATATCACTTGGTGTAGTATTTACTGTAATTGTAACAGTTTGAGTAGCACTTTGTGCACCATCCACTCCAGTTACAGTATAAGTTGTAGTTGTAGTTGGGCTTGCTATTACGGTTGCGCCACTAGTTGTATTTAAACCTGTAGCTGGGCTCCAAGTGTATGCATAATTAGTATTAGTACTACTTGCTGTTAAAGAAACAGAATTTCCGCTACAAATACTTGTGCTAGATGCAGGTGTTATAGTTATTGGAGCTGGAATAATTAAACTTAAATTATCGACAGCTGCTCCAGGACTTGTACCAACACTATTATCATTAACCCATTCAAAAACTAAACGCATGTTTGAACCAGCAAAAGTTGATAAATTCACACTTGAGTTTGAATAATTATTCCAACTTGCTTGTTGATTAAAAACACCTCCCACTTGTATTCTTCCACTACCACTAGTAATTTCAGTACCAGCAGTTGGAGTAAATGATACCGGAACTAACCAAACTCTTAAGAAATCACAACATGTTTCTCCTGTTCCTCTCCAATCAAATGATAAGCTTCCTGTTGTTGTTCCTGATGGAATTATTATCTCTCTATAAGCATGAACAACAGAGGTACTACCATTATTATAATTATTTGTAACACCATTATCTGATGATATATATATAGCATTAGCTGGATTACCTGCTGCACTTCCATAAGCCCATTTATTAGTTTGAGCTCCATTAATTAAGGTGAAATTATTTGTATTTAAATTATCACTATAAGGTAAAGTTGCAGGAATTTGATTTGTTGTAAAGTTTCCAGTTATATAAGCACTATCACAAAATGTATTGTTAGCTTTTATTCTGTAGAAGTAAGTAGTGCTTCCAGATAAACCTGTTAAAGCTTGTGTTACTGATGTTCCAGCACTAAATGGTGAACCTGAAATTTGTGATGCAAAACCAGCATCTGTAGATACTTCTACAATATAACTTATTGTTCCAGCTCCACCACCAGCAGATGATGCAGTCCAGTTTATTGATGCAGTACTACCAGTTATACTTGTAACAGTGTTTGCAGTAGGTGCAGCAGCACAAGTAGTTACAACTCCTGTTAAAGGTGAAACGGTGTTGTATTTTGGACCACCAATACAAGAGCCAGTATTGTAAGAGAAAATAGCTAAATTACCTGATGTATTACTTGGTAAAGCAAAATTTGAAGCTGTAGTAGAACTACTCATTTGTATAACAGCACCATTTCCTAATGCATTTCCAGCAGTATACGTTGTACCATCAACTGGAGTTCCTACAAAAGGAGTTCCGTTTGAAGCCACAACTAAATAACCAGTTGGATTACTAGCTGCTGCAGTAAATGAAGCCGTTGCTGTATTTGATGTAATTGTTCCTGGAACTAAACTTGTTGCTTGATCTGCAGGTGTAGTACAATTTACTAATGCAGGAATACCATCAAATTCTGACGCTCCCATATCTGGAGCTGTACCACCATTTGTAGGTGATGGGAAAGGTCTTGTTATACCCCAATAATCTGTATTAACATTTACTGGTGTAGTGATTAAAACGGCACCAGATTCAGCAAATGAAGTTGTACCTGCTACAATTCTCAAGAAATTAGCGTCAGAACCTGTTGTACTTTGGAACGTAGTATTTTCAGTTTGAGAAGCTTGATCTCTTGTTGCCATTCTTGTTTTGAAAGCGGCAAGGGTTTGATCACTATTTGTTCCATCAAAGAAAATTAAATTATTTGCACCTGGCGTTCCGGCATAAAATAAGTTGTTATCAGATGCAGCATTATAAGAAGTTAAGGTTGTACTGCTTCGTCTATAAGCAACTGATCTACCTGTTCCTGTAAAACTTGAGCTGTTAATAAAAATATTATTTCTTAATGTAACTGCAGGTGTTGTAGAAACAGAAATAGCTGATGAACCAAACAAAGCTCCAGAACTAGTACCTGACAATCTAACCGTATTATGGAAAACATTACTAGTAGTTCCACCAGTAATATTGATACCAATTAATGGGTTAGCTGCATTTGCAGTTGGCGTTCTTAAATCTCCAATAACATTATTATAAACATTTGCTGTTGCACCAGCTGAAACTGCTATACCATTTACTGTTCCTGAGGCATTGTTAGATTCAAGATTATAGATTTTATTTCTATGAACGTTAGTCGTTATTCCTTGAGATAAGTTAATAGCTCTAACTAAAACTGCTCCTGTAGAAGTTAAAGAGTGAATAGTATTATCAAAAATATTTTGATTTAAATTGGATGAATTCAATGCTGTAATTGCTCCAGAACCTGATATATTACTTATTGTATTTCCAGAAACAGAACTTGTACCTGAATAACCTACTTGTATACCAAAAACTCCACCAGATCCGGTAGTCCAGTTTGAAAATGTATTACCATTAATATTTTTAGTTACTGAAGGTAAAGCTGTTTGACCATCTATATTAATCCAACCATCAATTGAAGTTGCACCTGTTACAGTTATGTTTGAAAAATTGTTGTTATTGTTATTTATGGTAGCTGTAGAAGGTGATGTAGCATTGACACCTGATGTATATAAAGTAAGCGTTCCTCCTGCACCAGTTTTGTTAAAAGCAGTAACGATAGCATTACCATTTACATTTTTAGTTCCATTTGCAGCTGAAGAAACATCATCTGAAATAAAAGTTACAGAACCTGTTGTATTCACAGATATATTAGTAAAAGTATTGTTGCTAATAGAACTATTTAACACTGATTGTAAATTTCTTATAAAAGTAATTACTCCAGAACTTGCTACTGCATGACCAAAAGTATTGAAATCATTTCCATTAATATTTAAAGTGGTTGTAGCGTTTCCTGTTGTACCATTAAGTAAAATTCCAAATATATCTCCAGTTGGATTAGAGCTTCTAACTGAAATAGTATTATTATTTATATTGTGAACTAGTGTACCTGTTGGCGCAGCTCCAAAAGTATCAAAAAAGATACCACGAACTGTTCCCACGGTAACCGCATTAGAACTTGTAATTGTATTATTTGATATAGTATAATTTTTTGTATTTCTAATTAAAATACCATTCATCGTACCTGAAACATTTGCATAACCAGAGGCCGCTGCTGCAGTACCGTAATTAGTAATACTATTTCCAAGTCCTACACCACCACCAATTACTAAACCAGTATTTTGAGCAGTTGCTGCTACACCACCAATAACTACAATACCTTGATTTACATCAGTAATAGTATTACCAGTTATAGTTATGTTATTATGTTCTCCACCTGCTGCAGTAGTTAATGCTGTTGAAATTGTACCTGAAGTATGTGTTGAATTAGAATAAATTCCAAATGTATTAGTGTATGTTCTATTTAAATCAATAGTACAGTTTCTAATTGTAATATTAGATGGTCCATTAGTTGCACTGAAACTTAACAAGGCAACACCATACTCAGTCATATTATTAGATGCTACTGCTGTAGTTGTATTAGTGCTTTCTAACATGGTAAATCCGTCGATTGTTATGTAATCACTACCAATAATTTTAAAAATGCCATCAATCAAAGAACCTGCAGTTTGGGTTGTATTAGCTGTAAATGTTGGGTTGGCACCTGTCCCAAATTTTTGAAAAGTTATAGTATTTGCTGCTGTTCCAGTTCCTGTAATTGAATAACCTCCTGTTGGAGCTGTCTCTGTATGTCCAGCAGCTACATTAAATATTACTGGTCCTGCTACTCCATTGGTATTCAAATACGTTACCGCACTTGCTACAGTAGGAAAACATGATGATGGAATATAATAAGTACCATTCAAAGCACCTGTTACTGGAGCTGTTGCAACAGAAATTGCTGTTGGTGAAGCTGGTGTTTGATTTACTCTTGACAAAGAAAAACTTGTATCCATATTTGGAGTAAAATTCAAACCATCATTTAATAAACTTACTTGAACTGTTTTAGCTGTTGTGATACAAGAATTAAATCTATTTAAAACCACATAAATACGCAATCCACCTGAAGGAATGGCAATATTTAAAGCATCGTGACCATATTGATTATTGTTAGTCGCATTACCACCAAAATCACCAAACAAAGTAGCGACAGACTCGTTACCATTAAAAGTTTCAGAACCTGTTGCAGCTTCATAATAAATTTTGAAGCCATCATTTGCAATTTCAGAAGCTTCTGCTAAAGTACCACCATTTTGAATCCAAAATCGTTGCAATACTCTCGATGAAACTGAACCAAAGTCGATTCTCACAGACATTACAACATTGGTTGCACCTGCATTCATTTGTACAATACTAGAAGACAAATCAGAAGGTCTGTCAGAAATATCAAAAAGATAATGCTGTCTTTCGTTAAATCCAACTTGATTAGGATTACCTCCATAAGAGTTAGCCCCACCGCAATAATCAGCATGAACCGAAGTATAGGCAATTTGACCTGCAATAGCGTTTGCACCAAAATTGTAATTATTAGTTGATTGAACAATTCCACTTCCACCACAACTATTTACGGCAGTACCATAGGTTAACACATTATTTCCGTTAACAAATGTACGTGCAAACAATTGAAAAATATTTCCATAGGTATTGGAATTCAATCTAGCAAAAGTAGTCGCATCTTTTTCTAGATAGCCATACTGACCTAATCCATCAGCTGCTCCTGTTTGTATAAAAGGAGCTTGCCCATAAGACAAATTACAAACCAACAAAAAGCTACAGATAGCAACAAATTTGTTAAAAGAATTTTTACTTGAAGTAAAAAGTGTTTGAGTAAAGTTATTCATAAAAAATCAATATTTTTAAGTAGTTTTTTAGGGTTGCATTCATTTGGGAATGAACACTTTTTTTTTAGCTCGTAAAAATACATTAATTTTTTAATTAACAAAGCATTAGCATTGTAGATTTTAAACTACAACGTTTATCCAAACTAAATTAAGTAAATAATTAAGAAAAGTAGTATTTTTTAATCTTCCTCTTTTAAACTATTTTAAAATCCAAAAGCCCAAAACTCACCTCAACATCTCGCATCCAAGCATAACTTTTTCCTTCTTTAGAACATTTTCCAACAAAAAGAAAAGCCGCCATGAAAACTTGTTCTTGAGGTACTGCTACCTCCAAGTCAATAGTTTGGTGCAATGCATCGCAATACTGTATGCCACTCCTAATTACTTGATAGTCATAAGTATTCAAATCTATTTGCAATAAAAGTAATTCTAGTCCCAAACACATTCTAGACTTGAGTTTATAGTGGTGAGGCGTAACACTAACCGTTCCAGTTTCAAAATTAAAAGGAGTATTGATAATAGTCCCAGCGCTCAAGGAACGCTTTGGGTTCAATTGAAACTTTCTAAAAAGAGAAGCACCAGCAACGGTAGCAATGCCTTTCTCAAAAGTCTTAGTGCCTTTCTCCGACAAAACATCACAATTCTTCACTCCCATAACCACCGACTGAATATGGTTATAAATCATATTTTCAGGAACCCATTGCAACCACCAAGCAAAGGCTCGCTTAATCCCAGAAGCCAATTTAGCACATTTCCCAAACTCACTCTGACGTTTCCTAACCGATTAATAACGCTCTTCTGTCTTAAGACGTTTACCATTAAAACCTCCTTTGCGTTGTATAATCAAACTTCCATTGCGATGATAAGCAACCAAATCACCAATAGAACCCTCAAACTGAATTAATCCAACATTTTTTGCCATAAAATCAAAATAAAATACTTACATTAGCTCCTGATTTCTATATCATTAAGCTTTTTTCAAAACTACTGAAAAAGCAAATAAAATCCTAACATTTTATAAAAAACCATAACGCTACCATTACGTAGCCATGACGCTACCATGACGCTATCATTACGTATTATGTTTTTATTTAACTCCTATTTAGTCCATAATTAAACCCTTACTTAAGACATCGAACAAACTACGAACGAAATACGAACAAAACTGCCAGCAACCAACAATTGGCAAACCAACACTATGCCATTCCGACAACGGAGGAATCGCACAAACTAATTACATAAAACAACAACACCAACTTTATAATTTCGACAACTGAGAAATCACAAAAACAGTAAAACCTTATTTTATACTATCAACAATAGAGAAATAACATTAAAAATAAAACCAAAAAAACCTCCTCAATTTCTTGAGGAGGTTTTAAACTATTTAGTTCTTATTTAAAAACTATCTTTTAATAACACGTAGTGTTTTAGTGTTAGACTCTTGAGATACAATTACATTGTAAACTCCAGATGGATATTGGTTTCCTAATTCAAAGTTTTGAATATCAGAAGCGTT
>LNDX01000042.1 GCA_001464475.1 Flavobacteriaceae bacterium Ga0077528 | reverse complement strand
TTTCGAATTTTCCTTCCACCATACCTTCTAATTCGGCTGCTTTGTCTTTCAACATTTTAGCATCTTTAGAAACCATTTTTTTGAAATCTTTGGCTTCACGACTCATTTTTTTCTTGAAATCTTTAGCCATATCTTCTGCACCACCAGCAATCATGCTTCTTGTTCTTGTTCCTTTATGAGGAGCAAATAAAACTCCAAGAGTTACTCCAACTAAAGCTCCAACTACTAAAGAACCAACTATTTTTCCTGTGTTATTTGAATTGTCCATTTTTATTTTATTTAAAATTTATATCCTATTGTTGCTTGATACCACATGTTTTTGTAACGTGGCGTTGTAGAATTTCCATCCCATCCACCTCTTAATCCGATAACTAAATGGTCAATATTAAAATCGGCACCACCTGTTAAACCAAAAATGTTTTTACGTAAATTACTGTTATCAAATTCATCTTGTTGTGATGTAGATAAAGAACCACCAGTAAAATCATCAGTTTGTTTCATTAAGAAAGAAAATTGAGGACCGAACAATAAAGAAACATACTCAACTGGTTTAATAGAAATTAAAATTGGCACATCAATAAAATCTGTTGTTCTTGTCATTTCATAATTGGTTCCTAAAAAAGTACCTGTAGATTTGAATCCTTTTTGAGAATACAAAACCTCTGGTTGAATGCCAAATATTTTTCCTAAAGGAACTACTACAAATGCTCCTGCTGCTAATCCGAATTTTCCATCTGCTACAAAATCTTCTCCTTCTGAATCATATACATTAGAGTAATTGGTACCTGCTTTTACACCGAAAGTCAATTTGCCGCGATTGTCTGTTGTAGTAGTTGTTTGTGCTTTTAAACTTGTCGTTGCAAAGGCAACTAATGCGATCATTATGATTGCTTTTTTCATTTTTTTTTATTTAAGTTATATGCGTATTATTCATTATGTTATGCGTATTGTTCATTCTATTATAAAACCTTTCTGCCACTAATTATTCTAAGTAGAATAGCTACAATTGCTATTACTAATAAAATATGTATTAGACTTCCTGTGTTGTAAACAAAGAATCCTAAAGCCCAAGAAATAATTAAAACCACCGCTATTAGATAAAGTAAATTGTTCATGATGTTTGTTTTATTACGTTATTAAATTTGTACACTACAAAGTTGATGATTGTAGTATTAGTTGAGTTACAGAATGCAATTCTTAAATTACATATATCCCATTTTTTGAAATAGTATTACTATCTTAAATAAAAAAAGCGTAGAAACTAAATTTCTACGCTTTATATTGGCTTATATATGTATTCGAAGTATTACGTAAATTCTAAGTTGCCCATATAATTAAGTCAAGTTCCAGTATAATTCAAGTTTGTTTACTATCAATTTCTTATAGTACAAAGTTGCAACTAAATGGTTCTTAAAATATTACATCAAACAACATAAATATTACATAAATCGCATATGTTTTTAATTACATTCTGTCAATATACCAATTAAGTTGATTTTGAACTTTTTGAGAATGTAGTGTTCTAGTAATAATTTGTTTCAATCTTAAAAAAGCAGTTTCGCTTTTCACCACATAATCTGTTGCTTTGTGATGAATACATTTAACGGCTACATCAATTTTGTCTTGTGATGAAAGCATAATGACTGGAACTTGTTGATTTTCCAGCTTGATTTTATCCAAAACCTCCAATCCATTCATGGCGCCTTTATTGATTCCGTCTAAATGATAATCAAGAATTATTATATCTGGATTTTCGTTTAAATTTTCTAAGCAAAGTTCTCCTGTTGAGAAAGTTTTAATTTCAAAATCGGCACTCTCGAGGAAATCTATTTGTAGAGACTTTAAAAAAAGTGCATCGTCATCTACAAGAAATAGTTTTATTTTTTTTCCGTCTAGCATTATTTCATTTTTTTTATGATAATCAATTCTTCTTCAAGTTCTCTACAGGCTTGCACACAGATATTTTCAAGTTGTAAAACCATTTCTGGAATAGATTCTACTTCAGATTGTTTTCCTGCAAAATCTTGTATTTTTTTTGCCATTGTTTCAAAATCTTGATGGATTCCAACAATAGAAAATGAAGGAATCATTTTGTGAACTGTTGAATACAATGTTGTCCAATCTTTCTTATCAAAGCTTTGGCGCATTGCAAATATTAATGGTGGAGTTTGTTCAAGGTATAATGAAATCATTTCCGACATCAAGTCAGGATTAGATTTAGTACGATTCATCAAATAATTTAAATCAATACATCTAGTTTTAACTTCCAAAATACTCTTTATTTCTTCTTGTTTTGTTTGGTATACTTTTTTTAATAAACCAATTATTTTACTATACAAAAGACGCTCATCAACTGGTTTAGATAAATAATCGTTCATCCCTACTGCTTTACATTTATCAATATCTACAGTGGTAACATCGGCAGTTAATGCTACAATTGGAACGTTCAAATTAAGTTTGTTACGTATATATTCTGTGGCTTCAAATCCGTTCATAATTGGCATTTGCAAATCCATTAGAATAATATCATAGGTATTGGTTTGCAACTTGTCTATAGCAATCTGTCCATTAGAAGCTATATCACAGGTAAATCCAAATTCATCTAATAATGTGCGCATCAAAAGCTGATTTAGTGCAATATCCTCAACAACTAATACTTTAATATTCTTTATATCGTCGTCAAGTGTTATAATTTCTTCAATTATTTGCGCTTCTGAATTGGTTTTTAAGAAGGGTAATCTAAAACTAAAAGTAGAACCTTGACCAATTGCACTTTGCACTTTAATACTTCCTTTTTGGCCTTCAACAAGTTGTTTCACAATTGCTAATCCTAAACCTGTTCCGCCATAAATTCTTGAAGTTCCGCTTGATGCTTGTTGAAAATTTTCAAAAATAGTTTCCATTTTATTCTCTAAAATACCAATACCTGTATCAGAAACTGCAAATTCTATAATTACATCTTTATCGTTTTCTTCAACTAATCTTGCACTTACAATAATTTTACCTTTAGCAGTAAATTTTACAGCATTACTAACTAAATTTAAAATTATTTGATGAAGTCTAACTGGATCACCTACAACTACTTCTGGAATTGACAAATCATATTCCTTAAGCAATTTCACATTTTTTTCTTGACTTTTAATATCAAATACGTGAATCATGGCAGCAATTGATTTTGCCATCTTAAAAGGCACTCTTTCAAATGACATTTTACCTGAATCAACTTTAGCTAAATCTAAAATATCATTAATTAAAACGATTAAAGCATCACCACTTGTTTTTATTGCTTGTAGATATTCTCTTTGTTTTGATGATAATTCTGTTTTTAAAACCACTTTTGTAAATCCGATAATGGCATTCATTGGAGTTCTAATTTCATGACTCATATTAGACAAAAACTGCTGCTTAGCTTTTACTGAGTCAACTGCAATTCGTGTTGCTCCTTCTGCTTTTATCTGGGCTTCTTCTGCAATTTTTGTAGCTAATTCTGCAAATGCCTTTGCTTCATTTAATTGATTTGAAATTATTTTTTGATCGGTTACATCTCTAGCAACTATAACAACTCCAAGTACTTTTTCGTACTCATCTTTATAAATAGAACCATTAAATAAAACATCGGTAAGTTTTCCTTTTTTATGACGAAGTGTCAATGGCGAATCGGCTACCGAACCATTAGCGAAAACTTCTTGATAAACTTCTCTTGCCTTTTGAGGTTCGGTAAAATAATCGAAGAAATCAGAATCTGTAAGCTCCTCACGCGATAATCCTGTTATGTTTATTGTTGCATGATTCATATCCATAATTTTACCATCAATATTTATGGTCACTAATGGATCTAAACTTGCTTCTATTAAACTACGCGCATATTGATTTTCTTGGTTTTCCATACTTTAAATTTCATCAATCGGACATCTTCGTTTGTCTTTAAGTTGTTTAAAATGTGATGGCGATAATCCTGTAACTTTTTTAAACTGATTAGATAAATGCGCCACACTACTATAATTCAATATATACGATATTTCTGTAAGATTTAATTCATCATACAAAATCAATTCTTTTGCACGTTCTATTTTATGATTGATAATAAACTGTTGGATGGTAATTCCTTTTACTTCAGAAAATATATTTGATAAATAGGTATAATCATGGTTCAGTTTTTCACTGATATAATCTGAATAATTTACTTTGGGAACTTCGTCTGTATAATGAACCATTTCGATAATTACATTTTTTATTTTTTCAATTAAGATTGCTTTTTTATCTTCCATTAGTTCCAATCCTGAAGCAAGCAATCCTTTTTTGAGCAATTCTCTTTTTTCCATTGAAATGTTTTCCATAATTTCAATTTCACCCAAGTCAACAATAATGAAATGAAGTCCTATTCTCTTGAGCTCTTCTTTCACAACCATTTTGCATCGAGTGCTAACCATATACTTAATGTATAACTTCATAAAATGCTGTATTAAGTCAATTCTAGAACTTTAAAATCACACTTGACAAAGTTGTAATTAGTTATTGTGAGAAAATTACAGATAACGATAAAAAAGTTACATAATTCACTTAATTTGATAAGTAAAACTTTTTTAAAGATTATAAAATAGAAAAAAACAGATTTTGATTTCTGATACTAATTGTAGAAGTAGAAATAAAAATTTCTATCGAGTAGAACTAATACTACAAATGTAATGCAAAACAAATGAGAAACGATACAATTAACATTTAAATAAATACTTGATAAATAACTTATACAGGGCATAAAAAAAGCGACTCTTACGAATCGCTATTGCTTTATTTATTCTCTGTTGCCTTTTGTTTGCGGCTTTTGTAGGCTTTTAAATATTCGCCTTTAGGCTTTCCATCATCAAAAGAACTGAACATAACCGGAAATGCCGCTTTGCTCCTAGCCTCTTCATTTGAAAATCCTTCGTATTCAATTCTGTACAATGCCGAATACATTTGCGCTCTTCCAATTCCGTGATAGCAATGAATCAATACTGGATAATTATCTTGATTGTCCATGATCTTGAAAAAAGAATCCAAATTCTCTTGTTTCGGAACTTGATCGGAACCATTATTGAAGTAATTTACTCCAGGAATTTTTGCTACAGCTTCCTTCTCTGCTGTCAATTCTGCAGGAACTTCTGGATTGTTTACATCATCGCCTGTTCCTGGAAAACGTAAATCTACAATAGATTTGATTTTATATTTCTTTACATAATCAGCAATTTCATCTGGCGGAATCACACCACTTTTATATACTTTACCTTCAGTGATTTCCATAAAATTATGGTTGATATGTCTATCATAAACATACTTTCCTGTAATGCCCAAAACCACTACAACTAAAGCAATTAGTATCTTCTTTTTAGTACTCATGTTATTTATCTTTTGAAGTCAGTTTTTTATCGATAATGCGATCCATATAATCTTGTAAGAAAGCTTTGCAACGTTTTTCTAGCAAATTCATTTCGGCATTGCGCTGACCTATTAAATTGTTTTTTAAATCTTTATCTTCCTTTTTATAGAAACCAACCGCTTTCTCACCATCAAAGGTACAAATATAATTGCCACTCATCATTTGATAATGATCAGAAGAATAACGCATTACAAATGGTGGTACTTTTTTCTCACTTATCAAGCTTCTACCCCAACTTCTAAAAGGCTTGTCATAACCCATCATATCTAGTAATGTTGGATAAATATCAATCTGTTGTGCCCAATCTTTATTTACACCAACATACTTCTTGTTCGGACTAAAAAACAAAATCGGAACGGTATGAAAGTTTTGATCTTTCAAATAATCATCATAATATATTAAATTATCATGGTCTGCAACCAATACGAAAATGGTATTCTGGTACCATTTTTCCTTTTTAGCAGCATTGAAAAATTGTTTCAAAGCATAATCAGTGTATCCAATACATTGGTGAATAGGATTATCGCCTTTCGGAAATTTACCAATATATTTATCAGGTACAATGTAAGGTTCGTGTGACGAAACCGAAAACAAAGTCGCCATAAACGGTTGCTGTTTTTTCGAAATCGTTTTGTTGAAATACTGCATAAAAGGTTCGTCCCAAATACCCCAAACACCATCAAAATCGGCGTCGTTGTTGTATTCGTTTTTACCATAATAATGATCGTAACCAAGTATATTTCCGAAACCTAAAAATCCCATCGAACCATTGGGCGCACCATGAAAAAACGAAGTATCATAACCTTCACTTTTCAAAACTGATACCAACGATTCTATCTTTTGTTTCGGATAAGGTGAAGACGTAAAAGCATCTTTAAAAGACGGAATTCCGGCAATAACAGACGACATTCCGTGGATGGATTTATAACCATTAGCATAACCGTTTGTGTAAATCATACTATGTTGTGCCAAGGAATCTACAAACGGAGAATATCCTCTATAGTTTGGAATATTCATGTCTTTGTTGAAAGCACTAATGTATTCTTTAGCATAACTCTCCAAAATCAAAATCACTACATTAGGTTTCGTTTTCGGATTGTTTTTATAGTGTTTTATTGGAACAAGCAACGAATCTATTGTCGTCTTATCTACCAAATTTACTTTTTTAAACGTATTGGTATTCCAAGTTCTAATAATGGCAAAAGGTGTGTTTAAAACAAAATCAGCTTGAGAGGCATCTGTTACAAACCTACTGGCATCGAGTAAATTAATTGGTCGTGTACTTTTTCTAAAATCACCTCTTATGCCTCCAATGCAAAGTGCTGTAATCAATAAAAAACTAAATACAGAAGCCAAGAAATACTTGAAGTTTGGTTTTGATTCGTGGTGTTTTACTTTTACTTTTTTGTACAAATAAATCCACAAAAAAGCCATCAAGAAAAACAGGAAGAAAACGTGCCAATAATTTACTAAGAAATTTAAGAACAATGAACCTTTATTACTCTCATTTTGAAGCGTATCCAAGGATGCTCTTGTACTTCTATTGAAGGTGTATTTGTAGTAAATAAAATCAATAAAATTGGCCGTGTAAAAAATCAGATTGACTGTAAAATATAAGTAAAACAAAAACTTCTGAAATCCTTTTCTGGTGTTGATTAGTAAAGGTAAAACCGATAAAATTATAAACAGCGAATTGGCATAGAGAATCGTAGTTGTATCAAATGCTAAGCCGTGATAACACAATTTTATAAAGGCGACAAAAGAATCTATTTTAATTAAATTTTGATTATAAAAATAGAACAAAATTCGAGCCATCATATAAAACAAATAGGCCAAACCTATTCTGTAAAACAGCACTTTATATTCGTTAAGTCTTGGAAATTTATTCATCTATTGCTACTACAATTTTGTGCAAAACTACTAAATTGAAAAAGGATATTTAAAAATAAATTGTTAATCTGTAATTAATTAATTAATTTGCATCAAAATTAGCAGCTATGATTCAAATTACGCGTTTGTTTGACTTCCCATATTATCAATTAGAAAAGAATAATGTTCCAGATTGTCTTGTTACTAAGTACAATGGTGTTTGGGTAAAAACTTCAACACAGGAATATGTTGATAAATCAAATGCCATCTCACGTGCTTTATTGCGCATGGGAATTCAGAAAAATGATAAAATTGCCATCATTTCATCGTCCAACAGAACCGAATGGAACATTATGGATATTGGAGTTATGCAAACTGGAGCACAAACCGTTCCAATATATCCAACCATCGCAGCCGAAGATTATGAATATATTCTAAACCACTCGGAAGCTTCCTATTGTTTTGTGTCAGATGATGTGGTTTTGCAAAAATTGCTTTCCATCAAGAAAAACGTTCCTCTTTTAAAAGATATCTTTTCGTTTGATGAAATCAATGGTTGTAAAAATTGGAAAGAAGTGCTGGCTTTAGGTGAAGATTCATCCAATCAAGATGTTGTGGAAGACCGAAAAAACAATGTCAAACCAGAAGAATTGGCTACTATAATTTATACTTCTGGAACAACAGGTAAACCTAAAGGCGTAATGCTTTCCCACAATAATATTGTTTCTAATGTGTTAGATAGTTCGCCAAGAATTCCTTTTGATGAAGGAACAAGCCGTGCGTTGAGCTTCTTGCCTATTTGTCACATTTTTGAACGTGTTATTTTATACATTTATCAATACTATTCGGTTGCGATTTATTTCGCAGAATCTATTGAAAAACTTTCAGATAATATTAAAGAAGTAAAACCAACTGTTTTCTCTGTTGTGCCAAGACTTCTTGAAAAAGTATATGATAAAATCTACGCTAAAGGTGCAGAATTGACTGGTATCAAAAAGAAACTATTCTTTTGGGCAATTGATTTAGGTTTGAAATACGAACCTTATGGCGCTAACGGATTTTGGTATGAAACCCAACTTAAAATCGCAAGAAAACTTATTTTCAGCAAATGGCAAGAAGGTTTGGGTGGCAATCTAACCGTAATGGTTTCAGGAAGCGCAGCGTTACAACCAAGATTAACCAGAGTTTTTGCAGCAGCAGGAATGCCTGTAATGGAAGGTTATGGTTTGACTGAAACTTCTCCAGTAATCTCTGTAAACGACATGAGAAATGGCGGATTTAAAGTAGGTTGTGTTGGTAAAGTCATCAATAATGTCGAAGTAAAAATTGCCGAAGATGGCGAAATCCTTTGCAAAGGACCAAACGTAATGATGGGTTACTACAAAGACCAACAACTAACCGATGAAGTAATTATAAATGGTTATTTTCATACTGGTGATATTGGCGAAATCGACGCACAAGGTTTCTTGAAAATTACCGATAGAAAGAAAGAAATGTTCAAGACTTCTGGAGGAAAATACATTGCACCACAATTGATTGAAAACGCAATGAAGCAATCGTTATTTATAGAACAAATTATGGTGATTGGTGATGGCGAAAAAATGCCTGGAGCGTTCATACAACCAAGTTTTGATTTTCTTAGAGAATGGGCAAAACGCCACCATGAAGACATTGGCGACTTAAACGAAGAAATTGCCTCAAACCCAAAAGTAATAGCACGAATTCAAGAAGAAGTAAACGAAATCAATAAGAAATTCGGAAATTGGGAAATGATTAAACGTTTCGAATTAACACCCAACATTTGGAGTATCGATGGCGGCGAACTAACACCAACACTAAAACTAAAACGTAAAGTAGTAAGAGAAAAATACAAAGATCTTTACGATAAGATTTATAGAACGGAATAAATTGAGAAACACCTTTAACAAGGTGTTTTTTTATTTAATTAGTATCTTTGATAAATCGAATGATTTGTTTTATTGTATAAATTATATAAAACCTTTGACAAAACATATGAAAATTAGACCTCTAATTCTATTCTTTTTAATGATGACTTTCATATCATGTGGCAAAGAATCATCTGTAGCAAATGAGTCATTTGAACTTTGGTCTAATCATAAAGTTCCAAGCGACTTCAAAATTTATAATGGTCAATACTGGAAATCATCGCATTGGAGTTATGAATACATTACCTTTTTACATTTCAAAGCTCCAACTAATTGGATTGATGATTTTATAAAATTAAATGATTTGCAAATAGCAACAGGTGATTATAGCTTGCCAAACGATGCACCAAAATGGTTCGCTCCAAAAGTTGGACAAAAAGTATATAAAGAGAAAGGATTTACCCAAGGTTCAATGTATTTCGTTAATGAAGAAACAGGTGAAGTTTTCTTGTATGAAATACAATTGTAATTATTTAATCATAAATAGCTACTATATATCACATAAAACAGAATTACTCTAGCAGTATTATTCAAATCACTTAAATGAAATTTCTCAATTGAAAAAAACAATTAAAATATTTGGTTTACTCCTTCTTTTACTCACAATATTTCTATACATAGATTTATGCTCAAGTGTTGTTTTTCCTTGGCAAAGAAATGAAGCAATTAAAACAACTCTACTTTGGGGCGGATTAGCACAAATACCCAAAAATGCTGAAATCATTAATGTCGAAAAAGGAGGAAGTCTATTTACAAGAACTTTTATAATTCAATTCAAAGCTGATGAAAGGGAAATAGAAAATTGGATTCTGAAAAGTAAAAGATTAAAAAAAGCTGAATCAAAATCGTTTAAAAAAATCAAAATTTACGAAATCTATCCAGGTGAAAATGAATCATTCGGTGGAAAAGTAAGTATTGAAAATGGAAAGGTTACAATTCGCATGAGTTGGAGCTAAAACCTTAAAGAACGGAACTGATTTCCAAATCCACAAACAAAAATCCTACAACGGACAAAAACAATCACACAAAGAATAACAATACGTGAATAACTAGTAAGATTCCCAATGAATGAAAAAAAGACCAGTTTTGTCATTCCGACAAAGGAGGAATCACATAAAACAATCACACAAGCCCATAAAAAAAGAAAAGCATACTTGAGTTTCTAATGAGATTCTTCGTGCCTCAGAATGACAAAAAAGAAAACTATAATGTCATACCAAGCGAATTCGACAAAAACAATCACACAAAGAATAACAATACGTGAATAACTAGTAAGATTCCCAATGAATGAAAAAAAGACCAGTTTTGTCATTCCGACAAAGGAGGACTCGAGCGATAGCGAACAGGCGAAGCAATCACATAAAACAATCACACAAGCCCATAAAAAAAGAAAAGCATACTTGAGTTTCTAATGAGATTCTTCGTGACTCAGAATGACAAAAAAGAAAACTATAATGTCATACCAAGCGAATTCGAGTAGCTTTTAACTCGCTAATCACAAAAACAATCACATAAAGAATAACAATACTCGAATAACTCATAAGATACCTACGAATGACAAAAAACACTATTTTTGTCATTCCGACAAAGGAGGACTCGAGCGATAGCGAACAGGCGAAGCAATCACAATAGAAAAACATACAGGTCAACAAAACAAAGAAAAGCAAACTTGAGTTTCTATTGAGATTCTTCGTGCCTCAGAATGACAAAAAAAGCATGACCATGAACAACACAATGATTGAATATAACGAAGGACACCTCACTTTCTATGTTTACATAATTACAAATAAACATAGGTCAACATATTATATAGGAATGACAAATAATTTAGGAAGACGTTTAACAGAACATAAAGAAAACATAGAAAAAGGAGTTAAAACGTTTGCTTCAAAATACAACATTGAATTTTTAGTATATTATGAAAAATTCACTTGGGTTGAACAAGCAATAGCAAGAGAAAAAGAAATTAAAGGATGGAAAAGAGACAAAAAATTAAACCTTATTAGATCTTTTAATGAAAATTTCGAGTTTTTAAATCATCGTTTTGTGTAATCTTTTAATCAATAGTATTTTATCATTAATTGTCCATTTTGTCATTCCGACAACGGAGGAATCACACTCGCTAATCACAAAAACAATCACACAAAGAATAACAATACGTGAATAACTAGTAAGATTCCCAATGAATGAAAAAAGACCAATTTTGTCATTCCGACAAAGGAGGACTCGAGCGATAGCGAACAGGCGAAGCAATCACACAAAACAATCACACAAAACAATCACACAAAACAATCAAAGTTAAGCCTTCATTACTTTGAGTTCTTTTGAAAACAAAATCCTCAATTATAAACAATTCCTATTCTTAAATGGTTAATAATTAAACCAATACTCTATTAAACAATTCTTAATTTTTACTATTTTTATTCCATTAACCAATAAAACTATTTTAATTATGAATTTAAAAAACTTTATTATCGGAGGAATCGTTGGCGGAATTGTTGATTTCCTTCTAGGTTGGGTATTTTATGGAATGTTGTTTACAGACATTTATCCACAAAATGAAAACACAAAGCTTGAATTTATCTTTTTAGGTTGCATGACTTTTGGCTTCTTTATTTCTTTAATTTTTACAAAATGGGCTGAAATAACTAATCTTGTAACTGGGTTAAAAGCTGGTGCATTAATTGGCTTGTTTTATGGCCTTTCCATGAACTTTTTTATGTATTCTTCTCAAGTTGTTGATTACAAACTTTTAGGTCTTGACACCATTGTTAATCTTGTAATGGGCGCTGGTGTTGGCGCTGCTGTAGCTTTTGTTCTAGGAAAAATGAAATAATACTAAACCCTAACCAATAATTTGAAAACCATGAGTTTCGGCTTGTGGTTTTTTTATACTCTTCTAACAAATAAATCTTACAAAAATGTAAGATTTTGAATGCTTTTGACATAGAATGAACGATTTTGAACGATTACTAGCCATTTTATAGGAGTTTGGTTCGTAGTTTGTTCGTAAGCGTTTTGCTAAAATGAATCTTTTATCGAACATGCCAAGAACAAAGCGAAAACAAAACTCAAAAAAGTAAAAAATAGTACAAAAGTGACGTTTAACCTTTGTGAAAATTAGGTAGAAATACGTGATTTTTATAATGGATTATTTATTATATTAGCAGAGTAAAACTAGAACAAGTAGCGCTAATCATACCTAATTTGGGTGTATTAGGATGATAACGTCAGACTTATATACTAGTTAGCTACAATAATAACAAACCAAATAGAAATTAAAAATGAAAAAATTATCGTTAATTATAACATCTACATTATTAGTAATTTCGTGTAATAATAAAAAAGAAACATATTACCAAGCACCTAATGGGAAAGTTTTTACGGCACAAGAATATCAAGAAGCAAAATTAAAAATGTCTGAAAGAGGCGAAATAAAAGAAGTGATTTTATCTTCAATCGAAAGAAATGATTCAATAATTAAGTTATTTAATACAACTGTAAAAGAAGAAAATCCTTATGCTGAGATAGATAAATTTATAGGGAAAAAATTGCCTTTTGAAAGCCTAATTGACTTAGCGGGAAATAAAAGTAATTTAAATTCATTAAATGGAAAACCAACAATGGTTAACCTTTGGTTCGTAAATTGTAAACCATGTATAGAAGAGATACCTGAACTAAATAGAATTAAGAAAAATTATGGTGATAGAGTTAATTTTTTAGCTGTGACATTTAATAGTAAAGAAGTAGTTAATAAGTTTTTATCAAAAAACCAATTTGACTTTAATCATATTATTGACGCTCAAAGTGAAATAGATAAATTAAATAATAATAGCTATCCATTAAATCTATATTTAGACAAAAATGGAATAATTACGTCCTATGAAAGCATGATTAATAATGATAAAAAGAATGGTGTTAATAAAGAATTAGAAAAATTACTGTAGCTAACAGCAGTTTGCAAAAATGGCGGGTTTTGGGCTTAATTTAGTGTTGGTTTTGTACTTTCAAAGTCAGTGTTTAACAGAAAGTTTAGGCTTCCTTAATCCGCCACTTCTGCAAGCTGCCAAACGTTATAGCCAATGGTAAAAAACACAGACAACATTCATAATTTGCAACTTTGATGAATAATAAACCAAAAATAAAGACAAGTTTCACTAAAAGAATCAAGACAAGATTTATTAAATTGGCAAAGGAAAATTCAAGTGTAAATGAAATAGCTACAGGGGCGGCATTGGGAGCTTTTACAGGTGTTTTCCCATCATTTGGTTTTGGATTTTTAACGGTACTTCTATTACATAGGTTTTTTAAATTCAATATTTTTGCAGCAGCAACAGGTAGTTTAATTTCTAATCCTCTAACAAGTCCACTGTTTATGCTGTTAAGTTTTGAAACTGGAGAGTTGCTACTTAACACAGATGTTCGTTTTGACATGCATAATTGGTCTGCAAATTTAAAAGAAGCTGGCTATTCGATTTTTATAGGTGCAATAGCAGTAAGTAGTTTCTGTAGCTTTGCAACATATTTTATTACAAAATATATTGTAATTTATATTAGAAATAGGCAGAGCAATAGTTCTGAGAATTATTGACCAATAGGAAAAGACTAGAAAGAGTAAAACACACATTTAAAAAAAATAAAGATGAAACTACTAGTAACGACCGATTTTTCGGTAAATTCAAAAGGAGCAATTAGGTTTGCTCAAATGCTAGCAAAGCAATCAAATGAAATAGAAGCAACATTCTACCACACTGTACATTTTTTAAAGCCAACTAAATGGAGTGATATTTTCTATAAAACATTTATACAAGAAGAAATAGAAAGACTTACTGCTGAGCTTAAAAAGTTTGTTTATTCAACAATTGGAGAAGATAAAAATAAGTTTGCCAATATTAAGTTTGTTATTGACTCTGCTATCTCAACCGAGAAAGACATTATAAGATATGCCGAAAAAAACAAAATGGATTTTATTTGTATCGCAACACAAGGTGCTGGTGTATTGAGAAAGATAATGGGTACTCATACATCCTACATTGTAAATAATTCTAAAACTCCCGTTTTGGTTATTCCTAGTCATTATCGTGCTAAAGTATTAAAAAAAGTAACTTACTTATCAGATTTTGAAAACCTAAAGAAAGAAATAGATAAGGTTTCCAAATTTTCGGGTACTGTAAAATGCGGTTTAGATGTATTGCATTACTCATCTATTATTTTTGACAAAAATAAATTTGAACGCAATAAAAGTTTATTTAGTACAGAGGAATATAAAAACATTAAACTAAACATTGTAAAAAATAATCTGGAATTATCTCTTGTAGACAGAATCTCTCAGTTTATTTCTAAATCGAAACCTGAACTTTTAATCATGTTTACAAAAAGAGAAAAGAGTTTTTTTGAGACAATTTTTCTGCCGAGTAAATCTGCTGAACTTACCTATACCACTAAAATACCAGTATTGATATATTCCAAATGAAATCGGCTAAAGGTAACTTTGTTGTAAATATTTTTCGAAAAGCAAAGATTAGCTTTTTAAAAATATACTATGCAAGAGGGAGTGCTCATGAAATTGCATTAGGAGCAGCAATTGGAGCGTTTTGGGGTGTATTCCCAACCTTTGGGTTAAGTACAGTTTTATCTCTACTATTATACAAAATCTTTCGTTTTAACATAGTAGCCGCAATATCAGGTGCATTTATTTCTAATCCTTTAACAAGTCCTTTTTTATTGATGATAAGCTATAAAGTTGGAAGCTATTTTATTAAAACTGATATTCAATTTGATTATGACAATTGGTATAAAAATTTACCCCAAATGGGATATGTTTTAATTATTGGTTCTACCATAGTTAGTTCAGTAATGGGATTATTTGTTTATTATATCACTAAATATACTGTTGAGCGCAGGCGTAACCTAAAAGCTAACAACCCAATTCAAAAGACAAAATGAATCATCACATATTATCTGTTCATGAAACCCAACAATTGCTTAACACAAGCAAAAATGGTTTGCATCAATCTGATGCCGAAGAACGGTTGCTTGAAAATGGAAGGAATGAATTAGTTGAAAAAAAGAAAAACCCTTTTTGGATTCTTATGTTAAATCAATTTAAAGATTTAATGATATTGATTCTTCTCGTTGCAGCCGGAATATCAATCGCAATCGGAGATGTCAAGGATGCAGTACTGATAATAAGCATCGTATTAATGAATGCACTCATTGGTTTTATTCAAGAATACAAAGCTGAAAAGGCAATGGCTGCATTAAAAAAGATGTCTGCTTTAAACTCTTTGGTTCGAAGGAATGGTAAGCTTATTGAAATAGCAACATCGGAATTAGTAATTGGTGATATTGTTGTTTTAGAGACTGGCGACATTGTTCCTGCAGACATTCGACTTACTGAAACACATTCGCTTAAATTAGAAGAATCTTCTCTTACTGGCGAATCTTATACCATAGATAAACAAACCCATCAACTCCATTTGGAAAACCTACCCATTGGCGACAGAAGTAATATGGCATTCAAAAGCACCATCGTTTCTTATGGCCGAGGCGAAGGCATTGTAGTCGCAACGGGAATGAATACCGAAATAGGACGTATTGCTGCACTCTTACAGGAAAAAGAAAATCTAACTCCTCTTCAAATTAAGCTAGCAAATTTCACTAAAAGATTATCTTTAATTATATTGATTATTTGTGCTATAGTGTATGTTTTGGGTTTACTAAGAGGCGAGGATTCTATAAAGATGCTGTTCATAACAATTTCTGTAGCGGTTGCAGCAATACCCGAAGCATTACCAGCTATTATCACAATCTCATTGGCCATCGGTGCTAAACGATTGGTAAAAAAGAATGCACTCATTCGCAGACTTCCTTCGGTTGAAACTTTAGGTTCAATTACCTATATCTGTTCAGATAAAACAGGTACAATTACCCAAAATAAAATGACGGTTACTGACATCTGGCAACCAAATGAAATAGTATCCTATCAAAACTTCAAAGAAGAAGAGTTGTTATTGTTTGCAATGGAACTAAACCATGATGTTTCTGTAGATGAATTGAATAAATTTAATGGAGATCCAACAGAAATTGCTTTAGTAACATACACCCGAAAACAAAAGCACTACAACGAATCATGGCGAGAAAATAAACGAGTTAATGAATTACCCTTTGACTCTGAAAGAAAACGAATGACAACCGTTTACGAATACAATGGTAAATATATAGCTATTACAAAAGGTGCTGTAGAATCGGTATTAAAATGTTGCGAAATTTTAAAAGTCGTTAATACATTTGCACAACAAGGTAAACGAGTTTTGTCTTACGCTTATTCAATATTGGATAAATTACCTGAAAAAAGTACCATCCAAAACACAGAACAGAATCTTAACTTCATTGGCATAGTTGCTATGATAGACCCTCCGAGAGAGGAAGCCAAACAAGCAATTGCCGATTGCCATTCAGCAGGCATTACACCAGTAATGATAACAGGTGATCATCCTATAACAGCTCACGCAATTGCATTAGAAACGGGTATTATTTACAAAAAAACAGATAAAGTAATTACGGGTGCAGTATTAGAGAGCTATTCTGATGAAGAGTTTGAAAAGGAAGTTGAATACATAAAAGTTTATGCCCGAGTATCGCCTGAGCAAAAATTAGAAATTGTAAAAATGTTACAAAAGAAAAATAATTTTGTAGCGATGACGGGAGACGGTGTAAATGATGCTCCTGCTTTGCGAAGAGCTGATATTGGTGTTGCTATGGGTATTACAGGAACTGATGTAAGCAAAGAAGCTGCCCAAATGATTTTACTGGATGATAATTTTGCTACCATCATTAAGGCAGTAAAAGAAGGTAGGAGAATTTATGATAACATCAGAAAATTTATAAAATATACACTTACGAGTAAGGGTGGTTTAATTTCTATTATCCTTTTAGCACCACTTGTCGGAATGCCCATTCCACTTATACCAATACAAATTTTATGGATTAACTTGGTAACAGATGGACTACCAGGATTAGCCTATGCAGCTGAACCTGCTGAAGAAAATATTTTACAACGACCACCTCGAAGGACAGATGAAACCATATTCACAAAGAGTTTATGTTTCCATATTTTTTGGGTAGGTTTATTAATGGCAACCATTTGTTTATCAATACAAGCATGGGCGATTCATATTGGGAACGATAAGTGGCCAACTATGGTCTTTACAGTATTATGTATAAGCCAAATGGGACAAGCCATGGCTATTAGAAGCGATATAAAATCACTATTTCAACAAGGAGTTTTTGTCAATAAACAACTGGTTGGTGCTGTTCTACTCACCTTTGCTTTACAAATGGCAGTAATTTACATTCCTTTCTTACAGGACATTTTTCATACAAAATCTTTGACCGTTATTGAGTTTTTTATCTGTATAGGACTATCAAGTATTGTTTTCTGGGCAGTAGAATTAGAAAAATGGGTGAAGCGAAATAACTTAATCAGCTATTAACTAAATTGAGGATAAAACGAATCTTAACTTATAAAACAAACAAAC
>LNDX01000041.1 GCA_001464475.1 Flavobacteriaceae bacterium Ga0077528 | reverse complement strand
CTTAGAAACAAATTTTTATAATCTATAAAAATATCATCTAGTTTAATAAATGAACATTCTTGATAAAATGTTTTATTGATTTCTAGCAAGTCTTTTGAGAAATCAATCTCTTCGTTTATGTTTGCTCTGCTCTTAAGATTAATATAAGGGAATATGTACGGCATTCTCGCTGTCTGTTTACCTATATTACACAATAGACCACCCTCAAATGCACCAATTAGGAAATCTCTTGAATCAACCACATCAAAGCAGTTGTATGGTTTTTGATATTTTTCTTCAAAATAAATTTTAGTTAAATTAATAACACCAATAACTTTAGATTGGTTTTTTTCTACTTTTGCTTTCACCATGTTCATTGTTTTTCCTGAAGATATATCGTCATCAGCAAAGTAATAGTTTTTATTTTTTTCTATTTTTGCATTGTTAAAGTTGTTTCTCCTAGAAAAGTCATGGTTTACTTTTTGCATTCCACCAACCTCAAAAACTCTTGAATAGTTTATTTGTGTTTGACCTTCAATTGTATTTGTACAAGAGTCAATGTTTATAATTTTTATTCCGCTTTCTACATATCTTTGAATGATTTCTTTTTGTGTGTCTAAGTCAGATATAATAAATTCAAGATTCTTGCTTGAATATTTTTGAATGACAAGTTGAAGTTCTTGAATAAATTCTTGATAAGATTTTTTAAGTAAATCTTTGTGCTCTGGATATTTTTCAACCCAGTTTTTAATTATAAAAGATGAATCATCTCTTATAAAGTATTGACCTTTATTATTTTTATTCAATTGTTTTTTTATGTTTATACTTTTTCTAATTTTCGTAGATGATACAAATTTATAGTTATTGTTTTCAATGAAATGAATGTTTTTGGCTTTTGTTGGTTTGTCAAAACTTTTAGATTCATTTTGTCTTTCAATACAGAATGCATGGTATTGGCTATCTGTTAGATACTCAAAGGGTTTAGCAAAGTCCATATTGTCTTGCCCAAAAATATATCCATACTGAATCTTTTCTTCTTGTATACCAATCTGAGATTTTATTTGAGATTGAATGTATATTAAAACATCAGAAAAATTAATGGGTATTTCATTCATTTTTGATTCATAAAGATCAATATGAATAAGTTTTTTGATATGCTCCTTATCAGAATGAGCTTCAAAATATGAATCAATGGTTTCTGAAATCATATTAAGTCTACTGTTAAGAGTATAAGGTTTTGTTGATTTGTTTTTGTTAGTCACATAGCTATCATGTGATGGGCTGATTATTATTTTAATAACAGACATCCCATTTGATTGTGCATATTCATAGGACTTAACTATTGAGTGAATGTGTCCTATGTGCATTGGTGCATAAGAGCCTGTTGTAAAAAGAATGGTTGGTGAGATTTGTTCTTTAATTGAATTTTCAATAACAGATTCATCTATGTTGATAGTTTTAAGTTTTAAGGATCTTTCTCTTTGTGACTTACCAACACCAGTATTTAACCATCCTGATTTTACAAGTTGGGTGTATTCTACTCCTGCTTTATATGCACCAGAATATATTGGGTCTTCTAAAATATTGTTAACTTCTATTTGTAGCATTTTATTCTTTCAAAAAATCGCAAGATTCATAAATCAACTCAGTTCTTATAATGGTTTTCTTGCCTGAAATTACATTGTTACCTTGGTGTAAGATTCTGTGATCAAAAATGAGTGCTTCTCCTGCTCCAAGCTTAATAGACTTGAATACTTCAGTGTTTAACTTTTCTTTATCTGAAAAGTTTCTTTCCTTATAAGAAATTGTGTTTTGTGAGTCTTGAATAAATTGTGTTTCACCACCAATGCAACAATCTGTATCAACTCCAATAATAAGTGTTTTTAAACTTCTTTGAAATTTGTTTTTAACCCAAGCATCATCATAATGTGGAACAAGAAAGTCTCCTTCGTTGTATTGTATAACACGAAACATAGGGTTAACACCAATAAGTCTGAATACTTTTGATTCACCAAAATTTGTGAAATGAAATCTATCATCCTCATGCTTCAATATAAGGTTTTCTACTTTTGACTGAATACTTATTTTTTCAAACAATGATTTTGCCAATGCTTCATCATAAAAGCTTAGTCTATTTTGTCCTGCTGATGCACTAATATCTGATTTTGAGTTATTAACTTTAGAACCAAATTTATCTGTACTCTGAGCATGGTTTAAGTTTTCATCAAACCAAGATACAATTTTAGATGCACTTGATTTATCAATCATTTTTTCAATGAAATGTATTTTGTGACTTTCATGTGTGTATACATTTTTATCAACAAGGGATTGGCTCAAGTCAACCTTAATTGTTGGAGGTGTATCAACAAATCCTGAGAATCTGTTTGTGAATATAGGCTTGTTAAGTTCTTCAGGGTTAACTTTATGAGGTGTTGTGTGAACCATATCAATCCAGCCTCCTTTAACAGAGCTTCTCATGACATCCAAATGAACAGCTTGTGAACCACTGAAATATTTGTGTCTGTTGTAGTTATGAAGATTTTCAATGTTGTCTTTCATTTTAAAAAACATTTCTTTTTCATCTTCATCCATAATAGAGATAAGATATTCTTGTGTTGGCTCACTCATGTTCAAATAGTTAATATAAATTTCAACAAAATCATATGATGCACCGAAGACTTCTTCATCATTTCTTGAGTCATACATGTCACCACTTGGAGTTGCTTCAAGAATACTCTGTGGAACACCTAATGCCTTAGAAACCTTAAAAACTTCACTCTTATGTATATCTGAGATTATTTGAATATCAACCATTGCATCAGAAGCCTTACCAACATATCCCAAGTATGCACCTTCATCTCTGTTTGTTGTTCCTACAATAATTGCTTTTTTACCCTCAGATGTGAGTACACTTGTTGTATAGTATAAATAAGGTGTTCTGGCATATGCTGTGAGTTGTCCCAATGCCCAAGGATCTGTTTTAATGTTGGACTTACCGATATTGGCAACAACTTCAGTGCTGATTGAGTCAAATCCTTCACCAATTTGCATAACTCTCAATTCCAAACCTTGAGATTCACATAATTGCCTTGCTTTTGCGATACTTTCAGACTGGTTTGTAGCACCAACTCTATTAAGTAGTGGAAGGGTGACAGGAACTATGTTTGCAATAGGACTATTTGACAGAGTGCTTGCATATTTAATTAGAGCAAGAACACATGCGCTGTCAATGCCACCACTAACAGCAACGACTGCTGTGTTAAGTCCATTATTTGCAAAGTAATCGTTTATAACAGTTGCTTTTGCTGCAATGTATGTGCTTGTGTTAAATTTTCTAAAACTTCTGATTTTACCCAGAATTTTAGTAAATTGCTTGTTTTCAATTTGTGTGTTGTATACTTGCATTATCCAAGCTCCTTGTCGTAAGAAAATAAATAACTAGGGAATATTTTTTCCATAAAAGTTATGAAATCTTGTTTCTCTTTTGTTTTGTTTAAATTTGATTTTTGATTTTCTTCATATATAAATTTAGCCAAGTAATTAAGTGGGTTGATTGTTGTGCAATCTTCAAACACAAATGATTCTGCTTGAATGTAAAGATCTGTACAACCTAAAATAATTTGCTCAAAATTATTTAACTCAATGAATTGAGATAAGTATCTTTGAAATGTTGTATTTGTTTTACCTTCTATAGTTTCTTGAACAAATTTGTTCATATATGATTGCATTTCTTCATCCAAATAAGAAATATTATCGCCAAGAAAATTAAATAGTTTTTCTTCCTTACTTGTTTGTGAAGAAATAACCAAGGTTTTTTTATTGGTATCATATTCAGATTTATTTTGAATTAATGAAGGAAGACTGATGAGTTTATTTTTTTGTTCACTTGTCATTGATTCAGTAATAAAAGAATGAATTGAATTGCAAAGGATAAAAATATAATCACAATCCTCTACATCTTGCATAAATGTCTGGATTTCAGAATTGAGAATAGCTTTGGATTGAACACCAGTGTTATCCATACTTTTGAAGGGGTAGTTGATTATTTTAAGATATGGAAAGTCAGCATCTTTTAAAACGCCAGATGTAGAAAAGTATTCAATAATAGCTTTGTAAGCATAAACTCCAGCGATAGAGCCAGCACCTGCAATAATTCCAAACTTTTTCATAATAATCTCCAAACAATATGGATATTATAATTTACTTAGTTGTAAAAGTCAACTAAGTATTGAATTGTTGCTTTATGTTGACAAAAAAATCTATTAATAATAGAATTAAGAAAGAGGTGATTCGCTACCGAAAATCAGAAATGCGGGGTTGTTAATTCGGGTACTACTACCCAAAGTGTAGAGCTTTGCAGGCTAGATATAATAGCAATATATATCAAGATAATGCATTAAAAAAGTGACCTAAAGGTCACTTTTTTTATTTAAACTTATTATTTAAACTTTTATCAATTTTTAACTGAGGAAATATCTTTAAAATGTCAGGAAATTGAGAAGCATATTGCTTATTGTTGTCAATTGTAGACTGTTCTATTCCCCAAACACTTTGAGCTACTGGTCCTGAGATTGCAGCATATGTATCAGTATCACCAGTACAATCAATACAGTTTTGAATTGTTCGTTCAAAACTGTTTGAATAATATATGCAAGACAGTGCTATTTCAAAACTTGTTTTTGCATCCCAAATAAATTCATCGACATTGGACCAATGATCAATAGTCTTTGGTTCTCCAAAATTATTTTCTATATAGCTCTTAAGGTTTTCTTGAGTTATAGATTTTTCAAGACATCTATAGATAAGTTGAGTATGTAGTTGAGCACTCTTTATTGAGTCAGGATGATTGTGCGTTATTGAGCAAAATATTTTACTAATTTTTTCAGCAATTTCAAGAGAGTAATTTTTATCAAAACAAAATGCTGCTATAGGAGATTGTCTCATTATACAACCGTTTGTATGTCTTTGTGTTTGCTCATAATTCTCTTGATTAACCCATGCTACAAAGCCACGACTAAAGCCGTGTTTTTCATATTTTTTGCCCCATGTTTTGAGATGTTTGATACCTCTCTCAAAGAGTTCCTCTTGCAAATCTTTATCATGCAACAATAAAGAAAGGTTTGTATTTTTAAATGAATGAATCCACTCATGACATGCACATGTTAAAAATGAATCATCGGTTGGTGTTGGTGTCTTTCTAGATGATTGCAATTTAGGAATACGTTCATAAACGCTTCCTATAGTATCCCCAATAATTGCTCCTAGCATAATATGTTTCCTTTAATTAATTAGTGTGTCTACGATTTCAGAAATAGTAGATGGTTTGGTTTTTTTGTCTTTAAGATTTTCAGACTTCATGAGTTTAATACACTGACCTGTAATGAATTGCATTCTTTTACTTCTCGGTGTTTTTTCATCATATGCTTGAGTGATGAATTGTGCAATAGTTCTAGATACCAAATCTTTTGCATATTCTAAATCATCTTCTTGAGGCATAAATTCAGCATAATTGAATTTTTCATTTTCAATCATTTTTGCAAATGCATCTTTGAATTCTTTTGCCTCTATGTTTGTGTTGATAAATTGAACAAGATCTTTAACGTTGATTGCTCTAATTAGTGACACAGTTTTTTCTTCATCTTGTTCTAATTTTGATATTACATCTGGAATCCAGAAGAAAGCAGCTTTCATTATTTTTTCGTTTAATTCAATATTTTTATAATCTTGATAAATTTTAGTAAAAATAGATTTTGACGAAGACTTAAGCAAGTCTATAAGTAAATCGTTTTTTAATACGATGTTATATTTTTCAACCATTGTTGTCCAAAACTGGTAAAGACCAACATAATTTGAGAAAAATTTTTGACGCACATCATGGATGAAGTGTTCATCAATAACAAGTTGTGGTATATCTGGGTCAAGCATGTATTTGTAGTCTTGCACGCTTTCTTTGTCGCGCATTTCTTTTGTTTCCATATCTTTCTCATCCCATAGTCTTGTCTGCATTTTAACAAGTCCACCAGAAGATGCTAAGTCTATCTGTCTTTTGATTTCATATTCAAGAGCTTGCTCCAAAAATGAGAATGAAGAAATGTTTTTCAGTTCAACTCTTGTGCCTAGTTTATCATCTCTTTCATTAATTGATATGCTGGCATCAACTCTGAAAGATCCTTCTTCAAGTTTACCATCACAGATATCCAAAGACTGCACAATGTTGTGAATCTGTTTTACATAGGCTTTAGCTTGTTGTGGTGTATGTATGCATGGCTTTGTAACACTCTCTACAAGTGCTGTACCACTCCTTGATAAATCTATCGCTGTAAATGTTCTGTGCATATCATGCAGGCTTTTTGCTGCATCACATTCCAGATGTGAATGCTCTATCTCTACTACTTTAAAAATGTTTTCTTCTGGAACAAATACCTCAATCAAAGCACTTCCCAATATGGGATTGTTTTGTTGTGTGATTTGGTATCCAAGAGAAAGGTCTGGATAAAAATAATGTTTTCTCTCAAATTCACTTGTTGTGTTAATTCTTGAGTGTGTTGCAATACCAAATAGAACGGCTAGTTCAACCGCCTCTTTAGATAAAACAGGAAGTGCTCCAGGCAAAGCCATATCAATGAGTGCTAAGTTTTGATTAGAAAAGCTGTTCTCGTTTGTACTAAATAGTTTTTCTTTGGTCTTTAATGCTATGTGAATTTCAAGACCTATAGTTACATAATATTTACCGTATTTTTTTCTCATTTAAACCTCTGTATATTTTAATTTGATAATCATATTTATCATTTTACTATTTTTGCTCAATATATTAGTCATTTATCCGTATTTTGTTCAATATGTTATACAATTTACATGCTCATTTCAATCTCATTTATATCACAAATCATTTGATAGTCTTGCATTTTTTTACCAACATACTGCATACCAATTGTTTTATTGATATCAAATGCTCCTTTATGAATTGGGACACTCATTGCAGGAACACCAGCCAAGCTAAATCCAACAGTTAAATAGTCAGCCATATAAATTTGTTGGGTAGTCATTTTTGAAATTTCATCCCATGCTGGAGCTTTTGTAGGAAAGGTTGGCAAGCACAAGTAATCTACTGTGTTGAATGCATCAGAGATTTGTTGTCTGAGTTCATTTCTTTTGTTGATTGCTTTCTTATAGATTGCATCAAACTTTTCAGATGACAGCACATAAGAACCTAGTATGATTCTCTTCTGTGCTTCAAGTCCCAAGTATTCACTTCTATGTTTTGCAACCATATCCCAATAATCTTTCTCATTAGAAACGGATTGATTTTCAATGAGTGATTGACCAAAAAATACACCTTGATAACGTGCCAAGTTTGATGAAGCTTCTGCACATGCAATAATATAGTATATGCTTGCACAGTCTTTAAGTAACCCAATGGATACTTCTTTGCATTCAATTCCAAGATCTTTAAATTGACCAATCTTTGTTTGATATGCTTCTTTAACTTCTTTAGAGATTGCATCAGATGCAAAGATCTCTGGAAAAATACCAACAGTCATATCTGATATTTTTTTAGATTGATAATTCTTTGTAAATCCTGTTGTGGTTGGGTCTTTAAGATCTTTGTTTGTATCAATTGAATCAATCAAATACTTCATGTCTTGAGTTGTATGTGTCAAGAATCCAGCTTGGTCTAGTGATGATGCATATGCAATCATACCATAGCGGGAGAAAGCACCATAGCTAGGCTTATATCCTACAAGTGAACAAAAGGCTGCTGGTTGTCTGACAGAGCCACCAGTGTCTGAACCTATTGTAAAATCAAAGAGTTCTGCTCTTAATGCTCCAGCACTGCCACCAGAGCTTCCACCAGCAGTATAATCTTGAAATCCAGGAATTGATGTTCTACCTAAGAACGATGTGTTTGTAAATGAACCCATAGCGAATTCATCCATAGATGTCCTACCCATAGCCAATGCACCTTTTGCGGCAATTCTATCAATCACATCTGCATTGTATGGTGCAATATAGTTTTGTAAAAATTTACTGCCTGCTGTGCATGGTAAACCCTTCATTGAGAATAAATCTTTAACTCCATAATCCAATCCCCAAAGTGGCATTGATACCCTCTTATCAATTGGAGTTGCATCAAGTAATGCTGCTTGTTCAGTAGATTTTTCAATTGTCTTTTCAAAGTGCCAAACACTACTGTCGCCTTCAGAAATATGCTTTCTGATTTTAGTTGCTTTTTCATTTAATTTATCAGAATAGAATGACTTAACAGAAATCGCCTCTTTATGTTTTTTCTCTAACATATTATTTTTTCCTTAATTGTTTTTTTGAATTACTTTAGGAGCCAGAAAGAATCCATCTTCAATATGAATACCAATGTGTGGTTCATTCTTTGAAATCATAGCTGAAGGAACATTTTCAAATAAAGTTATTGAATTGTTTTCGTTTTCTTTATGATTTGTGGGCATCTTTTCAATTGATTCCATCATTTCAAAAACTCCAGCCAAACTTGTTTTAAGTTTTTCTATGTTTTCTTCTGATGGTTTAAGTCCACTGATTTTTGATAATTTTTGTATATCCATATGTAGCTCCGAATTAAAAAGCACCTATAAAAAGGTGCTTTATTGGTTATGGGAGATTTTATCACATTTCTCTAATTGTTGCAAACAGTTTTCTTTGTTCTGAAAAAACCTCTGAGCACTTATCGTTGATTTGAGATTGTGCTGAAATTTCAAGATATGAAAGTACGCCTTTTTCAACTGCTGAGTTGAAATATTCCATTTTAGAAATATTTTCAGATGTTTTGAATGTGTTTTCTATTGTCATAATTCTATCACAATAACCTATTTTCCTTGAGTTATCTAAAAAGTCATTTATAGATGCTTGATTTTCTTTTGAAACAACCCCAACAAGAAGTAATTTAGTTGTTTCAAGATTAATCATTGCGACATCAATATTGCATGTTTCTACAGCACCTACATTTTCTCTGTTGAAGTCTTTTGATGCAGGAAATTCAGACTGGCTTGTTTGCAGGTAATGTTGGTGTGCAATACAGCTACCAATGGAACTGGATTGTGCAGATAGATCCATGATAGTAGTTTTAATGTCAGACTGAGCTTGCACTGATAAGGTGCAAGCAGCTAAAATTAGAGCAGTAACAAATTTTTTCATGATAGTGTCCTTGTCTTTGAATATACGAATACTATTGAAAATCACAAGAATTGTCAATTAAGTCACATTTATGAAATTTTTTTTAATTAGGCTTATTTTTCTTTGAAATGCTCTCAGCAATTATTGGTTTAATATCAATGGCATTCAAGCCTTTGTTTTTAAAGCCATCTAAAACTCTGTCTTGATCGTCATATACTGAGTGTATTCTTTTTAGTCCAATTAATTTTTCACACCAAGAAGGTTTGATAACATAATCAGGCACAAAGTTGTTTTGACCTCTCAGCTTGAGGTTGTCATAAGGGATCTCATTAATTCTTAATGCTTCTTTTGTTTTATCTGAACAACTTATGTGTCTTCCTGACATCATCCATATTTCAAAGCCTTGCTCTTTTTTTTCTTTAATAATTTCTGCTGTAATTGGTATTAGTGGGTCAAGGTCTACCATAGAGAAGTATTCGTCCCATTTTTTATCAATTCTCAAATGTGCTCTATGTGTTTCATCGAAAAGTGTTCCATCTAAGTCAAAAACAACAACATCTTTTTGCATAGTCTCATTTTTAAGGTCCAGATGTTCAAGTTTTCCATTTTGGTATTGATATACTGCCTGGAAGGGAACTGGTGTTTTGATAAACATTTCTTTACAAAACTTAATAAAGTCTTGCATCATTTCATCAATACCTGAAATATCTTGTGTTTCTTTTCTATACAAGAAAACTTCAAGTTTAGGATATTTATTTGCAACCTGAGATTTTGTAAAAAGCTCTTCATTATCTTTAATAAGAGAAAGGGTTTGTCCCAGTTGAAATGCATAGAACTTTAAAGATTCTATTTTATCATTTTTACCAAAATCAGTTATATCTTGAATTTTCATCATTTCAAGGCATGCAAGTTTTTCTTCAATTGTTGGTGCAACCATCGCTTTTTTGACTATTTCTCTATATTGTGTTCTAGATGCAGTTGATAGCAGACCTCTTATGGTTCTTATTGTTTTAAAGCCGTGAAATCTTTCTGTTTTTTCAAGAATTGGGCAATCAAATTCTTCATTTTCTTTATGAAGGGGAAATGTAGCAAGAATAGAGTTTTGAACTTCATCAGTCGTTCCTTTGTAAACCCATGATACTTTGTTATTTTCAATATAAATAAGGTTAGCATTAATTTCTTTATAGGAATCACAAATAGATTTAGCTGCTTTTTTATCCATTGGTGAATCTAAAAGAACATATGCATCTTTGTCTAGAGAATCTTGTGATCCGTGGATAATAATTTTTGGATAATTTTTCCATTTTTTGTGTTATAATTAGTTACTACATAATTTTAACATAAAAATATTAAGTCTCAAAGGAGTTTATAGTGGCACCCGCAAAAAAAGCA
>LNDX01000040.1 GCA_001464475.1 Flavobacteriaceae bacterium Ga0077528 | reverse complement strand
TCGGGGCTCACCTCTTCCCATTCCGAACAGAGAAGTTAAGCCCGATTGCGCAGATGGTACTGCATAACTGTGGGAGAGTATGTCGCCGCCTTCTTTTTTAAAAACCCTATCCATAAAGGATAGGGTTTTTTGTTTATATCAAGTTTATAAAAAATACACTCTATTATTTATCAAAATAGATTGTTTCTATAATATCTGAATATTGTTTTGTTTTCTCATTGAATTTTCTAACATGAATAGAATCACAAATAAATTCAAAATTAATTTCTTAGTATTAAATTGTTCTTGAACTTTTTTTATTTTTTCAGAATCTAACCCTCTAGCTACAGTCATGTGAGCATGAGTATTTTTAATATCAAAACCTATTGATTTATGCATATCAATAATAATATTGTTAAGATATAGTTGCGATTTTTCATCTGGTGAAATAAAAAAGGTATGGTGACTAAAAGAATCTAAAGAATCAAATCTAACTTTTTGAGGAATGATAGTTTTACAAAAATCTCTTATTTGGTTTATGTAAAGCCCTAATGTCAATTCGTTTTCAAGATTTATTATGTAATATGCGCATCAGAATTTGCACATCCAAACCAACCAATAATATCTTTTAAGGATTTTTAAATGATTTTATTAAATTTTGTTGTCCTATAGTTGGAATAATAACTAAAGAATATAGTGGAATTGCTTTCATATTTATTTTTTTAAATTGTTTTTAATGAATATTGACAATTATTTTGAATAGCACATTCTGAACATTTAGGATTAGTCGGACGACAAGTTTCTCTTCCTAAAAATGAAATTGCCATTCCAATTTCGCCCCAAATTTCCTTTGGTAGTAATTGCATTAACTGTTTTTCAACTTTGTTACCATCTTTAGCTTCCTCACAAAGACCAATTCTTGGTACAACTCTTATAACATGTAAATCTACAATTATGCCTTCAGATGTAACTTTCATTTCTCGCATAATCACATTTGCGGATTTTCTTCCAATTCCTTTTAAGGCAGTTAAATCGTTAAGATTAGTTGGAATATTTTTATTGCTCTTTAATGTTTGAGCAATTTCAATTAACCAACTTGATTTGGTATTGAAGTTTCTAACTTTGCTTACATAAGGTAATAAATCTTCAATTGTTGCAGTTGATAATGCTTCCAAATTTGGAAATTCTGAAAAAAAAGCAGGTGCAATTTTATTAATATTTGCATCTGAATCTTGAGCAGATAAAATAACGGCTACCATTAATTGATATAGATTTTCATAATCTAAAGGATGCTTTTTACCTTTATATTTATCAATTAGCGGTTGTAATTTCTCAGCCCAATCGTTTGTGTTCTCAAATAACTCCATAATTATTTTTTTATAAATTCAACAATTCGCTTTATTACTTCTGTGTTTCCCAAAATTTTTCGATGACCTAAGTTTTTGGTAATCATCAATTCTGAAATATTCAAGTTTTCTTTAATGTTATAAGCTGCTTTAACATTTACATCAACATCATTTTCATCATGAATTATTAAAACAGGAATTAAAACTTCTTTTGCTGCATTTGAAGCTGAATAATAATTCATTTCAACTCCATACTTTTTTTCAAAATGCTCTCTTAATTTAATTCCAATTTCAGGATTTAATTCCAACTTCTTAATAAAATCATCAATTATGTCTTGAATAATATCTCCGCTTCCAATAATAACTACTTTTCTTAATTTCAGTTTTTCTCTAATGGCATTTAAAATAGACATTCCTCCAAGTGAATGACCAATCGCAAATTCAAATGGTCCAAATTGTTTTTCCAATTCTAAAATAGAAGCAATAAATTCAATCATTATTGATGAATTCCCTTTGGATTTTCCATGTGCTGGTGCATCAAAACTAATTGTCGAATACCCCAAATTCAATAAATCATCTGCAATCTTAACTAATTGAGTTCCTCTGCCAGACCAACCGTGAACTAATAAAATTTTCTTTTCACTTTTTCCATAATGATAAACTACAATTTCTTTATTTATGGAAGGAACGAAAACTTTTTCTTGAACACTTTCTTTATCCATATGAAATTCGCGTTTCGGAATTTTATGTTTTATTGGTGTGGTAAATAATTTTGCAGTAAACTTTGTAGCTAATTTTGGTGAAATTGCCACAAATAATTTAGCGGTTATCAATATTACCTTCGGAATTTTCAATGTTTGGGCTTGTATTTCTTTATTTTTTGACATTTCAATAAATTTTAATGCAAGTTACTTTATTTTATCTTTTTTTCTTAAATTTAGACATCAATAAATTAATCTGAAAATGTTAAATCAAAAACGCGTAATAATTGAAAATGTATTGCCTCAATTAGACAATGGGGCATTTTTTATAAAAAGAATTGTTGGACAAAAAGTTACTGTAACTGCTGATATTATTTCAGATGGACATGATGTAATGGAAGCGGTTGTTCAATATAAATATGAAAAGGACAAAAAATGGTCAGAAGTCAGAATGAATGCTTTGCCAAATGATGCTTTTGAAGCTACTTTTTCAGTTGAAAAACAAGGTTACTATTCTTATTTTGTTGAAGCTTGGATTGATTATGCTTTAAATTGGCAATACGGAATTGGTAAAAAAATCAAAGATAATCAGCATGTTAAATCAGAATTATTAGAAGGAGTAGAGTACATAAAACCTATATTGTCTAAAGTTTCAGCTTCGGATAAAAAATATTTAAATGAAGTTGTTGATTTATTCTCAAATGAAGCTAATTATGACAAAGCTATCATTGAAGCAGTTTCTGATAAATTAAAAACTATCTTCAAAGAAAATCCAACTAAATTTTTAGCAAATCAAACTCAAGAATTAAGAGTTTATGTTGATAGACAAAAGGCATTATTCAGTACTTGGTATGAATTTTTTCCACGTTCTGCTTCAAAAGAAGAAGGTAAACACGGAACTTTTAAAGATTGTGAGCAGATTTTGCCTAAAGTTGCTAAAATGGGATTTGATACTTTGTATTTTCCACCAGTTCATCCAATTGGAGAAGTAAATCGTAAAGGAAAAAATAATGCAACTGACGCTCAACCAGGAGATGTTGGTTCGCCTTGGGGAATTGGTTCGCAATATGGTGGTCATAAATCAATTCACCCTGAATTAGGAACTATAGATGATTTCAAATCATTAGTTAAAAAAGCAAAATCATTAGATATTGAAATCGCAATGGACTTTGCGCTTCAAGCTGCACCAGATCATCCTTATGTGAAAGAATTTCCGCAATGGTTTAAATGGCGTCCTGATGGAACCGTACAATATGCCGAAAATCCACCAAAAAAATACCAAGATATCCTTCCAATTTACTTTGAAAGTGACGACTGGAAAAACCTTTGGAAAGAGTTATTAGATTGTGCTTTATTTTGGGTTGAAGAATGTGGAATTAGAGTTTTCAGAGTTGATAATCCACACACTAAACCATTTTATTTTTGGGGTTGGCTTATTGCAGAAGTAAAGAAGAAACATCCAGATGTATTGTTTTTAGCAGAAGCTTTCACGCGTCCAAAAATAATGCATGAATTAGCTAAACAAGGTTTCACTCAATCGTATTCCTATTACACTTGGCGAAATACCAAAGCTGAGTTGCAAGAGTATTTGACAGAATTAACTCAAACCAATCAAAAGGAATTCTTCCGTCCAAATTTTTGGCCAAATACTCCAGATATCAATCCGTTTCCATTACAAGGTGCAAATGAAAGTACGCACTTGCAAAAATATTTTTTAGCAGCTACATTGTCTTCATCTGTTGGGATTTACGGACCAATATTTGAATATATGGTTTCAGATGCAATTCCGGGAAAAGAAGAATATATGGATAGTGAAAAATACCAAATTCGTCTTTGGGATTGGCAAAAAGAAAATAAAATCACTATGCTAATTTCTAAAATTAACCAAATTAGAAAAGAGCAATCTTCACTACAACAAACCAATAATATTGAATTCTGTGATACTGATAACGAACAAGTTATTGCCTATTACAAATTTGACGATGATAAAGAAAATGAAACCTTAATGATTGCAAGTTTAGATGCTTATTATGCTAAACAAGCTTGGATTAAATTGCCATTAAAATCTTTAGGAATTCATGAAGGACAATCTATTACAGTTATAGATTTGATTACAGGAAACAGCTATAATTGGGATAAAGAATGGAATTTTGTTGAGTTGCATCCGGTTTTACCTTTTCACTTATTTAAAATTCAGAAGTAATTATTAATGATAAATTTACTGTCATGAAAAACGACAATCAAGATACTTTTACAACCACATTCAAATTTAAAAACGAATGGAAAGATGCTTTCAAAGATGATGAATTCATTAAAATATTTTCGTCTGATATTTTAGAAAACTATATCATCAACAAAAGGTGGTATGGAGGAAAAGCGAGTACTTTAAAGTACATTGAAGTCGTAGATCATTTCAAAATTACTTCTAAAAAGAATACCTATTATGGTGTTTTGCTTGAAGTGAATTTTAAAGAAGCGTTTTTCCAACATTATTTTATGCCAGTAGCTTTTATGACTACTGATGAGCTAGATACTAATACCATTATCGCTCCTGCAAAATTTGGAAATATTGATGGTTATTTGGTTGATGCTTTACACCAAGATGATTTCAGAAAGTTGTTGTTTGATAATATTGCACAATCTACCGAAAGTAAAGGATTAAAATTGATTTTTCATAAAGGCTCAAATTTGGTTGATAAGGAATATAAGTCTTCCAAATTCATGGGTGTTGAACAAAGTAATACTTCGATTATTTACAACGATGCTTTTGTGTTGAAAATTTTCCGTAGAATTTATGTTAGCACCAATCCTGATTATGAAATTAGCCGTTTCTTGACAGAAAGAATGCACTATGAAAATACGCCAGCAATTTGGCTTTGCCGGAAGGAAATATCACTTGAGGTTTGATGCAAGAATTAGTTCCAAATCAAGGCGATGCTTGGAAATTTATGTTAGAACAAATGGATGGTGTTTTTGATAATCTTTCCAGAAAGAAAATTAAAATTGACAAACTTCCAAATGTAGAATTGTTCAAGCGATTAAAAATCAATGAAATTCCACCAGAAATTATTGATTGGGTTGGTTTGAGTTTGTTTTTAAGAGTACAAACTTTAGCATTGCGAACTGCCGAAATGCACATTGCACTTGGAAGCGATATTCACGAAACTGCTTTTACACCAACTACTTACAACGGTGATTATACCGTTTGGTTAAAAAACAGACTTTTATATCAATTCCAAAATCGACTGAATATCATAGAAAATAGTTTGCACAAACTCGACGGAATGGCACTCGATTTAGCGCATCAATTTCTTGAAAATAAAAAGCTAATTCGTAAACATTTTGTAGATTTTGATTGGACTAAAATGAAATCGGAGCGCATCAGAATTCACGGAGATTTTCATCTTGGTCAAGTTTTAGTAAATGGTGATGATTTCTATCTACTTGATTTTGAAGGCGAACCAGAAAGCACAATCCGTGATAGAAAAGTAAAACAACCTCCATTAAAAGACGTTGCCGGAATGTTCCGTTCTTTTCATTACGCTATTTACGCAACCATTTTCAACAACGCCGATAAATACCCATTTGAGCAAGAAGAATTGTTCAAAGCTGGCGAATTATTATTCAAATACCTAGTCGGAGCTTTCTTAGAAACCTATATCGAAAAAGCTCAATCTGGAAATTTAAACATTGGTTACAGTCACGAAATCAACTTTTTACTAAAATATTGTATCCTTGAAAAAGCAGTTTATGAGTTGGGTTATGAACTAAATTCTCGTCCACGTTGGGCAGTAATTCCATTGCGAGGTATACAAACCATAATGGGTTATTAATAATTTATGAACTTTAAAAATTTTTAAAATTCTTTTAGGAATCAATAAAAAATACAAACAATAAAAATGAACCAAGTACAACCACATTCCTTATTTACTGATTTCGACATCGATTTATTCAAAGCAGGAAAACATTTTCAACTATACGAAAAATTAGGAGCGCATCTTATTGAATTAGATGGAGTTAAAGGCGTTTATTTTGCCGTTTGGGCACCATCAGCTCGCTCGGTTTCTGTTGTGGGTGATTTTAATTTTTGGGTGCAAGGCGAGCATCAACTAAACGTTCGTTGGGACGAATCCGGAATTTGGGAAGGTTTCATTCCTGGAATTGATAAAGGAACTACCTATAAATATAAAATACAATCCAACAATGGAGGCTTAATCACTGAAAAAGCAGATCCATTTGCTTTATACTGTGAACATCCACCGCACACCGCATCTGTAATTTGGGATTTGGATTACAAATGGAAAGATTCCAAATGGATGGAAATTCGAAAAGAGAAAAACGGATTAGACAAACCATTTTCGGTATACGAAGTACATTTAGGTTCATGGAAACGCAATTCTGATGGTAAGTTTTTGACTTATATTGAATTGGCAGACCAACTTGTTTCTTATGTAAAAGAAACTGGTTTTACACACGTTGAATTTATGCCAATTATGGAATATCCTTACGATCCATCTTGGGGTTATCAATTGGTAGGTTATTTTGCGCCAACATCACGTTTCGGAAAACCTCAAGATTTTATGCTTTTGGTAGATAAATTGCACCAAGCAGGAATAGGAGTAATCTTGGATTGGGTGCCATCACATTTTCCAGATGATGCTCATGGATTAGGATTTTTCGACGGTTCCAACTTATACGAACATCCAGACAGAAGAAAAGGCTATCATCCAGATTGGAAAAGTTTAGTTTTTAATTATGGACGAAATGAAGTACGTTCCTTCTTGATAAGTAATGCTATTTTTTGGCTAAAACAATATCATGTCGACGGACTTCGAGTAGATGCCGTTGCTTCAATGTTATATTTAGATTATTCTAGAAAAGAAGGCGAGTGGGAACCCAACATTTTTGGAGGTAGAGAAAACTTAGATACCATCAGTTTTTTAATTGATTTTAATGAAGCTGTTTATGCAAACTTTCCAGATGTTCAAACTATTGCTGAAGAAAGTACTAGTTTTCCAATGGTTTCGCGACCAACCTTCCTAGGTGGTTTAGGTTTCGGAATGAAATGGATGATGGGTTGGATGCACGATACTTTGCAATATTTTTCTAAAGAATCTGTTTATCGAAAATACCATCAAAACGACATAACTTTTTCTATGACTTATGCGTTTACAGAGAATTTTATGTTACCACTTTCTCATGATGAAGTGGTTTATGGAAAACATTCCATTCAAGGTAGAATGCCAGGTGATGAATGGCAACGTTTTGCAAATCTTCGATTACTTTACGGATATATGTTCACACATCCAGGAGCAAAATTATTGTTTATGGGTAGTGAATTTGGGCAAACATCTGAATGGAATTTTGAAGGAAGTTTAGACTGGCATTTATTGCAATATGGTTTCCACGATGGAATCAAAAAATGTATTACCGATTTGAATACATTGTATAAAAGTTATCCTGCATTATATGAAAAACAATTTTCAGCTGAAGGTTTTGAATGGATCAATTATTCAGATAATGAAAATTCAGTTTTAGCTTATATTCGTAAAGGAAATAAAGAAAAAGAAAATTTGATAGTAGTATGTAATATGACACCTGTTGTTCATGATAATTATCGCATTGGTCTTCCTAAAAAAGGAAAACTAACTGAGATTTTCAATTCTGACAATGAAGAATATAATGGAAGCGGAGTTAGTAACTCAAAACCAATAAAAATAGAAGCAACACCATGGAATGGAAGAGAATTTTCAGCTGAAATTATTCTCGCTCCTTTAGCAATTTCTGTTTTTAAAATTTCCTAATTTAACATAAGGACGCAAAGAAAAATCAAATTTCCTTGCGTCTTTTTTGCATCTATTTTAGATTTATCAGTAACCGCAAACGTTATCGTTAAAAACTACTTTAATTACTTTTGAAAATTCGATACTACATTCGTATTTTCGCAACTTGTCTTAAAATTAATCCTATGATTATTAATACCGAGCTTGAGTACAAAGGCGATTTATTTCCGTCACAAATTATATCTTACAAACACGAAGTAGATTCTATAGATTTTCATACTGATAATAATGTGATTCTTCGAGTTACTGTTTTACGCGACAGTATGATTCGTTTTCGTTTTACTGCCAAGGGATATTTCAGCAATGATTTTTCTTATGCTATTGATAAAACTCAATCACATGGTTATAATGTTCTTGAAGTAACTGAAGAAAGTGACCATTACAGAATTAAAACTTCTAAAGTTTATGTTGTTGTTCAAAAACACGATTGCCGAGTTGGAATTTATGAACTAGATGGAACCACAATTCTAGAAGATGAAATTGGTTTTCATTGGGAAGAATGTTATGAATATGGTGGAAACATTGTAAAAATGAGTAAAACATCACACGATGGTGAAAGTTTTTATGGATTAGGTGATAAACCAACCAATTTCAATTTAAAAGGAAAGCGTGTCGAAAATTGGGCTACAGATCAATATGCTTTCGCAAAAGACCAAGAACCATTATACAAAGTAGTTCCTTTTTATATAGGACTTCATCATAACAAAGCTTACGGAATTTTCTTTGATAATACGTTCCGTTCGTTTTTTGATTTTAGTCATGAAAGAAAAGGAGTAACCAGTTTTTGGGCTGATGGAGGTGAAATGAATTACTATTTTATTTATGGTCCAAAAATGAGTGATGTAGTTACAACTTATACTCATTTAACTGGAAAACCAGAATTGCCACCACTTTGGACTTTAGGTTACCAACAATGTAAATGGAGTTACTTTCCAGAATCGAAAGTAAAGGAAATTACAGGAAGATTTAGAGAACTTCAAATTCCATGTGATGCTATTTATTTAGATATCGATTATATGGATGGATTCCGTTGTTTTACTTGGAATAAAGACTATTTTCCAGATCCAAAACAAATGGTAGCAGACTTAGCAAAAGATGGATTCAAAACCGTTGTTATCATTGATCCTGGAATAAAAATTGACAAAGATTATTCTGTTTATCAAGAAGCTCTAGAAAAAGATTATTTCTGCAAAAGAGCTGATGGTCCTTATATGAAAGGAAAAGTTTGGCCTGGAGAATGTAATTTCCCAGATTATACCAATCCAGAAGTTAGAGAATGGTGGGCAGGATTATTCAAAGAATTAATTGCAGAAATAGGTGTGAAAGGAGTTTGGAATGATATGAACGAACCTGCAGTAATGGAAGTTCCAACAAAAACATTCCCATTAGATGTGCGTCATAATTACGATGGGAATAATTGCAGTCACAGAAAAGCACACAATGTATACGGAACTCAAATGGCGCGTGCTACTTACGAAGGAGTAAAACGATTTGCTTATCCGAAAAGACCTTTTGTTATTACTCGTTCTGCTTATTCAGGAGCACAACGTTACACTTCGTCTTGGACAGGCGATAACGTAGCAACTTGGGAACATTTATGGATTGCAAACGTTCAAATGCAACGTATGTCAATCTCAGGAATGGGTTTCACAGGTTCTGATATTGGTGGATTTGCCGAACAACCATCAGCTGAGTTATATGCACGTTGGATCCAATTGGGAGTATTTCATCCATTTTGTAGAACGCATTCATCGGGTCATCACGGTGAACAAGAACCATGGAGTTTTGGTGATGAAGTGATTGATATTACTAGAAAATTCGTTGAATTACGTTATCAATTATTACCTTATTTATATACAATGTTCTGGCAATATGTAAACGATGGAGTTCCAATGTTGAAACCATTAGTATACTTTGACCAAGACGATGCTCAAACACATTACAGAACTGACGAATTTATCTTTGGAAATCAAATATTGGTTTGCCCAATTTTAGAACCAAATGCATTAGGAAGAAGAATGTATTTACCAGATGGAAATTGGTATAATTACTGGACAAATGAATTAGTAAAAGGTAAAAAAGAACTTTGGGTTGCTACTGATTTTGATCAGATTCCGATATTTATTAAAGAAGGTGCTATTATTCCTAAATATCCTGTTCAACAATATGTTGGTCAAATTGAATCTCCAGAATTGTCTCTTGAAGCTTATTTCAAACTAGGAAAAGAAAAATCTTATGTATACGAAGATGCACAAGATGGATATGACTATAATAAAGGTAGATTTAGTTATAAAACGTTTACTCTTAATGGTAAAGAAAACGAACTTTTCATAACTCAACATAAAGAAGGAACTTTTGAAACCCAATATCAAACTATTAAGATCAATTTGAAAGGATTACCATTCAAAATTAAAGGAATTGAAATTGATAATGAGAAAATCATATTTGATAAAGAATCTTTAATTCTAGAAAATGGCTTAATTGTTGATAAAGATTTTACAGAATTACACTTTATTGGTGTTTAAATTTTGTAAATTTGAGTTTAATTAAAAATAATTATGAGTTATAAAAAATACACAATCGGTTTTTTGGCATTTGCCTTAATAATTTCTTGTGCTAAGAATCCTTTTACAGGTAAAAGTACAATGGCTTTGGTGCCAAATAGTCAAATATTTCCAATGGCTTTTCAGCAGTACAATCAGTTTTTGACTGAAAATAAAGTTATTAAAAATACTGCAGAAGCTAAAAAAATTGAAACAGTTGGCACAAAAATAAAGGTTGCCGCAGAAAGATGGTTAGCTGCCAATAATCACTCAGATTATTTAAATGGTTACAATTGGGAATATAATCTTGTTGAAGACAAGTCAGTTAATTGTTTTTTATACAGGAATATTACCAATTTGTAAAGATGATGCAGGAATTGCAGCAGTTATGGGTCATGAAGTTGCTCATGCATTAGCTAATCATGGTCAACAAAGAATGAGTGCGGGTATGCTTCAACAACTTGGACAAGTTGGTGCTGCTGTAGCAGTTGGAAACCAAGATCCTCAAACGCAGCAAATGGTAATGCAAGCTTACGGAATAGGTTCACAAGTTGGAGTAATGTTGCCATTTAGCAGAAAACATGAAAGTGAAGCCGATATGATTGGTCTAACATTAATGGCAATTGCTGGTTACAATCCTGAAAATGCTGTTGCTGTTTGGGAACGAATGTCTGCACAATCTGGAGGACAAGCACCACCAGAAATTTTAAGCACACATCCAAGTAATCAAACAAGAATTGATCATTTAAAATCATTGTTACCACAAGCAAAAGCTGAAGCTGCTAAATTCGGAGTAACATTTAAATAATATTCGAGTAATAAAAAAAGAGTATATTTGAAGCTGTCAATTTTTGGCAGCTTTTTTTATTTAAAATTACATTATGGCAAATCTTCCTAAAGGACATCCTAAATTATTAAATGCTTGGGCTTTTTACGATTGGGCAAATTCCGTTTATAGCTTAGTAATTGCGTCTGCAGTTTTTCCAATTTTTTATGAATTGATTTTCAGTGATGCTAAAAAAGAGAGTGTAAACTTATTCGGTCAAGATATTAAAGCTACAGCAATGATTAGTTTTGTTACAGCTTTTGCTTTTTTGATTGTAGCAATTTGTTCACCTATACTCTCAGGAATTTCTGATTATCTTGGAAATAAAAAAGCTTTTTTACGTTTCTTTTGTTACTTAGGTGGGTCAGCTTGTATATGCCTTTATTGGTTTGATGTTGATAATTTATTTTGGAGTTATACGTCTTATTTTTTTGGATTAATTGGCTTTTGGTCAAGTTTGGTTTTTTATAATTCCTATTTGCCAGATATTGCTTTCCCTGAACAACAAGATAGAGTTAGTGCCAAAGGTTTTTCTATGGGATACTTTGGTAGTACTCTACTATTGTTGATTAATTTAGGTATGGTAATGTTTCCAGATTTTTTTGCAATTGAATCATCTAAAGAAGCAATGAAAATTTCTTTTGTAATGGTTGGTGTTTGGTGGATTGGATTTAGTCATATAACCTATTATTATTTGCCAAAAGGAAACAGAAATAATGTTCCATTAACAAAAGATTTTATCTTTAAAGGTTTCCACGAATTAAATTTAGTTTGGAAACAGTTAAAACAAAACCTAGCACTTAAAAGATATTTATATAGTTATTTTGTTTTTATCATGGCTGTTCAAACGGTTATGTTGGTCGCAACTTATTTTGGAGCAACCGAAGTCAATTGGGGTTCAGATAACAAAACCATGGGTTTGATTATTAGTATACTTTTAATTCAATTGGTTGCAATTGGTGGAGCTTTTATAACTTCAAGAATTTCTGAAAAATTCGGAAACATAAATACTTTAATGGTTTTAAATGGTATTTGGGCTGTACTTTGTGCTTTTGCATATTTTGTTGAAACTCCAATTCAATTTTATGCTACAGCAGGTTTTGTAGGCTTAGTTATGGGAGGAATACAATCTATTGCACGATCAACCTATTCTAAACTTTTACCTGAAACAGAAGATACTGCATCATTCTTTAGTTTTTATGACGTAACAGAAAAAGTTGGAATAGTAATAGGAATGACCATTTATGGAACAATAGATTTAATTACTGGTTCTATGAGAAATGCAATCGTATTTTTAGGTGTATTTTTTGTAATCGGATTAATTTTATTGACAAGAGTTCCAAGAAAATAATTTTATATATCCAAAAAATAATTATATTTGAACAAATAATTTAGCATAATGAAAAAGATTACATTTCTTTCTATTTTTACAGTTCTTTTTGCAGCATTTTCTTTTGTTTCATGTGATAATGAACCTATAGACCCAACATTGTTACAGCAAGTTAATAACAACAACGGAAATAATGGAGGTGGAGGAAATGGAGGTAATCAAACAAATGCTGTTTTTAAAGTAGATTTTGGAGGTCAAACTTGGATAGCCAATAGTACTGAAGCAGCAATGTTGCCAAACTCCATTCAAATCGCTGGACTTAAAACAACAAACGGACAAACATTTGGATTTGCTTTAAATGGAAATACTGTTGGAACTTATGATTCAACCTCCAACTTAATTGCTTACGATCCCAACAACAATTCCAATGGAGATGTTTATTGGGCTGTTAACCCAACAAATCCATCAGTTTCTGCAGGAACAGTTACCATTACTAATATAGATACTGTAAACAAAAAAATATCTGGAACATTCAGTTTTACAGGTTATTGGTCTGATTTATCAGTTTCAAATATTCCACCAATTAGTTTTACTAATGGTATTTTTACAAATATTCCTTACACAATTGGCACTAGTACGCCAACCGATTTCTTCTCGGCTAAAGTAGATGGAACTGAATTTATCGAAGATCAAATAGACGTTACAGAAGTTACAGGTTCAGGATATCCACCTTCCTATAGTATAGTTGGTTCTAAAACCAATAACGATACTGTTGGATTAAGGTTTTCTAAAACTCTTGGTGTAGGAAATTACAATTTTAATGGTCCTTTTAATCAAGACTTAACAGCAACTTGCACGGCAAATGGCGTTTTGTACAATTCTGATACAGGTGCATTAACTATTACAGAAAAAACAGCAACAAGAATTAAAGGAACTTTTAGTTTAGTAGTGAAAAACCCTACAACATTACAAACAAAAACTATAACACAAGGCTCATTTGATGTAGAATTACCTTAAATAATTCAAATTTAAAATTTAAAAAATCCGTCGAAATGGCGGATTTTTTTTGTGGCACAATCATTGTTTTATTTAGAAAGTTGCTGTTTAAATGTTCAAATTATATTTTTCAGCACCATTTCAATGTAATACATCGATTTTAATTTATAAAATCTTTTACAAAACCTATATTTGTTACCAAATTGTAAATAATTAAATGTCATATTGACTCAATATATACTATGTCAAATCAAAAAATAATCGCCTTTGACAATTTGTCACTTCAAGAATTCGATTCTGAAGCCGAATTGATTCCTCTTTTAACACCAGAAGATGAAGAAGAAATGACTAATGAAGAATTGCCTTCATCATTACCAATTCTGCCATTAAGAAATACGGTATTATTTCCAGGAGTTGTTATTCCAATTACAGCTGGAAGAGATAAATCTATTAAACTAATCAATGAAGCCAATGCTGGTAATAAAATAATTGGTGTAGTTGCTCAAAAAAATGAAGAAGATGAAGATCCTTCTAAAGATGATATTCACCATGTAGGAACAGTTGCCAGAATTCTTAGAGTTTTAAAAATGCCTGATGGTAATATAACTGTTATACTTCAAGGAAAAAAACGCTTTGAAATAGATTCAATTGTTTCTGAACTACCTTTTATTACGGCCAACATTAAAGAAGTACCAGAAAAACGACCAGGAAAACACGATACGGAGTTTAACACAATTATTGATTCAATTAAAGAATCAGCAATAGAAATAATAAAAGAAAGTCCAAATATTCCTACTGAGGCTACATTTGCTATCAAAAATATTGAGAGTCAATCGTTCTTAATCAATTTTGTTTCTTCCAATATGAATCTTTCGGTTGAGGAAAAACAGAATTTATTAATGATGAATGTTCTAAAAGAAAGAGCTCTTGAAACTTTACGTTACATGAATGTAGAGTTACAAAAACTTGAACTTAAAAATGATATTCAATCTAAAGTTCGTTTCGATTTAGACCAACAGCAACGTGAATATTTTTTGCACCAACAAATGAAAACCATTCAAGAAGAATTGGGTGGCGTTTCTAATGAGCAAGAATTTGAAGAAATGCGTCAACGTGCCAAAACTAAAAGTTGGGATGAAAAAACAAGTAAGCACTTCGAAAAAGAATTTTCTAAGTTGCAACGTATGAATCCGCAGGCGCCAGATTTTGGTATTCAAAGAAATTATCTAGACTTATTTTTAGATTTACCTTGGAATAAATATTCAAAAGATAACTTTGATTTAAAACATGCTCAAAAAGTTTTAGACAGAGATCATTTTGGATTAGAAGATGTAAAAAAACGAATGATTGAACATTTAGCAGTTTTGAAATTGCGAAATGATATGAAATCACCAATTATATGTTTGACAGGACCTCCTGGTGTTGGAAAAACATCTATTGGAAAATCTGTTGCTGAAGCATTAGGAAGAGAGTATGTTAGAATTTCATTAGGTGGTTTAAGAGACGAAGCTGAAATTCGTGGACACAGAAAGACCTACATAGGCGCAATGCCAGGAAGAATTATACAAAGTATAAAAAAAGCACAAACTTCAAATCCGGTATTTATTTTAGATGAAATCGATAAGTTGTCTGTAAGCAATCATGGTGATCCATCATCAGCGCTTTTGGAAGTTCTAGATCCTGAACAAAACAATGCTTTTTATGATAATTTCCTTGAAATGGGATACGATTTATCTAAAGTAATGTTCATTGCGACTTCTAATACAATGTCAACCATTCAACCGGCATTAAAAGATAGAATGGAAGTTATAAAAATGGCAGGATATACAACAGAAGAAAAAGTTGAAATTGCACGCCAACATTTATTTCCAAAGCAGTTGAAAGAGCACGGATTGACCTCAAAAGATTTGACAATTGGTAAAAAAGAATTAGAAAAAATAGTTGAAGGTTATACTCGTGAATCGGGTGTAAGAAGTTTGGAGCAAAAAATTGCGCAAGTAATAAGGAATGCTGCAAAATCTGTAGCAATGGAAGAAGAATATAACAAAAAAGTTACATCAGAAGATATCGTAAAAGTTTTGGGTTCACCAAAATTAGAACGTGATAAAGCTGAAGGAAACGATGTTGCTGGAGTAGTAACAGGATTGGCTTGGACTTCTGTTGGAGGTGATATTCTTTTTATTGAATCCTTGATTTCTAAAGGAAAAGGCACTCTTAATTTAACTGGAAATTTAGGTACGGTAATGAAAGAATCTGCTACAATTGCCTTAGAATACATCAAAGCAAATGCAGAACTTTTCGGACTAGATCAAGATATTTTGACAAAATATAACATTCACTTACACGTTCCAGAAGGTGCAACACCAAAAGACGGACCAAGTGCTGGAATTGCAATGTTAACATCATTAGTTTCGTTGTTAACTCAACGCAAAATCAAAAAAGGTTTAGCTATGACAGGTGAAATTACTTTAAGAGGAAAAGTTTTGCCAGTTGGAGGAATCAAAGAAAAAATTCTAGCGGCTAAAAGAGCTAATATAAAAGAAATCATTCTTTGTCATGATAATAAAAGTGATATTGATGAAATTAAAGCAAATTATCTAGAAGGATTAACTTTTCATTATGTAAAAGAAATGAGTGAAGTTATTGATATAGCATTAACCAATCAAAAGGTGAAAAATGCCAAAGTTTTAGATTAATTTCATTTAAAAATAGTTTAAGGCATGAGATGAAAACCTCATGCCTTTTTATTTTTAGTATAACTTTAAAAATAATATCTTCGCATTTCCGTTATAGGTTAAGTAAATTGCTATTTTTTGTATGTTTAAAAAACTATTTATCTCCATTTTTTTACTTTTTTGCACTGTAAGTTACAGTCAAATAGGAGGTAGGTCAGTTTATCAATTTTTAAATTTAGTTACTTCTCCAAGGCAAGCAGCATTAGGAGGTAAAGTAATTACTATTTATGATAATGATGTAAATCAAGCACATTTTAATCCGGCTACAATCAATGCCGAAATGGACAATCATTTATCTTTAAATTACGGAAGCTATTTTGGTGAAGTCACCTATGGAACTGCTGCTTATGCCTATACTTACGATCGACATTTACAAACATTTCACGCCGGAGTAAATTACGTCAACTACGGAAATTTTGATGGTTATGACGAAAATGGTCTAGCCACATCTTCATTCACAGGAAGTGAAATAGCACTTTCTTTTGGTTATGCTTACAATATTCCATTTACAAGTTTTTATTTAGGAGCCAATGCCAAATTGATTTCTTCCACTTTAGAAAGTTATAATTCATTTGGTGGTGCTGCCGATTTCGGATTTTTATTTATCGATGAACCTAATGATGTCAATTGGGGATTAGTTGTTAGAAATGTGGGAACTCAATTCACAACCTATGCTGGAACTCAAGAGAAATTGCCACTTGAAGTTTTGATTGGTGTTTCGCAAGAAGTTGAAAATGTACCTTTGCGATGGCATCTAACTTTAGAAAATTTGCAACAATGGAAAATAGGTTTTTCTAATCCTAATCGTGCTATTGGAAGTATTGATGGAGAAGCGACTCAAGAAAAAGTAGGCTTTTTAAATAATGCTTTGCGACATGTGGTTTTAGGTGCCGAATTGTTTCCAACTAAAGGAATAAACGTAAGACTTGGTTATAATTTTAGAAGAGCAGAAGAATTGCGAATTGTAGATCAAAGAAATTTTTCGGGAATTTCACTTGGATTGGGATTAAAAATGGGTAAAATGAAATTTAATTATTCTTATTCAAGATATACACTTGCAGGAAACACAAGTCTTTTCGGACTAACAATTGATTTTTCAGACAACAGTTATTAAACAGATATACATTGAAAAAAATTACTATTGCTATCGACGGTTTTTCTTCAACAGGAAAAAGTACTTTAGCCAAACAACTTGCTAAGCATTTAGGATACGTATACGTTGATACAGGTGCTATGTATCGCGCAGTAGCTTTATTTGCAATGCAAAAAGGATATATTTCCTCTTCAAGTTTTGATAAGCAAGCACTTATTAATGATATACCTAATATTAAATTGCATTTCGAATTCAATGCAGATTTAGGTTTTGCTGAAATGTTTTTGAATGATGTAAATGTTGAAAAAGAAATTAGAACTATTGAAGTTTCTAGTTTTGTTAGTAAAGTGGCAGAAGTTTCAGAAGTTCGCGCTAAGTTAGTAGAACAACAGAAGGAGATGGGCAAAAACAAAGCCATAGTTATGGACGGACGTGACATTGGAACGGTAGTTTTTCCTGATGCTGAATTAAAGATATTTATGACAGCAAGTGCCGAAACCAGAGCACAACGTCGCTTTGACGAACTTCAAGCCAAAGGCGATAATGTTTCTTATGAAGATGTTTTAAAGAATGTTCAAGAACGAGATTATATTGATACTCATAGAGATGACTCGCCTTTAGTAATAGCTGATGATGCTATAGAAATTGATAATTCTTACCTTTCTAGAGAAGAACAATTTGCTGCAGTATTAGAATTGGTTGAAGAAATTACTAAAACGTTGTAATTTTTTGCAAATCTCAATTTTAATAGTAGATTTACAATCTATTTACATTACAAAAACATATTTATTATGAGTATAAAGTTTAGATTAACTCTAATGAGTTTTCTTCAGTTCTTTGTTTGGGGTGCATGGTTGATAACAATTGGTACTTACTGTTTTAATGCTAAAGGTTGGACTGGAGCAGAGTTTGGCGCTATATTTTCAACATTAGGTTTGTCGTCTTTGTTTATGCCTGCAATTACGGGTATTATTGCTGATAAATGGTTGAATGCAGAAAAGTTATACGGAATTCTTCATATTCTTTATGGTTGCGTTCTTTTTTATGTTCCAAGTGTAAACGATCCCAATACTTTGTATTATGTGATTTTTGGTGCTATGATTTGTTATATGCCAACAATTTCATTATCCAATTCAATTGCCTATAATATTTTAAAAAATAACAAATATGATGTTATAAAAGATTTTCCTCCAATTAGAGTTTGGGGAACAATTGGTTTTATTGTAGCAATGTGGATAACAAATTTAACAGATAGTAAAGCCAATGCCAACCAGTTTTATATTGCTGCAATTGTGGCAATTATTCTAGGGATTTATTCTTTTACTCTACCAAAATGCCCACCGCAAAGAACTATTTCTGCAGATTCATCATTTACCGAGCAATTGGGTTTGAATGCTTTTAAGTTATTTTCAAATTCTAAAATGGCGTTATTTTTAATTTTTTCTATGTTTCTTGGTGCAGCATTACAGTTAACAAACATGTATGGAGATTCTTTTTTAGATGATTTTAAAAACGTACCAAAATATGCAGATTCTTTAGTTGTGAAATATTCAACTATTATTATGTCAATTTCTCAAATTTCAGAAACCTTATTTATTTTAGCAATTCCTTTTTTCTTGAAAAGATTTGGAATTAAACAAGTGATGTTGTTTTCAATGATTGCATGGGTTTTAAGATTTGCATTATTCTCTTATGGAAACCCAGCTGAAGGTTTATGGATGATTATTCTTTCATGTATTGTTTACGGTATGGCATTTGATTTCTTTAATATCTCAGGTTCATTATTTGTCGAAACTACAACGGATTCTAAAATTCGTTCCTCTGCTCAAGGATTATTTATGATGATGACAAATGGAGTAGGAGCTTATTTAGGTAGTAAAGTTAGTGGTTATGTAATTGATGCTTACTATACAAACAATGGTGTTAAAGATTGGCATGGAATATGGTTGTCCTTTGCAATTTACGCTTTAATAATAGCAATTCTATTCGCAATTTTCTTCAAGCACAAACATAATCCTGATGAAGTAGCTAACGTGAGTCATTAAAACTTAAAAATAGTATCAAAAGCCCTTTCGGAACCTAGTTTTGAAAGGGTTTTTAGTTTAATACAAATTTGTTGTATTTTGAAGAGATAAATATTTTGTAATTAATAAATTATGCTTACTTTTGCAAACCTTTTGGCGAAGAAGAGTTTCCTTTAGGTATCAACTATTTATGTAAAACACTGCTGCTGTTTTCTATTCGATAATAAACTCAAGAAGCACGGCATACAAATTTTTTATCAGCATGTCTGAATTAAACAAAGAACAACAAGCGTTTTTAAACGAATTTAACTGGCACAATTACGCAGAAGGAATTGATGCAGTAGATCAAAAAAACTTACAAGAATTTGAAGATTTAGTAACTAAAACTTTTATCTCTACTGATCAAGAAGAAGTAGTTGAAGGTGTTGTAGTTAGAATCACAGATCGTGACGCTATTGTTGATATTAATGCAAAATCGGAAGGTGTTATTTCATTAAACGAATTCCGTTACAACCCAAACTTAAAAGTGGGTGACAAAGTAGAAGTATTAATCGACGTTCGTGAGGACAAAACAGGTCAATTAGTATTATCTCACAGAAAAGCAAGAACTATCAAATCATGGGATAGAGTTATTTCTGCTAACGAAACTGGTGAAATTGTTACAGGTTTTGTTAAATGTAGAACTAAAGGTGGTATGATTGTAGATGTTTTCGGAATTGAAGCATTCTTACCAGGTTCACAAATTGATGTGAAACCAATCCGTGATTACGATGTATACGTAAACAAAAACATGGAATTCAAAGTTGTGAAAATCAACCACGAATTTAAAAATGTTGTTGTATCTCACAAAGCGCTTATCGAAGCAGATATCGAAGTTCAGAAAAAAGAAATTATTGGTCAATTAGAAAAAGGACAAGTATTAGAAGGTGTTGTTAAAAACATTACTTCTTATGGTGTGTTTATTGACTTAGGTGGTGTTGATGGATTAATCCACATTACTGACCTTTCTTGGTCAAGAATCAATCACCCAAGTGAAGTTCTTGAATTAGACCAAAAATTGAACGTAGTTATCCTTGATTTCGATGACGAAAAAACCAGAATCCAATTAGGATTGAAACAATTAAACGCTCACCCATGGGATGCACTTGGTGCTGAACTAAAAGTTGGTGACAAAGTGAAAGGTAAAGTAGTAGTTATCGCTGATTACGGTGCTTTCATTGAAGTTGCTGAAGGTGTTGAAGGTTTAATCCACGTTTCTGAAATGTCTTGGTCTACTCACTTAAGAAGTGCTCAAGATTTCGTGAAAGTTGGTGATGTTGTTGAAGCAGTTGTTTTAACTCTTGACAGAGACGAAAGAAAAATGTCATTAGGTATCAAACAAATGACTCAAGATCCATGGACTGATATCACGGCAAAATACCCAGTAGGTTCTAAACATACAGGTATCGTTAGAAACTTTACAAACTTTGGTATTTTCGTAGAATTAGAAGAAGGAATTGATGGATTAGTTTACATCTCTGACTTATCTTGGACTAAGAAAATCAAACACCCATCTGAATTTGTTAACGTTGGTGACAAATTAGAAGTTGTAGTATTAGAATTAGATGTTGACGGACGTAAATTATCTTTAGGTCACAAACAAACTACTGCTAATCCTTGGGATAAACACGAAGATGCATTTGCTGTTGGAACAATCCACACAGGAACAATTGCTGAAATCGTTGACAAAGGTGCTACTGTAGATTTCGGAGATGATGTTGTTGCGTTCATTCCAACACGTCACTTAGAAAAAGAAGATGGTAAAAAATTGAAAAAAGGTGACGAAGCTGAATTCAAAGTAATTGAGTTCAACAAAGAATTCAAAAGAGTTGTTGCTTCTCACACTGCTATCTTTAGAGAAGAAGAAGAGAAAAATGTTAAAGCTGCGTCTGAATCAGTAGCTGCTTCTAACAATAATAACCAAGCTTCAACTTTAGGTGATAACAATGATATCTTAGCCGAATTAAAAGCTAAAATGGAAAAAGGAGGAAAATAATTCTCTAATTTTCTAAAATACTTTAAAAGCTCTCAAGAAATTGGGAGCTTTTTTTATACTTTTGATTATTAATTTACTACAATGAAAAAATTCTACCTTTTTACGATTTTATTTATTACTTACACTAATTTAAGTGGACAAATAATTAATTTTCCTGATGCTAATTTTAAAGCAAAATTATTGCAAGCAAATACTAGTAATCAAATAGCGCAAAATGCATCCTATCAAAATATTAAAATTGATGCTAATAATGATGGTGAGATTCAAGTATCAGAAGTACAAAATGTTTACAGATTAGACATAGCAAATTCAAGCATAAGTTCATTAGTTGGCTTAGAAAATTTTAGTAATTTATTTAGATTAGATTGTACTGGAAATCTAATTTCAAGTATTGATGTTAGTCAATTATTTAATTTGGATATATTATTTCTTGATTCAAATCCCAATTTAATTTCAATCAATATGAAAAATGGACAGCTCATTTTTCCAGTTGCTCC
>LNDX01000039.1 GCA_001464475.1 Flavobacteriaceae bacterium Ga0077528 | reverse complement strand
ACATTTACCCAAATATGTTGCAGAAGCAGTTTTCAAGTATAATAACAGAAAGGTAGATGATATGTTTGAAACCCTAGTTATAAATGCTATGAAAAGTCATAAAATGGACAATACCCCAAATTCTTTATAATTCCGAAAATAATTAAACCAATTGCAATAAAATGTTAGACTTCTTACATAACTACTTTTTTAAAATAATCTCTTTTCTTTGAAAAATCAATATATTATCTTTTTGAAGTTCGTTTAATAATATATTTAAAGTTGGTCTTGAAGTACCAATTAAAGTTGCTATTTCCTTTTGAGTATAAGGATGACGAATAACTCTATCACCACTCACAATGTTATCATAACCATATTCATCACCTAAATCTTTTATAAATTCAAGTAATCGTGTTTTGGAATCTTTAAACAAAAGTAATTGAAGTCTTCGTTCTAATTTTTTAAATCTGTATCCTATAAATTTGTAGATTTTTAAAGAAAAATCATTATTCTGTCTTAACATTTCATACATCATTTCAAGAGAAATGACACAAATTGAAGTACCATTTTCAATTGCTTGAGCAAACTCTTCTCGTTTATCTTCACCAAGAATGGCTTTCTCTCCAAAAATTTGACCTTTAGATAAAATTGACGTAATTACTTCATCACCGCTTTCGGTATTATAACCAATCTTTACTTTGCCACTACTAATCAGATAAATTTTATTTGCTGAATCTTCTTCAAAATAGATAAAATCACCTTTATTAAAATTATTAAAGACATGATTATCAGCAAAGTTTTTATAACTATGCGGACACAAGATTTGGAAAACATCTATATTATCAAAAAACCAAATTGCGTTATTCATAAAGCACTTTTTTTCAAATATATAAAAAAACTCCCAAGTTTCCTTGAGAGTTCTTTTTGCAAAAATAAATTACTAACCAATTAAGCGTTGGCAGCAATTAAGTTTAAAGCCGATCCAGCTACAAACCAACCAATTTGGCTTTCGTTGTATGTGTGATTTGCTAGAATTATATCTTTTGAACCATCAGCGTGAACGAATTCTAATGTTAATGGTTTTCCTGGTGCAAATTCTGTTAAATCTAAGAAATTGATAGTATCATCTTCTTTGATTTTATCATAATCTGCTTCGTTGGCAAAAGTTAATGCTAACATTCCTTGTTTTTTCAAATTGGTTTCGTGAATACGAGCAAATGATTTTACCAAAACCGCTTTCACACCAAGGAAACGTGGTTCCATTGCAGCGTGCTCTCTTGAAGAACCTTCGCCATAATTTTGATCACCAACCACAATTGAAGGAACACCAGCAGCTTTGTAAGCTCTTGCCACAGCAGGAACAGCAGCGTATTCTCCAGTTAATTGATTTTTAACTTTATTAGCTTCTTGGTTATAAGCATTTACAGCACCAATCAACATATTATTTGAAATATTATCTAAATGTCCGCGGAAACGCAACCATGGTCCAGCCATAGAAATATGGTCAGTAGTACATTTTCCAAACGCTTTGATAAGCAATTTAGCTCCTGAAATGTTTTTACCATCCCAAGCATCAAATGGTGCTAAAAGTTGTAATCTATCCGATGTTGGAGAAACCGCAACTTGTACATTACTTCCATCCTCTGCTGGCGCTTGAAAACCTGCATCTTCTACATCAAAACCTCTTTTTGGAAGTTCATCACCTGTTGGAGGATTTAATTTTACCGCTTCACCTTTATCATTCAATAAAGTATCAGTTATTGGGTTGAAAGACAAATCACCAGAGATTGCTAAAGCAGCCACCATTTCTGGAGAAGTTACAAAAGCATGTGTGTTTGGATTTCCGTCAGCACGTTTAGAGAAATTTCTGTTGAACGAGTGAACGATGGTATTTTTTTCACCTTTGTCTGCTCCTTCTCTATCCCATTGTCCGATACATGGTCCGCAAGCATTGGTAAATACTTTCGTCCCCATTTTTTCGAAAGTAGCGATGATTCCATCTCTTTCAATAGTGTAGCGAATTTGCTCAGAACCAGGATTGATTCCGAATTCAGCTTTTGGAGAGATTCCGTGAGCAACGGCTTGTTCAACGATTGAAGCAGCACGTGCCATATCTTCGTAAGATGAGTTGGTACATGAACCAATTAAACCCCATTCTACTTTTAAAGGCCAACCATTTTTAGTTGCTTCTTCTTTCATTTTAGAAACAGGCGTTCCTCTATCTGGAGTGAAAGGTCCATTAATATGTGGCTCTAATTCTGATAAGTTGATTTCGATTAATTCATCAAAATACTGACTTGGATTAGCATAAACTTCAGCATCACCAGTTAAATAATCGGCAACTTTATCGGCAGCATCAACTACATCTTGACGACCTGTTGCAGCTAAATATCTTCTCATTGAATCATCGTAACCGAAAGTTGAAGTTGTTGCTCCAATTTCTGCACCCATGTTACAGATTGTTCCTTTTCCAGTACAAGACATATTGATTGCACCTTCACCAAAGTATTCCACAATAGCGCCAGTTCCACCTTTTACAGTAAGAATATCAGCTACTTTTAGAATTACGTCTTTTGGAGCTGTCCAACCATTTAATTTTCCTGTCAATTTAACTCCGATAAGTTTTGGAAATTTTAATTCCCAAGACATTCCTGACATTACATCAACCGCATCAGCACCACCAACACCAATGGCTAACATACCTAATCCACCAGCGTTTACTGTATGTGAATCGGTTCCAATCATCATTCCACCTGGGAATGCATAATTTTCCAAAACAATTTGGTGGATAATTCCTGAACCTGGTTTCCAGAAACCAATTCCGTATTTGTTTGAAACAGAAGAAAGGAAATCAAAAACTTCTTTTGATTGTGAATTAGCTACAGCTAAATCGGTAGTTGCACCAACCTTTGCTTGGATTAAGTGGTCACAGTGAACTGTTGTTGGAACAGCAACTGTTTTCTTTCCTGCGTGCATGAATTGTAATAATGCCATTTGAGCTGTTGCATCTTGGCAAGCTACTCTATCTGGAGCAAAATCAACATAATCTTTTCCTCTTGAAAAAGCTTGAGAAGGCGTTCCTTCCCATAAATGTGAATATAAAATCTTTTCAGAAAGTGTTAGCGGACGTCCAACTAACTCACGTGCTTTGTCTACACGTTCTGCCATTGTTCCGTACACTTTTTTAATCATTTCGATATCAAAAGCCATAATGTAATAGGTTTATTTATTTGCAACGCAAATTTACGAAAACGTTATACCATTAAAAAATTTTTAGTCAAATATCTTTATTGAAAGAAATAATTTGCGAAAACGAGAATTTGGCTATACATTTTTTATCAAAATCGCATTTTAACGAAGAAAAATTGATGATTGTTAATTTTGATACGTAAATTAAATCTAAATAAAACTAAAATACTGTTTGTCTACTGGTTTAATGAAGTATTTGTATTTAGATTTACTTACTGTTTTACAATCTTTACTATTTCGTTTTTTTCTCCCAATAAATTAAAAAAGTAAATACCACTGTTAAAATTACTTAAATCAATTTCTACGACTTCATCAATAACAGAAAATCGTTTTAGTTCTTGACCAAGATAATTATAAATAACAACAGTAGTAAAAAAAGCTCCTTCGTTATGTAATGTAACAAAGTTATTAGTTGGATTAGGATATAAAACTACTTTATTAACTGCAAACTCCTCATTGCCCAAACCACAATTGCTGGTAATGTTTATAGTTTGTGCCGAACCACAATTGTTTAAATGATTTTGCACACTTGCTAACTCACTAGCATCAACACAAATGGTAGCCAAGTTTGGATTACCTGTTTTCCAGCAGTCGTTAAAATTTACATTACTAAAATCGTGGCTGATACCGTTTTTTAGGTTAATAGATGCAAGATTGTTATTTGAACAATTTAATTTTGTTAATGATGGATTATTGCTAAAATCCAATGTTGTTATTAAATTATTATTACACAATATTGTATTCAAATTATTTAGTCCATTAAAAGTTAGATTTGCTATTTGATTGTTACTGCAAATAAGACTTTGCAAATTTGCTAAACCATTTATATTTAGACTTGACATGTTGTTAAAATCACATCTTAAATTTATCAATTGGTTTAAAGAACTTAAATTCAAGTTAGTTATGGAATTATAATGACACCCCAAAGATTGTAAATTATTAAAATATTCTATACCATCAAGACTACTAATATTTGATGTAATTAAAAACAAGTAAGTCACATTAAGTGCTTCACTTTGTTCAATTTCTCCATTATTGTTAAGATCAATTTTTATAAATCCTGCAATATTATTATTTATATCTGCTTGTAATAGTTTATTTTTAAAATTTATATCAGGTATATTTATTATTTGAGAGAAACCAAATACTTGTAAAAATAACAATAAAACTAAAAATGTCTTTTTCATAATTTTTGTATTTTCAAATGAATTTGATTTTATTTAAAAACTTGGTTTTTTTTATTTAGCTAATCAGTTTTTTTATCAAATATAATAAAAAATTCCGCAAAGTCAGGAGACATTTGCGGAGCTTTCCATAGGAAGTCTATCTAAATTTTGTTTCTTGATAAAAAATTTTTGTTAATGAATTATAGAAATTTATTATATAAAAAATTTACATCAACTTATCAATAATCATTTCCTCAGTAATTCCTTCAGCATCGGCTTTGTAATTTTTGATAATTCTGTGTCTTAATATTCCAGTCGCAACTGCTTTTACATCTTCAATATCTGGAGAGAATTTTCCGTTGAAAGCAGCATTCGCTTTAGCTGCCAAAATTAAATTTTGCGAAGCTCTTGGTCCTGCACCCCAATCTAAATAATTATTTACATAATCAGTTGCTAATTGAGAATTTGGACGCGTTTTTCCAACTAAAGTCACAGCATATTCTATAACATTATCTGCAACAGGAATACGACGAATTAAATGTTGGAAATCGATAATTTCTTGAGCAGAAAATAATGGATTTATCGTTGGTTTTGCATCAGAAGTGGTACTTTTTACAACCTCAACTTCTTCTGCAAATGTTGGGTAATCTAACTTAATAGCAAACATAAAACGGTCTAATTGCGCTTCTGGTAAAGGATAGGTTCCTTCTTGCTCAATTGGGTTTTGGGTTGCTAAAACAAAATAAGGTAAATCTAATTTATAGTTATGACCTGCAATAGTTACCGAACGTTCTTGCATCGCTTCCAATAAAGCTGCTTGTGTTTTTGGTGGCGTTCTGTTAATCTCATCTGCCAAAATAATATTAGAAAAAACTGGTCCTTTTATAAATTTAAACTGACGGTTTTCATCTAAAATTTCACTTCCTAAAATATCCGAAGGCATCAAATCTGGTGTAAACTGAATTCTTTTAAAGTTCAACCCTAAAGCTTGAGAAATAGTATTAACCATTAAGGTTTTTGCCAAACCAGGAACTCCGACAAGCAAAGCATGTCCACCTGAAAAAATACTCAATAATATCTGGTCAACAACATCGTCTTGACCCACAATTATTTTGGAAATTTCTTTTTTAAGTTCGAGCCTTTTCTGAACTAAATTCTGTATCGCTGCTACGTCTGACATATTTAATATTAGATTTTAGATATTAGATTTTAGATGCTTCCATGCATTCAAATCCAAAGTATACTATTATTTTTTCAACCAATTATTTGTAAAAGTACAATCTTTGTACTCACCATTAATCTTGATATAAGTTTCTTTTACCTTTTCATCTGTCCATTTTGCAATGGCATTGATTTGTTTTTCTTTAAGAGCTAACTCTTTAATTTTTATAAAATCTTTACTAAAATCGGCAGTATGCTCTTCAATTTTATTGGTAACCATTATAATTTTATAACGCTTTCCAGCTTTCGCATCTTCATCTAAAATAACTGAAGAAATTTCACCACTTTTCAAATTAGAAACTTGACCATAAATAACTGGATCCATGTTCGTCAATTCAAAATGCGTATCTTGAGTTTTTGGATTGATCAAAGTACCGCCATTAGCACGTGTTTCTTTCTCATCAGACATTGTTCTTGCAGCTTCAGCAAAAGTGATTTCTTTAGCTAATATTCTTGTTCTTAGCAATTCGATTTTATCTTTTGCCTCTTTTAGAGCATCATAAGATACTTTTGGCATCATCAAAATATGTCGTAATTCTAAATCTTGACCTTTTATTTTTTCTAAATATATGATATGAAAACCAAACTCCGTTTCAAAAGGTTCTGATATTTCTCCTTCTTGCATTGAGAACGCAACATCTTTAAACTCTTTTACAAAAGGTGTTTTCTTGTTGATTTTATAAAAACCTCCACTAGATCTCGAACCAGGATCTTCTGTATACAAAACGGCTTTGGTTGTAAAACTTGAGCCTTCTTGTACTTGTTTCTTGATTTCTTTCAATCGATCAATAACCACTTGTTTCTCGGCTTGCGAAACTTTTGGTGCAATAACGATTTGTGCAATTTCAAGCTCGGCACCCAACATTGGACGTTCTGATTCTGGAATTTTCTTGAAAAAATTTCTTGTTTCTTCTGGTGTAATTTGAATTGGATCAATAATTTTCTTCTGCATTTCAGCAGCTAATTTTTGTTGTTTCAAGATTTCAAAAAGTTCTGTTTTGAACTCGTCTTCGTTATTCTTTTTGAAATACTTTACCACATTTTCCATAGACTTAAGTTGTTCAACCATATAGTCTATTTGTTGATTCATTTTTTCTTTTACTTCTTCGTCTTTTACAACAATAGAATCTTGAATGGCTTGATGCGCATACAATTTATCTTCAAGAAGTTTACCCAACATTTGACATCTAGTAATGTCTTTTACAGAACCACCAGAACCTTCAATTTCAAGAAAAGCTTTGTCAATATCAGAATCTAAAACCGTGTAATCTCCAACAGTTGCAACAATTCCATCAACACGTTGACGCTTTTGCTGTGGCGTCGTTGCTTTCTTTTCTGGTTCTTTGTCTTTAATTATCTCTTGCGCGTTTACAGAAAAACCAATTAAAAAAAGGAAAATACCTTGTACAATTTTGTTATTCAATACATTCATCATTACTTCGTTTATTATTTTTTAATTTGTTTTTTTATTGTTTCAAACACGTCTTGATTTACCTTAACAGTAAATTCTTTTTTAAGTTCATCAACCCAATTTTGTTCTAAATATTGTTGATAGTCGTTTACTAATTTACCCTTACATTCTTCTAATGATTTTGGACCAGTAGGAAGAACTTTATTTACTTTAGTGATAAAATAGTACTCACCTTTATTTGTTATTTCTGAAAGTCCCAACTCCATTTTAGTTCCTTGAGGTAAAGCGCTATCGCCTTCTTCGTATGTTCCTTCGTAAAGCATTACATTTAAAACTTGCTCTGTGTTAAATTTATCTTTTACATCCTTTGGTGTTTTGCCTTTTTTAAGCATTGCTAAAACTTTGTTCATAGTTTCTTTATCTCTTGAAGAATAAATTTCACTAGTCACGCGAGTTTTCCATTGGTATTTATTTTTTTGAGTTTCGTAGAATGCTTTCAATCCAACAGAATCTGTTTTAGAACGTTGCCAAATTTCTTTATCCATTAAATCAAATAATAATAATCCATCACGATATTCTTCCATAACTGATGCAAATTCAGGAAACTCATTTTCTAAATTCTCATTATTATATTGGTTACGGTGCTCATCAGCAAAATTTTCAAATAATTTCTCAACCAATTTTTCTATAGGTTTAATAGCTATTCCAGATTTTTGTTGAGAATATATGTAATCTAAAAATGTTGTTCCTGTTAGATTTCTAGTTCCAACATTGAAAAGAGTTGCAGAATATTTTTTTGCGTCAGCAGGCAAGCTCCATTTTGCTTCATAAAAATCGTTAGTTACTAATTTTACAATAGAACTATACAATTTAGCATCTCTTTTTACTGGATATTTTTTTCTTAATTTTTCAGTTAAAGAATTTGTAATTAATCTAGAACGATCGTCTTTACCGATTTTGTTTTCTAATTCGATTCTAGAATCCTCGTATGATTTTATTGGGAATTTTTCGATTAATTTTACAATATGCCAACCAAATTGAGTCTCAAAAGGCTCAGAAACCGGATTCTCTTTTGTTAATGAAAAAGCTTTATTTTCAAATTCTTCAGAACTCAATTGTCCTGAACCAAAACGATTTAAAACACCACCTTTTGAAGCTGAAGATTTATCCTCAGAAAATTGCTTAGCTAATTCTTCAAATTTTTCGCCTTGTTGTAGTTTTTTATAAATATCCTCGATAGTAGTTTTTGCTGTTGTAACTTCTTCATTATCTTTTTGTTTCAAAATCATAATGTGAGCAACTGCTACTTCTCCTCTATTTGCTCTGATGTCATTTACTTTTATCAAATGATATCCAAATCGAGTTCTCACTGGATTAGATATGGTTCCAACAGGAGTATTGTAAGCACCATTTTCAAAAGCGTAAACCATTCTGAAACTTGTAAAATAACCTAGATTACCTTTATTTTCTTTAGCCGATGGATCTTGAGAAACTTCAGCAGCTACCGTTCCAAAATCTTCACCTTTCATAATTCTCTCTCTAATGGCCTTTGTCTTATTATAAGCAGCTAAAGTATCTGCAGGAGATGCATTTTCATCAACTAAAATTAAAATATGAGATGCATTAACTTCTTTTTGAAGTCTTTTATATCCTTCATCCACCAATTCTTTAGTAACTTTTGAATCGGTTGTATAATTTTTAGACAATTGAGTTCTATAGGTTTTTAACTCTGACAAATACTGTTGTCCATCTTGAAGTCCTAATTTATTTGCTTTGTTAACTTTAAGCTTATAACCAATGTAAAGTTCTAAATATTGATTCAAATCTTTTTGAGATTCATCCTTAACTAAATCAAGATTTTTATTATAAACCCTTATAAATTCATCAGTATAATAAGGCTTATCATTGATAGTGAATAAAACTTCTTTGGATTTATTTTGTGCATTTGATGTAAAAGCAAGACACATTATTAATCCTAAAAACAATTGTTTTAACTTCATATTCTGTATTTTAATTAAATAAGTGGTTTTATTAATTTCTATTTTTCGTGCAATAGCAGCACATACATTACAATCAACAAAAGTAACAAATCGACTGTATTAAACAAGTATAGCACTTACTATTAACAAAATTTTATTAACACAATAAAAAGGAAGATTTTTTCAAATCACAACTTCCATTAGTTATTTATTTAATAAATAGTATTTTTGCAGTCCATTATAACAATTATGAGCTTTTTAAAAGAAATACAACGTCGCAGAACATTCGGAATTATATCTCATCCTGATGCCGGAAAAACAACACTAACAGAGAAATTATTACTTTTTGGTGGTGCTATTCAAGAGGCTGGTGCAGTAAAAAACAATAAAATCAAAAAAGGAGCAACCAGTGACTTCATGGAAATCGAGCGTCAAAGAGGAATCTCGGTGGCAACTTCGGTTTTGGCATTTAATTATAAAGACAAAAAAATCAACATTCTTGATACTCCTGGTCACAAGGATTTTGCAGAAGATACTTTTAGAACATTAACTGCTGTTGACAGTGTTATTGTTGTTGTCGATGTCGCAAAAGGTGTTGAAGAGCAAACAGAAAAACTAGTTGCTGTTTGTAGAATGCGAAAAATTCCAATAATTGTATTTATAAATAAATTAGACCGTGAAGGTAAAGATGCTTTTGACTTAATGGATGAAGTTGAAAAAAAGCTTGGTCTTCAAGTAACTCCATTAAGCTTTCCAATCGGAATGGGATATGACTTTCAAGGAATTTATAATATCTGGGAACAAAATATAAATCTTTTCAGTGGCGACAGCAGAAAAAACATTGAAGACACTATTGCAATTTCTGACATTAATAGTCCTGAATTAGAAAAATTAATTAAAGAAAAACCTGCTCAAAAACTTCGTGAAGAGTTAGAACTAATAGATGAAGTTTATCCAAAATTTGATAGACAAGAGTATTTGGATGGAAACCTACAGCCTGTGTTTTTTGGTTCTGCATTAAATAATTTTGGAGTTAGAGAATTATTAGATTGTTTTGTTGAGATTGCTCCTACTCCAAAGCCAAAAGAATCGGACACAAGAATTGTAAACCCAGAAGAAGAAAAATTATCTGGATTTGTATTTAAAATTCATGCTAACATGGATCCAAAGCATAGAGATCGTTTGGCATTTATAAAAATTGTTTCAGGAACTTTTGAACGCAACAAACCTTACATGCACGTTCGTTTGAATAAAAACTTAAAATTCTCAAGTCCAAATGCCTTTTTTGCTGAGAAAAAAGAAATTGTTGACATATCATATCCAGGAGATATTGTTGGATTACACGATACTGGTAATTTTAAAATTGGTGACACTCTTACCGAAGGCGAAATGATGAGTTTTAAAGGAATTCCAAGTTTCTCACCAGAACATTTTAGATACATCAACAATGCTGATCCATTAAAAGCAAAACAATTAGAAAAAGGTGTTGACCAATTAATGGACGAAGGTGTTGCTCAGTTGTTCACACTTGAAATGAATAACAGAAAAGTTATTGGAACGGTTGGAGCACTTCAATATGAAGTTATTCAATATCGTTTAGAACATGAATATGGTGCAAAATGTACTTATGAAAATTTTCCTGTACACAAAGCTTGTTGGGTAAAACCTGATGATGCTAAAAATGAAGAGTTTAAAGAATTCAAAAGAGTTAAACAAAAGTTTTTAGCACACGATAAATATGGGCAATTGGTGTTTTTGGCAGATTCAGATTTCACAATTCAGATGACTCAGAGCAAATATCCAAGCGTAAAATTATTTTTTACGTCAGAATTTGATTAGAATTTGTATAAACTACGTCGATTTCGTAAAATTATTTCTACTTTTAATCGATAAATAACAAAAATGTAACATTATTAAAAAAAATGATTTTATATTTGCATCTTGATTTAATGTATAGTTATGAATAGATTTTATAAATTTTGTTTGTTTTCATTTTTTCTGCTTTCAGACTTTGTTGTGTTTGCACAGCCTGGCGATGAAGATGATGGAACTGGTGGCGGTGGAGGTCTAGAAGGTGGAGATCCTGCTCCTGCTCCAATCAATGGTAAATTAATAGTATTGTTGCTTTTTGGTTTAATTTTTGCGTTTTATAAATTGAAAAACGTGACTAAAAAAGCTTAATATTTTAAATAGTATAAAAAAACCACTCAAAAAGAGTGGTTTTTTTATGGCTTGAAGTTTATAAAGATTCTGTTAAATAATTTTTTAATCAACATACTCTATTTATGCAAAAAAACCTCCTCAGTTTCCTGAGGAGGTTTTAAACTATTTAGTTCTTGTTTAAAAACTATCTTTTAATAACACGTAGTGTTTTAGTGTTAGACTCTTGAGATACAATTACATTGTAAACTCCTGATGGATATTGGTTTCCTAATTCAAAATTTTGAATGTCAGAAGCGTTTATCATTTTGTCCTCAACTAGTTTTCCTATCATGTCGTAAACTCTAACTTGAATGCTTGCTTCGCTATTTGTTTTCACATCCAACTTGAAGTTTTCTGCAAATGGGTTTGGATAAGCTAATGCTTCAAATACATTTACTACTTCTAATTGAACATCTGATGCAATAGCTCTTGCTTGCATTGGAGTTTTGATGGTACATGCTTTACTGTATGGACCAAAACTTGGCTCATTTGGTAACCTAACCGCTACTTGTACAGAATAACTTTCT
>LNDX01000038.1 GCA_001464475.1 Flavobacteriaceae bacterium Ga0077528 | reverse complement strand
ATGCCTTCAACGGATTACTGGTTTACAGTTGACTATCCAGAAGCTGGTGCGATGAAACAATTTAAAGCCCATTTCTCATTAAAAAGATAAAAAAACAATGAAGATTAAACATTTTTTACTTGCATTAGTGGTATTAATTACTAAGCAATCTTATTCACAAGAAATTTTACCTGTATATTCAGATTATTTATCAGATAATTATTTCTTGTTACATCCATCTATGGCAGGTGCTGCAAATTGCGCAAAAGTTCGTTTAACAGGAAGACAACAATGGTTTGGTCAAGAAGATGCACCAGCGTTACAAACTTTAAGTTTTAATGGAAGCATTACCGAGAAAGACGGAATGGGTATCATCTTGATAAATGATAAAAATGGATATCATTCACAAAAGGGATTCAGAGTGGCCTATGCGCATCATATTATGTTTTCAAGAGACAATGTAGACTTGAATCAATTATCTTTTGGAGTTAATGTTGGATTTGCACAAAGTTTACTAGATGAAACAGATTTCAGAGACGGTAACCCTGCCTTTGATCCGACAATTGATGGAACAATAGTTCAAAAGGCTAATTATTTTAATGTTGATATTGGAGCATCTTATAATTTCTTAGATTTCTACGCACATTTTACTGTTAAAAATGCATTAGCCAGTGAAAGAAGAATTTATTCGGTAAGAGAACCAGTAAATTTAAGAAGACTTATATACAATATGGGATATACTTTTGGTGACGCAGATAGAATATTGTTGGAGCCATCAGTAATGTTTCAACATACTTTCTTAACTAAAGAGTCAACGGTAGATTTAAATATCAAAGCATATAAAAATCTTGAATTTGGAAGAGTTTGGGGTGGATTGTCTTACAGAAGAAGTTTGGATGGTGCTGAATATTTAGATGGTGTTGCAATTGCAAATCAAAAACTACAATATATCACTCCTATATTAGGTATTAATTATAAAAACTATATGTTTTCTTATACTTATTCACAATTATTGGGCGATATAAAATTTGATACAGGCGGTTTTCACCAACTTACTTTAGGTATTAATTTGTTCTGTAAACCAGAAAAATACCACTGTAATTGTCCTGCAATTAATTAATAATATAATAAGTAATCCTGATGTAAAATATCAGGATTCTTTTTTAGTGTACTATGATAATAAAATCAGTAAATGGGAAATCACCAAAGATTCCTGAAGATTGTTACGTAGCTGAAAATGCTACCATTGTTGGTGATGTTGAGTTTGGTTCTCAATGTAGCGTATGGTTTAATGCTGTCATCCGTGGAGATGTTCATTATATTAAGATTGGTAATAAAGTGAATATTCAGGATGGAGCTGTTATACATGCTACTTATTTAAAACATCCTACAAATATTGGTAATAATGTTTCAATTGGACACAATGCCATTGTTCATGGCTGTACGTTGCATGATAATGTATTGATTGGAATGGGAGCAATCGTTATGGATAATTGTGTTGTAGAAAGCAACGCTATTGTCGCTGCTGGAGCTGTTGTTACTCAAAATACTATAGTAGAATCTGGGACGATTTATGCTGGAGTTCCTGCTAAAAAAGTTAAAGATATTAATGCTTCAGATTTTGCTGGTGAAATTGAGCGTATTTCTAATAATTACGTAATGTATTCGAGTTGGTTTAAAGAAGAGGAATAGGTTTTTTAAACTTTGATTTTATTCAAATCGATTACTAACTAGCCCTGATGGGAGCAACTACCATGTAGTGTGGACAGCAGGAAAAAGGATTGCAAGAATTACTACTGATTAGCTTCTAAATTTTAAGCAAAGTCTTACCATGAATTAGTACTTGGGGATCTATTAGTACAATACAGAAAACGCCTGATACAATCAAAAATTTCAAAATAATATGCAATTGTAAATACTGTGTTTTGTTCTCTGCTTTCCATAAAAGAAGTAAAAAGAATATTAGGATAATTAAACTTACGTAAAAATAAATATCCATATATCCTACATCGTATATTTCTACCAATAAGTAAACCGGAAAAATAGTTAGCACGGTTAATCCTGTGATGATTTTTTTGGTAAACTGTTCTCCAAATTTTACAGGAATTGTCTTGTAATCATTTGCAATATCTCCTTTAATGTTTTCTAAATCTTTTATCATTTCTCTAATTAATATTAGAAGGCACAAAAATGATGCATGAGCAAAAATCTGTGGATACAAGTTTTTGTAGTATAATAGCACAGCAAAGAAAGGAAGCACAGCAAGAAAAGCAGCTGTGAGATTACCAATAATTGGGTATTTTTTTAGTTTGTGTGAGTAAAACCAAATTAAAAATATATAAACAGAGAAAAACAAAACGGCTCTAAAAGAGACTAAAAGCGCTAAAAGAACAATGACAAAATTAATTGTAAAATAGACTTGAAGTTTTGTTCTCTGGCTTACTAATCGATCAATTTTGGATTTATTAGGTCTGTTTATTAAGTCTTTTTTACTGTCGTAAAAATTGTTTATGATGTAACCAGACGCAATAGTTAAACTTGATGCTAGTACTATTATAAAAAGATTAAAATCTAAAATAACTGATAAGGCTCTTTTTTCTGGAGCCATAATAAAAATTGCAGATAGATATTGTGCTAAAGCAATAATAGGAATATTGTAACCACGAACCACAGAGAACATGCTGAGTATTTTCAGTATGGTGAGTTTGGTTTGTCTGCTTAGCATGATTTATAAGTTAAAATTGATAAACAACTTCTAACTTATAATCTTTTAGTGATTTTTTAGCTTTTTCTAAATCTTCTGTGAAACCCAGAATGTAACCACCACCGCCAGAACCACAAAGTTTTAAGTAGTAGTCATTGGTGTCAATTCCTTTTTGCCAAATTCCATGAAATTGTTCTGGAATCATTGGTTTAAAGTTATTTAAAACTACTGCTGAAAGTTTTTTTGTATTAGAAAACAATGATTTTTTATCGCCACCAAGAAAGTTTTCTACACATAAATCGGTGTATTTTACAAATTGGTTTTTCAACATAGCACGGAAACCTTGGTCTTTTAGGTTTTCCATGAAAATATTTACCATTGGAGCAGTTTCACCTACAATTCCAGAATCTAACAAGAAGACTGCGCCTTTACCTTCAGAACTTTGAGAAGGTATGCCAGTTGCTTCAATATTATCTTTAGAATTGATAAGTATTGGAATACTTAGATAACTATTTAAAGGGTCAAGACCAGAACTTTTTCCGTGGAAAAAAGATTCCATTTGAGAGAAAATGGTCTTTAGTTGCAGTAATTTTTCACGAGTTAAATTTTCTAAAACTGTGATTTTGTCGTTTGCATATTTGTCATAGATAGCAGCAACTAATGCACCACTACTTCCTACGCCATATCCTTGTGGGATACTTGAATCAAAATACACTCCTCTGGCAACATCAGCTTTTAAAAGTTCTATGTTAAACGTAACTAAATCTGCTTGTTCGTTTTGTAGCTCATCTAAATAAACTACGAATTTTCGTAAACTTTCATTAGACTTGATAGCTTCTTGAGTTGGATTTTCATCCACTTTTAAAGCGCCGTTGTAGAAATTATAAGGAATAGATAAACCTTTAGAATCTTTAATGATTCCGTATTCTCCGAAGAGTAATATTTTTGAATAAAATAGTGGTCCTTTCATATTCTGATTTGAGGTAATGTTAAATTATAACTTTTGTGCTCCAAAACCAATTTCATCACAAATATACTGACCATTTTGACAATAGCCAACTAATTCGTCCTTAATAAATTGCAAAGTTTCAACTCTAACGTTTTCGGGATACAAAACATGAACGTTTGCACCAGCGTCTAATGTGAAACATACTGGAATTTTGGTTTCGTTTCTAAACTTCCAAATTTTATTAATTATTTCTAATGTATTGGGTTTCATTAAAATAAAATAAGGCATTGAGGTCATCATCATTGAATGAAGTGTTAAAGCTTCACTTTCAACAATTTTAATAAACTCTTCTAAATTTCCATTTTCTAAAACGGACTTTATAGCTGATAAATTGTGATGAGCTTGTAAAAACCTTTGTTCTGCAAATGGATGATTGTGCATTAAATCGTGTCCAACAGTACTCGAAACTTGTTTTTCTCCTTTGTCAACAAGCAAGATAGTGTCTTGATAGTTCTCGAAATTTGAATGAACTTTTGATGAAAATTCAATTCCAAATAAATCGGAACTACCGTCAAGTTCTTTATGTTTTCCCCAAACAACGATATTTCCTTTTATGCTTCTGCAAGCACTTCCAGATCCTAATCTTGCTAAGAAAGAAGCTTTTTGGTGAAAATAATCATCTGTTATTGTAGGATTTAATGCTTTTTCTAAATTCATTATATTCATTGCCAAAGCCGCCATTCCCGATGCCGATGATGCAATTCCTGAACTGTGAGGAAAAGTATTTTGAGTGTCAATTGTAAAATGATATTCTTTTAAATAAGGACAATAAACTTCAATTCGTTCAAAAAATTTCAGAATTTTTGGTTTGAAATCCTCTTTTGGTTTTCCTTCAAATAATAAATCAAATGAGAAACTATTGTCTGTGTCATTGATGTGAATCGAAGTCGATTTTTTCTCAAAAGATAATTTTGTAATTGTTTTACAATGATTTAAAGTAAAACTTATTGAAGGGTTTGCAGGAATTTGATGGTCTTTTTTACCCCAATATTTCACTAATGCAATATTACTTGGAGCACTCCATTCATATGTTCCTTTTTCAATAGTGTTTGAATGTGATGTAGAAATAAAATCCTTTTCGGAAATCATATTATCTTAATTTTAGTACAAAGATACTTATTTTACGAAAACCACACGTTTTTGTTTACTATATTTGTGAAAATTTTAAACAAGATGCAAAAAGTTTTAAGAATAGCATTAGTAGTAATGACCTGTTTGGTAATAGGTTATTTGTCTGGAATGGTTACAAGAGAAAGTATAACTACATGGTATCCAACTTTGATAAAACCTTTTTTTAATCCGCCAAATTGGATTTTTGCTCCAGTTTGGACTTCCTTATACATTATGATGGGAGTCGCAGGTGGATTGGTATGGAACAAGCTGGATGGCAACGAAACACTTGTTAAAAAAGCATTTTTGTTTTTTATAATTCAATTAGCTTTGAATGCGCTTTGGTCGTTGATTTTTTTCAAATTACATAATTTACTTCTCGCATCAATTGAAGTGGTATTGTTGCTTCTGATGATTTTTGAAACTTATACTCAGTTCAAGAAAATAGATAAAATAGCAGGACTACTTTTGATTCCTTATTTAGCTTGGGTAAGTTTTGCCACTATTTTGACAATTAGTATTTGGTATTTAAACTAACATAAAAAAAACCGATTCATTTACGAATCGGTTTTTTTTTTTAAAACTATTGGATTATTAATTTCTTGGTGATTTTTAAGTCAGATTGTGTTGTAATTTGAACTAAATAAACACCTTTTGATAGATCCGAAACATCAATGTTTACATCATTTGATGAAGAGTTGAGCACTTCTTTAATCTTTTTCCCAAGTAAGTCATAAATTTCTAATGAGTTAATTGCCTCTGATGAATTTAACAGACTAACATTAATATTAGAATTTGTCGGATTTGGATACAATACAAAATTAGAACTATCAAAATCTGTAGTTTTTAAAGATTGTACAAATTCAGTTTGAAATTCATTTGTTATAATTGGTGGATTATAATCAAAGTAAATAAACGCTTTATTAGGAATTATATCTCCAAGGGTAAAGCCAGCTGTAGGCTTAATTTTAAATTGGATAAACCCATGACTTCCTGTTGGATTGATAGAAGTTGGTGGTAAATTAATGTTATAAAAATTCCATATCAATTGATTTCCAATTCGTCTCATATTGTAAGCATGGCTTGAACCCAACATTTCTATCGAACTTGGATTTAAAGAGGCATCAAGAAAATCTTCAACTCTTATAAATTCAGCATTTGCAGTTCCAGTATTTTCAAATTGAATGGTATACGTTAAATAATCATTTGAAGTAAAATCATCAATATCAATTTTGCCACCATGAGCTTCTGTTTTGTCATTCGGGTCATAGGAACCAACAACTATTTGAGACAAACTCATTTGATTATCGTAAGGAAAAATATCTCCTGTCAATGGAATAATACCAACAGAATTTGTAATTAAATCGCCTAAATTTATAGTAGGAATTGTTGGAACCTGCAAAGTAACCACAATCGATTGTTCTTCATTTGGTAAAAGATTTGTAAAATTATAAGTAAAGCCATTTGAATTTGACAAAGTGCCAGTTTGCGATATGGATGTTATAGTAACTAAAACATCTTTTTCATAAGTTATTGTTCCATTTATAGTCTGAGTGCCATTGTTTTTAAAGCGCACTACATTAGCATAAGAAAATCCTGGTCTTGGCTGTCCGATAGGAATAATCGATACTTTAAGGTCATTGTATGATTGAATTTGTGTAACTGGTAAATAATATGTGGTACTTCCGCTTCCTGCAGGAATTGTTATATTAGAATAGTTTATAGATGAATTGTAATATGTCGCAAAATTGGAATTTACTGTAAAACTTAAATTATATGTGTTTGCCGGATTATTATCAAATATTAAAAAACTACCATTATTTGCATTGCCATAGGAAGGAGTTCCAGAATTATTAAGGTCATAAACAAAACTACCATTGGTAAAAACGTTTTCATTTAAATCTTTAATACCATCATTGTTGGAGTCAACAAAAGCTACTAAAGTTATATTATCAGCGCATTGGCCATTATTGGCGCAAGAAGTAGTACAAAATGATGCTGCTAGTGACCAAGCACTAAATGCATTTGGGCCACAAATACTTCTCACATAGTACACATAACAAGTACTTGGTGTTAATCCTGTTACAAAATAAAGCTGACTTGCTACAACAATTCCTGATATAGCAGCAGTTGGAGCTGGTGCGCCAAAAGGTACTATATAAACTTCCCAACTTGTAGCCGTACCCACTTCATTCCAACCTAAAACAGCACCAGTGTCAAATATATTGGTAAAGGACAAATTACTTGGTGGCAAACATGAGTTTGGCGCACAAGAGTTTATTATTACAGTTGCAACACTTGAATCATTGAAGCACGGAGCAGTTCCGTTTAGTATGTAAGTAAATGTACTTGTTGTTGTGTTTGGAGTAGGAGTAAAGGTTCCTGTTACTGAACTAAAAGTTCCACCAACTCCTGTAGTTCTTGTCCAAGTTCCTCCAAGTTGCTCACTTGTGATTAAGGAATATAAATCTATTGGCGTTGTTGAAGTATTACAAACTGTTATTACGCCATCTAATCCAGCATTTGGTTGGTGGTTTAAGTTTACTGTAGCAACACTGGTGTCATTAATACAAGGCGCAGTTCCTGTTAAAGTATAAGTAAAAGTACTCGTAGTTGCTCCATATTCTGGAGTGTAAGTTCCTGCTGCAGCATTGAAAACACCACCTGTTCCTGCAACTCTTGTCCAAGTACCACCAGGTTGTTCGCCAGTAATTAGTGCAAACAAATTAATTACATTTGTAAATGCATCACAAGCAGTAATGCTTCCATCACTTCCTGCATTTGGCTGTATGTTTACAATTAGGTTAAATTGGCTTACCCATAATTGTGAAGTTTGTGTGTTAATTACTCTTGCCCAAATCATTTGAGTAGAGGTCGTGTTAGTAAAAGCTGTTGTATTTAGAATGGGATTATCGCCAAATTGTGCATCAACATTGGAAATATGAAAAGTTATGTTATGAATACTTGGATTTTCATTTCCTAAAATCTCAGGTATTTTAGTGTTTAAATCAAATTGAGCAATTCCATCAGAATTTGTATCACAAACATTGTAATCACTTACTTGTGTGTTAATTTGTGCTTGTGCAAATGAAAATGTGATTAGTAATAAAAAGAGTAGAAATTTTTTCATATATGTAAAATTTATTTTTTAGCGGTCACATATGGTATCGCCTTTTTATTTATTGGTGTTTGCTTGCGCAAACTTGTTGTTAATGGCGATTTCATAACCTGAAAATTAAAGTTAATCAAATGTAGCTTTTTTATTGCAAATAAAAAGTCCCGAGAAAGTTAATTTTTCGGGACTTTTAAAATTTTATTTTTATTTTTTTAGTTGATTACCAATTTCTTAGTGATTTTTAAATCCGATTGTGTTGTGATTTCAACCAGATAAACACCTTTGGATAAGTTAGAAACATCAACTTTCATTTCGTTTGAATTATTTGCTGATAGGTTCTTAACAGTTTTACCTAAAACATCGTAAATAATTACATTTTCAAGTAACTCAGTAGTATTTTGTAAATTAACTTGAATAAATGAATTTGTTGGATTCGGATATAAAACAAAGTTTTCTAATCCAAAATTTGCATTGGCTAAAGCAGCTGTAAATTCAGTTGTAAAAGTATTAGTAACAATCGCAGGATTCGTATCAAAATAAATAGAAGCAGTGTTTGGAACAATATCTCCAACTGCAAATCCTGGTTTCATTTTGATTTTAAATGTTACATAACCTTTACTTAAATCTACATTTTCTAGATAACTTGGTAATTGAATATAATCAAATTTCCAGATGATGTGATTGCCAACACGCTCCATGATGTAATTGTGACTTGCATCAACAACTCTTATACTTGCTTCATTCAATTGAGCATCTAAGAAATCTTCAATTCTAACATTAATGGCATTAGCTGTTCCTTCATTTTGGAAACGAATAGTATAGTACAGATAATCATTTTGACTAAATTGATTGAATGGAATTTGTTCGCCATGAGCTTCCATTTTATCATTTGGATCGTAAGAACCTACAACTACTTGTGTATTCGAATGATTATTATTAGTCAAGTTAACGTCATTTGCAGTAGCAACAATACTTGCTGTATTGGTTAATAAATCTCCAAGATTAACTGTAGGAATTGCTGGAACACTCATTGTTACAAAAATATATCTCGTTTCATAAGGAGCTAGATTTGTAAAATTATAAGTAAAACCTGTAGCATTTGCAATTGTTCCAGCTTGAGAAATATTTGTTATAGAAACATTCGCATCTTTATTAAAGGTTAAAGTTCCGTCAGTAGCAACAACACCTAAGTTTTTGTAAACGATTTTATTTACATAACTAAATCCAGGGACAGGAGCACCAACAGGTACAATAGTTACTGAAACATCATTAAATCCTTGAGTTAAAGTAATTGGGAAATACAATGTTTGTGTTCCACTATTTAACGGAATATTGATATCATTATAATTTACAGTACCTAATGTATAATAAGGAGCATATTCAGTATTTATTTGATATCCAAAATCATAAACGTTTGAAGGATTTGCATCATACATTGTGTATGTTCCAGATGGAGATGAAATATTGGTAACATTTCCTGCATTATTTTGTAATGAAGTGAACGAACCATAAGTAAAGTTTACTTCGTTAGTATCTTTAATTCCATTTCCATTCTCATCTATGAATGCTACAAGTTCAATTTTGTCAGAACATTGTGGTGGACCAGAAGCAAAAGTTCCAGCTTCAATAAATACAGACGAATCATATGCAGTATCACTTCTATCGGCAATTACCAACTTAATATGATAATTACGATTTGGAATAATGTTAGCCGATGCAGTCATTTTAACGGTTTGACCATTATAGTTTGTTGCTGAAGCTGTTTGATTATTTGCGTAATAAGAATCAAAAAATAATGGATTAGCAGAAGCACAAGAATTGTTGTGTAAATTATTTCTAATAGTTACAACGGAAACTGGAATAGTTGTTCCAGGAATAACGGCAAGATTTGTTGTGATTCCAGTGTCTAAATCGGTTAAAAGGAAAGCAAATGCATCGGCATAATCACATTGAAAAGTACCATATTCGTCTGATGCTAATAAGAAATTAAAACTCATGTAAGAATTTAAACTAGTAAAATCAAATTCTAATTTAGTAGCATTTTTAGAAACCATAGGTACACCAATGGCATTTGAAATTATTCCTTCTAATTGGGCATCTCCTGTCCAAGCAGAACTTCCTTCACTTAATATTGAAGTATTCGGACCAGGTGCACTCATTGCGTTTCCTGATGATAGAACAATACCTGAAGAAATTGGAAATAATGGATTAGTATTCGTAAACGAACCAATTCCGTTAACAGAACCAAAATTAGTTCCTGTACTAGAAGTAATGTTTGAAACTGTTAAACAAGGATTATTAATTAAAACATTTGTCACTAGTTGATCAACTGTATATTGACTAGTGCTAGTTGTTAATGGTGGTAAGGTAATATTTGGTGTAAATGATCTAGATGTCCAATTACTTACTTCTGTTGAAGAACAAACTGCTCTAACATAGAAAATATAAGTAGTTCCAGTAGTTAATCCAGTTGCAAAATAGGAGTTTGAAGGTGTTAATATTCCTGTAGACGCCATTGTAGGTGCTGGAGAGCCTGATGGCAAAATCAATACTTCCCATTGTGAAACAGAACCAGATTGAGTCCAGCTTAAATTTGCACTTGTTGGTGTAGTACTATTTACAACAACATTTGATGGTGCAATACAATTGGTTTGAAGTGTTGTAAATGCTCTAGATGTCCAATTACTTATTGCTGTTGACGAACAAACTGCTCTAATATAAAAAACATAAGATGTTCCTAAATTCAAACCAGTTACTTGATAAGGGTTTGTGGAAATAAGCGTTCCAGTTGAGGCAGCTGTTGGAGCTGGAGAGCCAGATGGTAAAACCAAAACTTCCCATTGTGAAACAGTACCAGATTGAGTCCAACTTAAATTGGCACTTGTTGTTGTGATGCTGTTTGCTACAACATTCGTTGGTACGCTACAAGTGTTAGAAAGTGTAGTAAACGTTCTTGCAAAAGACCAATAGCTAGAATCTGTTGCCGAGCAAATTGATCTTACATAAGCATTGTAAATTGTAGCATAATTTAATCCAGTAACTTGGAAAGGGTTTGAACTAGTTATTGTTCCAACTGAAGATTGAGTTGGAGCAGGAGCTGTTGAAGATACTACCAAGACTTCCCATTGTGTTGCTGTACCATTTTCGGTCCAATTAATAGTTGCTGTAGTGCCTGTAATATTTGTAGCTGCTAAAATTGTTGGTTGTAAACAAGTTGCTTGTGGTAAACATTCAACATTGGCTTCCCAACCGGCTCTGTTTACAGAACTATCACTTCTAAATCTAAAAGTTAAACAACCACTTGCATCAGAGGAAACAAATGGACCAGGAATTGTGGTTCCCCAAAATGATCCAACTAATCCTCCAGGAACACTTCCAGCTGGATTTCCACTTGAAATTTGTGGAGATGAAATTGTTGGTCCGTTGAAAACATATAATCCATCCCAGTTAGCTTCTGTATTAAATGCTGTAAATGTTACAACAACTTGTTCGCCAGGATTAGTAGGGCAGATTGTATAAGTATTATCAGAGTTATTCGCATAATTAGCAGTTAAACCACCATTATCTATAAACTGTCCACCACATATTGGAGCTGGAACTGGATTTGCTAAAGTTGTAAATGTCATAGGCTGTGACCATGGACTAGTATGTGTAGTAGAACAAACTGTTCTAACAAAGACTTTATAACAAGTGCTAGCATTTAATCCAGGTGCAAGATAAGTGTTCGTGGTAACTGACAATCCAGCATTATTAGGTGTTGGATTTGTTGCAGTACATGGTAAAACTAATACTTCCCAATTATTAGTACTGCTTGTCAAAGTCCAATTTACTACACCACTATTGTTTGTAATTCCAGTAACAGATTGAATAGTTGGTTCTAAACATGTTACTACTTGTGTAGTGCTAAAGGTATGCGGTGTTGACCAATCTCCAGGCATACCATTACAGATAGCTCTTATGGTAACCATATAAGTGACATCAGGAGTTAACCCAGTTAATTGAAAAGGACTAGAACCAGCTATAAGCGAACTTCCTCCTAATGCTGGAGTAACTACTATTTCCCAAAGATTACTAGATTGATTAATATCTACCCAAGATAGAGTAACCGTATTGCTATCAACTTGAGTTGTGTTTAATGAAACTGGTGCTAAACAAGGAAAATTTGTTGTTATACAATCAATCATTGCGTCCCAACCAGCACTATTTCCTGAAGCATCAGATTCAAATACAAATGTTACACAAGCACCAGGAATATTAGTGCTTAAAGTCATTTGTGTAGGACTATTACTGTCTATAATTGTGAGTAAAGTTCCATTTGGACTTGAACCTTCATAAACATACAGCACATCATTCGTTTCTAAAGAAATAGAATTAAAACTAATCAGTAATGTTTCGTTAGGTGTGTTTGGACAAAAAGTAGTTGTGTCGTTGGCAGAATCTGAATAATTTCCGGTTTGTCCACCATTGTCATAAAAGAGTTGACTACATCCTGAAGTTTGAGCAGTACCTAGAAAAGTACCCACAAAAAACATAGAGAATAGGGTTAAAAGTAATTGTTTTTTCATGTTTGATTGATTTATAGCAAATCAAATATACATTGATTTTTAATAACTTATGTTTAAAATATAAAGTTTTTTTTCTAAAATTCTGCTAACTCAATAAAACCAATATCTAATCAAATTTATTCTCAAAAAAATTCCCAATTATAAATTTATAATTGGGAATTATGATTTTGATTAACTTTTAAAAATTATTTTATCACAAGTTTTTTGTTTTGTTTTAAACC
>LNDX01000037.1 GCA_001464475.1 Flavobacteriaceae bacterium Ga0077528 | reverse complement strand
ACAAATATTTCATTTTCTTTTAATTCATTTATAACAGTTCCTGACCAGTATCTCATGTTGTCCCCTTTTTTATCTAATATATTTTACCATAAAGAAAATTTTAGTAAATAAAACTTCAATTTAAGATAAAATCTAATAAAAAACTATATATAATTTGATTTTATTAAATTTAAATTGTAATATTGTTTTTTTAGAATAAAAATGATTCACCTTATTAAAAAATTAATCAATACTTTTAACAATTATTTGTTGAGTAAATATATGGGTGAATCCAGTTTATTTGAAATAAGCTCACATGTAGAAAAGCACATAGGTAAAATAAATACAGTATTGCATGAAGATAAATCATATTTAGTTCATATTGATATACTAATAGTTGAACCCACAGAAAAAGATCCCACATATAAGTTAATAACTTCAGGCATGAGTGATAAGCCAATGATACTACCTGAAGGTTTTGAACATGATTCAAATAAATTTGCTGAACTAATAATTACATTACCAAAAGATTGGCAGATTAATAACATGAATGATGAAAATTGGTTTTGGCCAATTAGATTAATAAAAACACTTGCTATGTTTCCACATCAATTCGATACATTCTTAGATGTAGGACATACAATATCAAATGAAGATAATACTAAATTTTGCAATACAACAAATATGTGTGGGTCAATTATAGTTGAAACCACAAACTATAACAATGAGTTTTCTGAGATGATTACAACTAAAGGTAAAAAAATAAAGTTTTTAACAGTTATACCTCTTTATCAAGAAGAAATTGAATATAAAATAAAAAATAGTCAAGAAGAACTATTGAAAACAATTGAATCAAATCACGATTTATTTATTTTAAATAATAATAGAAAAATAGTAATTAAATAATATCTTCAAACTGAATAGCAAAATTCTCAGCCTCTTTCTCAGTTTTTATTTCTTTATGAAACCATGTGTGATACCAATGACCTAATTCGTGAGAAAAACTATCTACATACCTTGGGTCAAGCAATATAGTGTTCTGGTTTACTATATACATACCTTTCTTATTTGTTCTTTTAATCTTACGAATTTTTAAATTAAACCTCATTTCTTCAGTCACCTTTTGAACACTCAACACTTTTTTAGAAAAGCCATTCATAACCTGAAGAAACTCAGTTAATTTATGGTTATCAAATCCTTTGCTAATTTCCATAAGTGATATCAATGGATTTTTAAGAATTAAATTGTAATTCTTCTTTGTAAGTTTGCTTATATTTTTTGACTGTGAACTATCTCTTATATTAACAATCACTGAATCTTTATTCATGGTATAGATATTAGACCTAACTTCAGAAGTTCCATTAATGTGTCTTATCTTTTTAACAATATCAGTATCTCCAGTTTCAAACTGAAGATATTGAATCAACTCATTATTATTTAGATCTTCTTCTTTTAAAGAATATAATGCTAAAATCCAGTCCATATGTAGATAACATAATATTTTCTTTTTATGTTTAATATTAAATGTTTTAGGTTCATTCATTATCATTAATATTGGGCGAGAATCCTCACTTAATAATGAAGATAATTTTGCAATATTATATAAATGAAAATAATCATTTTTTGGTTTAAATGTAATATATTGCTCATCATAAAACTTAATATCAAAAAACCTATATTGATTAATTCCTGAAAATATAGATTTTAATATATTATCAAAATTTAAATGATAATATATCTTTTGATATTCAGTTTTATTTATTAATTCAGAAGATTTAAGAATGTTCATATATAAATTATATCATAATAACTTATATTATAATCAATTAATCTTTAATTATATTTTGATAATATTGTCTTAAAGTTTGATTTAAATATTTACTAAATAATTCTTTATTAACAGTTAATACTTCCCCTTCTATTTTAGGAGATTTTTTGATTTGTTCTATAAATAAATCAGACATTCCATACTTTTTATTAAAATCTGTTAAATAAAAACTAAATGTTTGTGCATCTGTCTTATCTTTAAACATTTCTATGGATATTTGTACCTTATTAAAATTAGATAAATCTCTTTCAATTTGTGGTAAAACTATTTTCATAGAATTATTAACTTCACTACTCAGGTAAGTTATAAAGTCTTCTTGATGGATTCCATATGATTCAAAAATTTGATTTCCAACTTGATTAGACCAAAATAAGAATGAGTTACCACCAAACTTAGCCTGAATATCATCAGCAATCTTCTCTTTAACCAAAGCTAATTCATTTTCTATATCTACAATTTTTTGCTGAGTGACTTCTTGATAAATTAAACTTCTATCATCACTAATTTTAGCAAGCATATACTTAATCATCTCAAACAACTCTTTATGATTTCTAAATAAATAATCATCTAAATTACTTAAGTCTTTTTCTAAATTATTCTTCTTCAACTCTTGAGTGAATTTTTGAATAACTTCTTGTTTTGCATCTTCATCAACTTTAACCTCATTGTGCTTATTGGTGTAATCAAAAGAAATGATATCTCTAATATGATTTTCCTTTAGAAAAAACAAAACTTCTGCAATAACTGACTTTATTTCTTCATTAGTTATATATTTACCATCTTCCAAGCTAATATCTGTATTAATGAGTATCTTGGAGTGCTCTGGGTGAATCTTGTCTGCATAGATAGTCCTAAACTCAGCAAAAGCATCAGTTAAAGCCCTTAGCTCAAGGGCAAAAGGCTTGAAGAATAATGGGCTACCCATCTTGCTTAGATTTGCAACAATATTTTTACTGATATTGAAAAATGAATACTGTCTATTTTGACGTATTTTTAAGTCTTGCTCATTTAGAACCTGTTGTAAAATCATACTTGCAGTAAAGTTTTGTTGTGTAAGATTTAACTCTTTCATCAACAGCTTAAACTGGTTTGCCAATACTTCTTTTAAAGTTTCCAATAAATCGTCATCAACAAAACTGTCACCAAAATCTTCTGCATTATCATAAAGAAGAAGTGAGTTCTTAAATGTTTCCTGGTTTATATTTTCAAATGTTAAGTCAACGCAATAGCCTATTGTTTTGCCATTAAACTTTGTAGCAGAACGTGTAAATATTTGATTCATTCTTGCTGGCTCACTAATGTTGGTGTCTAAGAAAGTTACCAATAATGAAGGTAAATCAAAACCTTTTTGATATTTATCTACAGCAAAAAGTATATCAATTATAGTTTTATTATCTTTATTTTCTTTGGTTCTATCTTTTAGTAAGTTTGCACTTATTTGTTCTGGATCTTTAATACCTGGATTGTATTTCTCACAAATCTTCTCTATTGAAGAAAAATCAACACCAAAACGATAACCTTGGTATTCGTTATTATCATTAAATGCCTGTATAAACTCAATGTATTTTTTAGCATCATCTACACTATTGACATAAACGATAGCCTTAGGAGAAAACGGCAAACCTTCACGAACTGAATTCATAAAAAAGACAATTGCATTTATTTTCTCACTAATTGTTTCTTGTTTTAATGCTCTTTTAACTTCATCAGAAACTTTTTTATTTCCAAAGTCTAAATAGTCTTCTGAGTTTAAATCCTCTTTAGATAATCCAAACAACTGACCTTCAGCCAAATACTTTTGCTCCAATCTTTTCTCCACTTCTGAAGCAAAAAGAGATAACTTATCAGATAATTTAAACTGTTTCTCAGCCCTTAAAAACATAACTGGAACAGTAATTTTACATTCTTTGGCATTTGATATTGTAAACTTATTAGAAAAACCTGTTCTGTTATTATCAGGGAAATAATAGAGATACATACTTGTCTTACCTGTGGCTGTAAACAAGTAATTACTGGCATTAGGAAATATCGTATCACGAATTAATGCAGTTTCTTTTGTTTGACCATGATGAGCCTCATCAATCATATTTAAAATTTTTAATGAGTTTATAATTTTACGAGTAGAGACATCTTGAAGTTCTTTATCTGTAATTTTTTGCATATTTACGATATAAACAACCAAACCTGTAGGCTCTTTGCCTTCTTGTTCTAACTTGTATAAATGATCAATAATATCTTGATACTCTGTTCTAGTTTCTACCATTTTGACAGATATTTTAGAATTTCCTGATTTGGTAAGCTCAGTATTTATAACATCTTTAATTTGCAAGTCTGGTGTGTACATGAATATTGTATTGAACATTTTCTTAAATGAATTTTCAATCATATAAATCATCAATTTCATTGTGATTGTTTTACCAGACCTTTGAGCATGTGCAAATTCAAAATTATAAGGTAATGCCAACTTACCATTTGCAGCATTTACGAGTGTTTTCTTTATATCTTTTAATGCATAATACTGCTGTATACGGGCATTGATTAAATAGTAGTGAGAATTTGAATTGACAACAGAGCAACCATCAACACAATAAGAATAAATATTCTCTGGCTGGCAGAATAACTCATCAAAAAGATATTCAATATTTGTAAATTCCCTTTGGTTGTTTGAAATATACTTTTTCTTTGGAAGATAATGAACCCAGTTGAAACTGTTATCTTTACCATTTTTAAATTTCAATGACTTAAGATCAGAGAAAAATATGACATCACGACCATCATTAAGTGCAATCTTGAACGGTGCTTTTTTGTAAGACTCTTTATATTCAAAATCTTTAAGACTCTGTAATATACCTGAATCTTCAGTTTTATATTCTACAAGAACCAATGGGATACCATTAATGTAATGTAGAAAATCAGGTCTTTCTGTTTTCTTATATTGATGCATTACAACAGGAATACGATGCTCCCTGATTGTATAAAAATCATTTTTCCCTAAATAATTGGTTGGATTTTCATAGTAAATGACATTATATGCTAAAGGCTCTTTTAAACCCTGCAATACAATCTCTCTTTTAAGATTAGACTTTAATTCTTGATTTGGTGTAAAAATCAATTGAAACAATTCAGCTTCATTTTCAGCTTTTTCATATTTGATTTTAAAATTATCAAAAATAATATCTACTATTTGCTCTATAGATTCTTTTCTTTTATATTTCTTAAGAAAATCAATTATATTACTTTCATTGAACTCTTTAATCTTCTCACGAAGACCAACAATACCAAATTGAGATTTTAAATAATTATATTTACTATCATCAACTTTACCACCAATCAAAGGAGAGCACTCCTGCAATATTGAGTCATAAGTTGAATCAAATTCTTCAGTATAAATATTTATAGCCTTACCATTGTAGGACTCATATTGTTTCTCTATAAATGATTGTGCTTCAGTTTGGTATTTGGTTTCTTTGGTCATAAAAATTTTTAAAATTGTTGTAAATTATCAAGATTATCTTCTTCAACTTCAGTTTCATCTGTTCTTAAAAACCTTTCTTTAAAAACATGTACTTTCGGTCCTATTACATAGGAAAAACTTTTATTGATATAGTAGGTTTTAAAAATAAAACCTTGTGATATTAAATTAATAACTTGTTCTTTTGTAGCAATTAAACTTATATCAAAATTTATTTTGTTATTATTCATTTCTACGAAATTAACTTTAATAATATTATCATTATAATCCTTATTCACAGCCCTTATTAAATATAAACACTTAGCATTTAATACAAAATCCATTTTTTACTCCTTTATTAAAACTTTACCAGATAAAAAATAATCTAAAAGAAAATTAAACTTATTTTCTTCTTTATTACATAAATCTTTTTGTTTAGTGATTAATTCAATTTGATGATTTAAAACCGAAACAATTATTGATTTTTCATAATCATTTGGAATTAAAATATCAAAATATTCAATATCACCTAACTTTATAAATGGAATTGAACCACCAACAATATTTAATGAGTTCTTAAAATATTTTTTAAAATATAAGTCATAATAAAAAATATTTTTTATATTATCTATAACATATGTTCTTTGGTAAGCATCAAATCTTCCTTTATAATATCTCACCTCTCCTAATGTGGAGCCATTTCCACTAATTAATAAAGCCTCTGTATCAAAAGTGTAAGAATCTATTCTGAAAACTTCACTAGAAGAGCAAGTAAAAAATGGATATATCCCATTTTTTTTTGCGGCGTTAGCATCTTTTTTTCCTGTTTTTATGTTAAAACCTAACATTTTAGGATTTGAATATGTCCAATCCTTTGGTATTTCTTTCATTTCACCATTCACTTCAACTTCTTTCCAATTATCTTCTGGATTCTTATAAAAAACAGTTTTGCCATCAACTTCTTTTACACGAAGTTTTCCTGAAAGCAACTCTTCACTTAAATATTGGAAACGAGACTCATATTTAGATATGAGTGATTCTATATCTTGAATTATGGATTCTTGGGCAGATAGGATAGAAGCTATGGAGGATTGTTCAGTAGAAAACATAAATTGAAATTCAGAAAATTCAGAAATTTTTATTCCTTCAAAAGTGCTTCCACTTCCTAGTCCTGCAATTTTTTCTTTATTCAACCTTAAAATATTTAATAAATATTCTTTAGTATTAAATGGAACTAATGCTGTCAAACCTCTTCCTATAGCAATATCACTATTTGTTACATTGATATCTCCCACAGGTGCTCTAACACTCATTAAAATAGAGTTTGCAGGTGCAATTTTTTTTGCTTTCTCTCTCTGTATTTTTTTTATTGATGGTTTTATAAACTTTGATGAAAACAAAGTATTCCCTTGATGAAAATCAATGCCATCTTTTTCGTTAATATAGTTCATTTCTGGAGATTGACCAGGAATAATTTTTGCAACATCTTTAATTTTTTTAACTTCCCAATCAACAGGGATCTCTGTCATCTCCCCATTAATTTCAACTTCTTTCCAATCGGTATTTTTGACTATTCTATAATTATTCATCTGATACCTCTAAAGCTAAAATCTGAGCAATCAATGAATTCATTTCTTGCTTTTTTGTTGTTAAATTACTTTCAAGTTCAATTATTTCTTTTTCTAATGCAACAATATCAACAATTTCTTTCTCTTTTTCTTTAGAGTAATACCTTTGAACACTTAAATTGAACTTATTTTTTTCTAATGTTTTAAAATCCGCATAACCAGAATAATGAACTTCTTCCACTCTTTCTAAATAATTCTTAATAGCTTTATCTTGTTGCCATTCATTAAACTTTCCAACCTTTTTAAAATCTTTACTGGCATTAACCATAAAAACCTTACCTTTATCAGACTCTTTCTTATTTTTATTTAAAATCCAAAGAACAACAGGAATTGATGTAGTTAAGAACATATTGCCTGGAAGTGTGACTACACCTTCAATAACATCTTCTTCAAGCAAATGCTTACGAATTTCTTTTGCACCATCACGAAACAGTGTTCCTAATGGCATTACAATCACTGCTTTACCTTGTTTATTTAATAAGTCATAAATAGTCATCAGAAAAGCATATTCACCTTCTTGTCTCTTAGGTACACCAAACTTCCAACGATCATCTGTAGATTTACTTGTTGTTGCATAATCAATACCATAATCCTTAACACCATATGGAGGATTAGCAACTACAATATCCAACTGGCCTCTCATACGACCAATACCATTAAAATATTCATTAATCACATTGGCATTCTGTTCCTGTATTTTCATACCTACATTATAAGCATCAATAGTATTATGAAAGATCATGTTAATTAAACCCAAGCAGTACTGAAATGCTTTTAACTCTTGACCATAGAATGAGAATACTTCCTTTGAAACTACACCAGGTTTAATATTTTCACATTCAGCCATGATTAAGTCATAACCATAAATAAGGAAAGTATTTGATCCAGCAGTTGGATCACCTATAGAGATATTTGTTTTCTCTCCATTGATTAACTTACGAGCATAGTCTTTGATATCAATAAACTGCCAAGCATTTTTAACCAATGGTGTTGGAGTGAAGAACTCACCCCCTTTTTTACCTGAATCGGAAGCAAAACGACCCATTAAATCCATATAAATATCAGAGAACATATCTGTAGAAATGTTTTCCATGTTAAATTCATACTTAGACAACTCTGATTGACATGTCTTATAGAATTCTTCAAACGGGACAATATTCTTCTGTAAAATTAATTGACGATATTCAAATGTATTAAATACATGTTTCATAATTGGGTTAAATGCATCAATAACCTCAAACATCAATTCTACAAAGTTTTTAGCTTTAGTTGTATATGTTTGACCAAAAGCCAAAACACCATTTTCACCAACTTTTCTATCTTCACCATTAGGGTTATCTTCAAAACCCATCAAGTCAGCCCAAGTAATCAATATAATACTTTCCTGAATACTGTCTTTTTTAATATTAACACTATCATAGAAACGGAAACTCTTAGCATTAATATCCGCAAGTGCCTGTTCTTCTGTAGATGCACCAATATCAACCAGTTTAAAGAATGTATTACCTTCTTTTTTATTAAACTCCGCCTGTAGATCTAAAGTACGCTTTACAAGGCAGGTTGGAAGAACAATCTTTGCATAGTCTTCAACAGTTCCATTCCCTTTGTCACGAACCATATCAGCAAAAGCCCATACAATTTTACGAATTTCAGAATAAAGAAGCGAATTTGTTTGAATTGTCATGTATTTTCCTAAAATTTTGAAGATTTTAGCACAAAAAGTATAAAATTCAAACCCTTATATTGAATCTTTAACTTATTTTTTATCCCGATTCTTTTTTAATAAGAATTAAATTATATACTATGATCTATATATAAAGATATTATATTCTTAATCTCTGTTAAATAATTAAATTTAGGAAATAAAATAGGATTTGAAATATCTTTGTTTATATCGTTTTTAAAATAATCAAACAAAATATTTCCAGCTAAATTCTTAATTGTTGAATGAAAAGATTCAGAATATATATTGTACGTATTTAAAGTGATAGCTGCATAAATTAAGTGTTCTTTTGTAAGAGGTTTATCTTTAAAATCAGGATCGTCTGTAATGAAGTTAAAAAACATTTTTTTATTTTTATTAGTTATATAAATTAAATAATAAAAACCATTATTAATACTTAAAGAAACTGACTCCATAAAAGGCTTATCTATTAAAGGTAAACATGATGAATGTTCGTATTTCATTAATTTTTTATTTTTATATAAATTAAATTTTTCTAATAATATTTTTCTATTCTGCTCAATCTTTTTAAAATCAAAATGACTAATAGCAAATGATTGAACTTCAACATTATTATTTTCACATAAAGACTTATATGTTTCTATAGAACATTTTGTTTCCTGTAAATAAACACCAAAAGCTTTAATAATAATTTCATCTGTTAATTCATTAATATTTGAAAAAATATTCTTATCAGTTTTAACAAATAATTGTTCACATTTTTCACAAAAACATGCAATTTTAAAGTTTCTATTTTTAGAATCTCTTTTTTCTTCTGAAATAGTTTGAAGAAAAGAAAATGGACGATTATTCAATTCACTAAAAAAACGAGATCCATAATATGTAGTTTTTTTATGGTTATTTAAAGAACGAATATTATTCCCAGAAATTAAATGAGACTTAACTAAATTTCCATGAAACGTACAAGAAGCTTTATCTTTTATATCTATATAATTACAATTTTGATTGCTATCATTAAAAGATGTACGAACACTTCCTTCTTCTTGAATGATAATATCCCAAGCTGTTTTTGAAACAGTATGACAACACTCAAGTTTGATTGGATATTTTTCTGAAAATTTATTAAAATGATAACAAATATCTTCCTTAGAATATATAACTTCAGTTTTTTTATATTTACCATCACAAGGTTTAAAACTATTTAATATATGAATTTTTCTAAAATCAAAATCTTTTTTAACCATTTCTTTATCATTAGTAATTGGTTTTACTCTAGATATTACAGATTTGTTAGCCATATTACTGTGTGAGTTATAAAAAATAATTTTCCCATTATCATCGAAAAGCATTTCTGTATTAAATGAAACACCTGAAATAAAGTAAAAATAACAATATTTAATATTTTTATCTACACTTAAATAATATACATTATCTTCTAGATCAGTTTTTTCAGTTATTTTAAATTGATGACATTCATTTTCAAATATATTATTACTATTAATAGTAGATAAATATCCAAAATTTCCTAAACTTTCCAATTCTTTTAATAACTCTTGGATTTTGTTCATAAACATTTATTCCTTTTAAAAACAATTTATAAAAAAATTTTTATATAGTTATTTATATATAATTTAAATATATGATTTATCAAGTATATTTAAATTGCACTATTTGTTGATTTATAATTTTTTATATAATATTTTTATTTAATAAGGGGAAATGTATGGATAATAATTTTAAGATAATAGATAATAATTTTAATTTAATTAATATAACAGAAAAAAATGGAGTTTTTATAACTAATAGTCAAATAAATTGTTTAGGAAAACCATTATTTATACAAAATGATGTAAATATGCAAAGTGTATTGAATGTATCTGAATTATTACAAAATTTAGAGACTATTTTAAGTATAAGAAGTGCTTTTGAAACATTGATTAAAAATTTATCATCAAAAAGTATAAATAACCCTGTTATTGATAAAATTATTAATTATTTAACTTATGCTAAAGTACCAAATAAGAAAAAATTAAATAAAAAAATAAATAAAATGTTTCGTAATTTTCAAAGAAAATCTAAATCATTTATTAAAAATAAAGAAAAAGATATCAATAAATTAGATATTCAACTAGAAAAAATAGAAAAAATTATCATTACTAAATATAATATGAATAATAATAATTTCAAATCTAATATACATAATGAATTATTAGTTAATCAATTTAATAATTGGTCAGGATTTCTAAATCTAAGTGTATTAGCTACAATAGAATCTTCTCTAGATCACAAAAATAAAATAAAATATCCTAAAAATATTTTGAATTATGATAAAAATAAAATATTATATTCAAAAGAATTGATTGTTCATAATAAAATTATCAATTTTTATTTAAAAGAACGACTGAATCATGCAATTGTAAATAATAAATGGTTAGATTATTCATCGCAATTAACAAATAAAAGAATTCAGGAATATCATATTTACAACTTATTAACATTTTTAATTATATACGATTTTTTTATTATATTTAAAGGTAAAACAATTGGAAATATTCCTATTCCAGATATTGAAAACTTTTTTAACTATCAAACTACCTTAACTATACCTGCTATATATATTATAAACAATATTAGAAATTTTTCTCATATTTGGAGTTCTAAAAGTGTTAGAAGTGTTGTTACTCCTAAAATGGAAGGATATAACCAAAATGGGATAGATATTCAGGGGGGAATGCCAAGAAAACATAAAAATACTGTTTTTGACTTATCTGAAGCCATAATGTCTAATTTATTATTTGATAAAGATTTAATACACAATGCATATATCACAAGTGATAAAGATACAGAATTATTTTTTAATCTTTTAAAAATTAATAATATCAGCAATAAAATAACGTTTACAGAAACTAATTTAATTACTTCATCAAACAAAAATTATCACACAACTTTATCAAAAATTAATCAAGATATTTTATTTGAAAATAAAATTTATAACACTACTAAAAATAAAGTTGTTTATACAAACGATCCTAATTTTAACAACATAATAAACACAAATAACAATACTATAAAAAATTTATGTCAATATTATTTTTCATTAGGACACAATCAAAATACAGTTAATAAAGTTTGGGATAAAATAAAAAATAGTTCTGTTCTTTCAAAAAAGTTAAATCCTTTTAGTAAAGTATCTTTAATTGGATATTTAACATCTTATGTTCATTTTAAAAAAATAAATGTAAATATACCTAAAGAAATTGAACAAGATATATGTGATAATTTAAATTTAATAAATGGTATTATTATAGAATTTCTAGCTGAAGAAGTATTAGAAAAAAGAAAAATTCTTAATTTAGAACTAATAGAATCAGATGCATATAATAAATATGAAAAAAAAATTAAACAATTGAATTGATAAATTATAAAAGTACAGATTTAAAGATATATTACTAAAATAAAAGTAGAATAATTATTTATTTAACTCTAGGCTTACTATTAATAACAGTATTATTTTGCATCACTTCTTTTAGATCCTTACAAAATTCAGGCCAAAACTCTTTAACTTCTTTATCACAAGACAAGAGTGTATAGTTTCCGTATCTAGAGCCTTCTTTTTGTGAATTCACCCAATACCATTGAGTTCCAACCCCACGACCTTCAGATGTGCAGATAATAGTTTCATTTTTAAAAGTAAAGGCAAAGAAAGCTGCATTACCTTCTTTACCTTCTACAAAAGAATTAGATTGACCAAAAATTCTTTCTATGTCTTTTTTAATACCTGTTGAACACATAAACGAATAATCTTTGTTAGATAATAACCCTTTACTTTCTTTAGCAATACCAGGAGCAAGAGAATTACAACTAAGTAAATCATCTTTAAATTTATTTGATAAAACCAATTCATTTTTACAACGTTGAATATTCATATTTTCCTTTATGTTGAATGATTTTTATAATATATCATGAATTACAGACTATGGCTTTATTGTTTTTTTAGCTTCTGCATCCATTACAAATTGTGATGCCCAGACCATTTCAATTTTTTTCTTTAGTGATTTGATACTATCTTTATTCAGATGAAGTCTATCATCTAGAAGTAAGTCGCCCTTAGGATACTCATATGGACTTAATTCACTGTTTACCCATTGATATGCTTTATTTTTAGTTCTACAACCAAACCAAATTTTGGCTTCTTCGGCTGATGA
>LNDX01000036.1 GCA_001464475.1 Flavobacteriaceae bacterium Ga0077528 | reverse complement strand
TCTCCGATAGTACCTTTCAGTTTAATTATGCCTTTCTGTCTAGCCATAACTTCAAAATTTTGTTAAACATTCATCTAAAATCTCCTTCATTCTTTCAATCAGTTGCAACCACATTTTGAATGATTAAAGCAAAGTTTACAAAGCATTTCACTAAAGAAAAAGTAACAAGTGTACCATATGTCCAAAATCGACACAAGTGTCTTAAATGGACATAAAAACAGAATAAATATGTATGAAAATTTTTAACTAAATTGCAAAAGATTTTCTGCACGTCAGACGTATAGCATAGCTATATCAAAGGTATGGATAAAGTATGAAATTGAATAATCAGAGGGTATGCATCTATCCAAAGGACATACAGCGCATAACAGGCAAGAGTTATCGTCAAAGTACTAGATTGATGCAAAAGATAAAAAAAGACCTCAATAAGCTCGAAAATGAGTTTCTAACGATTGAAGAGTTCTGTACATATAGTGGCATAAAATATGAACAAGTAACTCACTTGATTTTTGGTTAAAATTGAATAAATATAAAAACAAGTTTTAATCAAGATGTAGACAATCAAACACTTTAATAACTTGTTCAATTTTTAGTAATGTTTATTGAATTTTAATTTGCTATATCATTGCAAATGAGTATATTTACAACTCACAAATGAAATGAATCATTTACGATTAAAAAGGGGGTAAAATCGGTTACCCAAATAAAAATTCAATTGTAACGAGCTGTTATAGAATACGTTGAAATAGGTAGTCAAATCCCTCTTTCTCCGCTTAAAAAATCCTAAATGGTATCAAAACCCTGTAAATCTTATGATTTACGGGGTTTTTGCTTTTCCAGACATACCAAATTATTCATTCAATCTTATTACAATCGAGATAAAATCGAGACCCTAAAAAAATGACAAATTAGGGTCTCGATAAATTACCTCAACCTTAACAAACATTAGGTTCAAAGACTTGTTCAACAACAAGTTCAATCAATAAACATCTTGTTTGTTTTAATATTGAAATTTAACTTGAATAATAATTAATTGGTCACCACAATGAAAACAAAAATCACACTTCACTTTTATGCAAAGAGCACAAAAGCCAACGCAAACGGATTACTTCCAATTTATGTTAGACTAACAGTTGATGGAAAACGACTGGAATTCAGTACCAAAAAGTTTGTAGAAAAAACCAGATGGTCAAATGAACTCTCTAAAATGAAAGGTGCAACAGAAGAAGCTCGTTCAATCAACAGCTATCTTGATTTAATGAAGTCGAAGGTTTTAGATGCTCAAATGGAACTACTCCACCGAAACGAAGTTTTATCAATTGAAAACTTTAAAAATAAGCTGCTTGGTAACGAAGAGCGTAAAAGAATGCTTGTTCCCATTTTCGAAGACCACAATAACAAAATTAAAGAACTGGTGGGGAAAGAATATGCTCCAGGAACATTAGAACGCTACACTACTTCACTCAAGCATACTATTGAATTCATGCAATGGAAATACAATATTTCCGATATAGATATTACAAAGATTGATCATGCTTTTATAACCGATTACGAGTTTTGGTTACGAAGCGTTAGAAACTGTGCTAATAATACAGCTGTCAAATACCTAAAAAACTTCAATAAAATAATCAAACTTTGTTTGGCCAATGACTGGCTAGATAAAAACCCATTTGCAAACTACAAATCAAAAGTCAAAGAAGTAGAACGAGTTTATTTAACTGAAGCTGAAATTCAAAATATAATCGAAAAAGATTTCAAAACAGAAAGAATTTCATTAGTTCGCGATATTTTTCTTTTTAGCTGCTTTACAGGTTTAGCATATATTGATGTCAAAAACTTAACAAAGTCTCATATGAGCTATGGTATAGATGGCGAAAAATGGATATTTACTCACAGACAAAAAACTGAAAGCGCTTCCAAAATTCCTATCCTTCCAGTTACGCAAATGATAATCGATAAATACGAAAATCATCCACAATGTTTGAATGAAGACAAACTTCTACCTATTCTATCCAACCAAAAGATGAATGCTTACCTCAAAGAAATTGCCGGTGTTTGTGAAATCGAAAAAGAACTAACATTTCACATTGCTCGACATACTTTTGCAACTACAGTAACACTTACCAATGGCGTTCCTATTGAAAGCGTAAGCAAAATGCTTGGGCATAAAAATTTAAGAACAACTCAACATTATGCAAAGGTTTTGGATAAAAAAGTAAGTGATGATATGATGATTTTGAGAGAAAAATTTAAGAAATTATCTCAGTCTATTTACAGTTCTGAAACTAGAAAACAAATGTGATACAACGCTATAATATTTAATCAATTGGTAGTCAAATTTAGTTTTCCTAAATTTGACTTTTTTAAACCTAAAATTTATTTTAGCGAACAACAATTACTTAAAAAAAAATTATGGAACATCATCAAGCCCTAATTGATCATATATCAAAGAGAGTTTCTTTAAATGAAGACGAAATTCAGGAGTTTGTTTCTTGTTTTAAAATTACTAAAGTAAAAAAAAGACAATTTATTATCCAACCTGATTTTGTTGCAAAATACCGAAACTATGTAATTCAAGGTGCATTTAGAGCTTATGTTGTAGCCGATGAAGGAGAAGAGCACACCATTCAGTTTGTTGTCGAAGACTGGTGGATATCCGATTATAGTAGTTTTATTTATCAACAACCAGCCTCAATGTTTGTGATTGCACTTGAAGATAGTATCGTACTACAGATAGATTATGAAAGCGAACAAAAGTTAAAAGCAAGCAATCATAAATTTGAAACGTTTTTCAGAATTATGGCTGAAAGATCCTTCGCAGGAATACAAAAACGACTCATTAGTAATCTCACCAAAACTGCCGAAGAGCGCTTTACTGAATTTGAACAAAATTATCCTAAAATCGCCAATCGCGTTCCTCAATATGCATTGGCATCTTTTCTTGGTATGACAACCCAATACATGTCTAAGCTTAGAAACACTAGAGTTCATAAATAAAGTTAATCTAGTTTCACTTCTTTTATTCATCCAGTTTCCTGTTCTTTCCTAATCTAGTTGATTGGAAAACGCTTGCTTGCTGTCGCATCTTTGTAATGTCAATAATGACAAACAACTTTAAATAAAAAAGTATTATGAATACAACAGCAAACAGAACTTTTACAGTTCCAACACGTGAAGAAGTTTCTTCAAACAATCAACAAATTTTTGATAGTTTACACAAAATGATTGGATTTGTTCCAAACCTTTATGCCTACTATGCAAAAAGCGAAACAGCACTTGGCGACTACTTGGCCTTACAAAACCGTAAAAGCACATTAAATGGTAAACAAAGAGAAATCATCAATTTAGTAACCAGTGAAATTAATGGTTGTCGTTATTGCCAATCGGCTCACTCCGTTTTTGGAAAATTCAGTGGCCTAACGGAAGAGCAAATCCTTGAAATCAGAAAAGGTTCAGCATCATTTGACGCAAAATTAGATGCGTTAGTACAATTTACAACAGCAGTTGTCGAAAACAGAGGTAAAGTATCTATTGATGCTAAAGAAACTTTCTTAAATGCAGGATATTCTGAAGGAAACTTGATAGATACCGTAATAATTATAGGTGACAAAACCATCAGTAACTATCTGCACAACATAACAGGCTTGGAAATTGACTGGCCTTTAGCGGAACAAATTTAATTACTAACAAACACACAATTAATCACAAACTTTAAAATTATAAAAAGAAGTCCATTCAATTGAAAGAGGATGATGCAACCAAATCATTTTCTGGTTCAGATGGAATGTTTTTTCATAACGGACAGCTTTTAATGGTGAATGTATATTCTCAAGCTGGTGCTATTTTTTCAGCCAAATTCAATAAAGACTATTCATTAGCTACCTTGACTATTCATGACAAATTCCAATCGGTTTATGACAGACCAACAGCTTCTTCAATACGAAATGGTCGACTATATACTGTAAATAGTCAATTGAACCATATTATTAATGATAAAGACGGAAAATTAAATACACCTCCAGTATTGCCTTTCAAAGTAGTGAGCGTTCCATTAAACGAATTGTTTAAATAAACTAATCTAAAAGCCATTGAATACTATAAAAATTTAATGGCTTTTAAAATTAAATAGATATGAAAACACTAATAAAAATTATTTGCTTTTTTAATAAAAGATTGAACAAAAACATGTTGAATTCAAATCAAGATTATTTTTCAGATAGTGAATTCTATTTTGATATTGAAAGTCCTTTTGTTGCTGTTAGATAAATTAACGTATATGAAAGAGTAAGAAAGAAACAATTATATCTTACTAAAATAATGAGTTAATATCATAAAACAACTTAAAGGTTTTGCTATTTTGGAAGGTTTTCAAATAACCAATAAGTAACAAATAATCAAATAGAAAATCTTAATTAAATTCTAGAATTTTCCTAAGAAACAAATTTCAAAAAAAAATTAAAAGTGGAAACTACAAACATAAAATCGGTATTTCAAGGTAGCAATTATACTACTGAAATAAGCAATGGTAATCATCAAATTATTAGCGATGAACCTACTACTGATGGTGGTCAAGACCAAGGTTTTAATCCTTTTGAACTGATACTAGCGGCCTTAGCGACATGCACAACTGCTACGTTGAAAATGTATGCGGATAGAAAAGGTTGGGAAATTTTTACTTTAAATATTTCGCTGACCTTACTAGAGCAAGGTAATACTCAGGAGATCAAAACAACCATTGAAGTAAAAGGAAACATTTCTGAGGATCAAAAAAAACGTCTACTTATTATTGCTAAGAAATGTCCAGTTCATCAACTATTATCTAAAGTAAATCAAATAGATAATTCAATAAAATAAAATCATAGAAAATGTTTACACTACAAAACTATAAAGTCTTAATTACCAGTGGTACAAAAGGCATTGGAAAAGCAACAGTTCATTCCATTTTAAAGTTCGAAAATAGTAAGCAAAAATCACTACAGTTAGTTCAGTTTTGTAAAACATTGAAAAGACAAGTAAGTAATAAAATCAGAGACATTTATTTTTTTTAAGATTTGTATGTTCATAATATTATCAAAAATAGTAGCAAGTATTAAAATATTTTCTATTTTGACTAATCGGTACAATTTTGTACTTTAACAAAAAAAAAGATTATGGCAGGAAGGCATAAAATATTTGACCAAGAATTAGCCATGGAAAAAGCATCTGAACTTTTTCGATTAAAAGGTTATAAATCTACTAGTTTGGAAGATTTAATTAATGTTATGCAAATTCAAAAAGGAAGTTTTTATAACACTTTTGGTAGTAAAAAAGATTTATTTCTTGAAATTATTAAAGTTTACGATAACAAGTCCTTAAATAATTTTAGAAAAGCATTAAACGAAACAGATAATCCAATAGAATTAATAAAATCAATTTTTTTGAAATTGGCATGCGATACTCCAAATAAAGCAATAAATGGATGTTTTGCAGGAAATACAATTGTTGAACTAGATTGTATAGACAAAGAACTAACAAATCAAGCAAAATTGCATTTAATTCAACTAGAACAAATTTTTATTGAACAAATAGAATTAGCAAAAGCAAATAACAAGGTGAACCCAAATTTAAATTCAGAATTTATTGGAAACTATTTACTAAACCTGTGGAACGGACTAAACATTAGTAGGAGAATTTATCCCGCAAGTGAAGAACTTAAAAAGAAAGTTGAATTTCAGTTAGCTGTATTGAATTAAAGTTATTTAGTTGTTTTAAAAATTACTATTATGATATAAACCTAAAATTTTAATAATCTCACAAACAAAAATAATTAAGCAAAAACAAAGTAACAACCAACCTAAACCAACTTATCATGTACGACGAATTAAAATATTGGTATTTAAGAGATCACAAACTATTTAGTGCTTTAAATTCATCACAAATTAAACAACTCTGCATAATTGTTGGTTTTAAGAAAGCCAAAAAAGGAGAAGTTATTTACTTTTCTTCCTCAGAAGTTCCAAGAATTTTTTTCCTAAAAACAGGAAACATTAAGATTGTTTCTATTGATGAAGATGGAAATGAAACCATTAAAGACATTATTCAAAGAGGAGATTTGTTTGGTGAGCTGGATTTAGCAAACGATACTAATTCTAACGAACAAGCAGTAGCACTTACTAATGAAGTAAGCATCTGTAGTTTTTTAATGTCCGATTTTGAGAATTTATTGCTACAGAACCCAAGTTTAGCACTTTCATATACCAAATTTGTAGGTTTAAAAATGAAACGTATTAAAAACAGCTATTCTAATTTAATTTCTAAAGATGCCAGAACTAGACTAGTCGTATTTTTAAAGGATTGGGCTGAAAATGAGGGCGTTAAAACGGAAAATAAGTACACGGTCGAAAATTACCTTACTCAAACAGACATCGCTCAAATTATCTGTACCTCAAGACAAACCGCAACTATTTTATTGAACGACCTGGAACATGAGGGATTAATTCACTACAACAGGAAAGAATTAATTATTGAAGATATTTCAAAATTCAATTAAAAAAATAATTTTTACTCAAATGTCAAGTAGAAGACATTTACAAAACATTTTTAATAGCAACTTTGCTTTATAATTATGAAAAAGTAAGAGTATGATAAATGTCTTTAGTGGTGATTTAATTGAATCAAAAAATATTCAAAATTTATTAGAGAGTGAAAACATAGAAGTCTTTGCTGTTAATCAATATATGTCTAGTATTGAACCCTGGGCATTAACAGCAGGAGGTTTTAACCCGGTTACGTTGAAAGTTAATGATGTAGACTTTGAAAAGGCAAAAAAAATTGTAGAAGATTATGTTTCTGGAATTCTAGAAATTGACAAAAAAAATAATTAAATGTCCTAATTAATTTGAAGTTTTTACAAAACATTGTGAAAATTACATTTACATTTTTATTTTGAGTTGTATTCTAAACTATGATTAGTTTTAACTTATATTAAATTAATAAATAATGAAGTATATCTTATATCTTTTATTTTCTACAGGCATTTTTGCTCAATCACCAATTGATAAACTTTTGAGTAAATTCAACAAAGAAAATATACCTTACGTAACCATTGAAGAATTTAAAAAATTAAAAAATCCTATTTTATTAGATACTAGAGAGCAAAAAGAATTTGACATAAGTCATCTTGAAAGTGCCAGTTGTGTTGGCTACGATAAATTTAATTCAAAAATTGTTAAAGAAAAATATAAAAACTTTAACGACACCATTGTTGTTTATTGTTCAGTTGGAATACGAAGCGAGAATATTGGCACAAAACTTAAAAAAATAGGATATAAAAATGTCTTTAATTTATATGGAGGAATTTTTGAATGGAAAAATAAAGACCAAAAAGTTGTAGATAACAATCAAGTTCCAACAGAAAACGTCCACGCATTTTCAAAAGAATGGAGCAAATATTTAATTAAAGGAAAAAAAGTATATTAACTTCTTTGTTCATTTATGAAACAACTTCTAATTATTTTTGTAAAAAATATAAAATTGGGTAAAGTCAAAACCCGATTAGCCAAAACCATAGGTGATGAAGGCGCTTTTGAAGTGTATACGCAATTAGTACAAATTACTGAAAAAGCTACCGAAAATATTGATATTGATACAGTAATTTATTTTTCGGATACCATCATAAATACCAAATGGGCTAAGGTTCCTAAGAAAGTGCAATCGGGAAATGATTTAGGAAAAAGAATGCAAAATGCTTTTTTTGATGGTTTTAAACAAGGTTACAAATCTATTGTTTTAATTGGATCTGATTTGCCCGAAATTTCTACAGCTATTATTCTAAATAGTTTTGCAGCATTAGAAAAAATGGAAGTCGTTTTTGGTCCAGCTGAAGATGGCGGGTATTACTTAATAGGCATGAATTCCTTAATTCCGATGCTATTCGAAAATAAACCATGGAGTAAAAACAATTTATTAGAAATTACACTTCAAGAATTATCTGAAGAAAACATTGGTTTTTCTTTACTTGAAACTTTAAATGACATCGATACTTTTGAGGATTTAATCAACTCCGAATTTTACAAAAAAAACAAACATCTGCAGGAGAAATTCTCCCATTTAATTCCTGAAAAACTATGAATTAGTTTTTAGCACTTAAAGTTTCTACTATCTTTTCTTCAAAACCTTGCAAAGCTCTTCGGGCGTATTTCACTTTCTTTTTGGTTTTGAATTCATACGATACTTCCAAGAAATTTTTAAAAGGTTTATCCGGTTGAATTCCTAGAGCATCGTTCTTTTTAAACGTAACTTTTATTGGAATATTTTCATAATATGTAAAATATTCTGGATGCGTAACCAATCCTAAAGTAGAGCAATCAAATGGAATAAATCCCCGAACGCCAAAATACTTTTCGTTCAATTCCATCCAAGGCTGAACGATGTCAAACAACCATTTATCAGCTTCGTTATCGGTATCCAAACTCGCTAAATCAATGTTGCCAATATGCGTATACGAACTGGGTTCATAACCAGCAAATTCCAACGGAATAGGAGAATTAAGTAAAACATCCATTGAGGCTTCATCAAACTCGTAGTTATAATCAAACACATTTAATTTCCCATTGCCCGGATTAAAAGGTAAATCAGGCGTTCTTGCGGCGCAAATAACTACACGTTCTATTTGCGGAATAATATCTGGATGGTTTTTGACTAGGGTGGCAATATTAGTCATTGGCCCTAAAGCCAAAATAGTCAGTTTCTCTTTTTTCAAGGCAGCATACAAAGCTTTTGTTCCTTCGTTTTCAGTTCCCAAATCATTTGCAAAGGCAGAACCTTTATACACCGGAATTGCTTTTCCTTTGTTATGCCAATTCAATATTTTTTGAATTACGCCAAAACCATAATCGACATAAGTGATGTTGCTTATGCCAACAATTTCTATTTGGGGTTGTTTAAGTGCCATGATTAATGTAATGCCATCATCCACCTCTCTTGCTTCCTTATCAGGCATTCCAATCATGATGTCAGTATCAAACCAAACTTTAGTTTGTGCTTGGAATTGATAACTAAACAACAAAATCAATATCAATAATTTAAGTTTCATTTTCTATTAATTTAAAATTAAGGTTTTTGCAAACGAAAGCAATTCTTTTTTTGCATCCAAATCCATTTGCAACGGCAATTGCGCCAATCCAATCAAACGGCGCATTATTTCAACTCCAATAAAGCCGTTTAAGATTTTTAAATCTAATTCGCTATAAACTTTGTATTCTCTTTTTACAACTTGTATTAAATCGTCGTCTTGTCGGGTCAAATACAAATGAGCTAGTAAAACGCCCAAATCAAATTCTCTCAACCCATAATAGCAAAACTCAGGATCAATAATCTTAATGCCATCGGCTGTTTTCAACCAACTTCCGGGATAATAATCGCCGTGCAACAAATAGTTTCCTTTAGATAAATAGAGCAACCCTAAAGTCGAAATTTGTTTTTTTAGTTCCTTATTATTTTTATAAGCCAAAGCCAATTCCTGCAAACCATTTTGCACCGAATTTAAATTAAAACCATTCTCTTCCATAAATGGATACTGAAAAATGTGCTCGTGATTGAGTTTTCGCAAATCCAAATTAGCTAGTTCTTCATCAATAACTGCTTTTTGAAATGCGCTGTGTAATCGGTTTAAATATGCTATCAATTCAATCAGTTCGAGTTCATTCAAATGATGCTTTTCATCATACAATAAAGTAAAATCATTGGAGTTGCCCAAATCTTCAATAACCATAATATTGTTTTCAACATCAAGTCCGATCAATTTGGGCATAAATTTTTGAACTGTTTTTTCACTCGAAATCTTCTTATAAAAAGCACCTTCCGTGACAACACGCTTTTCTGGCGCAGCAACTTGCGGGTATTTTTCGACATAAGCCCGCGATTGCTTGACAATAAAAGTTCGGTGTTCGGTAGTAACTCGCAATACATAATTCATATTACCTTCACCGGGTTTTGTTAACGATAGAATTTTTTCATCTAAACCAAGCCATTGTTGCTTCTGTAAATAAGTTGCCAATTCATTTGGCTCGTTTGCATTGAGTATAAACATTTTTTCTGTTTTATGGCGTTACCAGTTTGCTTCGTGCCTCGCAATGACTGGTCGGGCTATTCACTCTATCTTTTGTTTCGCAAGCTACACAAAAGGATGCCGCTTCTTTCCCTAACGCAAATTTAAAATAAATAACGCACTCCAAACTGAAACTGTCTTGGCGGAGAAGCATTACGCTGCGTAAACAATCCACTAGCACTTGATCCACCTTGAATTTGATTGCTTTGCGTAGCATTGTTACTATAACCACTTAGGTTTTCAGCATTGAATACATTAAAAATGTCGGCTCTCAATTCAATTTTGTTGTTCCCAGAAATTTTAAATTGATGCTGCACACCAATGTCAAAAGTAGTGCTCCAAGGCAAACGATCATTATTTCTACTTTCACCCGGAAAGCGATCACTATTTCCTTGATAAGCATCGCTAAACCCTGAACCATCACCATTTAAATCGGTTGTTCCAAATCCAAGTGGAATTCGGTTAATGGGTTGACCGCTTTGCAACAATCCAGCTAAAGTTATGGTTGTTCCTGTAAACGGATAATAACTGTAAATTCCATTAATATTGTGAGTTCTGTCATTAATTGATGGTCCCCATTCGTTGCCATAATTATTTCCGTCCATCGCTCTAAAATTAATATCTTCCGTATCATTTTTTAAAGATGATAATGTATAATTCAATCGATACGAATAATTGTCTTTTCCTCTAGCTTTTTGGTAATTCAAACTTAAAGCATAATACCTCGATTTGCCTTCGCTTTCGGTAATAATAACATTTCTAGCGACACCAGTAACTGTATTTCCGTTTATGGTTGCCGTTCCTCCAACAATTGGAATTGGCCGTGTCGCATCAGCTTCAGCTGGTGTTCTGATGATTACATTATTAGGATCAATGGTATATTCTGCCGCAGCATTTAGATTTCTCAGTCGAAATAAATCGGCACCGCGATTGTGAACAACATCTACAAAAAATAGTTTATTCTCATCCAATTGTACTTGATATCCTAATGCAAACTGATGCGAATACGGATTTTTATAACCATTTGGATTTAATACTCTTCTTTCATTTGAAAACGCTCCTTCGCGTTGCCCTTGCAATAAGTCACCTGAAGGTCCTTGAAGATAATTTACATTAGAAAGATTTGCTGAAATATTTCCGTTAAAGGTAATGGCGTCGAGATTTGTATTGGCTGGTAAAATTCCCAAATCAATAAATTCCTGTAATTGCGTTCTATAATCGGCTGATTTGGTGTTTTGTTGCAAAGCATCACTATAAATCGCATAGTTTATTTTATCATATGCAATACCATAACCACCACGAATGCTACTAGTGTTATTGAGTTTATAATTAAAATTAATACGCGGTGCCAAGTTGTTGGTATCGCCTTTATCACTTCCTCCTTTTGATAGATTATCATAATCATAGCGCAATCCTAAAGTGATATTAAGTTTATCGCTGACCGACCATAAATCCTCAACATAAGCCGAATAAATGTCTTGATTTGTTCCAAAAGACGCAGGACGCAATTCTACATTGTAATTTGTAACCGTTGCATTTGACGGAATATCATTGATACTTAAACCGCTGCCAATGCCGCTATTTCTAATATCGTCTATTTGAGCTTGGGTAAGTTTTACGGTATAATTTCCATTTGGATTTCCGCCACCAAACAATTCGTGGTTGCCTCTAATATAATTAAAACCCGATTTAATGGTGTGATTGTCTAAATAGTATTTGAATTTTTGTTGAAATTGAACCGTATTTTCTACTGCTTTAAAATAATAACCAGGATGCCCCAATATAGCCAAGGTTTCGTCGTTAGTTCCCAAAACAACAACTTGCGGTGCATTTGCATCTAATGGATTGGCGTAATCCCAATTAAAACGACTGTATTGAATATTGGTTTCGCCACTTACTTTTCCAAAGTTATAGGAGTTTTTCAACGCAAGTAAAACGCTGTTTCTCTTTTGCGTATTGGCAGATGAAGGAAATGCTGCACCACCTTCTAATCCGCCGCCTTGTCTTTCAACATCTACTAAACCAATATTGGCACGAAGCGAACTTCTAAAATTTTTTGTCCAAAGTTGGTCTATTTTAGAAGAAAAATAATTAAACGTATTGGTCCCTCTTACTGTTTCTATAACTCCAAATTGGGGCACGTTCAATAAATTATCTTTCAGATCGGTCGTGTGTTCAAAATTGAAGTAATAAAAGGTTTTGTCTTTAACAAAAGCACCGCCAATTCCGCCACCAGCTTGGTAACGAGCAAAACCGTCTTTTACTTGATTTCCTGATAAATCGCGTTGTGCGAAAGGCGAAGTGCCATCAATTGCTGGACCTGGTCGTGTGATAAAAAAAGATTCTCCAGTCAGTTTATTCGAACCAGATCGGGGCGTAATGTCAACAATACCACTTCCGGTAAGTCCATATTCAGCCGAAAAATTACTAGTTAAAACAGTAATATCTTTTACAAAACCTGATGGAATAGCAAACTTTTGTCCACCTAAAAAGCGTTCGTTATTGTCCATCCCGTCAATTAAGTAAGAAGTAAAAAGACCGTTAGCACCATTGATACTCACATTGGGTGCTTCAGGATAAAAACCTGTTGCTTGTGAAACATTGGGTAATCGATACAACACTCTTGTGATGTCTCGTCCTTCCACAGGAATTTCTTGTATCTCCGCTGCTTTTAATTCAAAAGAAACTTCGGCATCGCGTCGATTAATTTTTGCTGTGGTATTGGATTTAATAATAACTTCATCTAATTGTTGGAAAGAAGTTTTCCTTAATATCAAACTAACATTTGGATTTTGATTGGAACGAATGCTAATAAGATCAGAACTTTGAGAACTATAATCAGCAGTCGATTCAAATACAACTTGATAGCCATCAAGAGCTGGGACACCTATAAAAATAACCTTTCCTTGAGTATTTGTGGTCTGTTGTAAAAGTATATTTCTAGTTGTATTTGATAATTTAACAGTAATATTGGGAATTGGCTTTTGAGTTTCAAAATCAATAACCGAAACAGTAAGGTCTTCTTGTGCGAATGCTATAGTCGAAATGCAAAGCAAAGC
>LNDX01000035.1 GCA_001464475.1 Flavobacteriaceae bacterium Ga0077528 | reverse complement strand
GGAAAATTGATGTACCCTAAAAAATACACGAATTTCAAGCAAACCAATATCAACTTAATGGTTGAATTTGTAGGTCAAACTATCAATGAAAATGGTAAATCGTATTTAGATGTTGTTCCTGCCATACAATTTATTTTTAATAGTCAGGCACGACTAGACTTTGCCTACCGTCAAGAGTTAGTAAGTTCAATGATTCGCTCAGCACCAAATGGGTTTTACTTCAATTTGTATTATACTTTTTTTGATTTAAAAAAATAAAAACTTTATGACAACAGAAAAGTTTATTCCTGCATTAGGTTATGATTTTTTAACTGAGTACTATGATTTAGCCATAAAAATAACAATGCCTGAAAAAAAGTTCAGAAACAAATTAATAGATATTGTTAACCCAAAGGTCGATGAAAAAATTTTAGAGTTTGGTTTCGGAACGGCCCAAAACATTATCATACTCAAACAACGTTTTCCTAAGTGTGATGTTCTAGGTGTCGATATTGATCCTAAAGTTAAATCAATAGCTGAATACAAATTAAATAAGGCAGGAATTCAAGTGCCACTTTTTTTATATGATGGAAAGGAATTACCATTTGAAGATAATTCATTTGATAAAGTATATAGTTCTCTGGTGTTTCATCAGTTAGATAACTTAACAAAACTAAAGTGCTTATTAGAAATTAATAGAATTTTAAAACCAAATGGCGAAATAATAATTGGTGATTGGGGTAAAGCTAAAACAAAATGGATGCGATTTTCATTTTACCTCGTACAGCTATTAGATGGCTTTAAAACAACAAATGACAATGTAAATGGTTTAATGACAAAATATATTTCAGACGCAAAATTTAAAGAAGTAAACGAAATAGATTATATCAACACTTCAATAGGAACTTATTGTTATTACAAAGCAAAAAAATAATTATTAATTAAAAAACTTAAATTATGAAAACACTTATTCTAACAGCTATTATAGCTATCACTTTAGTTTCTTGTAATCAAAATAACAAAGAAACAGAAAACACCACCACAGAAACTTCAACAAGTTCAAATGAACAATTCTCTTGCTCTATGCACCCAGAAATTACAGGCAAAAAAGGCGAAAAATGTTCTAAATGTGGTATGGAATTAACTGAACCTGTATTAACCAAAAAACAAGAAGATGTTAACGATACTATTACAAAATCTGAAACAATAGCTACAGAAGAAACTAAAACAGATAATCTTGTACCATCAGATTATACAGAAGATATTTTGATTAGTTATATTAATCTTAAAAACAAATTAGTTCAAGATAATTCGGATGCTGCAGCTGAGAAAGCAAAAACGTTATTAGCATCCTTAAATAGATTCAACACAAAAACATTAAACCCAATACAGGAAAAAGAATATTTAGAGATCGCTGATGATGCAAAAGAACACGCAGAACATATTGGGAAAAATGCAGGGAAAATTGATCACCAAAGAGAACATTTTGCTACACTTAGTAAAGACATCAATGATTTAATTAAAATGTTTGGAACGAAACAAAAATTATATCAAGATTACTGCCCAATGTACAACGATGGTAAAGGTGCTATTTGGATTAGTGAAACCAAAGAAATTAAAAATCCATTTTATGGTTCTCAAATGTTGACTTGTGGTAGTTTGAAAAAAACTCTTTAAGATGAAAAGGATAAAAAAGATTGCAATAACATTTTTTTTAGTCTTTATAGCTATTCAATTCTACCAACCAAAACAAAATGTAAGTAGTTCATTCGACATTGGAAAAAACTTTGCAAACAATTACAAAGTGCCTCCAACAGTACTTAGTTCATTGCAAAAGGCTTGTTATGATTGCCATAGCAATAATACCAAGTATTTGTGGTACGATTATGTTCAACCAGCCAGAATGTTTGTAGAAGCACATATTAGTGACGGTAAAAAAGAGTTAAATTTCAATGAATTTGGTAGCTATTCCAATCGAAAACAGCAAAGTAAGTTAGAAGCAATAAGTAAACAAATTAAATCGGGAGAGATGCCTTTAAGTTCTTATACTTTGTTACATCATGATGCAGTACTTACTGAAACGCAAAAACAAGCTATAATCCAATGGATTGAGTCAATCAATGAAGAAGATAATACTTCAGAAAATTATTAATTATGGTAGAAAAACTAATTACATTCTCTCTTAGAAACCGATATGTTGTCTTGCTTGTGGCAGCCGTTTTGTTTGGTTGGGGAATATACAGTGTTCAGCAAAATCCTATTGATGCAATCCCAGATTTATCAGAAAATCAAGTTATTGTTTTTACGGAATGGATGGGAAGAAGTCCACAGGTAATCGAAGCACAAGTAACCTATCCTTTAGTTTCCAACCTACAGGGAATTCCAAAAGTAAAAAACATTCGTGGAGCATCTATGTTTGGGATGAGTTTTGTCTACATAATTTTTGAAGATGATGTTGATGTCTATTGGGCAAGAACTCGGGTTTTAGAAAGACTTAACTATGCCCAACGATTATTACCTCAAAATGTAGTGCCTTCCTTAGGACCAGATGGCACTGGTGTTGGTCATATTTTTTGGTACCATTTGGAAGCTAACGGTATGGACTTAGGCGAACAAAGAGCGTTACAGGATTGGTATGTGAAATTTGCACTACAAACTGTACCTGGTGTAGCAGAAGTGGCTTCATTTGGTGGTTTTGAAAAACAATACCAATTGGTTTTAGATCCATTAAAAATGCAATATTATAATGTAAGCATGATGGAAGTAATGAATGCTGTCAAAGCTAATAACAATGATGTTGGTGGGCGAAAGTTTGAAATGAGCAATATGTCATATATCATCAGAGGTTTAGGTTACTTAAAGAACACTAAAGATATAGAGGATATTTCAATTAAAAATTACAATTCTATTCCGGTTAAGGTAAAAGACATAGGTTCAGTGCAAATGGGTGGTGATTTACGTCTCGGGATTTTTGACCAAAACGGAAACGGAGAAGTAGTGGGTGGTATAGTAGTAATGCGTTACGGCGAAAATGCAGATGAAGTCATCAAAGCTGTCAAAACAAAGATGAAAGAAGTTGAAAAAGGATTGCCCGAAGGGGTGAAATTCAAAACTTCGTACGATAGAAGTGAGTTAATCGAAAAAGCTATTGAATCTGTCAAAGGAACACTTATAGAAGAAATGATAGCTGTTTCACTAGTCATTTTAATCTTTTTATTCCATTGGAGAAGTGCGCTTATAATCTTAATTCAACTTCCTATATCGGTAGCAATTGGCTTCATATTGCTTGAAGCATTTGGAATTTCTTCTAATATTATGTCACTAACCGGTATTGCACTCGCTATTGGTGTTGTAGTCGATGATGGTATTGTAATGGTAGAAAACGCTTACAGGACAATCTCGGAGAAGCAGGAAGAAATGGATGATAACAAATAAGCTGGTATTATGATAGAAAAAATTAAAAATTTATTTAAAAAGGAGCATGACCCTTTATCCTCTGACGAGAAACTACAACTAATTGAGAATTCATCAAAATTAGTGGGTCCAGGTGTTTTTTACTCAACACTAATCGTAATTGCTTCTTTTCTGCCTGTTTTTTTACTTACAGGTATGGAAGGAAAGTTATTTAGCCCATTGGCTTGGACAAAATCATTCATTCTAATTGTTGATGCTTTTTTAGCCATCACCCTTACGCCGGTCCTTATAAGCTTTTTATTAAAAGGTAAACTTCGTCCAGAGAATAAAAACCCAATCAATAAAAAACTGGAAAGTGTATACACTCCTATTTTGGTTTTTTGCTTGAAATGGAGAAAAACAGTGTTAGGATTTAACATAGTCGCTTTAATAATTGGCATTGTAATGTTTACTCGCTTAGGCTCTGAATTTATGCCTCCTTTAGATGAAGGTTCAGTACTTTTCATGCCGGTTACTTTACCTGATGTTTCTAACTCTGAGGTAAAAAGAATATTGCAGGTTCAGGACAAACTAATAAAATCAATTCCCGAAGTTGATCATGTTTTAGGAAAAGCCGGTAGAGCCAATACTGCTACTGATAATAGCCCTATTAGTATGATTGAAACCATCATTTTATTAAAACCTCAAAAGGAATGGAGAGAGGGTAAAACAAAGAATGACATCATTACCGAAATAAATAACAAACTACAAATCCCGGGAGTGACCAACGGTTTTACACAGCCTATAATTAATAGAATAAACATGCTTTCAACCGGTATTAGAACTGATGTTGGGATTAAAGTGTACGGGGAAAGTTTGGATACCATTAATGCACTATCTCAAAAAATTAAGAAAGCTCTTGAGGGCACTTCGGGTGTAAAAGATTTATATGCAGAGCCAATTACAGGCGGAAGATATATTGATATTGAGGCAAAAAGGGAAATGTTGGGAAGATATGGTCTTTCAATTGATGATATTAATGCCCTAGTAGAAGGCGCTATCGGAGGAATGAAACTAACAACTACTATTGAAGGACGACAACGCTTTTCAGTAAATGCCAGATATGCCCAAGAGTATCGAAACAGTATTGAGGCACTAAAAAAATTGCAAGTCCAAACGATGCAATATGGTCCAATCCCTCTAGAAACAGTTGCAGAGGTAAAAATAAGTGATGGACCTCCCATGATAAATAGTGAAAACGCTATGCTAAGAGGAAGTGTGCTGTTTAATGTTCGTGACCGAGACTTGGGAAGTACCGTAAAAGAGGCCCAGCAAAAATTAAATTCAATGATATCTAAAATGCCTAAAGGATATTACATTGAATGGAGTGGTCAGTGGGAAAATCAGTTAAGAGCAAATAAAACGCTAAGTATGATACTACCAATAGTAGTAATAATTATCTTCCTTATATTGTATTTTACCTATCACTCAATGAAGGAAGCACTGATAACAATGATAACAGTACCTTTTGCTTTAATAGGAGGTGTTTTTATGGTCTATTTTTATGGTATAAATCTGTCTGTCGCGGTTGCAGTCGGGTTTATTGCACTTTTCGGAATGGCCATAGAGACAGCCATGTTAATGACAATCTATTTAAATGAATCTATGAATAAAATGGTCGAAAAACATGGCAATAGTTCACAAACAATTACAGAAGAAATATTAAAAAAATACATTATCGATGGCTCAGCAAAAAGATTGAGACCAAAATTAATGACAGTATCTGTTTCTTTATTTGGTCTTATTCCGATACTTTGGGCAACAGGCACAGGTGCCGATGTGATGTTGCCTATAACAGTTCCTCTTATCGGAGGGACAATTACTTCTACAATTTATGTATTATTAGTAACTCCTATTGTTTTTGAAATGGTGAAACTTCACGAATTAAAAACTAAAGGCAAAATAGAACTTATAGATGTTAAAGAATAAATATAATATCGTTATAAGCTTTTTGATTTTAAGCTTCACAACTGCTAATGCACAAATACTTTCGTTAGAAAATATTTTAAGTACAATCAAAACTGATAATCCACAGTTAAAAATGTACGATGCTGATATTCAAAGCATGGATGCCGCTGCAAAAGGTGCTAAAAGCTGGATGGCACCTCAAGTAGAAACAGGTTTTTTTATGACACCATATAATACTAAAATGTGGAAAGCAGACGAGATGAGTCCAGGCATGGGTAATTACATGATTGGAGTTTCACAAATGATTCCCAATGCAAAAAAACAAAATGCCGAATACAAGTATATGAGTGCCATGTCGTCTGTTGAAAAAGAAAACAAAAATTACACTTTAAATCAGCTTTATGCCTTAGCCAAAACAAATTACTATCAATGGCTTATACTAAATAAAAAAGCCAAGGTGGCCAATGATAATTTACTACTATTAAACTACATGATAAAAAGCATGGAAATAAGGTATCAGTACAATATGGATAAACTCTCAACCTATTATAAAGCAAAATCTCAATACAATGAATTGGAAAGTATGATTATAATGCTTCAGAATGATATCTCACAAAAAAGAATTATGCTCAACACACTAATGTCAAGAGATAAAAATACCGTGTTTGAAATTGAAGAAACATTCGAACTAAAAGAATACAACACACAATTATTAGACACTACTTTAATTTCTAAAAACAGAAGCGATATAAATGCTATAACAAGAGCCATAGAAATAAATCAACTAAGAGTCGAAGCTGAAAAGTCAAAACTATTGCCCGAGTTTGGAATAAAATATGACCACATGTTTGCTTTTGGACAGCAGCCACAACAATTCTCACTGATGGGTATGATAACTATTCCTATGCCTTGGTCAACCAAAATGAACAAAGCCAACATTAGTAGTTTTCAAATTAAAAACGAAAGTCTTAATTGGCAAAAACAAATGATTTTAAATGAAACCGTTGGTATGATTTCGGGCATGAATACTGAACTATCAAACCTCAAAAAGCAATACACTATCTCCGAAAAGAGCATTATTCCATCATTGCGTAAAAATTATGACACCGCAGTATTAGCTTGGCAAAATAACACGGGGGATTTATTTGTTGTCTTAGATGCTTGGGAAGCTTTGAATATGGCTCAAATGGATGCACTAGACAAATTGTTGTCCATACTAAACACTCAGGTAGAAATCGAAAAACAATTGGAAATTAAGTAATTATGAATAAGTACATCAAATATGGTTTGATTTTAAGCGCAATAGCCATAATCGGCTCTATAATCTATTTCATTATAGTAAAACCCAAAGAGCATGTAGAAGGCTCTCATCAACCTGTTGTCTATACTTGCTCAATGCATCCGCAAATCATTAGAGATAAACCGGGAAACTGCCCTATTTGCGGAATGACTTTAGTAAAAAAAGTAACCGACAATCATGCTAATGAAGACCATAATCTCGAAAATGTCATTAAGCCTACAGATAACTTTATAGTAGGTAAATTTCAAACCACAACAGCAATAGACTCAACATTGAGCAGTGAAATCAATCTTCCGGGTATTATCGCTTATGACCCAAATTCAGCCATAAATATTGCAGCCAAAATAAGTGGCCGAATAGAAAAAATGTATGTGAATTTCAAATACCAACGTATTAATAAAGGACAAAAATTATTTGATTTATACAGTCCTGAACTTTTAACTGAACAGGAAAACTTTATTTATATACTTTCAAATGATAGCGAAAACCATTCAATCATTGAGGCATCTAAACAAAAACTATTGCTTTATGGCATGACTCAAAATCAAATAAGCACTTTAGCTAATTCCAAAAAGGCTAATCCTAAAATAGCTATTTACAGCCCTTCAAATGGAATAGTGATGGGAACAGAAACAATGGTTACTCCATCAAATTCCGCGATGCAAAACATGAACAACAGTACAGAAAGACTGGAATTAAAAGAAGGAAACTATGTGAAAAAGGGAGAGGTTGTTTTTAGATTAGTAAATACAGCTAAAGTTTGGGGAATATTCAATATTACACAAGAAAGCAGTAGTCTTATTAAAGTAAATCAAGCCATTAAAATAACGTCTGAACTCAATGGTGAACAATCGATAGAAGCCAAAATTAATTTTATTGAAACTCAATTTAATGCTGCCGACAGAACCAATAGAATTAGGGTTTATTTAAACAATAACACACTCAATCTGCCAATAGGATTGAGATTGCAGGGTATCATAAAAACGACATCAATAAGCGGTATTTGGGTGCAAAAAAATGCATTGGTAAGTACCGGAAATAAAAAAATCGCTTTTATCAAATTTCAGAATGGTTTTAAGGCAACACCGGTAAAAACAGGATTTGAAATGAAAGAGTATATTCAAATCATTACTGGTATTTCAGTAAAAGATACCATTGCAAAAAACGCACAATATTTAATTGATAGCGAAAGCTTTATTAAAACGGAGTAAATATGAAAAAATCAAATAAAATAGGCATCCTTTTATTATTTGTGTTGGTACTTATGGCTTGCAATTCTAAAGAAAAACAAGACCATTCAATTACTGATAAAAAAGATCATTCCCAACATGATGAAAATAAAGAAGCAACTTTTTATACATGTTCTATGGATCCCCAGGTGAAAGAAGACAAACCGGGCAAGTGTCCTATTTGCCATATGGAGTTAACACCTGTAAAACGTGATGAAAATGAGGTAAACCAAATAAGTTTGAGTAAGCAACAAATACAACTTGGCAATATTACAACCCAAGTTATCGAGCAAACACAAAATAATGTAGAACAAAATTATACCGGTGTTTTAACATTCAATCAAGAAAAATCCAAAACTTTTTCATCAAAAGCAATGGGTAGAATTGAAAAACTATATTTCAAATCTACCGGTGATTATATAACTTTAAACCAACCAATATATCAATTATATAGTGAAGATATTGCAATAGCAAAACAAGACTATTATACAGCATTTAAACAACTTGAAATGCCTGGTGATTTTGGTAAAAACGCAAAAAAAATATTGAATTCGGCCAAACAAAAACTCCTCTTCTATGGACTGTCGAATAGTCAAATTGAGAATATTAAAAGTAATAAAGATGTTTCACCCTATACCACATTTTACAGTACTGTTAGTGGTACAATTTCAGAAATAAGTGCTGCTGAAGGTAGTTATATCATGGAAGGTGCTCCAATTATCAAGATAACTGATTTAAGTAAACTCTGGCTTGAAACACAAGTTAATATCAACTACTTCAAAAGCCTCAAAATCGGCCAAATTGCTACAATAACATTTGCCGATTTCCCCGAGAAATCAATAAGTGCCACAGTATCATTTATAAATCCAGAAATAAATCCGGAAACCCGTTTACTTTTGATTCGATTTGAAATACCAAATCAAACTCAAATCTTAAAACCCGGGATGCAGGCTATCGCAAAGTTGAGGATTAACGGAGGTAAAGGAATCTATATTCCAACCGATGCGGTAATTAGAGAAGAAAGCGCATCATACATTTGGATAGAAAAGAAGCCTGGTGTTTATGAAAATCTAATGGTAGAAACAGGAATCGAAACTAACGGACTCATAGAAATAAAAACAAAAATTGCCAATGGTCAAAAAGTTGTGATAACAGGAGCCTATGCTATCAATAGTGAATATAAATTCCGTAAAGGCAGCGACCCGATGGAAGGCATGAAAATGTAATTTAAAATAGTAAGGATGAACAATTTAAATCAAATAATACAACAATACAAAAAAGACAACGAAAGTGTTTATAATACCTGGTTTGTTGACAATGATCAAAGACTAAAAGCATTCCGAACTATAAGGCGGGGTGTTTTGCAGGTTATCGAAGATATAAAAAACAAATCATTCCCAAACGATTTCAAGAACAGTAGTTTAGAGTTTGTATTGAGTTGCATTGCAGAGCAAAAGCAAGTGTTTGTTGGTGTTTCACATCCTTTTTATTGGAAACCCAAGTTGCGTATTCCTGATATTTACGAAAATCAAAACAACAAAATCGCTTTTGGTCAGTTCCTCGAAAATTGCATTAATGCTAAAACTGAAGAACAAGTTGTAAAAGAGATTGTAAAATTAGACACGCTAAAAATAAAAGGACTTGGTCCGGCTGTTGCCAGTATTTTATACTTCATACATCCTACTTGGTTTCCTCCGTTCAATACTGCTATTCTCAACGGATTTAATTTTTTATACAAAGACAAAAAGAAGCTCGGGAGTTGGACAGAATACCTAAAAATTAGAGAAACACTTCTCGAAACTAACAGCTCACATAAATCCGAATTATCTAATGATTTGGGAGCAATTTCAGGATTGTGTTTTGAAATTGGAACACAAAAAATGTTGATTGGTAATGATGAATACTTGAGTGAAGAGGAGCGCAATAAGTTTGAAAAAAACATAGTGAAACGACAAAAGGAAATTCAAGAAGAAAAGCAAGAAGAGAACTTACATAGCGAAATGCAATACCATTTATTAAAAATCGGAGCTTCGTTAGGTTTTGATGTCACGCCTGCTAGTAATGACAAAAGCAAAGCTTTCAACGGGCAAAGTTTTTCTTTTATCTCTATGAATAAATTTCCTGAATTGCCTTGCGATAAAGACACACAAAATACTATTAAACTTATTGATGTGCTATGGTTTGAAAAAGGAACAAACAACATTATTGGCGCATTTGAAGTAGAAAAAAGCACCAGCATTTATTCGGGTATTTTACGTCTTTCCGACCTTTATTTTAGTATTTCTGACGGCGATGAAGTATTCTATATTATTATCCCCGACAGTCGTGAAAAAGATGTGATTCAACAACTAAATAGACCTGTCATAAAAAATTCAAAAATGATTATCAAATATATACTGTTTTCAGAATTGAGAACCAATTGTGACGCTATTTGCAAATTTGGTTCAGATCATTCTATAATGGATAAAATCTCAAAATCAGTTTAATAAAAACCAATAATTAAATAGCAAAATGAAAAAGAGAATAATATTAATAGTGTTTCTTCTAACTAATCTTTTTGGATTTACACAAAACGAGGGGAATGATTTGATTGGGAATTGGCAAACAAATGATAAAATTTATCTGATTAAAATTTTTAAAGAAAATAATCAATATCAAGCTACTATCTATTCTATAAAAGGTAAAATAGTAGAGAAGAAAAAAAATAATATTTGGGATTTAAAGTTCAATCCTGACAAAAAAATATGGGAAAATGGAAAACTACAGTTACCCGATATGAAGCATAGTGTTGACTGTCAAATTAAAATGAGTAACAAGAACGAAGCCATAATTTTAGGATATCATGGAATAAAATTTCTTGGAAAAGAAAGAAAAATGAAACGAATAAATGAGTAAACATATCAAACTCTATATCAAGAATATGGTGTGCAGCCGTTGCAAGATGGTAGTGAAATCTGTATTTGAAAGAATGGAAATTAATACTATTTCAGTTGAGTTGGGTGAGGTCGAATTAAAAAACAACATTCCCGAAAATCAAAAAAACGAATTACTAAAAAATCTTCGTGCTTTTGGCTTTGATTTAATCGATGATAGGAAAAGTAAAACGATTGACAAGATTAAAACATTGATTATTGATTTAGTCCAAAATAAAAACAATGATTTAAAAACAAACCTTTCAGAATATTTATATCAAGAGCTAAACCAAGACTATAATAATTTGAGCAATCTCTTTTCCGAAGTAGAAAACACAACAATTGAAAAATACTTCATCAATCAAAAAATTGAAAAAGTAAAAGAGTTGATTGTGTATGATGAATTATCGCTTAGTCAAATTGCCTATTCATTAAATTACAGTAGCGTTTCGCATTTAAGTAACCAATTCAAAAAAGTAACCGGTTTTTCACCAACATACTTCAAGAATTTAAAATCGATTAAAAGAAAACAAATAGAAGATTTATAAATCTTGCAAATCAAACCCAAAATTGTGCAACTCTAAAAAACAGTTAAGAAGGAAATTTGTATTAAAATAATATAGAAGATGATACGTACTTACAACATTACCGGAATGACTTGCGATGGTTGTCGAACCAAAGTCGAAAAAACATTGAATGCTATTGATGGCGTTGAAGCTAAAGTTTCATTAAAGCCACCCATAGCAACTATAACTATGGAAAAGCACATTCCAACAACACAATTGCAAGAAGCATTAACTGCTGTTGGAAAATACACCATAGAAATGAGCAGCGCTAAAACCAAGGAGCACACTTTAACGAAAGATGTTGCTGAAAAATCATGTTGCTCCATGAATTCCCACAATCATAAAAAAGAAACTGTTGTCCAAACCAATGCGCCAGGAAAGTATTATTGTCCAATGCATTGCGAAGGCGAAAAAGTTTACGACAAAGCAGGTGACTGTCCTGTGTGTGGCATGGATTTAGTCAAAGCACCTGAACTAACTGCAAACAAGACATTATATACGTGTCCTATGCACCCCGAAGTTATTCAAGAAACTCCGGGTTCATGTCCTATTTGTGGAATGGATTTAGTGCCAATGAATCCAAGCGATACCGAAGACCAAAAAACGTATAAGGATCTTGTAAAGAAGATGAAAATTGCGGTTGTATTTACAGTTCCCATTTTCGCCATTGCAATGATAGAAATGGCTCACAATAATCCATTATTTAAAATAATGGATGCTCCTAAATGGAATTGGGTACAATTACTATTGTCGCTGCCTGTAGCTTTTTATGCTTGTTGGATATTCTTTGTTCGGGCATGGAAATCTATCATTACTTGGAATTTAAATATGTTTACACTTATCGGAATTGGAACAGGAGTAGCTTTTCTTTTTAGCTTAGTCGGAATGTTTTTTCCTGATATTTTCCCAAGCGAATTCAAAACCGAACACGGAACAGTGTTGCTCTATTTTGAAGCCACGACAGTAATCTTGACTTTAGTTTTGTTAGGACAATTACTTGAAGCAAGAGCGCACAGTCAAACCAGTGGAGCAATAAAAGAATTATTAAAACTAGCACCTACAGAAGCTACTTTAGTAATAGAAGGAGGCGACAAAATAATCTCAATCCACGACATCAAAAAAGGAGATTTATTACGGGTAAAACCCGGAGACAAAATTCCTGTTGATGGGAAAATTACCGATGGTGAAAGCAGTATCGATGAAGCCATGATTACAGGCGAACCAATACCCGTTGACAAAAAGAAAGGCGACAATGTAATTGCCGGAACAATCAATGGGAACAAGTCATTTATAATGGTTGCAGAAAAAGTGGGTTCAGAAACACTACTCTCTCAAATCGTTCAAATGGTCAACGATGCTTCCCGTTCGAGAGCGCCAATCCAAAAATTAGCCGATAGCATTTCCAAATATTTTGTGCCTATTGTGGTGATTATTTCGGTAATTACCTTTTTCATTTGGGCTAAGTTTGGTCCTGAACCTGCATTAGTGTACGGATTTATAAATGCCATCGCAGTATTAATTATTGCGTGTCCTTGTGCATTAGGTTTGGCAACGCCAATGTCGGTAATGGTTGGTGTTGGAAAAGGCGCACGATCCGGAGTTTTGATAAAAAATGCTGAAGCTCTTGAAAATATGAATAAGGTTAATGTTTTAATTACGGATAAAACAGGAACCATCACCGAAGGAAAACCATCTGTCGAAAAAATTTACGCTGCCAATAACAACGATACTGATTTACTAAAAAGTATAGCTTCACTAAACCAATACAGTGAGCATCCATTGGCGCAAGCTGTTGTGAATTATGCGAAAACAAAATCTATTTCTTTAATCGAAGTAAAAGATTTTGAAGCTGTTGCCGGAAAAGGAGTTACAGGAACAGTAACCAACAAAAAAGTGGCATTAGGCAATAAAAAATTAATGGAACAAGTCAAAGCAACAGTTTCTGATGATTTAGAAAACAGAATTAGTGCAGAACAAAAGTTAGGAAAAACAGTTTCATATATAGCTTTTGATGGTATTGCTGTTGGGTTTGTGTCCATTTTCGATGCCATTAAAGAATCAAGTGCGGCAGCCATTAAAGAATTAATGCGTCAAGGTGTCGAAGTAATTATGCTCACTGGAGACAATGAAAACACCGCCAAAGCAGTTGCAGATGAATTAGGGTTAGCGTCATATAAAGCAGGATGCTTACCAGAAGACAAACTAAAAGAAATTAAAAAATTACAAGCCGAAGGCAAAATTGTGGCCATGGCTGGCGATGGTATAAATGATGCTCCAGCATTAGCACAAGCCGATATTGGAATTGCTATGGGAACCGGAACGGACGTAGCCATTGAAAGTGCCAAAATCACTTTAGTAAAAGGAGATTTACAAGGCATCGTAAAAGCCAAAAATTTAAGCCATGCTGTGATGAAAAACATCAAGCAAAATTTATTTTTTGCCTTTTTCTATAACGTATTAGGTGTACCAATCGCAGCTGGAGTTTTATATCCAGTTTTTGGAATTTTATTATCTCCTATGATCGCCGCTTTAGCAATGTCATTTAGCTCTGTATCTGTAATTGTAAATGCATTGAGATTACGAAATTTAAAACTTTAAATAATAACAAAAACAACAAAATGAAATTAATTAATAATGTAGATAAATTAGGCACTCTGGGGCTTTTTTTCACAGCACTGTTTTCGCCTTGCTGTTTTCCTCTTTTTGCATTTGCAGCATCAGCTCTTGGACTTGGAAGCTTTGAATTATTTGGAGGATGGACGATGTGGATTTTTCAAGCGATGGTTTTAATTTCCATTGTTGGCTTAATCATTTCCTATCGTAAACATCGTTGCCTGTATCCTTTATTAATAGCAATCCCGAGTGGAATAACAATATTATTTGCCTATTATTTTAGCAAATCAGAAAATGCAGTTTATTTAATTTATGCTGGTATGCTTGGGCTTTTTATAGCTACGATAGTAAATTATTATCGAAACAAATTACACGGAAATTGTGATACTTGCACTATCTACAATGGAAAATCAGTAGAATTAAAATCTACATTAACATGTCCAAATTGTGGGTATAGTAAAGACGAAATAATGCCAACCGATGCTTGTCAGTTTTTTTATGAGTGTGAAAAATGCAAAACAGTTTTAAGACCTAAACAAGGCGATTGTTGCGTTTATTGTAGTTACGGAACTGTAAAGTGTCCACCAATACAAGCCGGAGATAATTGCTGTTAGAAATCACAAAATCAATATAACATAAAGTATAAAAATACAGTAACCAATAATTCAAAACAATGAAAAAAATATTCCTATTTCCCCTAATTATTTTACAATCAGTATTTATTTCTGCACAAAACAAAGTCCAGATAAGAATTACTTCTGCCAGTCCGGCAGCTTCATTTGAGCAAGAAGTAGGTAGTGCAAAAATCAAAATAACGTACAGCAGACCGTTGGTCAGAGGGCGTAAAATATTTGGTGAGTTAGTACCTTTTGATAAGCTTTGGCGAACTGGCGCAAGTGATTGTACCGTCATAACCACTTCCGAAGATATTTCTTTTGGTAACAATGTATTAAA
>LNDX01000034.1 GCA_001464475.1 Flavobacteriaceae bacterium Ga0077528 | reverse complement strand
GACTATAATTGTTAACTCAGATACTACCTTGCATGGAGAAACGGGCTATGATGAAAAAAAAGATATAATGCGTTTCAAAGTCCCTTTAGAAAAAAGCCACAATTTTTATGAAACTTTTACTATTGACTTAAATGACATCAATAGCAAAAGCGAAGCATTTCTAAAAATACTTTGGGAAAACACAATGGTTAAAATACCGGTAAAGAGCATAGAAGATGATACTATATTAGCATTGATAGAGCAACATATCATTAAAGGGAAAACGCAAGACGACACCCTATTATTTCAGGCAGCTAATTATTATTTTAGTACAAATAGAGATTATAAACAAGCAATAATATGGCTCTTAGAAGCGGAAAAATTAAATCCTAAAAATTTCTATTACCCAAATTTGAGGCAAAAAATAGCATCCGAATTAAAAGATTATTCTAATGCAATTGCAGCAGCAAAAATAGCAATTACATTGGCCGATAAGGAAAAAATGAAAAGTACAATCGAGATACTAAATAAAAGAATAGCCGATTGGGAAATAATATCAAAAAATTAAAGTCATGAAAATCAAATTGTCAATTATAGTTTTTCTTTTTTTTATAAATCATTTTGTTACAGCACAAAATAATGCACCTCAAACATTTTATACATGTGTGATGCATCCCGAAATTCATTCACCCAAACCCGGAAAATGCCCAAAATGTGGGATGGCATTAGTGAAAGAAAAAGCTAAACCAATTAAAAAAGCAGTTGTAAAAAAACCAGTCGCTACAAAAAAAGTAATTTCTGAAACAAAAAAAGAAGCTTCAAAACCAATAAAAGAAACTCCAAAAATTGTTGAAGTTCCAAAAGATATTCCTATTTCTGAAAGCAAACCTATAGTTAAGACAATAGCTAAAACAGTGAGATACGATTTATACGTTCGTGATACTATTGTAAATATAGGAAACAAACCTACAAGAGCAATAGCAGTAAACGGTCAAATTCCGATGCCTACGCTAACGTTTACCGAAGGCGATACTGCCGAAATTTATGTGCACAACGAACTAAAAGAAAGCACTTCATTGCATTGGCACGGCTTATTTTTACCTAATAAGGAAGATGGTGTACCTTATCTAACTCAGATGCCAATTGAACCAGGTACAACACATAAATATACCTTTCCAATTATACAACATGGAACCCATTGGTACCACAGTCATTCTGGTTTGCAAGAACAAATCGGAATGTACGGTTCAATGATTTTAAACAAAAAACCAGAAGACGAAACCTTTAGAAAAGGTATTGACGATTTGCCAACCATTCCGGTAATTTTAAGCGAATGGACCGATTTAAATCCAAATAACGTACACAGAATGCTTCACAATGCAACCGATTGGTTCGCCATACAAAAAGGAACTACCCAAAGTTATGCAGAAGCAATTAAGCAAGGTCATTTCAAAACAAAAATAGCAAACGAATGGAAACGAATGAATGCCATGGATGTAAGCGATGTGTATTATGATAAGTTTTTAATCAATGGTAAAAGTAATAGTCAATTATCCCAATTCAAAGGTGGCGATAAAGTACGATTACGCATTTCAAATGGTGGTGCATCAACTTATTTTTGGATGACGTATGCAGGCGGAAAAATAACTGTCGTCGCTAATGATGGTAACGATGTTGAGCCTGTTGAAGTCGATCGATTACTAATTGCAGTTTCAGAAACCTACGATGTTATTGTTACTATTCCTGCTGATAATACAGCCTTTGAATTCCTTGTAACACCAGAAGACAGAACAAAATCGGCATCACTTTACATTGGCGATGGCGTTAAGCAATTGATTTCACCAGTACCAAAATTAAAATATTTTGACGGAATGAAAATGATGAACGGAATGATGAAAATGAATGGCGATTTGGATGATATGGGAATGCAGATGTCTTACAATCAAATGGACATGAACGTAGTAATGTACCCAGAAATCACTGGAAAAGCAGCGTCAAAAAAAGATGATAAAATGGGAAACATGAAGATGAATGAAAGCGACTATAACAGTAACGAACTTTCAGATATTACCACTTTAAATTATGCCATGTTAAAGTCGCCTACAAAAACTACACTGCCAAAAGATGCACCAATAAAAGAATTACGTTTTGAATTATCAGGAAATATGAACCGCTATGTGTGGAGTTTAGACAACAAAGTAGTTTCTGAAACCGATAAAATTTTAATCAAGAAAGGCGAAAATGTTAGGATTACATTATACAACGGTTCTATGATGCGTCATCCAATGCACCTGCACGGTCATGATTTTCGAATTTTAAACGGTCAAGGAGACTACGCACCACTAAAAAATATCATCGACATCATGCCAATGGAAACCGATATTATCGAATTCAATGCGAATGTAGAAGGCGATTGGTTTTTCCATTGCCATATTCTATATCACATGATGGCAGGAATGGGCAGGGTTTTTACCTATGAAAATCAAGCACCAAATCCGTTAATTCCAAATCCTAAACTAGCACAACGAAAACTATTTGCCGAAGACCGAAAGTTTCATTTCATGGCAGAAAATGATTTTGCCACAAACGGAAACGATGGTATGGCAATGTTCAGCAATACACGTTGGAGTATTGGAACTGAATGGAGATTGGGCTACAACGATCATCACGGTTATGAGACAGAAACACATATCGGTAGATACATTGGCAAAATGCAATGGTTAATGCCATTCATTGGCTTTGATTGGCGTTACAGAGAAATGAAAGAAGGCGAAATGGAAAAAAATCTCTTCAACCAATCTAATACTAAAGACAACCGTTCCGTTTTTAGCGCAGGAGTAGAATACACTTTACCAATGCTAGTAAAGGCACAAGCTGAGGTTTTTACAGATGGTAATGTTAGATTTCAATTGGAACGAATGGACATTCCGGTTTCCAAAAGAGTTCGTATGGATTTAATGTGGAATACGGATAAAGAATACATGGCAGGATTACGCTACATCATTAAAAGGAACTTAAGTGCCAGAACACATTATGACAGTGATATGGGATTTGGTGTCGGTGTAAATTTGAATTATTAAAAAAACCATCGCAATCGTAAAATAATACAAACTTTTAATACTCTTAATTTATTTATAAATAAAATTCCTATTTTTACACTCGTGAAACTCTTAAACTACATATTATCAATCTATCTAGTGGTACTATCATGTTTGCCTTGTGCAGATATGGAAATAAGTAGTGCAGCACACAAAGCTGTTGAGATTTCAGATAATCATGATGAAAAATCTCATAATCACGATAAAGAAAATGATTTATGTTCGCCTTTTTGCAACTGCAACTGTTGTGGCTCACAAATAGTGAGTTATTTTAAGATTACTACTTTTAGTTTTACACCAATTACAAAGAGTATAAAAACTCAATTACCGTCATATACCTCTATAGTTACTTCCAATTTCTTCGGAAGTATATGGCAACCACCTCAAATAGTATAATGATGCCCGAGTAATTTCGGGTTAGAAACTTGTGACCTTTTCACAAATAATAGCAAAACTAGTTTTGCTAATTTCTAATTCATTATACTATTTTCAATGTTAGACAAAATCATACAGTTCAGTATCAAGAACAAGTTTATAATACTATTATTTACTTTAGTTCTAATAGCGTTTGGTAGCTATTCAATAAAACAGTTACCACTCGATGCGTTACCCGATGTAACAAACAATCAAGTACAAATAATTACTACTGCTCCAACTTTAGCCAGTCAAGAAGTCGAGCAGTTAATCACTTATCCTTTAGAACAATCTTTTAAAACAATCCCAAAAGTTATCGAGTTACGAAGTATTTCTCGTTTCGGACTTTCAGTAGTCACCGTTGTTTTCAAAGACGATGTAGATATTTATTGGGCTAGAGAACAAATATTTCAACGCCTTAGTCAAGCCAAAGAAAATATTCCTGCTTATGCTGGTTCTCCGGAGTTAGCACCAATTTCAACAGGATTGGGAGAGATTTATCAATACGACGTTTACGCTAAAAAAGGATATGAAGATAAATACGATGCTGTAAAATTACGAACCATTCAAGATTGGATTATTATTCCACAATTACAAGGTATTGAAGGCGTTGCCGAAGTGAGTACTTGGGGTGGAAAACTAAAACAATATGAAATCGCAGTTAATCCAAATACATTAAATAGTTTGGGAGTAACCATTACAGAAATTTTTGAAGCGTTAGAGAAAAACAATCAAAATACAGGTGGAGCTTATATCGAAAAAGACCAATACGCTTACTTTATTCGCGGTGTTGGGATGGCAACTGGCATTAAAGATTTAGAAAATGTAGTAGTCAAAAACAGAAATGGTGCACCAGTTTTAGTTCGCGATGTAGCTACTGTTCGTGAGGGAATTGCATTAAGATATGGTGCTTCGACCAAAGACGGTAAAGGCGAAATTGTTTGCGGTTTGGCTTTAATGTTAAAAGGCGAAAACTCTAGTGCCGTTGTAGAAAGAGTGAAAGAAAAAATGACACAAATCAATAAAACCTTGCCCGAAGGAGTGGTTGCAGAAGCATTCATTGACAGAGGTAAACTTGTAGATAACGCTATAGGAACGGTTACTAAAAACCTTTTGGAAGGTGCATTAATAGTAATATTTGTACTGATACTATTTCTAGGAAATCTTCGAGCCGGATTAATTGTTGCATCAGTAATTCCGCTTTCAATGCTTTTTGCCGTAATCTTAATGAACCATTTTGGCGTAAGCGGAAACTTAATGAGTTTAGGAGCAATCGACTTCGGAATTATAGTCGATGGAGCGGTAATTATTGTAGAAGCAACAATGCACCATTTACAGAAACTCAAACGACAAAAGAATTTAACCCAAGCAGAAATGGATACTGAAGTATATAAATCGGCTTCAAAAATTCGTAATAGTGCAGCATTCGGAGAAATAATTATTTTGATTGTTTATTTGCCAATCCTTGCATTAGTAGGAACAGAAGGCAAAATGTTCAAACCAATGGCAATGACCGTAGGTTTTGCGGTTATTGGAGCGTTTATACTTTCTTTGACTTATGTACCAATGATGAGTGCGATGTTCTTATCAAAAAACACCGAACACAAAACTAATTTTAGCGATAAAATGATGGCGTGGTTTGAAAAAATCTACACACCATTTTTAGACCGAGCATTACGATTTAAAAAAGCAGTTCTAGCCATTTCGTTAGCACTATTTGTCTTCGCCATTATCGTTTTTCAAAATATGGGTGGAGAGTTCATTCCAACTATCGAAGAAGGCGATTTGGCAATCAATGCAACTATAATGACAGGAAGTTCACTTTCGCAAATGGTAGAAACAACAACCAAATACGAGAAAATCTTAAAAGCTAAGTTTCCGGAAATAAAGACCATTGTTACAAAAATTGGAAGTGGCGAAATTCCAACTGATCCAATGCCTATTGAAAGTGGCGATTTGATTATTGTTTTAAAAGATAAAGACGAATGGACATCTGCCGACAATTGGGAAGATTTAGCCAACTTAATGAAAGAAGAAATGGAAGCTATTCCTGGTACAAACATCGAAATTTCGCAACCCATTCAAATGCGTTTCAACGAATTAATGACAGGAAGCCGAAGCGATATTGCAATTAAAATTTTTGGAGACGATTTAGAAGTTTTAGATACAAAAGCCAAAGAATTAATTTCTAAAGTAAATACTATTGAAGGTATTGGTGATTTAAAAGCCGATAAAGTAACTGGACTTCCACAAATCACAGTCAAATACGATTATAATAAAATTGCTTTGTATGGATTAAATATTGCCGATATCAATCAAATCATACGGTCTTCTTTTGCAGGGGAAAGCGCAGGTAAAATTTACGAAGAAAGCAAGCGTTTTGATGTAGTCGTACGTTTAAACAAAGACAATCGTACTGACATTACTGATGTTAGCAATTTATTTATTCCATTACCAAATGGACAACAAGTACCTCTTTCGCAAGTAGCATCAATCAATTACGAACAAGGTCCGGTTCAAGTTTCTCGTGAAAATGGTAAACGTAGAATTACAATAGGTTTAAATGTTCGTGGTCGTGATGTAAAAAGCGTTGTAGAAGAAATCCAACAAAAATTAGAAACCAGTTTTAAACTTCCTGCTGGTTATTATGTAACTTATGGTGGTCAATTTGAAAACTTGGTTGAAGCCAACAAACGACTATCTGTAGCATTACCAATCGCTTTAGGATTAATTATGGTGTTGTTATTTTTCACTTTCAATAGTATGAAACAAGCGGCTTTAATCTTTACAGCCATTCCATTATCGGCAATCGGTGGTGTTTTTGCACTTTGGTTACGAGGAATGCCTTTTAGCATTTCGGCAGGAATTGGATTTATTGCTTTATTCGGAATAGCAGTTTTAAACGGAATTGTACTAATATCCTATTTCAACCAACTCAAATCCGAAGGAATAACCGACCCATTTCAACGTGTATTAATCGGTACAAAAACCAGACTTAGACCAGTATTAATGACTGCTGCGGTTGCTTCATTAGGATTTTTGCCAATGGCATTATCAACTAGTGGTGGTGCCGAAGTACAAAAACCATTAGCAACGGTAGTTATTGGCGGATTAGTTTCGGCAACATTACTAACCTTAATCGTTTTACCAATACTTTATTTATTATTTGAAAAGGGAATTAAAAGAAGAAAAAAAATGTCAAATCCAATTGTAACAATATTCGTTTTATTGATTAGCTCGTTTTCATTTGCTCAAAACAGCCAAACAATAACGTTAGAAAAAGCTATTGAAAAAGCGAAAGCAAACAACATCGATTTAAAAATTGCTGATAAAGAAATCGAAAAGCAAACCGTTCTCAAGAAAACAGCGTTTCAAGTAGATCCTTTGCAAGTGCAGTACCAAGGCGGACAGTTTAATAGTGTAGATTACGACCACAACGTTTCTATTCAACAATACTTTCCAATTGGCAAAATCACAAAAGCCAATCGCCAGTTGCAAGAAGAATTGGCAAAATTGGCTGAAAAGCGAAAAGCACTAACAGAATATGAAATTGAAAAAGCAGTTTCGTTAGCTTATTATCAATATTTGTACGGTGTTTCCATTCAAAAACTAAATAATGAATTGTTCGAGATTTATACCAAATTCCTTAAAAACGCAGAGCTTCGTTTTCAAACCGGAGAAAGTGGCAATATAGAAGTAATAAGTGCTAAAGCCAAATCAAAAGAAATAGAAACCCAAAAAGCACAGTTAGAATATGATTTGGTAATCTATCAAAAGCAATTGCAATACTTCATTCAAACAGATGAAAACATAGTTCCTGATGCCAATACACCATTACAATATGCTAATCCAACAACGAGTAAAGATGACAAAATACAAGGATTAGTAAGCGATTATTATACACAGCAAATTTCAGTATATCAAAAGGAAGCCAATACGTTCAAAGCAATGCGAACTCCTAAATTAGGTTTGGGTTATTTTGGTCAAACCATCGATACCAAATCCTATTTTCAGGGTTTTACTGCTGGATTGCAAATTCCTTTATTTGGTGGTGCAAATACAGCAAAAGCCAAAGCATCAGAAATTAGTATTTCGCAATCGCAATTAGAATTAGATAAAAGCAAATTGACTTTGAAATTACAGAAAGAAGAACTACAAAATGAGTTCGAAAAACAGAAAAAAGCGCTTGTTTATTACCAAAACGAAGGATTGCAATATGCTGAACAAATCATTACAACAGCTCAAAAAAGCTATGCCAATGGTGATATGAGTTACTGGTCATACATTAGTTTTTTAAACCAAGCCATTGACATCAAAAAGCAAAATGCCGAAGCCGTTAATACTTACAATCAAAGTGCTATTCAATTGCAATTTCCATCTTTCAACAACAATTAATATTCCATTATATGAAAAATATATTTTTAAAACCAAATTGTAATCGAAGTTCATTCTTCAACCTCTTTATTCTATTTTCTATTCTCTTTACTCTAAATTCCTGTGGAGAAAAGAAAACCGAAGAAGCGCACGAAGAAGAAAAATCAGAAACCGAAGTTGCCTTGACAGAAGCGCAATTTAAAACTATTGGTATCGAAACAGGCGGTATCGAAATGAAAAACCTAAATACGGTAATCAAAGCCAATGGTTATACAGCAGTTCCACCACAAAACATGGCTAATATTTCCACCTTAATTGGTGGAGTTGTTAAAGATATTTATGTGTTAGAAGGAACTTACGTTGCAAAAGGTAAAACATTGGCAACCATCCAAAACCTCGAAGTTACCGAAATGCAGGAAGATTACAATTCCGCTATTGCCAACATTGAATACTTGCAATTGGAATATAATCGTCAAAAAACATTGAGCGATGAAAATGTAAATCCTCGCAAAACATTTCAAGAAGTAAAATCAAAATTAGCAGTAGAAAAAGCTAAAGCACAAGCCGCAAAAAACAAGCTGCAAGCGTTAAATGTTAGTTTAAGCGGAAACACTTCGTTAATTCCAATTGTTTCGCCAATAAGCGGTTATGTAGGTAAAATTAGTATAACAAAAGGAGCATTTGCAGAAACAGGCGTAACACTTTTTGAAGTAGTTGATAACAGCCAAATGCACTTGGATTTAAATGTGTTTGAAAAAGATTTGGGAAAAATTTCCGTAGGTCAAGAAGTCGATTTTGTATTAACCAATCAGTCTAATAAATCCATTAAAGGAAAAATATTTGGCATCAATAAATCATTTTCCAACGAAAGCAAAACAGTTGCGGTTCATGCCAAAATCAATCCAAGCGATGCCAAAGATTTAATTTCCGGAATGTATGTAGCTGCCAATATCAATATCACCAATCAAACAGTTCAGGCACTTCCAAAAGATGCAATTGTTAGAAATGGCGATAAATATTACATTTACATTCAAGAAGAACACCAAAAACAAGCTCCAAAAGTAAAAGAAGAAGAGCATCAACATAAAGAAGGAGAAGAACATTCAGAACACGCTGAAGGCAAAGAAGAAGGACACAATGAAGTGCACTTCAAAGCAATCGAAGTGGTTCCTGGAACTACTGATTTAGGTTACACCGAAATAAAATTAGTCGAAGAAATTCCTACCGATGCGAAAATTGTTATCAAAGGTGCTTTTTACTTACTAGCAACTTCAAAAGGTGGCGGAGAACACGAACATTAAAAATAAATTATTAATCATTAAATAAATTCAAATGAAAAATTCAATTTTAAAATCAATCTTTTTTTTAACACTATTATTTTTTACAAGCAATACTGCTTCTGCTCAAAAAGCCAATCAAAAAGCTATAATCAAAACTTTTTTACATTGTGATCATTGTAAAGAATGTGAAACTTGTGGTTTAAAATTCAAAACTGAGATGCTCAAAATTAAAGGTTTAAAAATGTATGAGCTTGACGATAAAGCAATGACATTTACAGTGTATTATAATGCAAAGAAAACAACCTTACAGACAATTAAAGAAGGTATTTCTAAATTAGGATACGATGCAGATGAAGTAAAAGCCGATCCAAAAGCGTATGAAAATTTAGATGGATGTTGTAAAGCGTAATCCAAATGGAAAACAAAAAATCACATTGGGAAAATGTTTTTGCAACCAAAAATCCTAATGAAGTAAGTTGGACACAAAAATATCCAAAAACTTCAATGGAGTATTTAGAAAATGTAAACCTATCAAAAACTGCCAATATCATTGATATTGGCGGTGGCGATAGCAATTTTGTGGATGCCTTATTAGAAAAAGGATATCAAAATATTTGGGTATTGGACATCTCTGAATTTGCTTTAGAAAGAGCCAAAAAACGTTTAGGAGATAAAGCCGATTTAATACATTGGATTGTTTCTGATATCACAGAATTTAATCCCGAAGTCAAGTTTGATTTTTGGCACGACAGGGCTGTTTTTCATTTTCTAACAGAAGAAGAAAGTATAAGGAAATATGTTACAATCGTTAGTAATGCTATAGCTCAAAATGGAAATTTTCTATTAGGTACTTTTTCAGAAAACGGTCCTTTAAAATGTAGTGGATTGGAAATAAAACAATATTCAGAAAATTCGATGAAACAAACTTTTATAGAAAATTTTGAAGCAATAAAATGTTTTACAGAAAACCATACTACACCATTTGATACCATCCAGAACTTTCAATTTTGTGGATTTAAAAAAAATAGAAATGGAACATAAACACAAGTATGATGCAAAAGGCAATCAGCTTTGTTGCACTCTCGAAGAAAAAATAAATAAAAAAACCGAAAATCATTCTGATGATGACGGACACGATCACGAGCATTCCAGCGAAGAAAAATCTACGTTTCAAATGTTTTTACCAGCAATCATAAGTTTTATTTTATTATTGGTTGCCATTGGTTTTGATAATTATTTTAAACAATCGTGGTTTGCAGGTTATGTTAGAATAGGATGGTATATTGTCGGATACATTCCAGTAGGTTTTCCTGTACTCAAAGAAGCTTTTGAAAGTATTCGCAAAGGCGATATATTTTCAGAATTTCTTTTAATGAGTATTGCAACTATTGGAGCGTTTGCTATAGGCGAATTTCCTGAAGGTGTTGCCGTAATGTTATTTTATGCCATTGGCGAAATATTCCAAACATTGGCGGTTCAAAGAGCAAAAGCTAACATCAAATCCTTACTCGACCAAAGACCAGACGAAGTAACTATTCTCGAAAACAATGTTGCCAAAACAATCAAAGCATCAACTGCTAAAATTGGAGATATTATTCAACTAAAAGCAGGAGAAAAATTAGGATTAGATGGAGAATTACTTTCAGATACTGCTGCATTTAATACTGCTGCACTAACGGGAGAAAGTAAGCCAGACACCAAAGCAAAAGGAGAAACTGTTTTAGCAGGAATGATAAACTTAAATTCGGTTTGTCAAGTAAAAGTAACGGTTGCTTATACAGATAGTAAACTGTCAAAAATTCTCGAAATGGTGCAAGATGCTACAGCCAAAAAAGCACCAACAGAATTATTTATCAGAAAGTTTGCCAAAATATATACACCAATTGTAGTTGTTTTAGCCATTGCAATATGTGTTGTACCGATGTTATTTATAGAAAATTACCAGTTTAGAGATTGGTTGTATCGAGCTTTAGTTTTCTTGGTTATTTCGTGTCCTTGCGCATTAGTTATAAGTATTCCTTTAGGTTATTTTGGAGGAATTGGAGCAGCTTCTAAAAACGGAATCCTTTTCAAAGGAAGTAATTTTCTTGATGTAATGTCCACTATTCAAAACGTGGTAATGGACAAAACAGGTACAATGACCGAAGGCGTTTTCAAAGTGCAGGAAGTTGTTTTTAATACTGATTTTAACAAAGAGGATTTGTTACAATTGGTAAATGCTTTAGAAAGTCAAAGCACACATCCAGTGGCAACAGCTATTCATCAGTTTGTTGGAAAAATTGACAGTACAATTGAACTAAAAAATGTAGAAGAAATTTCAGGACATGGTTTAAAAGCTGAAGTTGACGGAAAAGAATTGTTAGTTGGTAATTTCAAACTAATGGATAAATTCTCGATTGCTTATGATATTGATCCAAAAAGTATTGTTTACACGTTAATTGCAGTTGCTTATGATAAAAAATTCGTTGGTTATCTTACAATAGCTGATAGCATAAAAGAAGACGCACAAATCACAATCGACAAACTAAAATCATTAGGTATAAAAACCACAATGTTAAGTGGAGATAAAGACAATGTAGTTCAATTTGTAGCACAAAAACTCGGAATTACTAATGCTTTCGGTGATTTGTTACCCGAGGATAAAGTAAATAAAGTAAAGGAAATAATTACAAAAAATGAAACAGTTGCTTTTGTTGGTGATGGTGTAAACGATGCGCCAGTGGTAGCATTAAGTAATGTAGGTATTGCAATGGGCGGTTTAGGTAGCGATGCCACCATAGAAACTGCCGATGTAGTAATTCAAGACGATATGCCTTCAAAAATCCCTATGGCGATAAACATTGGTAAACAAACAAAGAAAATTGTTTGGCAAAATATCATTCTAGCATTTACTGTTAAAGCAATTGTCCTAATTTTAGGTGCAGGTGGTTTGGCCACAATGTGGGAAGCTGTTTTTGCTGATGTTGGTGTAGCTTTATTAGCTATACTTAATGCGGTTAGAATACAGCGAATGAAGTTTTAAAGTTAGTTATAGTTCAGAAAAGATGTTTGTTTTAAAAAGCAAACATCTTTTTTTTATTAATTCATTATCTCATTCATCTGCACAAAAATTGCTCCTAGTCCAAGTATTCCTAGCATCAATTATTTGTTTGCTTCATTTCACTAATTTCATTTCTAAATGACGGCACTTACTTTTTCGTTTAGTTATAAATTGAAGTTTTAGGTTTTCAGTTGCCACTCCTTTGCCATCGCTCCAAAAAAAATTACTGGCACAGTTTTTAGAAAAAACACGTACACTTCGTGACTTGCGCCAGTAATTTTTTTCCCCAAGCTGTGTTACATAATTGAGTATTATAATTCATCACAAAGTGAGTTTATTGTTTATTGGTTATTGCAATGAAGTTATAATATCATTTATGTAAAACAGCCGCTCCACCCACCGCGCTTGCCAGTGGCTCCAGGACAACATTTTTTGCAGCTCCAATCGCATCACCAAGCTTCAAAAAACACCGTCCTTCGCCACTGTCTTTAACAACGTTCACTATTCCATCGGAAACATTACGGTTATAATTGCTTTTAAGAACGTTTTCGGTAACTGTTTTTAGCAACTTTGTGCATAAATCGGTAGTATTTGCATTGCTTTTGTAAGTAAAAAAATGGCTTTTAGTATGTAGTGAATTTGCCAATGGTAAAAGCCATTTTATTACCCACAAAACCAAAAGAGCCAGCAAGAGTATCTTTTTTTATTTGCCAGAAACATTAAATAAATTGATATTCCATCAGCTTGATGCCTTGCAGTTTCAGATGATTATTTACATTAAAGTCAAATCTATTATTAATAGGAACTATTGGCATCAAGCTGATAGTAAAATCAATCAGAAACATCTCAGTAAGCAAATAAAAAAAGACACACTTGCTTTGAGCTTCTGCCATCGCACTAGGCAAGTGTTTTCATTGTTTTTTGAAGATGCTTCCCATTTTCATAAGACAATATACTGCTAACTGAACACTGCTACTGCCAACTGACTAATAGGCATCCTCAAAAATCAAAATCGTAAGAAAGAGTATTAATTTTCAAAACAGAAAAATAATAGGAATTGGATTTCATCTCTTTTTTCTGTTTTGAAAATTTATACCCTTTCTAAGAACATCTTCTTTCTCATCAACATTTTTAAAATCTCTTTTCAGATCAAACTTCTCGGATTAGAAGAAAATAAAAAAATAATAAATAAAAGAAAGTAAAGGTAAGTTCCGGTTTCAAGAAAAAAAAGTTCAAGCCCTTCGGGTTTTAGAAAAAATCTCCACCCACAACGTTTCGCAAAAACATCTACTTCCGATTTTACGTCAAAATTTCCGTTGAGGTATCGGGTAGTATTTTTTCTAAAAAACTTGTTTTTCTTGAAACCTCCACTTGAGGTACGACTTTCTTTTTTTTCTTTTTTTTTCTTTTAAAAATTTTATGTGTGCGAAGCGTAGCGAGGCACATCATCTTAAAAAATCGAAAGTATGCCGAATTTTATCATCAAAACGCACCGAAAAGACACCACATACGACAATCCACATTTATTCATACTTAACAAGGGAATGAACAGCGGAAAGCCCCAAAAAGTGCCATTTACAAACAGTTTCGTAGTTATTTTTCAAAATGAAGAAGATTGCGAAAATATGTACTGGGTAACATTCAGTATGTGGCAATCTAAATATTGGCACCGAAACCTTTGTGGTTCTGTAATTCCTTTTTTGAGACTTCATGATTTCAGAAGGGAATTTGCAACTAAATCTGATGAAATACTGCAAGATTTTGAACAGCATAAAAAAGATGTTGAAGCGTTACGCCTTTTGGAGCTAAAAGAGAAACAATTCCATCAAAACATCAATCTTATTAATGACCTGCGTAGAGTTATTCTACACCGCTATCATAAAAAGTAATATATAATTTTAAATCAATAATTATGAAGCTATTTATTTTGTACCAAACAGACCTATGGAAATCCAAAGCATCTAGAGTGTTTTTTGGAATATTCGACAGCAGAGCCAAAGCAATTGATTGTGCAAAATGGCAAGAATTGTACACTCATAATTCAGAAGTGGTAGTTTTGGAAGTTACTTTAAACTTATTTGAAGAAGTTTAATTTTTAGTCACAAAAAAAGCCCAATCCTCTCGGTTTGGGCTTCAATACGGTCTAATCCAAAGGTCACCACAACTAGAATTAGACTATTTTTTGTGCTTCTTGCTGAAGTATTTGAGCACCACCGAAATTGAGAAACTCACCACAGCACCAATTGTTGCTAAAACAACTGTTCTTATAATATCCTCAGAATTCAAATTGGGTACAATACTCAAAAAAGTACCTCCAACGGTTCCAACTAAAGTTGGATTACTATGGTGATGCATCTTTTTCAGTTGTCAGCTGACTAACTGCGGTTGCAACACCACCAGCTACTGCTAAATAACCACCAATTGTAGTTACTATAACTGGTAAGGCAATCGGTGCAGCTAAAATAGTTCCACCAACAGCAGCCAGTGCCAAACCAACATTTCGAAGCACTTTGAAAAATTTTGGTGTTGGAGCTTTTGCTCTTTCAATTAAACTCATAGTTTAAGCTTTAAAAAATTAAACAAAAATTACTGACCAATTGAGGTACTAATTCCCTCAATTTCTGATGTGAAAGGAACTGGAATTCTTCTAATAATTACAAGGTCTCTTGAGCCACCAATATCTGCAAAAGTTAAATTGCCTGTATCAATACCTTTTCTACCTCCAATATCCAAATCCGAGTGAACATCACTGGTATTTGTAGTTCTGCCACCAATATCTGAAATTTGAAATTCACCACCTGATGAAGTTCCTGTTCCATTTCTTCCTCCAATATCTCCTTTTAATGTGGTTGAGGTTGCTTTTCCGCCACCACCAATATCAGAACTATCTCGATGGCTTTCCCACTTAATAATGACATTATCTTTAGAACCACCAATTTCATTGGTTTGAGTTGAGATTCGTTGAAGTGTTCCACTCGAACTTTTCCCACCACCAATACTATCACGGGATAGAGTTGCGCATTCACCTTTAATTCCTTTGCAACCTCCAATTTCTCCATCAGTACTTAATCCGCAAGTACATCTTGAAAAGCGTTCATCAAAATCTGACTTTAAATTAAACTCACTTTTTGGCAAAATATCTGAATTAGATTGATCATCACAACTTGTGAAACCGATAGTCATAAATAACACTAGCATTAACATTTTGATGCTACTAAAAATACGATGTGTTGAAGCAACAGCTCCAAATAAATTTTTCATCTTTTTACGATTTAATAATTAATAAAACTTTTTCTGTGCTATCTAAAGCACGGTACACCAAGTCTTTCAACTTGATAAATGCCTTTCTAGACATCAGACCTAAACCTGGTCCAGAAAGTTTTGTAACTGGAGCAATACAACCATTTAGTTCTTTGAGCGCATTATTGGCTGGATGAAATAGAATAAAGCTTCTATTTTTTACATCAATCACTTCCAGATGCCATTGAAACTTCCGACTGTATCGCTTTCTAATAAAATATTTCCCTTCCGGAATGCAGGAAACCTTCGTTTCGTTCATCTTCCAAGGCAACTCAATTGTGTTACAAATTAATTTGCCATCGCATTCGAGTTTACCGTTTGTTCCATCAGGGAAATAAGTTCTAGTGAGCAATAAAACCATTACACACCACTGTCAACCTTAGCAACAGATAATGGATTAAAAGCACCATTTTTCAACGGATACATAGTTCCATTAATTTGTTGATAGAATTCAATTCCCAAAGCTAAAAACAAGGGTTTTGTACTAGCAGCTGTAACAGCATTCACTTGGTTAATAACCGCTGTTGGGGTTGCATCCCATGGCAAAATTGCAGTTTCCGATGTAGCAACTACATACGTTTCAGCTTCAAAATCTACTTCAGCACCGCCAGAGATAATTTTAAAGTGAGTAGTTCCACTTGGTGCAGCAATCATATTCGAAGGAATAAATGAAGCAATATCAACAGTTATTTCTCCTGCAACTCGATCAATTGTTGCCACAAATGGTGCATACAAACTAGTTCCTAGTTTACCGCGAATATTGAATTCAAAACCAAATAACAATTCAGCCTCTCCATCAATAACGTTACGCAAACCTCTATCGCTCACTAAGTCAGCTTGAATAACTTTAACCATAGCTTGGGTTAAACGACTTACCATTCTACCATCCGCAGAATTGATAAGTAATGGTCTCAAAGCAGTGCGCAAAAGCTTCCCAGCTTTTCCGGCTCTACCAAACTCGGAGCCATTCTCACGAGTTCTTTGAAACGCAGGATCACTTGCAATTCTACTAGCGTCAATACCGCCTTTTTCTCTGGCCAAGTGTCCATCCTGCGTTTTGTAAAAAGTAATATCACCGATAGTACCTTTTAGCTTAATTATGCCTTTCTGTCTAGCCATAATCTTTACAAATTTTGATTAATACTCATTTTCACAACTCACTTTCATTTCGTTAATCGTTGCAACTAAATCCCGAATGATTTACTCAAAGTTTCAATCATTAAAACCACAATTCAAACACTCTAATTCCGAAACCAAACAAAATCACACATAATCGACTATTATAGTATGCTTCATTAATCAGAAATTACATAGCTTTGTACTAGTTACCATAGAGTAGTCAAAGCCTGGTCAAAGGCATAGATAAAGTATTAAATTATATAAAAGTGATACCAAGCAGCACCAGGGTATGTATATATCCAAAAGATGTGCAGCGCATAATGGGAAAAGAATATGCTCAAGCAAGATTATATTTATTGAAGATTAAGAAGCACCTAAATAAAGAACCGCATCAGCTTATCTCTATTGAGGAATTTTGCGAGTATACAGGACTTAAAATAGAACATGTAGTGCGTTGCATAGTTGGATAAAAATTGAACGGCTAAAAGACTGCTAAACCACTGAAAATAAAAGAAACTAGTTCAAAAAATAGCATTGCTGATTTTGTCAATTAATGATAATTCATTATATTTGAATTGTCAAAAAGGTACAAATCGAATTAATCCATAAGGGGCACAATTCGGGGTACTTTAAAATAGTAAAATTGCAAGGTCAGTAAAATCAAGACATACGAAAGCGAGTTGCAAACCCTCTTTCTCCGCAAAAGAAAACCGATTAGCATAGCTAATCGGTTTTTTTATTTCAAAAAAATGGCTCAAAAGCTTTGCTTTTGAAAGTCGTTTTTTTGAAATAAAAAAACAAATGATTATGCTAATAATCATTTAAGTTTTCTTTTGCCCAGGATTCCCTATATGGGAACAACGAAGTTAATCCCTCTTTACTTTTTTATTCTTTGCTTTTGAAAGTCGTTTTTTTGAAATAAAAAAACAAATGATTATGCAATAATCATTTAGGTTTTCTTTTGCCCAGGATTCCCTATATGGG
>LNDX01000033.1 GCA_001464475.1 Flavobacteriaceae bacterium Ga0077528 | reverse complement strand
GTAGTATTATTTCTTTTTGTTCAAAACTAAAACCGATTGTCAATAACTTTGACTTTCTTTTTCGTTTAAAATTATCAATCTTTGTATCTGTCGGTCAGGCAAATATCCGAAGGTTTGCTCAGAGGCAAAATTTATTATTGTATAATTTAACTTAAAAACTTATGCCAGTTAAATTCAAGGTTCTTCAAAGAAAGAACCCGCAAGACATTCTTGCACCAGAAAAATTCTATGCTGCTGCTATTGCAGACGGCGAAACCGATTTAGAAAGACTCGCGGAGTTAATTTCTTATCAATGTACAGTGACCGAAGCCGATTGCTATGCGGTATTGATGTCGTTAGAACACAATATCATTGGCGAATTGAACGAAGGTCGTATTGTAAAATTGGGACGTTTGGGTAACGGTAAAGACACCGCAGAAGAAGTATCTTCTAGTGTTATCAAAAAGAACAGAATCCTTTTCAGACCTGGTAAGAAAATGCGCAATTTGTTAAGCACATTATCTTACAAAAAAGTCAGCTAGAACCCCGAAACTAAGTAATTTAGTTTGTAAGACCTCGAGTATTCCAGTGCTCGGGGTCTTTTTTTTGTGCATTTTTTCACGAAAATTTTCGTGATTTCGTCCCGACGAAGTTTTTGTTTCGTACTGACGAAGCAGTTGTCTCGTACTGATGAACTGAAATTCTCGTCCGTACAAATTGAAAAAAAACTATCTAAAGGAAAAAAAGGAAATGGAAAACTCTTTTTCAGCTTTTTTTATGCAAAAAACCATCATTTTTGAGTCTTTTTGTATGGTAAATTAGTACTAAAAAATAGTTCTCGATACCATTTTAAGCTTCAATTTTTGCAATTTTAAACCTCAAAATCACTCCAACTGAAAAAAAACAAACAATTTTAAGCGACAAAAAAATCCGTAAAATCTGTTGCATCTGTGTCATCCACGTTCCAATTTCAATAGCGTTTATGTTCCATTAAAAACCACCTCGGCTTTCAGCCACTCCTCCAAAGGAGGAGAATACTACACTTTACTCCATAAAAAAAGCTCAAAAAAAGCAGCTAGAACCCCGATTTTTGAGCAATTAAGTATTGTAAGACCTCGAGTAATTCCAGTTACTCTATCGAATTATGTTGTAAATTTAATACATTGTTGTACAACTTGTACAACACCTGTTGAAAACTCACCAAAATCGTTGCTATCATTGGCTTCACACCACCTAAGTTTTTAACAAATACCCTCATGTGACCAAGAAAATTCTTATTTACACTTTCCATTTTGTACTCTTTCTCCTCCATCCTATCGTTTTGGTACTTTTGGAAAGTGTAAAATTTTGTTTAAACAATTATTTTTTACCAAAATACGGAAAACCGTAAAACACTATAAAACTTCTTTTTTATCTTTGAAAAATCACGTAAAACTACCTAGTAAACTCTTGTAAAAGTTATTTATTTTTGGTAGGTTTGGAAAAGTTTGTATTGAAATGAAATTAATTAATCCCATATATCTTGATAATGCATCAACATACAGAACACCAATAAACTAAAAATATAATGGCTAAAAAACCAAAATTTTATGTAGTTTGGAAAGGACGAAAAAAAGGAGTTTTTAGTACTTGGGACGAATGTAAGGAACAAACCAATGGTTTTGATGGTGCCGTTTTTAAATCATTCAAAACTAAAGAAGCAGCTGAAAAAGCTTATAATGATTCAAGTTCAGAATATGTAGGAAAAAATAAAAAAATAATTAGTTCTTTATCGAAAGAAGAACTAGAACTAATTGGTGACCCAATAGAAGATTCCATTGCTGTTGATGGAGCTTGGGATAACACCACAGGTTTAGTTGAGTATCAAGGAATTCATCTAAAAACCTATGAAGTATTATTTCATATTGGACCTTTGGAGGATGGAACTATTAATATGGTTGAATTTTTAGCGATTGTGCATGCTTTGGCTTTGTGTAAACAAATGCATTCAAAATTACCTATATATTCCGATAGCAAAATAGCTTTGGGCTGGATTAAGGATAAAAAAGCAAGAACGAATCATCAACCTAGTGAAAAGAATAAGAAATTGTTTGAGATGATAGCTAGAGCAGAAAAATGGTTGGAAAACAACACCTTTGAAAACGAATTACTAAAATGGGAAACTAAAGCTTGGGGTGAAAATCCTGCTGATTTTGGAAGAAAATGAAAACAATATGTCAAGTAAAAACAATACATTTTTAGAAGGCCTAAATAACAAACAACTAGAAGCAGTTGTGAGTAATGCAAAAAGAGTACTAGTTCTTGCTGGTGCAGGTTCAGGAAAAACAAAAACAGTTATTTCTAAACTTCTTTATTTGGTTACAGAAAAAGGTGTAAAATCTTCTTCAATATTAGCAATTACATTTACTAAAAATGCTGCCAATGAAATGATTGATAGATTAATTATTTCTAGTGATGTTACAAATACATACGAATCATATATTCAAAATAAATCAACTACAGCTTTACAAAAAGAGTCCGAAAGAAGAAAGAGAGTTTTAGAACAACCTTGGATTTCTAATTTAACAATTAGAACATTTCACTCATTGTGCTATAAAATTCTTCGTGATAATGGAAATCCTGTTTTTGATAATAAATTCAAACTTATTACAGATAATTCGGCAGAAGAAGTAGATTTAAAAGCGAAGGATATTCTTGCGAATGAGAAACCCAAAGATATTATAAGTAAAATTTTGATTCTTGCTTGTAAAGATCGTGGTTACATTTTAAAGCTAAAGCGATACATATTAGATTATTATGTTGAAAAAGTATCTATTGATAAAGAAATAAAAATTTATACTAACGAAGGACAAAAAACATACACTACTTTAAAAGGTGAAACTGTAAAATCAAAGTCAGAGCGAGATATAGCAGATTGGTTATACAGACATAATATAAAATATGTCTATGAAAAAGTAACCAACTTCAAAGATTTTAATTTTAAACCAGATTTTTTTATTCCTCAAGCCAATCTTTATCTCGAACATGTTACAGATAAAAGCTATAAAATGGCTGATAAAGAAAGACAATTTATAGAAGGTGGAAGAAATTGTGTTGTAACATATGAATCCATTATGAATAATTCAATCCTTTTTAATTTGGCAATGGAAAGAATTGTAAAAGGAAAAATTTCTGAAACAATAACTGAAGATGTTTCTATTAACTATGAAGAAGAATTTAATCGTTATCATAATAAAATAGATGAGTTTTTAAAAACTGTTATGCGTTTGCAGTCTATGATGAAAGGTGAAGACATTGAACCTTCTAGTTTATTAGAGAAATCATTAAAAAGCGAACATGAAAGAATAAGGGTTTTTTATGAACTTGCTATTCCAATTATACAAGAGTACAAAAAATATTGTACAAATAAATCCTATGTAGATTTTGATGATTTAATAATTTTGACTGTAAAACTTCTTAAAGAGAATGAAGATGTTAGAGAAATTTACAGAAGCAAATTTAAATATTTAATGGTTGATGAATTTCAAGATGTAAATGGATTACAAGTAAAATTATTAGATCTTTTATTGAAACCTGATAATCAATTATTTTGTGTTGGTGATGATTGGCAAAGTATCTATGGTTTTAGAGGTTCAAACGTAGATTACATAGTTAATTTTGAAACACATTACAAAGATAGCGAAATACATAAACTAGATGTTAATTATAGAAGTACGCAAACAATTGTTGGAGCCAGTAATGAAGTTATAAAAAACAACAAAAATCAAATAAGCAAAGATGTTAAAGCATTTAATGAAATGCCAAGCAAAATTCAAATTTACAGAGCAAAAAACACAGAAGATGATGGTATAGAATTTTTTATTGATAAAATAAGACAACTTTATGATAGTGGATTAGGTAAAGACGATATTCTTGTTTTGTATAGAAGATCTAAAATGTTTGACCCATACTTAAAAGCTTTAAAACAAAATAGACTTTTTGTTTCTTCAAAAACTATTCATGCTTCAAAAGGATTAGAAGCTAAAGCAGTTTTTATTATAGGATTAACAGAAGGTAATGGTGGTTTTCCCGACATTTGGCTAGATGATGCTATATTTAGAGTAGTTAAAGATATTAAGTACGATATTTTATTAGAAGAAGAAAGAAGACTATTTTATGTGGCAATTACAAGAGCAAAAGATGAACTATTTCTTATAACAGAATTAGGAAACGAGTCCTCATTTGTTGAAGAAATTCCACAACATTTTTACCAAGTAAATAAACCAATAATCAAAAATATAGGAATAAAAATTATTGTTTGTGAAGAGTGTAAAACTACAGTGAACGAATCAGATAAGTTTTGTAGAAATTGTGGAAGCAAAATTTCTAAAAACAATTTGAGTAATTCAGAAGAAAAAAAAGTTCCTAGCTATGTTGAAACCGCAAGAATAATAAACAAAAATGCCTATATGCCTTGGACTAATGAGGATGATACAAAACTTGAAGAACTTTATAAACAAGGAAAATCTAATACCGAACTTAGTGATTTTTTTGGTAGAAATTTAGGAGCTATTATTGCAAGAATTCAAAAACTTGAGTTGGAGCAAAAATATAATTTGAACTAATTTATCATTAAAATGTAAAAGTTTATCAAAAATTAAATAGTATTAATGAACTTACCAATATCAAACAATTTACCGATAAACAAACTTGCATCTGTATTCGGAAGCACTTCTGCTACTTATAAGTTTTATTGGCTGATAGCTTTAATTGAATTAGTAGAAGAAGGAACTATTGAAATTCCAAAAAGGAAAATATTTTCAAGAATGATTAGTAATTCTTGGTACACTATAAATTACTTTCATATTTCATTTGGTAAGCAAGACAATTTACAAATTGCAGTAGAACGAATTTTAAAAGAAGAAAATTTAACCATTGACGAAAAGAAAAATAAACTTGAAACTTGTTTAGAGAATTCTACAAATAAAGAAACAATAAATCAATTGTTTCATTTTGATAAAAATGTACCGCATTGGTTTTTGTCTCCTTGGTTTCCAAAAATCAATAATGAAACTGATAATCAACAAAAAAGTAGAATATATTTAGATTCGCAATCCTTTGTAAATGATAGTCTGTATGCTTTGTATAAAGATTTTATTACTATTAACCCCATTTGGGTTTCTTATTTAAAAACTAATGCAAAAGTATTAAAAGATTATTGCTATTGGAATTTGGCATTATTTCTTCAAACACGAAATCCAAACGTTCCAGACATTCCAAATAAATTAATTAAACCAGCAATTAGAAATGGTTTAACAAAGCAAACTAATGAATATTGGAAATTAGTTTTCAAAGAATTAGGTTCTATAAATTGCATTTTTACAGATACAAAATTGTACTTTAATGAAAAGAATTATGCGTTAGACCATTTCGTTCCTCATGCTTTTGTATCACATGATTTAATATGGAATTTGTTACCTATTGAAAAGAAATTTAATTCTTCTAAAAGTGATAAACTTCCATTATTTGATAAACATTTTGATAAGTTTTATGATTTGCAAAAGTTAGCTTTTGAAATCAATAAGCATCACAATTCTAAAAGTAAATATATGGATGAGTTTTTAACCATTTTTCCAAATATTGAAACATTTGAAAAAGATAAATTTTCAAATACAATTCAGCCATTGCTTACTATTGCAAGTAATAACGGATTTTTATTTATGAATGAGTAATCAAAATAATAATACAACTGTATTTTAAATACGAATCTTTTCTCGAACAAATCAACAACAACCTATACTCACCATCCTTTTCAATTGGTGCTCTATGAATGCATGGTGGTACTTTTTGTGTTGGATAGTCTACTGCCAGTCGCCAAACAAGATCTTTGCCTAAGTTAGTTGTCTATTGCAATTTGTAAGTATAAATAAGTTGTCAAATAGACAACATAATATAAGAAGTAAATCAAGCTTTTTGGATACCCTCAAACTTTATTTCAGAAATTATTTTCTATTTTTCCAATTATCTAATGTTTTCTCTGTTATGGTATCACCCAAATTTTGAAAATGTAAAATAGCTTCTTTTCTACTACCTTTAAATTTATCAAGCATCCAGTTTCGTAGTTCATATTTAAAATTTGCTATCATATTTTTTGTAGTCAAATTTTCATCAAAGTATTTTGTATTACTAGTCTCAACTTCTGGAGAATGATATTTTTCAAATTCATTCTTTGCATATTCAAAAGCAGTAGTTTCGTCTAACATTTTTATTGTTTCTTCATCAAAAGACTGAAAAGCATTATAATATATGGCAATTTTTTGTAAGTCTCGATAGTTACCATAAAGCTGTAAGCTCTTCAACCACTTAATCAAAATAGTATCTTTTGGTACTGGAGGATTACCTTTAAATTTAAGGCCTTTCCATGTACTTTCCCAGTCCTTTTCTCTATCTTCTTCGGTCTCTCTAAGTGCTGGAATAGTAATAACATGTTGAACTATTCTATCATAAAAATCGGGTAATAAATCCTTTTTTAGCTTTGCTATTGTTCGGTTGGTGGCAAAAATAAGTCGACATGAAATTTTAATTTCATTAGTACTTCCCAATCTACGAATAGACATTCTGTTTTCTTTATCAGTCTGTAAGGCCTTCATTAATTTAGCTTGCACCATCTTTGATAAATGATGAATTTCATCAAGAAACAATACACCACCGTTCGCTTCTTCCAACAATCCTTTTTTATCAGCGTTAGCTCCAGTAAAAGCACCTTTTGCATAACCAAATAATTCGGATTCTGCTTTATTGTCCTCATCAAATGAAGCGCAATTCGCCTGGATAAAAGATTCATTTTTATGCTTTTTAACTGACTCATTCGCAATTTGTGATTTTCCAATTCCTCGCTCTCCCAATAATAAAATTGAGAAACCCGAATTGATGAAAGTTTCCATCTTTCGGTTTACCAATTCTCTAGATTCTGATTTAGTTTCTTTAAAAATTTTAAAATTTGAACCTATATCAGAAATTAAGTTGGTTGGAATTTCTTTTATTGAAAAGCGTTTAAATCGTTTATCTAACGAATCACTTTTATCATCATAGGTTTTTATAAATCTTGCATTTTCTGGTAATTGATAAGATTCAGATAAAATATGCCAAACTACCTGAGTTTCACTACTACCTAAGGATACATTTATTACCGGATGCACTTTTTGATTTTTATTAAAATATTTTCTCACCCAATTACTTAATTCATCCGAAATTTGTTTTTCATTTCTTAAATCATCAATGGATAGTTCAATAACCTTTAATTTATTAGAGTAAATAGTTTTAAAATTAGAGTATTCTGTTAACCATTTAATTTGATCTTCAATTGAATAATGATTGATATTTCGCCATAAATTATTATGAAAATCAGTTGCTTTTTCTGGATAATTTAAAGTAACAAAATTTATTTCCTTTTCAATGTTATAGCAAATATCCTCATTTTCTAAAATAGATTCATACACCTCTGAAAGCCCTAAATTTTTAATTGTGTCATCATCTAAAATATTTTTTTTGTGAGTAAAACGTCTACTAGAGAGACTATCATAAGTTTTTTGAGGTGCCGTTAAATAAATAATTTCATCAAAAACAAAACCATCAGCAGTTGTGTGGTTAAAAGTCTCATTTAATTCCTCTTGATCTAAATTTCCAAATTGGATTTTACTAGGAACTTTAGTATCTAAATAAAATTGACTTAAAATATGTTTTAAATACGCAACTCCGTGGTTGGTATAATGCCAAGTGATGTAAATATTTTTCATTCTACAAAGGTAATTAATTATCTTTTATAGAAATTTATTACCTTAATAAAACATTTAAATCATAGTAGAAAAAATAATTATAAATTTTAAAATCCTTACTGTCAATTATTTATGTTTTAAAGATAGCTTTAAAGATTTTTTTGGCATACTATTTTAAATACTACTACTAAACAAATTAATTTAATCATGACAACTAAAATTTTAGACTTCAAAAAATCAGATCATTTCTTACACAGTCAATGGGATAGAACTATAAATGACGAGCTCCTTCATAAAATACTTCCTTTTGTAGAGTGTACTTTTTGCGAAAAAGACGTTGTGTTTGTTATGCCATCTTTTCTAAAAAAGAACAAAGTAATTAAAAGTGATAAGCTGTGTTTAATTATAATTATCAAACAAAAATTATTAGTCACTGCTTATTGGTGTGACCATCCCAATTATCTATTCAAAAATAAAGAAAATGCACATTATCAAATTTTATACTAATTCAAAAAATGACAAAGAAAACAAACCACAATGCTGACATTAAAAATCCTAATACAGGAACTAAAGGCACGAATACAACCTATGATAAGAATCAAGGCAATAGAGGAAAACAATTAAATCCAAACCAACAAAAATCAAACAACCAGAAATAAAATAATAAACTAGAAGTATGAAAAAACAAAGTTTTAGACCAGAAAACAATAATTCTTTAGAAGAATTACAATTGAATTTTAAAAAAGAACCCTATTTTAGCTCAATTGAAAACGATAATGATTTGTTGGATGACGAACAAGATAATTTCTATTATCATCAAGATCTAGATGATATGGAGGATAATTATGATGGTTTTGAATTTGATAACTTCGACTAATAAAAATATAAATGCACATTCTTAAAATAATACACGGTTATCCGCCCAACTATAATGCAGGTTCAGAAGTTTACAGCCAATCTATCTGTAATGAATTATCAAAAGAGCACAAAGTTTCTGTTTTCACTCGTGAAGAAAACCCTTATACACCAGATTTTGAAATAAGACATCAGAAAGCAAGTGAACACTTAAACTTTTACTTTGTAAACAATCCGCAAGGAAAAGATGGCTATTTACATAAAGAAATAGATAATGCTTTTGAAGATTTAGTTAATAAAATAAAGCCAGATGTAGCTCATATTGGGCATCTCAATCATTTGTCTACAGGTATTGTTGATGTACTAAACAAATTAAATATTCCGATAGTTTTTACTTTACATGATTTTTGGTTGATGTGTCCAAGAGGTCAGTTCTTAACCAGAAGTATTGGTAAAGAAAAAAACTTCCAATTGTGTTCTGGTCAAGAAAACCAAAAGTGTGCAACCCATTGTTATGAAGTATATTTTAGTGGAAAAGAAAGCGAAAGACCACAAGATGTTTCTAATTGGACCCACTGGATTGGTAACAGGATGAAAGAAACCAAGAGTATTATTGATAAAGTTGATTTATTTATAGCGCCATCCAATTATTTAAGAGATAGATTTATCAAAGACTTTAATGTAGAGGAAAACAAAATCATTTATCTTGATTATGGCTTTCCAACAGAATACTTAACGCCAACAAGTAAATCAGATGTATTGCAACCTTATACATTTGGATATATAGGAACACATATTCCATCAAAAGGGATTAATTTATTAATTGAAGCTTTCGCAAAAATTGAGCAACCAGCAGCATTAAAAATATTCGGAAGAGAAAACGGACAAAGTACACAATCTTTAAAATTACTTGCCTCAAAATCGAAAAACAAAATCGAATTTAATGGCGAGTACATCAATCACAACTTAGCAGATGATGTTTTTGCTAATGTGGATTGCATTGTAGTTCCTTCTATTTGGGGAGAAAATTCGCCATTGGTTATTCACGAAGCGCAGTCATGTAAAATCCCAGTAATTACAGCTGATTTTGGCGGAATGAAAGAATACGTGCAACATAAAGTAAACGGATTATTATTTGAACATAGAAATACTAATTCGCTTACCGAACAATTAGAATTCGCTATAAATAATCCAAATGAAATGAAAAATTTAGGCGATAAAGGCTATCTGTTTTCAGAAAATGGAAGTGTTCCTACTATTCAAGAGCATTGTAATAGTTTGGTTTCGCTATATAAAAGTGTTATAAAACCGAGCTCACTTTGGAGAATTACGATTGACACCAATCCTGAAGATTGCAATTTAAAATGTATCATGTGTGAAGAGCACAGTCCTTATAGCGACTTCATCCCTACGCTGTTCAAAGAAACTGGAGTAAAACGAAGAAGAATGGATTTTGAAACAGTAAAAGATATTTTCCGTCAATCCGAAAAATTAGGCATCAAAGAAATCATTCCTTCAACAATGGGTGAACCTTTGCTTTACAAGGAATTTGATAAAATATTTGAATTATCTCAAAAACATGATATTAAAATAAACCTGACTACAAATGGAACATTTCCAAAGAAATCGGTTTTAGAATGGGCAAAATTAATTGTTCCGAACACTACTGATATTAAAATAAGTTGGAATGGTGCCACCAAAGAAACTTCAGAAAAAGTTATGCTGGGTATTAATTATGATAAAGCGGTTTCTAATGTCATTGAATTTATAAAATACCGAGACGACTACTTTCAATCAACCGGTTATTTTTGTAGAGTAACCTTTCAATTGACTTTCTTGGAAAACAACATGCATGAATTGTCAGACATTATAAAACTGGCAGCAAAACTAGGCGTTGATAGAGTAAAAGGACATCAATTATGGGCGCATTTTGACGAAATTAAAAACCTATCCATGCGCTCATCCAAAGAGACTATGGATCAATGGAATCAATATGTTGAACAAGCCATAGAAACACAACAAAATTTCAGAAAACCCAATGGTGAAAAAGTGATTTTAGAAAATATTATTCCGTTGCAAGAAAACGAGCAAAATGATGTTCCAGAAGAATATGTTTGTCCATTTCTTAACAAGGAATTGTGGGTTTCAGCCACCGGAACCATTTCGCCATGCTGCGCTCCAGATAATTTAAGAAAGTCATTAGGTGATTTTGGAAACATCAACACTACTTCCATTGAAGAAGTTTTAGAAAGTAAGAATTATAAAAATTTAGTTGCAAATTACAAGTCCATTTCACTATGCAAGTCCTGTACAATGCGTAAACCTTTAACCTAAAAACATGAACACAAAAAATAAAAAAGCACTTTTAATTAGACATGCGGATAGAGATGCTATTCCTGAAGGTTCATTTGGAAATGAAGTTTTACTAAATCAACTAGGGCAAAAAAATGCTTTTAACTATGGTGAAAAGCTAAAAAATACTAGTATTACCAAAATTTATTCCAGCCCAGTACCAAGATGCATGGAAACTGCGGCGTTCATTCAAAAAGGTTATGGTAAATCATTAAAAATAATTGAAACTGTGGCATTAGGAGCTCCAGGATTACATATTATTGATGAGAAAATTGCAGGTGCGTATTATTTAGAACATGGCTTTGATGCAATGTATGAAAGCTTTAAAAATGGAATTACTATTCCGGGAATGGCAACTCCTGAGAGTTTGAATCAAAACATGACAGATTTTATTAATAAAAATTCTGTAGAGAATGAAACTACCATTTTCATAACACATGATATGTTGATTGCTTTTTATCATTTTAGTATTGATAAAACCGTTTACACAAAAGAGAATTGGGTAAATTATTTATCGGGTATCACTTTTAATTACGGAGAAAATGAAAGATAATCTGAAATCGTTTTTTACCGAACATTGGAATTACATGGCGGTTAGTACAGCTTGTAAATTAGGACTATTTGATGCTCTTGATAAACAAAATTTGGGAGCAAAAGAACTTGCCGAAAATCTAAATTTAAAAGAAAAACAATTAAGCATACTTTTAAAAGCTTTGAATAATAATGGCTTTTTAAATGAAGAAAATGATACGTATTCGCTAAATGAAACATCCATATTGCTAACAGAAAACCATCCGAATTCCTTAAAATATGCTTGCTTAAATTGGTCTGGAGAACATTTGAATGCTTGGCAAAATTTAGAGTATTCTATCCAAACTGGAGCTAGTTCCTTTACTAATTCATATGGTGAAAATTATTTCGATTATTTAAACAATCATCCCGATAAATTACATCAGTATCAAAAAGCAATGTATGAATATGCAAGAGATGATTACAAAGAACTACCTAATAAAATTGACTTAAATAGTGTTACTAATGTTATAGATATTGGTGGTGGATATGGCGCGGCAATAAGCTCAATTAAAATAGTTTATCCTAATTTAACCTGTTATCTATTTGATCTAGAAAAAGTAATCGATAATTGTAATTTGAAAGATATTACAACAATAAAAGGCAACTTTTTTGAAGAGATTCCAAAGGTTGCAGAGGTTTTAATTTTATCCAGAATTTTACACGATTGGGACAATGAAAAGGCAGCAATAATTTTGAAAAATTGTTTTGATGCTTTGCCAAAAAACGGAACAATCTACATCATTGAAAATTGTTCAGACAAAATAACAATAGATTTATCTATGCTATCACTAAACATGATGGCCCTATGCGAAAGTTATGAAAGAACTTCAGTTGAATATATTCAAATGGTTACCTCAGCTGGTTTTACTTTTGAATCTGATGTAAAATTAAATGAATTACAAACCATCTTAAAATTTAAAAAATGAATTGGAAAGATATAAAAACATCAACCGACAACAAGTATTTCTTGGTAAATGGTAAACCAATCTTTGATAAGCATTTTACAGAAGTATTAAAATTTCACGAACCAGGATTAGCACCTGTAAAAGACGAAACAGGAAGTTACCATATTGACATTTTAGGCAATGAGTTGTACAAGGAAAGATATAGTAGAACTTTTGGTTTTTATTGCAATAGAGCTGCAGTGATTGATAATAATTGCTGGTTTCATATAGATGAATTTGGTAAAAGAAGCTATTCCAATTCATACGAATGGACTGGTAATTTTCAGGAAAACCTTTGCACCGTCAGAGATAAAGGAAACAATTACTTTTATATAAATCTTAATGGCGAAAGATTAAATCATGAAAACTATCTTTATTGTGGTGACTTCAAAGACGGTATAGCTTGTGTAAAAACTAAAAACGGTTTTTTTAAACACATAAACAATCATGGTAAATTTATAAATGACAATGAATATTACGATTTAGGTATTTTTCACAAAGGTTTTGCAACAGCAAAAGATGAAAAAGGTTGGTTTCATATTGATTTAAACGGTGAGGAACTTTACAGCAATCGCTATTTAATAGTAGAACCTTTTTACAATGGATTCGCTTTAGTGACTACTCATGATAATCAAAAGTTAATTATTGATGAAAATGGAGATTCAATACTTAAAATATAATTCAAACATCAATATAACTAATCCCTTTTGATTACTGTTAAATTACCAATTCTTAGCAACGCTCTAAAAAAAATTAAAGACACAGTTTTTATAAAAACATATACTCTTCAATACCAATAATTTTCTTCTAATTTTTATATTTTTGAATAAATTATAAATTACCCCAAATGTCCATAACCAACAAGAAACTCAAAATCAATATTTTTGGAGAGTTATGGACTTTAAAGAAAGTACTTTTAACACCCATCGAAATGGAGTATTATAGTAGCATTGCTTCTGGAATGAATCAACCGCTGCATAAAGCGTTATTAGACCCATTCTTTTATCCAAAATTACGATTGGAAAGCACTACTTCATTTCTTGATTTAAAAGGAAATGTAATCTCAGGTGTTACCGAAAATTCATCCAATCAAATTGATCTATGGTTTGATGGAAAAAAAGAGAAAATATGGGTTGCTAATTTAAAGAATGGTACCCTCTTCCCTATCTACAATATTACCTTTTCAGAAGATTTAAAAGAACTTTCAAGTGGAATTTATATCGAAACTTTAGCATTTGGAAAGATTGCTTCTTGTGAAGTAATGTTGGATGATTTTAGCAAAGAGCGTTTAGAATTTAATTTTATAAAACACAAGGAGCAACTTCTACTTCAAAATAGATTTAAATACAATGGTAAAATTTTGAAAAGTAACAAAACGGATAGTAATTTTATTAGAATTCATAGTTTTGAAATTTAATAAAAGTGAATAAATCACCAAACATAAAACCATAAAATTTCTATTCTTTAGGGTTTTCCGATAAACGGTAAAAAAACTCAAAAAACATCAAAATGATATTTGTACTGTATGAAATCGAAATAAAATTCTTCGATGTCATCGGCTTTCATAAAAGCCACAAATTCGTCTAGTGGCACTTCAAAATAGTGGTGAATTACATTGAGTCTGAACTCTATTTCTAAAATTTGGTTGACTTCATCATATCCTACAGCAAGGATGTTTGTGGCGTTTATTGGGTATTTTGACATGCTATTCTATATTTATGTGTTTTTTTCTTTAAAGCCATATATCAAAAAAATAAATCCGGTAAAGATGTCTATGGGCATCCAAATTGATTTTTTGTAGAGATAAATAGGAATTATTGGATTGAAGAGAATTGCTAAACAAATAAAGGTTATTCCAAAAAGGTTTACATCTTTTTGAACCTCTTTAAATAGTACCAAAATGGCTCCAATTGTAATTGCTATTCTTAAAAAAGTATAGTAGCCTATTGGCATATCAAAGCAAGCTATCAAAGCAATAGCAGCGCATATTATACATATTGTTCTCATGAATGAAATCTTATTTTAAAATAATTTTTCAAACTTAAAACGAATAAAAAAGTATTCCTTACGGGAAACCGTAATGAAAATAAAAAAAATAAAAAAGAGAGTTTTTAGGCTATTCCTAAATCTTTAGCAATAGAGATTAAATGAACGGTATTATTGGCTTTAAAGTAATCTTTGAGTTTGCTAATTCTTTTTTCAATAGTGCTTTTACTGCTTGGAGTTATGCCTAATTCTTTGAATTTGATGTCCATTTTATCTTGTGGGACACCTAATGATAATTGTTTTATAAGTTCAATGTCAAAATTATCAATTTCATTTATTGTTTTGTCCTGAAGTAAATGCTCCATTTCGGGTGAAATAAACTTTTCATTAGTTTGAAAAAGGTTTTTGATTGCCGTTTTCAATTCCTGAATACTTCTACGTCCTTTAATTACAAAACCATCAATATTTTGATTTTCAAAAAGGGATTTTATATGAAAGGTTTTATCTTCAACAGAATGCACTATTATTTTTAAATCGGGTTGTACTTCTCTTACCCATTTTATCAAATCATCACCAGAAATTAATTGTACTTTTCTATGATCTGCTCTAAAAGACAAATCACTTATTAATAAATCAAATGGTTCGTTGTCAAGAACGGCTTTCTTGATTTTTAATTGTGCATCATCACAGTATTTAGCATGGTGAATTTCTGTAACACCAAGTTCACTTAGTACTTGCATCACCGCTAAGTTAATACTATCAAAATCTTCCGCTATTATTACTTTCTTAAACATGACTTTGTAATTATTTAGGTATTTTCAATTTTGCTTTGAATCCTTTATTAGTTTCCGTTTCAAAAGTAATAGTTCCGTTTATGGATAAAATACGGTTTTCCGCATTTTGCAAACCTTTTTTTAAATTTAACAAATCTGAACATCCTATTCCGTTGTCTGAATAGTTGATTTCAACACCTTTTTTATAGGTTTCAAACCCAATTACAACCAAGCTACAGCTACTGTGTTTTCTCATGTTTACCATCAATTCTTGTAAAGTTCTGTAGATAACTATTTTGGATTCTTTCTTTAGTTTTTGCCAGTCTACTTGAGCGATATTATTTTTAATAATAACATTAATATTGTTGCTGTTATAACTTGAAAGCATAGCTTTAAGAACAGCTTCAAAATTATCACCAGTATCAATTTGGCTGTTTTCTTTAGAAATATTTCTTGATTGAGTGTAGATTTTATCTAAGTTTTCAAGAAGAAATTCTTTATTGGTTGGATTGTTCAAATCTTGTGTGTCAGCATAAGTCATAGCATTAAAAACATCGTTAGCTAATTCATCATGAAGCTTTTTGGAAATTCTAGTTTCGGTATCGTATGTTGCTTTTTGGAGCTTTCTTCTGTTTTTTGAACGAATTGTAAAAAACACAAATAAAGATATTGTGGATACAAAAATGAACAATGAAAGGTAGAGTTGTTTTTGACTTTTTTGCTTTTCGCTTTCTTTTAAAGCTATGTTAGCATCGTACTTTATTTTAGCAAATTGCGTTTTTGAGTTTTGTCTTACTTTATTAATGCTATCCGAAATATTCATTTGCTTTAAAGCAAGACTTTTTACCTCATTAGTATTGGATGAGGCAATAAGAAACTTAATAGCTTCAATTCTGTCATCTGGACTGTTGATTGCTGTAGCTGCGTTGTAGGCTTTTTGTGCATAATCATTAGACAATTTCAAATTCGATTTTAAATAATACTCCGCCATGTGCATGTATGAAGCAATTATTTCAGAATTATCTTTAATACTATCACGGATTTTTAAAGATTGATTCAAATAATCAATTGCTTTAGGATTGTTTAATTTAAAATAAGCATAGCCAAGATTATCTAGAACTTTGGCATAATTGGGTTTGTCTTGAATGAGTGAAATATCTTTAGAAAGATTTAGCAGTAATTGTACCGCTTTATTATATTCTTTCGATTCTAAAAAAGTATAAGCTATGTTATTTATATGAACATATTTATCTTCTTCAGTTAAGGCAGTACTTTTTGCAAGATTGAAATATTTGTGGGCACTTTCATAATTATACTGTTCCAAGTGCGATATTCCAATTAGATTATAAGTTGTATTTATACTTTTATAGTCAGGTAAAATAGAAATTATGCTTGTTGCAGTTGCTTCACTTCCTGAAAAATCACATCTTTTTTGTTGTATTTCTGCAAGATAATATAAAGCATATACCCTTCTTTCTTTTTCCTGATCTGAACAAGCATCATTAGCTTTATAAAAATAATAGTAAGCACTATCATATTCTTGTTTATCATAAAACGAGAAAGCTTTCTTTACATTTAAACTATATTTTTCATTTATTGGATTCTCTATCTTTTTATTACATGAAATAAAAATAGAGAACACAATTACAATAAAAATCGGGAAATGTACTTTTTTAAATATCATTCCCCGAAATTATCGATTATAATTAGAATAGAAAAATATTTCTATTTAATTATGGTGTTACAGGTGGCGGTGGCGGTGGAGTGTTTCCACCTTGTCCACTTAATAATTTTGCCAAATTAAATCCAAATGATTTAACAGAAGAAATTAAGAAAACGAAGGTTACAACAAGTAAACAAAACGAACTTGTAAAGAAGGATGATAAACCGATTATTATAAAAGATGATATAATTGGAGTCGGTAAAAGTAAATTTAAACAAAAAATTGGAATTGGTTCGTTGGTTGTTTTGGGATTGTTTGGTGCGAAAAGTATGTTTTTCAAAGAAAAAGAATGTATGGAATGGAAAGAAAATGATTATGACTTGGTTGATTGCCAAAGTGAAGAAGTTGGATTTGCATCTGAAACATTACCAAATATTAAATCTTCTAACAAATCAACAACAACCGATATTCACCATCCTTTTCAATTGGTGCTCTGTGAATGCATGGTGGTACTTTTTGTGTTGGATGGTCTACTGCCAGTCGCCATAGATGACCTACGCCTAAGTTAATTGGTGTGGCGTTGGGTTGTGCTTGGTAATGCAAGTCGAAATAGTTTTCTTTTAGAAAATCCTCAAATTCAGTTTCAGGACCATCGTGGAGGTCTTTTAATTGGGCTCTAATTTCGGGAACGAGTATCTTTTGTTGGGCTTCTTCGTTGGCAATGAGGTCGCTTGCTGCTCCGTGATAGGTACATAAAAAAGTATCTGTGGCAATAGGCGAACGGTCTACATGAAAGGAATACACATCGGTAGTAATGAAATCGAAGTCGGTATCGCGTTCGTAGTATTGGAGTAAGTTGAGCACTGGAGCTGCTCCAAAGTCGGTTAGGTCTTGTAAATCCTTTAAGATAATTTCCCTAGCGCAATTTCCTTGTGGTGAAAGTTGTAGTGTCAATAGGTCTTTGGGAGTTACTTCGGTGATGTTTTCTTTTAATTGGAGTTTACTTACTAGCTCTTTAAAATCGCCTTGCAAATTGCGGTACCAACACAGCGCATTGCGTGTTCCTTCAAAATCGGTTTGTATCAGTTCCGAAAAAGAGGTAACGATTCCAATTTGTTTGCTGTTTAAAAATGTAGGGTTCATTTAGGTAAATAAGTTAGGTAACGCGTTGCAAAATTAGTACATAAACCCTCTAAAAATTAGTTTTTTAATAAAAACATTGGTGGGTTGTAACTAACGAACTTTTTATATATTTGTAAAAATTAAACCTTACTTATGAAAAAAGTTTTTTTAGCATTATTCCTGCTTACGACCTGTAGTTTTTTTGCACAATCTACCGATTTAGATCCGTTTGAAATCAACTACTCGTATGTACAACTTCCTACGAAACCTATCTTGGATAAGAAGAATAGAAACTATTCGTTTTTAATTTCTTTCGACCGCTCTTTGTTGTACAACAAATCGAAGTACTTTATTGAAAATCAAGTAACCATCTCTGGTTTAGAAAAAAGAGAAAAAAATGGTTATATGAGTGTTGAAGTAATGCTTCAGAACCCAGTGGTTACCAAAAAAGAAGTAACTACTAGAACGGTTACTAACAAAGATAGAAATGGTGTTCAATCTACTAGATACTATTACACTCCTGTGGTTTCTTACAGCCAACAAGGAAATGCAAAAGTGGTAAGTGGCGATGGTAAAATCAACAAAATCATCAGTTTCAATGGTTCTAATACCATAAAAGGAACTGAAACTGAGAATTACAACCAAGCACAAAATGGTCAGTATTCGCTTCAAAGTACTATAATAAACAACTATTTGAATGAAGTAGTGAACCGTTTGAATAACGAACTAAACAACGAATTTGGTTATCCAATAAAAGAAGGTAAAGACCAATTTTGGATTTTGGCAAATAAAAAACACCCAGAGCAAGCGGCTGAATACAATGCTTACTTACAAGCCAAAGCGGTTTTTGACAAAATGAACTTTGCTGAACCAGTAGATGGTTTTGAAAAAGAATTGGAAGAACCAATCAACTATTTCAAATCATTGTCTAACAAATATACAACTGATTCTAAAGCTGATAGAAAAATACGTTATAGTGCTTACTACAATTTAGCTAAAATCTACAACTATTTAGACCAACCAGCTAAGTCTAACGAATGGGCTAATATCTTAGTTACCAACGATTACGATCCTGGTGATGGAAAAACAATGATTAAAGAAAATGACAACAACCTTGCGTTATTTAATGTTAATCAATTAAAAACAAGACACTTCCCTGTTGATACTAAGAATTTTATATTTGAAGAAAATGTACCTCAACAAACGTACAATTCAAATCCTTCTTATTCGCAATCAGCACCTTACAGTATTGAAACCGATCCAAACTATACTTTGGCTTACATCTTAACTATCAAAAAAGATACGGTTACAGGTTATATGCCAAAAAGCAGAGGATTGAACTTAAGTGATGCTGTAATGGTAACTGTTAAAGATTTCCAAGGAAAATTCTCTGAAAGAAGTTTTAAAGCGAATGAAGTAAATAAACTAATCTTAAGTAATGGTGAAGAGTTTGCAACAGTAGCGTTCAAAGTTTCGACTGAAAATGGAGGAGTAACGCTTTCTGGAGCTAGTAAAAAATTCGTTAAAGAAATGTATTCTGGTAAAAAGATGTCGGTTTATCAATATTTTAATGGAGAAATCATTATTAAAGCAGCCAACGAATCGGAAGGAAAATCTAATGCTTCTGCCTCTTGGATGTTAGGTCCGAAAAAACGTTTTGAAGAATTAGCTGCAGGTTGTCCGGAACTATTGGCTAGAGTCGACAAAAAAGAGTTTAAAAACAACTTAGAAAGTATCTTATCGTTTGCACAAGCGCTTGACGAATGTAAATAATAATTTTAGATAAATTAAAAAAGGATAACTCGAAAGTGTTATCCTTTTTTTATGAAGTAAAAAATGATTTACAAAGTATCAAAACCATTTTTGATGGCATAAACAGCTAGTCCTACTCTACTCTTAAGCTCTAATTTTTCGAAAAGATTATCGCGATAACTCTCTACCGTTCTTGGACTACAAAACATTTTTTCTGCAATTTCTTTGTAACTCATTTCGGTTACCGAATACTTTAGAAATTCCTTTTCTCTATCGGTTAATGCAATTACAGTATCTTCTACTTTTAATGGTGTTCCAATACTTGCAAAAACCTTACTTGCCGCCCATTCTGGATAATAATAACCATTAGCGACTAATGACTTTAAAGCTTTTTCTAAATCGGCTGGATGTGTATTTTTTAGCAAATAACCTTTAGCACCATTTTTTATCATCTTAATCACACTATCATCATCGTCTTGCATACTTAAAGCCATTACCAAAACATTGGGATGGTTATCTTTCAGCCACAAAGCAGTTTCAAAGCCATTCATAATGGGCATACTGATGTCTAGCAAAACAATGCTTGGAATATTGTTTGGAGAAGCAAATTTGTCTTGAAGTTCTTTTCCGTTTTCACATTCGTACAAGACTTCAAAATCTACAAAATTGGCCATGATGCCTCGTAAAGCTTTTGCAATTAGCACGTGATCGTCAACGATTACAATAGAATTATTCATTATACAATAGGTATTGAAATTAACAGATGCGTTCCTTGAGCAGTACTCTTTAAAGTTGAAGTTCCTCCTATGATTTCGGTACGTTTTTTAATATTACTCAGCCCTATTCCATCTGATTTTTTGGTAACATCAAAACCTATTCCGTCATCAGCAATAGAAAGTGCAATCGTTTGCTCGTTTTGAGATAGAAGTCCAACAATGTTCTTGCATTTGGCATACTTGATACTGTTCTGAAGAAACTCTTGAACAATTCGAAGCAAGACGCTTTTCGTTTGATAAGGCAAAACCAAATGAGTAGCATCCGAACTAAAATTAACTTGGCACACTTTCAAATCGGCTATCTTTTGAAACTCTTCTTCTAATAAAACGGTAATCGAATTACTGTCGATAGTATTATCAGTAAGGTTTTTAGAAAGCGCACGCAACTCAGAAAGCGACTGATTGATAATGGCACTAATATTTTCGATATTCTCGTTGATGTGTGGTGCTTTATTTTCATAAGCCAACTGCTGAGTGTATAAACTAGCCAAAGTTAACTTCTGTCCAATATTATCATGAATTTCACGACCAATATGTTGCATGGTTTGGTTTTGAATTTCAATCTGTGTAGACAAAAGTTCTTGTTGGTGTTCAATTTGTTGATTTTGAATAATCATAGTATGTTCTTTCTTTTTTAACTGATATTGTCGCATAAAGGAAATGATTGCAATAAGGAATGCAATGAAAAATATAAAAAATAAAACAGTGGTTATTATGATTTGACTTTTCCCCATACAAATGATGCAGCAAATAATAAATACATTATACAATTAGAAATCATAAAATATTTATAAAAATCATTCCAGATTTCGGGATACTTCAAAATAGGCATATACCAACCAAAGAAAGGCATGTTTCCAACATAAAATAATGTGACTCCTATATTGATGTAAAACATTTTATTCTCTTTAAAATACAAAATAGTATCACTCTTAATTTGCTTGTTAAATTCTAACATTACCAAAATCAATAAGAGCAAATTTCCTATTGTAGTATTTAATGATTTAAAAGTAAAATCTCCTTGCTGTAATCTAGTATCAATAACAAATGACAAAAAAAACAGTACTGAAAACCAATAAAACAAAACCTTCTTCTGCAGTGATTTTACTGCGAACAACCAAAAAAGGAACAAATATTCAATTGGAATATGAATGTAGGATTGAAAAGCGCCTATTTTATATTTGAATTCAACTTTTGCAATGTAACTTATTATCTCATAAACAACGATATAGGCTAAGTAGAACACAAACCACTTCCAATAAGAATTCTTTAAAGATTTAAACTTAATGATTCCTGCCACCAATGCTATAAATTCGCAAAGGTGTAATAAATGTACTAATATTTTTGGTTGTTCATACATGATAAAAATTTATTAGAATCCCATTCCTGCTGCTGGTCCAGGAGGATATAAAGTTCCGTGGTTTTGTCCAGCAATATCTCTGCTAGTTCCAAACAATCCCATTGTATTATTATTAGGGATAGGTGTTCCGTTTTTATACATATACTTTTCGACTTTATATAGACCAATCTTGTAAGTTTCATCATCCAAAGGGTTAAAATCTAAAATTTCATCTTCTATTGAAATAGTTGGAATCATAACAAGAGTATGTAAACCCGAATAATCAGTAAAATCTCTATCTTTACTTGTATCAAAAATATCTGGAAACTTTTTTATTTCTTCTTTATTAGGATAAACTCCATAATAAATTCTTATACCTAACTTATCTTCTTTTATTGTAGAATCTACTTTTCTTGATTCATTTTCAATATGATATAAATATTTTTTTAAAGTTTTTAAATCAAACCATATCGAACGAGCATCTTCTGTTATTGCGCTATGTTTACTAATAAAATTTGAATTAGAATTGATATACTTCCATTGACTGTTGATGTACTCCTTTGTCATTGTATGAACTAAATCAGCATCAAGTGTACTCATATCTTCATCATCATATTTCATACAAATCTCTTTAGTATTTTCAGTTGGATTTGGAGTGTCGGGTTCTAGAGTAACTGGATCGGTTGTTGTTCCAAAAATAAAATAGGTAATCAAAGCTGAAATAGCAGCAACTAATAAATAGCCAAATAATGTTCTTGTTCTCATAATGTAAAGTTTTTAAATTGGTTATAGTTTTATAAAAATAGTTTTTATTTCGATACAAAGTAACCAACTTCCTACTTTTTTATCAATAGTTGTTTAACGATTTCTGTATCCGTTAAACGACGGTATTATTTTCCGCTAAACAACCTACTCCTTTTTAGTTAAACACTCATCGATTGATTTTGAGATAGTTTGCAGTTTTGTAATGTGCTTTCACAAGCATAAAAGCGGAACCCGAAAAGCTATTTAGAGTAGGGAAAACAAAAACT
>LNDX01000032.1 GCA_001464475.1 Flavobacteriaceae bacterium Ga0077528 | reverse complement strand
AGAATATAACCGTAGTAAACAAAAACATCTTTCGAAACACTACATCTATTCGATACAAATACAACCTAGCCCTGATTGAAGCAGTTACCTTGTAACGCGGAAAGCAGGAATATCGACTGCAAGAAAGCGCTGATGGTTCGCTTCTGATTAATCAAAACGAATGGTTTTGGCAGGAGATATTTTAGTAATTAAGTAGGAAGGTATTAATAAAACCAACAAACAGATAAGGACTGTACCTACATTAAGAGCAAGGATATACAGTATATTAATTTCTACAGGCGCTACATTTACATAGTAACTTTCTGGATTTAGTTTAATTATTTCAAATTTCTTCTGAATAAGTAATAATCCTATTCCTATAGTATTACCCCAAAACAAGCCTCTTAGTATTAGGTATAACGAATTGTAAAGAAATATTTTTCTTATTGACCAATTGTCTGAACCAAGTGATTTTAGGATTCCTATCATTTGAGTTCTTTCTAATATCAAAACAAGTAATGCCACTACCATATTAATAGTAGATACGATTACCATTATGATAAGAATAACGATGATATTAAAATCGAATAGTTTTAACCAGTCGAAAATGTAGTAATATTTTTCTACAATAGTTTGTGCATTTAGTGTTGAAGGGATTTCTTTGTAAACTTGCTTGCCTTTTTCGTCTATTTTGGTGAAATCATCTACAAAAATCTCAAACGAACCCACTTGATTTGAGTTCCATTTATTTAGTCTTTGAATGTGACGGATATCTCCGATAATAAATGCCGCATCAAATTCTTGAAAGCCTGAATTATAAATGCCTACAATTTTAAATCTTCTGCTTTTTGGCAACTTACTATCTCCTTCGTTTAGAAAAAAAGTATTGAAACTATCATTTAATTTCAATTTTAATCTGTTGGCTAAATATTGTGAAATTAAAACTTCTTCGTTTAAACTACTTTTTAGTATGGGCAATCTACCATCAATTAAATACTCTTCTAAGTATTCCCATTTATAGTCTTTACCAACTCCTTTGAAAGTTATTCCTTCAAAATCTGTTTCGGTTCTAATTATTCCTAACTTGGTTGCTACTGCTTGAATATGATTTACACCTTCAACAGCATTGAACTTTGGGTAAAACTTTTGGTTTGTAGAAACAGGTTCTATACTTCCGTCGGACTCATTTCCGTTAAAATTAGAAATTATTATGTGTCCGTTAAATGCTGATACTTTTTGGCGTATTTTTTGTTGTAAACCTATTCCAGTCGCTATTGAAACAATCATCATAACAATACCAATTGCAATAGCAGCTATAGCAATTTTTATTATTGGAGCAGAAATACTACTTTTATGGTCTTTAGCAGTAATGAGTCTTTTGGCAATGAAATGTTCTAAATTCAAAAGTTTTGGTTTTGTTGCAAAGATATTTCTTTTTAGGACAAAGAGACAAAGTTAATTTAAATTATAAAATGATGAAATACTTACTATCAACTTGTATTCTTTGTTTAGGATACCTCACAATATCCTCTTCATGCGGATTAAATAGACATTTTGAAAATTCAAGAAGAAATACTGAAAAAGAAGTAACTAATTCATCAATAAAAACTGGAGCCGATAGATATTCTTTTTATTTGCCTTTGTTAAGAGACAAAAATGTTGGTGTGATTACAAACCAAACTGGAATTTTATCAAATAATGTTCATTTAGTTGATTTTCTTATCGAGAATAAAATTAGCGTTCAAAAAATATTTGCTCCGGAGCACGGATTTCGCGGAACTGCAGATGCAGGTGAACTAATTAAAGACGGAAAAGACACTAAAACAGATTTACCGATAATTTCACTTTATGGAAATAACAAAAAACCAAGACCTGAACAATTAGCAGGAATTGATATAATAGTTTTTGATTTGCAAGATGTTGGAGCACGATTTTACACCTATATATCATCCCTACATTATATAATGGAAGCTTGTGCTGAAAACAATACAGAATTAATGATTTTAGACCGACCAAACCCTAATGGAACTATTGTTGATGGACCGATTTTGGAAAAAGAATTCACTAGTTTTGTTGGAATGCATCCAATTCCATTGCTTCATGGAATGACTATTGGCGAATATGGAAGAATGATAAATGGTGAAAAATGGTTAAAAAATGGAATTCAATGCAACTTAAAAGTTATACACTGTATTGATTACAATAGAGAAATGAGCTATAGTTTACCTGTGAAACCTTCTCCTAATTTACCAAATGACCAATCTATAAACTTATACGCAAGTTTGTGTTTGTTTGAAGGAACGAATGTAAGTGTTGGAAGAGGAACTGAAATGCAATTTCAAATTTATGGTTCGCCTTTTTTACCAAAAAGTGATTTTAGCTTCACTCCTATTCCAAATTTTGGAGCAAAAGATCCTGTTTATAAGAATCAATTGTGTTTTGGTGAAAATTTAACTTCTATTCCAAAAGTAAATCAATTGGAGCTAAAATGGTTGATTAAAGCCTACAATTCGACATCTGATAAATCTAAATTCTTTAACGACTTCTTTACCAAATTAGCTGGAACTAAAAAACTGCAACAGCAAATAGTTGATGGAGTATCAGAAACTGAAATAAGAAAATCTTGGGAGAAAGGATTGAATGATTTTAATAAAATGAGGAAGAAGTATTTGATTTATAATTAGAAAAAAGAGAATAGAGAATAGAATATAGAACATAGAAGTTTTACATGAAAAAAAGAGCAATCAAAGTTTTAATATCTATCAGTTTAATAATAATTGGAATATTATTAACAGGATTAGGATTTACAACAAAATTAGGTCATCCTTTTAGTACAATCTGTTATTCTTTAGGACTGGTAATAATCTTTTTAGGATTTATATATTTCATTATAGTTGTTTCATCAAATGATTAAAAACAATACTACAAAACTATTTTCTCTTTCATTTTTTCCACAATATTATAAGCTGCTGGACAGATTTCAACATTCTTCAAAGTCAAATCAGATATCTGTTGGAACTTTTTTCTATCAGTATGCGGAAATTCTCGACAAGCTTTTGGACGAACATCATAGATAAAACATTTGTTATCTGCTTCTAAAAAAGTACACGGAACACTTTTCAAAACATAATCTTTGTCTTCGTCAATACGCAAATATTGCTCTATAAATTGTTGTGGCTTTTGTTTGAAATGCTTTGAAATTCTCTCAATATCTGCAGATGTAAATAGTGGGCCGGTCGTTTTGCAACAATTAGCACATTCTAAACAATCGGTTTTTTTGAATTCAGCATCGTGTAAATCTTGCATTACATAATCTAAATTTTTAGGTGCTTTCTTTTTCAGCTTATCGAAATACTTTTTGTTTTCGTTATGCTTATCTTTGGCAAGTTTTCCGAGTTCGTTTAATTGAGGCTTTAGCATTTAGTTTGATTTCTGATGCAAATTTAAACAACTTGAAACGTTAAACCTGAAACTTTACAAAAATGTTAGATTTATTCGGAAAAGCGATTCTCGATTTTCAAACCAATAATTCACCCGAAGATATTATTACAGAAACCAATATTTCGGAAGCTGATGAAATGGATGTTGCTTATCTTTTTCGTTCGTATAAAGAAATGCCTAAATTAGAAAAAAAAGCCCTTCAACTCTCAAAAGGTAAAGTTCTTGACGTAGGTTGTGGTGCTGGAAGTCATAGTTTGTATCTTCAAAACGAGAAAAGTCTAGAAGTAACTTCCATCGATATTTCCGAAAAAGCGATTCAAGCATGTCAACTTCGAGGTTTAAAAAATGCTAAAGTTCAAAATATTTTGGATTTGGGAAACGAAAAATTTGACACCATTTTATTATTAATGAACGGAACAGGAATTTTCGGAACATTAGCAGAAACTTCTAAATACTTGCTAAAAATAAAAAGTTTGCTAGCACCAAATGGTCAAATTTTAATAGATTCTTCTGATATTATCTATATGTTTGATGAAGATGACGATGGTTCTAAATGGATTCCTGCAGATGGTTATTACGGCGAACTAACATTTACTATTTCATATAAAAATCAAACTGAAGAAGCATTTCCGTGGTTGTATTTGGATTATAATACGTTACAAAATGCTGCTTTCGCTAATGGTTTGCAATGCGAATTAATTGAAGAAGGAAAACATTTTGATTATTTGGCTCGTCTTTTTTAGGAGCTGTTTCCAGCTTTCCACTATATCTTTTCCTTGTTAAAGAAACAAGAAAAAGGATGCCGTTCCAATCTGGGCTAAACTATCAGTTAACTTTAATCAAATCGGTAGATTCAATAATATCAGTAATCGCTCGATATAAAATATCTAAATCTTCCTGAGAATTATATACATTCATAGAATAACGCATATAAATCTTATCATTCAAAGGCATAATTGGAATTTGAATTTTATATTTCGAATATAACAACTCTTTCAACTCTATAGGTTTTTCAGTTTTTATTGGAATACTTGCCATTTGACCCAAAAATTCTTCCGAAATTGGACATATTGGTTGTGTTCCCACCAAATCACAAAAACGTTTGTAATTATCTAAGACAATTTTTTTGCAATCTTTCGATTTTTCTTTCCAGTTATTTTCTTCCAAAAACTCAATCACTTTTGGCGTACACAAATACGCAGAATGGTCGTTTGTACCTTGATATTCGTGATAATCTAGAAATTGACTTTCACTTGGTGCCAAACTTTCGTAACCCCAACTTACTACTAATGGATCAATATCGGATTGAAATTCTTTTTTAACATATAAAAACGAACTTCCTTTTGGAGCCAACATCCATTTATGCAATGTTCCTGTGTAGAAATCTGGATTCAATTCTGAAATGTTTAAATCAATGTGACCTGGAACATGAGCGCCGTCAACAATGGTAATTAATCCAAGTTGTTGTGCTTTATCGCAAATTTCTTTCACTGGAAAAATCAAAGCCGTTGAACTCGAAACTTGATTCAAGAAAATCACTTTAGTATTAGAATTATACCCTTTCCAAAATTCCTCTAAAATCTGTTCTTTAGAAATAATTGGCAACGAAATTTCTTGACGAATATATTTCGCACCTGACTTTTTGCAATAGAAATTCCAAGTTCTGTCCATTGCTCCATATTCGTGATTGGTTGTTAGAATTTCATCTCCTTTTTGAAGATTTAAACTTCTCATTATGGTATTAACAGCAAAAGTTGGATTGGGTGTAAAAAAGAAATCTTCTTCATTACAACCTATAAATTTTGCCAAGGGTTTTTTGGCTTCTTTTAAATAAATAGGCAACTTCTTCTGAATAAAATGCACCGGTTCTTGCTCCAACTCCAATTGCAATCTTTGAAATTCTTCAAAAATAGGTTTGGGACAAGCTCCAAAAGAACCGTGATTTAAAAAAGTAATGTTGTTATCTAAAAGAAATACCGATTTCATAAATTATATTTTTCGTAAAAATAAAAAATCCCACTAACAATATTGCTAATGGGATTCTTGTTTTTTTGCATTTTGATTATTGCATATATTTCATCATCATCGATTGAATTTCTCCTTGCAATTCCATCATTGATGCTTGAGATTTTTCCATTATTGCTGGAGCTTTCTCAGACATTTTTTTTCCTACTGGACTTTCATAAAAGGCTAACATTGCTTTAATATCCTCTTTTGAATATTCTTCCATGTAAATTTTTGCAGTCAAATCATTAGCTTTTGCAATAAGTCCATCAAACTCAACCGAAAAAGCTGCTTGTTTATCTTCAGGAATATTTGCTAAAATTTGTTTTTTATAAGAACTTAGCCCAGAGCCACTTCTTTCAATTACTTTCAATACATCTTTTTTGAAAGCTTCATCAACAGCTTGAGAGAAACCAAATTGAGCTACTAATAGCAAAGCGAACGTTAAAATAAGTTTTTTCATTTTTTTTGTGGTTTTAAAATTTTTTATAAATATATAATTTTCAATTATTGTGCCAAAATAAATTCGATTAATTCTACACAATTTATAAGTTGTTTAATTATAATAATTGTTACAAAAAGATTCAGATTATATAAAAATTTTACTCTTTCTTTGAAAATTTAAAATCTAATGGAAACTTTATTTCAACACTTATGGGTTTTCCACCGCGTGTTGCTGGCTTCCATTTTGGAGCATTTTTTAACACCCTTACTATTTCAGCAGCTGTTTCAACGTCAACAAATTGAACTACTTTAATATTTTTAACCTCTCCAAGTTCATTAACTGTAAAAGCTGTAACCATTCTTCCTGGCTTGCTAACTTTAGAAAAATCGAAGTTTGCATTTATGTACTCATAAAATTTATCTAAACCACCTCCATTGAACTTAGCTTCTATTCTGTCTCCATTCAAATAGACTTCATCTTCTCCTCCAATTTGAGCAAAAAGACTTGATGAAAACAGTAAAAAAAGTACAATCCATTTCATTTTTATGGAATATTTAAATATTTGTGAGTTTGCAATGAAACCCTCCATTTTGGATTCTTCATTACATAATCTACAATAAGTGGTGTCATTTCATCTTTTTTACTCCATTCTGGTTGAAGAAAAAGGATTGCATTTGGATTCACTTTTTCTGCTTGTTCTTCGGCAAAAATAAAATCGTGTTTATTGTAGATAATTACTTTAAGTTCATTAGCAATTTCATAGGCGCTTTCAACTGGTAACTTATTTTTCTTAGGAGAAAGGCAAAACCAATCCCAAGCTCCTGTAACTGGATAGCATCCTGAAGTTTCAATATGAACACGAAGATCTTGTGATCTTAATTTTTGAGTAAGCGGATTCATATCCCAAGTTAATGGTTCTCCTCCTGTAATCACAACTGTATCTGCATACTTTTTGGCATTAGCTACAATGACATCTGTTGCTGTTGGAGGATGAAGTTCTGCATTCCAACTTTCTTTTACATCGCACCAATGACAACCTACATCGCAACCGCCGATTCTTATGAAATAAGCTGCTGTTCCTGTGTGAAATCCTTCGCCTTGAATAGTATAAAATTCTTCCATAAGCGGAAGCATTTCACCTTTATCGACAGCTATTTGTATGTTTTTTTCTAACATTTTTTATTAAAAATACCTAAAAGATTTTGGAAATCTTTTAGTATAAAATTATTTCTCTCTTATATAAATATCAATTGGTACACCAGAAAAATCCCAGTTTTCACGAATTTTATTTTCAAGGAAACGTTTGTATGCTTCTTTTACATATTGCGGCAAGTTGGCAAAAAACACAAACTGAGGAGTAGGTGTTGGCAATTGCATACAATATTTAATTTTTACATATTTCCCTTTCAACGCTGGTGGCGGATGATTTTCTATAATTTTCAACATATAATCGTTGAATTTTGAAGTAGAAATACGTTGTGCTCTGTTTTCGTAAACCTTTACTGTTTCTTCTAATGCTTTCAGTAAACGTTGTTTTGTTAATGCCGATACGAAAATAATTGGCACGTCGGTAAAAGGTTGTAATTGTTCACGGATTTTGGCCTCATAATCGCGAGTTGACATGGTGTCTTTTTCAACCAAATCCCATTTGTTTACAAGAATTACAACACCTTTTCTGTTTTTCTCAGCCAACCAAAAAATACTTTGATCTTGACCTTCAAATCCTCGTGTTGCATCTATTATCAAAATACACACATCTGAATGTTCAATGGCACGAACTGAGCGCATTACAGAATAAAATTCTAAATCTTCTTTAACCTTGGTTTTTCTTCTAATTCCGGCTGTGTCCACAAGATTGAATTCAAATCCGAAACGGTCAAACTTTGTATCAATTGCATCACGCGTTGTTCCTGCAATATCTGTTACAATATATCTATCCTCACCTATTAATGCATTTATGAAACTAGATTTTCCAGCATTTGGACGACCTACTACACAAAAACGAGGCAAAACAACTTCTTCTTTAGTTGGTTCTGGTTTTACTGGAAAAGCATCAATCAATGCATCTAGCAAATCACCTGTTCCACTTCCTGAAATACTTGCAAATGTGAAATATTCACCTAATCCTAAGTTATAGAATTCAACTGCGTCTTTTTCACGCATGGAATTGTCTACTTTATTTACAGCTAATAAAACTGGTTTTGTAACCTTACGAAGTAATTTTGCAACAGCATCATCCATAGGAGTAATTCCTTCTTCTACATCTACCACAAAAATGATAACATCTGCCTCATCAATAGCTAGTTCTACTTGTTTTCTAATCTCTCCTTCAAATACGTCGTCACTTCCTCTAACGTATCCACCGGTATCAATTACGGAAAACTCTTTTCCGTTCCATTCGCTTTTACCATAGTTTCTATCTCTGGTTACACCAGAAACTGAATCTACAATAGCTTCTCTTCTTTGTATCAGCCTATTGAAAAGGGTTGATTTCCCTACATTAGGTCTTCCTACTATCGCAACAATGTTATTCATAATGATTTTAAAATAAGCTGCAAAGGTACTACTAATTTTATTTTTTCTTACCTTAGTATGGTAGTAATACTAAAAAAACTATGTTTTAATGAATTTGAATGTTAAAATTTAAGTAATGGAATTGGATAATACTATCGTGCTTCGTCCACGATTTCAAAAAGATGTTTCTATGTCAATGAATGAAATTATTGAACACGCAACAAAAATTAAAGAAGAAGTAAAAAATGATTATCGAGTAAAAACATCAGATCATCATATATTTTTATTCATCACTTTAGCCAAACGAAAGTACTATTCTCCGCATTTACATTTGGAATTAGAAGAAAACGAAGATAAAACAACACATGTAAAAGGACTTTTTGGACCAGACCAAACTGTTTGGACTTTCTTTATGTTCCTTCATTTCTTTATTGCTGGTGTTTTTTTAGTCTTTATGATGATGGCCTATTCACATTGGACATTAAAACAATCTACTACTACTGACTTTGTAATTATGGGATTGATGGTAGTTTTTTGGTTTGCATTGTATTTTCAAGCTAGAGTTAATAGAAAAAAATGCCAACCTCAAATGCACAAACTTGAAGAATTAACTAATAGAATTTTGAAAGATAAAATTTAAGACTACTTTTGATTATACCCGAAACGTCTTAATTGAAATTGACTATTTCTCCAGTCTTTATTCACTTTTACAAACATTTCAATATGAATTTGTTTTCCGAAGAATTTTTCTAAATCTTCACGAGCTTGCATTCCGACACGCTTTAGTGCCGCACCTTTATGTCCGATAATAATACCTTTTTGGGTATCGCGTTCTACCATAATAACGGATCTAATTCGAATGATTTTATCATCTTCAATAAATTCTTCCGTTTCAATTTCTACAGCGTATGGGATTTCTTTATCGTAGTTTAAAAGGATTTTTTCGCGAATGGTTTCGTTAATAAAAAAACGTTCCGGTTTGTCTGTCAAAGCATCTTTAGGATAATATGCTGGAGATTCTGGAAGAAGTTCTAAAATTCTTGCAAAAACTTCTTTTACATTGAAATTTTCTAAAGCTGAGATTGGATAGATTTCCGCATTTGGTACTTTCTCTTTCCAAAGATCTATTTGCTCTTCTAATTGCTCTTGATCAGATTTATCTATTTTATTAAGTAAAAGTAAAACTGGGATTTTGGCATGAATGATTTTATTAAAAAAGGCTTCGTCTTTAAGCTCTTTTTCTCCAATTTCAACCATATAAATTAAAACGTCGGCATCTTCAAAGGCAGATTTAACAAAATCCATCATTGATTTTTGCATTTCATAAGCAGGTTTAATAATTCCAGGAGTATCAGAGAGTATTACTTGAAAGTCATCACCATTAACAATGCCAAGAATTCTATGACGAGTAGTTTGAGCTTTTGAAGTAATAATTGACAATCTTTCACCAACGAAAGCATTCATTAGTGTTGATTTTCCTACGTTTGGGTTACCAATAATATTAACAAAACCTGCTTTATGTATCATGTTTATTTTTTAAATTACATTTATTCTACCAAATGTCCACTGGACATTCTCCTCTTAATATCAAATCTATAATGTTTACAAAACCGGCTTTATTCGACATTTATTTTAATTTAATTTGTTGCAAAGGTAGTTATATCAAGCGAATAGTAGAAATAAAAGATTTTTTTAATTTTTTTGTTGCGAGTATCGATATTCGTTGTATATTTGCACTCGAAACAGCGCGGGATAGAGCAGTAGGCAGCTCGTCGGGCTCATAACCCGAAGGTCACAGGTTCGAGTCCTGTTCCCGCTACTAAGTAAACCCTTTCAGAAATGAGAGGGTTTTTTTTTGTTTTTACTATATCGCAAACATATCGGAAGCTTTTTTGACAATTCTAATTTCAAATTATACTTTGATCCTGAACCAAAACGTTGATTCACTATAAAATGCTATTGAAAAAAAATACGTACCTTTGCACCGAAATTGGTATTCTTCTTTTAAAGAAGTGCCCAAAATTGCATTAGAAAGGGAGAAAAAAATTTGTAAAAAAAGGCTTCTCACACCTATTAGGTACAGGTTCGACTCCTGTTATTGCTACTAATAAAAGTCATTACTACATAAATGACTTTTTTTTATTTTTACTTTATGAATATGAAAAAAATTGTTGAGTACAGAGCATTACTCAACGTTACGAAAGCAGCGACTTTAAAAGAATTAAAGACTATTTACAGAAATAGCATGAAAGATTTTCATCCTGACACAATTAGTGATGAACAGGAGCGCCATGAAGCCGAACAAAAAAGTATTGCTTTTATTGAAGCATACCATTTTCTAGTTAGTGTAGCACCAGAAACTCTTGAAAAAACTAAAGCGGAGTATGTAAAAACTACTACTACCTCTAACATTCAAGATTTTTATTTTGAAAATAGCGTTTTGTATGTAACTTTCCTAGACGGAAATACTTTCGAGTATTTTGGTGTTCCTAAACAAACTTATATAAAAATGGTCAATGCAGAGTCACCGAGCCGATTTGCTAGAAGACACGTTTATAACGCATTTATTTACAGGAGCGCAAGCAAACTTGTAGCTACCGAATAAATTCTACATTTCAATAATTTTATTAGTAGTATATTTGTACTGAATTGATAAAAATTTGACTGTAAACTATTTAACTCTTTTTCTAGTTGAATAGTTTACAGTTTATTTATTTAGGTATTGATTTTTATATTGATCATTTTTTTAGTGAAATTTCATATATTTACCTTTAAATCAATTCGTTAAATCTTAGGAAAACTATTTTAAAAATTATTGTTATTAGAATGAAAGCTATTTCATTTTTCTTACTACTATTTTCAACGGTTATTTTCGCATCGCCTATTGATGAGAAAAATAACCCACCTGCACTTATACCATTGTCAGGTACTTATTCTATTCCGGGAGATTTTGCCAGTATTAATGACGCCGCACTAAGTTTAAACACCAATGGAATTTCGGGTCCAGTACTATTTAATGTTGCTGCTAATCATACCGAGACAGCTCCTTCAGGAACAAGCACAACCATTACCGGTGGAATCATCTTCAGAATCGTTGCTGGGACAAGTGCTACTAATACGATAACTTTTCAAAAAAATGGCACAGGAGCCAATCCTCTCATTACGGCAGGAGCAAACCATTTTGCTGGCGGAATCATGGACGGTGTAATCAAAATAATAGGCACTGATTACTTAATTTTTGATAGTATTGATGTGATTGAAAATCCTTTAAACACTGTCTTCAATCCGATATCAAGTAACAACATGACAGAGTTTGGTTTTGCTTTTTTCTATGGAAATCCTACTGCTACAGCCGATGGGGCAAAAAATAACATCATCAGAAATTGCAACATTACATTAAATAATAATGGTACTAATTATCAAAATACGTTTGGCATCTATGCTACGTGTTTAACAAGCGACACCAACGGATTAAACTTAGCTAGCATTACTTCAATGGCAGGTTCTAATTCAAACAATAAACTTTATGGCAATATCATAAGCAATGCTAATTTTGGAATCACTATCGTTGGCTCAAATACAGCCGCAGCAATGGATACCGATTGGGATATTGGTGGCACATCAACTTTATCTGGAAACACGATACTTAATTTTGGAATTGGAAATGGTACACTTACGTCTTTATATCAGAAAATCGGAACTAGCGTTCACGGAATTTTAATCAATCAAGTAGCATCGAATACAGTATCTTATAATTCAATTACAAGTACCGCAGGAACATTAACTGGTAGTGTAACTATGTGCGGTATTTTACTTGGCTCAACTGCAGCATCAGTACAACCAGACACAAATGTTTCTTCTTGCAATTACAATACAATTAATCTAAACAATACAGCGGGTTTCGACACTTTTGGTATTTGGTCACGATTAGCCAGTGCAACTTCGGATAAGTTTTTAAACAACAACATCATCACTATACAAAATACTACCACAACCCCAATTGCAAGCAGGTTTATGAGAGGAATTTGGCAGGATGGAAATTTGAGGCTGTTAACTATTTCGGAAAATACTGTAACACTAAGTTATGTAAATGCAAATAATGATCATTCGGTAAATTTTATTCAAGCCGATATTAATACATCATCGAGTAGGATTATAAATGGCAATATTTTAAGAACACCTTCTGGTGGCTCATTAAGAACATCTGGAGCAATAAATGGCATTTCACATAGTGGTATTTCAAGCGGACTACTAAATATAAACCAAAATACTATTGAAATTGATAAAGGAAATGTTTCGTCTGCAGCTAATTTCTTAGGGATAAGCAGTATTAGCACTTCGAATGCTAGTATTTATGAAATTAATTTCAACAACATTTCACTAACAGCTTCATCTGGAGTTAATGCTAATACAACTATTAGAGGAATCAGTAATATTGATGGATCAGTAACTTTAAATAAAACCATAAGTTCAAATATTGTTATAATCAACAGCAATAATACTGGTGGCACAACTGGTGGAATCTATCTTGAAAGAACCGGAATTGCAACGATAATTAACAACGCGGTCACCGTTAGTAATTTTTCATCCGTTTTATATGGAATATTTCTAAATACATCTTGTACTACAAATAATTTAAGTAACAATAATATTACAATTTCTCCTACTAATCTTGCAGTATCGGTTTCGATTTCTGGTATTGCAAACTCTTTTGGAACAGCTAATTTTATCAATAATCAAATAACACTAGCACCACAAATAAGTACTACAGCAACTATAACGGTAACGATTACAGGAATTAGTAATTCTACTGCTAACGGCAATATTAATAACAACGCAAGTATTTTTATTGCACCGCAAACAACTTCTAACAGCGGTGTTGTTAATTTTACCTCTGTCGGAATATCAAATTCTGGAGCAAGTAGCCAAATTATCAACAACTCCAATATTCAATTGACGCCTTCAACGCAATCGGGAGTTGCTACTTCGAACGGGATTTTAAATTCTGCAGCTAACAGCACTATCAGTACTAATACAATTGTCGTTAACGCTACTGCAAGTTTATCTACCGCCATTAGCGGAATTTCGAATAGCGGTGCAACTAGTACTATAAGCAATAATAATTCGCAAGCACAACTTATTGTAAGTCAACAAAATGGAACTACTAATGGCATTGTTTCTAGTAACTCTGGAAATCAAGTAAGCAACAACATTGTAAACGCAATTTGTACGGCAGTTGGCACTAGTAGCTCAAATGGTATTCGAAATAGTGGCACAAATGCCATTATTACAAACAACCCAGCAATAAGTGTAAATGCAATATCGTCTAGCACAAGTTCTTCCTCTGTCGGAATTTCTTCAACTGTAAACAGTACTATTTCTAACAATAGTATGACAGTAAATTCTCAAGCATCAAATCTGTCTAGCGTTTCTGGTATTATTTCTAATGGAACAATAACAAGCAATACTATTTTAATAAGTTGTATGGCACAGCAAGGTATCGATCCATCGGCAGGAATTCAAACAACTGCAACTAGTACAATATCTAATAATTTTATTACAACTAATCTAATTACTGCAGCAGGTAACGCTATTGGAGGTGGAATAACTAATAATGGCATTGCCTCCATAATTTCTAATAACACTTTAGATGTAAGTATTATTTCCAATGGTAATCAAGCTACACTTGTTTGGTTTTCGTATATTTATGGTATAAGAAATGGAAGTGCCGATTGCTTAATAATGAATAATACAATTTCTCGAGTTTATGCTTCGATGGGACGAGGAACAACATTGTTTGAAGCCTCTGGAATACTTTTAGAGACATCAGTTAACACTATGGTTTCGGGTAATATTATTAGTAATATTTCTTCTAATGGAACCGCGAACAACCGCACTTATTTAAGTGGAATTTACGCATTAACTGGATCTCTAAATAACACTATAAAAAACAATAGAATTTTTAATGTTTCTCTAAACAACAATGTTACAGGTACTAATCCAGGTCCGGGTTTTTCAACTGGATTACCAGTTCCTGCAAACTGTCAAGGTATTTGGATAAGGTTATCATTTAACGCCACACTAAACAACTACAAAATTTTTAATAATCATATTTCAAAACTTTACAACCCTAGCTCTTCTAATTTGGGTGGAATCTTTGGATTAACTTTATCATCTAGACGCGTCAATTACCTTGTTTACAATAACACTATTGTATTGGGTGATAATACAAATCAAGTTACAAGTAATATAACTGGTGATTTTGGTGCAGCAGCAGTAGGTTTTATTAACAGGATTCAAGACGGATTAACCGATTTAAGAAATAACATTCTTTATGTAAATGTGCTTCCAAAAGGAAATGGATATGTATCGGCACTAGCTGCAATAAAAGGCCATGATTTAGATTTAACATCTTTACTCACAAATCCAGGGCAGACTGGTATTCGACCACCAAATTACAATACTGCTTCTAATAATAATTTGTTTTATGCACCATCTGTTCATAACAGACGCTCATATTTTTATTGCGAAGGAGATGGATTTGGTTCTGAGTTCAACCGATTTAACATAAGCCATAATACTACAGCTATTGATGATCCAAATATTAATGTAGTGGCTTATTCTGGATGTGTTAGCAAATACAAAACTTTAATGAATGGCGGCACAAACAATTTTGGAACCGATTCAAATAGTTTTTATGATAATGTAACACTTTCAGAAGGAACAGGAGTTGATGAGGGATATTGGACTCCATCGGGCGAAACTTATGCTGAAATGGGTGCACAGATTTTACCTGTAGAATACGATTTAGATAGCAAAAACGTGAGTCGCGGAAGTAATCCAGACATGGGTGCAGTACAGTTTTCTGGCGAAATAGACACTAATCCAGTTATAACATATGGTCCAATAGTGCTTACTGGAACATGTGGCGCAGTTCCTTCGACAATAAATTTAAATAATGTCAGAATTGTAGACACCGCTGGAGTTCCAACAAGTGGTACATTAATGCCAAGATTATATTACAAAATCAATTCTGGAGCATACACTAGCGTCACAGGAACGTTAACTTCTGGCAATGGCAACGATGGTTTTTGGAACTTTACTATGACTGGAATCACAGCAGGTACTTTAAGTTATTTTGTTATCGCACAAGATAGACTTACAAAGATTATTTCTAATCCTGATCTGGGATTAGTAGCCTGCAGTGTTAATAATGTTAGCACTCCACCAACTAGCCCTAGTTCAATTGTAATTGGTGGCAGTGCCGCAGTTTATTCTCTTGGTAGCTGGTCAGAGCCTCCTTCTATTAGCAAAGCTGTAATTTTTGAGGATAACTATAGTTCTGTTTCAAACATTGAGGCTTGTTCTGTGTTGGTTCGATCTGGAAACACCGTTGTTTTCAATAATGCTCATACACTTTTAGTCCAAAATGAAGTTGTTGTTGAACCTGGTGCTAACTTAAATTTTGAAAATAATTCTAGCCTAGTACAAATCGAGAATGCTATTAATTTGGGTGATATAAATTATAAAAGAATAGCAAACGTTAAGAAATTTGATTATGTTTATTGGAGTTCACCTGTAGCCAATTTTAACCTTGATAATTTAAATATTTTAGAACCAACTGGTCCGAAATATAAATGGGAACCTATTGCTACAAATCCAAATGGCGGAATAGGCAACTGGGCTGATGCGCAAAGTAATATTATGGAAACCGCTCGTGGATACATTGTTAGAAGCCCATTGAGTTACAGCACAAATACAACTGCGCCTTTTACATCTACTTTTACAGGTATTCCAAATAATGGATTTATTTCCCAAACCTTATCAAGAGGCCCAATTACTGTTTCAACTTTAGGAAGTTACACGAGTTTAAATGGTGTTGCCTTCACACCATTTGATGATAATTGGAATTTGATTGGTAACCCTTATCCATCTGCAATAAGTGCGAATCAGTTACTTTTCGAAAACAGAGAATCTAATGGTGGCATGATGGCAGGATTTATAAATATTTGGCGCCATGGTATTGATATACAAACTGGCATAAACAATCCTTTTTATGGATCTTACATTTATAATTATGATCCCAACGATTATCTGACTTATAATATTTTGGGCGCTTCATGTTGTCCTGCTGTAGGTGATTATAAAATTGGAGCTGGTCAAGGATTTTTTGTTCAAATGATTGAAGGTGCACCAGCTACTGGAGTAGTAAACTTTACCAATACGATGCGAAGAGATCAAAGTGGCCTTGTGTATGACAATTCAACATTTTTTCGAAATTTTTCTACCGAATCAAGTTTACCAATTTTTGAACGACATCGAATTTGGTTAGACTTAGTGGCTCAAAATAATAAATCTCAAAGAATACTTCTTGGATATATTAGTGGCGCTTCTAATGATTTTGATTCGTTTTATGATGTTCCTGCACCAAACAAAAATGATTTAGATCTGTATAGTTTAATAGGGACCCAGCACTTAAAAATTGAGTCAAGAGCACTACCCTTTTCAAACATAGATGAAATACCAATTGGCTATTTTGCACCTACAGACGGAAACTATAACATCGCTATTGGAAGTATTGATGGCCTATTTGAAAATGAAAATATTTATATTAAAGATTTACAATTAAATAGCTATCATGACTTAAAAGCGGCTCCTTATCAATTTCAATCTACATCAGGAAGTCATAATAACCGATTTGTATTGGTTTTTCAAAATCCATCCTTAGGAAGTACCGAATTTGAAACTAACTTTACTATTGATGTATATAATGACAATAAAAGCATGGGAATTAAATCAAGTTCATCCGCATTAAGTGAAGTGAAAATATACGACATTAGTGGTCGTCAACTTTATGTAAAATCAAATATTAACAACAAAGAAATTACAATAACTAACGTTACTCAATGTCAACAAATGCTGCTTTTAGAAATAAAAACAGAAAATGGGATTAAGACCTTTAAAAAAATAATTAATTAATACAAACACTAGTACAATCATGAAAAAAATAATTTTATTAATAGGCATTTTACTCGGTTTAAACTCTCATGGTCAAGTAAGTATTGGTGCTGCGCTACCGAACACATCAGCCAACTTAGATGTAACCGCAGATGACATTAATGGAAATAAACGTGGCTTGCTAATTCCAAGATTGGCTTTATTAAACACAACCGATGCTTCTACTATTAATACTGGAAATGTTAACAGTTTACTAGTTTTTAATACTGCTACACAAGCAGATGTTACACCTGGTTTTTATTATTGGTATATAAATAAATGGGAAAGAGTAGCAGCAGCATCAGATATAACTGAAACAACTACTTCGCTTTCTTTTAATGCATTGAACGATATTTTAACATTCAACAATGAAAATGGCACTAATCCAGCCATTAATTTAAGTTCTTTAAAAATTGAACCTTGGCGCGTTGAATTGACAAATAATCAAGCAACTTTAAACAACCAAAACATTTACCAACTTGGGAATATTGGTATTGGAACAAATGATATTATTGATGGTGCTGCTATTGATATTAGAGGTGCCGTTAGAGGCGGTACAGGAAATACTGGAGTTGTAGGATTAAATTCTGCTGCATTTGGAACTAACAATGTAGTTTCGGGAAATAATTCTTCGGCTACAGGAAGTGGAAATAACATAACCGGAAACACTTCTGGCGCGATAGGCGACAATAATATTGTAAGCAACAATAATGCTATGGCAATTGGATTAAATAATGTTGTTAATGCAGAAAAAAGTTTTGTCGTTGGTGAAGGCAATGTAGTTTCAGGAATATTTGCCTCTGCAATGGGTCGAGAAAATATCGCAAACGGAGAAAATGCTGTTGCGCACGGAGTAAATAATCAAACGCTAGCAGATTATTCCTATACACTTGGTGTAGGAAATATTAGTGGCGCGATGGGAAGTATGGTGTTTGGAAGATATAATGTCTTAACAGGCGGAAATCCAACTGACTTTAATGTGCCAAACGACCCTTATTTTCAATTGGCAAATGGCACAAGTCCAGCAACAAGATCAAATATCATAACCGTTCTAAAAAGTGGTAGAACAGGATTTGGAAACATGAATGCACCACAAGCAACGATTCATATATTACGAACTTCAACCGATGTTACTCCTGCAATTATCGAAGGATGTCAGGTTCACAATGATAACACAGCAGCAGCAGCAGCAGGATTACCAGTAGGCGCTTTATATAGAACGGCTACTGGAGTATTAATGGTACGATTTTAATTAACATGAAAACTATTAAAATACAAGGACATCTTATTGGACTATTTATTTCGTTATCCATATGTAGTTTTGGGCAAACTAAAACGATCAATCAAGGTGTAATGACCATAATTGGAACAGCTGGATCTGTATCTGCAATTGAGAATTTAAATTCAGGCGTTTTAACAAATGATGGTGATTTACATGTTTATAATCACTACACAAATAACGGAATTGTAACTTTTACAAATGGCTTAACCACTGGACTAACAAGAATGAAAGGTTTATTTGGATTTCAAAATATAGCTGGAACTAACCAAATGAGATGGTACAATTGTGAATTTGATAATAGTTTAACACAACCTGCTTTTCGCTTATCAAATCAAATTAGTATTAGCGGGAATGCTAATTTTTTAAATGGCATTGTTGATGACGACAACTTTGGCGGACTAGCCATTTTTGAAAACTTGGCAACCCATATTAATGTAAATAACAACAGTCATGTTGACGGATTTGTTAGAAAAATTGGTAATCAAGAATTTATATTCCCTATTGGAGACAGTAATTTCTTTAGATATGCAGCAATCTCAGAACCAAACACAAATACTGATATTTTTTCTGGAAAATACTTCTTTGAAAACTCAAATGTATTTTTCCCACATGCTAATAAACAAGAAAATATATCAATAATTGATGATGCCGAATACTGGCAAATAGACAAAACATCCTCTAGCAGTGATGTTTTTATTACACTAACTTGGAATCCAGTTACTACACCAAGTGCAATATTTGCTTTACCTATTGATGATATTCATATAGTTAGATGGGACGTTTCAGAAAATAAATGGATTGATGAAGGTGGAGTAGCAGATGCTTTAACTAATGAAGTAACAACAGTAATAAATCCGCAAACTGAATATGGAATATTTACCTTAGCAAGAGTTAAAAATATATTGCCTTGTAATGGTAATGCAGTCATTGTTCACAATTATATTTCTCCAAATAACGACACTATAAATGACGTCCTAAAAATTACTGGGATTGAAAATTGTCCAAACAATAACATTTGCATTTACAATCGTTGGGGTGTTAAAGTATATGAAACACATTCATACGATACAAATGGCAATACATTTAATGGATATTCACAAGGTAGAACTACCATTAATAGTAATGAAAAACTACCTTTTGGAACTTACTTCTATATCATTGAAATACTAAATGAATCTACCGGAGATACAAATAAGTTAAGTGGTTATATTTTTATAAACTAATTAAAATATTCTAAACCATTTACAAGCTCTTTAATTGTAAAATATTAATTTCTGAAGTCGTTACAAAAGTATTATGACATACTCTATATCAAGCAAAGAAAACACAGCAAGACATTATATTAAAAAGAGACAATTTAAAAAGTTGTCTCTTTTTGTTTAATTAAATTTAAAAATATAAAAAATCCTCTCTTATTATAAAAAAGCAATCCTAATAGAAAAACAAGCAAGATCAATTCAATCTATTGGGTAAAAAAACAGATAGTTTACAGTCATAACTACCCTCGAAAATATCAAAATAATTATCGCAATAAAACTTAAAAAAAATTAAAATCGTTTAAAACTTAAACTATTGCATGAATAAGATTTATATGAAAACTAAATAAACAATCATAAACAAAAAAAAGAGACAATAAATGTCTCCTTTTTAATTACTTATTTACAATTACAATTTAGTAATAATAAATTCAGATCTTCTGTTGGCTTGGTGTTGGTCTTCAGTACAGTTTGATTGGTTTGTTGGTTCACAACCGCAATCGTTTACTAGTTGCGATTCACCATATCCTCTTCCTGTTAGTCTTGATTTGGCGATGCCTTTTTCTACTAACCATGCAATGGTTGATTTAGCTCTTCTGTCTGATAAAGCCATGTTATATTTGGCTGTTTGACGACAGTCTGTGTGTGAACGTACATCAATCTCCATTGTTGGGTTTTGTTCCATTACATCTAAGATTTTAGCCAATTCTACTGCTGCATCTGGTCGGATGAATGACTTGTCTAAATCGAAGTAGATGATTTTGATTTTGAAAGCTTCTGCTAAGTTGTCTCCAACTTTAACTGGTTTTACAGCTTTCTCAAGTTCTACTGGCACAAATGATTTTCCAGATTCGTCTTTTGTAATAGTTGCTGTTTCTAAAGTATTGTACTCTGGTTTTTCTGTTTTGATGTAGTATTTTGTTCCACAATCAACTTTTCCAAAGTCAAACTTACCATCTTTATCCGAGATAACTTCTTGTAGTTTTTTGTAATTAGCATCTGATAATGTTACTCGTGCTCCAGAAAGTGGTAATCCTGATTCTTTATCCGTTACAACTCCAGTTAGGAATTGCTCACATTCTAGTTTCTTAGTTTCTTTAAATCTGTAGATATCATCACCACCTTGTCCGCCATCTCTATTTGAGGTAACATATCCTATTCTTGATGATGTATCGATAAGGTAAGCAAAATCGTCTTTCGAACTGTTTAATGGTTCTCCTACGTTTTCTACTTTCTTGTAGCTTCCATCAGCTTGTTCTTTGGCAACAAATACATCTAATCCTCCAAGTCCTGGATGTCCATCTGAGGCAAAATAAATTTCGTTCTCATTAGTCACCATAGGAAAAGTCTCTCTTCCTTCAGTGTTGATTACATTTCCAAGATTTGTTGGTGTACCATAACTTCCATCAGATTTTATTTCAACTTTGAACAAATCTGATTGTCCTAAAGTACCTGGCATGTTTGATGCAAAATATAATGTTTTCTCATCTGCACTTAATGCTGGATGTGCCACACTATATTCATTGCTATTGAATGGTAACTCCGTTACATCACTCCATTTATCGCCATCTAAAGTAGCTTTATATAATTTTAATAAAGTCGATTTTCTAGCGTCTTTTCCTTTTTTTCCGTCAAGGAAATTGTTTCTTGTAAAGTAAACTGTTTTTCCGTCTTTGGTAAATACTGGTGTTGATTCGTGAAACTTTGAATTTAAATTTGCTCCAAATCTTCCTGGATCAGATAAAGCACCTTGGTCGCCTATATTGGCACTGTACAAGTTGGTAAAACTCTCACCTGTCCAAGAGTGTCTCTTGTTAGATAATCCTCCGGTATCTCTTGCTGAGGCAAAAACTACTTTAGTACCTGAAAAAGCACTTCCGTAATCAGAATACTCTGAATTGATTCCAGCATTTTCTAAAGTATAACGTCCTGAGTTTTTCTTGATTTGTGCCAAATAATCTTTCTGAGCTGTAGCTAATTTAGCACGTAAATCATTACCGCTCTTTTGATTAAACTTTACCAACATTTCATCGGCTTTTTTGTAATCTTTTATTGCTTTTAATGATTGTGCATAACGATAGTAATATTCTGGCTCTACATCTTGTGTGAAAGCGAATAACTCGCCATACCATTTTGCTGCATTGTCTAAATCGGCTTTAAAATAGTACGAATCACCAAGCTTTTGTAACATCTCTTGCGATTTGTATCCTTTAGCAAAAATACGCTCGTAGGTTTTTATAGCATCAACATAGGCAAACTTGTCGTACTGTTGGTCTGCTTTAGCTTCCTTTAACTTCTGACCTGACATGCTCATTGAAGCGATGCAGGCAACTACTAAATATATAATTCTGTTTTTACTCACCATAATACTATTGTTTTTTTGGTGTTCGTGAATCTTTGATTTCATTTCCTTTGTTTTTAGAAGAATCTTGGTGATACTATTCGGTCTTGACGTTTGAATAATTCAAATCGTAAAAATATTTCGTGTGAACCTGAATTGTAATTAGCTAACTTGGTAGTCTCTAAATCGTATCCGTATCCAATATATAACCCATCGCTAACTTGGAATCCTGCCATAGCACTCACAGCAGCACTCCATCTCCAGGCAGCTCCCAAAACAAACTTCTCATTGATTAAAAAGTTTCCTGATAAATCCAATTGTAATGGTGCTCCTTCAACTACTTTTCGAACTCAAATCAAAAACATAACCTCCTATTAAATACAAGTTCATACGTTCTTTATAAACCGCAATATCATTGTCATCATATCGCTTAGTCTCAAAGAAATTTGGAACCGATAATCCTAAATAAGATTTGTCTGAATGAAAGTAAACTCCAGCTCCAACATTAGGAGAGAAATTGTTGTTCAAATTCTGCAACAACGGATCTCCTTGGTTTTGAATCTTTAATTTATTAATATCTAAATTAAACAAATTAGCCGTTCCTTTTATTCCAAAAGACAATTTATAGGTCTCTGAAGTTTTTATTGTATAGGATAAATCCGCAGAAATCGTGTTCTCAACAGTAGGACCAATCTTATCATTAACAAACGATAATCCAACCCCTAAATTACTATTGTTAATAGGTGAGTTTATCGAAAAGGCATTGGTAGTTGGCGCACCATCTAATCCAACCCATTGGGTTCTGTGCAATCCAAATACACTCAAAACTCCTCTAGAGCCAGCATAAGCAGGATTCACATTAATCGTGTTGTACATGTATTGAGTGTACTGAGCATCTTGCTGTGAATAACTCACAAGGCTCATTAACAACATAGCGAAAAGTATTATTCTTGTTCTCATTTTTTGGGTGTT
>LNDX01000031.1 GCA_001464475.1 Flavobacteriaceae bacterium Ga0077528 | reverse complement strand
AAAAATTAGATTAATTTTCAATTTTTTGCGGTGTTTCTTATGAAATGCAGATGTGCCTCGCTACGCTCCGCCCATTAAATTTTTTCAAAAGAAAAAAAGAAAAAAAAGAAAGCCATTCGTCTAGTGGAAGGTTTCAAAAAAGCAAGTTTTTTAAAAAAAAATACTACCTGATACATCATCGGAAATCGGGGTTTCAAAATCAAAGTGGAATGTTTTGCGAAACTGTATAGGTGGAGATTTTTTTTAAAACCCGTAGGGCTTGAACTTTCTTTCTTGTAAACCTGGAACTTACCTTTGCTCTCTTTTTTTTTATTTTTATTTTGAATAATCAAATCAAAAGTGTTGTTTAATCAGATTTTATCAGAAGGAATGAGAGTTGATTTGAAAGATAGACGTCTTCGGAAAGGGTATCAAATTCTTTGGATGGATGAAAAAACAAATCAAACAATAAAAACGCTTTTTATCCGGCCAAAGAATTTGATACTCTTACTGGGGATTTTGGTTTTGTGGGTAATAAAATGGTTTTTACTATAGGCAAATTAACTGAGATTAAAAGCCATTTTATTACTTACAAAAGCAATGAAAATACTACCGATTTAACTACAAAGTTGATAAAAACAGTTAACGTGAACGTTCTTAAAACAAATGGAAACCGTAAAGTTTCTTATGAAATGATGGACGTTGTTAAAGACAGTGGCGAAGGACGGTTTTTTTCTATGCAGGCTGGTGCGAGGAAGCATAGAAAAAAGTTGTCCTGGAGCCACTGGCAAGCGCGTTGGGTGAGCGGCTTTTTTACATAATGTTATTATAGTGCATCCGAGATTTTCATTAGTAGCAGGATAGTTCTTTATGCACTATAATGCCACATTATGTAAAGAAGCTTGGGAGAAAAAATTACTGGCATGAGTTGCGCAGCGTACGTGTTATTGCACCAATAACCATGACAGTAATTTTTTTGAGCGTTGGGAAGGAGTGGCAACTGGAAACCTAAAACGTCAATTTATTACTAAACTAAAAAGTAGCTTATATGCCATTTATTTCTTTTTCTATCACCTTGTATTTATCTTTTACATCTTCTCCATAATAAAAATCTAATAAATCTTTTTTGGTAAGAGTACCATCATTTAGAAATTTCTTTAAATACTCTTGATTGAATTCCATTAATAAAATTGATTTTTCAAGTTGTTTTAAAATAGCTTTATTATTATCAATATTATTTAATACTAATGATTTTATAGTTAAAACTTCATTAATATCTTTAATAATTCTATTCAATAAAATTGCTAACAAATCCTTTTCTAGTTCTATTGGTTTAGCATTTAAAACAATATCTCTTGCCAACATATACGCAATTGCCAAATTAGAATAATCTCCTTTCTGAGAATTTATAATAGCAACAAAACCAATTTCAGGTATGTAACCCACATTTTCAAAATTCTTTAAAATAGAATTTTCAACCAATGAAATATCAAAAACTATCAAACTCACTTTAGCATCTCTGTTAGCTTGAGCTTCTATCAATTGGCTCCAAGCAGTATCTGATTTTCTAGTAAAAATATCTTTTGTTTCTATGTCTCCGAAACGTATACTTTTATCAAACTTACATTCAATGGCAATTTTCAAATCTGGATTTCCATTTATCTCGCAAATGATATCTCCAGTTTTATTTTTTGGTAAACTTCCAGCAGTATTTCCTGTTAAGAACGCTTTGTCTTTTATTCTTCTTTCTTGAAAATAATTGTTTAGAAATTCAGCAATTTCATCTTCTGCTAAAATCCCTTTTATTGTTGATTTATAGAAAAGTTCTTTTTTCATTTCGAAAATCATTTTCAGACTTTCTAACTCTGTTCCTAATTCATTATTGGTTTTTGCTAGAAAAGCAGAAATTCGGTCTTCCATCAAGGCAAGAATACCAATATAAACAGCACGAAGTAATTTGTCATCTCTTTCAGTCGCCGGAAGATTGTCAAAATAGTTAAAAACTATTTGATTTTCTATTTCAAAGTTTGAAATTTCTACTCTTTTGAGTTGTTGGTTTAGACTTATCATTTATTCTATTCTTTCATATGGATAAACATTTTTGTAGTTTCTATGTAAATAAGAACCCAATGACGGAGCATCCCTCAAATTTTCGTACTCGTGTTTTGGAACTCCTTTATAAACATAAACACTTCCATTTAGAAAGCGTACAAAAACTTCTTGGTCTTGTTCATTATATCCAATACTTTCAATATTAGAAGAACTAACAGGTAACATTTCAGGTAAACTCATATTTTATAATTTTGATTTCTCCAAGATTTTAATAATTTTTTATATTCTTCCTCCGGTTTGTCTATAGTTTTTAACCATTGGTCAGAGGCTTTTGGGTCTGAACTTTTTGGGGCATTTGCAATTTTGAAAAATTTAACTCTTGATGGAATTTTAACTGCCTCGCCAGATATAATAGCTTCCCCAGTTCTTAAACTTGGTAACAAATCTACCATACTTTGTAATTCATCCTGAACAGCAGATTTTATATGCCCTCTATCTTTAGAATTATTCATTCTTAATGCAATCATCGTTCCACATTGGCTTAATACAGTTTCGTCAAGTTCTGAAGGTCTTTGTGTTACTAGAAGTAAACCCACACCATATTTTCTACCTTCTTTAGCAATCATCTGAACTGTTCTTGAAGATATAGAATTCTCTCCAGCTTTTAAATAACTATGGGCTTCTTCTAAAACAATAAGTAAAGGTTGCTTTTTTCCGCCAACTTTTGTATTAACACCCCAAAAAAGACCATCATAAATAATCTTTAATAATGTTCCTGATATCGAAGACATTATCTCACTTGGAATTCCTGATAAATCTAAAATTGTAATTGGTAATTTATTTCCTAACCAATCAAGGAATAGGCTATCTAAATCTTTTACAATTTTTCCATCTGAATCGGGAGTTAAATCACCAGGAGAAAATAGGAAACCATAACTACTATCATTTATACGGTTTCTCATACTGTCTAAAAAACCTAAAATTCCTTTGGCTTTTAAATTTAAGAATGGTGCACTACTTCCTAAACCTGCTGGTAAATATTCATTTGACTTTAATGTTTCGATATCACCAACGACTGTTTTAGTTGTTAAAGTTATTCTATCCGTTTCTAATGTTCTTCTTTCAAAATCGTCTAACTCAAACCAAATTCTTTTTAAGCTAAATGGGATTGGTGAATCTGCTGTAATTGATTCTTTGGCTACCTCAATTTTATTTATTTCAGCACTTACAATTTTAGCATCTACAACTTTTTCTCTTATGTATTCTCTATTTTGATCACTTAAATTACCCGAAAATAATTTCATCAATTCATTAAAAGGCAAAGCCCAAAAAGGAATATAGAGCTTACTTTCTTCAACTTTAGAATTAATTTCAATTACGTTTGAAAACTTTGATAAAGCATCATTATATTCACCGTGAGGATCAATAATTAAAATTCTCGAACTTAAAAAATTTCTATTTGCAATAGCTTGTAATAATACTGAAACTGAATTAGATTTACCACTACCTGTAGAGCCGACGATTGCGCAATGTCTTGAAATTAACTTGTCTAAATCTATTTTTGCATCTAAACTCTCAGAAACGCTTATATTGCCAACAATTATAGAGTTTGAATCTTCATAACCACCGTAAATTACATCTAAATCATTAATCGTAACCAAATGTACTTTATCTCCAGTTGTTGGATACTGAGTAACTCCACGCTCAAACTTTTTTCCAACTTGTTCTCCTGCCAAAACAATATTTATCCACCTAGTGTTTTTAAAATTGTCATAATCTTTAAAAACAACTTCTTTTAGATTTTCTGGTATAGCTGCTGAACCAATTTGAGTTACAATTCCATATAAATTAGCATAACCAAGCGGTATTCTAACGAATGAGCCTATTTGACCAATTCGATAAACAACACCATCGATGATTGGCATATTTGATTTAATATTATCAAATAATTTTACTGAAATACTATTTCCACTAATACTGTCAATTTCCCCAATTTCAGTTATCTTATTTTTTGACATCTTTACCTAGTTTTTTTATTTCATTATCACTAATCATTTCATTAAGAAAAAAAGTTAATTTTCCAAAATCAGGTAAAATAAATTCTCCCCTACCAGTCCAAATTTCATCTCCTTTCTTCTCTGACTTTAAAACCTCTTCTGTACTTGAATGTCCATCTTCATCAAAATATGTATTAAGACTAATTGTGTCGTCTTTTGAAGGCTCTGACTTTAAAACCCAATCCCCTAATTTACCCCCAATTACAGCTTTTCTAGAACCGTAAATAGAAACTTTAGAGTTATCAAATCCAATTTTAACTATTTTACTTTTTAAATCAATTGGGTCATATTTATCGTAAATCAAACCTATGACGTGTGATGTTGTGTTTGTTTTTAATGCAGAAATCAACCTTGAATTTATATGTTCGTCACCCCAAGAATATCCACAAGTAATCAATATTGTATCGTCCTGTTTTAAAAAATTTGATAACCTGTCAAGTAGTCCTTCATATGGTTGTTTTTTAGAGTCTTTATATTTCAAGCTTGAAGGATATATCAATATATCATCATCATCAGGATTAACTCTTAATATTTTTTCAGTGTCTTTATCGAAATGCCATCCCAGAGATCCGTGAATTTTCCATAACTTGGTTTGTTTTGGTAAAAAAGAAAAATCTTCTACTGATTCAGGATTGAAGAAAGGTCTTAGGCTTCCACAAAATCCATCATAATATGGAATTTCTTTGTATTCTAATCCCAATTCAAACAGAAAGTCGTAATTTGTTGTAAATATTTCAATTGGATATTTCCTTTCAGCCTGTCCTATCCAGTTAGCAAAATCTGTATGAACCAATTCACTCACAGTTTCTTTAGTGACTGTTTGACTAAATTCTTTTTTTGTATTAATATCACATAAGTCAAATTTATGAACACTAACCATTTCTCTAACATTCTTCTTTATTTCAAGAATTAGATTTTCAAAATCTTCTTTCTTGAGAGAGTTAAGAACGCCACCACCAATAAAAATTGCTTTCTGCTCTAAATTTGATAAAATTGTTTCAATATTAAAATTGTTTTCACCTAATTCTAATTTTATTTCACCCAAAGCAATTTTATACTGATTTTTTAGATCACCAACTTTCGAAACAATATCGTTAGTCATTTTGAAAATTGCTGGAACTGTTAGAGATTTAGAACTACCATCTTTTTTAGCTAGGGAACTCCCAGCACCAAATAAAAAACCAATTCTTTTTTTATCTGAAATTAATATCTGTTGAATTCCTCTAATATATTCTGTTGGATCGTGATTTATGTCAGCCATATTTTCATTGATTTAATATTTTCAATTACAATTTATTTATCCTAATTCAAAGCATTATACCAATAGTAAAAAGCTTCTGGGTTATTCTTTTTTAATTTATAATTATTTCTATTTTCTCCATCAATATTTTAAAACGTTCTTCCCGAATTAAGGGATGGATGTGCATGGCTAAAATTTCTTCGGATTGCGGATGACTTTTAATAGCTATTAGTTCCTTTTTTATGTATTCTTTTACATCATCATCAGCTGCTTGAATTTCTTCTACTACTGTTGTTCTGTTGTCTAAAAGATAGATAATGTCTTCGAAATCGTGACTGCCATAAAAATCATTTTGTCCTCTATCTTTGAATGCTTCTAGTTTTGTTGCCAGAAAGTAGGGTGAAGGTAAAATGTTTATGCTTGTTCCATCCGGTAATTCTATTTGTTGTAGGTATTTGAAACCTGGTTTGTACCAGATGTTTGAAACTCCAATACTACTATCGTCTGCTGGCATTATATCAATGGCAATGTTTTGAAATTTGTAGGAGCATATTGATTGCCCTTGCGGATCTGGATAAAACTCTAATTCGGATAATCGTTCTTGCATTTGTGCCCATTCTGCATAGTTTGCTAAATTAATGGTCATGTCGATATCTGAGGTTGGCCGAATTTCATCTGCAGCTGGATCATCTGTATATAAACTAATAACAGCACCTCCTATGAATACCATCTTATCTCTCAATTCTTGTAATCCTAGCGCGACTTGAGACACTAAAGCAAGATTTATTACTTTGTTATGCATTTAATATTCTTTTTTGGAGTTCCTTTTTAGCTATCTCTTTCTCTCTGACTCTACCCACTCTGATAGCATCTACCATGGTTAGCAATTCATATAAATCTCTATCTTTTAATGAAGCCTCGACTATAGTACTGTATAATGGTTCTATAGCTTGTCCTCTTTCTAAACCTTTGGCATAGGGCCAAACGTATTTTTCGTTGGCTTTTATTATGCTGCTTAATGGCTCTGCTGCGTGAGCAGTTAATACGCCTCTTACTAATGCACCAGGTTGTTGTGGAAAAGCATACGCCACACCATTCAAAAGAAATTCTGTAAAAGCAATTTTGTTTACCTTTTTTCGGGCATCATCAATTAGCCCTGCGTATTTAGAGCGGTTTAGCGATTGACTTACTTCTGACTGGCTCATTCCGAGTTCTTGTGCCAAGGTATGATGGAACCAAGATTTTTTTCCTAAAGCTATTATTTTTAGGAGAATTACAACGTCTTGTGGTTTCAGATTATTTTTTGCTAGTGCCATATATTGCATATTGCGATATGCAATATTAGTTATTTATTTATTGAAAAACAAGAATTTATTGCAGTATATTGCATATTGCGATATGCGATATTCTAAATATTGTACTAGGAAACTTAACTGCTGCTCATAGTGTCAATAAAATACTGTAATTCGTATAAATGAATAAACTCTTCATGGTTATTGGGCATTTGAGCTAGTTGTACGAAATTGATGTTTTGGTATGCAGATTTTTCACCTAGTAAATCCTGTATTATGATGTAGATGGCTTGTTCCCACGTTTTGGTATTGCAATAGAGTTTAAAGTTTTTTAGATACACCGTTATATCTAATTTTTTGGTTTGATCATCGTAATTGAGCGGTAGAAATTTAATTTCACTGGTTTTGATTGTTATTTCTTGGAATACATAAGGTTCGTCTAAACCTTCGATAATTTTATTAATATTTTCTGTTGGTTGGATGAAAGCCGTGAATTTCCAATGTCTTAAGGCTGGTGCTTTCTTGATTAATTCGTTTACTTGTGAAAAGAAATTTTGATTTCCATTGGCCGTAATTATTAGTTCGGCTTTTTCCTTTTCTTTCTTGGGAAATATTATTAAAAAATCTAATTCCTTGCAGTAATAGCCCAAATGTCTGTTTAGCCAAAAGTATAGGTGCTTTTGCGTTTTTGGTGTTTCGTTGATTAGGTTTTTGATGGTTTGGTTGTTGTCTTGGAACCAGTTCCAGAAGGTGTTTATTTTTCTCATGTGTTGATTAGTTTAAAGTTTAAAGTATGCCACCCCGCCCTTTGGGCACCCCTCCAAAGGATGGGAATTTTAACGTTTATCTGGAGTTGCTTTATCAAATGCGATGAGGTTTAGCATGGCTCTGAATCTTGAGCGCACACGATTGCCATAAATGGTTTCTATTTCAGATGCTGATAGATTGGTAGTTATGTGTGTTTTGATTTTTCTAGAAATAAACAAATCGTATCTTGACAATAAGATTTCTGCCATAACATTACATTCGTTACCATAATATTTTAGATTGCTTTCTACACCTAAATCGTCAAAGCAGTAGTTTTTATATTCGGTTTGTGAGTAGCTGCCGCGACTGTATCGGTGAATGATTTCGTAGCCCTCTTTTATGAATTCAAAGCTGATGTCTCGGCACGTTTTTACATAAAACTTGTTTTCTTTTGGAACTACGTATTTCATTAAATTCATCAATGTTGTCTTACCGCATCCTACTGGTCCGGAAAGTAAAATGCCTTTGGTTACATCAATGTTGAATTGATTTGTCATGTGTTGATCGTTGAGAAAATATGCTATAAGTTTTGTAATATTTTGAATGTCTTTTTCATTAAAATGGAATTTATCTCCGTAGTCTATTTTGCCTTTATTTTCAAGCCATAACAGAATTTCAGGATAGTTATATTGTTCATTCATAGTGCATTGTTCTTTATAGAAAGGTTCACGATTAGCTCCGCTCAATTCGGCTTTGCCTCGGGTCAATTTTGCAAAGCAAAATCACTCGAACTGACGTTATTACTCATAGCGGTTCTGCATAATCTTTGTCTTCAATGGTGTGCAGATTATTGGCTCTTGGTTGCTCTCTGACGGAATTACTTTGTGGAAGATTGATTGTAAACTTCGTTGTGTTTAACATCCAATTTCTAGCTGAAGCTTGCCAATCTATCATTTTGGTTTTACCACCAATTAACCAACCATTACTGGTGTAGTAATTATAAAATCGCTCTGCTTCGAATTCTGAATATTCTTGTTGTTTAAAGTATTCTTTGATTTGTTCCAAACTAGGTTTCACTATTGAACTCGAAATGACAAACTTTTCTCTTTTTTTCGCGGAACTTTTTTTCTCTTTTTCAGCATCCTCTAAAAAATCTTCTTGATTAAAAATTTCAAAATTGTTGTCTATAGCTATGTTTTTATTGTTTTTAAATGTTTTTATAGTATTATATATATTGGGTTCATCAACTTGTTCAGCATCCTTACTATTGACTTGTTCATTTATTGGTATTGTTGGCTCAATAATTGAACTGGTTGGAACTTTTTTGAAATAACTTCCTTCCGCTAGGTTGTGTATTATTACTTCGGTACCAGAATATGGATTATAGGAAGGTAAATACTGAATGAATCCCATTACTTCCAATTCTTTGATACACTTGTGATAGGTTGCTTTTGATGCAATTCTGCTGGCTTTCATCATTTCATCTCGAGAAATAGTAATTGGGTTTTTGAATCGATTTACATTCCAACTTTGGAATAATGCCAAATACAAGCTTATATGAGTTGGGTAAATTATTTCTTCGTTGGCTATTCTGATGAAGAAGCCTGTTAGGTGCTTTATGTAGTTCATGGAGAATGAGGAATTACGAATTAAAAATTACGAATTATGAGATACCTCGACTGCGCTCGGTATAACAAAAACAGCATTCTACTTGAAGAGAGGAGGTATAGCGTTTACCTTGTTTCCATTAAATAGCTTATCAATATCTGAATTGTCATAATACATGATGCCACCAACTTTGGTGTAGGTGAGCGTGCCGTTGATACGGAGATTTTGTAAAGTACCTGGAGAGATGTTTAACAGTTTACGGACTTCATTGGATTTGAGCCACTGTTTTGTTTGTTGCGGTTTGGATTGAATGATTTCTTTTAAATCGTTCAAAAGAAGACTTCTGAATTCATTTAAGTCTTCGCGAGTGATAACTTCGATTGCCATAACGTATGTTTTAGATTGTTATGGTACAAAATTGTGAAGTTTGATTTGTTTTATTTCACAACGCGGTTCGAGTTGTGAACGATTTTGTATAGATAACGACAAATTACTATTCAAGTTCTTTCATCTGAATTATTCATACGGTTTTCTAAAGTGTCTTTCAACTTTAGTAAAAATTTTGGTCTATCTGTTTTTCTACCGCGTATTTCAAGAAAAGTTCTACGATATTGTCCTAAATCGATGTCAAAGCTTTTTTCGAATTGATTAATAATGTCTTTTACATCAGCTACACCATTATTAAATACTCCTTCTGTTTGTAAAGCGTAAATCAACTCAATTAACGCTACTTTTGAAGCTGTCCAAGTTAAATTTATGTTCGGTTCGCGTTGTGATTTTTCTTTTTGTACCTTGTAATCAATATCCCTTAATCTATCTTCAATATATACTTGTACTAGATCATGGGCAAGAATTTTTGCAAGTTTAAAATCATGCGATGTTGAGAAACTATGATCAGCTTCAAAAAAGAAACTGTCTACAGCTAGTTTTATATCTATTTTTCCTCGAACGTAATATTTATTGTCAAGATAAGTTGCACCAGTTCTGTGGTATTTGTTAAAATCATGATTGTTATAGAAATAACGTTTTATTTTTTCAAGTTCGTTGTTGAGGTATTTTTTCAGAATGCGTTCACCACCATAAGGCATTTGGGCTTCAATTTTGTAAATTATATTGTAGTAGATTAATTTTGAAGTAAATTTTGGTTTTACATTCTTAAAAAAATCTATTTCTCTTTCTTCACTTTTATTATGATCGTTATTAAAAATGATTTTTAATTTTTGAACAGCTACTAAAATTAATTCTATAGCTTTTTCACAACGTTCAATTCGGTTATCAATTTCAAGGTTTATAAAATTTAGTTGTTCATTTAATTCTGGAAGTAGGTTATTGGCTTTTTGGTTCAAAGTATTAGATTGGGTTGGAAGATTGATTTTTATTTATAAATTTGGTTTTTTAAATTACTTATCAAATTGTTATTCAATAATGGATAAAAAAATCAACTTCAAATTACTTTCTGCCGTTATCATTATAACAATTTTCACCTGTGTTTTCTGGACCGTTCTTTTTTATAAACACACTATTATTGGTGACGTAGTTTGGGATATTAATAAAATTTTTGTTAGTGTTATAACTTTTTACATTATTGTGAAACATACTGTTTCTTCAAAATATATTGATTTGATGAAAATTTATATTCGGATTATCTTTAGAGTTTGGCTGTTGATTTTTATAACTTTTTCAATGTACCAAGGAACAGAGAGAGTTGCGTTTTTACTTTCAATATCTTTTATATTTGGCTATTTAGAGGGTTTAATAGACATAGAAGCTTGGTTGAATAACTTAACACCAAAACAATTTAAATATTTATTTGTTAATCAGTTAATTGCAAATAAAATGATTGCTAGTATTATTTTTATCAATTTTATTCATTTTTCGTGTGCAATTATTTTATGGCTCTTTTTTAGGTATTATTGAATTAATTACTCAATATTTTTATCTCGGAGTTTGAGTCTCTTATTGGTTCAATCAAGTTCCAAATATTTCCATATAAATCTTCAAAAGCCAGAAATTTACCGTATGGAATTTTAATAGATGGTTCTTCAATAATTGGTACATTATTGCGCATCAAGTTGATGTAGTCTCTTCGAAAATCATCAGTTTCTAATGCAATAATTGCACTTCCGCCTGTTTGATTTCCGACTCTATCTTTTTGTTCTATTTCTTCAGCTTTTGTTAAAACTATATTACAATTTTTAGAACCATTTGGTGATAAAACCACCCATCGTTTGTTGTCTTCAATAACGGTATCTTCGATTAATTTAAAATTTAGCTTTTTTGTATAATAAAAAATAGCATCATCATATTCATCTACCATTATAGCTATCAACGCTATTTGTATATTTTTCATATTTTTTAAATTATTTATTATTACGTCTTCTGTATTCAATAGTTGAAAAAGCAACTCCAAAATCTGCATCTATTTTATAGTCAAAATTTAGTATTAATCCAATTTTAATAAGTGCTTGATGATGTATACAATGATCCAGATTATATACTAATTCTCGATAATAATTAGTGTTTATGCTAATCAATTCATCAACGCCACTTTCTTGTAGTAATAATTCTTTATTTGGTTTATCAATTATACTAAGTAGTAATTCAATTTGCTCCACAGCAAAATTTGTGTCGGTTTCAAGTAATTTATTTCGTTCTCTTTGGTCGTAGTTCACAACACCCGATTTATATTCATTGGTTAAACACTGAAACATTTCTAAAATATGTCTTGTGTGCTCACCAATGCTAGCGTTGCTTAATTCGGTGCAACGCATAGCATAATCTTTGTCTTCGATTTCAAGCAGTAATTCTTTAACTTGAAGTAAGCAATGGCTTATGGATTGTATTATCATGAATTATATTTTTAACTTTAATAAATCAGGGATTCTGCTTTTGTTCATCAGTATCAAATAGATGCTACAAGCGAAAGTTATGGATGCTAAAATGAATAATAATCCGCCATCATGTTTAACTTCAATACCCAATATAAACAAATGTGAAATAATAGCTCCAACCATAGTTCCCAAAGCTAATAATGCACCCAATAAAGTGGTTCTAGGAATTAGAATTAATATGGAAGCAATGAGCTCAACTACCCCAGAACCGATTCTTCCAAAAGGTTCGATGCCTAATGTTTGAAAAATATAGATACTTTCTTCAGCTCCTGTAAATTTGAAGAAAAGAGTTTGCAATAAGATAACAACTGCTGTAAGTTTAATTATCCAAGTTAAAATTGTTGTTTTCATAGTTTATTTAATTATTTTTTTCCAATTGGCATCTGCTTTGGCTTTAAGTTTGACTTCGTCTTTATTCCAACTTTTTAAGGTATTATTGAAATATGCATTGTAGAATAAATTTAATTTACCATCAACAATTTTGAATGTTTCTGGATCAATTTCTACTTTTTCTCCGTTTGGACCATTGTTACCCATTGCATAAGAACACCATCCACCATATTGAGGTTCATATTGTGTAGGATTTTTTAGAAACAAATCTTTGTCAGCTTGTGTTGCAAAATAATAGATTACACCTTCATAAGTTGTTGCAATTGTAGATTTTCCTTTAACCGCTTTTTTCTGTGTAAAATAAGCCACCGGATCATAACCTTGAATGGCAACTTTATTTTCTAAATTGTATTCTTTAAGTCTTTTTGCTGCAGTTTGAGCATAAGTTGTTGCTGATAATAAAGCAACGAATAAAATAATTGATAATTTTTTCATTTTTTTTTAATTTTAAGGTTAGTTATTATTTATTCCAATTTTTATTGGCTTTTTGAATTCTGTTTTGTTGGTCTTTACTCCATTCTTCTTTTACTTTTAAATTATAGTTTAGATACAATTTATTATCAACAATAGTAAAAGCCTCTGGTTGAATTGGTGCTTCATATCCTTCGGACATTCCATAAGCACAATAACCACCAAATTGTGGAATGTACTGCGATGGATTTTTTACAAATAATGCTTTATTACCTTCGGAAGAAAAATAATAAATGGCTCCATTATATTCACTGGAAATTTCTTTTTTGCCTTTAGTAGCTTTACTACTTTCAAAATAGGCAACTGGATCATAGCCTTGAATGGCAACATTGTCTTTTAGATTACTATGTTTTGGTGCTTGGGCAAATGTTGTTGCAGATAGTAATGCAACGAATAGAATTAAAATTTGTTTTTTACTCACATTGAGTAAATTGTTTTTTTTGTGTTCGTGAATCTTCGATTTCATGTTATTTAAAATTTTGTGTTATTAATATTATACTGCAAATGTAGTGTGAGTTTAAAAGTTGATTTGTCAGTTGCATTGCAGTTCGTTGAAGAATTATTTTTTTTTATGATTTCTTTCTTTTTAACCAGTTTTTATTTGCTAATTCCATTCGATCTGCAAGTTCATTTAACCACAATTCATTTACTTCTGAACTGTAATTCAAAAAAAGTTTATTATCAATGATTGCAAACGATTTTGGATCAATTGGAGCATCGTGGTCAAATGACATACCATATGCGCAATAACCACCATATTGAGGGATAAAATGATTTGGATTTTTTAAGAACGATACTTTATTCTTTTTTGATGAAAAATAATAAGTAGCGTCTTGAAAGGTTGCAGTAATTTCTTTATTGCCTTTCACGGCTTTATTACTTTCGAAATACGCAACAGGATCATAGCCTTGAATGGCAACTCCGTTTTCTGTATTTATTAGCTTAGCACTTTTTGAAGTTTGTGCAAAAGTTGATGCTGATAGTACAGCCATCAATACAATTAAAAATTGTTTTTTACTCACATTGAGTAAAGTGTTTTTCTTGTGTTCGTGAATCTTCAATTTCATTATGTTTATTTTTTAAATTATCTATTTTGATAAAACAAAAGTAAAACGGAATGAAAAATCCAATTGTCATCTAATATACAAACTGAATGAAATAGTTTGAATTTAATTTATTTCTTTAGCAAAACCAACTGTTTTACAATACATTTGAGTTAGCAAATATGCCATTTCTGTTGTTGAAAGAAATAAATCTTGTTATGATACCATAAAAGAAATGTCCTTTATCAATTTTTTATACTTTTTCTGATTTTCTAAAGTATTTACAAGTATTGAAATTAATGAAAAGGAGTATCATTTCAAAAAAAATTAACCTTAAAAGTTTGACTTATTAAATTTAACAGTGATGTCGTTTAAACTAATTTTAATTGAATATAACTTCTTTTTTGTTTCAATCAAATATGCTTAAACGACTTCAAGTTTTATATAAATAGTATTTTTAAATTTTTTTTATTCCTAATTAAAACACAACACTTTCTGCAATGTCTTTATAGTTATTAATGTCTTTTTGTACACTGTCTAATTTTGTAGTTAATGAAACGATTGCAATTTTACCTAGCGGCAGTCGCAATGGTGGCGGGTCTAATTTTGTTATGTCAATAATTGCTTGTGATGCTTTTATTGGATCGCCTTCTTGTTTGCCGTCCACTTGTTTCATACGTTTTCTGAATGCTCCTGCCGTTGGGTTGTAATCTTCAATTATTTTTTCTGCTTCTTTAAATGAACTACCCGCAAAATTTGTTCTGAAAGGTCCGGGTTCTACAATGGTAAGTTTTATGCCCAATGGTGCAACTTCAATTGCCAATGCTTCGCTAAAACCCTCTAATGCAAATTTACTGGCGTTATAAATACCAAAACCAGGGAAGGCTTTAAAACCACCGTGAGAAGAAATTTGAATGATATGTCCGCCTTTTTGTTGTCGTAACATTGGTAAAAAAGATTGTGTCAATTTCAATGTCCCAAAAAAATTAGCTTCAAAAATCTCTCTTGTTTCTTCCGTGCTTGTTTCTTCAATAGCTCCTGCAAATCCAAAACCTGCATTATTTACAAGTACGTCAATGCTTCCAAATTTTTCAGAAACAAGTTTAACTGCTTTTCCAATTTCAGTCGGTTTTGTAATATCCAAAGTCAAAGCAAATGCTTCGTCTTTATATTGATTGTTAAAAACATCTGCTTGTGTTTGATTGCGAAAAGTACCAATTACAAAGTCGCCATTTTCAATTACAGTTTGGGCAAGTGCCTTACCCAAACCGCTTGATATACCTGTGATAAACCAAATTTTACTTTTCATAGTTATTCTACTTTTAAAAGTTGAAAAGGAATATTAATTTTCACTTTATCGGAAACTGCCAAGTTACCCGTACCTAATAGAACATTAAACGAAAGTCCAAAATCTTGTCTGTTAATGCTACCTAAAATAAAGAAACCTGCTTTTGTATTGCCAAATGGATCTTGTGGAACTGTACCTGCATATTCTAAATCAAAAATGACTGGTTTTGTGATGTCACGAATTGTTAAATTGCCGTGCATTTTGTACTCATTGGCAGTAGCAGTTTTTTCCAATGTTGTGCTTTCAAATGTCATTTCTGGAAACTTTTCAGCGTTAAAAAAATCGTCTGCTTTTAAGTGTGCATCTCTTTGAGCATCATTGGTGTTTATGCTGTCAATTTGCACAGTTACGTTTACTTGTAAATCAGAAAAGTCCTCTTTTTCCGCTTTTACTGTTCCTGTGTAGTTTCTGAAAAAACCATCTGTTTCAGAAATTCCAAAGTGTCTTACACTAAAACCTACTTTGGTGTGGCTTGGGTCTAAAACCCATTTTGCTTGTTCTTGCATTGTATAAAATATTAAATTATGATGTCAATATTGACAATGCAAAGATGAAACGAAGAAAAGCTTTGATGTTAAGATGAAACCTACATTGATCGGTATTTTTCGGACATTTGGGTTTTAAATGCCATTGGCGATAGATTTGTTTCCGCTTTAAAGGATTTAGCAAAGTAAGAACTATCAGTATAATTAAGTTCAAAAGCAATTTCTGAAACAGTCTTGTCTGTAAAAGTTAAAAGTCGTTTGGCTTCTAAAATACTTCTTGCTCTTATTACTTCACTTGCAGTTTTTCCTGTAACGTCTTTTGTAATTAGGTTTAAATGATGGGCTGTAATATAAAGCTTTTGAGCAAAAAAAGAAGTCGTTTTATTTTCAGCAAAATGTTTGTCCAAAATGTTTTTAAATTGCTTAAAAAGAATTAAGTATTTTTTAGAAACTGGCTTTTCTGTTTCTTTGTCAATGCAACGCTGCACTTGTGCCAACAAAATATGCAACAAAGATTGTGTTATTGATTGGCTTTTGTCGGCTCGGTTTTGTTCGTTGGTAATTTGGTCAATGGTTTGCTTAATATCAGCAAAATTTTTCTTGTCTAACTGAATGCAAGGATTAGCGTAAAAGTTGTCCAAAAAACTCAACTCAAAAAGTTTATCCTTGTTGTTGTGATTTAACAAAAAGAAATCTTCTGTAAATAAAATTGTTCCACCTTTTAACGGTTTCCATTCTTCAAATTGATGAACCTGATTTGGCGAAATAAAAAATAAACTGTTTGGTAAAACTTCATATTCTTTGTAGTCAATGGTTTGTTTGCTTATTCCTTTTTCTGTCCAAAGAATTTCGTAAAAAGTGTGTTTATGAATGTCGTCCACATTTGGTTCGTCCATTTCTTCAAACTGCATAATTTCAAATTCAGTTCGGTTTGTTGGTTCGTTTATAAAATGTCCGATGCTGTAAAATGGAAATAAGTCTTTCATTCGTCAAATATCATAATTTTTTGAATGTGAATTTATGGTACTACAGATTTCTTGAGTTTTTCGATTAGTTTTGTAAAAAAATGTAAATCTCAGACCAAAGACATAAGTTGCTCATTAGTTATACTCCTCTAGCAAAACCAACTGTTTCACGATACAGTTGTGGGGATACATCAGCGTTGTTTTTAAAAAAGCGACTAAAATAATGCTCGTCATCATAACCCAATTCATAGGCAATTTCTTTTACGGGTTTGTTGGTAAGATATAATTCGCGTTTGGCTTCAATAATAATACGTTCAGCAATAAGATTTGTCAGCGTTTTATTGAAATGATTTTTGGTCATGGTTGCTAATGCTTTTGAAGAAATGTTAAGCAAATCAGCATAGTCACTTGCGGAATGTTTGGTTTTGAAATGAAGTTCTATAAAATTCTTTAAATTTTGAAGTATAAAAGGTGCCGAGTTTTCTTGGACTTGAGATTTTTCTTTTGGTTGTTGTTCTTTTTTTAATCGAGAAGCCGTAATAAGAAATATTTTTAGATAGGATGTTAGTAATTCATATTGGGCTAAAGCTGGATTTTGCATTTCAATTTTAATGTTTTCTAAAACCATATTGAATGTGCTTTTAGCGATTTCATCTATATTTACATAAGGTGGGTCGTAAATATTATTGAATAAAATACCATTGCACGCTACTTCTTGATGGTGTTTTATAATACAAAAAAAGTCGGGATGAAATTGTATTGTAATTCCGCTAATTTCAGGATTATCCTGCAGCATAAAAGGTTGATAAGGTGCAAATGCCAATAACTGTCCTTCGGTAAAATCGAATTCAGAGAAATCAACTTTTATTTTTCCGTTTCCTTTTTGAACCCAAATCAAAGTATAGTAATTGAGTCGTTGAATATGATCAAACGAACTATTGTCATCAAAGGAGAAAAGTTTAAATGCCAAGTTTCCATTTTGTGGATTGACTAAAGTGAAAGTGTTTTTATCGGTCATAGTATTTTTTTCATAAAATGTCTGTCAATAATTTCAAAACCCAATCTTTTGTATAATTGTAGTGCTTTTGTATTTTCTTTAAAAACTTCCAAGTCTATAATTTTATAGTCTTTATTTTGAGATAATTGATTTATAAAATGTGTTGAAATTCCCTTACTTCTGTACTCAGAATGTATATAAAGCTCGTCCAAGACCACAACCAATCCACTGTATTCATTGCTCCAAAAGAATGTCAGTATCGCATAGCCAACAACGATTTTTTCTATTTTAAATACTTTAATTTTTATTTGCTCTGGATTAGTTTTACTTCTGTTAACTGTGCTTTTAATTTTGGTTTCGGTCATTACATCTTCTTCAAAAGTATTGCTATCTTCATGATATAATCCGAAAATCATTTCTTTAAGTATGTTGTAATCAACATCTACATAGTCTTCAATTTCAATTTTCATCTTTTACTAAATTTTAGCTAAATTAATACCAGATAAAAATGGCATTTGTCAACTACTTTACAAATGGCTTAATTTAAAGATTATTTTAATTTTCTGTCTTTCTCTTCAATAGGCAAATCATTGATGCTAGCAAATCGTTTGCGCATCAAACCGTTTTCGTCAAATTCCCACAATTCATTTCCGTAGGCGCGAAACCATTGTCCGTCATGATTTTGGTATTCGTATTCAAAACGTACCGCCATTCGATTTTCGCGAAAACCCCAAAGTTCTTTTTTGAGTTTGTAGTGTAGTTCTTTTTCAAATTTACGATTTAAAAATGCTTTAACTTCTTCACGACCATTAATAAATTCGGTTCTGTTGCGCCATTCGGTATCGATGGTGTATGCCAATGCAATACGTTCGGGATCTTTACTATTCCAGGCATCTTCTGCCAATTGCACTTTTTGAAGCGCCGTTTCCATAGTGAATGGTGGAGGTGGAAGTTTTTGTTCCATAATTAATAAGTTTTAAAATTATATAGCTAAGATTTGTCGTATCATTTGATTCGTAAAACCCCATTCGTTATCGTACCAAATCATCACTTTTACTAAATCGCCATCAACAACACGTGTCATTTCTAAATCAACCGTAGCAGCAAATGGACTTTTAATGATGTCCGAAGATACTAAAGGTTCATCTGTCACAGCCACAACTTTTAAGTATCTTTCTGTTTGCGATTCCTCTTGTAATATTTGATTAATTTCTTCTGAAGTTGTTACTCGTTCTGCTACGAAAGTAATGTCTGAAATGGATCCTACAGGAATAGGAACCCTGATGGCCACTCCATCAAATTTTCCTGCATATTCTGGTAATACTTTAGTTGTTGCAATAGCAGCACCTGTAGAAGCTGGCGCTATGTTATGACCCGCTGTTCTTCCCATTCGAGGTTCTCTTTTATTGGGAGCATCAACTAATGTTTGAGAAGCGGTATAAGCATGGATCGTATTTAGAATGGCTTTTTTTACACCTAATCTTCTTCCCAAAATTTCTATTACCGGACTGACATTATTGGTTGTACAACTGGCGCATGAAAAGATGGAAACTTTACCATCTTCCGTATTTACACCGTGAACAATTGTTGGTGTGTCTTTGGTTGGTCCAGAAATGACAACCGTTTTTGCTCCTGCTGTAATGTGTTTTTGAGCATCCGTTTCGTTGGTAAAAAAACCAGTGCTTTCAATTACAATATCAATATTTAAATCGTGCCAAGGCAATTTTTCTGGATCTTTCTCCGATAAGTAAATTATCTTATTGTCACCAATTAGTAGCCCATCTTCTTTTAATTGAATCTCATTTTCATATTTCCCATAAACGGTATCGTATTTTAATAGATACTTCGCATTTTCAATCGACATAAGGTCGTTTACGGCTACCAATTCTAACTCTTCTGGGTTTTCAAGTATTACTTTTAAAGAAGCTCTGCCAATTCTTCCGAAACCATTTATTGCTATTCTTTTTTTCATTATTATGTTTTTTAAGTTCTTTTAGACAGTACAAATTTGCGATTAAATTATAATTAATCAGATGGACAAAAATCGTTTCGTAATGGACAATTTTCATTTATATAAAATTTCATAAATCTTAGTTCTTAAACTAGGAACGACTAGTTCTTCAAACCATGGATTTCGTTTTTGCCAAATTTTATTTCGTGGCGATGGATGCACTAACGGAAAGTAATTAGGAAGAAACTTTTCAAAATGTTGCACATTCTCGGTCAAGGTTGGGAAAGCATTTTTTAAATAATATTTTTGTGCATAACTTCCAATGAGAATAATTAATTTCACTTCTGGCAACTTTTCTAAAACTTGATGATGCCAAAGCGGAGCGCATTCCGGTCTTGGAGGCAAATCGCCTGATTTTCCGATTCCTGGAAAACAGAAACCCATAGGCATAATACCAAATAATTTGGTGTCATAAAATTGTTCGTTTGTAACATCTAACCATCTTCTCAATTCTTTTCCACTAGCATCATCCCACGGAATACCAGAGTTTTGAACTTTAGTTCCAGGTGCCTGACCTATCAATAGTATTCTACTTTTGGAATGAACAGTAAGTATTGGTTTTGGCTCGCACGGTAAATGTGCTTTGCAAATTTTACAATTTCTAATATCGCGTAAAAGTTGTTCCATTATAAATTGGTATAAATGCAAAATTTGAGGACAGTAAACTATCCTCAAATTTAGCAGTAAAATTATGGTGAAATAATTATAAGCTTGGAGCTAAAGGGAAATCTACTTCAATTTGAGTTAGATTGTGTAAATAGTTCATTGCCGTTTTATCACTTACTTGTAAAATCAAATCCACTAAATTTTCGTCAGTATATCCTTGCGCAAAAAAAGCGTCCACGATATCTGAATTAGCATTTCCTTTAGTTTGGGTAATTTCGGCGGCCAATTTTACTAAGGCATCCAATTTAGGATCTGTGCTTTTTGCTTTTCTAATATCTAATAATTGCTCGTCTGAAAAACCATTCATTTTTCCAATTACGGTATGGGCGCTTAGACAATAAATACAGTTGTTAACTTGGCTCACGATTAAGTTAACCGCTTCTTTTTCTTTGTTAGAAAGGGATGTTTTAGCATTTTGATAGGCTAAGTATTTTTCTAATCCATTTTTTGAATAGGCAATTGTTGCATACAGATTAGGGACAAAACCTAATGCTTTTTGTAGGTTATCAAAAATAACTTGATTGTTCTCTGAAACTTGTTCTCTTGTTGGAACTGAAAATGTTGTTGTAGTCATTATATTTTTATTTTAAATTGATTGTCGTTATTGACAGTACAAAGATGCGACAGCTTATTAAGTTAAAAAATGGATAATATTCGTTTGTTGATGGACAATTTTCTTGGTGTAAGTTATACCATCTAAGGTTAGAATTTACTGCAATAAAAAAACCAATAAAATTAATTATTGGTTTTTCAAAACATAACATTTAAACAAACAAATATAAATTATGCTTTTTTCAATTTCGTCCAGGATGTATTAATGTTTTTCAATTGTTTCTTTTCATCTTTATTCCATTCGTTTAATGTGTTGAATGGTTTTCCTTCAAGATCTCCGTTAAAAAACAAATACAATTTACCATCTACTACTTTAAAAGTTTTACGTTTTTTTCCGCAACTCCCCAAGCACAATAACCATCGCATTGTGGTAAATATTGTGTTGGATTAGCCTTGAAAGCTTTTTGGTTTTTTGCTGAGGCAAAATAATACGTAGCACCGTTATTTGTTGCTGTAAATTGTTTTGTTCCTTTTGTAGCTTTATTAGCTGTAAAATAAGAAACTACATCATAACCGCCAATGGCTAAGTTATTTTTGTCAACTGGTTGTGTTTGTGCAACGACTGCATTCGAAAATAATGCGATAATTGCTACTGCTAAAAGTGTTTTTAAATTTTTCATTATTCTATAATTTATGTATTAGTTATTTGTCATTATTGACAGTACAAAGATGCGACAGTTTTAAAAGGTATAAAATGGATAATATTCTCAAGGTGATGGACGATTTTCTTTAAATTAATGCTGTTTTATTTTAAACCTTTATTAATCGAATATCAATTTCCCTATCGACGTAACTCCATTCTTCTGAAGCCCGAAGTTGTGCTAGTAATTTTTCAAAAGCTACTTCATGTTCTGGAGCATATTCAAACCAAGTTAAGAAATCAAAAGGCTCACCAATATCTCTAGAATGATACAATCTTCTGGCAATGGCAGGTAAGTATTGCAATCCTATCTCGGTATGATGCGACTGATTTTCAAAAATTTTTCTTCTTTCATCTTGAGCTAATTCCCACCACAATGCACTTTTCCGAATGGGAATCAAAGCGGCAAGTGTTGCTTCGTTTCTTCCTAGATTAGCTTGAATTGCAGTGAGTTGTTCCTTTTCGTGTTTTTCGGTATAACGAAGATTGCTTCGAAAACCTTTTAAAGTCCAAATACCCTGATTTTCTTTTTCCATTATACTTTGAAAAATCCTCAAATGAGAAGCTTTTTCAATTGGATTTCCAACAATTGTATTAATAGAAATTATTTCCCATTCTCCGAAATTACCTCCAATAAAATCAAAAATTCTATCCATAATGTGAGTTTAAAATCGCTCTTTAATATATTCCACTGCATTTTTTAGTGAATATGATTGTGTTAAGTTGTTTACCCGAACAAAAAACAATTCATCTTTTTCAGTTTTAACATAAATGGGTTGATGACTGGCATCACAATCAACTCGTAATATTAAATGATTATTAATCTCAACTACAGATAAATGAACATGTGATGATGCTTCTTTTCCAAGTCGTGATGTTATCAAATGATTGAGGTGTAACATCATTTTATCTGCGTTTTCAAAACTATCATTCTTTATTCCTAAAATGGAGCCGTCATCTCTAACACCAATAAACAAAACGCCTCCTTTTGCATTTAAAAAACCAGCTATCGTCTTAATTGATGCTAGTTCGATATCAGCATCTTTTTTATTTGTATGTGCATTCCAACGCAATGAACTTTTAAATTCTATAAACTGAGTTTCGCCTTCTTCAATAAGAATATGAGAGGAAATTTGAGAGCGAACGACTAAACGAGAAACCAAATTATTGGCTATTTGACGTACAATTTTGTAGGCTATTTTGGGATCAATTTTAAACTCTTTTATAGCAATAGCATCAATTTCAATGATTTCACTTTGAATGGTGCTTTTTGCTGTAGCAATACGCATATTATCATTGACAACTGCCCAATCACCAAAAACTTGACCTTGAGTAATATCAATTATTTTTTTATTATCAAAGATTAAATGAATGTGTCCTTTAGTCAATATAAATAAGGAATTGGCTGGGGTTCGTTCTGAAAAGACAATAGTCCTTGGGTCTACTTTTTGGATGGTTGCTATTGTCGACAAATGCTCAAGTTCATCATTTTCAAAATTTGAAAAAAAAGGTGATTCTTTTAGCTTTTTAATTATTTCTGTAGTGTTCATCTTTTTAATTTATAAATAACGATTAGACCAAGAAGCAATCATTAATCCAACAAATTCTGAATCTTCTCTATCTGTAAGTAAATGATCGGCTCTGTCTAATGATACAAACGATTTTGGATGTTTGGCTGCTTTATAAATTTTAGAGGCATTTCCAATTTCAACAGTGGTATCAATAGGTGAATGAAAGATTAGCAGTGGCACATGTAATTCTTTAACTGCATGTTGCAGTTTTTGGCTTCTGATATCGTCTAAAAATTGCTGTTTTATTTTGAAAGGTCGACCACCAATAGCCATATCCGCTTCGCCTTTGCCTTCAATTTCGGTTATACTGTTTTCGAAAATATGTGAAACATGCTCTGGATTTGCAGGTGCTCCTATCGTTGCAATTGCTTTTATTGATTTGATTTTGCTAGTTGCAAAAAGTACTGCTGCACCACCGAGCGAATGCCCAACTAATATTTTTGGAGCTTCATAATTCATCTCTAAATAATTTGCCGCAGCAATAATATCATCAACATTAGAAGAGAAATTGGTGTCTGCAAAATCGCCTTCACTTTCTCCTAAACCCGTAAAATCAAATCTAAAAACGGCTATTCCTTTACTGTTTAAAGCTTTGCCAATACTTCTTACAGCTGTTAGGTTTTTATTGCATGTAAAACAGTGAGCAAATATGGCATAGCCTTTTGGTTCTTGATCTGGTAATTCTAGTAAGGCTGCTAAAACGTGTCCTTGATTGTTTGTAAATTGAATTTTAGTTGTCATCTTGATTTAGTTTTTTTCTGAAGAGGCATTATAAATTTCAGAAAGTTTGTAAAGAGGATTGGTTTTTAGAATATTTGTGATTGTTTCTGGATTGAGATACCGCTCTTTTTTGGTCATATATTGCAAATTATCAGCTCCACGCCAATATTCAATATTTAAATTTTTCCTCACAGTAGAACTCCAATCTAATAATTGATAGCCTAGACCGTGATTTATACAAATATGGTCCGTTCTTGTTTCAAACTTATCTACTTGCTTTTTTGAAAAAATTTGAATCCACAATAGGTTTGTCATTTTGCCAAAACCCTTGTTCATATAGTCGGAAGTATGAGATAATTCATGACCGAGTACACCTATTTGAGCATTAAAATTTAAGTTCTTTAATAAAATTGGCTCTAATTTAGAATTGCTTGCTTCGCTTATTGTTATAATGTATTTTCTCTTTTTTGAAGATTGCAATAGTCCGAGTAAATTTGGTCTTGATGACAGTGGAGTGTTGGTTTTTTTTATTCGAAACTCGATAGTTGTGTTTTTAAGTTCTGGAAAATAAGAAAGTGCAATTAAAATTTGAGTCTCATAAACCGCTGGAATAATCTTATTTGTGCCAAATTCTTTTTTTAAGTCTTGTAGCTTATGGATTGAATAGCTTTCTTGAGTAAACTGTTTTACAATTTCTTGTGCACTACTATTTATAGAAAATAGGCACAAAATTCCTAGAATTATAGCTGATTTTAATTTAATCTTCATAATTAACAAAACAATTAATTTGGAATGGTGCAAAAACTAACTGGCTTTTTAGATTTTGCAAATTCGTAACCCTCTTTCCACCATTTTGTCATTTGTTCAGAATCAAAAATCAATGGGTTTTCTGTTAAGTGCCGTGGAGTGAAATAGAAATTAATATTTACTTTTTTGCCCATACCCACTAATTTTCCAATTACAATGTCTTTAGAATAATTTTGATTGTTCATAAACTTAAAGGTTCTAATAAGTAGCGAAAACGCATTGGTTATTTTATAATTTACATCAGTTAATTCCTCATTTTCTAAAATAATCACATCAATATCAGTTGCTCCATTTTCGATTGCATAGAGTATCGGTATAAAATTTCCAAAACCTCCATCTGCATATTGAAAGCCATTTTTAGTGAACAGACTCATAAAAGGAGTATAGTTGCAAGAAGCCCAAGCCCAATCACAAAAATCATTGTAATTGCATTGATCAGAATGTATGTATTCTGTTTTGTCTAATGTAAGATTTGAGACCGTGAATATTAATTTTTTCTCTAATGTTGAAAGTGATATAAACTCTTCTTGTGTAATACTTTCTTTAATTAAAGTTCGCAAATTTTCACTTTCACCAAAAGTAGGACTTCCTTTTAAAAAAGTTCGTAATGTATTAAAGTGATTGATTTTAGTTTCAAAACCTCTTTTGGTTTTTTTAATCTTGAACGGACAAATACTAAAAATGCTTTCTTGAGAAACAGAAGTGTAGATTTGTTTTATCTTATTTATTTTTCCTAAAGCCAGGTGAGGTAAAAGCAAACTTCCGGTTGAACAACCTACAAACATTTCATAATTGGAGCAGCAGTCATTGATGAGGTATTCTGCAATTCCACCTGCAAAAGCTCCTTTACTGCCACCACCTGATATTACTAATGTTTTCATTGAATTTTATTTAAAGTAAAAGTCATTTCGAAAGCACATTTGCACTCACACGCAATAGTGCTTTCTGATGACTAACCAACCAATCATTTTTATTTTGTTTTTAATTACTATTTTCAATATCGAATGAAATCATTTTCTGTTTCACTTTTATAATCGGTTATAAGCCAAGTTAAAAAAACCAAAATTGCTATAGCAAAATAAAAATTTCGAGATAATTCATTTTCAACTTCGCCAAGGTAAAAAGCTACTCCTACAAGTGCGAAAGAAACTATAAGTTCAATCCAACCATGATGCTTAAAAAGTATAATTCGAACTATACCATACTCAAAATTTGTACAAAATGTTACCATTAAATGAACAGTCCCTAATAGATAAGTGAATAATTCTGCTCGTTCTTGAAGCCCAAAAATAGTTGGTGATGCAAATAAGAATAGAACAAATAAGTAATCGACTATTCCGTGAATTTTAGAATTTAATATTTTCATCATGTTTATTTTTTAGTTAGTAGAAAACACATTTCACTTTTTTTAATGTATTTTCTAGTTTATTTTATTCTTTTTTTTTTGAAAAATCATTAGATAAGTGCCTTTGATCTCACACACAAAAGCACTTTCTAATGATCATCCTAACCAATAAAAAATCAAACTTTTCATTTTCTTATTTGCCCTAAAAACTTAAGTCAACTAAATTTTGAAATGCACGAGAATAATCCATAATAGCATTTGCAATATCTACGGCAACTTCTTTTTTTGTTTTTAATGCAAAGTTATCAATAAACATATCTTTACTTAAAATAGAAATCTTGTTTGTATCGTGACCAAAACCCTGATCAAGTGTTGGAGAATTCATCACTATTAAGTCGAAGTTTTTCTTTTCTAATTTTAGTTTTGAATTTGCCAAAATGTCGTTGGTCTCTAATGCAAAACCAATAGATTGTTGAAATCGTGTTTTTACTTTTCCAAATTCATAAGCAATATCTATGTTTTTCTTTAGTTCTAATGAACATTCGTCATCAATCTTTTTTATTTTAATTTCAGAAGTAATCTTTGGCGTATAATCTGCAACTGCAGCGCAAAAAATTGCAATATTAGTACTGTAAAAATGCTTTTGACATTCTTGATACATTTCGTTAGCCGTTTTAACATACGTTATTTTTTCTTTTGGTAAAGTTGTGGTTAAATTGACAGGACCACTTATAAGATAAACATCAGCACCTAATTCATGAAGCGTTTCTGCAATTGCATAGCCCATTTTGCCACTAGACTCATTGGTTATGTAACGAACAGGATCTAAATATTCTCTAGTTGGTCCGGCTGTAATAAGTATTTTTTTGTTTTTGAGTTTGCTTTCCATTGGTTTAGTTTTTGATTTTAATACTGTAAAAGTAGTTTAGATTAAAATAGTGTTTTGTCAGGTAGTTGTCAAATCAACTACATTTAATAAATTTCTACTTTTTATTTTCAGCTAAAAAGATCAAAGAACCTGAGTTCATACAATATCTTAATCCAGTTGGATTTGGACCATCGTTAAAAACGTGACCTAAATGTCCTTCACAACGTGCACAAACAATTTCACCTCTTACCATTCCATGACTTTCATCAATAACTTCAATTACTCTGTTTTTTTCAATTGGTGCATAAAAACTTGGCCATCCAGTTCCTGAATCAAATTTTGTTTTGGAGTTAAACAAAGGTAGTTTACACCCTGCGCAAAAATAGTTTCCTTTCTTGTGGTTATCATGATAGGCATTCTTAAATGGAGCTTCGGTTCCTTGTTCTCTCAAAATATGATATTGATTAGATGTAAGTACCTTTTTCCATTCTGCATCAGTTTTTTTGATTTTTTTTAGTGAAGTATCGCTAAGTGATAATCCTTCTTGTTCCGCTTGTGTTAATTCTTTAAATTTACTGTTTTTTTTCTCTATACAAGAAATTAATACAATGAATAGGATTGGAAGCAATGCGATTTGATAAATTGTTTTCATTTTTTTAAGATTTAGATTTTAGTTTTCCTTTATATGTTTTTTTAAATAGTTCGTATCTTGGTATTGACACATTTCTTACGTAAGAATTATTTTGATTTAGCTTCACATAATTTTGATGATAGTCTTCAGCTGCATAAAAGTCAGTCACAGGTAGTACTTCTGTTACAATAGGATCAGTGAACGTATTATTGACAGTAAGTTCTTTTATCTTACTTTGTATAATTTTCATTTCAGTTTCATTTTTATAAAAAGCAATCGATCGATACGCACTACCAACATCTGGACCTTGTTGATTAGGAGTTGTTGGATCTTGAGATGCAAAAAACACATCAACTAACTGACTAAAACTGACAATTTTTGGATCATAAACAACTAATACCGCTTCTGCATGTCCGGTTCTTTGACTTCCAACTTGTTCGTAGGATGGATTTTTAGTAGTTCCACCAGTATAACCAGAAGTAACTTCTTCTACTCCGACTACTGCTTCGAAAACGTGTTCACTGCACCAAAAACATCCTTCTGCAAAAACAGCAATGGCTTTATTAGCTTTTGGCTCTGTAGATAATTTTTTAGTTTGTGCATTCGTGTTGCAACTATAGAAACTCATTAATAGTAGTGAGTATGCTAAAATTTTGATTTTTTTCATTTTATTTTAAATTATTTATTAATTAATAAGTGCTTTTGAAGCGGTAAGTATTTGTCCTGTTTTAGTATTTTGAACATAAGCAACAGCAATAAATTCGGCTTTTTGCCATTCGGAATTAAATTTGAAGCTTGATTTATTGTTAGATTTAGTGTTGATAGCATTACTCTTAAAATCATATACAATATTATAATTGGTTTGATTTAATCCTCTGTTTTCACCTCTCTTAATACTTGTAAATTCTTTTTTCTTTACTAATGCTACATTTACGATGTTAGATGCTGCTGCAACATCTGTTTCATAATCAATTGTCAATACATTTTGATATATAATGGCACTTTTTATACTAATAGTATACTTGTTTTTTAAGGCAAGTTCTTCCTTTACAAAGTTTTTTATTTCATTTTTATAACTACCAACTAATTCGTGCTTCCCATTAATAACTAATTGAGGTGTGTAATTTCCTTGAGCGTTAAGTAATGAAGCATAGTTACGCTGTCTATTAGTAAATTCGGCTTTACTAAAAGGATCTTTCCAACCAATGTAATTCCAATAATCAACGTGAAATGCTAAAGGAATGATGTTGGGATTGTCTTGTGCAGCATACTCACCAAGTACGACATCTGCTGGAGGACAACTGCTGCAACCTTGTGAGGTAAAAAGTTCTAAAACTACAAATCCATTTTGGTCTTTCTTATCTTGTTGGTTTTCAAAAAATTCTTTCATTGTAAAGCTTGACAAAACCAAGAATGTCATTATTATCAACGTGATAAATATGGTTTTATAAATTGAATTTTCCATAGTATTTATTTTTTGTTATCAGGGATAAAATCAAGTGCAATCGAATTCATACAGTATCTTTTACCAGTTAATTCCAGACCATCGTTAAAAAGATGTCCTAAGTGTCCGTCACATCTTCCACAAAGTGCTTCTGTACGTTCCATACCATGAGAATTGTCATTTTTGTAAACTACACTTTTAGAATTGGCTTGCTCGAAAAAACTTGGCCAATCGCATTGGCTAGAGAATTTTGCCTCTGAACGAAACAATTTGAATCCACAAGCTGCGCAGTAATAGGTTCCTTTTTCATCAGTGTCGCAATATTTTCCTTTAAATGGACGTTCGGTATCAGCATGTCTTGACACTGCATAGACACCATCTGGCAGTACCTTCTTCCATTCAGCATCAGAAATCTTCAACTTTTTAATGCTTGTATTCGAGTAATACGGATTGTTGGTTTTTGTTATAGTATCATTTAAACTATAAACATCTATTGCTTTTGTCTTTTTAGATTCTAACCGCGTAAATGAAGTTAAAAAGAGTATTGAAAATAAAAGCAGAGCACCTAATTTTAAATTAATTTTTTTCATCTTTTTTAAATTTATAAGACAAATTTATCAAGATTGGAGAGAGGGAATTGTCAAGTAATGTACATTATAGACTAAATTGGCAGTTCTTTAACTTTTATTCGATTTGAATATATTATTTACATTCATTATTAGCATACAGCAATGCACAGGATACTCAATAGATAAGATAGCTACGGTATTCTTTAGCAAATAAATTCATAGCTTTATATTGTCCATTCGTAAATTCATTTTTGCATTTGTTAGGATAATAACTCATGTAATTATTTACTTTGGGACTATACACTTCTCCATTTTTATTAATCGATTTGACATAGTTGCAATAGGCATCAGTTTTGCCATTTGGATCAGAAGGCGTATCACAAATAAAATCGCCTTCCTCTTTGCAATTTGTTCCGTTTGGCTTTTCTAAAGTTGAATTCTCATTAGTCAATTCGCCAAAAGTATGTTGTAACCCGAAGAAATGTCCTAATTCATGTTGCAAAGTCGATGTATTAAACCAAGCCTTATCACTAATATAAATCGTTTCGTAACCTAAATTTAGATAATTTAAAAACTTCTCTGGCAAAACCAAAGTAAAACCATTTAAGGATTTTCCATGTGGCACTATAATGATATTGATTGATTTTTCTTTCTTTAAATTCTGTTTAAATTGGGTAAATATTCCTTCTTTTTCAGCAATTTGATCAATCGTTAGTTTTTGTGGACTTATTGAAATTTCTGAATTGACTATGAATTTTATTTTTCCTTTAGTAAATACATTATTTAAATCTTTAATCTTTTTTTGGAATTTAAAATCAACTTTTTTATTTGTTGCAACGATACAATTTATTTTAAAAGTCATTGTCTCGTTTGTCATATTATCATCCTCATACAAATTAATTAATTCTTTCGCTCCATTTTCTGAACAAAATTCTGAAGAACATATTTGCTGAATAATTGGAGGAGTTTCATTTTTATTTGTACAACCTGCAACAATAAAAAGTAAGACTAACAAAATGTTTTTCATAATCAAGTAATTGTTATAAAGTCTTAGGGACTCGTGATAAAATGCGATGCTTTTTTATTTCATATATAAAAACCGAAAAAACAATGAGATATTCGAGCGCTATTAAAAACAGGTTCTCTTTAAAAGGAAAATTACTGTAAGCATAATAACTAAAAATGATTGTAAAACTCCATACTATGGTATACTTAAAATTTGTAAAAGCACCTAACAAAACTAAATTAACAACGTACCATGGATGTACAGTTGTTGAAATAAACAAATATAATGTAATGATTACTAATGCGTTCGTTATGATGCTATCGACAGATTTATTTTTTTTTATTAGAGCAAAAAATAGAACAATTACAATTGTGAGTATTGGAGTTATTTTTCCTATAGTATGAATGATATTATATCCTTTTACATTAAATCCGATTTCTCTGGCAACATAATATATACTGCCATTAAACTCAAAATTAGTAAACCAAAGTGATATGGTTTCAGCATAATTGGCAATTAATGTTGAATTTAAAAATGGTAGAAAAAAAAGCACGTTCAAACCAATTATTATAGTATAAAAGAGAACACTTTTTATATATCCTAAATAGTTTAAGAACAAAGGTAAAAGAAGTAATGGCAACAATTTTACAGATATTGATAGGGCAATAAAAACAGCTGCAATTATCCATTTTTTTGTTAGTAGATAATAAAACCCAACTACAAGAAAAAACAACATAACGCCTTCAAAATGCAAATTTCCTGTGAGTTCTAAAATAACTAACGGATTTAAAAAATACCAAAAAATATTTTCGGTGTTTTTGTTGAAGTGAACTAATATTTTTCTTCCGTAATGATAAACTCCTATGTCGGCTAAAATAATTATCATTCGCAAAACGATTGTTGAAATAATTATAGACTTTCCACCTATAAAAGCTGCAATCGCAAAAAACAATTGATTAATTGGAGGATAATTTGAAAAATGAGAAGCGCTTAAACTTCCCATTTTATCATATAAATAATCAGCGTTTGGAAAAGAGATAATCGTGTTTATAATAACTTCTGGCTTGTATTGATAGGGATTAATTCCTGATAAAATAGCATGTCCATCCCAAATAAATCGGTAAAAATCTTGAGATAAAGCCGGAGTAGAAAATAAAAGCAGGATACGAAATAAAACACCTACTTTGAAAAAGGTCTTTTCATATTCTTCTGTATTCATTAAAGCAATCAATCCAATAAAAGCTGCAGAATATAAAAGCAAGAGCAAATAAAACTGTTCTCTATCAAAAAGATATCCTAAAATGAAGTAAACAACTATACAGCAAACTGTTGCAAAATAAAATTGATATTTGAAAAGAAAAGCATTCAATTTAGTTTGTTTTTAACGATTGAACAAAAACGTAACTAAAACCAAAAAACAGCATTAAATGAAAAGGGAATAATCCAAAATCGTTCAATTTAAAACCACTATACAAACCAAAAAGGAAATACAAGACCAGTAAACCTTCCATAATGGTATTCTTAGAAATGGTTTTAGAAATGTAAATATTCTCTTTCCATTTGTCTTTTAAGGTTTCAATATTGAACTTCGGAGTTCGAATAAATTCACTTTTTTTTCCTAATAATCCTTCTAAAACAGCAATTGAATTCTGGAATGAAAACCCCATTGCTATTGCATAAAAGGTAAAAAACATTCTTATATATTTTAAAAAATTTATAAAACCTCCACCTTGAATGTTTTTATAAGTAAACCAATAACAAATAAAGAAAATTATTGAAGTTATAATAAAGAAAACCATAATATCAAAATACCAGCCAATGTGACTAAAATAGTTCTTTACAAATAGCATCGGTACGCTTAAAACTGCCATTATAAAAATACACAAAAACATGGAACTATTTAGTAAATGTAGTAATCCGTGGAATTTTGTTTTTCTTGAAATAGTATTAGATGCCATTACTTTGGAAGCCATTTTAACAAAATTTTCGGCACCACCTTTATTCCATCTAAATTGTTGTGAACGAGCAGCACTAATGATTGCTGGTAATTCTGCAGGTGTTTCAACATCTTCTAAATAAATAAATTTCCAATTTTTGAGTTGTGCTCGGTAGCTCAAATCTAAATCTTCTGTCAAGGTATCACTTTCCCAATTACCCGCATCGATAATACATGATTTTCTCCAAACTCCTGCAGTTCCATTAAAGTTAATACAATGTTGTTTTGAGTTTCTGCCAGTTTGCTCTAACGTAAAATGGGCATCGAGTGCAAAACCTTGTATTTTAGTTAAAATGGAATAGTTTCGGTTTATATGTCCCCAACGTGTTTGAACTACACCTATTTTTGAGTTCTTGAAATTCGGAATAGTTTTGAGTAACCAATCGGGTTTTGGCAAAAAATCGGCGTCAAAAATGGCAATGAATTCTCCTTTAGCCGTTACCAAACCTTCTTTTAAAGCACCAGCTTTAAAACCAGTTCTAATTTGTCGAGTAATATGTTTTATATCGATGCCTTGATTTGCGTATTTTGTAACTAGTTTTTTTGTTAACAAAACACTGTCATCTGTACTGTCATCTAAAACTTGAATTTCGAGTTTATCTTTTGGATATTCTAACTCTACAATATTTTCTAATAATCGTTCTATAACATATTTTTCATTATAAATAGGTAATTGTATCGTAACTAGTGGGATTTCGTTGGGGTTTGAAAAATCGAATTTTTCTATAAATTGTTTCGTTTTTTTACTTTTCAGATAATTTAAAAGCAAGTTAAATTGGGCCAAACTATAGAAAAAAATCAATAGAATGGCAATACTGTAAATAAAGAGAACGAGGTATGAAAGAACTAAAATCATTTTATTTTTTAAACGTATATTTTACAATCCAACCAATAATTTTTACACCAGCCATTACGGTTCCTTTGACTGTACCGGAAACCTTTGAAACACCAATTCGGTTTTTATAACGAACCGGAATTTCAACATAAGTCATTTTTTGTTTCAGCACTTTCAACTGCATTTCTACAGTCCAACCATAGGTTCTATCTTCCATTTTAAGTTGCAGTAGTTTTTCATATTTAATTGCCCGAAACGGACCTAAATCGGTGAATTTTGCTCCAAAAAACACTTTCATTAAAAATGTTGCCAACCAGTTTCCAAACACTTGTTGTGGTGTCATCGAACCCTTTTCGCGTAAGTTTGCAACTCTAGCTCCAATTGCAAAATCGATATTTTGATTAACTATTGGTTCAATTAATTTTGTCAATTCATTAGGATAATCAGAATAATCGCCATCTAAAAAAACTATAATATCTGGTTTTTCTTCTAATTTTGAAATATACTCCATTCCTTTTAAGCAAGCAAATCCATATCCTTTTCTGTGTTCAGAAAGTACTGTAGCTCCAGCATTTTTGGCTACTTGCTCAGTTTTATCAGTAGAATTGTTACTAACAACAATTATTTCATCAACATTGGATGGAATTTCAGCAATCACTTTGGCAATTGCTTTTTCTTCGTTATAGGCGGGAATAATTACTTTTATAATACTCATTAAAAATTGTTGTCTTTTTTAAACTCGGATAAATTTGTCCAAGTTTTTATTTTTTTTCCATTACTATATTTTTCGGCTTTTGCAATTTCTCCTTTGGAATATATTATTGAAAGTCCATTCATTCTATCGTTTATAAATTCACTTTTTTTAATAATCGTTTGCTTTTCGTCATAAAAAATCCACCAATTTGTTTTTTGATTATTTTTATAATGACCTTCTTCTTTTTTTAAACCATTTTCGAAATAATAGAACCAATAATCTGTTTTTTGATTATTGAGCATCCAGCCTTCTTCTTTTAGTTTTCCGTTGGGATAATAATTTTTTATATAGATTTTGGAATCGAAAGTTACGAATGTTGTTATAAATATAAAAATTGAAAATAATTTTAAAATCATAAGAAAACAATTAATCATATAAAGGTCGAACGACCGGATAATTTATATTTATTTCAGAATTACTTTTATCAAAACCAATAGTAATATATCTATTTTTTTTGTGAACAAATTGAACTTTTTTTACAACATTTCCAATGCTAATTGTTAGTTCAGTATCTCCTAATGGATAATCTAATAGGATTCCTTTAGCAAGACCAAGACTGTGATTGGTATTTACTGTTTCTGAAAAAACGGTTTTATTGTCGATATTAATTTTAACTAAATCTTCATTAAATGTTTCTTCTAGATTAATAATCAATTGTTCTTTCTCAGAATCTTGTTTGTCACACCCATAAAAAATGGATACTATTGTATAAAACATTAAAATAATTTTCTTTCTTGTTTTCATAATATATTTTTATCGTTAATGATTTATTTTTAGTACTAAATTCTTATCTTCACATTTGTCCCACTTTTTTCAACTAAATAATTAGCATTTTCAGAAGTTATACTCTCAAAATAATAATTAGTTCCGCAACCGTTATTTATTATAATTTTTCCTTTCAAAGGGATTGTAATTTCATTATTCAAAATAATTGAGAAATTTATTATTCCTTCCGTATTTATTGGAAAAATTGTAAAAATATTTTGTTGTCCTTCTTGATAAAAATTCACTGGAAATTGGTTTGCAGGATTTGTAACTATTTGCAATTGGTTTTGTGTAAACATTCCGATTGTAAAAACATTTTCGCCTGAAATTTTATCAACAATATTGATGTCAATGTTATTTGGCAAAGGCAAACAAGTAGTTTCATCTTCTTTTTTTGAACAAGAATTTAAAACTAGCAAAATCATTAGTATGAATACTTTTCTCATTATTTCTGATTTATCAAATCCAATAAATTCACATCATTTCCTAAAAGAATATCATTAGCATTGATTCTTCCTTTTTCGGAAGCGTTTTCTAATTTTAAAACACCACGCGGACAAACTGCTGAGCAAATTCCGCAACCAACACACGAAGAACGAACAATATTTTCTCCTTTTTGCGCATAACTACGTACATCAATTCCCATTTCGCAATGCGTGGTGCAATTCCCACAAGAAATACATTGTCCGCCATTAGTTGTAATTCTAAATTTTGAGAACAAACGTTGCTGCAATCCTAATATTGCCGCCATCGGACAACCAAATCGACACCAAACACGGTTTCCTAAAATAGGGTAGAAGCCAACTCCAATTACTCCAGAAAATGCCGAACCAATAGCAAATCCGTACCATTCTCTTAATTTGAAACTATCAATAAAAAGTATATTTGTATTTCCTGAAAAGAAATTAATCATCAATGAAGAAATTATAATTGCTATTAATGTTCCAATAGTAAATTTGGCATCTGTATCTAAATCATTGCGTTTGAAAATAAATAAAACTCCAGTAAAAACAACTAGAAAACCAACAATTCCGTATATAAATTGATTTTTGGTAATGAAACTCAAATCAGGATTATCATTCAAAAAAGTAAACACAACTGCGATAGTCATGATGAAAGATAAAGCTAATACAATATGAATAGACCAGCGCTCAAACTTCCAAGCTTTTTGAGATGAATTAGATAAATGTCGAAAACTATCACCAGCAGTTTCAGCTAAACCTCCACAACCACAAACCCAAGAACAGTACCAACGTTTGCCATAAAAATAAGTTAATATTGGTGAGATTATAAATATCATTGAAATACCAAATAATAGCATAAACAACCCAAGGTTTCCACCATTTAATAAATTTTTTAGATGCCAATCATTAAAGAAATAATAATTCAAAGGCCACATATTTTTTAAATCTTTTGCAAAATAGGCTTTTTCAGGATTTAATTTTTCGAGTATTTCAGGAATTAAAAATGCAAATCCCAATTGAAAAAACATTACTGAAATGGTACGAACCAATTGGTATTTGTTGTGTCGGTATTTTAAAATAAATTTATATCCTAAGCCTAAAATTGCGATGGTGTACAATGTTCCATAAACAAACCATTGACTGGCAATTTTACCATTTAAAGCCAAGCTCAAGGGATCAAAAAATCCTACTATACCAGAATTAGTAGCACCGTTTTCTCCTAATCCTAAATATTTTGGAAACCAATATAATGCAACATAAAAAGAGGTTAAAACAATACCAATAATCCAAGCGATAACCCCTTTATTTGAAATACTTTTATGATAAACACCATTGTTGCTAATTCCTTTTGGTTTAGATAAATATGTTGTATTTGCGTATAGAATAGTACCACTTAGAATTCCAGTAATTGAAATGAATAACCAAAGTCGTTTATTTGGAAATGAAACATTGAAAAATGCTAATAGCAAAATAAATAATCCGATGAAACCTAGTGCTAAACCTATTTTTTGGGATATATTTAAAGAGTTGCTATTGTGTGCAGCTAATGATAAGTTTTTATCTAATTGACTCATAGTTAGGCAGATTTAAATTCGATTAGTTGTTGTGTTAAGGTGCTCTTTATTTCATCAAAATGTGAGGTAAAAAATTCTGGATCGAAGTTGGCTTTTTTTAAATGTTCTATAACATATTCTACTGTTTTTTTATCTGTCAAAACTTTATCAAAAAACTCATGACGCATTCGTATTCCAAATGTATTTATTCCTAAAAATTCATTAGTGTTTTTATCATAAGAAACTCTAATGGATTTTTTGCCGTCTTTATATTCCCAATAGGCTTGAGCTTCGTTTTCTAAAGGTTTGGCAAAAACCCAACCGTAAGTTTGATATTCTATGTCTAAAAATTTAGCTGAATTAAACCAATGTCCAGGATTATATTGAGTTGGTTTACCGCAAATGGTTTGTGCTAATGCTTCACCCATCATTCTGCCAGTATACCAAACGGCTTCTATTGAACGACGTAAACCAATGGCTTCATGTTGCTCGGCGCAATCGCCAATAGCAAAAATGTCTTTTATATTTGTTTCTAAAAAGCGGTTGACTTTTACTCCACGACCTAATTCAATTCCTGAATCTTTTAAAAAATCAATATTTGGAGTGACACCTGCCGTTAAACCTACAATTTGACAATCTATAGTTTCGTTTTTGTCAGTTACAATAGCTCTAGCATTCCCATTTTCATCGGATAGAATTTTGAGTAATCCAGTTTCTAATCTTAAATCAATGTGATGTTCAGCAATATGTCTATTTATCATTTGACTTTCACCAAAAGGCAATACGCCTCCCCAAAAACTCTTTTCACGAACTAAGAAAGTAACTTCAATATTTCGGGAACGTAACATCTCGGCAAGTTCAATTCCAATTAATCCGCCTCCAACAATAACAGCTCGTTTAGCAGTTTTTGAATACTCTTCTAAATTTTCTAAGTCATCTTTGTGGTACAATCCAGTTACTCCTTTTAAATCTTGACCTGGCCAACCAAATTTATTGGGTTTAGATCCGGTAGCAATGATTAATTTATCAAAAGTTATGATGGTATCATCGTCTAAAATAAGTGTTTTCAATTTAGCATTTAATTGAACAACTAAACCAGTTACCAAATCAATTTTATTTTTTTTCCAAAAATCATTTTCGTAAGGTTGTGTATGTTCAAATTTCATATGACCCATATAAACATACATCAATGCTGTTCTAGAAAAGAAATATTCACTTTCAGCAGAAATAATTGTAATTTTCTTGTCCGATTGTTTTCTAATATGTCTTGCAGCTGTGACACCGGAAATTCCATTCCCAATAATTACAATATGTTCCATACTTTACTGTATTAATTTATTGTTAAAGATTTGTTTACAATTTACAAAGAATAGTAGTCAAAAAAAATGTTATTAAAAAATAAATCTTAAGCCTACGTTATACGATTGCCCTAAACCAGTATCATTACCTCGAACAAACTTGCTATATAACGTTTCAACATTTAAAACCTTAGTCAATTGGTATTTTGCTCCCATACCTAACGCTGAATAGTTCTGTGAAAAATCATTTCCTAAATCTATTAGTTGGGCATGTTGTACAAATCCTAAAATAGTAAATTTATTTGTTGGAAAATAACTTAAGAAAACTCCCGGTGCCATTTCTAGACTATTGTTTGCAAAACCTCCATTCTCATTGAATGTATTATCTGCATTTACAGATTTTTCACCAAAGAATAATCGCGTTCCTATTTCAGAAAATAACTGGAACTTCTTTCCTGGGAAGGTATAATCGTAAAAAAAACGATTTTGCCATATATAACTGTTTTGTGCTAGATAACCGTTTTTATCGGTTTCCTTGTCAAAAACTGGAATAAAGAATGAACTTTGAATGGAGAAACGCGGTAAACCATTAAAAGGTGCAATTTTTACCGATGGTGCAATATGTGATAATCCAGTTCTTGATTTTCCAACTTCATTATTAAAACTAAAAACGCTTGTGGTACTTTCACCTCCAAAAGAATTAGAACGGTATTCGACTATTAAGCCTGCGTTTATTTTTTTATTGTTTGAAACTCCCGTAAAAACCTCTAAAGATGTAGTAAAGAAATTTGATCGAGGTACATCGCTAGTTATTCCATTACTTTCAGCTCGGGTTTGAGTATATAAATTATTAAACCATTTGATATCCCATTTTCCTTTTTCTAAAAGTTTAGAAGGCGTATAATTTTGAATGTTAGATTGCTCTACTGCAACGCTATCTTGTTGAGAAAAAGCAGCGAAACTTAGCAATAATGATAGGGTTAAGAATATTTTTTTCATTGTTTTTGTTTTTAAAATGGATTAGTAAGTTTTATTTTTTATTTAAAGTCCAGTCATACGGATAATAAGACGTTTTAAATGTTGCATCAATTTTATCTTCTCTGTATTGATTAATAAAATCAATTTCATTTTTTCCTTTAGAAATAAAATCATTTTTATACCATTCAAATATTTGCGAAAGTGCTACTTTTTTTGAACCACTATTTACTTTAATAAAATTTGGATTGTTTAATGCAATTTTTGTTTGTTTATTCAATTGCGCGTCTAAAGTTTCCGGCAAATAAGCAACATTTATGATAGGCGGACAACCAATTGCGCCACAAACTAAAACAAAATGAACTCTTGCATCATTATATTTTTCGCGTAACATTTTGTTCTCAATATCATTAAGCGTGTATTTTTTTTCTGCTATTGTATAAGTAGTTTTATCAAATAATCCTGCAATATCCGTCGGTGCTTTTACAGGATATTTAGTTACGACACCTTTAATAAGGGATAAATTGTAGGCATTAATCCAAAATGCTTTTGAATTGGTTGCATTTTCTTTAGATAGATCTATTTTGGAAGCTATCTCTAAAATATCATTTAATGAACCCGGATCACTTTTAATGGATTGATAATCCACTTTACCATTGGAAACATTTTTCTTTAAAAAAGCATCTGTTTTTGAAAAAAAAGTACTGATGTTTTGCGCGTTACTAGAAGTAGCCATGAAAAAAAACAGAATAGAAATATACTTTACCATAATTTGTGTGTTATTATTTTTAGTAAAATTACGTTGTTATAAAAGTTTGATTTGTCATGTACTTTACATTTACACTAAAATCATATCATTTCTGTTCTATTTTTACTTTTTATTTAGATTTATCCTCCTAAGCCATTGAATAATATCGAAATATATTTCAATTGATTAGTTTTGTGAATAATTCTTGCGATATTTGAATTGATAAAAAATTAAATTGTGAAGTTACTCTTTTTAATGGTCTTTTTATTTTCCTTTATTAAAGGACATTCACAAACAAACAATGTTGAGCGAATTGAATGGAAGGGAGTTAAAAAAATGAATGAGAAATTTATGACCAACTTTATTCAAACCAAAGTAAATGCAACTGTTGATACTTTACAGTTAAATAATGATGTTGATGCGCTTACAAGATTGAATGGTATTTCTAAAGTTATTTATGAAGTAAAGACCAATATTTTGGGTAATTATGTTGTTGTCTTTTTAATTGTAGAAGATTTTAGTATTATTCCTAATCTCGCTTTATGGACTACCGATATTACTACGGCATACAGGATAGGATTGTCTGATTATAATTTTTTGGGGAGAAATAATACCATTGGAGGATTTTATCAATATAACGGTGTTTCTTCATTTGGATTTAATTATTCATCTCCTTTTTTATTTAGTACCAAATTTGGACTTGAAGCCAATGTGCAAAAGTTAGGAAGTATCGAACCTATTTTTTTTGAAGGACAAAAAGCGAATTACCAATATATAAATACTTCTGCAGAATTGCTTGGTGTATATCGTTTGGATTACAGAAATTCAATTAAACTTGGCTTTTCCATTTTTAATGAGGATTACCAATATAAGGACGGAGGTACTAGAGCTGATGTTCCTTTATCATTAAATATCGACAAGTATTTATTTAAATCCAGTTACTTGTTCGACAATTTAACCTATGACTACTATTTGGTGAAAGGTTTTAGAAATTCATGTTTCTTTCAGGTTGTCGAGAATTCAGGTCTGTTGCAAGATAGATTTTATATTGGCTGGAATGATTTATCTTATTTCAAAAGAGTTGGTAATAAAGGGAATTGGGCTAGTAGATTACGAGTAGGTTTGTCTACAAACGAAGTTACTCCTTTTGCGCCTTTTTCGGTTGATAATAATGTGAATGTTAGAGGCGTTGGGAATATAATTGATCGTGGTACTGGTACAATTGTACTAAACACAGAATTTAGAAAAACGCTTTATGAAAAAAATTGGTTTGTGCTACAAGGAAATGCCTTTATAGATGCTGGAACTTGGCGACAGGCAGGTGGTAATTTTAGCGACTTTTATGACAACAAAAATATTCGTATTTACCCTGGTTTAGGGTTGCGATTTATCCATAAAACCATATTTAACGCCACCTTTAGAATAGATTATGGATATGGTATAACTAAAAATGCTTCAAATGGAATTGTTTTTGGAATTGGACAGTATTTTTAAAAAATAATTATGAAAAAGACTTTCATTGTGCTTCTCTTTATTGGCTTCTCAACTAATGCTCAAAAGAAAATTAACGGAATTAGTTTTGTAGCATCGGATAGAGAAGTTACAATCGATGCAATAGAACCTCTAATTACTATAAACGCCAATTGGGTTACTTTGATGCCTTTCGCTTTTATGAAAACAGAAAGCGATCACTTATTGATTTTTAATAGTGAACGTCAATGGATTAATGAACGAAAAGAAGGAATAGAAAAAACAACGAAGATGTTCAAGCAAAAGAATATTAAAATAATGCTTAAACCTCAAATTTGGATTCCCAAAGGCGGATTTACTGGACGAATTAAAATGAAGTCTGAAAAAGAATGGAAAGCATTAGAAGATAATTACGAAAATTACATTCTTTTTTATGCTAAGATTGCTCAAACAACTAAATGTGAATTATTTTGCGTTGGAACTGAAATGAATTCGTTTGTAATTGCTCGACCAAAGTATTGGATTAATATGATTTCAAAAATTAAAAAAATTTATAAAGGTAAAATAACCTATGCAGAGAATTGGGATACTTATAAATCAGTTCCATTTATAGCTTCGCTAGATTATATAGGTATTGATGCTTATTTTCCTTTAGATACTGGTAAAACACCTACAATTAAATCACTAGAAACTTCATGGCAACCTTTAAAAAAAGAAATGCGATTGTTGTCAAAAAAATACAATAAAAAAATTCTTTTTACAGAATATGGGTACCAAAGTAAAGATTTCGCAACCCTAGAACCATGGGATCATTCTAAAAGTAGAACTGTAAATTTTAAAGGTCAGGAAAATGCGTTAATAGCTATTTTTAATCAATTTTGGAAAGAAGATTGGTTTGCAGGCGGTTTTTTGTGGAAATGGTATGATAATCATAATGAAGCAGGAGGAAGTGGTGATAGTGATTATACCGTTCAGAATAAACCATCCGAAAAAATTGTAAAAAACTATTATTCTAAAAATTAAGAAAGTGCAATCTAATAATAGATTACACTTTCTCTTTAAACAAAAAAAATAGGATTATATTTTTATCAATCGTTTTTGATAAATGCTATATGCAGAATCTATATTTAATTAAAAACTAATAAATACTCGCTAGAAAGTCCAAAAAATTACATAGCAGTAGATTTTTTAACAAAAATAGGGTTTTATTAGCTTTTTAAAAAAAAAATGCTATTAATTGTTAATATTTTTGGAATAATATTTTTGTATTGAACTATTGCTGAATCCCATGTAGTTTAGTAAATGAATTATTATGAAATGAAATTGTAATTTCCAAACACCATTTTTATGGTATTTTCTAGCAGAAGTTATCACCGTTTTTTGGATTATAGTAAATGTTGAATTTTTGTATAATCTACCAATGAATTCGTTGTCTTCATAAATGGTTATATTTTCATTAAAACCATTTAGTTTATCGAATAAATTTCGTACAACAAACAGCGATTGATCGCCGCCACGACAGGATTTATGATTGAATTGCGTAAACCATTGCGATACTTTTAAAACAATATGATTACTATCAAATTTCATTTTGAAGCAGCCCGAAGGATATTTATTTTGGACTTTAGCACTAATTTCAACATCAAAATCTTTTGGAGGAAAGGTATCGCAATGCAAAAAATATAAAATATAGGAAGTAGAAAATTTTGCACCAGCATTCATTTGAATTGCTCTTCCTTTTTGTGAATGAATCACTTTTACCGTAGGATAGGTTTTTAAAACTTCTAGAGTTGCATCAGTACTTCCGCCATCGACGACAATTATTTCTTTTGTGAATTTTGGATTTTGAATTTTAAGTAAATAATCTAGCAATTTAGCAATGATATTTCCTTCATTAAGAACCGGAATTATAATCGAAATCTTCATTAATTGTTCAAACTCCAATTGTAATCTAGATATTTTATTTTTGCTTTTTTATCAATTTTTACCATCGAATAGTTGTTGATAAACTCAATAACGGATGTTTTTTTTGTTTTAAAATCTTCGCCAAACCAATTGAATATTTCTGATATTTTTATTTCCGATGCAGTAATTGTGTTTTTTGTTTTATCGTTAACAAATGCTTTTGCAGCTACTTCTAATTGATTATCCAAAGTTTTTGGTAAATAGGCTTCATTCAATAAATTTGGACACGAAAATGAAGCACAATTGATTGCAAAATGAATTCGCGGTTCATTCATTTTTCGTAGAATTTTATGTTCAATATCACCTAAAGAAATTTTCTCTTTTCCGGACGGAATAAATTTTTTGTCCCAAACGCTAGGAATGTCTTTAATGCTTTTTAGAGGATAATTATCGGTTACAATTTTTAACGTATAGATATTGTAAGAATTAATAAAGTAAGCAATTTTTTCGTCACGAGACCATTGATCATTGGGTTGCGTTTTCTCAAATTGTTTGATAATAGCATCCAATTCAGATTTATTGGTTTTGATTTTATTGTAATTTACGTTTCCTTTTTCAGAAACATAAGTACTTAAAAACTTGTCATAGCTTTTATAATCGAAATTTTGTGCATAGCTTGAAGCGGATAGCAACAATAAAAGAATTATTTTTTTCATGTTTAAAATTTTAATGGATACGCTTCTTGATGTATAAAATCTTTAGGGAATTTTTCATCCCCTTCAAATCCCAGTTCTATATCGCGACCGTCAGTTGGAATATAATTGGTTTTAAAAATATAATCCCAAACACTTAGCGTAATTCCGAAATTCATTCCATATTTATTTGGCATCTGTTTACTATGATGCCAAATGTGCATCTTTGGATTGTTAAAAATGTATTTTAAAAATCCGTAATCCCAACCCAAATTAGCGTGATTTAAATGTCCGATGGTTATGGCAAAAAAGTGAACAATAAATACATCTTGAATACTAAAACCTCCAATAATGGCTAACGGAATGTATAACAACGATTTGTAAATTACAGGTTCCATCCAATGATAGCGCAAGTGAGCAGCAAATCCCATTTGTTTGACGGAATGATGCACTTTGTGAAAATTCCAAAATAAAGGAACACGATGCAACATTCGGTGTGTTATCCATTGTATAAAATCTGAAACCAAAAAGAAAATTAAAAGTGAAACGACTTTCGGATAATGTGATAAATCGAGAAGCTGAAACGAAGTTGGCTTTAAATTAAATAGTGATAAAAATTCAGTAAACAATTGTTCCGTTACGTTGGAAAGTGCTATTAAAACAATCAGATTTAATAAAAAGAAATTGAAAAACATATAAAAAATATCGAGCCAAAAATCTTTTCTAATAATGGGTTGGTTCTTTCTCCAGGGAAACACAATTTCAAGAATAAAAACAAGTAAAGAAATCAATATCAAGCCATAGAAATAGTTTTCGATATGCAACGAAAACAGTTCGTTTTTCAAGTAATTGAAATAATCGGAATACGAGTTGATTACTATTTCTTTATAATTGTTCATTTTACAGTTTGGTATATAATCCGAAATTTAAAGTTGGTGCTAAAGCAGCATTGTCAATTCCAGTTGCACCAATAACTGCAAAATTTACTCCAAATTTATCTTTTTTAAATTCGTAATTTCCTTTAATACCAATTGCATTATAGGTTTGTCTGTCTAAATACGATGGCCATTGATTTACATCATTATCAAAAGCACTTTCTTTAGAAACTATATTTCTAGTATCTAAAATAAACATCAAATGTCCGTTTTTAATTATCTCATAACCTACTTCAAAAGAAGCTCTAAAAAAATCAGAATAATCATTATCCATATAACCATAACCAAGGTTGGCATAATAATACCATTTTCCTGAACTTGAACCTGTTGTAATGTAAGGTAAAAAAGTATTTGCATTAAATCCGGTTGTTAATCCTATATCAGCATCTTTTGTAATAGAATTTGCAGTGTACATAAGACCAGAACTAATTTTCCATTTTTTATCGTAGAGTTTGTATTTTAAACCCAACGAAACATTACCCAAACCCGATAAACTTTCAGAAACAGAGCCAAGTTTGCTTTCATAACTTACTGATTTGAAAGGAACAATTAATTGTGCTTCTAATTTATTTGTAATTCCATATTCTGCATACCCTTGAAGTGTTATATCTCTGTAATCATTTGGCAAAATGACATTTTCACCATCCAATTCAATTTCGTCGTAAAAGAGACCAGTAAATCCTAGTTGAACGTAAGCTTTTCCTTTTTCACGAGTCCAAGGACTTTGTGAAATCGCCAGTTGGCTACCGGTAACTGCTAGTACAAGAGTTAAAATGATTTTTTTCATGATTTTTAAATTTTGATTATAATGCAAATCTAGTAATATTATAACTGAATAAATGTCATCTATTTTACATTTCATGCAAATTGTAAACTTTACATTTGCAAATAATACAAATAGAACTTTTTTTAGATTTTTAAAAAGAAATCGATTTTGTCCTAAAAAAAA
>LNDX01000030.1 GCA_001464475.1 Flavobacteriaceae bacterium Ga0077528 | reverse complement strand
TTTTGCAAATAGAAAATCATAGTCATACAGATGAAAACCACCAATAGACAGTTCTAATTTGTTACCTTCCTGCGATATTATAAAAACGCTTTCTGAATAGGTTTCTACCATTTTTTCCAAATCAGAAATGAATTGTTCTGGATGTTCCGTTGTTACTAAAGCGATGAGTTCTGCAGGATTATATAAATGTCCGCCAAGTCCTTTGTGAAATTTAAAATAATCATATTCATATAAACCTGTTGGAAAATCGAAATACCAGTAAGTACCTAAAATCATATGAAAATCATATTAATTAATGTTTTTTTGTAGTTATTTTTTTTAACTATAAACAAATGTATTAAAAACTACTACTTAAAGTATAATCAAAAGTAAGGTTAAAAATGTAGTTTAAATGAAATTTTATTACTAAATTTAGATAAGCATTTTAAATTCAATTTATTATGATTAAAGTAACCAAAGAGTTCATTCTTAAATTATACAAACCAATAGCAAAAGACACTCACAAAGGAATACAAGGTCACGCACTATTGATTGGTGGCAGTTATGGCAAAATGGGTTCGGTGTGTATGTCGAGTAAAGCTGCTTTGAAATCGGGTTGTGGTTTGGTTACAGCTTTTGTTCCAAAATGTGGTTATGAAATTGTTCAAATCGCCTTTCCAGAGGCCATGGTTTTGACAGATGAAAATGAAAAGGTTCTTTCAAATATCAACTATAATTTTGAATCAGACGCCATTGGAATTGGTATGGGAATAGGTCAAGATCTACTGACCGAAAAGGCATTTCATCATTTTTTACTTAGCAACAAAACCAATTTAGTTATTGATGCCGATGGATTGAATATTTTAGCAAAAAACAAAAAATGGTTTTCGCTTTTACCACCAAAAACCATTTTAACGCCTCATAAAAAAGAACTCGAAAGATTAATTGGAACATGGCTATCTGAGGAAGAAAAGTTGGAAAAAGTTATCCAGTTTTCTTTGGAACATGATTTGGTTGTTGTTGTAAAAGGAGTACCAACTTTAGTAATCTACCATTCAGAAATTTACCAAAACACTACTGGAAATCAAGCTTTAGCAACAGCTGGAAGCGGCGATGTTTTATCTGGAATTATAACGAGTTTGCTAGCTCAAAGTTATGAACCAAAAAACGCAGCAATTTTAGGTGTTTACATTCACGGATTAACTGCCGATATAGCCGCGCCAGAAGTTAGTTATCAATCGTTTATTGCTAGTGATATTATTGGATATTTAGGAAAGGCGTTTCTGAGTTTAGAAAATTAATTTATTTTGTAGCAGCTTTTGTAAAATCTTCTCTAATTTTTTGTTGTTCTAAAATTTCTTTTAGAAATGGAGTGGTTTGCTTTTCAATTTCATCTACTGAAATAGATATTATTTTTGGATTTTGAACCAATTGTAACCAAGGTTTTGGTTCATCATATGCATAGTTTCCAAATACAATAACTGGAGTTCCTTTAACTTTAAGCTCTTCTTTATCATCCAAAATCCATTGGTCTGCCCATTCATAAAGGGACTTAGCATCTTTTTGTAACAATCGCAAACAAGAATGTGAAACAGGTAATCCAGGTAAACTGTATTCATGAAAACCAACACCTAGTTTATTTTCGATATTGAAATTCCATTTTAATTCCCATTCATCATCAAAAGTGCTTGTTGTTTGTTCAGCTTTCCAATTGGTAAAAAACATTCCTAAAGGTGTTTTATCTTTTTTTCTACCCATATTGGTTGGTCCAGAATAGGTTAAGACTCCGTTTTCATACGCACCAAATGTTTGTGTTGGATAAGAAAAAAGTAAAACTTTAGAAACATCTTTCAAATAATCAACTTGCAATGGAAATGGTAAATAATAAACCACATCGCCATCAAAATCACTTGGAATCACAATAGAATCATGTTTTGATAAATTTGCTTTATCAGTTCGATTTATAGCAGTTACAATTTCGATTTTTGAGCTGTCAGTTGCATTTTGTTTCAACCACATTTTAGTATTTTCCATTGTATAAGAAACTACTTTGGGTTGTTTTCTAACAATCTCTTTTGTCTGATTTACCGAATTTCTGTTTTGTTTGCAAGAAATTAAAGTTACAATTGAAATTATTGTTAAAAGAAGAATTTTAGATTTCATAAGTTCAGGTTTATGCAAAACTCTTCATTTAATTTGAATAAACTTTTACACAATTACCTAAATAAGTTGTTTAAATACCATTTAAAAAATTATAAAATTTCAATAAAAAACGAAGCTTCAAAACTTGAATTTTCTTCCAAAATTTGTATGTTTTTTTTATCGAATAAATTTCCATTACTAGAAGCTTCATCAGCAAAACCAATCCAAGGTTCGATGCAAATAAATGATGCGTTTTTGACAGTCCAAATTCCTAAACTGCTAAAATCTTCATAATTCACCTTCAAAAACGGATTTCTATTTTCCAAAATTTTAACTGATTTTGATTCCAATGTTTTAAAAACTAAAGCATCTTTTTCAAAAAGTGAGTAATTTAATGGCAAATTGGCTTTCTCAAGTGCAATAGTACGAGTAGCACCAGAGAATAAATTGTTTTCCAATTCATGAGTTATTAATTCTTCTTGTTTTTCAAATTCTAAACTATAATTAGTAAAGTTTTTTGGTAGAGCAAATGCTGGATGTGCTCCAATATTAAAAGGCATTTCTGCCTTAGAGTTGTTTTTAATATGATAAATAATGACTAACTTATTTTCAGTTAATACATATTTTATTTGGAGCTCAAATTGAAATGGATATTTCTGTAATGTTTCATCATTTTCTTTTAAAGAAAAAGTTACACTTACATCGGTTTTTTCTATGATATCAAATTCAAAATCTCTTGCAAAACCATGCCTTGATAAATTATACTTTTTATCATTATAATAATAAAAATCGTTTTTTAATCCTCCTACAATAGGAAATAAAATAGGTGAATGTTTACCCCAAAATTCCGGATTTCCTTCCCAAATATATTCTTTGTTAACTAATTGATTTTTAAAAGAATTTAATTCAGCACCTTTAGTATTTATTGAAATTGAAAAATTCTTATTTTCTAATTGAATATTCATAACTATTTATGGTTTAAAAAATCTTTTAAATCATCAAACGATTTAATTTTAATACTAACTTTTTCTTTTCCTAAAACACTTTCAATCTGCTTTGGAATTTCTAATTTCACATTCAAAACAGGTTCAACAACATCCAAAAACTTGATAGGATGAGCTGTTTCAAGGAAGAAACCAATTGAGTTTGGTTGTTTTTCTAATTCCTTTTTCAAACCTAAATAACCAACAGCACCATGAGGTTCGGCAATGTATCTTGAATTGGCATAAATGTTTTTCATAGCAAGTTTGGTTTCTTCATCAGTGTAAGAATAAGAAGAAAAATCCTTTTCAAATTCAGATAAATCATTGTTATACATTTCTTGAATTCGAACAAAGTTACTTGGATTTCCAACATCCATTGCATTTGAAATTGTTGAAATAGAAGGCTTTGCGTCATAAATTCCATTTTCTAAAAATCTTGGAATCGTATCATTGGCATTCGTTGAAGCTACAAAATGGGTTAGTGGCAAACCTAATTTTTTAGCCATAATTCCAGCGCAAATATTTCCGAAATTTCCACTTGGACAAGAGACTATTAAAGGTTTGTTGTATTTTTTCAATTCTTTGTAAGCAAAGAAGAAATAAAACATTTGTGGTAGCCAACGAGCAATGTTTATAGAATTTGCAGATGTAAGGTTTTTGTAATTCAAATCGGCATCTAAAAAAGCTTTTTTGACCATATCTTGGCAATCGTCAAAAACGCCATCGACTTCTAAAGCCGTAATGTTTTGTCCTAAAGTGGTCAATTGTCGTTCTTGAATATCACTAACTTTTCCTGACGGATAAAGAATCACTACTTCAACGCCTTTCACACCAAGAAATCCGCTTGCAACTGCACCACCAGTATCTCCAGAAGTTGCTACTAAAACGGTATTTTTCTGATCTTTATCACGATTAAAATAAGCCAAACATCTCGACATAAATCGAGCTCCAACATCTTTAAAAGCCATTGTTGGACCATGAAATAACTCTAATGAATAGACATTTTCTTCTACTTGTACCAAAGGAAAATCAAACAACAATGTTTCGGCAATGATTTGTTTTAACTCAGCTTCAGGAATTTCTTCGCCTACAAATTGTTTTATGGCTTTGAATGCGATTTCTTCATTGGATAAGCTTTCAATATTCTCAAAAAAAGATTGTGGTAATTGACTAATTGTTTCAGGAAAATACAAGCCTTTATCAGGTGCAAGTCCTTGAATAACGGCTTCTTGAAAGGAAACTTTGATTGCTTTATTGTTTAAACTGTAGTACTTCATATTATCGGAACGCGGATGAAACGGATGCTTCGCAAACACGGATTTCCACGGATTTTTTATTATTGATTCTTAATTATAGTAACGCCATTTGGATTTATTCTTGAAATGTGCATATCGAATAAAATTCCTGTATTTTGATAACTTTCACTCATGGAAAAAGCTACTTTTTCAGCTTTTTCTTGACCCTTGCAAAGTGCGAAAATCGAAGGTCCAGCACCAGAAATTCCTGATCCTAAAGCGTCATTTAGCAAAGCAGCATTTTTCACTTCATCAAAATTAGGAATTAAATGTTTGCGCAAAGGTTCGATGATTACATCTTTTAGCGAACGACCAATTAAATCATAATCGGAAGTGTACAAACCAGCAATTAATCCACCAAGATTTCCTGTCTGAGTAATGGCGTCTTTTAATGGAATCATGGGTTGTAAAACCGCACGAGCATCAGCTGTTTTTACTTCAATATGTGGATGCAAAATAACAGCGTATAGTTCGCTCGGACTTTCAATTCGAATCACATCCAACGGATTGTAACCTCGAACTAAAGTAAAACCACCAAGTAGGCAAGGAGCAACGTTGTCTGCATGTTCACAACCACTTGCAATGGCTTCACCTTTCATAGCAAAATCTACTAATTCGTGTTTTGAAAATGGTTTGCCAAGCAATTCATTAATTCCAAAAACGGCTCCAGCAGCACTTGCAGAAGAACTTCCAATACCACTTCCAGCTTTGATTTTTTTATGGATTTCTATTTCGAAACCAAAATCAATTTCCATATTTTTTATAATAGCTAAAGCAGCAACACCGGCCACATTTTTTTCGGTTTCTGTTGGTAAATCGGCACCAGTTAATTTGGTAATTCTAATGCCTTTTTCAGCCGTTTTTCTTATAATCATTTCGTCACCAATTCCTTCTAGACAAAGACCTAAAACGTCAAATCCGCAATTGAGATTGGCGATTGTTGCCGGACAGAATATTTTTATTTCGTTCATATTATTTTGGTTTCGAGTTTGAAAGTTTCGGGTTTCGGGTTTTGTTTTGCATAAAACTCGTAACTTGTAACTTTTAAACTGTTTTAAACATTTCCAATTCGAATTACATCGGCAAAAATTCCTGATGCCGTAACGGCTGCGCCAGCACCAGCACCTTTTATAATTAATGGTTGGTCGATGTATCTATCAGTGTAAAATTCGACGATATTGTCTTTTCCTTCCAAATTGTAAAACGGACTTTCTTTCGGAATAAATTGCAATCCAACGCTTGCTTTTCCGTTATCAAACGAAGCTACGAATTTTAATCGAGAATCTTTAGATTTTGCTTCGGCTAATAGGTTTTCAAAATGACTTGAATGTTTGGTTAGCGATTTGAAGAAATCTTCATTATTTGTTGTTTCCATGCATTCTTGTGGTAAGAAACAATTGTTTTCTATATGTTCCATTTCCATTTCGTAACCGCTTTCGCGAATTAGAATTAGAATTTTTCGAGCCACATCAACACCACTTAAATCAATTTTCGGGTCAGGTTCTGTAAAACCTTGTACTCCAGCTTCTTTTACAACATCATGAAAGTTATAGGAATCGCTAAAATTGTTAAAAATAAAATTCAAACTTCCAGATAAAACTGCATTTATTCTATTGACTTTATCACCTGAAGCAATCAAATGTTTTAGTGTATCAATAATTGGTAAACCTGCACCAACATTAGTTTCAAATAGGAAAGGAGCGTTGTATTTTCTTGATAAAGATTTTAAGTATTTGTAATTTTCAAATTGAGAGGAACATGCAATTTTGTTGCAAGTTACGACCGCAATATTTTGTTTTAAAAATTGGTCGTAAATCGAAGCAATGTCGTAATTGGCAGTAATATCTACAAAAATACTATTGCGTAAATTTAGGCTTTTCGCCTTTTCAATAAATTGAGAAACATTAGCATTTTCTCCGTTTTCCAATAATGATTTCCAATCTTTTAAATTCATTCCATCTTCATCGAAAACCATTTTACGTGAATTTGAAAGTGCTATAACTCGAACATTGATTTTAAGGTTTTCTTTCAAAAATTTCTTTTGTTGGTTGATTTGATCAATAAATTTTTCTCCAACATTTCCAACTCCCATTACGAACAAATTCAACTGTTTAGTATTGTCTTCAAAGAAGCGTTCGTGTAACGTATTCAAAGCTTTTTTGACATCTTTTTCGTTAATTACTACCGATATATTTCTTTCAGAAGCACCTTGCGCAATGGCTCTAATATTCACGTTATTTTTTCCTAAAGTGCTGAACATTTTACCACTCAAACCTTGGTGATTCTTCATGCTTTCACCAACCAAAGCTACGATGCACATGTCTTTTTCAACTATACAAGGATCAATTTTGTTTTGACTAATTTCTATTTGGAATTCAGTTTCAATTGCTTTTTTTGCCAAATCGGCATCTTGGTTTTGAATTCCGATGCAAATTGAATGTTCTGACGATGCTTGTGTGATAAAAATTACGTTGATGTTATTTTGCGAAAGCACAGAAAATAAGCGTTTGGATGAACCAGCTACACCAATCATTCCCGAACCTTCCAAAGTTAACAATGCAATTTTATCAATGTGTGAAATTCCTTTTATTGGGTTATTGGAAGCTTGATTTTCATTGGAGATATAAGTTCCAAAAGCTTGAGGTTCAAAAGTATTTTTAATCCAAATTGGAATCTGCGAATTCAAAACCGGTTGAATTGTTGGCGGATACAACACTTTCGCACCAAAATGCGATAATTCCATAGCTTCTTGGTAGGAAATAGATTCAATAGGTTGCGCTTGTTTTACGATTTTAGGATTTGCTGTAAACATTCCATTCACATCTGTCCAAATCTCCAAAGCATTTGATTTTGTTCCATTGGCAATTATGGCAGCAGTATAATCAGAACCACCACGACCAAGCGTTGTAGTGTTTTGATGTTCATCAGAAGCAATAAAACCAGGTAAAAGAACGACTTGCGATTTATTGGAACCAAAATAATTAGCAATTAATTTATTTGTTAATTCAAAATCAACCGATGCTTTTCCGAAGTTAGAATTGGTTTTGATTAACTCACGACTGTCTTTGAAAGTACTATTCGGAATGGTTTGTTGCAAAGCCGTTGCAATGATTTGTGAAGATAATAATTCTCCAAAACTAGCGATGGCATCAGCTGTTCTTGGAGATAATTCACCCAAAAGAAAACAGCCGTCAAGCAATGTCTGTAATTGGTTTATTTGACTATTAATTTTAATCAAAAGTTGATTTTGATTAGCATTATCAACCAAATCGCCAATAGCATCAAAGTGTTTTTGTTTAATCTCGTCAATTGCATTTTTATACGTTTCGTCTTTTGCAGCAGCTTTTTTAGAAGCATTGATAAGCATATCTGTCACGCCACTCAATGCAGAAACCACTACAGCAAGTTTATTTTCCTTGGCTTTTTGATTGACAATTTCGATTACGAGTTTTATGTTTTGGGCATTAGCTACAGAAGTGCCGCCGAATTTTAGTGTTATCATAGTTTTAAATTCCAATATTATAAATTCCAAATTCCAATCATTTAGTTTTAGAATTTGTTATTTGGGATTTGATATTTGTTTTTTTGTGATTTACACACGATTTTTCTTCTTTCAAACGAAAGTACATAAATCATTATTATATGTGAAAATTATACCCCAAATGGGGTTGTAGTTGTTGTAGATGTTGAGCCAACAAAAGTTGCAACCGAAGTAGTGGTTGTGAAAAGTGAAGTATTATTGTTTTTGTTGTTCATCATACATTTCAAAAATAGTATTTTTTGTTAATCAAAAAAATGTTGCTTGTATTTTTATGAATATCACAATTTTATACCGTTATCGTATTTGAAATAAATTATTTGAATACTTATAAAAGCTAAAAATTATTGATTTGATAATAAAATAGAAGTTAAAATAGTTGTATTTTAACAATTGTTTGCTGAATTTTGAGCTCAAATTACATTCAAAAATGGAGCATTCGCATTACATCAGTTCGGAAGTGTTGCAATTAGAGACTTTGCAAGACATTATATCGCAACACAAACCAATTGCCTTATCGGAAGAAGCTAAAATCAACATCCAAAAATGCCGTGAGTATTTGGACAAAAAAATGGCTTCCCACGACAAACCGATTTACGGAGTCAATACTGGTTTTGGCTCGTTGTGTAATGTGATTATATCTGATGAAAACTTATCGCAACTTCAAGAAAACTTGGTAAAATCACATGCTTGTGGAACTGGAGATGAAGTGCCACAAGAGATTGTGAAAATCATGTTGTTGCTTAAAATTCAGAGTTTGAGTTATGGAAATTCTGGTGTTCAATTACAAACTGTTGAGCGTTTAGTTGATTTCTATAATAATGATATTTTGCCTGTAATTTATACTCAAGGTTCACTTGGTGCAAGTGGCGATTTGGCTCCTTTGGCTCATTTATCGTTACCTTTATTAGGTGAAGGCGAAGTGAATTACGAAGGATTTCGTCAACCAGCAAAAAAGCTTTTGGATAAAATGGGTTGGAAACCAATCGTTTTGCAATCTAAAGAAGGATTGGCTTTGCTGAATGGAACGCAATTTATGAGTTCGTATGGAAGTTATATTTTGCTAAAAGCGATGAAGTTTTCGTATTTGGCTGATGTAATCTCGGCGATTTCATTAGAAGGATTTGATGGAAGAATCGAGCCCTTTAATGAATTGATACATTATGTTCGTCCGCATAAAGGTCAGATTGTGACTGCTAAACGTATGACAGATTTGTTGGAAGACAGTCAAATTATTGCCCAAGAAAAACAACACGTTCAAGATCCTTATTCATTCCGTTGTATTCCACAAGTACATGGAGCTTCGAAAGATGCAATTGATTATGTAAAAAAAGTTTTTAAGACAGAAATCAATTCGGTTACTGATAATCCAAATATTTTTGTGGGTGAAGATGTGATTATTTCAGGTGGAAATTTTCATGGTCAACCTTTAGCTTTGGCTTTAGATTTCTTGGCAATTGCTTTATCAGAATTAGGAAGTATTTCAGAAAGAAGAACGTATCAATTGATATCTGGTTTACGAGGTTTGCCTGCTTTTTTAGTAGATAATCCTGGTTTGAATTCGGGTTTTATGATTCCACAATATACCGCTGCGAGTATCGCTAGTCAGAACAAACAATTGGCAACGCCTGCAAGTATTGATAGCATTGTTTCGAGTAATGGTCAAGAAGATCACGTTTCGATGGGAGCAAATGCAGCAACAAAATGCTTAAAAATAATGGAAAATTTAGAGCGCATTTTGGCTATTGAATTGATGAATGCATCGCAAGCTATTGAATTTAGAAGACCTTTGCAATCAAGTGCTTTTATTGAAATGTTCTTAAAATCGTATCGTGAAGAAGTTCCATTTGTAAAAGAAGATAGAATTCTACACTATGATATAGAAAAATCAGTAGCATTTTTGAATAGTTTTTTGATTGATTTGGAGGAGTAATTTGAAGAATTTTACAACAATACAAGATGAAAATAAACTTTATATCAAGTTTCCATTTGATAAAACCTTGACTATAGTAAAAGTTGGTTTCATAGTTCTATTTTTTATTTCAATTTTGTTTTTTGTAAAATGGAACTTCATCGACTTCTTTGAATTTTTTATTACTTATTTCATCTGTTTATTAATTTTTATTTATATCAGTCTTAATTCATATTTGGAATGGAGAAAATATGGAAGAAAGTTGTTTGAAAAAAAGGATACTAAATTATATATTGATACTGAATTAATCACTGATCTGCATCAAATAAAAAATATCATAATTAACTATGAATCAAGTAATTTAAGTATGGGTTGGTTTGTTCAATTTGACTTTTATATATTCAATAAAGATATTTACATTAAAAGACAATTATCTGAAAAAATTGCTCAAGAATTAGCAGAGAAGGTTGCAGGTTTTTTTGATGTTGAAATTAAGAAATTAGGTTGATTGTTATAAAATCAAACTCAAAATTCCCAAAGCTGCAGGAATCGCTTGAACAAACAAAATTCTTTTAGAAGCCGTCATGGCACCATAAATTCCGGCAACTAAAACGCAAATTAGAAAAAATAACGCAACGTTTTCACTCCAAATGGCATCCGAAATAAAGAGTGACCAAATCAATCCTGCAGCGAGAAATCCGTTGTATAAACCTTGATTGGCAGCCATAACTTTGGTTTTTTCAAATTGATCTTCGGGAATAGTTTTGAATACTTTTTTGGCTCGAGTGGTCCATGCAAACATTTCTAACCAAAGAATGTAAAGGTGAATAATGGCAATAAATCCGACGATGATTTGTGATATAATGTTCATGTTTTTTCGATTTTTAATTTTCTTCTTTTAAAATCTTTTCAATTCTTTTGTCTGGAATTAACCACATTATTGCAACGATAATGTATAAAATCCCTGAGATTAAAGTGTAATATTTGGTTAAAATTACAGCGATTATGTACAAAACTACGGAAACTTTTCCTTTAAAATCTTTACCTAATGCTTTGGATAAAATGGAGTCTTTTCCATGGTTTGCAATTATAGTATATTGTAAAATAAAATAGGCAATAGCGTTCATTAACAATACAATTCCATAAAGCATCATTGGGAAAGAGGCAAAGTGGTGTTCACCAATCCAAGCAGTAGTAAAGGGAATTAAGGATAACCAAAATAGTAAATGTAAATTTGCCCAAAGAATTTTTCCATTAACATGTTTGACTGTATGAGGCATATGATGGTGGTTGTTCCAATAAATTCCAACATAAATAAAACTTAAAATGTAACTCAAAAATTTATGAGATAATTTTAAAACGGATTCAAATGTTGTATCATTTGGGACTTTGAATTCCAAAACCATGATGGTTATAATAATGGCTAAAACACCGTCGCTGAAGGCTTCAAGTCTGTTTTTGGTCATAACTAATTGTTTAAATTTCCTAAAGTTTTATGAATTTTTCTTTTATGATGGGTTTGTTTCAAATGGTTGTCACCCGAAATAATGCTGATGCTTCCGTCAATTTCGAACATAGCTAATTTAACATCTTTATAAAATTCTACACCGTGTTCGCGCATAGCTTCTTTGAGTTCATCGTCTGTTATTCCTAATCTTCCAATAGTTTTGAATTCGATTTTTCCATTATGAATGAGAATTTCTGGCGTATCTTGAACTAAATTTTTTATAAATTCTGATTTAGACATCACTTTTTTGAAAATATAATTTATTGCAAAAAGAGCTAATGCAGCTACAATTCCACCATAAAGTGATGTGTTATTTCCAACCATAGCATTTTGAACCGAATTACTAATCAGTAAAATCAAAATTACATCTGCTGTATTTAATTGAGATAATTGTTTTTTTCCAAAAATTCGGAGCGCAATAATCATAAAAAAATAAACAGAAACACTTCGTATAGTAATATCTAAATAAGGATTCATAAGCTATTTACTTTTCACTATTTACTAATCACTTCTTCTTAATATTGCTTTCAATCGCTTTAATCATTTCACCTGCAATGTCTTTATTAGTAGCACCTTCAATTCCTTCTAATCCTGGCGAAGAATTTACTTCCAATAAAAGCGGTCCTTTTGAAGAACGAATGATATCAACTCCTGCAACTCTTAAGTCCATTGCTTTGGCTGCTTTTATTGCAATTCTTTTTTCATCGGCTGTTGGTTTTACAATTGATGCCGTTCCTCCCATGTGAATGTTGGCTCTGAATTCTCCTGGCGCTGCTTCACGTTGAATTGAAGCCACTACTTTTCCATCAACTACAAATAATCGTAAATCTTTTCCGTTGGCTTCTTTTATAAATTCTTGTACTAAGATATTGGCATTCAAGCTTTTGAAGGCATTAATTACCGATTCAGCAGCTTTTTTGGTTTCCGCTAAAACAACACCTTTACCTTGAGTTCCTTCTAACAATTTTACAATTAATGGAGAACCACCAACCATTTTTATCAAATCGTCAGTATCTAAAGGTGAGTTGGCAAATCCGGTTGTTGGAATATCTACACCATTTCTAAGTAATAATTGTAACGAAAATAACTTATCTCGTGATTGTGTTATGGCTGCTGCTGAATTCAAACAATAAACTTTCATGGCTTCAAATTGTCTAGTCAAAGCACATCCATAAAAAGTAATACTTGGCCGGATTCTTGGAATTACAGCATCAAAATTATCTAAAACTTTTCCGCCACGATAATGAATTTCTGGAGTATCGGCATCGAGTTTCATATAACATTCTTTGATGTTTAGAAAATGCATTTCATGACCTCGCATTTCGCCAGCTTCCATAATTCGTCTGTTGCTATATAACTCAGGATTACTAGCTAATAAACCAATACGTAAACCTGTTTTATTTGGAATTGCATTGACATATAAATCTTTTAAGTTTTCTATAGTGGTTTGACCTAAAAGATATTTTTGTTCGGGATCAACTAGAATTCTTCCGCTCATGGCTTCACGTCCAAGTAACATTCTAAATCCCATTGAATCTCGATTGGTTAAGGTCATTTCGATTTTCCAAGAGTCATTTCCGATTTTGATTTCGGTTTGAATGACATAACGTTGTTCACGAAAACCACTCGAACTTTTTACAATTCGTTTGTCAATTAACAATGCCTCGCAATGAATAACGGTTTTGAGATTGTTTTGAATAGGGTTGATGTCAAATTTCACCCAATTGATTCCGTCTTTTACAAAAGGCGCAATGTTTATGGCATGTAATGCAGATGTCTTTGCACCTGAATCGACACGTGCTTTAATTGCCGGAATTCCAAGTTCGGGAAATGAACACCATTCTTCGGAACCTAGTATGATTTTGTTTTGTTGCATTTTATTTAAAAAATTAAGCCACGAATTACAGGAATTTTCACTAATTATTTAGAGTAATTCAAGTATTTCGTGGCTGAAATATTGAGGTTTAAATTTTTTAACTTGTTGGCTCTTCTTTCTTTTGAACTCTTACATTCAATTCGTCAGCGCCATCTTCGATATCCATAAAAATTTCGTCACCAGAATTGATTTTAGAAGTGATAATTTCTTCGGCAAGCGTATCTTCAACATATTTTTGAATAGCTCTTTTTAAAGGTCTTGCGCCAAATTGTTTGTCAAATCCTTTTTCTGCGATGTAGGCTTTTGCTTTATCAGATAAATTTAGAGTATATCCTAAATCAGCTACACGTGCATATAATTTTTTCAACTCGATTTCGATGATTTTGTCAATATCATGTTTTTCTAATGAGTTGAATACAATCACATCATCAATTCTGTTTAGGAATTCAGGTGCAAAAGTTTTCTTCAAGGCATTTTCGATAATTCCTTTAGAATGGTCGTCGGCTTGAGCTACTTTGGCAGCAGTTCCGAAACCAACACCTTGACCAAAATCTTTCAATTGACGTGCACCAACGTTTGAAGTCATGATGATAATTGTATTTTTAAAATCAATTTTTCTTCCTAAACTATCGGTTAGATATCCATCGTCAAGAACTTGTAACATCATATTGAAAACATCAGGATGTGCTTTTTCAATTTCATCAAGCAATACAACGCAATACGGTTTTCTTCTAACTTTTTCTGTTAATTGCCCACCTTCTTCGTATCCAACATATCCTGGAGGCGCACCAATTAAACGAGAAATTGCAAATTTTTCCATGTATTCACTCATATCAATACGAATCAACGCATCTTCAGAATCGAATAATTCTTTTGCTAAAACTTTTGCTAATTGTGTTTTTCCAACTCCAGTTGAACCTAAGAAAATAAACGAACCAATAGGACGATTTGGATCTTTCAATCCAGCACGATTTCTTTGAATAGAACGAGCAATTTTTAATACTGCATCGTTTTGTCCAATCACTTTACCTTGAAGTAGTTCAGGTAGATTAGCTAATTTATTACTTTCAGTCTGAGCAATTCTATTTACAGGAATTCCTGTCATCATTGAAACAACATCGGCAACGTTATCTTCTGTAACTTGAATACGATTGTTTTTAGAATCTTCTTCCCATTGTTCTTGAGCAATAGCAAGTTCTTTTTCTAGTTTCTTTTCGTCATCACGAAGTTTGGCTGCTTCTTCATATTTCTGTCTTTTTACAACCGAATTTTTAAGCTCACGAACTTCTTCTAACTGACGTTCTAAATCCAAAATTTGTTTTGGAACATCAATATTGGTTATGTGAACTCTTGACCCTGCTTCGTCTAAAGCATCAATTGCTTTGTCTGGTAAAAAACGCTCTGACATGTACCTGTCTGTAAGTTTTACACACGCTTCAATAGCTTCATCAGTATAAGTTACATTGTGATGATCTTCATATTTGTTTTTGATGTTGTTTAAAATTGTAATGGTTTCAACAACCGAAGTTGGTTCTACAATTACTTTTTGGAAACGTCTTTCTAAAGCACCATCTTTTTCAATATATTGTCTGTATTCATCTAATGTTGTAGCTCCAATACATTGTATTTCACCTCTTGCTAAAGCAGGTTTAAACATGTTAGAAGCATCAAGCGAACCAGTTGCTCCACCAGCACCTACAATGGTGTGAATTTCGTCTATGAATAGAATGATGTCGTCGTTTTTTTCCAACTCATTCATTACAGCTTTCATTCTTTCTTCAAATTGGCCTCTGTATTTTGTACCGGCAACTAAACTTGCTAAATCTAAAGTTACAACTCTCTTGTTAAAAAGAATTCTTGAAACTTTCTTTTGGATAATTCTCAAGGCTAAACCTTCAGCAATTGCTGATTTTCCAACTCCAGGTTCACCTATTAATAAAGGATTGTTTTTCTTTCTACGGCTTAAAATTTGGGAAACTCTTTCAATTTCTTTTTCACGACCAACAACTGGATCCAGTTTTCCTTCTTCTGCCATTTCTGTCAAATCACGACCAAAGTTATCCAAAACAGGAGTTTTAGATTTCTTGTTAGATTTGTTGGCAGGCGTGTTAAAACTATCACCTTTCATGCTGTCATCTTGACCTGAATCTTCATTGAACGATTCGTTTCTTGGTAAATTTTCTAAAAAATCTTCGTCTTTTGGTGTCATATCTAAATATTGTTCTTTCGCTATTTCATAATCGATTTTCATCTTATTTAATAGCTTTGTTGTGGGATCATTTTCGTTTCTCAATATACACAACAATAAATGTGCCGTGCTAATTGAGGTGCTTTGAAAAACTTTAGCTTCAAGAAAAGTCGTCTTTAAAGCGCGTTCTGCTTGTCTTGTTAAGTGCAGGTTTTTCTTTTCGATGCTAGTTTCTGCATTAGGATTTGGTGGACTTAAAACTTCAACTTTTCGTCGTAAATGGTCTAAATCAACAGAAAGATTGTTCAAAATATTGATTGCCTTTCCGTTTCCATCTCTCAAAATTCCAAGCATAAGGTGTTCAGTGCCAATAAAATCATGGCCTAAACGTAATGCTTCTTCCTTACTGTAGGTAATAACATCTTTAACTCTTGGAGAAAAATTATCATCCATATCTATAATTGTATTATTGAGGTAAATTTAGTGAATTACTTGAATTATTACAAATATCATTCCGTGTAAAACACTTGTCAGTAAATTGACAAAAAAATATTCAAATATAATGCTAACAATTTGGTAATTTATTAACCATTTTATTAGTCAAATTTGTTAATAAATCATTGAAATAAGTGTTTGTAAATGCTTTTAAAAACACCAAAAAGATGTATATTGCACGTTTGAATTCTAAATTAATTTATTTTAAAAATTTATAAATATGTCTGACGGAGAAAAGTTAATTCCTATTAACATTGAAGACGAAATGAAGTCAGCTTACATCGATTATTCGATGTCAGTTATTGTATCAAGAGCATTACCAGATGTACGTGACGGTTTGAAACCAGTACACAGAAGAGTACTTTATGGAATGTATGATTTAGGAGTTTTTTCTAATAGAGCTCACAAGAAATCCGCAAGAATTGTTGGAGAAGTTTTAGGAAAGTACCATCCACACGGAGATACTTCTGTATATGATGCAATGGTTCGTATGGCTCAAGAATGGAGTTTACGTTATTTATTAATTGATGGTCAAGGTAACTTTGGTTCGGTTGATGGAGATAGTCCAGCTGCAATGCGTTATACTGAAGCAAGAATGAAAAAAATGTCGGAAGACATTATGGCAGATATCGATAAAGAAACTGTTGATTTCAAATTGAACTTTGACGATACATTGTATGAGCCAACAGTAATGCCAACTCGTGTTCCTAATTTATTAATAAATGGAGCATCAGGAATTGCAGTAGGTATGGCTACCAATATGGCGCCTCATAACTTAACAGAAGTTATTGATGGAACATTAGCTTATATTGACAATGAAGAAATAGAAATTGACGAATTAATGAACCATATTAAAGCTCCAGATTTTCCAACTGGTGGTGTGATTTATGGTTATGAAGGTGTTCGTGAGGCTTTCAAAACAGGAAGAGGTAGAATTGTAATGCGTGCTAAAGTTGGCTTTGAAGAAGTTGATGGAAGAGAATCTATTATTGTTACCGAAATTCCATACCAAGTTAACAAAGCTGAAATGATTAAGAAAACAGCTGACTTGGTTAATGAGAAAAAAATTGAAGGTATTGCCAACATTCGTGATGAATCGGATAGAAATGGTATGCGTATCGTTTATATCTTAAAACGTGATGCTGTTGCCAATGTAGTCTTGAATACCTTATATAAATATACTCAATTACAATCTTCTTTCAGTGTAAATAATATTGCATTAGTAAAAGGAAGACCTCAAATGTTGAATCTGAAAGAATTGATTCACTATTTTGTGGAGCATCGTCATGATGTTGTTGTTAGAAGAACGCAATTTGAATTAAGAAAAGCCGAGGAAAGAGCACACATTTTAGAAGGTTTAATCATAGCTTCAGACAATATTGATGAAGTAATTGCATTAATTCGTTCTTCAAAAGATGGTGAAGAAGCAAGAACTAAATTAATCGAAAGATTTAGTTTGTCAGATATCCAAGCTCGTGCGATTGTTGAAATGCGTTTAAGACAATTAACAGGTCTTGAGCAAGATAAACTTCGTGCAGAGTATGAAGAAATCATGAAATTAATCAATCACTTAAAAGAATTATTAGCTAGCAAAGAAATGCGTATGGCTTTAATTAAAGAAGAGTTGGTTGAAATTAGAGATAAATATGGCGATGAGCGTCGTTCTGTAATTGAATATGCAGGTGGCGATGTTAGTATAGAAGATTTAATTGCCGATGAAAATGTGGTAATTACAATTTCGCATGCAGGTTATATCAAACGTACCTCTTTGACAGAATACAAAACTCAAAATAGAGGAGGAGTTGGACAAAAAAGTGCTGGAACAAGAGATCAAGATTTCTTAGAGCATTTATTTGTAGCAACGAATCACAACTACTTATTGATTTTTACTCAAAAAGGAAAATGTTATTGGATGCGTGTTTACGAAATTCCAGAAGGAAACAAGCAAAGTAAAGGTCGTGCGCTTCAAAACCTTATCAACATTGAAAGTGATGATAAAGTAAAAGCATTTATATGTACTCAAGATTTGAAAAATCAAGAATACGTTAAAAATCATTACATCATTATGGCTACTAAAAAAGGTCAAGTGAAGAAAACATCTTTAGAAAAATATGCAAAACCAAGAGTAAATGGTGTTGCTGCCATTACAATTAAAGAAGATGATGAATTATTTGCAGCAGAACTTACAAATGGAAGTAGCCAAGTTTTAATTGCAGTTAAATCTGGTAAGTTAGTTCGTTTTGAAGAAGCTAAAACTCGTCCAATGGGAAGAACAGCATCTGGAGTAAGAGGAATTAGATTGAGAGATGAACAAGATGAAGTAGTTGGAATGGTTTCTGTTGATGAAAATAGCATTAATGAAACACAATTATTATGTGTAACAGAAAATGGTTACGGAAAAAGAACCAAGCTTGAAGATGAAGGTGAATCAGTTTACAGAATTACAAACAGAGGTGGAAAAGGTGTAAAAACATTAAACATTACTGAAAAAACAGGTGCTTTAGTTTCTATCAATACAGTTACCGATGCAGATGATTTAATGATTATCAACAAATCTGGCTTAACCATTAGAATGGATGTTTCTACTTTAAGAGTTATGGGACGTGCTACACAAGGAGTTCGATTGATTAACTTAAAAGGAAGCGATTCTATTGCAGCTGTAACTAAAGTTATGAAAGATGAAGAGGAAGAAGCTATTGCAATTGATGGTGAAGAATTAGAAATTGATCCAAATGCTGTTATCGAAGATGATGCAGATGATGACGATGATGCAGAAAATCAAGATGACGAAGCAGATAACACTGAAGACGATTCTGAAGAATAATTTTTTAAAATTAAAATAAAATGCAAAAGCTATGTTGTCTGATATATTTATTTGATGGCATAGCTTTTGCTAATTAACACAAAAAACAACAATTAAATAATACCATTATGAAAATTAAACAAATAATAATAGCTAGTACATTATTAGTTTCTGTTGCTTCTTTCTCCCAAAAAGATGAATTGAAAGCGTTAAAAAAAATATATGCTAAAGACATTCCAAGCGCTTCGGATATTGTTGAATACAAATCTAATATCACTAAGTTAGAAGCACTTGCAACAGAAGAAAACGACAAAGTTTATTCAAATTTTTACAAATGTATGCTTCCAATTATGGAAATTACTTCTCTTGGTCCAACTGCAACACCAGCTCAAATGATGAAATTTGTTAATGTTAAATCAATTTCAGAATTATCAACAGGTTTAAATGCAACTTTAGATTACGAGAAAAAAACAGGAAAAAAGGTTTACACTGATGATATTATTGAAACAATTTCATCATTCAAACCTCAAATGTTGAATTATGCAATTGCATTAGGAAATCAAAAAAAATATAAAGAAACTTCAGAAGTTTTATATGCAATATATCAGTTAGATAAAAAAGAAACTGATAATTTATATTTATCTGCTAATTATGCCGTTAATGGTTTGGATTATGAAAGTGCTTTGAAATATTATAAAGAATTGAAAGCAATAAATTATTCAGGTGAAAAGACTTTATATTTAGCTAAAAATAAAGCATCAGGAGTAGAAGAAAACTTTTCAAAAAAAGTAGATAGAGATAATCTTGTAAAATTAGGAACACACATCCTTCCAAGAGAGGAAAAAGAGCCTTCAAAAAAAGCAGAAATTGTTAAAAATATTGCGCTAATTTTAATTGAATTAGGCAGAAAAGATGAAGCTAAAGTTGCTCTTTCAGATGCCAGAAAAGAAAACCCAGACGATGTAAATCTAATTACTCATGAAGCCGACATTTATTTAAAAATGAATGACACAGAAAATTACAAAAGATTAATAAACGAAGCTTTGTCAAAAAGCCCTAATGATAAAATTTTATTATTTAATCTAGGAGTAACAAGTGGAAACGCAAATCAATTGGAAGATGCTGAAAAATATTACAAAAGAGTAATTGAAATTGATCCAAAATATACTGATGCTTATCTTAATCTATCTGATATCATTTTAAAACCAGACGCTAAAATTGTAAAGGATATGAATAATTTAGGGATGAGTGAGAAAGACCAAAAACAATATGATGTTTTAAAAGCTGAGCGTAAAAAATTATTTAACAAAGCAATGCCCGTTTTAGAAAAAGCATATGAACTAGATCCTACGAATGAAGTAGTGAAAAGCAATTTAAAATCAGTTTATAGTTTTCTAGAATTAAATGATAAAGTAAAAGCAATGAATTAGTATTGTTTTTAAACTTAAAAAAAAGCGTTCAAATTTTGAACGCTTTTTTTATTTATATGATTTTTTTAATAACTCTTAATCTGTGAGTATGTCTGTTGAGTTCAGCATTATAAATTCCTAAATGATCTAATCGATCAATTCGAACTTTGCCACTTGCATGAATGATATAGTTATCTTCCAACATGATGCCTACGTGAATAATTTTACCTTCTTCGTTGTCAAAAAAGGCTAAATCTCCTGGTTCACTTTCTTCGATAAAACTTAAGACTTCTCCTTGACTAGATTGTTGTGAAGCATCACGTAATAATTTATATCCATTTAATTTGTAAACCATTTGTGTAAAACCTGAGCAATCAATACCAAATGGAGTTTTTCCACCCCAAAGATAAGGCGCATTCAAGTACATATAAGCTGTGTTTATCAAACTTGCTTTAGACTTTATTCCACTTACTTTTAATCCTTCAAACTCATAGTTTTCCGTATTTATATCGCTATGATTTAAGAAGGATAAAGAAGCTCCAAGTGTAACTGGAATTAAAACATTGTTTTTTGTTGAAATATATTCAACCAAATCAGAATTCAAAATAATAGCTTCTTTGCAAAGCATTTCATAATTTTCTTTCGAAATTATCTGATATTGTTTACTATCAATCCAGCCTTCATAATCATCAAAATGTAATCTTACTTTAGACCATTGTTTATTGTGTTCAAGAACTTCAAAATGTTCTCCAAAAAGTATTTGAGAGACAATTTCACTTCTGTCACTTGGTTCTATTCGTAAAGGAATTGTTGATAAATTACAAATGGCAAACATGCAATTTTGTTATGTTTATAATTTTTAATTATGCTTTTTCTATAACTATAGCAGAAGCGCCACCACCACCATTACAAATAGCTGCAGCACCAATTTTTGCATTGTTTTGATGCAAAACATTTATTAGTGTAACTACTATTCTTGCTCCAGAGCAACCTAGAGGATGCCCTAATGAAACGGCTCCACCATTAACATTAACCTTTTCGTTAGGTAAACCTAATATTTTTGCGTTTGCCAAGCCAACAACAGAAAATGCTTCATTAATTTCAAAAAAGTCAACATCTGAAATTGATAAGCCAGCTTTTGTTAACGCTTTTGGTAATGCTTTTGCAGGAGCAGTCGTAAACCATTTTGGCTCTTGAGCAGCATCTGCATATGATTTTATGTAAGCTAATGGTTTTAATCCCATTGATAATGCTTTTTCTTCACTCATCAATATAACTGCAGCTGCGCCATCGTTAATAGTTGAAGCATTTGCTGCAGTTACAGTTCCTTCTTTGGTAAAAACAGCGTTTAATGTTGGGATTTTGTCCAATCTTACATTAGTATATTCTTCATCTTTCGTAACCATTATAGGATCTCCTTTTCTTTGCGGAACTGCAACAGGAACAATTTCTGAATCAAATTTTCCTGCTTCCCAAGCTTTTGCAGAACGCTCATAGGATTGAATTGCAAACGCATCTTGCTCTTCACGAGTAATTTTATATTCTGAAGCACATAAATCAGCTGCAACTCCCATAGCGTTATTATCGTATGCATCAACAAGTCCGTCTTTTTGCATTCCGTCTTGCATTGATGTTGGTCCAAATTTAACCCCATTTCTCATGTGAACATAATGTGGAATCATACTCATGTTTTCCATTCCACCTGCGACAACAATTTCGGCATCGCCAGCCATAATAGCTTGCGCTCCAAACATAATTGATTTCATTCCAGAAGCACATACTTTGTTGACAGTTGTACAAGCAACTTCATTTGACAAACCAGCATAAATTGCAGCTTGTCTTGCTGGAGCTTGACCAACGCCAGCTTGTACTACATTACCCATAAAAACTTCATCAACCAAGTTTGGGTCAAGATTGATTTTATTTAAAGCTCCTCTGATAGCAGCAGCACCCAAATGAGGCGCAGGTACAGTTGATAATGAACCCATAAAACTTCCAATAGGAGTTCTTACTGCAGAAACAATTACAATTTTTTTACTCATAATATTTATTATTTTCCCAAAGTTGGGATTAGTTTGTTAGTTTGTGATGCAAATTTACTATTTTTTAGGGAAAATTCATTTTACATTGAAAGATATTCGTTTATTAATTCAATATTAATAAAATATTAATTTCTATTTATTTGATTTTTAAGTATTTCATTAAAATGTGAGAATTATATCAAAAAAAAGAGTTTAAAATGTTGTAAATATTATAATGAAAGCTTACATTTGCAACCGCTTAAAGAGAAAAGTTCTTATATAATATATTGAATTTTGGAGAGTTGCCTGAGTGGCCGAAAGGACATGTTTGCTAAACATGCGTATGGGAAACTGTACCAAGGGTTCGAATCCCTTACTCTCCGCTTTTTTTGTTTTCGGGGTGTAGCGTAGCCCGGTTATCGCGCCTGCTTTGGGAGCAGGAGGCCGCAGGTTCGAATCCTGCCACCCCGACTTTTAATATTTTTATATTAAAATTGGTTCCATAGCTCAGCTGGATAGAGCAACGCACTTCTAATGCGTAGGTCGAAGGTTCGAATCCTTCTGGGATCACAATCTAAACCTTCTTGAAAAAGAAGGTTTTTTTGTTTTAAAATATTTCGTAAATTTCGAAATAAATATTTTTCGATGAACTTCAAGAGCTATTTTTTATCAATCCTCACTTTACTGATTCTTATTAGTTGTAAATCGACGGAATCCTCTTTTGTAAAAAGTAGAAAAACGTTATCCAATAACTATTTAACTGGAAATTCAATTGCTATTTATGACGGAATAAATGACACTACATTTGTAAATTTAAAAGATTTCAGTTCCGATTTTGCATTTGATATGAAATATGCAACAGATGATAATTTTCTCAAAAGTAAAGTTTATGATTGCGATGAATGTTATTTAAGATTGAAGACCATAAAAAGTCTTGTTGAAGCTAACGAAGAATTCAAATCTTTAGGTTATAGAATAAAACTTTTTGATTGTTACAGACCTCTAGATATTCAAAAGAAAATGTGGGTTATTATGCCCAATGCCGATTATATAGCAAATCCAGCCAAGGGTTCAATTCATAATAGAGGAGGAGCGGTCGATATTACTTTGATAGATGAAAATGGAATAGAACTAGATATGGGAACCTCATTTGATTTTTTCGGTCCGGAAGCAAGCCATAATTATCAAGATATTTCTAGAAAAATAAGAAAGAATAGAGCTTTGCTTAAATCTGTAATGCTAAAACACAATTTTAAATCTTTTGATTCTGAATGGTGGCATTACAATTTAATAGATAGCAGTAAAGATAATTTAGCCAATTTTAAATGGAATTGCAACTAAATTATTGAATACATTTTAAATAATTTATAAAATAAATGTCAGGAGCATAAGTCTTTTTATCTACTTCTGAAACCAATTCACTTTTACAAACATAATCAATTGCTTCTCCAGCATATTTAATTCTTATAAATGAAATTGGAGAAGTTTTTAAGTCTTCAAAATTATCTTTTACAAATAGAAAATACCCATTTAGTATTCTGATATTTTCTTTGTCATTCATAACTGCATTGCCGCATGTTTCGGTTTCTGGTGAAATTAAAGTAACAATTTTGCCATTTGTAAGTTGGATGTAAATTTTTGAATTTTTATCAAAACATTTTGCAGCAATAAACTCCGAACTTTTACTAATCATTTGAATGTTTAGTGACAAAAGCCCATCAGCATTAATTAATGAAAAGAAAATGGAAGTTTGGCTGTTTCCAAAAACTCTTTCATGCATTAAATATTCTTTAGTTGATTTATAAGTACCAATGCTATCAGTAACATTTGAACTAAATTCACAATCAGTTTGAGCAAATGTATTCAAGGAAAGTGTTAGAAACAATGCAATTAAAATTATCTTTTTCATTTAAAATTATATTTTGGTGCAAATTAAAGCTATTTTATTTTCATTTTTATCGGTTGTGAAAAAACAATACTGATTTCCACCATCTTTTATTTTCCATTTTTTTCTAATATTTTCAACGGTATCAGGAAAATTTCTAACCGTCACATTCATTTTTTGATTGCTAAAGTTTTCAATCATATCTTTTTTAGAACAGTTAACTATTTTTTCAATTTGAAAGGCCCTTCCCGGAAAGTCAATTAATTCGTCTGAAGTATATAAATGGGAGTTTTTATGTAATTTATCTACAGAAAAAAAACTTGCAATTTGATTGAATCCACCAGATTTCATAACTGCACTATTGGGTTCATAAAGATATTTTTTGGGAACACCATAGTTTACTTCGCTCTCAGAATTCATATTGAAATTAAAAACATCTTTGTTTTGCTTAGTAAAGTTTACTGTTTTAATCGATATTTCACCATTATAACCTTTTTCAATAATCCATAGAAGTTCTTTAACTTCGTTATCTAGAGCTACAATATGTATTTGTTTTACATTCTTTAGTTCTTGTAATCCTGCTGAAATATCTAGTATTGGAGCTGTTTTTATCAAAATGTTATCGGAATACTCAAAATAAGTGTCTTGTAAATCTGGAACATTTGGTAGGCAATCCTTCAACATGAAGACTTTTCCTTTTGCATCATTTCTTCTTGATGGGTCAATGTAAATCCAACTAAACTTTTGATTTAATTGTTCTAAAGTTTTAAGACTATCACCTTCAATACAATTGATATTTAAAGTGTTTAATTGTTTGAAATTATGAGAAACTATTTCAGATAGTTCAGGATTAATTTCACAATGAACGATGGTGTCAATTTTTTTTGAAAAATAATAACCATCAATGCCAAAGCCACCAGTCAAGTCAATTAAACTTTCACCAGAAACAATTTCAGATTTATATTTTGCAGTAGCTTCTGACGATGTTTGCTCAATAGAAATTTTGCTTGGAAAAATAATAGTATCACCATTGAACCAAGTAGGAAGTTTATCTTTAGATTTGGTTCGAGATTCAATTTGATTTAATAAAACTTTAAACTCAATATGAGAAAACGGATTTTTTTTAAGAGCCAACTTATTGGTGTCCAATCCAGTGTTTTCAATTATAAATTTTTGAATTTCTGGGTTTAAAATTTCATTAAAGTTCATTTTTAAATCTAAATATTATAAATTTTTAGTTAGAATTTTAATTACTTTATTTTCAGGAAAAAACTCTTTCCCAATTACTTTTAGAGTTGTGTAGAGAGGCACCGCAATTATCATTCCTGTGATTCCAAAAAGTATTCCAATAACAAGAATTACCAAAAATATTTCTAAAGGATGTGAGTTTACGCTTTTTGAAAAAATGATTGGAGAAGAAATGTTGTTATCTATTAATTGAACTATAAAAAATCCTATAGAAACATAAATTGTTGTTGGTAGAATTACATCTTGAAAATCGTTTCCAATATTACTTAACATAGTTAAAATTCCAGCTAAGATTGACGCGATAAAAGGACCAACGTATGGAATTACATTTAAAAGTCCGCATAAAAAAGCTATGACAATAGCATTTTCTACACCAAAAATCAATAATACAATTAGATATAAAATAAAAATTATTGTAAGCTGCAATAACAATCCTAGAAAATATCGTGTAAGTAAAAGTCTCGTTTTTTCAATAGAATTTAAAATTTGTTCTTCGTGATCATTTGGAAGAATTTTTTTCATTCCAACAATAAATTGTACTTTGTCTTTTAAGAAAAAGAAACTAATAAAAAACACAGAAACTAAACCAATTCCAAAACTACTTATGGTTCCAATTATTGAATTGAAAAAGTCTGTCAAAAAATTGAAATTTAATCTAGAGGTAATGTCAGTTTCTTTGAATATTTTATTGATTTCGATGTTGTGATTGCTTAAATAAATACTCAATTGATTATAGAGTTCGATTGATCTATTTTCAATTGATTTTGTATCTAAAAGTGAAAGATTTGTACTTTGTGATGTTATCAAAGGAACAAAAAGCATGATTAAACCTGTGATTAATAGTAAAAACAATATCATTGTAGATACAACAGCTAGGATATTTGAGAACTTTAATCTTCTTCTTAAAAACTCAATAATCGGATTAGCAATCATTGAGAAAATTACTGCTACAATAAGATAAACAATAACTGTTTGAATTTGATATATAAAATAGAGTAACAGGCAAACTAGTGCTAAAACACCAATTGCTCTAAGAATTCCATTTGCTATGTTCTTTGATGTTATCATTTGAATAGATTTTATGTAAAAATAAAAAACTCGTTTACAAATGTAAACGAGTTTTTAGAATATTTTAATTTTATTTTTTAGTTTCTAAAAGAAGCTCTAGAACCACCAACAGCAAATACTGCATCCATTCTAGCTTTTTGTCCTAATGAGAACATATACATTCCTCTATCATCTGTATAATCCATGTAGTTCATTGTCATCTCTACTGGAGTACCAGAACAAGTACTTAAATGAGGATATGTTGGAACTCCATAATTAGCAGTGTTGTGAGTTGGTGTATCAGCAACTAAGTCGCTTCCACATGTAGCATCACCCCAAATATGACGTAAATTCATCCAGTGACCAACTTCGTGAGTTGCAGTTCTTCCTAAGTTGAAAGGATACGTTGCAGTACCTGTTGTTCCTAAATATTTAGAATCGATTACAACACCATCAGTTGCAGAAGCACCTCCAGGAAATTGAGCATATCCAAGAATTCCGCCACCAATTGTACAAACCCAAAGATTAAGTTTAGTTGTTGGTGAAGTAGGAGCCAAACCACCACGATTAGTTTTCTTCATTGCATCAGCAGTACCCCAAGATGTTTTTGTAGTTGATTTTCTGATTACTTGATCTAAAACAAAAGAAATACCAACATTAGCTTTAACACCAGAGAATAATGCAGGTACTTGACCATAATCAGAGTTTGTAGCATTGAAATCCTTATTTAAAACGTCAATTTGTGATTGAATTTGAGCTAATGAAATATTTTCAGCAGCAGTTTTGTATAATACGTTTACTACAACTGGAATTTCAATTTGACCATTAACTAATCTGTAGTTTGGATTATTTTTTGTGAAATTTTCTGTAAATTCTTCAATTTTATTCATTCTTAGAGCCATTTCAGGATCTTCTCTCAATTGTCTTTCTAATACTTCTTGAGAGGCACATTGTCTTGCAGCTGCATTGTTCTCTGCTACAACTTTTGAATCTTCACTTTGACATGAAAAAAGCATCGCTAATAATGATGCTGATAAAAGGATTTTTTTCATAAAACTAAATTTAGGTTTAATTAATAGTTATGCAATTTTATAACATATTAATTACAAATAAAAATATTTTTATCATTTTATTTTATAAAATCGATGAAATACATCATCATTAATTGCTGAATATATAATTTAGAATATTAGCTCCCATTTTCAATGCTTTTTCTCTAACTTCTTTAGGGTCGTTATGAACATCGGCATCTTCCCAGCCATCTCCTAAATCACATTCAAAAGTGTAAAGTAGTACTAATCTGTTATTTTCAAAAATACCAAAGGCTTGTGGTCTTTTTCCATCGTGTTCATGTATTTTAGGCAAACCACTAGAGAAAACAAAAGGACCTTGAAAGATAGCATGATTTGCTGGAATTTCAATTAAGTTGTTGTTGGGAAATTCCAAAATTATCATCAATGTGGAGAAATCCTCCTGATAGCATATAGTTTCTTAAATTTAAAATTTCAACATCATTAAATACAACATTTCCATGACCTGTCATGTGAACAAACGGATAGGAAAATAAATCCGGACTTCCTGGCTCAACAGTTGCAGGTTTTGCTTTGATTTTAGTATTAATATTCTGGTTGGTAAACTTAATTAAATTTGGAAGTGATGTTGGGTTTGCATACCAATCGCCACCTCCATTATATTTCATCAAGGCAATTTCTTGGGAATAAGAAAAAGAGGAAATTAAGACTAAGATTAAAAAAACTTTCTTCATTGAATTTATTCGTTTAATAGTGCTACACTATGGCAAGCTACAACAGCTGCCGTTTCTGTTCGTAATCTTGTTTTACCCAAAGATACTGGGATGTAATTGTTTTCCAAAGCTAATTGAATTTCTTTTGTAGAAAAATCACCTTC
>LNDX01000029.1 GCA_001464475.1 Flavobacteriaceae bacterium Ga0077528 | reverse complement strand
AACAATCCGTTCATTTAAGTTTAATCGTCTGCGTAATTTTTCCATAATTCAACAAAGATAAAATTTATCATTTGTTGCATTAAGTTATTGAATTCGTCACATTTTTCATAGTATTTCTGCTAACGTTTCGCGGCTATCGGTCTGTTGCGACGCCAACGAACTGCGTACTGTCTGCTAAGATAAAGTTTTTACGTGAAAAAAAGAGTTGTATTTAATAAAAACCAGCAATAGCTGATAGCCGCTGTTAGTAGCTGTGCGAACTATTCACAATTATTTGATCTAAACTTTTCAGCTTCATATTCATATAAGATTTCTTTTTCACCATTAATCAATTCTCCATATTTTAATTTCGTTTTGTTTTCTGTTACCCAATTTTTCCAAGCTTTAATTTCATCGTTATTTGGATAATATATCAAACCTAAATATGTTCCGTCAACTTTCTTAGGAAAAATTCCAGTCAGACAAGCAATTCTATTTGGAAACTTTGCATCAAGTTTTACATTTTCATTTACTATGGATTTTTCATATACGTTAAGTTCGTAAATGAGTTTATCAGCCGGACTTTCATATTTTGAGTTTTGTCCGTTACAAAAATTAATTGTAAAGATTGTGAATAATATTATTTGTCGAATTTTGTTCATTATCTGATGATTTCTGCTTGGTTTCAAACGCATAGCTACTAACGTTTCGCGGCTTCAAGAAGTGGCGATGAACCAAGACCAAGCCTTTACAAATATAAACAAAACTTTTAATTAATTACCTTTCCGATTTCTGATAAATCCCGTGCCTCGCCATTTCTTGAAACCGCTGTTATCTCAACTATAAAACTGCAAGTACCCTTTTGCACTTAAAGTGTTGTATTCATTGACTTTATAAAAATTATAAATGCAATTTGAAGCATAAAAAAGCATCAAAATACTTGTTTTGTTGTACCAATTGTTGTACTTTAGTACTCTGTTGCACTAGAATGAAAACCTAATAAAATCAATACTTTCACTCGTTTGCATCGCATTACAAATATAGTATAACTTTTCAAATATTTATATTTTATGGCTTCTATTAAATTAATCTTACGCACCAACCAGAAAGACCAAACAGGTCACAGTCCATTGTACATCCGAATTATAAAAGACAGAAAAACGAAATTTATCACTGCGGGAGTTAAACTCAAAGAGAGCGAATGGGATGAAGTAAAGCAGAAAGTAAAAAAGAACCATTCCAATAGCGCGAGAATGAATGCTGCATTGTCTCAAAAAATTGCTGATGCTGAAGGACAAATTGCAGACCTTGAAAGAAAGGTAAAAACAATTTCAATCAAAAAACTAAAAGAAGCCATCAAGGGTAAAGAAGTGCCTAATTTTTTCACATATTCAAGAAAGCATTGTGAGAGAATCAAAGGTAATGTGTCAATTTCAACCTATAAAACGTATGGTGTTTATTTAGATAAATTTGAAAAATGGGTTGGAACAAAGGATGTTTACTTTGATGATATTACGGTTTCATTATTGTTGGATTATCTTGGTTATATGAGCAACGTTTTAAAAAACGGAAATACAACACAACGTTATTCAATTATGATTTTGGCTATTATGTTCAAAGAAGCTATCAAAGAAGAAATCATTCCAGAGTATATGTACCCATTTAATAAACTGACACTCAAAAAAGATGCAAGTAAAAGACAGTTTTTAAAGAAAGAACAATTTGAGGCAATAATCGATTATAAGCTACAAGAAAACTCAAAAGCTTGTATCTATCGCGATATGTTTATTTTTTCAATATTCGCAGGCGGATTGCGTTATAGTGATGTTTTAGAAATACAACTTAAACACTTTAACGAAGAAGAAAGAAGAATTAAAAAAGTAATTCGCAAAACAGGAAGAGTACACCAGTTCAAAATAGGTCAAGTAGCTTTGGATATAATTCAAAAATACAAAAGAGAAAATGCAGAACCTGATGATTTTATTTTTCCAATTGTAACTAATGCAGAACTATTTTTAAAAAACGAAGAGTATCGTTATGCTTTTTCAGAGAGTACCAACAAAGCAGCTAATTTTCAAATTCAAAGAATTGCTAAAAAATTGGAAATACCAGTTAAAATTTCATTTCACATTAGCCGACATACATTTGCTACAAATGCTTTAAATAATGGAATGAGAATTGAACACGTAAGCAAGTTAATGGATCACAACGACATCAGTACAACACAGATATATGCTAAGATTATCAATGAAGAATTAGACAACGCAGTTGACAATTATATTTACTAATTTCTTACTAAATAAATACAATATTTTGCACTCATTTGCGTTAAATAATTATTAATTAACTTATTGTAAACTATTTTAGTAGGCATCATAAGTTACTTTTAAAATCCTTTAAATAAGGATTTTTTTTTGTTTCAAAATAGGCAGTAATGCTATAATATTTTTATTCAAAAATCTAGTTGAATGTTACTTGAAGTTTGTGGTTGAGTTGGGATTTATTTAATAGAAGTATTTTTATAAGCAGTTAATATTTTATCATAGCGTATCTATACAAACCAATCAATTCAGAACCCTAACAAGATGAATCTTAAGACAACTCCATTTCCAGAGTTTGTAACTTCAACTAGTTCAAATTCAATAAATCCATTATTTGATATAGTGATAGATGAAAACGTAAATCTCGAAAATTATTGTAGAGCTTTAATTCAAAAGGTTTTTGATTTACCACAATCTAAATTTGGTTTATTTATTGAATATCAAACGGAACTTGTTAAGGATGAATTGAAATGGATCAATAAATTTGAAAAGCTAATCACTTTAAATGAAGAGTTATTTTCAGATAAGAAAGTATTTTGTAGATACAATAAAATGTACCATTACATCGATAAAAAACGTGATGAATTACAAATAATAAGCACAAAAAGAAATTCAAAATCTACTCCAAAAAGGCTTATAAATGCCGAAGCTGAAGACAGATATTTTTCATTCCATGAAGTAAAAGAACATATTGATAAAATAGATAATTTCAATGAAAAATTAATCTATCTAACCGAAGAAATATTTGAATATAAAAACGCTGATATAATTTCTAAAAATGGAAAGCTTTTAGATTATGATATACAATGTAACCAACTTATAAAAAAGCTGCAAACAATTCGTAGAATGAAAACAGATTTTGAAAAAGAAAAAGCACAAAGCGAAAACAATCCAGGACCAACTGAAGACCCAAAAATCAAACTTCAATTAAATGGACCAATTAATATTGTAACCAATGCTTTTAAGCAAATGATGGTAAATATTAAACCAAACGGCAAACCTTATATCCAATATAAAATCAAAGATGTGGCTCAATTTATCTGCGATAATTTTGTAGATGAACACGGTCAACAACTTTCTCAAGCCACAATTCAGACTTATCTTTCACCAAATCGCACCGACAAAGACCCAAATAGTGATTCTGTAGTTAGATTTTAGTCTTAAACACCTTTTTTGCTTTCCTTTATTCATAAGTCCTGACAAACTTTTTAGTCCGATAAGACTAAATCGAACTAATCGGACTTTTTTCTATTTCTTCCATTTGCACCATAACTTTTAAAATTTTAAAAAAATGGAAGCAATTATCATCACAAAAGACCAGTTCAGCGATTTAATGTCAAAATTAGACACAATCCAAAGTCAACTAAATTCTAAAAATGATCCAAAGAAAGAAACCTTTTTAGACAATCAAGAATTCCTGTTACTAATGAAAATCTCAAAACGTACAGCTCAAACTTGGAGAGACGAAGGCAAAATCTCATTCAGTCAAGTTGGAAGTAAAATCTATTATAAACTTTCTGATGTTGAAAAATTGCTTCAAGAACATTACAACAAATCATTCAAAAGCAAATAGTATGAGCAAGTGTAATGGAACATGCGAAGTTTGCGACTGCAAACTTTCTGACGAAACAAGACTGAATACTGATAACTGACAACTGAAAACTATCCTTATGGTAACCATATTCAAAAACTTCAGCGAAGTTGTAGAACACAAAACAATACCGATGATTTTGGATGAAATCAAAACGGGTAAGTACAAACATGCAATAGTGTATTTAAGAAAATCACTTTCTGAAAACAAAATGGAAGCCTACGAAAAAGCCAAAAAATCACTTCCAGCTTTTACACCTTCAGGAAAATTTGTTGGAGGTAGAAAAATGAATTTTTTGGAGGAATACTCCAATATCATCATTTTAGACATCGACAAATTACAACCCGAACAACTAGCAAAAGTCAATCATTTAGCAAGACAATGCGAGTTCACTTATGCCTGTTTCATTAGTCCTTCAGGCAATGGATTAAAGATTTTAGTTAAAGTAAGCAGCACTAAAAACGAACACAAAGAAACCTTTTTAGCTATCCAGGATCATTATGAAAAACTTTTAAATTTAGAAATAGACAAGTCCGGAAAAGACATAACAAGATTATGTTTTTACTCATGGGATGAAAATCTTTTCATTAATGAAAATGCTAAAACCTTTGTCACACTGAGCGCAGTCGAAGTGCCTGAAGAAGAAACTAAACCAATAGAATCAAAGAACCCGAAACCCGAAACCTTAAACTCGGAACTCATTTATGAACACTGTATAAAATTCACAGAAAAAAAAGTGCAATTTGTGAATGGTAGCCGAAACGTATTCGTACATCAACTTGCTTGTAACTTAAACCGAAAAGGTATTTCATTACAAGAAGCATTAAGTTTTATTCTGAATGATTTTGGTTATGATGAAAAAGAAGTAACACAAGCTGTTAATAGTGCATACGGAAATGTACATGAGTTTGGTAAAAATGAAAAAATTGATAAGCCAAAGAAACCAAAAGAAAATGAAGATTTTTCAATTAAAGACACTACTGAAGACGACGACGAAGACAAACCTAGACCAACACAAATTGATCGTTTAGAGCTGTTTTTATCAACTAGATATGTTTTTCGACACAATATAGTATCAGGAAAATTAGAGTTCCAATACTACGGTAAAAAGAAATGGAATGTAATGAATGATTTTATTGAAAATTCAATGTTACGTGAGTGTCTAAAAGGAAGAATTAAAACAAACCTTTCTTCACTTAGAAACTTGCTTTATTCTGATTTCTGTCAATTATTTAATCCATTTGAAGATTACTTCTATAATTTGCCAACTTATGATGAGAAAACCGATTATATAACAGAATTAGCCAACACAATAACAACAACAAAACAAGACCTTTGGCAGCAATGTTTTAAAAAATGGATTGTAGCAATGGTTGGATGTGTATTAGATGAAAAAATTATCAATCACACAGTAATTGTCTTCAGTGGAAAACAAGGATTAGGAAAAACAACGTGGGTGGAGAAGTTGGTCCCAAAACAATTAAAAGAATACCTGTTTTCAGGAACTATAAACCCAAACAACAAAGATACTTTAGTACAATTGGCTGAATGTATGTTGATTAATTTGGATGAGTTAGAAAACTTAAACCGTTCCGAAATTGGCAGCTTAAAAGAAATCATTACAAAAACTCAAATAAGAATGCGTAAAGCCTACGGACATAATAATGAAACAATGCCAAGGCGAGCATCGTTTGCAGGTAGTGTCAACACAGCACAATTTTTAAATGATAGTACAGGAAGCAGAAGATTCCTTTGTTTTGAATTAGAAGGAATCCAATACCAACACGAAGTAAATATTGATGATGTTTTTTCACAAGCTTTGTATTTATTCAAAAGTGGATTCAGACATTGGTTCGACCAAGAAGAAATAAAAAACATAACCGAAAATAACGAACAATACCAACTAAGAAGCCCAGAAGAAGAACTACTTTTAACATGGTTCGAACCTTGTGAAAAAGAAAAAGCAAACGCATTCTTAAACGCTTCACAAATTGCAACAAAACTAGCAGAAAGAGCAAAAATCAATATATCAGATGGAACAATAAACAAACTAGGCAAAGCTTTAAAGAAACACAATTTTTTAAGACTAAAGAAAAACGGAATATTCGTTTACGCATTAAATGAAATTTCACACGAAGAAGTAGATAATAGAAACAAAATTATAGAAGAATAGAAAATAAAAACAAAATCTGTGTTAATCATTTTAATCTGTGGCTAAAATAGTTTTTTAGTCACTTTTTTTTTGCTTTTTTCTGCCAACTGCTACTGCCAACTGAACACTATTAAAAACAGGGTAAGCAGGGTAACCAAAAAATAACACAAACATTTTTAATTTTTTTTCTTTCAATACTTTTGGGCAACATTAGAACAATTAAGTGTAAATCAATAAAAGTGTAAGTTTTGTTTGCGCCCAAAAAGCCATATAAATCAGTTTTTTACAAACGAAAAAAATAAAATATCTTTTTTTCAAAAATAGGGTACCAACGTTACCCTAATTTTTTTTGCACTATTTTTCCTTTATTTTCCTTGTCTTACGGTTTTCCTCATTTTTATATCAATACCTTTTTATTATATTTACCCATTAATCATTATATCAAACAATAATTCCATTTTCAAATTCGCTAAATGAGCTTAAATACACAGTCTTTACAACCCATCATCAACTTTATTTGGACAGTTGCCGATGATATTTTAATAAATAAATTCCTTGAAAATCAGTATCAAGATGTCATCTTACCAATGACTGTTTTGCGTCGTTTGGATTTAGCGTTAGAACCTTCAAAAGAAAAAGTACAAAAAACCTTTGATGATTTTAAAGATAAAATAGACAATCTAACGGGTTTGCTAACTAGCGAGCAACATGGTACAGGATTAGCATTTTACAACACTTCAAAATATACCATGAAAAAGTTGTTGGCAGATCCAAAAAATATTGACACTAATTTCCTTGACTATTTAAACGGATTTTCTGAAAACGTTCAAGATATAATTACAAAATTCAAATTCAGAAATCAACTTGAAACGTTTCAAAGTACAGGAATAACTTTTTCTTTACTAGAAAAGTTTTGCAGTCCTAAAGTAGAATTAAGTCCCGATAAAATTTCACCTATGGCAATGGGATATATGTTCGAGGATTTAATCAGACGATTCAACGAAAAAACAAATGCAGCAGCAGGACGTCACTTTACACCAAGAGAAATCATTGAGTTAATGACGCACTTAGTCTATTTGCCAGTAAAAGATAAAATAAAACAAGGAACTTATTTAGTTTATGATCCTTGTGTGGGTTCAGGAGCCATGCTTACGCAGTCGAAACTTTTTGCTACAAATCCTGATGGCGAAATAAAATCTAAAGCAACCTTTCATTTATACGGTCAAGAGAACACCGGCGAAATGTATGCCACTTGCAAATCAGATATGTTGCTTAAAGGAGAAGATCCAGACAAAATTAAGTTTGGTTCTACCTTGAGTGAATACGGAATGCCAGCAGATTTAAAGTTCAATTTCATGCTTACCAATCCTCCTTATGGCACCAGTTGGAAAGAAGACATAAGCAAATTGAATGTAGGTACAGACAAAAAAATCAGCATAGTTGACAAACGATTTAACCTACCTATCAAAAATTTTAAAGGCGAACTTGAAACCACTTGTTTAACCTCTCGTAGCAATGACGGACAATTAATGTTTATGCTGCACATGCTTTCTAAAATGAAAGATCCAGAAGATGGTGGAAGTCGAATAGCTTCTATTCACAATGGTTCTGCATTGTTTACAGGCGATGCAGGTAGTGGTGAAAGTGGTATTCGTCAATACATCATAGAAAATGATTTATTAGAATGTATTATTCAATTACCTTATAACATATTTTACAATACAGGTATTGCAACCTATGTATGGATAATAACCAATGTTAAAGAAGAAAAAAGGAAAGGAAAAGTACAATTGATAAATGCATCTTCAAATGATTTTTATCAAAAAATGAGAAAAGGACTAGGTGATAAAAAAGTAGAATTAGCTAATGAACATATTGAAAAAATCCAACAAACTTACTTTGATTTCGCAGAAAATGAATATTGTAAAATATTTGACAATGAAGATTTTGGTTATTATCAAATAACAGTACATCAACCAGAAAAAGATGAAAAAGGTAAAATTATTTTAGACAGTAAAGGAAAACCAAAGTCAGATGTCAAAAAAAAGGATGCTGAAAATGTCCCAATGAAATATAGCATTAAGGAATATTTCAATAAAGAAGTGTTGCCTTTTGCTCCTGATGCTTGGTATGATAAATCTAAAATGAAGGTAGGATACGAAATAGCTTTCAATAAATATTTTTATAAATATGAGGAAGTAAGACCTCTAGATATTATCTCAAAAGAGATATTGGCTTTAGAAGCTGAAACTGATGGTTTATTAAAAGAAATTGTAGACTAAATGAAAAATATAAAATTTTACAATTTATACAAAGATTCAAATATTGAATGGTTAGGTAAAATACCATCTCATTGGAAAGTTCTCAAAGCAAAAAGATTATTTAATGAAAGGTCAGAAAAAGGACATCCAAATGAACCACTTTTAGCAGCCACACAAAGTAAAGGTGTTATCCCGAAATCAATGTATGGAAAAACAACAGTTACCGCATCAAAAAATTTTGAAACATTGAAATTAGTTTGTAAAGGTGATTTTGTAATTAGCTTAAGGTCATTTCAAGGCGGTATTGAATACGCTCATTATCAAGGAATAATTAGCCCAGCGTATACAATATTAAAACCTAATGAAATGGTTGTAGATAATTATTATAGATACTTATTAAAGTCAAAGCATTTTATTAGTGGTTTAACTTTGTTAGTTACAGGAATTCGTGAAGGTCAAAATATTGATACAGTTAAGTTTAAAGATAGTTATTTACCATTTCCACCAATTGAAGAACAAATAGCTATTGCAAAGTTTATTGATTTTAAACTTTCTAAGATTGACCGTTTTATCCAAAAGAAAAAACAACTTATTAAGTTATTAAATGAGCAAAAATTAAATGTTATTTATAAAGCAGTAACTAAGGGTGTTAATGAAAATGTAAAATTAAAACCAAGTGGTGTTTTATGGCTTGATAATGTTCCAGAACATTGGAAAATTGACAAAATTAAATATTTATTAACAAAGCCTATCGCCGGTCAATGGGGTACAGATCCCAAAGATGATTTAAATGATATTGTTTGTTTAAGAGTAGCTGATTTTAATGATCTTGATACAAAAACTGAAGATTTAACCATTAGAAATATTGAAGCAAGAGAAGAACAAGTTTTAAATTTCGGTGACTTATTAATTGAAAAATCAGGAGGAGGTGAAAAGACTCCAGTTGGAAGAGTTGTTATTTTTAATAAGGATTTTAAAGCCGTTACTTCTAATTTTGTATGTAAAGTATCGGTTATTGAATCAAAAGTTTTACCTACTTATATGTTGTATGTATTTAAAGCAATCAATTGTATAAAATGGAATGTTTTATCAATAAAACAAACAACAGGAATACAAAATTTAGATAGTTATTCATATTTTGACAATTTGATTTTTTTGCCTGATATTAAAGAACAACAAGAAATAATTAATCATATAGATATAGAGAATATAGCTAAAAATAAATTAATTCAAACAATTGAAAAAGAAATAGAATTAGCACAAGAATTTAGAACATCATTAATTTCTGAGGCAGTTACAGGTAAAATTGATGTTAAAGATTATAAAGTACCTGTTTTGGAAGAAGAAGAATTGATGTACAATGATTTAGAAATAGGATTGGAAGAAGAATTGGATATGGTTGCAGAAGACGGCGAAACAATGGAAATTGAATAAATAAATTAAAATATGGAAGAAAGTTTTGTAAAAAGTTTTTTAGGCGACCTTAATATTTTATCAAGTATTATTGATAAGTTATTTCAGTACAAAGACAAAAAAGATGTTCGTGTTAACGAATCAATTACAGCAATTTCAAAAGCATGGAATCATACTTATAACTACCTGCGAAATGAAAATGGTGAAGTTATTCCCAAGACTAATCTTTCAGATTTATGGAATGAAGCAGCTTCCAAAACACGATTAGTTGATTTGAGTTTGGCTAGACAATTAAAAGATAAATCGCGTTTTTGGATTCATCCTAATTTACCAAGACAAAACCGTATTTTATTGTTAACAGAAATAACAGACGAAATCGAAAGATTAGAAAAGAAATTAGAATAATGAGTATAAAAAAAACAGCACATACAGAAACAGAGTTATTAGCCATTTTTAAAAAGGACGGCAATGATGAAAAGTACTTTTCTAAATTTTTAGAATATTACAAAGTCAGCTTTGATGAACATTTTGAAGACAATAAGGAATGGACTGATGATGATTTTGACGAAAACGATTCGGTTCAAGCAAGTGCTTTGTGGTGTGCAAATGATTATATTCAAAAATATATAAAGCTAATTGAAAAAGGTCATGGTCAAGAATGGGCGCATGAAATGGCACATACTGCTGAAGATGGAGAAAGAGCCGTTTATTTTGTGCATTCCGATTTAGAAACAATCAATCCAGAATTAGCAAAAAAAGAATTGCTTATCCATACCAAAGCATTAGGTGGTGATGAATATTTTGAAAAACACTATCTTTTATTATTTGAAGTTCAAGCAGAACCGGAAGGAAGAATTGAAACAGCACAAAATTATTCGCGAATTTTCAAAGAACAAGTTGCCAAAGGAAAATCAGAAATATATGCACATCACTATGCTGATTTAATTTCTTATGGTGATTATCACGAAATATATTGCGAAGAATATGCCTTTGCCTTTGATAATGCTATTAGCGAAAATAAAAGCGAGGAATATGCTCGTGAATATGCAGATAAATATGCTTCGGCATTGGTTGATATTAAAAGACGTTTTGGTATTTCTGACGATGAAGAAATGATTGATTTTGCTATTGATAAAGTAAATATTTACATGAAAGCTTGGCAATATGCGAGAAAAAATCCACTTAAAGATTTTGACCGCTTTGCAGAAATCTATGAGAATGTTTACTTAAGTCGATGTTTTCCTAACGAAATACCAGAAAACATAAGTACAGAAGAATTTGATAAAATAGTTTTAGAAAAAACATTAGAGAGGTTTAATAAATAGAATTTGCAGCAATGGCTAAAATGATTCCACATACAGCTTATGAAACAGGTAGCGAAGGCGAAGATAGAATTTTCGAATCTTTGCAAACCAGCTTGCCTGATACCTATACTGTATTTCATTCTGTTAGATGGATTGGTTCCGATAGGAAAAGAAGTCAAGGAGAAGCAGATTTTATTGTTTTTCATCCTCAAAAAGGAGTACTAATTATTGAAGTTAAAGCAGGAATTATTTCAGTCGATAACGACAGAACTTGGTATCAAACGAATAGAAATACAGGTATTAAAAAAGAAATTTTTGATCCAGAGAAACAAGCAGACGAATCTAAGTTTAAGTTTATTGCGCTACTTGGAAATATAAATTGTTTAGTATGTCATGCCGTTTGGTTTCCATCGGTTTCATTTCCTAAAAATAACTTGCCACCAAACTATCATTCAGATATGATTTTAGATGGTGAATCAGTTTTAAATCCTGAAAAAGCAATCGAAAATGTTTTCAATTATTGGAGTAAACAATTAAATAGAACTACTCAACTAAACAAATCGCAAGAAGAAAGTGTAATTCAAAAAATTGCACCAACGCTCAATCTTTTACCATCTTTAAAATTAGATTTTGATAATAGAGAACAGCGTTTTGTAAAATTGACCAACGAACAAATAAGAATTTTAGATTTTTTAAAACTACAACCAAAAGCGGCAATTTCAGGTTCAGCCGGAACAGGTAAAACTTTTATTGCACTCGAAAAAGCAAGACAACTGCATCAAGAAGGTGCAAAAGTTGTTTTTCTTTGTTTCAATAGGTTATTAGCTGATTTTCTAAAAGATAATTTTAGTCATTATGGTTTTTACATAAGCACATTTGATAGTTTAGCGAGAAAATATGTAGGAGAACAAAGAGATTTTAAAATCTCTCAAGCCAAGTTTTTAGATTATCTAGTTGATAAAGAAAATGATTTTGAATTTACGGATGTAATCATAGATGAAGGTCAAGATTTTGAAAATGATTGGTTAGAATATTTAGACTACAGAATTTCTAATGAAAATTGCTTTTATGTATTCTACGACCAGCAACAATGTTTGTATTCTGACGATTTGAGTAATTGGCTTAAAAACGCACCATGCCGTTTAACATTAACTGTAAATTGTAGAAATACCGAAGCGATTGCAAAAACAGCTTATGGTAGTTTAGGAAAAACGCCCAACCAACCAAATCTTTCAGGAATTGATGGAGAACAACCAGAAATAATTTCAGTATTAGAACCTAAAAATTTGGCAAAACACATTGATACATTAGTAAACAAATATATAATTGAAACTAAAACAGATCCAAGTAATATTGCAATAATTACAATGGCGAGTTATATAGATAGCTTACTTGAGCAAATGAGTGCCTTTTCAAAGCTGAACTATGCGGATAGTAAACAAAAAGGAAAAGTTTGCAAAACAACAGCTAGAAAATTCAAAGGACTAGAGGCAGATTTAGTTATTATAACAGACATCGATTGGAACGCTTTAACAGAAGTAACTTATAGAAAGTTATTTTATACTTCTTGTTCAAGAGCAAAACACAATTTATATTTAGTTTCACAAGAATTAGATACTATTGATACTGATTTTATTTTAAAACAAATTCAATCAGAAGATAGTAAACGCAAAGGAAAACGAAGATTTTTAAAACTTTTTAATTTAAAAGAAAATGAAGTTATCAGACACTAGTAAAGATTTTGAAAGAGTTGAAGAAGAAGCTCATGTAAATAGAGTTTTACAAGAATTAAACTTGAATGTTCCAAAATATTTTGAGGCAATAACTTCAATGCATAAAATAGAAAATGGAATAATACCATCAAGCGACAAAATCATTTGGAGCAAACTAATAATTGATGGAATAACTAAATATGAAAAAGAATCACAATCCTATCAAAAATTCTTTAGTGAAGATAATATGGAAGAGTTTGAAGAGGTTGACGATGCAAAAGTTTTTAAATCAGAATTAAAAAGAGATTGTCCCATAATCCGAAAATCGTTAATGTCTTCAATGGCAGAACTCCAAAAATGGAAAGAAGATTTTGCAATGGCAAAGGCACAAGACCTGTTTGATACGTTTGCTAATTTTCTTGATTTTATGAGAGATTATGCAGAAACGAACAAGGATATAAATTACGATTTATTAGAGAATCAAGATGACTTTGAACCACTTTTTGAGTTTTCAAATGATGAAGATTTAGTTTTAAAAAATGTAATTGGTGCAGGAATAAAAACCACAATAATTTATAATATTATGCCACATCTTTTCTGTAAATCAGTTAGGAGAACATTATATGGTTTGTCATTTCTAACCAGAGATATTCATAATTTGATGCCTTCAAGAACGAGTGAATTTATAATGATAGACGATACAGATTCATATAAAGGTGGTCGAAATGCAACGTCAAATTTTAGAATGGAACATAACTATTGGTATCCATATAATATTTTCATGCTATACACCAATCATGTCTATAAAATTATTGCAGAACTATTAAACAATATTGGTGTTACTTTAGAACCAAAATACAGATTTGTGTACGTTAATCTATTTTTAGAATTAATATGCCTTAAAGAAATGGATGCAGTAAAAACAATGATGGGCGGCGACCAAGATTTCTAATACAGTGTAAACGAATGACCAAAGAAAAAATACTATTAGATTATTTTGGAATCAAAGAATTCCGAGACAAACAGCAAGAAACTATTGAAAGTTTACTCAATGGTAAAAATACTTTGTGTCTTATGCCAACAGGTATGGGTAAATCGCTAACGTATCAAGTAACAGCATTAACCAATGGTAAAATGGCTTTAGTGATTTCACCATTATTGGCATTAATGGAACAGCAAAGCGACAATCTTAATAGTATTTTAGAAAAGCACAATAAAAAAGCATTTTCTTTCAATAGTAATAGTGGCAATTCAATAAAACAGTTTAATTATCTAAGGGATAAATTTAATCCACCACATAATCCACAATTTCTTTTTGTGAGTCCAGAGAAAATGATGTTGGATGGTTATGCTGAATTTGTATTGAGAAAGCATAAAGATAAAATAGGATTAATTGTAATAGATGAAGCGCATTGTGTTTCACAATGGGGACATAGTTTTAGACCAGCATACAAAATGCTTCCATCATTTTTTCAGGACATATTTGGAGACAATAAACCACCAATCTTATGCTTAACAGCAACTGTAAATCCAATTGATAAAAATGAAATTGTTACTGATTTCAATATTGACAATGTTATTGAAAGTGATAGTTTACTTCGTCATAATATTGAATTAAATATAGAAGAAGAAGTTGTTAAAAATGATGATAAGAAAATCAAGTTAGATGAAATTCTTGAAAAATTTAAAAACGAAAAAGTAATAGTCTATACGCATATCAAAAAAAGAGAATATGGTACTAGAGAAATGAGTGACTATTACAAAGCAAAGGGTTATAAGTGTGCTCCTTTTGATGCAGATTTAAAGGTAAGTGATAAAGAAGAGGTTTTAAAAGATTTTACTTCAGGTAAAATTAATATTGTTTTTGCAACAAATGCTTTTGGTATGGGTATAGATATTCCTAATATCAGATGTGTGGTACATTACTTATTACCAGAAAGTTTAGAACAATATTATCAAGAAGTAGGTAGAGCAGGTAGAGATGGAAAACCATCATTTGCATATTTACTGCATGCAGAACCAAACTTGAGAATAAAAAAAGATTTGATTAAAAAAAGTACAATCAAAACAAAAGATATTGAAACCTTTTGGCAAAGCATTGAAGGAAAGAAAAAAGAGATTCCATACATTGGACAAATAGGATCAACTGATGTTTCAGAAGATAATTCAGAGTTGATAATATTCTTTAAATTGGTTGAAAAAGGATTTGTAAAAATCATTACAAAAGGTATTCAAGGTTTGGATTGTTTCGAACAAAATAATAGCAATGCGGTTTTTCAATCCTATAGTTCAAAAAGTAGATTTATGAAATTGATAAGTTCTAAAATTGGTCAGGATTTAAAAATAATTCACGAAGCAATTTATAGTTTATTCGACACCAAACAAATTGAATTAAAAAGCACACCAACTAAATTATTATATTACAAGATAATAAAAAAAATTACACCAGAAGATATTGACCTTATGGCTAATGAATTTAATGAAATTAAAGAGTATAAGTTGCAAGGTTTAGAAAAAATGTATGATGTTCTTCAAAATAATGAAAACATTAATATGGTTTTAAAAGAACATTTAGGTTTAAAAAAATAAAAACATGAATAGACAAACCGACACTACCGAAAAAGGATTAGAAGCTTTTATTGCTCAATATTTGGTTGACGAAAATCAATATATTTTACGCGAAAATAAGTCATATGATAATGTCAATTGTATTGATAAGGAGTTGTTTTTTCAGTTTTTAGAAAAAACACAGCCAAAAGCTGTTGCAAAATTAAAACAGTTTCATAAGGAGTTATACCAACAAAAAATAATAAAACGATTCAATGACCAAGTGCAAGCAAAAGGTATTATTGAAGTGCTTCGAAAAGGAATAACAGATGGCTTTACAGATACTAAATTGCAATTTTTTTATGACAAACCTGTATCAGCTTATAATCCAAATGCAACGGCATTATACCAAGCTAATATATTTTCTGTAATGCGTCAGGTGTATTTTTCACCAAGTAATAAAAAGTCTTTAGATTTAATGATTTTTATAAATGGTATTCCAGTAATTTCTTTCGAGTTAAAGAATGAATTAACAAAGCAAAATGTAGCACATGCAATAAAGCAATACAAAGAAGACCGAGATCCAAACGAAGAATTATTTAGGTTAGGAAGACTAATCGTAAACTTTGCAGTAGATACAGAAGAGGTTTGGATGTGTACGCATTTAAAAGGACAAAAAACATATTTTCTTCCGTTTAATAAGGGAAATAACAATGGTGCAGGAAACCCTAACAATCCAAACGGAATTAAAACAGATTATTTGTGGAGAGACATATTAACTAAAAATAGTATCACCAATATTTTACAAAACTTTTGCCAACTAATAACGGAAGAAAAGGAATACATAGACGAGAAAGGAAAAGTAAAAACACTTAAAGAAAAGAAGTTACTTTTTCCACGATACCATCAATTAGTTGCGGTTCGGGAGTTATTGAAAAACGCACAAGAAAATGGTGCAGGGAAAAAATATTTAATTCAACACTCAGCAGGTTCAGGTAAATCAAATTCAATTTCATGGTTAGCCCATCAGTTGGTAGGACTTCACAATAAATCAGGCGATTCAAATATATTTGATACCGTTATTGTTGTTACTGACAGAAGAGTTTTAGATGCTCAAATCAGAAATAATATAAAGCAATTCCAACAAGTTAACGGCGTTGTCGAAGCTATAACTGAAGGTAGTAAGCAGCTTAAACAAGCTTTAGAAGAAGGAAAGAAAATTATTATTACAACCATTCAAAAGTTTCCATTTATTGTAGATGAAATTGGAGAATTACCAGGAGTTAACTTTGCTATTATTATAGATGAAGCTCATAGCAGTGTAAGTGGTGGAATGGTTAGAAACTTGAATAAAACATTATCTCTTAAATTCAATAGTGATAAGGAGAGTGACGACGACGATGAGTTACAAACGGAGGATAATGATACTATAACAGGCGAAGATATTATAACTTCAATTACAAAATCTAGTAAACAATTGCCCAACGCTAGTTACTTTGCATTTACGGCAACACCAAAAAATAAAACACTAGAACTTTTTGGAGAACCTTATCAAGAGGGTGATAAAACAAAATTCAAAGCGTTTCATTTATATTCAATGAAACAAGCTATTGATGAAGAATTTATCAAAGATGTTTTACAAAACTATACGACATATCAAAGTTTCTATGCATTATTAAAAAAGATAGAAGACGATCCTGAATACGATAAGAAACGAGCGCAGAAAAAACTAAAAGCTTATGTAGAAAGTCATGAGCATGCTATTAAGAAAAAAGCTATCTTAATGATTCAACATTTTATGGATAGTGTTATCAGAAATAAAAAAGTTGGTGGTATGGCAAAAGCTATGTTAGTTACTAGTTCAAGAGCCAATGCTGTAAAATACAAAAATGCTTTTGATGATTATTTAGTAAAAATTAATAGCCCATTCAAGGCAATAGTAGCTTTTTCAGGAGAAATAGAAGGCAAAACAGAAGCTCAATTAAATGGTTTTTCAAGTGCGTCTGTTCCAAGTGAGTTTGAAAAGAATGATTTTCGTTTTTTAATTGTAGCTAGTAAATATCAAACAGGGTTTGACCAACCATTGTTACATACAATGTATGTAGATAAAAAATTAGGTGGTGTAAATGCAGTTCAAACTTTGTCAAGATTGAACAGAAGCCATCCTCTAAAGAAAGATACATTTGTATTAGATTTTGCTAACACAGCTGAGGATATGGAAAAAGCTTTTAAGCCTTATTTTGAAAGTACAATATTGGGTGAAGCGACAGATCCTAATAAATTATTTGATTTACAAGATGCTTTAGACAATTTTCAAGTCTATACAAGAGAGCAGGTTGAGGAATTTTCAGATAAAATTATAGCAAATGTTCCTGTTGATCAATTGCATTCAATTTTAGACCATTCCTCTAAAATTTTCAAAGAAGAACTTGAAGAAGAACATCAAAATGATTTTAGAGCTAAAGTAAAAACTTATGTCAGACTGTACATATTTCTTTCGCAAATAGTACCTTTTGAAAACCCACATTTGGAAAGATTATATATTTTTTTAAATTATTTACAGAACAAATTAGTGGCAGAAACCCAAATCGATTTTTCAAAAGGAATTTTGGATAATATTGATATGGATAGTTATCGTTTACAGTTGGAGTCAACAACAAATGTAGTTTTAGAACAGGGAGAAGATTTAAAACCAATTCCAACAGAAATGAGAGGCGGTGTTTCTGATTCAGAAATTGATAGATTATCAAACATATTGCAAACTTTTAATGACAGGTATGGTACTCAATTTGAAGATGCTGATAAAGTACGACAAATGGCTGAAAGCATTGCAAATGATGTAGCAAAAAATAGCGAGTTAATCAACTCTATTAAGTTTTCAGACGAACAAAATGCTAGAATAACGAGCGATAAAGTAGTAGGCGAAGAATTATTAAAACATATTACAACTAACTTTGATTTATTCAAATTGTATTCAGATAATAAAGAGTTTAAAGAAGACTTTTCTGCAATGATGTTCGGTGTGGTAAAAGATTTGATTTTAAAAGGGTTTAATAATAATTCAAGTTTTAGATAAAAGAATAAAAGTTTTTTCAAATAAAATTGTTCAATTAGCAAAAAGGAACATAAAAAATAAAAATTTAAGATTAGTGAATTAGAGGAGGAGCCGGAGAATACGTTTTATGGTATAGAGCAATCTAACGCAACATTAAACGCTGTTGTGTCAGTCGAATTTCAGATATGCAAGTTAATGTTGAATAAACGTTTCCTAAGCAATCTGTTATCCCCAGCGCTGTGAACAACAGATTGCTTAGGGATAATATAGCTGTTATGTTCTTATAAATAGCTGATGCTTTCATAGTGTTAGATTTAATTTGTAAAGATATAATAATAATTACCCGACTTGAAGGAGCGATGTTTAGGCATCAATAACGCATGTATTCTTCACCTTTTGTAACAAATTGGTAAAAGCACTGCTTCGTCGTCGACCTCCTCTTTTTTCACTTTAATAATAAAATATGGCTGTCAACAAATTAGTAAAAAAGGAAAAGGATTGGTTTAAGCTAAAACGCTATCCACATATAGGTTATCCTTTGTTGGCTAAAGACCGCCATGTATGGATAGAACCTTATGTAACAAATCCATTAAAAGTGGCAGCTCATAATTTTCTTCCTTTAATTCATAAAAAAAGTAAGGTTAGAAAATTCCGCAGAGACTATTGCGACAAAACAGGTGAACTTCTATTTACTTCTAAAAATGGTAAAAAAATAGTTAGAAACGCTACAAAACCAAAAGAACGAGAATTATACTATGCAGGTCATTTAGATGCTTTAGTGTATAGTTATTACGCGGAGTTATTGACTAAAGAATATGAAAAGATTCTTTCTCATAAAAACTTAACTGATGTTGTTACAGCTTACAGAAAAATACCTGTAAAAGTGGGTTCAAAAAAGCACAAATGCAATATCGACTTTGCAGTTGATGTGTTTAAATCAATAAATGAATATCCACAAGACAATTTTGTAGCAATAGCTTTTGATATTAAAGGTTTTTTTGACAATCTTAATCACAAATTATTACGGGAACAATGGAAAAAGGTTTTAGGATTAACAACCGAACCTTTACCCGATGATCATTTCAATGTGTATAGAAATATTACAAGATTCAGTTACATTGATTTGGTGGATATTTTCCAAGAATTTCAAAATCAAATTTTTGTAAAAGCTTCAGCTAATGGAAATCCAACAATAACAAGAAGGAGAGTTTCTAAAATCAAATACCTAAAAAAAGCAGATGCAATTGCTTTTTGTACTAAAGAGGAGTATTTAGTAAAAAGAAAAAGTCTTGTCAAAAAACAAAGATTCGTTAAAGACGAAGTAGAAAATACGGTTACAAAAGATTTTGGTATTCCTCAAGGTTCTCCAATAAGTGCAGTATTAGCCAATATTTACATGCTTGATTTTGATTATGAAATAAATAAATACCTTGAAAGTATTGGTGGTGTTTACCGCAGGTATTCTGATGATATGGTAGCAATTTGTCCAATAGATAAAAAAGACGATGTTATCAAAGAATTTGCAAATAAAATTCAAAATAGTTGTTTAACCATTCAAGATAAAAAAACGCAAATATTTCATTTTGGGAGAAATGCAAGGGTTTTGAAATGCGGTCAGGAATTTCCAAATGGGATAAACTACAATAAAAACTTCATCTATTTAGGGTTAGAATTTGATGGTGTTGATGCAAAAATAAAATCGGCTAGTATCTCAGGATATTATCGAAAAATGAAACGCACCATCAAAAGAGGAAAATACTTTTCTAAAAAACCTAATAATAAATATACAGGAGAATTATTTAAGTCAAGATTATTAAAGAGATTTTCATACAAAGGAGCCAATAGAAGAAACAAATATCTTTGGAACCCATCTAAGTCTTATTTTGAGATAACGCAGCATTTTGATTGGGGTAATTTTATTTCTTATGCAAAAAAAGCACAGAAAATTAAGTTTCCAAACAAGATAAAATCGCAAACTAAAAGACATTGGAATAAATTAGAAAAACTACTAAAAACATAATTTTTAAGCCAAATAGTAATGAGTTTAGAAATACTACATAACAGAGCAGAGCACACACACGAGAATGAGCAATTCAGAAGATGTGCATTAGAATTGCAAACTATTTTTTCTCAAAGAAATTGGGATGGTTTATTTATTGGTAATCCGTTCAACGATAATTATCACAGGTTTAGAGCAGATGCTATTTTATGCTATAATCACGGTTTAATTTTAATAGATTTTAAAGATTATCAGGGTACTATTAATCTACCTCCAAATGATGAAGAGTTTCAAAATACAAAGTGGTATTCAGAAAGTAGTAAAGATAAAAGCAGAATCGAAATAAAAGCAGGTTCACGGTTTATTAATCCTTTTAGGCAGTTAAAGGCATATCGTGAAGCTTTCTATGAAATTATAGAAAAGAATATTTATCTAAATGGTAGTGTTAATGCTTCAAGAGTTGCAATTGCAAATATATTTTCCGGTCCAGTAGAAGTTGTAAACAATATACCAGGAAGTTTAAGATATTATAAGTTAGTTCAAGAATCAGAATTGTCTACTTTTTTATATGATTTTGCAAGTGAGAATAAGTATTCTCAAGAAATTGCAAATGCTTTAAAAGTAGTTTTTCCAGCACATAAATGGGAAGAAGTTAGCATTCAAAATCCTGTAATTACAAAAGAGGAAAACATACAAGAAATTGAAAAAGAAGTAGAAATTGAATTGGCTAATTTTTTACAAGATGAAAATAGCGGCGTTTTTGTTTTAGAATCTATGGAGGTTCAAAGTCGCGATAATTGGATGAAGTATCTCATAACTGAAGCTACCAACTTTGGAATTCCACAAATAGAGCTTTGGGCTCATTCAGCAAGAATTTGCAAGAAGATTACAGATAGAACAAGAATTCAAACAGATAGTATTTATAAGGCTATTTATGGTGGAAATAACCAAACAAGTATTGAAGTTGAGGAAGAAAACGAAGACAATGCAGAATCAAAATTACTTGAAATAATTCCAATAAAATCAAATGAATATATTGACGAAAAAGCATTAATAATTATTCATGAAGCCCATCTTGTAAACAGAAGTTTAAACCAGTCCGAATTACTACGTTTTGGTAGTGGCAGATTATTAGAGGATATTTTTAAGTTTTTAAACCTTGAAAAAAACAATAGAAAAGTTATATGTATTGGTGATCCATTTTCATTGTCATTTGGTAAAAATGAAGATGCAGCTATAAATACTAACACTTTATCAGAACTCTTTGAAGGTGGTATTAAGCATTATAGAAATCCTATAGAAGCGACAAAAACTAATGGTATTTCTAACTTGCGCTATTCAATTGCAAATAGCATTGAAAATACTCTTTTTAACCAATTACATTACAATTGGAATGAAGATAACTTACTCCAAATTAGTAAACCTGAAATTGGAAATAAATTAAAACTTTGGTTCAGCCAAACTATGCATTCAGAACCTAAAGAAGCGGTTTTGATGTACTCAAAAAAAGATGCAAAAACCACTAATTTGTGGATAAAAAACAATTGTTTAAACAATGGTCAATCTTTGGCTAAAGGAGATTTATTGGTTGCAAATAATAATGTTACAATTCCAGATGACACAGGACTTAACCAACCAAAAAAAGTGATTAATGGAATGTATTTTTTATTAAATGAAATAAAAGAACCCAAAAATATTTCACAGCCAATCAGTCAATCACCTTTACCGATTAATCTAAACTTCATCAACATTAATGTGAAGTGTTTAAGTTTGCAAGGAACTCCAGACACCGATATATGGATTTTAGAAAATTATTTCATTAGTGATGATGGACTTTCAAATAATGAAAAGATTGCTTTTCGAGTTTTTGTAAATAAAAGGCTAAGTGATTTTAAGAATAAATTTCCTTTTAGTTCAAGTGAGGATTTTAGAAATTTGAAACAAGATGCTGACTACATTAACTTAACTGATGATGAAAAAGAAGCTATAGAAATTATCGCTAGTGAATACAATTTACCTCCAGATAAAAAGACAAAAATAAGTACTACTGATAAAGTAAGGAAAATAATATTACCTCGATACAACTCTAAATTCAACAGAAGACTTTCAAATCTTTTAAGAGAAAAAGATGCTTTGGTAAATGCAGTATTAATCAATTATGGTTGGGCTTTAACAGTTCACAAAGGATTAGGTTCTGCATTCAATGAAACAATTATTAACGCTGATCAAGGCGAAAGTAAAGGAATCAACAATGCTGAATATTTTAGATGGTTATATACGGCAATTACAACAACTGAAAATTCCGCTTACATTGTCAATCCAAAGGAAATAAATCCATTCCAAAATTGTGAATTTAAAGACGAATCAAATAGTACGATTCAAAATAATAATGCAACGAATACTTTTTTAAGATTTCAAAACTATGAGTTAAAACATATTGGCTCTGAAAAATTAGAAGGTATTACCAATGAAAATGTAATTGGAACAATTGATTTACTTACAAAACAATTGGAATTAAAAGGTTATGTACTTGAAAGTGTTCAAAAAAAATCAGAGCATTTAACAAAAATTATATTTTCTATTCCACAAGCTATTGACAAGAAGTGTGTCTTGAATATTGATAATAAAGGAGAAAAAGACAAATTTGCTGTAAGCAATGTTAGAATTGATAAGTTAGAAAATGATGATAGTATCATAATTGAAGAACTGATTAAAAATCTATTTACTACAGACATAAATCAAATTCAAGATAACTCTTTGGAAAGTATAAATGATTTTAGAAAAGATATTTATTCAAAATGGTTCAATACATTGAAAGATAATAATTTCAATCTTAAATTAGAGAAAAGCCACAATAATCACGATATTTTCATAGCTACTAATAGTAAAGATAAGATAAAATTTCAAGTGTGGTACGGTACAAGTGTTTCACAAAAAACTAAAGGTTTTATTAACTCAATAATTGTAACTGAAAAATCAAATGATGATTTAGCAAACAATTTAAAATCTTGGTTGTTATAATGGACAGTAGAACAGTTTTTGAATTACGAAGAGAAGGAAAGATACAAGAAGCTTTGAATATGGCTTTACAATTGTATCAAATTGATCCTGATGAAGCTTGGAATCAAAGCGCATTAGCATGGCCATTAATTGACCTTTGTAAAGCGGCTTTAACCCAAAACAATTTGACGGAAGCCCAAAAATATTTTAATCAATTAGTAGCAATTAATTTTACTAGTATTGATGATATAATTACAAGTCAAATTGCATTTTTAAGACCTAAAATTGACATTAATTATTCAAAAATTCAAGAAGCTGAAAATTTAAGCAAAAATGGAAATCATAAACTAGCTTTGAGTAACATGAAAGCTATGTTTTCAAATAATCAATTACTTGAAATTCATCATGAAGCTTATGGTTGGGTAATTTATCGATATATTAAAGCTGAAGAAAAAAACGCTTCAATTAAAGAATTAAAATCTTTAATGATGGATTATATAAATCTTTCCAATGAAAGACCATCAATGCTACATTCGACAATTTTAAATTTCGCATTAGGTTTTTCTAAAGACCATTCCGACTTCAATTTGTACAATTTCTTTTTACTTTGGGATCCATCAAAATTAAGAAGAGAAGATACAATGGAAAGCCATAATAATGGTACGACATATCCATCTTTAATTTCAAGAGTATTAAGAGAATTTATAGATAAAAAAACACAAATTAATAGCAAAATCTTATTTGAAAAAATACCATTTATCTCACCAGTAAAAATTGTAGAATTATTACGCGAACCTTATTATTGGAAACTATATAGTGCAGATAATGAAAATAGAAAAGCGGACCTTTGGAAAATATTTGAAGAATATAATTCACTTTTTCAGAATCAAAACGGTTCAGAGATACATTCAAAAATATTGAACTCAGCCTTGTTTTCAATGAAAGAAAATGAAGAATGGCGTTTTTTGAATTTCTTTGAAAATTGGAATCCGGATAATTTTATTGAAAGCGATTGGAAAGAGGTTAAAAAAGACGATAAGATTTATCCTCCAATGGCTATAAAAGCTATTAAAAAAGCTTTTGATTTAATTAAAGTTGGTACTGCTTATAATAATTTGGATAAGATTGTAAATGCTTATAAAATAGGGGTAACAAAATTTCCAAAAGACATTTGGTTGAAGCGTGAGTACGCTACATTACTAGCAAGAAATAATGAAACTGAAGAGGCAATCAAAATATATAAAAATTTAGTGCTTGAAATAGGTGACCAAGCTTATGTTTGGCATGAGTTTGCTTTATTGTTTTCAATGGAGGAAGTAGATTTGTCAATTGGAATGTTGTCTAAAGCAATAAAGCTGCAAAAGGATGAAAACTTTTTAGGAAGCACAAGATTAGATTTAGCAGAAAAATTAATTAAGAAAAATAAATTAGAAGAAGCTTTGGTAGAGCTAAATAAATACCAGGAATATAGAACTGCTAATAATAAAAATGTATCTGATAAATTCAATGAGTTAGCTGTATTTACTAAGGATATCCAAACTCATAAGAAAGACAATTTAGAATTATATAATGAATTTATTATTGTAGCAGAAAATTTTGCATATCAAGATATTTCGTGGACAGAATTTGTTTTTGTTGAAAAGTGGAATAACGATAAAAACAAAGAAAAATTAAGTTTTACTGATGGTAATAATTTAAGTTTATCAATAAATGCTAATCGTTTTCCAATTTTAAAGAACATACAAGTTGGTAATGTTGTTAAGTTCAAACTTCATAACAAGTTAGTAGAAGATAAAATTAAATTACATCATTTTAAACAAGAGTATTATCCATTATTAGTAGAAATTTCAGATAAGGATAAATGGAGTTGTTTAGAAGATATAATTGCAGTTGTAGATTATATTAATGTTGAAAAAAATATTGTACATGCAATTTCAAGTGATAATAAAGAAGTGTTTTTTCCAATGGAAAACTTATCCTTGATTAAAGGCAATTTTATTAGTGCAAAGAAACTTCAAAAGAAAGTTAGAGAAGAAATTAGGATTGACTTAAAAAATATTACGAAAGTTAATAAAGAAGATGTTCTAAATAATTTCATTTCTCATCTTGCTGTAATAGATAGTGTTAATTCAGAAAAGCAGTTATTCCATTATGTAGTAAATAATAGAATTCATGGGATAATTAGATTTGAAGAAACCGAACTAAGACCTATTGAGGGTGAATTTATTCAACTTAGATTAGTTCATAAATTAGACAAAAAACTAAATAAATTAATGTTTAAAGCTATTGAAATTAAGCCAACAGATGAAATTACAACTACTTTAAGAAAAGACATTTCAGGTCTATTAAAACTTAAATTTAAGCAATATGGCTCAACCATAGATTGGGATGATTTAGATTGGGAAGATGAGAATAATTTAACTCCTTCATTCGGTTTTATAGGGGATTATTATGTGTCAAAAGAGTTAATTGATAATAGTAGTATATGTACTAATTGTGATGTAGATGCAAAAGTTGTTTTCAATGGTGAGAAATGGAAAGTGTATGAATTAAAAAAGAAGAATAGTTTATAAAAGAGTGACAATATAATTCATTAGCTCATTCAACTGCACAAAAATTGCTCCTAGTCCAAGTATTCCTAGCATCAATTCTTTGTTTGTTTCATTTCACTAATTTCATTTTTAATAAAATAATTTGAAGTAGATAGTATTTTAGTATATTTACAATATGAATATAGAAAGTATCATAGCAACTATTGCCTCACTAGTATCCATTTTCGTGGCTGCTAAAAATGATATGAATCTATTTTCGCTTTTTAAAAAAAACCTTTTTTAAAAATTTTCAAACACGTATTTGACACTCAACTACCCAATAAGATTTATTAAAATCTGAAAACCAAACAATTAAAACACAGGTTTGAATCCATTTAGGATTCAAACCTGTGACCTTAAAGAAGAAAATTGCTAACTACGGTTGAGCTATTTTTCCAATAATTCCCAAAGCTAAAGAGAAAAAACCTAACGTTTGAACTGTCTCATTTTTACTGCTCATCATGCCCAATCCAGATAGAATGGCAACATGACTTGTAGCTTCAACTTGTTTGCTTTTTGGTTTTCCATGAGAGATCATTCTCGCAAAATGCTCACAATTAAAAGCAACTAAATCATAGGATTTTCCTAAAATGGTATTAATATTTGAAACAACGGTATTACGCTCATAATCAGCACCACCAAATTTTTCAAATCTAACAATAGCATTACCTTTTAATGCTTCAGCTAGAGTAACATAACGTACACCAAAACCATTTTGATTTTCTGCAACAATAATGTTTCCTCCACGGTTTTCAATATAGACCATATAATGAGTACTAAAAATTCCTTTAGCACGTACAATTAAGTCTCCAGTCTTTAAATGACTTAAATTCATAAATTTTTAAATTAAAATAAAACAATAGAAAGCACCTCATTTGTTGAAGTGCTTTTTTCTAAATACTCAAATAAGAAATTATTTCTCCTTTCTTACTCCTTTAAAAGGCGTGCCATCTTGCTTAACATCCATAAAACGACCAGTACTAGTATCACGTTTAACGTACTGCTCTGTTTTAGGGTTATAAGTCTGACTTCTTCCTTTTACGGCACCATTACGATGACCATCTCCGGGTGTACCATTTTTTGCCATGGTTTTCAGATTTAATCCAATCAAACTTTTTAATACTGAGGCGTTTGATTAAAAACCCAAGGAATAATTAGGTAATAAATAGAAATCTATTACTTTTGCAGAAGAAATAGTGAGCCGTCAAACTTTTATTTCAACTGACCGAAGCGCAATTCCATTTTGCTTCGGTTTTTTATGTATAAGATGCCACTTCCGACATTTTTATTTTTCCTAGATAGCCAAGCTTTTCCAATTCTTTTTCAGTGTAATCCAATATTTTAATTGAATTTTTCTTTTGTTCATCAGAAGGATTACTTTTAAATAATTCATTTAGAGCTTTTCCTGTATAAAAAACCAAGGTATCTGTTTTTAAAACATAACGTTTTATACCATAATTAAATACACTTCCATCTCTAAGCGTAATTACACCTGCATGACCTTCATTTACCTTTATCTTCATAATATATTATTTAAAGTATTGTAATATCCTATCTCTATCTTCGTTCTCTTTCTCATTTTTATGATACATTTCAATAAAAACAATTTTATCTTCTTCTTTAAAATAGGCATATACCAACCGTAACCCAGAATTAACACCATTTCCTTTTAACGACTTACAAGCTATTTTTTTTACTTTAATTACGCAACTTTCAATTCCAAGATTATCAATCCTAAAACTGAAAGGTGGTCGTGCATCAGGTAAAATTTCCAAAACTTTCTTTACTACTTCTAAGTCGTCTTTCAAAGTTTTATACTTTTTCAAAAGACCTTTAAAGTCTTTTTTAAATGGATCTATTTCTTCAAATGCTATCATAATTCAACTTCTTCTTCATAATTTCTTACAGAAAAAGGTGGTTCTCTATAAAAAGCAAGTTCATAATTTATTTCTTCTCCATCTTTTGAAGCCATCCAAGGAATGTCTTTATGCGAATAATTACTTACAGCAGAAGCAGACCAGTCACTCATTTGTTCAATCACTCTATCAAGAACTTCTTTCTCACTTGCTTTTAATTCTGTTAAATCCGCTTTCTCTAATGGTAAATAACGAGTTTGAGGATAACCATGATACTCCGTTTTTACACGTTGTATTTGATTAAAATCAATCATTTGACCAATTATGGTATCTAAGTTTTGTGGAACAGGTCCAAAAGGTAATTTTCTATAATTTGCTCCAGTTAAATGTTCTTCATAAAGTTCATAATAATTAAAATCTGAAAAATATAATAACTTATACAAAACAGTTTCACCTACATTTGGTTTTCCTGCACATCGCTCAAGTAGGTATAATAATACATTTTTGAACTTATTTACTTGTAAAGTAGGCACCGAAATTCTTTCATTAACAGTCTTTTGTTTTTCAGTTTCATCTGAAATAAGTAAACCTTCTGTTGTAAAATCTTCTGACATAAAGTCGTCAAGTGAAAAACCAAGTACTTGAGCAAACTTTTGTAATTCCATAATATTCAAACTTCTTTTTCCCAACTCAATTTGAGTTAAAGAAGGTCTTGATATTCCAACCATTTTAGCTAAGTCTTCTTGTGAAAGCTGTTTTTTCTTTCTTAACTCAACTATTCGCTGTCCTATTTGAACTTGTGATATTTGAAAAATCATAATTTTGTGAGATTAGTTATTGGGTACAAATATATAAAATGTTTTAATATAAAACAAAAAAATGTTTCAAATCAAAACATATATTTAATAAGAACATTACGGTAAAGAGTAATAGTGCTCTTGCGCAGACGTTTTAGTTTCCAGTCGCCACTCCTTCCCAACGCTCAAAAAAAAATTACTGTCATGGTTTTTGGAACAAAAACGCGTTCGCAAAGCGACTCATGCCAGTAATTTTTTTTCCCAAAGCTTCTTTACATAATGTGGCATTTATTGTTTTTTTGGTTTTTCAATGCCCTATAATAACATTATGTAAAAAAGCCGCTCACCCAACGCGCAAGGCAGCGGCTCCAGGACAACTTTTTTTATTGCTTCCTCGCACCAGCCTGCAATAAAAAAAAACATCCTTCACCGCTGCCACTACCAATCGGCAGTGTGTGTTTTTAACTTTGTTTTTGAATTTTTAGTTAGTGTTTTATCTGTAATGTTTTGGGCTTTTATTCTATATACTTTGTGGTGATATAGGATAGTATTTGCATTGACTTTGTAAGTGTATAAAAATGCTTAACAACATTTGAATTTAAATACAACATCAAGGAATAAGCATTTTTATACACCCACAAAATCAAAAAGGGACAGCAAGAGTATTATTTTTTATTTGCCAGAACTATCCCAATAAATTGGTTTCACGATGGCCTGATGCCTTAACGTTACAATCATACTTCGTAGTAATTGAACTATTTGTTTTTAAAGATATTTCAGGCATCAATCCATCATAAAACCAATCAGAACATCACAATAAGCAAATAAAAAATAATACACTTGCTTGCGCTACTGCCACATCGCACTAGGTAGTATAATGCATTGTTTTTTGAAGATGCTTTCCATTTTCAAAATAAATTTTCTACTGAAATACAAATCCGGATTACAAAAGACGAACAAAGCATCCTCAAAAAACAAACCCACTAAAGAGT
>LNDX01000028.1 GCA_001464475.1 Flavobacteriaceae bacterium Ga0077528 | reverse complement strand
GACTTTTCATAGCATTTATAACTAGGGTTTCAAACATATCATCTACCTTTCTGTTATTATACTTGAAAACTGCTTCTGCAACATATTTGGGTAAATGTTTTAAACTTACTTGATGATGTTGTCCGATTATTTGTCTGCGGATTATTGCCCAAAAACTTTCAATCGAGTTCGTATTTACTCCTTTGTATGAGTATAACCTTTGATGGTCTATTTTTACGTGTTCAATAATTTCGTCCATTCTCGAATAACCTTTGTATTCGTCAGAAATTAAAACGCTGTCATCTACATCAACGTATTTTTGTACCATTTCTTTTAATTGCTTTGATGTTACTTGTTTTGATACTTGTGCAACTACATCGCCATTTCTTTCAACTATTCCAATAACAGGAATTTTTGAAGTACCACGACCACGTTTAGGATTTTCAGCAGATTTTGCTGGATTACCTTTGCCACGTTTAAACTTTATTCCTACTTCTTTTAATTCGTCAATTCTTTCGTCTAATTCTGGTATTGATGTTTTAATTAATGGTTTATTAGTTTCTCCATTGTTAAACTTTCTTGGCTTACCTCCAACATACATTTCGTCCATTTCAACAATACCTTCTAATTCAATTGTATCGTTTTCAATTATCATCAGATTACGCATTTTGTGATACATATTTAATGCAGTAGGATAACTTACATTTAGATTACGTTGTAGTTGTAATGCAGACAATCCTTTCTTTGCATCGCATACAATTGAAAACGCAAACATCCACTTTTTTAAACCCATATTTGTACTATGCAAAGCAGTATCAACTGTTACAAATGTAGATTTACCACAACTATAACATTTGAAACGTAAATCCTTACCTCTTTTAGAAAGATTTGGTGATTCACAATAAGCACAAATTGGAGCATCGCCCCAACGTTTTTGCTCAAAGTATTTAACCGCATCTAATTCGGTTGGAAAATTTTCTGATATTTCTACAATATTCATTCGTTTGTTTTTTATAATAATTATAATAGCAATAAAAATAGTTTACATATATTTGTTTTTACGATAATTTGTGCGCACTCATTGTTGTTTTTAAACTTAAAATTTAAACTCATTTACAATGAAAAACAAATTAAAAATAAAGGAAACTTATATAAAAGTACCTTTAAATAACGTTGGCGGAATTTTACAATTAATTGCAATTTGTTGCGTTTTTTGTTACAATTCCAAAAAAAACAAATAGAAGTCTGCGTAACTTTTTGTTTTAACCTCACTTCTGCAAGTGAGGTTTTTTTGTAAACTATTTTTAATCACTATTAATTTCATATACAGATATGAAATATATTTATGTTTATTTAATAAAATAACTATATTTGACTTTCATAATTTTTAAAAAATTACAATGTAAAAATACAAAATAATTATCTAAATATCAATAGCGTAGCTATATAATCTTTCTCCGAAAAACCGCCAATTTATTCAATAGAAACATAGATTATAAGTGTACTGCTCTCGTTATGCGTGGGCTTTCTCTTATCTATGTTTCGGGTGCTTGGCGGTACCTTCGGCGTTGGATTTAGAGTTTGTTCCACGCTGTTGTTTTCTAACAAACTTTAAAGCTTTTTGGAACGAGAGCAACCAATTTTTTTTTATGAAAACAAAATTTTTAAAATCAGTATTATTACTGATAATTTCGTTAACTCTTTTTAGTTGTTCGTCAGATTCAAACGACACACCAGCACCAACACCAGAACCGCCAAAAACCAAAGTTTTTGTAACAAGGATTGATATTTCTCAAATAGCAACTTTAGATTCTAATGGAGTAACTTGGGATTTACCTAATAATCCAGATATTTATATAAAATTGTTTGATGAAACTAATACTTTAGGATATACATCTAATCATGTTAATAATGCTTTACCAACTATATCTAATCCTCTTACACTTTCTTTTTTAAATCTATCTACTACTAATTTAACCACTGGACAATTAAAAGTGCAATTATGGGATAACGATTTGAATGATGTTCCTTCTAATGCTGATGACTTTATGGGTGAAGTACCATTTTACATTAATGATTATACTATTGGTTCTAACAAATACCCTGCTTATGCAGTAAAAAATGTCAACGGAAACATAGTTACTATTTTTATGACTTGGCAATAATTTCAAAGAACATTTTTTTTAAAGCCGTAATTATTTTACGGCTTTTTTTATGCTATTTTTTTTAGATTCAATTTCGTGATATTTTTTACGAAGTTTATCTATGTATTTTTGTTCTATTCCAAAAGTTTCTAAATCGGATATATTAAACTTTTTGTTTTCAAAAACATTATATTCTAATAAATCGTATAAATCTTTTTCTGGAATTGTCGGAAGTAAAACCTCTCTAATAAAAATGTTGTTCATTGCCAAACTTGGTAAATAAACTTTTTGTAAATCAAGAGTTAATTTTATCATATCTGAATGAATTGATTTTATATCCTCTCTAATTGTTAATCTAAATAATTTTATAAAAATAGCAAATAAAAAAGCTATTACCCACCAATTCCAATGTTCTGTTATATATTGTATCATCGTACTTTTTTTAAATTGTTCATAATCATTAAATAGAAATCCTATTATTGCTAATAAAAAACCTATGACTTCCATTAATTGTTTTAAATATTTTGTGATTTGATTTTTCATATCTTTGTGTTTTAAGTTTAACACGAAGATAGTTATTTTGGGTTATATCCCAAATTCTTTATAATTCCGATTATTTTTGATTAAAATTAAATTGCTATGAAAAAGATTTCGTTTTTTTTATTTCTATTATTTTCAACGTTTAGTGTTTACGGTCAAGGTTGTAGCGATGCTGGATTTTGCACTATAGAAAATTTTCAAGTACAATCTGTTGATTCTTTGAACCATAAAAATGCTTTTAAAATTGGAGCAAATTTTGGTGCAGCAGATAATGATATTATTGTTTTTGGTTCCTACCTTGAGTACCAAAGAACAATATCAAAAGTTGTTGATTTAGATTTGAAAATCAATTACTTAAGCCAGTCTGCAAATGGATTCTCTTCTTCAGCTTTATCAGATGCTTTTTTGATTTCAAATTTTAGATTGAATAAAACATCAAAGGTTTCCTTAGGTTTAAAAATCCCTTTCAATGATGGAAACTTAAAAGATAACGGATTTGCATTGCCATTAGATTTTCAACCAAGTTTAGGAACATTAGATTTAATAATTGGAGCTTCAAAAAGATTTGATCGTTGGAATTTTGCTTTAGCATTGCAACAACCATTAACTCAAAACAAAAATGAGTTTATAGCGCCAGCAGGAAGTGATTTTTTTTCTACCAATAAATATATTAGAGCAGGTGATTTACTTTTGAGAGCTTCTTATTTATTCGAAATAAACGACAAATTCACTATAAGTCCAAGTATTTTACCAATATATCATTTAGCTGAAGATAAATTTACAGATACCGATGGAATTGAAAAAAATATTGATGATTCGAGTGGTTTAACGGTAAATCTAAATGCTTATTTAAATTACAAATTGAATAAAGCCAGTGGATTAGAGTTTAGTCTTGGTTTTCCTACATTAGTTCGTAAATCTAGACCAGATGGTTTGACAAGAGGATTGGTCGCAAACTTGGAATATAAAATTAAATTTTAACTTTAAAATAAATAGCTATGATCACATTAAAAAAAACAATTTTTATGTTAGTAAGTTTAACTTTACTAATAACTTCGTTAAGTTCATGTTCATCAGATGATGATAATCAAACTGCAGCACCGGCATCTTTGTACAAAGGAACTTTTGTTTCAGCGGTTCATCCAACAAGCGGTTCAGCTTCAGTTAATGCTACTAAAACTATGTTGACATTTACAAGTTTTATGTCTGATAATGGTCCAAATTTGGATATTTATTTAGTTTCAGATTTATCAAATGTAAATGCTGATTTTATTAATCTAGGAAACATTAAAGGATTAAGCGGAACTCATTCTTATGATTTACCAGCTAATGTTGACTTTGCAGTATACAAACATGTTGTAGTATGGTGTTCCGATTTTAATGTTAATTTTGGTTATGCAACCTTGGCTAAACAATAAAAAAATAGTTATAATTTTTGCAAAAAAAAAGCTCCTAAATTTAGGAGCTTTTTTAATTATATATTTTTATAAATTTCGGTCAAACCAGAATTCCATTCTACAGTTTCATAATAAAAGTTAAGTGTAGTTAGCTTTCCTTTTTGTTGGATGATACATTTTCCAGTTACAATTGCGTTGTCACCTTGTATTTTTAATGTATCACCAGTTACTAATTTACTGTCTTTAAATTGCTGATAAACTTTTTGTGCAATTTCTTCCTTAAGTTCTTTTTTGGAATTAAAGGTGCTTACAACAATCATATTTCCACTATTGTTTTTTACAATTAGCTCCATGCCATTGTAGCCATACTTATAAGTGGTAACTTTTGATTTCTCTTGGCCAAAAGAAAATTGTGCCAATAATAGCAATACAAACAAGGATTTATTCATAGATGTAAATTTGGGTTACATTTTAAAAACGCTAAAATATCATAATTATTGGAAAGTAGTGACTTTTATTTCAAAAATTAATTAAAAATTAATTAAAAAATCAATGAAGTCAAGTATTTGTTGCGGTAAATTCTATAAAATTTGAATTGAAATAGTATATTTTTATTTTGAAGACAAAAAAAATTCCGCTTCAAATAATAGAAACGGAATTTAATTTCGAATTAATAATCTACTAATAGTAAGTATAACGTCTTACTTTAGAAATATATTTTGCAAGTCTTATAACTTGGTGGCTATAACCATATTCGTTATCGTACCAAACGTAAAGGACAATGTTTTTTCCGTCGCCAGAAACAATAGTCGCATTGCTATCATAAATAGATGGTGCCGATGTTCCAACAATGTCAGAAGAAACCAATTCGTTGTTTAAAGAATATTTAATTTGCTCTACAAGTTCACCTTCTAAAGCATATTTTTTCATAATATTGTTTACCTCTTCAACAGAAGTTTCTTTACCAACTTCAAGATTCAATACTACAAGTGAACCATTTGGAACAGGAACACGTATAGCATTGGAAGTTAATTTACCAGCCAAATTAGGCAATGCTTTTGCAACAGCACTTCCAGCTCCGGTTTCTGTAATTACCATGTTTAATGCAGCTGCTCTTCCACGACGGTATTTTTTGTGCATATTATCCACCAAGTTTTGATCATTGGTATATGCATGAATGGTTTCTAAGTGACCTTTTACAACTCCAAGCGTATCTTCAACTGCTTTTAAAATTGGTGTAATTGCATTTGTTGTGCAAGACGCAGCCGAGAAAATATTTACAGTATCAGGATTATAATCATTATGATTTACACCGTAAACAATATTCGGAACACCTTTTCCAGGAGCAGTCAATAAAACTTTATCAACTCCTTTAGAAGTTAAATGACGTTTCAAAGCCTCTTCTGTTGTGAAAGCTCCAGTGTTATCAATAACTAAAGCATCTTCAATTCCGTAAGCTGTATAATCAATTTCTTCCGGAGAATTGGCTGTAATGATATGAACTGTTGTTCCGTTGATGATTAAAGCATCATTTTCAGTATCAGCATTTACAGAACCTTCAAAATCGCCATGAACTGAATCATATCTTAATAACGAAGCTCTTTTTTCTAATGATTGTGCGTCATTTCTATCACGAGTTACAATTGCTCTTAGACGTAATTGTTGTCCTTTTCCAATTTTACTCATCATTTCACGAGCCAATAATCTTCCAATTCTACCAAATCCATAAAGAACTACATCTTTAGGTTTAATTTCTTGTGAGTTTTTAGAGCCTTTTAATTTGTCAATAACAAATGCGCGTGCATCGTGATATTTATTGTCTTCTAAATGATATTCATAAGTTAATTTTCCAATATCTATTCTTGATGGTGGTAAATCTAAATTTTCAATAGCACGAGCAATTTCAACAGAATCAAAAACATTAATTGGTTTTTGAACGAATTCACCAGCATATTCATGAAGATTCATAATATCGCTAACGTTTCTATCAATTAATTGATTTCTAAAGAATACCAATTCAATAGATTTATCATACCATAAATCACTAATGATTTTAATAAATTCTACACCAGCCTTTCGTCTGTCAGCCTGAAAAGAAAGCTCTTTTTCGTATAATGCGTTTTTGTTCATTTTGAGAAAAATTGATTAGTTGTGTTGTTAAAAATAAATTTCCGTGCAAAAGTAATCAACTATAACGTTTTCGTAAAATTATTTCAAACTTTTTTTAAATAAAAAAACCATTCTGAAAGAAACAGAATGGTTTTTCACCTTTTATTACATTATATTTAGATGATGATGCGCATTACTTGACCATTTTTTGTCATTAATTTGACACTAGTTCCTTGACTTTCATTAGCGTTGTTGGTTGCTCTCGATACCGTTTCTACATCGGATGCTTTTACACCATTGATGTCTAAAATGATACTTCCTTCTAACTCATCTTTGTAGGGTAAAAGTCTTTGGTTACTCACTTCTTTGATTTTTACACCGTAGTCAATTCGGAAATTTTTCTTATCAGCGTCTGATAAATTTTCTAATTCTAAACCTTTAAAATCAGTTTGAATAATATCATTTTTCACTAAAATTACAGGAACAACTTTGGTTTGACCATCTCTTTCATAAGTCACATTTACCTTATCATTTGGACGTTTTGTATTGATAAATCCAGATAATTCTGCATAAGATGAAATTTTCTGGTTGTCTAATTTTTTGATGATATCACCTTTTTTCAGACCAGCTTTTTCCGCACCAGAATTTTTATTAACCTTATTAATATAGAATCCTTCAGTATCTTTAATTCCTAATTCTTTAGAATAATTTCCTGTCAATTCACTTCCTTCAACACCAAGAATTCCTCTTTGAACATTTCCAAATTCCATGATGTCTTCAATAATTTTACGAGTAATATTTGACGGAACCGCAAATGAATATCCAGCATAACTTCCTGTAGGAGATGAAATCATTGTATTAATTCCAATCAATTCACCACGAGTGTTGACTAAAGCACCACCAGAATTTCCTGGATTTACAGCAGCATCCGTTTGAATAAACGATTGAATTCCTTTGGTATCCAAATTTCTTGCTTTCGCAGAAACAATTCCGGCTGTAACAGTCGAATTCAAATTATATGGATTTCCAACTGCTAAAACCCATTCTCCAACTTTTACCTGATCAGAATCGGCAAATGTTGAATAAGGTAATTTTCCATCAGCATCGATTTTTAATAAAGCGATATCCATTTTAGAATCGGTTCCAATTAATTTTGCTTTGTAAACTTTGTTATTGTTTAACGTAACTTCAAGTTCAGAAGCATCTTTAATCACGTGATTGTTTGTAACAATATAACCATCTTCAGAAATAATAACTCCAGAACCTGTTCCGATTTGCTCTTGTTGCTGTCCGCCACGAGAACCATAGAAAAACTCCATAATTGGGTTGTAAACTGTTCTAACAGAAACATTTTTCACGTGAACAACCGTATGAACTGCATTTTCTGCAGCCGAAGTAAAATCAATATTTTCTGCACCCGTTCCAACGGTTCTACCGAAGGAATTTGGAGCTTGTGTAACAATTGAATTTCCATTGACATCTTTTTCAATAAATAATTTATAAGCACCTAGTGTTGTAGCACCGCTTAACAAAGACACTAAAAATAAACTTGATAATCTTTTCATTTTTTAAATTGTTTTAAATCATTTAACATCAAAATTAGTAATTTATTATTTTTACAAAATCAGTTTAACGCTCGTTTAACAATCTTTAACGTATCATTAATATTTGTAACTTTGTGGAATACAAAAATAAAAATGCAACTCAAATTTTACAAATATCAAGGAACAGGAAATGATTTTGTGATGATTGATAATCGTCAAAATTTCTTTCCCAAAAACGATACCAAATTGATTGAACGCCTTTGCGACAGACGTTTTGGTATTGGTGCTGATGGTTTAATTCTTTTAGAAAATGACAATTCGACAGACTTTAAGATGGTTTACTACAATTCTGACGGAAATGAAAGTTCGATGTGTGGCAATGGCGGACGATGTTTGGTAGCTTTCGCTAAAAGCTTGAATGTTATAAATAATGAGGCGACTTTCATCGCAACAGATGGTTTACATTATGCAACAATTGATAAAATCGGAATTGTTTCACTTCAAATGAAAGATGTTGATGAGGTAAAAATCGATTCAGAATATGTTTTTTTAAATACTGGTTCGCCACATCATGTAACTTTGGTAAATGATTTGGAACACTATAATGTAAAAGAAAATGGTGCCGATATCAGATATTCTGATTTGTATGGAAAAGCAGGAAGCAATGTAAATTTTGTTAATCAAATTTCTGATAATCATTTCCGACTAAGAACTTATGAACGTGGCGTTGAAGATGAAACATTATCTTGTGGAACAGGAGCAACCGCAACAGCTATTGCTATGAATGTAATCGGAAAAACCAATTCAAATTCAATTGATATAAATGTAGAAGGTGGAAAGTTAAAAGTTACATTTGAAAAATCAGACAAAGGTTTTGAAAAAGTTTTTTTAATTGGACCAGCAACTTTTGTTTTTGAAGGAGAAATAGAGTTATGATTTGTAAATCCAACTTCGTACTTTGTACCTCGTAATTCGTACTTTTCATGATAACATTAAAAGGAACAACCATATACTTACGTGCTCTCGAACCAGAAGATTTGGAGTTTGTCTATCAAATAGAAAACGACGAATCGATTTGGAATGTGAGCAATACGCAAACGCCTTACAGTAAGTTTTTAATTCGTCAATATCTTGAAAATGCACATCAAGATATTTATGAAGCCAAACAATTGCGCCTTGCAATATGTAAAAATGACACTTTTGAAGCAATTGGTTTAATAGATTTATTCGATTTTGATCCTGTAAATAATCGTGCAGGAATTGGAATTTTAATCCAAAATGAAATCAATCGAGGCAATGGAATAGGCAAGGAAGCGCTTGGTTTATTAATCGATTATAGTTTTAACCAACTTCAATTACATCAACTTTATGCAAATATTGGAATGGATAATGAAGCAAGTTTAAACCTTTTTACTACTTTTGGATTTCAGAAAACAGGAGTGAAGAAAGATTGGATTTATCAAGGTAATTCCTTTCATGACGAAGCTCTTTTTCAGTTAATCAATCATCAACATTAAAAAAATATTGTTTTGAACAAAAAATTAAAAACCATTTTAGGAATTGGAACGGCACTTTTTTTAGTTGTCGCAACTATTGTTTATGTGAAGTTTTTCTTATCTAATACTAAATTCTCTAAAGATGAACTCTATGTTGAAATTCCAACAGGTTCCAATTATGAAGATGTTAAACGAATCGTTTCACCCTATGTTGAAAGTATGAGTGGTTTTGATCTTATGGCTAGTTTGAGAAAATATGATGATAATGTTAAGCCAGGTAGGTTTTTGTTTAAAAAAGGGATGGGTAACTTTGGTTTGATAGCTTCTTTGAGAAGGAATTTACCTGTAAAAATTGCTTTTAACAATCAAGAGCGATTAGAAAACGTGGCTCAAAGAATTGGTTCTGAAATTGAGGCGGATTCTTTAGGATTGATGACGGCTTTTAGAGATAGCATTTTTTTAAAGAAAAATGGTTTTACAAAAGAGAATGTTTTGTGTATGTTTCTTCCTAATTCGTATGAGTTTTATTGGAATACCTCTGCAGAAAAATTCCGTGATAAAATGCTCGATGAGTACAAGAAATTTTGGAATAAAGATCGTTTAGCTAAAGCAGAAGAATTAGGAATGACACCTGAGCAAGTGATAACTTTAGCTTCTATAGTGCACAAAGAAACTGTTAAAAAGGATGAGCGTCCAAGAGTTGCCGGTGCTTATTTGAATCGAATTACTCAAGGAATGCCTTTGCAAGCTGATCCAACGGTAATTTATTCACTAAAACTTAGAGATAATGATTTTGATCAAGTTATAAAAAGAGTTCTTTACGGTGATTTGACCATTTCATCAGCTTATAATACTTATGTTAATATTGGTTTGCCTCCAGGACCAATTGCTCAGCCAGATATTAATGCTATAGATGCTGTCTTGAATGCAGAAAAGCATGATTATATCTACTTTTGTGCAAGTGTTGAACGTTTTGGATATCATGAATTTGCTTCAACTTATCCTCAGCATCAAGTTAATGCAAAGAAGTATGCTGATTGGTTGAATACGACTGGAACCAACCGATAAGTGTTGAAAAAACCACCTTTAATACTATTGTTTTTACTTCTGTTAAAATTCAACTTCGGATTTTCTCAGAGTGACTTCAATAATTTTTTCAAACCTTCCGATTCTTTAAATAAAAAGCGTCTCAACGGAGTTATTATCTCTGAAACTGTTTTAACCTCTAGTGCTTTGGTAGGTCTTAATCAACTTTGGTACGCCGATTACCCAAAATCTGACTTTCATTTTATTAATGATAATGATGAATGGCTTCAAATGGATAAAGCCGGACATGTTTTTTCGGCTTATCATCTAGGAAGTTATGGTGCAAACGCTTTGAAATGGAGTGGTTGTGATAGAAAAAGTCAATTAGTATATGGCGCAACTGTTGGTTTTGCATTTTTAACGGCTGTTGAGGTTTTTGATGGCTTTTCGCAAGAATGGGGTGCGTCTTCAGGAGATTTAATTGCTAATGCTGGTGGAACCGCTCTATATGTTTCGCAAGAATTATTATGGAAGGAGCAACGTATTGTGCCGAAATTTTCATTTCATACTACAAAATATGCTTCCTTACGTCCAAATGTGTTGGGTAGTTCACTTTCTGAAGAGATTTTTAAAGATTATAACGGACAAACGTATTGGCTATCAGTGAATTTACATTCATTTTTTAAATCTTCTAAATTGCCCAAATGGTTAAATTTGGCTGCAGGTTATGGTGCTGATGGAATGATTGCTGGAAGAAGTGAAACAGTAGCTGATTTAAACCTTCCTTTTTCGAAAAGAGAGCGACAATTTTATCTAAGTTTGGATGCAGATTTGACAAAAATTGAAACAAAATCTGCTTTTTTAAAGACTTTTTTTTCGATTTTTAATGCTATCAAAATTCCAGCTCCAACGATTGAAATCAGTGGTTCACAAGGAGTTAAATGGCGTGTTTTTTACTTTTAGAAAACTTTAACTGCTTGATTTTCAATTTTATTTAAAAATAAGTTGTACATTTGCACCGTCAATATCAAGATGGTGACAGCACTTGGAAATTACAATTTATGATAAATAGATGGTCGTTTTACATAGGAATCGTTGTGTTAATTGGATTTATAAGCTCTGCTTTTAAACCTATAGAATCTTTCAATCATAACTGGTTTTATGTAGACGAAAATGAAGAATTGTTATATCAATTTCCTTCAGAAAAACCATCAGATTATATCAATACTTCAATACCTTTTACCGGAAAATATTTTATTGGATTTAAAGAAGCTATCGCTTTCAAAGAATCTCAAGGAAAATATAATAAGGTTAATTCTTTAGGATATTTAGGTAAATACCAATTTGGTAAATCAACATTAGCTTCAATTGGAATTAAAGATAGCATGCTGTTTTTGAGAAATCACAAAATGCAAGAAAAAGCTTTTATCGCATTGTTGAAAAAGAACAAGTGGGAATTAAGAGAAGTGATAAAAGAATATAGAGGTAAAATGATTGATGGTGTAAGAATTACTGAATCAGGAATTTTAGCTGCAGCTCATTTAGGTGGAGCAGGTTCTGTTAGAAAGTTCCTAGAATCTAACGGAAGAAAAAAATGTAAAGACAACTACGGAACTTCTGTAAAGTCGTACATGAAAGAGTTTGGAGGTTATGAAACTCATAATATCAAACCTGAAAGCAGTCCTAAGGTGATAAAATAGTTAAGAGTTAAATTATAATAAAAAGCCATCAAATTCTGATGGCTTTTTTATTTAATAAGATTTGTGTATTATAAAAATCGTAGGTCGATTGTGTAAATCAATGGTTGCTTTTTTCCATTCTGAAACTTTCATTGTTTTGATGTATTCTGTTGGAAGTGTTATATCTGCAGCAATACATAAATGAGTATTAGGTTGTAATGTTTGGAGAAAATCTTCTAATAATTTATTATTTCTATAAGGTGTTTCAATAAAAATCTGCGATTGGTTTTTATCAAAAGAAAGTTTTTCAAAATTTTTCAAAGCCGATTTTTTATCAGATTTGTCAATGGGTAAATAACCATTAAAGGCAAAACTTTGTCCATTCATGCCGCTTCCCATCATAGCTAATAAAATAGAGGATGGTCCAACTAAAGGCACGACCCGAATTCCTTTTTCATGAGCTAGTTTAACAATTGCAGCACCAGGATCGGCAACTCCAGGACAACCAGCTTCGCTCATTAATCCAACATTAATTCCTTGCAAACAAGGCTGAATCATTTCATTGTGTTCAGAAACTTCGGTGTGTTTGTTTAAAGAGCTAATTATTAGAGAGGATTGTACTTTTTCTGGGTAAATGCTTTTTATAAACCTACGTGCAGTTTTTTCATTCTCAACAATATAGCAATCTATAAATTCGATGGCTCTTTTAACTGTTTGAGGCAAAACATCATGTGGATTACTTTCGCCAAGAGTTGTTGGAATTAAATATAAAATACCTTTTAAGTTTACTGGCTTCATTAGGAATGTTTTGCTATTAATTTTTTTGCTAATAAATCCGTAGCTTCATCAAGCATTTCGTAAACCATATCAAATCCGTTTTGTAAACCATAATATGGGTCTGGCACGTCAACATTATCTCCAGGAAATAATTCGTCTAAAATAAGTTGCACTTTATTTTTGTCTTCTTCGTTTTTAGCCATAAAGACAACATCGTCATAATTTGAACCATCCATAACATAGATGTAATCAAACTCTTCAAAGTGTTTAGGAGTAAAAAGTTTACCTCTTTGGTTGGAAATATCAAGTCCATTTTTTTTGGCCGTTGCTATAGAACGCTCATCAGGTTGTTTACCAACATGCCAATGACCAGTTCCGGCAGAATCTACCAAGAATTTATCTTTAGGAAGTTTAGCAGCTAATAAACCTTCTGCCAATGGTGAACGACAGATATTGCCTAAGCAAACCATTAAAATTTTAACGGACATAGTATTGAGTTTCAGTTTTTACTTTCAAATGCAAAAGTAAGAAAAGCTGATTGCTATAATGATAATTTTTTGTGAATATCTTCAACAAATTTTTTGAATTGCTTATCGGTAGAAACCAAGTTGTCAACTGTTTTGCAGGCGTGTAAAACAGTAGCGTGATCTCTGTCTCCAATTTGAGAACCAATATTTGCTAAAGAAGCTTTAGTAAATTTCTTTGCAAAAAACATAGCTAGCTGTCTTGCTTGAACCACATGACGTTTTCTGGTTTTAGATTGTAAAGTATCTAAATCCAATTGGAAATAATCAGAAACTACTTTTTGGATGTAGTCGATTGATATTTCACGTTTTACATTTTTAACAAATTTCTCTACAATGCTTTTTGCTAATTCGAGAGTAACTTCTTTTTTATTGAACGATGATTGTGCAATTAAAGAAATAATTGCGCCTTCAAGTTCACGCACATTAGATTTTATGTTTTGTGCAACATATTCTACAATTTCGTTTGGCATTTCAACACCATCACGATAAAGTATGTTATTCAAAATAGAAACTCTTGTTTCGTAGTCAGGTTGGTGTAATTCGGCAGATAATCCCCATTTGAAACGAGACAACAAACGTTGTTCGATATCTTGCATATCAACAGGAGCTTTGTCTGAAGTAAGAATTACTTGTTTTCCATTTTGATGTAAATAATTAAAAATATGGAAAAACACATCTTGAGTACCTGATTTTCCTGATAAGAATTGAACGTCATCAATTATTAACACATCTATCAATTGATAAAAATGAATAAAATCATTACGATTGTTTTTCTTAACAGAATCTATATATTGTTGTGTGAATACTTCGGCAGAAATATACAACACGGTTTTTTCAGGATATTTATCTTTAATTTCAACACCAATAGCATGAGCTAAGTGAGTTTTTCCAAGTCCAACACCACCAAAAATTAATAATGGATTGAATGAAGTTCCTCCAGGTTTATTGGCAACTGCCATACCAGCTGAACGAGCTAATCTGTTAGAATCACCTTCTAAGAAATTATCAAAGCTATAATTCGGATTAAGTTGCGACTCAATTTTTAAGTTTCTAATTCCAGGAATCACAAAAGGATTTTTAAGTTCTGGGTTTAGGTTTTTAAAAGGAGCGTCAACATCTTGTGATTTTATTGGAGCACGGTGAGCAGATGGCAATTGTTCCGTAAACGGTTGTTTATTGCCGTAAGTGTTTTCCATTTTAATTTTATAGAGTAACTTTGCGTTTTTTCCAAGTTCTTTGGTTAGGGCAACTTTTAGTAATTTTACATAGTGTTCCTCAAGCCATTCGTAAAAGAATTTACTTGGAACTTGAATGTACAATGCGTTATCGGAAAGTTCAACGGACTTAATAGGTTCAAACCAAGTTTTGTATGCTTGCTCTTGAATGTTGTCTTTTATAAATGACAGACAGTTTTCCCATACCGATTGCGCAGTTTTGTTCATATTATTGTTAAAATTACTAATTTATTTAAAGGTTCTCTTACAAAAAAAAAGGAGATTTTCTTTGTGTTTTTTGGGTTAACAAATATGTGAACAAATTTCTTTAAAAAAAAATAATATGGTATTGATTTTTTAAAAATTTTGTTGTAAAGAATAATTTGAATTTAGATTAAAAGCAAAAAAAATAGATGAACGGACACGAAGTACAAGTTAGAGTTAGATATGGTGAAACCGACCAAATGGGAGTAGTATATCATGGCAGTTATGTGCCTTATTTTGAAATAGGAAGAGTGGAATGGCTTAGAAATAAAGGCGTTTCGTACAAAGCATTAGAAGAAAGCGGAATTGCTTTGCCAATAGTCTCAATGCATTTAAATTACAAAAAACCAGCTCGTTATGATGATATGTTAACAATCAATACGAAGTTGAAGAAATATAGTGGTGTAAAGATTGAATTTGATTGTGAGATTCGCAATGAAAATGAAGAGTTATTAACAACTGCTCATTTTATACTCGTTTTTGTGGACATAAAAAATGGAAAACCTATTGTTCCGCCAAACTATATTTTGGATATTTTAAAAGCAGAAGTTTAGTCTTTTAATTTTATATCAATTTCAAATAAATTATTAAAAATGTCGACAATTTGTTCGGCATTTTTTTTGCGTGTTGCAATTTCAATTTCGCAACTTTCGTTCATGTTTTGCGAAATGATTTCGAGATTTTTTTCTTTAATTACTCGCATTACTTTATTCATGTTTTTGTAATCAAAAGATACAATATAATGTATGTTAATTGTTTTTTCAATAATTTCTGATACTTCCAATGCCATTTGAGCAGAGGTTCTATAAGCTGAAATCAATCCTCCAACACCTAATTTAATTCCGCCAAAAAATCTAACAACTACTACTAATATGTTAGTCAGTCCAAAAGATTGAATTTGTCCATAAATTGGTGCTCCAGCAGAATTACTTGGTTCACCATCATCATTGGCTCTATATTGAATTTTATCGGTTCCAATTTGAAAAGCATAACAAAAATGTACTGCTCCAAAATGTTGCTTTCGTAAGATGTCTAAATGATTTTTGATTTCTTCTTCAGAAGTTACAGGAAATGCGTAGCCAAAAAACTTACTGTTTTTTTCTTTAAATAAAATTTCTTCAGATGGCGATGCAATGGTTTTATAGGTGTCGTTCAAAACTTAAAGCGGCAAATGTTTTTGATTGAACAAGTCTACGACATCTTCTTTTCCAACTTCTAGATTCCATACGTGAAGTCCTAAACTAGCTGCTGCATCTGTATTTACTTTTTTATCATCTACAAATAAAGTGCGTTTAGGTGATAAATCGTATTTATTCATTATAGTAGTAAAAATAGCAGGATCTGGTTTTCTCATTCCCATTTCATACGAGTAAAAAACTTTTTCAAAACATTGATAGAAATCACTGAAAAAAGAAACTCCAACATTGTGTTCAAATCTACTGATGTGAATCTCATCTGTATTTGTGAGCAGAAATAATCTGTACTTTTTATAAGAAAGCATTTGTAAAAACTCCAATCTATATAATGGAAATTCACCAATTATGGTATTCCATGCTCCTCTAATTTCTTCTAAAGATGCATTAGGAATAAATTGATGAAACGACTGAATGAATTCTAATTCTGTAACTTTTCCCTTTTCAAATAAGTCATTTATTTCAACAAGTTCAGGTTTAGGTTCGTTTAAACCTAATTTTTTGAATGCTTCAATTTGAGCCTGTTTTTCTAAATTGATAAAAATATCACCAAAATCAAAAATTATTGTATCAATCATGATTGAAAAATGTTAAAAGTTCGTCATTTAAAATTTTCTCTTTTTTACTATTTTCTCCAGAAATAGTTGGCGCTTTGGTTCCTGATTTAAAATAAATTTCGCCTCTAAAAACTCGCGCTTCATCCCAAATGTTTGCATCAATAAACGTCAGCAAAGTTTGTCTTCCACCTTCAATAATTACCGATTGAATTCCTTCATTAAATAAGAAATCGGTAATTTCAAGAGCAATATTGTTATTGAAATTGATATTCTCTTTAGTTATCGTAATGGATTTTACTTGATTATCAAAGATATGACTTTCTTTTGAAATTCTATTATTTTGGTCTAAAACTATTCTAATAGGATGATTTCCAGACCAATCTCTGGTTGTCAAACTTGGATTATCTTCTATAACAGTATTGGTTCCAACAAGAATTGCTTGTTCTTCACTGCGCCATTTATGAACCAATTGACGTGAAAATTCGTTGGTTATCCAAACAGGTTCTTTTTTTTCTTTAGATAACGGTGCAATAAATCCGTCTTCACTCTCTGCCCATTTTAATATAATGTAAGGTCGTTTTTTATTGTGAAAAGTAAAAAAACGCTTGTTCAAATTGTTACATTCTTCTTCGAGAATTCCTACGGTGACATTTTTTCCGGCTTCGATAAGTTTTTTAATTCCAGTTCCAGCGACTTTTGCAAAAGGATCTATGGTTCCAATAACTACATTTGGAATTTTATTGGCAATAATTAAATCACAACATGGCGGTGTTTTTCCAAAATGACTGCAAGGTTCTAAACTTACATAAATAGTTGATTTTGAAAGTAATGATTTGTCTTTTACAGAATTTATAGCATTAACTTCTGCATGCGGTTCGCCTGATTTTCTGTGCCAACCTTCTCCAATAATTTCATTATTATATACAATTACGCTTCCTACCAAAGGATTTGGATAAGTTGTACCCAAACCATTTTTGGCTAATTCGATGCAGCGTTTTATGTATGTATCATGTGTTTTCACATCACAAAAGTACTATTTTTGTAATGTAATTTTATAATTCAAAAGCATTTGATTTTTTGAATTTTGAATATCCAACTTTGAATAAAGAATTTTGAAATTTTAGAAATGATAATTAGAGAAATCCAACCACAAGATAACGAACAAATTGCCAATGTAATTCGTCAAGTATTTATATCGGATGATTATCCAAAAACCGGAACTGCTTTTGCCGATAAGCAATTGGATTTTATGTTTGAAACCTATGATAAACCAAAATCTATATATTTCGTAGTCGAAATTGATGGAAAAATTGTTGGTGGTGCAGGAGTAAGTCAATTGGATAATTCGGAAGAAAATATATGTGAATTGCAGAAAATGTATTTCTTACAAGAAGTTCGTGGAAAAGGTATTGGATTTGAAATCATTCAAAAATGTTTGACAAAAGCAAAAGAATTTGGCTATGAAAAATGCTATTTAGAAACACTTCCGGAAATGCTTGCTGCTCAAAGTTTGTATAAGAAAGTTGGGTTTGAGTATCTTTGTGAGCCGCTTGGTGGAACTGGTCATACAAGTTGTCCGGTTTGGATGTTGAAGCGTTTATAATAGTTTTAAAAATAGTTTAATGTTACTAAAATCATACAAATCCACATTTTTATTAGAGCTTTCTTCTTTATATGATGAAAAGGAAATTGAGAGTTTCTTTTATATTGTATTAGAAAGTTTTCACAACAAGAAACGAATCGATTTGGCATTAAATCCAGAAATGGAAATGGATGCTGTTCAATTGTTGCGTTGGGAAAGTGTTTTATCTGATTTAAAAAAAGAGAAACCTATTCAGTATATATTAGGAGAAACTGAATTTTATGGATTGCCTTTTTTAGTAAATGAAAATACTTTAATTCCAAGACCAGAAACTGAAGAATTGGTAGAATGGATTTTGCAAAGTACGAAGTATGAAGAACAAAGTACGAAGTTGAATGTTTTAGATATAGGAACAGGAAGTGGTTGTATTGCTATTTCATTGGCTAAAAATCTTCCAAATGCTCAAGTTGCTGCTATTGATGTTTCTGAAAAAGCATTGGCTACAGCTCATAAAAATGCTGAAATAAATAAAGTAGAAGTAAATTTTATTCTAAAAAATATTTTGGAAACAGAAGCATTAGATGAAAAATACGATATAATTGTTTCCAATCCTCCTTATGTTAGAAATCTTGAAAAAGAGGAAATAAAACCTAATGTTTTACAATATGAACCTCATCTAGCATTGTTTGTTGAGGATAATGATGCTTTACTTTTTTATAGAAAAATTGCAACATTAGCCAAGAAAAATTTATCTGAAAACGGAAAATTATACTTTGAAATCAATCAATATTTAGGCAAAGAAACAGTTGAATTACTTGAAGAAATGGGTTTCAAGAATATTGTTCTGAAAAAAGATATTTATGGAAATGACCGAATGATTAGAAGTACGAGGTGAGAAGTACGAGGTACGAAATGTTGAAAAAGGTAAGAAGTTAAATTAATAAATTAGAAAGTTATGATAGATATGAAAGCTAGAACTAAGAAATTTACAATTGATTGTGCAATTTTGTGTTCTAAATTACCAAATTCTCGAGAATATAATGCTTATGTTAATCAGCTTATAAGATGTTCAAGTTCCGTAGGAGCAAATTATAGAGCATCTCAAAGAGCAAAATCCACAGCAGATTTCATCAATAAATTAAAGATTGTGGAGGAAGAAGCTGATGAAAGCAATTTCTTTCTTGAAATTTTATTGGAAATAAATAAAAATAAGGAAATAAAAGAGGAAATAAGTACACTTTTAAAAGAAGGAAATGAAATTTTAGCAATTGTAGTTGCTTCTATAAAAACTGCAAGAAATAATCAAAATCTTAAATAAAACTTTCAATATTCAATCTCGTATTTCGTACTTCGTACTTCGTATTTCGTACTTTTTTACTCGTATCGCAACGCCTCAATAGGATCAAGTTTCGATGCTTTTATCGCTGGATATAATCCAGAAACTATGGCTACAATGAAACTTGTTATTACAGCAGCAATAATTGCACCCCAAGGAATTACAAATCCGAATTTCATTAAGGATGCCATTAAATAACCTACCAACATTCCTAATATTATTCCAACCAATCCACCAATTTGAGCTATTAGTAAGGTTTCCATAAAAAACTGCCAAGCAATGGTATTTTTTTTGGCTCCAAGTGATTTTCTAACACCAATTTCTCTCGTTCTGTCGGTTACAGAAACAATCATAATGTTCATTAAGGCAATTGATGAGCCCATAATGGTGATAATACTGATTACCCAAGCTGCAGCACTTAAATATCCAGTGATATTGGCAATTCTGTTGGCTAAATCATCACTTCTTGATATTCCGAAATTGGTTTCTTCTACTGGACTTAGTTTTCTAATTTGACGCATAGTAACCGTTGCATCGTTTACAGCACTTTCTAAAAGTTCTTTTTTGTCTACCATCGAACTTACTGTGTAATTGATGTTTGGTGTCGAAAATATAGAACGTGCGACTTGTATTGGAATAAGAATTCGTAAATCTTGATTATTTCCAAAGGTTGAACCTTTTTCTTTTAAAACCCCAATAACTTTAAATTTTGCACCTCTTATAGAAAGAATTTTATCAACAGGATTGACATCTTTTAGTAAACCTTTTGTTGCAAAATCGCTACCAACAACACAAACGTATGCATTATTTGAAATATCGAATGGATTGAAGTTTCTACCATTTACAATTTCTAAACCTGAATTGGTTGTATAAAGGTCATCTACACCTAATACACTTATTTCGGGATCGGTTTTTTCGTTTTCATATTTTACTTCAGCAGTACTTGTTGCTGTAAATGAAATAGAAGTATGTGTAAAAGGATAATCGTATTTTTCTTTGAATGCTTTGGCTTCAGGATAAGAAATGATAGGATTTATTTTTTCAATTTCGCCACCACCTTGGTTTCTTGTCGAAAACTCATATTGATTGATGTTAAAGGTATTCGAACCCATAGAAGCAAATTTCGAGTTCAACTCATTGTCAATTGCCGAAACAACAGTAAGAATTCCTACTAAAGCTGTGATTCCTATGGCAATAATGACGATGGTAAGAATCGTACGCAACAATTGTGCACGAATCGAACCCAAAGCAATCTTAATATTTTCTCTAAAAACTGAATTCATAATTCTTATTTGACACGAAATTACAGTTTTTGTTACAAGTTTGTGTTATAAGAATTACAAATTATTTTAAAAAGTATGATATTTGTACCATAATTTCAGATATCTGATTTTAGATATTAGATTTAATGTCTAAAATACAATCTGAAAATTTAATATCTGATATCAAAAATCTAAAATCTAATATTTAAAAATGGCATCTAAACCAAGTATTCCTAAAGGCACACGCGATTTTTCACCAGTTGAGGTTTCTAAACGTAACTATATTATTGCTATTATGCGAACTCATTTTGAGAACTATGGCTACCAACCTATAGAAACACCAAGTTTTGAAAATTCAGATACTTTGATGGGTAAATATGGAGAAGAAGGTGATCGATTGATTTTTAAGATATTGAATAGTGGTGATTATTTAGATAAAGTATCTTCTGAAGAATTACAAACAATTAACTATAAACAATTAACTAGTAAAATCTCCGAAAAAGCACTTCGCTACGACTTAACAGTGCCATTCGCAAGATACGTTGTGCAACACCAAAGTGAGATTGAGTTTCCTTTTAAAAGGTATCAAATTCAACCAGTTTGGCGTGCCGATAGACCACAAAAAGGTCGTTTTAGAGAGTTTTATCAATGTGATGCCGATGTTGTTGGTTCCACTTCGTTGTGGCAAGAAGTAGAGTTGGTGCAATTATATGATGCTGTTTTTGCAGAATTGGGATTGCATGGTGTTACCATCAAAATTAACAATCGTAAAATTTTATCTGGTATTGCTGAGGTAATAGGAGCTTCAGATAAATTGATTGATTTTACAGTTGCTTTAGATAAATTAGATAAAATAGGAGAGGACGGCGTCAAAAAAGAAATGCTTGAAAAAGGAATTTCTGAAGAAGCTTTAGTCAAAGTGCAACCATTATTTAATTTTACTGGAACTATTCAAGAGAAAATCGAGAAACTTTCGGTTTTACTTTCTTCGTCAGATGAAGGAATGAAAGGAGTTGAGGAATTGCGTTTTATTTGTGATAATGTTTCTAAACTTGGATTACAAAAAGCAACTTTAGATTTAGATGTAACTTTGGCTCGAGGATTGAATTATTACACAGGAGCAATTTTTGAAGTTGCAGCGCCAGAAGGAGTTGCTATGGGTTCTATAGGTGGCGGTGGAAGATATGATGATTTGACAGGTATTTTCGGATTGAAAAATATGAGTGGAGTAGGAATATCTTTTGGTTTGGACAGAATTTATTTGGTTCTTGATGAGTTGGGATTGTTTCCAGAAACGGTAACTACCGCAACGAAAGTGATGTTTTTAAATTTTGGAGAAACCCAATCTTTTGAGGTAATGCAAACCATTCAAAAACTTAGAGCTGCTAACATTAAAAGTGAAATGTATCCAGATGCTGCCAAAATTGATAAACAATTTAAATATGCTGAAAGAAGAGGGATTCCTTTTGTAGTAAAGGAAATTTCAAATGGATTGTTCACTTTGAAAAATATTATTTCTGGTGAGCAAGTTCAGGTAGACTTTTCTACGTTAAGTACAACTTTGAAATAAATCTGATTATTTTAAATAAAAAAAACCACGTAATCTACGTGGTTTTTTTGTTTTGTTTGATTGCCTCAGATTTTGATTTAACGTTGCGTTTTTATGTTGTCGTTTTCTTTTTTTTAAATAACATAAAAATTTTTCTTTTTTTTCATTTTTTTTAGAGTTTATGTTTTAAACCTAAGGACTTTTTTTTATGTCTTTTTTCAAACCCCCATTTGAAAAAGACATGCACCAATCAGTATTATGGTGTAAAAGTATAGTTAATAGATAATTGTGTTTTAAATTTTAGATGATTGAAGCTTTTCTATCGTTGAAAGTATCAAGTTTTTCGATGATTAGTAAAAAGTAAAAAGCTCCGCATTTGCGGAGCTTTTTGGCGTCAAATCAATCATTTAAACCCTACTAAAAACGATTTTTCTTTAGGACTAGCCTTATGTTTGTTTTCATTTAAAGAATAGACCAACTTATATCGCAAAAATATAGATGAAATAAATGGGCGGATTTATTTTTAGATGAATGTACAGTTTCTTTAGTTGGATGGTACTGATTTTAAGATTAATAGTAAAAATAAAAAGCCCCACTAATTGTGGAGCTTTTTGGCGTCAAATCAATCATTTAAACCCTAATTAAAAACGATTTTTCTGCTAGTATCACCTTTGTCTGTTTTTACTTTTACAATGTAAGTTCCAGAACTAATTCCACTGATAGGCAATTGGATGTTTTGTTGACTTTGATTTTCTACTTCAAAAGTCGTAACTAATTGACCTAACAAGTTGTATAGTAATACTTGTTCTACTATGGCATCAGCCACGTTATTTTTAATATTCAATATGTTTTTAGTATTTGCGTAAGCTACTTCAATTCCGTTTTCAATATTGAAAGAAGCATTAGCTAAGGCAGCACTATTATCTTTAAATGTTAAGGTAAAACGATTATCTGTTAGACCTTGAGGTAATTCAACAATATAAGGATGATCAGTAATTTCATGATATTGGTTATTTGTATTGTCATGAATGAATGCTCTTAAGTTATCACCACTTGTAAAGTTTTCTGCAGTGTCTAGCATAATTTTTACTTCACCTGTTACACTAGTTTTGATTCCTATAGGGTAAGAGTTATTCACATCAAAGTTTCCTTCTCCTTGAATTACTAGTTTAGTTCCAGTATTGATAAAATAAATATCATTTAATTGGTTATCAATGTTTACCGCGTCGTATCCGAAATCTATTGCGCTTGTAGCAAGTTGATTCATAAATCCTAAAAGAATTTGTCTGTGATAGTTATCTTTAGATGTTAATCCTAAACGTATTTTCTTGAAAGAATCAGTTGTAGTTTCATCATCTTGATTGTTTGTAAAATGATTTACAGATGATAACATATTAGTATTACTTCTGAATAAACTTGTTGATAAAACATTATCTTCTTTAATAAATGCTCTTTGGTTATTATTAAAAGTAACCGTACCTCCAGCTCCCGAACCTACAACGAAGAATCCTTGGCTTACAGGAATAAATCTTTGAGGAACTTTTGCACTTGCACCAACTCCACTAATACCTGCAGGAGCTGTTGGAGGCGTTCCACCAACTAAGTTTCTTACAGAATATCCACCTTGGTAAGCTACCAAGTTGTGAGTATTGTTAGTACTTGAATGTTCCCAGAAATATAAAGCTCCAGTTGTTGAAGTATTATTATCTGTAATAAATGCATCAGCATCAAGAGCAGAAGCATAAGGGTTTCCTGCAAGGTTCAAATTGTTAGCTGCAACAGTTGTTGTAATTAAGCCATTGTTTGGTTTTCCAACAAAAGTAAAGTTTTGATTTGCACCAGCAGCACCGCTTCCTTTTAATGTAAATCCTTGAGCAGCGTTTAATGAACCACCTGAACCAACAGACTGCCAGTTAGCATAACTATTACTTAGATTTTGGAATTTGAAAATCCAGTAGCTACTCAATGTTATAGGACTTGTTGGACTACCATTCAATCCAGATGTCCAAGTAATGTTTTGAGGTGTACTTGTTGTACCATCTTTCATAACACCATTTACAGAAAATGTATTGTTGTTAGTTGTGTTATTGATAGTTCCTACAGGTGATGACCAATAATTATAGTTATAAATATTTTTAGTTCCTTGTTGATCTCTTTCAATTCTACCAGAACTTGTTGGGTCTAAATCACTATTGATAGGTTGTACTAATTGTGATTTTCCTTGTAAGTCCATGATACCATCTAATCTGAAATGATGTGTAATTTCAATTTTAGAATCGTTAGATGCTGATAATGTATTTGAATGAGTAAATAAACCTAAAAGTACTTTGTTACCATTTGAATCAACATTATGATTTGTTCTTACAATATTCCAATCAATTGGAGTTGTACCATCAACTATTGACAAACTGTAAGGAATATCTTGAATAGAACCATTAGCCCATGTTCCATCAGTTGACCAAGGACCATTTGCTGCACTCTCATAAGGCATTGGAGCTGTTTGTAAATTGATAGAAATTTTATCAGGAATTACTAAACTACCTCTATTAGCATTATTAGAATCGTCATCTAAGTGTGTTCCTATATAAGAATTCATTGAATAGTAGGCAATTAAATTACTCCATAATAAAGCACTAGCATCATTTTTAGTAACAGTTGCTGGTATTATTGTACCTCTAGTACCTGTTCCGTTTTGAACAATTTCTTGGTTCATTAAGAATCTAATTTCAGTAGGAGTAACCACTCTATTCCACATTCTTAGTTCATCGATATCACCTTTGAAAAGGTTGTTGATAGTTGTTTTGTTAACATATTGTGCGCCAATTGCAAAAGTACTTGTAGAAGCTAAAGGCGGTACAGCTAAAGCAACAGATCTATCTTGAACACCATCAATATATATTCTTAGTGTACCACCTCCATAGGTAACAGCTATATTGTGCCATTTCGCATTAGGTAAAACAGTATTTGAAACTGCACTTTGAGCTATTCCTAAGAATCCTCTCCATTCAATTCTAATTCTATTATCATTTTGTAATACCAATTGATATCCAGTTGTAGCAGTCGCTTTTTTAGCAATAATTGTTCTTTCAGTTCCTAAATCATTAGCTCCATTTGGCCTGATCCAAGTCATTACAGAGAAGTTAGCTCCAATTTCGTTTACATTATCAATTCTCACGTAATCATCATTACCATCTAATGTAATATGTAATGGGTTTGTTGCACGATGTGCCACACCAAAAGTGATGAATTTAGTTCCATCAAAATCATACAAACAAGTTTGATTGATACCAGTTGTTGACATGAATACTGTTTCAACTCCAGTGGTAAATGCAGCATTTGTTGCAACTACCATAACATAAGCATCTGTTGGGCCTAAAGCTGGTAATCCACTTGTAAATGCAGCTGTTGGAATAGCAACTCTTGTTGTTGCAACATCACCACCAGTTTCAACTACTTTCCATCTTCTGTTTACTACTTCTGTAATTGTTGTAATAGTAGTTGGACCTAAGTCTACTGTTAAGTTTACACCTGAGTTGTTCATGTTTGCTCCATTTGAACCCCAAACTAGGTAACTTCTATTGGTTGCAAATGTATTTGTGTTTGCCGAATTAGTAGCTAATATATCAGTTAAACCAATAGTCATAACTTCTGTTGTATTGATGCTTTTAGATTGTTTTTGAGAATGTTGAGATGCATCATCTCTAAAAATACCTGCAATATCAAAATTGTATCCTGCATTTGTTGTAGAATTCCAAACTACGTTACCATTCGAGTCTTCATAGTTCATTGAAGTTCCGTTTACTCCTAATGTGATACCATATTTTAAAGCTAAGTAAGTTTCGATTCTTCTTCTTTCGCTAACATCATTTTTTCTGCTTGAAAAAGAGATTACTTCGGCAATTCTACCTCCAAAACTTCCATTCCAAACTTGACTTCTTCCTAACCAGTATCTTCTGTTAGATATATTAGCAAATTGAGGTACTCCAACTTCAGTATTATCTATTCGATTTGCATTATGAAATAACTGCATACCATTTATTGCAGGATTATTTCGTGCATTTAAAATACTAATTGCATTGGAATAAGATGCTGAAGTACTTGTTTGTGCTATACCATATCCTCTCAAGTTCACATCTGCAGGATTTGGTGATGGACTTGAACCTATACAATAACTTACAACTTCGTTATCCATTCTAATTGTATATTGACCATAACCAAAACCTGTACCATCATTGTCGTATGGATTTAAATTTTGAGAACAATATATGTCTGTACTTGGAGTTGCAGCGCTGTAGGTTGAAGGGACATCATTTACAAGGACTAAATATTGCTCATGTGTAAAAAAACCACCAGTTCCATTCAATTCAGCTTGATTAGTTAAGCCAGTATAATCGGATAAACCACTTACAGCTGGATTGTTGTTAAAAAATACTGTAGGGTTGAAGTTAATATTATCAGTAGCATTATTTTTAAATCTTGGTCTATTTGTTAATGCCGCCCTTGTAGCATCAATAACAGTTGCATCATTTCCTTTACCAACATCTTCCCATGAATTTACATCTGTATTGTCTGATGCTACACCAGTTCCATTAACTCTATCTGCTCTTAACCAAGTTTCTAGGTTAGCAGTTATTCCTCCTGGACCATTTGTAATAGTATTGTAAGTTGTACCTATAATAGAAACATAATCTAAATAGAAAAATCTACCAGAATTACCTAAATTTGAAGTAAATCGAAATTGTGATAATGCAGAAAATGTATAATTTGTTGAAAATAGGGTGCCATAAAATGCGTGATAAACACCAGCTGTATTCATATCTCTTATAGTACCACCAGAACCAACCGTGTAGACTCTTACAGTTTGCCATGCAGCAAGAGTACTAGAGCGGTATTCTAATGTAATAGATTCCCCAGCACTAGCATTATGTCTCAAAAAGAATTTGACATCAATTTTGTTATAAGGCAAAGTATTAATACCAGCTGCAGGTGACGTTAATGTCATACCAGTAGTTCCTCTAAATCTGACTGCGTTTGAACCTTCATAAGCAGTCGCTCCACCTGCAATTCTAACAACATTGCCTCCACCAGAAGTCCATATACCAAATGAAGATTCAAATGTTTCAGAATTTATTACAGTTTGAGATAATGATGTTAATGGTAATAGCATTAAAACTATAACTCTTAATAACATTTTTGTTTTAGTAAAATTTTTCATAACTCTTAGGGTTTTAATTATGATTTCTTTTTTTTCATCAAGTAAGAAAATCATAAATCTTACTTGTATGTAATTTGACATGACAAATGTAGAATTGTAATTTTAATTAAAAAAATATTTCATCGATAAAATACATAATAAATCGATGAAATACATAAAATAATACAAAATAAGAAAAAATTCTTACAAATAAATAATTTCAGCATAGTAGTAATTCTACAATTTTGAAGCCTTTAATAGTTGAAATATTTGATTTATTAATTTATTTGATTGAAAAAAAATGTTTTTAAGATAAATAGATAAAAAAAGAGCCACCTATATAATAAATAGATGGCTCTTTTGAAAGTAATTATAAAATTATCGTTTAACTATTCTTACTGTTTTAGTATTGTTTCCTTGAGTTACAATCATTGAATAAACTCCACTAGGATATGAACTTCCAATAGTTACATTTTCTAGTTCATTTGAATCTAAGTTGATTGATTCAATTTGTCTTCCAGTTAAGTCATATACTGTTATAGAAGTATTTTTATTAAATATTGTATTCGTTTTAATGTTGAAGCTATCACTAAATGGATTTGGATAGATAGAAACATTAAATTCTACATTACTTAAACTCGCTTCATCAAGGGTTCTGTTGGTAATAAAACCTTGTTTAACAATAGAACATGTTGAACCATATGGTCCGAAATCTGGTTCATTTGGTAATTTTACACATACTTGAACACTATAAATACCTGGTGCGATTCCAGCAAAATTATTTAAAGTAAATCTATTATATAAATTAGTGTAAGTTGCATTATATCCAGATCCGTTAAATATTCTGAAACGGTAAGAAGTTGCACCATTAATCGGATTAGCTGTTATCAATTCTGAATTACTATTTACGGTATAATTATTACAAAATGTTGATGCTAATTGTGTAGTTGGATGGGCTGGTGTATTGATATCACATGGAGTACCATAAGGTAAGAAGGTACCATCCATGTTTCTTAAAGAAACTTCTACTCTATAAGTACTTGCAAACAAGATTCCTGACAATTGAGTCATGTTGAACCTATTCATACCTTGAGTAATTTCTTGTGAAGCCCCTGTTGGAACACCTGCAATTACTCTTGTAACTCTAAATCTATAAGAAGTAACATTAGAAACTACTCCTGCATTTATCCATTGGTTCATTGCTGTTAATGTACTTCCACATTGTGCTCCAATTGTTGAAACTGGATTTGGTGTGTTTAAGTAACATGGTGTACCAAAGAAAGGTTGCCATACATTGTTGTATCGTACTGCAATCTCAAACATATATCTTGAATTGTAAGTAGTTCCTGGAACGTTAGCCAAAGAAATATTATTTACAGGTCTATCAATGATAACTGGTGCAGCAATTGGTGCATTAGTATTCATATCCACTTTAGTGATTTTGAATCTATATCCTTGAGCAAAATTAGTCCAGTTTGTTGTAACAGTTGAGTTTAAACCTGCAAGGGTTGTACCACAAGTCCCTGATGGTAATGACCCTACAATTGGTGTACAGGCATTGTCGATAATTCCGTTACAATCGTTATCTAATCCATCATAACAAACATCAACAGCATTAGGATTTACATTTGCTCTTGTATCATCACAGTCAGTTCCAAAAATTACATAACCTAAAGGTTGAGAACATGATTGAGTTGAAACATTTGGATTTCCAAAACCATCATTATCTAAATCTTGATAATAAGTATTTAAGGCATTAGAAGCGGCATTGTTATCATTACAATCTAAATTATTAATTACAAAACCTACAGGTTGTGAACAAGCTTGAGAAGAAACTAATGGATTACCAAAAGTATCACCATCTAAATCTTGGTAGAATGTAATTAATACATTTTGAGTATTGTTGTTATCATTACAATCTGTATTGTTAGCAACACCACAAGCCACAATTGTATTAGAACCGAAACCATCGTTATCAGCATCTAAATATTGAATTTGGTTATCATTACAATCAGAATTATCTAAAACATAACCAACTGGTTGAGAACAAGCTTGAGTAGAAACTGAAGGATTACCAAAAGTATCACCATCTAAATCTTGGTAGAATGTGATTAATACATTTTGAGTATTGTTGTTATCATTACAATCAGTATTGTTAGCAACACCACAAGCCACAATTGTATTAGAACCGAAACCATCGTTGTCAGCATCTAAATATTGAATTTGGTTATCATTACAATCTGTATTATCTAAAACATAACCAACAGGTTGCGAACAAGCTTGAATAGAAACTGATGGATTTCCAAAAGTATCACCGTCAATATCTTGATAGAATGTAATTAATACATTTTGAGTATTGTTGTTATCATTACAATCTGTATTGTTAGCAACACCACAAGCAACAATTGTTGAAGAACCAAAACCATCGTTGTCAGCATCTAAATATTGTATTTCGTTGTCATTACAATCTGTATTATCCAAAACATAACCAACAGGTTGCGAACAAGCTTGAGTAGAAACTGAAGGATTACCAAATGTATCACCATCAATATCTTGATAGAATGTAATTAAAATATTTTGAGTATTGTTGTTATCATTACAATCTGTATTGTTAGCAACACCACAAGCCACAATTGTAGTAGAACCGAAACCATCGTTGTCAGCATCTAAATATTGAATTTGGTTGTCGTTACAATCAGAATTATTTAATACATAACCAACAGGTTGCGAACATGCTTGAGTAGAAACTGAAGGATTTCCAAAAGTATCACCATCAATATCTTGGTAGAATGTAATTAATACATTTTGAGTATTATTGTTATCATTACAATCTGTATTGTTAGCAACACCACAAGCTACAATTGTTGTAGAACCGAAACCATCATTGTCAGCATCTAAATATTGTATTTCGTTATCATTACAATCTGTATTGTTTAAAACATATCCAACAGGTTGTGTACACGCTTGAATAGTTACTGCAGGATTACCAAAAGTATCACCATCAATATCTTGATAGAATGTGATAATTGTACCTCCATTTGTAACAACAACAGTTTGAGTTTGAGTTGAAGTATTTCCGTTACCATCATTGTATGTCCAAGTCACAGTGTAAGTTCCTTGAGTACTGTATGTTAAAGCATCAGTTGTTGTACCAGTAATAGTTCCAGCACAAGCATCAGTTGCAGTAGGAGCTGTTACAGTAGCAGAACATTGACCAGTTACAGTTGGTAAAGAAGCTACATTTGCTACTGGAGCAATAGTATCGTCAACAACAACTGTTTGAGTTTGAGTTGAAGTATTTCCGTTACCATCATTATATGTCCAAGTCACAGTGTAAGTTCCTTGAGTACTATATGTTAATGCATCAGTTGTAGTACCAGAAATAATTCCAGCACAAGCATCAGTTGCAGTTGGAGCTGTTACAGTAGCAGAACATTGTCCAGTTACAGTTGGTAAAGAGGCTACGTTTGCTACTGGAGCAATAGTATCATCAACAACTACAGTTTGGGTTTGAGTTGAAGTATTTCCGTTACCATCATTATAAGTCCAAGTCACAGTGAAAGTTCCTTGAGTACTATATGTTAATGCATCAGTTGTAGTACCAGTAATAGTTCCAGCACAAGCATCAGTTGCAGTAGGAGCTGTTACAGTAGCAGAACATTGACCAGTTACAGTTGGTA
>LNDX01000027.1 GCA_001464475.1 Flavobacteriaceae bacterium Ga0077528 | reverse complement strand
GGCTTGATGGTTCACTTTGTCAGTTTTGGTTGTTAGCATAAAATTACGAATAATTCAATGCACAAAGCTAAAGGCTGGGCTTGCGCTTGCTATTTTGTGCTTCGTGGAAAATAATCTGGTGACAACAACTCTATCTTTCTAAGAAAAATTGTAGTTTTGTTTTGGTCAGTCATTGCAGCAGCAACTGGTGCAAGCTGTATACGTTAGCAGTAATTTGGCAAAATGACAATTCTTGAAAATACGTTGACAAAAAGCTGTTTATGGCTACTCGCCATTTTTGAGCAATTAATACCTATACTAAAACCTCACAAAAAAACCCGTTTTGCAATACAAAACGGGTTTTTAACTTATGAAAAAAAAATAATTATAACGGAATGTTTCCGTGTTTACGTTTTGGTGTGTCTACCACTTTGTTTTCAAGCATACTGAATGCTTTTAGTAGTTTTCTTCGAGTATCTTTTGGTAAGATAACCTCATCAATAAAACCACGTTGCGCTGCTGTGTAAGGATTAGCAAACAACTCAGCATATTCTGCTTCTTTTTCTAACAATTTAGCTGCTGGATCGGCTGCTTCGCTAATTTCTTTTTTGAAGATAATTTCTGAAGCTCCTTTTGCTCCCATTACAGCAATTTCTGCACTTGGCCAAGCAAAGTTCATATCGGCACCAATGTGTTTAGAGTTCATTACGTCATACGCACCACCATAAGCTTTACGAGTAATTACAGTAACTCTAGGCACAGTAGCTTCACTGAAAGCATATAATAATTTCGCTCCATGAACGATGATTCCGTTCCATTCTTGGTCGGTTCCAGGTAAGAATCCAGGAACGTCTTCTAAAACCAATAAAGGAATATTAAAACAATCGCAGAAACGTACAAATCGAGCCGCTTTGATAGAAGATTTCACATCCAAACATCCTGCTAAAAACTTAGGATTGTTTGCTACAATTCCTATGCTTCTTCCTCCTAAACGAGCAAAACCTACAATGATATTTTCAGCGAAATCTTTATGAATTTCAAAGAAAGAATCTTCGTCGATGATGTTATCAATTACATCATGCATATCATAAGGCTTGTTGGCATTATCAGGAACTATAGTATCCAATTTCTCACGAACTTCTTCATTGGTTACATAAGGTAATTTTGGTGTAGTTTCTCTGTTGTTTTGTGGCAAATAACTCAATAGTTTTTTGATGTCTTCCAAACACTCAATTCCGTTTGGAGAAGTGATATGTGCTACACCAGATTTAGTTGAATGCGTACTTGCTCCACCTAATTCTTCTGAAGTAACTTCTTCATTAGTCACCGTTTTCACAACATTAGGACCAGTTACAAACATATAACTATTTCCTTCTACCATCATAGTAAAATCGGTCATAGCAGGTGAATAAACTGCTCCACCAGCACAAGGTCCCATAATGGCAGAAATCTGCGGAATTACACCACTTGATTGTACATTTCTATAAAAAATATCAGCATAACCACCAAGCGAACGAACACCTTCTTGAATTCTTGCTCCACCAGAGTCGTTTAATCCAATCATTGGCGCACCACTTTTTAGAGCCATGTCCATAACTTTGCAGATTTTCTCAGCATGAGTTTCTGATAATGAACCTCCAAAAACAGTGAAATCTTGTGCAAAAACATACACTACTCTACCATTAATTGTTCCGTAACCAGTTACAACACCATCGCCATAAACGATTTCTTTTTCCATTCCAAAGTCAGTCGTTCTGTGCGTTACCAACATTCCGATTTCTTCAAAAGAACCTTCATCCATAAGATATTCGACACGCTCACGAGCCGTTAATTTCTTTTTGGCATGATGCGATGCAATTCTCTTTTCGCCTCCACCTAATTTGGCTAAAGCTATTTTATCGTTTAATATTTTAATTTTATCTTCCATTTTATTTTATGTGTCAATGAGTTAATGTGAAAATTAGATAATTACTTTTTACTAATCACTTTTCACTAATCACTTATTATTGGTAATCTTAAGATTTTTTTATCAGCAACATATTGTTTTAAAGCAACCATAGCAGCAATTTCAGCTTCTATATCTAGATTTGCTTTCAGTTTTTCAGGACTGTAATACGCTTTTACAAAACCTGTATCAAAATCACCTGAACGGAAGGCTTCGTGTTCCATTACAAATTTTCCGAATGGTAAAGTTGTAGCAACACCTTCCACGTGATAGTTATCGATAGCTTTAATCATTAACTCTATAGATTCTTCACGAGTTTTTCCATAAGTTACCAATTTGGAAAGCATTGGATCATAATAAATTGGCACATCCATACCTTCTTCGATACCATTATCTACACGAATTCCTTCGCCTTCTGGTAACTTATAAGTACTTAAATTTCCAACATTTGGTAAGAAATCATTCATTGGATCTTCGGCATATACACGAAGTTCCATAGCATGCCCGTGAATTACTAAATCTTCTTGTTTGATTTCTAAAGCTTCTCCACGAGCTACTTTTATTTGCAATTCAACCAAGTCTAAACCAGAAACCATTTCAGTAACTGGATGCTCTACTTGCAAACGCGTATTCATTTCGAGGAAATAGAAATTGTGTTTATCGTCTAATAAAAACTCAACAGTTCCAGCTCCAAGATAATCACAAGCACGAGCTACTTTTACTGCTGCTTCACCCATTTTTTTACGCATTTCTGGAGTTAAAATAGATGATGGCGCTTCTTCAACTACTTTTTGATGACGACGTTGAATACTACACTCTCTTTCAAAAACATATAAAACATTTCCATGACTATCAGCCATAATTTGAATTTCGATATGACGCGGTTTGGTTACATATTTTTCAATAAAAACCGAACCATCACCAAAAGCATTGGTTGCTTCAGAAATAGCACGTTCCATTTGAGATTCGAAATCTTCTTCTTTCTCTACAATACGCATTCCTTTTCCACCACCACCAGCTGAGGCTTTAATCAAAATGGGAAAACCAACTTCCTGCGCTGTTCTTTTAGCTTCTTCCACATCAATAATAGCATGGTCAACTCCAGGAACCATCGGAATATCATATTTCATCACCGCTTCTTTTGCAGCTAATTTACTTCCCATCATTTCGATGGCTTTCGATTTTGGTCCGATGAAAATGATGTTGTTTTTTTCACATTCTTCAGCGAAAGCGGAATTTTCACTTAAAAATCCGTATCCAGGATGAACTGCATCAACACCAAGTTCTTTACAAACTTCAATGATTTTATCACCGCGTAAATACGATTGACTTGAAGCTGCTTCACCAATACAAACCGCTTCGTCTGCATATTTTACGTGAAGTGCATTTCTATCGGCAGTTGAAAATACGGCTACCGTTTTGATGCCCATTTTCTTTGCCGTTTTCATTACCCTTATGGCAATTTCACCACGATTGGCAACTAATATTTTGGTTATTTTTTTCATTTATACTGAATTTATTTCAGTATCTCAACTTCTTACAAAGTCTTAATACTTAATACTTTTATCTTAATACTCTATTCGAATTCAATTAACAATTGTCCTTTGTCTACAGCGTGACCTTTTTCTACAGCAATAGATTTAATTACTCCATCACGAGGTGAAAGAAAACTATTTTCCATTTTCATGGCTTCAAGAATTAATAAAGAATCATTTTCTTTAACTGTTTGTCCAACTTCTACATTGATTTCTAGAATTAATCCTGGCATTGGAGCTTTGATAGCATTAACCACTTTAGTTCTGCCACGTTCAATTCCCATACTTTTGATTTGGATATCTAAAGCATCTTCAATAGCAACTTCATACGTATTGTTATTTACTTTAACAGTATACTTTTTTGCTAAAAAATCGGAGGAAACAATTTCGGCTTTGTAAGGTTTGTGATTTTTCAAAACGTGGAACTTGTCTTTTTCCACACTAACAGCATCAAGGTTTTTGAGATCACTTTCCGCTAAATCATATGCATTAGAATGATTTACAGATAGTTTATAAGTATTGCTCATATTGATTAGTTTTTGTTGGTAGTAAAATTAGGAAAAGAAAACGTTTTCGTAACTGATAATTGTCAGAAAATTGGAAAATTAATATAGTTTTGATACAAAAAAACTCCAACTAATAAGTTGGAGTCTTTTTTTATGGTTTTGAATTCAAAATTATACTTTCTTTTCTAAATCGAATTTTAAATCAATTTCTACTGATTCTGCAATTTTACTTTTAACTACAGAAGGAATTTTGATATTATAATCTGCAGGTTTAACTTTAAAACTACAAGTTGCCACTAGCTTTTCACCAGATTGCACAAATGTGATTTTGGTCTTTACTTTTTTGGTAACACCATGTAAAGTTAAATCGCCTTCAACATCGAAAGTTGCTTTACCAGAAGCTACTTTTGCAGCATCAAAATTGGTAACTTTTCCTTTAAAGGTAGCTTTTGGAAATTTATCACTTTCAATATAATTTTCATTAAAGTGTTCTTCCATTAATGGTACTTTAAATCGGAATGCTTTCACCAACGCCAAAACAGCAATATCACCTGTATATTTATCAAAAATACAAGAAACAGTGTTATTTTTAGCTGCTACTTCTTCAAAAGCAGGCATTGATGCTTCAAATTTAATCTCTCCTGAACGTGTCATCATCTTTTGTGAAAACAAGCAAGTAGAAAACAATAATCCAGTAAATAATAGTATCTTTTTCATATATGTAAAATTTGATTTGTTAGCAGTCATATATGGTATCGCCTTTTTATTTATAGGTATTTGCTTACGCAAACTTTTTGTTAATGGCGATTTCATAGCGATTTTTTTTTAGTTTGGAAATCCGTTAGCTGCCCATTTTTTGATTGTATTAATTCTTGTTTGTGGCATTCTTCCTGATTGTGGCATCACTGCACCACAAGATTGGTCGTCAATTCTACAAATCATGTTTCCGTTTTCTGCTGCATCTCTTACTTGTGCGTAGGTTTCCATTGTTGGTAATTCGCCTCCTGCAACGCTATGACATGACAAACAATTGTTTACAATAATGGGTTTTACATTGTCTGTGTATGTTGGATTAGCAACCTCTCCAGAAATTTCTGTGTAGGTTTGTGACTCACATGAAAACCCAATAAAACAGGCAATCATCAATACTATTATAATTTTTAATGCTTTCATAATTTAGAATACTCTATACATGTTAAACCCAAAATAAATTCCTTTTCCTTCTGTAATTCCGTTAGCATTGGTAAAATAACTAACATCATTCATTGCTTGACTGTTAGAGAAAACCAATTGGAATATATGTCCACCTGTTTCAATATCCATACCAATTGAAAGAGGATTATGATAAAAACTTGTTTCTCTTGCATTCAATCGAGCTGCATATTCCATATTCATACTGATTCTTTTAGACAATTTATATCTTCCGCCAAGTGCTAAAAGAAAATTATCTTTTTCTTCAAATAATGGCTCATATAAGTTTTTGTGAATGTAAATTGGATTTAGTTCCATCGAAAAACTATTAGAAAATTTTCTTGAAATTGGTAATTGCGTACTAAAAGCGAATCTGCTTGATGATTTTAATTCAGGAAATTCATCTTTACTTAATTTAGAATTGATGTCCATAGTATTGTAACCAACAATTGTTACAGGAAATCCATTAACTTCTTGGTTTGCAAATTTATACTTTGCAGTAAACTCATAGTTTTTATTTAATGTATGACGAGAAAAACCAAGAGTTAGCCAATCGGTTGCACCATACAAACCTCCAATTTTAGTTAAGGCATTGTCTAAACCAAAAAAGTTATCTAAACCATCTGTTAAATCGCCAAATCTGTGTGAAACTAAAAAATACCATTCTCCTTTAGCTGCCAATTTTGTTGATTGCATTGAACATACTTGCAAACCTTTGAATGCAGCAATTTCAATCTCCTTTTTTCCTTTATTCTCAGAATCTAATTCATTCAATAAATCATCTTGTGCATTGGAAAATCCGAATACAAATAGAAAAAATACTGAAAAAGCAATTTTAGATAATTTCATTTTTCTTGTTCTTATTTTACGATTAAACATTGATCTAATTTTAATTCTTCTAAAAGGTCGTCATAACCAGTTACACGTCCTTTAATGTTAACTTGACTTCCAATAGCAACTTTTTCAGCTACTTGTAATTGACAAGAAACCTTCTCATCTAAAGTGATTACGTTTTCACCAACATTGGTGACTTTTCCTGAAATTTCAACTGTTTTGTTCAAATACTTGGCAGTTGCAGTTTCTGAGTTATTTGAAAACTCACTAAAAACATCAGTTGCTGATGTAGTGAATTCCGATTTTTCAGTTTGAATATCTCTAGCTCCACCAGTCATTATATAATTGTATCCAAAATAACCTGCAGCTACAATCACAATTAGTCCAATTAATAACTTTACTTTTTTACTCATGTTTTTAAAAAAATATAGAGTTCACAATTAAGCAAACTCTATTGTTTATAGATTTTACTTATATTTAGTTAACAATAACCTTTTTCCAAGATTTTTCAGAATCATTTTGTAATTCTAAAAAGTAAACTCCAGATTGAAGTCCGCTAACTTTTAGTTCAACTTCGTTAGATTCATCTGTAACTTCAATTGTTTTAACCAAAGCTCCTGTTTGACTATATACGTTAACTTTAGATAGATTGGTTTTAGTTTTGATAGAAAATTCTCCAGAAGAAGGATTTGGAAAAATTGAAGTAGCATTTAAAGAAAAATCTTCTTTACCTAAAGTTGTGAAAGAACCAGTTGCAAAACCTCTATTTGTACCACCATGATTAGCAAGAGATGTTGAAGCCGATCCAGAACGTGCCCATGCTACATTTATAGAATTTGTTGAAGCATAAGGTAATTGAAAATCGTTAGTATCTGCATTTGTAAGTGCTCTTTCTAGAGTCAATGTTCTCACACCTGACACAACATTATTAGAAACCGTAGTCCAATCTTGACTTGCATCGGCAGCTGGAGCAGCAAATCCAACATAATTTCTATCATTTAATGAAGTAGAATAAACAACAACATCACCAGCTGACATTGAAAATCCAGAGGAAACACCTAAACCGAGAGCAAACCATCTATCTGATGGACCTGTTAAAATCAAAGTCACTTTGGATGTTGAGTTGTTCAAAGTAAAATTGGCCGTCATGTTAGATGTTAAATTAATAACACCAGTTGTCTTCGATTGTGAAAATCCCTTGAAGCAAGCAAGAGCAAATAATAAAATAGTAATTTCTTTCATAGTAATTTATTTTAGCAAGTTTATAATTTCTTCGTAATTAAATTCTACGGCATATTCAAAAGCCGTTTTATTTTGATTGCATTTTAGCTCTTTATTAGCCTTTTCTTGTAATAATTTGTTAACCATTTCTGGATTATTAAATTGAACTGCCAACATCAATGCTGTCATTCCGTTTTGATCTTTTAAATCTATATTTGCTCCATTAAGAAGCAATTTATCTACCAATTCAAATTCACCTTTTACAACACAAGCCATTAATGCTGTTCCATTTTTTGAAACATAATTTACTTCTGCTTTTTTGCCAATTAAAAAATTCGCCACTTCGTCATTACCTCTATAACAAGCTAATATAAGCATACTTGAACCTTTATCATCAATGGCGTTAACAACGCTTTTATCTTTTTCAAAAAGTGATTTAATATCAGATAAACTGCCCTTTCTAGCCACATCAAAACAGTTTGTGTCTTGTCCAAAAATGACATTTATTGACAATAAAAAAATTAACAGAATCTTTCGCAATTTATCTTTTTTTATACAAATTTATTAATTTTATGATATATATCATTGTTTCAGTGTAAATATAATGTTTATGAAATAGAATTTTTCAACTCTTGTTGATTATATATACGATATAAATTAGAATTTGGATAAACAGATTTCATAATTGTAGCGTTTATAATTTTATAATTACAAATATCACTTCTTAGAATTAAAATCACTTCACGTCTAGTTGTGAAAATGCACTATATCTGTTTTTCCCATTTATTTTTATGATATAGAATTTCCGTTGGATAAAACTTCCCTAAGTTGGATAGCTACTATCAAATTTTTTATCATTTTTTACTAAATTATTTTTTGTTGCATTAATTTATTGAATTCGTCACGTTCCGCTAAATTGAAGGCTAACTAAAAAATTGATGCTGTTTTTTTTATAAAACCAAAAGTCCAAAATCTCTCAAAGTAGCAATCGATTTTGAATACCAAAACAATTCGAAATCTTCAAAATGTGTTTCGAAATCTAATTTTAATTGAGTGAATGTAGATTTGGATTCACCATAAACTGAGATTTTTTCTAAAGTATTTGTCAACCACACGGCTTTGTCTTTTTCTATAGAAATATCAAACGTTTCCGTTTTATCATGAAAAGTCAATTTGGTCATTTCCCACGAGTTTCCTTTTTTAGATTTTGTAAAAGTTTCTGAAGTTGGCTTTCCTCCTATCCAAACAATTTTTGCTGAAGGTTTTATGTTGAAATCCATTTCTTTTTCAAGACAAGAAACAATATAATCGGAAGGGATTTTTGTATTTGGAATCTTAAAATCAAACCAATCTTGCAAATCATAGTCGAAGCAAATTCCGTGCATATAATTAAACAATGACTTCTTTAATCCAAAACTAAATTTGTCGTGATTGATTCCGGTTTTGTCTTTAAAGTTGATATCATTATTGGCAAAAGTGATTTCGTTTTGTTCAGGAATTACACCAAATTCCTCAGGAAACATTCCAACAGGCGAATGTGCTGTCATGGCAAATTGATGCCAAAAACCCGATTGTAATATTCCTAATTCAAAAAGTTGACGCACCATTTCCAAACTATCAATAGTTTCTTGAACGGTTTGTGTTGGATAACCATACATCAAATAAGCATGCACCATAATCCCAGATTCAGTGAAATTTCTTGTTACTTGTGCAACTTGTTCAACCGTTACTCCTTTTTTGATTAGTTCTAAAAGTCTATCCGAAGCCACTTCCAAACCACCTGAAACCGCAATACAACCAGATGCTTTAAGTAAAACACATAAATCGGCAGAAAAACTTTTCTCAAATCGAATATTGGTCCACCATGAAACTACTAATCTTCTTTTGATAATTTCTAGTGCAACTTCACGCATCAATGCAGGTGGCGCAGCTTCGTCAACAAAATGGAATCCATTTTCACCAGTTTGCGCAATTAATTCCTCCATTCTATCTACCAAAATTTTAGCAGCAATTGGCTCGTATAATTTGATGTAATCTAATGAAATATCACAAAACGTACATTTTCCCCAATAACATCCGTGTGCCATAGTGAGTTTATTCCAACGACCATCGCTCCACAAACTGTGCATTGGATTGGCAATTTCTATAACCGAAATATAATTTTGAAGTTGCAAATCAGAATAATCTGGAGTTCCTACTTCGCTTTGTTTATAATCTGGTTTTGTGGAATTATTGATATAAGTGACTTTATTATTTTCTAATATAAATGTTCTTTTAAACTCATTGGAATTTGGAATTTGAACATTAGAAGTTAATAACTCAATTGGAAGTTCGCCATCATCTAAAGTTATAAAATCGAAGAACTCAAAAACACGTTGGTCTTTAAGTTCGCGAAGTTCCGTATTAGGAAAACCACCGCCCATTGCGATTTTAATCTTTGGAAAATGGGTTTTAATAAATTGCGCACATCTAAAAGCACTATATAAATTTCCTGGAAAAGGAACAGAAAAGCAAACTAGTTTTGGTTGTACTTCTGCTACTCTATCTTTTAGAATTTTGAGTGTAATTTTATCGATGTAAGTTGGTTCACTTTTAAGATGATTATACAATTCATCAAACGAATTAGCGCTTCTTCCCAAACGTTCGGCATAGCGACTGAAACCAAAATTTTCATCGACACATTCCACAATAAAATCAGACAAATCCTCTAAATATAATGTGGCTAAATGTTTGGCTTTGTCTTGCATTCCCATAGTTCCAAAAGCCCATTCCATATCGTCTAATTGAGAAAATCGAGAAGCTTCGGGAAGGAAATTTCCACTACAAATTTGACGTGCAAAGGAAGAATTTTTACCTTGAAGAAATGCAATTACAGCATCGATGGTTTGGATATAATCTTCTTTGAGCGAATAAATTCTTTCTAAGTTGTGGGTTGTAGGTTGTAGGTTGTAGGTTGAAAACATTGCTGTCAAACCTTCTTTAGAAAAAAGTTCTAAAATAACTTCAATTCCCAAATCCATTTGGAAAGCAGAAATTCCTTTAGTATTCAGAAAACCTTTAATATAAGCCGTTGCTGGATAAGGTGTATTCAGTTGGGTAAAAGGTGGCGTTATTAGAAGAAGGTCTTTCAATGAAAATGTTTTTGCAAAAGTAAAATTAATAATTAAGGTTTTAACTATTTTTTGTGAATTTGAGAATGTATTTTGAACTTGATTTTTAAGTATTTTTACAAAAAAATTCAAACATGCCTAGCGATTGTATAACGTACCAAAATTCAGGATATTTCACTAAATTGATGATAGATTATTTAGATGAAACGTCAGAGTTGAAGCCGTTTTACAATCATTTTCCGAAAATTGAGAATTTCAAAAGTCAGATAGAAGAAAAAAGTAGCAACTTCAATAGCAATGGTAAAAGAGAAATTTTAGTTTCTGAACTTGAAAAACAATATCAAAATTTTGAAGTTTCCAAAACAACATTAAACAACATTAAACTTTTAAACAACGCTAACACTTTCACAATTACAACTGGCCATCAGTTGAATTTATTCACAGGACCATTGTATTTTTTATACAAAATTGTTTCTACAATCAATCTTTGCAAACAATTAAAAAAAGAATTTCCTAAACATAATTTCATACCTATTTATTGGATGGCTACCGAAGATCATGATTTTGATGAAATCAATTATTTTAATTACCTAGGTAAAGTTTTTAGATGGAATCGTGAGAGTACTGGACCTGTTGGAAGATTGTCTACAGAAGGTTTAAATAAAGTTTTCGATTTATTTTCTAAAGAGATTGGAACTTCAAATAATGCGAATTTTTTAAAAAAACTATTTGAAAATGCTTATTTAAAACATTCCAATTTAGCCGATGCTACTCGATATTTGGCTAATGAATTGTTCCAAAATGAAGGTTTGGTGATTATTGATGGTGATTCCATTGAATTAAAGAAACTATTCATTCCTTTTGTTAAAAAAGAGCTTTTAGAACAAACCTCATTTAAAAAAGTTACAGAAACCAACGAACTTTTGAAAGAGTATTTCGTACAAGTAAATCCGCGTGAAATCAATTTATTTTACATTGAAGATAATTTACGTGAACGAATTATTTTTGAAAAAGGATTTTATAAAGTAAACAACACCTTAACTCAATTTTCTGAAAGTGAAATTCTAACCGAATTAGAAAATCATCCTGAAAAGTTTAGTCCAAATGTAATTACACGACCTTTATACCAAGAAGTAATTTTGCCAAATTTATGCTATATCGGTGGCGGTGGCGAAATAGCATACTGGCTAGAATTAAAATCTAGTTTTGAAGAAAACAACATCACTTTTCCTATGCTGTTGCTAAGAAATTCGGTTCTTTTAGCAACACGAAAGCAAGCTGAAAAAGCAGATAAATTAGAACTATCATGGAGTGATTTATTTTCAAATCAAAGAGTATTATTAGATTCAAAAACTAAAGAGTTTTCAGAATTTGCAATTGATTTTTCTGATCAAAAAGAACATTTGAAAAAGCAATTTGATAACTTGTACACGATTGCTAATCAAACCGACAAATCATTTATAGGAGCAGTAAAAGCTCAAGAAATCAAACAATTAAAAGGTTTAGATAATCTTGAAAAACGCCTTTTGAAAGCTGAAAAAAGAATTCATAAAGAAAAACTTGAGAGAATTTTTTCACTACAAAACGAATTGTTTCCAGGTCAAAGTCTTCAAGAGCGAAAAGCTAATTTTTCAGAATTTTACTTAGAATTTGGAAAAGATTTAATTTCTGAAATAATAGATAATTTAAAACCTCTTGAAACAAACTTTACCATATTAGAATTATAAAAACATAATTAAAATGAAAAAAACATTACTCCTATTTCTATTGTTTTTTGGAATTTCTTACGCAAACTATTCACCTACAGTTGGAATTCTTGAAAATGAATCTACAACTTATCCAACAATTAGTATTATTGGAACAGCAAGTTCGGGTTGGGGAACTGATATAGTCATGGCAACAACTGATGGAATAACGTATACCTTAACAGATTACACTTTATCAAATGGTGAATTAAAATTTCGTCAAGATTATGATTGGGCCACAAATTGGGGAGGAACAAATTTTCCTTCTGGTACTGGAATTTTAAATGGAACTAATAATATTCCTATTCAAGCTGGTATTTATACAATCACATTTAATAGAACAAATGCAACTTATACCTTCATAGGAACTACATTCCCAAGTATTGGAATTTGGGGTCCAGCGGTTAACTCTCAATTAGGATATACAGCGCCTGATGTTGATATGAATACAACTGATGGAATTAATTACACTTTATCAGGCTTTTACTTTTCAAGCGGTAATGCCTACTTTAGACAAGATAATGATTCTGCATTGACTTGGGGCAGTACTATATTTCCTTCTGGAACAGCAGTTGCAAATGGTCCTTCACTTTTCATTTCTGGAGGTGAATGGTTTGTTACATTTAATAGATTAAATGGAAATTATAGTTTTACTTATCCGAGTATTGGAATTCTTGGAACTGCTTTAAATGGATTTAATGTTGCAGATACCGACTTAATGACAACTGATGGTTTTAACTATAGCATTTCTGATTTAGTTCTAAATAATGGAGAAGTAAAATTTAGAAAAGATAATCTTTGGACATCAAATTGGGGTTCAGCAGCATTTCCCTCTGGAACTGGGACTCAAAACGGATTAAATATTCCAGTAACTGCAGGAACTTATTCTATAACTTTTGATAAATCGACCGGGAATTATACGTTTATGCAACAATTATCAAATAGTAATTTCAGCTTAAAAAATTTAACTATTTATCCAAATCCAACCAATAAAGACTGGAATTTTTCTTCAAAAGAAATAATTGAATCAATTGAAATTTTGGATATTTTAGGAAAAAATATTTTTAATTCAAATATTAAATCTGAAAATATAACTATTGACACAACACAATTCAATAGTGGAATTTACTTTGCAAAAATCTCATTAGGAAATTCAATTCAGACTATAAAACTTATAAAAAATTAGAATTATTAAATTTGCCTTAATAAATCCTCAATCAATTACTTGTGGATTTTTTTTTTCAATATAGAAACACTACTTTTGCACCCGAATTGAAATAAAAAACAAATAAATTAAAATAAAAATGGCTACAAATAGAACATTTACAATGATTAAGCCTGATGCTGTTGAAAACGGACACATCGGTGGGATTTTAAACATGATTACTGAAGGTGGTTTCAAAATCGTTTCTTTGAAATTAACTCAATTAACTGTTGCTGATGCTCAAGCTTTTTATGCTGTTCACGCTGCAAGACCATTCTTCGGTGAGTTAGTTGAATTCATGACAAGAGGTCCAATCGTTGCTGCTATATTAGAAAAAGAAAATGCTGTAGAAGATTTCAGAACTTTAATTGGTGCTACTAACCCAGCTGATGCTGCTGAAGGAACTATCCGTAAAAAATACGCTACTTCAATTGGAGAAAATGCTGTTCACGGTTCAGATTCTGATGAAAATGCTGCTATCGAAGGTGCTTTCCATTTTTCTGGAAGAGAGCAATTCTAGTATTCAGTGTTCAGTCGCAGTTGGCAGTAATGTAAATTGTACAAAATACAAAATCTCGTTTCTTTATGGAAACGAGATTTTTTTTAACTGTATTTTTCCATTAACAATTGAACAACTTTATCAATTTTTTCAAAACGTTGCTTTCTTTCAATTTTTTTTGGTGGCGCCACACGCTCTAAACAATCCTCAATAGAACAAGTTTCACACGTCACACCAACTTTTCTCCTTTTAATAGTTTCATCATCCAAAAACTGAATCTTACTTTGTGAATGGCTCGAAATCATAATTCCTAACGCAATACTTCGGTAATACCCATTTCTAAAAGGATCTTTAGTCGCAGACGACATTACAAAATACTCATTATCAGTATGATTATAACTAGAAATTTGAGTGTCAAAAAGATGGTTTTTATCTGAATTCGGAATCTCACCTAACGTTTTAATAGAAACCCATCTTCTGCAATAATGCTCATTATTTTCGTTAGCATGCGGTTCCAATAAATTAGTAATATGTAATTCTTTTGTCAATTGAAAATCATTTCGCTCCGGTTTGTAATTGAAACGCAAGAAAAATAAATTCTTCAAATTAAAATCTTTCGGTAAAATATTAGTCAATCGCTGGTAAAAGGTTTCAGGCGAATCGGTAAACTTCAAAATCAAATCGGTAAAATCAGTTGGATTAAAAGCCTTTTTCTCAAAAACAACCTTCAATTCTTTTACCAATTCTTTCCTCGGAATTAATAAAGCTCCTGCAAAATAAGATGCAAAAAAGTTGTTCAAAACCTGGTCAAAACTTTCAAATTTTATCCATGAAAAAGTATATAATCTATCGCTTATTTCCATATAATTATAAGCAATTTCTTTAGCATAGATAAACATTCTTTGCGAAACATCGGCACTTTTGGAAATCAGCAAAGTCTTCGATTTTGGCACAAAAACAGAACGTAAATACACCAACTCTTCATGCTCCGTCAACTCATCATTGTTTATCGTATAACCATACTCATCAACCAAAATTTCTTCCAAATCAGCAACACTCAACTTTTTAGTTAAATCCAACGAATATGCTTTGGCAAACTTCTCAACTTTCAGTTCAATTTCGTCAAAATAATTATTATTAGCTTCTTGATACGAACGTAAAGCCGCAAGAAAAAAACTTTCTCTGGTTAGATTGTAATGTTTGGCAATTTCAAATAACGTACTAATAAAAGCATTAACTTTTGCAGGAGCTTCCGCGATAATATCAATCAAATTGCTTTCTTTAATTCCGAAAATATCTAATGGAATTTCTTTCAAAATTCTGGATTGCAAAATCTCACCAATCGGAGCCAAATTCTTATCCAACTTCAACGAAACCATCTGGTCGTAAGTCGAATCTAAAGCTTCCGACAAAAGCAAAATCTTGTCTCTTTTCGGATACTTCTTCCCTTTTTCTATTTCATTCAAATACGATTTAGAAAGTCCAGTAACTTTTGCCAAACCAAACAAAGAAAGGTTTTTATCGGTTCTGATTTGTCGCAATTTCAAACCAAATATCAGTCTAATATATTCTTCTTCAATCATATTTATTAGGGAGCGAATGGCTCGGGCTTTACTGGCAATCCATATTCCTGCCTTCCGCAGTATCTTTTTTTACAAAAAAGTATACTTGCTCCAGTCAGGGCTATAAGAATAACTATTTGTGTACTTATTTCTTCAACAAAGATACAATAATTCAAATAAAAACAACAGCTGAAAAAATATTTTTACATTTTAGCGAACGTTCGCTTGTTTTGTATTTATTTTTTTTATAGTATTGCAGCAACAAAAAACAACATCTTATGGAAACAGACGTAAAAACAACTGTAGAAGTTCTAAATTCAACAAAACATCAGAACATCTTAACTCGTGAAGCCTTGACTTTTTTGAGTGAATTACATCATCAATTCAATTCAAAACGCATTGAACTATTAAAAAATAGAGCAACTCAACAAGAATTATTTGACCAAGGTGTATTACCAAAATTTCCAAAAGAAACTGAATCCATAAGAAATTCGGTTTGGACAGCAGCACCAATCCCAGAAAAATTATTAGACCGACGTGTAGAAATAACCGGTCCGGTGGACAGAAAAATGGTTATTAATGCTCTAAACTCAGGTGCAAAAATTTTCATGGCAGATTTTGAAGACAGTTGTTCACCAACATTCGAAAATCTAATAGAAGGTCAACAAAATCTAATTGACGCCATAAGAAAAACGATTACTTTAGAACTAAATAATAAAACCTATCAACTAAACAAAGATGTTGCAACACTAATTGTTCGCCCAAGAGGTTTACATTTAGAAGAAAAAAACTTAAAAATTAACGATGAAAATCTCTCAGGTTCGTTGGTTGATTTTGGTTTGTATTTTTTCCACAACGTACTAGAACTTCAGAAACAAAATCTTGGAATTTATTTGTACTTACCTAAAATCGAACATTACACCGAAGCACGTTGGTGGAACGAAGTATTTGAATTTTCACAAAATTATTTCAAAGTACCAATTGGAACAGTAAAAGCAACCGTTCTTATCGAAACAATAACAGCAAGTTTTCAATTGGATGAAATTATTTATGAATTAAAAAACCACATTGCTGGGTTAAACTGTGGCCGTTGGGATTACATCTTTTCATACATCAAAAAATTAAAAAATCATGAAAATTTCATGGTTCCTGATAGAGATCAAGTTACCATGACGAGTCCGTTTATGAGTGCTTATTCTTTACGAGTGATTCAAGTTTGCCATAAAAGAAATATTCTTGCAATTGGCGGAATGGCAGCACAAATTCCAATTAAAAACAATGAAGAAGCCAACAAAATCGCCTTTGAAAAGGTAAAAGCCGACAAAGAACGTGAAGTAAAAAACGGACATGATGGAACATGGGTTGCTCACCCGGGATTGGTAAGTTTAGCCATGAAAGTATTTGATGAAAATATGCCAACAAAAAATCAAATGCATATAAAAAGAAGTGAATTAAACATTACCGAAGCACAATTACTCGAACTTCCAAAAGGAACAATCACAGAAAATGGTGTTAGAAAAAACATCAACGTAGGGATTTTATACCTTGAATCATGGCTTATGGGAGTTGGAGCAGCAGCATTATACAACTTAATGGAAGATGCTGCAACAGCAGAAATTTCTAAAGCACAACTTTGGTTATGGCTTAAAAAACAAGCCCAATTAGACAATGGCGAAGTAATCACTAAATCTTTATATGAAAAATTAATTCCTGAGGAATTAGTAAAAATAAAGGAATATGTTGGAGAAGAACGCTACAATTCGGGTCAATTTGAACTAGCAACCAAACTATTCTCAACTATGATTTTCAATGAGAAGTTAGATGATTTTCTAACATTAGAAGCTTACAATTTTATAAAATAAAACTGCCGAATGCTGCAACACTCGACAGTTTCTAATAAATAATTAAATAAATAACTATCTAAACAGTACAAAAGTATGAAAACAGAAGACAGAATTCAAGCATTAATCACCGATTGGACCACTAACCCAAGATGGAAAGGAATTGAAAGACCTTATACTGCCGAAAAAGTGGTAACATTACAAGGATCTTATCAAATAGAACATTCTATTGCAAGACGTGGTTCGGAAATTCTTTGGAAAAAATTAAACAATCAAGATTGGGTTGCCGGATTGGGAGCTTTAACAGGAAATCAAGCTATTCAAGAAGTTGAAGCTGGATTGGAAGCAATTTATTTAAGCGGATGGCAAGTCGCTGCAGATGCAAATATTGCTGGAGAAATGTATCCCGACCAATCATTATATCCTGCGAACAGTGTGCCTATCGTAGTTAAAAAAATCAACAATGCTTTGCTGCGTGCGGATCAAATTCAAACCGTTAATAAAATTGAAAATAAAAAAGATTATTTAGTTCCGATAGTAGCAGATGCTGAAGCAGGTTTTGGAGGAAACTTAAATGCCTTCGAATTGATGAAGAGCATGATTGAAGCTGGAGCATCAGGAGTGCATTTCGAAGATCAATTATCATCTGCTAAAAAATGTGGCCACTTGGGAGGAAAAGTTTTAGTGCCAACTCAAGAAGCTATCAACAAGCTAATTGCGGCTCGTTTGGCAGCCGATGTAATGAACGTTCCGAGTTTAATTGTAGCAAGAACTGATGCCGATGCGGCAAATTTAATCACTAGTGATATTGACGAAAGAGATCATAAATTCATAACTGGCGAGCGTACTCCAGAAGGATTTTTCTACGTTAACTGTGGCGTAGAACAAGGAATTGACAGAGGATTATCCTATGCTCCGTATGCCGATTTAATTTGGATGGAAACTTCCAACCCAGATTTAGACTACGCTAGAAAATTTGCAGAAGGAATTCACGCTAAATATCCAGGAAAAATGTTGGCGTACAATTGTTCACCTTCATTTAATTGGGCAGCAAAATTATCAGTTCCAGAAATGGAAACATTTAGAGAAGAATTGGCTGCTATGGGATACAAATTCCAATTCATTACATTGGCAGGATTCCATGCGTTAAACACTTCTATGTTTGAACTAGCTTTAGCTTACAAAAAAAGAGGTATGGCAGGATATTCTGAATTACAGGAAAGAGAATTTGCTCTTCAAAAAGAAGGTTTTAAAGCTGTTAAACATCAAAATTTTGTTGGAACCAGCTACTTCGACGAAGTTCAAAATACCGTTACAGCAGGATTAAACTCTACAGTAGCCATGAAAGATTCTACTGAAACCGCTCAATTTTAATTAATTTAAGTTTGTTGTTTGAACGCTTCAGTGTCGCGACTGGAGCGTTTTTTTTTATCTTAATACTAAATCCTTTACTATTTCTTTTCGAAGGTCTTCATTGAGCATCGCAATAATTTTCTGTTTGCCATAACTCAATTCTTCTCTTAAAACAGCAGAAGTTAATTTGACATACAAAGTAGTTCCTTTCAAGATTACTTCCTGAGTGTAACTATTTACTCCATTTCCCATAAGTGATTTCCAAGCTTGTTCTACATCAATTTTATCCATACCAGCTTCTAGTTTATTAACTTGAATAAACTGTTGCAAAACTTCTGATATAGAACTTTCGTTGCTTGTTCTTTTTGCCATTTTAAAATTACTTTAAAGAAAAAGGTTTATATCTTTTATAGTTATATTCTAAATCATCTTTATTTTTAAGAATTAAAACAGAATCTTGAATTTCGATTATTTCTTCTTTCCATTTACCATAGCTTGTAGAATAATTAACAAAAAAACTACCATTTTCATTAGATATTGAAATCTCTTCTTTCAAGTTATTAGTTTTGTATGTTCCATCAAGTTGAGGCATTACTTTTTGACGAAAACCCTTTTTATCTTTCAACTGAAAATAATCAATTGTTTCATTGATCTTGTAATCTTTCTTCTCACCGTCTTTTAAAACAACCTTTTTTATTTCCCAGTAGCCATTTAATTTAGCAATATCTTCATCTGTAATGGACTGATTACAAGAAACTAAAAGTAATAACGACAGAAAAAGTGTAATTGTATTTTTCATAATTTTAATAAAACCTAAAATTACAACATATTTTAAATAATAAAAAAGTATTTTTGATTAAACCTTTTTGAAAATCTATTGTCTTAATTGAAAACCTACCAATTATGAGAAAATATATTACACTTTTAGCGCTTTCACTACTTACTTTCAGTTGTAGTTCTGATGATGATACAAATAGCTCTAACACTACAGAAGAAACTATGTATTTTCCTCCAAATGATGGAAGTAATACATGGGAAACAAAGTCAATTTCTTCTTTAGGTTGGAATCAAAGTGCGGTTCAACCTTTATTAGATTATTTACAATTAAAGAATTCCAAATCATTTATAATATTGGTAAATGGAAGAATCGTTTTAGAAAATTATTTCAACGGACATTCTGCTACAACTCCATGGTATTGGGCAAGTGCAGGTAAAACATTAACAACAACTGTCACAGGAATTGCCGAACAAGAAGGATTAATCAACATCAACAACAAAGTATCTGATTATTTAGGAACTGGTTGGACAAGCGCTCCATTAGCAAAAGAAAACTTAATAACTTGCAAAAATCTATTATCAATGAATTCTGGATTAAACGAGACGCTTGGAGATAACGTATCACCAGCAAATCTTCAGTATGTTGCAGATGCAGGTACACGTTGGGCTTACCATAATGTTTATGTAAAACTTCAAGATGTTATTGCTCAACAAAGTGGACAAACTTGGACCAACTACTTCAACACAAAACTAAGAGATAAACTTGGCATGACAGGAGGAGCTTGGATAAATTCTGGTGATGGACTTAGTGTATATTGGAGTACTTCAAGAAATATGGCTCGTTTTGGATTAATGGCTTTAAATAAAGGAAAATGGAATGGTAACCAAGTAGTAAATGAAGCATTTTTTAATAATGCTACAACTACATCGCAAAGCATTAATCAATCGTATGGTTATTTGTGGTGGCTAAATGGAAAGTCTTCTTATCGTTTGCCACAAACACAATTTCAATTCAACGGAAGTATTATTCCGAGTGCTCCAAGTGATATGTATTGTGCCTTGGGCAAAGATGATCAAAAAATTTATGTTATACCAAGTAAAAAAATGGTAATCATTCGAATGGGAGATGCTGCAGACACAGTAAATATGGCATTGTCTGATTTTGATGATGTTCTTTGGCAAAAAATAAGCGCTTTATATCAATAAAGCGCTTACTTTTTATTTAAATATTTTATCAAATATTCTTTTCAGTGCATACACAAATAATATAAAAGTTATAAGCTGTAAGCCCATTGCTATATCTGAGAATTTCTTTTCTATAAGTTTTGCTAAAACACCTAATCCAAAACAAATTAAAATAAAAATTATTGGAGAGGATGTTTTAAAAAAAGATACAATTTTATTCATATAGGTAAAATTTGATTTTTTAAGCAATTATTTAAAAAAGCTATCTACAAACTCATATTTATTAAAAACTTGCAAGTCTTCAATTCCTTCACCTACACCAATATATTTAACTGGAATTTGAAATTGATCAGAAATACCAATAACTACACCACCTTTTGCAGTTCCGTCAAGTTTTGTTACAGCTAAACAAGTAACTTCAGTTGCTGCAGTAAATTGTTTGGCTTGTTCAAATGCATTTTGCCCAGTAGAACCATCTAAAACTAAAAGTACATCATTTGGCGTATCTTCAACCACTTTCTGCATTACTTTTTTAACTTTAGAAAGTTCGTTCATTAAACCTACTTTGTTATGCAAACGTCCAGCTGTATCAATAATTACAACATCTGCATTTTGAGCTACAGCACTTTGCAAAGTATCAAAAGCTACAGAAGCAGGATCGCTTCCCATTTGTTGTTTAACTATTGGTACACCTACTCTATCAGCCCAAATTTGCAATTGGTCAATCGCTGCGGCACGAAAGGTATCTGCAGCGCCAAGAACAACTTTATAACCTGCTTTTTTAAACTGAAAAGCCAACTTACCTATAGTTGTTGTTTTTCCTACTCCGTTAACTCCTACAACCATAATTACGTATGGTTTTTTATTGGCTGGAATTTTAAATTCTGATTCTTCTCCAGATTTAGTTTCAGACAATAAAGAAGCTATTTCTTCACGAAGGATTTGATTTAACTCTTCTGTTCCTAGATATTTATCATTTGAAACTCTTGTTTCAATTCTTTTTATGATTTTTAATGTTGTTTCAACACCTACATCTGATGAAACCAAAATCTCTTCAAGGTTATCTAAAACCTCATCGTCAACTTTAGATTTACCTGCAATAGCTTTCGTTAATTTAGAAAAAAACGTTGTTTTAGTTTTTTCTAAACCTTTATCTAATGTTTCTTTTTTTTCTGATGAAAATATTCTTTTAAAAAAACTCATTTCTTCAATTTATGTATTAAAAATAAGGATGCTAGAAAACATTTTAGTCCTTATCAATAAAATTAGAGACAAATATAAAAATAAAAAAGCTACTTCCATACGAAAGTAGCTTTGATATATATTTAATTAGGAATTATTTCTTTGATAAGAAAGCATCCACTTCTTCTGGAGTCATAATGCTTTCAACAAAAGTATAAGCACCTGTTTTAGGAGATTTTACCATTTTGATAGCTTTTGTTAATCTCTTAGAAGCTGTTTGTAACGTTGCAACGGTTTTCTTTGCCATGATTAAAATGTGTATTTGAAATTCAACAAATGTGAAATCTCTAATTATTTAATTTCTTTATGAACAGTCATTCTCTTTAAGATTGGATTAAATTTCTTAATCTCTAATCTGTCTGGAGTATTTTTTTTGTTTTTGTTTGTAATGTAACGTGAAGTTCCAGGAAGACCTGTTCCTTTGTGCTCAGTACACTCTAAAATTACTTGGATTCTATTACCTTTCTTTGCCATCTTGCTTTATTTTTATTGGATAAGGAATTATTTAATAAAACCATTAGCTTTAGCTGTTTTTAACACAGCAGCTAATCCATTTTTATTGATTGTTTTAATTGTAGAAGCAGCTACTCTTAAAGTAACCCATCTGTCTTCTTCAGCAAGATAGAAACGTTTTTTAACTAAGTTTACAGAAAATTTTCTCTTAGTTTTGTTCATTGCGTGAGAAACATTATTTCCTACCATCGCTCTTTTACCTGTAAGGTCACAAACTCTTGACATTATGCTTATCTTTTATCGTTATTCAAATCGAGGGTGCAAAGAAACAAAAAAGAAACCTTATACACAAAAAAATATTACAGATTTTTTAAAATTTCTTTTTGCAACATTTCAAATGCTTTATTTACTGCTCTATCTATCACTTTCTCACGTGGTTGACCAAAATTAAATTCTTCTACTATTACTTCACTTGGTGTAGCTAAAGCTAAAAAAACGGTTCCAACCTCTGCATCAGCATCACCTTTTGATGGTCCAGCATTGCCAGTTGTAGCAATTGCGTAATCTGTTTTCATTAATTTTTGAATTCCAAGCGCCATTTCTTTTGCAACTTGGGCACTAACAACTGTATATTTATTTATTGTTTCCTCAGAAACTCCTAAAACTGAAACTTTTGTATCTGTTGCATAAGAAACAACACTTCCTCTAAAATAATTTGAAGCACCTGAAACTGATGTCAAAACTTGTGCAATTTTTCCTCCAGTACAACTTTCAGCTGTTGATATTGTTTTGTTTTGTTGCGTTAACAATCTTCCTATAACGACTTCAATAGTTTCGTCTTCATCAAATCCTACAATAATATCTCCAATTATTTTAGTCAACGATGTTACATTATTATCTATTGCTTTTTCGAGAACTTCTTTCTCAGTTCCGCGAGCTGTTAAGCGCAAACGAACTCTTCCAGGAGCAGGTAAATAAGCTAATTTTACAAAATCTGGTAAATTGTTTTCCCAATGCTCAATTCGTTCAGCCACAAGACTTTCTCCTTGCCCATAGGTCATTATTGTTTTGTGTAAAATGTAAGGTCGTTTGTACTCTTTTACTATTTTAGGAATGATTTCGTTTTCGACAATATATTTCATTTCGTAAGGAACGCCTGGAAGCGAAATAAAAACTGTATTTTCTTTTTTCATCCACATTCCAGGTGCAGTTCCGACTTTATTGAAAAGAACCTCGCATTTTGATGGAACCAGCGCTTGATCTTTGTTCATCTGAGAGGCTGGACGCTTCATTACCGATTCAATCAATTCGATTACATGCGATTCAACTTCTTTATTTATAACTAATGTATCGTTGAAGTATTCGCAGAATGTATGTTTTGTAATATCGTCTTTAGTTGGACCTAATCCTCCAGTCATAACAACAAAATCGACTTTGTTTTGTAGCGACTTAAAAGTGTCTAAAATGTGTTGCTTATCATCACTTATTGATAGTAGTTCGTGGGTTTGAACTCCAATTTTATCTAATGCTTTTGCGATGTATCCGGAATTGGTGTCAATGATTTGTCCTATTAGGATTTCGTCACCTATGGTAACTATGGCTGCTTTCATTTGAAGTTTAGTATTTGTTTTTCAACTGTCTAATGCAGTTACTTCAATCATATCAAAAATATTGATTTCGATTATTGATTTGATTAGCAAAGATAGTACAAATAAAAAAATGAATCACTTTTTTAGCCCAGATTGGAGTATGTATCCTTTTATTTTGTTGCCTAAAACTTTGAGTTGTGATTAAAGAAATGTTCTCGAAGGCAACAAAATAAAAGATACTGCGGAAAGCTGGAAAATGGCTTGCAGATAAATCCCAAGCCATTCGCTTCTTACTATTATATTTCGAAATCTTTTTTGATTTCTTTTATTGCTTTATCAACTTGATCTTGAATGCTATCAAAAGTAGCTTCAATTTCTTTTCTCTTACCTTCTGCTCTTGTCCAAGCTTCAACCTGGAGAATTTCTTCATAAGCCATTGTCATTCCTAATAAGTCTAGAGTTGGCTTAATCTTGTGTGCATAAGCATAAGCTTGCTTGTGATCTTTATCTTTAATACCTTGCTCTATTTGCTTCAAATCTTGAGGAACTTCGGTAACAAAAAGTGAGATAATTTGCATTACAAATTCCGGATCATTATCCGAAAGAGCGTAAACTTTTGAGAGGTTATAATTTATTGCCATTATTTAACTTGTATTCTAAATGATTTTTTATTTTCTATGAATCCTTCTAATATATCGTTTGGTTTTACAGCACTTACTCCTTCTGGAGTTCCTGTAAAAATAATATCTCCTTTTTTTAATGTGAAAAATTGAGAAACGTGCGAAATAAGTTCGTCAATTCTCCAAATCATGTGACTCGAATTTCCTTTTTGAACTACATTTCCATTGCTATGTAACTCAAAGTTAATATTTTCTAATGAAACAAACTCATTTTTCGGATAAAATTCACCAATTACCGCTGAACCGTCAAAAGCTTTAGATTTTTCCCAAGGCAAACCTTTTTCTTTAAGCTTAGCTTGCAAATCTCTTGCTGTAAAATCGATTCCTAATCCGATTTCATCGTAATAATTGTGAGCAAATTTTGCATCTATATATTTTCCAACTTTATTTATTTTAACCAAAACTTCAACTTCATGGTGCACATCATCACTAAACTCTGGAATTACAAAAGGATGTTGTTTTAACAAAATTGCAGAATCCGGTTTTAAGAAAACTACAGGCTCATCAGGACGTTCATTTTGAAGTTCCTCGATGTGTTTAACGTAATTTCTTCCGATGCAAATTATTTTCATAAGTAGTAGTAACAATTTGTAAGATAAAAACCCTACTTTTAACTTAGTTTATTATTAAGTTTTCTTAATTTAATTCCTGTCAATACTTTTTTAGTGTAAAGAGGAAAATCAGCACCTTGAATCCAACCATAGTATCCTGGTTCTTTTTCAAGCACTTCCTCTACTAATTGACCTTTGTTTTTTCCGAAAGTAAAAATTTCTTTTCCTTCATTATTCAAAGCAATAAAACCAGCAAAATCAACTGATTTTTTACGAGTAGTAAATTCAGACAACCATTTCATATCGTTATCTAAATCGTCATATCTGTCTAATTGTGCTTTTAGAATTTCATAAGTTGCCATAGTATCTGCTTCAGCAGAATGGGCGTTCTCTAAATTGGTACCACAATAAAATTTCAAAGCTGCACTTAAAGTTCGCTCTTCTTTTTTGTGAAAAATAGTTTGAACATCTACCGAAACCCTGTTTTTCATATCAAAATCTACTTCAGCACGAAGTAATTCTTCAGCTAAAAGTGGAATATCAAATCTATCTGAGTTAAATCCAGCCAAATCAGAATCCTTAATCATATTATGAACTTGTGATGCTAATTCTTTAAAAGTTGGCTCATTAGCTACTTTTTCATTAGTAATACCATGAACAGCTGTTGTTTGCGGCGGAATTGGAATTGTTGGGTTTACTAACCATGTCTTGCTTTCTTTATTTCCGTTAGGATATACTTTGAAGATTGAAATTTCTACAATTCTATCTTTAGCAACATCAATTCCTGTAGTTTCAAGGTCGAAAAAGCAAATTGGTCTGTTTAATTTTAATTCCATTTTTTAAAAATGTTAGTCGACAAATATAAAATAATGTTGTTACCGTTTATCGATTATTTAAAAAGTTTTAATCAAAAATCAAGAAACCCTTTCAATTTGTTATCATTGAAAGGGTTACAATTTATATTTTTTTATTTTTTTTAATATTCTCTATTTACATCAAATGCTTCAAGATATTCGGCCACTCGTTTTACAAAACTTCCACCAAGTGCACCATCTACAACTCTGTGGTCATAAGAATGTGATAAGAACATTTTCTGACGAATTCCGATAAAATCACCTTCTGGAGTTTCAATAACTGCTGGAACTTTTCTAATTGCACCAAGAGCTAAGATTCCTACTTGTGGTTGATTAATAATAGGAGTTCCAAATACCGAACCAAAAGTTCCTACGTTTGTCACAGTATATGTTCCGCCTTGAGTATCGTCTGATTTTAATTTTCCAGCTTTAGCTCTATTTCCTAAATCGTTTACGGCTTTTGCCATTCCAACCAAATTCAATTGATCAGCATTTTTAATTACTGGAACAATAAGATTTCCATTCGGCAACGCTGCAGCCATTCCCAAATTGATGTTTTTCTTTTTAATGATGTAATCTCCATCAACAGAAATATTCATTCCAGGAAAATCTTTTAAAGCTTTAGCAACTGCTTCCATCATAATTGGAGTGAAAGTTAATTTCTCACCTTCGCGTTTTTCGAAAGCACCTTTTACTTTATCTCTCCATTTTACAATATTAGTTACATCAACCTCAATAAACGATTGTACGTGAGCAGACGTTTGAACCGAAGCTACCATGTAGCCTGAAATCAATTTACGCATTCTGTCCATTTCTACAATTTCATCACCACCATTTACAGAAACCGGAACAGCAGAAGTTGTTGTAGATTGAACAGGTTGTGTTATAGGTTGTGCAACTGGAGTAACAGTTTGTGCTACAACTGGCTGACTTGTTCTATTCTTTACAAAATTTAATATATCTTCTTTAGTAACACGACCATCTTTTCCTGAACCTGAAATACTTTCTAATTCAGCAACTGAAACACCTTCTTCTTTAGCAATGTTTTTTACTAATGGCGAAAAGAATTTATCAGAACCACTAAAATCAGCTGGTGCAACATTTTCTTTAGCTACTTCAACTGTTTTAGCAACTTCAGCAACAATTGGAGCAGCAACTTCAGCAGTTTTAGGTGCTTCTACGCTTCCGCCTTCTGTTTCAATAATTGCAATAGTTTGACCCACTTTTACCACATCATCTTTCCCAAAAAGTTGTTCTACTAAAACACCTGAAACTTCACTTGGTACTTCACTATCTACTTTATCGGTAGCAATTTCAAGAACTGCTTCGTCCATTGCAATAGTATCTCCAACGTTTTTTAACCAATTGGTAATTGTTGCTTCAGCAACGCTTTCACCCATTTTAGGTAATTTCAATTCAAACTTTGCCATATCTTTAAACTAAAGTTGTGTTTTTTTATAATGATTGCAAAATTAGTAATTTTATCTTCATTTTGTAAAGAATACACTAATTTTTTAATGTTATGATTTCTCCTCTATCAATTGAATTATTGCTTCCAATAAGGTAATTAGAATTAGAAATATAATTCTTAAATGTTAAATTCTTACTTTTATTTGAATTCATAAAATCTATAATTTTCTTATAACTAAATGATTTTGTATCAAAAATGATTTCAGTATTCAAATTTACATTGTTTTTGAATTCTGAAAAATCATTTAAAATTGTTTCTTTTTTGTTCAAATCCAATTGTAATGAATCTTTAGAAAAAATTATATATTCATCAATCGTTCTTTTTATTTCTTTAGATTGATTTTTCTTAATAAACGAAAAAACAAAAACACCAATTTTCATAAAAAAGTCGAATACAACTGATTTCTTAAAATGTTTAGTATAAAAGAAATTCATAGCTTCTTGAAAGCGCTTCATATACTTTTCATCTCGAATAGTGCTTTCTCCTTTATAATGTATTACAGTTGTTTCATGAAAATAATAATTGGTTTTACCTTTTTTCAAAGCCATGTAACTCAAATCAATATCGTCAGAATACATGAAGCAATTTTCATCGAAACCTCCAATTTCATTATATAATTCGAGTTTCATTACCATAAAAGCACCAACCAAAATATCAACTTTTCCAGATTGATTTTCAGTTAAATGTTGCGCATAATACTTCCCAAAAAAATTTGAAATTTTATACAATCCGAAGATTTTAGTGAAGGCAACCCAAGGTGTTGGAACACCGCGTTTACTTTCTGGAAGAAAATTTCCTGTTCCGTCGATTAATTTGCAACCAATTATTCCGGTGTTTGGTTGCCAATTTTTAGTGTCTAATATTTTAATAAAAGTATCTTCAGCAACAACCGTATCTGGATTTAAAATACAAATATATTCGCCTCTGGCTTGAGCAACTCCAATGTTATTCCCTTCAGGAAAACCTAAATTTTGTTTGTTTTCAATAAGTTTTACATTCGGAAACAGTTGTTTCATCATCGCACAACTATCATCGGAAGAATTGTTATCAATTACAATGATTTCGCCATCAATGTTTTCAAGTGCTTTTTGAACACTTAAAACGCATTGCTCTAAAAAAAAGCGCACATTATAATTTAGGATGATAACCGATAGTTGCATTTGACAAATATAATCTACTTTTGCAAAAAAAATACAACTGTGAATTACCTTTCTGTAGAAAATATTTCGAAATCATTTGGAGAACGCACTTTGTTCAAAGACATTTCGTTTGGAATAAACAAAGACCAAAAAATTGCTTTTATAGCCAAAAATGGTTCGGGCAAAACGTGCATTATGAAAATTATTAATGGCGAAGACGAACCAGATTCAGGGCAAGTCGTGATTAGAAAAGAAATCAAAATGGCTTTTCTATCGCAAGTCCCTCAATTGCAAGATGAATTGACTGTTGAAGAAAGTATTTTTGCGTCAGACAATGAAATTCTACATGTAATTGAACGCTATGAAAAAGCATTAGAAAACCCAGAAGATACTGAAGCTTATGAGAAAGCTTTTGATGATATGGACCGACATAATGCTTGGGATTTTGAAACACAATTCAAGCAAATTTTGTTCAAATTGAAGTTGGAAGATTTCAAATTGAAAGTAAAAAACATGTCTGGTGGGCAGAAAAAGCGTCTATCGTTGGCGATTATTCTTATCAACAAACCTGATTTATTAATATTAGACGAGCCAACCAATCACTTGGATTTGGAGATGATTGAATGGTTGGAAAGTTATTTTGCAAAAGAAAACATTACGTTGTTTATGGTAACGCACGACCGTTTCTTTTTGGAACGCGTTTGTAACGAAATCATAGAATTGGATAACGGAAAATTATACAGTTACAAAGGAAATTATTCTTACTATTTAGAGAAAAAAGAAGAACGATTAGCTTCAGAAAATGCTTCTATTGATAAGGCACAAAATCTTTTTGTAAAAGAATTAGCTTGGATGCGAAGACAACCTAAAGCTAGAACTACCAAATCAAAATCACGTCAAGATGACTTTTATGTGATTAAAGAAAAAGCAGAAAGTCGCCGAAAAGAAAATAAAATCGAACTAGAAATCAACATGGAACGTCTTGGAAGCAAGATTATTGAGTTGCATAAAATTTCAAAAAAGTTTGGCGATAAAAAGATTTTAGAGAATTTTAGTTTCGATTTTCAACGTGGTGCACGAATTGGGATTATTGGAAAAAACGGAACTGGAAAATCGACGTTTTTGAACTTGTTGACACAAACCATTCCGACCGATTCTGGAAAAGTTATTACTGGTGATACCATTAAAATTGGATATTATACCCAAAGCGGAATCAATCCAAAACCCGGACAACGTGTTATTGATATTATTAAGGAATACGGAGAATATATTCCGTTGATGAAAGGGAAATTGATTTCGGCTTCGCAATTGTTGGAGCGATTTTTATTTGACAGCAAAAAACAATATGATTTTGTAGAAAAACTTTCTGGTGGCGAATTGAAACGATTGTATTTATGTACAGTTTTGATTCAGAATCCGAATTTCTTAATTTTGGATGAGCCAACGAATGACTTAGATATCGTAACCTTAAATGTATTAGAAAGTTTCTTATTGGACTTTCCGGGTTGTTTGCTTGTAGTTTCGCACGACAGATATTTCATGGACAAAATTGTAGATGATTTATTTGTTTTTAGAGGTGACGGAATTGTCGAAAACTTTCCAGGAAATTACTCTGATTTTAGAGCCTATGAAGATTCGGCTGAGCCAACAAATAAAGACGATAACAAGGAAAAGAACAATTGGAAAACTAAAACTATTTCTTCTGGTTTAGATTTTAATGAGCAAAAAGAGTTCAACAAAATTGAGAAAGAAATCAAAGATTTAGAATTCCAAAAGAAACAAATCGAGCAACTATTCTCTGACGGAAAAGTAGCCGATAAGGATATAGAAACCAAAGCTAACGAACTTCAAAAAGTGATTAAAACACTTGAAGAAAAAGAAGAACGTTGGTTTGAATTGAGTTCAAAAATGGAATAATAGACAGTAAATAGTGAATAGTAATTAGTGAATAGCCGACTAATTACTAGTCACTATTTACTAATCACTAATAATGTTACAAATTATAAAATCATATCTAAACTTCCTTTGGAACTCCAAGAATCAGCATGGAGTGCATTCGCCGTATGTGTTTGATTTGGTTACCAAATGCTTTTATGATAAGAAGAATTATCCTGAATATTCTATTTTAAAAAACTACAGAAATTCACTTTTACAAAATAAAAACACGATTGAAGTAACCGATTTTGGTGCTGGTTCGAGAGTTTTTAAAAGTAATACAAGAGCCATAAACCAAATTGCAAAAAACGCTGGAATTTCTCCAAAAAGAGCGAAACTTTTATTTAGAATTGTAAATTATTTTCAACCAAATACAATTTTAGAAATTGGAACTTCTTTAGGATTAGCGACTTCTGCTCTATCTTTAGGGAGTAAAAATGCCAAAGTCATTACTTTAGAAGGTTGTCCAAATACAATGACAATTGCAAAAAATCAATGTGAATTGCAAAATCTAAATAACATTGAATTTATAAACACAAAATTTGAAGACTATCTAAGTAACTGTCAACTGAACACTGAACACTGCCAACTGATATACTTCGATGGCAATCATTCTAAAAAAGCTACTTTAGACTATTTTGAACTTTTAGTTCCGACAATTACCAACGATTCTGTATGGATATTCGACGATATTCATTGGAGTAAAGACATGGAAGAAGCTTGGCAAACAATTAAAAACCATCCAAAAATTACCGTAACTATTGATACCTTTCAATGGGGAATAGTTTTTTTTAGAACGGAACAAGAAAAAGAGCATTTTGTAATTAGAGCATAAAAAAATGGCAACCATCCCTGATTGCCATTTTCCTGAATTAATAATAAACAAAAAACCTTTATTCTTTAGCTTCTGCTGTTTCTCTACTTTTTGCACCCATTCTGTTTAATTTAAACATTGGTCCAAATTTCAATTTTATTGAAGCTATTGAGCTATTATCGCCAGATGTTAATCCTTCTTTTTCAACGGTATTTTTTCTGCTATCTAATGCTTCATACATTAGTTTAATTTCATCATAATCTTCTCTAGAAAAATTTTCTTTATTGTCTTTATAAGATTGGAAAAAAGTTTCATATGTTTTCAAAATATTATCTTTATTAACCCATGCAAAACTCATATCGTCGCCTATTTTTCCAGCACCAAAAAGTCTATCTCTTAAAAGCTGACTTGGATTTGGTTTAGCCGAAATTGTTACTGCTTTTTTTGTTTCCATACTTAACTTCAACTCATCATATTTTGCAACAGTTGCATTAATTTTTTCTTGAGATGCAGTTTTTGTAGCTTCATCAAGTGCAACTAAAGATTCATTTGCATCAGCACTTTTTCTATCAAAATCAGTAGCAATTTGATCCCAATTTGCCATCATTTCATCTGTGTCAGCCATTTTCAATGAATCTACATAGCTTTCAAGTTCACTGATTCTTTTATCTGCAGCCTCTTTTTCCTTAGAAACCATTCCTATTAGAACCATCGAAAGGATTCCAAATTTTAACATACTTTTTTTCATAATTTATAAGTTTTAATATTTATGTAAAACTACTTCCAACATCCATTTGTAATGTTATATAATTAAATGTTAAACTTATATAAATGTCATTTTTTAGTTTTGAATTTGTAACTTTATACAGTTTTAAACTACTAATCATTTATTAGTCCAAATTATCATGTCAAACACTCTTATAAAAATCTCAGACATCAAAAGAGATTTCATCCTCGGAAACGAAACTATTTATGTATTAAAAGGAATTGATTTGCAAATCAATAAAGGTGAATATGTTGCTTTAATGGGACCTTCTGGTTCAGGAAAATCAACCTTGATGAATTCTGGAACCTACATTCTTAACGGAAAAGATGTTTCTCAAATGCACGATGATGATTTGGCAGAAGTTCGTAACAAAGAAATTGGTTTTGTTTTTCAAACTTTTAATCTTTTGCCAAGAACAACCGCTTTAGATAACGTTGCTTTACCAATGATTTATGCAGGTTATCCAAAATCTGAAAGAAATAAAAGAGCTACAGAAGTACTTACCCAAGTTAATCTTTCTGACAGAATGGATCACCAACCTAATCAACTTTCTGGTGGTCAACGTCAGCGTGTAGCAGTTGCAAGAGCTTTGGTTAACAAACCATCCATCATTCTTGCCGATGAACCGACCGGTAACCTTGATAGTAAAACATCGGTAGAAATCATGAAACTTTTTGGAGACATTCACGCATCTGGAAACACTGTAATTCTTGTAACTCACGAAGAAGACATTGCCAAATATGCTCACAGAATCATCCGATTACGTGACGGAATTATCGAAAGTGATAAATTAAACGAAGGTCATTTATAAATCTTTCTTTTAGTTTTAATGGATTTAGGAGCGAATCGCTTGGGCTTTATCTATAATCCTTATTCCTGCTGTCCATTCTGCAAGGCGCCATTCCCATCAGGGCTAGTTGGCAATCCATATTAATTTTTGTTATCTTTGAAAAACTAATTACTAATTACTTTTCACTAATCACACAACAATGAAAGTATATACAAAAACTGGTGACACCGGTACAACTGCCCTTTTTGGCGGAACACGAGTTCCAAAACACCATATTAGAATTGAAAGCTATGGAACTGTTGACGAATTAAATTCACATATTGGATTAATTCGCGACCAAGAAATAAATTCGCACTATAAAGACGTTTTAATTGAAGTTCAAGATCGACTTTTTACTGTTGGAGCAATATTAGCAACTCCACCTGAAAAAGAAACGCTTAAAAATGGCGAAAAACGTTTACAAAATCTAGGGATTTTAGAAACTGACATTGACTATTTAGAAAAAGAAATTGATGCAATGGAAGATAGTTTACCACAAATGACACATTTTGTGCTTCCTGGTGGTCATACAACGGTGTCATATTGTCATATAGCACGCTGTGTATGCCGTCGTGCCGAACGTTTAGCAGTGCATTTAAATGACATAGAACCAACAGATGAACTAGTAATTAAATACCTAAACCGACTTTCTGACTATCTTTTTGTCTTGGCACGAAAGTTGTCCTTTGACCTAAAAGCTGATGAAGTTCAGTGGATACCAAGAAAATAGTATTTTCTAAAAATCCAAAAATAAAATTCCAAATTCCAAATTTTGGCAATAAAATCAAGGGTTTTGGGATTTGGAATTTAAAAATTGGAATTTAAAAAAGCACGTTCTTAACTTTAATTATAAAATAAATCAATTTTTACTTGACTATTTCAGTTAAAAATTTATTTTTGCATAAATTATAAAATCGAAAGCAGATGTATTGGACATTAGAATTAGCATCTTATTTAAGTGATGCACCGTGGCCTGCAACCAAAGATGAACTTATAGACTACGCAATTAGAGCTGGTGCTCCGCTTGAGGTAGTTGAAAACCTTCAGTCTATTGAAGATGAAGGCGAAATATATGAATCAATGGAAGAAATTTGGCCAGATTATCCAACTGACGAAGATTATCTTTGGAACGAGGACGAATATTAAAAAAAATAAACTAACACAACAGAAAAAAGTCTCCTTTGGGGCTTTTTTTTTGTTTAAATTTGCACACCCAAATTAGGGATAATAAAAAAATAAATACAAACCCATTATGAGTTTCATTAATAATATACTTAAAATTTTCGTAGGTGATAAATCTGAAAAAGATGTAAAAGCTACACAACCTTATATTGCTAAAATTAAAGCACTTGAACCAGCATTAATGGCTTTATCTCACGATGAGTTAAGAGCAAAAACTGCCGAATTCAAAGAAAAAATTAAGCTAGCTCGTGCAAAACAAGATGCTGAAATTGCTGCAAAAAAAGCAGATGCTGAAAACACATCAGATATCGATTTAAGAGAAGATATCTATAATGCTATTGATACTCTAGAAAAAGAAGCATACGAAATTTCAGAAAAAGTATTAATGGAAATTCTTCCTGAAGCTTTTGCAGTTGTAAAAGAAACTGCAAGACGTTTTAAAGAAAATTCAACCATAACAGTTACTGCAACACCTAAAGACAGAGAACTTTCAGCTACAAAATCCTACATCACATTAGATGGGGATAAATCTATCTGGGCAAACCAATGGAATGCAGCAGGAAAAGAAATCACTTGGGATATGATTCACTATGACGTTCAGTTGATTGGTGGTATCGTTTTACATCAAGGGAAAATTGCCGAAATGCAAACAGGAGAAGGAAAAACTTTAGTGGCTACTCTTCCGCTATACTTGAATGCGTTAACTGGAAATGGAGTTCATTTAGTAACTGTAAATGACTACTTAGCAAAACGTGATAGCACTTGGAAAGCTCCTCTATTTGAATTCCACGGATTAACTGTCGATTGTATTGACAATCATTCTCCAAATTCTGATGCAAGAAGAAAAGCTTATGAAGCTGATATTACTTATGGAACAAACAATGAATTTGGTTTTGATTACCTAAGAGATAACATGGCACATTCGCCAGAAGATTTGGTTCAAAGAAAACACAATTATGCCATTGTCGACGAGGTTGACTCTGTATTGATTGATGATGCAAGAACTCCTTTAATTATTTCTGGTCCAGTTCCTGATGGTGATCGTCATGAATTTAACGAATTGAAACCAAAAATTGAAAATTTATTCAATCTTCAACGTCAACTTGCTAATGGATTTTTAGCAGAAGCCAGAAAATTGATTAAAGAAGGAAATACTAAAGATGGTGGTTTTCAGTTGTTGAGAGCTTATCGTTCGCTTCCAAAAAACAAAGCACTTATTAAATTTTTAAGTGAAGAAGGTGTAAAAGCACTTTTGCAAAAAACTGAAAATGAATACATGCAAGACAACAACCGCAAAATGCCAATTGTTGACGAAGCATTATATTTTGTAATTGAAGAAAAAAACAATCAAGTAGAATTGACTGATAATGGAATCAAATTCCTATCACAAGATACTGATGAAAGCTTTTTCGTACTTCCAGATATTGGAACTGAAATTGCTGCTATAGAAAAACAAAATCTAGAGAAAGATAAAGAAGCTGAAGCAAAAGAAAAATTATTTCAAGACTTCGGAATCAAATCGGAACGTATCCATACACTTACGCAATTACTAAAAGCTTACACTCTTTTTGAAAAAGATGTAGAATATGTTATCATGGATAACAAAATTCTTATTGTTGATGAGCAAACTGGTCGTATTATGGATGGTCGTCGTTATTCAGACGGATTACACCAAGCCATTGAAGCCAAAGAACAAGTAACCATTGAAGCTGCAACCCAAACTTTTGCTACAATTACACTTCAAAACTACTTCCGTATGTACAGCAAATTAGCTGGTATGACAGGAACTGCTGTTACAGAAGCTGGTGAACTTTGGGAAATTTACAAACTAGACGTAGTTGAAATTCCAACTAACAGAGGAATTTCTAGAAATGATAAAGAAGATTTAATCTATCGTTCTGTTCGTGAAAAATTTAATGCTGTTATTGAAGATGTAACTCAATTATCTGCATCAGGAAGACCTGTATTAATTGGAACAACATCAGTTGAAATTTCAGAATTATTGAGTAGAATGTTGAAAATGCGTGGTGTTGCTCACAATGTATTGAATGCCAAAATGCACAAAAGTGAAGCAGAAATCGTTGCTGAAGCAGGAAAACCTGGAGTAGTAACAATTGCAACAAATATGGCTGGTCGTGGAACCGATATTAAATTAACTCCAGAAGTAAAAGCTGCTGGTGGTTTAGCAATTATTGGTACTGAGCGTCACGATTCGCGTCGTGTTGACCGTCAGTTGCGTGGTCGTGCTGGTCGTCAAGGTGATCCAGGAAGTTCACAATTTTACGTTTCTCTTGAAGATAACTTAATGCGTTTATTTGGTTCAGAAAGAGTTGCAAAAGTGATGGACAGAATGGGATTGAAAGAAGGTGAAGTGATTCAACATTCTATGATGACTAAATCTATCGAAAGAGCTCAGAAAAAAGTAGAAGAAAATAACTTTGGTACTCGTAAACGTTTGTTAGAATATGATGACGTTATGAATGCTCAAAGAGAAGTAGTTTACAAACGTCGTCGTCATGCTTTACATGGAGAACGTTTGAAACTAGATATTGCAAATATGATGTATGATACTTGCGAAGTAATCGTTGGTGATAATAAAGCAAGTAATGATTTTAAAAACTTTGAATTCGAATTAATTCGTTATTTCTCGATAACTTCACCAGTATCAGAAGGTGATTTTGCAAAATTATCAGAAATGGAATTGACTGGTAAAGTTTATAAAGCTGCAATGCAATATTACACTGAAAAAACAGAAAGAAGTGCAAGAGAAGCATTCCCTATCATTGCTAATGTTTATGAGAAAGAAGGAAATACGTTTGAGAGAATTATAGTTCCTTTTACAGATGGTATCAAATCATTGAATGTTGTTACCGATTTGAAAAAAGCATATGAATCTCATGGAACACAATTAATTGCTGATTTTGAGAAGAATATCACACTAGCAATCGTTGATGAAGCTTGGAAAAAGCACTTACGTAAAATGGATGAATTGAAACAATCAGTTCAACTTGCTGTTCACGAACAAAAAGATCCATTACTGATTTATAAATTAGAAGCTTTTAATTTATTTAGAACCATGTTAGATGGCGTAAATAAAGAAGTTATTTCGTTCTTGTTTAAAGGTGATTTGCCACAGCAAAACAATAATATACAAGAAGCAAGAGAAGTAAAACGTAAGCAAGATTACATTGAATCTAAAGATGAAATCCCAAATAGCGACTCTCTAGCTGAACAAAACCGTGAAGCTGGACAAACGCAACAACGTCAAGTAACAGAGACTATCGTTCGTGATCAACCTAAGATTAACAGAAACGATAACGTTACAATCAAACACGTTATGAGTGGAAAAACAGAAAGCTTGAAATACAAAAAAGCTGAAAGTATGATTGCAAGTGGTGAATGGGTTATCGTTAACGAATAAGTAAATTTGCTCAAAATACAATCCTCAATTGTGAAAGCAGTTGAGGATTTTTTTATATTTGAAAAAAATAATTATATGTTTGAAAACAAAACATTATCTGATCAAGAAAACCCAAAAAGCATACAAGAGTATGTTATTTCAAGCCTTATTGCTGAACAACCTAAACGACTAATTATTGCTGCTTTATTAGAAAAAGGAATCGACGAAGAAGCTGCAAAAAAACTAATTGCTGATGGCGAAGACAAATTAATGGATGCAGAAAGAGCAGCAGCGAACAAAGATATACTATATGGAGCCATTTGGCTTGTAGTTGGAATCGCAATTACCTTTTCGGGAGTTGGATTGATAACCTACGGAGCTATTATTTATGGTTTATTTAGATTATTCAAAGGATTAAGTAATACAAATATTTTATAAAAAAACATGCAAAACATCATCGACCGCTTTATAAGCTATGTCATTATCGATACTGAATCGGATGCAAATTCTCCGACGACACCAAGTACTAAAAAACAATTAGATCTTGCCAATTTATTAGTTAAAGAATTAAATACTATCGGATTAACCGAAGTTACCATTGATGAAAATGGCTACGTTATGGGAACATTACCTAGCAATGTTGACCATGAAGTTCCAACAATTGGATTTGTTTCGCATTATGATACATCTCCAGATTTTACTGGTAAAGATGTAAAACCACAAATTATAGAAAACTATGATGGTGGCGATATTGTTTTAAATAAAGAGCAAAATATCATTCTTTCTCCAAGTTATTTTAAAGATTTATTATTGTATAAAGGACAAACTTTAATTACAACAAACGGATTAACACTTTTAGGCGCTGATGATAAAGCTGGCTTAACGGAAATTGTTACTGCTATGGAATATTTAGTACAACATCCTGAAATTAAGCACGGTAAAATTAGAGTTGGATTTACACCAGATGAAGAAATTGGTCGTGGTGCTGATATTTTTGATGTAGAGAAGTTTGGTGCAAAATGGGCTTACACTATGGACGGAAGTCAAATTGGTGAATTAGAGTATGAAAACTTTAATGCTGCTGGAGCAAAAATCAAATTCAAAGGAAAAAGTGTACATCCTGGTTATGCCAAAGGTAAAATGATAAACTCAATGCTTATTGCAAATGATTTTATAAACCAATTACCAAAGAATGAAATTCCACAAGAAACAGCAGATTATGAAGGATTTTACCATGTTGTAGGTCTTTCAGGAAGTATTGAAGAAAGTGTAGTTGAATTGATTATTCGTGATCATGATGCCAATTTATTTCAAGAAAGAAAAAATAAAGTTTTAGAAATTGCTGAAGGAATTAATAAAAAATTCGCTCAACAATTTGGCGAAGATATTTGTATTGCAGAAGTAAAAGACCAATACTACAACATGCGTGAAAAAGTTGAACCAATGATGTTTATTGTAGATTTAGCCGAAGAAGCTATGAAGCAATTAGGAATCACACCGTTAATAAAACCAATACGTGGAGGAACAGACGGCTCAAGATTATCTTACATGGGATTACCGTGTCCGAATATATTTGCTGGAGGGCATAATTTTCATGGAAAATATGAATATGTTCCAGTAGAAAGTATGCAAAAAGCCGTTGATGTAATTGTAAAAATTGCTGAACTAACAGCTACAACAGATTTTTCAGAGAAATAATCATTTTTTGTATGGACGAAAAAAATCCTTGGATGAAATATGATTATTGGGATGATGAAATTGAAATAATTAAATCAATTCTCAATAAAACCGAATTAATTGAAACTACAAAATGGGGTGGAATTGTTTATACCATAAATAACAAAAACGTCATTGGAATTGGAGCTTTCAAAAATTATTTTGCTCTTTGGTTTTACAACGGAGTATTTCTAAAAGATGAATTAAATGTTTTAGTTAATGCCAATGAAGGTGTGACAAAAGCACTTCGTCAGTGGCGATTTACTTCTAAAGAGGAAATCAACGAAAAAAAGATTTTAGCTTACATCAATGAAGCAATTGCAAATGAGAAAGAAGGAAAATCGATTAAACCAACTAAGAAAGCAAGAATTGTTTGTGCGTTTTTAGATGCCGAATTAGAATCAGATAAAGAACTTTCTATTGCTTTTGAAAAATTTACATCTTCTAAACAGAATGAGTTTCTTGAATATATTGAAACTGCAAAGCAAGAAAAAACTAAACTTGCAAGATTTGAAAAAATCAAACCCATGATTTTAAATAATATAGGTTTGAATGACAAATACAGATAAAATAGTCAAAAAAAATCCCAAACTTCATCATTTGAAATTTGGGATTTTTTAATGTTAGAATCTAAACTTATGCTTTCTTGTTCAAAGCAGCACTCATTTCAAGCGATATAGCAGACTTTTCCATTTTTAATTTTCCTGACATTGTTTCAATAACAACTGTAGTTTCAGCTAATTCAGCAATTTTACCATGAAAACCACTTTTAGTGACTATTTTATCACCTACTTTCAAACTACTTTCAAACTCTTTCTCTTTTTTAGCTTTCTTTTGTTGTGGCACTATCATAAATAAATAGATTACAACAAACATTAGAATAAACGGTAAAAACTGACTTATCTGTTCCATATTTTTTATTATTTAAATTTATATTAAACCTCTTCCGGCTTTATTAACTCTATTATTTTTTTGGAAATCTTTTACAAGATTATCTAAAATTCCATTAATAAAAAGACTACTTTTTGGTGTTGAGTATTCTTTTGCAAGTTCTAAATATTCATTAATTGTAACTTTCAAAGGAATTGATGGAAATTTCAAAAATTCACAAATAGCCATTTTCAAAATTATCGTATCCAATTCGGCTATTCGTTCTACATCCCAATTTGGAGTTTTATCAATAAATTCTTTTGCTAATTCACTTTCGTTTAAAACAGTTTTTCTAAACAATGCTGATGCAAAATCTTTATCTTCTTCGTCTTTATAAATCGCTGGAACTTTTATCAAATCAGCATCTGCTGACATATGACGCAATTGCTTTTGAATTTGAGTATTTACAACAGGAATATCGTCTACCCAAGTCAATTTAAAATCTTCTAAGTAAGAATATAATTTTTCATTTGGAGCAATCAATTCAGAGAACATATCTACCACAAAAAAGCGCTCTTCTTCAAAAGTAACCGCTTTTTTAGCCATGTAATTCTGATACAAATCACTTTGCTTTACATCTTGCAAAAGCAACAAAATCGTATCATCATTAGCTTGCCAGTTGTTGATTTTTCTTTTTTCAAGAGCAATACTCAACGAATTACTTTCTTCTAAAGCAACAAGAATAGGATTATTAACAAAACGTTGGTTTGGATTTCGCTCTTCTGGTGTAGCAAGATGCTTTTTCTGAGCAATTTCGATATATTCTATTTCCTTTTTTCGAATTTCGACTAAAGAAGACAACATTATTAGATATAAATCTAAAATATTTTCTAGACTAGCTTGCAAAAATTTTTCTTGTTTTTCAAGATCATCAGAACCACTTTGGTGCATAGCATAAATAGCTTGCATCACTTTTATACGGATATGTCTTCTGTTTAACACGGATAAGAACTTTTAAAAATTAACAAAGCGAAAGAAAATGCTCTTTCGCTTTGCAAAAATAAAACTATTTTTTTTAAACACTTAACTATTTAGCGTTTTCTTTTTTTCTTTGTTCGATTCTAAGTTCTGCAATTGCCATTGCCGCTTTTTGAGGCGTCAAATTGTTTGCTTTAGCATAATCAAAAATTTCTAAAGTTGTATTGTAGATATTTTCTGTTCTACGCATTGATTCTGCTTTGTCGTAATGAGCAATTTCTGCATAAACATTGATAATTCCACCTGCGTTGATTAAGAAATCTGGCGCATAAACAATACCTCTTTCTTGCAAAATTGGTCCGTGAACGTTTTCATTTGCCAACTGATTGTTAGCTGCTCCAGCAATAACTTTAGCATTTATCTTGTAAACTGTATCGTCATTGATAGTGGCTCCAAGTGCGCAAGGTGCATAAATATCAACATCTGCAGTATATAAATCGCTTCCTGTATAGATTGAAGCGCCATATTTTTTACTTACTTCTTCAAGACGTCCTTCGTTGATATCTGCAATTTGAACCAAAGCTCCTTCTTTAGTTAAATACTCAACTAAAGTTTCACCAACGTGACCGATTCCTTGAACTAATATTTTTTTTCCGTCTAAATTATCTGAACCAAATTGGTATTTAGCAGCAGCTTTCATTCCCATGTAAACACCATAAGCGGTTACTGGAGAAGGATTACCAGATCCACCACGAGATTCTGAAATTCCTGTAACGTATGGAGTTACATCGCGAACAGTATCCATATCGGCAGTTACCATACCAACATCTTCTGCTGTAATGTATCTTCCTGATAAGGAATGAACAAACTCACCAAATTTACGCATCATTTCTGGCGTTTTTTGAGTTTTAGCGTCACCAATAATAACTGCTTTTCCTCCACCTAGATCTAAACCTGTAATTGCAGATTTATAAGTCATACCACGAGAAAGACGTAAAACATCGTTTAATGCTTCCCATTCGTTTGCATAATTCCACATTCTAGTTCCACCCAAAGCTGGCCCTAAAACTGAATTGTGAATACCAATTATTGCTTTTAATCCTGTATCTTTGTCGTTGCAAAAAACAATTTGCTCGTGATTATCAAATGATAGTTGTCCGAAGACCGGATCCATTTTTTGAAGCTCTTTTGGAGTTGTGATTTCTGTAGTCATAAAAATATATTTGGGTTGCGACTTTATCAATAAGTCATCGCAAATTTAACTTTTTATTCAAAATAATTCATGAAATTTAGTTTTAATTAGCATATTGTTAATAAAATTAATTTTTACTGAATATTTTAAAAATGAATTATTTCTATCATTTTAACAATAATAGGGTTGATTCAAGAAACAATTAAAGAATTAAAATGAAAGAATTACAATATTTAAATAAATATTTTGTCAAATATAAATACCGATTTTTATTAGGTATTGTCATCACAATTGTTGCGCAAATCTTTAGATTGTTTACTCCAAAATTAATTAGTAAGTCATTTAAAGCCATTGAAGACTTTCATAAAAACAACATAAGTAATGAAATAATTAAAAGTCAATTGATAGAAAATATCCTTTTAATTGTTGGAACTACAATAATTGCAGGGATTTTAACTTTCTTGATGCGTCAAACTTTAATTGTAATGTCGCGTCATATCGAATTTGATTTAAAAAATGAAGTTTTTAAGCATTATGAGGTTTTAGATCAGAACTTTTACAAACAAAATCGTACTGGAGATTTGATGAGTAGAATTAGTGAAGACGTTGCCAAAGTGCGAATGTATGTTGGACCAGCTGTGATGTACACTATAAATACGTTAATTACTTTTACAATTGTGATTATATATATGTATAATGTTTCACCAAGATTAACATTATACACACTTCTACCCTTGCCTATTTTATCGTTTATCATTTTCAAATTGAGTGTTGAAATCAACAAACGAAGTACTATTTTTCAGCAATATTTATCTAAAATTTCAAGTTACACACAAGAAGTTTTTTCAGGAATTAGAGTTATAAAAGCTTATGGTTTGGAAAAACAACATCAAAACAACATTATTGATTTAGCAAAAGAAAGCAAATCAAAGAGTATGAGTTTGGCCAATGTTCAATCCTTTTTTGGTCCGTTGATGGTTACTTTAATTGGAGTGAGTAACTTGGTTGTGATTTATTTTGGTGGAATGATGTACATAAATGGAGAAATTGATAGCATCGGAAAAATTGCCGAATTTATTTTATATGTAAACATGCTAACTTGGCCTGTAGCTACAATTGGTTGGGTATCATCGTTAGTACAAGAAGCAGAAGCATCTCAAAAAAGATTGAATGAGTTCTTGAAAGTGGAACCTGAAATTAAAAACACCAATCCAAATCATTCCATAATCAAAGGAGAAATTGAATTTAAAAATGTGAGTTTCACATACGATGATACCAATATTGAAGCTTTGAAAAACGTTTCTTTTAAAGTTGCAAAAGGACAAACTCTTGCAATTTTAGGTAAAACAGGTTCAGGAAAATCGAGTATTCTAACTTTAATTACTAGAATGCACGATGTAAAAGTTGGTAAAATTTTAATGGATGGAACTCCTTTGGCGGAACTAAATCTATATGATTTAAGAAACAGCATCGGAATTGTTCCACAAGATGCCTTTTTATTTTCTGATTCTATAAAGAATAATATTAAGTTCGGAAAAGAAAATGCTACTGACGAAGAAGTATTTGAAGCAGCTAGAAAATCAGTAGTTCATGATAATATCATTCAGTTCAACCAACAATATGAAACCATTCTTGGTGAAAGAGGAATTACACTTTCTGGCGGACAAAAACAACGTGTTTCTATTGCCAGAGCGATTATAAAAAACCCTGAAATTCTACTTTTTGACGATTGCCTTTCAGCAGTTGATACAGAAACCGAAGAACAAATTTTGAATAATTTATTGGAAGTTTCTAAAGATAAAACCACAATAATTGTTAGTCATAGAGTTTCCTCAGCAAAAAATGCTGATATAATTATAATTTTAGAGGAAGGAAAAATCATCCAACAAGGTTCTCATAATCAATTAGTAAACCAAGAAGGCTATTACAAAGAACTTTATTACAAACAACTTTCTGAAAAAGAAGTAGAATAATTCTTGCATCGTAACATTTTTTTTATCATTTTCGTAAAAGAAAAACTACACTAATTGACAGAACGAATATGAGAGAACACGACATGTTAGAAAAAGATGAAATTTTTTCTAAAGTATTGAGAGCAGGAAGAAGAACTTATTTCTTTGATGTAAGAGCTACAAAAGCTGAAGATTACTACATTACCATTACTGAAAGTAAAAAATTTACCGAAGAGGATGGATCATTTCACTTTAAAAAGCATAAAATTTATTTGTACAAGGAAGATTTTACAGCTTTCAAAGAAATTTTAGACGAAATGACATCGTTTGTATTAAACAATAAAGGTGAGGAAGTAATTTCTGAAAGACACCAAAAAGATTTCAAAAAAGAATATTTCACCGAAAAAACAGAAGGCGAAGAAGAACCAAAGACAACTAGCTTTACCGATATTGATTTTGATGATATTTAAAATAAAAACAGACTCCAAAAGTTGAAAGATTTTTGGAGTTTTTAATTTAAGAACCTGAAAAACTTCAACAGAAACTGGTTAACGATTAGTTCTTATGAAAAGCTCCGCAAATGTCTCCTGACTTTGCGGAATTTTTTTATTATATTTGATGAAACCTATAATTAAGTATACAAACAAAATATCAAGTTTTGATTAAATTCAAATTTATTTGGAAAACATAATTGTTATAAAAAGTGACCATAAATTGGCGCAAAGTCAGGAGACATTTGCGCAGCGCAGTGCATCGAAGAACTCTTTGTGTAGCATGGGTGGTACATATATATTGAAAGTAACTTTAAATGAAGAGATAGTTAATAAATTAATTATTAAAAACTAAAAAAATGAAAAAAAATCTGTTGATATTGATCTATTTTTTTTGTTTTACTACAAATGCACAGATTATTAATTTCCCTGATTCAAATTTTTTAAACAAACTTCTTCAATCTTCCCCAAGTAATTCAATAGCTACAAATATTTTAAATAATCAATTTAAAATAGACTCTAATAATAATGGTTTTATTGAACAATTGGAAGCATTACAAGTAAAAAGTTTAAATATTGGGTTTTCAAACATATTTGATTTAACTGGAGTAGAATATTTTTCAAATTTACAAAACTTATCATTTAGTTATACATTTGTATCTAATTTTCATTTCCCCCAACTTAATAGTTTAAAACTTTTATATTGCCCAAATAGCAATATTTCAACATTAAATCTCTCTGGATTAAGCTCATTAGAGGTTTTAAATGTTAATGTTAATAATATTTCAAATATTGATTTTTCAAATCTGATAAATTTGAAACAAGTTTATTGTGAACAAAATCAACTAACAAATTTAGATTTTAGTAACAATCCGATGCTAGTCGAGTTAGTTTGTAGTAGCAATTTATTAACTAACATTAATATTAAAAATGGTATTACACAACCTATTGGTAATCAAACAATTTATCAAAATTGCTGGAATAGTAATAATCCAAATTTAACAACTATTTGCGCAGATACTAACGAGGTTACTCCATTACAAACATTTTTGGCTACTTGTAATGGCATTCAACCATTAGTTACCAGTAATTGTGGTTTGGGTAGTGAGGAGTTTGTTGCTAATAAAGTAGTTTTATATCCTAATCCAACTAATAACTTTGTTACATTACATAATGAAGAAGGTTTTTTTACTACTGTTGTTATTTATAATTATCTTGGTCAAGAACTAAAACAATTGTCAATTGTCGATGAAATGACAACAATTGATTTAAGTAATTTTTCTAAAGGTATTTACTTTTTAAATTTATTAGGAGAAAAAAATGAAGTAGTAAAAATTATAAAACAATAAAAAATAAAAACAGACTCCAAAAGTTGAAAGATTTTTGGAGTTTTTAATTTTCTAAACTATGCAAAAAATTCTAGCTTTTTTAAACAAGTATGCTTTTCATTTGAATCTAACAATCATTTTATTTTGGTTGTATATTATTTATGAAAATTACCAACATATTCAACAAAACGATTCCTTTGAAGAACGAAAATTCTACTTTGTTGTTCCAGTATTATTTATTTTACTTTCAGTTTTTAATATGTATATGGCTAACAAACGTAGAAAACAAAACTAAGCAATTCGCAAGCCGTTTTCTACTTTTAAATCGGATGATAAAAGAACTACTTCATCCTCATTTACGGAACCTAAAACTAAACATTCACTCATGAATTTTCCAATTTGTTTCTTTGGGAAGTTCACAACTGCTATGATTTGTTTTCCAACCAAATCTACTTTAGCATATCGCTTTGTGATTTGTGCAGACGATTTTTTTATTCCGATTTCAGCACCAAAGTCAATCGTTAATTGATACGCAGGTTTTCTAGCTTCAGGAAAATCATTAGCTTCAATTATTGTTCCTACTCGCATTTCTACTTTTTCAAAATCATTCCAAGTAATTGGTTCCATAAAATTGCATTTAGATACAAAAATACAATTTGTATAGTTTTTATGTTATTAAAAAACGAATTGATTAAATAAATTCCCTAACTTTATAATTCACAAATTATGACCTTTCATCCTACATGAGAATAGCACTTTTTTCCAATGAATTTCCGCCTAATATCTATGGTGGCGCAGGAGTACATATCGATTTTTTAAGTAAAGAATTAGCAAAACTCGGGCAAGTTGAAGTACGATGTTTTGGAAATCAACTAGAAGAAAAAGATGCTATGAACATTATTGGAATTCAATCTTCGTTGACTAAAATGGAAGATGCATCGAATCCGCACATCAAAATGTTTCATAATTTGAGTAAAAATGTTGAAATGTCGCAACACACTTTACTTGCAGATGTAATTCATTGTCATACTTGGTATACACATTTAGCAGGAATTTTTTCGAGAGAATTATTGCAAGTTCCATTGATATTAACAACGCATAGCCTTGAAACTCATCGACCTTGGAAAGTAGAACAATTAGGAAATGGTTATTTTCTTTCTCGTTGGATTGAAAATCATGCATACAATACAGCTGATGGCGTAATTGCTGTTAGCGAACAAATGAAAACTGATGTCGTTGAAGCTTATGGAATTAATCCTGAAAAAGTTACTGTAATCCATAACGGAATTGATCCTGAATTTTACAAACCAACATTTGACAACAATTTATTGTTAGAATATGATATAAATCCTGAAATTCCATTTGTACTTTTTGTGGGAAGAATTACGCGTCAAAAAGGTATTTCGCAGTTGATTTCGGCAGCTAAATATTTTAATGAAAATTGTCAAATTGTTTTGTGTGCAGGCGCACCTGATACTGAAGAAATTGCAAAAGAAACAGAAGATTTAATTGCAGAATTGAAATCACAAAGAGATGGAGTTATCTTAATTTCTGAAATGCTTCCGAGAGAAAAAATCAAAGTATTGTACAGTCATGCAAGAGTTTTTGCTTGTCCGTCATTGTACGAACCATTTGGAATCATAAATCTTGAAGCGTTGTCATGCGAAACTCCAGTTGTAGGAAGTGCCGTTGGTGGAATTCCAGAAATTATTACCGAAGGTGAAACTGGTTATTTAATTCCGCTAGAAAGTGTATCAAGAACCGATTTTAATCCGAAAAACCCAGAAGAATTTCAGCGTAATTTTGCTACTAAAATAAATTTATTTCTTGAAAATGAAACTTTGGCGACAACAATGGGACAAGCCGGAAGAAAAAGAGTTTTAGAAAAATTTAGTTGGGAATCTATTGCAAAAACAACTTACAACTATTACGAAGAAGTGATTTCAAAATTTGAAAAAGAAAAAGCATAAATACTAAAAAAATGAAAAAAAGTGGGTGGCGGACAAGGATCAAGATTGTCACCGTTAACTGAAAGTCGTTCAAAACCAGCAGTGCCAATTGCCGGAAAATATCGATTAGTGGATATTCCGATTTCAAATTGTATTAATTCTGATATTAAAAGGATGTTTGTTTTGACACAATTTAATTCGGCTTCGTTAAATCAACACATCAAAAACACGTATCACTTTAGTCATTTTAGTACGGCTTTTGTTGATATTTTAGCAGCTGAACAAACGCCTGACAATCCAACGTGGTTTCAAGGAACAGCTGATGCCGTTAGACAATGTATGAATCATTTTTTGAATCACGATTTTGATTATGCGCTTATACTTTCTGGTGATCAATTGTATCAAATGAATTTTAACGAAATGATAAAAGCGCATCAAGAAAGTGGTGCCGATATTTCAATTGCAACACTACCAGTAACTGCAAAAGAAGC
>LNDX01000026.1 GCA_001464475.1 Flavobacteriaceae bacterium Ga0077528 | reverse complement strand
ATGACTATGATTTTCTATTTGCAAAAGAAGTAGAAAAAATCCTCAAAAAACTCAACGTTTCTTCTCACGAAAAACTTGATTTCACTAATCCAGAACGAAAAAGACTTAGTAAAGAAACCGAAAATGATGAAAATAGCATACCTCAGAAAAAATTCATACAATTTGTTGGTTCGGAATTGAAAAAAAGTAATGCCGAAAATGCAGCTTTACGAATAGATTGTAACATAGAATTAAATAAGAAAAATGATTTTATTGCCGCTTTAAAAAAGATAGCAATAGAAGAACAATTTGAAGTTTTCTTCTATCTTTTTAATGATTTTGATGACAAAGCAAACCTCATGCTTTTCTTTACCAATGGACGACAAGGTTTAAATCTAACAGCAAAAAAAAGTAATAACATCGTTCGTTTTGAAGCTAAAATGGAGCAAATTATGGAACAATTCAAAGCGAATTTTGGACATGTTGGTGGTTATGACTGCTATCCAAAAGGCGAACCTGTAATTGAACTTATTGTTGATAAAGAATACACAATGTAATTACAAATCAATTACTTATTATCATAATTAACTATGACTAAAAAGAAGATAATCTGCGTTTGGGTTGGGACACAAACCTCAGAAAGTAAATTGTATCAAGAGTTTTTACAATTTGATTATGAAAACGATGAAATTTCCAATTTTGGAAAAGAAGCAGCACTTGAATACTACGATGAAGATTTTATAGAAAGTTGGTGGTTTGAAAAATTAGAAGTTTCTAAACTCAATGACTACAGAGAAGAATTGTTAGACGCCGAATTCTTTTTTGATCAATTACTTCTCGAATTAAAAAACAAAAATTTGGAAAATAAAAATTTCATCAATTTTCTTTTTGGTGAAATCAGCAACAACTCTATAAACGAATTTCTATTTGATTACAAAGGCATGACTTCAACTTCTAAAGTATTGGAGTTTGTATTTAAAAAAGAATATGAACCATAAAATAAAAATTTTACCACTTTATGATTTTCCGTAAAATACTACCGAAACTCTTTTTTATCTTTGTAAAAATTAAGTAATTCTACTCAGTTTTCGTAGTAGAATATTTATTAAATTATAGGAACGTAAAATAGTTTTATAATTCAAATATACACAATATTTAGTGTATTTAAGAATACAAAGTTAGACTTGTAAATAAGTTAGCATAAATTCAGAATGTTTCATAAAATACTCAGATACCATCATTTATTTTATTAAATTAGCCTTGATAAAACATTATAATTACTATGCTCAAAAACTTTTCAGTAATCCTATTAATATCCTCCTTTGCTTTGACTACTCTTGTGGCACAGACGGCATCTAAAACGGAATTAGCAGCTCCAATCTATACACTGTATTATCCAACCAATCAATGGGAAGTAAGCATTGAAAACATTACTTTTTTGGATAGCTACGTAATTAATAAGTTTAAAATAGAAAAAACTTCAAAACTCATCGTTTACCTTGAAGGACACAGCGATGATGTAGGAACTGAAATAGACAATCTTGAACTTTCTAAAAAAAGAGTTCAAGCTATAGCCGATTATCTTATTAGCCAAGGAATTACAACTGACCAAATACAAATAAGTTATTTTGGTGAAACGAAACCTGAAACAAGAAAAATCGCTATTTCTAAAAAGCTAAAAGACATTCGTTACGCCAATAGAAGAGTTGTCATTAGAATTGAAAAAGTTCTTTAGCAATAAATGATCATGATGATGCATCAAAAAAAAACCTTCTCTATTTCAAAGTAAAATTAGAGCGGCCAACTAACTCATCTCTATCAAAAATATTGACAAAATATACACCTTTTTCGAAATCTTTTTTGGTAAACTCTATGGTGCAATCCATTTGTTGGTTGTTATAATTTAGGGTTTTACTCAAGCTATATGTCAATGATTCGTTGTCAAAATATTCAGTGATGCGTTTGCCTAAAACATTGTTTTTTCCGTCAATAATCTGGATGTAGTAATTTTTTTCGCCACTTTTAGCCGTTGGATTATCATTGAGCGTAAAAGTAATTTTAATCAAATCGGCTTTTCCTGAAACGTTTGTTTCTATTTGTTTCGCACCTGATTTAATAGTGTATGCAGCAGCTTTTACATTAGACAAAGTAACTTTAGAAAATTTCTCAAATCGAACTTGTGGCGAAGTTTTTTTAACTTCTACAACTTCTTGCTTAGGTAATTCTTTTTTAGCAAAAAAATCATCCGATTTCGGTTTTGTAGGTTCTGTTTTAGTCACAGCAACAACTTCTTTCTTTGCAGGAATTGCCACAGGTGTAACTGTATTTTCTATTTTTGGTTGGTTTACTTTTTTGACAACTTGAGCTTTTTCTTGCTTGATCGTAATATTTGTCTTCTTGTTTTTCAAAACTACAATTTCATCTACCAAAAGTCTCATTTTAGATTCTAAAGATTGGTATTGCGTTTTGTATTTTACTAAAGCTTGAGCATCATTTTTAGTTTTTTCTAACTCAGCAACTAATGCTTGAACTTTTTCACGCTCTGCTTCTAGAGCATTATAATTATTGGTTTTTTCAGCAATTTTAGAATCATACATTTGTTTTAATTCTTCAATTTCTTTCATTACCTTTTTGTCATCTGTAATTCCAGTTGAAGTCGAACCATTTTCGTTGGTATTGCCAAGAATATAGCCAATAGTTCCTGCTAACATCAGCAACAACACACCAATAATTCCGATTAAAATAGTAATACTTCTTTTATTGCTCATTATATTTCAATTATACTACAAAATAACATCAAAAAGTGGTGTTTCAGTCGTTGATAAACTAACAAGTTATAAACAAAAAAGGCGTTTACCGAAAGTAAACACCTTTTCCTATTTTGAATTAATAATTGTTTTATCGCAATGTAAAACTAGATTTTGAAACCAATTCTGCTTTGTCAAATACATTTACAAAATACGTTCCTTTTTGAAAATCTTTTCCTGGCAAATCTTTAACCACATCAACCGTTTTATTTTCATATTTCACAGTAGAGGTAAAACTATAAGTCAAGGATTTGTCTCCAAAACTTGTAGTGATTTTATCTCCAAGAACATTGTTTTTGCTATCAATTACTTGAACATAGTAAGTTTTATCTCCAGATTTTGCTACGCTATTTTCAGCAATAGTAAAACTCACTTTCAAGATATCTACTCTACTCGCTTTATCTGTTTCTACTTGTTTTCCAGAACCTTTCAATTTATAAGAACCAGTTTTCAAATTTAATACAGATAATTTAGAAGCTTTTTCTACAGTTTTAGAAAGTTCTTCATTTTGACCTACAAGTACTTGATTGTAATTTTTAGAATCTGCCAAAACTACTTTTGTACTATCTAAATTTGTAGTAAGTGTTTGATTTTCTTTTTTCAAAACAGCAACTTCTTGCATCAAACTGTTCATTTTAGTTTGCAATGCTGCTACTTGTTGTTTGTATTTTGCCATAGCATTTACATCACCTTTAGTTTTCTCTAATTGCGCCATCAATCCTACAACTTTTTCTCTTTCAGCAATTAACTCATCAGACATTGATGTGTTTTCTGCAATTGCGGCATCATAAGTAGCTTTTAGTTCTTCCAAATCTTTAAGAACATTATCTTTTTCTGTTTTTACAGACGAAACCTCTGTTTCAAGAGTTTTGGTTTCTGTTGTCAATTTGAATATATAAAACAAACTTCCCAACAACAATAGTGAAAGCACTAATATGATGGCTTTTAACGACGTGTTACCTTTTTGATTTTCCATTTTTTGTAGAATTAATTTGAACAAATTTAGCAATATTACTTTAAGCATAAACGTATGTTAACATAAATATATTATTTTTGGAGAAAGATTTATTTTTTTAATGGAAAAACTTATTCGCTTTACAGCATCCGATTTGTCAAAGATTACTAATCATCGTAGCGGTGAAGTGAAATTTGGAGAAAAAATGGTAACCATTCCAAAAGAGCAAGATGTGGCTAAATTCCTCAAAGAATGTGAGCAACAGTTTGTATTATTCGGAATTCCAGAAGATATTGGAGTAAGAGCCAATTATGGCCGACCTGGAGCAAGCACCGCTTGGGAAAGTGCCATCAAAAGTATTGCTAATATTCAGCACAATCGTTTTTGCAAAGGATCACAGATTGTAGTTTTGGGTGCATTAGACGTAGCCGAAGAAATGGAATTAGTTCAAAATCTTGATTTTAACGTAACTGCCGATAGAAAAAAATTAAGCGAATTAGTTGTAAAAATTGACAAAGAAGTAGCTCATATAATCTCTCTAATTGTTACTGCTGGAAAAATACCTTTGGTTATTGGTGGTGGTCACAACAATGCCTACGGAAACATAAAAGGAACAGCTTTAGCCAAAGGAAAACCAATTAATGCTGTAAACTTTGATGCGCATTCCGATTTTAGAATTTTAGAAGGTCGACACAGTGGAAACGGATTTTCATATGCTTTTGAAGAAGGTTTTCTTAAGAAATATTTCATTTTTGGTTTACACCATTGCTATACTTCTAAAAGTGTTTTAGACAAACTCAAAACCTTAAAAGATAGAGTTTTGTACAATACATACGATAGCATGAAGATTAAAATGACTAAAAATTTTAATAGCGAAATGCAATTTGCTCTAGACTTTATAAAAAATGATTCCTATGGTGTAGAAATCGACTTAGATTCAATTCCAAACATACCTTGTAGTGCTATGACACTAAGTGGTTTTTCTGTAGAAGAAGTGCGTCAATTTATTTACTTCTTTGGCAAACACCAAAATGCCGCTTACTTACACATTTGCGAAGGCGCACCAAGTTTAGACAATGAAAAAAACAATCATTTGGTTGGAAAATTAATTGGATATCTTGTAACCGATTTTATTAAAGCGAAGACATTAGTGGAATTGAGTTAGTTTTGATTTTATAATCAATAAGAAACTTTACTTGAAGCGCTACTAAAAATCAATAATCATGGAAAATCATAGAATATTCAGTACTTCATTTGCAAGCGTCTATCCGCATTATGTAAACAAAGCGGAAAAAAAAGGTCGTACCAAAGAAGAAGTTGATACAATCATTTGTTGGCTTACTGGATACAACCAAGAGCAATTGCAACAAATTTTAGATAACAAGACTACATTCGAAACCTTCTTTGAAGATGCTCCACAATTAAACGAAAATGTTACTAAAATAACTGGAGTAATTTGTGGCTATAGAATAGAAGAAATCGAAAACAAATTGATGCAAAAGATTCGTTATTTAGATAAACTAATAGACGAATTGGCTAAAGGTAGAACCATGGAAAAGATATTGAGGAGTTAGATAGAAAATCGCTACAACTTCCCAATTTATTGACTAAAAACAAGGTTTAATAAATATAACCTATCTTTGCAACCACTTGAAACAGTTCAAGACGAATACACTTATGACATTCAGCGATTTAAATTTATTAAAAAACATACAACAGGCATTAACCGAAGAAGGTTACGAATCGCCTACTCCTATTCAACAACAAGCTATTCCTGTAATTCTTGAAGGAACCGATTTAGTAGGTTGCGCTCAAACTGGTACAGGAAAAACAGCTGCATTTGCTATTCCTATTATAAACATGTTACATCGTTTGGTAGGTTCTTCTGCCAAGAGAAAAGTAATAAGAACTTTGGTGGTCACTCCTACTCGTGAATTAGCTATTCAAATTGACGAAAGTTTCAATACTTACGGAAAATATACCAATATTCGTTCAATGGTTATTTTTGGTGGTGTTAGCCAAGTGCCACAAGTTGATCAACTAAAAAAAGGAATTGATATTCTAATAGCAACGCCAGGAAGACTTTTGGATTTACACAAACAAGGATTTATTGATTTAGATCATTTGCATTTTCTAGTATTAGATGAAGCCGATCAAATGTTGGATATGGGTTTTATTAACGATGTAAAGAAAATTGTAAAACTAACACCAGACAACAGACAAACACTTTTATTTTCTGCAACAATGCCAATGGCTATTCGTGAATTGGCAGATACTTTTTTGACCAAACCAAAATATGTTTCGGTAGATCCAGTTTCATCAACAGCAGAAAAAGTAAATCAAAAAGTATATTTTGTTGGAAAAGAAGACAAAAGAAAATTATTATATCACATCATCAGAAACGATAAAATCGAAAATGTATTGGTTTTTACAAGAACTAAACATGGTGCAGATAATGTGGTAAAAGCATTAAAGAAAAACAATGTAACTGCTGAAGCAATTCACGGAGATAAATCGCAAAACGCAAGACAACGTGTTTTAGATGCATTCAAAAATAAAGAAATATCTGTATTAGTTGCCACCGATATTGCAGCTCGTGGAATTGATATAGAAAGTTTGCCTTATGTAATCAATTTTGACATTCCAAACATTTCAGAAACCTATGTTCACCGAATTGGAAGAACCGGAAGAGCTGGAAATACTGGTTTGGCAATTTCCTTTTGTGCAAAAGACGAGCAACCTTATTGGAAAGATATTGAGAAGCTAATCAAGATTAATGTAAAAGTAGAAAAAGAACATCCTTATCCTTACACAGACGAAATTCCTAATCCGGATGCAAAACCAGATTTGAGAAATAAAAAGAAACCAGAATCTGGAAATTCAAGAAAATCAGATGCTTCTAAAAAGAATAAAAAACGTTGGTATTAATCAACGTTTTTTTTTGTCACAAGATTATTAATAACTTGAAATAACTTACCTTGTTCAAATGGCTTTATGATAATATCATTCATTCCACATGACAATGCTTGCTCGGTAATTTCTTGTTTATCAAATGCCGTTAAAGCTATTACTGGAGTAGTAATTCCTTTTTTTCTAATGAGTTTTGTAGTATCAAATCCATTAATGATTGGCATATTGATATCCATTAAAATCACATCAAAGTTTTCATTATCTAATAATTCTATAGCAGCATAACCATCATCTAGAATGGTACATTTGAAATTATTACTTTCTAAAATTTTCTTAGTAACTATTTGATTGATTTTATTGTCTTCCACCACAAGAATTTTATAAAAATGATTGGATGACAAATCGACAACAATGTTATTTATTATTTCGTTCTTTTTAGTTTCATCAGCTTCAAAACCAATGGTAAATGAGAAAGTTGTTCCAACTCCTTCTTCACTTTCAAGATGAATTTTACTTCCAAACAATTCGGTTAATTTTTGTACAATAGATAAACCTAAACCAGTGCCTTGATAATCTCCTTCTTTACGTTCAATTTGTACAAATTTTTCGAAAATTTTCTCTTGATCTTCTTTGGCAATACCTACACCGTTATCTTCAACACTGAAATGAATAAAATGTTTAGTTCCTTCTATTCTTTCTTGTTTTGCTGTTACTATAACTTTACCATCTTTAGTAAATTTCAAAGCATTACTTACTAAATTCATGAATACTTGTGACAATCGCAGTTTATCACCAATTAAGAATTCAGGAATATTGGCATCAATATCGGCAATTAATTTATTGTTGTTTTTTACTGCAATGAATTCTAAGGAATCAACAATGGTTTTAATTTCGTCAGAAACATTAAAAATCATATTTTCCAACGTGATTTTATTTTCTTCAATTTTGTTGATTTGAAGTAAATCATTCACCAATGACAAAAGATATCTTGCTGAAAATTTTAAAGAATTTAAATGCGGACTATTTGCAAGCTCTTTGTGTTCATCAAGAATAATATTAGTAATTCCGACAACTCCATAAAGTGGCGTTCTTAATTCATGACTAATTGTAGATACGAATTGAGTTTTTAATTGAGATGCAACCTCTGCTTTTTCTTTAGCAATCTTTAATTCCTCATTTGCAATTTTTAACTCTCGATTAGATTGTTCTCTAAAGACGTTATTTTTATACAATGAATAAAGCAATAACAACAAAATGAAAAGTATAATTACAAAAAGCAAAACAATTAATTTCGATTCTTTCAAATCTTTAGATTGCTTTGATTTTTCTACTTCAATTTTATCAATCTGTCTTTGATATTCCGCTAATTCAATTTCACTTCCGGCTAATTTTACTTTTTTTATTCGTTCATCATTATAAACTTTTTCTTTAAGTTCTTGATGAAGATTTAAGTAATAAAATGCTTTTTCGTAATTCTTATTTTTTTTGTAATGCTTAGAAAAGTCATTATAAACATCACAAACATTGGAATCAACAAGTTTTGAAGTATTCTTTTTACTCAAATTTACAGCTTCATTAAAATTCTGTTCGGCTTTTACATTGTCATTATAAAAACTATAATATGAACCAAACATTGAGTATAAAGAAATTTTTGCTTCTAACTCTTTACTTTTTAATACATAATCCTTTGTACTTTCAAGATAGACAATCCCATTTTTGAAATCATTAATTGCAAAATAAGCAGACGCAATATTGAGTTTAGTATACATTATTTCTATAGAATCTTTTATTTTTTCAGAAAAAAATAGCGCTTTCTTATAGTATTCAATACTTTTCTTAAAATTATTTTTTCTGTAAGAATAATAACTTCCAATATTGTTATTTACCCAATCTCTAATGGAATCATTTTGGGCTAATTCGGCGTGTCTAAGTGCTTTTTGGTAATAATCAAATCCTTTGTCTGGGTTATAAAATTCTTCAAAATTTAGTCCAATTACATTATAAGCTTTTGCCATTAAAGCATCATCCTTAATTTTGTAGGCATTATCTAAAGCTGATTTAGATAATTTAAGTGATTTATCTACATCTAAATTAAAAAAAGCATCTCCTGCATCAATAAGCGTTTTCTCAATCTGTTTTTTTGATTGCACTTGAGAAATTGCCAACTGTAAAAAAGTTAAAGCAATTAACAGAAATATATTTTTATTAATTTTCAATTATTATAGATATAGTATTTTTTTGAAAGTACCTTTATAAGTTAAAATTACAAAAAAATCCCAAACAAATTTGGGATTTTTTTATAAAAACATTTAATTTCTTATTAACTTTTTATATTTCAATCGTTTAGGTGTTAAATCTCCACCCAATCGTTTTTTCTTATTTTCTTCATATTCAGAGAAACCACCTTCAAAGTAATATACTTGAGAATCTCCTTCAAAAGCTAGAATGTGCGTACAAATTCTATCTAAAAACCATCTATCGTGAGAGATAACTACAGCACATCCTGCAAAGTTTTCCAAACCTTCTTCTAAAGCTCTTAGTGTATTAATATCTAAATCGTTGGTTGGCTCATCTAATAAAAGTACGTTTCCTTCTTCTTTTAAAGTCATAGCAAGATGTAAACGGTTTCGCTCACCACCAGAAAGTGCAGATACTTTTTTGTTTTGTTCACTTCCACCGAAATTAAAACGAGATAAATAAGCTCTTGAATTAACTTGTCGTCCACCCATCATAATAAGTTCTTGACCATCACAGAAGTTTTCCCAAATAGATTTATTCGGATCAATGTTAGAATGCGCTTGATCTACATAAGCTATTTTAACTGTTTCTCCAATTTCAAACGTTCCTGCATCTGGAGTTTCTTCACCCATAATCATTCTAAAAATAGTTGATTTTCCTGCACCATTTGGTCCAATAATTCCAACAATTCCTGCTTGAGGTAAAGTGAAGTTCAAATCATCATACAATAATTTGTCTCCATAAGCTTTGGCAACACCTTTAGCTTGAATAACATTAGTTCCTAATCGTGGCCCATTTGGAATGTAGATTTCTAATTTTTCATCTAATTCTTTTTGGTCTTCGTTTAATAATTTATCATAGTTCTGAAGACGTGCTTTTTGTTTGGTTTGCCTTCCTTTTGCTCCTTGACGAACCCAATCCAACTCACGTTCTAAAGTTTTTCTACGTTTTGAAGCAGTTTTTTCTTCTTGCTCCATTCGTTTAGATTTTTGATCTAACCAAGAAGAGTAGTTTCCTTTCCATGGAATACCTTCACCTCTATCAAGTTCTAAAATCCAACCAGCAACGTTGTCTAAGAAATATCTATCGTGCGTTACTGCAATTACAGTTCCAGCATATTGAGCTAAGTGTTGTTCTAACCAAAGAACTGATTCTGCATCTAAGTGATTCGTTGGTTCATCTAGTAATAAAACGTCAGGTTGTTGCAATAATAAACGACACAAAGCTACACGACGACGCTCTCCACCAGATAAATGTTTGATTGGTGTATCACCTTCTGGAGTACGTAAAGCATCCATTGCAATTTCTAATTTGGTATCTAATTCCCAAGCACCAGAAGCGTCAATTTTATCTTGTAAATCGGCTTGTCTGTCCATCAGTTTCTGCATTTTATCTGCATCTTCATACACCTCTGGCAAACCAAACATATCGTTGATTTTGTTGAACTCTTCAAGAACAGCAACAGTTTCAGCAACACCTTCTTTTACTATTTCAATAACTGTTTTAGTATCATCTAATTGCGGTTCTTGCTCTAAATAACCAACTGTATAACCAGGTTGAAAAACCACATCGCCTTGATAGTTTTTATCAACTCCAGCAATGATTTTTAATAAAGATGATTTTCCAGAACCATTAAGTCCAAGAATACCAATTTTAGCTCCATAAAAGAAACTTAAATAGATGTTTTTCAATACTTGCTTATCACTTCCTTGATACGACTTGCTCAATTTTTGCATTGAGAAAATCACTTTCTTATCGTCTGACATTTTTATCTTGTTATATTAATTTAAAACTAAACTCTTCCTTTTAAGGCATTAAAAACCCATGCATTGGCTAAAAAGCCTACGCCAGTTGCTCCAAAACCCCAACCAGCTGTTTCATCATATCTGAATGCGCCTAATGCAATTAAAATTAATCCCATTACAATCATTATTAAAGTAGCCCAACCAAAAACGGTATTTTTATTCATTCCCATAATTTGCAATTTAATTTTTTTGAGGAGGACAAATATCGTGAATATTGATGAAATTTTAAACTAATTTTTAAATTTATAAAACAATGATAGCATTACAACTAATAACGAACCAATAACATTAATAATTATATCTTTTATGTTAGTTTCTTTTAAATAAAAAATAGGTTGTTGCTGATAAAAATTCTGAAAATACTCATTCAAAAATCCTATTCCATTAAATGCAATAAACACTATTAATAAATTCAGATAAAATTTACTTGAAATCAAATTGAAAATCTGCATATAAACATATAATGTTAGGCAAATCACAAAAGCAAAAAACAAGTGTTCTAAACTATTTAAATGATAATCAATAGTTTTAGAAAAATTAAAAATATCTATTCTTACAAAAACAATAAAACCTAAAAAAGATAAAAACAACGAATTATAAAACTTATGTGATTCAATTTTTAAATAATTTGAATTAGAATTTAAGTATTCAAATGATAGGTAAAATAATACTTCGTAAATCAACAAAAAGCTTATACCTGAGACAATTGTAACAACAAATAAAAATAGAAAAAGTAATCTTTGAATATTAAATGGGTTCATAAAACTTAATACTAATTAAAAATCTTAACCAGCATTTCCTTTAATAAATCGTGATTTGGTAACGAATTAGCACCTACACCTTTGCTTTTTACATCAATATCTCGCAATGTTGCTACAATTGAACTCACTTTTTTCATTGGATAGTTTTTTAAAGCAACATCATAATCCTTTAAGAAATAGGGACTAACACCCAAAACAGCCGCAACATTTTTAGGATTTTTATCTTTCAATCCATGATACTTTAATAGCTTGATAAAGAAACTAAAAACCAAACTCGTTGTAACAACCATTGGATTATCCTTTGGATTATCAGCAAAATATTGAGCAATTTGATAGGCTTTTAGTTGATTTCGTGAGCCAAGAGCATTTTGCAATTCAAAGACATTAAAATCTTTACTGAAACCGATGTTTTCCTCAATGTCTTTAGGATTAATTGTATGTCCTTTTGGTAAAATGATTTGCAATTTATTCAATTCATTGCTAATTCGACTTAAATCATTTCCTAGAAACTCAACCAACATTGCGTTGGCTTTGGGTTCTATAGAGTAGCCTTTACCTTGTAAAACTCTTGAAATCCATGTACCAACTTGATTGTCATACATTTTTTTACTTTCGAAAACTACTCCATGTTTGTCTAAAAGTTTGGTAACTTTTTTTCGTTTATCAAGTGTTTTGTATTTGTAAGCAAAAACTAAAACTGTTGTAGGTTGTGGATTTTCGACATAACTCTCAATCTTATCAATGGTTCTTGACAATTCTTGAGCTTCTCGAACTACAACTACTTGCCTGTCTGCCATCATTGGAAAACGTTTTGCATTTCCAACAACATCTTCAATAGTAACATCTCTTCCATATAAAATGGTTTGATTGAAATCGCGTTCGTGTTCTTGCAAAACATTTTGTTCAATATACTCTGTTAATTTATCAATATAATAAGGTTCGTCACCCATTAAAAAATAAATAGGTTTGATATTTCCTGCTTTTATATCATTGATAATTTTTACAACTTCATCCATTTTATGCTGAATTTATTTCAGTATCTTTTTTAAAGTATTCAGTGTTCAGTAGCAGTTGGCAGTTTGTATAAATTAACTATTTTTGCTTCATGCAAAAACTCAATTTTCCAACATTTACGTTTCGGTTCAAAAATAGTGAAAATAAAGTAGCTATCTTCGATGAAATTAGGAAAAAATTTATCATTCTCACTCCAGAAGAATGGGTTCGTCAGCATGTAGTTCAGTTTTTATTACAAGAGAAAAAATATCCTAAATCGTATGTTAATGTTGAAAAATTAATTAAAATTAATGATTTAAATAAGCGTTATGATATAGTTGTATATCAACCAAATGGAGAATTATTTTTATTAATAGAATGCAAGGCTCCTGAAGTTAAAATAGCTCAACAAACCTTTGATCAAATTGCAAGATATAACTTAATTTTAAAAGCCAAATATCTTATGGTAACTAATGGCTTAAATCATTATTTTTGCCAAATGGATTTTGAAAATGAAAAATACGTTTTTCTAAAAGAACTTCCTGAATTTGAAACTACAAATAAATAAATTTTGAAAAAAATAGCTGTCGTTGTATTGAATTGGAATGGTGTGAAATTGTTAGAACAGTTTTTACCATCTGTCATTTCATTTTCTAATGAAGCTACGATTTATGTTGTTGATAATGCTTCTTCTGATAATTCAATTCAATTTATAAAAGACAATTATCCAACCATAAAAATCATCAAAAACGATGGGAATTATGGCTTTGCAAATGGCTATAACATTGCTTTACAACAAGTTGAAGAAGAATATTATTGTCTTTTAAATTCAGATGTAGAAGTAACAGAAAACTGGCTTACTCCTATCCTTTCCTTATTTGAATCTGAAAAAGATGTTGCTATAATTCAGCCAAAAATTCTTGATTTTAAAAATAAAGAATCTTTTGAGTATGCTGGTGCAGCAGGCGGTTTTATTGACAAATATGGCTATCCTTTTTGTCGAGGAAGAATTTTTGAAACTCTTGAAAAAGACAACCATCAATATGATGATGAAAAAGATATCTTTTGGGCAAGTGGCGCTTGTTTTTTTATTCGAAAAGATATTTATAGAAAACTAAACGGTTTTGATGGTGATTTTTTTGCACATCAAGAGGAAATTGATTTATGCTGGAGAGCATTCAATCTTGGATATAAAGCAAAATATATTTCAAAATCTGTTGTTTATCATGTTGGAGGTGCAACTTTGAATGAAGGAAATCCGAAGAAAACATTTTTAAACTTTAGGAATTCTTTGTTAATGCTATTGAAAAATTTGCCAAAAAACAAATTGTTTTCAATAATCTTCCTTAGATTGGTCTTAGATGGAATTGCAGGAATCAAATTTATTTTTCAAGGAAAATTCAAACATTTTTTTGCAATTATAAAGGCACACTTTCATTTTTATCATTTGATTTCCAAAAACTTAAAGAAAAGGAACACTGTTCAAAAAGCAAATTACTTTCATACAAAAAGCATTGTATACTCCTATTTTGTTAAAGGAGGCAAGGTTTTTGAGAGATAATTAACAATACTTTATAGTAAATGTACGTTTAAACAATCAAGAAATTGTAATTTTGCAATATCAAAAATCAAATTCATTATGAGAAAAGTAATTTTTATGTTTTCATTGGCTGCATTGACATTAACATCGTGTGGAACCAAAAAGAAACTAGCTGAATTAGAGCAAAAAAACAAAGAGTGTCAGGATTTATTAAATTCTACAACAGTAAAATTAAATATGTGCTTAACAGAAAGAGAAGCACTTGAAAAGCAAAACGAATATTTAAAGAAAAACAATTCCGAGTTGATTAATAATGTTGGGAATATGACAACATTGACACAACAAGGAGCTGCTAATATTGAAAAAGCATTAGAGTCTATTAAAGAAAAAGATTTGAAAATTTCTAGAATGCAAGATGCTTTAACTAAAAAAGATAGTGTTACTCTAGCATTGGTAACAAGTTTAAAAAGTTCGGTTGGAATTTCAGATCCAGATATTGAAGTTAATGTAGAAAAAGGAGTAGTTTTTATTTCTATTGCTGATAAATTACTTTTCAAAAGCGGAAGTTATGTAGTAAGCGACAGAGCTAAAGAAGTTTTGGCAAAAGTAGCAAAGGTAGTTAACGACAAGCCAACATTTGAATGTATGGTAGAAGGACATACAGATAGCGTTCCTTTTACAGGTAATGCTGTTTTGTTAGACAACTGGGATTTAAGTGTAAAACGTTCAACTGCAATTGTTAGAGTTTTAACTAAAGATTTAGGTGTAAAACCTTCTCAATTAATAGCTGCTGGACGTGGCGAATATGTGCCATTAGTAGATAACAAAACTGCTGAAAATAGAGCTACCAATAGAAGAACTAGAATAGTTGTTTTACCAAAAATTGACGAATTCTACGAAATGATTGAAAAAGAAATGAAGAAACAATAAATTGAAGTACGAAGTCAGAAGTACGAAGTACGAAATTTAGAATTTTATAAAACGCCTTGAGAAATCGAGGCTTTTTTTATTTTATACCATAATTCAACGGAACCATATCGGCAACTTTCAACTGTGCTATATATCCAGAGAAAATCATGTTTTCTATATTGGAATTATTACCAAATTGATCTACAAAAAAAGTATCGGTTTCAAATATTATTTTTGATTGTTGTTTCTTTTTGTATAGCAAATTGAATTCGGCAACAAACTTTTTCCCTACTAAGGATTTATTTTGTTTAGTGACGAAAACTTGCTTAGTGTCAGAATCTCCAGTTATCTTAAAATAATCATTTGGATTTTCTTGAAAACTACCTACAAACAGAAGAAAATTGTCTTTGTCCCAAATATTATTTACTAAATTTCTAAAGAATTGTAATTGTGAACCTTCATAACATTTTTGGCGTTGTTTTAGTATTTTAGGATTAGTTTCTATTTCTTCATATCGAGATAATCCTAAATAAAAACTTCTATAAACATCTGACGAACTTATACTTGTGGAAAAAAACTTAACTTCAAAATCAACCAATTCATAGTTTATTTTGTAACCTAAAAGTGCATTATTGATTATTAAAGGTTTGTCTGAATATGCTTTGAAAGTGTTTGTAGATTCATCATAATCAAAATATAAATCGTCTTCATTTTCAATTTTGGCTTTTCTTCCAACTGCAGTTTGTCCTAAAAATTGTTCGCGAAATAGTTTTAATTTTTGCTTTCTTGAAAAGCGATCTTTTTTTAAAACAACTTCATTTAGCATGTTAACAGCTTCTTTTAGAACTATATTAAGCTCTTTACCATTATCATAATCTTTAATATATTGTGTTTGATATCCAATAAAACTAACTGCTAAAATACTATTGATTTTACCTCCATATTGCAATTGAAATGCTCCATCTTTATCAGCAATTGTTGCAATTGAAGTTCCGTCAAAATAAATGTTTGCACCTGGCAAAGGTTGGTTTTTTTCATCAACAATTTTACCCTTTACAACTTGAGCATAAGAAATAGAAGTAATGATAAAAAATACAAAAAGTGACTTCACTAATTTCATACTTACAAAATATCTAAACTTCCTTTACCTTCACGAACAACTTCTGGCTCAAATCCTGATAAATCAATTATTGTTGATGGAATATTATAACCATAACCACCATCAATTACAACATCGACTATATTTTGCCATTTCTCAAAAATCAATTCAGGATCTGTAGAATATTCTAATACTTCATCTTCGTCATAAATAGAAGTTGAAATGATTGGATTACCCAATTCTTTAACAATAGCGCGAATAATGTTGTTATCAGGTACACGAATTCCAACCGTTTTTTTATTCTTGAATACTTTTGGCAAATCATTATTTCCTGGCAAAATAAAAGTATATGGTCCGGGTAGAGCGCGTTTAAGTAATTTAAAAGTTGAAGTGTCAATTTGTTTGACATAGTCAGAAATGTGACTTAAATCATAACAAATGAAAGACAAATTGGCTTTTTCAAGTTTGATTCCTTTAATCTTTGCAACTTTTTCTAAAGCTTTTAAATTAGTAATATCGCAACCTAATCCATATACAGTGTCGGTTGGATAAATTATTAAACCTCCATTTTTTAAAACATCAACTACTTTTTTGATAGCTGATTCGTTGGGTTTATCGTCGTATATTTTTATAAATTGTGACATATTTTTTTTTTAAGTTTAAAAGAGTTTAAAAGTTTAAAGTTGTTGGATTACGAAATTAAACCATTTTAAACAACATTGAACAATTTAAACTATCCAATTATATCAAGCTTTGCAAAGCGTAACAACAACTTTTTTATTCCACCAACATCAAATCTAATTTCAGCTTTTTTATCAGCTCCTACTCCTTCTAGATTGATTACTTCACCTTTACCAAAACGTTCATGCATAACAACATTTCCAATAGTAAGCTTATTGTCAAACAAATTGGAATTGGAATTACTTGGAGCATTATTTGAGACAGGTTTCAATTTGCGAATATTTGCAGAAGAATCAGGTTCGTCTCCATACTTCTTTGGCGGAGTTCCTGTCACGGGTTTTGCCAAACGCAATTTTGATTTATCAATATCACCAAAAATATCAATATCCATCATTGGTTTATATCGATAACCTCCATTATCTGAAGAGTTTATGTATTCTAAATATTCCTCTTTAATTTCTTCTATAAAACGAGATGGCTCACTGTCTGTAAGTTTTCCCCAACGATAACGCGATTGCGCATAAGTAAGATACGCTTGATGTTCTGCACGAGTTAAGGCAACATAAAACAAACGACGTTCTTCCTCGAGATCGCTTCTAGTATTTAAACTCATCGCACTTGGGAACAAATCTTCTTCCATTCCAACCACAAAAACATAAGGAAATTCTAAACCTTTAGCTAAGTGAATGGTCATAAGCGCTACCCTATCATCATCACCAGTATCATTATCTAAATCGGTTGCTAAAGCTACATCTTCCATAAACTCAGACAAAGCTCCACGAGCACCATCAATTTCTTTTTGACCTTCAATAAAATCTTTGATACCACCCATTAAAACTTCAATGTTTTCAATTCGTGCAATTCCTTCTGGAGTACCATCCTTTTTTAACTCCTGAACTAATCCAGTTTTTTTAGTAACATGATCGGTTAAATAAAAAGCATCTTGATTTTCATTAATAACTTGAAAACTTTTTATCATGGTAACAAAATCTTGCAATTTGGCTTTTGTTCCGGAATTTAATTTCAAATCAATTTTATCAATATGTTCCATGACTTCAAATATGGAACGCTTGTAATGATTGGCAGCAACCGTCAGTTTTTCAACAGTTGTATCTCCAATTCCTCTTGCAGGATAATTGATAACTCTAATTAAAGCTTCTTCATCCTTTGGATTGATAACCAATCTTAAATAACACAAAACATCTTTAATTTCTTTTCTTTGATAGAACGATAATCCACCATAAATTCTGTAAGGAATGTCTCTTTTTCTTAAAGCATCTTCCATTGAACGAGATTGCGCATTGGTTCTGTACAAAATAGCAAATTGACCATTTAGCATTTGGTTTCGCATTTTTTGTTCAAATATTTCACCTGCTACAAAACGTCCTTCTTCACCATCAGTAACACTTCTATGAACTTTTATTTTTGGTCCGAAATCATTTGCTGTCCAAACAATCTTATCTAATTTGGTTTTATTCTTATCAATAATAGAATTGGCTGCTTCTACTATATTCTTGGTTGAACGATAATTTTGTTCCAATCTATAAGTCTGAACATTATCGTAATCTTTTTGAAAATTCAAAATATTATTAATGTTAGCACCACGAAAAGCATAAATACTCTGAGCATCATCACCCACAACACATATATTTTGAAATCTATCAGATAAAGCCCTTACAATCAAATACTGCGAGTGATTTGTGTCTTGATACTCATCTACCATTATATATCTAAATCTATCTTGATATTTAGCTAAAACATCTGGGAAACGATTTAATAATTCGTTGGTTTTTAATAATAAATCATCAAAATCCATGGCTCCTGCTTTAAAACATCTATCAACATAATTGGCATAAACTTCACCCAAACGAGGTTTTTTAGACATCGCGTCTTGCTCTTGAAGCTCCGGATTATTTAGATAAGCTTTTACCGTAATTAGTGAATTTTTATAAGATGAAATTCTACTTAAAACTTGTTTTGGTTTGTATACATCTTTATCCAATTGCATTTCTTTGATAATTGAAGAAATCAATCGAACAGAATCTTGAGTATCATAAATCGTAAAATTGGACGGAAAACCTAATTTATCGGCTTCACTTCTAAGAATTCTTGCAAAAACGGAATGAAAAGTACCCATCCAAAGGTTTTTAGCTTCGTTGGTTCCTACAATATCAGCGATACGCTTTTTCATTTCACGTGCTGCTTTATTGGTAAAAGTCAAAGCTAAAATATTGAAAGCATCAACTCCTAAACTCATAAGATAAGCAATACGCATAGTAAGTACACGCGTTTTACCGGAACCTGCACCAGCAATAATAATCATTGGACCATCTTTCTGTAAAACTGGTTGTTGCTGTGCTTCGTTTAGTTGGCTGATATATTTCTGCATCATAAGAATTCGTTCTGTATAATTTTGAGAATTACAAAAATAGGTTTACTAACTATTAATAACAATATTTTAAAGCTTGATTTATTAACTATTTTTTGCATCCAACTTAAAAATTGTTTTTCTTTGTATACAAACTAATTTTCAAACACATGAAATCAAAAATTTTGTTATTCAGTACTGCTTTAGTTGTATTTTTTGGATGTTCTTCTCCTTCTAAAAATCTTAAAACATCTTATAGTGAAATAAACAATGAAGGAATGATTGTAGGAACAATTTGCATTAAAAATAAAACTTATAGCGGTTATACTTTTGTTTACACAGATGATTTACCAGCTGTTGCTGATTATGCAAACCAAAGTAATGAAATTACCTATAAAAATTCTAGTGGTGATTTTAGAGAAAAAGGAAAAACCTATTTTCTTTTTTCAATTGTAAAACCTGAAGGAAAATACAAGTTTGCAAAAATTAAAATTTATGACAATACTCGCGAAAGACAATCTGAATTTGTAATTCCATTGAATCATAAATTTGTTGTTGAAAAAGGAAAAACAACGTATTATGGACAATTAACCATAAATACTCAAGAAAAAAAATATACTGTAGAAAACAATTTGGATCGAGATAAAGAATGGTTCAAGAAAAAAGCACCTCAAATACAATTTTAAACAATTATGAATACAGATAAAATTATCGAATTAGCCTTTTATACATTACCAGCTTTAATTACTGGTGGAGTTGCCTACTATTCTTTTCAAACCTTTTCTAATAGCGAAGAGAAAAGAAGGAGATTTCATTTACTTAAAGAAAATCAGAAACAATCTTTGCCATTAAAACTACAAGCTTATGAACGATTAGCATTGTTATTAGAACGCATTAATCCTTCTAAATTATTGATTAGAGTTGCTCCATTAAATGATAATAAAAGTGATTATCAAAATTTATTGATTCATCACATTGAGCAAGAATTCCAACACAATTTGACGCAACAAATATATGTAACTGATGAATGTTGGACAATGATTGCAACTGCAAAAAACACAGTAATTCAAAACATAAGAAAGACTACAATGAATCCTGAAGTTGCTAATGCTGATAAACTAAGAGAAACAATACTAAGTAATCTTTTTGAAAGTGGAGAGTCTGCAACTAATGTTGCGTTAAGTTATTTAAAAACTGAGGTTAAGGATTTTTTATAAAAAATTATTAAATATAAAAAAAAGCCGTTTCAAAATTGAAACGGCTTTTTTTTATATAATTAAGATTTAATATAATTATGGTTTGTTAGCAACCGGAATTACAACATAAACAGTTCTAACCATTTCATTTGAAGCAGGTAAAACTTGTGTATTAATTAATTGTCCGTCTGCAGTGTAAGCTCTGAAAGTTAAAACTTCATTTCTTGGTACACCAGCACTCAAAGTACCATTTGGACCAGTTATTCCTAAATTCATTAATACATCTCCTGTACTTCCATCTTGTCTTGAAATTGTAACTCTAACACCATTTACTGGAGTACCATCAAAGTTTGTAACAACAACATTCAAAGTAGCAACTACATAAGCGTAATCGTTATTCCACCATGTAAAGTGAGAAACGTTACCGATGTATCTGTTACCAATTTTTCTAGAGAAACCTTCTTCTTTCCAAAGACCTGTAGCTTCATCAAAATGCCATAATGGAATTGTAGCTGGAGCAGTATCTAATTGGTTAGTAGCAATTGGCATAGACACGTTAGCAGTGTGACCAGTAGCTATTTGTAGTTTTTCGTCATTATCACCATATAATTCAACATTCACCATTCCGTAAGTTTCCATACCAGAAATAGAACCATCTTCTCTTGTTCCAATTAAGTTACCTGGCATTTTGTCAAATACATTAACATCTCTTGAATCTAAGAAGTGCATAGAAACTTTAACGTTTCCAGTATATGGTTGACCATTTTCTAACATAAAAGCTCCGTCAAAAGTAACTCTTGTTGAACTTGGTAAGCTTACTACTGTTGTTTGACCTGAAGGAATTGTTGCAACAACGTTTCTTTCTAACATCATGATTGTTACATTGTTTACTCCTGCATGAGGAAAAACCATTCTTGAACCATTGATATATCCAGATTTAGTAGCAGTCATATATGCAAATCTCTCTTTTACAGAAACATTAGATAAAGTAAATGTTCCATCAGCAGCAGTTGTAATAGTTTGACCACTCATTTCAATTGTTACACCTGAAATAGGTTGATTGTTTACATCAACAATTTTACCTGCAAAATCACTTGTTGTATTATTTCCAAAATTGAATGAATAAGTTTCAGAAGCTTCATCACTACTATTACAATTTGTAAACACTAATGTTAAAAGAGCAACTCCTAATACTAAAAGTTTGTTAGTTTTCATATTTTCTTGATTAAAGTTTTTAATAAGGGTTAATAATTCACATTGCAAATGAAATGAGTTAAATCCTATATTAAAAAAAAAATCGTTATGAATCATTGAAAATCGATAAACTACACTTTTGGATAACTAAACAAACATTAAAGTGATAAAAGGCTTATTAGAAATGTAGAAATTATGCTACATCAATATTTTAAAACCTAAATATTAAATTCCCAAAAGCTTATTTAGCTGATTTTGTTCATCAACTGACAATTCAGGAAGTAACTTTTTAAATTGATTCGAATACTTTTCGTTCTTAATTAGTTCTCGAATTTTGTCACGAGCATATTTAGTAAATTGCCATTTATGATGTATTGTAGCGTTAACTAAATTTTTAAGAACTTCATTATTTTCTGTGTAATTTGACAATAAACTCTCAAAAGCATTTTGACGAATTGAACTTTCATAACTTGGTGAAGTATATTTAACTAATTCATTCAAAGCTTTTAAAGCGTTAATTGAAGCCATTTTATCATCTAGTTCGTGAACATCCGCAAAATTCATACAAGCATTTAAGTATAATATTCTTAATTCTTTATCGTTTCTACCTTCCCAATTTTTGGCAATTTCTAAATATTTAGATTGTTCATTTGGAAAATTTTTCCATAACGCTATAAAGGCTGCCTGATTAGTTTCATATGATTTATCATTTAAAAGCGTTTCAAATTCAGACTTAAACGACTCTGGAATCTTTTCAATTGATTGTGCCACAAATCTTCTAACAGCAATATTGTTAGATTTCATTGCTAAATCATACAATTCTGATACTTTTTCAAAAGGTTCGTTTCTAATTTGATAAAGCGCTTCAACTTTCAATGCGGAATAACTATCGGATGTTAAAATTACTTTCAACAAATTGTATTTGTCTTCCAATTTGGATTTCCTTTCATATTGCAATTTCAGTAAATCACGCATGAACCCATTTTTAGTCAATAGAAAATTAATATCATTTGCTGGATACTTATAATCCTCTAACCAAACTTTCTTAAATTTTTCAGTATCAAAATCAGATACTTTTCTAATTTGGGCTAGAAAGTCGTCTGTTTCAACATTTTTATATTGGTATTTCTTTAAATAACTTTTTACAGCTTTTCTAAACTTCTTTTCTCCAATAGATTCTCTTATAAAATGTAAAGCCCAGGCTCCTTTTTGATAAAAACTTAACGAACTAGCCTTTTCATTCATTATAGGAATTGTATCGGTTTTAGCTGCAACTTTCAAACGATTGGCGTAACTAAATAATTGGTTATAAAAATAATCATCTCCAAAAACTTCACGCTCAGCAAGCGAAGCATAATAAGTAGCAAATCCTTCTTGAAGCCAATGATGCTTTCCTGATTTTGCTGTAACCAAATCGCCAAACCATTGATGTGCCAACTCATGTGCGTTAACATTCAAATAATTTCTATCATTAAATCCGCTTTCATCAACTACATAATCTTGCGAGAAAATCGTTGCAGAAGTATTTTCCATTCCTGCATAAAGAAAATCTTCTACTGGAACTTGACGATAAACTTCCCATGAAAACTTCACTCCTATTTCTTTTTCAAGGAAATCAAAAATGGTTTTTGAATCTTTATAAGTATATTGATATTTATCCTCGTCAACTGGTTTGTAGTAGTTAGTAAGTGTGATATTAGAATTTGAAATTTCAAATTTTGAGTCAAATTTTCCAATGGCAAACATAGCGAGATAAGATGACATTGGTTTTTGCATAATATATTTCCAAGTTTTCAATTTACCATTATCGTCAATAGCATTTAAAACACCATTAGAAATTGCCGTAAATTTGTTATTATAGGTAATAGAAATAGTAAAAATCATTTTCTCGTTTACATCATCAAAACCTGGTAACCAATGACTTGTATATTTTCCTTGACCTTGAGTCCAAATTTGTTGCCCATTATCAATTCCTGTGAAATAAACTGTTTGTTTTGGAGTTGCACTATATCGTAAATTCAATATATTTTTACCTTTTTTGAATCCTTCATATAGCAATAACTTTTTGTCAGTTGCTTTATATTTTACTAATTTTCCATTGATAATTATATCATAAAACGTCATGTTTTTAGCATCAATTGCAATGGTATCAATCATTTCTTTTACTTTAAAAAGATAGGTGACTTTGCCAGAAATAGATTTTGTTTCAAAAACTGGTGCAACTTCGGCATCACATTTTATGAAATCAACTTTTGGAATTTGTTGACCAAAAGATAAAAATGAAAAGAAAAACAAAATTAAATATTTCATAGCATTATAATTGAATTACAAATATACAGAGTTTTCAAATCATACATTTTCAATTTATCTAATAAAAATCTATCTTCGCATAAATCTAAAATTCTAAGAAGTACAAAAATCTAAATGTCCAATAATCCATTACAAACTCCTATCGAATATCTAAAAGGTATTGGTCCTTCTCGAGGCGAATTGCTTCGAAAAGAACTCAATATCCATCGCTATGGAGATTTAATGAATTTATTTCCAAATAGATATATTGACCGAACTCGATATTACAAAATCAATCAATTGCAAGGAACAACAGCCGAAGTTCAAATTATTGGCAAAATAATTCATGTGAAAACGGTTGAATTTGGGAAAAATCAAAAACGATTGGTAGCAACATTTACTGACGAAACTGGTCAAATGGATTTAACGTGGTTTCAAGGTGTAAAATGGATTAGTGAAAGCATAAAACTTAACGAAACCTATGTTATTTTTGGAAAAATAGCCGATTTTAAAGGACAATTTTCAATGGCGCATCCAGAAATGGAACTATTGGCAGAACATAAAGCAAGTTTGAGAAGTGCCATGCAACCGGTTTATCCTAGTACTGAAAAACTGACGCAACGTGGCATTACCAATAAAGTTGTAAACAAAGCCATGCAACAACTTTTTATTGAAACCAAAGCACAATTTATAGAAACATTACCAAGCAATATTTTAGAAAATTTGAAATTGATTTCTAAAAATGAGGCGATGTTCAACATACATTTTCCGAAGAGTCAAGAACTTTTAGCGAAAGCGCAATTTCGATTAAAATTTGAAGAATTGTTTTTCATTCAATTACAATTAATAACCAAAAACTTAATTAGAAAACATAAAATAAAAGGACATCCTTTTGATAAAGTTGGGACAAATTTTACCGATTTCTACAACAATCATTTACCATTTGAATTGACCAATGCTCAAAAAAGAGTGATTAAAGAAATTAGAAACGACATGGGAAGCAATGCTCAAATGAATCGTTTGCTTCAAGGTGATGTTGGTTCGGGCAAAACAATTGTGGCATTGATGTGTATGCTTTTAGCAAAAGATAATGGTTTTCAAAGTTGCCTAATGGCGCCAACAGAAATTCTTGCCAACCAACATTTTATTGGATTATCAGAATTAGCTAAAGACTTGAATATTAACATAAAAATACTGACAGGTTCAAGTAAAACTTCAGAAAGAAAAATCATTCATGAAGAACTTGAAAATGGCAATTTAGACATTATTATAGGAACACATGCTTTGCTTGAAGATAAAGTAAAATTTCATAATTTAGGATTGGCAGTAATTGATGAACAACATCGTTTTGGTGTAGAACAACGAAGTAAATTGTGGAAGAAAAATGAAATTCCACCACACGTTTTAGTAATGACGGCTACTCCTATTCCTAGAACTTTAGCGATGAGTTTGTATGGCGATTTAGATATTTCTGTAATTGACGAATTGCCTCCAGGAAGAAAACCAATTCAAACGGTGCATCGATTTGATTCGAACCGATTGAAAGTTTGGAAATTCTTGAAAGATGAAATCGCAAAAGGAAGACAAGTTTATATTGTTTATCCATTAATTAATGAAAGTTCTACACAAGATTATAAGGATTTAATGGATGGTTATGAAAGTATTTCCAGAGATTTTCCTTTGCCAGACTATTCCATTTCAATAGTACATGGACAAATGAAACCTGCAGATAAAGAGTCCGAAATGCAACGATTTGTAGCTGGGAAAACAAATATTATGGTTGCAACAACCGTTATCGAAGTTGGTGTTAACGTACCAAATGCAAGTGTTATGGTAATAGAAAGTGCCGAACGATTTGGGTTATCTCAGTTGCATCAATTGCGCGGACGTGTTGGTCGTGGTGCCGATCAAAGTTATTGTATTTTAATGACTGGTTTCAAATTAAGCAACGATAGTAAAACTAGATTGGAAACCATGTGTCAAACCAACGACGGATTTGAAATAGCCGAAGTCGATTTGAAACTTCGTGGTCCAGGAGATATTTTAGGAACACAACAAAGTGGAATTTTAAACTTACAAATAGCCGATTTAGTAAAAGACCGGGATATTTTAATGGTTGCACGCGAGTATGCCATAAAACTTCTAAAAGACGACGCATCAATGGAAAAACCTGAACATCAAAATCTTAGAAACATTTTTATAGAAATGAGTGCGAAGAAAAATATTTGGAATTATATTAGTTAGTAGCACATTTTCAAAACCTTTTAAACTCTTAAACAGATAAACTTTTAAACTATACAAATGGTACAATACAACCCAAAAGATTGGATTACATTCATTTTCAAATTTCACAAATCGGATACATTTCGTCAGTTATTACCAATGATGTTTTTTATTGGAATTTATTCAGGTGCAATTGCTTATTTAGAACTGGAATATTGGAATTTATCTGAAAAAAGTCATGTTAAGAATTTAACGTTGATGCACACAACAGTGGGATTTGTTTTGTCCCTATTGCTTGCCTATAGAACTAATACTGCATACGATCGCTGGTGGGAAGGACGAAAACTTTGGGGTTCATTAGTTAATAATTCTAGAAATTTGGCTTTAAAACTTTCAGCCATTTTAAAAGAAGACAAAGACCGAAACTATTTTAAACGATTAATTCCAGCTTATGCCTCTATTTTACAAAAACATTTAAGTGATGAAGATACTGCCAAAGAATTATTTGAAGGTTTAGATTTACAAATTGATCATCACAAGCATTATCCAAATCAAGTAGCAAAATGATTTTTAATAAAGTAAACGAACTATATACATTAGGAAAAATAACTGGTGACCAATTGATAATTTTGAATTCTGAATTACAATCTTTTACAGATGTTTGTGGTGCGTGCGAACGAATAAAAAACACTCCAATTCCTTATTCCTATAGTGCATTTATCAAAAAGTTTATTTTCTTTTTTGTAATGACATTACCCTTCGGATTTGTCTTTAGTCTTGGATATTATGTTATTCCTGTTGTGATTTTTATTTTCTATGTTTTAGCAAGTTTAGAATTAATTGCCGAAGAAATTGAAGATCCATTTGGAGGTGACGAAAATGATTTGCCAACTGCAAAAATTGCTTCAAATATTAAAAAACACGTCGAGGAATTGTTGTAATCTTTATTATTTTGTTAATAAACCATTCAAATTAAATGCTAGGCTAATTGGCACATTGCTCAATTAATTTTATCTTTGCCTCTCAAAAAATTACATATACAAAATGAAGATTTCTTACAACTGGATAAAACAATTCTTAAAAATCGATTTACCTTCTGCTGAAGTATCAGATATATTGACCGATTTAGGTCTTGAAGTAGAAATAGTTGAAAAATATCAATCCGTAAAAGGAGGATTGGAAGGCGTTGTTGTTGGTCATGTTTTAACTTGTGAAAAACATCCAGATGCTGACAGACTTAATATTACAACTGTAGATTTAGGCGAAGGAACTCCTATTCAAATTGTTTGTGGTGCAACTAATGTAGCTGCTGGACAAAAAGTACCAGTTGCAACTATTGGTACAAAACTTTTTGACAAAGACGGAAATGAATTTGAAATCAAAAAAGGTAAAATTCGTGGACAAGAAAGTCACGGAATGATTTGTGCCGAAGACGAATTAGGTTTAGGAACAAGTCACGACGGAATTATGGTTCTGGATTCTAATTTAAAACCAGGAACACCAGCTGCGAAAGTATTCAATATTGAAAATGACGAAGTTTTTGAAATTGGTTTAACACCAAATCGTGCCGATGCCATGTCGCATATGGGAGTTGCTCGTGATTTACGTGCTGCTTTGATTCAGAAAAACGCTTCTTTGGAATTAATCACTCCTTCAGTATCAAAATTTAAAGTTGACAAACGTACTTTAAAAATTGATGTTGATGTTAAAGATTCTTCTTTAGCTCCAAGATATTGTGGTGTGACCATTTCTGGTGTTACTATAAAACCTTCTCCAAGTTGGTTACAAAACAGATTGAAAGCTATTGGATTAACTCCAAAAAATAATGTTATTGACGTTACTAATTATGTATTGCACGAATTAGGTCAGCCACTTCATGCCTTCGATGCAGCAAAAATAAATGGAAAAGTAACTGTGAAAACTGTTGAAGCAGGAACAAAATTTGTAACTCTTGATGATGTTGAACGTACTTTACACGAAGAAGATTTATTAATTTGTGATGATAAAGGTCCAATGTGTTTGGCAGGAGTTTTTGGTGGAAAAAATTCAGGAGTTTCAGAAAATACAACTACTATTTTTTTAGAAAGTGCCTACTTTAATCCTGTGACTATTCGTAAAACTGCAAAACGTCATACCTTGAGTACGGATGCTTCTTTCCGTTTTGAAAGAGGAATTGATCCAACTATTACTGAGTATGCTTTAAAACGTGCAGCATTATTAATTCAAGAAGTTGCAGGTGGAGAAATCACTTCGGATGTTATTGATGTTTATCCAAAGAAAATTGAAGACTTTACTGTTTTCTTAAACTATGAGAAAGCATTCAAACTAATTGGTCAAGAACTTCCGAAAGAGACTATCAAAAAAATTGTTGCTTCATTAGATATCAAAGTGAATAATTCATCTGATGCAGGTTTAGGATTAATTATTCCAGCTTATAGAGTTGACGTTCAGAGAGAAGTCGATGTTATTGAAGAAATATTGAGAGTTTATGGATATAACAACATTACTTTCTCTAAAAAATTAAATGCAACTGTAGCAAAATCTGCTAGAACAGAAGATTATAAGGTTCAAAATATCATTGCATCTCAGTTAAATTCTTTTGGATTTCACGAAATGATGGCCAATTCATTAACTACTCCAGATTATGTTCAGCTTTCAGAACTATTGAAAGAAGAATATAATGTAACAATGTTGAATCCGTTGAGTAGCGAATTATCTGTTATGAGACAATCGATGTTGTACTCTGGATTGGAGGCAATTTCTTATAATATCAACAGAAAAAATAGCGATTTAAAGTTATTTGAATTCGGAAAAAGCTACCGTAAATTATTATCTGGATACAACGAAAAGAAACATTTAACCTTATTTGTTTCAGGAAATAGAGTTTCAGAAAGTTGGACAAATGTTCAAAAACCTACAGACTTCTTTTTATTTAAAGGATATGTAAACTCAATTTTATCGCGATTAGGATTTGATAAAACTCAAAATTTACCTGTAGAAAACGATATTTTTTCAGAAGGAATTGCATTTGCATTAGGAAATGATACTTTAGTTGAAATGGGAACCGTTAAAAAATCCATTTTAAAACATTTTGACATCAAGCAAGAAGTTTTTTATGCAGAATTCAACTGGGATTTGGTAATTAAATTACTTTCAAATAAAATTAAGTTTACTGCAATTCCTAAATATCCTGAAGTTAGAAGAGATTTTGCTTTGCTAGTAGATACTAATGTTGCTTTTGAATCTATATACAAAATTGCTCGTCAAACAGAGAAATCACTTCTAAAAGACATTAATTTATTTGATGTTTATGAAGGTAAGAATTTGCCAGAAGGAAAAAAATCTTATGCTGTAAGTTTTACAATTCAAGATACTACCAAAACATTGACTGATGTTCAAATTGATAAAATCATGAGCAAACTTCAATCTAATTTTGAAAGTGAATTAGGAGCACAATTAAGATAACAGAAAATAATATAAATAAAGAAACCCATCTCAATTGAGATGGGTTTCTTCTTTTAACCAAACAAAATAACAACCTTATGCTTTTGGTGTTACAACGCTATCAACAACGTGAATAACTCCATTAGATTGATTTACATCTGCAATAGTAACTTTCGAACTGTTTCCATTTTCATCAGTTAAATAAATATCTTTTCCTTTCATCCAAGCTGTTAAAGTTCCACCTGAAACTGTTTTTAATGTTGCTTTTCCATTTCCTTTTTTAATCAAACTCATTAAATCTGAAGCATTTAATTTACCTGAAACTACGTGATAAGTTAAAATAGTTTGTAGCGTTTTTAGATTTTCTGGTTTCAATAAAGTTTCGACAGTTCCTTTTGGTAATTTATCAAATGCAGTATTGGTTGGGGCAAAAACGGTGAATGGTCCTTTAGATTGTAATGTTTCAACTAAACCAGCAGCTTTCACAGCCGCAACCAAAGTGGTGTGATCTTTTGAGTTTACAGCATTTTCAACAATATTTTTTGAAGGATACATTGGTGCTCCACCTACATTAACTGTTTTTTCTTTTTGAGCAAAAGTCAATGTTGTTGCAAAAAGAGATAAGGACAATACTACAGCTGAAAAAATGTTTCTAGTTTTCATAATAATTTATTTTTTAAAAGTTTATACAAGCATTTACGCTGATACTTTTCATTTGGTTTTATAATGTTGAAAATTAACATTAGTTTAATAAATGAATTTTGGTGAAAAATTTTTCAAATTCATACTAATTAATTAATTTAGAACTTATTGAAAAGGAAGTATATTCATTTAAATAAAGTAAAATCATGTTACTAAAAAACAGAACCTTGGTTGAAGAGTTGTTGATGAACAGAAAAAAAACACTATCAGAAGAGCAACTTCTTGAAGAAGTCTATTCCATTTTAAATCAAAATGAAATAGAACGAGAGCGAATTTCGAACAACTTGAAAGGTGAAAGTTCAACAAATTCTAATGATTTTAACTTTAGTTTATTGGAAACAGAGAAAATATTTCACGAAAATCAAATCAAGAAAATTTGCATTGACTATCGATTACGCTTTTTAAATAGTGCTCTTTTTGCGAACAAAATTCCAGAGGAGGCTATAACCAAAATTAGTGCTTTAGAAAAAGACCACAATATAAAATTAGAGGGTTTCAAAATTGTTGCTCCAAGTAAAGCGTTCAATTTAAAGAATTATGATGATCCGCTTCTTTTTGTGCCTATAGGAAATGACTATTATTATTTGATACACCAATGGGGAACTGATTTGGTTTGGTATAGAAAACTTGTGGTTTTACCATTTAAAAATATTGTGTACTTCCTGTTATTCTGTTTGGTTGTGAGTTTGCTGGCAACCTACTTAACTCCTACCAACAATTTGAGTAAATCGGTAGCTCTTGCTCCATTGATCATTTTTTTATTTATGTTTAAATCTATGGTAGGAACTATAGCTTATTATTTTTTCATGATGGGAAAAAATTTCAATAATATGATTTGGAACCGACCTTTCAAGGAAAACTAGAAAAATTGCCGATTATTAATTATAAATAAATATAGACTTGTAAATTATTTCTTTATTTTTGAGAAATTTTAATTTAAGCTATATCCTATGAAGCAAATTTTACAATTAGTTTTTCTATTGTTGACATACACCACATTTTCTCAACAATATGTTAATGGAAATCTCTCAACTGGAACTGTATCTAATAGTGGCGTTACTGCACCGGCAGGTTATACTTGGTCTGAGTTACAAAGTAATGTAGGTGAACCAAGTATTACAAATAATCAGGAAGGTGAGAGTGTTGGTAATTTTTTTATTTACAAATTTGCAGATGACTTTATTATTCCTACGGGACAAATATGGAATATTCAAACTTTAGAATTTTATGTTTTTAGGTTTGTTGCAGTAAGTTCAATTCCAGTAAATGCTCTTAAAGCAGAGATTTGGGATGGTGTGCCTAATGCTATTGGGTCAAATAAAATTTATGGAGACCTAACAACTAATATTTTGGATATTGCCAATAGTGGTGAAGCAATGATGTATTCCCTAAAAAACACTAATTTTGCAACAAATACTGGAAGTGGAGAACCAGCAATTCCAATAAAAAAAATATGGAGAATTAGAGGAAATGTAAACGTAACTCTAAATTCAGGAACCTATTGGATTGTTTTTCAAATGGTTCCAATAAATACAACTTCTGATGACACATGGGTTCCATATAACAGATATATTGGTTCAAGAGGAGTTCCTGTAAATGCTGCTGGAAAATTTTGGAATACAAGTCCTGGAAATTCTTGGGTTAATGGTATAGATGGAGGATATCCAGTAATTTCTCAAAATTTACCTCAAGACTATCCATTTAAAATTAATTATACTTTGACGTTAAATAATAGTGAAGTTACTAATAGTTTTTTTAAACTTTATCCAAATCCAACAAAAGATCAATTCACTATTCAAACAGACGCTACACAATCTGTATTGCCACAAACGGCAGTTCTCTATGACATAAGAGGATTGAAAGTTTTTGAAACTAAGATAAATGCGATTGAAAACAACAGTTTTACTATTGATATTAGTTCATTAAATAAAGGCATTTACTTTGTAAAATTGTTAGATTCAGATAAGGTTATTTACACTAACAAAATAATAAAAGAATAATTTTTATAGAACTTTAAATAAAAAACTACAGCAAAGAATCTTTCAATTTTTGCTGTAGTTTTTTTATCTCTAATTATGTAAATTTCTTATTATTCTTTAATAAACTTACTAGTAGTAATTCCTTTATCGGAAACAACTTTTATTATATAATTACCTGTTTTAAGATTTGAAACATCTATAGTATTTTGAGGTTCCGTGATAGTCATTATCAACTGACCAATAGAATTATAAATACTTAAAGAGGAAACTTGAGTATTAGATTTAATCGAAAGATTTAAATTATCTTTAATAGGATTTGGTGCTATTCCAAAGTTATTATTAAAATTTGCATCTTGATTATTCAATGCTGAAATTGTAGTTGTATAAGTGTTGGTAACTATAGGAAAATTATAATCAAAATAAATACTTGCATTATTTGAGAAAGACGTTCCAACAACTAAATTAGGTTTTGTTTTAATTTTAAAAATTACATAACCATCATTATTAGCGTCATCAAAAGGTAAATTAATATTTTGAAAGATAAATTCAACTTTGTTTGTATTTGAGATTCTTGTTTCAAAATTATGACTTCCATCAAGTGCTACTAAGCTAGAAATATCAAATTTTGAAGTATCAATAATATCTTTAATTACAACATTTTCGGCATTAAAAGTTCCAGTATTTTCAAAACGAATCATATAGTGAACATATTGTCCAATTACAGAAGGAGAAACTGTAGTTCCTTCTAAACAAGTTTTGTCATTTGGATCAAATGAATTAACCACAATTTGTGCAAGCGAAGCAGTATTATCTTGTGGCATTTCATCTGTTAATCCAGAAATTGTAGCTGAATAATTTAAAACATCACCACCATTAACAGCAGGAGTTTCTGTTGGCGCGTTAACATTTAAAGTAACAGTAATCGTTTTAGTTTCAAATGGAGCTAGATTAGAAAAATTCCAATTTAAATTATTTGTAGTTTGGCTAGAAGTCGATTGCGTTGCAGAAACAAAATCTAAAACCGCATCATTATAAGATAAATTGATTGTACCTGATTGAGTGGATGTTCCTTTATTTTTATATAAAATTTTATAAATTGCATCAAATCCTGGTCTAGCTGCAACTACTGGAGCAACTACAATTTCTAAATCATTATGATTTCCATTCGGAGCAATACAAAAATTCTGAGTAAAAGGGCTAGCATTTGTTGGAAAGTTAACATTTGAACTTGAAGGAGAAATGGAAAAATAATTAGGATTTTCTATCACTGGAGTAATAGTATATTGACCTGATGGAAATGGAATATGAAAATTACTATTATCTCCTGAAATCAAAGTATTTAATATGCTTCCATTCAAAACATTATACTTAAGTTTTGGAATAAAAATATCATTTGAATCACAGCCGTTAAAATTTGAGTCCAATTTATTATTTGCCTCAAAAGAATATGAAATACCACCATTTGCAAATGAGCAATAAGAGTTATAATTTAAAATATTTGTAATATTATCATAAGCTATATAGTTTTGTAATTCATCAATAAATTGATCGTCTAAACAAATATAATTTAAGTTTGGGCAGTTTTGAAAAGAAACTCCTTGTTCTCCTGGTGGAGCTGGAGGTATTGGAGCAACTGGAAAAATGAGCTGTCCATTTTTCATATTGATTGAAATT
>LNDX01000025.1 GCA_001464475.1 Flavobacteriaceae bacterium Ga0077528 | reverse complement strand
GATGCGTTGCCACAAGCGTCTGTTGCTGTCCAAGTTCTAGTTACTGAATAACTTCCTGCACATGCTCCGTTTGTAGTAACATCATTGAATGTTAATGTGAATGTACTTCCACAAGCATCTGTTGCTGTTGCTGTTGCAAAACTTGGTGTCGCTGGACAACTAATTGTTGATGTTGCTGGTAATGCTGCAATAACTGGTGCAGTTGTATCTGTTACATTGATAGTTTGAGATGCTGTTGATGCGTTGCCACAAGCGTCTGTAGCTGTCCAAGTTCTAGTTACTGAATAACTTCCTGCACATGCTCCGTTTGTAGTAACATCATTGAATGTTAATGTGAATGTACTTCCACAAGCGTCCGTTGCTGTTGCTGTTGCAAAACTTGGTGTCTCTGGACAAGAAATTGTACTTGGCGCTGGTAATGCTGCAATAACTGGTGCTGTTGTATCTGTTACATTGATAGTTTGTGATGCTGTTGATGCGTTGCCACAAGCGTCTGTTGCTGTCCATGTTCTTGTTACAGAATAACTTCCTGCACATTGTCCGTTTGTAGTAACATCATTGAATGTTAATGTGAATGTACTTCCACAAGCATCAGTAGCTGTTGCTGTCGCAAAACTTGGCGTTGCTGGACAAGAAATTGTACTTGGCGCTGGTAATGCGGCAATAACTGGAGCTGTTGTATCCGTTACATTGATAGTTTGTGATGCTGTTGATGCGTTGCCACAAGCGTCTGTAGCTGTCCAAGTTCTAGTTACTGAGTAACTTCCTGCACATGCTCCGTTTGTAGTAACATCATTGAATGTTAATGTGAATGTACTTCCACAAGCATCAGTAGCTGTTGCTGTTGCAAAACTTGGCGTTGCTGGACAAGAAATTGTACTTGGCGCTGGTAATGCTGCAATAACTGGTGCTGTTGTATCTGTTACATTGATTGTTTGTGATGCTGTTGATGTATTTCCACTTGCATCAGTAGCAGTCCATGTTCTAGTTACTGAGTAACTTCCTGAACATGTTCCATTTGTAACAACATCAACAAAACTTAAAGTAGCAGAACCACAAGTATCCGTTGCTGTTGCTGTTGCAAAACTTGGTGTTGCTGGACAAGAAATTGTACTTGGCGCTGGTAATGCAGCAATAACTGGTGCTGTTGTATCTGTTACATTGATAGTTATTGTTGCTGTATCACAATTAGACGCATTGGCATTTTCACAAATTTTATAAGTAAAAGTATAAGTACCTACAGCAATACCACTAGTAACTGTAATATTTCCTGAACTATCAAAAGATATATTAGGATTACTTCCTGTTAACAAAGTAAATGTTACTAAGTTTGAAGGAACTGGAACATTATTTAATAAATCGTTAGAAATTACATTTCCAATCAATCCAGTTGTAGTACAATTTATATTAGAGTAATTATCATTTATTGCGTCAATTACTCCACATTTGCTAATTGTAAAAGGGAAGAAACAACCAGAAGTATTGGGTGGAACTGCATAATAAGTAACAGTTGATCCAGATACTAATGGAAATGGATTACTTGCTGTATATTGAATTGCAGATTGAGTAACAGGATATTGATTATAAAATAATGATCCTATTGGAAAATTTGGTGCTATTTGAGAAACTGCAACTGTTGTACTTGAATTACAGAAATTGAAATTTCTAACTATTGGCGTATTCTGACAGTTAGTATTTACGTAATTGGTAGCATTAATATCAACATTTAAAGGTTGACTTACTGGTTCGCCTAGACAACTTCCATTCTGAGAATAACCTTTAATAAATTGTTTATCGTTAAAACTAACACCTGTTATTCCACCTACACCTGAAGATGATCCGTTAACAGAAATTGGCGCTAAACAATTAGGATTACTTAAGATTGAACAATCAGTGGTTGCTCTTAATTTAAAAGATAAAGCTCCTAACAATGTATTTGGGTCTGCAGGTAAAGGTAATGTACCGAAATCCCAAACAATAGAACCAGTAGCTCCTAAACTTGGATTAAATGTAATTGTGTTAGGAGTAGGTAATGGTGTAAAGAAAATACTTCCAACAGCACTTCCTGCAACATAAGTTGCATTAAATGGTATTGGAATTACTAATTTATAATTATTTATAGGTTCAGTTCCTAGATTTTTAATTGTTACATTAAAAGTCATTTCTTGTCCTGGCAAAACGGTATAAGGAGGAGATGAAACAGGAACATTATTAATTGCTGTAGTTGATAAAATATTTTCAACATCAGGTATATAGGCATCTACCGACATTACAGCAGCAAAAATCACATAAGTATCTTGTGTTGTTCCATATCTAAATCTTGTGCTTGTTTGATTGTTAGTCATAACAGCATTACCAGCATTAGGAATATTAAAAACGCTAATATCTAATCCAGTATTATTGAGCAAATTTGGATTTCGAGTATTTCCACCAGTAACAATTGATGAATTGAAAAAATTATCAATTGCATTTCCTGAATGATTTAAAGTAACCCAGTTAGTGTTTGTATGATTTCTTATTTGAAAATAATCTCCAGAAATACCTCTATCACCTTCACCAGCCATTAAACCTAATTTCATATTAACTGGACCAGATTGAACTGTATTAAATCCTGAAACTGGAATCTCAAAATCAGCAGTAACACTTCCTGCAACATAGGCATGTCCATCAAAAATAGTAACATCTCTATATTTCATTTTAGAGTTTTCATAAACTACTACTAAACTCCAACCTCCATAAAAGCCAGTTCCACCACCATTACCTTCAACTAAAGCGATATCTGCAGCAAAATAATTTCCTAAACCATTATTTCTAACGTAATCAGTCACTTCAGCGTAAGCAGAATACATGTATCCATCAGATGTTGTTGGATAATAAATATCTGAAGCAGCTGCAGTAAACTGAGTATAAGTTGATGACTGAGGTCCTTTTAAGGAAATCACTCTTTTATCAAAAGTTTTAGTAACAGATACATTTCCAACTATAGTTCCTGAAACATTCACATTTGAAAAAGAAGATGTTTGAGTATCTGTTGTTGATAAATTTGTGCTTGTACTTCTAACTAAATTTTTAATTGAAATAGTTACAGAACCATCTACTATTGAATAAGGAGAAGCTAATGTTGCTGTTGCTGTTGTTCCTGAAGTGGAAACAGTTACAGGAATATTAACAGCTGTTCCTCCATTTACAGAAAGTGTAATCATTGCTGCTCCTGTTACATTTGTGTAACTAAAAACATAACTATTTGTACCATTAGAGAATGTATAAATTGGATATCTATTATTAGTTCCTCCACCTCTTGTTATAGTTAATGTATACGATGTATTTGTAATAGCCGAACTATTACCTAAAGTGTAATCATTATTTATAGTTTGTGTTCCACCAGGAACATTTTTAGTAACAGTGAAAATATTATTACTAGGATTACTATCTGATGATCTTCCTGTCCAATACAATCCAGCATAAATAATTCTAGAACATGAAGGCAATGCTCCGTTTTCAGTCGATAATGTTAAATTTGCTGAAGATGAATTGAATGTATTTGAATCTCCATCGACATCAACATAAACCATAGGATTATTATTGGTGTCAACATCGTTATAATTTTGAAGTGTCAAATTCGTATTACCAACCATTGCAAAATCACCTTTGATATTGTAAACAGCTCTAGTTGGTGAATATTGAGACGTTCTTTGAGTGAATGGCACTCTTAACTGTGCATTCGCTGAAAATACAACTCCAAATAAAAGTACTATTTGAAGAAAGTAAAAATAAATTTGCTTTTTTGTATTTTGGGTTGAGTATAAATTTTTCATAATATTATATTTATTTTTTTCAAAAAGTAACTTTAAGATATTTTTTCAACGCTAAAGAAAACAACGCATTTAGGATTACAATTCTTAATCAATCTTGTCAACTGAGAAGCCTGCATATCAAAATTTAATTTAATATGTATATACTTTACATTTTTATAATTACAAATAGTTGTAAGATCAATAGGACCCGTAATTTCAGAAGCTCTTCCTATTTTAATAGTCACTAATTGAATATCGTTTGTTGGTAGGTCAGGTCTATCGGCAATACTTAGCGATGTAAGATCTGTATACATACATACAGGTATTTGACCATAAGTTCTTACTTGGCCATTACTTAGATATAATGAAGAATTTGAATTATTCAATAAACCAAGTACATTGTTATACTCAGTTGAAGAGTATCTTGTACTTGAGTTTGACAAAGAATTCAAAAAAGTATCCTTAGTAATAATTTGAGCTCTTTGATTTGATGCTTGAGAAAATCCATTTGATAATGAAAACATCATCATGATTAGTGCAAAAGCAATTTTGGTATTTCTCACAATACTTATTGATTGCAAAAAAGATGTTTCTGTTGGCTGAATTAAATCTTTGTTTCTCATAATATTATATTTTAAATATTTGTAATTAAAATATAGCATTACATAAATTCAAAACTTAATTTGAATACTTATGAGGTTAAGTTTATTTAATCTTAATTTTCGGGGCAAAAAACCAAGATCTACTTATGTTATATTTTAAAAATTTTGTTTTTACTTTGTTATAAAATTAAAAAAACATTATTAAAGAGTTCACTTTATTTAAGTCAAATTAATTCTACAACAAACTTAAATTATAACTTTTCAACAAAAAATTAAAAACGTTGAAAAGTGTTTAAAAATCGTTGTTTAGCATAAAACGCTTAACATTCGTTAATTTTTTCTTTAAAATATAACTCAATCAAAAACAACAAATAAACAACTGATTGAAAAACAACAACTTATATTTAATAGTTAAAAATCAACTTACAAAATTAGATTTAAGAATAAACAAATACACATCGTTTAACGAAAACCTATTTTGAGTTTACAAACTTAGCTTCTAAGCATTTAAAATTTATACGTAGAAATACGTGTTTTTCACTTTTAGCATAAAATGTAACATTACATTCTAAAATTTCAAAAGTCAAATACTCTTTAACTTTGTATCTTTGCAAATAATTTTTATAAAATGAGAATAGATATTATCACTTTATTACCTGAATTACTTAGAAGTCCATTCGAGGCATCCATTATGAGGCGTGCTATTGATAAAGGATTAGTTGAAGTACATTTTCATAATTTGAGAGACTACACTACTAATAAACAGAAATCGGTTGATGATTATCCTTTTGGAGGAGGCGCTGGAATGGTGATGATGATTCAACCTATTGATGCTTGCATAACCCATTTGAAAAGTGAAAGAACTTATGATGAAATCATATATATGTCTCCTGATGGTGAAACTTTAAATCAAAAGATGGCAAATACCGCATCGATGTATGAAAATATAATAATTTTATGTGGACATTATAAAGGAGTCGACCAACGAGTAAGAGACCATTTTATTACTAAAGAAATTTCTATTGGTGATTATGTTTTAAGTGGTGGTGAGATTGGTGCAATTGTATTTTGTGATGCAATAATTCGTTTAATACCGGGAGTTTTATCTGACGAAACTTCGGCACTGACAGATAGTTTTCAAGACGGACTTCTATCAGGACCTATATATACTAGACCTGCAGACTATAAAGGATGGAAAGTTCCTGAAGTTTTAACTAGTGGCCACTTCGCCAAAATTGACAAATGGAGAGAAGATATGGCTTTTGAACATACAAAAAATAGACGCCCAGATTTGTTGGATTAAATTCCAAATTTTGAAATCCCAAATTCCAAGTTTGAAAATATTGGAATTTGGGATTTGATTATTGAAATTTTATTTATACTTTTGCACCCACATTTGACCAACCTCTGGCGAAAACCGTGAATGTTGCTCAGATTTTAAACCATAATTAGCATTAAAAATGGCAAATTTAGTAGATTTCGTTAATAACGAATTATCAACAAAAAAAGATTTCCCTGCGTTTGGAGCTGGTGATACAATCACAGTTTACTACGAAATTAAAGAGGGTGAAAAAACAAGAACTCAGTTTTTTAAAGGAGTTGTTATTCAAAGAAAAGGTGCTGGTATCACTGAAACTTTTACAATCCGTAAAATGTCAGGTGCAGTTGGTGTAGAGCGTATCTTCCCAGTTAACATGCCTGCTTTGCAAAAAATTGAATTGAACCAAAGAGGTAAAGTTAGAAGAGCTCGTATCTACTACTTTAGAGAACTTACTGGTAAAAAAGCAAAAATCAAAGAAAGAAGAAGATAATTCTAAACTTTCAATCAATAAAAAAAGCTTCGATAATATCGAGGCTTTTTTTATGCAAAAAAAACAACTCTAAATTATCAAATTCATAATTTAAGTTCGTTAAAATATCAAATTCATAAATCAATCGATTTCGTAGCTCAACTATAATAAAATTAACTACTTATTCTTATATTTGTTACCGCGAATTTTTATAAAAACAAACAACAAAACATTATACATTATGGCAAAAATTAAAGTAGCCAATCCAGTAGTTGAATTGGATGGCGATGAAATGACACGAATTATTTGGAGTTTCATTAAAGAACAACTAATCCTTCCTTATCTTGATTTAGATATCAAATACTACGATTTAGGAATTGAAAGCAGAGAAGCAACGAAAGACCAAATTACAATTGATTCGGCTGAGGCAATTAAGAAATATAATGTTGGTATTAAATGTGCTACTATTACTCCAGATGAAGAGCGCGTAAAAGAATTCAACCTTTCTGAAATGTGGAAATCTCCAAACGGAACTATTAGAAATATCGTTGGTGGAACTGTTTTCCGTGAACCAATTATTATGAGTAATGTACCAAGATACGTTCAAGGTTGGACTAAACCAATTGTTATTGGTCGTCACGCTTTTGGAGATCAATACAAAGCAACTGATAAAGTTATCAAAGGAAAAGGAACATTAACCATGTCTTTTACAAATGAAGCTGGTGAAACTACTGAGTGGAAAGTTTATGACTTTAAAGGTGATGGTGTAGCAATGTCTATGTATAATACTGATGAAAGTATTTACGGATTTGCTCATTCATCTTTTCAAATGGCTTTGACTAAAAAATGGCCTTTATATCTTTCAACAAAAAACACAATTTTGAAAGCTTATGATGGAAGATTTAAAGATATTTTTGAGGAAGTATACCAACAACATTACAAAGCTGATTTTGAAGCTAACGGAATGACCTACGAACACAGACTTATCGACGACATGGTTGCATCAGCAATGAAATGGAATGGTGGATTTGTTTGGGCTTGTAAAAACTATGATGGCGACGTTCAATCGGATACTGTTGCACAAGGATTTGGTTCATTAGGATTAATGACTTCTGTATTAGTAACTCCAGATGGAAAAACAGTTGAAGCAGAAGCAGCACACGGAACAGTAACTCGTCATTATCGTCAACACCAACAAGGAAAAGCTACTTCAACAAACCCAATTGCATCTATCTTTGCTTGGACAAGAGGTTTAGAACACAGAGGTAAATTAGACGGAAACCAAGAGTTAATTAATTTCTGCAACAAGCTTGAAGAAGTTTGTGTAGAAACTGTTGAAAGTGGTAAAATGACTAAAGATTTAGCTATGTTAGTAAAACCAGAGGGATTAACTTCTGCAGATTACTTAACTACAGAAAATTTCTTAGCAGCTATCAAAGAAAATTTAGACAAAAAATTAGCATAATTTTCTAAATTAGAAATAAAAAAAGACGACCAATAGGTCGTCTTTTTTATTTATTCTCTTTCTCTTCTTCTAAACCTTTCTTTTTATATACTTTTATAGTGGCACGATAACCTTCATTCAATCCCCAAAACTGTTCTGTTATCATTTTACCATTTCCATCAACAAATGAAAATTGACCTGTATTTGGAAAAGACAAACCTATATTGAGTGCTTCAATTTGAATTACATTTAAACCTTCCTTCAAAACATAATCATATCGTTGGTAACCAGACTCTAAATCAATTACTCTAGTTACTATTTCACCATTCAACCAAATCCTAACTAAATCTCCATCGATGGCACTATAATCTCTTGCAGATATCTTAATTTCATTTGTATAAACTGTATATTCTCCAAGAAAAATATCGCTGTTTAGAATTTCTCTTGAAATTCCTTCTTGAGCCATCTTAGCCTGTACTTTTTCAGTGTAAATTTCAGAAGTACTTCTCACTTCATAGGTTTTTGGCGTTTCTACCTCACCAACTTTAGGTAATTTAGGCAAACTTCTCAATAATATGTCATCCTCCTTTTTAAAATATTGACTTTCAAATTTTATTTCTGGAGTAACTGTAGTTGGAGGAGTTTCTGGCAAAATAGCTTTCTTCTTTTTAGCTTTGTTTGGCATCGCACTAATATTTACCTTTCTTTTAGTTTGCTCAAATTGCGCATGAGAACTAAAAGAAAAACAAAATAAAAATACTACAAAAAAAACAATCCTTACCATATCTAATTAAAGTGTAAATATATTCAAAAAAGAAATACCCTTTTTTAATTATTAACCATACATTAACATTCGTTACGCAACAACAAGCCTAATAAATTATCAAATTTGCAAAACTAAATCAAAGACTATGCCTTTCAATAGATTATTGACAATATTCCTGTTTATTCTTACCTCAATGTCAAGTTTTTCGCAAGAAAAATTTACCATCAGTGGTACCATTTCAGATAAAAAAAATAATGAAACTTTAATAGGTGTAAACGTTATTGTAAAAGGAACCAAATCTTTCGCAATTACAAATGAATATGGCTTTTACTCACTTACACTTCCCAAAGGTGATTATGAAATAAGTATTAGTTATATCAGCTATGAAACTATCGACGAAAAAATTTCATTAAACCAAAACATCAAAAAAAATTACAGTTTAATTGAAAGTGGCGAATTGTTACAAGAAGTCGTTATAAAAGAAAAAGTTGGTACAAATACTAGAAAACCTGAAATGAGTGTCAAAAAACTATCCATTCAAGAAGTTAAAGAAATGCCTGTTATTTTGGGTGAAGTAGATGTCTTAAAATCTATTCTTACACTACCAGGTGTTACTAATGCCGGAGAAGGTCAATCAGGTTTTAACGTTCGTGGTGGTGGCGCAGATCAAAACTTAATTCAATTAGATGAAGCAACAATTTACAATTCTTCTCACCTGTTCGGTTTGTTTTCTGTATTTAATCCAGATGCCATAAAAGATCTAAAATTATATAAAGGAGGAATACCAGCACGCTACGGCGGACGGTTGTCGTCAGTACTTGATATCTACCAAAAAGAAGGCAACAAAAATAAATTTCACATGAATGGTGGTATTGGTTTAATTTCTAGTCGATTATTAGCCGAAGGCCCTATAGATAAAGGTAAAGGATCATTCTTAGTCGCTGGTCGTGCCTCTTATGCTCATTTGTTTTTACAACTAGCAGATAATCCAAATTCAGCAAGTTTCTACGATTTAAACACCAAGATAAGTTACCGTTTAGACAACAAAAATAGTGTTTTCCTATCAGGGTATTTTGGCAGAGATGTTTTTCAACTTAATGAAAGTTTCGATAATACTTACGGAAATACTGTAATTAATTTGCGTTGGAATCACTTGTTTTCTGATAAACTATTTTCCAACCTTTCTATGATTTATTCTGATTATTATTATGGCTTAACTTTAGACTTTATAGGATTAGATTGGAATAGTGGCATAAAAAATTACAACTTGAAGTACGATTTTAAGCACTATTTGAATGACAAGTTAAAATTAACTTACGGAATGCATACTAATTTTTACGAGTTCAATCCAGGTACTATTAATCCTTCCAACAACGAATCAACAATAAATTCAGATCAACTGGAGCGTAAATATGCGCTAGAAAATGCTCTTTATTTAGATGCTGAACACAAGATAAGTGATAAAATTTCATTATCATATGGTCTTAGATGGAGTACTTTTTGGCGATTAGGACAACAAACGATGAATGTATATGAAAATGATCAACCTGTAGTGTTTAATCCAAGTTTTCAGATTTACGAAAAAGCGAAGCCGATAGGAACCGTTAGCTATGATAAAAACGAAACAATTGCCTACTTTAATAATTTCGAACCTCGTTTTTCAATGGCTTACATCTTAAATGAAAATCAATCAATCAAGGCCAGTTATAATAGAATGTCGCAATATTTACACTTAGTATCTAATACACAATCGCCTACTCCACTGGATGTTTGGTCACCAAGCGATCAATATTTTAAACCTCAACTATTAGATCAAGTAGCTCTTGGTTATTTTAGAAATAGTATAGACGACAAATACACTTTTGAGGTTGAAACTTTTTTCAAAAAAATAAAAAATAGAGTAGACTATATTGATGGGGCAAACCTAATTGCAAATGATGCTTTGGAGCAAGTTATATTAAATGGAAGAGCTAGAGCATACGGTGTTGAATTTTATACGAGAAAAAATAAAGGTGTTTTTACAGGTTGGATCTCTTATACAATATCAAGAACAGAACAACAAGTAGTAGGAAGAACACCAATAGAAACAGGCATTAACAATGGTAATTGGTACAAAACCGGATTTGATAAAACTCACAATCTTTCTGTTGTAGGTAATTACAAATTAAATACTAAATGGAGGTTCGGAGCAAACTTTACACTTCAAACAGGACAACCTGTTACTTTTCCAAATGGTCAATATGTTTATGAAGGAATTGCTATTCCTAGTTTTACAGGAAGAAATGAAGAAAATTTACCTGCTTACCATAGAATTGATGTTTCTGCAACATTAACACCAAGGAAAAACGATAACCGTAACTGGAAATCGGAGTGGGTTTTTGGAATTTATAATTTATATAACAGACAAAACGCAGCAGCAATTACCTTTAGGCAAAATGCCGATACTGCTAGAAATGAAGCAAGTCGTTTAACTATTTTCGGAATTGTACCAAGTGTAACTTATAACATTAAATTTTAAGCTATGAAAAAATATATAACCCTAGTTCTAATTTCAATACTATTTATTTCTTGTGAAGAAGTTATTGATGTAGATTTAGAAACTGCCGAACCGAGGCTAGTGGTAGAAGCAACTATAAATTGGTTTGCAACAACCGACGGAAGTTTTCAAAAAATAAAGTTATCTACAACTACTGACTATTTTGCTAATGAAATTCCTGCAGTTACAGATGCAGTTGTAACTATTTCAAATACATCGGGTCAGATATTTAATTTTATTCAAAATGTAATTCCCGGAACATACGAATGTACTAATTTCGTTCCGGTAGTGGGAGAAACCTATACGTTAAGAGTAGTTTACAAAGGTGAAATTTATACTTCAACAGATGTTTTATATGACACGCCACTAATAACTGATGTTGAACAGAAGAACGATGCAGGTTTCTTGGGTGAAGAAACAGAATTGAAGTTTTTTTACAACGATTTTCAAAATCAAACTAACTTCTATTTTTCAAAACTCGAAAATCCTAATACTTTGATTCCGTCGTTTAGCGTTGCCGAAGATCGATTTACTCAAAATAATGAAATGTTTGAATTGTATTTTCTTGAAGATTTAAACCCTGGCGATGTAGTAAAATTTTCGATTAACGGAGTTTCGAACAATTTTTATAACTACATGAATATTCTACTTGCACAAACAGGATCAAATAATGGCGGCCCTTTTTCCACACCATCTTCAACTATTCGCGGAAATTTGGTTAATCAAACAAACTTTAGTAATTATGCACTAGGTTATTTCCGTTTGAGTAAAACAGAAACCATAGAGTATACAATACAATAATTAGCAAGTAAAATGTCATCACATCATATTGTTCGCGACGATCAAGAACCAGCACTAATCATTGCAAATGGTGCTTCGTGCAGTTTTGAGTTATTAGGACAATTACTTGAATGGTCGCCAATAGTTGTAGTTTTAGACAATGCCATTGACAGAGTTTTACAATTGGATATTAAAATTGATGTACTTTTAGGAGATTTTGACGATGATTTTAATCCCGAAATTTATAACGAAAAACAGTTTCCACTTGAAATTGTTCACACACCAAATCAAGACAAAACCGATTTAGAAAAAGCGTTCGATTATTTAATTGAAAAAGGACATAAAGCAGTAAACGTAGTTTGGGCAACCGGAAAACGTGCCGATCATACTATTACAAATATCACGAATATTGTTAGTTATAGAAACAAATTAAAAATTGTAATTCTTGACGATCATTCTAAAGTGTTTTTATTACCCAATAAATTTGAAAAATGGTACACTAAAAATACGCCAATTTCTTTAATTCCAATCGGAAAAGTAAGCGGAATTACAACACAAAATTTATTCTATCCTTTAAATAATGAAGAACTTACCATTGGATATCGAACAGGAAGCAGCAACCATGTAACCGAAGATGGAATTGTAAAAATCGAACATTCTGATGGCGATTTACTATTAATGGAATGTTTTGACTAAATCACTTGTTTTATGCATTCATTTTCATATATTTGATATAGAGAAATGACAAAATGAAGAACAAAACAATCCCAGAAAAAACTACATTACATCCAAGAAATCAACATAGATTTAGATACGATTTTGAAAAATTAATTTACAATTATCCTATTTTAAAAAATTATATTTTCGTCAATGAACACGATGTCGACCCGAGCAAAAGCGAACAGGCGAAGCAAACAATTGATTTTGCAAATCCTGAAGCGGTAAAGGCATTAAACAAAGCTATATTAATTTCAAATTACGGAATTGAATATTGGGAAATTCCTAAAAATTATTTATGTCCGCCAATTCCAGGAAGAGCTGATTACATCCACTATTTAGCCGATTTATTAGCTGATTCAAATAACAAAATCATTCCAGAAGGTGAAAATGTAATTGGTTTGGATGTTGGCATTGGAGCAAATTGCATCTATCCAATAATTGGAAATCATGAGTACCAATGGAGTTTTGTTGGAACTGATATCGATGAAAATGCACTTCAAAATTGCAAAAAAATCATTGCAAAAAATCCACATTTGATTGAAGCAATCAGTCTTCAATTGCAGGTGGAACCAAGATTTATTTTCAAAAATATTATCCTTCCAGAAGATAAATTTGCTTTTACTATCTGCAATCCGCCATTTCATGCATCGCAAGACGAAGCAACTAAAGCTTCTTTAAGAAAAATAAATAATTTGGAAGATACTAAATCTATTAAGCCTATCTTAAATTTTGGTGGTCAAAACGCCGAACTTTGGTGTACTGGCGGCGAAATTGGTTTCATCACTCAAATGATTTACGAAAGCGTAAAATATCCTTTACAAGTTTTTTGGTTCACTACTTTAGTTTCCAAAAAAGATAATTTACGAAGTATTTACAAAACTTTAAACAAAGTTGGAGCAGTTGAAATTAAAACAATTGAAATGGCTCAAGGACAAAAAATAAGTCGTTTTGTAGCATGGACTTTCTTAAGCGAAAAGCAACAGAAAGAATGGAAGTTTTCTGCTGAATAACTATCAAACTTTGTAACTTTGCTCTTCTGAAATTTTGCCAAAATGAAATTCCAAGTAATCTCTTCTTACGAACCTACAGGCGATCAGCCACAAGCCATTGAAAAACTTTCAAACGGAATTCTCAATGGCGAAAAATACCAAACTTTATTAGGAGTTACTGGTTCGGGAAAGACATTTACTGTTGCCAATGTGATTCAAAATGTAGAAAAACCTACATTGGTTTTGGCGCACAACAAAACATTAGCGGCGCAATTATATTCAGAATTTAAGCAGTTTTTCCCAAATAATTCGGTTCAATATTTCGTTTCTTACTATGATTATTACCAACCTGAAGCGTTTATTCCTGTAACTGGAACGTATATTGAAAAAGATTTATCTATCAATGAAGAGTTAGAAAAACTTCGTTTAAGCACTACTTCTGCCCTACTTTCTGGTCGTCGTGATATTATTGTAATTTCTTCTGTTTCCTGCTTATATGGAATTGGAAACCCGGTAGAATTTCAGAAAAATGTGGTTTCGATAGAAAAAAATCAAGTGATATCTCGAACCAAATTATTACATCGATTGGTTCAAAGTTTATATTCAAGAACTGAAGCCGAATTCACTCCAGGAAATTTCAGAATTAAAGGCGATACTGTCGAAATCTTTCCAAGTTATGGCGACGAACCTTTTAGGATTCACTTTTTTGGCGATGAAATCGAAGAAATTGAAGCTTTTGATGCCAGAAGTTCACAAGTTTTAGAAAAATACGAAAAGCTAAATATTTATCCAGCGAATATGTTTGTTACTTCACCTGATGTCTTACAAGCAGCCATTTGGGATATCCAACAAGATTTGGTAAAACAAGTAGATTATTTTAAAGAAATTGGCAAACATTTAGAAGCAAAACGATTGGAAGAACGAACCAATTTCGATTTAGAAATGATTCGCGAATTAGGTTATTGCTCCGGAATTGAAAATTACTCTCGCTATCTAGATAGAAGACTTCCTGGAACACGACCATTCTGTTTGTTAGATTATTTTCCAGACGATTTCTTGATGGTTGTTGATGAAAGTCACGTAACGATTTCGCAAGTTCATGCCATGTATGGTGGCGATAGAAGTCGAAAAGAAAATTTGGTGGAATATGGTTTCCGTCTTCCTGCTGCTATGGACAATCGTCCGTTAAAGTTTGAGGAATTTGAATCGATGCAAAACCAAGTAATTTATGTTTCAGCAACGCCAGCCGATTATGAATTGCAAAAATCGGAAGGAATTTATGTTGAGCAAGTCATTCGTCCAACAGGTTTATTGGATCCAATTATAGAAGTGCGTCCGAGTTTGAATCAAATTGACGATTTAATTGAGGAAATTCAGCAACGATGCGAAGTTGACGAACGTGTTTTGGTAACCACTTTAACCAAAAGAATGGCGGAAGAGTTGACCAAATATTTGACGAAAGTTTCCATCCGTTGCCGTTATATTCATTCTGATGTTGATACTTTGGAACGTGTGGAAATCATGCAAGATTTGCGTAAAGGTTTGTTTGATGTATTGATTGGAGTAAACTTACTTCGTGAAGGTTTGGATTTACCAGAAGTTTCTTTAGTTGCGATTTTGGATGCTGATAAAGAAGGATTTTTAAGAAGTCATCGTTCACTAACACAAACTGTTGGACGTGCCGCTCGAAATGTAAATGGAAAAGCTATTATGTATGGTGATAAAATCACGGCATCGATGCAAAAAACCATTGATGAAACGAATTACCGTCGTGAAAAACAAATGAATTACAATACCCAACATGGAGTTGAACCACAAGCATTGAATAAAAGTTTGGGAAGTGCTTTAGCAGGAAATTCGGTTTCGACACAATACTACGAAAATCAAGTTTTAAAAGCTGCCGAACCTGAAAGTTTGTACTTATCAAAACCCGAAATTGAAAAGAAAATCCGTGAAGCCAAAAAAGCTATGGAAAAAGCAGCCAAAGATTTAGACTTTATGCAAGCTGCTAAATATCGAGATGAGATAAAATCACTACAAGAGAAATTATAAAAAAAACGCAACTTTTTAAGGTTGCGTTTTTCATTCCAATCAACAATTAATTAACCAATTTCAATCAAGCGTTTTGGTTTTGGAAGCGCTTCTTCTCTCTTAGGAAGTGCCACATGCAAAACACCATTTTCATAAGTAGCGTTGATGTTTTCTGTATTTACCGTTTCAGGTAAAGTGAAGGCTCTTCTGAAAGAAGAATAACTGAACTCTTTACGAGTATATTTACCTTCAGTTTCTTCTTTTTCTGTTTTTTCTTCAGACGAAATAGTTAGCACATTGTGATCAATTTCGATATTGAAATCTTCTTTTTTCTTTCCAGGAGCGGCTAATTCAATTCCAAAACTTGTATCAGTTTCTTTGATATTTACTGCAGGAACATTGGTATTGAAATTTTGAATTCCTCCTAACCAATCTGGTTTTAACAATTCATCAATAATTGATGGAAATGGAACGGTGTTTCTTTTAATTAAGTTCATAATTTTATATTTTTTAAATTAAACATTTATTAGTTACACTTTCCAAAAAACAAATTATATACCAACGCAAAAAATAAGTCAATTTGACTGATAATGAATACTTTAATATGAAATTATGGCATTTTAAGACAATTTTAACTGACGATTTTTCAGAGAAAAAACCGTATTTATTAACTAGGCTAGCATCACAAACAGTAAATTCTAATAGATAATTAACCAAAGATAATAACTTACTTTCCTTGTAAGATAAATTTTAGTTTTGTAGATTTGAGTAAAATATGCAATCGAATAGCGCTAATCCTACCTAATTTGGGTGTATTGCCGCTATAACGTAGCGTCTATATACAAGTTGGCAGCAACCTTAGAGCTACACAAACCGCCTGATAGAAAGTAATAAAAAAAGAAAAGGGTTTTGCTGACGCAAAACCCTTTTCTTTTTTTATTATTTAAAGTCTATTTAAAAAGCTATTTTTGTCACAACAGAAAAATAATAAAATGAAAGACTGGAATTTAGAAGATAATGTAAACGACTGGGTAAAGTCAGAATTTGCAAGAATTAAACAAACTAAATATACTGTAGAATCGGCAATGTCTGATTATCTTAAAAATGCTATTCAACAAGGTGTAATTTTAAAACGTCTTGAGCTCGAAGAAGCTGGAGAAAAAGAAAAAGGCAAATCTTGGAAACCCGATTTTCATCTTGAAACTTTCGGTGATGGAAAAATCCCTGTTTTAATTGAAAACAAATTAGGAAGTAATAAACTATCGGCAACTAATGGCGATAAAATAAAAAACGATATAAAATCCGTTAAAAACTATGCAGTAAACGGAGCAATTCATTATGCACAATGTGCTTTAATGAGTAAAAAATACACCGAAGCAATTGCAATCGGAATATCTGGTAATAATGCAAACAACGTAACTATCAAAGTATATTATGTTTTTGGTGCTACAGATGAAACATATAAATTAGTTGAAAGTTATACTACATTAGATTTTTTAGAATCTAAAAAATCATTTGAAGAGTTTTATAAAGCAGCAACGCTTACAGAAGACGAGAAACATAAAATTTTAATCGATTCACAAGCAAAGCTGCAAGAGTATGCAAAGAAACTTAACAAACTAATGCACAACCACGCCATTACAGCGCCACAACGTGTATTATATGTTTCGGGTATGCTTTTAGCAATGCAGGACATTGCAGAAATCAAGAAAGGTTTAGTGCCTGACGATTTAAAAGGTTTTAATCTCGACAATCAACGAGATGGAGACATTATCGTTACACATATTGAAAACTTCCTTAACGAAAAAGAGATACCTCAAGACAAAAAAAATCTAATGATGGCATCTTTTAGGGAAATTAACAAAGATACCGACCGCGATAAAAAAATAGAATTAGATACTATCATAGGTAAATTATTACCCGATGAAGCAAGTGTTAACAAACAAATTTTCGCTTACATCTACGAAAATATTTTTTTATCTATCGACTCAATGAGTGGACATTTAGATATAATGGGAGAAATGTATTCGGAATTTTTAAAATATGCACTTGGCGACGGAAAAGAAATTGGTATTGTGTTAACACCGCCTTATGTTACCAAAATGATGAGCCAAATTTTAGAGGTAGACGAAAACTCTAAAGTGATGGATTTGGCAACGGGTTCAGCAGGTTTTCTAATTTCATCTATGCAACTCATGATAGAATATGCCGAGCAGAAGTATGGTAAAAAAACCAAAAAAGCGATAGACAAAATAGAACAAATCAAAAAACACCAACTACTTGGTGTTGAGTTAGACGCTCAAATGTTTACGCTCGCATCTACAAATATGATTTTACGTGGCGATGGTTCAAGTAATATTCGTAAAGGTTCATCTTTTAAAGAACCTGCTGAGCTTTACAGAACATTTAATGCAGATAAACTATTGCTTAATCCGCCGTTTAGTTTTAAAGAAAACGGAATGCCATTTATTCTTTTTGGTCTTGCAAATATGCAAATTGGCGGCAAAGCCGCAATTATCATTCAAGATTCAGCAGGAAATGGTAAAGGTATAGAAAGTTGCAAAGCTATACTTGCTCACAATCAATTATTGGCAAGTATCAAAATGCCAATAGATTTATTTATCCCAATGGCAGGAGTTCAAACCTCTATTTATGTAATTGAGCATACAGGTAAATCACACGATTATAAAAAACAAGTAAAATTTATCGATTTCCGCAACGATGGTTACAAACGCACCAAACGAAGCCTTATTGAAATAGATAATCCTATGCAACGATACAATGATATAATTGAAATATACAAAAATGGGACGACAGCAGATGTTTCACACAATTTATGGGATTTAAAGCAAACCATTGTAATGAGTGTTATATCCGAAAACGGAAACGATTGGAATTACGAGCAATATCAAAAAATTGACACAAAACCAACGCTTCAAGATTTCAAAAAAACTATAGGTGATTATCTCGCTTGGGAAGTTTCAAATATTCTTAAACAGCAAAATAATAACGAAAGCTTGGGAAAGTAGATACCCTACTCAACGAACGTTTACAAAAAGTTGAGTGGGGAGAATTTAGTTTAGGCGACTTATTTGAGATAAATCCAACGAATTACTACCGTTTGCAGAATAGAGAAATAATTTCTGCAAATGGCAACATACCTTTAATTTCAAATTCATCAACTGAAAATGGAGTTATGGGTTTTTCTAGTTTAGAACCTTTAAACAAAGGAAATACAATTACATGTTCTGATACTACAATTGGTGCCGAAACTATGTTTTATCAAGAAAAAGATTTTATTGGTTATTCTCACATACAACATTTAGTACCAAAGTTTGAACCTTTTGATAAAGCGATTGCAAGTTTTATTATTTCTGCGTGCAGAGTGTCAACTTCTAAACAATACGATTATGGAAATAAGTTTAATCGTGAATCAATGAATAAAACCAAAATTCAACTTCCAATAAAAAATGGCAAACTAGATTTTGAATTTATAAATAGTTTTATAGCTGAACTTAAAGTTCAGCGTATAATTGAACTGGATACTTACTTATTAGCTTCTGAGCTAAAAGATTATACTTTAACAGAAGAAGAAACAAGGGTTTTGGAAGATTATGATAATCTGGAGTGGCAAACATATAATCTTAAAAATTTGTTTGGTAAATCAACAAGAGGCCAACGCTTAAAAAGTACAAATAGGATTGCTGGAAATTTACCATTTGTAACAGCGGGCGAATTTAATGATGGCATTTCTGCATTTATAGGAAATGATGTGACAATTTTTTCAGAAAACACAACAACTATAGATATGTTTGGTTCTGCAAAATATCGAAATTACAAATATGGTGGCGATGATCACGTTGCAATTGTGCATACAGAAAATTTACAAAAACTTGCATCTATTTTTGTAACAACTGCAATTCATAAATCATCTTCAGCTGGACAATTTAGTTATTCAAATAATTTCTATGCAAAGCATGCAGATGAATTAATCATATCCTTACCTACTATAAACAACCAACCTAATTATGCATTAATGGAAACAATTACCACTGCAATTCAAAAACTGGTTATAAAAGATGTTGTCCTGTTTGCTAATAGAAAACAGAAGTAACGAAAAATGTTGTAAGTAAATAAAATAATAAATGGCTAACCTAACGGTTAGCCATTATTTTTTATATCAATCGTGTAAGAAAATACTTTTTTTGCTATTTTTGGTTTACTATTAACTCAAAACCAACTTATTATGGCATCAACATCCGAAAAAGGACACGCAAAAAACATTGCAAACGCAAATTTATTAAACACTTACATTAGTGACTTAGGTGCAGTCTACAATCCGAGTAATCCAAAACTATTTTTGGCAAACTTGCAAACTATTTACACCAATTCGTTTTCACAACAGCAAGCAGTAAATACTTTGGTTGCTCCTTATTCAGTAGCCGTTGATAGTAGGGAAATAATTTTCAAACCATTAAATCGCGAACTAACTAAACTTCGAAAAGCATACAAAGCAACTGAAGGCGTTACACAAGTGCAACTCGAAGATTTTATGACAATCGTCCGCAAACTAAAAGGGTTGAAAAAACCAACAGGCACTCCTACAACAGAAACAAAAGATGGGCAAGATAGTCATTCAACATCGCAAATGAGTTACGACCAGCGTACTAATACAATGGATTTGTTAATATCATTATTACAAAACACTCCAAATTATAACCCAAACGAAAACGAATACAAAGTCGCAACCTACCAAGCAAAAAAAGCTTCAATGCTACAATCAACCCAAGCAGTTGCAGATACCTTTGTACCATTAAACAGTGCTCGTAGCACAAGAAACAATACACTATATTATTCAGAAGATAATCTTGTAGATACTTTCAACAAAGCCAAAGATTATTTATTTACAATCCTTGATTCAAGTTCAGCACAATACAAAGCAATCTCAAAAATAAAATTCAAAAAAGCATAACCAAAAACAAAACTAAACAAGGCTTATGCACAACTGCATAAGCCTTCCGCTAAAATAAACAAGACATCCGCCAAAATGAAATAAGCAACCGCCAAAATAAACAAGCCTTCCGCCAAAGTAAACAAGACACCTACCAAAATAAATAAGACAACCGCCAAAGTGAAACAAGCATCCGCCAAAATAAATAAGACATCCGCCAAAATGAACAAAGCTTCCGCACGAGTAAAATAGGCACATAACAGAAAGTGATAAGCTATATAAAAACCGAAAATAGAGCCTTATAATTAAAGGCAACTGCCAACATTGGTTTGCTTCAATGGCTTGGCTTGGGACTTATCGGGAAACTAATCGGTCAATATTTTTTTCTTTTTAATAACGCTTTTTCTTTCAAAGTTTTCGGTATATTTGTTTTCATCAGTGACAAAATAAGCCACTGAAAGCAAGCCAAGTACCGTTATACGCAATTATATACTTATGGAAGAACTTTCATATATTAATATTATATCTACATCAGAAAATCTAAGATTATACATTTTAGAACATACACTTCATTTGGAAGAAATGGTTTCTTCCTCTTTGGGAATAATTCTAAACCTTGATTGGAAAAAATCTAAATCATTTGGTTTTGGATCTACTGCATTATCATTCAACCAAAAAGTTCAAATTATCCAAGACTTCAAAGAATTAGATAAAGAGGATATAAAAAAAATGACTGATTTAATGATAATCCGAAACAAATTTGCTCATGTGAAATCAGTTGAAACATTTAAAGACTTTTTTGAAATAGGTACAAGTTCAATTTCTGTCAAAAAAAATCTTGATAAATGGTACGGAAATGAAACCAAGAAAATTGAAAAGGACGAATTTAAATACAAAGTATGCTTTTTTCATTTGTTTTGGGATATTGCACAAATGCTACTTAATAAAATTGTAAAGCATGCTTTTGAAGAAGGAAAAAAAGTCGGTAGAAATAATTATCTTAATGCCTTAAAAGACGAAATAATGAAAATGCCAGGCGGTAATGTAATAATGGAAAACGCTTTAGAGAATGTAAAAAAACAAAACTTAAATATATAAATATGTCATATTCTGTTAATCAAAATGTTATCTATACATCGTTGACTGGAAAAGAAGAAGATGCAATAATACTACTACGCAAAATTGATTTTCCTGAAGGTTACATAAATTCAGACCACGCTAGGGCTGGTTTCGATTATCAAATTTCGGTCATAAGAAATGGAGAAACAAAACACATATTCTGTAATGAGGGAGAATTAAAATAACTGCGTATAACATTGGTTTGCATCAATGGCTTGGCTTGGGACTTATCGGGAAACTAATCGGTCAAAATTTTTTCTTTTTTAAAGCGTTTTTTCTTTCAAAGTTTTCGGTATATTTGTTAGCGTCAGTGTTCAAAAAAGCCACTGAATGCAAGCCAAGGGACGTTACCAGCAAGCGTAGAAAGACCAACCAGACCTCCAACAAACAACCAAAAAACGGCAGACAATTTCTCTGTAACTTGACACAAACCGACCTGATTTTTCCGACACTCAAGCCGACCCCAATGGGTTTAAAAATTTTCCCCACCGCACATTTTAAAAATAATTTTAGCCAGCCGCACATTGGCACATTTGCAAAACCGCACGAGCCAACACACAAACCAAGTTTTACAAAAGAGCCAATTTTCCACGCTCAAAAAAATATATTGGACAAATATATCCACTATTCAAGAAAAGTACTTATCTTTGCACAGATAAAAAGTAAAATATGTTTTCAAAGGCTTGTGAATATGGTATTAGAGCATCAATTTTCATTGCAGAGCAATCTTTGCTTGACAGAAAAGTGAGCTTGAAGGATGTGGCAGAAGCTATTGAATCGCCCTCTGCATACACCTCCAAAATTTTGCAGCGACTATCCAAAAGCAACATTATCAATTCCGACAAGGGACCAACAGGTGGTTTTTCAATGGACAAAAGTGAATTGGAGAAAGTGAAATTAAGCTCTATTGTTTATGCAATTGATGGAGATACTGTTTATAATGGCTGTGGTTTGGGTTTGAAACGATGCAATGCGGATAAACCTTGTCCTGTACACAATCAATTTAAAGGGATTAGAGATGAACTTAAAAAAATGCTTGAAACTACTACTGTAAAAACTTTGGCAATGGATTTTGAGAAGGGCTTAACATTTTTAAAACGATAAAAAAATTTGAATAAATAGTGGACAATAATATCCAATATAAATAAGAAATGGAAACAAAAAATATATTCAGCGAATCGGGCATTATCCTCACACTATTGCTGATAGCAATACCAGTAATTATTGCTTCGATATTGGTAATCATTAAAGCCAAGAATGTTGTAAAGAATTTTTTAAAGAAAAAAGAACTAGAAAAATTCAATGAGTATTTGAAAAGTTTAAGTACCGAAGAAGTTCAAAGGTTAGAGCTACGAAAAAAAGAACTTGAATATTCTCTTTCTAATAATGAATTAGCTGGCGATACGACACCTATAGACGAAAAAGGATTAATTGACAATGTAAGCGAAGCAAGTTCATTGAGATTTATTGAACAAAAGAAGAAAAGTCAAGCAAGACCTTATATTGAACCAGACTTAACCAAACTCATTCTGTGGTATTTAGGTTGTGCCACTTTTTGGTTGTTGTTTGGAACTACTGTTGGTGAATATGTAGGGATTAAATTTGTTGCTCCAGATGTTGACCATTACAGTTGGTTGAGTTTTGGAAGATTACGACCTGTACACACTAACGCTGTATTTTGGGGCTGGGCATCTTTGGCAATGTTGGGCTTGGCATATTATGTTATTCCACGAGTGAGCAATGTGCCAATTGCAAGTATTAAAACGGGTTATCGAACTCTCATTCTCATAAACACTTCAGTTGTACTTGGTAGTTTGTTCCTAATGGCTGGCATCAACAATGGCGGTGGCGAATACCGGGAATACATTTGGCCAGTGATGGCGTTGTTTGGTATTGGTGTTATCATTTCGCTAAGAAATTTTTACAAAACCATAGCCATAAGAACAACCAAAGAAATTTATGTTTCTAATTGGTACATCATTTCTGCAATGATGTTTCTATTGGTGATTGCCGTAATTGCGTATTGGCCAAGTTGGCAAAATGGCTTAGGCGAAACAATTATACAAGGTTACTATATGCACCAAGGTGTGGGTATGTGGTTTATGCTTTTCAATCTCGGATTGATGTATTACTTCCTGCCTCAACAATTAAATAAACCTATATACTCTTATAGTTTAGGAATTCTGGCGTTTTGGGTGCAAATCCTTTTTTATACTTTAATAGGAACACATCATTTCATTTTTAGTGCGATTCCTTGGTGGTTACAAACTGTTGCCATTGTGGGAAGTGCAGGTATGATAATACCCGTTGTTGCAGGGACCACAAATTTCTTGATGACTTTCAAAGGATCTTGGCACAAACTGTCGGGCAGTTATACCCTTCCGTTTTATTTGATTGGTATCATATTCTACTTCACAGGTTCATTACAGGGAACTGCCGAAGCATTCAAGTTTACCAATTTGGTGTGGCATTTTACCGATTTTACTGTAGCTCATTCGCATCTCACAATGTATGGTATCATCTGCTTTATGCTTTGGGGTTTCATTTATACCGTTGTACCAAGATTGACAGGAAAAGAACCACCTCAAATTACCGTTGGTGCTCATTTTTGGTTGGCACTCATTGGATTGCTTTTCTATACATTCCCACTTATGTACGGTTCTACGCTCAGGGGATTGATGTGGATGGAAGGCACCAAATCATTTATTGAAAGTGTAGAATTGATGGCTCCGTATTGGCTTTGGCGTGCCATTGGTGGTTCATTGATGTGGCTTTCTCATATTTTGTTTGCCTACAACTTTTATGTAATGGTAAAAAAGAAAGAAGAGATAGAAATACCCTCTTCGCCAAAAGACATTCTAAATGCAAAGGTGGCAATAGACAATCAAGAAGTAACAAATTAATATATACGAAATGGAATTTTTCGACAATCATAAAAAACTATTCAGAACAGCACTGGGACTATTTGTTGGTCTTACAATAGTTGTTGCCATAATGCCTGCCATCAACAATCAAGATAATAATGAACCATTGCCCGGCTATGAGCCATTAAGTCAAGAAGCTTATCTCGGTAAAAAAAGTTTTATCGCCAACGGATGTGTGGCTTGCCATACACAGCAAGTAAGAAATGTAGATATGGACAATATTTGGGGCAGCAGACCCGGAATACCAGCCGATTATGCAGGCATTTCGAGAACCGATTTTTGGCGTAACACTGCTACACTAATGGGTACAGAAAGAACTGGTCCCGATTTAACGAATATCGGTTCAAGACAACCGAGCTTGGCGTGGAATTTATTGCACCTCTACCAACCCAGAGCCGTAGTAGAAAAATCAATAATGCCAGCTTACCCTTGGCTATTTGAAGTGAAAAATGAGTTAGGCGAAAAAGATGTTGAAGTAGTAGTGCCTGATGCGTACAGAAAAGGAATTAGCGGAAGAATTGTTGCCACGCAAGAAGCACTCCTATTAGTAGCGTATCTCCAAAGCCTAAAACAAACGCCACTACCTGATGGTAAATTACCTATGGAATTTTTGTACAAGAAAAAAGAAATTCCTGTGGTAGTAAATGGAAATAATGCTAACCTACCTGATGGCAAATTATTGTACACTAATAATTGTATGAGTTGCCACCAAGCCAATGGCGAAGGACTTAAAGGTGCTTTCCCATCATTAAAGGGTAGCCCGATAGTTTTGGGTGATGATCTCGAGTTATTCGTTAATATTATAATGCTTGGTTATGATGCAAGACCAGAATATGCCGTAATGAATGCAGTAGGTACGGATAATAATCTCACTCCCGAAGAAGTAACTGCCATCATCAATCACGAAAAAACAAGTTGGGGCAACAACGCCAAAACCGTAACTCCTGAAGAAGTGAAAAAAATTATGGATTTTATAAAATTAACATCTAACAAATAACAAGATGAAAGTAAAAAATCTCATACCCGTATTTTTCATTTTTATAGCTCAAATAGCTATTGCTTGTCCTGTTTGCGAAAAGCAACAACCTAAAATAACGCAAGGATTAACCCACGGGGCGGGTCCGCAAAGTGATTGGGATTGGGTAATCATTGCCATTATTACGCTTATAACGGTTTTAACGCTGATTTACTCAATAAAATACCTGCTAAAACCCGGTGAGAAAAATGATGACCATATCAAACAATCAATCTTAAGCAATTAAATAAGATGGAAGAATATAAAAGCAAAATCAAACTTTTTGTGGATGATGAACAACAACCCATAGCGGAGTTGATTCCACCGGTGCAATTTGATTTGGACACCAGCAAATTAACAGATGGCGAGCACACATTAAAACTCATTAGCAAATCACCCACAGGTAGAGAAGGTATAAGGAAAATAAAATTTATTGTCAAAAATGGCCCTGCTATCTCCGTAGAAGGATTGAGTGATAATGGCGTAGTTGACGGAGTTATTCCGCTGATGATAAACGCTTATGACAAAGGCAATCAAAAGAAATTCCTTATTGAAGGTAGTGAAACTCCGCAAAGTATCCCGAGTTGGCTTTGGATTTTGCTCATTGCTTTTTTGGGTTGGGCAGCATTTTATACCATCACAAATTTTAGTTTGTAATTCAATAAAATAGAAATGGAAAACAAGGAAATTTGGTTAGAAACATTAATCACAAACTCGCCTCAAGAAGGACGAGAACTGGCTATAAAAATGGCAAGAAAATCTATTGCAACCATACAAACAAATGCCGAAACAAGGAATAATATGCGAAGCGATTATGCAAATGATACTGCACAACTTATTGCTTCTGCCAATGTAATTGCCATAGAGTTTCAAACCATAGCAGCAGCTAATAATTATTGGAAGAAACAATGAAGAAGTAAAATATAAATCCAAAATTAAAAAAAATGGAAACAAAATCAGAAACAATGACCAATAATTGGTTTGACAAACAGGCTCAATCTTTTGAAGTAAACAGGTTTGGAGCAATGGCACTAATGATGACTGCTCAGAGCTGTTGGGGTTCTATTGCTGCAATGTATGCATTGCAGGCAGACAATATCGCACTACTTGCTATCTGTGCTGCTGTAACTATGGCATCAAACTCCGCCTTCATTGCGCAAAGCCCTGCAAAATGGTGTTTGGTGATTTTTTACACTAGTGTAGTTGCCAACCTAATCATTCTACTCTTAACTATTTTCTAAAATGAAAGACATAATAAATCTTGATGATGTAAAATTGGTAGTGGATTGTTTTTACGAAAAAGTCCGTCAAGACGACCAATTGAAAGATGTTTTTAACAATGTCATCCAAGACCGTTGGCCAGCGCATTTAGAAAAAATGTACCGCTTTTGGCAAACTGTTTTGTTGGATGAACACACCTATTATGGAAGTCCGTTTGTGCCTCACGCAAAACTTCCTGTTGGCATTGAGCATTTCAACCAATGGTTAAAACTTTTTTACGAAACGGTGGATGAAAATTTTGAAGGTGAAAAAGCAGAACGAATGAAATGGCAAGGGCAACGAATGGCAGAAATGTTTCATTCAAAAATTGAGTATTACAAAAACAATCCTTCAATTCCATTGCTATGACCGTAGTAAAAATGCCCATAGCACTTACTTGCACTTTCCTATGGATTGGGTTTGTCTGTGCAATCAGCTTTATGGAAGCCTGGCTAAAATTCCGTGCTCCTGGAATTACCGTGCCTTTAGGCTTGGGTATTGGCAGATTGGTTTTTAATGCCCTCAATAAAGTCGAATTGGTGTTTGCTCTGGTGATTATCATCAACATCTTTTGGAATACAACAGAAATTCTAAAATGGCAAAACCTTGCTTTTGCAATACCTCTAACGCTTTTATTTATACAAACATTTTGGCTCTTACCCGCTCTGGATGCACGAGCAGAATTACATATACAAGGTCAAATTGTACCTCCTTCCAATCTGCATTTTTATTATGTAGGACTAGAACTCGTTAAAGTAGCGAGTCTAACAATTTTTGGTATAACACTTTTTAAGAACACAACAATATGAGCAACGAAAAAATCATCAATGATATTGAAAATAAATATCAGCAATTGGGCGAAAACCCAGAAACGTATCTAAAAGGATTGCTTCACGCAAAACCCATCAACTATTGGGATTATGTAGAAGCCGATACACTACTCTCCTTGCAAAAACCGAGAACCAATTTTAAAGACGAAGAAATCTTTATAATGTATCATCAAGTAACGGAACTATTCCTAAAAATGATGGTTCACGAAATAAAGCAATTGGTTTATGAACCTTTTAATGAATCTGTATGGTTAGAAAAATTAGACCGTTTGAACCGATACACAAATATGCTCATTGGCTCGTTTGATGTAATGAAATACGGAATGAATTATGACGACTACAATACTTTTCGCAGCAGTTTAACCCCAGCAAGTGGTTTTCAGTCTGTCACATTTAGACTGATAGAAATCTATTGCACCCGATTAGAAAACCTCATCAACGAAGAAGGTAAAAATCGAATTGGAGAAAACCCAAGCACAACCGATTATTTTGAACATATCTACTGGAAAGATGCTGGATTGAATAGAAAAACAGGCAAAAAATCACTCACGCTTTTGCAGTTTGAAGAAAAGTATTTAGACCGATTAGTTGCAATGGCAAACAAAACGAAAGGCGCAACATTGGAAGAAAAAATTTTGAAAACGCAAAATTGTTCGGAAGCATTGAAAATGAAATTGAAAGAGTTTGACCATTTGTACAATGTGGCTTGGCCTTTAGTTCATTTGGAAACAGCTCAACATTATCTCGACCTAAAAGGTGAAAACAAAGCAGCGACAGGTGGCAGCGAATGGAAAAAATATCTGCATCCAAAGTTTCAGCAGCGTAAATTTTTCCCAACACTTTGGAACAATGACGAAATAACCAATTGGGGAAATAACAAATAACATTTAAAACAAAATAAAATGAATATTCAAGAAAATAACATTATCGGAGAATTGGTGGCACAAGATTACCGTGCAGCTTCAGTTTTTAAAAAATATGGCATCGACTTTTGTTGTCAAGGCAATCGTACTATCCAAGATGCTTGTGAAGCTAAACAAATTGACGCATCTTCGGTAGTAACCGATTTAAACGAAGCTAATAAAGCAACTTCAGAAAGTGCCATCGATTATCAATCTTGGCCTATAGACCTTATGGCGGATTACATAGAGAAAAAACACCACCGATATGTGGAAGACAAAACGCAAGAAATAAAACCTTATCTCGAAAAAATTTGCCGAGTGCACGGTGATCGTCATCCTGAGCTTTTAGAAATTAATGAACATTTTAATGCGACCGCCAGTGAATTAGCGGCTCATATGAAAAAAGAAGAATTGATTTTGTTTCCGTTTATTCGCAAAATGGCAAAGGTGAAACAAGAAAACACCAAACTAGAAGCACCACATTTTGGCACAGTAGAAAATCCTATTCAAATGATGATGCACGAACATACTACCGAAGGAGAACGCTTTAGAAAAATAGAAGCCCTGAGCGACAGCTACACACCTCCAATGGATGCTTGCAATACCTATCGAGTAACATTTGCCTTGTTAAAAGAGTTTGAAGCCGATTTGCATTTACACATTCATTTAGAAAACAACATTTTGTTTCCAAAAGCCATTGAGCTTGAAAAACAATTAAGTAATGCCTAATCCCATTAAAAGAAAAGAAGCCCTTAAACCTTTAAGCCGTGACCACCATCACGGCTTATTGCTCTGTTGGAAAATAAGGCAAGGCATCAAGCTAAATGTTGAGCCTGAAAGAATAAAAAAGTATCTTGATTGGTTTTGGATGAGTTATTTAAAACCACATTTTGAAATAGAAGAACAATATGTATTTCCTATTTTAGGTATTGAAAACGAGTTGGTAAAACAAGCACTTGCCGAACATAGAACGTTAAAACGTCTTTTTGAAAATGAAGATGACCTTTCCAAAACCAATAGTTTGATTGAAAAAGAACTAGAGATGCATATTCGCTTTGAAGAACGGGTGCTTTTTAACGCAATACAGTCATTAGCAAGCAGTGAGCAATTGATCCAAATAGAAATTGATTGTGAAGATAAGTGTTTTTATGAAAACCTATCAGATCCTTTTTGGGAATGACGAGAAGTACCATAAAAATTACCGTTCTTGAAAATGGCACAGAACAAACCATTAAAACCTACAAAGGTGAGTATCGAAATTTAATGGAATTGTTAAAGGATAAACTCTATTTTGATTGTTTTGGCGAATGTGGCGGAATGGGCAGGTGTGCTACTTGCATTGTACACGTAACTGAATTACAAGGAAGTTCAGTAATAAAAGATAGGAATGAACCTGTAACACTTGCAAGATATGGTTTTGAAGATAATCCAAGCATTCGACTTTCTTGTCAATTGTTAGTTTCGGCATATCTGGACGGGGCAATAGTTTCGGTTTTAGAAGAAAATTGAAGCATTTTTCAAAATCCAGATAAAACAATCTAACTGAACGCATTAAAAACTTTAAAATAATTTGCACAGTAAGGATTCCTTACTATATTTGCAGCGGCAATAATGCCAACCATAATAAAATAATTAAACAAATGGCAAAATCAATTTTCTATCACGCAGGATGTCCAGTATGCGTGAGTGCAGAACACGACATCGTTAACCTAATTGGTGCAACTAATGTAGAAATCGTTCACATTGGCGAAGACCGTAACCGAATTGCGGAAGCGGAAAAAGCAGGTGTAAAATCTGTTCCAGCTTTGGTGACACCAAACGGAAATGTTTTACACATCAATTTTGGTGCGTCTATGGCTGACGTAAAAGGTTAAAAAAAATTGCCCTGCATTGTTAGGATTCCTATCTTTGCAGGGCAATTTTAATTTATGATAAAGGAAAAAGTCAAAAGAAGCTACAGGATAAGTAAATACATTATTTATAAAGAAACTCTTGTTGATAGCAAGGAAGCATTTTGGTCATTTCTTGGTGCTTTTATTGGCATTGCTGCAATTGGATTTATACAAAGTTTCTATTTAGAACATTTCGAGAATGTTTTTCTAATTGGGTCGTTTGGAGCAACTGCTGTATTAATTTATGGAGCCATTCAAAGTCCGCTTGCTCAACCTAGAAATTTAATTGGCGGTCATCTAATTAGTGCTTTAATAGGAGTATCAATTTATAAGATAATTCCTGAACCTATTTGGTTAAGTGCGCCTTTGGCTGTTTCCATTTCGATTTTGGCAATGCAATACACAAAAACACTTCATCCACCGGGCGGGGCTACTGCTTTGATAGCGGTATTAGGCACAAGCAAAATTGTATCACTTGGGTATTTATATGTTTTGTCTCCTGTATTAACAGGTGTTTCAATTATGCTTATAGTAGCCCTTGTTTTTAACAACATAACTCCTCATCGTAAATACCCTACTGACGGTAGATTTTCAAGAAGTATAAAGTGGTTAGTTGACCCAGCAAAAAAGCAAATGAATAAAATGAAATCAAGAAAAATAAAATGAGACCTTTATTTATAATAACTTTTGCGCTTTTAGCATTATCAACAAGCGCACAAAACAATAAAACAAAAACAATGGAAGTAGCAGTTTGGGACACCTATGTAACAAAAAAAGATGGTAGCATAATGCACTTCGACATTATCGCACCCGAAGAAATTAAAGACACAACCGTAATTTACGGTTATGGTAGAGAATATTTAAAAACCAAAGGACAAGAAGGTCAACCCTTAACATCAAAAGAATGTCGATTCTGCCACATCGAAACAGTGCGGCCCCAATGGGAAGTGGAAATCAAACAAAAAGGGTATTTCATTATTGAGATGGAAAATTGTAAATAAATGAAACATTCCTCTTTTAACTTAAACGAGCAAAACCAAAAAATTGAAAGTCGCATTGTTGTGGCTTTGGAACGAATTTCTGAAGCATTCAGAGTATTACTTTGGAATGAAAGCAAAGAAAACTCATTAAGTCCGATACAAATTCAAATTTTAATTTTCATTTATTTCCACTCGCTGGAAAAGTGTAAAGTAGGATATTTGGCTGATGAGTTCAATATGACAAAAGCTACAATAAGCGATAGCGTAAAAATTTTGCTTTCAAAAGAATTAGTAACCAAGGAGACTGACCCCATTGATACTAGGAGTTTTTCGCTATCACTCACAAATGAAGGAAAGAAAATAGCAAAGAAGGCATCATTATTTGCTTCATCATTAGAACAACCCATTGAAAAACTGACACAGGAACAAAAAACAATAATGCTTAATGGATTGCTGAAATTGATTTATGACCTAAACAAATCAGGCATCATCACTATTCAAAGAATGTGTTTTTCTTGCTCTAACTATCAACTTGAAAAAGGTGTTCACTACTGCAAACTTTTGAAAAGTCAACTTGCCGAAAACGAATTGAGAATAGATTGTCCGGAACACAAATTGCAGCTATGAGTTTAATTGTTGAAAATTTAGCCAATATTAAACTACGAATAAAAAATGCAGCCGAATTTTCAGGCAGAAACTTCAATGATATTAAACTTCTATTAGCAACTAAAACTGTTTCGGCTCAAAATATTATTACTGCAATTGAATCAGGAGAAACACTGATTGGAGAGAATAAAATACAAGAGCTGAAAGGCAAATATGAAGAACTGAAAAACACACCACACCAAACCAATTTCATAGGACATCTTCAAACTAATAAAATCAAAGAAGTTATTAAATATGCTGACTGCATACAATCGGTTGACAGGTTGGAATTAGCTGAAAAATTGCAAAAGAGATTAGAATTTGAAAATAGAACCTTAGATATTTTTATCCAAGTTAACACCTCTTATGAAGCAAGTAAGTATGGTATTTCACCCGAAAATGCTTTGACCTTTGCTCAACAAGTTAAACAACTTGACAGACTAAATATTAAAGGTTTAATGACCATCGGACTTTTTTCTGCGGAAACAGAAAAAGTTCGCAAGTGCTTTCAATTACTAAAGAACATTCAGATACGAATGTTAGAAAAAGACTTACCTGTTTACGATTTATCAATGGGAATGAGTAACGATTTAGAAACAGCCATTGAAGAAGGCTCAACGATTATTCGTGTTGGAACTGCAATATTTGGCAGACGACCTTATCCAGACAGCTATTATTGGAATGACAACAAAGAAGCCAACCCACAGTTGTAAGCACATTTGCAATTCACACAAGCCAATGCTCAATCCAAAAATTGCAAAAGAGCTTCCACCTTTCCCGACCGAAAAATTATTTTTTAAAATTTCCTTCCTTTTAAAATTTTTAAACCCGCCAACCCTCAGCCGACACAAAAGCAGTAAACGGCCAGCAAAACACTTATCAGACCTTATTTCCAAGACACTGAAGACAGAACGCCAGCTGGTAACAGCGGTTTGGCGTAATGGCGGCTGACGTGCTTCGTATGACAGTTTTTCGTAAATTTGAACTGTGTGCTTCGTATCAACATTAGTGGTGTAAATCCGCCACTACGCCAAGCCGCAAAACGTTGGCAGTAAGTTTGAAAAAACCGAGAATAATCTAGAAACCAAATTGAAAAAAAAAATGAGAAAATTTATTATATTTTTTATGTTACTTTTAGCAGAACTTTGTTTAGCTCAAAAAGGTGCTGAAAATAGTTTTTCCATTACTATTACATTTGATTCAAAAATATCATTATCAAATATACAAGTTCACTACTTTGAAACAGATAAAAATGATTTTGATATAATAAATTATAAAGTTAATACAGAAAAAAATCAAATTGAATTATTTGGTCATCATAAATTTGTAGTAGGTTCTTTCTATTTTCCAACAATAATCTTTACTACTAAAAATAAATTAAAAAGAGAGTATTCAAATGAGGAAAACGAAGTAGAATTTTCGTATTATTTAGTAACAAATTATGAGACATATTATAAAGATGAGCCATACAAACTAAATTTTGATAAAGAAATATACTTTGAAAAAGACCAGCCAAATATAATTGTAAATACAAAGCGAGTAAATAAAAAAATAGAATTCTATATTGAGAAAAGTTCTAATTTAAAGTTTAATCAAAATCGCACAAGTAATACCAAAGTAAAAATTAATGAAATGAAATAAAAAAACCTACTGCCAACACACGTTTGGCGCAATTGCGAATTTTGTGGTAAATTCACGTTCCGTTTCGCAAGAAATATTTTCTTAATGGAAAATAATCAGTTCCGAAGTTCGCAACTGACGCCAAGCGCGGGAACGTTGGCAGTAATACTATGAGAAAACGACGAATTCAATAACTTAATGCAACAAATGATAAATTTTATCTTTGTTGAATTATGGAAAAATTACGCAGACGATTAAACTTAAATGAACGGATTGTT
>LNDX01000024.1 GCA_001464475.1 Flavobacteriaceae bacterium Ga0077528 | reverse complement strand
ACTAGAAAACGAAAAACACCACCAAGATACATTCCTATTCCAGATCCACCGGGTTCTATATCATGGTCACAAATTTCAGTAATGACTGGACCAAGCATAAGATTAGGAAAAAAACATCAATTTGAATTCAATGCTATGGCAGGTATAGGGATTAACCCATCACCCAACTACATCAGAGTAGATGCTTATGAACAAGATTTATTTCTAGAAACAGTATATGAAGCTAAAGATAAAAGTGTTGTGGGAATGTGGCAGGTGAATGCGAGCTATAAATTAGCATTACTATCTAAAACAGGTAAATGGTTACGTATTATTGGTGGATACGGAAGTAATGGAGCCACAATTGGTTTAGCGATAAATATTGCAGATCAGGATTGCCATGGAGCACCTTGCTATAGATGTCAAGGTGCTGGATGTACTGGTGATATGCCTACTCCACCAAAAGCTAACTAAATTATTAAAAATTACAAATTCATCAAATAATATTATTACTAATAAGTAATAATAAATGTGTATCATTTAAACTTAAATAATTTAAACATGAAAAAAATAATTTATCAGATGCTTTTTTTAATTCCATTAATACTAATGGCAACTAACGGAATAGGACAAACTAATCCTAAAAAAATATACAAGGATATAAAGAAACTTGATGCAAAAAACATTTCTAGTAAAATTAGTGTTGATACAACAGCAATCCAATTGATTTCTCCAACACCCTACTGTCCCAGTAAAACATCAACACCAACTTTTCAATGGGAGTCTCTAAAATCATTGAAACCTAAGGCTATTATTACATACGAATTTACTTTGGTCGAAATGAATTTAACAGATACTACAATGGATGATTTTGACAAAAGAAGAATAATCGTAAATATTAAAGGTTTGAAAAATAACATCCTAACATTTCCTCAAAACTTTCAAAAGTTAGAGATGCGAAAACTTTATGGTTGGCAGGTGAAACAATATGAAAATAATATATTGACATATATTTCAATGCCTCTTCCATTTTATATAATTGACTACAAATTGCCGTTTGATACTAGTGAAGTACTTTGTTGTCAAAATAGCATTATCAAAAACGGAGATTTTATGGAGAATACGATTAAAGGAAAACTTGGAAATGGAGGAAAGTCAAGTAATTGGCTAAATGCATATGGAAGTCCTTATGTTGTTAACTCAGAAGATGGATGTGGGACACCTAATTATATGATGATAACTGGAAGTAATAAAAACGGTGATGCTATTGCACAAAATGTAAATATTTTAAAAGGAAAACACTACAGATTAACTGCATGTGTTAAAATTTGTAACGAAATGAAAAACATCGATTATGTTTATGTAAATGCAGTTGCGTTTAACGGAACTTTACCTTCATCAGGTATTCATCCTTCTCCAAGCTCAACGGTTTCTAAAATTGGATGGTCTGGTAAAATAAAATCAAAAGAATGGATAACAATCTCTTTGCCAGTATGGACTCCTATTAAAGATTTTCAAAATATCGCAATTTATTGTAGCACGGAATCAGAAGAATTATCAGCTTGCTTTGAAATAGATAAAATATGTTTACAAGAAACAAACGATAAGGCATCATGTGATGATTATAGTTATAATGAAGAAGGTAAAGTAATTATACCTGACGATTTAACCCTAAATGCTGGAAAAATTGATACAACATATTATGAAACAAAAAATGGTAAACTAATTGATTTATACGAAGGATATGATGGGACAACTTCTTTTTATAAACCAAATGATGAATGTGCTTCAATAGGAGGTGAAATTCCTGAATCAATATTAAAATATAATGCTAATGATGCCTTAAAAGAATTAGGCATTAATATTAGTGTTGAAGAGCTAGAAGAAATATTGAAAACGGAATATAAAGACAATTCTTCAGAAACTAAATTAAAACCAATAGGAGGATTAAAAAATCAAACATGTGAAAGATCTTATACTCCTAATGCAAATTTACCTTTCAGTGGTAGAGATATTATTTTTGTACATGGATTAAATCTTACCCATCTGTGTGAGCGTGCTTCAGAAATGAAAGATGCGCAACAAGACTGGCCAAAAGATAAGTCAGCATTTTATGGGAAAGGTTATTATAAAACATTAGCAACGAATACATGGAAAGATCATATTCAAGAATGGCTACGAAATAAAGGATATAATAATAGAGTACTAGTTGTTGCTTATAATTGCTCTCAAAGAGCAGATGTAGCAGCACACTCAATTTTAACACAAATTAAGGATGCTATGAATGATGGAGCAGATGTTGATTTTGTAAAAGGAGATATAAGAGAAAATAAATGTTTTGGCAGAGATGCAGTAATTATTTCTCATTCTACAGGAGGTTTAGTTACAGATATTGCAATGTCGTTAGCTGAAAAATCTAAATATGACCCTATTATTAAAAAAAGATTTGGAAATATTGGGTTTATACCAAACAATATAAAATTACATATTGGACTTCATGCTGCATTTAGAGGAAGTAAAATGGCTTCAATTTATGTAGCCTCACAAACTATACCAGTAGTAAATACATTATTTGCTTCAAATACAGCTTGCAAGGATTTTTCTATTGATGGACTCGAAATGAGTAAAGTAACTTTAAGCAGCATTTTGATTGATCTTCAACCATCAGTTGCTACTGCAGTATGGATGCCAATTATAAGTACTTCACCAATTTCAACAATAACCATTGCAGGAGGACACTCCTTTGGAGTACCAGAATTAGTTCCTCTAATGAATGTTGCTATACATCCAGGGTTGGATGATGGTGTTTTAACAATGGGTAGCCAATCTGCAAATCCTTGGTTTGAAACAGGTGGAAATCCTGTAGGTTATATAAGACAACCGGGAATTTACAAATTATATGACCTTGGTATTAACCATGGAATAGGCACTAGAGCAAATCAATACTTTCTAAATCAGACTTTGTTTTGTTCTCCTTTGTTTGTTGGTGGAACAAGTACTGCATATCTATCTCCAACAGGAATGGTTCAGCCTGTTTTATCAATACCTTTCATATCAAATCCAGAAAATAGATTACCAAATCACTTTTCTTTTTTACAATCTACTTCTGATCATTATAGAGGCCCAAGGGGTAAAAGTATTTCTGAAGGATATAACCCTTCATTTCATAATAGCACTTCTGGATTTAAATCATTAAATTATGACTATCATAATGCAAATGGGAGGCATTGGGAGGAAAGTTTGGTAATAACAGACAATAGAGTTTTCTCAAAAGGATTCATAAATCCTGCAGTACTTAATTTACCAGAAGAAATTACAAAAGGTGAATATATTGACTTTGATGTTTATGGCCCACAATTTAGTTTTAAATGTTGTCCTAGACCCAGATTTAGAATGTGGTGGGGACCAATGTTTCATGTTAGAATCCCAATTTGGGAAAGAAAGTATCATTTGATGTCTGATTCTGATACAGAAAGTGAATGTAGCTATGTTTATAAATATGTATTAAGATAATATATTTTTAGTTAAAAAAAAATCATTTTTAAGCTAAAACAATGTAAGTAAGGGTTAACATTCCTTATAAAAAATATTTTTTCAGGTTAGTTTTTTGTTGAAAAGTCCCAAATATCTTTTTTTGGGGCTTTTTTTATTCTACTTTTTCAAGGTGTTTAGAACTTACTGTTTTTCCTGGTGAAGATTTTGGTCTTTTGATAAAATAACCATCACCGTCGTCGTCACTATCTTCTTTTATAATTAGCGTAAAACTGTATTTAAGGTCTTTATCTATATCTTCCTCATTTACTACAACCTCAACCTTTATGGATTGACATTTAGGATAAAACGTTCTATTGACTTGATGAAAATCATAAGCTTTTAAAGTTGCATTGTAATTGAGATTAATAGTAAATTCTTCGCTATACTCTTCTTCTGTGATGCTAATTTTAATACATTCTGGATGCGGTTTGGCTTCCATCGGTTCGAAATACAATAGAGTAAATTTTTTTGTATCATGGAGCACGCTTTTCAAAGGCATGGCTCTATTGGCTCTTAAGTTCATGATAGAAATAAAATTACTCATTTGCAGATTTTTAAAAACTAAAGATACAAAAAACAAATGTTGTATTATTCAAAAAAAATAAATAGGTTTGAAGTACACAATAGTACTAAAAAAACTATTTCATTTACATCAACAATCTCATGGAAGACAAGCAATTACCTGTTCATTTAGAAGGAAGTTACGACAGTATTTATGGTAACTTTGGCTATAGATTTGCGGCTTTACTCCTTGATGGAATAATCCTTGCTCCAATATCTGTCGGATTTTTTGTTTTTAATAGTATGGATCTAAATAATGTCTATGCAGGTATTTTGGTTAGTAATGCTATTACTATTTTCTACCACATCTACTTCCCTGCCCGATTTGGCGCTACGCCAGGCAAACTTGCTTTAGGATTGCATATATTAAAAATGAATGGTGATGCTATAACCTATAGTGACGCCTTTAGAAGATACTTACCCAATTTACTACTTGGACTTATTGCGATAATTAATACCCTATTTGCAGTAAGCAAAGCCGATGCAAAAGTATACAATGATTTGAGTTGGATGAAGCAATCGGAATACTTGCAAAGCATGAATTCAAGTATGTTTTATATCCAAATGATTTGCATTAACGCTTTGTTATTTACAAGTTTTTTCATCTTTATTTCCAACGAAAGAAAAAGAAGTATTTCTGATTTAAGTGGTGATACCGCTGTGGTAAAGAAATACTACTTAAAGCAAATAAAAGAAGTAATGAATAAATAATAAAAATGGTTCCCACTAAGAGAACCATTTTTTATTCAAAGCAATTAATTGATTTAATCTTTCACTCCTAATTTAGTCAAAATATCGGCCATCAAACACCATTTTGTAATGGATGATTGTAAAAGATTAGCACCGACAAAGGCAGTAAACCACAACCAATTTTGATTTACATATAAAGATAAAAGTATGCTGATAAGGATAAAAGTTCCTGCAACGGCATGAATAATTCTTGTTTTCATTTTAATATTAGATTTTAGATATTAAATATTAGATTTTAGATATTTTTCTAATTAGATTTTTCGATGTTTAGAATGGCGGAATGGATGTGGGATAAGGTTTCTTGTTTTGCATTGAATTCAGTTATAGCACTACAAACTATATCAACATTTTCCTTTTCTACAAAGGCGTAAAACATTATGGATTCATTTTCGTTCATTTCTGTTCCAAACCAATTGCTTTCAATAGCATCTTCTGACGTATTTCTGTAGCCTGTAACTTCTCGATAAGAGAACGTTTTGACTTGCGCTTTTTTTAGAATTTGTTTTACTTCTTTTTCAAATTCAGCTACTGCTGTTATTAATAATAGTTTCATGTTTAAAAGTTTAAGAGTTTAAAAGTTTAAGAGTTTAAAGGCATAGCTTAAAAACTAAAACTTATATTTAAAATGCATTTCGACAAGCTCAGTGTGACAATTGACTGAATACTGAACACTGACCATTGACCACTAATTATTCTCCCATTTTTTTCTTTCTGTGATGTAGTAGATTAATGGTACTACAATCAAAGTAAGAATTGTTGAAACGATAGCTCCAAAAACTAATGAAATCGCTAATCCTTGGAAAATTGGATCGAATAGGATGATTACGGCTCCAATTACAACGGCTCCTGTTGTTAGTAAGATTGGTGTGGTTCGCACTGCTCCTGCTTCGATAATAGCTTGTTTTAATGGAACTCCATCATTCAGTCGGATTTCGATAAAGTCGATTAGCAAGACCGAGTTCCTAACCATTACTCCTGCCAAAGCAATCATCCCAATAAAAGATGTTGCTGTGAAAAAAGCTCCTAGTAACCAGTGTCCAAATACAATTCCGACTAACGAAAGTGGAATCGCCATCATCATAACCATAGGTGTTTTAAAATTTTGAAACCAACCTACAATCAGCATATAAATAATCACGATTACAACCGCAAATGCTACACCTAAATCACGGAACACTTCTAATGTAATTTGCCATTCTCCATCCCATTTTACCGTGAAATCACTTTCGTCTGATGGTTGATCCATATACAATTCGTTGACTTTGTAACCTTTTGGCAACTTCATTTTTTGCAATTCTTCGTTCATTCCCAAAATAGCATATACCGGACTTTCTAATGTTCCTGCCATATCTGCTGTTACATACACTACACGTTTTTGGTCTTTTCTGTAAATCGTTTTCTGCAAAGTATCAGCAACGACTTTTACCAAATCAGAAACTGGAACTACATTACCCTGACTTCCTTTAATTTTTAAATTCTGAATATCTTGCAACGATGTTTTGTCTTTGTCATCAAGAGACAATACAATTCCAACACTGTTATTAGAATTTTCGTCATATAAATTTGAAACTGGATATTCTTTCAACAAATAAGTCAGATTTCCAACTACTTGTTGTGGTGCAATTCCGTTAAGCATTGCTTTTTCTTTGTCAACTTCCAATCGATATTCGGTTTGATTATCTTCGGTCATCCAATCGACATCAACAATATCAGATGTTTTTTCTAAAATACCTTTTACTTGATTGGCAACTGCAATTTGATCTTTATAATTTGGACCGTAAATTTCGGCAACCAATGTTGATAAAACTGGTGGTCCTGGTGGCACTTCGATAATTTTGACATTCGCTCCATATCTTTTAGCAATCTTTTGCACTTCTGGACGAACCAATTTGGCAATATCATGACTTTGTAAATCTCTATCTTCTTTGTGCAACAGATTCACTTGGATATCAGCCATATTGCTTCCTCCACGCAAATCGTAATGACGAACTAATCCGTTGAACGTAATAGGTGCAGAAGTTCCGATGTAATTTTGATAATCCACTACTTCTGGAATGGTTGTTAGATATTGAGCGATTTCTTGAGTAACGGCTGCCGTTCTTTCTAACGTAGTTCCTTCTGGCATATCAACTACCACTTGGAATTCGTTTTTGTTGTCAAAAGGTAACATTTTTACCAAAACAGATTTGGTGAAAAACATCAAAACTGAACCTGCCAACAAAACAACGGTAATTCCCAACATCACTCTACGTTTGGTAGAATTTTCTAAAAACGGACGTTCCAATTTGTTGTAAACTCTATAAATCCAAGACGTTTCTAATCCTTGTTCAGCTTTGTGTTCTTGTTCGTCCTTTTCGTGTAATAAATGATACCCCAAATAAGGCGTAACAGTTAAAGCCACAAACAATGAAAGCAACATCGCAATAGAAGCTCCAATTGGCATCGGACTCATATAAGGTCCCATCATTCCTGACACAAACGCCATTGGAAGAATTGCTGCAATAACGGTAAACGTTGCTAAAATGGTAGGATTTCCAACTTCATTAATCGCAAAAATAGCGGCTTGTTTGAATGGTAATCGCTTCATCTTGAAATGGCGGTGCATGTTTTCGGCAATGATAATACTATCATCCACTACAATTCCGACCACGAAAACTAATGCGAAAAGCGTGATTCTGTTAAGCGTATAACCCAACATATAATAAGCAAACAAGGTCAAAGCAAACGTTAGTGGCACAGAAAAGAATACCACTAATCCACCACGCCAACCCATAGCTAACATAACTAAAAGTGTTACTGCAATAATCGCAATTCCTAAGTGCATCAACAATTCTCCTACTTTGTGAGAAGCAGTTTCACCATAATTACGAGAAACCTCCACATGTACATCATCGGTAATTAAAGTTTTCTTCAAACCATCAACTTTCTCAAGTATTTTATCGGCAATTTTCATCGCATCAGCACCTTTTACTTTTCCGATAGAAATAGTAACAGCTGGATATTCTGATTTGTTTTTAGTAAATTTTTCATTGGCTTTTCCGTAACCAAAAGACACATAACTTCTTGGTGTTGAAGGTCCGTCTTGAACAGCAGCGACTTGTTTTAAATACACTGGCATATTGGCATTTACACCCACAACCAAATTCTCAACATCTTCTGAAGTGGATAAAAATTGCCCTGTAGTAAGTAAATATTCTTTATCATTTGAAACAAAACTACCTGATTGAGAACTTCCATTATTGGCTTGAATCATTTGCATAACACCCAAAGCATCCACACCATTTTCGGCCATTTTATCTTTGTCTAAAACTACTTTTAGCTCACGAGTTCTTCCGCCAATTTCTTTGGTGATGGCAACATCTTTTACTTTTTCTATTTCAGAAGTTACTTCTTCGGCAATTTGACGAATTTCAAAATCGTTTAATGATTCGCTCCAAAGTGTCAATCCCATCATGGGAACATCGTCAATCGAACGTGTTTTAACCATAGGTTTGAAAACTCCTTTTGGGAACATGTTTTCGTTTTTCATCAACTCGTCGTACAATTTAACGTACGAGCGTTCTGAATCTTCACCTACATAAAATTGCACAATAATCATGGCTTGACCATTCATAGCCATACTATGTAAATGCTCTACGCCTTTGATGTTGGACAATACTTTCTCCAATGGTTTTATAACACGGCTTTCTACTTCTGCCGGACTTGCTCCTGGATAACCAATCATAACATCGGCCATTGGAACATTGATTTGCGGTTCTTCTTCACGCGGAATTAAGAACGAACTATATACACCAATAATCATCAATCCAACCATCAAAAGAATGGTTAATTTAGAGTTGATGAAAAAATGGGCTATTTTACCTGATATACCTTCTTGCATATTTTTTTTAGTTTATGAGTTTAGAAGTTTATGAGTTTAAAAGGCAATGCTTAAAAACTGAAAACTTATATTTAAAAGCACTTCGACAAGCTCAGTGTGACACTTGACTGAACACTGCGACTGAATACTGTGACTGATTACTGAATACTAACTTTTGCTCCGTTATACAATTTACCTTCTGCTGAAACGATGTATTGCTCGTTAGCAGCTAATCCTGATAAAACTTCTACTTGACTTCCGAATGATTTTCCGGTTCTTATCCATCTTAAAATGGCTGTTTTTCCGCCAGCTATGGTGTAAATTCCTGTTAGTTGTCCTTGTTTTACCAAAGCACTTTCTGGCACCATTACTTTATCTGACTGTAAACTTTCAATCGTTTTTGGTTTGTTAGCAATTGGGAATTGGACATTCACAAACATTCCTGATAAAATGGCTTTGTCATTTGCGTTCAAGGTGACTTTCACTAAATATTGTCCACCTGTGTTTTTAGCCGAACCACTTACTTCAGAAACTTTTCCTGCCACTTCTTTGTTGATTGATTTTACTAACACTTTAACTGTCATTCCACTTTTAATTTCTGAAATATCACTTTCAGAAACCATTGCAGTTACTTGCATTCTAGAAGCGCCTTCAATACTTACTAAAGGCATTCCTGGATTTGCCATTTCGCCACCTTTTACAAACGTATTGGTCACTTCTCCTGAAAATGGAGCGGTAATATTAGAATAAGAGAACTGCGCCATTACTTCGTTTCGCATTTGCCTTGCTCCTTCTAAACCTGCTTTTGCCATTTCGTAACGCGAAGTCATATCGTCTAATTCTTTTTGAGAAGCACTTTGTTGTGCAAACAAGGCTACAAAACGATCATAATCTTTTTTCGCATTATTATAACCTGCAGTTGCTTGTAGAATTGAAGCATCAACTTGTGCTTTTTTGGCTTGCAAATCGGTGTTGTTTACACTAACTAAAAGTTGTCCTGCTCCTACTTTTTGTCCCACTTTTACGTGAACTTTAGTAACATAACCCATCATTCGGGTTGAAACATTGGCACTGTTTTCGGCTTCGATTTTACCACTTGCGGTTACAAATGGCGCATTAGAATCTGCTGAAATTCCGCTTACTTGAACTGCAATGGCTGGTTCGTTATTGGTTGCTTCTTTCGTTTCTTTTCCGCATGATACGAATAAGATAGTTGAAAGGGTTAGGATGGTTATTATTTTCTTCATAATATTTTCTATTGTCTTAATACTTAATACTCTAATCTTAATACTCTTTTACTTCGTTAAAAACTGCAAATACTGCTTAGTGAAATTATATTCAAAAACCGATTGCAAATGCTCCATTTCTTTTTGAATCATTTGGGTTTCTGATTGCAATAAATCGGTTGTTTTTTCTAATCCTTGTGTGAATCTGTTTTGACGAATTCTATAAGCTTCTTGCGATTGTTCCAATGCTAATTTTGACAGATTTACTTTATTTTCGGCATCTTTCAATTGACGATTGGTTTTGTTTAATTCCAACTGACTTTGCTTTTTGTATTGGTCTTTTTCAACCTCGGCTTTTTGTGATTCAGCTTTGGCTTTTTGAAATTTTCCAATCGATTTATATCCATCAAAAACATTCCATGAAAGTTGTGCTCCAACTAAATATCCTTTAGCAGCCGTTCCTAAAAAGTTTTGGTCGTACAATTCATAACTTCCAAAAGCATTTAATCTTGGTAAAAAAGCCATTTTAGAGGATTGCAACATTTTAGCATAAGCTTCAGACGATTTACTCATCGCTTGAATATCTTTTCTATTATCTGATAATGAAGTGTTTATTTCTTCAATTACAATTGCATTATCTAATTCTTCCGATGGTTTGTAGATTTTTCCATTACTATCTTCATTCAATAAAAAAGCTAAATAATCGGACGCATTTTGCACATTACTTTTAGCATATTGCAATTGATTTGCGATTTCATTTACTCGAACTTGAACGTTCAGCAAATCGGTTTTTTGCAACATTCCTTGTTTGAAATAATTATCAACTAATTTCAAATTGGCTTTTCCTGTTACATTTGCTTTTTCTAAAACTTTTACTGCTCTGTAAGCCAATTGCAATTGCATATACGCTTTTGAAACTTCTAATTCTAAATATTCTTTAGTACGTTCGGTTTGCAATTGGTAGGCTTCCATTTTAGATTTTGCAGCTTTTCTTTCAAACAAACCATCAATATTGATTAAAGGTTGTTGGATTTCAAATTTGGTAGCAAAGTTTTGCGTTTTAGCTGGATCATTTAACAACGCTGGATTGAAATCTGCCATAGTCAAAATTTCTTGATTCAATTTAGAACCAAAAGCCATCAATGGATTGGTTGTAGAAATTCCGGTATGCGACACATTGATGTTGGGCAAAAATAGCGCGTTGGATTGATTGTAATCTGCCTTTGCTGATTGATAGGTTTTTTCAGCAATTTTTATTTGTAAATTCTTTTCGGATAGTTTCTGAGATAATTCTCCTTTAGAAATAGACAAAGTATCTTGACTAAAACCAAAAACCGAACTCAAAATTGTTCCTGTAAAAATGATGTAACTTATTTTCTTCATAATTTTATATCTGAATTATAAAGCAAAAGTAGAACGGTAAAAATGGCTTTACAGTTACAAATGTTACAGAGTAACTAATGTTACAAAAAAAGCGTCCAATTTCTTGAACGCTTTTTGAATAAATAGTGTGATTTATTTAGTTAACTATTACCTTTTGAGAAACATAGAATTTATCATTAAAGATAAAAGTTATGATAACAGTTTGATTTGCAACGCCATCGATTTCAAAATTCATTGAATTTTCTCCTTGTTTGGCATCTGAAACTTCACCATCTGTAATAATTTTTCCGTCTAATGAAGTTACGAAATAATCAATTGTTGTTTCATAAGCCATATTAAAGTTAATTTTTACAACACCATTTTGAGTTGGATTTGGAGAAACCGACATAGAAAATGGATTTTTTCCGTTGATTTCTTGAACTCCCAAAGGTTGATTTCTAATCAATTTTACTTCATAAATTGTTGCACTTGCCGAAGTTGTACTAGTTTGATTCACGCTAAAAGGATTTTGCGTCGGACTGCTCAAACCACCTACGATATGACCAATTACAAATTCATTTGCTGTAATTTCATCTAACTTTATTACTTCATTTGAAAAATGTGGTAATGCTTTGTTTTGAATAAATTCGGCACTTGCACCTTTTAAAGAAGGCATTGTTTCTGGCAATTGATATTCTTGCAAAGAACCATCTGCAAAGCGTGTTGTGCGACTAATTGTGTTTACAAAAGGTACATTATTATCTTGTACCAAAGTGGTTCCGTTATAATAATACTGACTTATCCCGCCAAAAAACAAATTGTGCATTCTGTTGGTTGTTGCATCATACATACTTGAATGTGCACTATGATAATTACTTAAATATTGATTGAAAGTCGTTTGAGGAACATGTCCTGACGCTTTAATATCCACAGGATACAAAAAAGGTAAATCTACATTGATTTGAAAAACCCCTGATGAAATCGTGTAACCCAATTCTCCATTAGGAAAAACTTGAGGCAACAAATTATAATCACGTCGGTGTAAATGAACCGCATCCGTAACGACTTGGTAATTTGAAATACTCAATTGCGAACCTGAATTGTCAATTTGAAATTTCTTGATACTGTTGGTGTAGGTTTGCGTAAAAGTGGGATTGTTTATTGGATTGTAGCGTCCGTCAAAACGATGCCCACCAACTAAGTAAAATGTATTATTAATTTTGGCTAAATGTCCACCATTGACCGCCAGATTTTCATCGGTCATTTGCTTGAAATTACTAGCAATTGAAGTTCCGTTGATGACAGCATTTATTAAATTTGGCACATCAACTGATGTCATTTTATTGAACGTGATATGATCATTGGCTGTAGCCGAAAACGCGTAACCACCAACTAAATAAAGAGTTGTGTCATCTTGGTAAAAGTTGAAATTTGTCGCTTGAAGTTGCTCTTTTAAAGCAGTTGCCAAAGAATTTACTGAAGCCGACCAAAACTGATTGGTAGCAATATCAACCACATAAATATTGGTATTATTACTTGCCGCTGGAAAAGCATTGAAAGGTTGGCGTGCATGAATTCCGTCGATTCTCCCTCCTATTATTAACCATTTTCCGTTATGTTGTGCAAAGGCATACGAATGAATTCCGGGAAAATTCGGAATGGTTATCGGATTTAATTGCACCTGATAATCAAAAGTAGTTTGTGAAATAGCAAAACTTGAGATTAAAAGCAATATAATTTTATATAATGTTTTCATTTTAAGATTTTTAAAATTGTATAATAGAAGATTAGTGCCAATTAAAAACTGACACTAATCATTACTATTACATTAAAAAATTACGCTTTTTTCTCTTCGGCTTTTTTAGAAGAACAACAGCCTCCTTTTTTCTCACCTTCACCACAAGATTTTTTCTCTTCTGAAGAACATGACTTTTCTGTTTTAGCTTTTTTCTTTTTTTGTTTTGGCTCTTGTTGAGCGTTTACATTCATTGAAAATAAGAAAGCTAGTGTTGCTAATATTGAAACTAATTTGTTCATTTTTATATGTTTTAAATTTTTAAATTGATTTGTTGTAATTCATAAATTACATTCATTTTAAGACATTAAAAACGATTCTGGAGGTTGCCAGATAGTTACATTATAATTGGAAATGAAGTTTTTGTGGTATAAACTATTTTCTTTTTTAGGAATGAAAATAGTATTATTTGTAAAATTGTAAGCTGTAGCAAATACAATAAAGCTCGAACTACTAAAGTTGAAATTTAGAAGACATTTTTCTTTTTCGCAACCTTTAGTTGGTTCACAATCAGAATTGGATTTATTGCATGAAACTTGATCTTTTTGAGCAAATTGCATTTTTATAGCTTTAACCGATGGAAGTATCGTTAAAGCATTAAAATAGAAGCATAATAAAATTGCAAAATATTTCATAGAACAAATTTATCTAATAAAATTCACTTAAAATGTGACAAATGTTACATAAAAAAAAGCGTCCAATTTCTTGAACGCTTTTTTAAAATATTTTAGCTAATTATGCTGCTTTTTTAGATGCACAACATCCACCTTTTTTCTCACCTTCACTACAAGATTTTTTTTCTTCTGTTGTTGAAGCTGTTTTTTCAGTTTTAGCTTTTTTCTTTTTTTGTTTTGGCTCTTGAGCGTTTACATTCATTGAAAATAAAAACGCTACTACAGCTAACATTGATGCTACTTTTTTCATTTTTTTATATTTTTAAAATTAATGTTTCTTTACTTATTTATTTCAAATAGTGTTCCAAATATACTATTTTATTCCTTAAACAAAAATAAATTAACTTTTATTTATTCTTGTTCTCCTTTACAAATAAATTGAATAACAATCCGCCCATCAAGGCACCATATAATGTGCTATTCAATGGTTTAGAGGTTATGGCACAAGTTCCGCTAGCGCAACCTACATAATGATAGTAGACATATCCTGCAATTGCTCCAACGATAACTCCAACTGCTGTTATAATAATTGCTTTTTTAGTCATATTATTTAGTCTCACTCATTCTTCCAATAGCACAATTCACATAGGATTTGGCTTGACGAAGTAATGTATTGTCTCCTTTTTCTGGATAACCTAACTCATTTAGTTTAGCAATAATTGTTGCTCTATTCGCGGTTCCTTTTACAACTATGGTATCAATTTCTTTATCAATGGTAACTTCTTCTACGTTATCAATTTTTAATAAAGCTGTTTTAATACTGTTCATACAACCACCACATTTTATATTCTCAACTTCAAAAATTGTTTCCATTTTTTATTTATTAATTTGTTTTCTCTAGAATGATTTGAATAATTTCTTCTTTAGATAAAACTCCTGATTGACGCCACAGTTGTTGTCCTCTTTGATACAACATCATTGTTGGAACACCACGAACTTGTTGCATTGCAGCTAATTCTTGGTTTTTATCTACATCTACTTTAATGATAGAAACTCTATCACCTAAACTGTCTTTAACTTGTTTTAAAACTGGTCCAAGCATTTGACATGGTCCGCACCAAGTGGCAAAAAAGTCTATTAAAACAGGTTTGTCAGAATTGATAATATCTTTAAATGAATCGTTCATAATTATTTATTTTTATCGTAATTTACATTACATCCATTTGGTCCGCAACCCATATTAAAAATGGCTTGAAACAAAAAGAAGATTCCAAAAACTATAAAAAACCATTCGTGCGTTTGATAAGCATTATAAAATAAAAATAAAGCCAATGCTACTCTAAGGAATCGCATAAAATGCCAATTGGTAAAAAGTAATTGTTTCATTATTTATTTATTTCAATGTAGATGGACAAACGTAATTTGTTGTTTTAATTCCAGTATTTCTTATGGCAGCAAAACCACCTAATACGTTGATTACGTTATGATAACCACGAGCTTTTAATATTGATGCAGCAATCATAGAACGATAACCTCCGGCGCAATGCAAATAAAAATCTTCTTCTTTAGGAAACTCAGCTAAATGTTCGTTTAAAAAATCTAAAGGAGTTGAAGGAACGTCTAAAATGTGTTCAGAAGCATATTCTCCTGGCTTTCTTACGTCAAAAACTGGAACCTTTTCTTCCATTTTCTCTTCCAGAACTTGTGCTGTAACAGAAGTAATTGTATCATATTCTAAACCAGCTTTTTTCCATTCTTCAAATCCACCCTTTAAATAACCTAAAGTGTTGTCATACCCAACTCTAGCTAATCTTTTGATAGTTTCTTCTTCTCTACCTTCTGGAGTTACCAAAAGAATTTCTTGTTTGATGTCTAAAATCAAAGCACCAACCCAAGGAGCAAATTGTCCGTCAATACCAATAAATATTGATTTCGGAATATGTCCTTTTTCAAAATCATCTTGGTGTCGAACATCCAAAATCAAAGCTTCTGTTTCGTTAGCTACTAATTCAAATTTTTTTGCGTCAAAAGCTTTTGCTTCTCTTACAATATCTTCTACATTGCCATAACCTTCCTTATTCAACTTCACATTCATAGGAAAATAAGCTGGAGGTGGCAATAAACCATCGGTAACTTCTTTTATAAATTCCACACGTGTCATATCGGCACGAAGTGCATAATTAGTTACCTTTTGGTCACCAATGCTTCCTACAGTTTCTTTACTTAAATTTTTTCCGCAAGCACTTCCGGCACCATGCGCTGGATAAACAATTACGTCATCTGCTAAAGTCATCACTTTAGTGCGTAAACTATCAAAAAGAATTCCAGCCAATTGTTCTTGCGTCATATCGGCTGCTTTTTGAGCCAAATCAGGACGACCAACGTCACCTAAAAATAAGGTGTCGCCACTAAAAAGCGCGTAGTCTTTTCCGTCTTTATCTTTTAATAAATAACAAGAACTTTCCATGGTATGTCCAGGTGTGTGAAGACATGTAATTGTTATTTCACCTAGTTGAAAAACTTCACCATCTTTAGCAATATGAGCCTCAAAAGTTGGATTGGCATTGGGTCCAAAAACAATTGGAGCACCGGTTTTTTCAGCTAACGTAACGTGTCCGCTAACAAAATCAGCATGAAAATGGGTTTCAAAAATGTATTTTATTTTGCCTCCATTGGCAGTAGCTTTATCAACATAAGGTTGCACCTCACGAAGTGGATCAATAATAGCAACTTCTCCGTTACTTTCAATATAATAAGCACCTTGTGCTAAACAACCTGTATAAATTTGTTCTATAATCATACCTATATCATTAATTTGATAATGTAAAATTAATCAGTTTTGAACGATAATAGCGTAACTTTTGTTACATTTTAACAAATAAAAAGCATCAATTAAGTAACTGATGCTTTTTAAAAATAAACTAAATAATTTTTCTATAACAATGTAGAAGGACAAACGTAATTTGTTTTAGCCAAATTGGTGTCTTTTATAGCTACGAAACCACCAATGACATCAACAAAATTGTCAAACCCTTTTTGCTTTAACATGGAAGCTGCAATCATAGAACGATAACCACCTGCGCAATGCAATATGAATGGCATTTCCTTAGGAAATTCAGCTAAATGATTATGCAAAACATTTAATGGAATATTGATTGCATCTACCAAATGTTCTGATTGGAATTCGCTAACTTTTCTAACATCAATAATAATTTGTTTTTCTTGATTACAGTGTTTTTCAAGTTGTTCAGCAGTAATTCTGTGAACTATATTAATTTCTTTTCCTGCGTTTTGCCATGCTTCAAATCCGCCTTCTAAATATCCAATGGCATTGTCGTAACCTACACGCGATAAACGAATAATAGCTTCTTTTACTTTTTCATTATTTTCTGCAACAATTATAATTTCTTGTTTGATGTCTAAAATCAATTCGCCAACCCAAGACGCAAAATTGCTCTCTAAACCAATATTTAAGCTGTTTGGGATAAATCCTTTTGCGAAAATTTCGGCTCTACGTGTATCCAGAATTAAAACTTTCGTTTCGTTAATAAGCACTTCAAATTCATTTACTGAAAATGCTTTTTGCCCTTTCTCCATAATAGAATCCAAAGAATCATAACCTTGAATATTCATCAATACATTTTTTGGAAAATATTGTGGTGGCGTTGTTAATCCAGTTAAAATTGCTTCTACAAATTCATCTTCGGTCATTTCTTGCAAAGCATAATTGGTTTTCTTTTGATTACCAAGTGTATCTGTAGTTTCTTTACTCATATTTTTACCACAAGCACTTCCAGCACCGTGATTTGGATACACAATTAAATCATCCGATAAAGGCATAATTTTAGTACGAAGTGAATGATACAAATGACGTGCTAATTTGTCTTGAGTTAAATCGGCAATTACGTGTTGTGCTAAATCAGGACGACCAACATCACCAATAAATAAAGTATCACCAGAAATTAAACCTTGCGCTTTTCCATCTTCATCTGAAACTAGAAAACAAGAACTTTCCATAGTGTGACCTGGCGTATGGATAAGCTTGATTTTAATTCCACCAACTTTAAAAATTTCTCCATCCGTTCCAACGTGCATTTCAAAACCTGTTTTCATTGTGGTTGGTCCGTAAACAATTGTAGCTCCAGTTTTCTTGGCTAAATCTATATGACCTGAAACAAAATCGGCGTGAAAATGGGTTTCAAAAATATATTTTAACTTTACATTATCACGTTCTAATCTATCTAAATAAGGTTGGGTTTCTCTTAAAGGATCAACAATTGCTGCTTCTCCATTGGAAGTGATGTAATAGGCAGCTTCTGCAATACATCCGGTATAAATTTGCTCTAATTTCATAAGATAAAAATTTTATCAAAAATAGAGGAACAAAAAATTAGAAAATATGATAAATATCAGATGTTACCAAAGAAAGTCTCCTTGATGATAATGTAAATTCCCATGGCGAGAACGAACCATCCGAAACCTGTTTTGAGTTTTTCTCCTTCGATTTTTTTAGAAAGATAACTCCCTATAAAAACACCAATTATAGAGCAAATTGTGAAGATTATAATTAAATTCCAATCCAAATTTTGTTCTGGACGAATATCACCAATAAAACCTATTAATGATTGAACTGAAACAATAAAAAGTGATGTTCCAACGGCCATTTTCATTGGAGTTTTTGCTAAAAACAATAAGGCAGGAATAATTAAAAATCCGCCACCAGCACCTACGAATCCTGCTACCAATCCTATAAAAAGTCCTTGAGAAAAAATTGCAATATAGTTTAGTTTAGAATCATCGTTAATGATTTTTTCTTTTAAAGGTTTTATCATTCTGATAGATGCAGCAATCATAACAATGGCAAAAACAACCATTATCAAAACCGATTTATGCAATGTAAATGAAGTTGTAGAAAAGATAACTTCAGGAATATTAGGCACAATGAATTTACGCGTTAAGAATACGGCTAGAATTGTGGGAACCCCAAACAATACTACTTTTTTAAAATCGACTAATTTTTGTTTTGCCTTTTGAACACCACCAAATAACGCTGTTGTTCCAACTACAAATAAAGAGTATGCTGTTGCAAGAATAGGCTCAACACCCATAACATAAACCAAAATAGGAACCGATAAAATTGATCCTCCACTTCCTATCAAACCAAGAGTGATTCCAACAAAAACTGCTAAAATGTATCCAATTATATGAGATATTTCCATTTACTAAATTTTGCTGAACAAAGGTTCGTATTTATACTTTTAAATTGGGTAACTATTGTTACAATTATACAACAATTTCGATGGAAGCTCTATGCAATTTTATTCTTCCTTCGTTTTCTAAAGCTTTTAGCAATCTTGAAATTACTACACGTGAAGTATGCAAATCATAAGCAATTTCTTGATGTGTGTTTTGAACGTGATTCGTTTTATTGATTTTTGCTTTCTCAAAAAGATAATTCAAAAGACGTTCGTCCATATTCATAAATGCCAAATTATCAATTGCTGTTAGCATTTCTTTCAATCGATTGTTGTAGCTATTGAAAACAAAATTGCGCCATGATTTGTATTTTCCCAACCATTCTTCCATTTTATTTACTGGAATCATGATTAGTTTCACATCGGTTTCGGCAACGGCTTTAATTTCGCTTTTAGTATCTCCAAGACAACAAGCCATTGTCATCGCGCAAGTATCTCCTTTTTCTATGAAGTATAATAATAGTTCACCTTCATCAAAATCTTCTCTTAGAATTTTGATAGCGCCTTTCAATAATAATGGCATATTTTTGATATAATCACCAAAATCAATCAGCACATCTCCTTCCTTAAAATCGTAGATTCTTGCTACTTGGGCTATTTCTTCAAGAAGTTTTTCTTCAAAAATGGCACTATAATTTTCTTTTACTATATCTAACATTATTATTTTTTTAGGTTTTTTTCATAGTCAGAAATCCATTGTTCTACAGTAACTTTTGAAAGTAATTCTCCAATTAAATCATAAGGAATATCGTTCATTTTCTTGAAACGTATGCAACTTTTTCCCATATCTAATTTTGATTTACAATATTTAGGATATTCAGCCGAAAACCAATCGTGTAGATTTTTATCAGAATAAACCATCATGTGATAGATGTTTATGGAATTCTTTTGAGAAGCAATGGCAAAAAAAGGCAAAGGCAATTCAGGTGTACAATGATAACCATTTGGATAAATAGAATGTGGTACAACATAACCCAACATACCATAACTAATTTGCTCTTCAAAACCTTTTGGAAGATTTTGTAACGTTATTTCACGAAGTTTTGACATTGCTTCTCTTCTATCCTCTGGAAGTTCTGCTAAATATTGTTCAGGAGTTGTGGCTTTTGATTGCATATTCTAAATGTATTTGTAACAAAAATAAAATTTTATAACTAATTTATAGTATCAAAAGTAAAACTAATTTTTTTTAATAGCTTTACAACATAAAATATCGTTTACTTTATGTCGCACAAAAGTCCTTTAAGAGAAGATAAAACTTGTTTGAATTGCAATCACGTTGTTGCAGGTCGCTTTTGTCCGAATTGTGGTCAAGAAAACACTGAATCTCGTAAAACTTTTCATCATTTGTTTATACACTTCTTTGAGGATTTAACACATTATGAAAATGCTTTTTGGAAAACGATTAAAAATCTTTTATTACGTCCAGCATCATTAACTAAAGAATATTTATCGGGAAAACGATTGTCTTACCTTGCTCCTGTTAGGTTGTATATTTTTATAAGTTTTGTTACGTTTTTTCTAATTTCACTTTTACCAAGTAATATTGCTGAAGAGATAAAAGCTGATGAAGCTAAAACCAAACCAAAAATTACAAAAACTGCTGGTGGATTGGTTAAAATTACAAATAATACATCTACTTTTAATGCAGATACTCTAAAATTATCACCACAAGGATTAAAATTAAAATCCTTATTTAAAGAAGGAAAACTAACTCAAAAGGAATTCGATACACTACTTACTTACACCCAAAAATCGGAAGACAAACAAGTTAATTTTTCTTTTGGAGGACAAATATTCAAATCCTTACACGAGATGGATTCAATACAAAAATATGGTAAAAAAAAGTTGCATCCTGTTAGTTATTGGTTTGCAAGAAAGTTAATGAAAGTAACTCAAAATAAAGACAATGAAGAAATAATTCCTGCATTTATAGAATCTTTCAAACGCAACATTCCAAAAGCATTATTTATTTACATGCCTTTATTTGCCTTTTTATTATGGCTCTTTTATGATAAAAAGAAATGGTACTATTTTGATCATGGTATTTTTACTTTGCATTACTTTTCTTTCATGCTTTTAATAATTTTAATTTCAACATTTTTAATTGAATTTATTTATCTATTTGGAGAAAATGGAGTTACAGAAACCATTGATATTTCATTGAACTTAATTATTCCTATTTGGTTTATATATTACTTTTACAGAGCAAGTAAAAATTTCTATCAAGGTACTCGAATAACATCATTCATAAAAAGTAGTTTGCTTCTATTTCTAAATACAATTTTGATGTTTTTTGTATTACTCTTTTTTATAATCTATTCATTCATAACCATACATTAAAATATGAAAAAAATAATAATTACAGGTTTAGCGCTAATACTATTATCGTGTTCTGGAACTCAAAATAGTCCATCTACCAAAACGACTAAACCCTTAGATGTTAATAGCTATGTTAACTCAATCACTGATGAAGAACTTAAAGTTAATCTCACCGTTATTGCATCCGATGAAATGGAAGGCAGAAATACAGGAAGTGAAGGTCAAAAAAAAGCAGGAAACTATATTATTGAACAATACAAAAAAATGGGAATTCCTTTTCCGAAAGGAGCTGATAGCTATTACCAAAAAGTGCCTTCTGAATATATGAAAAAAGGATTTAGTCCTAAACTACCTGATTCAGAAAACATCTGGGCTTTCATTGAAGGTTCTGAAAAACCAGAAGAAATTATAGTTGTATCGGCACATTATGACCATGTTGGAATGAAAAATGGCGAAATCTATAACGGTGCTGACGATGATGGTTCTGGAACTGTTGGATTAATTGAAATTGCACAAGCATTTCAGAAGGCCAAAAAAGAAGGTCACGGACCAAAACGTTCCATACTAATACTTCACGTAACTGGAGAAGAGCACGGATTACATGGCTCAAGATATTATTCTGAAAATCCTTTGTTTCCTTTAGCTAATACTGTTGCTGATGTAAATATTGACATGATTGGACGTCGTGATGAAGCACATGCCGATTCTAACAATTATGTTTATGTAATTGGTTCCGATTATCTTTCAACCGATTTATACAATATTTGCGAAGCAGTAAACAATAAATACACCAAATTAACTTTGGATTATAAATACAATGACAGAAACGATAAAAACCGTTTTTACTATCGTTCCGACCATTATAACTTTGCTAAAAATGGAATTCCATCGATATTTTTATTCAACGGAACTCACGCAGATTATCATAAACCTACTGATGAAGTTGATAAAATTGAATTTGATGCATTAGCAAAAAGAACCCAATTAGCTTTTACAATAGCTTGGGAAATTGCCAACAGAAAAGATAGAATTGTCGTTGATAAAGATGGTAAATAGATTATAAAAGAAAGCTCCGATTAATGTCGGAGCTTTTTTTGTATTAGAATTTTGAAATAAATTCCTTTAATAATTTTTCTGAAAAAAATAAAGACGAATAAGAATCGTGTGCTTGTGGATTATTTAATTCGAAATAAGCTAATTTATCTAGATATAATTTCAGTTGTTCTTTAGTAAGTAGATTTCTATAATCTTGCTCTTGACGAATCAAAGTTTTAATGTATAGAGCCGTATCTCTTTCATCTTCGGAAACATTCATTTTGTTATAAATAACTAGTAATTCTTTATATTGACTGATGAATAAATCCTTAAAAATTGGATTTTGTTCTTCTGTATAATTTACAATTCCGAAAGTAATTCTGCCTTTTGTTTGCCAGAACATAGTTTCACCTTCTGCACCTTTGGAAACAAAATTTTGCATCACAGCAACTTTAAGCTTAATGGCTCTTTCGATCTGTCCAAAGGTTAAGATTGGCGCTAAAAATAATATTAATAAATATTTCATCTTTTAAAATTATAGAAACAAAAGTAAAATATTTTCAAAAATAAATAAGGCATTTAACTAATAATTAGTGAATATGAAAACTATTTACTTAATTTGGAAGCTATAACCAAACCAAATTAAATGAAAAATTATACAATTCAGGAAATTAATGCCATTCTAAATGGTGAAATTATTGGGACAACAACCAACACCATAACTGCTCCAGAGCAATTAGAACTAGCTACTGAAAATGAAATTTCTTTCATTGGAAATAAAAAATACGAAAAATATTGGGCTGCTTCAAAAGCTTGTGCAGCCATAGTAAACCAAGATATTTCAATAGAACCAGGTGAAAATCGAGTGTTTATAAAAGTAAAAAATGCCGATTTAGCGATGTCTCAAGTTCTTGAAATGTTTGCACCGCCAACACCACAATTTAGTCACGAAATTCATCCAACAGCTACGATTGATGCTTCTGCAAAAATTGGAAATGGTTCTAGAATTGGTGCTGGTTGTTATGTTGGTCCAAATGTAGTTTTAGGCGAAAATGTTACTTTATATCCAAATGTTACCATTCTTGACGAATCAACTATTGGAAACAATACTGTGATTTGGCCTGGAGCTGTGGTACGTGAAAGATGTCATGTTGGTGCCTATTGTATTTTACATCCCAATTGTACCATTGGTGCTGATGGATTTGGCTTTAGACCTTGTCCAGAAAGAGGATTGGCTAAAATTCCACAAATTGGTAATGTAATACTTGGGAATAATGTAGAAATTGGAGCCAATTCAAGTGTTGATAGAGGCAAATTCAGTTCAACAATTCTTGGTGATGGATGTAAGATTGATAATTTAGTTCAAATTGGACACAATAGTAAACTTGGGAAATTCTGTATTATGGCAGGAAATAGTGGTCTTGCTGGTTCAGTAACTTTAGGAAATGGAGTTATGATTGGAGGAAGTGCTTCTATAAAAGACCATTTAACTATTGGTGACAGAGCTATAATAGGTGCTGGTTCTGGAGTTGCAGCCGATGTTGAAGCAGGAAAAACTGTTTTAGGATATCCAGCAGTAGATGCTCGAACAGCCTTAAAACAATGGGCAATTTTAAAACGAATGGCTACTGAATAACCATTTATATTATATAAACAAAAAAAGCCTTGAACTTCTTCAAGGCTTTTTAATTAAGGGTGGCTGACCGGGTTCGAACCGGCGACCCGCGGCACCACAAACCGCTACTCTAACCAACTGAGCTACAACCACCATTTTTAACGAGTGCAAATGTATTGCAAAACTTTCTTTTTACAAAGAAAATTTTAAAAAAATTATTTCAAATCACTTAAGCTATTGACTGTCAAATATCTTTCTACAGTATATCCTTCAGCGTAAGCAACACCAGTTATTCTTCCCAAGTCTTGGGCTCTATATTTTACACTATCTAAGAAATTTTTCGAACTTATAGGAGACTCTGGCTCTTTAGAATTTGGATCATAAAATTGTGAGCCATATGCTAAAATTGATTGCATTTTAACTTCCATAAAATCTGAAATATCAACTACAAAATCGGGTTCCAAATTTTTCCATTGAATGTAATGATATACTACTTTTGGTCGCCAAGCACTTTGCTTTTCACCATTAAATTCTGTTTCAATCATTCGCAAACCTGATAAAAAACAAGCGTCAGAAACTAATTTACTTCCTTTTCCATGATCGATATGTCTATCATCAATAGCGTTACAAAGCACAATTTCTGGTTGGTATTTTCTTATCATTTCGATGATTTTCAACTGATGTGCTTCATCGTTTACAAAGAAACCATCGCGCATATCAAGATTTTCTCTAACAGAAACACCTAGAATTTGAGAAGCCTTAGCTGATTCCGAATTACGAATTTCCACCGAACCACGAGTTCCTAATTCACCACGAGTCAAATCGATAATTCCGACTTTCTTCCCAAGAGAAATTTCTTTTGCAATAGTTCCGCTACAACCCAATTCGACATCGTCTGGATGAGCGCCAAATGCTAATATATCTAGTTTCATTTTAATAATGTATATTGTATTGTTGTATATTGTATATTGTATTGTTGTATATTGTATTGTTGTATAATGTAATGTTGTATAATTAACCTCCTTCTTCCAACATCCTACTTCCTAATTCCTATATCCCAATTTCTAAATCCCAATTCCTAAATCCCAATTCCTAAATCCTAATTCCTAATTCCTAATTCCTAATTCCTATTATATCACAATACACTTTTAATAGTCAAAGACTTATTTTGTGTTTCTATAAATTCTTTTTCAGGATTACTATCTTTTGTAATTCCGCAACCAATATATAAATTTACTTCTTTATTTTCAATTTTCATGCATCGCAAGTTCACAAATAAATCCGTTTGTTCTTCCTTAAAGGTTTGAAAATCCTTATTCCATTCTCCTAAAAATCCTGCATAAAATTCTCTATTATAACCTTCGTTTTCAAGAATAAATTGTTTGGCAACCTCTTTTGGAAATCCGCAAACAGCTGGTGTTGGATGTAATGAATCGATAATATTTGAAATACTATTCCTATCCTCAACTTCAGCTTGAATGTCTGTTTTAAGATGCACTAAATTTCCAGCTTGCTGATTATAAGGTTTCGAATAAGTTACATTTTCTGAAAAAAATTTTAAATTATTTACAATGAAATCGGTAACTATTTGCTGTTCTGAAATTTCTTTATCTTGCCACTTAATCAATTCTAAACCAGTGTTTAATTGTGTTCCAGCTAAAGAAACGGTTTTAATTAAATTTTCGTCAATTTTTAAAAACTGTTCTGGTGTTGCGCCCATCCAAAAACCAATTTTAGGATGATAAAAACAATATTTAAAAGCCGATTTGTAATTAAATAGTAGTTTTCTAAAAACCAATTCAATATCGAAATTATCAACTTGTGTAATTTCTTTTCTTGATAAAACTACTTTTTCAAATGCTCCATTTTGAATAGAGTCAATTCCTTTTTTTACCAAATTTTCAAACCTAACTTTATCCTCTAAATTGGTTTCTGATTTAATAGTGTTTTCAAAAATAAAATCAGAATTTGAAACTTCTTCAAAATAAATATCCGAATTATCTTCAGGAATTAAATACCGCTTTTGATTATCAAAAGATACAAATGCGAAACCACTTTTATCATTTTCAAGCTCAAATAACGCATCATTTTTCTGAAGAAAAGCAATTATCTTGTCGGAATTGGGTTTGCAATAACAAACAAATGGTAGTTTGTTATTAAACTGCTCTTTTACTTTTTGAAATAAGAAACTCATCGTCCTTTACTTGGTAAAATCATATTCGTTAATTTACATAACGATATTAATCTGTCGGCTTCATCTACAATTCTAATTTCCCAAAGATGGATACTTGCTCCTTTGTGAAGAATTTTGGCTGTAGCTGTTACTATTCCTTCACGTTTACTTCTAACATGATTGGCTGAAATCTCAATACCACGAACCTCTTGTTTTTCTGGATTAACAAACATAATAGAAGCTGCACTTCCAACGCTTTCTGCTAAAGCAACAGAAGCACCACCATGCAACAATCCCATGGGCTGATGCACTCTTGGATTTACAGGCATCGTTGCCACTAGAAAATCTTCTCCAGCGTCAATGTATTCAATCTCTAATGTTTGCATTAAAGTATTTTTAGACCACTCGTTACAAAGTTGTAACATCTTCTCTTTATCAAATGACATAGCAATAATTTTATACAAAATTAGTCATTTTTAAATTACTTGATTAGGAAGTAAACTAATAAGTAACTTTTGACGTTATCTATTTTTGAAATTTCAAATTATTACATACATTTACCAAAATTCAGTGATCCATGCGTAAATTACTTTTTTTATTATTTATAACTATTGCTCTAAGTTCTTGTAGAAAAGACTTTGAATTTGAACCGAATACTGGCGGATTAACATTTTCAAAAGATACGGTTTATCTTGATACGGTTTTTACTAACATTGGTTCAAGTACTTACAGATTAAAAGTTTACAACAAAAGTGACAAAGACATCTCAATTCCTAAAGTTCAATTAGGAAAAGGAATCAACTCTAAGTACCGATTGATGATTGACGGAATGACTGGAGATGCTGGTGCTCAAGGTAAAATCTTTAGTAATGTAGAATTGCTTGCCAAAGACAGTTTGTTCATTTTCATTGAAGTTACAAGTGATGTTGCAAGTGCTAATCCTACTGATTTTCTTTACACTGACCAAATACAATTTACTAATGTAACTGGTGCGCCTCAAACTGTGGAATTGGTGACTTTAATTCAAGATGCTATTTTCATCTATCCAAATCGTACTCAGAATATTGATAATTCATATACCTATGAAAATATATCTTTAGGATTGGATACTGACGGAAATGAAATTAAACTCATAGGAAGTAATTTAAGCGAAACCGATCCTGTAAATGGTGATGAACTCCATTGGACCAATGCAAAACCCTATGTAGTTTATGGTAATGCTTTAGTTCCGAATGGAAAAACATTAGTTGTTGATGCTGGAGCCAGAGTGCATTTTCATGCCAATTCAAGTTTGATAGTTAATCAAACGGCTTCCATTCAAGTAAATGGAGGAAATCCACCTGCCAATAATCCAGAGAATATAACCAATGAAGTGATTTTTGAAGGCGATAGATTAGAACCTTCATTCGCAAATGTTCCTGGACAATGGGGATCAATAATAATTTTATCTGAGTTAAATACTAACACCATTAATCATCTTACAATAAAAAATGCTACTGTTGGATTATTAGCTCAAAAAAGATTAGCGGTAGATGAAGACGATACACACCAACCTAAAGTTACTATTACCAATTCTCAAATATACAATTGCTCTAACGTAGGTATCTTAGGTAGAGACGCACAAATTACTGGTTCTAACTTAGTTGTCAACTATTGTGGTGAGGCAAGTTTGGCAGCAACTCTTGGTGGTTCCTATAATTTCACACATTGTACCTTTAACAATAATTGGAACAGTTCAAGTCAGGTTGCTGTACTTTTGAGTAATTATTTAGAAACATCTACCACGCTTTACGTTAGTGATTTAAATGTAGCAAACTTTAACAACTGTATTATATATGGAAGTAATCAAATCGAAATGTTTCTTGACAAAATATCCCCAACTCTTTTACCATCGAGTGTTAACGTTCTATTTAATTACAAATTCAATCATTGTTTGATAAAATTCAATAATATCAACAATCAGTTTTCAAACAATCCTTTATATCCACCAATTAATACAACTGACTATACTTCTTGTTACATTGCAACTAATTCTTCTACATTCAATCCAAAGTTTAAGAATGTGGCTAAAAATAAATTATGGTTAAGCGAAGCTTGGAATACAGCAATGACAAATGATGCTGTATTCAGCTCTTTCAATGATATTGTTGGAAATTCCAGAAGTTCTAATGTTGCATTGGGTGCATATCAATTTGTTCCTTAAAGTTGAAATTAAATCTTATTCAAAACCGTCATTAACAAAATGACGGTTTTTTTGTTAGTATCTTTTTGCAAACCTCGATTAATGAGTTGTTGGAATAAATAATTTTATAAAACCAAAAAACCAACTTAATTATGAAACTAAAACTATTAATGCTGACATTCTTTATGTCGCTTTATTCTTTTGCTCAAATTCCAACAGGATACTACAGCACTGCAACCGGAACAGGTTACACTTTAAAAACACAACTTTACAACAAAATCAAAGGTCATACCGATAGAGGTTATGCTGGATTATGGACTACCTATGCCACTTCAGATCGTGATAATCAATATGAAAACGATAATACTGTTTTTGATTATTATTCTGAAAATCCTACCGGAACAGATCCTGTAATTTTTGCATACAGTACAAATCAGTGTGGAACTTATACTACTGAAGGAAATTGTTATAATAGAGAACATATTATACCTCAATCGGTTTTTAACTCTGCAGCACCAATGTATGCCGATGCTCATTTTATTCCTCCTGTTGATGGATATGTTAATGGAATGCGTTCAAATCATCCACATGGAAAAGTAGCTTCTGCAACTTGGACTTCTTTAAATGGAAGTAAAAGAGGAACAAGTGCTGTTTCTGGTTATACAGGAACTGTTTTTGAACCTTTAGATGATTTTAAAGGTGATATTGCAAGAATGTATTTTTATTTCGCTACTCGTTATGAAAACACAGTTTCAAGTTATTCCTATGCGATGTTTAATGGTACAAGTAATCAAGTTTTTACAACTGCCTTTAGAGATATGTTAGTTCAATGGCACAATCAAGATCCGGTGAGTGCTAGAGAAATTGCTAGAAATAATGCAATCTATGCTCGTCAAGGAAATAGAAACCCATATATCGATCGTCCTGAATTTGTAGGAATGATTTGGGGTGGAACTACTCCAACACCTGACACAACAGCACCTACAGCACCAACCAATTTAGTAGCTTCTTCGATTACAACAACAGCTTTAAATTTAACATGGACTGCTTCTACAGATAATGTTGGCGTTACTGGTTATGATGTTTACATGAATGGAGCTTTAAAAACTTCTGTAACTACAACTTCAACTTCTATAACAGGATTAACAGCTGCAACAGTTTACTCCTTTTATGTAAAAGCAAAAGATGCTGCTGGAAATTCTACAAATAGTTCAACAATAAATGCCACAACAAATTCAGCTTCATTAGTAACCGATTTATATTTTTCTGAATATTTAGAAGGTTCATCAAATAATAAAGCATTAGAAATTGCTAACAATACTGGAAGTTCAGTAAGTTTATCTAGTTATGTTGTAAAAAAACAAACTAATGGTGCTGGTTCTTGGAGTACAGGAATTACACTATCTGGAACTTTGGCTAATGGTGCAAAATATGTTATGGTTCACTCAAGTATTAGTAGTGCATGCTACGCAGTTGCTTCTGCAAATTATTCAAGTGCAGGAAGTGAATTAACATTCAACGGAAATGATGCCGTTGGATTATTCAAAAATGGTGTTTTAATTGATATTATTGGAACTTTTAGTGGAGGAACAGCCAATTTTTCTGCAGATGAAACTTTAAGAAGAAAATCAACGGTTGCAGTTCCAAAAACAACATTCAACAAAACTACAGACTGGGATGTTCTTACTGTAGATTCTTGTACAGGAATTGGAAATAGATTGAACTTAACAAACAATGAAGAAATTGATTTTAGCATTTCTCCAAATCCTTCAAACGGAATTTTCAGTTTAAATTTAAATATTTCTAAAGTAGAATACGCTATTGAAATCTTTTCTGCAATGGGTAAAAAAGTTTATGAAAACAAAAACAGTACAGAAACCAACTATAATTTATCTCATTTACAATCGGGAATTTATTTAGTAAAAGTTTCTCATGAAAACCAATCGATTACCAAACGAATAATTTTAAATTAAAAATAAAAAAAGCTTCCTATAAAACGGAAGCTTTTTTTTTATAAAAATTGTCAAAAACTCGTTAAAAACTATTTACTTCTTTTTTGGCACTCCACACTATTTGACTTAAATTTGCACCACAACTTGTACAGATAAGTCACTGACTTGTCTTTACCACAACAACACAACACAATGATTCACTTTTTCGGAAACGAAACCGCTACTGTATTTGCTGTTCAAACGCAAAACGAATTATCTGCAGAAACTATCTCAAAATTAAATTGGCTTTTTGGCAACGCACATAAAATAGATAAATCCGTACTTGCGGATTTTTTTGTTGGTCCACGTGCCGCTATGGTTACTCCTTGGAGCACCAATGCTGTCGAAATTACCCAAAATATGGGAATCGAAGGCATCATCAGAATTGAAGAATTTGAAAAAGTTTCAAGTGATTTCTCTGATTTTGATCCAATGCTTTTGCAAAAATATTCAGAATTAAATCAAGATATTTTTACCATCAATATTCAACCAGAAGCTATTCTTGAAATTGAAGATATTGCAGCTTACAACAAGCAAGAAGGTTTGGCGCTAAACGATGAAGAAGTTATTTATTTAGAGAACTTATCTAAAAAACTAAATCGAAAACTAACCGATTCAGAAATTTTTGCTTTTTCACAAGCCAATTCTGAACATTGTCGTCATAAAATTTTCAATGGAACATTTATCATTGATGGCGTTGAAAAAGAAACTTCTCTTTTCAAATTAATCAAGAAAACATCTTCTGAAAATCCAAACGATATTGTTTCGGCTTACAAAGATAACGTGGCTTTTGTAAAAGGTCCGAAAGTGACTCAGTTTGCTCCAAAAAGCGCTGACAAACCTGATTTTTACCAAGAAAAAGAATTTGATTCGGTACTTTCTTTAAAAGCAGAAACACACAATTTCCCAACTACAGTAGAGCCTTTTAATGGTGCTGCAACTGGTTCTGGTGGAGAAATTCGTGATAGATTAGCTGGCGGACAAGGTTCACTTCCTTTAGCTGGAACTGCGGTTTATATGACTTCATACTCAAGATTGACCAACAATCGTTCGTATGAAAATAATGGTATGCCTGAAAGAAAATGGTTATACCAAACTCCAATGGACATTTTGATAAAAGCATCTAACGGAGCTTCCGATTTTGGAAATAAATTCGGTCAACCTTTGATTACTGGTTCGGTTTTGACATTTGAACATAATGAGCAAAACAGAAAACTAGGTTACGATAAAGTAATCATGCAAGCTGGTGGAATTGGTTACGGAAAATTAGACCAAGCCATAAAAAAGAAACCACAAGAAGGAGATAAAATCGTAATTCTTGGAGGTGAAAATTATAGGATTGGAATGGGTGGCGCTGCGGTTTCATCTGCTGATACTGGAGCTTTTGGTTCTGGAATTGAATTGAATGCCATTCAACGTTCGAATCCTGAAATGCAAAAACGTGCTGCCAATGCCATTCGTGGTTTGGTAGAAAGCGATAACAATCCAATTGTTTCTATTCACGATCACGGTGCTGGTGGGCATTTGAATTGTCTTTCAGAATTAGTTGAAGAAACTGGTGGATTAATCGATTTAGACAAACTTCCTGTTGGTGATCCAACGCTTTCTGCTAAAGAAATTATTGGTAACGAATCGCAAGAACGAATGGGATTGGTTATAGGCAAAAAAGATATAGAAACCCTTCAAAAAATTGCCGACAGAGAACGTTCTCCAATGTATCAAGTTGGTGATGTTACTAATGACCATCGATTTACATTTGAATCGAAAACTACTGGTGCAAAACCAATGAATTATGCGTTAGAAGACTTTTTCGGAAGTTCGCCAAAAACCATTATGACCGATAAAACTATTGTTAGAAATTATAGTGATTTAGACTATTCGCAAGAAAATATTCCGGCTTATTTAGAAGAAGTTTTAAAACTAGAAGCTGTTGCTTGTAAAGATTGGTTAACTAATAAAGTCGACCGTTGTGTTGGTGGAAAAGTTGCCAAACAACAATGCGCTGGACCATTGCAATTACCATTGAATAACGTTGGTGTTATGGCTTTGGATTATAATGGCAAAGAAGGAATTGCAACATCAATTGGACACGCTCCTATTTCGGCGTTGATTGACCCAAAAGCTGGAAGTAGAAATGCGATTGCGGAAGCGTTATCAAACATCGTTTTTGCACCTTTAAAAGATAATTTAAAATCGGTTTCACTTTCTGCCAACTGGATGTGGGCTTGTAAAAATGAAGGTGAAGACGCAAGATTGTATGAAGCTGTTGAAGCTTGCTCAGAATTTGCTATCGAATTGGGAATCAATATTCCGACAGGAAAAGATTCGCTTTCTATGAAACAAAAATATCCAAACGATGAAGTAATTGCACCTGGAACAGTGATTATTTCGGCCGCAGGAAATTGTTCGAATATTACTAAAGTGGTGGAACCTGTTTTACAAAGAAACAAAGGTTCGATTTACTACATCAATTTATCGCAAGATAATTTTAAATTGGGTGGAAGTTCGTTTGCACAAACCTTAAATAAAATTGGTTCAGAAACGCCAACGATTAAAAATGCTGCATTTTTCAAAAAAGCATTTAATACCATTCAAGAATTAATAAAAGATAGACAAATCGCTGCTGGACATGACATTGGAAGTGGTGGATTAATCACAACTTTATTAGAAATGTGTTTTGCTGATGTGAATTTGGGTGCTAAAATATCCTTTGATGCTTTCGCAGAAAAAGATTTAGTTAAAATTCTATTTGCAGAAAATATTGGAATTGTGCTTCAAGCCAAAGACGATGCCGTTTTTGAAAAAGCATTTGAAGGAATGGAAATTTTCAAAATTGGTTCTGTACAAAATATACCTTCTTTAGAATTTGGCACTTCGACTGGGCTCAGTGTGACAAATTTCAATATTGGAATTTATAGAGAATTGTGGTTTGAAACCTCTTTCCTACTTGACCAAAAACAAACTAAAAACGGAAAATCGTTAGAGCGTTTTGAAAATATTCCAAATCAACCTTTACAATATCAATTTCCAAGTCATTTTACAGGATTGAAACCTGTGATTGATGCTACAAAACCTCGTCCGAAAGCGGCTATCATTCGTGAAAAAGGAAGTAATTCTGAGCGTGAAATGGCGAATGCCATGTACTTGGCTGGATTTGATGTAAAAGACGTTCACATGACCGATTTGATTTCGGGAAGAGAAACTTTGGAAAACATTCAGTTTATTGGAGCTGTTGGTGGATTCTCGAATTCGGATGTTTTGGGTTCGGCTAAAGGTTGGGCTGGAGCTTTCAAATACAACGAAAAAGCAAACATTGCTCTGAAAAAATTCTTTGAACGTGAAGACACACTTTCTGTTGGAATTTGCAATGGTTGTCAGTTGTTTATGGAATTAGAATTAATCAATCCGGAGCATGAAGTTCATGGAAAAATGCATCATAACGATTCTCACAAACACGAAAGCGGATTTACTTCGGTTACGATTCAAGAAAATCATTCGGTTATGTTGAATACTTTGGCTGGAACTACTCTTGGTGTTTGGATTTCGCATGGTGAAGGAAAATTCAAATTGCCTTATGCGGAAGATAAATACAACATTGTAGCTAAATATGCTTACGAAGGTTATCCTGCCAATCCAAATGGTTCTGATTTCAACACGGCGATGATGTGCGACAAAACAGGAAGACATTTGGTAATGATGCCACATATCGAACGTTCTACATTCCCATGGAATTGGGCCTATTATCCAACCTATAAAAAAGACGAAGTTTCGCCTTGGATTGAAGCTTTTGTCAATGCTCGACTTTGGATTGAAAAACAATAACTCGTTTTATAAAACATTTGAAATCCTTAATTGTGTCAAAGCAATTAAGGATTTTTTTTATATATTTACGAATGCTTACGAACAGTTATGATTATTTGTAAATATATGTTTGTGGTACATATATACAAGTTAGCAGATATAATAAATAAACAATGGAACAAACAGTATATTTTAAGAATATTAGAAGTGTAATAATTGAGTATTTAGAAACTTCTGAGAGAGAAATTTTAATAGCAGTTGCTTGGTTTACAGATCAAGCCATCATAAATATTCTTGAAAAAAAAATAAAAGAAGGAGTTAGGATATACATAATTTTTTTTGATGACAAAATTAATAATAAAAATTATTTTGAAAAATTATACTACGATGGTGCGATAATTAAAGTTTCAAAAAAATTAATGCATCATAAATTTGCTATTATTGATAAAAATATTGTGATTTCTGGTTCATATAATTGGACTAATAATGCTTCAAATAATATTGAAAACATTCAAGTAATAAAAAATAATAATAAGTTTATTGAAGAATTTACAGAAGAATTTTTTCTTATAGATAAAAATTGCACATCTTTAGATAATTATTTTAAAGTTTCAATAAATACCGTTAAAGAAATAAATTTAAACTTCGATAATACATTACACATACCAAATACAGAATATCCATATTTTTTTAAGGACTATATTCAGGTTGATGAAGAAAAAAGATTATTTCAAACACAAAAAAAAACTATAAAATCACTTGTGTTTTTTTTAATAAGAAATATATCTGATAAATATTCAATTTTAAAATATAAACATTTAATCGACAAAGGTTATTCAAATTTAGAAATACAAAACTATTTTAATCTCCAATTGAATCTCATCTATTTTAATGATGTTTTAAATATTCCAAATTTAAATAAAATAGAAGTAGATGAAATAATAGTATTAAATAATACAGATAATTCATACTATGCTTTGAAAGAAAATAAAAATTATAGTTTTGAAATGTTTAAAATAAATAAAAATGGATTATTACAAGGAGAAAAAATTATTATTAAACAAATAATTGAAAACAATTATTTATCTGTAGACAATATAGTTTATAATTCAAATTTAGAAATAATATTTAACAAATCACCAGTTATTAAAATAATCAATAAAATTGGTCTTTTAACGAGAAATATAAATTATGGCCTATATTCATTTAATGGCGAAATTATAATACCTGAAACATTTTGCACATATCATATACAAAATAATAAAGAAAAAATTGAATTACATTTGATTGAATATCCTAAACTTTTTTTTCAAAAAAAACACCTCGGTGGTATAATGAATATTGAAAAGTTCGAAAGTTTAAGTTTTATCTACAAGCACATATCGTACCCAACTATCGAAAAATGGATTGATGAAGAATTAAATATTGAAACAAAAAAAATTAATCATCGTGATTTTGATCCAAACGGAATAAACGGAGGTTTCTACTTTATATTTGAATCAGAAGACAACAGAAAATATTCAGATCTTTACCAAAAAATATTAAATTTTGATTTAGGAAAAATTTCTTATGAGAAATTTATTGAAAGAAAAAAAACTTTATCTTAAATCAAATATAAAATTACTTCATCTAAAATATATTAGAAGATATAAAACAAAAATCATTAAAAATTTCAAAATTAAAATTATGGAATTACAAAAAAAATACTACAAGAATATATTAGAAAATTATTCCATTCATTGCGAAAATGACGGAGATTATAATAGTTTTAAAAATTTAATAAATAATAATTTATGTTTTCAAAAAAATGATAATTTAATTATAGACAATATAAAAGTAAATTGGTGTTATTATAAATGTATATCAAATTATTGGACTCCAAAATTAATTGGTGATTTACTTTTGCCTGTTGATTTAATAAATTTAAACTTAAACAATTTTTCTTCAAAAGATGATGAAAATAATTTAATTGAATATTGTTACTTTGAAAATTTTAATGATTTTCTTAAAGCAAAAGAGGAATTTTTACTAAATTTTAAGTAAAAAATAAATCTGAAATATTCTGAAAATTATTGCTATTAATTTATATAAATAAAACTAAATAAGCTAAAGCAGTTATTGAAAAGTAAAACCATATTAAAATATTTTATCAAAAAATATTATATTTACAAAACATGACACGCGAAAGGATTCGCGCGTTACCTATGGGCTATTTTATTGACAAGAAATATTTTTTATATTTGTAAATGCAAAATGACTTAAAAAATGAATTACACAATGTCCTTTCAGGAAAGAGCGAAGTTAGGTTTGGAACAATTATCCAAGCAATTGCCTGTTACCTTAACAATGGCGCGCAAACAAGCTCAACAATTAAAGACGAAAAGTCTTTCAAAAAACAAGAAACAAAGATCTTAGAAAATTACATCACAGAGAAAAAGCTTTGGATTGTTGATGTTGACTTTTCTCAATATGTCAGTGAAGGTGCTGAACAAAAAGTCTATTTAAAAGATAGCGAGCATGTTTTAAAACTTAATGACTCAATCTATTATAGTTCTTGGAAAGATTATTTTTATAATTTATTGCTCCATAATTACTTTTTCTCTGACACGGCATATGAATTAAAAGGTTTTACAAAAGAGAACAATGTTTTATATGCAGTTGTTCAACAGAATTTTGTCTCAATAACATCAAGTACAAACCTAGAAAGAGTCAAAGAATTTTTAACAGTTAACGGTTTTGAAAATAATCGTAATAATGATTATATAAATAAGGAACTTGGAATTATTTTAGAAGACTTACATGATGAAAATGTTTTGACACAAAATAAGATTTTATATTTCATTGATACTGTATTTTACATAACTGATAAATTCTGGCTTGACTAAAATAAAACAATCTAAAAGCTACCGCGCGAATCACTTCGCGTGGTAACTAAATAAGCTAAAGCAGTAATTTAGAAGTAAAAACCATATTAAAATATTTTATCAAAAAAACTATATTTACAATACATAACACGCTAAAGGATTCGCGCGTTAGCTAGGGCCTATATAAGTTAGCAGCAACTATCAGAATGAACTCATAAAAAATCACATGAAAAAAGCAGCATTTTATTTACTTCTAAACTTGATTTTTTTTTTCAAATTTAGCAAATGGAAAAGCAAAAATGATTATTTCAATACAAGATTGCAGAAATTCGCAACTTGAATATTTATCTGAATTAAAAGTTCTGAAAGACGGGAAAATGTTTAAAACCTTAAATCCAAAGTTTGAAAATCAACAGACTTTGAAAAATCTTGAGGTAGGTACTTATAGCTTAGTTTATAAATCATTATTTAAAATAGAAACTACGCAAATAGTAAAAATTACCGAGTATAAAAGTTATAAAATTCAATTGTGTACTAATTTCATCGATTATGAAAAAGAAATTTATAAGCCAATAATAAATCAATTAACAGAAAATAATTCATACAAAGTTGAAATGTCTTCACAAGGTTGTTTTCACTCAGAAAAAGACTCATTTACTATAACTCGGAATACTAAAGATGATTATTACATTAAATGGGGCGAGAAATCAAAAAAACTAAATGAAAAAGATATTGAATCAATCGGACATTTTGAAATTGAATTAAACCACATGAATAGTTTTGGATGCACGACAGTTGACACATATACAGTAGTTTATAATGGAAACTCAATTTTGATTTCAGATGGAAGTTGTGACTGGAATGGTTTTATGTATTTGAGAATAGAAATATTTGGAAAATAAGGTAAATGGATACTGCTAACAGCCATTTAGCAAGATTGCAACTTTGTATTAAATTGATAATTTAAAAAAATAAAAAATGAAAGTAAAAAAATTAGTTCTTGGGATTTTTTTGTTTGTAATCGGTTCCGCATTCGCTCAAAATTCGATTACTGAAATAAATACAAAAAATGGTATAACTTATTTAACAACAGACATTAACTATCCTGTTACAGGAATTTATCAATATAAAGGTAAGGAACCCATAGTTGAATTAAATGCTGATGGTAGTGGTTTTTATCAAACGGAAGGTGAACCAAAAAAAGCTATTAATTGGGGCTTTGAATGTTCAAAAGATGGCGTTCCAAAATTTGTTAAAGGATTTGATAGTATCGAATATGTTTTTTATTACAAATACATTTATTCCGATGAAAATGATTCAGAATGGAAAAAAGTAGAATTCTCTATTCATTTAAACTCAATGAAAATGTTTATTAATGGTGAACGAGTAAAGATTTTTACACCTAAAGAAAAACAAAAAAAACTGCCCTAAAGCAGTTTTCCTAAACTAACCAACAATACAAAAAAAGTAAAACTAAAAACTTTTAAAACTTATCGGTTTCCAAAACCCTCATGTTTCCGGGATAAAGAACACTTGGGTCATCTTCTGCTGTTACAAAAATCAGTTTTGGTTTAGAGGATGAAACCGTTTCAAATTTTACATGAAGTTTTGATGTGCTAATAATTTGTC
>LNDX01000023.1 GCA_001464475.1 Flavobacteriaceae bacterium Ga0077528 | reverse complement strand
AATTGATGTAACCCAAACTATGCAAGTTCTTCAGACATTTATGATAGGTTGCTTTGGAACTGATTTTGCTTATTCGCATTACCTCATCGCGATTGATACTTATAGGATTTTTGAAGCGGTTACAGTTCCAAAATTGAAATAAGGCAATGTATAAGCTTACGTGTGTTGGATTGAGCGTTTTATCAATGGCTACTTTCTCAAAGAAACCAGTTAGGTGTTTGATGTAATTCATTTGGATTGAAATTATTTGAACAGAGTAGGCAAAGCATTTACCTTATTTCCATTTAGTAACTTATCGATGTCTGAATTGTCATAATACATAATGCCACCAACTTTGGTATAGGTAAGTGTTCCGTTGATGCGGAGATTTTGTAAAGTACCGGGAGAAATGTTTAACAGTTTGCGGACTTCATTGGATTTGAGCCACTGTTTTGTTTGTTGCGGTTTGGATTGAATGATTTCTTTTAAATCGTTCAAAAGAAGACTTCTGAATTCGTTTAAGTCTTCGCGAGTGATTACTTCGATTGCCATAACGTATGTTTTAGATTGTTATGGTACAAAATTGTATTATTTGAATAGTTTTAAATCACAAGTCAATCACAAGTTGTGAGTGATTTTTATCCAAAGTGTTGTATTTATTGGTCTTAAAGTAAGTCGTCTGTATTTTCCATACGTTTCACTAATTTTTCTTTTAATGAGTTTAGGAATTTGGTTTGGTCAGATTTTCGCATTCTAATTTCAAGGAAAGCACGGTGGTATTGCCCTAAATCGATATTGAATATGTTTTCAAAATACTCCGCAATATCTTTCAAATCGGATGCTCCATTATTAAACACACCTTCGGTATGCAAAGCATACAAAAGCTCTATTAATGCGACTTTAGAACCTGTCCAAGTTTGCTTTACCTTCGGGTTGACTTGTGATTTTTCCTTTGTGTCTTTATTTTCCATCATCAACAATTTATCTTCGAGATAAACTTGGATTAAATCGTGCGCTAAAATCTTTGCTACTTTAAAATCGTGAGAGGTTGAAAATGTATGATCTGCTTCAAAATAAAAACTATCTAAAGCTAATTTTACATCGATTTTTCCTCGTAAAAAATATTTGTGATCTAAATAGCTGCTTCCTGTTCTGTAATATCTGTAGAAGTCTAAGTTACCATCAAAATATCTTTTAAGTTTATCTAATTCGTTATTAAGGTATTTTTTGATAATTCTTTCACCACCATGCGGTTTCTTCTTTTCAATTTTGAATATAACGTTATAATAAATTAGTTTTGACGTAAATTTGGGCTTTACATTTTTAAAGAACTCTATTTCTTGTTGACTTGATTTATTTTTCTCTTTTTCAAATAATACTTTTAATTTTTGGAGTGATTTCAAAATAATATCTATAGCACTTTCACAACGCTTTATTGGGTCGTCTATTTCTAAATCAGTAAAATTTAACTGTTCGTTTAAATCTGTTAATAATTGGTTGATTTTTGGGCTCAATTTCTTTGGTATTAATTTTTGATTGAACCTTTTTTAATAATTTAAACTAATACCTAACCCAAATCCCATATCACTATCGTAATGTGTTCTTAAACTTATATTTCTTTTTAAAATGTAACGTGCATCTAGCATAAATTCTGTATCGGTGTTTACCATAAACCCCATTCTTAAGCGTTTTGAAATTGGAATATCCTCTCTCATTAACTGTAATCTTATGTTTCCATCCTGAAATACTTCTGCTTGAGCAATTACTAACATTGGTAATGTGTAATTAACCCCGGCACTTAGAACGGCTCTTTTATCTTTGGTATTTTCTTGTCCAAAAATGTTTTTTTCTATCATTCCATCCATATTCCTGTAACGCCAATCGAAACCAATAAAAGGCATCAACCACTGCATTTTTCCTATGTATCTGCCTAAATGAAATTCGGCTTCATAACCATGCATATCATTGTATCCTAGTCGCCATTCTGCACCTAAACTCCAACGTGTATTTTGGATCATTGCCATACCATCATTTCCATTAGTAGCAAAATCATTTTCTGCCATGAAATGAAAAGCTCTATCATCGGCAAATAATTTTCTTTGTGCTACTTTTGGATTTGGAATTAGCGGATTTGGCGTTTGGTTTTCATAGGTGAATACTCTTCCCATTCCTGCCATCATGTGATACAAAATATGACAATGAAAAAACCAATCTCCTTCAACATTGGCATTGAATTCAATTATGTTGGTTTCCATAGGCATTAAGTCCATTACATTTTTTAATGGTGCATATTCCTCTTGACCATTTAATATTCTGAAATCATGTCCATGTAAGTGCATTGGATGACGCATCATGGAACCATTGTAAAGTGTAATTCTAATGTTTTCTCCTTTTTTTATTAGGATTTTATCTGTTTCAGAAACTACTTTATTGTCTAAACTCCAAACATATCGGTTCATGTTACCTGTTAGTTCAAAACGAAGTTCTTTTACTGGGGCATCTTTGGGTAAAGTTGTTTTATCGGTCGCTTTCAACATGGCATAATTGAGTGTTGTAATTGTAGATAACGCATTGGCATTGTACTGATTTTGATTGTGATTGGAATGATCGGTACTCGTTTCCATATCGCTCATAGTACCCTTATGTTTTGCGCTTACTGCACCAGTTATTTCTGGGTACATTACTACATTCATATCCATTTGATTTAAGGACATACTCATTCCCATATCATCTAAATCCCCATTCATTTTCATCATTCCGTTCATCATTTTCATTCCCTCAAAATATTTTAATTTTGGCAACGGAGCAATCAATTGTTTGATTCCATTTCCAATGTATAATGAAGTAGATTTTGTGCGGTCTTCTGGAGTTGCTAAAAATTCATAAGAAGTATTACTTGCAGGAATTGTAACTATAATGTCATAAGTCTCGGATACTGCTATCAATAATCTATCTACTTCAACAGGTTCTACATCGTTACCATCACTAGCTACAACTGTTATTTTTCCTCCAGCATAAGTTAACCAAAAGTATGATGAAGCTCCACCATTTGCCACACGCAAACGAACTTTATCTCCACTTTTAAACTGTGATAACTGACTTTCATTTTTACCATTAATCAGAAACTTATCATAATATACATCGCTCACATCCATAGCATTCATTCGTTTCCATTCATTGGCTATTTTTGTTTTGAAATGACCTTGTTTTATGGCTTCAGCATAACTTTGTGTTGTTCCTTTTTTAATTGCAAACCAATCGGTTGCATTGTGTAACATTCTGTGAACGTTCTCGGGTTTTAAATCGGTCCATTCACTTAAAATAATAGGCACAGTTGGTAAATCATCTATACCTTTTCGGAATGTTTTGTCATTTTGTTTTTTGTTCATAATGAACATACCATACATACCAATTTGTTCCTGTAATCCTGAATGACTGTGGTACCAATGAGTTCCGCTTTGAATTATTGGAAACGAATATTTGTGAGTAGTTCCCGGTTCTATTGGCATTTGTGTAAGGTTTGGGACACCATCTTCTTTATTAGGTAAAAATAGTCCGTGCCAATGCAATGAAGTGCTTTCTTTTAATTCGTTATGTACATAAATTTCAGCAATATCACCTTCTGTAAATGTTAATGTTGGCATAGGAATTTGACCATTTACTGCAATTGCTCTTTTTTCTTTTCCAGAATAGTTTACGATGGTATCACGAACATATAAATCGTAACGAACTATGTTTTGCGAAAACAGCGTTTGTGTTGCCAAAACGAAGATTACGATTGGTAACAGTTTTTTTGAAAGAATGTTTTGTATATCCATTATAGTAATTGTATTATTTTAATTTTACACTATTATTTTTTTAACAAGATTTCCCAATCTGAAATTTTATTGTTCAAACTATCAATAGTTTTTTTCATTTTCTCCTTATCAGCAATTGAAATGGCTCGCTTTGCAGCTTCAATTGCAATAGTGTAATCTTTGTTTTCAGAAGCTAATTTTTGTCTTAGATTAGGATAATAGAAATTTTGAGGATTTATTTTTTCTGCTTCCAAAAGCCATATAATTGCTTGTTTATAATCTCTATTAGTACTGTAATAATAATTAGCTGCCTGAAATAATAAATTGGCATCCTGAGTTTTACCCTTAATTATATGTTGATCTATCAATGCCACTATTGTATCGTCCTCCTTGCTCTTTACCGGTATTTTAACCATTGTATTTTCCCAAAGTATTTTTAGGAATGCTTCGCCTTTGCTATTGATATCATTTAATTCAATAGTAAAAGTTTCATAAAAATTGGGGCTTTTTTCTAAAGGGACTTTGAAACGCATTATATCTTTTTTTTCATCATAGCCCGTTTCTCCATGCAAGGTAGTATCTGAGTTAACAATTATAGTC
>LNDX01000022.1 GCA_001464475.1 Flavobacteriaceae bacterium Ga0077528 | reverse complement strand
TTTAATACATTGTTACCAAAAGAAATATCTTCGGAAGTGGTTATGACGGTACAATCACTTGCGCCAGTTCGCCAAAGCTTATCAAAAGGTACTAACTCCCCAAATATTTTACGACCTCTTACTAATGGTCTGCTGTATGTTATTTTTATTTTTCCGCTGCCGACTTCTTGCTCAAAAGATGCCGCAGGACTGGCTGAAGTAACTCTTATCTGGACTTTGTCTTGGGCAGATAATAATAAGGATTGCAAAATAATTAAGCCTGTTAAGATTGTTTTTTTCATTTTATAATTTTAAAGTTTTAATGTGCGTAATCGTAACGCATTTACAATTACTGATACAGAACTAAATGACATGGCTAAAGCCGCAATCATTGGGGATAATAATATACCGAAAAATGGATATAGAACACCAGCTGCGATTGGAACACCCAATACGTTATAGAAAAAGGCAAAAAATAAATTTTGCTTGATGTTTTTCATAACAGCATGGCTTAAGTTCTTGGCTTTTACAATGCCTTGTAAATCGCCTTTGACTAAAGTTATTTTGGCACTTTCAATTGCGACATCTGTTCCTGTTCCCATAGCTATTCCGATATTGGCTTGTGCTAATGCCGGTGCATCGTTGATACCATCACCAGCCATGGCCACAATTTTGCCTTCTGCTTGTAATTTTTTGATTTCGTTTAATTTGTCTTCGGGTAAACATCCTGCTTTATAGGAAGACAGGTTCAATTCTTCTGCAACAGCTTTGGCTGTATTGATATTATCGCCTGTCATCATAATTACTTCAACTCCTTGTTGCATCAGTTCTTTTATTGCAGCGGCACTTGACGTTTTTATGGCATCAGTAATGGATACAAATCCAACAGCAATACCTTCTACTGCAATATATGAAACGGTTTTTCCTAGTTTTTGTTCGGTAATGATTTTGTTTTCTATATCGTCAGAAATACTAGCTTTTACTTGTTCCATTAGTTTTTTATTACCTAATGCTACTTTTTTATTGGTTACTGTTCCTGTAACTCCTTTTCCGGCAATGGCTTCAAAATCTTTTACTTCGATTAATGAAATGGATTTTGTTTTGCCATAATTGACTACGGCTTGTGCTAATGGATGCTCACTATATTGGTTTAATGAAGCTATGCTTTGCAATAAATCGTTATCATTGTTATTGGTCGCATAAATTTTTTCGACCGATGGTTTTCCTTCGGTTATTGTTCCTGTTTTATCTGTAATTAAAACATTAACCTTATTCATGTTTTCTAAAGCTTCTGCATTTTTTATCAAAACCCCTGATTGTGCGCCTTTACCAACACCTACCATTACTGACATAGGCGTTGCCAATCCTAATGCACAAGGACACGCGATGATTAATACTGCGATGGCATTTATAAAACCATATACTAATGCCGGTTCGGGACCAAATTTTGCCCAAATGAAAAAGGTTATAACAGAAATGATGACTACAATGGGCACGAAGTATTTGGAAATACTGTCTGCTAATTTCTGAATTGGCGCTCTCGAACGAGAAGCGTCATTAACCATTTGCACGATTTGTGAAAGCAAAGTTTCTGAACCCACTTTTTCTGCAACCATAATAAAAGATTTATTCCCATTGATTGTTCCTGCAATTACATTATCGTCTTTCTTTTTATCAACGGGTATTGGTTCTCCTGTAATCATTGCTTCATCAATACTACTTTCTCCATCGGTTATTTTTCCGTCAACTGGAATTTTGTCACCAGGCTTAACCCGAAGTAAATCACCTTTTTTAATATCGTGGATTGAAATTACTTTATCGCTACCATCAATAACCAAAGTGGCTTCGGTTGGTGCGAGTTTTAATAATTCTTTGATAGCTCCACTAGTCTGACTGTGTGCTCTTGCTTCAAGTAATTGTCCTAATAATACAAGAGTTAGAATAACGGTTGTAGCTTCGAAGTATAGTAATACTGTTCCGTGTTCTGTTTTGAATTCGCTAGGAAAAATATCTGGGAAAAACATCCCGACCAAACTGAAAAGAAATGCCACTCCTGTACCAATTCCGATTAGGGTAAACATATTTAAATTCCAAGTAATGATGGATTTCCAAGCGCGAATAAAAAATACCCAACAGGCATAAAACACTACAGGAAGCGATAATATTAATTGTACCAAATTCCATTTTGAAGCATCCATTAGTTGTAGTAAAGGATTGTTGTGTGCCATTTCTATCATTGCAATTGCAAAAATGGGAACGGTAAATACGACTGCAATTTTCATTTTTTTAACCAAATCGGTATACGTTTTTTGGTCTTCGCTTTCGCTTGGTTCCATTGGGACTAAATCCATTCCGCATATTGGACATGAACCAGGACCTTCTTGAATTACTTCGGGATGCATAGGACACGTATACAACGTTTTACTCACCGTTAACTCTGGTGCTTTAACTAAATCCATTCCACACACAGGACAGTCACCTGCCTTGTCGTACACTTTTTCGCCTTCGCAATGCATTGGGCAATAATACTTTCCTTGGGTATTTGTTGGGACAACAGTTTCTTTATTATGATCGTTGGAATGGACAGAGCAACATGATTTTCCCGAAGCTTCATTCGTTGTACTATGCTCCTTGGTTTTACCGTTGCTCATTTCTATGGAGTATTTTCCCACTGCTGTCAAGGCTTCCTGTAGCTTTTCTGTTGGAATGTGCTTTTCCATAGTTATTGTTGCTACTGCTGGATTTAATGAAACTTTTGCCTCAATACCCTCAATAGTATTCAACGTTTTTTCGACTTTAGCGAGACAACCATCGCAAGTCATTCCGGTAATGCTGTAAGTATGTATCATCTTTAATAATTTTAATACAAATTTCTATCATAACCGATTTTTGCATTTGCATAATTTTGGGTTTGATATGCAAAATTTATAAATCTTCTATTTGCTTTCTTTTAATGGTTTTGATATTCTTAAAGTAGGTTGGCGAAAAGCCAGTTACTTTTTTGAATTGATTGCTCAAATGTGAAACCGTGCTGTAATTTAAAGAATACGCAATTTCACTTAATGAGAGTTCATCGTACATAATTAACTCTTTTACTTTTTCAATTTTCTGATTGATGAAATACTTCTCAATAGTAGTGTTTTCAACTTCTGAAAAGAGATTACTCAGGGTATTATAGTCTTGATGCAGTTCTTGTGAAAGGTAGTTGGATAAATTAATTTTCAAATCATTATTCTTGTTTTGAACCAAATCAATGATTACTGTTTTAATCTTATCAATCGTTTTACTTTTCTTATCATCAATCAGTTCAAAGCCAAATACTTTCAATATTTTACTAATTTCATTTTTTTGAACATCAGAAAAGGGTTCCATAATTTCGACTTCACCCAAATTAATAGATAAAAGTTTTAGTCCAAGCTTTTCTAACTCGGACTTAACCACCATTTTGCAACGACTACAAACCATATTTTTGATATAAAGTTTCATGCTTACTATTCTTTATTGATTGTCTGTTCAATCCAACTGATTATTTCTTGCTTTTGGGTTTCATCAAGAATAGCATCCTGATGTAATTGTGTGTATGAACTTAATGGCATAGTACCCGATTTTATTTCTCTACTTATTGCTTCTAGTTTACTTTGTTGTTTTCTATTTGAATAAGTCGCAAATTCATTAAAATTCAGTTCTTCTTTTCCATTTTTAATGTGGCTTTCTACAAATAATCTTGCTGGTTGAATGTAATCGTACCATAAATACTTAGTAGTATTACTATGGCAGTCATAACAAGCTTTTTGCAATGAATTAAGAATTTTTGGAGGTACTTTATAATTATTAGCAAAGTTTTTTCCAATATCGAATGAACTACTTACATTTTGTTTTGGTTGGTAGAATTGAATAGCTACAAACATTAAAAAGAATACTAATGCAATCTTTTTTAATTTTCGTGTCATTTTATAACGTTTTTTTCAAACTACCACAAGTCAACATTTGAGAGCCATAAAATGGATTTTTAATTTCTTTTGTTTCACTAATCCAAATAGCTCCTTTGCCATCATTTGCCATTGGACAAAAATCTTGATACAATTTTTGCTTTGTTCCAAACATTTTAATCAAATCATTAATATCCTTACTTAGCGTAACAAAATGTTCTCTTTGATGGTCGATTTTCCCAGCATTATCACTAATGTGTTTTGCATGTTCTTTTGCATCGTCTGCAATATCTAAATACTCTTTTTTTTGAGTAGTAGTTAAACTATTTGAGTTGATTGTATTAAAATCGTTGAATAATGATTTACCTGCAATAGCAGCGGCTTTGGCATCGTCTTTTGTTAGTGCATTTTTTATTTTTAAATAGTTTGCAACTATTGCATTAATTGAAAAAGGAGTTTTTGTTTCAATTACTTTTTCTTTAACGTCATTAGTTGGTAGTTTTGTGGTGTCTTTGAGTTCTTGAGTTTTTTCATTTTCTTCATGGATTGGCTCAACTTGGGCAACTGGTTCTGTTAATTCCATACCACATTTGGAACATTCTTCTCCTTTTTTTCCTGTAATCTCTGGGTGCATGGAACACGCATATATTTCATTTGAATTTGTTGAAGTTTCTGTGGTCTTGTTTTCTGTCTCTTTGTTTTTTTGATTACAAGAAACTAAAGTGATAGCTATAATAGCTGATAGAATAAGTGCTTTCATGACATGTTATTATTTAGATTTTTATTGTTTTTTTAAATTGAAAAAAGTGTAATATAAATTGAAGTAAAACCCATTTGGAGCAGAACGTATCATTGAACTTACTAACTCTTGACGGTAGGCAAGATCTAATCGTGCTTGACTGTTAAAAATGAATTGTACAGCCGGCACAACGTCTAAGTAGGATTTACCATTTTCGTTGATGGTTTGACCTACAAATTCAACCATTAAATTGATGTTGGTTTGCTTGAAACTCGTATATTTTTTAGGGTACATCAATTTTCCAAAAGACAAAGTATAGTTCGTTGCATTATCACCAATAGTATCCGGAAAAGGATATTTTGGTTTGTTATCCAATGCTTTTTCAAAACTAAGCGATGAACTTATGGCTACCTTTTTGACCAACTTTGTTGCGATTATCCCGGTTTCAAAACCAGTATTGTGTCCTACTATTTCAATTTGCTCTTGATGAATATCAGCACGATTGAAGCTAAATCTTCCATAAGTTGCTAAGCGAAAGTGACTGTTTAAATCATCTGTAGAATAAAACCTGTACTTAGCCATAAAACCACCACCTTCTGCATACAATGCATTAGTTCTTGTGCTGATAAAAGCGGAACCACGAACCATTAAATTTTTATTTATACCATAAGTTACCTCGGGCATTAAATGATAGTTGTAACCTGGCTCAAATTTTTCTTTAAAAGCAGATTGCATCACATTTACGGCTAATGAATTAGCAGGAACATTACTTGCAGGATCTGTTACTACAAATAATTCTTGACTAAAAATAGTTTGGCAACTGATGGCTGCAAAAAATAAAATTACCTTTCTCATTAGTTTATCATTTTAATGTGAAAATCATCTTCATTATTCGAAGCATACGTATCAATATTCTTATAGGACTTTGATAGTTTTTTAAATTCTTTCTCGGTTACATATCCTTTGTCAAGTACTTGAAACTGTATTTCAGAAACATTACTTTTTTTATCATTAACCATGATATAAGTATTTTGTGCTATGGTATTTGATTTTGCTGTAACTACTAATGAACCAATGAAGAAACCTGCTTTTTCGACTTTTTCTTTAAATACTTTAGGACTTAATTCATTTCCTTCTTTCAGAATTACTGTAAATGTATTGGTATTTAAATCGATTTCTACGTTAACTACTTCTGGTAATGACTTAAGTTGCTTATTAATAGCATTGGAGCACATTGAACACGTTAAACCAGTTGCTCTAATTTCGGCTTTTACGATTTGTGCATTACTTTTTATTGATAACATCAAAACCATTGATGCTATTATTATATATACTTTTTTCATTTTATTATTTTATTAATTTGATTATTTCTTCAGCTGACGGATTTTTAGCTATCAATATTCCTTCGGGATTAAATAGGTATTTTGATGGTAATTCATCTACCCCAAATAATAAAGCTGCCTTGGCATCAAAACCATTAGGGTCTATCAATTGAGTGAATTTGATTTTATCTTTTTCAATTGCCTTCAACCATTTATTTGTATCGGTGTCAATTGATATTCCGATAATTTCAATTTTATTTGTATTAGCTTCATTGTGAATTTTTACTAACTTTTTGTTTCCCAATCGGCAAGGCGCACACCAAGAGGCCCAAAAATCGACAAGCACATATTTACCTTTAAAGGATGTGATATCAACCTCATTATTGGTATTATTCTTTAGTGTAATTAAAGGCATCGTGTTTCCAATTTTTATTTGAGCAGTAGAAGTAATTGAAAAACTGATGAATAATATCACAAAGTATTTTAATTGATTTTTCATTGTCATAGTAGTTTTTATTAAACTAAGCCCAATTTAAACATTAGGCTTAGTCTTGTAAGGATTACATTTTTATAACTATTCCGTTTGGTTTTTTACCAACATTTATAGTTTTGATTACAGTATGATTAACAGTATTAACAACAGAAACTGTATTTGCTGTTTGATTGGTTACATAAGCTGTGTTTCCATCATTAGTGAATGCAATTGCATGAGCACCAGCGCCTGTGTTAAGTGAACTACCATGCATCCACATATTCATACCTGTATCCCATGTCCAATAGTGCACTTTTCCAGCCATAGGATCTGAAACCCATAGCTCATTTTTCGAACCATTGTATGAAGCTATTCCCGGCATGAAGCCTAAAGTAATTGTTTCATCTACTGAGTTCGTTGCTACATCAATCACAGAAATAGTTTGTCCGTCTTCGTTGTCTACATACATTTTATTATTACTTCCTGTCCAAGCACCTACTGGATTGTCACCAACAGTAATAGTTGTGATTATAGCTTTTGTGCTGGCGTTAATAACTGTAATACTATCATCATCACCATTTGCGACATAAGCTTTGGTACCATCAGAAGAGAATGTTAATTCAGCTGCCATCATCCCAACATTAATTGTATTTAATAACGCATTTGTAGTAGCATCATATACCAGAACTTTGCTATTCATTTCATCCATTTGTGGCACCCAAATTTCATTACCACTTGGTGAGTAAATAGAATTATGGTTCATCAATGGAAGGTTTATATTTTTAACGATTGAACCATTTATAGCATCGATAACTACTAATTTACCATTCATTCCGGCAGTATTTAATCCTGAATGTCCTGCACTCAAATCCATGCCTGGAACTCCAATTGCTAAATGATTTTGATGTGAAGAAATATGATGTGGCCACATAATCATATCTGAACCTGTTGTCATTAAAGGAATTGTTGCAGAAACTTCATTAGTACTCAATTTAAGGACAGTAACTGTGGCATCTTCGCCATTTACAATGTATGCCGCAGGATAATCAACATTTAATGTCATATCCATATTGTCATCGTTATTATTGCAAGAAGTGAATAGTATTGCTCCAAAGAATGAAGCTAGTATTGATAAATTTTTCATTTATATTTATTTTAAATTATTTAATAGTTTCTACAGTCTTACCACAGCTCAACATCATTGAACCATAATAAGGATTTTTTACAGAATTTTCTTTACTTAACCAATTAGCACCTTTGCCGTCATTGAACATTGGACAGAATTGATAGTACACCGGATTTTCATATTTAGAAATCTTGATTAATGTATAAATTTCTTTAGATAATGATGTAAAATGATCGCGTTGGATTTTTACATCTTTTGTATTAGCGATGTTTTCTGCATCTTTCTTTATCGTATTTACAACTTTCATCCAAACCATGTGAACATCCATATCAAGCCTGTCCATTTTGACATTATTGATGGCCATTACCAATTCTTTTGAAGCTGATGCCGTGCTATTCCCATTAGAAGTGATTAATGCATCTTTTACTAAAAAATAATTATCAAAAACCGCTTTTAATTGATTTTCACTCTTAATTACTGTAGTAGTTGTTTCAGAATGATTACTATGATTGGAATGGTCTCCGTTGCTAGCAATCGATGTTGTTTCTTCTTTTACAGGAACTTTTGCTACACGGTCATATTGGCAACATCCGTGAAGATTATTGTATACATCATCTGGAGCAAGAAACTTATCACTATCGTAACCAACTAATGCAATTCTTTTTAGGATTTCTTCTTGATTGGTTTTTTTAGCATCATAGGTTAGTGTTGCCATTTGGGTTTCCTGGTTCCAATCTACATTGGCTATTTTTTTGATGTTTCCTGCTTTTTCGATTTTGGTTTCGCACATACCACAATTGCCATAAATTTTTACACTTTCTGTTTTGGCATTTTTTATTTGTGCATATTGCTATCATTATTTTCATTAATGAATTTTTCATTTTGAATAAAATTGTAATCAAAGCAAACTACCTTGATTAGTTGATAAAATAAATTTGGATAAATAACAGTTGCGAAAGCATGTTATTACAATACCAATAATGGTATAAAAAACAATACTTAACTGTTATATTGAATAGCAAAATGCTATGAATTTGACACACTTATGGCTGTCAAAAATGGATTTAGCTTATTTTAGGAATGAGCCAAATAGAATAAAAACCATCTGAGATTGATGGTATTGTGTATGAAAATTTAACTTTCTCGATTGAAGAATAGCTAAACATGTAATTTTTAAAAATGATTTCAGATAAAAAACTTACTGAAGAGGTTAGACAGGTTGAAGAACAACCACATTTTGAGTGGCCGCAATTGCCTTTACAACCTTTGTGATTTTTCTCTTTAGAATTATCGCTATCGCAACAACTCTTTTTATCTGATTTAGTAGAGGAAATTTCTTTTTTGCAAGAACTCTTGTCTGAACCTTTACCACAAGCCATCGCATCATTAGGCAAAAGAAACATGCCTAAAAAAACTAATAGTATAAAGTGGTATTTTTTCATATATCTATTAAAACAGTACAAAAGTAATTAAAAATTATTGCTTTATGTTAAAATTGTTGTTAAAATAGATTCGTTCATTCTTGAACAGCTTGTTTAGCTGGATGTAATCTACTTATTTTGAATTGATATCATCAAGGTAGTATTGCAAATCGTACAGATAAATTAGCTCTATGTTTTCTTCATTTGGCATTTGTTCTAGTTCGACAAAATTTATGTTTTCTGCCAGTGCTTTTTCACCAATAATATCTTGAATGATTATATACACTACTTCGAGAAGATTTTTATTATTGCAATGAATGGTGTAGTTTTTTAGATACACAATCATGTCAATTTTTTTGCATTTCTCGTATTGTAGTGGCTCAAATTTAATTTCGCTTGCTTTTAGATTAATGTCTTTGAAAACATACGGTTTGTCTAATCCGGCTTCCATCTCTTCAATGTCTTCGGATGGCTGTATGAACGCTATGAAGTTCCAGCTTTTTAGTTTTGGTGCATTATCCACTAAAGTTGTAACTGCTTCAAAATAATCGGGATTTCCGTTTGCAGAGATTATGAGTTGAATTGATTTGTTGTCTCTTTTTGGAAAAATTATGATGCAATCTAATCCTTCGGAATAGTAATGCAGGTTTTTATCCAGCCAAAAGAGGAAAAGCTTTTGGATTTTAGGTTTTTCATTTTGTAGGTTTCTTAGGGTTCGCTCGTTATATTGAATCCAGTTCCAAAATAGTTTGATGTTTTTCATGATTTGTTAGAATTTTAGATTGTTAGAATTTTAGATTAAAAGATTTTAATGAACTTTTACTCTTGAATTGAGTATTATCTTTTGTCTTTTGAGTTGTTATCGTAGGCAATTAGATTGAAGAGTTCACGCATTCGGCTTCGAACACGGTTGCCGTATTGGGTTTCTATTTCGCTTGCTGAAAGGTTTGTTGTGATGTGGGTTTGTATTCTTTTTGCGATGTAAACATCGTATCTGCTTAATAGTATTTCTGCCATTACGTTGCATTCGTTTCCGTAGTATTTTAGATTGTTTTCTGTTCCTAAATCGTCGAAACAGATTGTTTTGGGTTCGAACTCGTATAGTTTTCCTTTGCTGTATTTGTGTATTATTTGATATCCGTCTTGAATGAATTCGAAGCTTATTTCTCGGCATGGTTTGACGTAAAATTTGTGTTCGGTTGGTGTTAGGTATTTCATTATGTTCATTATTGAGGTTTTGCCACAGCCAATTGGACCGGAAAGTAGAATTCCCTTATTGAGATTGATATTGTATTGAAAACATGTTGGCTCGTCTTTGAGAAAATAAGCGATTAATTTGTAAATTATTTGATAATCGGTTTCTAGTATTTTGAAATGATTGCCGTATAGCTCGATTCCCTTCTTTTCAATCCAAGTGATTATTTCTTGATAGTTGTAATGAGTTTTAATTTCATTCATCTGTTTGCTTTTAATTTTTATTATTTTCTTTTGGCTTGACCCAAAAGAAACAAAAGGTCAAGGCTCGATTTTCATTTCATTGATTTTCACAATCCCTGCCACTCCCGCAGCGACCCTAGCCGTTCGCCTTGCAGGCTCAACTTTTGGGTCGCCTTCCATCAGCCAACGTAGCAGTAATTGGAAAATCATACTGAAATGAAAATAGGCCGTTGCCAAGTGGAAGTGTTTATTTGTATTTAGCTCTCGTTAATATTTTCTATTGAATCGCTGAACCTCGTTCCTCGGTTTTACTCCGCTTTGCTATGCAAAATCTTTCTAACAACTATTGTTTTATAATGGTTCGGAATAGTCTTTTTCGGTTGTGGTGTTGAGTTGTTTTGGGCGGTTTGGTTCTGCATTTGTGATGAATTTTGGCGCGTTTAATATCCAGTTTTGTGCTGCTGCTTGCCAATCGACCATTGGTGTTTTACCACCTACTAGCCAACCGATGCTTGAGAAATAGTTGAAGAATTTTTGAGCTTCGAGTTCTGGGAAGTTGTTTTCTTGGAAATAGGATTTGACATTTTCGATTTTTGGTTGTGAATTTTCTTTCTTTTTTTCACGCAACTTTTTTTCTTTCTCAGATGAAGTTACCTCGACTGCGCTCGGTATGACAAATTCATCATTTCCATTTTCTTCAATTTTTTTTGATTGCTCGCCCAAGTTTACACTGTTTGAATTGTTTAAATCGTTTGTATTGTTTGTATTGTTTATATAAGGTACTACGACTTGTTCATTAACCTGTTCGCTACTTGTTTCATCACTAGTACAGAACTTGTTCACTACTTGTTCATTGACTGGTTTAAAATTTGAACTGGCATTTTTTGGTAAAGGCTTTAAATCATCGGAAAAGTTGAACAAAAAAACATGACTGCCTTTGAATGGATTATAGGATGGTTCATATTTGATATAGCCTTGCGCGTGCAATGCTTTCAAACATTTGTGATAGGTTGCTTTTGAACTGATTTTGCTTATTCGCATTATTTCATCACGAGAAATACTGATTGGATTTCTGAACCGATTGCAATTCCAGAATTGGAAAAGTGACATGTATAAACTTACATGCGTTGGATTAAGTAATTTGTCTTTTGCTACTCTGTCGAAAAATCCGGTTAGGTGTTTTATGTAGTTCATGTTTTAGTGAAAAGTGATTAGTGAAGAGTGATTAGTTTAACCACGAAGAGCACAAGGATGGCACAAAGTGCACAAAGCCCTTTAGATGTGACTGTAACAAGAATTACTTAGAGTTGAACAATGTACGCTCGGAACTTACTTTGTTTTGGTCTAATAGTTTTTCAATATCCTTGTATGGATAATAGATTATTCCGCCAATCTTGGTGTAGGATAAGGTTTTGTTGATGCGTAAGGTTTGGAGTGTTCCTGGAGAAATATTAAGTAACTTTCTAACTTCTGAGGATTTAAGCCATTGTTTGGTTTGCTCTGTTTTGTTTTGGAAGATTTCTCTAATGTCGTCTAGTAGTAACGTGCGGAAATCATTTAGGTCTTGTTTAGTTAAAATTTCAATTGCCATAATTTATGTTTTACATTGTTATGGCACAAAATTGTATGCTTTGAGAATATTTATTTCACAAGTCAATCACAAGTTGTGAAAGAAAAACAGGTAATTAATTTCTAATTGCCTGTATATATTGACTTCTATAAACAGGTGAATTGTAATATGATGATCTTTTTCTTTTGTCTTGATACAAAAGAAACAAAAAATCAAGGCACTGAATCTTCAGCGGTCAATTTCAATTTCAAATCCTAAAAGAAAAGAACTCGGCTAAAGCCTCAAACAGCTTTTCTTTTTACGGATTTTTCAATTGATTGACACTCGCTTCCAGATTCTAATGCCATGGAAAGAGGAAGTTTTTATTGCACTTTTACACCGCTGCGCTTTGTAAAAGTCTTTCTAAGACGTTTTTTTTAGTTAGACTTTTCGATTGCTGATTTTTTTAGTTTGTAGATGAAATAGGTTGGTGAAATTCCGTTTCGTTCTTTGAATGCACGAGTGAAGTTTTGAGTGGAACCGAAACCTGCTTCCTCACCCAAAGCTTTGTGGGTGTAGTTCCGGAATTTAGTTTCTTTTTTTAGAATTTCGATTATGTAATTTATTTTCAAATCGGTTATGTAGTCAATAGTTCCTTTTCCTCTGTGTTTGGCAATAACCTTTGTAACATATTTTGTATTGGTATTTAGAAATACAGCCATTTTTGAAAGCGTCATGTCTTTTTCTAAATATTTTTTACTCTGCTCGAATTTCTCCAACTTTTTTAAAATACCAGCTTCAATATCTGGGCTTATTTCTTGAGTATTTTGTTTGTCGGTATTTTCAGAACTAAAGGCTTCGGTAGTGTCGTTCTTTATTATTTCCTCATAAGTCGGTGGTTCAATACTGGTTTCAGTAATTGCTGGCTTAGAAGTATCACGCTTCATTATTTCATCGAAAAGTCTTTTGTTTTTGAAGTGCTTGTAGATTAAAAAAGTAATAATCGCAATTAATATACAAATGATGCCAAAAGCCATTATGGTTCTGAACGTCATGGTATTTTCAATTTCCTGTTTGGACTTTAATAATTCTTTAGTATCGTATTCTTTAACTACTTTTTGCAGTAGGTATTTGTAATTTTGACCTAGAATATTATCCACTTTTAGGAGTTGATCAATGTAATAAAGTTGCGACTTTGTATTTCCTTTTTGTTTGTAGTAAGCGATTAGTTTTTCATAACCTTCACGCAGGTCGGGACGGATGTAGTTTTCTTTTTTGAATATATCATCTATTTTTTTAAAATAGTTTATTGCTATATCTTTTTGATTTAAAGCCCAAAATGATTTTCCGATGTAGAAATTGGCAACTGATGCGTTTGCAAAATCTTTTTTACTTTGTATTGTTGGCAGTACTGAAGTTAATTTAGCGATAGCTTCATTATATTTTTTTAAGCTACAAAGATTTACACCTTCAGAGTGGATGAAATACGGTTGCATTTCAAGGTTGTTTAATCTAATTCCTTCGTCAATTCCGGTTTGGTTTGTAACTGTACACCACGCGTAATTTCCAATTCTATTGTAACATAAACCTAATGAATGGAGTGAATTGAGGTATGCTCTGTCGTTTTCTTCCTTGAAATAATCAATACATTCTCTGAATAAACTAATGGCTTCATCATAGAAACCAAGATAGGATTTGGTTTGTGCAATTCCGAATTTTAGTTTAAAGATTGAATATTCATCATTAGTTTTAGAGATATAAGTATCTGCAATAATAAAATTATCTAATGCTTTGTTATGCTCTTTTTTACCATAAAATACTGTTGCCTTTGTGAGATAGGCATTGCCAATAATTAAGTTATCTTTTGTGTTCATTGCAATACTAATTATGCTATCTGCATAATTCAAATGATACTTCTTATCTACTTGATACATTATCGTTTTGTATGCTAAAGTCATTTGCTCATAGTCGTTCTGCTCTTTAGCTTTTTCTAACCATGCTTTTGCATACCTATTTGATTTTACAGTATCATTCCCATTTATGAGAGCCGCTTGACTTAAATACTCATAACTTTTAGAAGATAAACTATCTGAAATTTTACCATAGTTATCTTGTGCATTTATACAATGCGAAATTAGTAGCACTAGAACTAGTAAGAGTTTTTTTGTAATCATTATAAGGATTTGGAACTTAAACAATTAAAAACGTAAAAGAAATATGGATAACGTGGTGTGTTTTCGCGAATAAATGTAAAAAAAATAATTAAAAATGGTATCAGATGTAGTGACAATTTGAGAATCTACTTTATAAAATGTAATGTGTTGAAGTGTTGTGTTTTACTATTTAATTAGTAGTGTTTGATTCCCGAATGGCACATTTTACATTCGAGAATGGTGTACTTGTTGGCTTGTGAGATGGGAAATGGGCAGTTAGTTTTGCCCTGAATTCAAACGGTTTTGTTATGAGCAAAACCAAATCCTAGTTCAAATTACCCCGGGCTAAATGAACTGATTAAAAAAAATAATCAGTAACATTCTAACACATTAAATCACATGAAAAATATACACTCATGCACACTACTTATTGCCTTTTTTATTATGATGGGTACAGGACTTGTATCTTGTAGCTCTGATAATGAAACTACGAATTCTGAAAATGTCAATTCTATTTATGCTCAACGTGTCACTACTTTACCCGGAAATGATGCCAACCCTTATGACGAAGTGGGATGGCTTTATAATGAATTGTTCGACACGTATTATACCAATGGAAATTTGGGTGGCACCGTTTCTCAAATAGCGTCTCAAGTACAAACCATCGCAGATGCCAACACGAGTTTTAACTTAATTAAAGGTTCGCCTTACCATAACGTTTCAAGCACTAGAGTTCAGTATCTAGTTGAACACGCAACTACTTGTGTCAATGATGTTATCACCGCTTCGAGTATGTCAACTGCTGGAAAATCAAGTTTGACTAGTTTTGTTAATTCCTTTATTACTTTTCTCAGTACAGAAAACGATTGTGATGTTATTTACCAAAAAGTGGTAGCTTATGAAAATGAGGTATTGCATAGTGTAGCACTAAATAACACTGATAAACGTATCATTTTGACCACAACGTCAGTTACTAGATATTTATCTTACAGGAATAATAAGAAACCAAAAAAGAATACTGATCCCGATTGGACGGTTCTTATAGGTAATATTGTAGCTTCTACTGAAGGTGCTGAGTATGGTTCGGCAGAAGCTGCTACTATGGCTCTTGTGACTGGGATTGCGCAGAATGATTGAGGAGAAAGAAGAAAGAAGCAAGAGAAAAGAATATAGAAAAGAGATTAGATTGCTTCGCGAGCTCGCAATGACAGAATTGCAATGACAGAATATGGGTTGTCAATTATTGGCAACCCATATTAATTTTCGTCTGCATCGTCCATACGCAGGATTAGTTTTTCTTTGAGTGTGTTTAGGAATTTTGTTCTTTCTGATTTTCTTGCTCTGATTTCTAAAAAGGCGCGGTTGAATTGTCCTAAGTCGATGTTGAATGTTGTTTCAAAAAAAGTGGCAACTTCTTTTAGTTCGGATTTGCCGCTATTGAAAACGCCTTCGGTGTGAAGCGCATAAATTAATTCAATTAAGCCCACTTTTGAACCGGTCCATTTTTGAGTTTTGGTATTAGTATTATTGCTAATCGTCTTTTCTTTTTGTTTCAGTTTAGAAATCTCATTTTCGATGTAGCTTTTTATCTTTTCGTTTGCTATGATTTTGGCTACTTTGTAATCGTGTGACGTTGAAAATCGACTGTCAGCTTGGAAGTAAAAGCTGTCTAATGTATGCCTCAAATCGTGTTTGCCTCGGATGAAATATTTATGATCTAAACTTTTATTATCAGTTCGGTAGTATTTGTAGAATTCTTTATTCTCATTATAAAATGTTTGCAGTTTGAATAATTCGAGATTGAAGTATTTTCGGATTGCTTTTTTGGAACCGAATGGTTTGTTGGTTTCGATGTTATAGATTTCGTTGTAGTAAATAAGTTTGGCCGCAAATTGCGGTTTGGTATCACGAAAGAAACTAATTTCTTCTGATTTGTTTTCGAAGCTGTGTTTTAGGAATTCTGTTTTTAGTTTTTCAAAAGTAGGAATAAGTGTTTTAATTGACTGTTCTGCATAGTTAATGGGATTATCTGTTTTGGAATGAATGCTTTGTAGTTGTTTGTCTAGTTCAGATAATAGATGTTCGGAAAACAATTTCATAGCTCCTTTTGATTTGATTGTTGGCAAATCTATTGGAGTAGTGGTATTGTTGCAAGTGGATTGGTGTTGGATTCCCGAATTGATTAGTTGTGATTCCCGAATTGAATAGCTTTTCTTTGGGACGCGGATGAAACTGATTCACTTCGTGAAAACGCGGGTTGGCGCGGATTTTTATTTTGATTGTGTTATTTAAGTGCTTTGCTTTGCTCAGGTTTATGGAACACAGATGACACGGATTTAAAGGATTTACACAGATTTTACTCGCTTTGCTTGTGGTTTTTTAGACACAAATTTGCTTCGCCAGTTCGGCTAAGGCCTCGGGTCACGAATTAGCACGAATTTTACTTGCTTAGCTTGGGTTTTTTAACATATAAGGAATTTAAGGGCATTTAAGAACTCGCTTTGCTCGTTGATTTGTGACGCGGATGTGCTTCGCCAGTTTGGCTAAAGCCTCGGGTTACGGATTCACTTCGTGAAAACGCAGATTTTCGCAGATTTTATGTGGCTTTGTTTGAAATGAATAGTATCCTTCCCGAATTGCATAGTTTGTTTTTACTTTTATGTATTAATTGTAAGTTCTATTTTCCACAAGAGTGTGGTTAGAATTTAAAATTTTTATTATGAGCCACATTTTATTTTGTATCGTATTGTATCTGGTGTTTATTTTTCTTTTTTTTAGAGAAATGCAACTAGATCATCAAAGGTATCTTGAAGCTGACCGCATGGGTGACGAACATATTTTGAGAGAAGTTGAGCGGTTTTTGGAGAAAATGAAAACAGACTGAAGGTGTGTCTTTAGAGGACTGAATTTATATGGTATTTTTGTTTTATGCGGTGATTATAGTTTCTATTTACCGCAAAAATGCGGTGATACAATTGAATAATCACCGCATTTAAATTTTTATTTATAGTTTTTCAACCCACTTGCTAATTTCTGTGAGCATTTCCTCAAAATTGGGTTGACCATTGTAGTATAGTGTTGCCGTGGCTTTGTATCGTTGAATGAAACGATCTCTAAGTTCTTTATTGTTCAGTAAAAACACTTCGTTTTCGGCAATGGGAATATCAAGATCTACTTTTGGAAAACGTTCTGTTTTGTGTTCGAAATATTCCTCTGTTCCTATAAAATTTTTGACTTCATCATTACCCAACAGACTGAAAATGTCATAATACTGACGCATTAAGTTTTGACGTTCTTCCTTGGCTTCTTGTTCTTGTCTAAACTTGGTGGCGACGGTTTGTAATTTTTCTACAAATGTGTAACCAGGATGATAACATGCTATATCCAAAGCTCTATTGTCAATTGCTGGAACTCCCTGCTTTATTGCTTTGTCATAAGCCCATGAGGAAATTGTTATGGCATTGTTTGGTGTTACTTTGTCAAAGCCCGCTTCTAGTAGTATTCCTTCTTTTATTCCCTCATTTGCCTCTGTGAATGTTTGGTAATACAATCTGATGCCACCACTGCGGTAGTATGTTTCATCATCAAATTCGGTATCTCTTTTTACTTCAACAATTCCGTTTATTTTTATAGTATCTGCAAGCCAATCATAGAATTTCTTTCGAGCTTCCACATTTTTAGCTTTTGTATTCTTTGGGTTTTCATTAATATCAAATTCTGCTGGTGGTTTTATGTGTATATCAATATCTTCGGAGAAACGATTTATTATTTTGTAGCCTTTAGAAAGTGATGTACCGCCTTTTAGTTCAAAATTAAAGTTTAGCTGCTTTAGTCCATACAAGACATGCATTATCCAATAGTCTTTTTCAACTAGAATGGGTTCAATATTCAATTCGTTACCAACAATACGAAGTAGTGCAGCGAAGTCTTTGTGGTTATGTAAATAATCATTCATATCAGCTTGTGATTATTGGTTCTAGCAGTTTTTTTGCTTTTATAGTTCCGTATTCTTGTAGTGACTTTTTTAGTTTTTTTGGATCCATTGACTTTGCCTTAAAGCGTACTTTGGAAACTACTTCTTTTGGGTCTTCTGCTAGTTGGTCCAGGTTGTTTAGTAAGTCAACTAATAGAAATTCTTGGGTTACTTTGCTTGGAAAGTGTGGTTTTACTCTGAATGAAAATGTTTTACCGCCGAGGTTGAAATCGCCATGGCGTTTGTGGTTGTACACGGTTTTCTGATTGTAAAGTTGTGTAGTTCCAACGCCAAGTGAATTGTAAGCATTGAATGAAGTGAGTAAAAAACGAGAATCTTTTAGAAAGGAACGTACCAACACTTCTTCTTCGGGTGGTGCTTCTCCAAAAACTGTTACTTCTGGATAAAAGTATAGCCCTTGAGAAAGTTTTTGTAGCGTACCTTCTTTAACCAATTCATCCAAATGACGGTCAACGGAAGTTGACCACTTGGACAAATCTGCCCTGCGGTAGACTTTACCTCGCTTAAGGTGTTTTTTTAGTTCTTGTAACTTATTCATTGGACAAATATAGTAAATACTATTTAATTGCATATATTTTTATTGAAAATTCATGCAAAATATTTATAAAGCATTTTGTATTTTGGCAAGTAAACGACACAAAATACATAACAAAGTGTATTGTTTTTATTAGCGCTAATTGATAAAATTAAAATGATTAAATTAATTCAGTGTTCCGTGTTATAAGTAAATTAGGAATATTTTGGAGTGTGTTTTTAATTTTTCTTGTTTTACTATTGATAACTGATTTTATAAAATAGTAAATAAAAACAACAACCATTAAGCTAATTAAACAAGGCAGAAGCTTTCTCCATTTGAAGCCAGAATTTATCCAGCTGATTGTAACAATAAAAAAGTATGTTATTACTATTAGGAGTAAAGCTGATAAAATTGCTAAACAAAATATGAAAAACTTGAAATCCAATTGAATCGCAGCAAATGGATTGATACTCATTAATTTTTGAAGAATAGGTAGAAAGAAGATGAAAGTTGTGAAGCGTAATTTTTGTTTCATGGCTTTTATAATTAATTGTTAACTTGTTGTACGAAGATATTGAAAAAGACACACTTTTTAGGGTAGTCTATATTCTTATTTGTACTTGATTATATACTTATTGTATAAAAGTAAAATAAAGATTCCCCAATTTTCAGTACATACTTTTAGTCTTTCAACCCATTCAGCAATTATTTCTTGATTAATTACTATTTCATAGTTCTCTTCATCTCCTTTTGGCTGTGGGAAAATATAATCCTTTATGTTTAGGATTGCCTTAAAATATTCTTGTTCTTCTTCGTTGTTGATGTAACTTTCTTCATCAAATGGAAACATTTCCATCCATACAAGTAAAGAGTCTAATACTATTTGAAAAGATTGTTGTAATTCAAAACCAATTTTATCAGTGTACTTTTTTAGTTTTTCCTGATCTAATTCTGTTAATTCAATTTCATCAAATAATCGCAAATCATAAAAATGATCAACCAATAAAAGCATCTTGCCATATGACTCAGTAGCTTTACTAATCTCTATGAACTCGGGATATAATTTTGTCCAACTTTCAATATTTAGATATTTAATAATTTTTTCATCTATAGTTTGACTTACAGAATTAATTAGTGTTAGCTCCTCAAATAATTTGTCTTTAATATTATAAAGTCTTACTTCATTCCATTGATTATTAATACTTTTTCCTTTTATTGTTTGTATAAAATAAATATTTGAAAACCATAATTGTAACATCAGATATTTAAGATTTGTATATTCCGGATTGTCTATTGCTTGTTGTACAATGCCAAAAGCTTCTCTATAACCCATCAATGTCCAAAAAGGACTATCACTATCAATCAATATTATTGGAATTTCATCTGCTATATTTGAATTAACATATTTAATTGAAAAATGATTTGACTTGGAAGCCTGCTTAAAATCTTTGATTATTCTGTTCTCAAAGTCAGATTTTAACTTAAATATTCGTTTAGAAGAATGTTCTCCTTTGGCATTATTATTCAAAAAATCTTTCCAAAATGCAGCTGAACTGAGTAAAATATTATCCTCTATTTTAGAGGGATGTTTGTCATCAATGTTGCTTAAAGTGTTTTTATACTGATTATTGTACTCTCGAAGCTTTTCTATTGAATCATACAGATTGATTTGAGATAATCGTTCTATATTCTCATCATGAATATGTCCTTCTTCTATTTTTATTTTAATCTTTGATGCTAAGGTTTGAGCCGACTGTTGAATAAAACTCTCGATACTACCTTTAAAATTAGAAAGACTTTTAAAGAATACTTCATATTTAGATTGTAATTTATCATTTAATTGCTCTTTTTGGCTTTGAGTAATTAAATCTTTTTTCTTTCCACCATATATTCCTAATGGATCTGTTATGGATTTTGGTTCTTTAATAGTATTAGACCGTTCAAAAAGAATGTTTTGTATTACTGGAAGTACAGGAGCATAGGTTTTACTACCTTTGAATAGCTGGTCAAAAGATTTATTAAATTCATTAATTTTTTCTTTTATCAGATTTTCCCATTGGTTTACTAGAACTAAATATTCATTCCAGTCTTTAGGTCTATTTTTGTACTCATAAAGTTTAACGATACTATAATTTATGGTAGTCCACTCTTCTATAGGCATGTTCTCAATTGGCATTGCTTTATGAGTTGAGTCGTAGTCAACTAAAATTGTCTGTAAACGATGACCATACCCTTGAGAGTTGAATTTCTTTTTATCAGGAAGAGCTGTTCTTAATATATTCAATATCTTGACTATAAAATCATTTGAAGTTCTTTCAATGTCGCTTTTCAGAATATCTATAATAAAATGGACATTTACTTCGTTGCCTTCTGCGGATAAATGAATAATATCAAATTCTTTTTTTATGTGGTCAATAAAATAATTAATGTTGTTTTTTCTTATAGTATCCAATTCCTGTGAATAGTAAAACATGCCTAACATGAGTTTAGATAAGCTCATACTATCCATTGTTTTGAAAGCAGATTCAAATTGTTCTTCTGAGAAGTATGTAATTGTTTCCTTATGATTAGGAATGTTTTTTATCCAAAATAAAGCCTCTCCAAATGATTTCCATTCAAATACGGTATTGGGTAATTTCTGTGGAAAGTTAAGTTTGTTTATTGCATTAGATGCCAAATTAAAAACATTTTGATTAGGAGACAATCTTTCATTTATGTCTTCAATTTTTTTTCTTCTATCCTCATCTATTTTTAGTAGATCAAGCATCCCATTTCTGTCATAATTGCTTTCAAACATAAAATCTAAGAACATTGTCCATGATGCTCCACAAATCGAGCTACAGTCATCAATCACTTCCCTGTTATTTTCAACGTACTCATTAGTGCCTGACCATATAAATGCTTTTATAATAGATGCATACACAGTCCAATCATTTACTGAAATTTTCTTGTTTAAATCAGAAATAAATTGTTTTGGGTCAAAATGTTTTAAGTGAAACATTTGCAAAAGAAATAGATACAAATCCTCGTCGGCTAGTAAAGGAATACACTTGTATCCAAATTCTTCTTTACGATTAGTAAATTCATCAAAAAGTATTTCTAATAATTTTTGAGAACGAACAATATGTAGTCCCTTTATGAATTTCTTATCTGAAGATTTTTTAATTAAGTATTCATTTTCTAACTTTTCAATAATAAACTGATAATCAATATTTGAATCTAATTTTGAAACATCAATTTTTGTTCCTTGTGAATCTGAAAGGCTCACAATTCTTAAAAACTCAATTTGTTTATTATTGCTTATTCCATCTTCTTTTAAAATTTGCTGAACCTGCTGTTTTAATTTATTATGCAAGGAGTCACCTTGAGTTATGGAATAGACAAATTCTAATAGTGGTGCATTATCGCCAAGCTGAATCCAAGCTTCTTCAAAATCGGTAAAATGAGTGATTTTATTTCGTTCATTAAGTTTTGAATAAATATTTTGAGCCTCTTCCTTTGAAAGTATCAAATCAATTTCTTTATATTCAAATTCAATACCGATAGCCGATGCTCTATACCAATCTTCATTTCTTATTGCTACTAAAAATTTTATATGATTTAAATGAGCTGATTCTTTTATTATCTGAAGCCATTCGGTAGTATTTGGATTGACATTAATTACAAAAACGGCTGGGATATCTAACTTCTTGCTTATAGATGCGATAGCTTGGATAGACTGCTGAACAGTAATAGGATCTTGTTGAATATTTAATTCAAAAGATAGCCAATCATTAATATAACGATGTACATAACTATATAATAAAGCAGTTTTACCTTGACCAGAAGCGCCTTTTAGTATAATAGTATTATTCTCATTTAATTCTTCTTTGATTTTTACTAAATGCTTTTCTCTATTTATGTCAAGTCCTAACAGAATATGCTCATACCTAGTTAAAGTTGCATTATAGAATTCTTTTTCTAATATTTGCTGACTTACGTTATCCGTTGAGACTTTATGTAACGGTTTTAAAATCAAACCGAATTGATTTTGTATTGCAATCCTTTCAGTTAAATACTTTGCAAAACTTTCAATCTTATTATAAAAATCCTTTGAGGTAATGGACTGCTGTTTCTCTGCAATAAATTGTAACCAATTTAATAAAAAACCTATTGTTGGTATTGGATCAATTAAAGGGAAGTTTTTTTTTATCATTTTTTCAACTTCTTCAGCAATTAATTCTTCATTGACTTCAAAGAATTGAGTTTTGTTTTTTACCAATTTCCATTCATCTGCAGTTATCTTATACTTTTTTAAAGTAGCTTTTTCCTTTTCACTGACATTATTTTTATGTTGATTCCAATTCTTTAATTCTGTACTTATTGTACTATAAGAAACAAGGACTGGAGTAGCATTTGAGTATTTAACTAAAAATCTTTTAATGAATGAAGTTTTGTTATCAGATAGAATATCAGATAATGTTATAGTCTTTCCTAAATTCTTTAATTGTATAGCATTTAAAAGTTGACCATTTTGATCTAAGATGTCTAAATCTTCTTCTCCCTCTAAACGAAAAATTAAATCCTCGGTCATGTTACAAAGAATATAATGTAATGAATACAAGAATTGAGTTCTATAACCTTTTAAAGCTGCTATTGCTGACATTATTTATTTAGAATTTGATTACTCATTTTAATAAACTTAATATAAGTCAAAATTAAATTGACATAATAGTTTTTTATTTACTTTACTCTTTTGACCACTTAATATTCAATGCCCATTTTGTATGCTCGCCAATTTTATATAATTGCTTTTGTTCTCTTTTACAATGACCTAATGAATTTATAAGTTCCACATCTGCCCATTTTATATATTCAGTATCTCCTTTTTCTAAAAGTTCTTCAAGTTCCTTTTCTTGTTTTGGAGTAGGAATTAAATCTAAAATATCATACTGTAATATCTCATAAGTGTCCCAACCTGGTGTTCGCTTGACTGGAGTAGTTACAGTACCTACATAATTATAATTTACATAAGGAAAATTTTCTCTTGATAAGATTTCTCCTTTACCAGCCACAAGTTCTTCATAAAATTCTCTCCAATGGGAAATTTCCCTATCTTGCTTCGTATTGAACCAATCTAAGAATTTAATTGCATTTTTTGCAGGTACATATAACGCATAGTCGTGTTTCATTAGACCACTAGTAGCCAATTTTGCATCATCTTTAGCTTCAAACTCTTTTCTTAAAAAACTTTGTGTTCCTTTCAATCTTTTGTATTTGCCTCCTACAAGTTGATAATGAGGAAAATTTGAACTTTTTACTAAAAGGTATTTGTCCTTAACTTTAATACGATACAAGTAAGACATTGAAAATCTTATGTAGTGATTATTAATACTTAAATATTTGCATTTAATTACTAAAAAAACTCTTTTCCAGTTAGTGATTATATCATAAAAAATATCCAAAATTAGTAGGTCAACTAATAAAAGAATACCAGCTCCAATAATTTCTGGTTGTAAATTGTCGGACACAAAATAGCATCCGACAATTATTAATATTATACCTAAGCAAAATTTAATTATATATCGTATCATATTATTTTTGGACTTGGTTGAATCTTAATTATTGTTTCACTCAAAATTTCGTAAGTTAAAGCTTTATCAGGAAAAGAATTAGCTAAAGCTTCTGGTAAAACACGTAATCTTATATCTGAAAAGGAATGTCCTAAACCATCATTTTGTTCTGGACCAGTTAAATCGGCTAATGATTCAAGTTGTTCTTTTGAAAAATCAATTCCTTTTAATCCCATTTCAAATAATTCAATTCTCTCCTCTTTATCGGGTCTTTCAAATTCTAAAATTATTGCAGCTCTTCTGAGAATCGCTTCATCTAGAAAATGTAATCTATTTGTTGACATAAACACAATAGCTCTGCCGTCTAATTCTCTAATTTCGTCAATCTTTTGAATTAGTGTATTTACAGCTGCTTTCTCTTCTTGGTGCATTTGCATTGTTGAACGAGTTGTTGCAATAGCATCAGCCTCATCAATTAGTAAAAATGCCAATCTTTTTTTACCGGCTTGTGTTTTTAATTCTGCAAAAGCATCATTTACTAAATTTCCCATCTGACCATGTAAACCTTCTCCACGAACTCTTGTGCTTAGTTTCAGAAAATGACCTTCTTTCTTTAGTTCTCTAACCATTCGGTCAGCTATAGATTCAGCAGCAATAGTTTTTCCAGTTCCAGCATCTCCTGCTAAAATAATTAGTGGATATTTATCTTTTATTTGATCAATTACTGGTAACTGAACATTATGGAACTTTTTACTCCAATTTATTAATCCTTCTTGGTCAAGTAATAATTTAAGATTAGTGTAAATACGATTAAATTTTTTTTCAAATCCAACTAGATTTTTTGTTTTTTCTTGTATTGGTGCACTTGGAAGTACAGTCGCATTATCAAATATTGAAGCCATTATTTAAAATTTGTTTTTTGCAGTTCATACCCTTTACTGGCATATAGTTGCGCGTTATTACTATTTAAGTGAGGGAAACTCGTGTTTACACTTGATGATACCCAGCCGATTTTAAATGAATGATTTTTCTGAAAGTTACTTTTATCACTCGCAGACAAATTATGCCATTTAGAAGTGTAAGACAAAATGACTGATAAATTTGTATTACTTAAATTTTCCCAATCATTATTACTTCCTGCTCTTTCACTTGATGTCGCCGTACCGTTAGAATTTACGGTAAATTTTGCAGCTCTTATTGCTGTTCCAGTATTAGAATTATTCAAAGTAATTGTAACTGTATCTAAATAGCCATTTTCAGCTAGTTCTATTATATCATGGAATAAGTCATCAACATAACTCATTGTCCATTTACCCGTTCTTCTTGCAATTGTTCTAATATCAGCCTCGCAACCCTCAAAGGTCTTTCTGATATCAATTACAGTGTAAGTTCCTGTTATTGTATTTGTTCCGTACATATTTATATTTTTTATTTTACATTAAATGTAGAACCGAAAACATGTTTCCATTCTGTTAAAGTATCTCCTTCATTTCTTTTTGATTGTGCAATATTAAGTGAGTCAAACGCATCGGATGCTTCCTCAACTATTTCTTTCCATTTACTATCTGTCATTCTTTTAGAAACGTTATTTTCATTATTTGTGTCATCGGCAACATAAATACTTGAAGTGTAGTATGCTGGTACAGAATTTATAGCGTTTTTAAATGAAATTACAGGGAAATTTGATCCACTCAAGAATTGAAAAAATCTAATTATTGCCTCTTCAATATTAGTTTCTATCCCATTATTAATATCTAGGTAAGCTACTATTAATTCAATTACGTATGAAGATAATCCTGGCTCATCATCAGTTGGTTTTATCTCTTTTTCATTTCTCCACCATTTTAAAGCTCTTACTATACTTGTATATGATGGATTATTTCTTCTGTTGTTTAAAGAAAAATCGAGTTGTTTAGAAATGCTAGTTATGTATTTTGAACCACCTCTTCTTGATGGTTGCCAAACATATTCTGCTGGAGACACTATTGGTACAACAGGTACAATATCCACCTCTAAACCTGAACCACTAAAGATAATTGTTATAGATTTTGTATTACCCTTAGCATCAACTACTTTTCTGATGTCTTTTTGAGGGTATATTTCTTCAAGATAAGTAATGATGTATTCGAAAAGTTTGTTCAAATCGTTCTGTATATTATCATCGCCTCCAACAAATAAAACCAAATCAATATCTATTGGATAATCACCAGTTGGCTTTAAAATTGTATGTTTTTTCCAAGAACCTGCTAAAATGTATTTTGTCACTTTTAGACCATGACTATCATCGTTTTTAATTTTGTTCTCCAGTTTTTCTTTAAGATTATTTATCTGAGCTCTGTATTTTGGCATATCCTCAGCCTTTAGCTTAATTTTGTCAACAAAAAAACCTAATTCGTCGTTTGTGTATTTCATCTTATTAATTTTATGTTAAAAGTTTATTCAAATATTATTCCCTATATTGTAATCTGACATACTGGCATAATAACTATTTTTTAAGGAGCATTAATTTTGTATGTAAGTAATTTATTGATTATTATCATAGTTAGCTTTATTTTAATTTATAACTTTGTCTCTACTATTACTACCAAAAGCGTTACCACGGTTTTAGGTAGTATTATACAGAATCAATACATGGCGTGGCAGGAATTACAAAATGAAACTACCGAAAATCTCATTGAATACATTCAATGGTCAAATGATCCGGCATACTCTAGTACGTCTGATGATGCATTCATGGTATTCTGTTTTAGGTTTCAGATTCAGTTGTTGAAAAAATTAATTCCAATATGCAAGCAATGGAATTTAGACCAAGATTATGCTGTTCAATTAGGTGAAAAGGTATTTGAAAGATTTAGAAAATACGCAGGAAGTTTTAATAAGGATAAATGTAACAAAGAGATTGACCTTTGTGTGCTTTTTTTTCTTTTTAGAATTGCACAAAATCTTCTGCCTGGTTTTAAAAATGAAATTCTTGGAAATGATTTAAGTCCATATATTGGAGATGAAGAAATTATTAAAGATTTTCCAGATATGGAACAATCAAATATGCAACCATCAAAGCTGAGAGAGTTAAAACGAATTCAAGAAATAATTCAAAATGCACTTGATCGATTATCTCCAAAACATAAAGTAATTTATTTAACCTATAAAATGCATGAAAAAGACGGTTATAAACTTCCAAGAAAATTACTTGAAAGTTTGAGAAACGAGCTTGATTTATCACAAGCAACCATTAGAAGCTATAAAAAAGATTCATTTGATATTGTGGACACTTATTTGAAATTATATGGCTCAAAGTAAAAAACATATAACACCCGAGAACGTTACCGAATGGTTAGCATCAACTGGATTTCTTTTTCCAAGAAATGAAATTGAGTTGGCTAGGTTTGAAACCCTTTTTGGTAATATTGATTATGGTTTAACAGGATTAGAAATAGATCCTGCAAAAATAATAAGAGGTGAAAAAATCCCTAAAACTATACAAATTCCAGAATCTTTAAAACCTGAAGAGATTTCAGAGTATAGAATGGTTGCTCGTAATGGCAGTAAATTACCTGAACATATTTTAAACAAAATAAAGAACAATCAAAATAATTCAAAAAAAAATGGTGATACCGAATCATCAGATAAATGAGATAGATAAACTTGCTGAGTTTATTGCTAAAGATTTTTCAAACAAAAATCTCACTCTTTTAGATGAAATAGCAAAGGATGAGGATATCTCACATTATTTCGACCATTATGAGGATGCCTTTGATGGAATGTTACTTTATGATACAGAAGATTTAAATTTTCATATTCACATAAATATTGATAATGGAAATACTGAATATTCTAAAAGAGGTCGCTATACTTTTGCACACGAATTAGGACATTTTTTTATTGAGCAGCACAGATTAGGATTAAAATATGGTTTGCTTGAACCACATGCATCTTTTCATAATATCAATCAAAAAAACTTAATGGAGCTTGAGGCTGATTATTTTGCGAGTGTACTACTTATGCCAAAAGAGAAATTTAGAATTGTATCTGGAGGTAGAAACTTTTCTTTTGATACTATTTTTAAGTTGTCTGAAGCATTTCAAACAAGTATTCTTGCAACATTAATTAGATTTAGTAAGATAGGAACTCATGAAATTTTTGCCGTCATATCTAAGGATAATATTGCAAAATGGTTTCTACGAAGCGATGATTTCCCACAATGGCCATTTAAGTTTAAAGTTGGAGGTATGCTTCCAAGAACTACGGTTGCTAGTGAATTCTTCACAACTCCCGAGAGTAAGTATACAGCTATTCAAGAACTTTCGGCGGATGATTGGTTTTATCCATTTGTTAATGATGGTCGTGCTAATAAAACAATGTATGAGCAATGTTTTTATTCTGATAATTATAGTTATGTAATAAGCCTTTTATGGTTTAAATAGTTTCATAAATAAACAAAGAGTAAACCTATTTATCTAATTGTTCCTGTAAAATAATAACATCTAAAAGAGGTTTAATTTTTTCAAAAGGTTTTACCCATATTGATTGTGAATTTTCAATAATTGAGCATAAAACACCAATACATTCTCCTTTTTGATTGAGAACAGGTGAGCCACTAAGTCCAGCCCAATCTTCATAATCAGAAATTAGTTCTTTTGTTTTTAATAAAATATAATCTCCATATTTCTCTATGAATTGAAGACCTTCTTTGTGAGTGTTTTCTCTATGAAGCATAACTCCTTTGAACTGAGGTCTTATTTTTCCTTTTATAAAATAAAAGTCATTAGTATTTGGCTCAACAATATGCTCATCTAAAAATTCGAACTTCTCTTCGTTTTTTTTTACAAAAATATTGCCTTCACTATCTTGTATTTGCTCATCAGTAACAAATGGAGCAATTATTTGATTTCTGTTAATTAAACTTATGGCAACATCAAAAAGTTCGACTTTCTTATTTGGATTAAAAAAATCTATTTTCTCCATATAATAAAAACCACCAATTGGAGTCATCAATGTTGACAAAGTATTTTTATCACTTATATTATTTAAGATTGCTACATGATTATCAATCCCTGTTCTTTCATTTACCTTATGATCTTCAATATGAATGTTATGGTCAGCTGTTATAAAAAAAAGATTTTCTTTATAATTTATGAAGAACCCCGAACCAAATGCAATTGGATTTTCAAGATTTTGATTTTTACAGATTACAATTTGATAATTCGTTTTGGCTAAAATTTCAATTAAGTTAAATTCCTTTTCTACTAATTCCATATTATTATTTTTCTGCTGATTGTCAAATATACTCAACTTCTTTTATTCCTATCCTTCCAACTATCATTATGGTACATATTCTTTTTATAATCAAAATATTTACCTCTTAAATATACCCCTAAAATTATTACAGGAATTAGAATTACAATTTCATACCACTCCATATTTTTTTTTTGCAAAACTATGGCGTGGTATGGTTTGATACAAGAAGTATAGTGTGCGATTCCGGAATTGAATACTACACTTTTAAGTTTTTTAAATAAAAAAAGATGCCGAAGCATCTTTAATAGTATTAATTGTTTGGGATAATTTATTCATCTAAATCAAATTTAAAATCTAGTAGTTCTTTTGGAGTTTTACCCAATCCTTTAGCTAATTCAATTAATGTAGTAAAAGCAAGGTTTCTTTTACCACTTTCAATCATACTAATATTACTTTTAGTCAAGTTACTATTAGCTGCAACTTGATCTTGACTTAAGTTTAAATTCTCACGAATTTTCTTTACATGTTGTCCAAATTTTACTAAGTTTTTATCACGTATTTTATCCATTGTGTAATCAATTTGAACAAAAAGCGTAATTTTTTGCAATAAAAATGTTATAAGAACTTATAACAAAAACATTTTTTTATTATATTCGCAAAGTTCAAGATAGCCTAATAAAATTGGCATAATCTAGAATTTTAAATACATTTGCGATTCTTCAAATACAATATTGAAGCATTCGCTTTGAATCTCGCATCGTAAAACTGGTAATTTTAGCAACGAGATGATAAGTAAGATGCTCACACTCTTGGGTGTGGGCTCACTTATTGTTGCAAGGTATACCAGTACCTATGGTGCAGTAAGCTGAGTTCCATGCCTTTTTTTTATTCTACAAAATTGGTTTACTCACAGATTTAAGGTATTGCTAAAAGCAAGAGTCGCAGTTGTTTTATTAACTTTTAAACTGTGTGCCTATGCTAAAAACATCAAATTAAATTTCATGGATTGTCCCTCGACTGCGCTCGGGATGACAAAAATTACAAACAAAAAAGCCCTCTATCTCGTCGGGAAAACTAGTATAGAGGACTGGACAAACAAAACTAATGTTTCATTTAACTCAACCAAAATTATGAATAAATTTTCATTGTACAAGGACAGGTGTATTATTATGGTATGCTGTCTTTGTTTTCAAATGACGTTTGCTTCAAGAGAAAAGAAGCAAGAAGCAAGAGGAGATTCCTCCTTTGTCGGAATGACAAAAATACAGCAAAATATTACTGGAGTAGTGCGCGATGCTACTGGTGTATTGACTGGTGTTACCGTTTCTATAAAAGGTAAACCAATTACCACTATAACAAACGAGAATGGTCAATTTACAATAACTGCTGCTGAAGGCGATGTGCTTGTTTTCAGTTTTATTGGTTACAAGGAAGTCACAGTCAGAGTAGCCGTTGGCAGTGTAATCAATGTGACTATGCAGGAAGATGCCACTACTTTAAAAGAAGTGGTTGTGAATGCTGGGTATTATAACGTAAAGGATAAAGAACGTACTGGGAGTATTTCTAAGATTACTTCTAAAGATATAGATAAACAGCCTGTAACTAATGTGCTTGCGGCTATGCAAGGACGAATGGCAGGTGTGGATATTGTGCAGGATAGTGGCAGTCCGGGTGGTGCTTTTAGTATTAAGATTAGAGGTACTAATAGTTTGCGCGCTGATGGGAATCAACCGCTTTATATTATCGATGGTGTGCCGTATTCGTCGGAAACGATTGGCTCTATTGCTACTAGTGGAACGGCACCTAGTTTAACCAGTCCGTTGAATTCTATTAATCCATCGGATATTGAGAGTATTGAAGTGCTTAAAGATGCTGATGCTACAGCTATATATGGTTCGCGTGGTGCTAATGGTGTGGTATTGATTACTACTAAGAAAGGAAAGGCAGGTAAAACTACTTTTACCGTGAATGGTTCTACGAGTGTTGGAAGTGTTACCCGAACTCCGAAATTGATGAATACGCAAGAGTATTTAGCGATGCGCCAACAGGCATTTGCAAATGATGGCATTAGTGTTTATCCCGATTTTGCTTATGATGTCAATGGCACTTGGGATGCCAACCGCTATACGGATTGGCAAAAAGAGTTTATTGGTGGTACTGCTGAGGTAAACAATTTGCAAGCATCGGTTTCTGGTGGTAGTGCCAAAACACAGTATTTATTGAGTGGGAATTATAGAACGGAAACGACTGTTTTTCCTGGTGATTTTAAATATAACAAAGGTGCGGCTCATTTTAATATGAATCATACTTCGGACGATGACAAATTTAAGTTGGCGTTTTCGGCTAATTATACTGCACAAAAGAATAATCAACCTGCTACGGATTTGACGGCTATATCGAGAACACTGGCACCCAATGCACCTGCGCTTTATGATGCAGATGGGAACTTAAATTGGGAGAATAGCACTTGGGATAATCCTTTGGCTAGTTTGCTATCGGAATTTGATTCGAATATAAAAGACTTGACTGCGAATACGGTTTTGTCGTATCAGATTTTGAAAAACTTACAAGCTAAATCTAGTTTTGGATATTCGGATTTGAAGAGTACTGAAAGCAGAACGCAACCTCATACCTTGTATAATCCAGCCTTTGGATTGGGAAGTGAGTTTTCGGGATTGAGTGTCAGCCAAACCGATAGAAGTACTTGGATTATTGAACCGCAGTTGAATTGGACTACTACACTTGGAAAGGGAAAAGTAGAAGCTTTGGTTGGAAGTACATTTCAGCAACAGAAAACCAACCGATTGTTTATGAATGGATTTGGATTTTCGAGCAATAGTTTGATTCACGATTTGGCTTCGGCATCGATTAAAACTATTGACTTGAGTGATGAAACGATTTATAAGTATCAAGCCTTTTTTGCCCGAATCAACTATAATTGGAATGAACGTTATCTACTAAATATTACCGGTCGCCGTGATGGTTCGAGCCGCTTTGGACCAGGCAAACAGTTTGCAACTTTTGGAGCTGTTGGTGCGGCTTGGATTTTTTCGAATGAGAATTTCTTGAAAGATAATTCGGTGTTGAGTTTTGGAAAATTACGCACGAGTTATGGAACGACTGGTAATGATCAGATTGGCGATTATCAGTTTCTTGATACTTACGCCTCTTCGAGTAGCACGTATCAAGGATTGATTGGCTTGCAACCGATACGGTTGTTTAATCCCGAGTTTGGATGGGAAACCAATAGAAAATTTGAAGTGGCGTTGGAAACTGGTTTTCTGAAAGATAGGTTGTTTTTGACTACTGCGTATTATTTTAATCGTTCGTCAAATCAGTTAGTTGGTATTCCGTTGCCCGGAACTACTGGGTTTGGTTCGTTGAATGCTAATCTTGATGCTACGGTTGAAAATAGTGGACTTGAGTTTACGCTACGCACTGTTAATTTTCAACGTAAGGATTTTGAATGGACTACTAACTTTAATCTTTCTATCAGTAGAAATAAATTGATTTCTTATCCCGGATTGGAAAGTTCTACTAATGCCAATCGTTTTGTAGTTGGTCAACCGATAAATATCATTAAGGTTTATAATTATATTGGTATGAACCCAACTACTGGTGTTTATGAGTTTGAAGATGTGAATGGTGATGGTGTGATTACTTCTATAGATGATAGAACACAGATTGCCGATTTGAGTCCGGATTTCTTTGGCGGTTTGCAAAATAATTTTAAATATAAAAATCTGCAACTGGATTTTCTATTTCAATTTGTGAAGCAAGAAGCATTTGGACCTACTCCGGGTGTTCCTGGAACGGCGGTTAATCAGTTGGCCAGTTTGAGTAATGCAGAAGGACAACAGCCACTTACTAGTGGCGTAAATGGAAACCTTATTAATGGCTATTTTCGCTATGCACAGAGTACAGGCAATATTGAAAATGCTTCGTATGTGCGCTTGAAAAACCTATCGTTGACGTATGATTTGCCATTAAAAAAGAGCAAAAGTGTTCGATGTCAATTGTATTTGCAAGGTCAGAACTTATTGACTTTTACCAATTATTCTAATGGCGATCCCGAATTTAAGTTTAGTAATTACTTGCCACCGCTGAAAGTGTATTCGGCAGGTGTGAAACTGACTTTATAATCTTAATTTATATAACTATGAAAAATTTTAAAATAGTATTACTGAGTATCATGTTACTATTGAACTTAATAAGCTGTGATAGTTTTGTGGATGTTGAAACGCCCAATTCACAACTAACAGGTGTGACTGTTTTTGAGGATAGAACTACCGCGAATGCTGCATTGATTGCCATTTATGCTAAACTACGTGATAGTGGAATGCTAGCAGGAAATGCCAATGGCTCTGGCGTTTGTTTGGGATTGTATGCAGATGAACTCACTTATTACGGTGCGACTGATGACAATACTTCGTTTATTTTTAACAATACGATGCTTGCGACTACCGCGATAGCATCTCAGCTGTGGAATGAAAGTTACCAGCAGATTTATTCCGCTAATGCAGTGATTTATGGCTGTGAGAATTCGACAGGACTTTCGACTGCTGATAAAAATCAGTTTATTGGCGAGGCACTATTTGTTAGGGCTTTGGTGCATTCTTACTTGGTGAATTTGTATGGTGATGTGCCGTATATTACTACTACTGATTATGAGGTAAACAGATTGGTTAGTAGAATGCCAACCGCGGAAGTTTATACTAACATTATTGCCGATTTGCAACAAGCGATTGCCTTATTGCCTGAAGCTTATGTTGCACCTGAGCGCGTTCGACCTAATCGTTCGACTGCATCGGCTTTCTTGGCACGCGTGTATTTGTATAATGGGAATTGGGCTGAAGCTTCGAATGCTGCTTCGGCTGTTTTGAATAATGCGGAGTATGTTTGGGAAACGGATATTGATAAAATATTTTTGAAAGATTGTACTGCTACGATTTGGCAATTTTCTCCCAACTTGGTTGGAAATAACGCTGATGAAGGTTCGGTATTTGTGTTTCAGACTGGACCGCCGCCATTTGTTGGATTGCGCGAAGAGTTGTATAATTCATTTGCCAATGATGACCTAAGAAAAAGTCATTGGATTGCCAGTGTAACGGATGGAACCAACACATGGTATCATGCTAATAAATACAAACAAAATACGAATACCGGAACTTCTGTTGAGTATTCCATAGTGTTTCGATTGGCGGAGCAATATTTAATTAGAGCCGAGGCAAGAGCGCGACAAGGCGAATTGAGTAATGCTAAACAAGATTTGGATATGGTGAGAAGTTTAGCAGGATTACCGAATACAACAGCAATGACTAGTGAAGATATTATAGCTGCTGTGCAGCAAGAGCGACGTTTTGAATTGTTCACTGAATATGGACATCGCTTTTTTGATTTGAAGCGAAACGGTACTTTGAATACTGCTTTGCCTGTAGTTAAATTGGGTTGGAATAGTACCGATGTTCATTGGCCAATTCCCGAAACTGAATTATTGGCTAATCCGAACTTAACACAAAATCCGGGTTATTAATGAAGTTCACTTATTTACCAACGTTTTATGGTGTGATCGCCATAATTTTAGTTGGGTTAGTTCCCTGTCCTGTAATGGGACAGGTGCTAACTAAGAAGCATTTAACCGAAGCCGATTATGGTTTGTGGCATAGAATGGGAAGTGAGCAATTGTCTGAAAACGGTAATTGGGTTAGTTATCGGTTTTTGTATCCGAATTCTAGTGATACAACTTTTGTGGTGCAGACGAAAACTATGAAGAAGTATATTTTTCCCAATGCAGTTTCTGGACAATTTGATGGAGAAAAAAGTTTTGCCTTCATCAAAAAGGAAGGATTGGTACTGTTTAATTTGAAAAATGGTAGTGAAAAGTTAATACCGAATGTAAGCCAGTTTGCGTTTTCGGCAGATGGGCAGTATTTGGTTACTTTGGAGAACACTAATTCGCTTGTTATAAGAAAGAATGAAACTGTTATTGAGCGTATTGAAAATGTAACGACTTATGAATGGAATAGTGATAAGACTAAGTTGGTTTATGCCACTTCCAAGAATGGTGCTGGTTCTGTTGGTTCTTTGACTTTAAAAAACACTTATAGCAAGCAGGTTATTATGAAGCCATCTGCTCAAACTTTTGAAGTTTTGAAGTGGCAAAATAATGGAAATTCTGTTGTTTTTTATGGTATTGATAAAGGTAATGAGGTAGTGTGTTATTATGATTTTGAAACAAGTCAGTTATTTACCTTGAACTCTTCAGATGCTATATTTCCATCACAAATGAAAATTGTTCCCGACCAAAATATTGAGTTGAAAGTGTCTCGTGATGGTAAGAAAGTATTTTTTGGTGTTTCGTCTGTTGTTGCAAAAGATACAACCCAATATTCTAGTGGTGTTGAGGTATGGCATGCAAAAGACCAATTGCTTTATCGTGAACGAAAGTTGAGAGCTAGTGTAGCTTATCCTCAATTTTTAGCAGTGTGGTTTCCAAAAGAAGGACTTGTAAAACCAATAAGTTCGGAGCATCAAAATTGGGTTGCTTTGAATGGTAGTCAAGATTATGCTCTTGTTGCGGATGTGGATCAATATGAACCCCAGTATAAATTGAATGCTGATAGGGATTTTTACTTGATGGATATTAGAACTGGTGTAAAAGAGTTGCTGTTGGAAAAGCAGTCTGGTATTGATAGTCAACTAGATTTTTCTCCCGATGGAAGGTACATTACTTATTATAAAAATGGTAATTGGTGGGTTTATGATATTGTGAAAAAATCACATGCAAACATTACTCATGGATTGAACGTTAGCTGGGATAACCGAATTAATGATCCAGGTACTGAATTGCGCGTTTGGGGACAGACGGATTGGACGAAAGATGGACAATTTATTTTGTGTTATGATTACCATGATATTTGGGCGATTTCTCCCGATGGAAAACAACCTAAACGATTAACAAATGGTAAAGAGAAGGATTTGCGGTTTCGATTTGATTCATCTGCTGTATCAAATATTGAGGAGTTTAATTATTCTGATAGTGGGACAACTATTTATGATTTATCAAAAGAAGTTGTTTTAACTTCCTATAATTTAAAAAGTGGTGCGTATGGTTTTTTTATTATGAAACCTAATCAAGAAGCAAAGCCTCTTGTAATTGCAGATGCTATGGTTAGCAACTATAAAAAGGTAAAGAAAGGTACCGCTTTTATTTATGTTAAGCAACGATTTGATTTGTCGCCAACCTTGGTATATAGTACTACTGGAATAGAAAAAGAATTAGTACGAAGTAATGTGCATCAAAAAAAGTATCATTGGGGAAAATCGGAAATGATTTATTACGCCGATAGTAAAGGTACTCCTTTGAATGGCATTTTGTATTATCCAGCGAATTACGATGCGAGTAAAAAGTATCCGATGGTAGTGTTTATTTATGAATCCTTTTCAAAATATCTCCATGAGTATGTACATCCAAGTTTGTATAATGGGATTGGCTTTAATATTGCTAATTTAACCACTGATGGTTATGCTGTTTTGTTACCCGATATCTCTTTTGAAAAAGGAAATTCGGCTATGTCGGCAGTTGACTGTGTTACAGCAGCTACTAAAAAGGTTATTGAAATGGGTATAGCTGATGCTAAGCGAATTGGTTTAACTGGACAATCCTTTGGCGGTTATGAAACCAATTTTATTATTACGCAAACGAATCTATTTGCTACTGCAATAAGTGGTTCGGCTGTAACGGATAATTTACAGCATTACTTTACCATCAATACCGATTACACTAACATTGATGCATGGCGTTATGAAAATCAACAGTATCGTATGGGATTTTCGTTTTATGATAATCAAGATGCCTATTACAGCAATTCACCGTTGCTTAATGCTAGTAAAATAAATACTCCTTTATTAACTTGGGCAGGAAAAGATGATGGAAATGTACAACCTCGACAAGCTGAAACTTTTTATGCTGCATTGAGGCGATTAAAAAAAGAACACGTGATGTTGGTTTATGATAATGATGGACATATTTTTCACAATCCAAAAAATCAAGAAGATTTACTAAGAAAAATGAATGATTGGTTTGGTCATTATTTAAAAGGTGAGCCTAAGAAAGGATGGATGACTGCCAAGATTGAATAGCTAAAAAAGAGTATGCAGTAGTCTTGCTTTAGATACTGCATACTCACTTTGCAAGGCTTTATAGCACTTTATACAAGTTTACGCTACAAGCATTTGCAGCATTTTTGTGCCAAACTCTTCTCGGAGTTAGTTCAGTAGTCATACAATCTTGACCTGTGTTGTTGATTGTACAATTAACAGAAATCGATTGACAACTTGCTGGAGATGGATTTTGGATGAAACCAGTTATTAAAACTGTTTTTTTAGCATCTTTTACTTTAGCATCATTTGTGCTCACTGCTCCGGCGCTTGCCAATGTGAATGCCAACACTGGCAAGATCACTTTTAAAACATTTTTCATGGTAATAGAATTTTAATTATTTTTTTGACTTACTCTTTTTTACAGGTTTTCAGTCTCGTTCCTGCTACTGATCAGAATAGATTTTTATGTTGTTATTTGTTTTTGAAATGTTTTTTACTTAATTGGTATTTGTGTAAACGATGTCCGATTATTGCATAGAGATAATTATCTATTACAAACATTTCTTTCAACTTGGTTTTGTTTATGTCGTAGATGTAGATACTTGACAAGTAGGTGTTTTTTTCGATGTTGTACACATCCACAATAGAAGCTTGTTCCCACATTTCTTTGGGTTCGTATCGTCCGATTAATTTTGAATTTACAAATAGTAAATTATTAGAAACCGCCGTTAATTTATTTACAGTTGCCGGAAGTGATGCTATTTTTCGTTGCCCAGTTTCTTTAATGTGTGCTACTTTGATTTTGGCTGTGGTTGTGGTGTCGATGGTATTTCCGCGATGGATTAGGTTGAGGTTAGTATCAGCTATAATGAATTGATTTCGGTAGTAATAGGTGTAGATGAATTTTTGCGATTGTTGGTCAAACTGCATCATGCCATCAGTATCAAAAAAGCCGTCTATTTGCTTTTGTAATAGCTGAGGTGCATAGTTTACTTGTAAACTGTCTTTGAAAGTAAACGTTCCTAAAATGTTATAAAGCGTTTTAATTTGTTGTGCTCGAAAAGCTATTTTATCTGGATTAATAACTTCTGCTTTTGAGAAATAGTAATTGTTATCATACATTACAAGTTTTGCTTTCCAATCGGATATATTGCCTTTGTAGATTACTGGAACTGTGCCATCCATCAGATAAAAATAAGGCGGTGCAATTCGGACTTGTACTGAAGCGAAAGGAAAATTTTCTCGTTCCAGTTGTATTTTATAATGGCGTTTTTCTTTAAGAATCGTATCGTAAGCGATGATGTGTAATGGTGCTTGACTATCGCCGAAATAAATGTTGCTGCCATCAGTTCCTGCAAAGTATTTGGAATTATTGATTAGTTCGGCTTCAGCTGTTTTGGAAGCTGCACCTTGGATAAATCTTCGGATGAATGGATTTTCGCGGTGCATGGTGTGTTCTGAATAGAAATATAAAATCACAATCACAGCTGAACCGATAATTGCGATAATTGCCAGTTTTAGAATTGTTTTGGATTTATTTGTTGCTATAAATACCGAGGCTATTGCCGCTAGAATTGTAAAAGCTATATTGAAAATCAGGTGTTCTTTCCAGCCCATCTCTTCAAGTATTCCTCCGCAGGAACATGGCACAAATGAGGAATAATTTAGAATGACAATAATGTATGCCGTGAACATTAGCATCAATCCAAAAGAAGCTAACAAGGCAATATATCTTGATTTTGGGATTGCAAGAAGTATAGCGATTAGCAATTCAACTATTAATACAGAATACGAAACAAATCCAGTGTATGCACTTAGCAATGGCGATTGTCCCAATTGGGCTTGGAAGTTTTGGAATTCTAGTAATTTGCTTAGTGCGGAGTAAACAAAAAGTATCATTAGTAAAATACTTATTATTTCTACTATAATTGATTTTAGATTGGTGACCTTTATTTTCATGGTTTAACAGAATTGGTAGTGTAAAATTCTATTAATGAAACTATTATCTTATTTCATTTCGGGAATATCGGTTTGCAAAAGAAGGAATACGATTATTGGCTATCGCTTTCTTTTTCTCTTTTTACTTCACTTGGTGGAAAATTGTAGCGTTTTTTAAATGCTTTGTAGAAGTTGGGATAGTCATTGAAGCCACACATTAACGCAATCTCTTTTAATGGAATTGCTGTTTCCTTGATTAGAAAATGGGCTTTCTTTAGTCGCTCATCATTGTAGAATTGATAAATACTCGTTTTTACACTATTCCGAAAGCTGTCTTTTAAAGTGAACTCATTAGTGCCAAACATCTTTGAAAGTTCTTTGGTGGTTGGCAAAGGTTCTTCTAAGTGATTTTGGATGTAGTCAATGACTTTCTGTATTAGTTCTGCATCAGATTGTTTGGTAGTATTTTGATTTGAACTGTAATCATAAGGTTGATTCTTGAATTCGTATTTCGAAATTACTTCTTGCATTTTCTCTGCTACTTCATTCAGCATAGTTGCCAATTGGTCCAACTCATCGCCACTGCCATTTAGCTCGACCCGAAAGGCAAGATTTCCGGTTGCCATTTCTAAAAGCATTTTGTATAAGCTTTGAATTCGCTGTTGGTTTTGTTGGTTATCCATGAAGGTATGTGATTGAAAGATTGCCAAAAAGGAAGTTGGGAAATGCTGACAAAACTATAGCATTGAAGTTTATAAATCAAGAAGTATAGTGTTTCATTCGGGAATTAAACACCTTGTTTTGGATGTATTTTTAATGAAAAAAGCATTGCCGTTGTTGCAATGCTTTTAAATCTATTATATGAATTTTTTGCTATGAGTTGACCACTTAATTTTATTAGTAGATGACAGAATTTGTAGTTTTTTTTATTTTGCATCTACTTAAGATTTATTTGGGAAGGTGCAATACCATACTGATTTTTAAAAGTAAATGAAAAATGGGATAGATCTTCGAAGCCGACCTCTAGATAAATTTGTGATGGTTTTTTCTTTTTTTCAGTCAATTGATAATAGGCTAATTCGAGTCTTTTTTTGGTTAGCCACTTTTGAGGTGTAGTATTGAAGAGTTTTTTAAAATCACGGTTAAATGTAGATAAACTTCTTCCTGATAAATAGCCTAATTTTTCCAAAGGCATGTTGAACATGTAGTTGCGTTCCATAAAGTTGATTAAATCTACTTTACCCGGTTCGTCAAAATTTGCCAAAAGGTTATCTACCTTTTTATCAATCTCCCTCAAAATGCTTATAGCCTCCGTAATTTTTAATGAAGCAATATTTTCAGGAAACTGTCCTTCTACATCAAAATAAGGTATTACCGAAGCCAAGAAACTTTCTAGCAATGGATGCTTATTGAAACTGTATATTTTCTGTTCAATGGGATGTTTCTTTTCCATGTCAATTTTTTCGTAAAACTTCTTCAGTCGCTCTGTGGATAAGTGCATCACCACGGTTTTATGTGGTTGTCCATCTTTTGGATAATTTATTATGGTAGCTAGATGATTTCTTGGAATTAAAAATATATCTCCCGCCCTAAAATGAAATGTATTATCCGCTTGGATTATTTTTGTTTCTCCAGAAATAAACCAAATCAACATGTTATCATCAAAAAGTAAGTCCGATTTGAACAGTTTATCATCGTAGCTGGAAAGCTTGATTTCAGGTGTTAAGTATTTTGAAATATGATCCATAGTAAAATTGTAGTTGTTTTTAAAGAAGGACATAATTAAACAAATATAAAAAATGTGTTTGATTTACTTTGTTTAAAATGTCATTTATGTCCTTCTTTAATATTAAAATTAAATGGATTGACCACCATCAATTACATAATCGGAACCTGTTATAAAGGTTGCATCGTCACTCAATAAATAAGTAATTACACTTGCAACTTCATGAGGTGTACCAAATCTGGCTAATGGTAAACTCGTTATCATTTGATTTTCAATATCTTTATTAAGACCCAATTTATTCATAATTTCTGTAGCTATTGGTCCAGGGCTAACTGAGTTTACTCTTATTTTTCTTGGAGCGAGTTCTTTTGCAGCAATTTTCATTAAAGCATTAAGTGCAGCTTTACTAGAGCTATAAACAGATGCGTTGGCAGGAGCAATAGTAGCGGATGTTGAAGATAAAAGAACTATAGATGCTTTTTCGTTTAAATGTGGGATAAACATACTTAATGTAAAAAATGCTCCTTTAAAATTTACATTCATTATTTCATCAAAAACTTCTTCGGTAGTTAATTCTATTGGAGCTACTTTTGATATTCCAGCGTTAATTAATAATTTGTCTATTTTGCCAAATTGTTTAGTAACTTTAAGAACCAATTCGTTGATGTCGCTAATTTTGGATTGATCTGCTACTAAACCAATCACACCTAGTTCTAATGCTGCCTTTTCAATTACTTCTTTTCTTCTGCCTGTTATTACAACAGTTGCTCCTTTCTCTTTTAGTTCTTTTGCAGTAACATATCCAATACCGCTGTTACCACCAGTGACAACAGCGACTTTTCCTAAAAAACTTTTCATAATCATTAACTAAATTGTGAATGCAACACCAGTCATTTTTTCGCTTAAATCCCAAAGCTTTTTTGCACTTGCTTCCTCCAATGAATAAAGCTCTACACCAGATATACCTATGCTATTTTCATTTGCTAATAAAGCAATATCTGCATCTTCACAATATACACCACCTATGTTATCCAACAATGATGAAGTGGCGCACCAAACCGTTGTAGCTGCTCCTTGAGGAATCGTTTTTAGATTGGCAGCTACTTCTGGTAACATATTTCCATCAGCATCTAAAAATCCCATTTTTTGAAACATTTCTAACGATGCTTCTCTACCTAATTCAGTTCCTGCAATTGAACCTGGGTGTAAAGAATACGCTCTAATATTTAGATTTTCACAAAGTTTGTCTAATTGAACTGCAAATAAATTATTGGCTGTTTTGGATTGACCATACGCTTGTAATGTTTCATATTCTCTATCAAGAAAATTTGGATCATCAAAGTTGAAAGGTGCCATTTGATGTCCTAATGAAGAAACGTTAATTACCCTTGCACCATTAGCTTTTTTAAGAGCAGGAAATAATAGTGCAGTAAGTTGGAATTGTGCTAGGTAATTTGTAGCTAATTGTGATTCATACCCTCGATTATCGTATCGCAAAGGCACCCACATGATTCCAGCATTATGAATCAATAAATCAAGAGGTCTGTTGCTGTTTAAGAATTTTGTAGAAAATGCATCAATAGAAGATGGATTCATAGCATCCATCGCTTCAATTTCAACGTTGACAACACCATCTAAATTCTTCTTTGCTTTTTCAATGTCTCTAACTGCGACAATGACCCTTGCACCAGCAGCTGCCAATGTTTTAGTGGTTTCAAGACCGATACCAGTATTTCCACCAGTTACAATTGCAATTTTACCAGTTAGGTCAATTCCTCTGATTACATCTGTTGTTGTTGATTTTGCATCAAATCCAGAGCCTATTTTATTTTGTAGTGCTCCGCCATAATTGTTTTGTCTCATAATAAAAGTATTAAATGTTATGAGGCAAAATTAGAGGTAATGCAAAGGAGAAACTTTGTTTAAAACGTCAAATTACTTTGTTAAGAGTGTCAATTGATGGTTTATGAACTTTTGCAATTTTAGGGGATGTAAATTTTTGTTTGAGAATAGCCATATCGTCACTTACTTTTCTATCAACGACTTTTGCGTAATGTTGCGTGGTTCTGATATTAGTATGGCCAAGCATTTTGCTAACGCTTTCAATAGGAACACCGTTTGTAAGCGTTATTGAGGTTGCAAATGAATGTCGGGCAAGATGGAAAGTCAATTCGGTTTTAATGCCGCAAACGTCACCAATTTCTTTGAGATAGCTATTCATCTTTTGATTACTCAAAACAGGCAAGATTGTTTCTTCATTTAAACACTTTGGATGTGATGCGTATTTTGCCATAATTTGTTCTGGAATAGGAAGTAAAGGAATTTTTGAACTGGTATCTGTTTTTTGTCTATTCTTGAAAATCCATTTGTTTCCATCTATTCCGATTCCGATATGATCGGAAGTTAATTGTTTTACATCGATGTAAGCAAGACCTGTAAAACAACAAAATATGAAAATATCACGTACTTGAATTAATCGCTCACAATGAAACTTCTTATTGTAAATTGTTTCGATTTCGCTTTCAGTTAAAAAATCTCTTTCAACTTCCTTGATTTTCCCTTTGTACTTTACAAATGGACTTTCAATAATCCATCTATTATCCAAGCATATTTGGATTATCTTCTTGAAGTTTTTAATGTATTTTACAGTCGTATTATTGCTGCAACCACGTTCAGTTCTCAAGTAGAAATCGTAGTCCGTTATAAAAGCCAAGTCAATATCCTTTATATTAATATCTGAAATATTGTATTTCCATTTCATAAACTCTTTAGTATGGCTAAGTGAAGTTTTGTAACGCTCTAATGTTCCTGGAGAATATTCCTCAGTTTTTACTAAAGCTTCTATTTGATCATTGTGATTTTGAAAAATAGGTACTAGTGTTCGCTGCTTTTCAGTTTTACCAGTCAACACATTATTAAAAACCTCGGCAGTAATATCCTTATCAATTGCGATTAATTTCTTTTCAATACTAGAATTTTTTGAAATCAGTGAATCAAGGTGGCTATTTATTGTTCTAGCCTCTTCCGAAGTGCCTTTCATTCTGCCTGCTTCTGTTGACCATTTAGTGGGATCAATGTACTTTCCTGTACTCTTGTCAAGACGTTTTCCGTTGATTGTTGTTCTGTGATAAATTGGAACTAGTCCGTGCACATTGGCTTTCGCTCTTTTTAGATAAAAAAGATTTGTGATTGTTGCTTCCATTTTGGTGACCTTTTAATTAGTAATAATTTAGTTAAAAAGTCAAATTGGTACAAGATGTTCATTTTCTGAACTGGCTGTAAATACTGAGGTTGGCGAACAGATAGGGGCACAATTTTTATTGATTGCCTTGTGCCCCGAATTGTGCCCCTTTAGTATTGCGAATTAATGAATGTTTTGATAGGGGATTAAAACAAAAAACCCCGAAAATCATAAGATTTAAGGGGTTTTGAAGTACTTTAAAAAGTATTTTGCGGAGAAAGAGGGATTTGTCCATCATTTCTAACCGATTGATATTGTTAATTTTAATATCTTTTATAATCCTAGGGTCTCGCTTTTGCTCCTCTAAATGACGTGCAAATTTTTCGAAATCTTACACTACAAATGTATGAAAACTAAAGGATTAATCATAACAAAACCTCAATTTATTGTTCAATAAATGAACTAGTTATTGAACTTATCAAAACAATTTCAGAAGTTTAATAATTACTACTTTCTTTTACCACCTCATCCAATAATCAAAGGTTCTACTTGTTCAATCTTTAGGCTCGTGTATTGGCAGAATTCTTCGACTGATACAAACTCATTTTCAAGCTTATTCAGGTCCTTTCTTATCTTTTTTAATAATCTAGCACTTTGTCTATAACTCTTTCCTGTAATGAGTTGTATATCCTTTGGGTAGATACATATTCTCTTTTTTTCCATTTTCATACATTATCTATGCCTTTGACTAGGCTTTGATATATATGAAACCTAGTCCAGTTTAACTAAAAATCGGATAAAAATAAGTCATAATTGTTTTGGTTCAGAAGCAATAATTGAACTGGTTCAATGACAATTATGACTGTTTTGGACATTTATGTCTATTAATGACACTTAAATATTAAGCAAAAGAATTAAAACTAAAATTTGTTCTCAAATCAATCGAAGGATGTTGCAACAAATATGATGATTGAGGGAATTTTCACTGATTTATAAACAAATTTTTAAAAGTTATGGCTAGACAGAAAGGCATAATTAAATTAAAAGGTACTATCGGAGATATTACTTTTTATAAAACACAAGATGGACACTTAGCAAGAGAAAAAGGCGGAATTGACGCTAGTAGAATTGCAAGTGATCCTGCGTTTCAAAGAACTCGTGAGAATGGCTCCGAGTTTGGCAGAGCAGGAAAAGCTGGGAAGCTTTTGCGCACTGCTTTAAGACCATTACTTCTTAATTCTGCCGATGGTAGAATGGTAAGTCGTTTAACCCAAGCTATGGTTAAAGTTATTCAAGCTGACTTAGTGAGTGATAGAGGTTTGCGTAACGTTATTGATGGAGAAGCTGAATTGTTATTTGGTTTTGAATTCAATATTCGTGGAAAACTAGGTACAAGCTTGTTTGCACCATTTGTAGCAACAATTGATCGTGTTGCTGGAGAAATTTCAGTTGATATTGCTTCGTTTATTCCTGCGAATATGATTGCTGCACCAAGTGGAACTACTCACTTCAAAATTATTTCTGGCGGTGCTGAGGTAGATTTTGAAGCTGAAACGTTTGTTGTTGCTACTTCTGAAACTGCAATTTTGCCATGGGATGCAACACCAACTGCTGTTATTAACCAAGTGAATGCTGTTACTGCTGCTAGTACGAAACCTTTGTTTTTGGCTTTGGGAGTTGAATTTTATCAGCAAATTAATGGAACTATGTATCCGTTGAAAAATGGTGCATTTAACCCATTATCTGTTGCTAAGGTTGACAGTGGTGTGTAATGGTTTTATTGCTCACTAGAATTTATTTCCCTGAAGGAACCAACGGTAAACTCGAATGCAATGGCAAATTAATTTGTAACACAATTGAGTTGCCGTGGAAGATGAACGAAACGAAGGTTTCCTGCATTCCTGAAGGGAAGTATTTTATTAGAAAGCGATACAGTCGGAAGTTTCAGTGGCATTTGGAAGTGATTGATGTAAAAAATAGAAGCTTTATTCTATTTCATCCTGCCAATAATGCGCTTAAAGAACTAAATGGTTGTATTGCTCCAGTCACAAAACTTTCTGGACCAGGTTTAGGTCTGATGTCGAGAAAGGCATTTATCAAGTTAAAAAACTTGGTATATCGTGCTTTAGATAGCACAGAAAAAGTTTTATTAATTATTAAATCATAAAAAGATGAAAAATTTATTGAATACAATCGTTTTTAAATCCGTAGCATTATTCGCAATGGTTTTGTTAGTAGCTTTTGCAGTTACTACAAGTTTTAACCCTTTAGATCAATCTAATGATATTGGAGGCAAAAACAAAGATATTATTAAGCATGCAACTGATAATTCTATTTCGGATATTGGTGGTGGTGGAAAGGGAACCTCAACCACTTTGAAAGCAGATATTGGAGGTAGTAAAGGTATTAAAGGAGAATTTCATTCTAATAGTAACAAGATTTCTGATATTGGTGGAAGAAATACTAATACTACTGGAAACTTTTCTGTTGACGATATTGGAGGAAGAAACGGATCAGGAACTTCTACTGGTGGTGAATTTCAAATTACAGATATTGGAGGAAGAAGTACAACTTCAACTGGAAATTACACTTCAAATGATATTGGTGGTAGAGGAACAAACACAGGGACTGGAGAATATTCAATTTCAGATATTGGAGGAAGAAGTACCAATTCAACAGGAAACTTTGCTTCAAATGATATTGGCGGTTCAAGAGACCATGTAATTATTAGAAGAATTCCAGTGCCATTTATATCAGAAATTGGTGGAAAAAGTACCACAATTGGTCAGTAATTTTCGTTGATTTTAAAAACTAAAATTATGAACTTAATTAAAAGAGCAAAAGCTCCGACACCAAAATTTTTCAAAGTGCTTCGAAATATTGGTTTGGCATTAGCTGCCGTTGGTGGAACTATTTTAGCTGCTCCAATTGCTTTGCCTGTAATTGTAACTACCATTGGTGGTTATGTTGCCGTAGCTGGTGGAGTTTTGTCAGCTGCAAGTCAGCTTACTACAACTGATGACAGCCAATAACCCCACATTGATGGGAACTGCTGGAGGCACATTTTTAAGTATTGTACCGAATATTCATTCTGAAGACATTGCAAGAACAGTTATTTTAGCTACTGTTGGAGCTGTTGTCAGTTTTACGATTTCGTTACTGCTTAAAAGCCTAAATAAGAAGCACAAAAAATAAGTTTAGCCCTAGTTGTGGTGACCTTTGGGTTAAACAAAATTAAAGCCAAGTCGTAAGACCTGGCTTTTTTCATTTACTAATATATCTATATAAAATAACTCTTCGCATATCATTGATAAGATTCAGATTTTCATGGAAACGTTTTTCGCTTTGTTCCAAAAGCTTTAAAGTTTCGATGTTTTTAACGTGCTCCTTGTGGTCTTTTATCTCTTGGTTCACTTTTATTGAAAATTCTTTTCTGATGTCGTGTAGGTTTAAAAATGGAATTACTGAACCTCTAAGGAATTGATGCCAAAATTTAGTTTTCCAAAGTGCATAAGCAGTTAAATTTATGGTATCAAAATCAGATTCATTTTCAAAAATGATAACGAAACTGTTTTTAAATGGCTCTTTTTGTGGTTTTCCGCTGTTCATCCCTTTGTTAAGTAGGAATAAATGCGGTTTTGTGTAGATAGCTTCTCTTTTGTGGGTTTTAATGATAAATTTCAGCATAACATCGGCTTTAAAAAATTAGATTAATTTTCAATTTTTTGCGGTGTTTCTTATGAAATGCAGATGT
>LNDX01000021.1 GCA_001464475.1 Flavobacteriaceae bacterium Ga0077528 | reverse complement strand
TAAACTACTGGATAAGTTCCTGCTGGTGTGTTTGGATCAACAGTTATTGTTCCGTCAGGATTTAATGTAAGTCCTGCTGGTACACTTGTTGGTGTTAAAGTAACATCTGTTGGTACTAATGGTGATCCATTTAATGTATCATTAGCAAGTACACTTGGTGTGCTTCCGCCTGGTGTACCATTAATTGGTGTTGGTGTATCGTTTACTGCATCAATTGTTGTTACTACAACACTAGCTGTAGCGGTATCACATATTGTTGGATGAGTAACTTGACAAATTTGATAAACAACTGGATAAGTTCCTGCTGCTGTTCCTGGTGCAACAGTTATTGTTCCGTCAGGATTTAATGTAAGTCCTGCTAGTACACTTGTTGGTGTTAAGGTTGCATCTGTTGGGTTTAATGGTGAACCATCTAAAGTATCATTAGCTAAAACGCTTGGTGTGCTTCCGCCTGGTGTTCCATTAATTGGTGTAGAAGAATCATTAATTGCATCAATAGTCGCAACTACAATTGTAGTCACTGCTGTATCGCAAACTGTTGGATTAGCAACTTGACAAATGGTATAGGTAACTGGATAAGTTCCTGATGCTGTTCCTGCTGCAACTGTTATTGTTCCATCTGCATTCAAGGTTAATCCTGCTGGTAATGGTAATGAAGTTAAAATAACATCTGTTGGTACAAAAGCAACTCCATTTAAAGCATCATTTGTAAATATTGTTGGAACTGTTGCTCCTGTTGTACCATTTACAACTGATGGCGTATCATTTACCGCATCAATTGTTGTTACTACAACACTAGCTGTAGCGGTATCACATATTGACGGATTAGCAACTTGACAAATTTGATAAACAACTGGATAAGTTCCTGCTGTTGTTCCTGGTGCAACAGTTATTGTTCCATCTGGATTTAATGTCAATCCTGCTGGAACACTTGTTGGTGTTAATGTTGCATCTGTCGGGTTTAATGGCGAACCATTTAATGTATCATTAGCTAAAACACTTGGTGTGCTTCCACCTGGTGTTCCATTAATCGGTGTAGAAGAATCATTTATTGCATCAATAGTCGCAACTACAATTGTAGTAACTGCTGTATCGCAAACTGTTGGATTAGCAACTTGACAAATTGTATAAGTTACCGGATAAGTACCTGCTGCTGTTCCTGGTGCAACAGTAATAGTACCATCTGAATTCAATGTTAAACCAGCTGGTAATGGTAATGAAGTTAAAGTAACATCTGTTGGTACAAAAGCAACTCCATTTAAAGTATCATTTGTAAATATTGTTGGAACTGTTGCTCCTGTTGTACCATTTACCACTGATGGTGTATCGTTTACTGCATCAATTGTTGTTACTACAACACTAGCTGTAGCAGTATCACATATTGTTGGATGAGCAACTTGACAAATTTGATAAACAACTGGATAAGTTCCTGCTGCCGTTCCTGGCGCAACAGTTATTGTTCCGTCAGGATTTAATGTAAGTCCTGCTGGTACACTTGTTGGTGTTAATGTTGCATCAGTTGGATTTAATGGTAATCCATTTAATATATCATTAGCTAGTACACTTGGCGTTGTTCCGCCTGGCGTTCCATTAACTGGTGTTGGTGTATCGTTTATTGCATCAATAGTTGCAACTACAATTGTAGTCACTGCTGTATCACAAACTGTTGGATTAGCAACTTGACAAATGGTGTAAGTTACTGGATAAGTTCCAGCTGCTGTTCCTGGTGCAACGGTAATAGTGCCGTTTGTATTTAAGGTTAAACCAGCTGGTAATGGTAGTGAAGTTAAAGTAACATCTGTTGATACAAACGCAACTCCGTTTAATGTATCATTAGCAAATACAGTTGGAACTGTTGCTCCTGTTGTTCCATTTACTACTGATGGAGTGTCATTTACTGCATCAATTGTTGTAACAACAACACTAGATGTAGCCGTATCACAAACTGCTGGATTAGCAACTTGACAAATTGTATAGGTTACTGGATAAGTTCCTGCCGATGTTCCTGGTGCAACTGTAATAGTACCATCTACATTTAAGGTTAATCCTGGTGGTACACTTACTGGTGTTAATGTTGCATCAGTTGGATTTAATGGCAATCCATTTAAGGTATCATTAGCTAGTACACTTGGCGTTGTTCCGCCTGGCGTTCCATTAACTGGTGTTGGTGTATCATTAATTGCATCTATAGAAACAACGACAACTGTTGCTATAGCTGTATCACAATTAGCTGGAACTACATTTAATCCAGAAATTGGATCTGCTTCACATAATTGATAAGTTATTGTGTAAGTTCCTGGCAGAGTATTTGCTGCTAGAGTAACATCACCGTTAGCATTAATGCTTAAAGGACCATTTGAAGAAGGTGTTACATTAGTATTGGTAGTAGTAACAGCAACACCACTTATAGTATCGTTTCCTAAAGCATTTAAAGCTATAATAGGAGTAACTCCTGAAACAAATGTAACTGATGGGTCATTAACTGCATCAATTGTACAAGCAGTAGTTACACTATTATTAATTGCATTTGCATAAGAACCAGTATAAGAAGCTGCTGTTACAGTTCCATCAGAATTAACAGCAGGAGTTCCAACCCCATAAGTAGCATTATCATTACCATCAGCTGAAGCTGAATTGTAATATTCATTTGCATCGGAACATCCATCATTGTCTGAATCTAAGTCTAAACTGTTTGGAATTCCATCATTATCTGTATCTAAAGGCAAACAATACGTTAATTCATATAATTGTAATGTAACACTTGCTGCTCCAGTACCATTTTTACCACTTTTCAGTACAATTCTATCTACAGGACCAGCTATTGAAAAACGAACTGAATTCGATGGTGCATTTGCACCACCATTAGTACTAACAACTGTATTTGGAGAAAGATAAGTAAAGTTAGCAGCTGGAATATTTAAATTAGTAATATTAGTCGCAACAACTGGCACAGGAATACCACCATTGAATGCTTCAAAACTTGTAACATCAGAATTGTCCATACCTCCCCATTTAAAAGAAAGGTTAGTAACTGGTGTGTTAAAATTCAAAGTATAGTCTGCTGTATTTCCGTTTGTAAAATTGGTATTATTAGCTTGAACATTTAAATGTATACCATCAGGCAATAATCCTCCTGTATTTAACAATCTAATTCCTGTTCCCCATGTAGCTGTACCTTGCAAAGCATAAGCAAAATTAAAATTTGCTACACTATAAACACCCAAACCTGTTAATGGAGATGTTCCTGAAAAATCAGTATTGATAGGATAGTTAGGTGTGTTTATAGCAAGTGAGCTTGGAGCACAATTGTTTTCAACAGTATCTAAAACACCATCATTATCGTCATCTAAATCATTTAAATCAGCTACACCATCACCATCTGTATCTAATACTGGTGTTGGCGTTACAGTTGAAGTATTATTTGCAGGTGTCGGATCTTCTTGATCACCTGTTATAGTAGCTGTGTTACCACATCCTGTTTGACTTATAACTGTTGCAACAATTGATAAAGTAGCATTTGCTCCACTAGCTAAAGTTCCAATAGACCATACACCAGTTGCACTATTGTATGTACCAACAGAAGGTGTGGCACTAACAAATGTATAACATGATGCAGACAACAAGTCATTAACAATTGTATTAGGACTCTGCGTTGGACCAGCATTTGAAGCAGTGATTGTAAAAGTAACATTACTACCCACTAACGGTATAGCATTACTCACAGTCTTATTAACGCCAAGATTAGCACATCCTAAAACGATATTTAAGTTAGTTGCTGCAGAGGTATAACCCCAACCCCAAGTATTAATTGTTCTAACGTTACCAAAGTCGGTACATTGATTTCCATCTGTATCATTACCCGCAACATTAGGAGCCGGAATTGTTTGAGCTAAATTTCCATCACCACTCCATGCGTGAGCAGGTGAAGTTGTCCCTAAAATAGAGTTGTTTATTCCTGTTCCAGTTTGATTATTTGTTTGTAGAGTACAATCAGCACCAACATTAGTTAAAGCAGAATCATCCCAAAACATCTGAGCATTAGCTATTGGAATAGGTGCAATAATACCAATTCTGATTCCATTTCTATTTAACTCAGCGTCATATAAAGGTAAATTGAACCTTCCTTTAAGAAATGTAAGTGCTAAATTAAGATTAGTTCCAGATGGGACAGCCACGCCTAAACCATTTAATCCATCCCAAGATATTGTATTATTTCCTGCAAGAACATCAAGCGCCTCTAAAATTCTATCGGCAGTTGCGTTCTGAAAACCTGGAACACCATTTAAATCAAGTAATAATTTAACATCACCTGCTTCAGCCACATTATAATTTATTAAATAAGGTCCACAACCTGTTACGGCTGGTGATAAAAACGTAGGATTTGTAGGAATTGCTCCAACAGGATATAATGTTGCATCGGGTACATTTAAGAATACCCTATAACCGTTATTTAATCCAGGAGCAACTGCATCATTTCTTGATCGTCTTGTAGTTAACCAAGAACCAACGTTTGTTGTTCCATAACTATTAAGAGCTACATTAAAAGCAATTGGCTGAAAACCAGTTTCAAAATCTAATCTTACAATGGTTTGGTCGTTGGTATAACCAAATAATACTGGTTCTGCATTAGCTGTAACTAAATTTCCATACGTTGCAGAAACAGCAACAAAACCCCATTTATCAGAATTTACTCTACCATTAAACTTGGTGTAAGGAGCAAAATTATTCGCAACTGTTAAGTCGAATAACGCACCAACCGCTCTATCTGCATTTGTAGTTCTCGCGGTTAGACCACCATCACTACTTCTGTATATTTCGATGAAATATTCACCATCTTGGGTTGGATCAAAAATAATTGGGTTGTAACCCGTAGGTACAGAACCTGCAATGTTTGGACCAGCTAAAGCTTGAGCATGGGTATCTATACTACCAACAGAACCTAAAGCTGAATCCCATAATGTTGGACCAACAACAACAGCTAAATCTGAAGAACGTCTAATTCTCCAATAAATATCAGTTAGCCTTGGAGGAGAACCAACTGCATATTGCCTCCAATCAAAACCAAAATAAAGATTTTGGGTAACATTGTTAGTAATAGTAAACTTTACACGATTGTCTTCTGGAGCATTGAAGTATGGTCCAGAATTCAAATCTGGAGCACTCAAAAGCGCCGTAATGTTTGCTGCATTTGGAGCTACTGTAGGTGTACCTTCCGCAAAAACATTTAAAGACAGTAAAGCAAAAAACAAAACAAGAAGTAAATTCTTGAAGCTTGTTTTCATAAAAGTAAAATTTCGCATACTTTTTGTAGTTTTATTATTCATAAGTGTAAAAATGATATTATTTTGAATGCTGTATTATTTGAAAAAATTATAGAATTTCATGTTTCTTATAAAAAAATAAAAATCACTAAAATCAAATAGATTTTTAAAAACAAATGTAAATTGTCATTAATAAATAATTTTATAAGTTTCGTTCAATGGTAGCTTTGTTGCGATGATTGGAATATAAATATAGTTGAATGTGAGTTTTACTAATAAATATCATATCAAAACCAAAATATAAAACATTGGGAAGCATTATTAGTAATAGTAAAGCCTTGCATACTTGGGTTTGATTTGGTTAAAAACTTGTATTTCAATTACACACAAAAAAATTACAATTAGATTAAAATCGCAAAATTTTTGTGCGAAATTAGTTAAAAAATGTTAAATATTGTTACTATAACATTAACTTTTTTTGTAAAACAAAGACTACATTATCTGAAACCAATAAACACAAGGGATTAGAAAACAAAAACTTACGGAAAAACAAATAAATTAAATTATTAATTTATATTTTCTTTGAAGAAATCAGAAAGAGCTATAATATTACCTACATCCAACTTTTCGAAAACTCTATTTTTGTAGGTACTAACTGTTGACATTTGGATGTTGAGTTTGTTGGCAATTTCAAGATTACCACTACCTGCAATAAGCATTTTTGCAATTTCGAATTCCCTATTTGAAAGTGAATCAATAGGGCTTAAAATAGGTTTACGTTTAGAATTATTATCAAGTTTGTTTTTGATATCTTCACTGTAAAAATAACCAGCATTTAAAACTTCATTAATTGCTTTAACTATTTTTTCTTCTGAACAATATTTATGAAGATACCCATCTGCGCCATTTTTAATGTATCTCAACCCATAATTTTCCTCCTCATGGCATGAGAAAATAAGTATTTTTGTGATGCTTTGGATGTTCTTTAATTCTTTCATAACTTTGATATTTTCCATACCATTAATTATGATATCTAAAACAACAAGGTCTATATTTATTGTACTTAAAACTACTGAAGCTTCTGAGTAATTTTCGGCATTATGAATTATTGCTTTAGGAAAAAAGGAATTAATTATTAACTCAATTCCTTTTCTTACAATAAAATGATCATCTACAAGTAGAATATTCAAATTCTCTTTTACATGTTCTATATTGCTATTCATTTTCTTTAAATAATTCTGATAATGAAACAACATTATTAATATTCAGTTTTTCAAAAATTCTGTTTTTATAAGTGCTGACAGTTGACATTTGAATATTTAGTTTGTTTGAAATTTCTAGATTTCCTTCACCAGAAATAAGAAGCTTTGCAATCTCAAATTCTCTATTTGACAAACTATCAATTGCGCTTGTACCTCTCTTCTTTCCGGACTTTGAATTTATTTTTTCTTTAACTTGATCACTATAATAAAATCCTTTCTCGAATATTTGATTTACTGCTTTAATAATTTTATCTTCAGTACAGAATTTATTTAAATACCCATCTGCACCATTTTGAATATATCTTGTACCATAATGTTTTTCTTCATGAGATGAAAAAATCAAAATTTTAACTTTATTTTGAATTTCTTTGATAGCCTTCATTATCTTAATATTCTCAACACCATTGATGTTTATATCCAATATTACTAAATCCAACTTAATGGTCTTCATAATATCAAGAGCGTCATCATAATTCTCTGCGCTGTAAACATTAGCCTTGGGAAAAGAACTCAACAATACAAGTTCAACTCCCTTTCGAACAACTAAATGATCATCTACCAACAAAATACTCATTACTGAATTCATGATAAAACTCTTTTTTTTATGATATAATAAAACAATATGGATTCAAATATAGAAATTTTAATTTAACAAAAAAAACCTCAATGAATATTCACCAAGGTTTTAATTATATAAAAATACTTTTATTATTATTCTTCTGAAGCTACAGCTTTATCTTTATCCATTTCAACTTTTAAAGTAGAAGCTACTCCATATTGATCAACCATTGTTAAACTCAACATATCTTTCTTTGCTAATTTTCTAGACACTAGTCCATTAAAATTATTGTAAGAAATATTCATTTCTGTCAAATTTGATAATTTTTCTAAATTTAATGGCACTTGACCATTCATTTTATTATCAAAAAGGCTTAAACTTTCTAAAGCAACAAGGTTAGAAACCAAACTACTTAATTCACCTGAAAATTTATTACTATTCAATTGAAGAACTCTAAGTGATTTTAAGTTGTATAAAGATTCAGGCAACACACCAGAAAAATCATTGTTGTATAGAGATAAAACTTGTAAATTTTTTAAAGCTCCAATTGTACTTGGCAATTCACCAGAAAGATTATTCATAAACAAATGAATTTCCTTCAAAGAAATCATTGAAGTTATTTCTGATGGCAAAGATCCTGATAATTTATTGAAAGAAACATCAAGTACTTGAAGTGACTTCAATTCGCCGATAGTTGTTGGCAAAGAACCTTCAATATTATTCTTAAATAAATTTAAAGTTTGCAAAAATTTTAAATTTGACAATTCTTGTGGTAATGTCCCTGACAAATTATTATTAGACAAATCAATAGCAACAACTTTATCGTTAATCACTTTTACACCAAACCAAGTGTTCACTGGATTATTAAGATTCCATTTTGTAATCCATTGTTCTCCATTAGTTGCCTTGTTTAAGCTAACTAAAGCGTTTTTTTCAAGCAATGTAACTTCTGCAAACATCGTTGCTGAAAAGAATAAAGTAACTAAAAGTGTAATTGTTGCTTTCATAATGGTTTGATTTATTGAGATGTAAAACAATTAAATTTATCGTTTATAAGCAAATAAAATCGATGAAATGCATTATTTTTTATAATTTTAATATATTTTATAAATTTTATCCTACAAATAATATTTATTTTTTAATTTATCTTTTTTTATATATTTGTTATACTAACCAATAAAACATTATTTATGGAAATTAACTTTTTAGCATTACTTCTTGCTGCATTATCTACTTTGGCAGTAGGATTTATTTGGTATAATCCAAAAGTATTTGGAAACATTTGGATGAAAGAATCTGGAACAACAATGGAAAAAATGGAAGGAACAAACATGGTAGCCATTTTTGCAATGTCTATTCTTTATGCCTTCTTTATTTCATTTATTTTACAATTCTTAGTTATTCATCAGTTTGGTGTATTTGGCACTGTTGAAGGAAACGTTTCAGATCCACAGTATATTGAATTTATGAAAGCTCATGGAACTGCTTTTAGAACTTTCAAACATGGAGCTTTACATGGTTTTATGACAGGGCTTTTCTTTGCTTTACCTGTAATTGGAGTTGGCGCTCTATATGAAAGAAGAAGTTGGAAATATGTTTTGATTGCTGGAGGATACTGGGTTGTTTCTTGCATGATAATGGGTGGAATTATCTGTGCAATGCAATAATTTAACATTTAATTATAATCGAATCGCTCTACTTTTGTGGAGCGATTTTTTATTGTGAAAGGACTTACTTTTAAAATATATAACCACATTAAAGAACTCCCAAATAACTGGGATGATGTGGCTGTATCTAATGTTTTTCTTCAAACGCATTACTTGGAGGTTCTCGAAAAATCGGCACCAACAAATATGCAATGTTTTTATATTGGGACATTTGAAAATCAAGAACTTATTGGTGTTTCATTGGCGCAATATTTAGACTTAAATAAGTTAGAATCTTTTGGTGAAAGAGATAAGTGTTTTAAGACTTTTATTAGAAACTTTATTTTTAAAAACTTCGCTTCACATACTTTATTTATTGGAAATAATATGATTACTGGTCAAAATGGTTATGCTTTTTCTAAAGTAATTGATTTTGAGCACATCAGCGAAATTTTAATGGAATCTGCTAAAGAGATAACCACTTATTTCAAGAATAAAAAGATTAAAATTCATTTGGTTTCATTTAAAGATTTCTATGAACATTGCTCAGTTGAATTGAAAAAATTTAGTCTGTCTAATACATACGAGTTTAATACGCAACCAAATATGATTTTCTATTTGGACAAAAAATGGAAAAACAAAGAAGATTATATTGCTTCATTTTCTAAAAAATACCGCGATCAATACAAACGAGCTCACAAGAAGTTTGACGGAATTGTTGTTAAAGAATTGACATTTGAACAAGTAGTTTTACATGAAGAAACTATTTACGATTTGTACCATTATGTAGCTAAAAATGCACCTTTCAACACCTTCTTTTTGGCAAAAAATCATTTTTCTACAATGAAGAAGCAATGTCAAAATCACTTTCTGATTTTTGGTTACTTTCTAAAAGATAAATTAGTTGGATTTCATACAATTCTTCTTAATGGCACTGTGTTAGAAACCTACTTTTTAGGTTATGATTCACAAGTTCAAAAAGAAAATATGCTGTATTTGAATATGCTTTACAACATGACGGAATATGGTATTGAAAAAGGTTTTGAAAAAATAATATTTGGAAGAACTGCTTTAGAAATAAAGAGTTCTATTGGTGCAATTCCAGTGAATATGTCGGGTTTTATTTATCATAATAATAAACTGATAAACAAATACATTGAATATATTTTTAAGAAATTAGAACCAGAAGCGGAATGGCAAATAAGACATCCTTTTAAGGAAGTTGGGGGTTTGAGGTTGGAGGATGGATGTTAGATGTTAGATGTTGGATGTTAGATGTTGGATTAGCTTCTTAGAATCTACTTATACTTTTGATTTTTTGAATTGATGAAAAGCGTAAAACCCTAAGATTAGTTCACCTATTGTTCCTAATAAAAATAGTGTTGATGGAATTCCGTCGAAAATAATGCTTACTATTCTTCCGAAAGCTAAACCAAACATGAATAGAAAGTTTGAAATTGTTGCTGTTTGCCAGAATTTTTCATTTGTAATTCCGACAAACCATAAGGATGAAAAAGCGATATAAACTCCCATAATTGCTTTGTAAATGTTTAGCTCATCAATGGTTAGTACTTTTACATCAAACCATAAGTCGGGTTTAAATCCATAAATCAATGCAATATTAGCTACAATAAAAATTGAAATGCTTAAATGCAGATTTGATGGCTTTATATATTTGTTCATGAGAATTATAAACTATCAATTTCTCCTTGTACAACTTCCCAATCTTCTAGTAATTTATCTAATTCGGCTTTTTTCTTGTTGTATGCTATAAAAAAATTAGCGTCTTCAAGGTGTTTGTCATAATTAGAAGCCAAAGCTTTATCATCATTTTGAATATCTTTTTCGAGTTGTTGAATTTGACTTTCTATCTTGCTAAGCCGATTTTGAAGTGACTTATTTTTCTTTTGATCTTCATAAGAAGTTTTTGAATTTTCTTTTGGAGCTTCTTTTTTAGCTACATCTTTTTTCTCTACTTCGCGCATGTTTTCCATATTGCGTTGTTCTAAGAAAAAGTTGATATCACCAAGATATTCTTTTATTTTTTGGTCTTTAAATTCGTAAACGATGTTTGACATTCCTTGCAAGAAATCTCTATCGTGAGAAACTAGTAACAGTGTTCCTTCATATTTTTGAAGTGCCGCTTTTAGTACGTTTTTAGACTTAATATCTAAGTGATTTGTAGGCTCATCCATTACCAGAACATTGATGGGTTGAAGCAATAATTTACATAAAGCCAATCGGTTACGCTCACCTCCAGAAAGCACTTTTACTTTCTTTTCTACATCATCACCACGAAATAAAAACGAACCTAACATATCTCTAACTTTAGAACGATTGGTATCGGTTGCTGCATCTTCCATCGTTTGCAATAGCGTGATTTCGCCATCAAGATATTCGGCTTGATTTTGAGCAAAATAGCCTACTTGAACGTTATGACCAAGTTTAATTTCGCCTTGGTATTCAAACTCGTTTACAATAGCTTTAATGAATGTAGATTTTCCTTGACCATTTTGACCAACGAAAGCAATCTTACTTCCTCTTTCCACTAATAAAGAGATGTCTTTTAGAATGACTTTATCGCCGTAAGCCTTGATAACATCTTCGGCTTCAATTACAACTTTTCCTGGAACTTTTGAAACTGGAAATGAAATATTCATAACCGAATTATCGTCCTCATCAACTTCAATACGTTCTACTTTATCGAGTTTTTTAATAAGTGATTGCGCCATAGATGCTTTAGATGCTTTGGCACGAAATTTCTCGATTAATTTCTCTGTTTCTTCAATTTTTTTGGCTTGATTTTTTTGAGTTGCCAATTGTTTTTCACGAATTTCGTGACGCAATTCTAGATATTCAGAATAAGGTTTATTGAAATCGTATGCTTTTCCTAAAGAAATTTCAATGGTACGATTGGTTACATTATCTAAAAACATTTTATCGTGAGAAACGATTACTACAACTCCTGGAAAATTTCTTAAGAAACCTTCTAACCAGATGATACTTTCAATATCTAAGTGATTGGTTGGCTCATCAAGAAGTAAAATATCATTGGATTGTAAAAGTAACTTTGCAAGTTCAATACGCATTCTCCAACCTCCAGAAAAAGTATCGGTTTGGTCATTAAATACTTCTCTTTTGAATCCTAATCCTAATAGGATTTTTTCGGTATCACCAACATAATTATAACCACCAAGTAATTCAAAACGATGCGTATAATCTGACAAATCTTCAATTATTTGACCGTACTCTTCACTTTCATAATCGGTTCTTGTAACTAGAAGATGATTGATTTCCTCAAGCTTTTTTTCAACATGTTTGATTTCAGTAAATGCTTCGTATGCTTCTTCGAGAACTGTTCTACCGTGTTCAAAATCGATATCTTGACGAAGGAACCCCATTTTGATTTCTTTTTCTGTAGCAATTTGACCTGAATCAGGTTTGAAATCACCAGCTAAAATCTTGAGCATTGTAGATTTTCCAGCTCCATTTTTTCCAACAAGTCCTACTCTATCGCCTGAACCTAAGCGAAAAGTTACTTCTTCAAAAAGATATGAACCACCAAAAGAAACCGATAAATTGTGAATATTAAGCATATAATTTGTGACAAATGTTACATTAAGAAAAGTACAAAGCTGTACCTTTGTTAAAAATTTTTGCAAATGTTAAAAAAAGGAAGCACATTAAATAGTATTTTAACAGGAACTTGTCCAAAATGTCATGAAGAAAGTATGTATGTGGAAAAAAATCCATATAAATTGAATACTTTATACAAAATGCATGAAACTTGTAGTCATTGCAAAACTCAATATGTAATTGAACCTTCGTTTTTTTATGGCGCAATGTACGTAAGTTATGGATTAACAGTTGCTATTGGCGTAGCAATATTTGTGATAACAAAATTAATATTAGGATTATCTGTAAAGGTTTCATTTATCTCTTTGGGAATAGGAATTTTACTTTTAATGCCTGTTACAGCAAGACTAGCTAGAAATATTTACATCAACATGTTTATTCATTTTGACAAAAACTGGAGACAAAATTCTTAATTCTTAAGATATCAATATTTTTATCAAGAGGAATTTGATTTTCTATATGATTGAATAAACTAGTAGCCATAGCAGGTGCTAGCATAACACCTCTTGTTCCCAATCCGTTTAAAACATGTAGATTTTTATGAACTGGATGTGTTCCAACTAGAGGTCTTCTGTCCTTAACAGTGGGACGAACACCTGCATAATGTTCTATCACTTCGAAATCACATGTAATTAATTCTTTTAGATTGTCTATTAATTCTTTTTTAGCTGCTTCTGTTGGAATATTTGTTTTGTCTTCCCAATTGTAAGTAGCTCCAACCTTATATAAATCATTTCCAATAGGAAGAACGAAAATAGAGGATTTCATGATAACATCTAAATTCAAATTAGGAGCTTTAATAAGCAATAATTCGCCTTTAGTTCCGTCTAATGGTAATTTATTAAAAAATGGGTTTAAAAGCATTCCAAATCCTTCTGCAAAGACAATTCCTTTAGCTTTCAAATTTTTATAAACCACAAAATCATTATCTATAATTAGATTTGAATAATCAAAGGTATCCTCTAAGTATGCATTTTGGTTAATAAGAAACTGTTTGTATGAATCAACTAATAAATTTGTATCGACATAACCAGAATACAAAACTTCACCAAAATTAAAAGGTGAAGAAATTGAATTCCATTTCTTGGTGATTAAATTAGTTGAAAGAAACTTTGACAGATTGGGTTTATCTGAAGCAGTGAACCAATTGTTTTGTTCTTCTACTGAATAAAATTTACGCAAAAGTGGCAGTTTGTAATCCAACTTAATTTGTAGCTTTTTTTCAAGATTTGCGTAAAAACTGTACAACAATTCTAATTGCTCTTCTGCTTGCCAAACCTCACTAAAACGTTTTAAAATAACTGGATTATATAATCCTCCAGCAATTCTTGATGAGTTTTGAGATTGATTGTTTACAACCAAAATAGTTTTATTATTTTGAAGTGCAATTTCAGAAAAAGCAATACCCGCAAGACCAGAACCAACAATAATATAATCTAACATAAAAAGTTACTTAGAGATTGTAAAGATAAATAATGGACATAAAAAAACTCTTATCTTTCGATAAGAGTTTTATATTATTTGAAAACTAATATTAGTAGTTCCACATGTCTTGCTCAAAATTACGAATCTTCTCTTTTACTCTTTCTGATTCTAATAATTGCATTTGTGCATTATCTTTCATGTAATCTTGAATAGTTCTGTCACCATAAACATTTTCTTCTTTGTAAATGACACCGTTGAAACGTCTAGAATTTAACAAATGGTCGAATGTTAACGGCATAGCTGAATTTTTATCATTAAATGCTTTAGCTTCATGCAATACGTCTCTTATTGATGGGAAATAAACCCAAAACAAATCAATTGTATCTGTATTACCTTTAGCCTTGTCTCTTGCTTCAATTGCAATTGGACAAATTGCAAGCAATCTATACTTTAATTCACTTTGACGCTTATCAAAATACCAAAAACCTTTAATTCTATATCCTGAAACATCTTTTGCACTTAATACAGTTTCATTTATAAATTCCGCTGATAAAACTTTTGCTCCAGATTTGTAATCATCATAATAGTTATTAAATTCGTCAATACCAGCTTGAGTAGTATCTCTATATTTAAAAACAGATTCGATATCTTTCAAAGATTTTTTTGCATTAAAATAGTCATCACCATAAACCTCAGTGATTTTACCTGATTTAATACCATTCAAAAGAACTTGAAAAAGTGACCTTCTTTCTTTACCAACAAAAGCAGTATCAATAGGATAGTACAATGGGAAATTGATTCTTTCATCAACATCAATTAACTCCCAAGTAGTCTTACCCATCAAAACATCTCTGTCGTGAACATAACCATAAGGTAGAGGTTTGTCATTATCAGACTCAAGTTGAGCAGCTGTTTTTTTACCTATCTCATCTGGTGTTTTAGCATTCAATAAATTAGATTGAGCAGAAGCAACATAAGTTCCTGCAACACTAAAAACAACTAACAAAAAGTTTTTCAATTTCATAATTTTTATTCTAAGTTATCTAAGTAGGTTTATAACGACAAACTTAAATTTTTATTGTATTTCGTAAATAGCTGGTGCTGCAGTTTTCATAGCAACACTTACACCACTAACTCTTGTTTTTATATCAGATACTGTGATTTGATCACCAGCCTTAGCTCTTGCTAATGCAGCTTTACATCTTCCGTCAACTTTATTTCCATTAACAACAATAGAAGCTTGACCTGGAACTTTAAATGCAAATTGAGTAACTTCAAAATTTAAATCATAAACAAAATCTGGTAACATTGCTCCAATAGTAGAAGCCTCTAAACGAGATTTAGCACCTTTTTGATAACCTGGAGTACCTCCGATTGAACCAGCTGGCGCAGGAATGTTTTTAATTCTGAAAACTTTCTTATCAGAAACCACTTTACCATCTGTCATTTTACCTGACGCAGTAACGGTTACTTCAGTACCAGCTCCTGGAGTTAAATTATATTTTCCTTTTCCGCCAGCAGATGAAACACCAGGACCAGATGCAGTTACATTATTATCACCAATACCTGCGAATGAAATTGTAAGTGGGTTTGGTAAACCTCTGTAAACAACATTCATTTTATCAGCAGAAATGTTAGCTGAATTTGGACGTGGTACAACAACGTATTTACCTTGGAATTTTAATGGAATAGTTTTACCTTCTTCAACAAAAGTAAATTGACCACTAAGATTTTGCTCTCCTACTGCACCAGCAGTAGTTGAGATAATAGCTTGTCCATTTACAAGTTTTCCAGGACCTTGGAAAGAAGTTGGTTTTGTGTTTTCATCATAACGACCTAAAACAACTTTACCAGTAACTGGCTCACCTTGGAAATATACATTCTTGTCAAGAGCAACAATAGCTTGGTAATTACTGTAAGATGCAGCTTGAACCGCAGCTTTTCCTAAAGCAGCACTAATAACATCAGATTCAGCTTTCTTAGCATCATTTTGCCAAGCAGTTAATTTAGCTAAAGATGCAATTGCTGGAAAACCTTTAAAGTGGTAATCTAAATATTTAATTTTTACTCCTTCTTTATTAGCAACTGGAGCTACATCAAACTTACCTGTAATCTCTTTCAAGATTGCAGCATATTTTTTTTCTCCTCCTAAAGCTGCATTCAAATCAGCTTTATATGCTTCAATAGCAGCAATAACTTCATTACCTCTTTTTGTGTAACCATCACCTGTAAACCAACTGTGATCTAAATTATCAGCTTTATCCATTGCTTCATAAGGTAACTTTCCACCTTCAGCTTCAACACCTTTTAATACTTCAGCTTTAAGAGTTCCAACAAAATCATAGAATTTTTTTGTTGCAGCTTCAACTTTGTGCGCAGTAACTGCAGCAACAGCAAACTCTCCTTTAGCCTCAGCTGCTTTGGTATCAAGAGCAAGCATCATTTGCTCATTTGTAGCTGTTGCTGATGCATTAGCTGCATCAAATTTTTCGTTCATCAAACCAAAAGCCGAAAGGACTTCTTTTGACATATTCATTGCCAACATCGCGATGAAAACCAAATACATCAGGTTAATCATCTTCTGTCTAGGGGTTAATTTTCCTCCTGCCATTTTTTCTAATTAGTTTTAATTGTTAATTTAATAAAATTTAGTTAAAAAAACTAATTATCCTTTATTGCTCATTGCAGATAACATTCCACCATATACATTGTTTAATGTAGATAAGTTAGAAGTTAATGATTGCATTTGGTCTTTTAATTTTAAGTTGTTTTCAGCAACTTCGTTATTGATTTGTGCATTTCTTTCAGCACTTTGTAATTGCGCTTGATACAAACTGTTCAATGTTTCCATTTGAGCAGCAGCTTTAGTCATTTCTTCAGCATATTTCTTTTGACCAGCCATAGCATCTACAGTTGGAGAAATTGATTTTGCAGCACCTTCAAAGTTTTTAATGCTATTTCCTAAGCTAGCCATCAACTCACCATCGATTTTAGCTTCTTTCAACATATTATCTAATTTTTGAGAAAGCAAACCTTGTGCTTCTTTTGGATCTTCTTTTTTAGCTGATTTTTCTTTAGCTTGACCACCTGCTAATTCAGGATAAACCAATGACCAATCTAATTCTGCTGGTGGAGCTTCAAAAGCCGATAAAGCAAAAATTGCAGCTTCTGTTAATAATCCAATTGTTAACATCACAGTACCTGTTAAAGGCCCTAATTCAAAGTGAGCAATTTTAAATAATGCTCCAACAATTACAACTGCTGCACCCATACCATAGGCGAAATTCATAACTTTAGGTGATAATAATCCCATAATAATAATTTAGTTAGTTAAGTTTAATATAATTAAGTTAGTTAATATACAATTTATCTTTTAATCTTTCCGTTTCCGGTTGTTTGAGTTCCCATGTAATCTTGAACTGTTCTGAAACCAATGTAGCTTCTTGCTGTGTCTTGATATTCGAAATCTCTTGTTCCTACTTGTAAGAAGTAAGCAACATCTTTCCAAGAACCTCCTCTAACAACTTTACGTTTGTTTGAAGTATCTGGAACATTTGGATTCATTGTTGAAACATACTCGTAAGCTGATGCATCATAAGAAGAATCTGTCCACTCTGATACGTTTCCTGACATATTGTAAAGGTTGTATCCATTTGGCTCATAGGATTTAGCTTCTACAGTATACAATGACTGGTCTGCTGCATAATCTCCACGATTAGGTTTAAAGTTAGCCATGAAACATCCTCTATCATTTTTAGTGTAAGGACCACCCCAAGGATAATTTCCTGATTCTAGACCACCACGAGCAGCATATTCCCATTCTGCTTCTGTTGGTAAACGGAATGAGTTAATCAAATCTCTTCCTTTTTTCTTTTTAACGTAAATGTTTTTGTTCAACGTTCTCCAAGCACAAAATGCTTTCGCTTGTTTCCAGTTAACTCCAACAACTGGATAATCTCCATAAGCTTGGTGCCAGAAATAATCGTTGTGCATTGGCTCATTGTATGAGTAAGAGAAATCTTTAATCCAAGTTGTTGTATCAGGATAAACTTTAGTATTTTCAGTTTTGATGAATTTACTTCTTTTTCCAACTTTAGCTTTAGCTGCTGCTTGGATATCCATCCATGAATAGTGGAATTTCAATTTATCAACATCAATTGTTCTTAAACCATTAAATGATTCAGCAACTGGTAAATACATTGTATCCATTACCTCTACATAATATTCGTCTGGATATTTTTTTGTATCAGTAATTAATTTTGTCTTTTTATTTAATCTTCTTCCAGCATAAGGATCATCAGTAGTTCCTACGCTGTAATAATTCTCATACATATACTTATCGTATGGAGTCATTTTAGCTGGATCTTGATCTGCAAAAGCGAAATCACCAATGCTACCTGCATTTTTTCCACCTTTACCTGAACCTGGTTTTTGACCAACTTCATCAGCAAGAATAGCTAAACGCACTCTAATAATAGAGTCCTTAACCCATTCAACGAATTGACGGTACTCGCTATTAGTAATTTCTGTTTCATCCATATAGAATGATCTAACAGTTACTGTTTTAGTTGGAGCATCTTGAACATTAGCTAAATCATCATCTGATTTACCCATAATAAAAGCACCACCTGGAACTAAAGTCATTCCGTATGGTTTTTCTGGATGCCATTTTTTTCCTTTTACTCCTACTAATTCTCCTTTGTCGTTAGACTTACCACAGCTAACTAGTAGTGTTAAAACAGATGCAAATGCAATGAACTTCTTCATATTAATTTGGGTTAATTATGTATTCTTATTTTAAGGGCGTAAACCTATCTATTATTTTTGAAAAAAACAATTATTTATATCTTAAAATTTTATTTTCTTGACCAAAAATACAATTATATATTTATTGACAAAATAAAATCATCGATAAAATGCAAATAATTGCGTTTATTAACGCTTTTTTATTGTTTTTATATATTTTTTCTTACAAATTTTATGTTTATAAGATTTTATAAGATTTTTATTTACAAAAGTTCTTATAAAATGCTCTTACGTTGTGCTTTCCACCAACGCTCAGGAAACTCTTGGTTGCAAGCTGCCAAATAATCTTCGTGAGAACATGGTAATAACGTATTCTTTTTTAATTTATTGTGAGTATTTGCAAAAAATGGTATTTCTATCCACCAACGCTCTGTTTTATCACTTTTAAAAAACACAATATCCTCATCTTCAAACGGTACTGTATATTTTATGTAATTTTCTTTACTTCCAAATGGATACTCATTAGAACGATAATGTATACCTTCAATAAAATACCAAATTATTTGGGCAATCAAAACTGATTCTTGCTTTGTATCATTGTGATTAAAAACACCTAAACACGAAACTTTATCGCTAATTCCAGCATATCTAGACAAAGAACATATTTCTTTACCATTAAATCCATTTGGCTGAAAATTGGTAAAATTTCCTGAATCAGATGATTTTACTGAAGTTAAATCGAAACTTACTAAATCGGCATCACGAAAAACTGGTTCTGCTATTGCTATATTATTACAAACTTCTCCTAAACGATAAGCATCAAAGAATAATTTCTCCATCAAATCTATTTCTTCTTGAGAGTTGTAATAGGTTTGATAGCCAATGTTACTATAATTGAAAAGATTATTTGGCTCTTCAATAATTATTTTAGACAAATAAGACTCTGAGCTTATTAAAGTTTCCTGTTTTCCTAAATCGAATTTATTATCAATAGAAACCAAATTTACCATTTGCTCCAAGTCATCATAACCACGATACATTGCATAGGTTAAATCTTGTGATCCACCAATAACAATAGGAATTACTTTATTTTTAATAAGTTTAGAAACTACTTTTTGCAATGCAAAATAAGTGTCATCAGAAGAATTTCCTGCTAAAATATCACCTAAATCAGCAATAGTTTTACTCCAATTTCCTGGAAACAAGCTATATAATTCTCTTCTTACATTAGATAAATCAACTTCTTTCGAATCTTTTCCACGATTTTCAAGAACACCAATTATGGCAATATTAACTTTTGAAATATCTGGGAATTCCGCTTCAGTATGAAACACAACTTTACTAGACAAATGCTGAGATGACAATTGCATAATATCAATTATCAAATCATTATCTAAAGGTGCAAGAAAATCGAATTCCATTTATTATTTCTTTTTGGTAGTTGTTTTTTTGGCTGGTGCTTTTTTAGCTGCAGGTTTTTTTGCAGGTGTTTTTTTGGCAATCATTTCTTGAACTTCAGCTAAAGTCAATTTTGAAGCATCAACATCTTTACTCAATTCAATTTTGATTTTACCTTTAGTAATTTCACTTCTTCCCCAACGAGCTTTTTGAACTAAAATCCCTTCAGCTTCCCAATTGTGAATTACTTTGTCTATGTTCTTTTGAAGTTTATCTTCAATTAATTCCTCAATATCAGCTTGAGATAAATTATCGAAATTATATTTTTTTGAAACGTTGATGAAAATTCCATTCCATTTGATAAATGGTCCAAATCTTCCTGTTCCTTTCTGAACGCCTTCGCCTTTGTAAACAGCTATTGGTGCATCAGCTTGTGTTTTTTCATCAATTAAAACCTTTGCTCTTTCTAAATCTACATCAAGTGGCTCTTCTCCTTTTGGAAGTGAAACAAACACTTTTCCGAAACGGACAAACGGCCCAAAACGACCTAAACTTACTTCCACTTCTTCACCTTTATAAGTCCCCAAAACTTTTGGAAGTAAAAATAAATTCAATGCTTCTTCCAAAGTAATGTTTCCGATATTTTGTTCTGGACGTAAACTTGCAAATTTTTTGTCTTCATCATCACTATCTCCAATTTGAGCCATGGCACCAAATTTTCCTAAACGAACCAAAACCGTTTTTCCTGATTCTGGATGTTTTCCTAAAATTCTTTCACCACTTTCTCTATCAGCATTGGCTTCAACATCTTTAACATTTGGATGGAATTTATCATAAAACTCCTGCATCATTGTTGTCCAATTGATGTTTCCTTCTGCAATTTCGTCAAAATCTTGTTCCACTTTGGCAGTGAAATTATAATCTAATATTTTTTCAAAGTTCTTAACCAAGAAGTCTGTTACAATGTTTCCGATATCGGTTGGAACTAATTTTCCTTTGTCTGAACCTGTATTTTCTTTCAGAATTACATCAGATAGTTTTCCTGATTGCAATGTCAATTGTGTATATTTTCGTTCTTGACCTTCAAGAGTTCCTTTTTCCACATAACTTCTGTTAATGATTGTAGAAATAGTTGGTGCATAAGTTGATGGACGACCAATACCAAGCTCTTCAAGTTTTTTAACTAAAGATGCTTCTGTATATCGACTTGGTGGACGCGAATAACGTTCTGTAGCAGTGATGTAATTATTACTCAATTTTTCATTGACTTTCATTGCAGGTAACATTCCTTCTTGTTCTTCCTCATCTTCATCATTTCCTTCAAGATATACTTTCAAGAAACCTTCAAACTTGATTACTTCTCCAGAAGCTGTAAAAACTTCTGAATGATTATTTGCCTCAATTCTCACATTGGTTCTTTCCAATTCAGCATCACTCATTTGAGAAGCTAATGTTCTTTTCCAAATTAAATCATACAAACGAGCTTGATCTCTATCGATATTTACTGTATGACGCGACATATCCGTTGGACGAATTGCCTCGTGAGCCTCTTGTGCTCCTTTACTTTTATTGGTAAACGTTCTCGGTTTTGAAAACTCTTTTCCGTAAGATTTTATGATTTCGGCTTGAGCAGCATCCATTGCTTCTTTAGAAAGATTGACACTATCCGTTCTCATATAAGTAATAAGTCCAGCTTCGTATAAACGCTGAGCTAATTGCATTGTGATTCCAACTGGAAGATATAATTTACGTGCTGCTTCTTGTTGAAGTGTTGAAGTCGTAAATGGTCCTGTTGGAGATTTTTTAGTAGGTTTTGTTTCTAAATCGCCTACTTTATAATTGGAACCGATGTTTTTGTTTAAAAACTCTTCGGCTTCTTTTTTTGTATTAAAGTTCTTTGGTAGTTTGGCTTTAAAAGCTCTTCCTGCTTCGTTAACAAATTCTGCCACTACAGAATAACTTGCAACTGGTTTGAAATTTTGAATTTCTCTTTCGCGTTCTACAATTAATCTCACAGAAACTGATTGCACACGACCTGCAGATAATCCACCTTTAATTTTACGCCATAAAACTGGCGATAATTCGTAACCTACTAATCTATCTAAAACTCTTCGAGCTTGTTGTGCGTTAACTAGATTATAATCAATTTCTCTAGGATTATCTATAGCTTTTAGAATGGCATTTTTGGTAATCTCATGAAAAACAATTCTTTTAGTTTTGTTTTTATCTAATTTTAATTCTTCTGATAAATGCCAAGAAATAGCTTCTCCTTCGCGGTCCTCATCGGAAGCTAACCAAACCATATCGGCATTTTTAGCTAAACCTCTAAGCTTTGTAACAAGTGCTTTTTTATCAGCTGAAACTTCGTACTTTGGCTTGAATCCGTTTTCGACATCTACTCCTATTTCTTTGGAAGGCAAGTCGGCAATGTGACCATAACTTGACTCGACTTGATAGTCGCTGCCAAGAAATTTCTCGATGGTTTTTGCCTTTGCTGGTGACTCTACTATAACTAAATTCTTTGCCATTATGTATTTTGTTTGTTCGGCAAAAGTATAGGTTTTTTTTAAATTTTTAGTTTTTGTAATCATTTTTAAAAATTACAAGCATTAAAATGGAATTAAATTTAGCCCTGATAACCTCACAAAATTTTTGATTTTTAACAAAGCTCAGGGAATGTTTCACATTTGGAATGGATATTCTTTTCATTTGTTGCCTGTGGCAAACTCGAAGGCATCAAATGAAAATATTGCAATGAAATGCTGAATACGGATTGCTGAAAAATCCCAAACCAATAGCTCCTTAATAAAAGAATGTTAAACATTATCTGCCATCTTGTCAGATTTTGTAATTTAGTATTATCTTTGTAGTCCGATTCAATCGAAGATTATAAGTTACTGAATTAATAATTACAGATACTGAAACAAGTTCAGCATAAATGGAAAAAGAAATTGATGAAAAAGTACAAGGACAAAGTTTAGTTCTTGAGAATAAACCCGAAAACACAAAGAAACTTTATATTGAAAGTTATGGTTGCGCTATGAATTTTTCTGATAGTGAAATTGTTGCCTCTATACTTACAAATGAAGGATATAATACTACTCAAATATTAGAAGAAGCCGATTTGGTTTTGGTAAACACATGTTCTATTCGTGACAAAGCCGAACAAACGGTAAGAAAACGTTTAGAGAAGTATAATGCTGTAAAACGTGACATTAATCCGAAAATGAAAGTCGGCGTTTTGGGTTGTATGGCAGAACGATTGAAAGAACAATTTCTAGAACAAGAGAAAATTGTTGATATGGTTGTTGGTCCGGATGCCTACAAAGATTTGCCAAATTTACTTGCCGAAATTGAAGATGGTCGCGATGCTATTAATGTAATTTTATCTAAAGAAGAAACGTATGGTGATATTTCGCCTGTGAGATTGAATTCTAATGGCGTTTCTGCATTTGTTTCGATTACTCGTGGTTGTGATAATATGTGTACGTTTTGTGTTGTGCCATTTACTCGCGGTCGTGAAAGAAGTCGCGAACCACAGAGTATTATGACAGAAATTCAGCAACTTTGGGATACAGGTTATAAAGAAATTACACTTTTAGGACAGAATGTGGACAGTTACCTTTGGTATGGTGGCGGATTGAAAAAAGATTTTGAAAAAGCAACCGAAATGCAACAAGCAACTGCAGTTAAATTTGAACAGTTGTTAGAAATGGTGGCCGTTGGTTTTCCTAAAATGCGCATTCGTTTTTCGACTTCAAATCCACAGGATATGCATGAAGAAGTGCTTCATGTAATTGCAAAATATCCAAATATTTGTAAGCATATTCATTTACCTGTTCAATCTGGAAGTAATAGAATACTGAAGGAAATGAATCGACTTCACACACGTGAAGAATACATGAAATTGATAGACAATATAAAATCAATAATTCCGAATGTTTGTATTACACAAGATATGATTGCTGGTTTTCCAACAGAAACTGAGGAAGATCATCATGATACCTTGTCATTAATGGAATATGTAAAATACAGTTTTGGATACATGTATTCGTATTCAGAACGTCCTGGAACTTTGGCTGGAAGAAAAATGGAAGATGATGTTCCTGAAGAAACCAAAGCAAGAAGATTACAAGAAATAGTTGATTTGCAAAGAATTCACAGTGCCTTTAGAACGCAAGAGTTTTTAGGTCAAACGGTAGAAGTTTTGGTTGAAAAAACCTCAAAAAAATCGGAGAATGATTTATCTGGAAGAAATTCACAAAGCATTACAGTTGTTTTTCCGAAAGAGCATTATAAAATAGGCGATTTTGTAAATGTAAAAATAACGAATTGCACTAGTGGTACTTTGATTGGTGAAGCGGTAGGTTATAGTGAAATGAATTAAAAACAAAAGATACTGAAATAAATTCAGCATAAATGGAAACAGTACAATCTATAAAACAACGATTTGAAATTATTGGAAATGATCCAAAGCTCAATCGTGCGGTAGAAAAAGCCATTCAGGTTGCTCCTACTGATATTTCGGTGTTGGTAGTTGGAGAAAGTGGCGTTGGAAAAGAAAGTATTCCAAAGATAATCCATTCACTTTCACATAGAAAACATGGAAAATACATCGCTGTAAACTGTGGAGCAATTCCAGAAGGAACTATTGACAGTGAACTTTTTGGACACGAAAAAGGATCGTTTACTGGTGCAACAGGAACTCGTGAAGGTTATTTTGAAGTTGCTGATGGCGGAACCATTTTCCTTGATGAAGTTGGTGAATTACCTTTAACCACTCAAGTTCGTTTACTACGCGTCCTAGAAAATGGCGAATTTATAAAAGTTGGTTCATCACAAGTTCAAAAAACGAATGTTCGAATTGTGGCTGCGACAAATGTAAATATGTTTGATGCCATCGAAAAAGGAAAATTTCGTGAAGATTTATATTATCGTTTGAGCACTGTTGAAATAGGACTTCCACCATTGCGAGAACGAAAAGACGATATTCATTTGTTGTTTAGAAAATTTGCTTCCGATTTTGCACATAAATACAAAATGCCAGCCATAAAACTAGATGATGATGCTGTAAAATATTTACTAAATTATCGTTGGGGTGGAAATATTCGTCAGTTGCGAAATTCAGCTGAACAAATATCGGTTTTAGAGACTAAAAGAGAAATTTCACTTCAAACATTAATGTCTTATTTACCTCAAGAAGGAAGTCAATTACCGAGTGTTATTGGTGGAAAAAAAGCTGAAAATGATTTTTCTACCGAAAGAGATATTTTGTACAAAGTGCTTTTTGATATGAAAAGTGATTTGAATGATTTGAAAAAATTGACTTTAGAATTGATGAAAAATGGTGCAAAAGTGCAAGACATCAATCCAAATTTGATTCAGAAAGTATATGGAAAATCTGATGAAGAAACGTTTTTTGAAGATCAACCAAGAAATACAATAATTCCAAAAGCAGAAGAAGTTGAGCAAGAAGAATTTGAAGATGACGAAGATGACAACAACTATTTATTTGCAGAAACTGTTGAAGAAGAAGAAATTTTGAAATTGGAACAAAAAGAAATTGAGCTCATCAAAAAGTCTTTAGAAAAAAACAAAGGAAAAAGAAAAGCTGCAGCAGATGAATTGGGAATTTCTGAACGAACTTTATATAGAAAAATCAAACAATATGATTTGTAATTCATTATAAAAGGATTAACAATTATTGAAATAAAAAAATATATCTTTGGCTTTTTAAATTCTGATGAATAAACTAAAATACATAGCATTCCTTCTTGTTGCACTAACTTTAAATAGTTGTGGACCCTACAATTTTACTGGTACTGGGCCAATTGATGCAAAAACTGTTCAAGTAAACTATTTTCAGAATAATGCACCATTAATTGAACCAGGAATTGAAAGAACTTTTACTATCAAATTACAAGAAATATTACAAAACCAAACTAACTTAAATCTTACTAATACTGGTGGTGATTTACTTTATGAAGGTGAAATTACACAATATAATATTACCCCAATGACGGCTACTGCTGATCAAAAAGCAGCTCAAAGTAGACTTTCCCTTACGGTTAATGTTAGATTTGTAAATAAAAACAAAGAAGCTGATAATTTTGAAAAGACTTTTTCTTTTTTTGTTGATTTTGATGCCTCTGAAAACCCAACAGGCGCAAGATTAAACACTCTTTTAGATGAAATTTTCACTAGAATAACTCAAGACATTTTTAATGAATCTCTTGCTAAATGGTAAAATTATAGTTAGCAGTATTCAGTCACATTTAAATTTATAAATTTACAATCACAAACTGAAGACTGAAAACTCAACTTGAAAACCGACAAAATTGAACTTAACTGACTACACCTACTTAATCAATAAACCCGACGCCATTAATGAGCGACACAATATTGCTTTGGAAAAAATTATTGAGGAATTTCCTTATTTTCAAAGTGCTCGAGTTTTGCGATTAAAACACTTGTACAATCAAGACAGTTTTAAATATAATTATGCCTTAAAGGTAGCAGCAGCATTTACTACAGATAGATCTATTCTGTTTGATTTTATAACATCAGACAATTTTGTAACAGTTCAAAATGGTTTATATGACCAAAAAGTTGCCGAATTATTAAATATTGATGTAGTTGGCAGTGAAATTGTTGAATATTCAAGCACAGCTGAATCTGTAAATTCTTTAGAGCAATCTATATTATCATCTATTGCTAAAGCATCCCCTGAAGAGGAAAATATTAAAGAAAAATTAAAGATTGGAAAACCTTTAGAATTCACAAAAGAAGAAAAACATTCGTTTCAAGAATGGTTACAACTTTCAAGATTGAAACCAATTGAAAGAAAAGAAACACCAACAGAAGCAGAAATTGTTAGGAAGAAAAAATTGGAAATGATAGATAAATTTATTGAATCAAATCCGAAAATACCACCTGTAAATAAAGAAAGTAATTCAGTAATAGCAATACCTGTTACAGAGGATAAATCCTATTTAATGACCGAAACTTTGGCAAAAGTTTACTTAGAGCAAAAAAAATATCAGAAAGCAATTCAAGCATATGAAATATTAATTTTGAAATATCCAGAAAAAAGTAGTTTCTTTGCAGACCGAATTTCGGATATTAAGAATTTACAACAAAACAATAATAGTTAAGCAATGAGCACATTTTCAATTTTTTTAGTATTAATAACAATCGTTTGTTTCTTATTAATCATAGTAATCATGGTACAAAACCCTAAAGGTGGTGGTTTATCTTCAGCTATTGGAGGTTCACAACAATTAGGTGGTGTACAAAAAACAACAGACTTTTTAGACAAAAGTACATGGGTATTAGCAGGAGCATTAATCGCATTAGTTTTATTTTCTAGTTTAAGTTTCACAGGAACTTTAAGCGATAACAAAAGTTTAATTGAACCAGCTGCTCCACAAACAGAAGCTCCTAAAACTGACAAAGCAGAAACTCCAGCCGCTAGCACAACTACAACTGCTACAAAACCTGAAGCTACACCTGCAACTCCAGTGAAAAAATAAGAAATATAGTATTATAAAAAAATCCCGTCTCGTACCAAAAACGAAGTCGGGATTTTTTTTTGTATAAACTTTAGTAAAAATCATTATTTACATTTTTCATATAATTAAATTATCAAGATTAAACCACTTTTAAAAATCTTCATACAATCTGTCAACTTTCATTACCTTCGCTGAAAAATTGTCAGTTTTTAACCAATGGCACAATTTCTGACTATAAAATAGCAATCTTAAAATTTTAATTAATACAAAATATACGAATTATGGCATTAAACATTAAACCGCTTTCAGACCGCGTAATCGTGGAACCAGCAGCTGCCGAAACACAGACAGCTTCTGGAATCATTATTCCTGATACTGCTAAAGAAAAACCTCAAAAAGGAACTGTTGTTGCAGTTGGAAACGGGAAAAAAGACGAGCCAATGACTGTAAAAGTTGGCGACACTGTTCTTTACGGCAAATACGCAGGAACCGATTTAAAACTTGATGGAAAAGATTATCTAATCATGAGAGAAGATGATATTCTTGCAATAATTTAAAAGTAAGAGGTACGAAGTTAGAAATACAAAGTATTAAGTTTTTAAAAATAAAATAAAATGGCAAAAGATATAAAATTCGATATTGAAGCACGTGACGGTTTAAAACGTGGTGTTGATGCGCTAGCAAATGCAGTAAAAGTAACACTTGGACCAAAAGGAAGAAATGTAATTATTTCAAAATCATTTGGTGGACCAACAGTAACTAAAGATGGCGTTTCTGTAGCAAAAGAAGTTGAGTTAAAAGACCCTTTAGAAAATATGGGCGCACAAATGGTTAAAGAAGTAGCTTCAAAAACTAACGATTTAGCTGGAGATGGAACAACAACTGCAACCGTTTTAGCACAAGCAATTGTAAAAGAAGGATTAAAAAACGTTGCTGCTGGAGCAAATCCAATGGATTTAAAAAGAGGAATTGACAAAGCAGTTGAAGCAATTGTTGCTGATTTAGGAAAACAAGCACAAGAAGTTGGTTCTTCTTCTGAAAAAATAAAACAAGTTGCCTCTATTTCTGCTAATAATGATGAAGTTATTGGTGATTTAATCGCTACAGCTTTTGGAAAAGTTGGAAAAGAAGGTGTAATCACTGTTGAAGAAGCAAAAGGAACAGAGACTTATGTTGATGTTGTAGAAGGAATGCAATTTGACAGAGGTTATTTATCTCCTTATTTCGTTACTAATCCAGAGAAAATGAATGTAGAATTAGAAAATCCTTACATTCTTTTATACGATAAAAAAGTATCTTCTCTTAAAGAATTACTTCCTGTATTAGAACCAGTTGCTCAATCTGGAAAACCATTATTAATTATTGCTGAAGATGTTGATGGTGAAGCTTTATCAACTTTGGTAGTAAACAAATTACGTGGTGCCTTAAAAATCGCAGCTGTAAAAGCTCCAGGTTTTGGTGACAGAAGAAAAGCAATGTTGGAAGACATCGCAATCTTAACTGGCGGAACTGTAATTGCAGAAGAAAGTGGTTACACACTTGAAAATGCAACATTAGAAATGCTTGGAACAGCCGAAAAAATTGCAATTGATAAAGACAATACAACTATTGTAAATGGTGCTGGAAATGCTGATTTAATCAAAAATAGAGTAAATCAAATCAAAGGTCAGATGGAAACTACGACTTCTGATTATGATAAAGAAAAATTGCAAGAACGTTTGGCTAAATTGGCTGGTGGAGTTGCAGTTCTTTATGTAGGTGCAGCTTCTGAAGTTGAGATGAAAGAGAAAAAAGACAGAGTTGACGATGCATTACACGCAACTCGTGCAGCTGTTGAAGAAGGTATTGTTGCTGGTGGTGGTGTTGCTTTATTAAGAGCAAAAACATCTTTAGCATCAATTAAAGCGGATAATGCTGATGAAGCTACTGGAATTCAAATTGTTTTCCGTGCTGTTGAATCGCCATTGAGAACTATTGTTGAAAATGCTGGACTTGAAGGTTCTGTAGTAGTGGCAAAAGTTTCTGAAGGAAAAGGTGATTTTGGTTACAATGCCAAAACTGACGAATACGTAGACATGCTAAAAGCTGGAATTATTGATCCTAAAAAAGTAACTCGTGTAGCTCTTGAAAACGCTGCTTCTGTTGCTGGAATGATTCTTACTACTGAATGTGCATTAATCGACATCAAAGAAGAAAACGCTGGTGGAGGAATGCCAATGGGTGGAGGAATGCCAGGAATGATGTAATTCATAAGTAGGAAGTACAAAATACGAAGTACGAAGTACAAAATAAGAATTACGAAGTACGAAGTAATAAAAAAATAAAAAATCCGTCTTGTTGAAGAGCTTGACGGATTTTTTTTATTTGATAAATTTAATTTCTCTTTTTCAAAAATTTCATTAAGACTGGAATTGTTGTTACTAAAACTATCCCAATTACAATATATTCTATGTAATGTTTTAAGTCAATATTAAACTGTGATAAGAACAATTCATACAAATAATGACCTGCAAAAATCATTGTGAACGACCAAAGCAGTGAACCTAAAATATTGTAAAACATGAACTTCTTTTTTTCCATTTCTACAATTCCAGCTACCACAGGAGCAAACGTTCTTACAACTGGTAAAAATCTTGCAAAAACAATTGCTTTTGTTCCGTACTTATCAAAAAAATCTTTTGATTGAAACAAATATTTTTTCTTAAAAAAGAAACTATCTTCTCTTTTAAACAAGTAACTTCCGCTTTTCTTTCCAAACCAATAACCTACCATATTTCCTACAATTCCCATTACTGAAACTAAAGCCGCTAAAAAAGAAACATCTAGAAAATCATTTCCTGTTGAGAAATCTTTCATCAATAACTGACTGTAAATTCCACATAAGAAAAGCAAACTGTCTCCAGGCAAAAAGAATCCTGCTAATAGTCCGGTTTCGGCAAATACTATAAATAAAACAACGTAAAGTCCAATTTTTATTCCACCAAATTCTAATAGAATATAAAATTCTGGGTTAAGTAGTTGTTTCCAATCAAAATCATTCATAAATGTGATAAATAAGTTAATTTAATTTGAGCACGTGAAAGTAACGATTATTTATTTATAAGGCAATCTTATTCGCTTTTTTGACTTAAATATAACATATATCCTCACTATTTTATAAATTCTAAAAAATCCAAAATAAAAACTCTCTAATTTCTTAGAGAGTTTTATTTGAACTATTTTCTTTCATATTTACAACACTCATGAAGATTTTCATATACTTCATCCGTAGCTTTTACTTCATCAGTATCATGACCAACATTAGCAATGGCTTTTTTAACATCTAAAATTGAACATTTCTCTTCATTAATTATTAAATGTAATGTATTGTCATCTAAATGATAATCGGCGCTTTTAACTCCTTTTACAGAAAAAGCGGCTTTCTCAATTCTTTTTTTGCACATTTCGCAATTGCCTCCTACCGCAATTTCGAATTTGGCATTTTTATTTTTTTTGTCTTGAGCTTGTGTTGAAAGTGTTACAAATAGTAGCATCATTCCAATTAATATGTTTTTCATAATTTAATATTTTTTATAATTATTTTATTTTAAATCTTAATCCTGCATAATACATTTGTCCAAAAATTGGAGCATACACTATAGATGTGTCAAAATGCGTTCCAAAAGGATTATGCTCACCTAATATTGCATTTTGTTGTCGGTAATTTCCAATATTTTCACCTCCAATATAAACTTCAAAAACACTAGAAAATGTTCTTGTAATTTGTGTATTCATAACAGAAAATGATGGCGAAAACTCTGGTAATCTATCATCAACTGGATTTGTAGCTGTTGTTGGAAGTTGTTGTTTTCCTAACCAATTCCAAGTGAAATCGAATTTCCATTGCTTTCCTTTTTCCTTGATGTGAGTTTCATATTCTAAATTACCAAAAAACCTATGCTTTGCCTGAAGTGGTCTCTGAAAACTACCAGACAAATAATCGGTTGAAATATCATAGTACTTGTAAGCTGTTCTTAAATTAAAGTGCTTAATGATTTCATAATTAAAATCTATTTGCAAACTATTAGCATAAGAAGCTCCTTTTAAATTATAAAATAAAACTTGTTGCGGACTTTGCATCACATCAACAATTGCTTGATTTTGAAAATCGGTTCTGTAGAAATCCAAAGTCATATCGGCACTTTTACCAAATAATGTGAAGTTTTGAGTGAAACTTATTCCGTAATTCCATGCTATTTCAGGATTTAATCCGTAGATTTTTCCATTGGTATCTAATATTGAAAATACTCTTGAGCTTCCAAATAATTGCTGATTCTCTGCATAAATATTCGCAGCACGCTTTCCTCTTCCTGCAGAAAATCTGAAAACTGATTTTTCCCAAGGATTATATTTCACATGCAATCTTGGCGTAAAGAACACTCCTAACCTATTGTGATAATCCAATCGACCACCAAGTGTGTAACTTAATTTATTGAGATTGTCAAAATTATATTCAAAAAAAGCACCAACAGAATTATCAATTCTACTAACATCAATTAGGTTTACAAATTCGGCATATTTATCATAGGTAAAATTCAATCCTGTAGAAAATTTATGCATTGTATTATTAATGATGGAATTAAAAATTAAATTCGAATAATAACTTTGTTGTTTGATATTATACTGATTCAACCCAAAATATGAATCTTGATTATGGCTACTGAAAGCGTTTTGAAAACCAATACTTTGATAAGGCATATCTTTAAAAACATACCCGATTTTGGATGTAAAATCAAGTCGTTCAGTATTGATTTCAGAACCCCAATGATTGGTTGTTAGCTTATCAAACTTTGGATCAAAGTCATATTCTCCGGTTTGTTTTTCATCTTTCATAAATTTTATATTAAAAAATGAAACCCAACCTGTTTCTGGATTAGAATATTGCCAACGATTTGTAAAGTTTACTTGCTTCCCAATTGGATTATCAAGAAAATGATCATCGTTCATATCGTTTTTAGTAACACGTGCATTTCCGTGAACGAACAAACTTGTTGCCCATTTGTCGGAAATTTTTTTATTAAAATGTGTGTTTACTTCATAACGAGAATCGGTTGAACCATATACATTCAAAAAAAACGGAATGTCTTTAAGTGGCTTCAACAATTCAGTATTTATTTGACCCGTAATACTTTCGTATCCGTTGACAACACTTCCGGCACCTTTTGTAATTTGGATATTATCAACCCAAGTTCCTGGCGTAAATGATAAACCATATGCCTGAGAAGCACCTCTTACTGAAGGAATGTTTTCCTCTGTAATCATTAAATATGGTGAAGTTAAACCTAACATTTTTATTTGTTTGGTTCCTGTCAAAGCATCAGAAAAATTCACATCAATTGATGGATTTGTTTCAAAGCTTTCTGCCAAATTACAACAAGCTGCTTTAAGTAATTCTTTACTTGTAACTACAGAAGTATTGGCTGTTTTTGTAAGTGATTTTTTTATTCCTTTTTGCTTGATATCAATTTTTACTTCATCTAATTTTTCTTGTGAAAATGTAGCAGTAAAAACAAACAACATTAGGAATATTGTTATTTTTTTCATTTTATGCTGAATTTATTTCAGCATCTTTAGACACTGAAAATGATTAATATAAATTCTATTTGATTCTCAAAGAGGTCGAGAATCTGAACTGAATTCAGATTAAATCAAGCGTAAAAAGTGTATTGACAATAGAGTTGATACAATGGCGGCGCATTTGCATCACAGTAATAAGTAAGATATTGAGATTTTATACTACTTTCAACTGACTCAAAATAAATTTGTTTGAAAGAAGTTGTATACAAAAAGATATCAAAATCAAAAGAAATTGATTTAAATGCAAATTTTTCAGAGTTGTCTTTAAGATTTAATTCTTTATCTGAACAACATTTTTTGTGTGTTACTTCTTTTTTTGCGCAACAAGATTTTTCCTCTATTACAGGCATCTCGCAAACTTCCTCATCAGAAAACACAGAAGATATTGCCGCTATTTTCTCGCCACAATAATGCACATTAAAAGCCAAACCTGAATTGGAAATCAACAGGAAGAAAGCTAAAAGTAACGCTATGTGCTTCTTTATTTGCATGGTGCAAAGTTAATCAATAGTAAATAATTATCTGTAAAAGTTTGTTAAAAGTTTACAATTCAAACTCTTGTCCCATTAATGGAATAGAACAATTAAAGCCAAATCGCTCCTTAATTTTAATTCTAAGTTCATCTGCTGGCTGATTTTCTCCATGAACTAAAAACACTTTTGCTGGTTTACTATGCAATTCTGAAAGCCAATTCAATAAACCTTGTTGATCGGCATGAGCTGACAAACCTTCAATTTCAACAATATTTGCTTTTACATCATAATATTTTCCTCGAATTTTTATATCAGTAGCTCCATCTAATAATTTTCTTCCACGCGTTCCTTCTGCTTGATATCCAACAATAATTATTGTTGTTTCTACCAAACTAATGTATCGTTCTAAATAACTTAAAACTCTTCCTCCTGTTATCATTCCACTTGCAGCGATAACAACTTTTGGTTGTTTATCATAAATCATGTTTATTGTTTCTTGATAATCCGAGTTCATAAAAAACATTTTACACATTGCAACACAATCTTCATCAGATAGTTTGTGCCACTTTTTATTGTTTTCAAAAACATCCAAAACGCTAATTCCCATTGGAGTATCTATAATATAGGGAATATTTGGAATTCTATCTTCCTCTTTTAATTGCCAAAGTAAGTACATAATAGTTTGAGCACGTTCTACAGCAAAACTCGGAATTATTACTGTTCCTCCTTTAGAATATGTATTATTTATATATGCTTCGAGTAGTGACTTTACATCTTCTTCTGGATGAATTCTATTACCATAAGTACTCTCTAAAAAAATATAATCTGCTTTTTTTGGTTTAGTTGGTGCATACATTAATACATCATCATCACGACCAATATCTCCAGAAAAAACTAAGGTTTTGCCTTCTAAGATTAAAGTAATTGAGCAAGCACCAAGGATATGTCCTGCATTAGTAAAAACAGCAGAAATTTCAGCATCTAAACTAATCGTCTCATTTTCTTTTATAATTCTAAAATATGGAAAAACACTTTCTGCATCATCAATATTATATAAAGGTTTAGCAATTTCGTGTTTTGAATATTTACCTTCATTAGCTCTATTTGCATCTTCCTCTTGAATTTTAGCACTATCTAATAAAATTAATTTTGTGATATCTTTAGTTGGACTAGTGCAATAAATTTTACCTTTAAATCCTTGATTAACCAATCGTGGCAACCAGCCACAATGGTCTAAATGGCCGTGGGTCAGCAACACAAAATCTATTGTAGAAGGCAAAATTGGAAGTGGCTCCCAATTGAGTTCTCGCAATGGTTTTATTCCTTGAAATTGACCACAATCTACTAAAATTCTAACTCCATTGCTTTCTATTAATGTTTTAGAACCTGTTACAGTTCCAGCACCACCTAAGAATGTTACTTTCATAATTATAAATATTTACATAATTCTGTGACTTCTTTTAAAACATTTTTTATTCTATTAGAACTTAATCCTATTCGCTCTAAACTCTCAGAATTATTAATTAAATCTATTGCCAAAATAATCCCCAAAATCAACAATTTGTCTTTTTCTGCTAATGAAAGTGTTGTCAAACAAGTTATAGGATATAGTTTTTTGTTATCGATTTTTGATCGTAAATTATCATTTTTTGGGAAATCCCAACTCAACATGTTTATTCCCGAACAATTTCCGAAAGTAATTGCATCAGCGCTAAATCTATTGTTAGTAACTAGCCAACATTTTGAAATTTTATCATTATTTGTAAAAATAGAATGTTTTCTATCTTTCAAATCGTTAAATCTAGACAGAATATACATTGGAACTTTTACATCAGAAATCGCATCCCTTCCAGCATGAAACTTACATTCAATCATGCTGATTTCATCATTTTTTTTAACAATAACATCTATTTCATGGGAAACACATTTTCCTTGAAGAGTTTGATTTGTAATGGTTTTATAATCCTCAAATGCAAAAAGTCTAGCAACATACTTTTCAAAGAAAAATCCAGCCGGACCTAGCATTTGTATTGCAGGTCTTAAATTATACTGAGCTGCATGAGAATTAGATGCTTTCTTAAGCAATCCAAAAGCCATTTTATAGATTTGTTTGGTTGGAATCCCATCATAAATCTGGCCTTTTATTTCGTTTAAAATACCATTAACAATCGAAGAATCTGCGCCTGATTTTAATAAAGATTTTTTAAGTTTATCAGGTTCAAAATCAACGACATCTCCAGAATGTTTTATTACTTTCATTATTTATTATTTACCTACATAAAGGTACAAAAAATAACAACTACTTCATTTTTTTCTGATAATAAAAAGCTGGAATAAAGAGCATTATAAAAATAGGTTGAATAATAAATCTTCTAATGTAAAAAAGATTCATTTTGTTAGTTTCTCCAAATTTTAATAGAACAAAAAAGAAACTCACCATTAAAATGATTCCCAAAATAGAATACAGAAAAATGGAAAACTTAATGATTTTTGCATCATTAAAAATCAATCGAAGTAATCCTAAGGAAATAATGGAGTTTAAATAAAATCTAAATCCTAAACTAAAAAATAATTTTATTACATCAATTTTAGGCAATGGTAGATTATTATAATTCAATTTAAAATAATCTAAAAATGGATCATAAAAAATTGTGTCTTCAAATGCTCTAATGGCAATTAGAAGAATAATCAAAAACAAAACAGCCGACAACTTCAGCTTATTTTTTAATAGATATTTTAGCATAAGAAGAATATTTATTAACCCAAATCACCCAAAGTAAAAAAACAATTCCGTAAATAAATAGTGGAAAGATTACACCATGCAAAATATGCTCATACTCTGGAAAATAAAATATTGCCATACAAAGCAATGCAATTCGCAACACATTAAACAGGTGAATTATTATTGTTCCTATTAATACAAAAACTAAAGTTTGCTTTAATCTTCCAGTAAATGCAATTATAAAACTTATAAATAAAATTACAACACTCACTGCATTACAACCTTCGATGATTCTTGCAACCCATTTATCATGATAAAAAAGTTTTACACTTGCTTCTTTTAAATTGGGCATAGTGTAGGAGTTATCATCAAAAACTGAAAGCATCATTTGAGATTGCTTAGCAACCATTTTTGTGATTTTATCAACTTCAAAATTCTTCTCATCAAATTGATTTAAATAACTTTGATACAGCAGCGTCAATACCAAATAGGAGAGCAAAAACTTAGTTAAGAAAACTAAAAATGGTTTAAACTGAATAATGTATTCTTTCAAAATATAATTTTTAACAAATTTTAGGTAAAAGTAAGAAATTGCATTGGTTACTTTTGCAAAAAAAATAGAATATGAAATTTGATGAATTAAAACCAGAAGTGATTAGCATTCTGTCAAGTGAAAATGCTGATAGAGATGAAAAACTTAAAAACCTTTGCCAATTTTTATCAGATAATATTGATTACTATAATTGGGTTGGATTTTACTTTGCCAATCACGAGAACAAAACTTTACATCTTGGACCTTATGTTGGTGCCGAAACAGATCATGCTGTAATTCCATTCGGAAAAGGAATATGTGGTCAAGTAGCAGAATCGAATGCCAATTTTGTAGTTCCGGATGTTGCAGCTCAAGATAATTATATTGCTTGTAGTTTTACTGTTAAGTCTGAAATTGTAGTTCCGTTATTTGTAAACGGAAACAATATTGGACAAATAGACATTGACAGTCATGTAATTGACCCATTTACAGAAAAAGACGAACGCTTTTTAGAATTTGTGAATACTGAAGTGGCAAAGCTTTTTTAAAAGTTTGATGCTAGATGTTGGATGTTAGATGCTGGGAGATTATTTTTTGGGATTTGGAATTTAAAAGATTGGATTTTTAAAATTTAATTTTATCTTTGCACACGAATTAGGAAAATCCTTTTTCATACATAATAATCATTTAATATAATATTGGAATGTATTTAAGTAAAGAAACAAAAGCTGAAATCTTCGCTAAACACGGAGGAAAAGCTGAAAACACTGGATCTGCTGAAGGGCAAATCGCATTGTTCACATTTAGAATCTCTCACTTAACTGAGCACTTGAAAAAAAATCGTCACGATTACAACACTGAGCGTTCGTTAGTTCTTTTAGTAGGTAAAAGAAGAAGTCTTCTAGACTACTTGAAGAAAAAAGATATCAACAGATATCGTGAGATTATTAAAGAATTAGGTATTAGAAAATAATACATATCTTAAAGAGGTGCTTGCGCGCCTCTTTTTGTTTTATAAATTATAAGAATATAAATAAGAAAAGTTTCGGTTTTTCATTGGGTTACAGACAACTACTACACAACAACTACAACACAACTAACCTAATAGTTTAAACGAATTAAATTTTATGATTCCAAAAGTAACCCAAGAAACAATCGATTTAGGTGATGGAAGATCTATCACAATCGAAACAGGTAAATTAGCAAAACAAGCCGATGGTTCGGTTGTTGTAAGATGTGGCGACTGTATGCTTTTAGCTACAGCTGTATCAGCAAGAACTTCAAACCCAGCAGTTGACTTTTTACCTCTTACGGTAGATTACCGTGAAAAATTTGCAGCAGCTGGACGTTTTCCAGGTGGTTTTTTCAAAAGAGAAGCTCGTCCTAGTGACAGTGAAGTATTAACAATGCGTCTTGTTGACCGTGTTTTACGTCCGCTTTTCCCGGACGATTATCATGCTGAAACACAGGTGATGATTCAATTAATGTCTCATGACGACAATGTTATGCCAGATGCATTAGCAGGTTTAGCAGCATCAGCAGCATTAGCGGTTTCAGACATTCCTTTTTACAATTTAATTTCTGAAGTACGTGTTGCACGTGTTGATGGTAAATTTGTAATCAACCCAAGTAGAGCTCAATTAGAATTATCTGACATCGACATGATGATTGGTGCTTCATTAGATTCTGTTGCAATGGTTGAAGGAGAAATGAAAGAAATCTCTGAAGCAGAAATGGTTGAAGCAATTAAATTTGCTCACGAAGCTATCAAAGTTCAAATTCACGCTCAATTGCGTTTACAAGAAGCATTTGGCAAAAAAGAAACCCGTACTTACGAAGGTGAAAAAGAAAATGAAGAAATCTACAAAAAAGTAAAAGCTGCAGCATACGATAAAATCTATGCTATTGCAAAAGTAGGTTCGGCTAAACACGAAAGAAGTGCTGCATTCGCTGAAGTAAAAGAAGAAGTAAAAGCTTTATTTACAGAAGAAGAATTAGCTGCTGACGGAGATTTAGTATCTAAATATTTCTATAAAACTAATAAAGAAGCAGTTCGTAACGTAATTCTTGAATTAGGAATTCGTCTTGACGGAAGAAAAACTACAGAAATCAGACCAATTTGGTGTGAAACTGATTATTTACCTTCTGTTCACGGTTCATCATTATTTACACGTGGTGAAACTCAAGCTTTGGCAACAGTTACTTTAGGAACATCTAGAGAAGCTAACCAAATTGATTCACCATCAGAACAGGGAGAAGAAAAATTCTACTTACATTATAATTTCCCACCATTTTCAACTGGAGAAGCTAAACCTTTAAGAGGAACTTCAAGAAGAGAAGTTGGTCACGGAAACTTAGCACAACGTGCTTTAAAAAACATGATTCCTGCAGATTGTCCTTACACCATTAGAATTGTATCTGAAGTATTAGAATCTAACGGTTCGTCTTCTATGGCTACAGTTTGTGCTGGAACAATGGCTTTGATGGATGCTGGAGTTCAAATGGTAAAACCAGTTTCTGGAATTGCTATGGGATTAATTACAGATGGTCAAAATTTTGCAGTTCTTTCTGATATTTTAGGTGATGAAGATCATTTAGGAGATATGGACTTTAAAGTAACTGGAACAAAAGACGGAATCACTGCTTGCCAAATGGATATCAAAATTGAAGGATTGAGATACGACATTATGGAACAAGCGTTAGGTCAAGCTCGTGATGGACGTATGCATATTTTAGAAAAAATCACAGAAACTATTGCTACACCAAGAGCTGATGTTAAAAAACACGCTCCAAAAATCATCACAAGAACAATTCCTGGTAACTTTATTGGTGCTTTAATTGGACCTGGTGGAAAAGTAATTCAAGAATTACAAAAAGCTACTGGAACTACAATTGTTATCAACGAAGTTGACGAACAAGGAGTTGTTGAAATACTTGGAACAGATCCTGACGGAATTGCAGCAGTTTTAGCTAAAATTGACTCAATTATCTTCAAACCAGCAATGGGTGAAGCTTATGAAGTGAAAGTAATTAAAATGTTAGATTTTGGTGCTGTTGTTGAATACACAGCTGCTCCAGGAAATGAAGTTTTATTACACGTATCTGAATTAGCTTGGGAAAGAACAGAAAATGTTTCTGACGTAGTCAATATGGGCGATGTATTCATGGTGAAATATTTAGGTGTTGATCCTAAAACTAGAAAAGAAAAAGTTTCTAGAAAAGCACTTTTACCAAGACCTCCAAGAGAAGAGAAAAAAGACGCTCCAAAAGCGGAATAGTCTACTTTTTATATTTTAGAAAACCCCAATTCAATTAGTTGAATTGGGGTTTTTGGTTTATCAACTTAATGAAAAAAATCCTATATTTGATTTTTACTTTATACTATGACAATCCAACAATACATTACCAAAATCGACACCTTATACAAAACAGGAAACGCAAGAGAACATTCTTATCGTGGCGACTTGCAAAACCTTATAATGGCAATTTTACCTGATGTATTAGTTACCAATGAACCTGCAAGAGTTGATTGTGGCGCACCTGATTATGTATTGACTAGAAAGGATGTTCCTATTGGTTACATTGAAGCAAAAGATATTGGTGTTGACCTTGCAAGTAAAACTTTAAAAGAACAATTTGACCGATACAAAGCAGGATTAACCAATCTAATTTTTACCGACTATTTAGATTTTCATTTTTATAAAGATGGCGAGTTTGTTACCAAAATAGCAATAGCCAAAATTGATAATGGCGCAATTGTTCCATTGCAAGAAAACTTTGAGCAGTTTGCAAGTCTTATTGTGAATTTTGCTCAAACTATATCTCAAACCATTAAATCGCCTACTAAATTGGCGCAAATGATGGCAGGAAAAGCCAAATTAATGGCTGATGTTATAGAAAAATCATTGAATAACGATGACTTGCAAGGCTTACGCTCAAGTATTAAAAGTCAAATGTTATCGTTTCAACAAATGTTGATTCACGATATTGATAATAAATCATTTGCTGATATTTATGCTCAAACTATTGCTTATGGAATGTTTGCCGCACGATACCATGACCCAACATTACCAACTTTTTCACGTGAAGAAGCTGCTTCATTAATTCCAAAAAGTAATCCATTTTTACGAAAGCTTTTTCAAGATATTGCAGGTTATGATTTAGATAATCGTTTGGTTTGGATTGTAGATGAATTGGTTTCAATTTTCCTTGCAAGTGATGTAGCAATGATTATGAAAAACTTTGGTAAAAGTACCAAACAAGAAGACCCAGTAGTTCACTTTTACGAAACCTTTCTAGGCGAATACAATCCAGCTTTGAGAAAAGCAAGAGGAGTTTGGTACACACCACAACCAGTAGTTAATTTTATTGTTCGTGCCGTAGATGATATTTTAAAAACCGAGTTTGGACTTAAAGAAGGTTTGGCAGATACAAGCAAAATTAAGATTAAGAAAAAAGCCGTAACTCAAACAGGCAAAGGTGCAAACTCTAAAATAAAAGAAGTTGAAACCGATGTTGAAGTTCATAAAGTTCAAATTTTAGATCCTGCAACTGGAACTGGAACATTCTTAGCAGAAGTTGTAAAACACATTCACAAAAAATTTGAAGGACAACAAGGTATTTGGAGCAAATATGTAACCAACGATTTAATTCCTAGATTAAATGGTTTTGAGTTATTAATGGCAAGTTACGCAATGGCACATTTAAAAATGGATATGCTATTGACTGAAACAGGTTACAAACCTACCGACGACCAACGTTTTAGAATTTTCTTGACCAATAGTTTAGAAGAAGCACATCCTGATACGCAAACACTTTTTAGTTCCTGGTTAAGTGATGAAGCCGACCAAGCCAATGCCATAAAACGTGATGCGCCAGTTATGGTAGTTATGGGAAATCCTCCTTATAGTGGAATTTCTTCTAATAATGGTAAATGGATTTCAGATTTAATAGAAGATTATAAATATGTTGATGGAGAACATTTTAAAGAACGTAAGCATTGGTTAAATGATGATTATGTAAAATTCATGCGTTTTGGACAACATTTTATTGATAAAAATGGAAGCGGAATTTTAGCTTTTATCAATCCTCATGGGTTTTTGGACAATCCTACTTTTAGAGGAATGCGTTGGCATTTATTACAAAGTTTTGATAAAATTTACACTATAGATTTACATGGAAATTCTACAAAAAAAGAAGTATCACCTGATGGCTCTGTTGACCAAAATGTATTTGACATTATGCAAGGTGTTTCTGTGAATTTATTTGTAAAAACAGTCAAGAAAAAAGCTGATAATCTTGCAGAAGTTTTTCAATATGATTTATTCGGAAAAAGAGAATTGAAATATGATTTTTTAAATGAAAATAAACTAAATTCAATTTCATTTAATAAATTAAACCCAAGTAAGCCATTTTATTTTTTTAAGGATAAAAAAGAAATTGGAAAAAATGAATATGAAAATGGTTTTTCTATAGAAAGATTATTCAATATACAATCCATGGGAATTACAAGTGCAAGAGATAATTTTGCAATTGATTTTGAAAAGAGTGAACTTTCAAAGAGAATTTTAGATTTCTGTGACAAAAATTTAAGTACTATAGAATTTCAAAACAAATATAATCTTAAAGAAAATTATCAATGGAAAATCCAAGAACAAAGGCAATTAATTTCTTCTTTCAATGAAAATCTGATTGAAAAAGTTAGCTACAGACCATTTGATATTAGATATATTTATTTTCAAGACAATATAGTTTTTAGAGCAAGAAGGCAAGTAATGAATAATTTTAAACTTGAAAATTACGCATTAAACTTGGTGAAAATAGGAAGGAATGAAACTGCTCATAATTATTTTATCACTAACGAAATAACAGACAAAAGTATAAACTCCTCACTTGACAATTCAAATGTATTTCCTCTTTATATTTATCCTGAAACAACAACCCAACAAAGTTTATTAGATGAGGTAGTTCGTACACCCAATTTAAACATGGAAATTGTTTATAAAATATGTAAAGACTTGCTTATGAAATTTTCTCCAGAGAAGATTGAAAGTGAGCAAGAGCATATTTTAACACCAATTGATATTTTAGATTATATCTATGCGGTTTTACATTCGCCAAGATATAGAGAAAAATACAAAGAGTTTTTAAAGATAGATTTTCCAAGAGTTCCTTATCCAAAAAACCAACGTCAATTTATTGATTTAGTAGATTTAGGAAGTCAATTGCGCCAAATACATTTACTAGAAAGTGATGTTGTAGATAAATTAACGGAATTATAAAGAATTTGGGATATTGTCCATTTTAGGACTTTTCATAGCATTTATAACTAGGGTTTCAAACATATCATCTACCTTTCTGTTATTATA
>LNDX01000020.1 GCA_001464475.1 Flavobacteriaceae bacterium Ga0077528 | reverse complement strand
TAAAAAAAGTTGTCCTGGAGCCGCTGCCTTGCGCGTTGGGTGAGCGGCTTTTTTACATAATGTTATTATAGGGCATTGAAAAACCAAAAAAACAATAACTACGCTTTTAATGCCCTATAATGCAACATTATGTAAAGAAGCTTGGGGAAAAAAATTACTGGCATGAGTTGCGAAGCGTACGTGTTTTTGTTTTGTGCGTTGGGCAAGCTCTTTGGCTGATGGCGTGCAGGATTTTTCAATTCATATATAATTTTCTTGCCATCAGGCAAAGTGCTTGATGTGCGTTGGGACAAAAACCATGACAGTAATTTTTTTAGAGCGTTGGGAAGGAGTGGCAACTGAAAACCAAAAACGTCAATTTACCATTAAACGAAAAAGTACGTTCTCATTATTTAAAAATGAAATTAGCGAAATGAAGCAAACAAAGAATTGATGCGAGGAATACTTGGACTAGGAGCAGTTTTTGTGCAAATGAATGAGATAATTTTGGATTAAAGTTTATTAATTAATATTGTTGCCACACCTTCAATGTATTTCTTTTTTAAGCTATTAATGATTTCTTTTTTTAGTTTTTTGCTTTTACGATATGCTTTGAAATGGGACTCTGTTTGATAATGTAATATCCAATAAGAATTAAAATTGGAATAATCATAATCATCAATATTCATAATCCAGTCATAATACTCTTTATCTATAGCCCTAGATGATAGAGCTCTGATTTCTGTTGTAAACTCTTTATCAAAATGAAACATGAGATTAATGCCTTTATCTAAATGATAATTTTTTAATTCTTTTCGACCAGTTAGTAATTCACTGCCAGTTTGTCTAGTGGAAATATCTGGTGTTAAATCAAAATACTTTTTCATGAGTGATTCATCAAAATCTAAAACATTATATATGCTAAATGTATAAAATAAATTACTTTCAAATTTCTCGTTTAGCTTTGTTAAAATAGCAGATTTAATCGACTCTTTTGTTGCTTTAGTCAAGCGATTTATAGTAAAAATTAAATCAGAGAATTTATTTCTTTCACAAAAATCATTGGCAGTAAATTTATCAATTTTTAGTAGTTTCTTGAGTGAGGTTTCTAATTGTAAGGTATCTTCAAATTTTTGTGTATAAATGTCTATAGTTGTTGTGAACACATCGTGATTATAGTGGTCATGAGAAATTAGAATAGAAATAATTTTTTCTAGGTTTTCAAGATTAACATCACTTTCATAATTAAGAAAAACCTCAAGATACTCAAATGAAGTAAAATGCCATTCATTTATTGTTTCAATGAGCAGTAAATATCTGTTTAAAAGAATGTTTTTTTCATTATTAGTTAAATTGGCAACCCCAATTATCAACAGAAAATTTTGAATGATTTTTTTTATCTTATCGTTGTGGGTGAAATTTTCATTTTTAAAATTTTGTATTATTATTGGAGCTGAATTAATAAGGTTATTGATGTATTCGTTCAAACGATCAAATTCAATATCGCTAAACTCCACATTTAAAGATTTCAGTCTGTATTTTGAAAGTAGGTATTTGATATGCTTCGGCTCTGCATGGAAAAGCCACATGTCAATAATGGTGTAACCAAAATGGGCGTATTTAGAAGACGAAGGGTTGTTGATAGTATATAGAGCAAAAATCCCTTCTAAGGTTTTATTTACTAATACTTCAAATTCTCTATATTCATTGTAAATAAGATGATTGTATTCTACAAAATTATAAGCTCGTAAAAATTCTACAATTAAATTTCTTGCATGGCTGTTATTTGAACTTCCTCCAAATTGATCACTTCTCCAATTTTTTTGGATTTCATATAATTTGCTATCAATGTCCCAAACAGCATTATTTACAAATTCATTTTCGCTAATTCTTTTGAAAATGTCTAAAAAATAATTTGGTAAAAGAATTTCATCAAGGGCAAATGTTTCTTCTTCAAGTTCCCTGAGAATTTCATGTCTTGTGTCTTTAAAATAGCCCCATTTTATCAAATTTTTTAGCTGAAGTAAATTGTATTTAGCTACAATATAAATTCCAGGAGTTTTACTTACGGATACATTTGAAATAATTTTTTTTAGCTCGCTAAAAGATTTTTCAAAATCAGATAGCAAATAGTATGTATACGATCTTCTTAATCGATATTCGCTTGATATGCTTTCATCTTCAGTATTTAATAATTCAATTGCTTTTGGGAAATTGAGTCTATTATAAGAACATCTTTCGCAATCACATCTTTTTGAAATAAATAAATTATGTACACATATTCGATTGCTGGTTTTTTTTGATTTACCCCGCCATGCAATGTGAGTTATCCAGTTAACTTTAAAGAAATTTAAGATGTGTCTTATTTTATCCTGAAAATCGGGAAGGTTTGCATAATCAACATTGTCGTTTTTTAAGTAAAACAGTTGATCTCTAATTTCAATGTTATCAATGAAATCATAAAAAATTTCGGTATCAGTACTTAATGTTTCACTATATAAACTTCCAGATTCTCCAGTGAAAATTTTAATTTTGTTTATCATAGATGTTGGAAATACATTTATTCCTTCAAACATTTCTAAGACTTTCAAAATACCCTCGACAACATTTAATCCCTCAAAACTTTTGTTGACAGCATCATAACTTGCTTTCAAATTTAGGTGTTCTCTTTTTTTGTGAAGTTGAGCTTTTTTGGATTCATTCAAGTCTTCTAAAAATTTTTCGAAGTTATCCTCGTTTAAAATGTTTTCAGCTGGTATTTTTACTTGTAATGTTTTCTTTCCCGAACTTGCTTGTTCGATAATTTTGTTTTTTAATTTGGCATCTAATTGTACGGCATACCAATAGACAACTTCGGTTACGTCACAAACCATAAATACAAGAGGTTCAGATAGTTCATGAAAAAAATAATTAGCATGACGAAGCTTCATTGTGAAAGAAAATGAATTTTCATCTTTTAGAATTTTTGGTTTTCTGCTTATTCCTTTGCATTGAAGTAAGAATAGCATTTCTCTTTTATTTCCTTTTTCCTTATTAAAGACCTCAATATAAAAATCAGTGCCCCAATCTTGACTTGAGTCTGTTTTGTTTTCCCCTAATTCAAAATTTTTGGAAAGAAAAAGTCCTCTAAGTTTCTTTGTTATGATACCATTAGCATCTTTCTCTATGTGGTTATTGCTTGGCTTGTTATTTGTTTTTACAGACATAAAGGCTTTTTATATTAAATTACGATCTTTAAGTAAAGAAATTAAGTCGAGTGACTCTTCTTCTATCCATTTATTTTGAGATATTAATTGATTAATAAAGTCTATTTCTTTTAACGAAAAATCAGCTCTATTTAAATTTGAAAATTCATTGTTATTCCATTTACTTTTATGATGCTTTATATCAACATTGATAGCATTTTCAAAGGTTTTAGGTTGAATAATTTTGACATCTGTTCCTTTAGCTTTAAATATCTTTTTTACGGAGGAATATATTTGCAATCCGTTATAATCCCAATCACAAAAATAACATATAGGTAGCTTTAATTTGTCTTGAGATATATCTTCTAGTGGTTTAGTATTATTGCCTCCAACATACCATAATTCAATACTATGATTTTTATATTCTAGAGGAACCTTGAGGCAATCAAGATTTTCGCATAGTACAATTACTTTTGGATTTAAACAATCTACAACAAACCTCCATTGATTATTTTTCGGGTCTTTTTCTGGAAATTCAGTAAGTTCTAATATTTTTAATACTGCATTCTTAACACTTAATTTATTAGATAAGTATTTAGAATTTTGATTTTTATAAATTAAAGCAGATAATTTTTTCTCTGTAGTTACATATTTTTTTAATTCCTCTTTATTGTAGAAAACAAACATTAATGCTTTTAAATCTTCATCATCAAAAGATTTTTTAGCATCGTTTTCAATTCCCGACTTTTCAAAGAAATTATTATAGTATTCATAGGTTTCTAAAAATTCTTGCTCATAATAATCATTAAACCTTGATGATGCTTCGATAATGGAATGATTTCCAACCTTAAATTTTATTAGTTTCTTTTGTTTTAAAATGACTTGATTTATAAAATCATTGTTAGTTATTTTTAACCTTGTTTGTTTTAATTTATATAGTTGATGTAACCCTTTTAAATATTTCCACTCAATTTTCTGCATATCTTAATTATTTAATAGTCCAAAAATTGGTATTGGAGTGTAATTTACATTTTCATCTTCTAAACTGTTAAGCAATAAATAAATATTTTGATTTTCTGCATCAATTTTGTTTGGATTTATTGATAATGATAAGATTTGATAATCATTTGCTTTTGCAATTTTATATAACATATCAAAATTACTACCAAGGCCTTCTGCCTCATCAATAGCCATATAACGAATTCCTTTTTTTAATTTAGATTTAGATGAAGTTTTATCAATTAATGACAATTTTGCCATGCATAAAAGAGCTATAGCTGAATATGTTTGACTTGTACTACCATCAGTTTTGTTACCCTGTGATGATTTGATTGAGAACTTCAAACTATAATAAGATTTTGGGTTAAGTAAATCCTTGACTTCAATTTTATTTGACCTTGAACCACCATTTCTATAAAATGCTTCCTTTAATTTTTCTTCTAATGTTGGATAATGTTCTAATTCCGTTGAAATGCCTTTAAGACCTTCAAATAAAGTTTCATTTATACCAAGTTGAATATCTTTATCTATTTCTTCGGTAAAACTATTCATCCATTCTTTTTTGAACACATTATCAAAGATTAGATCTAAATCGACTTTGTGACCACCTGTTATCTGTTTGTCATCTGAATTCAAAAAATTACTGATAATTCTTATGTCATTTAATTGATTACTTACTTCATTTGAAACATCATCAATAATCTCACTCAATTTTTGAAGTTTTCGACTATTTAGTCTTTTATTTTTGATGTTTATATTTCTCAAATAATCAGATATCTTTTCAATTACATCTTCATCTAGTAAATCTTTTTCATCAAATATTTCTTGAGGAAGAATTTCTCTACACAAAGAGCTGAAATCGCCTGTGTCTTTGTATTGGTTTTGCTTTTGTTTAATAAAACTATAAACCAAAGAATTATATTTTGAAAAGTATTCTATATTTGTGTTAGTTGATTTTTTTTCTAATTCACTAATTTTCAAATCTTCGTAATTGTCTATATCTACTTCTGCAGTAAATAAGTTAGGATTTTGGCTGTAAATCTCATTCTTTTTACCTTTAATAGTTGAAATTTTTAAATCTATATCCTCTAAAGAATTTGCCTGATTGTTGTTAATTTTTAGAGTGTTGTAAATTTTATTCATTTCTGTATAATAATCTTCAGCCGCTTCTAATGTAATTTCCAAGTTTTCTAAATCTACATTATCAGACGGAAGAAATTTATATTTACTTTTATATTCATCAATTTTAGCAATAGTTCTGGGTGTTTCGAATGATTCTAAATCGCGTTCTAAATTGAGAACAAGATTATTTAATTTTCGTTTTTCATCTTCTAGTTTTTTGTAATCTGTTCTCGCAATTTTAATCTGTTCTTCTATTTCTTTTGCTTTACAAAATATTTCAAAATATTCATCAAAAATAATGTTTGAAACATCATACATTTCGTGATTTTCAAGTTGTTCTTCTAATTTTATTTCTGAATTAAAAGCAAGTATATAATCATCAGGATTTTCTAATTGTTCTAAAATTTCTTTAAGTGATTCAATATTTGATAATTTTATTTCTAAATTTGAAATATCCTCTTTTATTGTTGAAGTTTGTTTTTGAAAATAGTCCTTAATTTCCGCTTTGTCATCCTTGTCAAAAATTGGGGTATCAATAAAAAAAATATATTCCATTAAACCATTTAGATCAAGCCAAAATCCCTCATCTTCTTTACTTCTTATTTTAAGATTTTCAATTAATTGATTTGGTTCTGGGATAAATCTTAACGTTATGTTATTTGGCTCTTCAACTCTAATATTTTGATTTTGGTATTTGTGAATTATACTTTCTTGAAATAAATCTAATTTTTTGGTTTGATTTAAAGCCCAATGTGCTAATGAATTTACATCTTCAATGTTATTTAAGGCTTTTAATTTGTTTTTAATTTCTAGCTCTTTCTTATAATTCTCAGTTTTTGAATTAATTTCTAAAAGTACATTTTTACTACTCCATTTTTCGTTGGAAAAAAAAGACAATAGTTTTTTTGAATTCAACTTTTCTGTCAATTCTCTTATTTGTATTATCTGAAGCTTATTTTGATGGTATTTATAGTAACGCTGATGTAGTTCCTCTTTTTGGCAATTAAAGTATATTAGCCAATCCATAAACTTTTTTAATTTCTTGTCACTTTCTTCCCATTTATTTTTCTCTTTAAAAGCATTATCCCATTTTGGTTCTATAATTTCAATTTTTTCATTTGTTGAAATTAGTTTTTCTTGAGCAATAGCTTTTAATTTAATGAGCTTTTTTGAACTATCTTCGTAAAGATTAATTTTATCTATTATTTCTCTTTCGCATTCTGTAATTTCTTTTGAGAATTGCTTAAAAGATGCTAACAAGAAAATCTTCTCTTTTTCATCTTTATCAATTTTTAATTTTAATAACTCGCTTAATGCTTTTTGTTTATCAGTGAGTAATTCTATTTCGGTTAAGTTTTTTTCAAATTCTTTGGAGTCTCCTTGTAATGCAACAACAGTTTCATTAAATTTTGTGAGCAATACTTTTTCTCTTTCGTCACCAAATAAAAAACTTTGTAATTTTTCACTTTTATTCATGTCCAAAGATTCTCTGGAAAAAGCTTGAATGATTTTGGCATAATTTTCTAAAGTTTTGCTACTGATGGACAAATCAATTGGCAGTATTTCATTCTTGAAAAGGATTTTATGATAATTTGAAGTCTTAAACCAAGATTCACAAGTTAATTGTGAAGTATTACTAATGTGTTCTTTCAAATTTTGAATAGGTAATATTTCGTCATTTTTGAGAAAATTGGTATATCCCAAAACGCAATCAAATGGTATCAATTGAGTATCATCATCAAAATTGTTACCCTCTTGAATGATGAACATATTTGAAATACCACTACTTTCTATGTATATCCCAATTGCTATGAATTTATTTTTTTCTACTTCAACATTTATAAAAGCATAAGCCATATCCGTTCCTTTACCACTAGTTCTTAAAACCATTGTTTTAGGCTCTCTCATTCCTGTACTTTTTGTTGGGGAGTGAAAAGCTGAAGTACCAACACAAATTAATTGTAATATGTCAGAAATCATACTTTTACCTGCACCTCCTTCACCAACAAAATCAGTTCTAAATGGATTAAAATCATAATCAAATCCCTGATGATGTACTATTCCTAATGTTGATAATCGTCTAATTATTGGATATTTTTTCATTTCAATTCGTTTAATGTTTCATCTATATTTATGATATATTCTTCATAAACTTTTATTAATCTATCAAATGCTGGTAATGTATGGAACTCATCTTTTTCTAATGTTATCCATCCAATTTTTTTAAATTCTTCAAGTGCGGATTGTATCGTTTTGTCGATTATGTCATCATTATAATTTCCTGGATTTATGTTTTTTGATTTAGCAATTAAAGAATATATACCCTGTTTGTAGTCATCACATTCAAGACGGATTTTTTCTTTTAATTTTTGAGCTGAATCTAAACCAATCTCTCTATCAATAAACATAATTTTATAAATAAGAAACCCAATGATAACATATTCGCTTTTAAGTATATGCCTATGTTTATCAGAGATATTTCCTCTATCACTGTTTATAAAATCCAAATAATAATAACTTGCATTGTCTTCGCCTCCTTTAACTAGATTGACTTTAAAAAATGTGCTATAATACATTTTTAGACTTTCTTCATTTTGTGAAATGAAATTATAGAGTTTTATTTGTTTTCCTTCTTTTTGAAAATGAACACCATCTTTTAATGCGTAATCGATTGTTGCAAATAATTCTTCAGAATTTGGACTATACATAAAACTACTTAGACTAACTTTATTACTTTCATTTTCCATAACGCAATGTTATTAAATTCACTATTTGTTTCTAATTCTTTTTCAATTTCCAATTTATATTTGTCGTTATTGCTGTAAACATATTTAATTATATTAAAAATAACGCTTACAGCTATTTGACTACTCTTGCTTTCATCAATAATTTTAAAAAAGACTTCGGATAATTTGACACTTCCTTTTAATTTTATTTCTGACAAAATGTATTTTTCCCAATTTCTAATAGTATCAATTTCCTTTATTTTTTCTTGTGCTTTCTTGGTATTTTCCTCAATTATTTTTTCGTTTTGAACATATGTTTTTCTTTCTTTGGGTTTTGAAGGAAATAATTCCCGGTCTTTATTAATTATTGTGAAATGTGGAGTTGCAATATGGATATGGGGTAAAGAAATGTTATTTGGGAATACTATAGTCTTATTTCCATTATTGGATTCTAAAGTACTTTTGTCCAATATGAAATGAATAAATTTTTCAATCTTTGAACTTAATAATGGTTTGCTTAATGTTGAAAATAGTTGTCTAATTTTGGGTTGAATTCTGTCTAATTTTCTATCAATTGAGTTTAAACGATCATTGATATATTTTATAAATCAATATACTTCAGAAATCAGCACATTTATTTCGCTATCGCGATTTGGTTTTCTCTCTAATAAACCTCTTATGGTTTTAGTTTCAGAATAAGCCGAACGTAATTCTTTGACATGGTTTTGAGCATTGTTCATACTATCATCTGTAGCTATCAAAATCTCTAAAAAATTCTGATTTGTAAAATCTGTTCCTTTTTTAAGAGATTCTATCGATTCTGTTATTTGTCGATCTAAAAAGTCGATTTGCTCTCTTAAATCAGGTTCATATTTTTTAAAAACTTCTTTTAACCAAAATTTTAGTTCCTCAATAGTATCTCTTGATTCAAGAGTTTTTGAAAGATGCGTACAAATTTCTTGGATTCGAGTTGGTTTAAAACCCCCAATAAGAGTTTCTTTAGCGTGTTTACAAAACTTATAAGCATAATCTTTGAAAAAATATTTTTGCAATTCTGGGTTATAATCTAAAAAGTATTCCTGCAAGTCCATAATATGACTGCTGTATACTTCTTTTGGATAACGTACGTTTGTTTTATATATAGTTTCAAAAGCATCGTGTAAATCTTTTTCTGTAAACTTTTCATCCTCAAAAACTCTATCAATAATTTTTTCATAAATCAAGACAATGGCAAGCCCTATTTCTCTTTCGGGAAATAATAGCTTGTATGTTTTTTCTTCATTTAAAATTTTAATGAAGTTGAAATTTGGATTTACTGAATTACTCAATAGGTATTATTTGACGTTATTGTAATGCTTTTAATTCTTTATTTAATCTTTCAATCTCATATTCGATATTCTTTTTTCGTTCCTCATTTCCGAAAATTTCGGAATACATTTCTAGTAACTTTGATTTTATTATTGGTTCGTCAATTATTTCAATAATATTCTTGTGATATTCTTTGTCTTTTACTAATAATTCAAAATCTTCTTTAAAAGGCTTTTCTTTTTCTTCACGTATAGAATTCATCCATTGGATTGTTTCAGTAATTCTTTTCTTAGCAAATTCTCCAATAGAACCTTTATTCATAAAAAATCCATCTTTTAATAAATCATGAATATTAGCACCAAATGTTGATTTATCTTTTAAGATTTGAATTGCTTTATTATCTATGTTTTCTAAAAACATAATATTTTCTTTTGGAATATCAGAAAGTATAAATGGTGAATGGCTAACAAAACAAAAATTGATTGCTTTGATTTTGTAGAGTTCTATTCCTGAAATACTATTTAATATATCATTAATAAAATTTCGTTGCATTTCTGGATGAAAATATAATTCAATCTCCTCCAAGATTATATTAACATTGTTATAAGCTGTCTTTGTTCGAGTATTTTTTACTGAATCTAGATTACTTAAATGATAAAGAATTGAACTAATAGAATAAATTTTTTGTTTTTCACCCGAACTCAAAGTTTTGAATTCTATTTTCTCGTTTTTTTCTGAATTTAAGATTATATCTGTATTGAAAAAAGGAGGAGGAATTAATTCTATTGCATTAATTTTAGAATAGTTTTTATCTTCTTTAATTTTTGAAATGAAATCTGAAATATTTTTAAGAGGAACTCTTTGTTTTTTTATAGGGATATTATTGTTACTAAATCTAATGTAATTGAGTGTTTGCTTTAATTTAAATGTTATATGGCTTTCATCATTAACAAAAAGTTCTTTAAAATATTCGTCTAATAATTCCTCATTAAACTTTTTATTATTCGTACTAAAATATCTTTCATAATCTGAATAAGTCACACAAATATTAACTAGTTTATACTTTAAATAATCTAAAGCTATTCGCAACTTTTTTTTATTATTACTATCATAAGAAAACTTATAATATTTATTGATTTTTTTATAAATTAAGTCTTCATTAAGATTAAGATCTTTAAGTTTTATTTTTTCATTGATCTTTGGATTATCGGTAGGTAATTCATAAATAATTTTTTCTCTTTTAGTATCATTTAATGTTATATCAAGTTCAATTGCTTCAAGGTTATCTGTTAGTTTTTTGAAGTTAAATTTAGTTGTGGGTTTAACTAAATTAGATATCAATCTTGATTTCACTAGATGATTTTCAGTACTAATTTTGAAGTCTCCTTTAGTACGCATAGGATTTAATACTAAAGGTGTTTGATATGCATCATTTTTATGAAACAAACCATTTAGCCAATCTCCCAAGTCATCTGTATTATAGGCATAATGAGAGTGATTAATAGTAACTGTATAAAAGAAATCTTGAAGTTTATAAATCTCATCTGAAATTGCTGGTTGGTATAATTCAAAATCTCCTTTAACTTTTTTATAGCGATGAATTGTTACTTCATCATCAAAGACCTTTACTTTATAAAACTTTTCAACTCCTTTATTCCTTTGAATAGAAAAAGTCTTAAAATAAAATTCAACTCTTACATCATCTACATAAATAAGATCAGCTTTTCTATTTTTTTTGTTTAACCTGAATGAAAAGTTATTAATCGCTAAGAACAGAAGCTCTATAAGCGTGCTTTTTCCTGAACCATTTTTTCCTGATATTGCAGAAATACAAATTTTTACTTTTTCATTGTTTAAGCACTCAACATCATATAAATGTTCTGGGATTTTCTTCTCAAAAGATATTCTGTCACTATTTTCATCAATAGTAAATTCTCTATATAGATAATATATAGAATCTTCATTCAGTAATTTCAAATATTTTTTATGACAGCCTTTAATAGGTTTTATTGCAATTATTTGGAAACTCATAACTATTTTGAATATTTTTTTAAGGAACCTATAGAGACTGCTATGTCTTTGGTCAATTTTGCTAAAGGTCTTTTATTAAATTCTTTTTCATCGTAAAAATTCCCATACGCTAATCTATATGCTTCCTCCAAAGTTAGTTTAGCTTCTGGAAAAGTTTTTTGCAATGTTTCAATATAATTATCATTAGAAATATGTCTTTTTTTAATTATTTCTTGTACTACATCTTTATGCTCATTTACTATAGTATTTAATTCAAAAACTTTAGTATTACCGTCAATTTTTGCTTTAAGTTCAGGGCTAAGTTTTGCACCATCATTTTTTACAAAAATTCTAAATTCATCTGTTTCTCCTATTGAACCTAAATAAGTTTTTGGGTAATAATCATACTTAATCAATTCATGTTTAGAATTTGCTTCATAAGGTGAAAAATGTGTTTGATATGAAAAACTTATTTTTCCTTTACAGTCTCTATTACAAATAGTACAAGATGGTATTAAATTAAAAAAACTTAATGATAATAATGGGTTTTCATTTTTTGGTAGAAAATGATCTAATTCAGGTCTTGTTATTTTGTTTTTTCCTTTTGAAAGACTAAATGTATATTGTCTATTGCAATAAGAACATACTTTGAGTCCTAAACTTTTAGTTAATTGATAAGGACCCCAAACTCCATTTGGATCAAGATTTAAAAACCAATTTTCATAGTCAAATATTTTATTTATTAGAAAATCTATTGGTTCAAAATAAGAATCTTTTAAATAATTATAATAATCTATCTTGTATTGGCTTCCAAAACTTAAATCTAAACCTAAAATAAGTTTGTTTTTAGATTTTAAGTTTTCAAGTTTTTCAATTACAAGATTAACATTTTGAGCTTTTGTTTTAAAAAGTTCAGTTTTCTTTAAATTTAAATATTTAGTTTCGTCAAACTTTTTTTGATTAGCAAAAATTATTTTTATGATTGGGACATACTGTTTTACGTGTATAAACTTATTAACACTATTTTTTATAGTAATTTCTTTTGTTCCAATACTAAATGAATTAATAGACTTGAAGAGATTAATATAAAAATCAATCCTTTTATCAACTTCAATTGATACAAAATCTATATGCTTATTTCTTACAGATATTAACTCTGATTCTGATATACATTCTCTTATGCTAATCATTTTGATTATTTTTTAGATTCCTTAAATGTTTTAATCTTTCTTCTAACTCATTAATCTCATTTTCTATTGAAACTTCAAAAATTGTATAGTACATATCTATCAGTTTCATTTTAATGATAGGCTCATCGATTATTTCAATGGTTTCTTTGAGTAATATTCTTTTATCTTCAGATATATCCACATAATTATTATTGAACTTCAAATCAAGTAATTTATCAAGATCAACTATTACTTCCTCAATCTTATCTTTTGCAAAATCACCAATTAAACCATTATTAATGAAAAATGACTCAGAAATTAAATCACTAATGTTAGCTCCAAAAGTTTTTGTTGGCCTTTCAAAATCTTCAATATTTAATACACTACTGAATTGTCCATCTTTTTTTAGAAAGACAATTGAATTGTTTGGCAAATCAGATAATGTTAGCGGATCATGAGTCGTAAAAATTATTTGAATTTTTGGCTTTTCCATTTCTGAATTTACTTTCTTTTTTTTGATATTATCAAAAACTTTGATTTCTAAAGTGTTAAAAATTTCTGGAAGTGTTTTGTTTAATGCATCAATATATTTTCTCTTCCATAAAGGATGATAACCTAAATCTGCTTCATCAAGAATTAATAAATAATTTTCACTTTCTCTTGTATGATTTTTTTCTAATGTAAATTCATATAAAGTTGAATACAAATTCAATAGTGATTTCTCTCCAAATGATAATTTTTTATCGGCTACAATATCGATAAAATCAATTGATGCTATTGGAATAGATGAAAAATATGTTTTTACCTTTACATAAGCTTGAATTATTTGTGCAAGAATTTCTTTTGTCTCTTTATTCTTTACATTAAGGCTTATGTAGGAATCTTTTTCAATAAGATTTTGATTTTTGATAATTAAATCATAGAAATCTTTAATTGCTTTGATACCATTAATATCAGAAGTAATTTTTTCTTTGTTAACTTTTGTATCCACACCACTTGGTGAAGAAAAACCATTATATAAAGTATTGCATCTTTGAATTAATTTATCATATTCATTGATATCAACTTCTTCAGGTTTATTATAAAATCTTTTATCTGTTTGAACAATATATTTTGCCAACATATAATTCAAAGCTTCTTCAAAACTCTTAGCTTTTAAGATTTTATTATAGTCGAAAGTTCCTGACAATTCAGTTATAGCAAATATGTCATTTAGAAATAGGTATGATAATAGTGATATCTCTATATTTTTTATAAAGTCATCAGAGTTGTGAATTAAATGAGAGTTTTGCTCATCAAAATTTTTGTATTGAGGCAAATCCCAAATTTCTTTTAATGCATCAGTAACATTACCACTTTTAAGTATAGATAGATAACTATTTAAAAGACTTACTGGATTTGGAAAGTTTTTTACTCTTAAATCTCTCTCAATTGTGTGGATAAGCGTTTCTGCTTTATTTGGATTCCCTAAGTTTGAATCGATGTAAACTTTTGTAAAATCTCTTTTGTGTAGTTTACGAGGCTTAATAATTAGATTTCCATAACTAGGGAAGTCAGGATAAATATCTTTTATTCTTTGACTGACATTGCTTTCCAAGAATATAACTTCTTTTAATATACCACCATTGTAAATATCTTCTAAAGTTCTCTCTGAATGTTTCGATTCAATATTTAATAGAGTATAAAAATCTGAAACATTTTTATCGTAAATAGGAGAATAATAAAGTTCTGTATAGGAATTGTATTCAAACTTTTTAAATTCTATATTTTCAAAAAAGCTTATCATAGGTTTGGTCTCTTCAATAAAACTTCCATTTTCATTTCTACTGCCAATCCTGTTGTCAATAAAATATTCTATTCCTAGACTAGTTATTTTCTCATATACAAAAATTGCTGGTGTATCTTCTTGATAACTTTTATGAATTATTTTTAATAGTGTTGTTTTGCCTACACCATTTGCTCCAACTATTCCTGAAATTAAGCTGATCTCATTGGAATAAAAATCATTTATAAATTTATTATTTTCCTTTCGATAAATAGTTATCTCGTTATCAGTTATATATTCGAAATCATAAAAATATTTGGCACCAAAGTTTAATACTTGTTGTTCTTTATTAAATAAATATTTATGTTCTTTTATGTAAATAGCAGCTAATACCATGTTTTTATAAAAATCTTTCTTTTAATTCATACATTCTTGCTATAAGATTTTCAAACACCAATGTCTCCCCATAAATCATAAATTCCTGCATGGCTTGATAGTCTTTTTTCCAAAGTTCAGTTACTTCTGCTGGTGGAATAAAATTTATTGTTTGTGATGTGTGTAAATCATAAGAAATTCCTCTTATAGGTGTGTATTTACTTCGGTGTTGGACTAGTGTTTCGAATAGCTCTTTATTTTTTATTGCTTCTTTTCCATAATCGTGGTCCATTAGTTTTTCTATATCGTAAAGATGTCTTGACATTCTGTAATGTCTTATGTTTTCCATTGGTTTTAGAAATTCTTCATGCAGCAACATTATTTTTTCTAAAAAGGTTTTGGTTGGCACTACTACAATTACTTCAAATGGTTGAATGGTAAAAGCTTGTTCCGGATAAATCTGACCAATAATTGATTGAATTGTTTTCTGTTCGTTTGGTTCCAGTAAAGCTCTTGCTCCTAATTCAATGATAACCCTTTGCGGAATGTATTCTCCTGCTTCAACTATTGAGTTGTATTCTAATTCTATACGATGCGGATCACTAGTATCATCTATTTCATCATCAAAGATTAAATTATAATTTTCTTTATTTACTCCCTGCTTTTCGAGTTCTGAAATCAATTCCTCTTTAAATTCTCCGACAATAAAATTACCTGAAGCTTTACGAAGTTTTTTTATTTGTGTTTTTGATAACTCGCCTTCAAATCCTAACATCGTTCTATCAATTGATAAGTCAATATCTTCTGAGAAGCGTTCTATTAAGTTATAGGCTTTGCTTAATGATGTACCGCCTTTAAAAACTAAATGTTGTGCAAATTTTGATGAAAATATTGCTTTTAACGTAATGGTTACCCACCAATCTTTTTCTATTGCATCGGTTGGAAGTCCTGTTTGACTATTGACTTGATTTAGTATTTCAAGCCGTCTTTTTTCGGATAGTTTAAGCCACTCGTTCATATTAGTCTTTATTTATTAATTCAAGGATTGTATTTCTAATCCATGTTGGTGCTGCAACACTATCTTCTTTTATGCTTTCAATGGACATTTGGTGCAATACTTTTTTAATTTTTTGTTTAGCATTTTCATCTACATTGTCTTTGCCTAACTCTTTTAATCCTTGGATTACAATGTTGAGTTTTTTATCTTTAATGGTCAGGTTTTTGGGAGTGGTTTTTTTGAATGTGATGGTTCTTTTGCCAACTTTAATTTTTCTTGGTGCTCCATCAGTCAAATAGACTACATTCATAGGTACTTGTGTTGATAAGCCAAGTTGCTGCAATGCTTGTACACCTGTAGAAATTATTCTTGCTTTATCTCTTTTTGCTATGGCAACTGCAATTTCTTCGGTTGAAGGGTATAGGGTTCCAAGGATTTTATCTTTTTTGGGATATAGATAAATACCGTGTGCTAAACGAATTAAAACTTCTTTTTTTTCTAATCGCAATAGTACCTTTTTTACATTTTCGGCAGTACCGAACTCTATAAAATCGGCTATAAATAGAATACTTCCTTTTTTTAAAGATTTTATTTTTTCTTCTATTTGATTGTGAATAGATTGTGGTTTCATTTTAATGTTATGTTTGTCCCAAATTTAGTAAAAAAATGGGACAAAAAACATTTGATATGATTATTTTTGTTAATGAATAGAAATTACAAAAAGGATAAGTATTTGTATTTATTATTAAGCAAAGTTTTTATATCACTTAAAAGCTTTTCTTTATGTAGAAATGTTGACTGAAAAAGTAAATTATATATAGCTATCATAGAGAATTTAAAAAATAAATTAATGTTTTTTTTGCTCCAAAAATATAAGCTACCATTCACTTTATAAATAAAACCCTCAAAGGTTGTTATTCCATTTTTATACTTTACAACGCTAAAAACATTACAATCGATGTTTTTAATTTCATCAGGATGTAAAATTTCCATTTCATTTATCATTTGGTTAAACTCAAATTTTTTATTTGACTTCAACATTCTTCCTTTTCTTTCGGTTTTATAAACTTCTTGTGAAAAATTAATATTCTCTAGTTGTAACAACCAACAGTTATTCTTTTTAAGTTTCCCAAGGTTTATTTTATTTTTTACAACAAACTCCTTTAGTAGATATTCTTGAACTATAGCATTTTTTCGTAAAAAACGAAAAAATTTAAAAGATGACATTTCAAAAAATGGCTCATATGGATTAATGTTATCAATATCCTTGACTTTATCATCTTTTTTGTGAAAGTCAAACGCTTTTTTATGGGCTACATACATTAAAGTGTAGTGAATACCATTTTCACCAAAACTGAATGTATATTTTTCTCGGTTTTCGTTAGGTTGAGTATAAAAGAAGAAGTTTGGAAATTCCAAAATAGTAATACTTTAAATTAATTTAAATCTTCATCATCAAAATAAAAACTAACATCCTCATTTCCTAAACAATCCAAAAATTCAATTCTTTCCTCTAAATTTTCTGTTTCTTCATATAAAACATCAAGCTCACCATCAAGATTTAAAGCTGTTAATCTATTGAGAATACATTTTATATAAAAATTACCATCATAATTATCAAAATCAAGAGGTTTGATTTCTTTCAAAAATTCTTTTAAAATTAAATTATCATCATTTATCAATTTTATTAATACTTCTTTTTGAATACGATTTTCAAATTCAAAATCAAACTGTTCCATTATGAAAATCTTGTAAGCTTTTGAGAGATATCTAATTTCATAAACAAATATTCCCAATCTATGAGCTTCATTCCTAAGTATACCATATTGCTCAGTTACAATTGATTTGACTGTTTCTCCGATGAATTTCTTTATTTGAACTTGATTTTTAGTCACATTGAGAAATTCATTTTTTATTTCAATATTTAAATATTTATTAATGAATTCGATTAATATTTGTTTCTCTTTGTCGTATCGTTGAGGTTCTTTGTTAGTAAAACGATCATAACGCATTTCATTATAAAAATTCCCAAGTATCTGAATTAATCTTCCTTTAGGTTTTGATTTTTTAAGAGTATATTTTTTTTGAATTCGTTGAATTAAACCTTGATGATTATGATTTCTAATACTTTCAAAAAAACTTTCTTGATTTATATCGTCATTGTGCTCAATCAAAATTACATTGATTTTTAATAATCTCTCAATTCCAACTGATAAATTATAAAGAAACTCAAATATTTCTTCCTCGTGATAAAAAGTTTCCATCTTATCAAAAATGGAAAGTGAATTATAAACGAAGTTTCCTGACACTTGCAATTCTGTGCCTAGGTTAAAATTTTTCCAAAAAGTTGATCCATCCATACAGCTAGTTTTCTTTAGGATGTTTTTTTTCTTTTACAATTATATTAATGTTCTCTGTTTCCACTGATATTTTTTCTTTTTTATCTGAAGCAACTGGATTAAAAATTTGAACTAATGCAAATAGTAAGAAAATTATAAATAGAAGAGACAAAATCCATTTTAAAATTAAAACTAAGCCTTCAAGTTTTCTTATTTTAGTCCATATCTTTATAAAATCTTCTTTAAAATCAGCATAAACTTTTTCGTATCCATTTTTAATTTCATCCTCTTCTTTCTTGACATCTGATTTTAAACAAAGAATGTTGTAATCTGTTATAGATAATACTTTAAAAGCAATGAATGTGTAGAGTAAATATGCAATAACTATCAAAATAAGTATCCAAGGCTTATCTTTCACTTGATAACTAGCAAATGCTGTTGCTCCAAAAGTTAAAGGAAATGAAACAATTTGTTTACTTACCGTATCGATACTCTTTTCTAAACTTTCAAAATATTTATTTCGCTCTTCTTTAAATTTCGATTTTATCTTATCGATAGCAAAATCCAAAACATAACTTTCATAATCTTTTGCAGTTAGATTAAGTAATAGTTTTAAACTTTTGGTTAACTCAAAAAATCTATCTTTTATATCAGTACTATGTATGCTGTTTATGATTACATCTTTGAAAAATTGAATAAATTCTTTCTTTACAAATTCGGTTTTAAGCTCTTCTATAAATGGTTTAATATCTTCATCCGAAATTTTTCTTTTTTCAAGTAAATTATATCCTATATGAAAAGCTCCTTTCTCTTTTCCAATTATTACAAACTGCTTACTTAAATTATCATGATAAGGTGTAAACTCATTTTTTGAAATCAAAAATTCTTGTAATTCTCTATGCTGAACATAGTTAAACATATCAGCTTTTTCTATTGTAAATTCTTCATCAATCTCTTTGAATAAAATCTTTGTCTCAAAATCAAGTATTATAATATTGGAATTAGTAAAAGCATCTTTGTAATATTCGTAATCGCGTAAATAATTATCGTAATCGAAATAGAAAAAAGTATTCTTTAATTTACAACTAGTAAGCTTTATTTCTATTTCACCGTTAAGTAACTCATTAATAGTTTTAAAATTTTTTTTTGCTATTTCTAAACTTGAGGGATAATTATTTTCAATCTTAAATCTCAAATTACTACCATCAAATACCAATGAATTCTTTGCAATATCATTATTTAATATTGATAGAAATTCGTTTATAATAGTTTTAAGAGTTTCGTTGCTGCTCATATTGCTTCTTTATCTGGTCAACTAATTTTTTTGATTTGATAATTATTGTTTCACCATCTGCTTTAAATTCTTCTGAGTTAATTTTTAAATAATCAACATTTAGAGTTATACCGGGTATTGTAGCAATAATTGTTACCAACCCTTTCCATCTTTTGCTATCTCTTTTGAATTCAGGATCAATAGTCAAATCATTTTTTACAGCAAATTCAAAAAACTTATTCTCGTTTTCTTCACCATAAAATTGTTTACCCAAATCCCTCATGCTTATTATCTTATCTTTTCTTAAATTTACACTATCATATACCGCTTTTTGAAAACTACTTCTTGTATACATTTCCTTACCATCTTCATCTGTTGGTATATCTATTGTTTTTATTATTGAAACAAAACTTGCAGTGTTCTTAGAATTTTTAATTAAACCACCAGCAGAAACCCAATCAATAAAATAACCTGAAGCAATTCCATCCTTTTGTGTTGAGATTATTGCCAAATAATTTTTGTTCGGATCGTTCGCTAAAAATAAATCATAATTCAATCTAAATGCCATTGCAATTTTATCAATATTTATATTTTCAGTTCCATCAACTTTGAATACATTTCCTTGTTTAAAAATGTTTATTCCATTTTTCTTTCTTAATAATACAACAGAAATATATCTTTTGTTTACAACTTCATAATCGACAAAAAGATAATATCCTCCAGTTGCAAAAGGTTCTTTTTCTATCTTTGATTTTAAATCATCTAAACTCTTAGAAAATGTATAGAAATCATCATTTTCATTAGAAGAAAGATAGTCATTAAGTGAATTTGTAAATAAATTTGTCTCATTATCTTTAAACCTTGTATTCTTTAAAGAAGGACTTTCTGAAATTGATTTATGTATTTCATTAACTAACGAGCTTGAAAATTCATCAACAACTAAAATTTGATCAGAATAATCAATATTTACAACTTCTGTTATGTTTGCTTCTTTTTCAATGTAATGTATTGTGTAATTATTTATTTTAATTTCCATATTTGCAAAAATAGTGTTGAGATTAAGACAACTAAAATATACAAAATATATTACTTTTAATGTTTTAGCAATTATTTATTAGTCAAATTGTAATAAATGATATCAAATTGTACATGTTTATTAAGTTTTTATCATCATTTTCCAATTGTCCTATCTCAATAAATGCGATATCATTAGCAAAAGCTTTTTCGCCTATTAGGTGTTCAATGTGAACGTAAACTGCTTCTCGAAGTCTTGGGTTGTCTTTATGGATGATGTAATTTTTGAGCAGTACTTTTATTCCTAAATCGGTTGGTTTATTGGGATTTTCTAATGGGATGAAATACATTTCGCTTATTCGTAAAGTGATGCCGTAATATTCTAGAGGTTTGTCGGTGCCATTTTCATATTTGGATAGGTTGGTTTCTGGTTGAAGGAATCCGGTTATTTTCCAACGCTCTACAACTGGAGCATGATGAACTAGTAATTCTACTTCTTTGGATAAATAAGGATTTCCGTTTGCGGTGATGATTAACTCTGCACCGTTTTTTTTGTTTTTGATGATGAGGTCTAGGTCTTTGTTGTATTGATGAAGTATCTCGATTAGTTTATCGAAATGGGTTTTTAGTTCGTCTTTTGAGATTTCGTTTAGGAGTAGGAAAACGAAGTTGTTTTGTTGGAAGTAGTTCCAAAAGATGGTTATTGTGTTCATGTTGTTTCTTTTTTTTGGAACGCGGATGAAACGGATGCTTCGCAACGCGGATTTATACGGATTTTATCTTTTGTCTTGAGCTGATTTTTCAAATGCTATTAGATTCACCATCTCTCTTAATCTTGAACGAACTCGGTTGCCGTAATGTTTTTCTATTTCTGTGGCGGATAGGTTTGTGGTTATGTGGGTTTGTAGTTTTTTAGAAATGAATAGATCGTATCGGCTTAATAGAATTTCTGCCATTACATTGCATTCGTTACCGAAATATTTTAGGTTGTTTTCTGTTCCTAAATCGTCAAAGCATATTGTTTTGGGTTCTGACTCATATAGTTTTCCCTTGCTGTATTTGTGAATGATTTGGTAGCCGTTCTGGATAAATTCAAAGCTTATATCTCGACACGGTTTTACGAAAAATTTATGTTCTGTGGCTGTTAGGTATTTCATTAAATTCATCAATGATGTTTTACCGCAGCCGATTGGTCCTGTTAATAGAATTCCCTTGTTGAGGTTTATTCCGTATTGAAAACATGTTGGTTCGTCTTTTAAGAAATAAGCGATTAGTTTGTATACAATTGGATAATCGGTTTCAATGATTTTGAAATGATTGCCGTATAGTTCAACTCCTTTGTTTTCTAACCATTTAATAACCTCATCATAGCTATAATGGCTCTGAATAGTCTTTGTCGGTTGTTGTGTTGAGTTGTTTTGCTCTGTTGGGTTGTTCTGCATTTGAAATGAATTTTGGTGCGTTAATCATCCAATTTTGTGCTGCTGCTTGCCAATCGACCATTGGTGTTTTGCCACCTACTAACCAACCGACACTTTTGAAGTAGTTGAAGAATTTTTGAGCTTCTTGTTCTGGAAAGTTATTTTCTTGGAAATAGGATTTGACATTTTCGATTGTTGGCTTCTGGACTATGCTCGAAGTGACAATAAATTCTTTTTCTTTTTTTGCGGAACTTTTTTCTTTTTCATCAGTTTTGTTTTTTAAATCAGAATTATTTATTTCTTCAAAATTTTTTGTGTGCTTTTCCAAGTTTGAAACGTTTTTATCGTTTAAAATGTTTGTATTGTTTATATAGTTTATAGAAGGTACTACTGCTTGTTCAGTACCTGTTTCACTGCTAGTACAAGACTTGTTCAAAGCTTGTTCAGAAACAAGTTCAATAAGTGGTTCATTTTTTGGTTTTCTTTCGGATTTTGGCAGTGGTTTTAAATCTTCTGAAAAGTTGAATAAAATGACATGACTTCCTTTGAATGGATTGTATGATGGTTCGTAATTGATATAACCCAAACTATGCAAGTTCTTCAGACATTTGTGATAGGTGGCTTTGGAACTGATTTTGCTTATTCGCATTACCTCATCGCGATTGATACTTATAGGATTTTTGAAGCGGTTACAGTTCCAAAATTGGAATAAGGCAATGTATAAACTTACATGCGTCGGATTTAATGTTTTATCAATGGCTACTTTTTCGAAGAAACCGGTTAAGTGTTTGATGTAATTCATTTGGAAGTATTAAGATTGGAGTATTAAGTATTAAGACTTTTACTAAGATTATGAGATACCTCAACTGAGCTCGGTATGACAAAAAAATCATATTACTTAAAGAGGGTAGGCAAAGCATTTACCTTATTTCCATTTAATAACTTATCGATGTCAGAATTGTCATAATACATAATGCCACCAACTTTGGTATAGGTCAGTGTTCCGTTGATGCGGAGATTTTGCAAAGTACCTGGAGAAATGTTTAACAGTTTTCTGACTTCATTGGATTTGAGCCACTGTTTTGTTTGTTGAGGTTTGGATTGAATGATTTCTTTTAAATCGTTCAAAAGAAGACTTCTGAATTCGTTTAAGTCTTCGCGAGTAATCACTTCGATAGCCATAACGTATGAATTAAATTGTTATGGTACAAATTTGTGAGATTTGAGTGGTTTTAAATCACAAGTCAATCACAAGTTGTGAATGATTTTTATTCAAAGTATTGTATTTATTGATGTTAGAGCAAGTCTTCTGTGTTTTCCATACGTTTCACTAATTTTTCTTTTAGTCCGTTTAGGAATTTAGTTTGGTCTGATTTACGCATTCTAATTTCAAGAAAAGCACGGTGGTACTGCCCTAAATCGATATTGAAGATATTTTCAAAATACTCTGCAATATCTTTCAAATCTGATGCTCCATTGTTGAACACACCTTCGGTATGCAAAGCATATAAAAGCTCTATTAATGCGACTTTAGAGCCTGTCCAATTTTGCTTTATCTTGTGATTGACTTGTGATTTTTCTTTTGGTTCTTTATTTTCTATCATTAGCAGCTTATCTTCCAAATAAACTTGGATTAAATCGTGTGCCATAATCTTGGCCACTTTGAAGTCATGTGATGTTGAAAAAGTATGATCTACTTCAAAATAAAAACTGTCTAAAGCTAATTTAATATCAAATTTTCCTCTTGTAAAATACTTGTGGTCAAGGTAATTACTTCCTGTTCGATAATATTTATAAAAATCTAAATTATTGTCAAAGTATCTTTTTAGCTTATCCAATTCATTATTTAAATATTTCTTTAAAATGCGTTCTCCACCATGTGGTTTCTTTGTTTCAATTTTAAAAATTGCATTGTAATAAATTAATTTTGAAGTAAATCGAGGTTTAATGTTTTTAAAGAAATCAATTTCCTCTGATACAGATTTAAAATTATTTTTTTGAATAGCTTTTTTTAGATTTGTTATAGAAATTAAAATTATTTCAATAGCTTTTTCGCATTTATTGATTGGGTTGTCAATTTCTAAATCAATAAAATTGATTTGTTCATTAAGATTAGTTAGTAACAAGTTTATTTTCGAATTCAATTTTGAATATTTTTTTTGAATAAAAGTTGAGAAATAGAATATAAATTGAAATAATTTAAAACGTTTTTATGAAACCAACACCCAATTGTTTGCCGTTGTAAAAAGGAGCGATAGCTGACATACTATTTTTTTCCTTGGATTTAAATATTTTTTCCTGTATCCATGGATTTATCCAATAGGCAACTTTTGTGCTTAAAATTCCAATTCCAGCACCAGCGACTACATCGGTTAGCCAATGTTTGTCGTTGTAAATCCTAAATGCTCCTGTACCAGTAGCTATAATGTATCCCGAAATACCATACCAAATGGAAACATCTTTGTATTCTTGCCAAAGGAATTCTGCTCCTGCAAATGCTGTAGCTGTATGTCCGGATGGGAAAGAGTTGAATGCGGAACCGTCTGGGCGTTCTACTTTTGTAATAGATTTCAAACTTAGTACAGAAGCTGACATTAGTAAATATGAAGTTCCTAAAATGATTGTTCTGTCTTTAAGGTTATGTTTACCTTTTATTCCAAAAGCATTAAGACCATAAACTGATAGAGCTGGTGCATATTGAGCGAAATCGTCAATGGTTATTTTTTCATCAATATCTTCATTTATTTCTTCTTTTATTTGTGTATTGAAGAGTTTTAATTGATCACTTTCAATACCAATTACACCGTATCCTATTAAAACTGATGGAATGATTAGTTGTTTGAATTTGAATTTATGCGTGCTGTCGTTTTGCGGAATAGTATCTGTATCAATTTTCTTCTCTTGAATACTTTCAATCTGGTTCTGCGCATGTAATGTAGCTATACTTAATAATGAAAATAAAATGGTTTTAAACATGGTAAATAATTTAAAGGGTTACGCGTAGTTTTATACCATTATGATTTCATTGTTAAGATTAGTATTCCGCCAATAATCATCAATCCACCCAAAGCTATCCGCCAAGTAAATTGCTCATTTAGAAAAATAAAAGAAAGTACTAGTGTGATAATTATACTTCCTTTATCGATTAATGCCACTTCGGAGACTGTGCCTATTTTTATTGCTCTATAATAAAAGACCCAAGAAATTGCCGTTGTTAAAGCCGAAACACCTAACAACAAAACATCTTTTTTGGTAAGATTAGAGAAATCTTTATAATTATTAAAAACTATGATGTTAAACCAAATAAAAATAAATACAAAGGAAGTCCGTATAGCTAATCCAGTGTCGGAAGCCACATTCTTTAAACCTGCTTTAGCAACTACCGATGTCAAACCAGCGAAGAACATCGATATTAGAGCAAAAATTTGATACTGTTTCATGACTTAATTACTTTAAATTTTATTCCGTCAAAACTTCTAATCCGCTTTTTATTATACTAACTTCTATTTTATTAGTCTTTAAATTATGAAATTCTCCATCAATTTGAGTGTCTAAGAAAATTTTTTCAGGTATTTCTACGTTGATATTTTCGATTAATGTGTGTTGCGCTTTTTTGAATTTTTCTATTTTATTTGATACTACACATATACCTAAAATTAGTTTGTCAATAAAATTTAGCTTAGAAACTACAACTAGATCTAACTGACCATCATTTAAACTCGCTTTTGGTGTTAGACTCATTCCATAACCCATTTCATTTGAATTGGAAATAAAAAGCATGAAAGCCTTTGTATTTATAATTTGATTATTAAAAGAAATTATCGTTTGCATCGGTTTAAACTGAATGCTTGAGGCTATTGACGCCCGAATATAAGACATCAAAGTTCTCTTACTGTAACTCTCATATTTTTTTATAATCAGTGCATCAATACCAACTCCCACGTTGCTAAAAAAATAATGGTCATTTACTTTACCAACATCAATGAACTGTGTTTTCCCCTTGCGTATAATTTCTGTTGCTTTCTCTAATGCTTTTGGTATACTTAGATTAGAAGCTAAACCATTTCCAGAACCAACAGGAATAATTCCTAATTTTATTTTGGTATTAATTAAACATGATGCTACTTCATTTATGGTTCCATCACCTCCACATGCAACGATACAGTTAGGATTATTAACAATTGCATTTTGAGTAAGTGTAATAGCGTGTGTTTTATAGTTTGAATACTCTACTTCAATCTTATAAATGTCCTTTGGAAAATACTTTTCTAATTCGGTTTTGCCAATATTATGTTTACCACTACCTGAAATTGGATTAACAATAAAATGAATGTAAATCATTAATTAAGTAATTTGTTTGTAAATAAATAGTCGGCTGTTTGATACCAAGATATTGTTTCGTCAAGAAATGTCTTGTTCATTTGTAATGGTTTCAAACTATTGTCTACTTTATTCCATTTATAGAATGCTTGTTTTTTTTGGTCGGATAGAATCATTACCTGGTCTTTTTTCATTAGGACTAATTTTCTATAGGTTCCTAGCAAAGCTCGTTCTTCGAAGTTTGATTGTAATACATCTTTTCCAAAGAAATCACTTTGATAACTCCAATTCATTAATGAGAAAAATGTTGGGAAAACGTCTATTTGAGAACATAGTTTATTTATTTTTTGGTTACTATGTTCGGGAAAATTTGCTATCAATGCTGGGATGTGATAATTGGCAACATCTATTTCATCTTTACCTGCACTACTAGCGCAATGGTCAGCAATAATAATAAAAACAGTATTCTTAAACCAAGGTTTGTTTTTGGCTTTTTCAAACATTTTCTTGATGGCATAATCAGTATATTTTACCGCACCTTCACGTCCAGTTCCCGAAGGAATATCAATTGCATTGTCAGGATAAGTATATGGTCTGTGGTTGGAAGTTGTCATTACAAAATTGAAAAATGGTTTATTGCTTTTATAGTGTTCATCAGCCACTTTCAGCATTTTAGTGTAAATGTCTTCATCACAAATTCCCCATGCGTTTTCAAAGGTTACTTCGTTATCATTAATATTATTTCTGACTGTTTTAATTTTATCACTCAAAACACTTCCACGACCACGATCATAAATTGTAAAACCGTTTCCTCCAAAATAGGCGTTCATATTATCGAAATAACCATCGCCACCATAAAAGAAATTAGAGTTATATCCTTTGCTTTTGAAAACATTGGAAACGGTGTATAGGTTTTGATTTTCGGGACGTTTTACAATACTTTGTCCAGGTGTTGGTGGAATACAAAGTGTCATTGCTTCCATACCTCGAACAGTTCTTGTGCCTGTTGCATATAAGTTATCAAAGAAGATGCTTTTTTGAGCTAAACTGTCTAAAAATGGTGTTATATTTTCTTTATTGCCAAACTCTTTCATAAAGCTACCACTTAAACTTTCAACCAAAATAAACACTACGTTCTTCATTTTAGGCTCTTTGTTGGTAGTGTCTGTTATAGTTCTATGAATGGAAAATCCTTCTGATTTGTATTTGCTGTTTTTATCAGTTAATTTATTTCTGATAATATCAAAAGCTGCCTTGTTATTTATAGAAGTATAAAACTCATTGTACGCCATTTGATTGTTTCTGAACGCTGCAAAAAATGAATAGATTCCCGATTTTGATATTTCAGCATTATACCTGTTTTTAGACCATTCTGCTTGATTGTTTGTGATGAAAAAACTAAAAAATAGTGCAGTCACTATTGTAATTGCTAGTATAATTGTTCTGTCTTTTACAGTTGCTTTGGAATGGAAGGTGTTATTAATAATTTTAAGTTTATAAAAAACAAAAAGTATCATTGCGGTTATGGCTAAAACTCCAAAAATTAATATTGGTAAAGGGTATGATTCTTGAATATTTGATACTACCTCATGTGTATAAATTAAATAATCTACCGCAATGAAGTTAAACCTTGTTTTGAATTCGTCCCAAAACGTAATTTCTGCAAAAAATGTAAAAACTAATATAAAAATGGTTAACGATGTGAAAAACCAAATCAAGGTTTTATCGAGCCAAGAACCAATCCATTTATTGGGGAAAACAAAGTAATATAGTGCTGAAGGAATTGCTATAAAACTTATTGCACCAATGTCATAAAATAGTCCTGTAAGCAATGTACCAAGGATTGTAAATAGATTGAATGAAACTTCATCATATTGCCAAATGATAAAGATTATTCGTAAAATGAATGAGAATGTTAGAAACCATGATATGAATGCTAAAAGCAAGCTGTAGCGTTTAGAAATATTGATTTTTTTGAACATAATGTATTGGTTAAGTTTGGTTAAAGCAAATGAGCACCCACACCTAAGTATGAATGCTCAAAACATGAAAATTTTAATTAAGCTTTGTTGATTTTGATATTAATATTGATTTTGTCATTAGGACTATTTTTTAAATTATAGTCAAAGGTGAAAACCAATTTTGTAGAAATTTTGAATTATTTAGATTGTTTTGTAAAAAACTGTTTTTTAGAATTTATAATTGTAACCTACTCTAATTACTTGTGTTTCGTAATAATCGTTACTAGTGTAACTAAAATCTTGTCCTTGAATTTCTTTTTTAATTACCAAAGTATTTAATAGGTCAGTAGCATTTATAAAAAATTCTCCTTTACCATTTTGAACTGATTTTTTCAATCCTAAATCAATAGAAAATCTTGATTTAATTTTGCCTTGCGGAATAATATCTGGTGCTAAATAAACAGCCGTTAGTTGCGCATCCACTTTTTTAGTTAGGTGCAATGTGTTGTTCCACTTTATATTTCCTGAGAAAACATCTTGTTTTGCTGCCGAAAAAGTATTTGGCTGTGGATATAAATTTTGAACTGTAAACGCACCGATTTGATTGTAATAGGCATTAAGATTAATATTGGAAGAATACCATTTTACAATATCTTGTGAAATGACCATTTCAACACCTGTATTTGAACTTTTATTTACGTTTTGAAAAATGGCATAAATCAGATTACTACTAGGAACTGTAGAAGCTATTCTTGTTATTGTAGCATTGGCAAATCGATGGTAGATAGCGGAATATAAATAGCCTTTTTTCAAATTTCTTTTGAAACCTAATTCCACTAAATTGGTGAATTGTGGTCTTAGTCCAGGATTACCAACTTTAATAATTTCTGCATCGTCATACTTTGGAAATATTCGAATATCTACTTCGTTTGGTCGGTCAATTCTACGATTGTAAAACAATGATATTTTGTTGTCATCATTGATTTTATAAGCAAAACGGAAATTAGGAAATGGTTCGAAATACGAATATCCATCAGTTCTATAGGTTGGATGGTTTGGATTTACCTCGTATTCTAAATCTAAGTATTCTAGGCGTAATCCAACTTCAGCTTCGATTTTATTGGTTTCATAAATGTAGTTTCCATAAACTGCTGGAATAATTTCTTCATAGGTTGCTTTACCACCTGCACTTGCATCCAAAGGCGAATTAGTTCCTGGAAAGAATTGCATATTGGTTGGAATAATTCGGTTACGAAATTTGAACCCTGTTTCAATTCGTCCGTATTTTAAAGGCTTTATGTAATCGATATTTAGATCTACTACACTTTCATCTGATAATAATTTGAAGGAATCTTTACTCGAAGAACTTGGCAAAATGTTATCGAAGAAATATTTTTCATCTTCTCTATGAAAAGTATAATTGAAGCCTACATTTAACAAATGTCCGGCTTGCTTGAATTTATGTTGATAGGCAGCAGTTCCCATCACTGTTGTTTTTAATTCATCCTCTAAAAATTGCCAAAGTCGTAATCGTTCGGAATAGTCTGCATTAAAAAAAGGTTGATCGCCGTTATCAATAATTTTTTCTGAACCAAATAAACCCGAAACGGTTAGCATATTGTAATCATCAATATTCCAATCAATTCCCGATTTAATTGTTGAAAAATGGGTGTTTCGGTTTCTTTTTAATTGTTGGTTAATTTTTGTGCCGTCATTGTACGTTCGTGTTACAAATTCATTCTTATTTAGGGTTTCTGTGTATAGATAATCGCCTTGAAAAAACGCATTAATTTTATTTTTTCGATAATTGAGTGATAGCGTAGGATTGATTTTTGGTGTTAGTGAATATTGTGGTCTTATTGTAGGCAAATTTTCTTTTCGTTCCCACAAAGCACCTAAACCCGACGTAAAACCCACTTTGCCATTGAAGCCTTCTTTTTTATTTTTTTTGTAGATGATATTTATAATTCCAGCATTACCATTGGCATCGTATTTGGCTGATGGATTATTAATGATTTCGATTTTATCTATTGCTGAAGCAGGAATATTATCTAAACCCGATTGATTTCCAAAGCCAGTTAAAGCAGTTTGCTTACCGTCAATCAATACGGTCACTTTATCATTGCCTCTAATTTGTACTTTTCCGTCTTGGACAGTAAGACCAGGTAAGTTTTGCATGGATTGTAAAACAGAGCCGCCACTTTGACTAATATTGTCAGCCATTGAAAACGTTTTCTTATCCATTTTCTCGCTGACAGTATTTGTTTTTGAAACCACTACCACTTCTTGTAAGGTTGTAGCATCTTCTTCCAGTTCGATAGTTCCTTGATCTAAAAATTCGGAAAGTGAACCAACATAAACTGATTGAGTCTTGGTTTTGTAACCAATAAATGAGAATTCTAAAATATAGTTTCCAGATTTGATATTGGTCAATGAAAATCGACCTTCCTCATTTGTTATTGTTCCGGTAATTAACTTATTGTCATTTGAAGTTTTCAAAGAAACATTTACAAATGGTAATGCAAGTTTCGTTGTCTTGTCTTTTGTGATACCCGAAACTGTTACTGACTTATTTTGTGCCCTTAAATTTGCTACCAATAACAGCAGCATTGTTACTAAAAGAACGTTTTTAATTCGCATCATAGTTTTCCCTTTTATTTTTTTCAACAAAGGTCTGCATGGAATTTGAAGAAATATTGAATTTTAAAAAAACTATTTCGAAGGTGTGCATTCCATATATAAAATAGTAGTTGACCGCCCAATGGTTTGTATCTACAATCTTTTTAATAATGGATAATCCCAAACCATTGCCTTGAGAGGATGGATTGGACTTAGAAAAACGCTCAAACATTTTTTCAGTCTGTAAAGGTAAAAGTGTACCTGTATTTGAGAATAGTAACCTATCATTAGTCAGTTTTATATTAATCTGACCATTGAGAACATTGTGATTTATAGTGTTTAAAAATAAGTTACTGATTAGCATTTCTGCAAGGAAATGATTTGAACTGACTACAACATTTTCCTCTAGTTCGTTAGTGATACTTATTTTTTTTGAAAGTGCTTGTTCACTAAAAAAGGTTAGTTGATTATTGATGATTTCGTGGAGATTTATTTTTTCAATCTCATAGTATGAATTGCTATCAATTTTTGATAGTACTAACAAATTTTTATTAAGCTTGACCAGTCTTGTAGTAGTATTGTTTAGGTCATCAATTAATTTGAACTGCTCAGAGTTTAAGTCTTTTCGTTGTAATATGTTTTCTAATTTTCCTTTAAAAATTGCAATTGGTGTTTGTAATTCGTGTGCTGCATTTTCAATGAACTCTTTTTGACTTTTATAAATTGAAGTGTTTTTTTCTATTAAATTATTAATAGAATGATTAAGCCTATTAAATTCTTCAATATCACTTGTATTTAATTTTGAATTTGAACTTTTATCAATTTCAAACTTTTCGATATGTTGCAATGTTTCGTAAAATGGTTTCCACAGTGTTAGAGATAATCTTTTGGTTATAATGAAAAGTCCAATTAATAGTATAATGATAATTATGGTAAAAACTCCCATAATACTTATTGCTAGTTCTGAATTATCAACAAGGTTAATTCTTGCAGAGAATGTATAAGGTTTTTTATTTATACTTATAGGCGCTTTGAGAACACGATATGGTTCATTTTCTTTTACCAGATTGTGATAAAAACTTCGATTAAATAAAGTATCCTTAGAAATAGTGTGCTCAAAATTTTCAATTTGTAAATCACTACTTAATTTATTGAAAATTGCAATTTCATTCTCCTTAAGTTGTGGCAAATAAAAGTTTACAAACTCTTCTTTTTGTACCACAAGTGCTTCATCCGTTTCATGTAAATAGAGCCACTGCGTGATGAAAAAGAACAGTGGCACCCCGAAAAGCATTACTCCAAGAGAGAATAACATGTAGTATTTGAGTGTTTTTTGAAGTAGTTTTTTATTCATCTTCCCATTTATAACCTGTTCCATACACTGATTTTAGATAATCGGTTGCGCCCATTTCTTTAAGCTTTTTTTTCATGTTTTTGATGTGTGCATATACAAAATCATGATTGTCTAACATGTCCGCCATATCACCCGATAAATGCTCTGCAATGGCACTTTTGGATAAAACCTTATTTTTATTACCAATCAAAAATAATAATAAATCCATTTCTTTTTTGGTAAACTCAATTTTATTTCCTTTGATTTTGACCGACTTACTTATTGTATCGATTTCTATTTCATGGAAAGAAACTACATTGTTTCCGTTGAATTGTTTTCTTCTGACCAATGCTTGAATTCTAACTAATAATTCTGACAAATGAAATGGTTTTGTTAAATAGTCATCGGCTCCAAGTGTTAAACCTTCAATTTTGGTTTCTAACGTGTCTTTGGCGGATATTATAATTACGCCATCGGTTTTATTTTGACTTTTAAGTATTTCTAATATTTTAAATCCATCACCATCTGTCAACATTAAATCTAAAAGAATACAATCGTAGGAATATAAATCGATTTTCTCTATTGCTATCTTTAGTGTACTTGCTGATTCACAAACAAAATCATTGCTACTCAAGTAATTTTTAATACTTGTAGCAATTTCGATTTCGTCTTCTATTATTAAAATTTTCATATTACAAAGAAACTAATCAATTTTGAATGAATATTGAATTTTTTAAATCAATACATAAATTATTTATGAAGAAACTTTTTTGTGTTTTTCTAACAAAGAGAATTTATTTTTTAAAACTGCCATATCTTCACTTACTTTTCGGTCTAATACTTTGGCATAATGCTGAGTTGTTCTCAAATTTTTATGTCCAAGCATTTTACTAACACTTTCTATGGGAACGCCATTTGTAAGGGTTACAGTAGTTGCAAAAGTGTGTCTAGCAATGTGAAAGGTTAGCTCTTTTTCGATTTCACAAATCCCTGCTATTTCTTTTAAATACGCATTCATCTTTTGGTTCGATAGGATAGGTAGTAGTTTATCTTCGTTATTACATTGTGGATGATTTTCGTATTTGTCAATTATCATTTGTGTAACTGGAAGGATTGGAATTTTGGAAGCACTTTCGGTTTTCTGTCTGTGAGTGAATATCCATTTTTCGCCATCAATACCGAAGCTTATATGTGACTTTGTTAAGTTTTTGACATCTACATATGCTAAGCCTGTAAAGCAGCTAAAAAGGAAGATGTCGCGTACTAATGATAATCTTTCTGTTTTGAAGTTTTTTTCAATTATAGATTGGATTTCAGTTTCAGTTAAATAAACTCTTTCAACTTCCTTAACTTTTGATTTATAGTTTGCAAATGGATTTTTGTCTAGCCAGTCATTGGCCAAACAAAGTTTGATGATTTTATTGAAGTTTTTAAGGTATTTAACTGCTGTATTATTAGCGCAGTTTCTAACGCTTCTTAGCCAGAATTCGTAATCGGTTATAAAAGCGTGATCAATCTTTGTAATATCAATATCTGAAACATTGTATTTCCATTGCATGAATTCTATAGTATGTTTGAGTGAAGTAGTGTAGCGTTCTAATGTTCCTGGAGCGTATTCTTTTCCAACAAGCTCTTTAATTTTATTGTTATGGTCTTGGAAGATGGGAACGAGCATTCTTGCTCTTTCATCAACTCCTAATAGTTTGCTCTTAATTGTTTCGGTAGTTACAATTATCTTTTTATGGATTAATTCCATTTCAGCATCTCTTATTTGACTTTTCAGTAAATCAAGATGGTTATTTATTGAACGAGCTTCTTCTGAACTACCTTTCATTTTACCTGCTTCTGTGGACCATTTCGATATTTCTACAAATCGGTTTGTGCTTAACTCGATACGCTTTCCGTTGATTGTAATTCTAGTGTAGATAGGAACTAAACCATTTGCAGCTGCTTTCGCTTTCTTTGCATAAAAGAGAATTGATACTTTTGTTTTCATTGTGGTGACCTTTTTAGTTGTTATTAAATTTAACTTCAATATGACTATTCCACAAGATGTACAGTTTTTAAACTGGTTGTTGAACTGGCTGTAAAGCCTTGTGAATACTAGTCTGAAATAAAAATCGGTTACCCAAAATTTGGATTGTTTAGGGTAACCGATTTTATCCCTTTAGGTTCACTAATGAATGAATAATTTGATATGTGATAAAAAGAAAAAACCCTTAAAATCATACGATTTTAAGGGTTTTAATTCAATTTGCTTTCCAGCTGGCGGAGAAAGAGGGATTTGTCTGCTACAAAAGTTACCAATAAAATCAATACTTCGCAAAGCATTAAATTTAAGTGACACCTCGACTGACACCTCTTTTATAAGGTTACTATTATTCTAAATTCAAAGTAGTCAAATATAAGGATAAATATTTGAATATTAAAGTATCAAGACTAAAAATTGAACTAGTTATTTAAGTGTTTATTGGTACCTTTCTTGATTAAAATTTGTTTTTGTATTTCTTCAATTTTAACCAAAAATCAAGTGAGTTACTTGTTCATATTTTATGCCGCTATATGTACAGAACTCTTCAATCGTTAGGAACTCATTTTCGAGCTTGTTGAGGTCTTTTTTTATCTTTTGCATCAATCTAGTACTTTGACGATAACTCTTGCCTGTTATTCGTTGTATGTCCTTCGGATAGATGCATACCCTCTGATTATTCAATTTCATACTTTATCTATACCTTTGATATAGCTATGCTATACTTCTGACGTGCAGAAAATCTTTTGCAATTTAGTTATAATTTTTGATACTTATTTATTGGCTTTTTATGTTCATTTAAGACACTTGTGTAGATTTTAGACATATGGTACACTTGTGGCTTTTTCTTTAGTGAAATGCTTTGTAAACTTTGTTTTAATCATTCAAAATGTGGTTGCAACTGATGGATAGAATGAAGGAGATTTTAGATGAATGTTTAACTAAATTTTGAAGTTATGGCTAGACAGAAAGGCATAATTAAACTAAAAGGTACTATCGGAGATATTACTTTTTACAAAACGCAAGATGGACACTTGGCAAGAGAAAAAGGCGGAATTGACGCTAGTAGAATTGCAAGTGATCCTGCATTTCAAAGAACTCGTGAGAATGGTTCCGAGTTTGGTAGAGCTGGTAAAGCAGGAAAGATTTTGAGAACGGCTTTACGTCCGCTTTTAATCAATTCTGCCGATGGTAGAATGGTTAGTCGCTTAACGCAAGCGATGGTTAAAGTTATCCAAGCGGATACAGTAAGTGAACGTGGTTTGCGTAACGTGATTGATGGTGAAGCTGAATTATTATTTGGTTTTGAATTCAATATTCGTGGTAAGCTTGGTACAACTTTGTTTGCTCCGTTTGTGGCAACTATTGACCGTGTGGCTGGTGAAATTACTGTGGATTTGGCATCATTTATTCCTGCGAATATGATTGCTGCTCCAAGTGGAACTACTCACTACAAAATCATTTCTGGTGGAGCTGAAATTGATTTTGAAGCTGAAACGTATGTGGTTGCTACTTCTGAAACGGCAATTTTGCCTTGGGATGGAACTGCTACTGCTCCAATTAACCAAGTGAATGCAGTTACTGCTAACTCAACTAAGCCATTGTTTTTGGCTTTAGGTGTTGAGTTCTATCAAGAGATTAATGGGCAAATGTATCCATTGAAAAATGGTGCTTTTAACCCATTGTCTGTAGCGAAAGTTGATAGCGGTGTGTAATGGTTATTTGGTTAACTAGAACTTATTTCCCTGAAGGAACGAATGGTAAACTCGAATGCGAAGGCAAATTGATTTGCAATACAATCGAATTGCCGTGGAAGATGAACGAAACGAAGGTTTCCTGTGTTCCGGAAGGGAAATATTTTATTAGAAAGCGATACAGTGCAAAATACAAATGGCATTTGGAATTGGTGAATGTGCCGAATAGAAAGTTTATTCTTTTTCATCCTGCTAATAATGCTCAAAAAGAATTGCACGGCTGTATTGCTCCTGTTACTAAACTTTCTGGACCTGGTTTAGGTTTGATGTCGAGAAAAGCTTTTACGAAGCTAAAAGTCTTTGTTTACAAAGCTTTGGACAATAAAGAAAGTGTTGAATTAATTATCCAATCTTAAAAATAGATTATGAAAAAAATCATTGATAGAGCAAAAGCTCCCACGCCAAAATTTTTCAAAGTGCTTCGAACTGTTGGGTTGGCATTAGCTGCCGTTGGTGGAACTATTTTAGCAGCTCCAATCGCGTTACCTGCCATTATAACTACCATTGGTGGTTATGTTGCAGTAGCCGGAGGAGTTTTGTCAGCTGCAAGTCAGCTTACTACAACTGATGACAGCAAATAACCCCACATTGATGGGAACTGCTGGAGGCACATTTTTAAGTATTGTACCTAATCTTTCCTCTGATGATATTGCCAAAACGGTTATCTTAGCTACTGTTGGAGCTGTGGTCAGTTTTACGATTTCGTTACTGCTTAAAAGCATAAATAAGAAGCACAAAAAATAAGTTTAGCCCTAGTTGTGGTGACCTTTGGGTTAAACAAAATGAAAGCCAAGTCGTAAGACCTGGCTTTTTTGATTTTAAACTTCTCCAAATTGATTGAGAACGACCTCAACCACTACAACTTCTGAATTATACCAATACAAATCGTTGTATTTTGCATAATCTAATGCTTTTGTTCTGCTATCAAAAGCTCCAAAGAAAACTCTTGATGCTTTTGACTTCCAACTATCCGTTTGAAATAATAAAAATACACTCATAGAATTGATTTTAAAGATTAAAAAATAAATTATCTATTACTGTAACGATGCACGATAACTCTACGCATATCGTTGATTAAATTGATGTTTTCGTTGAATTGTTTTTCTTTTAGTTCAAGAAGTTTTAAAGCTGCAACATGCTTCAAATGTTCTTCGTACTCTTCCATTAAAAGCTTAGATTTTGGAAAAAACTCTCTTTTGAAATCAGGAAGACGCAAAAACGAAATCACAGAGCCAACTAAATGCTGATACCAAAATTTGGATTTCCACAAGCTATAAGCAATCCAGAAAATATTTTCACTGTCAGCTTCACTATCAAAGATTACTACAAAGCTATTTGTGAATGGCTCATTTTGTGGTTTTCCGCTATTCATTCCTTTGTTTAAAACAAAAAAGTGCGGTTTGTTGTAAATTGTGTCCTTCTTGTGGGTTTTAACGATAAAATTCATCATGGCTTCGGATTTAAAAATTAGGTTTTCTTCTAATTTCCTGTTGAGTTTCTGATGAATGCAGATGTGCCTCGCTACGCTCCGCCCATTAAAATTTTTCAAAAGAAAAAAAAGAAAAAAAGAAAGCCATACGTCCAAGTGGAAGGTTTCAAAAAAGCAAGTTTTTCAGAAAAAATACTACCCGATACGTGATTGAAATCGGCAGCGTCTAATTAGAAGTAAAATATCTTTTGAAATTTTTTGGGTGGAGATTTTTTCTGAAACCCGCAGGGCTTGAACTTGCTTTTTTGAATACCTGGAACTTATCTTTGCTCTCTTTTTTTTATTTTTTATTTTGAATATTCAAATCAAATGTTCTTGTTTAATCGGATTTTATCTGAAGGAATGAGTGTTGATTTGAAAGATAGACGTCTTCGGAAAAGGTATCAAATTCTTTGGATGGATGAATAAACCAAATCATAAAATACACAAGCTATTTATCCGGCCAAAGAATTTGATACTCTTTCTTTTGGTTTTGATTTTTGAGGATGCCTGAAAGTCAGTTGGCAGTCTCAGTGTTCAGTTAGCAGAAAAATGTCTTATGAAAATGTGAAGCATCTTCAAAAAACAATGCATCATACTACCGAGTGCGATGTGGCAGTAGCGCAAGTAAGGGTATCATTTTTTATTTGCTTATTGGGATGTTTCTGATTGCTTTAGTGAAAAAGCTGATGCCTGAAATTCAGTTGACAGTCACAGTGTTCAGTATGCAGCAGATTATCTTAAAAAATGGTATGGCATCAGCTTTTTCGCTGGAGCAATAACTGTGGGGTTTCTGGCAAATAAAAAATAATACTCTTACTGGGAATTTTGGTTTTGTGGGTAATAAAATGGCTTTTACCCTAGGCAAATTTAATAAAATTAAAAGCCATTTTATTACTTACAAAAGCAATGCAAATACTTCCTATTTAACCACAAAGTTGATAAAACAGTTACCGTAAACGTTCTTAAAAGCAATGAAAAACGTAATGCTTCCTATGAAATGGCGAACGTTGTTAAAGACAGTGGCGAAGGACGGTGTTTTTTGTAGCTGGGTGATGCGATGGGAGCTGCAAAAAAATGTTGTCCTGGAGCCACTGGCAAGCGCGTTGGGAGAGCGGCTTTTTTACATAATGTTATTATAGTGCATCCGAGATTTTGATTAGTAGCAGGATAGTTCTTTATGCACTATAATGCCACATTATGTAAAGAAGCTTTGGGAAAAAAAATTACTGGCATGAGTTGCGAAGCGTACGTGTTTTTGTTTTGTGCGTTGGGCAAGCTCTTTGCCTAATGGCGTGCACGATTTTTCAATTAAAGCATAATTTTCCTGTCATTAGGCAAAGTGCTTGATGAGCGTTGGGACAAAAACCATGACAGTAATTTTTTTTGGAGCGTTGGGAAGGAGTGGCAATTGAAAACTAAATTTTCTCTTTTACTTTTCTCTTTTATGTTTCCAATCGCAATTTTCTGAAAAGATACTTGGTTGGAAATATATTTTGTTTATAATATCTAAAAGTTTATTAGACTTCAAAAGACCACCACAATGTTTCGGTTCAGTTGCTATTGTGAAGCCACATAATCTTTCAAATATCCATTGTGTTAAAGGATTACTAATTGAAAGTATATTTTGCATTTCTTCTTTTTCCATGTATGTGAATTTTTTACCTTTTCCATTATAAGGATTATTCAAGGTGAAAAAGTCTAAATCTATGTCGAAATATACTTTGGTTTCATTAGAAGCTAACAAGCAATCTTCTAGCTCTTTATGTGTTTTAAACTTTTTAATTGTATGTTTGTTACCATTTATATCAATAAATTCTTCATCTTCCCAATTACTTTCAAAAGTACCTTGTCGGCAGTGAACATAAATATCTCCAATAATATTAAGATATGCAGCAGATAAAATGTGACCATCATTATTTCCTGCTAATTTAGCCCAACTAAATAAAGCTACTTCACCATCATTTGATTGATCAAGTTCTGATAACCACTTTTTTTCGGTTTCACAAGGATAACACAAATCTTGATGCCAATCTAAACTTACTAAGCACGGTGGTTTACAATCTGTATTCTCTCTAGTCCATTTTAACCAATAAAAAAAAGCATATCTGTGTTCTTGAAAAATAGCTAACTCTGTAACTCCTCTTCTTAAAAATGGATGGGACAAAATTTGTTTAGCAGAACCTGGAGGAACTATGTAATGAGGATTTCTAAATTCCATTGTTAGATTTATTGATTTGATATTGTGATTTTAGTGATAATAGAAGTTAGTGTAGCATTCAACCAAAATTGCCAATTTTCAAAATTTAAAATAACTAAAATTAATGTTATAATAGATATTGTGTTTAATGAAATAATTGCCTTTTGATTGTTCCTCTTTCTTATCACTTTCTGTTTTGGAGAAGTTTTGAAAACCCTCATTCCGGAGTTTAATAAGCTTACAGTTTCATTATCAATCATTGCCCAACCAATTGAGTTTGTACCTAAATCAAGACCTAAAATTCTACTCATTTTTATTTATTTTAAATTACTATATTGTTTAACGAAATTAGCGAAATGAAGCAAACAAAGAATTGATGCTAGGAATACTTGGACTAGGAGCGATTTTTGTGCAGCTGAATGAGATAATGAGTTAGTTAAAGTAATTTCCTTTTTGTGGTATATTTTTTGTAAATCATTCTTAAGAAAACATTATATGAAGTTGGCTATTAATACGTTTTTTGATATAAAATTTGTTTTTTGGTACAAGAGTTGTATATTTGCAAAGTCATTTCCCTAGGGAAAAGGACCTGGTTCGTGAAAACGTACGCCACAGCACCGTAGCCTGTGGCTTTTTTATTTTATCCTCTTAGCATACTTATCTTCATAGTACTTTTGATTTCTAGCATCATCAATATGAAAACAAGAAATAATCATATAGTCAGGAGTTATTTTTTCCATTACAACTAAAAAGTTTCCTTCTTTAAACCAAAAATAATCTCTGATTTTACCATCAGCTTCCAAAAATTGAAAGCAAGTCACATCTTCAGTATCTTTATTTTCTAATATTGGTCTTATCCAATGAATTTTATTAGCTCTTTTTTTATCAAAGCTTCTTTTGCCTTTATCTCCTCTTGTAATGATTTTTACAAAAGTATGAGGATAAGCTTCAAATCCTTCTTCTTTTGAGTTTGCTATATCAATCTTTACTTTACAGCCATCAAAATAAAAAACATTATCAATAAAATCGGCTTTGAATAATTGAAATAATTCTTCTAAATGTTCTGCTGATGGGTCAATTCCTAAATTAGATATGTGATCGTCCAAGTCTAATAAATCCATTATAGTTTTATTTTAGGTTGGTGATCAAAAATATTGAACTTTGTTTCCCAAGGTTCTGTTCCTTCTTCGAGATTAAAACCAGATTTAGTTTCTAAATATTTAATGAAATCCATTCTGTTTTGAGTTGGATTTACAATATTATTCATTACTACTCTTGTTTTATATGTTATTGCTCCAATAAAGAAATCGGCAAGTTGAAAGAAATTATTATCGTGAGAATGTAAATGTTGAAATTGCTTGAATGGACTATTGCCTTTATATTCGGTATTAAAAACTTCATTAATTTTTTTTAGTTTTTCTCTACCACGAGTATTTTGAATATCAATAAAAACTCTGTATTCATCGCCATTACTATTGTTTGGATGCAATAAATAATAGGTCATTTTATAGTAGAAATTATCATGAGAACCTTGGTTAAAATCTATATGATTTAAACGCTCCTTATATTTTACTAAAACACATCGAAACTGTAATGATGATCTAAAAAAATAATCGACTAGCTCTTTGTATAATTCAGTTCTTGCATTTGAAAATTTATTCCATTTCAATTCTGATTTTTGATTGTATTTCGTAAGGATTTGATTGAATTCTTTTTGTAATTCAGCGTACTCATTCATAGGTACTTTGATGTATCCGATACACATTACCGGAATATTGTCATGTTCTAAATGACAACTTTCATCTATATAAAAATCATATTTGTTATTCATTAGAAGTTCTATGAGCTAATTATAGTTTTAATTTAATTGACTGTTAGTAGTAATTCTTGTTAATTCATCTGAAGCATCTTTATTTAAATTTACTCCTTTTGCTTCTAAGTTTTCAATTACGGCAGATTTGAATTCTAATTTATCAATTAAGTGTTTGTGTTTTATTTTGAACAGCATAAATAAATCATCCCAAGTCATTGCATATATTTCGTAATTTCTAATTGATTGGACTAGATATTTTTGTCCTTTATTTTTTTGGTTTTCATATAAATCAATAATATAATCATCAACTTTTTTACCAACTAAAATAAATTTCCAATTTCTTCTTAAACTATTAAAACGTTCTTCCTCTATAATAAACCTTAAATATCTTTCAACTTGTTGAAATTGTTCAGAACCAATTACTACAGAAGGTCGTTTTAATTCAACAATAATATTTTCTTCAATGGTTAAATCATTATTTGTAGCATCTGGAATGTCTGATTTTCTACTAATAAAAATATCAGGCCTTTTAAGCTTCTCTTTATTATCTATTGTTTCTGGTTTTTTATTATCAATTTCGAGGTGTGCAAAATAATTATTTAATAAGATTTCAAAATTCTTGTCAGCAGAAACTAAATGAAATTGCTCACCAAATAACCAATAATTGTCTTCTATAACTTTTTGAATATGCTCTCTTTCATTTGTGAATTTTTCCAAATCGAAGATTAATGCTTTTAAGATTTCAACAACATTAAATCTATTCTCTAGTAACTTTATTAGTGTATTTATATGGGATAAATTTGTTCTCTTTAAAGTTCTGGCTAGTTCCTCTCTTTCGTCATCTGTAAGTTTTACAACATTTTCAACAATAGTCAAAACACTTTCTCTTTGATCAGTATCAAGTAGTAAATTTAAAAACCCAACAATTGTTTTGCTTTGAGTTGTAGTTAGACTTTGAAAAATTTTTGGTTGAACACTATATAACGCTTTGATTACATTTTCTAAATCAATTTTTCTTAAATGATCATATGAATTGTTTTTGAAAACTGGAAATACTTTGTTTTTGTTGTAACTTTCAATTAACTCATTAGCTTTTGAATTTCTAATGAATAATTTTTCTTTTTCAGAAACAAATTCATTTAGTAACTCTACAAGGTTTCTAAATGTAATATCTGTTTGGTTTTTACCAGAAAAGTCAAATGTTGGATTATCTTCTTTTGTGGCATTGAAGTTGTCAAAATAGGTTGCTTCAATATATAGAGAATGATGAAAATCTACAGCTTTATTGTTAAATGAAGTGTGTTTTCTAAAAACTTGCTTTTTCTCGTCATTTAAAAAGTAATAATAATATTTATCACCTATTTTCTCCTTCCATCTTATATAACTAACCTTAAAATTATAATCTCCAATTGGAATATTTTTTTCATCGGTATCATCTATTACAGAAAAATAATCTAAAGGATTATTATTAAGAAGTATTTTAAAATCTCTCTCTTTATTTAAGTATAGAAACCAGCCAAACTCATTTGCTAAAAACTTTTCAAATTCTTCATTATCTAATAAATCTCCATAAATTTCAGTAAAGCCCTCAAAAATCACTTTAGTACCTGTCTTTTGTTCTTTTGAAATTACTCTATCAAATGTTTCAAAATCTTGACTACTCTCTTTTTTGATTTGAATATTGTATTCTAAAAATTTATCCTCTTTTGTTTTAAAAATTGTACTCCAAGTTGCTTTATTACAAAAAGTTGAAAAAGAATATCTTCCCTTTCCTTTTTTTCCTTTTACAAATCCTGTTTCTGAAAACGAGTTCGCTTTCAATGAAACCATAAAATTTCCAAAAGTATCTGATATATTATCGAAACTAATTCCTGAACCATTATCAGAAATTGAAAAACTTTCAAGTGTTCCAATGGAGTTTGCTGAAAAATCAATATTTATTGTAGATGCTCCAGCATCAAAACCATTCCAAATATATTCAGCTATAGCTTTCTTATAATCTGATGGTAATCCACTACCTTCAATACTTTTAGATGTTAATTTTGTGGTATGTTTTTTCATAAATTAAATATGATTACATCTATTCTAATGAATAAATTTTAAAGTTTCAAATGAAAACAATTCCACAAAAATATAACAAAAAAGTTAATAATAAATTACTCAATTTTCATAATTCAATCTACTTTGATATGAAATTAGTTTCACTCTTTCAAATAGCTTAATTTTTGATAATTTAATTATAGAACTAATTTGTCATTTCAATCTCAATGTATGATTTTAAATTATATAATTCAATTTGGCTTTCACTATCTCCTTCCAATTGTCCAATCTCAATAAATGCAATATCATTAGCAAATGCTTTTTCACCAATTAGATGTTCGATATGGACGTAAACTGCTTCTCGAAGTCTTGGGTTGTCTTTGTGGACAATATAGTTTTTGAGTAACACTTTTATTCCTAAATCGGTTGGTTTGTTTGGGTTTTCTAATGGGATGAAATACATTTCGCTTATTCGTAAAGTTATGCCGTAATATTCTAATGGTTTGTCGGTGCCGTTTTCGTATTTTTCAATATTCATCTCTGGTTGAAGGAACGCTGTTATTTTCCAACGCTCTACAACTGGAGCATGATGAACTAGTAGTTCTACTTCTTTGAATAGGTAAGGATTTCCGTTTGCGGTGATGATTAATTCTGCACCGTTTTTTTTGTTTTTAATGATGAGGTCTAGGTTTTTGTTGTATTGATGTAGTATCTCGATTAGTTTGTCGAAATGGATTTTTAGTTGGTCTTTTGGTATTTCGTTTAGAAGAAGGAAAACGAAGTTGTTTTGTTGGAAGTAGTTCCAGAAGTTGGTTATTGTGTTCATATTGTTTCTTGTTATTGGAACGCGGATGAAACAGATGCTTCGCAACGCGGATTTATACGGATTTTATCTTTTGTCTTGAGCTGATTTTTCAAATGCTATTAAATTTACCATCTCTCGTAATCGTGAGCGAACTCGATTGCCGTAATGTTTTTCAATTTCTGTGGCTGATAGGTTGGTGGTTATGTGAGTAAATAGTTTTTTTGAAATGAATAGATCATATCTGCTCAATAGAATTTCTGCCATGACATTGCATTCGTTACCAAAATATTTTAAGTTGTTTTCTGTTCCTAAATCGTCAAAGCAATAGGTTCTTGGTTCTGATTGGTATAGTTTGCCATTGCTGTATTTGTGGATTATTTGGTAGCCGTCCTGGATGAATTCAAAGCTGATATCGCGACATGGTTTTACGAAAAACTTATGTTCTGTTGCTGTTAGGTATTTCATTAAATTCATCAATGATGTTTTACCGCAGCCGATTGGTCCGGTTAGTAGAATTCCTTTGTTGAGGTTTATTCCATATTGAAAACATGTTGGTTCGTCTTTTAAGAAATACGCGATTAGTTTGTACACAATTGGATAATCGGTTTCAATGATTTTGAAATGATTGCCATATAGTTCAACTCCTTTATTTTCTAACCAAGTAATGACCTCATCATAGCTATAATGGCTCTGAATAGTCTTTGTCGGTTGTTGTGTTGAGTTGTTTTGCTCTGTTTGGTTGTTCTGCATTTGAAATAAATTTTGGTGCGTTAATCATCCAATTTTGTGCTGCTGCTTGCCAATCGACCATTGGTGTTTTACCTCCGACTAACCAACCGACACTTTTGAAATAGTTGAAGAATTTTTGAGCTTCTTGTTCCGGAAAGTTATTTTCTTGGAAATAGATTTTGACTTCTTCGATTGTTGGCTGTGACTTTTCTTCTTTTTCTTTTTTTGCGGAACTTTTTTCTTTTTCTTCATCATCGTTTTTTAAATCCAAATTATTTATTTCTACAAAATTTTTTGAGTGCTTTTCCAAGTTTGAAACGTTTTTATAGTTTAAAATGTTTGTATTGTTTATATAGTTTATAGAAGGTACTAATGCTTGTTCAGTACCTGTTTCACTACTAGTACAAGACTTGTTCAAAGCTTGTTCAGAAACAAGTTCAATAAGTGGTTCATTTTTTGGTTTTCTTTCGGATTTTGGCAGCGGTTTTAAATCTTCTGAAAAGTTGAATAATA
>LNDX01000019.1 GCA_001464475.1 Flavobacteriaceae bacterium Ga0077528 | reverse complement strand
GCTACAAAACTGTACCAAACATCTTGAAGCGAACTTGCAAAACATGATGTTGTTGTTCCTGTATTACTCGATCCACTAAATGTACCTATAGTACCAACGCAACTAGTATTTGGAGTTAAAGAAATTGCTCCTGAACATAAATCGTTTACTGGTGTTGGATAATTTTGAACACATATGTTAAATGAAGAAGTTATTAATGATGTTTCTGTTTGAAAAACTCTCACATAATACGTTTGACCTACAGTAAAATTATTATTTAAATAAAACTCATTGACTGTACTACTCGAACTATTATCGCAAACAAAACTAGCACCATTACATGAACCGGTTATGATTTCCATTCCTAAATTAAGGTTCACTCCATTACTTAACGCAACACTCATAGTTGGGTCAGTTGCTACAAAACTGTACCAAACATCTTGAAGCGAACTTGCAAAACATGATGTTGTTGTTCCTGTATTACTCGATCCACTAAATGTACCTGTTGTACCAACGCAACTAGTATTTGGAGTTAAAGAAATTGCTCCTGAACATAAATCGTTTGCTGGTGTTGGATAATTTTGAATACAAATGGTAAAATTTGATGAAATTGCAAAAGTTCCAACATGAAAAACTCTAATATAATATGTTTCACCAACTGTAAATGAATTGCTTTGAAAAAATTCACTTGTAAGACTACTTGATGAGTTGTCACAAGCAAAACTTGTTCCATTACATGAACCAGTAAAAATTTCCATTCCTAAATTAATATTAGCTTGATTAACAAGAGTAATGCTCAAGGTAGCATCATTTGCCACAAAGCTGTACCAAACGTCTTGCAAAGCTGTTGATAAACATGTAGTTGTGGTTCCTGTATTATTTGAACCACTAAAACTTCCTGTAGTAGTTACACAATTGGTTGTTGGAGTCAAACTTATTGCTCCTGAACATAAATCGTTTTGTGAAAAACAAAAACAAAAATTGAATAGAATTAGAAAAATGAAGAAGTTCTTTATCATAAAAAAATATTTTTTTTCAAAAATAAAAAAAACTTTAATTCAAAAAATAGGTTAAAAATTTAAATTATGTTAAAAATTTGACTTAAAAAAAAGTGTATTCGCAAAAATTAATAATTATTATACATTTAAAGCTAAATACAATTTTAAAATCAATAATTTAGTAACAAATTTATTTTATCAATGAACATAAAAATAACAGGTTCTGGAAGCTATATTCCAACAGAAATAGTAACCAATAAAGACTTTTCAAATCATGTTTTCTTGAACGAAGATGGAACGCCGTTTCCACTTCCAAATGAAGTTATTACAGAAAAATTTTACGGAATTACTGGAATTGAAGAACGTCGTTATGCTTCTGATGATTTACTGACTTCAGACCTAGCTTACATTGCTGCCAAGAGAGCTATTGAAGATGCAGCTATTGACCCTGAAACTTTGGATTATATTATATTTGCTCACAATTTTGGAAATCAGAAAAAAGGAGCTATTCAAGCAGACTTACTTCCAAGTTTGGCAACTCGTGTGAAACACAATTTACGCATAAAGAATCCAAAGTGTGTGGCATATGATATGCTTTTTGGTTGCCCTGGTTGGGTTGAAGGTGTTATTCAAGCAACTGCATTTATAAAAGCAGGAATGGCAAAAAAATGTTTGGTTATCGGTGCTGAAACATTATCAAGAGTTACCGATCCGCATGATAGAGATTCAATGATTTATTCTGATGGTGCTGGTGCAACAATTATTGAAGCGGTTGAAGGAGAAAATGAAGGTATTTTGGCACATGAATCAGCAACTTATGCTTATGATGAAGCCAATTATTTATTCTTTGGAAATTCCTTTAACAAAGACCACGACCCTGATGTTCGTTACATAAAAATGCATGGTAGAAAGATTTATGAATTTGCCTTAAGCAATGTTCCAAAAGCCATGAAAGAATGTATAGATAAAACTGGAATCGACATCAATCAAGTGAAAAAAGTATTGATTCATCAAGCCAACGAGAAAATGGATGAAGCGATTATTCAACGTTTTTACAAATTATACGGACAAACGCCACCTATAGGAATTATGCCAATGAGCATTCATAAACTAGGAAATTCTAGTGTTGCGACTGTTCCAACTTTATACGATTCTTTGATTAAAGGAAAAATTGAAAATCAAGAGATTCATAAAGGTGATGTAATTCTATTTGCATCGGTTGGCGCTGGAATGAATATCAATGCGATTGTTTACAAGATGTAATTTTTTAAGTTTGTTGTTTATTGTTAATGGTTAATAGTTAATTTTGCAGAACCAAAAACAATAAACACTAAACTACAAACAGTAAGAATGTACGAAAAAACATTTCCCAATAAACGCTTTAAGCATACTTTAGAATTTTTACAAAAGCACGTTGCTACTTCAGAAACTATTTTTGATTTAGGTGTTCCCAATCCGTTTTCTAAAATCATGGAAGAGAATGGTTATACTGTAAAAAACACCAAAGGTGAAGATTTAGACAACGACCAAACAGCTTTACAAAACGAAACTTATACTGTTTTTACTGCTTTTGAAATTTTCGAACATTTACTAAATCCTTATACTGTTTTACAAAACGTAAAATGTGATAAATTACTGATTTCCATTCCGCTACGTTTATGGTTTTCGCCTGCATACAGAAGCAAGACTGATATGTGGGACAGACATTACCATGAATTTGAAGATTGGCAATTGGATTGGCTTTTAGAAAAAACAGGCTTTAAAATCGTAGATCGAGTAAAATTTACGCATCCTGTAAAGAAATTTGGATTTAGACCTTTGTTAAGATACTTTACTCCGAGATATTATTTGGTTTACGCAGAAAGGAAGCGTTAATTATTTAGTTTTGTTTTCTATTGTATTAAGTCTTTTTTCGAGCTCTTTAATTAAATTTTGTTGTTTTTCAATAATTTCTTGTTGCTCTTGTACTGCTTTTACAAGCGGTACTACAAATGCGGCATATTGAACACTGTATAAATCTTTATCGTGTTTCGGAGCTCTTACCCCATTAAATTCGTAGCCTAATTTTTTGGCAGTTTCTTCAACTTCTTGAGCAATAAAACCTGTTTGAAGTTCTTTTTCTAAATCATATTTACCTCCCCAAGTTTCTTGTTTTTGGTCTTTATAAACCATTTCATTTTGCTTATGGAGGTCAAAATGATAGGTTACAGGACGCAGTTTAGTTATAAAAGATAAACCTGGAACGTTGTTTTGAACATTCTTTTTAATTCGACCATCACTATAATTAAAAAAACCTACTTGTCCTCCAATCCAGCTTACACTTGTGTTTCCAATTTCTACAGTGTTGCTATTAGTGCCTACATAACCAGATTCAAAACCTAATGCACAAAAATTAGATGGATTTGATCCTAAATTTCCTCCAGCTCTTCTTCCAATTGCTGTGTTATTACTGCCAGTTGTTAAATGAAACAAAGCTAAATCGCCTATTGCGGTATTACTAAAACCACTTATGTTATTTGTTAAGGCATTATGTCCAATAGCTGTGTTAAAATTTCCATTCAAATTATAATACAAACTACTATTTCCAATAGCTATATTATAACCAGCAGTGTTTGTAAATAGAGCACTATTTCCAATGGCAATATTATGAAAACCGTGTGTGTTGCTTGCTAATGCTTGAACGCCTATACCTATATTTTCACTTGCAAAAGTTATTGAATTTAATGCCCCATTCCCAATTGCGGTATTTCTAAGTCCTCCAATATTTTCGTACAAAGTATGTGTTCCTAATGCAGTATTACTATATCCAGTAGTATTATTAAACATTGACCTTCTTCCTACCGCTGTATTTGCACTTCCTAAATTTGAACGCAATGCACTTGTTCCAACAGCTGTGTTGTCATTTCCAACAACATTATTCATAAGCGAATAGGCTCCAATAGCTGTGTTTTCTTCGCCAGTTGTGTTCATTCGTGAAGCATTGACACCAAAAGCAGTATTATAGCTAGCAATTGTATTCGAATATAATGCATAAGCACCAGTAGCAGTATTTTCGCTTCCTGTTGTATTAAAATTTAAAGAATAAGTTCCTGAAGAGGTATTGTAATTTCCAGTAGTGTTAAAAGCTAATGAGTTACGACCCAATCCAGTGTTTTCACTTCCTGTTGTGTTAGAATACAAACTTGAAGCACCTATTGCGGTATTATCTGTTCCTGTAGAATTTGAAAAAAGCGAAATATTTCCAAATGCAGTATTTCTTACACTAATTAATCCTGAATTAAAATTAAATCTTTTAAAAACTACATCTTGATTATCGATTGTTCCAATAAAATGAGTTGCAGGATTGGTTCCCGAATTTCCGTTCACAGACCATGAATTAACATCTTTTGAAACAGAAATCCACGATGTTGTAACTTCGTCCCAATAATAAAATCCAGGTAAATTTCCACCCGAAGCTGTTGTCAAATAAACCATCATTCCTTGTTGGTTTACCGTTGGATTGGTTAAAGGAAAAGCATCTACTTTCGGAATTAAAATTCCGTCTGTATTACTTGGCAAAGCCTGATTACTTGATCGTATATCTAGTTGAGCATCAGGAAATGTTGTGTTAATTCCTACTTGCGAAAAAAGTGATATAGAGAATAAAATTAGAAATAAAAAGTTCTTTTTCATTTTTAAAATTAATTTGAAATTCAAAATTGATTCATTTTTACACACATTTATTAAAAAATAGACGAATGAGCCAAAAAATAGACGAATCTTTGTATTTTTGAATCCATGAAAAAGTATAATTGCATTATTGTTGATGATGATTTAGTAGCTCGACTCAAAGTATATTCTATTGCGAGAAACTACTCGTGTTTAAACATTATTGGACATTATGCTTCGGCAGAAAAAGCTATTGAAATTGCAGAAAATCAACCAATTGATATTTTATTTCTAGATATTGATATGCCAAAACTAAATGGTTTAGAATTGCGAAAAAAACTGCTTGAAATCCCTGTTTGTGTTTTTATAACTTCCCACCCAGAACATGCTGTAGAGAGTTTTGAACTAGATACTTTAGATTTTATTGTAAAACCATTGCTTCCAAATCGTTTTGAGCAAACCATGAAACGAATAGAAGAATATCTTGAAATAAAGCATAAAGCACAACTTTTTGAAACTTCTTTTGGTGATGATTTTATATATATTAAAGATGGTTACGATAAAATAAAAATAAAACTTCACGAAATACTATACATCGAAGCTCTTAAAGATTATTCTCTTTTGATAACCGAAAACAAAAGGCATTGCGTTTTTTCTGGAATTGGAAATTTGTTAAAAGAACGGCATTTTCAAAATTTTATTCGGGTTCATCGAAGTTTTGCTGTGCACAAACAATTTATTGAAAAAGTGAGTAGCCAAAATGTAACATTGTTTAATTCTATTTCAATTCCATTAGGAAATAGTTTTAAAGAAAATTTGATTGATTTTTATGAAAATTAAATTGTGCTTTGTTTTTTTGTTTTTAAGTTTCATTACTTTTTCACAGGAAACCAACCGTGAAATAGATTCGTTGATTGTTGCACTGTCAAAGGAAAAAAATGACACTATAAAATCTAGAATTTATATAAAACTAGTGGCTAATTATCAGCAATTAAATCCTAAAAAATCTATAAAATACGCATTTGACGGATTGAAAATTGTTAAAAAAATGAATTGGGATAAAGGTTTTGCTGTGTTTTATAATGATATTGGAACCACCTATTTATCTCAAGCAAAACACAAAGAAGCCTTGTTTTATTATAAAAAATCACTTGAGTATTCTAATAATTTTGCACTAATAAAAAGTTTTACGTTACACAATGTAGCAGTCATTTATTTTGATCAAAAAAATATTTCGATGGCTATGAAATACAACAATAAATTATATGAATTAGCAAAAAGCGAAAAATTAAATGACGCAATTGCAAAAGCTTATTCTAATTATGGTCAAATATATTCATCGCAAAACAAGTTTAATGAAGCAAAAAAATACTATTTAAAAGCTTTAGAAATTTGGAAAACGGAAAGCAATCCTGTTCAAGAAGCAACAGCTTTGATGAATTTAGGTGACATCACTACAAATGTAAAAAACAAATTAGAATTATATACTAAATCAAAAGCCATTTGGGAAACAGAAAATCCCACTCATCTATTAGCCATAACTACAAACTTGAGTATTGCCGAAGAGTTTATAAAATTAGCTAGAAACAATAATTTAGAGGCAATTAAAGAAGTAAACAAAACAAAAACGGAGCTTTTAGAAAAATCCACACATCTATTGACAGATGCTGTTGAGATATGTAAAACCGCAAATTATCAACAAAATTTAATGTATGCTTACGGAAAATTTTCTGAACTTGAAGAAGTAAAAGGAAATCATAAAAAAGCACTTGAATACTTAAATTTGAATATAGAATTGTATGAAAAAATATTTTCCCAAGAAAATAAAAATAAAATCGCAACAGTTGAAAATCAAAAAATTATCGCTTTAAAAAATCAAGAAATACAATTTAAAAATCAAGAAAAGCAAAATCAAAAAATTTATTTTTCTAGTATAATATTACTTTTACTAATTATTGGAAGCTTGTTGGTAATTCAAAATAGAAATCGAAAAAAAACTAACGAAAAACTAGTAGAATTCAACTTGGCACTTGATGCTAAAAATCATGAATTAGACAAAGCAAACAAAAATAAAGCATTGTTTTTTAGTATATTGAATCACGATTTGCGAAGTCCTGTTTCTAATTTAATCGATTTTTTACATCTTCAAAAAAGCAGCCCTGATTTGTTAGACGAACAGACCAAAAATGAAATCGAAAAATCAACTCTGGCATCAGCCGAAAATTTATTGCATTCGATGGAAGATATTTTAGTTTGGAGTAAAAGCCAAATGGAAAATTTTAAGCCACAACCAAATTTACTTGAAATTAACCAAATTTTTGAAGAACTTAAAAACTATTTTTTAAGCGAAAAAAACATACAAATTATTTTTGAAAATCCGCAAAATATACAATTAAAGACCGATGAAAATTATTTGAAAACTATTATGCGAAATCTTACTGCCAATGCCATAAAAGCAACGAAACAAGTTAAAAGCCCAGTTATAGTTTGGAAAGCATGGCAAGAAATGGAAACTGTTTTTGTTTCAATTTCTGATAATGGAATCGGAGCTGTAGTAAATGAATTTGAAGTGTTGCGTGATAAAAATAAGATTTCTAATATCCAATCAGGACTTGGATTACATTTAATTCGTGATTTAGCAAAAGCTATCAATTGCAATATATTTGTAGAATCGAAAATAAATCTTGGAACAAAAATTACATTACAAATTATCAAATGAATTATTACATAATCATTCCTTCACACAACGAAGAAGCCTTAATTTCTTTGACACTTCAATCCTTGGTTGAACAAACTGTTTTGCCTACTAAAATTGTACTTGTGAATGATAATTCTACTGATAAAACAGAAGATGTAGTCAATTCATTTGTTTCAAAATATCCTTTTATTTCTTTGGTGAATAAAACTTCTGATGCCATTCATTTACCGGGAAGTAAAGTCATTCAAGCGTTTCAAAAAGGCTTAGAAACTTTGGATGAAAACTATGATTTTATTGTAAAAGCAGATGCCGATTTGATTTTTCCTAATAATTATTTTGAAACCATTATAAAACATTTCCAATCAGATGAACGAATTGGAATGGCAGGCGGTTTTTGCTACATAGAAAAAAATGGCGAGTGGATTTTAGAAAACCTTACTGATAAAGACCATATTCGCGGAGCATTAAAAGCCTACAGAAAAGAAACTTTCAAACAAATTGGTGGATTAAAACCTGAAATGGGATGGGATACCGTTGATGAATTATTATGTAAATTCTACAATTGGAAAGTGGTTACCGATGAAAATTTACATGTAAAACACTTAAAACCAACTGGAGCAAACTACAACAAAACAGCTCGTTACAAACAAGGTGAAGCCTTTTATTCCTTAGGTTACGGATTTTGGATTACTACTATAGCTTCTCTAAAATTGGCGATGATGAAGAAAAAACCACTCCTTTTTATAGACTACATAAAAGGTTTTTGGAAGGCAAAATCATCAAAAAAACCGCTTTTAGTTACTGACGAACAAGCTAAATTTATCCGTAATTACCGACTTCAGAAGATGAAAGAGAAATTGTTTTAAAATTTTAATCCATCTTTCACATAAAATTATAGTATTTTTACTGCCAACTATAAACTGAACACTGAACACTAATAAAATGATGTTAATTCGTTATTTAACGCAAATAGGTAGGTATTTTTTAATGCTGAAAGAAGTCTTCAATAAACCCACAAAATGGTCGGTTATGAGAGGATTAATTTTCAAAGAAATTGACGATTTAGTAATTGATTCCCTTGGGATTGTTGCTTTTATTTCCTTTTTCGTTGGAGGTGTTGTTTCTATTCAAACGGCATTAAACTTAACTAATCCTTTGATTCCAAAATATCTTATTGGTTTTGCCACAAGACAATCTGTGATTTTAGAGTTTGCTCCTACTTTTATTTCCATCATTATGGCAGGAAAAATGGGTTCGTTTATCACATCAAGTATAGGAACAATGCGTGTTACTGAACAGATTGATGCTTTAGAAGTAATGGGTGTAAATTCATTAAATTATCTAGTTTTCCCAAAAATAATCGCGCTTTTATTATATCCATTTGTGATTGGAATAGCAATGTTTCTTGGCGTTCTTGGCGGTTGGATGGCTGGAGTTTACGGTGGTTTTACAGCAAGTAATGAGTTTATACAAGGAATTCAAACCGAATTTATTCCATTTCATATCACTTATGCCTTTATAAAAACAGTTGTTTTTGCTATGATTCTAGCTACAATTCCTTCTTTTCATGGTTATTACATGAAAGGTGGAGCGTTAGAAGTTGGTAAAGCAAGTACCGTTTCATTTGTTTGGACATCTGTAGTAATCATCTTGGTGAATTATATTTTAACTCAATTACTTTTAACCAATTAACCGATGATAGAAGTAAAGAACGTAGAAAAATCTTTTGGAGAATCTAAAGTTTTAAAAGGAATTTCGGCAACTTTTGATGCTGGTAAAACTAATTTAATTATTGGTCAAAGTGGTTCTGGTAAAACTGTTTTATTAAAATCATTATTAGGAATTTTTACTCCTGATGTTGGTACGATTTCATTTGATGGAAGAATTTATTCTGAACTATCTGCGGATGAAAAACGTGCCTTAAGAACAGAAATTGGAATGGTTTTTCAAGGAAGTGCTTTGTTTGACAGCATGACGGTAGAAGAGAACATTGGTTTTCCATTAAAAATGTTTACTACTAAATCTCCTGAAGAAATTAGAGAACGAGTAAACACTGTAATTGATAGGGTTAATTTAGTTAATGCCAACCATAAAAAACCATCGGAAATTTCAGGTGGAATGCAAAAACGTGTTGCTATTGCAAGAGCTATTGTAAACAATCCAAGATATCTTTTTTGTGACGAACCCAATTCAGGATTAGATCCAAAAACAGCTATTGTAATTGACAATTTGATTCATGAAATTACTGTTGAATACAACATAACAACGGTTGTAAATACTCACGACATGAACTCCGTTATGGAGATTGGAGATAAAATCATTTTTCTTAAAAATGGAATTCTTGCATGGGAAGGTTCCAAAAAAGACATCTTCAAAACGGATAATGAAGCAATTGTAGATTTTGTTTATTCTTCAAATTTGTTTAAAAAGATTAGAAAAGCCCAGAATAAAGAAGAATAGTTTAGTACTCTCTTACCAAATAAACCCAACCTGTTTTTGGTTCGCTATTTTCAAAATTAATCAAATAATAATAAGTTCCGTCTGGCAATAATTTGTCACTATTCTTTTGTTGTCCATGCCATTGGTCAATATAATTTTCTTGTTCATATACAACCATTCCATAGCGATTAAAAATCTTTAATTCGCGAATTCCTGTAAATCCAGATAAATCAAAAGAGTCATTAAGACCATCACCGTTTGGAGATATCCCATTTGGTATGGTACATAATGTACTTAAAACTTCCACTGATTTAGTCGTGCTACATCCATCGATGTTTGTAATAACAACAGAATAAGTTCCTTTTGGTTTATTTGAAATTTGAATTGGATTTACAACACTAGTAAAACCATCTGGACCTGACCACAAGAAAGTATCTGAGCTTGAAAATGTTCCATTAGCAGGTATTGCAGTAATTGTGAAATTATTATTAATACAATTAGCTTCAATAGTAAATTGAGGATTAGGTTTTACCAAAATTGTTTTAGTTGTAGAAGAGGTACAACCATTTAAATTAGCTGTAACCGTATAATTCCCAGATAAAATTGTGGTACTATCATTAAAAACTAAATTCTGTGTTGTAGCCGTAAAGCCATTAGGTCCAGTCCATTGATAAGTTGCATTTGGAATGGTTTCTGTAAAAAACTGAATGTCATCACCACTACAATAATTAGAATCTACATCTACAATCGGATCCATCGGAATAGGATTAAAAGTAATTGATACAAAAGATTCATCAGTAGCATTACAAAATCCTGAAACCGTATATTTAAAATTGTAGACTCCATAAGGAATTCCAAGTGGTAACCAGTTATTTCCTGATAACATACCGCTATTTGTAATTTCTTGCCAAACGCCTCCTGTGTCGTAAGTTCCGTTCAACAATGTAAATAAATTAACTGAATTTGATGTTCCGCAAAGCACCAAATTTCCATCTAAACCAGCGTTGGGAATTGTACTCAAAGGAATTGTATAGGACAAAATTCTATCAACACAAGAACCTGGAATTGTTGAATAAATTCTAACATAATAAGTTCCTGCATCTGTAACTCCATTAAATGGATTGAATGTTAAAACATTTGTAGTACTTAAAATAGTAGTCGTATTTGTTCCTTTCCACCATTGATAATTTAAAAAAGAAAATGCCTGAACTGACAACTCGCCTGATTGACCTTGACATAAATTACTAGCTGTTATTGAAGGTTCTGGCAAAGTTGTTATATCAAAAAGTCGATTAACAATATTTCCACAAGTATCTTGCACTTGAAAATTATAAATTCCGGGTTGTAGACCAGAAAAAATATTTGAATTACCATTATTTACTAAAAAAGGCAAACCATCTTTTGAAGTTATTCTATAGGTTAATGGAGGAATTCCATTGGCAACAATTATAATTTGTGTCCCTTGATTGACGCAAGGTAGCGCGTAAGCTGCTGTTATTTGCAACCCACCATTATATTCAAAGCTTCTTATGTTTTCTATACATTTTAACAAACTTGGACTTCCATTCGAAAAATATTCATAAGTTTTCAAAATTCTAAATTGCCCAGTAGCAGCTATGTTTAAATTTGTAGTATTGTTTAATAAGTTAATTGAATTACTTGAAGTTGGCATTGAGTTAGTTGGATATACTACTCCAGTTGTTGGATGCACCCATTGTCCTGTTATAGAATTGTATTTTTGTAACCAAAACTGTGATAAATAAGCACTATTATCATTATAATTTAATACCAAATCAAACGAGCCACAATTTGAAACAACCTGGATATCCTCAGTAGTTGTATGGTATCCAGTTAATAACCTAGTTTCTGTTCTTTCTACATTACAAATATCTTTAGAATAGAAAGTATAGGTTCCTTCTGGTAAAGAATTCATATAAAATATGCCATTGGCAGCAATATTAAAACTAACATTATAGGGTAACGGAAATGAAAAAGTCGAAGGTGCTGCAATAATAGTTACTACTTGAAGTGGTCCGTTTGGACTTATTAATCCAATAGAATCAAAGCCTACTCCACAACCTTTTCTATCCAATAACACTAATGGATCATTAGAAACTACATTAGAAATAGTAGCTGTTAAAGTATATACCTGATTACAATTATCTGTTACTGCTAAAGTATAATTCCCTACTGGTAAATTAGTTATCTGAACATACATACTATTTGGATTGGCTAAAGGAACCAAATAAGGTAATGTTTGGTTCAAAGCCGTTGGCGCACTGGTAATACTAATTGAAGATATTGTCCCTCCAGCACTTGTAACCGTAATTATCCCATCGTTAGAAGTGCAGCCGGGAAAAATGTTTCCAGCTGCCGTCATTGATACAACTCTTGGCAAAATTATTATTTCATATTGAAAACTATTTCCACACACATCAGTACCTGTAAAGTTATAGGTTCCAGAAGGCAACTGCATTGTAAAAACACCTGAATTTATATTAAAAGAAACATTGTAAGGAAAAGTTTGATTTATTGTTGAAGGTCCGCTCGTCATTATAACAGACGTAACTAACGGACCACCATTTGGTATTTTAACAATAGCGTCACCTGCACATGAATTAGGGACTGGCAAAACTTCAAATCCGGGCAAAACAGCTACTATTGAAACCTGAGTTTGTACTGATCTTCCGCAAGCATCAACAATCTGAATAGTGTAGTTACCAACAGGTAAATCATTTATACTGTTTGAACTATAAACTAAAACACTTGAATTAAATGGTCCAGGATGGTTGCTATTAAAAAGTGTAGGGTTAAAACCAGCAGGAGCTGAAATAAAACTTGTTGTATAAGGCGGTAAAAAATCACAAAGTGAAACCTCTATTCCAGTAATGCAATTGGCATATAATTGCTGTGAATTTGCTGTAAGTTGACCAAAAATTGGAATAGCATTGTTAGCATAAATGTTACCACAAGCATCTGTTACTTGTATATTAAAATTATAATTTTGAGCATGAAAAAAAGGAACAATTAAAGACACTAATTGACTACTAGAACTTCCAGAACTCAAAGTTTGACTTTGAATAATTGGAGCACCACCAGAAGGAGGAAATGTTGTAGTTTGAATAGTAAGTGGATATCTTATTGAAGAATTTAAATCAGCCGTTACTAAAAAGGTACCTGATATTGTATTGCAAGTATTTAATGCACAGATTTTGATAAAGTTACCTAAAGTGAGATTAGGCGGATTAGCAAAACTTAATGTATAGGTCTGAACAACACCTTCACCACAAGCGTCGTTAACTCTAATGTTATAGGTTCCAGGTCCTAATCCAGTAAACAAATTCGAAGTTTGAGGTGGTCTTATAACAGGTCCAGAAGTTATTTCATAAGATACTGGATTTCCAGTCAAAACAGTCGCTACTATTGTTCCAATTGCACAACTTGTTTGCAAACTTGTAACTTGATAAGTAAGTAAAACTCTGGTATCATTTATTTGAATGCTTTGTTGGGCAGTGTTAGATAAATTACCCAACGTTTGAGTTGCAATAACTGTATAATTACCTGATTGTAAACCTGTAAAGGCTGTATTGGAAGTTGTCGCAACTGGAGTTGTTACATTTGGCAACAAATAAATTGAATAAACAATTGTTGCTCCAGGTGTGGTATTTTGAACATTAAAACTCAAGGAACCATTTCCTGTGCAAGTCTCATCGGTCTTTGTAACAACCAAACTAAAACTTGACAGTTGTGCAAATGAAAATTGGAAAAAAAATACAAGAAAGAAAATTAGATGTAATTGATTTATAGTTCTTGTGCCTTTCATAAATTGTATTTTTACATTAGATGTATAAATTTACAAAAGGTTGCGCTATTTTCTATAAAATTACTTACAAATTATTCGCTAAACCTGTTATTCGTTTAATATCCTGCTCTTTAGACTTTGGATAAATCATTAAAACACCTTCTTTATCAACGATGATATAATCGTGTAAACCATCTACAACTATAATCTTATTGGCATCGGAACGAATTATATTGTTTGAAGCATTTTCTAAAATAACTTTGGCATTAATAACTCCATTATTGTTTTCATCCTTATCAATTTTTTCATGCAATTGTCCCCAAGTTCCTAGGTCATTCCAATCGAAAGTTGCTGGTAAAACATATACATTTTTAGCGTTTTCCATTACAGCATAATCAATTGAAACATTTTCCGCAGAAGCATAATTTTGATTGATAAAGTCTTTTTCAGATGATGTATTATAACTTTCATTTCCTTTCAAAAACAAAGCACTCATTTGTGGTTGAAATTTTTCAAAAGCTGAAGTTATTGATTTCGCACTCCAAATGAAAATTCCACCATTCCAAAGGAAATTTCCTTGTTCTAAAAACGATTTTGCGGTTTCATAATCGGGTTTTTCTCTAAATTGATTTACTTTTTTAATAGGATTTGTATCAGATTTATCAAACTCAATATAACCAAAACCTGTATTTGGAAAAGTAGGCTGAATTCCTAAAGTCATTAAAGCATCTTCTTTTTCACAAAAATCAAAACATTGTTTCAAGTTATTTGCAAACTCATCTTCATCTTCAATCCAATGATCGCTTGGTGCTACAACCATAACTGCATTAGGATTCAACTTTTGGATTTTTAATGATGCATATAAAATACATGGTGCTGTATTACGCATCGCTGGTTCTAACAAAACTTGCTCTTGTTTAACCATTGGCAATTGTTCTAAAACTAAATCATTGTACAATTCATTAGTCAATATAAAAATATTTTCCGCAGGAATTAATTTTGACAAACGACTGAAAGTTTTCTGAATTAAAGTATGACCAGAACCCAACATATCGTGAAATTGTTTAGGAAATTCTGTTGTAGAAACTGGCCAAAATCGTGAACCAACACCACCAGCCATTAATATTGCGTAATAATTATTATTCATTGTTTATTTTTTTTGCAAATGTATTTGTAAAATTTCTTGTTTAAAACTTCATTCTTTTAAATGCTACTTGTCTTCGATGAATTGTTAGTATGTAAAGATAAAGAGTTATTTCTTCTTGGAAGTTGACATTCGAAAAAAATAATATTATGCACAACGTTTTGGCTCTTGTTAATTAAGTCAATCTCGAAGCGCCAAACGACTTCACTTTCTTAATTAGAGATACGAATATATTTATAATAAAAAGGAGTTGAAGGAATAATAAAACAAAAAAACTTACTGTCAAAACAATATTAATATATTCAAAACTATCATATAATGGAAATTCTTTTGTTTTATCAAAAAGTGAATATGGGAAAATCAATAAAATAATCGATATTATAGTTCCAAAAATGTGAATTTTAGAAATTATTTTGTTTAGCTCAATTTTAATAATATTTAATAAAAAGTAAAATATAAAAATAATGAATAGTAAAGAAGAAAACAACCTATACAAATGACAATTTGCAATTACATAATAAGTGTCATGTACATTAATGTCAAATGTTTCTTCACCCACTAAAAAGCCTAAGATTAACAAAATCAGCGATGAAATCAACAACAAATAATATGCTTTAAATTTCATCATCTTATCCAGGAATTATTTCTACCTCAGCGTTGGCGTTAAACAAAAAAGTTCTTCCTGTTTTTACTTCAATACATTCATATCGTTTAACTCGAAGTCCTTTTTTCTGAAAAATTCTTCCGTTTTTTATCCTGAACAAACTACCACTTGGTACTTCGTGAATGTAATGAACATCTGGTTTCCTTTCGTCAAATTGTTTTAAAGCAAAAGCTAATTTGGCATCAGTATCACTACTAGCAGTTGGATTTCTAAAATGATTCGCCACCAAAGGCAAAACCGAATGCGGAAAAATTTCAGGTCTTATAAAAGGAACCATCAATCTTTGAAAAGTCATCTTCCACTCTACTCCATGAGGTAAAATTTTTCTTCCGTATTTTTCAAAAGCTACTAAATGGGAAATTTCATGAACTAATGTTATCAAAAATCGGTATTTATTTAAATTGGCATTTACGGTAATTTCATGTTTTCCTGAAAGCCCTTTTCGATAATCACCATGGCGCGTTTGTCGCTCATTAACGATTTTTAAGTGCACAGAATTAGCTTTGATTAACTCAAAACACAATTCAACAGCATGTTCAGGAAGGTATTTTGATAGGACTTCGCTCATTTATTTATCAATATTCTTATTTGAATCTAATAAAGATTTGGCATTAAGCGAAGAAACAACTTTTTTTCCTGTTTTAGCTTCTAATTCTTTCATAGCTACTTTGGCAACATTTCCTCCTTGTTTTGCTACTTTTTTGCTTTCTTCAAAAGTTTCAGGATTTACAGCTTGAGAAATATCTTTTGTGGATGCTTCGGCTAACATATTTAATATCAATTCGGTATTGGTCATATTATCGCGAAGATTTTCTTTTTTTAAACCTTTTAGAATTTTATATTCCTTGGTAGTTTTTCCCGACCAAGATTTTGAAATAATATCCGTTAAAGTTGCAAATTGTTGTCCTTCTTTTAATCCTCTACTTTTCCACTCATCAGTAAGTTCTTTACGAATTTCAATACTTTTTAACCGTTGATTTATCCAGTTTTCGGAATATCCTAATTGCAAATATTGTTCTAAAGCTCGGTCAATAGTCAATTCTGGATCTTGAATTTCGTCTAATCTTTCTGAGGCAATTTGAGCTAACCAAAGTTTAAACGGCTCTGCTTTAGGCGAAGGAATGGATTGAATTAATCTGAAAAGTTGTTCGGTATCAGCGACATCTGTTAAACGCATTTTACCATCTGGAGCAATCATTTTCAACCCGTGACAATTCGTCACGGTTTCATTTCCTTCAGCTTTTAATCGCTGTTTTAATTTTCTCCAATACGCATTTGCATCTACACTATCTGTTAATATAGCTACCACATCAATAATAGAAACAAACCATTTTTCTTGATCAGAATCCCAAATGGTTCTTACATTTTTACTTTCAAATAACTGAATGGCGTTTACTTTTGTCATGTTTGTATAATTTTAAAGAAGGTACAATTTACAAAAATAATTTAATATTTATGGAGTTGAACTAGAAACCTGCAACACTTTTCCGTTATAAAATTTATTTCCTGTTAAAGCAAAATTGAAAATATAATCGGACATTTCTTTTGGTGAAATCGGTGCTTCATAACCTGGAAATGCTTCTTGCAACATTTCGGTATTAACAGCTCCAAGAGCTAAAACATTGAACGCAATTCCTTGTTCTTTGTATTCTTCTGCCAATAATTCTGAAAGTGTAATTACAGCGCCTTTACTAGATGAATAAGCTGCTAATCCCGGAAATTTCATGCTTCCTTGGATTCCGCCCATAGAACTTATTGAAACCACATGACTTCCTTTTTGCATGTAAGGCAAGCAAGTTCTAATTAAATTAGCTACTCCAAAAACATTTACTTTGTAAACTCTTTCAAAATCAGATTGTGTCAATTGTGAAAATGGTTTATTAACTAAACATCCTGCATTATTGATTAAAACATCTACTTTTTTCCAAGCGGAAGCTATAAATTTATCAATTTCTTGCATATCATCTTCAACCGAAATATCAATGGAAAGACAAGTAATGTTTGGATTATCAATTAATTCTTGAGGTGTTTTTCTTGAAATGGCTAAGACTTGATGTCCAGCATTTGCAAATTGTAATGCCAGTTCATATCCAATTCCGCGAGAAGTTCCTGTAATAATAATGTTTTTACTCACAATTTAAAATTGTTTTTTGGTGTTAGTAAATCTTCGATTTCATTTGTTTCTTTACTTGATGGTAAAGATAAAAAAACTATTTAGAATACTTTTTATAAAACTTAAATCCTTGTAGTAATCCCAAAATTATAAATACTAACGGAATTATTACTTTCATTAAATATTTTGCTAAAAAATCAGTTTGGTTTGTTACATAATCTAAAGATAAAATCAAAACCAACATTCCTGAAAAGGTTCCAAATACAGTTCCTAAAACATAAAAATATTTTCTTGATTTCGAAACTTCTATATAATTTCCATTTAAAAGATACAAATTCCAACTTGTCCAAAACGGAATTTGGATAAAGTTTAAACAACTTAGAATTACTCCAACAACAAACGGAGAATAATCAACATATTTGTCTAAAACTGTTTGTGAAGATGCTTCTTTTGATGCACTTGAATAAAAAATATAAGCCAATAGAAACATAAAAACGATAGAAAATGCTTCAATAAATTTAATCAGTTTTTTATTTCCAATTAATTTATTAGCAAATATCAAGGTGAAATAAATCACAAAAAATTCAATCGAAATCACTCCAAGTAAATAGAAAATGGTTTCGTTTAATCCGAAACTTTTATAAACTTCATAACCCACAATATTCAAATAACCAAGTGGAATTGAGCCAATAAAACTGACTAAAAATCCTACGAATATGTTTTTTAGAATTTGCATTAAAAATTTACAATCTTATTACTTTGTTCCAAATGCAATTTATATTGACGCATTCCTTCTTTATGCTCCAAATAAGGAAATCCTCTTTTATGATTTTGAACACTTATTTTATACATATAAGTGATGTGACGCGCCAATTCTTTCCATGCAAAAAAGAGTGAATGTTTTGGATCATAAATATGCGTTGGTTCACTTCCAGCACCATTAATTTCAACAATTGCAAAGTTTTTTCCTTGTTCTAAATCCATCCATGAATCATACATAATATCCAATCTCCCAAAATAAAATTCAGAAATTTCTTGACACATTGAATCAATAGTTTCATTTAATTTATCTGTAATTAAATTACTTGCATCAATAAATTTTGCACCACGAGCATGATTTCCGTAAGGCACAAGATTTAGTTTTTTACCTTTTTCTAAAACCTTATTAAATTGAGTTTCGAAATCTTTCTTAATATTTTCAATTAGTAATTCATAACGAGGATTTGCTCTTATCAATTGCTCCATTGTTGCTTTCCCATCACCTTCAATGATTACATATTCTTTAGCTACAATTCCTGTTACTTTTCCTTTTGTTTGATTTGGAAAACGAACATAGAAAATACCAACTTCATTGGCATAAGGAATCAGATCTTGAATTAAATAATCAAAATTTGCATTAGAATTATAAGTTCTCAATTCTTCCAAATTATGAATTTTTTTAACTGCCGAACCTCGCAAACCAATATCAGGTTTTGCAATAAATGGAAATTGAATTGAGGAATTTTGAAAAACAGAATCCACCTTTTCAAAATCGTTGTTTTCTAAAATCAGTTCGGTTTTTGGGTAATACTTCTGTGGAATTAAATCGTAAATTTCCTTTTTACTTTCTGCCATAAATCCGCCATTCTTTATCTTTGGATTACTAGCATTAAAAAAGAAAATCGTTCGAGCTTTCAAAGCGTAAAAAGCCCACAAAAAATAAATAGGAATATAGACAATTTGAAACGGCCAATATTCCCAACGAAAAAGTTTATGAAAAAAAAGTTTCAACTTATTGTATTGTAATTGAATTAGTAAATTCCTCCTGATTTTGTAAATCGTGGTACGAAAGTACAACTTTATTTTCTTGAATAATAGTTTGTGTGATGCTCAAAGTTTTCATTTCATTATTTCTGTTGATAATCAATCCGTTCTCAGAATCATCATTTTTGGCATAACGATGAAATTGAAAAAGTTGTTCAGAAGAGACTTCATTAGAAACTATAAAATTTTGAAATAATTCTGCTCTATGCTCTCGAATTTCTTTTGGATACAAAGTTGACGAAGACCAAATATGACTTTGATTTATATCTAAATTTAAAGTAGATTTTTCGACTTCATTCCAACGCAATTGGTACAATTTTTTGTCCTGAAATAATACAATTGTAAATGGTTCAATACCAAACAAATCAATAGTATTCCATTCCTCAATGGGTGAATCTGAACTTATTAAATCAAGAACAATTAATCCACGACTTTTTTTATAAGATGGTTTTAATTGATGTTTTTCATCAGCACCATTTAGTAATACTAAAACAGTTCCATTTTCTGCAACAGCATACCAAGTTCCACCAGCTTTTTGGTCTTTTGGGAAGTAGATATTTTTGTTATTTACAGTATATTTTTGAGGTTCAATTGCACTTGGACGAGCTACTTTTTCATCACGATTGTGTGTTAAAATTGCTTTTCCATTAGAAAAAACAAAACTTACTGTGCACATTGATTTCTATATTCAATTGTAGAACGAGCCACTCCAAAATTTGAATCAATTTTTATCGAATCATTTTGCAAAACGGCCACTTTTATTAAAGCTTGATGATGAATACAATGTTCTAAATTATATAGCAATTCACGATTATAATTACTTTCTATTTCTAAAGTTTCGCCGTCAATAACTTGATGCAAAAGCAAATTTTTATTTGGCTTTTCAAGATTACTTTTTATAGTTTCAATAGCGGATTTTGCTGTTTCAGTACATGTTTGAATAGCATAATCTCTTTTTCTACTATCATAATTTACAACACCACTTTCATATTGATTTTCTAAACATTGAAAAAGCTCAATTATATGACGTGTATGCTCGCCAATTGTTGCATTACTCAATCCACTACATTGAAATGTATAATCATCTGCCGACAATTGAGACAACAAGTCATTTAACTCGTTTAATGTATTTTGAATAGAAGGAATTAACATATGTATAGCGTCTTTTTTATATTTACGTTTTAAAATACAACCAAGTTTTTTTTAGATTTTAAATTTTAGTAAATCTAATAATTTATATTTTTGATTATATATTAATAGTAAACAACAAAGAAACGTAATTATTGCCAAAATAAAAAGTGTTCCTCCATCGTTTTTTACTTCAATTCCTAAAATAAAAAGATGCGAGAAAATAGCACCCAACATTGTACCCAATCCAAGTAATGCGCCAAGCAATGTTGTTCTTGGAATTAAGATTAAAAATGATGCAATAAGTTCAACAATTCCAGAGCCGATTCGACCAAAAGGTTCAATTCCTAAAGTTGTAAAAATATATACTGATTCTTCTGCTCCAGTAAATTTGAAATATAATGTTTGAACAAGAATTACAACTGCAACAAGTTTAATAATCCAAATAAAAATTGAATTTTTCATTTTGTAAAATTTAATTGATTATTTTTTTCCAATTAGCATCGGCTTTCTTTTTTAGATTGGTTTCATTTTTATTCCAACTCTTTAGCGTGTTATTGAAATAAGCATTGTAGAAAAGATATAATTTTCCATCAATGATTTTGAAAGTTTCTGGATTAATTTCTACTTTTTCTCCATAATCACCCATAGCAAAAGCACACCATCCGCCATATTGCGGTTCATAACTTGAAGGATTTTTTAGAAATAAATCTTTGTTTGCTTGTGATGAAAAATTGTAAGTTACTCCTTCATAAGTTGCAGTAAAGGACGATTTACCTTTAACTGCTTTTTTCAAAGTAAAATAAGCAACTGGATCATAGCCTTGAATAGCAACCTTGTTTTCTAGATTGAATTCTTTAACTCTTTTGGATGCGTTTTGAGCAAATGTTGTTATTGAAAACAATAAGACAACTAAAATAATGGATGTTTTTTTCATTTGTAAAGGTTTAAAATTTCTGAAGCAAAAATACATTGCTATAAAAAACCTATTTGTCGGCTAGTTTACATTTGAATGAAAAAAAACTAAAGTTTTGAAATATCGTCTATTATAATCTCTCTTCTATTGTAGTAAATAAGGTTTCTTTCTTCCAATTCATTTAGTAATAAAGTAGCTGTTTGTCTAGAAGTACATATGATTTGTGCAATATCATTTTGAGTTAAATAATTTTCAATAACTACTTTATTTCCTTCAAATTTTCCTTCGCGTTGCGCCCAATCTTTCAAAAAAGAAGAGAGTCTACTCTTAGCGTCTTTAGTCACCAAATTAGAGTAATTATTCTTAAAACGCTTCATTTTCAATCCAACAAACTTGGTATATGACAAAGCTAATGAAGGATTTCGTACTAGTAAATCTTCAAAATCTGATAGTAAAAAGCTACAAATTGAAACCTCATCTGTCAATGCTTTTGCATACTCGTTTACTTCGGAATCTTGCTCTAGTGAAAGTTCTCCAAATAAATCTCCTTTTTGAAGAATCTCTTTTATGGTTTCATTTCCTTCTTCGTCAATTGAAACAATTTTGATATTTCCTTTTTTAGGTAGAAAAATTCTTGGAACGTCTGAAGAAGAAAAATAAATAACATCGCCTTTTTTTGCTTTTTTAAAACCAACAATAATGCAAAGTTGTTTTATTTGCGACATACTCAATGTCCAAAACAGCTTATGATCACGCAAATACCAGTATTTTAATTCTTCATACATAATGTAAAAATATAAAAAAACCTTTAAGAAATTACTTAAAGGTTTTTTTGAATTATAATTAACTTTTATTACTATACCAATCCTCTCGAAATTACAATACGTTGAATTTCAGAAGTTCCTTCATAGATTTGAGTAATTTTAGAATCACGCATCATTCGTTCTACATGGTATTCGGCTACATAACCATTTCCACCGTGAATTTGAACTGCTTCATTAGCAACTTCTAAAGCAATTTCAGAAGCATATAATTTTGCCATAGCACCAGAATGTGCAATATCTTTACCTTCATCTTTTTCGCAAGCGGCTTTCATTACTAATAATTTAGCTGCAGTAACTTTCACATACATATCAGCCAATTTGAAAGCAATAGCTTGGTGATTGAAAATTTCTTTTCCGAAAGCTTTTCTTTCTTTCGAATATTTTAAAGCAATTTCATAAGCTCCAGTTGCAATTCCTAATGCTTGCGATGCAATTCCGATTCTTCCTCCGTTTAAAACATTCATGGCGAAAGCAAAACCGAATCCGTCAGCTCCAATTCTATTTTCTTTTGGAACTTTCACATCATTGAATAATAAGGAATGTGTATCACTTCCGCGAATTCCCATTTTTTTCTCTTTTGGTCCGATATCAAAACCTTCCCATCCTTTTTCTACAATAAAAGCATTGATTCCTTTGTGACCTTTTTCAACATCAGTTTGGGCAATTACTAAATAAGTTGAAGCTGTTGATCCGTTTGTAATCCAGTTTTTTGTACCGTTTAGCAAATAATAATCTCCTTTATCAATTGCAGTTGTTTTTTGAGAAGTTGCATCACTTCCAGCTTCTGGCTCTGACAAACAAAAAGCACCAATAACTTCACCTTTAGCAAGTGGAACCAAATATTTCATTTTTTGTTCTTCCGAACAATATTTTTCCATACCAGCACAAACTAATGAGTTATTTACCGACATGATTACGGCAGCCGATGCGTCCACTTTTGCAATTTCAGTCATTGCCAAAACATAAGAAACGCTATCTAAACCAGCTCCACCATATTTAGGATCAACCATCATTCCCATAAAACCTAACTCAGCCATCATTTTGACTTGCTCTGTTGGAAATTTAGAATGTTCGTCTCTTTCAATTACTCCAGGTAATAGTTCGGCTTGAGCAAAATCTCTCGCAGCTTGCTGAATCATCAAATGCTCTTCGGTAAGATTAAAATCCATATTTTTGTATTAGTTTATTTAGTAAATCGATAATTTTAGTGTCCAAAAATAGCACATTTTCATCAATTTCTAAAACGTTTTCGTAATTTTAGCCAATGTTTAAAGAAACTTACAAAATTATAGGAGTAATGTCAGGCACTTCGCTTGACGGAATCGATTTAGCACATATCAATTTTACCATAAAAGACAACAAATGGCGTTATCAAATTTTGGAATCTGAAACCATTTCATATTCTCAAGATTGGTTAAACAAATTGAAAGTAGCGGTAAGTTTTTCTGAAGAAAATTTGATTGAATTAAATGAAGAGTATACCGAACTTTTAGGAAACATCATAAAATCATTTATTACAAATCATAAAATAAAAAATCTTGATGCCGTTTGTTCGCATGGACATACTATTTTACACCAACCTCAAAATGGTTTCACACTTCAAATTGGAAATCTTCCAAAAATCACATCAATTATTCAAGAAAAAGTAGTTTGTGATTTTCGTGTGCAAGATGTAAAATTGGGTGGTCAAGGTGCGCCATTAGTGCCAATTGGCGATAGAATTTTATTTTCAGAATATGATTATTGTTTGAATTTAGGTGGATTTTCTAATGTTTCATTTGAAGATAATTCAAAACGTATTGCTTTTGATATTTCGCCTGTTAATACTGTTCTAAATTTTTATGCCAATAAATTAGGATTGGATTATGACGACAAAGGAAAAATCGCTCGTTCAGGAAAAGTTGATTCTGATTTATTGAATGAATTAAACGCTTTAGATTATTACAAAAAATCGTTTCCAAAATCGCTCGGTTTTGAATTTGTAAAAGAAATAGTGTTACCATTAATTGAAAAATATTCGATTTCGATTGAAGATAAAATGCACACATTTACCGAACACATTGCTTTGCAAACTTCATTAGCATTACCAAACAAAACCGGAAAAATTCTGATAACTGGTGGCGGAGCTTACAATGATTTTTTAATTGAAAGAATGCAATTTCACTTACCAAATATCCAAATCATAATACCCGACAACAAAACATTAGAATTTAAAGAAGCATTAATTTTTGCTCTTTTGGGAGTTTTGAAATTACGAAATGAAATCAATGTTTTGAGTAGTGTTACTGGTGCGAAGATGGATCATAGTTCTGGAAACATTTTCATTCCATGAAGAATTTAAAATATCCGATTTTAGTTTTATTGATAATTATCTTAGGAATTCTTTCTAGAAAAATCTCAATTATTCCACTTTTCGTTGGCGATTTATTATATGCAATGATGATTTATTTCATTGTTAGATTTTTTTTCAATAAAAACGATTTGCTAAAATCTGCCATCATTGCTTTATTAATTTGTTTTAGCATTGAATTTCTTCAACTTTATCAAGCCAATTGGATAATTGAAATTAGAAAAACAACTTTCGGACATTATATTTTAGGTCAAGGTTTTTTATGGAGTGATTTGGCTGCTTACTTCGCCGGAGTTTTAATTTCATATTCGATTGATAAATATTCAAAAAAGATTAAGGTTTAAACAAATTTTATAAAAGGAAAATCTCAAATCTTTTTAAAACCTTATATTTGCAACACAAACAGACTACATAAACAAACAATGAAAGATTTACTTAAAAAATTTGAAAACAAACAACCCGAAATAATATTCAATTGGAAAGATAGCGAAACCGAAGCCGAAGGTTGGACAGTAATCAACTCACTTCGTGGCGGTGCAGCTGGTGGTGGAACTCGTATGAGAAAAGGATTAGATATGAACGAAGTTCTGTCATTAGCAAAAACAATGGAAGTGAAATTTTCTGTTTCTGGTCCGGCAATTGGTGGTGCAAAATCTGGAATCAATTTTGACCCAAATGATCCTCGCAAAAAAGGAGTTTTACAACGCTGGTACAAAGCCGTTTCGCCTTTATTGAAAAGTTATTACGGAACTGGTGGCGATTTGAATGTTGATGAAATTCACGAAGTAATTCCATATACAGAAGAATGTGGTGTTTGGCATCCGCAAGAAGGCGTTTTTAACGGTCATTTCAAACCAACCGAAGCTGATAAAATCAATAGAATTGGACAATTGCGTCAAGGTGTTATCAAAGTAATTGAAAACCCAAAATTCTCACCTGACGTTTTAAGAAAATACACCGTTGCCGATATGATTACAGGTTATGGAGTTGCAGAAGCAGTTCGCCATTACTACAATACTTATGGAGGCGATTTCCACGATAAAAAAGCAATCGTTCAAGGTTTCGGAAATGTTGGATCAGCCGCAGCTTTTTATCTTGCTGAAATGGGCGTGAAAGTTATCGGAATTATTGATCGCGATGGTGGAATCATCAACGAAAACGGATTCTCATTTGAAGAAATCAGACGATTATTTTTGAATAAAGATGGTAACAAATTGGTAGCAGAAAATATGATTCCATTTGAAGAAATCAATCAAAAAATATGGACTATAGGTGCAGATATTTTTGCTCCTTGCGCAGCATCAAGATTAGTAACTAAAGATCAATTGGATAATTTAATAGGTTCTGGTTTAGAAGTGATTTCATGTGGTGCGAATGTGCCATTTGCAGATAAAGAAATTTTCTTCGGACCAATTATGGAAGAAACGGATAGCAAAGTGAGTCTGATTCCTGACTTTATTTCCAATTGTGGAATGGCGAGAGTTTTCGCTTATTTCATGGAGAAAAAAGTACAAATGACTGATGAAGCAGTTTTTTATGACATTTCTGAAACTATCAAAAAAGCTATCGAAAAAACATACGATTTAAATAATTCAAAAGTAAACATCAGCGCAACTGCATTTGAAATTGCATTAAAACAATTGGTGTAAAATGAAACCAAAAGGATTATTCCAATCATTTTTTGAGAGTGAAAAAGCTGGCGGATTAGTTTTATTAATTTGTACAGTTATTTCTCTTGTCATTGCAAATTCTTCATTTTCTGAAGAATATATTGCTATGTGGCATTACCAAATTGGCAGTCACAGTGCAGAGCATTGGATAAATGATGGTTTGATGACCATTTTCTTTTTGTTAATTGGATTAGAATTAGAACGAGAAGTTTATAAAGGTGAATTATCCAAAATAAAAGACGCCATTTTACCTATTTCAGGAGCTTTGGGCGGAATGTTGATTCCTGCTTTAATTTATTTTGCTTTCAATGCTGGAACTCCTACAGAACACGGAATTGGAATTCCAATGGCTACAGATATTGCTTTTGCAATTGGAATTTTATCATTATTGGGAAACAGAGTACCAATTTCACTCAAAATTTTTCTTACCGCTCTTGCTGTTATTGATGATTTAGGCGCCATAATTTTAATTGCACTTTTTTATACCAAAACCATTTACTTTACCAATCTAATTATCTCACTTTCTATTTTTGGAGTGCTTCTGATTATGAATCGATTGAAAGTAACTAACTTGATTTTATATCTTGTTGGAGGAATTTTTATGTGGTATTTTATGTTGAATTCTGGAGTTCACGCTACGATAACTGGAGTTTTATTAGCCTTCGCTCTTCCTTTTGGAAATGGAAGTTCTAAAACTATTTCGTCTCAATTACAACATTGGTTGCATCATCCTGTAGCTTTTATCGTTATTCCGATTTTTGCATTGTGTAATACAGCCATTGTGATTAGCAAGGATTGGATTCACAATTTTTCTGAATCCTATTCATTAGGCATTATTTTTGGATTGGTACTTGGGAAACCTATTGGAATTTTTCTTTTCACTTATTTATCTGTAAAATTAAAATTTACCCATTTACCAGAAGACTTGAGTTGGAAAAAAATTATAGGAGTTGGATTTCTTGGTGGAATTGGTTTTACTATGTCCATTTTTGTTACGCTTTTAGCATTTGAAGACAATCAAATAATTACTAATTCGAAGTTTATGATATTGATTGGTTCTTTAATTTCTGGATTAATTGGTTTTATTTGGCTAAAGAAAAGTTTACCAAATGTTAATCCCTTGCAAGAAGAATAACAATTTTTAGTATATTTCGACGTTAAAACATATAAAACAGTACTAATGAGTTTAGATTCTACACCTGCTGACAAAAGAAAATCGCTTATAATCGCGACACTTATCTATGCTGTATTGCTATTGATTATGTTTTTTATACGCTTTTGGCCTCCATCAGATGCTGAACTTGCTCTATTAGCTGGCGGTGGTGGCGGTGGCGGAGTTACTGTTAACTTTGGTGACACTGACTTTGGTTCTGGCGCTGATTTTCAAAGTAAAGAATTAGATGTTAAAGAAGTTTCAAAAAACAACGAAGCACAACCAACTCCTGAAGAAGATATAATTTCTGAAGATACCGATGCTGATAAAACAGATGCGGTAATCCCGAAAACAAAACCTGTAAAAAACCCAAAACCAATTGTAAAACCTGAAATTAAAAAACCTGTTGAAGTAAAAAAACCTGTCAAAAAAGTTGATGATGCTTTATCTAATATTTTAAAAGGAAATAAAAAAGGCGGTGATGGAAATAGCGGAACTTCAGGAAATCAAGGACGTGCTAATGGCGACATCAACTCTTCAGGATATTCTGGAACTGGTGGTTCTGGCGGAGGAACAGGTGGAGGAAACGGACCTGGCAATGGAACAGGAACAGGACCTGGAAGTGGTTCTGGAAGTGGTGGCGGAAACGGAAGTGGAAATGGTTTAGGAAACGGTTCTGGATATGCTTTAAATGGTAGAAAGGCTTTAAGCAAGCCTCAACCTGCTTACAATTGTAACGAAGAAGGAATTGTTGTTGTTCAAATCACAGTTGACAAAAATGGAAACGTAATTGAAGCTAAACCTGGAGCAAGAGGAACAACCAATGCCGCAAGTTGTTTAGCAAGTCAAGCTAGAATTGCAGCAATGAACACCAAATGGAGCGCAAGTCCTGACGGAACTGAAAAGCAAGTTGGAACTATAAAATACAATTTCAGTTTGAAAGATTAATAAATATTCAATACAATGGCAATCTAGCCCTGATTGTAGAGAAAATAAAAAATGCTTCCATTGTTTGGAAGCATTTTTTATTGTAATGAAAAGCAGGAAAATGGATTACAGATAAATCCCGAACCATTCGCTACTATTTAGAATTATTAGTTGCTATAACAAACTTCAATTTGTTCTTTACGCCTATTTGTAATACATCAACTAAATCTTGCACTTGAAGATTAAATGGAATTCTAACCACAACTGTTTGGTCTTTTGCATCGCCCATTTGAGCTAACAAAGAAGCTTCAAGTTGATCGAAAGCCACTTCTTGCTTGTCAAGATAAAAACGTTTGTCTTCTGTTACGGACAGACTTATGAGTTGCTTGTTTGTCTTCTCACTTGTTTTAGACTTTGGCAAAGTCATTTTTATCACATTAGGATTTGCTAAAGTGGAAATGATTAAGAAAAACAACAGCAAGAAAAACATAATGTCGCTCAAAGATGATGTAGCGACTTCTGCATGAAATCGTTTATTTCGTTTTACCATTTGGACGTTGAATTATGTTAACAAAATCAAGTACTTGTTTTTGAATTGCTAAGGTGAAACTATCAATTCTACCATTATATAAGTGATAAGCTGAATAAGCAATAATACCAACAACTAATCCTGCTCCTGAACTAATCATTTTTTCATACAAACCTCCTGAAATGTTTCCTATACTAATATCTTCCGTTTGAGAAATACTATAGAAAATTTTGATAACTCCAGAAATAGTTCCGATAAAACCAAAGGTTGGTGCAATACCTGCAATAAGTCCCAATTGACCAAGTTTCTTTTCCATTTCGCCAACTTCAATGTTAGCAGCACGTTCCATATTTGATTCAATTTCTGAAATTGGTCTTCCAATGGTAAGAATACCTTCTCTAAGGACATAACCTGATGCTGTATTACTTCTGTCGGCAACCGAAACTGCCATGTCAATATTTCCTGCATTCAAATTATCACGAATATCACGAATTAAATTTGGATCAATCACTGAACGCTTCTGGATATATAAAAAACGTTCAATAATTATATAAAAAGTATAAAAAAGCAAAAGAGCAATTGGAATAAGGAAAAAACCTCCTTTTAAAATAAATCCTAAAACGGAAATTTCAGTTGTATTTACAGTGCCTTCAATTACTGTTCCTGTAGCTTGAGCGATAGTATCATTTTGGACTTGAAGAAAAAAATTAATCATATAAATTAGATTTTTGATTTAGTTGTTAAAAATAATCTCAAATTTGCACTAAAGATAAATTCTAATACAATATTAAACTACAAAATTGGGAAAATATTTTGTTTTAAGATTATTTTATTAAAAAGAAATGAACTATCAAGAAACCATAAATTGGATGTTTAGCCAACTACCTATGTATCAAACACAAGGTGCATCGGCTTATAAAAAAGATTTAACTAATACTATATTACTTTCTAAACATTTAAGTCATCCTGAAAGAGATTTAAAATGTATTCATGTCGCAGGAACTAACGGTAAAGGCTCTACTTCTCACCTACTAGCATCAGTTTTACAAGAAGCTGGTTATAAAGTTGGACTTTATACATCACCACATTTAAAGGATTATAGAGAACGAATTAAGATTAACGGTAAAGAAATATCAGAAGAATTTGTTTGTAAATTTATATCAAAAAATAAATCTTTCTTTGAAGAAAACCAATTAAGTTTCTTCGAAATGACCGTCGGACTAGCCTTTGAATATTTCAAAAAAGAAAAAACGGATATCAATATAATTGAAGTTGGTATGGGAGGAAGATTGGATTCAACCAATATAATAAATCCATTAATTTCAGTCATTACAAATATTGGTTTAGATCACACACAATTTCTAGGAAACACATTAGAAGCTATTGCATTCGAAAAAGCTGGAATAATTAAAAATTACACTCCAATTGTGATTGGAGAATACACCTTAGAAACAAAAAATGTTTTTCTAAATAAAGCAAAAGAAACCAATTCTGAAATTTTCTTTGCATCTGAACTAATTGAAAAAACATATCCATCAGCACTATTAGGCGACTACCAAATTCATAATAAAAAGACCGTTCTTCAAACCATTAAAGTTTTACAAAGTCAAAATGAATTTAAAGTAACTGAAGAAAACATCAAGAACGGATTTCAAAAAGTAATAAAAAACAACGGATTACAAGGAAGATGGCAACAATTAAGAGAAACTCCGAAAGTGATTTGTGACACAGCTCATAATTCACACGGACTAAAAATAGTTTTGAATCAAATCAAAAATGAAAGATTCGAACAATTACATATTGTATTAGGAGTAGTAAATGACAAAGATTTGAATGATATTTTACCTTTATTTCCTAAAAATGCTAAATATTATTTCTGCAAACCAAATATTCCAAGAGGATTAAATGCAGAAATTTTACAAAAAAAAGCCGCGGATTTCCAATTAAACGGAAAAGTATATAATTCTATTTCAAACGCTTATCAAGAAGCATTGAAATCATCTACTAAAAAAGACTTTATATACATAGGCGGAAGTACTTTTGTAGTAGCAGAAGTTTTATAAAAAATGTTTGCAGATTTAAAAATAAGCTTTATATTTGCACCCTGATTAAGAGAAATCATAATCATGATAAAAGGGCGATTAGCTCAGCTGGTTCAGAGCACCTCGTTTACACCGAGGGGGTCGGGGGTTCGAACCCCTCATCGCCCACCACTTTTATCAATTTTACTGATAATACAACAGCATTATCGGGCGATTAGCTCAGCTGGTTCAGAGCACCTCGTTTACACCGAGGGGGTCGGGGGTTCGAACCCCTCATCGCCCACAAAAAACTCCTTAGATATCTAGGGAGTTTTTTTATATCTTTTTGTAAATGAAAAAGCTTCAATCTCTTGAAGCCTTAAAATTATCCATGAACCGTTTCTGATTTTCCGTAATTGGTGATTAGTTCTCCTTCAAATTCTAGCCATTCTGCCCAACGTTTGTCAACATCAACTTTTTCGGTATATTTTCTAGCAAATTTTAGAAAAGTTGTATAATGACCTGCTTCACTTATCATTAATTCTCTGTAGAATTCTGCTAGTTTTTTATCTTCAATATTTTGAGATAGTACTTTAAATCTCTCACAACTTCTGGCTTCAATCATTGCTGAAAACAATAATCTGTCTATAAAAGAATCATTTCTACTTCCATCTTTTTTCATGAATTTGAAAAGTTCGTTTACATAATGGTCTTTTCTTTCTCTACCTAATTTTAATCCGCGCTCCTTAATTATGTTGTGAACCATTTGGAAGTGTTCTAATTCTTCTTTAGCTATTTCCAACAAATCAGTAACTAATTCTTCGTGTTCTGAATTATAGGTTATGATTGTAATTATGTTTGTTGCTGCCTTTTGCTCGCACCAAGCATGATCTGTTAGAATTTCTTCAATGTTTGATTCAACTATGGTAACCCATCTTGGGTCGGTTTTTAATTTTAGACCTAACATTTTTGTGTATTTTTAATTTGTTGTAAAATTAAATCTTTTCTTTGTAATTGTATTTGATATTATGCTAAAATCTAAAACTTTATTAATAATTGGCTTTGTTTGGCCTGAACCAAAATCTTCTGCGGCAGGAAGTAGAATGATGCAATTAATAGAACTATTTCAAACAAATGGTTATGAAATAACTTTTGCAAGTACTGCTCAGAATTTAGAATTTTCAGAAGATGTTTCAGTTATAGGAGTTACTGCAAAAACTATTGAATTAAACTCTTCAAGTTTTGATGATTTTGTTATAGAGTTGAATCCAAATATCGTTTTGTTTGATCGGTTTATGATTGAAGAGCAATTTGGTTGGCGTGTTTCAGAAAGTTGTCCAAATGCTTTGAAAATACTAAATACAGAGGATTTACATTCTATGCGACAAGCAAGACAGCTAGCAGTTAAAGAAAATCGTGAATTTACTTCGGAAGATTTGTTTTCGGATGTTGCTAAGAGGGAAATTGCGAGTATTTTACGTTGTGATTTGTCCTTGATGGTATCGGAATTTGAAATTGAATTACTTCAAAATCAGTTTACTATTTCAAAGGAATTGATTTATTATTTACCAATTTTTGCTGAAAAATTAAATGATGTTCCAACATTTAATGAACGTAATGATTTTGTTTTTATTGGGAACTTTTTGCACGAACCAAATTGGGATTGTGTGAAATATTTGTCAGATACAATTTGGCCATTATTGCATAGAAAATTACCCGAAGCTAAAATGTTGATTTATGGAGCTTATCCATCACAAAAAGTTTTGGAATTAAATAAGCCGAAACAAAATTTCTATATTAAAGGAAGAGCAGATGATGCTTTAGAAGTTATAAAAAATGCTAAAGTGGTTTTAGCACCTATTCGTTTTGGCGCAGGAATTAAAGGTAAATTACTTGAAGCGATGCAATGCGGAACTCCAAGCGTGACTTCATCAATTGGAGCAGAAGCTATGGCTGGAAATTTAAACTGGAATGGTTTTGTGAAAGACAATCCAAATGAGTTTGTAGATGGAGCTGTTCAACTTTATGAAGATGAAAACTTATGGAAACAGGCTCAAGAAAATGGATTTGAGATTTTAGACAAACGTTATAAAAAATCACTTTTTGAAAAGGATTTTATTGTTGAAATTAATTCGCTTTTAGATAATTTGAAACAACATCGTAATAAAAATTTCTTTGGTTCTATTTTGCAACATCATTTAGTTTCTAGCACTAAATATATGAGTAAGTGGATTGAAGAAAAGAATAAGAAATGATTATTAACCAAAGATTAAAAGGATTGTACAGATTATCACAGATTGTTGTTTATTATTTTGACTTCTATTCAATACAAATCCTATCTAGCCCTGATTGGAGTGGCATCTCGTCTTTTGGGACGAGATAGAACGGAAAGCAGGAATAAGGAAACCAAGAATGCCCAAACCATTCGCTCCAAAATAAAAATTGAGAATCTGAAACAAGTTTAGATTAAAAAAAAATCCCGCTCATTTCTGAACGGGATTTGTATTTATATTGCTTTTGATTACGCTAACATAGTCACTGGATTTTCTATAAACAGTTTTAATGTTTGTAAAAATTGTGCTCCTGTTGCGCCGTCGATTGTTCTGTGGTCACAAGCTAAAGATAGCATCATTGTGTTTCCAACTACGATTTGTCCGTTTTTAACAACTGGTTTTTCGATTATGGCACCAACTGAAAGAATTGCTGAATTTGGTTGGTTTATGATTGAATTGAATTCAACTATACCAAACATTCCAAGGTTTGAAACTGTAAATGTACTTCCTTCCATTTCGTTTGGAAGTAATTTTTTGGTTTTGGCTCTTCCTGCTAAATCTCTTACACTTCCTCCGATTTGAGATAAACTCATTGCATCAGTAAAACGCAAAACTGGAACTACTAATCCGTCTTCAACTGCTACGGCAACACCAATATTCACGTGGTGATTAATGGTAATTGCATCTTCTTTCCATTGAGAGTTGATTTTTGGATGTTTTTTTAATGCCATTGCACAAGCTTTGATTACCATGTCGTTGAATGATACTTTGGTATCTGGCACAGTATTAATCATTGCTCTTGATTTCATTGCTTCATCCATGCTTACTTCAATAGTTAAATTGTAGTGAGGCGCTGTGAATAACGATTCAGCTAAACGTTTAGCAATGATTTTACGCATTTGCGAATTCTTAATTTCTTCTGTCACAACCTCACCTGCAGGAACAAATGGTTTTGCTGCTGGAGTTGCTTGTGCTTCTGGTTGAGAAGTCGTTTGTGTTGCAGCAACTGGAGCCGAAGCTGTAAAGTTTTCTACATCACTTTTAACGATTCTTCCGTTTTCACCTGAACCTTTTACTTGAGAAAGACTGATTCCTTTATCTTTAGCTATTTGTTTTGCTAATGGAGAAGCGAAAATTCTTCCGTTATCTGAAGTTGTTGTTTCTTGAGTTGGTTGTGATGTTACAACTGGAGTAGCAGTTTCAGTTTTTGCAACTACTGGAGCTTCACCACCTTTTGAATAGTTTTCAGCTATTCCTGTAATATCAGTTCCTGCTGGTCCGATGATAGCTAAAACGCTATCTACTGGAGCAGATCCTCCTTCTTGAATTCCAATGTATAATAATGTTCCTGCGTTGAAAGATTCGAATTCCATGGTTGCTTTATCAGTTTCGATTTCAGCAAGCATGTCACCTTCTTTCACAGTGTCTCCTACTTTTTTCAACCAAGTCGCTACAGTTCCTGTTGTCATCGTGTCACTTAAACGTGGCATTGTGATAACTTTTACACCTGCAGGAATTGCTACAGTTGTTTGAGGAGCAGAAGCCGCAGGAGTTTCAATAGCTGGAGTTGCTTCAGCTTTTGGAGCTGGAGTTCCACCAGATAATAATGCAGAAATATCTTCGCCTTCTTTTCCGATGATGGCTAATAATGAATCAACTGGAGCAGTTTGACCTGCTTCAATTCCGATGTGTAGTAAAACACCTGAATTGAAAGATTCAAATTCCATTGTAGCTTTATCGGTTTCGATTTCAGCTAAAATATCGCCTTCTTTTATTGTATCACCTACTTTTTTAAGCCATGTTGCAACAGTTCCTTCTGTCATAGTATCGCTCAAACGAGGCATGTTTATTACTGTTGCCATAATTATAGTCTATGAGGAATGAAAGGGTAATTTTCTTGTTCGTACACTACATCGTAAAGTTGTTGTACTTCTGGGAAAGGAGATTCTTCTGCAAACTTTTCGCATTCGTCAACTAAGTCTTTTACTCGTTGATCCATTGCTTCAATTTCTGCATCAGTTGCATATCCTTTTTCTTTGATAATATCAAGAACTTGAGTAATAGGGTCGATTTTTTTGTATTCTTCAACCTCTTCTTTTGTTCTGTATAATTGAGCATCCGACATAGAGTGACCTCTATAACGGTATGTTTTCATTTCTAAAAATGTAGGTCCGTCACCACGACGAGCTCTGTCAATTGCTTCTTGCATAGCTTCAGCAACTTTTACAGGATTCATTCCGTCTACTGGTCCGCATGGCATTTCATAACCTAAACCAAGTTTCCAAATATCTGTGTGATTTGCCGTTCTTTCAACAGAAGTTCCCATTGCATATCCATTGTTTTCACAAATGAAAACTACTGGAAGCTTCCAATTCATAGCCATATTAAAAGCTTCGTGAAGTGAACCTTGACGTGCAGCACCATCACCAAAATAGGTTAAAGTAACACCGCCTGTTTCAAAATATTTATCAGCAAAAGCCATTCCTGCTCCAACTGGAATTTGCGCACCCACAATACCGTGACCACCATAAAATCCGTGCTCTTTTGAGAAAATGTGCATAGAACCACCCATTCCTTTTGATGTTCCTGTTACTTTTCCGTAAAGTTCTGCCATTACTTTTTTAGGATCAACACCCATTGCGATTGGCTGAACGTGATTACGATAAGCTGTAATCATTTTGTCTTTAGACAAGTCCATTGCATGGATTGCTCCAGCTAGAACTGCTTCCTGACCATTATATAAATGTAAAAATCCTCTAACTTTTTGTTGAATATATACAGCGGCTAATTTGTCTTCAAATTTTCTCCAAAACTGCATTTCTTCGTACCATTGAAGGTAAGTTTCTTTTGTAATTGGTTTCATTTTTTAATGAATTACGTTGATTAAATATATTGTAATCGTATCACAAATTGCGAATTATCAAATTTGCGAATTGCAAAAGTAAGATATTGATAGTAGAAGTAAAAATAATTCAGAATTAAAATAGCATTTTTTAATAACTGTTTATTCTTAAATATCAACTATATCGTTATAGCTTACAAGGATGTTTTGTCAAACGAAAGCGGCAATAAATTATTTATTGAATTTGACTTATAAACTTCTCCAGATTCGCCCATAAAATAGATTTCAATTGGAGTGTCTTGTTTAAATTCATATTCAGCAATTGATTGTCGACATGCACCGCACGGTGGAATTGGTGATAACGTAGGATTAGTATCTGATGCTGCAGTAATTGCTAATTTTACGATTTTAGCATTTGGATAAATAGCTCCAGCTTGAAAAATTGCTACTCGTTCAGCACACAATCCCGATGGATAAGCCGCGTTTTCTTGATTGGAACCTAAAACTATTTTACCATTATCTAACAAAATTGCTGCTCCAACTCTAAACTTAGAATATGGTGCATAAGCATTTTTACGTGTTTCAATGGCTTGATTCATTAATGATTGAATCTCGCTTGGTAATTCATTGATTCCGTTGAAAACCGAAATTGTGGTGTTAATGTTTATTTCTTTCATTATATATAGAGGAAAAAAAATCCAAACTTCGATTAAGAAATTTGGATTGTTATTTAATTCATTACTTTTTAATATTCATCATATTTATCACCAAAATTAAATGTTAGTGAGAAACGTAATGTGTTTTCTAACGGATTTTTAACTTGCGAAGCTGAAAATAAATAAGAAACATCTACCTTAACTACATTGTATTTGAATCCAGCACCAAGTGAAAAGAATCTTCTCGCACCTTTTAAAGGACTTTCATTAAAATAACCTAAACGCATTGCAAATGAGTCTTGATAAGAATATTCTACACCAGCTGAATAAGTAAATTCTTTTAACTCTTCAGAAAAACCACCTGGAGCATCATTAAATGATTGAAACATACCAGAAACCCAGTTGATTTTTTTATAATTCTCGTTATTGGTATTTCTCTCATCGCCTGTTATTGTTCCATCACCATTTAAGTCAGGATCTTGAGGAGTTGGAACTAACAATTTAGCAAATTCTACACTTACTCCTACTTTATTGTATTCATCTAATATAAAATCAAAACCTCCTCCTAGACGCATATTGGCTGGTAAGAAATTAGATGATATTTCATTTTGGTCATTATCGTAGCTTATTTTTGGTCCCATATTTTGAAAATTGAAACCTAAACGATATCTTCCGTTAAATTCATTGAAAGCAATTTCTTCTGATTGATAGAAACCTGCTACGTCAACTGCAAAAGTACTTCCTGGAACCGCGTCTGTATTTGTATCAGCAATTTTTAAATTTGATCTTATGTATCGACCTCCAACTGCCATACTGAAATGTTCACTAAGTTTCAATGAATACGAACCATCAAGAGCTAATTCATTTGGTTTAACAACATTTGCAGGATCATCAAAATTTTGTCTTAATTCGATTTCACCTAAGCTAAAAAAACGTAAACTTCCTGCAAAGGCACTTTTTTCATTAATTCTATTGTAATAGTTAACTTGTCCTAACGAAATATCATTCACTAACGCCGTTAGATAAGGTGTGTAACTTACTGCGAAACCTTGTTTATCTAATGCAAAAGCATATTTTGCTGGATTCCATTGCTGAGAATAAGCATCTGCAGAAGTAGCAACACCTTGATCTGCCATACCAGCAGCTCTTGCATCAGCAGCAACTAATAAAAATGGTACACCTGTAGTTATTACTCTGTCTTGTGCGTTTATGTTTTGAGTTGAAAAAACAAGCAAGAATATCAATATTAAATTATTAATCAAGCTTTTAGGATTGTTTTTCACGTTCTTTTGAATTTCCGATTTCATTTTTATAATATTATTATTTAACAAATATAGCATTTTCTTAAAGTATAACAAGTTTTTCTATTTTTTCTGACTTATTGTTTGAAACAGTTGAACGAACTGTCAATTTATAAATATAAACTCCTTTACCGATTTTATCTCCAAAATCATCTTTCCCATCCCAAGTAATTTCTCTTGATAAAAATCCTTCAGTAGTAACTGTTTGATTAATTGTTTTTACCACTTTTCCAGTTATAGTCATGATTTGAACTTGTACTTCTAATGGCTCAAAAGGTTTGTTATGATTGAACCAAAATTGAGTGTAATTAACAAATGGATTTGGATAATTTAACACATTTGTTAAAGTAATATCACCACTATCGGCAACTATAAACTGTATTTCTGCTGAAATGAAATTATTGTAAACATCCCAAGCTTTAAAAACAATTGTATGTAATCCTTTAGATAAATTTCTAAAAGGAAATCTTATTTTACCTTTGGTATAATCGTTCAGTTCCGTTTCATAATAATCGTTTAAAACAAACGGCCTAGTTTCATCGCCATCTAAAATCGCTACAATATCATGACCAATTCCACTCGCTGTATTGATTCCGTGCTCGTCTTCTACAAATGCCAAAAAGAACGGCGATTCATTTGTTATTCCACCATTTACAAAACTTTCATCATTCATATACAAACGAACTCTTGGAGGAGTATTATCTGCTACTGCATTTGTATTTATTCCTCCAACTTTTATATCTAAATTATAACCTGTTTTATCCAAAAGAATTTGATCTCTTTTAGCGTAAAAACTAACTCTACCATTTCCGAGAGGAATTTTAATATCTCTTGGAACAACAAAACCAAACTCAAATTTACCATTATTTACAGAAGCATTTCCTCTAAAAATAGTTTCGCCAAGATTAACAAAACTGATTACAGGACTATATCCATCATTATTAAAAGTGGACTTATTGTAATTCTTATCAAAAACATTTACCGCTAGTTCACCATTATAAGAAGATAGTAAATTTCCATTATCATCTTGAACTTCGCCTGATAATTTAACATAACTCAATGCTTTTAAATCATCAATAGGTTGGGTAATTGAAACATCATTTACTTTAGTCAAAACAACCTTTGGCTTAGGAATAGAAAGCATTAATGCAGGATCACCAAGATATGCTACAACTCTAGTCGAAGAATTATTATTACTTGAAGCTTTTGCAAGTCGCAATGCCTCTGCAATTGAAACATATTGATTTGAACCATAAGAAAATAATTTCTCAGCCAAAATATCATTAAATATTTCAGCATTGTATTGTCCAATCGACCTAATTGTTGTAATCATAGAAATAGCTCCGCCTTTTGGATTCCAATAAGTATATTCTCCGGCAGTTGGGCGATAGGGATTATCAAATCTCGAAAACTCACAAGTGATTGTAATAAATAAAGGATATCTATAACGATTATTAAAATCATAACCATCAAATTTATCCCAGATTCTTTCACCTGTTAAACCGTCTTCACCACCATGACCTAAATAATTAAAAACTAATGCTCCTTTTTCAAAAGCATTTATGATATCTTCATTGGCTTGAGGATATCGATCACCACCAGCTGAAGTTTGTTGTTGATAAGCATCTAACAATATCTTTTTGAAATTTATGAATGGCTTTTGAGCATTAATAACATCTGTTAAGTTATTTTGTTTTTCTTGAAGTGAAACGTCCGAGACCTTATCCGAATCATCAGATATAGCAACATAGTTATTTCTCCAACTACCATAAGATTTTATATCATGATACTCAATAACCTTATTTACCATTTCCTCAGCTTGTTGAGCTGATGAAACTAACATTCTTCCAACCGCAATATCAGCACCAAAAGAATATAATGGATCACCTTCGTTTGTATCCATTAATGCGAAAAAATCATCTGAAGCAAAAGACAATTCACCAGAATAATAACTATTTGTAGCATGATAAATTGGCACTACGTTTGTGTTATTCGGAATTCTGTCTTTAAAATCAAATGATGCATCACCAAATAAATTCAAATACTTAACCCTTTGACTTGGTGAAGAAGCATTATGATATACATACTTTACAAAATTCCTGATAGCTCCAATATCTTGTTTACCACCTCCAAATTCTTGATAAATATCATCTAGATTTACTACTTTAACATTCAAATTAGAATAACTCCTATGAAAGTTGGCTAATTTTTCTGCTTGTGCATTTATTGATCTTGGTGTAATGATAAGGTAATCTATGTCTTCAAAATTTCCTTGAGCATTATTGAATATTGTCCCTTTTAAATCTTGATTAGTAACCGATGTGTTATTTTCTTTAAGTGGAGTATACAAATCTGATTCGTCAATAGCAATATATTTTTTTTCAACTCCTAAATTAGATTTGAAAGAAAAACTACTTTGATTTGTATTTTTAACAGAAGTAACATTATAAATGTCGGTAATATCCCATATTTGAGAAATTCCAGTTGCATTTGAAATCTGATATTGTACAACACCAGTTTGCAGCGGCGCATTATTGTATGTAAATCTAAATTGTTTACCAAAACCAGTTAAATTACTTTTACATGAAATACTTATATAATCTAAGTAACCTTTAGAAGTTGGAACACCATTATTGTTATAGGTGAGTTTAACATTAAAATTTGTTGCTCCTGGCACGTTGGAAACTAAAGAACCGTGAGAAGCCTCTGTTCCAGAATTCAAATCAACTTCTGGCAAATTTATTGTTCCAATATTTAGCGCGTTTACAGCTATTGAAAACGAGGTGTCAACGAAAGAATTTCCACCTGTATGAATAGTTACTCTTGCTGGAGAACTTGTAACAATATTTGGAAAGTTAAAATCGAATGTTTGCTCCTCTTCTATATTGAAGTTTTCACCAAACCAAACCCTGCCTAACCTACCAATATTAGTCAAATCAACCTCGTGAAATTGATAATCATCAAACGTGGTCAAATTTAAAGTGGATCCAGCCGAAGGTTGAGGCATTAAACTTATCCTTTTCCCATCAGCTCCAACAACATTTACATAGTAATAAGACCTATCAGAATATAAATTTAAATGTGTTTCATTTTCTTGACTCCAATTATCAACTCCTTCTGCATAAAACAAGATATAATCATCATTACCAAAAGAACCATCTTGTTCTCCAATAACTTGAATGGCATTTTCCTCTAAGTCATCTGGATAATATTGAGCATTTGACAAAGGAAGCATTCGTCCACCATTTCCATAAATCTTAATTTTAGTTGGATTTACAGAATTCATATCAAATCCCAAACTAGAAAGAAACGACTTAGATAATTTGTAAACACCAGATTTTTCAACATAAAAACGACTCCACTTACCACTAGATAAAACTGAATTTGAAATACTAAATTGATTTTGAAGAAAATTAGTTTTATTAGAAACAGAAGAAATATTGTATGTGTAATTAAGTGATTTTACCTTTTTATAACCAATGCCATCTTTAATAATTGGATAAAATTGCAAGACAACATATTTTTTATCTCGAGCAATGACATTTTTCAATGATGCTGAAATAGAATTTTTAATGTTTTCTTTTTTTAAATCTCCTAATTGACTCTCTAGAATTGCTTCATAGACAATATCAGAAATCATCAAAGAATTTTCATCAATTAAATCACTAACTTCTACTTTGCTTGTGAAAACAATTTCTTTCTTTGCAAAATCAAAATTATAGCTATCTGTTTTAAAAACAGGAACATTAACTTTATATTCGCCGAACGAATAATTAGTTTTATCAATCCAATCGATAGTTATATTTTTACTTTGCTGTGCAAAAACCAAAACACCGCTAAGCAGAAATAAATAAAAATAAATCTTTTTCATAGTACATAGTAACGCAATTATTTTTCAAATATTACTGAATGTAAAAATAAAATTAATATTTGACATACAATAATAAACACAAGTTAACGTTAATAAATAGTTCAAGAAAAAATAATTTTTACTATTATTAAAAAAGATGTTGCAATTTCAAGGTTAATTCTTATATTGCGCCTCGAAAATTTATTACCTACTAAGAGTATGAAAGTAAACAAATTTATGGCAATCAGGTTGTTACTTGTACTAGCATTAATGGCTAGTGTATCAAGTTGTAGCAAAAAATCGAATTCTAAAGGTGGATCAAAAGCTACTGGATGGAAAATTAACGACAAAAAAGGTGGATTTCAGTATGCTTCTAAATTTAAAAAGCAAGCAACTGGCCCAGGATTAGTGTTAGTTGAAGGTGGAACTTTTACAATGGGTAAAGTTCAAGATGACCCAATGCATGATTGGAACAACACACCAAATCAACAACACGTTCAGTCTTTTTATATGGATGAAACTGAAGTAACCAACTTAATGTACATGGAATATCTTGATTGGTTAAAAAGAGTTTTTCCACCGGAAGAAGATAATTATAAAAACATCTATGAAGGAGCTTCACCTGATACTTTAGTGTGGAGAAACAGATTAGGTTACAACGAAACCATGACAAACAACTACTTAAGACATCCAGCATACGCTGAATATCCTGTTGTAGGTGTTAACTGGATTCAAGCAACTGAATTTGCAAAATGGAGAACAAATAGAGTAAACGAATCTATATTAGAACAACAAAGATTTTTGAAAAAAGATTCAAAAGTAGTTGATGTAAAAGCAGATGCAACGTTTGATACTGAAACTTATCTTGCTGCTCCTACTAAAACTTATGGTGGAAATCAAGAAATTGTTTTACAAAAAGGACAAAAAGGTGGAGCTAAAAGTAATGGAGCTGCTGGTGCTGGTGGAGGAACTGCTAATGCAAATGGAAATAGTGGTGCTAAAAATGTTTACGCACAAAGAACTTCAGGTTTAATTTTACCAGAGTATAGACTACCAACAGAAGCAGAATGGGAATATGCAGCTGCTGCTGACGTAGGCCAAAGAGAATACAATATCTATAAAGGTCAAAAGAAATATCCTTGGTCTGGAAGTTACACTCGTTCTGGAAAAAGACAAATTAAAGGTGACCAATTAGCAAACTTCAAACAAGGAAAAGGAGATTACGGTGGAATAGCTGGATGGTCTGATGATGGAGCAGATATTACAAATAAAGTTAAATCATATCCTCCAAACGATTTTGGTCTTTATGACATGGCAGGTAACGTTGCTGAATGGGTAGCTGACGTTTACAGACCAATAATTGATGACGAAGCTAATGATTTTAACTATTTTAGAGGTAACGTTTATACTAAAAATAAAATTGGTGAAGACGGAAAAGTTGAATTAGTTACTCAAGAAACTCAAAAATTTGATACTTTACCAAATGGTAGAGTTATGGCAAGAAACTTTATTGGGCAAATAGCTCAGGTTCCTGTTGATGAAAAAGAAACTTATTTAAGACAAAACTTTGACAAAAGCGACCACAGAAATTATAGAGATGGTGACAAACAATCTACTAGATATTTTGATTTTGGTTCATCAGAAGAAGGTGATGGTAAGTTAAAAGACGAACAAAGAATGTATGATTCTCCAAAACACAATGTATCTACAGACAGTATTGGAAATATGATTCGTAAATTTGACAAGTCAAGTAAAAGAACAACTTTAGTAAATGATGATGTAAGAGTATATAAAGGTGGTTCTTGGAGAGATAGAGCATACTGGTTAGATCCTGCACAAAGAAGATACTTCCCTCAAGATATGGCTACAGACTATATCGGATTTAGATGTGCAATGTCTAGAGTAGGACCAAAATCTGATTCAAAAAAATCAGCTAGAAACAAAAAGAAAAGATAATACTTTAACATACTAAACAAAAAGCCCTTTAATTAGGGCTTTTTGTTTTCAATTCATTTCTTAATATGGACATAAAAAATATCCACAAGCTATTTTTACAATCAAATGATATTGTTATCGACACAAGAAAAGTAAAACCAAAATCTTTCTTTGTTGCTATAAAAGGCGAAAAGTATGATGCTAATACATTCGCAAAAGAAGCATTAGAAAACGGTGCCATATACGCTATAATAGATAATCCAGATTATTACATCGATCATAGAACTATCATTGTACAAAATAGTCTAGTTGCTTTACAAGAATTAGCAAAATATCACAGAAACTATCTAAAACTAACTATAATAGCATTAACAGGTAGCAATGGAAAAACTACAACTAAAGAATTAATACAAACTGTACTATCAAAAAAATATAAAACTAAAGCTACATTAGGAAATTTAAACAATCACATAGGAGTTCCTTTAACAATTTTATCTTTCAATAGTGAAACTGAAATTGGAATTGTTGAAATGGGTGCTAATCACCAAAAAGAAATTCAATTTTTATGTGAAATTACAAATCCAGATTTTGGATATATTACAAATTTTGGAAAAGCACATTTAGAGGGATTTGGTGGTGTTGAAGGAGTAATAAAAGGCAAAAGTGAAATGTATGACTACATTAGACTTAATGATAAAAAAGTTTTTGTAAATATTGATGATAAAATACAAGAAGAAAAAACTAGAGACATGAATAGAATAACATTCAGCACCGAAATGGACAATGCAAATGTTTTTATAAAGAACATTACTGCCAATCCATTAGTCAATATTCATTTCAATAATTCAGTCATAAAATCACATTTAATTGGATTTTATAATGCAAATAATATAAATGCATCTATAACAATTGGTCATTATTTTGGGGTTTCTGATGAAGATATAAAGAGCTCTATAGAAAGTTATATTCCCGACAACAATCGTTCTCAATTACTCTCAAAAAACACAAATGAAATCATTTTAGATGCCTATAATGCAAACCCTAGTAGCATGTTAGTAGCATTAGAAAATTTTATACAACTAGAAAAAAACAATAAAGTAATTATTATTGGTGATATGTTTGAATTAGGTGATGAAAGTATTGAGGAACATAAATCAATTGTCAACTATTTAAACAAAGAAGATAAAATTACTTGTTATTTTATTGGAAAAGATTTTTATTTAAATAAAAACAATAGAAATAATCACTTCTTTTATAAAGACTTTGAATCATTTGTTCTCTTTCTTAATGAAAATCATTTTTCAAACAAAACTATTTTAATAAAAGGTTCACGTGGAATGGCTTTAGAAAGAGTACTACAGTATATTTAATAAATTAATTATTACCAATTCTATTTTTCCAACACTCTCTTTCACACACCAGATACTCTAGAACTTAAATATTTTAATACCAATACTTAGTTTAATTTTTATGGCGTGCCCCAAGGGTCGTGCTATTCGCTATATCTTTTCTTTTTTAAGAAAAAAAGAAAAGGATGCCGCTACTATCACTTACGCGATTTAGCATTATCCAAAATATGTGATCTCATAACAACTATGTAACTTTTCTAAAACTTGATATAAACAAAAAACCTCTATCAAATAAATGATAGAGGTTTTCAAAAAGAAGGCGGCGACATACTCTCCCACAGTTATGCAGTACCATCTGCGCAATCGGGCTTAACTTCTCTGTTCGGAATGGGAAGAGGTGAGCC
>LNDX01000018.1 GCA_001464475.1 Flavobacteriaceae bacterium Ga0077528 | reverse complement strand
ATACGTTTAAAGGAGTTAGACGATATAATCGATTTATGGGTAAACTTGAACTCGAGTTTGGAATTTGTTTTTCAATTCCCGATTTAGACAAGTATTATTCTATTGATAGTATTACAAAAAAAGTGATAGAAAGAATAAATAAAAGGCGTGGAAATTTAATTATTTTAAAACGACGTAATGAAGAAAAAGATAAATACGGTTTTGAAATAACAATGACTATATTATTAATTCTAATCTATATTTTGCTTGGATTAAATTTAATGTCAATAACTCTAACTATTTTTATAGGTATTGCTATCTATTGGATATTAAGTAGCAAAATTCACGATAAACAACATAATAAGAAACTAACGAAAAAAATATTAGGAATAGAAGAATAACAGTCATTAACACACCCATCTTCGCAAAAAAGTTCTTCATAAAGTTACGCAAATGTCTCCTGAGTTTGCGTCATTTTTACAATTATCTTGACATTTAACGATAAAATTGTAAGTTTTTAAAGCGCTAACAATAAAATTCACAACCAAGAATAAAATTACATTTCTAAGAGAATCTTGCCTTTTTTGATTATTTTTACTCTACTATTTATATTAGTGAGTATATAAAAGTTGGCAGGAATTATACAAAACCGCGTGTAGAATGAACATATTTAATAAATCAATATTTCGAATTCTTTTAATTACAAGCGGATTTATAATTGTTGTAATCGGGATTTCATGTTTTTTTTATTTGAATAATAGAAATAAAGAATTTGTTTGCCGAATTGAAGTACCGGAATTTGTTTGTGGAAATGCTTCTACTAATCTTTCAGAAAAAGCTCTAAAGGGCAAAGAAATATTTAATTCAAATTGCGCAGCTTGCCACAATCTTAACAAAAATATGACTGGACCAGCTTTGTCAAAAATAGATTCAACAAAACTTTGGAATTGGTTGACAGAAAAAAACACAAAGGCAGACACTACAAAGTCCAGCAAAATGAAAATTGATTATCATAAAATTATGTGGAGCAAAAGTCTTACTAAAACTCAATTAAATGATTTGCATGAATTTATAAAAAATTAATAAAAACCAGCTTCTCAAAAAGTTCCTTTAAAAGCTACACAAACGTATCCTAGCTTTGCGTCATTTTTACAATTATCTTGACATTTAACGATAAAATTGTAAGTTTTTCAAGTGCTCACAGATAAATTCACAACCAAGAATAAAACTACATTTCTATGAGATTCTTGCCTTTTTTGATTATTTTTACTTTTATCAATTTTATTAATGGCGGCTTTATATAAGTTGTATGTAATTCTAAAAAAATGTTTAAGAACAGAAATTTAACTTATTTAAGGATTGAGCAAATACTTACAATTACAGTGTTTCTATTTATGATTTATTTAAAGCGAGAATTAATTATAAATTCGTTTGAAAATCAAGTAGAATTGAAAAGTAATAGCTTTATTTCTAAGAATAAAAATGATTCAAAAAATTACAATAATGAATTTTCCATGCAGAAATTGAAAAGTGACTTTTCAACTCAAGTAAGCCTGCTAATTCTAATAATGATCTGGGGAACATTAATGTTATTAAACTTACAGAGAAGAATTAATCGAGAAAAAAACAAAAGCATACAAGAGAAATAAAGAACTACACACAAAAACTTTGCATTATTGCTGGGTTAGCGCTTGCTATTTTGTTCTTCTTGGACAATAATCTGGTAATTACAATTCTGTCTTTCAAAGAAATGTTGTAGTTTTGTTTTGGTCAGTGTAGGCAGCAACAGAGGCATAGCCACAGACGTTATGAGCAATGCATTCACAAAAATGAGAAAAAGTTAATATTAGAAATTCTGTACTTTTTAACTCCAATTGTAATTGGACTAATTACATTTCATTTTGCCTTTGATTTAACAAACATTAGAACGGAAAGTGTACTCGATATAAATATTCACGATACATATTTCGTAATTGAAAAAACAGAGTTTTTGCCAATCTATTGTTTAATTATTTTGTACTTCTTTTATTTAGCAAAAGTTTGTTTTGAGAAATTTGAAAACCGCCAAGCATTATGGATTTTAATTTTGATCTGGCCAACTATTTTAGGCATAGTAAAATCACTTGCAACACAAGCAGGCTGGACAGTTTATCCACCACTTTCAGCTGGAAAAGTCGAAATCAAAGAGAATATGTTCAGCAGAATATATCCAAATCTTTACTTTGCATATATCGTTATGACCATATTTGGAGTTTTCGTTTTTTTTAAACTTGGGAAAAATAAAAAATGAAGTCAAAAATAGATATAACTGAATTTAGAAATCGATTAAAAGAGAATACTAAAATTGGCTCGCCAAAACATAAAATTCCATTAGGTTTCTTTTCGCTTTTTACTGAAAATTCGAAATACTTTTATGGAAATTTTGACAATTCAACCTTTGAAATTATAAAAAATTCTAATTTTTTTCCAAGTTTTTATTTTCTAAAAGGAACATATAAAAACATTGAAAAAAGTTTGATTGTAAATTATACTATAGAACCTTTGGGCAAATTAAGAGTTGCTTATATAAACTACTTTCCAGTTATAGCAATGATTATCTTTAATTCTATCTTTTACTTTCATGCAAAACCACCAATAGAAATATACATCATATCTAATTTATTCATAGTTTTCATCTCTATCATTTCGAGACTGAACATAATACGACAAAATAGAAACTTGAAAAGAAAATTCAATAAAATGTTTGAAATAACTGAATAAAAAAATATGCATTTTTTTTACCCATAAAAAAATCCCAAACTTTCATTTGGGATTTTTATTTTATTTACTCAAGTACATCTTACGTCTGCTGTATAATTCATAGAATTGATCGTCTTTTAAATCATCTATGAACAAAATACTTTCGCCTGTAGATTTCATTTCTGGTCCGAGTGCTTTGTTTACATCTTTGAATTTACTAAAAGAGAAAACTGGTTGTTTAATCGCATAACCTTTCAACTGCGGATTGAAGGTAAAATCGGTCACTTTGTTTACACCAAGCATTACTTTAGTAGCATAATTTACATAAGGTTCGCCATAAGCTTTCGCAATAAACGGAACCGTTCTAGATGCTCTTGGATTGGCTTCGATGATGTATACCGTATCGTCTTTTATTGCAAATTGGATGTTTATCAAACCAACTGTTCTTAAAGCCAAAGCGATTTTCTTAGTATGATCTTTTATTTGTTGCATTACAAACTCACCTAAATTAAAAGGTGGCAAAGTCGCATTAGAATCACCTGAGTGAATTCCGCAAGGCTCGATGTGTTCCATAATTCCTATGATGTACACATTTTCTCCATCGCAAATGGCATCAGCTTCTGCTTCAATAGCTCCATCTAAATAATGGTCAAGCAATAATTTATTTCCCGGAATCGATTTTAATAAATCAATTACATGTTCTTCTAATTCTTGTTTGTTGATGACAATTTTCATTCCTTGTCCACCCAAAACATAAGAAGGACGAACTAACAAAGGAAAGTCTAAACTATCAGCTAATTTAGAAGCTTCATCAGCACTTTCAGCAATTCCGAATTTTGGAAACGGAATATTTAATTCGGTTAAAAGTTCTGAAAAACGACCTCTATCTTCGGCTAAATCTAAAGCGTCGAAAGAAGTTCCAAGGATTTTTATTCCGTATTTAGATAATTTTTCTGCTAGTTTTAAAGCCGTTTGTCCACCAAGTTGAACGATAACTCCTTCTGGTTTTTCGTGGCGAATGATGTCGTAAATATGTTCCCAAAAAACTGGTTCGAAATATAATTTATCAGCTGTATCAAAATCGGTAGAAACCGTTTCTGGATTACAATTAATCATGATTGTCTCATAACCACATTCTTTCGCAGCCAAAACTCCGTGAACACAAGAATAGTCAAATTCAATTCCTTGTCCGATTCTATTTGGACCAGAACCTAAAACAACAACTTTCTTTCTATCAGTAACAATACTTTCGTTATGAACGTATCTTTCTCCATTTGCAGTTTGAATTTCAGCTTCAAAAGTCGAATAATAATAAGGAGTTTGTGCTTTAAATTCGGCAGCACAAGTATCCACTAATTTATAAACACGTTTGATGTTCATTTCATCACGCAATTTATAAACTTGACTTTCTAAACAACCCAACATGTGGGCAATTTGTCTGTCTCCATAACCTTTTTGCTTTGCTTCAAGCAATAATTCTTTTGGCAAAGTATCTATTTTGTAGTTTGTGATTTCTCTTTCTAACGAATACAATTCTTCGTATTGTTTCAAGAACCACATATCGATTTTAGTAATTTCGTGAATTCTACTCAACGGAATTCCCATTGCGATGGCATCATAAATTACGAAAACCCTATCCCAACTTGCGAAAGTTAATTTCTCAATAATTTGCTCGTAGTTTTTATAACCTTTTCCGTCTGCGCCAAGTCCGTTTCGTTTAATTTCAAGTGATTGCGTTGCTTTATGAAGCGCTTCTTGAAACGAACGACCAATTCCCATAACTTCACCAACTGATTTCATTTGAAGTCCCAAAGTTCTGTCGGCACCTTCAAATTTGTCGAAATTCCATCTAGGTATTTTTACGATTACATAATCTAAAGTTGGTTCGAATAATGCCGAAGTTGATTTTGTAATTTGGTTTTGAAGTTCATCTAAAGTATAACCCAAAGCTAGTTTAGAAGCAATTTTTGCAATCGGATAACCTGTAGCTTTAGACGCTAAAGCAGAAGAACGAGAAACTCTAGGATTGATTTCGATGGCAACAATATCTTCTTTTTCATCTGGTGAAACGGCGAATTGCACGTTACAACCTCCGGCAAAATTTCCTATAGAACGCATCATCAAAATCGCCATATCACGCATCTTTTGAAACGTCGTATCCGATAAAGTCATCGCTGGTGCAACTGTAATGGAATCACCTGTATGAATTCCCATTGGATCCATATTTTCAATCGAACAAATGATTACTACGTTGTCGTTTTTATCACGTAAAAGTTCTAATTCGTACTCTTTCCAACCCAATAAAGCTTTGTCAATCAGAACTTCATGAATTGGCGACATTTCTAAACCATAAGTTAGTTTTTCGTCAAATTCTTCTTTACTATGTACAAAAGCTGCTCCTGTTCCACCAAGAGTAAACGATGGTCGAATTACCAAAGGAAAGCCAAATTCTTGTGCAATTTCTTTTCCTTTTAAGAATGAGGTTGCTGTTTTTGCTGGCGCTGCAGGAATACCAATTTTTTCTAATAATTGTTTGAATTGTTCGCGGTCTTCGGTAATATTGATAGCATTAACATCAACACCTATCATTCTTATATTAAAATCTTCCCAAATTCCTTTTTCATCAGCTTCTAAACAAAGATTTAAAGCTGTTTGTCCACCCATTGTTGGAAGAACAGCATCAATTTGAGGATGTTCTTTTAGAATTTGGATAATGGATTTGGTAGTTAATGGCAATAAATAAACATGATCGGCCATACTTGGGTCGGTCATAATGGTTGCTGGATTGGAATTGATAAGGATTACTTCAATTCCTTCTTCACGAATAGAACGTGCCGATTGTGAACCTGCGTAGTCAAATTCGCAAGCTTGCCCAATAACGATTGGACCTGAACCAATAATTAAAACCGATTTGATTGAATTGTCTTTTGGCATTGTAGTTAGTTTGTAGTGTGTTGTTATGTTGTTTTTTCAAAGATAATCTGTTTGATTTGAAAAGTAAAAAAATGATGGTTTAAACTTATCAAATTTTATAAACAGGTTTAAAAAAAAGCCGCTACTAATAAAAGTAACGGCTTGATATTGATTAGAATCTAATCATTATTTTTTGTGTCTTGGTTCTGAAGATACAGTTAACTTATGTCTTCCTTTAGCTCTACGACGCGCAAGGACTTTTCTTCCATTTGCAGAAGCCATTCTGTCCATAAATCCGTGTTTATTTCTTCTTTTTCTTTTCGATGGTTGAAACGTTCTTTTGCTCATTGCTTTTTATCTTTAAAATCGTATAATAATCTTTTCTTGAGGTCTTTTTTAAACCGAGTGCAAATATACAACGATTTTTATTACTTGCAAGTAGTTTTTTAAAAATATTTTAATTTCTATTTATTATCTTTGCGAACTTAAAAATACACTATTATGTTTCACAGAAATATCAAACTTATTTTAACAGGTTTAATCTTTATCGCCGCTATTTGGCAATTCACAGAAGGTAATATCGGAAATGGAATTTTCCTTATCTTATTGTCATTAATTCCTTTGTTTCTTTATTTTAAAAATGAATATATTTTAATGGCTTTCTTACAGTTACGTAAACAAAACTTTGAAGGTGCAAAAAAATGGTTAGCCAAAATAAAAAATCCTGAAACAGCTTTGGTACAAAAACAACAAGGATATTATAATTACTTGCAAGGATTAATGTTATCCCAAACTAATTTAATTCAAGCAGAGAAATACTTCAAGAAAGCAATTGAATTAGGTTTAAATATGGACATGGATTTAGCTGTAGCAAAATTAAATTTAGCTGGTGTTGCAATGTCTAGAAGAAGAAAATTAGAAGCGACAAACCTTATCAACGAAGCTAAAAAGCTTGACAAACAAGGAATGCTTAACGATCAGATAAAAATGATGAAAGAACAGATGAAGAAGATTTAGTATTCAGTTGGCAGTGTTCAGTATTCAGTTATGATGATACTTAAATAAAAAAGTTCGCAAAAAATGCGAACTTTTTTATTTTCAAAATATTTCTGCCAACTGAACACTGCCAGCTGACTAATAACCTTCGGTTGGAATTTCAATCAAATACTTTTTCTTAGTTGCGTTAACTAATTTCTTATCTCTCAACCAAGGATTGTGGATTTTTAAAATTTTGTAATTGATTCCTTGTGATTTTGCAAATGTTGCTAAATCAGTTATAGAACTATCAACTTCAATAGTTTTAGTTGGAATGTTATCATATAATTCATATTTTGAAACATCAAAACCATAAAGTGATGGGTTTTTCATGATTTCTTTCAAAGCTAAAATTCTGAAAACATATCTTGATGTTTCGTCTGTTAACAATAAATCATAATAATCTGTAACTTTTTGCTCCGTGATTTTGTTGTTCACTCCTGTCATTCCTCCATTATAAGATGCTGCTGCAAGAGTCCAGCTTCCGAATTTCTCTTTGGCTTTCAATAAATATTTACAAGCTGCTTCGGTAGATTTTTGAAGATGATAACGTTCGTCAACACCATCATTAACTTCCATTCCCTTTTCTTTGGCAGTATCTGGCATAAATTGCCAAACACCTCTTGCTCCTGCTGAAGAAACCGCATTGGTTAATGAACTTTCAATAACAGCCAAATATTTAAAATCATCTGGAACTCCATATTGTTTTAAGATAGGCTCAATAACAGGAAAAGCTCGATTAGCACGTTTTATAATTAATATTGTAGAAGAATGTAAATTAGCATTGATTAATAATTCTCTATCAAATCGTTCTTTTACGTCGGCTATTTGTAATGGTGCTTTTTCACCAGCAAAGTCAATTTTTGTTGGAAAATATTGAGAAGTTCCTTCTTTAAATTGTTTTTCCTTTTTTTCGCCTGAAGTTGCATAAATAAAAGCTCCACTAGCTAAAACTAATAGTGCAGTTGCACCTAAAATTTGTATCTTTTTCATATTCCAATTGTATATTTTTCAAAGCTACAAAAATCAAACCAAAATCAAAATCATTCTAAAATTATCTTTGGTAAATTTGTGTTAAACCATCGATATTTACTCAAAATCATAGCATGAGTTCCTCCTTTTACATTAATAAAACTTTTAATATGTTTGGCAGGAAAAACCTCATCAGCATCTCCATGAATATGAATAACTTCCATATCAATTTTAGTTCTATTCCAACAAATCATTTGCTCAATTGCCCAATCTAAGTATTCTTTATTGCGCATATGAAGGTATTTCTCGTAAAGTTTTAATTTCTTTTTCAAAGTGTCACCAAAAGCGTATTTGGTCAATAGTTCAACATCTTGAAGCAAACCTGTAGGAAGTAATTTATAGGCTTTAGTAGTTTTAGCAATTTTCATTCTTCGAGGTAATTCATTATTGCTACGAACGCTTGAAACGATAATGATTTTTTTAGTAGTAAGAAACTGTTTCATTTCCTGAACTAAAACGCCTCCAAAGGAAACTCCAATCAAAACCGCATTTTCATGAGTTACTTTTTTTGCCATACGTTTGGCATAATCAACAAGTAATTCATTCTTTTCCGGCAGAAACCAGTGTAATAAGTGTACTTCGAAAGTGTCTTTTGGCAAATCAATCATTTCAAAGATTGTTGGACTTGCCGCTAGACCTGGCATAAAATAAACGTGTATCTTACTCATATTTTAACTTATTTCGGTGGCTTTATCCATATTTTATTCCGAAATTTGCATAAAATTAATTTATTTATCCCACTTATACATGAACTCAGAGTTAATTTTAGAAAAAATGGAAATTAAAGACAATACATTCGCTAGACAGTTTGAAACTTTGGTCGATGGAAAGTTGGTTTCTGTTGAATATTCGTTTCAAGAAAAAAAGATTTTCCTAACAAGAATCAATACTTTTGATGGATTTGACAATGAAGAATTTATCAATGATTTATTGAAGAATATTATGGAAATTGCCTACGAACGTAAATTAAAAGTGGTTCCGATTCTTCCAAAAATTGCATTGTTTTTTAGAAAAAATACAACTTATAGAGATTTATTGCCTCCTGGAATTAAAATATAAATTTTTTAGTAAATTCAAAAAAAAACCAAAAATCATGACTACATCGATTTTTGGTTTTTTTTTTGATAAAGAATTAAAGGGTAATTCTATTTTTTATTGAGTATTTGAAACAACTATTGTTTTGTAAAAACATATTTAATAGCATAATTTTCGGTTGTATTGTTATCTAAATTTCCTAGCACAATTCCGCTGCCTACTTCCATTGTTAATGTGTTTCCGTCTAATACCAAATTAACTGTTTCATCATTTTCCTTGTAAAATGTAACTAAATTATTATTTTTAGTAAAATCAAAATTAAATGATACAAAAGATGATGTTGAACTATATTCTATATTTTGATTTATGGTTTGCGAGAAGAAACCTATACTAGATACATAACTTATAGTCCCTGAAGTAGTATCAATAAAATTGATTTGCGAATTTGAAGCAATTTGAGTGAAGTTTTTTGTTAAAACACCATTTACAAGAATAGGATTTTCAGTTGTCAAAGACGTTAATTTCCAAACGCCTGCCATAGCAGAAGTTTTTGTAGTAGCATCATCATTAGAACAAGAAATAAAAAAGATTGCAATTACAAATAAAACACATTTTTTCATCATTGATTGTTTGATTTTTTAATATCAAGAACAAAAATATAAAGCGAATTTAATTGTATGAAATAAAAACGTCTAAATGAGAAGAAATCGGTTAAACAGCCAATAACATTTAAAAATAGCCTAATCAGCTAAATAAATTAAAAACCTAAAACTCTTTATTGATAATTTAAATTAGAATTTTTTTTCATAATTTTATAGGATGAATTCCGAAGAACTAAACCTAAATATAATTTCATTTTTTGAAAACATCCAAAAATATTATGGTTGCAAAACCGAAATTACAGAAGGTTTGTTTTCAGAATTTGAAGATTTAGATGCTAATCTTACTACATGGAATTTATCTGAATTTGATTTAATTCGTTCTGCATATCGTAACAATGGCAAACGATTTATGTTTGAAGGAAACTCTATGTACTATGAAATTTCTGGTGAAAGAATCATCGATTTCAAACAACCAGGAAGAAATAAATATGAATTTATAGAACAATATAGTGAATCTGTTTTTAGGATTACTAAAATCAGGTTTAACTATAAATATTGATTTTTTTTGTATATTGTATATTGTAAAATTGTATACTGTAATAAAACAATATTTACTACAAACACTTTATTTTTATATCAAAAACAATAAATTATTACAGCATACTGCTTAGAAAAATACAATTTTACAATATACATTATACAATTTACACATTTATTGCCAAAAACTCCATTCTAACACTTCCATCTTCGTCTATTCTTGTCAGGTTGATTTCGTGCAAAGTATTGACTAATTCTGGATTCCAAGGTGTTTTTACTTTTACGTAATTTTCTGTAAATCCATGAATGTAACCTTCTTTATTTTCACCTTCAAACAAAACAGTTCTATTGGTTCCAATTTGGCTTTCGTAAAAAGCACGACGTTTTTTAACTGACAATCCTCGAAGCATCTTACTTCTTTTAGATCTCACATTCATTGGAACTACATTTTCCATAGTTGCTGCTTCAGTATTGTCTCTTTCAGAATAAGTAAAAACGTGCAGATAAGAAATATCCAACTCATTTAAGAAATTATAAGTTTCTAAGAAATGTTCATCAGTTTCACCTGGAAAACCTACAATTACATCAACACCAATGCAAGCATGTGGCATCACTTTTCTGATGTTCTCAACTCTATCAACATAAACTTCACGTTGGTAACGACGTTTCATTTTTCCCAAAATTTCATTACTTCCAGATTGTAACGGAATATGAAAATGAGGAACAAATGTTCTACTTTTTGAAACAAAATCGATTGTTTCGTTTTTCAACAAATTAGGTTCAATGGATGAAATTCGTAAACGTTCAATTCCTTCTACTTCATCTAAAGCTTTTACTAAATCTAGGAAAGTATGTTCGTGTTTTTTGTTTCCGAATTCTCCTTTTCCGTAATCACCAATATTTACACCAGTTAGAACAATTTCTTTAATGCCTTGTTGTGAGATTTCATAAGCATTTTTAAGAACATTTTCTAAAGCATCACTTCTTGAAATTCCGCGTGCTAATGGAATTGTGCAATACGTACATTTGTAATCGCAACCATCTTGAACTTTTAGAAAAGCACGAGTTCTATCGCCAATGGAATAACTTCCTACGTAAAAATCGGCTTCTTCAATTTCGCAAGAATGCACTTCGCCCATATCGTTTTTGGACAAATCATTAATATAATTGGTGATTTTAAATTTTTCTGTAGCACCAAGAACTAAATCAACACCATCAACGGCAGCAAGTTCTTCTGGTTTTAATTGCGCATAACAACCAACGGCAGCAACAAATGCTTTATCGTTGAGTTTCATAGCTTTTTTTACTATTTGCTTGAATTGTTTGTCGGCATTTTCTGTAACTGAACACGTATTGATAACATACATATCGGCAACTTCTTCAAAATCTACTCTATCAAAACCTTCGTCTTGAAAATTACGCGCAATTGTTGACGTTTCTGAGAAGTTCAACTTGCATCCCAAAGTGTAGAATGCTACTTTTTTTCTGTTTTCCATAAGTAAACTCAATTAATGAAATCGTTGTCAAAAAATTGAGAGTGCAAATTTAAGTAATTTTAAATCAAAACGTAAACTACATATTTGATTTTCTTTAAAATAAAAATAACACGTTAATTATACAATATCTTAAAATCATTATGTAATATTTCTAATTTATAATAAGTGAATTTTACACTGATAAAAAATTAATATTATGATAGTAGAAATAGCAAATGAAGGAAAAAAATTTATAGGTTTTAGAGCAGTTGGTGATATTAATGCCGATGATTTTACAACAGAAGTCATTCCAAAAGTTGAAGCTTTTGTAGCTAAATATGACACCTTAAATTATCTTTTACAAATTGAAACCGAATTATCAAATTTTACTGTTGGTGCTTGGCTTCAAGATGCCATTTTAGGTATAAAAGTGTTTTCAAAATGGAACAGAGCCGCAATAATAACCGACACTCAAGGTATCAAAATTTTCACTGAACTTTTTAGCAAAATTATGATTGGAGAATTTAAATGCTTTAATCATGATGAGTTGGACGCTGCTATTATTTGGGTTTCTGAAGAAGATAAATAAGAGTAATCTCAAAATTTAAAACAAAAAAACACATAACATTAATGCTATGTGTTTTGATTTATGCTAGTTAAATAATTTACTCTTTTCTATATTTTTTAGTTTCTTCAAAAATGTGTTCCAATATTTTAGCATCTTCTTCTGTAAAATCTACGTGACGACGCGACATTACAATTTTAGCAGTTTGAAAAGCTTTTGAAGTTAAGTAAGTTGTAAAACCAGAAGCGCCACCCCAAGAAAAACTTGGAACAAAATTTCTTGGAAAACCACTTCCAAAAATATTAGAAGAAACTCCTACAACAGTTCCTGTATTAAACATGGTGTTGATTCCGCATTTACTGTGATCACCCATCATTAGTCCGCAGAATTGTAATCCTGTTTTGGCAAAACCTTCTGTTTCATAACTCCACAAACGCACTTCTTCGTAGTTATTTTTAAGATTTGAATTATTACTATCGGCTCCAATGTTACACCATTCGCCTAGAACAGCATTTCCTAAAAAACCATCATGACCTTTATTAGAATATCCGAAAAGCACTGAATTATTAACCTCTCCTCCAATTCTTGAATGTGGTCCGACAGTAGTTGCTCCATAAACTTTGGTTGCCAATTTCACTTGAGCTTCTTCACACAATGCGAATGGTCCACGAATGACAGAACCTTCCATTATTTCGGAGTTTTTTCCAATATAAATTGGTCCAGTTGATGCATTTAAAGTTACAAACTCTAGCTTCGCTCCTTCTTCAATAAAAATATTTTCTGGTGACAAAACATTGACACTTTTTGGTATAGGTTGTGAAGTTCTTCCTTCTGTAATTAAGTCAAAGTCTTCTCTAATTGCGGCGTCATTTTTAGCAAAAATATCCCATGTATTTTCAACTGTTAAACAATCTTCGTTAAATTCAATAATTTCGTAAGTATCAAAATCAATTTCTTCTTGAGTATCGTTAGTATAAAAAGCTATTACTGCATCTCCTTTAAAAATTGCCTGATTTTTTTCTAAACTTTTAACCATTTCTGACAAAACATCATTAGGCAAAAAAGAAGCATTAATCATTACGTTATCTTCAAGCTCTACCATTGGGTATTTTTTAGAAAGATATTCTTCTGTTAAAGTGGTTGTTGTATAACCTAAATATTTTTCCCACTTTTCACGAATAGTTAAAATTCCAATGCGAATTTCAGCAACTGGTCGTGTAAAAGTAAAAGGTAAAAGTGCGTTTCGAACGGTTCCGTCAAAAAGTATGTAGTTCATTTTAATTTCAGATTTCAGATTTCAGATTTCAGATTTCAGTTTAATGGTTGAAAACAAAATTTAAAATCATTAGTAATGTTTTGTCAAAGTTACAAAAGTTTAGTTCATAAAAAAACCTCCCAAAAAATTGGAAGGTCTTAATAAAATTTGAACTACTAAAAAATTATTTTGTTTTTTTAGCATATTTGCTATTAAATTTATCAATACGTCCTGCAGTATCGATAAGTTTAGATTTACCTGTGTAAAATGGGTGAGATGTTCTAGAAATCTCCATTTTATAAACTGGATATTCAACTCCTTCGTGAATGATAGTTTCTTTAGTTTCAACTGTTGATTTAGTGATAAAAACATCTTCGTTTGACATGTCTTTAAAAGCAACTAATCTGTAATTTTCTGGGTGAATTCCTTGTTTCATTGTGTAAATCTTTTATTTGTTATGAAGTAGTTTGTTGTGAAGCTTTCATTACAAAAGGTATCAACTGGCTACAACTTTTAATTATTGTTTTTTATTTGAGAGTGCAAAAATACAACTATTTTTTAATTATCAAACCTTTAAAGCACTTTTTTTAATTGAATTATATATTATGCAATAATAATGGAATTACTATATTTGTGGATTAATTTTAAAGACAAAAAAAATGGATAATACTACTTCACCTGCTAAATCAGGGTTAATTTATGGATTCCTATTTGGAGCTATAATGATTCTAGAATTTGTAATTGGTTATGTTATGAATATCGACCCTCAAACAAACCCTACATATGGAACTATAATCAACGTCTTAAATTTTTTAATTCTTCCACTCCTTTTTATATATGTTGGCTGTAATAATTACAAAACAAACATAAATGGTGGTTTTGTTAGCTTTGGAGAATGTTTAAAAATAGGAGTTACCATATGCATAATAGCAGGATTATTATCTGGAATTTTCATGGTTGTATTCAATTTAATTATGCCTGATTATATGACCGAAATGTATGATAAAGTTGGTAAAATGATGGTAGAAAAAAATCCTGAAATGACATCAGAGCAAATAGAGATGAGTATTTCAATGATGAAAAAATTCTCACATCCAGCAATTTTACTTCCTGTTACAGTACTTATGTATGCTTTTATCGGACTTATTTACTCTCTTATAATTGGTGCCATAGTAAAAAAAGACCGTAATCAAAGTTTTTAATTTAATGAATCTATCCATAATTATCCCATTATTAAACGAGCAAGAATCGTTACCAGAGTTGCATTCATGGATTGTAAAAGTCATGAAAGAAAATAACTACACTTATGAAATTCTATTTATAGATGACGGAAGTACAGATGATTCTTGGCAAACTATTGAAAATTTATCAAAAGAAAATCCTTGTGTAAAAGGCATCAAGTTTTTAAGAAACTTTGGTAAATCTCAAGCACTTCATGCAGGTTTTGCAAAAGCTCAAGGTGATGTTATTATTACAATGGATGCAGACTTACAAGATAGTCCAGATGAAATTCCGGGATTATTCAAAATGGTGACAGAACAAAATTTTGATTTAGTTTCAGGTTGGAAAAAGAAACGTTACGACAATGCAGTAACCAAGAATTTACCTTCCAAATTATTCAACTGGGCAGCAAGAAAAACTTCTGGTGTTTATTTGAACGATTTTAATTGTGGATTGAAGGCATACAAAAATGTAGTTATCAAAAACATTGAAGTTTCTGGTGAAATGCACCGATATATACCAGTTCTAGCTAAAAATGCTGGCTTTGGAAAAATTGGCGAAAAAGTAGTTATTCATCAAGCAAGAAAATATGGCGAATCTAAATTTGGAATGAGTCGTTTTGTCAATGGTTTTCTTGATTTAATTACGATTTGGTTTTTATCTCGCTACGGAAAACGTCCAATGCACTTGTTTGGAGCTGCTGGAGTTTTAATGTTTATTATTGGTTTTTTAGCAACTGGTTTCATCATTACTATAAAACTTATAAAACTTTACTCTGGATTTGATACCATTTTAGTTACCAGTAATCCATTATTTTATATTGCCTTAACTTCAATGATTATTGGAACTCAATTATTTTTAGCTGGATTTTTAGGTGAAATCATTCTTCGTACAAAAAACAATGAAGAACGTTATAAAATTGCCTCAGAAATAAATTTATAATAATACAAAGCGAAATTTCGCCTTTCAAAATAAGATTATGCACATAGAACAAACTATTTTAGACAAAGTAAACGAGTGGTTAACACCAACATTTGACAATCAAACGCAAGAAGATATCAAAGAAATGATGACAACTTCTCCTAAAGATTTAGAAGAAAGTTTTTTTAAAAATCTTGAATTTGGAACTGGTGGAATGCGAGGTATTATGGGTGTTGGAACCAATAGAATCAACAAATATACACTTGGGAAAAACACACAAGGTTTATCAAATTACATGATAAAATCATTTCCAGGAGAACAACTGAAAGTCGCTATAGCTTACGATTGTCGTCATAATAGTGATACTTTGGCAAAAGTTGTTGCTGATGTCTTTTCGGCAAATGGAATTCACGTTTATCTTTTTTCTGATATGCGTCCAACTCCAGAATTGTCTTTTGCTTTAAAATATTTGAATTGCCATGCAGGAATCGTTCTTACGGCTTCTCACAATCCGCCAGAATATAATGGATACAAAGTATATTGGCAAGATGGTGGGCAGTTAGTTCCACCACAAGACAAAGAAATTATAGAGGTTATCGAAGCATTAAATTATAGCGAAATTAAATTTGAAGCTAACGAAAATCTTATTGAATACATTGATGTTGCTATAGATGAAGCTTTTGCTAAATCTACTGTTGAAAATGCAAGTTTCAATACACCAGCAGCAGCAAAAGAAAATTTAAAAATTGTTTACACTTCACTTCACGGAACTTCAATAAAAGCAATTCCGGGAGTTTTAGCAAAAGCTGGTTATACTGATGTGAATATTGTTGCAGAACAAGAGGTTCCCAACGGTGATTTTCCAACTGTGAAATCTCCAAATCCTGAAGAACCAGAAGCATTAACAATGGCATTGGAATTAGCAGATAAAATTGGTGGCGATATTGTAATTGGCACCGATCCAGATTCTGATAGATTGGGTGTTGCTGTTCGTGATACTGATGGTAAAATGATACTGTTAAATGGTAATCAAACTATGGTTATCATGACAGCTTTCTTACTTGAGCAATGGAAACGAGCTGGAAAAATTGATGGAAAACAATTTATTGGTTCAACTATTGTTTCAACTCCAATGATGTTAGAATTAGCATCAGGATACAATGTTGAATGTAAAGTTGGATTAACTGGTTTCAAATGGATTGCGAAATTTATAAAAGACTTCCCAGAACTTACGTTTATTGGTGGTGGAGAAGAAAGCTTCGGATTCATGGTTGGAGACGCTGTTCGTGATAAAGATGCTGTTGGCGCTTGTTTATTAGTTTGCGAAATTGCTGCGCAAGCCAAAGCTGCAGGAAGTACACTATATAAAGAGTTATTAAATTTATATGTTGATTTTGGTTTTTACAAAGAGCATTTGATTTCGTTAACCAAAAAAGGAATTTCTGGAATGCAAGAAATTAATCAAATGATGATTGATTTACGTGAGAATCCGATGAGTGAGATTAATGGTCAACGTGTGGTTTGTATTGAAGATTATGAAAATTCGACTTCCAAAAATATGTTCACTCAAGAGATTGAATCGATTTCAATTCCAAAATCTAATGTACTAATCTATTATTTGGAAGATGGCTCTAAAATTTGTGCTCGTCCTAGTGGAACAGAACCAAAAATTAAGTTTTATTTTAGTGTTAATGCTCCTCTAGATGCTTTAGAAAATGCGAAAGAAATTGAATTAGAATTGGATAATAAAATTAAAAATATAATCGCAGAAATGCAGTTAAACTAGAAATGGACGAAAACATAAAAAAGATAATTCCATTTATAAAACCTTATAAATTTCACGTTATATGGAATGTGATTTATAATATTTTATATGCTTTGTTTAGCACATTATCATTTGTTGCTCTAATACCAATGATGGATGTTTTATTCAAAAATGAAAACAAAGTATTAGAAGAACCTATCTACACAACCATTTGGGATATTGGAACTTATGGAAAAAATTATTTATACTTTCAGATAAATACTTTGTCTAAGAATGATGGTCCTCAATTTGCATTAATACTAGTTGTTAGTTTAGTAATTGTTACCTTTTTATTTAAAAACTTATTCAACTATCTAGCATCAAACCATTTAATGCATTTAAAAAATGGAGTTCTAAAAGATTTAAGAACAACAATGTACGATAAAATTATTGAACTACCTGTTTCTTATTATTCTGAAAAAAGAAGAGGAGATATAATGGCACGAATGTTAGGCGACGTTAATGAGGTTCAAAATTCATTCTTCTCAATTTTAGAACTTATCGTAAAAGAGCCAATGACCATTATTTTTACGATTGTAACAATGTTTGCAATTAGTGTAAAACTGACGCTTTTTGTTTTCATATTTATTCCTATTTCAGGATTTATTATTTCAAAAATTGGAAAATCATTAAAAGCAAAATCAGAAAGAGCCCAATTTGAAGGTGGTTATTTAATTTCCATTGTTGAAGAAAGTCTATCTGGCTTAAAAGTTGTAAAAAGTTATAATGCAGAGCATAATTTCAAACAGAAATTTAATAGTTCGGTTACTAGATTACTAAATCTATCCAACAGTATTGGAAGAAAAAACAATTTAGCATCACCTTTTAGTGAATTCATGGGAATTATTGTAATTGCTGTTTTACTTTGGTTTGGTGGAAATATGGTTTTAGTTGACAAACTTGCTAATGGAAAAGCCGTTTTAGAAGGTGCTCAATTCTTAGTATACATGGGATTGGCTTACAACATTCTTACTCCAGCAAAATCAATTTCTAAAGCAAGTTATTCGGTTAAAAGCGGTTTAGCTGCAGCTCAAAGAGTATTTGAAGTTTTAGAAGTTGAAAATACCATAACAGATAAATCAAATGCGATTAACAAAGAAACATTTGATAAAAATATCACTATAGAAAATATCAACTTTAGATATGAAGATGATAATATTTTAACCAATTTTTCATTAGAAGTTCCAAAAGGAAAAACTGTGGCTCTTGTAGGTCAATCTGGTAGTGGAAAAAGTACAATTGCAAATCTTCTTACTCGTTTTTATGACGTACAAGAAGGAAGTATCAACATCGATGGCATCAATCTAAAAGACATGACGATGAACTCTTTACGTCAGATGATAGGTTTGGTTACTCAAGATTCTATACTTTTTAATGATACCATAAAAAACAATATACTAATTGGTAAACCTAATGCAACCGATGACGAAATTATTGCTGCATTAAAAGTGGCAAATGCTTATGAATTTGTAAAAGATTTACCTAACGGTATTGAAACCAATATTGGTGATGCTGGTGGAAAACTTTCTGGTGGACAAAAACAACGACTTTCAATTGCGCGTGCGGTTTTAAAAAATCCTCCAATTATGATTTTGGATGAAGCAACATCTGCATTGGATACCGAAAGTGAGAAATTTGTGCAAGTAGCTTTAGAAAACATGATGCAAAATAGAACTTCTATTGTTATTGCACACCGATTATCTACAATTCAAAAAGCTGATAAAATTGTGGTGATGCAAAAAGGTTTGATAGTTGAACAAGGCAATCACGAAGAATTATTGGCCAAAAACGGAATGTATTCTAAGTTAGTATTGATGCAAAGTTTTGAGTAAAAAGTTGAAGGTTGGAGGATGGAAGTTTGAAGTTGGAATCTATATAATTAACCCATTAAATTTATGAAAAGAGAATATTTTACTGGTTTATTTCTTATAATTTTTGTTTCAGTTATTATCATATTATCCTACACTATTGATGAACAATTAGTTGAAGAATACCTTCTTAAATTTATAGTGGTTTGGCTTCTTCTTGCTATTTATGTTGGACAATATTCTATGAAATTTCCGAAACGTTTTTAAATGTATTTCAATAATCCAAATATCACACTTCCAGAAAATCCAGATACGATAGTTTGGAAGTATTTGGACTTGTCAAAATTTTTGGACTTGCTACTTTCTAGAAAACTCTTCATGTCGCGTTCGGATAAGTTTGAAGATCAATATGAAGGAACGTTTTCTGAACCAACCTTTGAAGAAATTAAAAAATTGTCTGCTAATAATCCTGAATTTCTTGATTACTATAAATCACACAGAGAAAAAGTTGTTATTAGTAGTTGGCATATTAATGAATATGAATCGTTTGCTATGTGGCAAATTTTCACACAAAATAGTGAAGGTTTGGCTATTCAATCTACTGTTGGAAGACTCCAAAAGGCCTTAGAAGCTGAAAAGGATTTCAAGCAATACATTGGCGAAGTAAATTACATCGATTACAAAAAAGAATATATTCCTTTTGACGATATGTTTTTTCCATTTCTATTTAAACGTAAAAGTTTTCAATACGAACGTGAAGTTAGAATTATCGCCGATTTATCTGAGCAAGAAATTAAAATCAATGATGGTTTAAAAATTGATGTTGATATTTCACAACTTATAGAAAAAATCTACATTCATCCAAAATCTGAAAATTGGTATAAAAAATTGGTAATAGAATTAGTTGATAAACTTGGCTTTGACTTTGAAATTGAAAAATCAGATTTAGAAAGTGATATTCTAATTTAAAAAAACTCTTACAATTCGGTAAGTTTTTTTGAGAAGCAATCTAAATATTAATTATTTTTACTGAAGCTAACCAATAAATTTATGTTATGATAAATCTAATTGTAAAAATCGTTGTTACTGCTTTAAAGATAGTAGTTAGTTGTTTGTTCTAAATTTAGTTACTAAATAATTGGAAATTTAAAAACAAATTTTATTTTTGAATAAAATAAAAACTTTTCCATGAACCATCATCTTTGTAAAAACTGCCAACATACATTTGAAGGAAACTTTTGTTCTAACTGTGGACAAAAAACAAATACTGTTAGATTAAATTGGCATTTCGTTAAAGATGAATTGCAATATACATTCTTGCACATCAATAAAGGTTTTTTATATAGTATAAAAGAATTATTGACTCGTCCTGGTGATACTGTAAGGGAATTTCTTGAAGGCAAACGAGTTAAACATTACAAACCTATTCTCTTGGTATTTGTACTAGCTGGTTTAAATGGACTTCTTTCACAAAAAATTGATTATAAAGCTTTCATGCCTGATAACAATACCAAAAATATTGTTGCTAATGAAATGCCAAAAATGATGAATTGGATTTTCAGTCATTATGCCATCATTGAACTTACACTTCTTCCTCTTTTCTCATTATGCTCTTGGTTAGCATTTAAAAAATATGGCTATAACTATATTGAAAACATTATAATTAATTGTTTTGCATCTGCTCAAAGATTAATTTTTGGGTTAATAACAATTCCATTAATGTATCTAATTGATTCAAAATATTTGTTATCCTTTTCAAGCTTAATTTCTATACCTGTTTATGGTTTAACTATATGGCTTTATCTTCAACTATATAAAAAGCATGAAATAGGAAATGTCATTTTAAGATTACTACTGTTCGGATTTATGGCTACTTTGGTGTTTTTTACAGCAATAATAATTGCTTCATTTGTGTTTGTTTTTTATTTAGTAAAAACAGGACAAATTAATCTTAATTAACAACAGAATATTCCACCACCTTCAATTCTTTATCCATTAAATCTACGTATTGATAATGTACTTTATCGTCTTTATCAAACGCGCCATTTTTATTGATATCTTCTATCGTTCTGAAGTATAATCTGTTTTGTGAATCAATCACATTCCAATCTATAAACTCTTGAAATTCAACAGAAAGTTTTTTAAAGTTACTTCCATCGATAGCACTAATATACAAATCTTTGATGTCGTTACTATCTAGTTTTCCGTCTTTATTAGAATCCATATCTTCAAGAACATAAACTAAAAACTGTTTTTTTGTTTTATCAGCAATTGATTTCAAATAAGTTACGCGTTCTATTAAAACAGGTTTGTCGGTTAAAACTTTCAATGAATCAGAACCAATTTGTTGGAACTTAAAATTGCTTAAATAACCTGTAATTTCGTATTCATTAGAATTAGAAACCACAAAACTTTCTCTTTCTGAACTCGAATATTTTGTTTTAGATCTTCCACTAGCAACAGTAAACTCACCAATTGGAAATAACAAAACGGAAGTTCCTTCCATTTGAATTGGTAAATCAGCTACTAATATTTTAGAAGTATCAATCTTTGGTTCTGAACGCTCTTTAGAAGTGTTTTCGTAAATTACTTTAGGCTTTTCTGTTTCTTCTTTACAACCAACTAAAAGTATGATTAATGCAAGGACACTATATTTTGAGAAATTTTTCATTTGAACAATATTTAATCTTTATCAAAGATATGATTTTTGATTGTATTTTCTATTTCTATTGAATTTTAGTAGTACAAAAATATTTAGAATTATAATTCCAATTAAAGCAACAAATAAATACCATACTTTTTTATAAAATGAAATTAATAATTCATTTTTCTGTTTTTCTTTTTCTTCTGCTTCTATCTTTAAAGTTTCTAAATGAGTATAGTAACTTGTACCACATCTAAATTCTGAATAAGTTGATTTAACTTTTTTCCTTTTAATATTTCCCAAAACATACAAATCGTTATCAATTTGATAATAAGTGTTAGTCTTTTCGATAGCTTGAATATCTAATACTCTTATAAAAACTTCATAATTCATTTGTTTTCCAAAATGAACTTTAATCCCATTTAATGAATCGTTGGATTGGTGCAATTTTCTTATAGCCAATTGAAAACTATCTAACTTATTTTGCTCATTTTCAATTGAAGAATTAAATACATAAGTACTATTATTTCTTAAAATAAGTTTTGGTTTTTCTTTGATTATTTTTTTGGAATACTCTTCATCAATGCCATAATTAAAAGATCTATATTCTTTCATATAACCATTAGAAAAAATGAACCAACAACATAAAAAAGGCAAAACCACCAAAGAAATCATTCCAGGAACATAAAAAATCTTTCTATGTTTCTTGAAACTCATTTACAATCTTGCAGTCAACTTCACATTAAAAACTCTCGTTGTCATATAATTTGGGATTCCGTATTGATTTTTGGTGTAGGCATCACGAACCCAAGTGTTGGTTATCGCGTTTTGATTGTTGAACAAATTAAATGCTTCAAACCCTAATGATAATTCTTTAAACTTTTTCAACCAATGTCCGTCTGGTTTTAGCTCATTTTTTTCGGTAAACGAATAGAAAAATCCAACGTCGGCTCTACGATAATCTCTCAAACGACTTTGATATTGATACACATCAGCATAAGATGGCGAACCACCTGGAAGTCCTGTATTGTAAACCAAATTCATATACAATTTCACGTTAGGAATGTTTGGCATATAATCTTGAAATAAAATACCAAATTTTAAACGTTGATCTGTAGGACGAGCTATATTTCCTCTATTGTCTTGATTTTCTTCTGTCTTTAAATATCCGAAAGTAAACCATGATTCAGTTCCTGGAACAAACTCACCATTTAATCTACAATCAAATCCGTAAGCATAAGCAGTTGCATCATTATTAGCTCTGTATCGAATTCTCACATTCTCCAAAGTATAAGTGTTTACATCATTCATAGTTTTATAAAATGCCTCTGAAACCAATTTGAATTTACGATTCCACATTTTAAAATTATAATCATTTCCAACAACAAAATGAATTGATTGCTGTGCTTTAACGTCTGATTGAACGGCTCCACTTTGGTCACGCAATTCTCTGTAAAATGGCGGTTGATAGTAAAATCCTGTTGAGAGTCGAAAAATCATATCCCTTTCCCAATCGGGTTTGAGTGAAATTTGTGCTCTCGGACTAAAAACGGTTTGACTTGAAGACGTAATATTATCACCAGAAACCATCCAATTGTGTGCTCTAACACCAGCGTTTAAAAACAATTGACTGTTTCCAAGTGTAGTTTTTGTATTCCACTGTGCGAAAGCTGAAATTCTATCAATATTTACAAAATTTAGCGCTCTTACATTCTGAAAAGGTACTAACGGACCAACATAAGGATTGTAAGGTTGATCATTAGGAATATCTATAATTGGTGGATTAATTGAGAATCCAGCTGAGTCGATAACTTCCCATTCTACTATTCTATCGCGAATACTTTCGTGCGTATATTTTACGCCCCAATCTATTTGGAATCTCTTTTTAACGTTGTGACTTCCTTTTACTTCTGCATTAATTATCAATGCATCTAAATCGTTTCTGGCATGATTCAATTGCGAACCAACTGCACGATTGAATGTTACATCACCAAAAGTTTCTGAACCAATATTACTATCAACTTCTCCTAAAAAATACGCAGCGTCTATATCAAAATATTCTTGCTCTTGTGTGTGATAGGAAGATGCAATAAACTTATAAGTATTATCTTCATTTGATTTGAATGTAGATTTAATAGCGCCAAAAAAGGTTTGAAATTGAGTATCTTCTTGTCCTTCGTAAAAAACTTGTAGTGCAATAGGTTCACTCAAAGTTCCAAAATTGGTTTGACGTGTTAAAGGCTGGTAGCTGTATTTATTTTGAGCAATATTTCCTAAGAAACTCCATTGCCATTTTGCAGAAGCATCATAATTCACAACCGTTTGTACATCGGCAAAAGTTGGTCTAAAATTACTTTCTGTTTCTTGACTGTTAACCAAAAGTGAATTGTCTCTATAACGAATACCTGTCATGGCACTCCATTTTTTATTTTTAGAAATGCCTTCAGCTGATATACTTCCACCAAGGAAACTTGCTTCTAGTGAAGCTCCAAATTTTGTAGGTTTTCTATAAGTAATATCTAAAACCGAAGACATTTTATCTCCAAATTTGGCTTGAAATCCACCAGCAGAAAATTCTATATTTTGAATTAAATCAGTGTTAGTAAAACTCAATCCTTCTTGCTGACCAGAGCGCACCAAAAACGGACGATAAATTTCGACTTCATTTACATAAACCAAGTTTTCATCATAATTTCCACCTCTCACAGAGTAAGCAGCACTCAATTCAGTATTTGAAGTTACACCTTGTAATGTTTTAATCACACTTTCAATTCCACCAGACAAACTTGGATTTTTTCTAATAACTTCTGGTTCAATACTTATAATCCCTGATGCTCTACCTCTATTGTTTTTAATAATAACTTCGTCCAATTGAGCGTTTTTAGAACTCATTACAGGATTATATTCAACAATATCATTATTTTTTAATTGAAATGTTGCTGTAATATTTTTTAAAGAAACATGTGTATAAACCAAAACTACTTTTTGATTGGCCGGAATGGTGATTACATAAAAACCTGTTTTATTAGTAACAACAGATTGGCTTTGATAACTAACATTAACTCCTTCAACAGGATTGTTGTTTTCATCTAAAACTATTCCTGTAACTTTCGCTGTTTGCCCTAAAGATGCAATGGTAAATAGAAAAAAAACTAGGTATATAAATTTATTTATTGCTTTCAAAAGATATTATTTTTTTTGACTTCTGTTAAACTGAGTTTCAAAGATAGTAGAATTTCCAACATTATCTGTAACAACTACTTTCAATTTATTGGCTCCTTCTTGTAACAAATCATCATTAAAAACGTGAGTCAAGCGCTTTAATTTTGATTCATATTCAAACAAAACCCATTTATCATTGATATAGCCATTGTAAGTTTTAACGCCAGACAAATCATCAGAAATCGTTACGTTAATGCTTTTTTGATTTGTAATCCATTTACCTTCAATGCTTTTTGCCATACTAATTTTTGGAGCAGTTATGTCTTTTGCTAATGTGAATTGTCCCAAATTTCTTGTTTTACAAGTAAACGTATTACCTACTAGTTTTGTTGTGATGTATCCTAATTTAGTTCCGTTTACTGATGCAATAAACATTTTTTTCTTTTCTTCCTCTGAAGATTTTGTATCTTCTATAGAAATTGTAAAGTTGGTATGTGCAGGAACGGAATCATCATGAAGGAAAAGCGTGTTATTTCTTACATCAAAATTTAGATAGAAATCTTCATAAAATGTTCCTGCTGGAAAATAAACAGAAAAATTATCCTTTTCAAAGTTGGATTCAACTTTAGATTTTACCAAATACTTTGTGACTTTATTCTCTTCATTAATAAGAGCTGGCTTTGCTGAATATTTTACCGGAATTGAAATAACCGTTTTGTTTTTAAAGAAATCAGACACTTCAATACGTTGAATTTCTAAAGTATTTGGTACAATATTTAATATCCCATTTTCATAATTTTGATAAATATTACTCCAAGGAAATGGATTTTTCATAAAAAGCTTTTGTACTCTTTGACGCATTTTCTTATATCTAGCATAGTCGATAAAAGCATTAATATATTTTGCTTCATCAAAGACCATAGTATCAAATTCATATCCAAAAATCACTTTCCCATTAGATATCAATTCCGTTTTGTAAACACCATTTGCATTGTATGAGACATTATCATTGTCTGTTGCGCTAATTCCAAATCCAATTTTACCACTTGCAAAAACTTGTTGGGACAAATAGGTACCATCTGATTGAAGAGACAAATTAAGAAGAACTGGTCTTTTAGATTCATTTACTACTGCTGAATTATCTAAAGGATAAACCATAAGACTCGAAACAATTGGATTTTTTGTGTCTTGAGTTTGTATTCCAAAAAACAACGGATTTATAATTTTCTCTGTTTTGTTATCTCTGAACTCAAAATGCAAATGTGGCCCTTCTGAACCGCCAGTATTTCCTGAAAGTGCAATGATGTCGCCTTTCTTTACTACAAGTTCGCCAGGTTTAAAAAAAGCTTCAATTTCATAACTTTTTTCAGCATGTTGCAATGCAATAATCTTATCTTGAATAATTCCGACAGCTTTTTGTAAATGTCCGTAAACAGAAGTATAACCATTTGGATGTGTTATATAAATTGCTTTGCCATATCCAGCAGTTGAAACTTTGATTCTAGAAATATAACCATCAGCAACGGCATAAACATTTAAACCCTCTCTCTGATTGGTTTTAAAATCAAATCCGGCATGAAAGTGATTTGGACGCAATTCTCCAAAATTTCCAGATAACTGTAATGGAATATCTAGAGGTGATCTAAAATAATCTTTCGGATACTCATTTTGGGCAAGCGAAAAAATCGAAAATAACAAAATCAATGGGATATATTTCATTCTATATGGGTTTTTTGCTAAAGTATAAAAAACTTTATAATTACAAAAAAAAATACCACAAACAGATTTATAACTAACTATTTTACAAAATATTAGAAGTTAATAAAAAAATAAATTTAATTTTTAACGAAAAATATTGCTTTAATAGATTAGGAATTATAAATTTGTAAGATTAAGTAATGAATTGTGTCATAGATGAGTGAAATTGCAGAAATAATTGATACTCTTGAGAATAAAATTCAAAAATTGTTTAAAAAGATAAACGATTTAGAAGAAAAAAATCAAGCGTTGCAACGAGAAATAAAGATTTCTGTACAATCAAATCAAAATCAAACTTTGGCGTATGAGTCGTTAAAAAAAGAATTTGAATCATTAAAAATGACTAATTCGTTACTAGGCAGTGAAGATTATAAAAGAGATACGAAGCTTAAAATAAATTCATTAATTCGCGAAATTGATTATTGTATAGCGCAACTTGCTGATTAAAATTATGGATGAAAAGCTTAAAATTAAAATATCAATTGCAGACAGAGTTTATCCGTTAACGGTAAGTATGCAGCAAGAAGAAGCCATGAGAAGTGCTTCTAAAAAGATAGATTTAATGATAAAGCAATTTGAAGAGAATTATGCTGTAAGAGATAAGCAAGACGTTTTAGCTATGTGTGCATTACAATTTGCATCACAGTTGGAACAGAAAAAAGTGGATAATGCTATTGATGGAAAAGAATCAATGGAACGATTAACAAACATAAATAGCCTTTTAGACGACTATCTTAATAAATAATAAGTTACAAGAAAAAACGTTCTTTTAAATAAACTAAAAATACTGCCTACATTAGTTCATTTTTGGTAAACTCAACACTAACAAATTAAAATGAGTAAATCGTCGCTACTATAGTAAGCCCATTAAGTTGGGAAACTTGAACAGCGAGTTAACTCAAAACTTGTCCTTACGAGTTTATACAAGCAATTAATGTAGGTTTTTTTATATATAAATTTTTTACACAACCATGGACATAGTATCTATAATTATCGGCGTAGTCGTTGGAATAGCTGGAGGTTTTGCAATAGCAAAAATGCTCGAAAAAAGCAATGTTTCTAACCTTATAAAAAACGCAAAAAAAGAAGCATCTTCTATTTTGAAAGATGCCAACCAAGAAGCAGAAAACATCAAGAAAGACAAATTACTACAAGCTAAAGAGAAATTTCTTGAATTAAAATCGGAACACGAAAAGGAAATTTTATCGAAAGATAAAAAAATGGCAGAAGTTGAAAAGAGAATTCGTGATAAAGAATCGCAAGTTTCAAGTGAATTAGCTAAAGCTAAGAAAGTGAACGACGATTATGAAGCCAAAACTCTTGAATACAACTCTAAAATTGAAATGCTTGATAAAAAGTATCAAGAAGTAGAGAAAATGCACAAAAGTCAAGTAGAACAATTGGAAGTAATTTCAGGACTTTCTGCTGAAGATGCTAAAGAACAATTAGTAGAAAGCTTGAAAGCTGAAGCTAAAACTAAGGCAATGGCGCACATTCAAGAAACTATTGAAGAAGCCAAACTTACTGCTGCTCAAGAAGCTAAAAAAGTAATCATCAACACAATTCAACGTGTAGGAACAGAAGAAGCAGTAGAAAATTGTGTATCTGTTTTCAACATTGAATCTGATGATGTAAAAGGAAGAATTATTGGTCGTGAAGGTAGAAACATTAGAGCTTTAGAAGCTGCAACTGGTGTAGAAATTATTGTTGATGATACTCCAGAAGCAATCATCCTTTCTTGTTTTGACCCTGTGAGAAGAGAAATTGCACGTTTATCTTTACACAAACTTGTTACTGACGGACGTATTCACCCAGCTAGAATTGAAGAGGTTGTTGCTAAAACAACTAAACAAATTGATGATGAAATCATTGAAGTTGGAAAACGTACTGTAATTGATTTAGGAATTCATGGATTACATCCAGAATTGATTAAGATTGTTGGTAGAATGAAATACCGTTCTTCTTATGGTCAAAATTTATTACAACACTCGAGAGAAGTTGCCAAACTATGTGGTATCATGGCAGCAGAATTAGGATTGAATGTAAAATTAGCTAAACGTGCTGGTTTACTTCACGATATTGGTAAAGTACCAGATGCAGAAAGTGATTTACCTCACGCATTACTTGGTATGCAATGGGCTGAAAAATTTGGTGAAAAAGAAGAGGTTTGTAACGCTATTGGAGCTCACCACGATGAAATTGAAATGAAATATTTAATTTCACCAATCATTCAAGTTTGTGATGCTATTTCTGGCGCAAGACCTGGCGCAAGAAGACAAGTATTAGATTCTTACATCCAACGTTTGAAAGACTTAGAAGAAATTGCTTTTGGATTTAATGGTGTTAAAAATGCCTACGCTATTCAAGCCGGACGTGAACTACGTGTTATTGTAGAAAGTGAAAAAGTTAGTGATGATATGGCGTCGAATCTATCATTTGAAATTTCACAAAAAATTCAAACAGAAATGACTTACCCTGGCCAAGTGAAAATTACTGTAATTAGAGAAACTCGTGCAGTTAATATTGCTAAATAAGGTAAGTTAATAAATATAAAACATAAAAAAAGGTATCCGTTTGGATACCTTTTTTTTATGCGAATATAGTTTCGAAATCTTCTTGAGTCATTGGTTTGTAATAATACTTTTTAACCTCATCTTGATATTCTTTCGACTTATTTAAGTCTGTTACATCATTGGAAGAACTCACCAAATAAACTGTGATTTCTTTCGTAAGCTTTTGCTTAATTTTTTTAAACTCCTCTAAAAACTGCCATCCATCGTAAACTGGCATATTAATATCTAATAGAATTAAATCAGGAATATTATCCGTTTCAACTTTATCTCTTAATTCATCAATAGCTTCGAGACCATTGAAAAAATATTTTGTATCAACATCAATATTGCATTTAGAAAATAACTTTTTTATAATAAAATGATAAACCATATCATCATCTACAACAAAAATAGTATTAAATTTCTTCATTAAAATTTATTTTAAAAGTGGTTCCAACATTTACTTTACTTTCAACCTCTATACTTCCACCCATCGATTCTATTTGGTTTTTTGTAATAAACAAACCAATTCCTCTTGCGTTTTCATTCTTATGAAATGTCTTATACATTCCAAACAACTTTTCACCATGCTTAGCTAAGTTTATTCCTAAACCATTATCTTCAATAACCAAAACTAATTTTCCTTTTTCTACTGAAGATGAATAACTTATCTCTGGATGACGCTCTGGATGTGAGTATTTTATAGCATTGGTTGTAAAGTTTAAAAATAAACTTTCTAAATATGCTGGATTAAACTTTATAGTATCTTTTTCACCAATCTTATTAACAATTTTTACCTTATTATCTTTTATCTCTTTGCTTAAAACTTCAAGTGTTTGGTTTAAATAAACATTAAGATTCAAATCTTCTTTCTTATGAATTATAGTATTGTGAATATCAACCAATTCTTTTAAATGGTCAATAGTTTCAGAAAGTGCATTGGAGGTTGTTTTTAAATACGATAAACACTCCTCTTTGCTTTCCTTATCATTTGATTCATCTAAAATATTCAATAACATTTTAAAATTTCCTGTGTGCGATCTTAAATTATGTGAGACTATATGTGCAAAATTCAATAATCTATTATTTTGCTCTATAATAATATCTAAATGATCCAACAATTCATTTTCTTTTTCTTTGTTATGTGTTACATCACTATGTGTTCCAATTATTCTAACTGGATTACCATTTTCATCTCTTTCAATAATTTTACCTCTACTTAAAACCCATTTGTAGGAACCATCTTTTGCTAAAACTCTTTTGGTATTTTCAAAATATGGTGTCTTTCTATCTTTATGAGATTGAATACTATCTAAATAATCTTTTAAATCATTTGGATGGATACGTTCATCCCATTTAGAATTGGTATTAATATCATCAAACTCATCAAGATAAAGTATGTCTAACGATTCTTTTGAGAAAAACACATTTCCTGTAGTAAGATTATAATCCCAAATCCCTTTTTTGGAAGCTTCAAGAGCAAACTGATATCTTGTTTCTGATTCTTGAACTTTAATTTCTCGCTCTTTAATATCGGTAATATCTGTTAAAGTGCTAAAAAATATAGTATTTTTATCAATGTCTGAAGTAACATTGGCGTCAACTTTAAACCATGAAATCTTTTTATTTTTGGTAATGATACGAAATTCACAACGCCAAGGCTCAAGATTTTGTTTAGAATAATTTAATGATGTAAAAAACGCATCTCTATCTTCTGGATGAACCTTATTACTAATAACATCAATAGGATTGGATTTCAATTCGAATTTATTCAATTCAAAATAAGACAAAATATTCTTATTAAGATAGGTAATATTAAATTCATCGTTTGGAGAAATAGTTAACTGAAATATTAAATCTGGTATTTGATTTAACATTTGTTCGAAAAAGTTAACTTTTTCAACAAGAAAAAAATCATTAATAATTGAATTTGTTTTCATAATGTTCTAGTAGGTTTGGGACCAATATATCTTTAAAATTGCTAAAAAAACTTTAAAAACTTAAAACAAATATAAAATTAATATCGATTAAATGCGTGTTTTATACGTTAAAATACACTTTTAGATGCAATTTTAAGTATTTTAACAGGAATTATATTACTTTTAAAACTTGCTTAACTTTTGAAATAAACTTTAAAAACAGAACCTTTATCAACAGTACTTTCTACCTCAATTTTACCTCCCAAAGCTTCTATTTGATTTTTGGTAATATGTAGCCCAATACCATTTGAATCTTTATTAGAATGAAATGTTTTGAACAAACCAAAAAGATGATCTCCATAGCGCTCTAAGTCAATTCCGACACCGTTATCTTCAATCTTTAATACTTTATAACCATCGACTGAATAAACAGAATATGTTATCTTTGGCTCTCTATCTGGCGAAGAATATCTTATTGCATTTGAAGTTAAATTAAGCAGAATACTTTCTAAATATGCAGGATTAAAAAATACAGTTTCATCTATAGAAACCAAGTTAACAATATTTACTTTTGAATGATGAACATCTTCCATAAGAATATTAAAAACTTTTTTTAAATACACATTAAGATTCAGTTGTTCTTTATTTATATTTTGATTGTTTTGAACTTTTATTAGGTCTGAAAGATTATCAATAGTACTTGACAACTCATTAGAAACAGTTTTTATATATGATAAAAACTCATTCTGTTCAAACATTTTATTTTCATTGAGTTTTATTAAAGTACCTAAATTTCCAGCATGATTTTTTAAATTATGTGAAACTATATATGCAAAATTGAGTAATTTATTTTTTTGATTATTTATTAAAACTATAGTTTCTTCTAGATTTTGCTCTCGCTCCTTCTGTGAAGAAATATCGGTATGAGTTCCAACAATTCTGAGTGGTTTACCTTCGTCATCTCTTAATACCACTTTACCTCTGTCAAGAATCCATTTATATTTACCATTACATAATATTCGATGACAAGTTTCGTAGTATGGAATTTCATTTTCAAAATGCTTTTTAATATTTCCGAAATAAAGTTCCCTATCATCAGGGTGTACTTTTTCATCCCATTCTTCTGGAGTAGAAATAGCAAAACTAAAATCATCCATCTCAAGAATTTTTAAAGATTCTTGTGAATAATATACTTGATTAGTAACCAAATCCCAATCCCATATTCCAATTCCTGAAGCTGAAACTGCAAACTGATTTCTAATTTCGTTAATCGTTTGATCGTCAATATAAAGTGTTTTCAAAATTGTATTTTTTTACAATACAAAGGAAAATATTAAAATCTCTGAAAGTAAAAATTAAGCGTAGAAAGATTTCTACAAGAAAGAAAATTAACAATTATTTCCTTGGATGAAAGGAGTTCATAATTTGAGTTAAATGCTTTCTATCTAGATGGACATAAATCTCTGTAGTAGTTATTGATTCATGACCAAGCATAAGCTGAATGGCACGCAAATCGGCACCATTTTCGAGTAAATGAGTTGCAAATGAGTGTCTAAAAGTATGAGGACTTATCGATTTATTAAGATTAATTTTGACGGCTAAATCTTTAATAATCGTAAAAACCATAGCTCTTGTAAGCTGTCTTCCTCTTCTATTGAGAAACAAAGTATCTTCATGACCTTTGTTTATAATAAGGTGATTTCTTACAAGGTCTTTGTAAAGTAAAATAAACTTTTGTGTAACAGCACTAATAGGAACAAATCGTTGTTTATTTCCCTTTCCTGTTATTTTAATGAAACCTTCGTCAAAAAATAAATCAGAAATTTTAAGATTAACTAATTCGGAAACACGCAATCCACAACCATATAGTGTTTCAAGCATTGCTCTGTTTCTTTCACCTTCTGGTTTAGATAAATCAATTGCTTCTATAAGTGCGTCAATATCTTGAATAGATAAAGTATCTGGAAGTTTTCTACCTAATCTTGGAGCTTCAATTAACTCCATTGGATTGTCAGAACGATAATCTTCAAATATTAAATAAGAAAAGAAACTCTTTAAACCAGAAATTATTCTCGCTTGAGAACGAGCATTAACTTCTTTTGAAATTGTATAAATAAATTGTTGGATGGTTTCTTCAGAGATTTTTACTGGAGAAACTTCTATTCCATTTTGTTCTAAAAAAAGACAAAGTCGCTCTATATCAAAAGTATAATTATCAATAGTATTTTTTGACAATCCCCTTTCAATTTTAAGATACGACTGATAGCTTTTAATAAAAGTAGTCCAATTCATTATTCAAATATATTGGAAAAATTCTGAAATTGGAAAGATTCTGAAACTAGTTTAGAATAAAAAAAAACCTCACCGAAGTGAGGTTTTCTATAATATAATCTAAAATTTAGATTAGAATTTGTAGTTAACTCCGAAAGAGATAGCTCTCATGTTTGCTCCTAAACCAAAAGAAGTTTCGTTTTCTGCACCAGAAACGTCAACTTTTTCTGACGCAAAGTTTAACGCAGCAAAATTAGCTTCGATTGACCAGTTTTCAGCTACGAAGTAGTTTAAACCTAAGCCTAAAGTTACATCAAAACCATTAGTTTTAACTTCTGGAGTAGATAAATTGTTAGTTTTAGAATTGTAATCAAATCCTAAACCTGTAAATAAAGAAAATTTAGAAGCTGGAGTAAAGTAATATCTTCCTTGTAATCCAAAAGTTACAGTTGACATATCTTTTGTGTCAACATTTGCAGTCTAAGCTTTATCAGAAGAAAAACCAACTTTAGCACCTAAAGAGATATTCTCAGTTAAAAAATAATTAACTTGTGGAGCAAGTTCGAAAAAGTTAGTTTTTGATTCTGGAGCATTGTTGTCTTTTGTACTGTTAAAAGAAAAAGCACCTGTTACAAATACATCACCTTTAGAAAAACCTTCAGAAGATTCTTTTTTGTCTTGAGCGTTAGCAAATCCGAAAGCGAATACTGCAGCTACTGTTAAAATAATTTTTTTCATGTTTTATTTTGTTTAAAATTAATAGGACAAAGTTAAACCTATTCTCTTTTTATTCATTTATATTAACATTTAGAGTTATCAACAGAGTTATTAACAACTTCAACAATAAAAGGTTTTGACACACAATAACTTATAAACAATTTCGTTAATAACTAAAAACACGTCTCATTTTAAAACCCTACTTTTTTTATGCAAAAACTCAAAAAAAACGTCGTATTAGTAGTAATCTTACTACTTTTTGGTTCAAAAAGTATCGCCCAAGAAACCTCTTTTGCAAGACTTGGACTTAAAGCAGGAATAAACTATGCTAATTATACTGGCACAGATGTAAATACCGATGCTATTACTAATTTTCACGCAGGATTACTTGTTGAATTAAAGATTTTTAAGAATTTATCTCTTCAACCAGAACTACTTTACTCTACTCAAGGCGCAAGTCTAAAGAATCTTAATGAGGAAATCAAAAATGAATTGGGTTACATTTCAATTCCTGTGTTAGCTAAATTTTATCTCACAGACCATTTAAGTATGGAACTTGGTCCGCAAGCATCCTTTTTATTAAGCGAAAGAAATGAAGTTAAAGCTGGAGATTCAAACACCTTTGATTTTGCTGTTGCAGGTGGTCTTGGTTATAAATTTGGAAAACATTTCTTCGTTCAAGGAAGATATGGATTAGGATTAACAGAACCTAAACGCGATGCTGATGTAAAGAATAGTGTAGTTCAAGCATCACTGGGTTACCTTTTCTAAAAATATCATAAACTTTTCTAAAACCGCTTATTTATATGAGCGGTTTTTTTACTTTTACATAAACCTATTCATATGAAGATTATCATTATCAACGGCCCAAATTTAAATCTACTAGGAAGAAGAGAACCTGAAGTTTATGGGAATGAAACTTTTGAAGAGTATTTCAATCAACTAAAATCTAAATATCCTTCTATTAATTTAAGTTATTATCAAAGTAATATAGAAGGTGAATTAATTTCAAAAATTCAAGAGGTTGGTTTTTCTTATGATGGCATAATTTTGAATGCAGCTGCCTACACTCATACTTCAATAGGAATAGGCGATGCTGTAAAAGCAATAACTTCACCAACAATAGAAGTTCATATCTCTAATACCTTTTCGAGAGAAACTTTTAGACATCAATCTTATATTTCACCAAATGCAAAAGGTGTTATTATAGGTTTTGGTTTGAAGAGTTACGAATTGGCTTTGCAGTCGTTTTTATAAAAAATCCAAGTTACATTTATAAAACCAATATAAAATAGAACTGATACAACCTTTTCACATTAATAATCGTCTATAAATTAAACACCATACAAATGAAAAAAATTACCTCTATCCTATTCTTATTGTTTTCAATCTTAAGCTTTTCTCAAATTAAAGGAACTGTTACTGATTCTAATGGTAAACCCATGTCTTTTGTAAATATATATGTAAAGGATACCTACATTAGCACAACATCAAACGAGCAAGGTAAATATGAGTTGAATCTAAAAGTGGAAGGCACTTATGTTATACTATATCAATACCTTGGTTATAAGACTGAAAAAAAAATAGTTGAAACTGGTAAAACTTTTCAAACAGTAGATGTCACTTTGGTGGAAGAAGAAATCAAACTTAATGAAGTTGTAATTAATCCAAATGTAAATCCTGCCATTGAGATTATTAAAAATGCTATTGCCAATCGTAAGGAAAACTCAAAACTAACCGAAAAATACAATGCCGATTTCTATTCGAGAGGAATTTTTAGAGTTAAAAATTTACCTAAAACTATATTAGGACAAAAATTAGACTTCTTTGATGAAGTTATAGATTCAACAAGAAGTGGAATTTTATATTTATCTGAAACCGTTTCGAAAATTGCTTTTCAAAAACCAGACAAATTAAAAGAGACTATCATTGCATCAAAAGTAAGCGGAAATGATAACGGATTTAGTTTCAATAATGCAGCACAAGCCAACTTTGACTTCTATGAAAACTATTTAGATTTTGATGTAAAAGTAATTTCTCCAATTGCAGATAATGCTTTTAATTACTACAAATATAAATTTGAAGGTTCCTTTGCTGATGAAAACAACAAAGTAATTAATAAAATTAAGGTTACACCCAAAAGGACATCCGAACCAGCTATGGAAGGATACATTTATATTGTAGACGAATCGTATGCCATTTATGCTGTTGATTTATCAATAACTGGTAGTCAAATGCAAAATCCTGCATTGAATAAATTAACTTTAAAACAAAATTATAGTTTCAATACAAAAACTAAAATCTGGACAAAAAACACGCAAACCATCGACTTCGAGGCTGGAATGCTAGGTATAAACATAAACGGAACTTTTACTCATGTTTTTTCCAATTTTGAATTCCCAGAGAAATTTGAAAAGAAAACCTTTACAGCTGAAGTGCTGAAATTTGAAGAAAACGCTAATAAAAAAGAAGATGCTTTTTGGGAAACCATTCGTCCAGTTCCATTAACTGTTGAAGAAAGTACCGATTATACTAAAAAAGATATTCTTCAAACTAAAAAGAAATCAGAAAAATATCTAGATTCAATTGATGGAAAAAGAAACAAATTTAAATTTACCGATATCATTTTTGGATATAGTTATTCTAATTCCTTTAAAAAATGGTCTTTAAATTATGATGGACCTTTACTTTCAACAACGTTTAACACAGTTCAAGGATGGAAAACTCAAGTTGGATTTTCATTCAATAAAAGAGATGAAGAAAAAAGAAGTTTTACAAGAATAGCTACAAAATTAGATTATGGTTTTTCAGAAAATCAATTGCGTGCAACCGGAATGTTTTATCATAAATTCAATAATACCAACGATAGTTACATAAATATATCTGGAGGAAGCGCTGTAAATCAATTCAATTCGAGTAATCCTATTTCTAATAATGTAAACTCGATTAGTAGTCTGTTTTTCAAAAATAACTTTATGAAATTGTATGAAAAGAATTTTGTTTCAGCCAATTTTGGACGTGAAGTAGTAAATGGGTTAAACTTAAATGTAGGTTTAGAATATTCTGAAAGAAAACCTTTATGGAACACTAGTGATCAAAGTTCTGTTAAATCATCCGATATTTATACTTCAAACAATCCGTTGGCGCCATTTGACTTTGTTACACCAGCTTTTGAAAAATACAATTTAGTAAAAGCCAATATTAATACTAGAATTAAATTCGGACAAAAATATTGGACTAGACCTGATGGAAAGTTTAACATTGGAAATGAAAAGTCACCAACATTGTTTTTTGGTTATGAAAAAGGATTTTCGGCTTCAGAAAAAAGATATGAATATGATTTTGTTAGTGGAAGAATTACACATGATTTATCTGTTGGAAATAAAGGTGATATGAAATTAAATTTAAAAGCCGGTAAGTTCTTCAATGCCGAAAACATAGCTTTTGTTGATTACAAACACTTTAATGGAAATCAAACACACATAACAGGTGGAGATGGTTATACCAATGTTTTTAATAACTTACCTTATTATTCAGCAAGTACAAATGATAGCTTTTTAGAATTTCATGCCGAACACAATGACAAAGGATATATTATGAATAAAATTCCATTGTTAAATAAATTAGGTTCGCAGTTGGTATTAGGATTTCATAACTTATCAGTTCCAGACAGAAAACCTTATCAAGAATTTACTATTGGTTTAGATAATTTAGGTTTCGGAAAATTCAGAATGTTTCGTGTAGATTACGTTCGTTCCTATCAAAATGGTTATCAAGGTGATGCAGTTATTTTTGGCCTAAAATTTTTGAATATTGTTGAATAATAACTTGTTAAATTCCAATATTTAAAATTCCAAATTCCAAACTTATAGATGAAGTATTGGAATTTGGAATTTTATTTTACAAAAACATCATATCCAAATCTAATTAGTGTTCCAATCACAATAATCAAAAAGAAGATTCTTATAAATCCATTTCCTTTTTTGATGGCCAATTTAGCTCCAATAAAACCACCAAGTGCATTACAAACTGCCATTGGAATTGCGATTGCCCATATAATTTTACCTTTCAAAACAAAAAGACAAATCGAACCAAAATTGGTTGCCAAATTGACCATTTTAGCATTGGCAGATGCATGAAGGAAATCGAAACCAAGAATGGCTACAAATCCAAGAACCAAAAAACTTCCTGTTCCTGGTCCAATGAATCCGTCGTAGAAACCAATCACGATACTCATCAATATTCCATAAAAAAGCAAATCACTTTCTGATAAATTCTTTGCTTGATGGCTACCAAAATTCTTTTTCATGAAAGTGTAAATCGCTATCAAAATCAAAACGACGAAAAGCAATGGTTTCATAAAATCATTACTAACATAAGTCAAAAGTGTAGAACCCAAAAAAGCTGAAACGAAAGCTACAATTGCCATGATGATTAGCAATTTCCAATTCATAGTTACTTTCTTCAAATATTGTCGTGCCGCAAAAGAAGTACCACTAAAAGCTGGAATTTTCAACGAACCAATAATAGAAGAAACAGCAACATTAGGCAATAAAATCAACGCTACTGGAGTTTGAATCAATCCGCCACCACCAACAATAGCGTCAACAAATCCAGCGAAGAAAGATGCAATGCAAAGAAGTATGATTATATAGGTTTCCATAGATACAAAAAATTCCAAAAAAAGAAATTCCAAATTCCAATACTACTGTTTAAAGTTTGGAATTTGGAATTTCAAATATTGGGATTTATTAAATTAAACTCTTACGATATTTGCACCAAGTGCTCTCAATCGTTCGTCAATTCTTTCGTAACCCCTATCAATTTGCTCGATATTTTGAATAGTCGAAGTTCCTTTAGCAGAAAGTGCAGCAATTAATAATGAAATTCCTGCTCTAATATCTGGCGAACTCATAACAGTTGCTTTCAATTGCGATTTGAAATTATGTCCCATAACCACAGCTCTGTGTGGATCACATAACATAATTTTGGCACCCATATCAATCAATTTATCTACGAAAAACAAACGACTTTCAAACATTTTTTGATGAATCAATACATCACCATTTGCCTGAGTTGCAACTACTAAAACAATACTCAATAAATCTGGTGTAAATCCTGGCCATGGCGCATCTGCAATAGTCAAAATAGAACCATCAATATCGGTTTTTACTTCGTAAGTTTCATGTGTAGGAATATAAATATCGTCGCCTCTTCTTTCAAGGGTAATTCCTAATTTTCTAAATACACTCGGAATCACACCTAAGTTATCCCAAGATACATTTTTAATTGTAATTTCACTTCTTGTCATCGCCGCAAGACCAATCCAAGAACCAATTTCAATCATATCTGGAAGAATTCTGTGTTCGCATCCGCCTAAACTATCAACTCCTTCAATAACTAATAAATTTGAACCAACACCTTTAATGTTTGCACCCATTGAGTTTAACATTTTACACAATTGTTGCAAATAAGGTTCGCAAGCAGCATTGTAAATAGTTGTTGTTCCTTCAGCTAAAACAGCAGCCATAACTATATTTGCTGTTCCTGTTACAGATGCTTCGTCAAGTAACATGTAAGCTCCTTTTAGTTTTCCATCAACTTCTACACCATAGAAATGGTCTTCTCTTTCATAACGGAATTTTGCACCAAGATTTATAAATCCTTCAAAGTGAGTATCTAATCTTCTTCTTCCAATTTTATCGCCTCCTGGCTTTGGAATATAACCACAACCAAAACGTGCCAATAATGGTCCAACAATCATAATAGAACCTCTCAAACTTCCACCTTCTTTCTTGAACGCTTCTGTTTTTAAGTAGTCAACATTTACTTCGTCGGCTTGAAAAGTATAATCTCCAGGACCATTTTTTTGGATTTTAACTCCTAAATTTCCTAATAATGTAATCAATTTATTGACATCAATGATATCAGGAATGTTTGTAACTCGTACTTTTTCTGATGTTAATAAAGCAGGACATAAAACTTGCAATGCTTCATTTTTTGCTCCTTGTGGTGTAACATCACCTTTTAGTCTAATGCCTCCTTCAATTTGAAAAGTTCCCATTTTTTTTCTGTATAATGTAAAATTGTATACTGTATACTGCAAAATCGATTTACAATTTTACAGTATACATTATACAAATTAAGGTTTTGGATTATTATTATTTTTTATAAAAGGTTTTTTACCTGGAATTGGTTTTTTGAACCCTTGAATTTTCATGTTTTTTTGTTGCAATTGTGATTTGTTTGAAACCTTTTTGTTAGTTCTAATCAAATCATTTGTAGTCGAAAGTTCTTCTTCGCTTCCTGTTAGATTGATTCTTCCGTCGGACAATTCAAATAAATGTTCGAAAATTACGGCATCAGTTACTGTATCTTTATTCCAACTCAAATACGATTTTTTCATGTGATTGGCAATTACTTTTACCAACGCACTTTTCATTTCGCCTTCCTCCCATTTGTTGGCAACTTCTATCATGTATTTGATATTGTTACCATAAAAACGATACTTCGGATTCTTCTGAGGATACGCCAAACGCTCTGGTTTCAAATTGATTACATCACGCGTCGGAATTGGATAAGGTGAATCTACATCCAATTTAAAATCAGACATAATAAAAATCTGATCCCACAATTTGTGTTGAAAATCTGGAACATCACGCAAATGCGGATTCAAACTTCCCATCACTTGAATGATATATTTTGCCGCTTTGTTACGTTCCGTTTTGTCTTCAATTGCCACAGCCAAGTCAATCAATTTTTGCAAATGACGACCATACTCTGGAATGATTAAATGCGAACGTTCTGCATTGTATTCTAAATTGAATACCACATCGTTAGCATTTTCTTTTATATATTTTGGTACCATATTAAAATGAAATTATTCCTTCAATCGAAGAAACTTCTATGTATTTTTCAACCACATCTGCTGGCGACTCCATCATTACATTGATAGAAACACTCGTATATTTTCCTGCTTTAGATTGATGTGTTTTTATTACTGCGCCCATATTGTCAAAAGCATTTTCAACTTCCTCAATTTTTTTAGCATCAGTTGGCACAATAAATTTGTAAAGGTATTCTGTTGGCCACTCAGAAGTATTTCCCAATTCTTCCTTCAGCCGAATGTAAAATTCTTCCGTCTTCTTATCCATTCTTGAAATTAAAATAAACGCAAATATACATTTTTGATATTACAATTTGTTTAGTTTTTAGTTTTTTTTAGGAGCGAATGGGTTGGGCTTTCTTGGTTTCCTTATTCCTGCTTTTCGTTCTACTTCGTGCCACTACAATCAGGGCTAATCTGTAATTGCATCGAATAGAAAATAAAATTACAAAACAACCTCAATTATCTAAAACAATTCAATAAATTTGCGCCTTATTTCAAAAATTTTGGAAAAAGAAATTGTAGTTATTATTGGCGGTCCAGGAACTGGAAAAACAACAATCATAGATAATTTATTATCAAAAGGACATTGTTGTTATCCAGAGGTTTCGCGCGAAATTATTAGCGAAGCACAAAAACAAGGTATCGAACAACTTTTTTTAGAAAAACCACTACTTTTCAGTGAATTACTCCTTGAAGGAAGAAAAAAACAATTCCAAAACGCCAAAAACGAACCTCACAAAACAGTTTTCCTAGACAGAGGAATTCCAGATGTTTTGGCTTACATGCATTATATTGGCGATAGTTATCCCTCCTTTTTTGATCAAGCTTGTCGCGACCATAATTATGATAGAATTTTCATCCTTCCACCATGGGAAGAAATATACGTTAGCGATGACGAGCGTTATGAAAACTACGAACAAGCCAAATTAATCTACAATCATCTTGTAGAAACTTATGAAAAATATGGTTACAACTTAATCGAAGTTCCAAAAGGAACGGTTGAGGAACGTACTAATTATATTTTAGAAGCTTTAAAATAAATGACGTTTCAAGAACTAGAAAAGACTTCAAGCTTAGTTTTTGAAAAACTGGATTTAAAAATCCGTAATCTCATTATAGAAAAAGAAAGCCAAGAGTATTGTGCTGCTCAATTTGAACTCAACAATTCAAAAATTATTTTTCGAAAATCTAAAATCACACCAACCAAAATTGGACAATTCGTTACTTCATGGAAACGTATTGATGAAAAACCAATTCAGCCATTTTCATCAACCGATGACTTTGACTTTGTGATTATTAATTGTGAAACTCCAAGTTCCTTTGGACAATTTGTTTTTCCTAAAAAAGTTTTAGAAGAAAAAGGATATCTTCAAAGTCAATCTAAAAAAGGAAAATTAGGATTTAGAGTTTACCCTTCTTGGGATAAAACTGAAAATAAACAAGCGCAACAAACTCAAAATTGGCAATTAAATTATTTTTTAGAAACGCCAATTTCTATTTTGAAAGCACAATCACTTTATTCAAAAAACCTCTAAGTTCTATTATATTTATTGTTTTTACTACTTTTACGAAATATTCCTAATTTTAAATTCCTAATTCGTAATTGAATACAATGTCTAAACCATTAGAAATCCTTCAAAAATATTGGAATCACGATGCGTTTAGAACTCCGCAAGAAGACATAATTGCCTCCGTTTTAATAGGAAAAGACACTTTTGGATTAATGCCAACTGGAGGCGGAAAATCAATTACGTTTCAAGTTCCAGCCATGATGATGGAAGGCATTTGTTTGGTCATTTCACCATTAATTGCTTTGATGAAAGACCAAGTTCAAAATTTGCAAAACAAAGGAATCAAAGCCATTGCATTAACTGGCGGAATTGCATCAGATGAAATCATTGACTTATTAGATAATTGTCAATATGGAAATTATAAATTTCTCTATTTATCGCCAGAACGACTACAAAGTGATTGGATTTTAGAACGTATAAAAGGTCTTCCTATAAATTTAATTGCTATTGACGAAGCACATTGTGTATCGCAATGGGGTCACGATTTTAGACCAGCCTATTTAAAAATTTCCAAACTCAAAGAATATTTTCCGAAAGTAGCTTTTTTGGCACTAACAGCTTCGGCAACTAAAAGAGTTCAGGAAGATATCATTACACAATTGCAACTTGACAATCCTTCGATTTTTGTAAAATCATTTGCTAGAGAAAATTTGGCGTATATGGTTTTTAATGTAGAAGATAAATTGCATTTGATGGAGCAAATTTTGAAGAAAAATCCGCAACCATCAATCATTTATGTTACCAATAGAAAATCATGTTCAGAAACCGTTAAACAATTAGAATCTTTAGGATTTTCGGCAACTTATTATCATGGAGGTTTATCTTCAAAAGATAAAGAAAATCACATGAAACTTTGGATGGATGAAAAAGTACAAACCATGGTTGCCACCAACGCCTTCGGAATGGGAATTGATAAAGCCAATGTAAAAACAGTTATTCATTTACACATTCCACCCAATCTCGAAAACTATTATCAAGAAGCTGGACGCGCTGGAAGAAATGGCGAGAAAGCATTTGCAGTTTTACTTACCAATCCTTCCGATGTGATTCATGTTGAGGCGCAATTTCTTAGTGTTTTATCAGATAAAGCATTCTTGAATTTGGTTTTTGTAAAACTCTGCAACTATTTCCAAATTGCTTACGGCGAAGGAATTGACGAGAAATTCAGTTTTAATATCAATCATTTTTGTACAAAATACAGCTTTCCTGTTTTAAAAGTTTACAATGCTTTACAATTTTTAGATGGACAAGGAATCATCAGTTTATCACAAGAGTTTACTGAAAAAATCACTTTACAATTTGTAATTCCGTCTAAAGAAGTTATTCGTTACATGAGTTTGAATCCGCAAGATGGAGAAGTCATTTTAACTATTTTACGAACCAATCCAGGAGTTTACGAATCACAATCGGTGATTAACATTTCTTTGATTGCCAAAAAATCCAATTGTGATGAAAGCAAGGTTTTAGCTATTCTTCATAAATTAAATGAAAAACATGTAATCGAATTGCATGCTAAAAACAATGATGCCACGCTCACATTCAATGAAGTTCGCGAAGATGAACGAACGATTAGCCGAGTTGTAAAATATCTTGAAGCACAAAATCAATTAAAAACTGAACAACTAAAATCAGTACTACATTATATAAAGGAAGAAAAAACTTGTAAGAGTAAATTGCTTTTAGAATATTTTGGAGAAACAATCAAAAAAGATTGTGGTGTTTGCTCTTATTGTATTTCCAAAAAGAAAAACAAGACGGATACTTCAAGTTTATCAGATAAAATAATTGGTTTATTGAAAATTCAAGAAATGAGTTCGAGAGATATTCAAAAGTTGACCAAATATCCAAAAGACGATGTTATCTTTGCACTTCAAAATTTAATGGAAAACAATACTATTATTGTTAAGCCAAATAATTTATATTCGATAAAAAAAATAACCACATAGAATCATAGAAAAACATAGTTGTTAAGGTTTCATAGACATTTTATTTTACATAGATAAAACTATGAAATCTATATAGAGTGAAACGACTTAACCAAAAAAAACTATGATTTCTATGCGGTTTAAAAAATAATCATAATGGAAAAATTAAGAATCGTATTTATGGGAACTCCAGAATTTGCTGTTGGCATTTTGGATACCATAATTAAAAATAACTACGAGGTTGTTGGAGTGATAACAGCAGCCGATAAACCAGCAGGTCGTGGACAAAAAATAAAATATTCCGCAGTAAAGGAATATGCTTTAGAAAATAATTTGAATTTATTGCAACCAACCAATTTAAAAGACGAAAATTTTTTAGCGGAATTGAAAAGTTTGAATGCCAATTTACAAGTGGTAGTTGCTTTTAGAATGTTGCCCGAAGTAGTTTGGAAAATGCCTTCATTAGGAACCTTTAATTTACATGCTTCACTCCTACCTAATTATCGTGGTGCAGCGCCAATTAACTGGGCAATAATAAATGGAGAAACTAAAACAGGAGTTACCACCTTTTTTATTGATGATAAAATTGATACTGGTGCAATGATTTTGAGCAAAGAAACTCCAATTTCATCTACAGAAAGTGCTGGAGAATTACATGACCGATTAATGGCAATTGGAAGTGAAGCTGTTGTTGAAACACTAGCATTAATAGAAAAAGGAAATGTTGTTACCACAATTCAAACCGATTCATCTGATATTAAAACAGCTTACAAATTAAATAAAGAAAATTGTAAAATTGATTTTTCTAAATCAGGTGTTGAAATTTATAACTTAATAAGAGGATTATCTCCTTATCCAAGTGCTTGGTGTTTCTTTAAAGATGGAACAGAAGAATGGAATGTAAAACTATACGAAGCAAAATTAGTAGGAGAATCGCATAATTTAGAAGTTGGAAGTATCATTACAACAAAGAAAGAAATCAAAATAGCTGTTAATAATGGATTTTTAGAAATCCTAAGTCTACAATTTCCTGGAAAAAAGAGAATGAAAAGCTTCGAACTGTTAAACGGAATATCATTTTCGACAGATGCAAAAGCGGTGTAAGGTGTTGCAATCATTGAAAAAACAAGGATTTCTCATCTAAAATCGTCACTTTTATTAACAAATATACCGAGTTATCAACAAAATTAGCAAAAATGACCTCTATCACTTGTGTAGTCTGTAATTTCTACTAAATTTGTTTTGATTAACAAAAAAGTTTAACCAACAATTAATAACTATTATTATGAACAAATCAGAATTAATCGATGCTATTGCTGCTGACGCAGGAATTACAAAAGCAGCTGCAAAATTAGCTTTAGAATCATTTTTAGGAAACGTAGGATCAACTTTGAAAAAAGGTGGAAGAGTATCTTTAGTAGGTTTCGGATCATGGTCAGTATCTAAAAGAGCTGCTAGAGACGGAAGAAATCCTCAAACAGGAAAAACTATCAAAATCGCTGCTAAAAATGTAGTAAAATTTAAAGCTGGAGCAGACTTAGAAGGTTCTGTAAACTAATCTAGTTTATCTTTGATATAGAAAACCATTCGTTCATCGAATGGTTTTTTTTTGCTATAAAATTTGGTTTTAAAACTTTTATTCGTACTTTTAGTTAAAATTGCGTCAAAATGACATCTGAAAAACTCCAAAAAGGACAACTTTTAATAGCAGAACCATCCATAATTGGCGACTTATCTTTTAATAGGTCTGTTATTTTATTGGCCGACCATAACGAAGAAGGTTCTGTCGGATTTATTTTGAACAAACCTCTTGAATATACCATCAACGATTTGCTTCCAGAAATTAACGGTTCATTTGTCATCTACAATGGCGGACCAGTGGAACAAGACAATTTATATTTCATTCACACTATTCCTGAGTTGATTCCAAATAGTATTGAAATTTCAAATGGAATTTTTTGGGGTGGCGATTTTGAATTGACCAAGAACTTAATCAACGATGGTAAAATCAATAAAGAAGATATTCGCTTTTTCTTAGGTTACACCGGTTGGGGTTCATGTCAACTTGAAGATGAACTGCAAGCCAACTCATGGATAATTACCTCCAATAATTATGAAGCTGCTATTTTAAGTAAATCTTCAAAGCAATTTTGGAAAGAAAAAATTATCGAATTAGGTGGCGAATATGTTATTTGGTCTAACGCACCAGAAAATCCAATTCTAAATTAAGTCATTAATTTTCTCCAATAGCACTTTAGACAAATCACTTTTGTATTCCTTTTTGCGGTATTTTGTAATAGGTTGAATCCCTATAATCACATTGGTAATAAATAACTCATCAGCCTTTTGTAAATCGAAAGGTGAAATTGGTTGCTCTAAAACATCAATGTTTTCAATTTTTCTTGCAACTTGGAGTACTTGCTTTCTCATGATACCATTTAAACAGCCGTCTTCAATAGATGGTGTTATCAATTGATTTCCAATTAACATGAAGAGATTTCCATTCAATGCTTCGACTACGTTTTTTTCATTGTTTAGAAGCAAACAATTTTGCAAATCATTTTCATCGGCAAAAATACTACCAGTTATGTTTATCATCTTATTGGTAGTTTTGATAGTAGAAAGTAATTGCTTTGTGATGTAAAAATCTTTGTATAAATCTACTTCATACATTGCATCGGAAAAGGAATAATAAGTTTCATTTAATGGTGAAACTTGAATTAAAAATGAAACAGTTCTTGTTTGTGGTAGATAAAATCCGCCATCGTTTCTAAAAACGGTTAATCTTACACGAGCTGAATTTTCACAATTATTAGCTTTCGCCAAATTCAAAACTTGCTCTTCTATGTATTCTAAAGTGAAATTGTTTGGGATTTGCATTCTTACAATTCGCATAGAAGCCATTAATCTAAAATAATGATCTTCAATAAATAAGATTTTATTATTTACGATTTTTAGTGTTTCAAAAACACCATCACCATATAAAAAACCTCTATTAAGATTAGACAAAGTAGTGTCTGAAGATTGAATTTCGCCGTTGTAATTAATCATAAAAAAATCCCGTCTCTTTATTAGAATAAGACGGGACAAATATAAGTTTTAAAAATGATTTCTAAACAGAACCAATAACATGTTTTAAATCGGAAACTTGATTTTCCCAAAGCTGCTTAGATTCGTCTAATTCTTCTTCAATTGCAAAATCTACAACCATTAAAGAGACATCTTTAGTAATTTCATCTTCTAAAATTCTAAGTTCAAAATAGTATTCTGTATCTTTTTTGTTATCATCAATCCATTTGAATTTTACTTTTTCGCCAGTTTTTTTGGAGGCTAGTCGAGCATGCTCTTCTGTGTCGTCCCATTCAAAAGTAAAAAACTCTCCTCTAGAATTTACAATATCAGCAAACCATTCTTGTAATCCAGAAGGAGTTGATATATATTGATATAGTAATTGAGGAGAAGAATTTATAGGAAATTCTATTTCGTAACGTACTTTTGGTGACATAATGTAATTTTTTGCGAAATATATAATTTTTATTTAAAAAAGCAGTCAAGAAAAAAAATATTTTTTTTCAATTTATTATTTGGACAATGTTATATTAGTCTTATATTTGCACCCGCATTCAGGGAATGCCACATCAGGCGAGGTAGCTCAGTTGGTTAGAGCGCAGGATTCATAACCCTGAGGTCACGGGTTCAACTCCCGTCCTCGCTACTACGAATTAAGTTTTAAAAATCAACGGTTTAGTGTACGCTAAACCGTTTTTTTTATGTCTAAAATTTTTAAAAATTCTAAAGAAATTCTAATTACAAAAAAGGTAAAGGGTTTTGATAACAAAAAATTTGTAAATGATTTAAAGTCATTTTTTTTTTAGAAAATAAATATATCTAAAATATGCCAGATTCATAGAATTGCATTTCGTATACAAAAAATCAAGGAAAATTTTAGTTTCAAACAAATTCCTCAAAGTATTCCATTGAAAACTGCGCAAATGTCTCCTGACTTTGCGCAGTTTTTTTAGATGTGATAAAGTAGACTACAAAAAGAACGTAAATTACTATTTGTAAGATAAATATTTCATTAAATATTATTTTATGCATTTTATCGATATTATATGCATTTTATCGATAAAATATTTTGTCAGAAAAGAAGTATTTTTTAGGTTTGTCGTTCAAAACCCTAATAAAATGAAAAAATTTACTCTTGTATTATTGTTAACTATCTTATTTTCAAGCGCTTCTTTTGCGCAGAAAGGTAGTTCTTACGAAAAAGCAATGTATTATTTGAAAGAAAAAGGTGAAGTCATTTTTACTTTTAAAGCAAATAGTAAAGCGCAGTTCTTAGAAATCAATAGAATTGTATCTGTCAGCCATAAAGCTGTGGATGAAAATGAATTGAAAGCAGAAGTTTATGCTAACAAAGAGCAATTTCAGAAGTTCTTAACTTATGGATTGGCTTATGAAGTTACTGCTGAAGACAACGAAATCCCTCAGGATCTTACAGCAAATAGAGCTGCAGCTGCATGGGATACTACATGGGATGCTTATCCTAGATATTCTGAATACGTAGCAAAAATGCAATATTGGGCAGCTACATATCCAAGTTTATGTACTTTACAAAGTATTGGGACAACTGCTCTTGGAAGAACATTGTACGTTCTGAAAATTTCTGATAATGCAAGTACTGATGAAACAGAACCAGAGTTTTTCTATACTTCTTCAATGCACGGTGACGAAATTACTGGTTACCCTACAATGCTTCGTTTTATTGATTATTTGTTAACTAATTACGGCTCATTATCTGAAATTACTAACTTAGTTAATGGAACTGAATTATACATAAATCCACTTGCAAATCCAGATGGATCATACAAAACTATTAGTAATGATATTTATAATCCTGGTGGAGCTACAAATACTCCTACAAGAGCAAATTCTTTGGGTGTAGATTTAAATAGAAATTATGCTGACGCAATCGGTGGGTTACATGACGATGGAAATGCTTACCAATTAGAAACAGTTGCTTTTATGAATTTTCAAGCAACTAGAAATTTTGTTTTGGCAGCAAACTACCATGGAGGAACAGAAGTTATAAATTTCCCATTAGATACTTCTAATACTCCAGGAACAGGAAACTTTAGTTATCATCCACATGATACTTACTTTAAATTTGTTTCTATAGAATACGCACAATTGTGTCAAACTGCTGATGGGAATTTAAATTATATGGATGCTGTTTATAATACGGGTCAATTTCCCGGTACAACAAACGGTGCAGCATGGTATTCTGTTTATGGCGGACGACAAGATGCCAGCAACTATTTTGATCATAGCAAAGAAATAACGGTTGAAATTTCAGATTTAAAAACTCCTGCTGCTGCAAATTTACCTTTCTTTTGGGATAGAAATAGACAAGCATTATTAAACTTTGTAAAACAAGCTAGTTACGGTTTACATGGTATAGTTACTGATCAATCTGGGAATCCAATACATGCAAAAGTGTATATTGGAGGAACATTTGATAACTTTGGTTCATGGGTTGAAACTTCTCCCACAAAAGGTGATTATCACAAAGTTCAAATTGCTGGAACTTACAATGTAATTTTTGAAGCTCCAGGTTATGCCACACAAACAATATCTGTTACTTTAACAAATAATGCTACTACTACACTTAATGTTACTATGGTACCTTCAACATCGGTACCAACAGCAAGTGATGTAACAATTTGTACAGGACAAACTGCTGCCTTATCTGCAACTGGAACTGGCACAATAAGATGGTATAATAGTGCTACATCAACAACTCCTTTAGCTTCAACTGCTGCTTATACTACGCCAGCTTTAACATCAAATACATCATATTGGGTTGAAAGAGAAGTAACTCCAGCAAATGTTGGTCCTGCAACTGTTTCTGGAACTGGTGCAACTAATACTGCTCTAGCAAATAGATATTTAATATTCAATTGTACCACTCCAACTAAACTAAAATCAGTAGCTATAAACAATACTGTAGTTGGTGACATTTTAGTAGAATTACAAAACAGCTCAGGTGTAATGCTTGAATCAAAAGTAATTAGATTAACAACTACCGGAAGTAAAGATATCGATTTAGATTTCTTTTTACCAGTAGCAAATGGTTTAAGATTAGTTTCAAGACAACTTTCGGGAACAAGTAATACATTGATTAGAGCTACAACTGGAATTACTTATCCTATAACAAGTGGTAATATATCAATAACTGGAAATAGTGGAACAGGAACTTTCTTTCAATTTTTTAATTGGAAATTAGGTGCTGTAAAAAGTAATAGAGATGAAGTTATTGTTACTGTAAAACCAAATCCAACAAATGACTCAGTTAATCCAACTTCTAGACTTGCAGGTTCTGGTGCCTTTACTTTAACTGTAAATGGTTCAAACTTTGTTAGTGGAGAATCAATTGTAAGATGGAATGGAGCAAATAGAACAACAACTTTTGTTAGTTCAACTCAATTAACTGCTGCTATCAATGCAACTGATGTTGCAACTGCAGGAACAGCAAATGTAACTGTATTCAATACTTGTAATTCAACAACAACTAGTGCAAGAACATTTACAATAAATACAAATTGTACTGCACCGGTTCCAAATGTTGCATCATTACCAACTATAACGGCTCAATGTTCTGTAACTGTAACTGCTCCAACAGCAACAAGTAATTGTTATGGTCAAATTACTGGAACTACAAACTCACCTTTGACATATAATGCTCAAGGAACTTACCAAATTTATTGGACTTACAATGATGGTAACGGAAATACTTCTAACCAATTTCAAACAGTTACTATTACAGATACGACTGCTCCAGTAGCAAACGTAACAACATTACCTACAATTTCAGGACAATGTTCAGTAAATATTACACAAACACCTACTGCAACTGATAATTGTATGGGAACTATTAATGGAACTACCACAGATCCATTAACTTATTCTGCTCAAGGAACATATTCAATCCTTTGGACTTATACTGATAATAGAGGTAACCAATCATTCCAATCACAATCTGTAATTGTTGACGATACTATTGCTCCAGTAGCAAACGTAGCTTCTTTACCAACTGTAACTGGTCAATGTTCTGCTACTGTAACAGCTCCAACTGCAACTGATGCTTGTGCTGGAACTATTACTGGTACAACTGCTTCATCTTTAACATACAATGCTCAAGGAACTTATAACATTACTTGGACTTACAATGATGGTAACGGAAATACTTCAACTCAAACTCAAACAGTTGTTGTTGACGATACTATTGCTCCTATAGCAAACGTAGCTTCTTTACCAACTGTAACTGGTCAATGTTCTGCTACTGTAACGGCTCCTACTGCAACTGATGCTTGTGCTGGAACTATTACTGGTACAACTGCTTCACCTTTAACATACAATGCCCAAGGAACATACAACATTACTTGGACTTACAATGATGGTAACGGAAATACTTCAACTCAAACTCAAACTGTAGTTGTTGATGATACTATTGCTCCAATAGCAAACATAGCTTCTTTACCAACTGTAACTGGTCAATGTTCTGCGTCTGTAACGGCTCCTACTGCAACTGATGCTTGTGCTGGAACTATTACTGGTACAACAGCTTCACCTTTAACATACAATGCTCAAGGAACTTATAACATTACTTGGACTTACAATGATGGTAACGGAAATACTTCAACTCAAACTCAAACAGTAATTGTTGACGATACTATTGCTCCTATAGCAAACGTAGCTTCTTTACCTACT
>LNDX01000017.1 GCA_001464475.1 Flavobacteriaceae bacterium Ga0077528 | reverse complement strand
TCAGATATACTCGGGTCTTGATAGTTGTTAGGATTTGGACCACCAGCGCCACTACTTTCCGAAGAACCTCCTCCAGTATATGCTCCTCCACCAACGCTTCCAAACCATCCGTCTCCAGGATTGTTACTACCACTAGTTAAACCTCCACTATTGCCTGATCCACTTCCTCCTGTCGAACTACTTCCTCCTGTCGAACTACTACTTCCTCCTGTCGAACTACCACCACCTGAACTTTCGCCGCCACCTCCACCAGATCCACTTCCACTGCATGGAAAAAACCAATATATTATACTACCAATCATTTCACCATTTTCATTATAAACGGCTTCAATTTTTAAAACTACAGGATCGCAAGGACCAACGAATGTTTCATTTTGTAGTTTTGTTATTTCTGTTTTGTTGGTCAAATCAAGATATTCCTTATTTTCAATTTTTTGCTTTTCGAATTCTGTTAAAGTGTATTTTGACAAATAAGCATTTATTTCATTATTCTTTTGAGTAATTACAAGATTTTCTGTTTTCTCTGTTTCGTCATCTCTGTAAACAGCAAAAGTATACGATTTATAATCTCCATTTTCTATCAAAAGTATTTTATCGGTATCAATTGAAAAATTATATTGACTTAGATAAACAAGTCTTGAACTTAATCCAGCTTGGCTTGAGGATTTAGCTAAACTAACTTTCTGTTCAATTTCTTGAAACTCTCCAAATGCTTTTTGGTTCTTTTTGAGTTCATTAAATGTTACAAAGCGTGAAGTTGCTTTTGTTTTTGACAGATTGTCGGCTTCATAAAGTTCGTCTTTATTACAGCTTGTAAAAAAGATAATTAGACATAAAAGTAATGTCTTTGGAATTTGTTTTAACTTTTTTTTCATCTTTCCGTTGGTTTTAAGTTAATCATTTTTTCTACGATTTTTTGGTAATATATCCCACAACAAGGTCATTTTTTGTATATTGCTGATGAGTTTAGTATAAACTTGGAAAAACTTTTGGTTTTGCTTCGTGCATAATAGCATAAACTTTTTCAAAGATATCTTCAACAGATGGTTTAGAAAAATAATCGCCATCAGTTCCATAAGCAGGTCGATGTGGTTTTGACGCTAATGTTTGAGGTGCACTATCTAAATGTTGATAAGCATTTTGAACTTCTACAATTTCTTGTAAGATATAAGCACTAGCTCCACCAGGAACGTCTTCATCAATTACTAACAAACGATTCGTTTTGGCAACACTTTTTACAATATCGTGATTGATATCAAATGGTAATAACGATTGAATATCAATGATTTCTGCACTTATTCCAACAGTTTCTAATTCTTTAGCAGCTTGTTCTACTAATCTTAAAGTTGAACCATAAGACACTAAAGTAATATCGCTACCTTCTTTAATAGTTTCTACAACACCAATAGGAGTTTTGAATTCACCTAAATTGGTTGGCATTTTTTCTTTCAAACGGTAACCATTTAGGCATTCTACTACTAAAGCTGGTTCGTCTTTTTCTAATAACGTATTGTAAAATCCTGCAGCTTTAGTCATATTTCTAGGAACTAAAACATGAATTCCACGGATTGCATTGATAATCATTCCCATTGGTGAACCAGAATGCCAAACACCTTCTAAACGGTGACCACGAGTTCTGATGATTAATGGAGCTTTTTGTCTTCCAGCAGTTCTGTATTGTAGTGTTGCTAAATCATCACTCATAATTTGAATGGCATACAACAAATAATCTAAATATTGAATTTCAGCAATAGGACGTAAACCACGCATTGCCATACCAATTCCTTGACCAAGAATGGTTGCTTCACGAATTCCGACATCGGCAACACGAAGTTCACCATATTTTTCTTGCATTCCTTCTAAACCTTGATTAACGTCACCAATGTTCCCAGAATCTTCTCCAAAAATTAAAGTTTCTGGATATTTAGAGAAAATAGCATCGAAGTTATCTCTTAAAACCAAACGAGCATCAACTTCTTCTGCAGCAGCATCATAAGTAGGAGCAACCTCAGATGAGGTTAAAATGTTCTTGTCGGATTCAGAAAATAAATGCGAACTGAATTTAGGTTGAATTTTTGCAATATAATTTGTAATCCAAGAAGCTAATTGCGGTTGACCACTTTCAGATAAAATCATTCTTAAAACTTTTCTTGCTGTTGTAAGAATATCTTTGCGAATAGGTTCTTTAATGCTTTTTAAGTCATTGATAATAGGATCAATAAAAACTTTATTAGCACTTGAAGCAGCAATCGATGTAAGTAAAGCAACTAATTCATTTTGTTCTTCTTTTAATGGTGCAACAAAGGCTGTCCAAGCATTTTTCTTACCTTCTAAAACGTCTTTTTTAGCTTGATTATCGATTTCATCTAATTCTTCTGTAGTCGCAAGATTATTATCGACTAACCAATTGCGCATTTGAGCTAAACAATCAAACTGAGCTTCCCAAGCTAATCTTTCAGCATTTTTATAACGTTCGTGACTACCAGAAGTTGAATGTCCTTGTGGTTGCGTCAATTCTTGAACGTGAATTAAAACAGGTACATGTTCTTCACGAGCAATGGCTGCAGCTTTTTCGTAAGTGGCTACTAAAGCTGGATAATCCCAACCTTTTACAGTAAGAATTTCATAACCATTATTATCTTCATCACGTTGAAACCCTTTAAGAATTTCTGATATATTTTCTTTAGTTGTTTGATGTCTGGCATGAACAGAAATTCCGTATTCATCATCCCAAACACTCATTACCATTGGCACTTGTAAAACACCAGCAGCATTAATTGTTTCAAAAAATAAACCTTCAGAAGTTGATGCATTTCCAATGGTACCCCAAGCTACTTCATTTCCGTTGATTGAAAAATTAGTTTTGTCTTCTAATCCTTTTACATTTCTGAAAATTTTAGAAGCTTGAGCTAATCCCAACAATCTTGGCATTTGCCCAGCAGTTGGAGAAATATCGGCACTTGAATTTTTTTGTTGTGTAAGATTATTCCAATTTCCTTTGCCATCTAAAGAATGTGTTGCAAAGTGTCCACCCATTTGACGACCAGCGCTCATAGGATCGAAATTGATGTCGGTATGACCATACAATCCGGCAAAGAATTGTTCGATATTCATTGCTCCAATTGCCATCATAAAAGTCTGGTCACGATAGTATCCAGAACGGAAATCACCATTTTTAAACGCTTTAGCTAAGGCTAATTGTGGTACTTCTTTTCCGTCACCGAAAATACCAAATTTGGCTTTTCCAGTTAGGACTTCACGTCTACCTAATAGACTACATTCTCTACTGATAGTGGCAATTTTATAATCGTTTAAAACTTCGGTTTTAAAATCTTCAAAAGTAATTTCGACTTTGTTTTGTGTTTCGGTCATAACTGAAAAGGAATTTCTTATGAAATCGCCACTAGCAAGAAGTTTGTTGCAAACAAACACCAATGATTAAAAAGGCGATACCATATGTTACTTATAAAAAATAAAATTTAAACATTTGAAACAAATTTAATGAAAAAGTAGTAATAATTGTAATTCTGTGAAAAAAATATAATTTAATTATTGATAATTAAAATGCTTGATAATAGCCTTTGAATAGGAAATATTTATAAAAACATTAAATTTTAATGTAAATTATTAAAAAATGAATTTAAATTTTGAGAATTAAAACCATTTTCGAGTAAATAAACCTATCAAAGATTTTGGACTAAAAGCTACTATAAAACGTATTTTTTCAGAATATTTTGGCTGAGAAACTTCCCAACCATTGTTAGAATAAACTGGAAAGTATAGTTCGAAGAAATCGGTAACTAGATTCAAGCGAATTCCACTATCATACACAAATCGTGCATCTTGTTGTTTGTTTTTTAAAAATCCTAAATCACCATAAATTTCTACCCAATTCCATACATTAAAACTTCCGTTAAGAGTTGTAATCCATTGATTTGAAAAAGGATTAGATAATTTGGATTTGAATCCACCTTCAGCTTCAATAAATTGTTGACTGAACAAACCGGTACTTTCAGAACGTCCTAAATAGTTATAATCGAAAAGATAATCTGTAGGTCTATCAAGAGCAAAATTAAAATAATTACTTTCTGATTTATTGTACAAGAAAAGGCCACCATAAAGTCGCAAATTAACTTGTCTATTATTGTCAAAAAGTCTTCTAAAAGTAATACTTGCCGATGTTTTTCCAAATTGAGAACCCAATTGCAAATCGGTAGAATAAGCAAATGCTTTAGTGATTTCAATTTTGCTGCTACTAAAACGAGCATTGAAAATAGAGTAGTTGCCTTCAAAAGTGTTTTTTACAAACTGGCTTGGCTCTCTATTAACATACACTTGTCTTAGAACAATACTTCTACCTTGATTGTTTCTTAAATCATCCTCTCTAAAGCGAAAAATCACAAAAGGATTTACTTTTTGATAATAGGCATCAGGAGCATAATGAAAAGTGCTTCCGCTGAAACCATAGCGAATCAAGAATAAGTTACTATCGCGATTGAACTGATTTACAACAAAAGAAAAACTTCCAGATATATCTTTAGTTTTGGTTGAAAAAGAAGGATTTACATCGAAAGTAAAAGGTCTATCTAAAATGGTTTTATTATGAAAATTAAGCCCAGGAATAAAACCATCATAGTAATTATATTCCAAAGTTGGAACATACAAAACTTGATTATAATTGGGATCTTCCAAGTCTTTCATCAAGTTAAACTTGATTGGACGATTGCTAAGTCGGAATGGTTTTAACGATTTCCAATTGTTTCTCTGATTGAATTCTGGTACGATATTTTTGTAATTTATTACAATTTTATCGGCATTGTTTCTTTTAAAAGTATAAGTAGAATCAACACTTGGATTATCAATCCATTCTTTAAAAACTATTTGTTTATTTTTAATACCATAGACTGGAATTGGAACGTTTACATCTGTTTTGTTTTTTAATGTAAAAGAAACACTATCAGTTGTTTTAGTAACATTATCGAATTTATAATCGACAATTTTTCTGGAATTGATAATAGTATTAAAAAACCAATCGGTGTTTTTTAGGCTATTGTTTTTGATAATGCTTTCAAATTTGCCACTATCTGTTTGGTTTTTTTCAGCATATGCGACAAACTCATTAATGCTTTTTTTCAAATTTTCCTCACCAATATAGTCAGATAGGTATCTAAAACTCAATCCGGCTCTATACTTAGAAGCAATTTTTTCGTTGAATTTTATTAATGTGTTTTTAGGATCGCCTAGAGGTTGATCTAGATTTTTACGCGCCATTAACATATAGAAATAGCTGTATTGTTCGTTGAAATCTAAAGAAACTAATCGATAACCTTTTACCAATTTCAATTTTGCCACCGAGCCCATCATTTTGGCATCTGGATAATGCTCATCGATGTATTTCATCATGTAATGAATTTGGATGGCATCATAAATCCAATTGTCTTTTCTAGCGTCTAATCTTAAAGTAGATTTTAAATAATTGTTCAAAAATGTCTTTAAGAACTTCAATTCATAGATAAATTCATCTGGGAAAGGGCTAATAAATGAAGGCAATTGATTTAATCCATAAAAAGGATTGGTATCATAATCTACTTGAGAAACGGTGATTTTAGATTTTTGATATTTTCCTAAATTCGCTTCTACATAGGTTAACACTTTATCTACGATAATGGCTTTGTTGATATCGCTTACTTTTTTGTCTTCAATATTTGTAACTATATCTAAATCACCATTTTTAAAACTCATAAAGCTGGTGTTTTTCTCGATATATAAATTGAAATACGAATATTTTTTTCCCGAAAAGTAAAACGAATTGTTCTCTTTCTTTTCTAGGGGTAAATCACTTACTACTTGATGATCATTAGTATTAATTTGCAAATCAATATCAGAAATTGCATTTGAGGCATCATCAATATTTAGGTTGCTATATTTTTTAAACGACTTGTTTTCATAAACTGCTGGTGTAAGAAAACAATTTTTAAGCACCATTCCTTCTTGTGAATTAAATCCGTAACGAGTGAATTTATCATCAGGAAGTTTCAAAAAATAGGAGAGAACAAATGTTCTTTTTTGATTAGGTAAAATATTTTCATTTAAGGTAACATCCACTAAATCTGGGTGATTTTCTGGTCTGTTCCATGTTAGAAGTGATTTTGATTCATCTATAATGGTAAGATTTTTGGTTTCACCACGTTCTTTCTCGGAAGCTAAATGAAAACTTCTAACAAATTCATCCGAAAATCTTTTTCCTAAAGGACTATTTCTATCGGAGTAAGCATTATTCCAGTCGTTTAATACGATGGATTTAATGGTGTCAGCAGATTGATTGAAATAGGTCAACTCTTGATAGACGCTTAGCATCTTTTTTTCATGATCAACATTGACAACAAATTTAGAATGATGTTGAGCTGATGCAAAAAAGCTTAATAAAAAGAGTATATAGGTTACTTTTTTCAAGGTTTAGATTTGGGTTTAAATAATAGATTAAAGACTTCTTTTGTAAATTTTTCTGCACCACCTTTATTCATGTGTCCACATGTAGAAAAATACTTATCCTCAGTTACGAGATTTTCAAATCTACGAATTTCTGGATAAACCTTATTAATATGATTGAAATAATCTCTATTGATAGTTTCCATACACATTGGCGTGGTCATGGCAATCAAGTTGATATTATTTGCTTTACAAATGGCTTTAATTTCTTCGTAAGCTTTGTTTTTCTTTGGGTAATATTTAGATAAATCAGCAGCTACCATTGGTCTTTTATCGGTCATTAAAGGATAAAAACCATCTCTGTCTAAGGAATTAGTGGGTTTTTGAATGGCAGTCTGATAAAATTCTCTAAAACCAACACGAGCATCATAATGAAGGTATCGGTAAAATGGTATATAAAGTAATTTATTGTATTCTGGAATATCTTTGTAGTGATTTCTAATGGTTTTTGAAGTATGAAAATAGGGCATAAATAAGGAGCGAATAGCCTCTGAATGATCATTAGTATTGATGTTTAAATCAACTTGAAGGATAAGATTTTCAATTTTATAGTTATTTTCAACCATCAACTTTAGCATCAACGCCGATTCTTCTAATCTTGAGCGTGTAATTCCAAAATTAAAAGTTTTGTAACCTTGATCATTAAAAATTTTTGGAACAAAATGATTGTTTACTCTAGAAGAACCTAGAAAAACGACATCAAAATCTTTGTCTTTAGAGCTAAAAATGTAGCTGATTTTGTTTCTAGATTTAGATTGCATGTAAACGGTTGTATACAACACATCAAGCAATATCATTGTAAGAATGAGAATTGCCAAACCTTTTAAAAGAAATTGTATAAACTGCTTCATTAGAACTGAAAATAAATGAATTCTTTGTAATCTGAAAAAACACCTAATGCTACAATTGCTGCTAGGCATAAACCTAATTTTAACCAACTATACTTACCAGAAATTGGTTCGATTCTATTTCGGTTATTCCATTCAACTAAAACAAAAACTAAAATTAAAGCTATTAAATTGTGACTGTAACGTTCGATTCGGAAATATTGTTCAGAGAAATGTAAATCGCTAAACATTCGGATAATATAATTATACGCATCTGTTATAGTTTTGGATCTAAAAAATATCCATGCCAAGGCTGTAATTGCAAATGTTGTGGTAATATTGAATAGAATTCTAATTGATTCTATATTGAAACCAAGAGTAAACGCATCAACATTTTTTCGATTTCTATTTAATAATAAAAGTGGTAGAAAGTACAAAGCGTTTATCAAACCCCAAACGATGAAAGTCCAATTCGCGCCATGCCAAAAACCACTGACTAAAAAGATGATGAACGTATTTCTAACTTGAAATAATTTATTGCCTTTGCTTCCGCCAAGAGGAATGTATAAATAATCTCTAAACCATGACGAAAGTGAAATGTGCCAACGACGCCAAAACTCAGCGATATCTCTAGAAAAATAAGGATAATTGAAGTTTTTCAATAAGTCAATTCCAAATAATTTGGAGGTTCCTAAAGCAATATCGGAATAGCCTGAAAAGTCACCATAAATTTGAAATGAGAAATAAATAGCTCCTAAAATTAAGGATAAAGAATTCATGGTCGAATAATTATCAAAAATTTCATTAGCATAAATCGCGCAAGAATCGGCAATCACAACTTTCTTAACTAAACCCCAAACGATTTGATAAATTCCTTCTTTTGCTTTTTCGAAATTAAACTTACGTCTTCTTTTAATTTGTGGTAAAAGATGCGTAGCTCGTTCAATTGGTCCTGCAACTAAAAGTGGAAAGTAGCTTACAAATAAGGAATAATCAACAAAGTTCTTTTCTGATTTTATTCGTTTGTAATAAATATCAATAATGTAGGATAAGCCATGAAAAGTATAAAAGGATATTCCAACAGGAAGAATTAATTTTAATAAAATAGGACTTGCTGTCAATCCAAAACCTTGTAATAATTCTGCAAATGAAGTGGCAAAAAAGTTATAATATTTGAATATTCCTAGAAATCCTAAATTGATGGAAATACAAAGCCAAAGCCACATTTTTCGTTCAAATGGAGTCTTGCTTTGTTCGATTTTCATTGCGGATACATAATCCAGTAATGTTGAAAAAACCAAAAGAAACAGAAACCTCCAATCCCAACAAGAATAGAAATAATAACTCGCCAAAATCAAAATGTAATTCTGATTGATTTTAGATTTATGCCCAACAAACCAATACATTATAAAAAAGTTGAAAAACATAAAATTAAAATTTTCAAAAATTAAATTCCAAATTCCAATTTAGATTTTTTTGGAATTTGGAATTTTATAATTGGAATTTAAGTTAGAAATTCGGACTTAAATTGTATTTTTTGTAGAAGTTATCCAAAGCTTCAACTACTTCATCTTCGGTATCTACTACTTTGATAAGATTCATATCTTCTGGATTGGCATTTTTTTGTTTGTCAATCATCACATTTTTAATCCAATCTAAAAGTCCTGACCAAAATTCGCTTCCCACCAAAATGATAGGAAATTTACCAATTTTCTTAGTTTGAATTAAAGTTACTGCTTCAAATAATTCGTCAAGAGTTCCAAAGCCACCAGGCATTACTACGAAACCTTGAGAGTATTTTACAAACATTACTTTACGAACAAAGAAATAATCAAAGTTTAAATTTTTGTCTTTATCGATATAAGGATTGAAATGTTGTTCGAAAGGCAATTCGATGTTTAAACCTACAGAAGTTCCTTCGCCACGATGCGCGCCTTTATTTCCGGCTTCCATGATTCCAGGACCACCACCAGTGATTACACCATAACCAGCTTTACTGATTTTGTAGGCAATTCGTTCTGCTAATAAATAATATTTATCTTCAGGTTTTGTTCTTGCCGAACCAAAAATAGAAACGCAAGGACCAATACGAGCCATTGATTCATAACCATTTACAAACTCTGACATGATTTTAAAAATCGCCCATGAGTCGTTGGTTCTAATTTCGTTCCAAGTTTTTTGTTTTAATTTATCGTGTATTTTTTCGTCTTCGTTTTCGTAATTGTTAATTGACATAATCTAATTATTTTATTTTTTTTGCAAACGTGCTAAAGTAATTCTTTTTTCAAAAACTGCGCTTTCTTGAACATTTTTTTGATTAAAAAGAAGCTATATTATTTAATTATCTTTTTTAGGTGCTAAAAAATTCTCACCTGTTACAACACTTTTTCCAGTGTTTTGTTCTAATTCTATGCGTGCATTTTTTGCTACTGCACCACCTTTTTTGCTAGCTTTTGCATTATCAATTAATCCTTTTGCTTCTTCTTTTTCTGCAATTTGTCTTGTTGATAATTCGGCTAAAGCTGTAAAAATTAACTCAGCTTCACTCATGTGATCACGAAGATTTTGAGATTTTAATTTTTTAATTTCTTTATGATTTTTTACACTTAAACCTGTCCATTCTTGATGGATAATATTGGTTAGAATTGCAAAATCTTTTTTCTCTTCAATTCCAGCTTCTTTCCAATAATCGGTTAATTTATTGCGGGTTTCTTGTCCCATCATTCGTTGCTGAATCCATTTTTCACTTCTTCCGTGTTGTTTCCAGTTTTCTCTTGCTCTGTCAATACTTTGTGCAGGATCTTGAATTTCTTGAATTCGTTCATACCCAACTTTTGCCAACCATTGTTTAAAAGGTTCGGCTTTTGGAGAAGGAATAGATTGTACTATTCGTAATACATCTTTTACATTGCCAGCTAGAGTTTTACGGTTTTTCCCATTTGTCAGCATTGCTACCTGGGGACAATTTGTCCCTATGTAGTTTCCAAGTTCTAAATCTCTTTTTCTAATTTTTTTTAAATAATCTGTAGGATTTACTGAATCGGTTAGTGCCTCAATAATATCAACTAATGAAAAATACCAAGTTTCAGTTTCTTCTATGTAACTTCTTCTTATTTGTTTGCTCTCAAAAATGGCTAAAGAATTATTATTTTCCATATTATAAAATTAATTTTTCAACTCTTTTTTCAAAAACTGCGCAGTATAACTTTTCTTATTTTTTATAATTTCCTCAGGCGTTCCTGTGCATAATATTTCTCCACCACCTTTTCCGCCTTCCATACCAACGTCAATGATGTAATCGGCTAGTTTTATAACATCTAAATTGTGTTCGATAATCAGCACAGAATTTCCTTTATCAACCAATTTTTGAATAACATCCATTAATACTCGAATGTCTTCAAAATGTAAACCAGTTGTCGGTTCGTCCATGATGTAGAAGGTATTTCCGGTATCCTTTTTAGACAATTCGGTTGCCAGTTTTATACGTTGGGCTTCACCACCAGAAAGTGTTGTACTTTGTTGACCAAGTGTGATATAACCCAATCCAACATCTTGAATAGTTTTGACTTTTCTATATATTTTCGGAATTATTTCAAAAAAATCAACCGCTTCATCAACTGTCATATTCAATACATCAGAAATTGATTTTCCTTTATAACGAATTTCTAAAGTTTCTCTGTTGAAACGTTTTCCCATACACGTTTCACATTCCACATAAACATCAGGTAAGAAACTCATTTCGATAGTTCTAACTCCAGAACCTTCGCATGTTTCGCATCTTCCACCAGCCACATTAAAACTGAAACGACCTGCTTTATATCCGCGAATCATTGCTTCAGGAGTCATTGTGTATAAACTTCTAATTTCTGAAAAAACATCGGTGTAAGTAGCAGGATTACTTCTAGGCGTTCTACCAATCGGACTTTGATCGATATCAATTACTTTGTCGATATGTTCTAAACCTTCAATTTTCTTGTAAGGCATTGGTTTTTTGACTCCATTAAAAATATGAGCGTTCAAAATAGGGTAGAGCGTTTCGTTAATCAAGGTTGATTTTCCACTTCCTGAAACACCTGTAACGCATATTAGTTTACCTAATTGAAATTCTACAGTAACATTTTTAAGATTATTTCCGTTGGCACCAGTTAATTTTATTGATTTTCCATTTCCTTCACGACGCTTTTTCGGAACTTCAATTTGCATTTTTCCATTCAGATATTGTGCTGTAATGGTATTTTCTTTCAGCAATTCTTTTGGAGTTCCTTTACTAATTATGTTTCCTCCAAATTTTCCGGCTTTCGGGCCAATGTCAATTACATAATCTGCACATTCAATCATGTCTTTATCGTGTTCTACAACCAAAACAGAATTTCCAATATCACGAAGATTTTTTAACGAATTAATCAATCGTTCGTTATCACGTTGGTGCAAACCGATACTTGGTTCATCCAAAATATAAAGTACTCCAACCAATTGCGAACCAATTTGTGTAGCCAAACGAATACGTTGCGCTTCACCACCAGAAAGTGATTTTGAACTTCGACTTAAAGAAAGATAATTCAAACCAACATCCATTAAAAACTTTAGTCTGTCGTTAATTTCTTTTAGGATTTCAGTTGCGATTGTTTTTTGTTTTTCAGATAATTCTTTTGGCAAATTTTGAAACCAAATAGTCAACTCTGAAATATCCATTGCTGATAATTCAGCTATATTTTTATCATTTATTTTGAAGAAAAGTGATTCTTTTTTCAATCGAGAGCCATTACATTCAGGACAATTGATTTCGTCCATAAAGTCTTTTGCCCAACGTTTTATAGAAGTTGAATTACTATCATCGTGCTGACTTTTTATAAATTTAGCAATTCCTTCAAAATCAATTTTGTATTCTTTGGTAACACCAGCAGCTTTTGAAACCACTGAGAATTTTTCATTTCCGCCGTTCAAAATCATTTCTATGGCTTCTTCAGAAATGGTTTCGATGGCATCAGTCAATTTGAAATTATATTTTTCACCAATAATTTCCAATTGTTTGAACATCCAAGAATTTTTGTATTCTCCAAGTGGCGCAAATCCACCTTTGTTAATAGATAATTTGGGATTTGGAATAATCTTTTTTATATTGATTTCATTGATAATTCCAAGACCATTGCAATGTTCGCAAGCACCTTTTGGAGAATTGAATGAAAACAAATTGGGTTCCGGATTTTGATACGAAATCCCAGTCGTCGGACACATCAAAGTTCTGCTGAAAAAACGTACTTCATCACTTTCATGTTCGATAACCATCATTACATCTTCACCATGATACATTGCGGTTTTGATGCTTTCTGCTAATCTTTTGTCTGTATCTTCATTGTTTTCGACTTGCAATCTATCAATTACAATTTCGATATCGTGTGTTTTGTATCGGTCGAGTTTCATTCCGGTTGTGATGTCGGTAATTTTACCATTCACACGAACTTTTACGAAACCTTGTTTGGCAATTTGTTGGAACAATTCGGCATAATGACCTTTTCTTGCACGAATGATTGGAGCTAAAACATTAATACGCTTTCCTTTGAAGTTTTCCTTAATTAATTCCTTGATTTGCTCATCAGAATAAGAAACCATCTTTTCACCAGTATTGTAACTAAAAGCATCTCCAGCACGAGCAAATAATAATCTAAGAAAATCGTATATTTCGGTAATAGTTCCAACTGTTGAACGCGGAGATTTACTTGTAGTTTTTTGTTCGATAGCAATTACAGGAGAAAGTCCATCGATTTTATCAACATCTGGACGTTCCAATCCGCCAAGAAATTGTCGTGCGTATGCAGAAAAAGTTTCTATATATCGGCGTTGTCCTTCGGCATAAATGGTATCAAAAGCCAAAGATGATTTTCCCGAACCCGAAAGTCCAGTAATTACCACAAGTTGTTCTCTTGGAATAGAAATATCAATGTTTTTGAGGTTGTGAACTCTTGCACCAATAACTTCAATTGTATTTTCGTTTTCTAGCATGTTTTTAGTCAAAACGCAAAAATACGATTTTATGAGCAAAATTCAATTAGTCAGAACAGAAGAATTTGTTAAAGATTTTAATTAAAAATTCGTTTTAACCATTCCCAAAAACCTTTCTTTTTAGCTTTTTCTTTATCTTTTGCATCCTCACTTGATATCGGAATATATTTATAAAGTGGATATTTTTTATTGTATTTTGAAACTTTGCAGACGGTAAGTCCAAAAGTTGTTTTTCCAGAGCTATTAATTCCAGTGAAATAAAGTTTTTTTGGATTTACATTTTTAGGAATTACAAAGGCAAAACCTGTTTTATCCATTCGAGCAGAAAATTTTAAATCATTTTGTTTTTCTGAGGCATAACTTAGATAAACATCATAAAAGAACTCTTCTCTTTCTGTAGCAACAATGATTACTTTTTTCTTTTTACCTGTTATGACTTTAGTAAATTGGTCACGATAAATGTTTTTATCAAGATTAATGGATATTTTGTTTCCTTTAAAATTGGATACATTAAGATTGAATTCGTAACGTTTTGTGTTATTATTCCATTTTGGTTTTAGTTTTAAATTTCTCCAACGTTTTCTTCCATCTTTATCGGTTTCCTCAACCCAAAGAGTCATTTCTTCATCATAAACGGCATTTGAAATTGTGGGAATTGCAACTTGAATAATCCCATCTTCAATGTCATTCGGATTAATATCTTTTAAGTCGATATCAATCATTCCTGCGGTTTCTAAAACTTCATCATTGATGTCCAAAGCAAACTTTTCATTCTGAATCATGCTTTGTGTCGAAAAATATTCTTCTAAAGTAAATTCGGCATTCGATTCATTTTTTAATTTAAAAGAAACCTCTGTTCCATTTTTTCCAGTAAGTGAATTTAATTTGTAATAGCAATCTTCCGATTTTGCTGTAAATGTCACAGTTGTATTTCTTTGGATTGTTTCGTTTTCAGACTTGTTATCGATGCCAAATCCTTTATAGGAAAGTAAAGACTGATTTAGTTTTTTATCAATAAAGTAGTCGAAAACGGTTTTTGCTCTATCGTTTGAAAGCTTTTGATTGTATTTTAAAGAGCCACTAGGGTCTGTATATCCAACAATTTTGATTGAATAATTGGAATACTTATTAGCCACTGTGATTAAGCTGTCTAATGTTGATGTAGCATTTGTTGTAAGTAAAAATTGATTGTGTTCAAAGAGTATTTTCTTTTCAATAGTAATGGTATTTTGAGCATTTGAAAGTATTGAAATTACAAATGCTGTTATTAGGTAAAAGTATTTCATCGTAAATAATATGTGTGATTAACTTTAAGTATAGAGGTTGTTTTTTTCAAAAAGGTTGGAACAAGTAAAAAAATAAATGTACTAAAATAAAAATTCAATTAAACATTTTATATTTGGGCATCAAAAATAAGTAAGATGAAAATATTAGGAATAGGATCACGTATAAAGCATTCAGAATTTGGATTGGGTGTAGTAACCAATGTAACTTCTAAACATTATTGGGTAACTTTTATTGAAAACGGATTGGAAACAATTGATGTTGACAGTGAATTTGAAGTAATTGAAGCTGTGGAAGATGAAGTAGATTCAGTAAGTTTTTATGAAGTGGAGAAAACTTTGAAAAACATTCTTCAAAAATGGAGTGATGTAACTCAAATTGTTCCCATAGCAGACAAATGGAAAGGTGGAAAATTGGTAATGGAACCAGGAACGCCAACTCAAAACAAAGAAGTGCCAATCGATACTTTTTTCAATAAGATAATTATGGTTAGAGATCGACTTCGTGTTATGGAGCAAAAAATAAATTCAAGTAACTTAGATAATGCTGAAAAAGTTGAATTGCAACAATACATAACAAGATGTTACGGAAGTTTGACCACTTTTAATGTATTGTTTAAAAGTACTAATGATTATTTTGTTGGAGAAAAAACAAAATAGTGTTCAGTAATCAGTAGTCAGTGTTCAGTTTGCGAACTGCCAACTGAACACTGCTAACTGATATTTCTCTTCCTTTGACGATTTTCAATATAATCTTCAATTGCTTTTTTGGTAGTATACCAATTTCTTCCTTCTTTGTGAGCATCAATTTTTCCTTGACGAGCCAATAGACTTATGTATTCTTGACCATAAGGCGAATTAGGTTCATTAACGATATTGGAAATTTCTTGAAAATCATAATCATTATCGGGCAATGAACTTAGATAAATATTTAAAGTTCGTTCTTGAGCCTGACACATTAGCAACATTAATTTTTGATAATTTCCATTATTGGCTTGGTTTAATGCTTCGTAATATTTTTTTCTATCATTAGATAAAATAATAGCAGGCGGAAAACCTTTTCTCATTAATAATAAATTCATTGCTAATCTTACCGTTCTTCCATTTCCATCAAAGAATGGATGAATCCAAACAAATTTATGGTGAAAGATTGTAGCCAACTCAATATCGTTTAATTGCAATGGATTTGTATTTACAAAATCAATTAAATCATCTAATAAATCGGAAACTTTATTGGCATTTGGTGGAACAAAATTGGCTCCAGAAATTCTAACGCCTCCATTTCTAATTCTTCCTGCAAAATCTTCTTCAATCATGTTTAAAACTAAACTATGAATAGAAAGTATATCGATTGCTCGAATTTCATAACTATCATCAACAATAGAAAACAAATAATTGATGGCTTTCTCGTGATTTTTTGCCTCAAAATGTTCGCGAAGTGATTTTCCTTTTACAGTAATTCCTTCTTGAAGAACCATTTGCGTTTCTTGAAGCGTCAATGTATTTCCTTCGATGCTATTTGAATTATAAGTCCACTCAATAGATAATGATTCTTTAATTTTTTGCAAAGCAATGTTTGGCAATGGTCTGCTTTTTTTTAAAACAGCCATTTTATCGTACAATCTATCGAATGTTGATTGTAATTCTTCTCTATATTTAATATCAATGTTCCACATAACAACGCAAAGATATTTATTAATATCGGATAAAGCAAATTTAAAATCTATCCGATATTAAAATTTTTCAAAATTCAATATCAATGACAAAATTCAATTGCAATTGATTTAATCAACATTTTAAGTTTGGAATTTGGAATTTAATTTTTGGAATTTAAATATTTACTCAATAACCATTTCTTTTAATTGCTCGCGATAGGCTTCAAGAATAGTTACTTTAGAAATTAAGCCAAAGAATTTTCCGTTTTTGGTAACATTAAGTATAGGTTGATTTGAAGTTTCAAATTTCTCCATGATTGTTTCCATTCCGTCATCGTGGTTGATGATTTCTTTTGGTTGAGTAAGGATTTCTTTGATTTCTGTGAATTTAATTCGATATGGATTAAATACGATGGAACGTATATTTTCAAAATCTACAATTCCTAATAATTTATTTCTATCGTCCAAAACAGGAATGATTTGTTGGTTTACATTTGATAAATGTTCGATAAGATTTTCTAAAGATTTGTCGAGAGAAATTGTTTTCACATCAGTTTCAACTAATCCAAGGAAATCAATACTTTGCAAGATATTTTTATCTTTATCACTTGTAAAAACGTCACCTTTATCAGCCAATGCTTTAACATCCATTGAATGAGGTTCCATTTGTTTGGAAACCGCAAAACTTATTGAAGAAACAATCATCAATGGAACCATTAAATCATAACCTCCAGTAATTTCACCAATCAAAAATATGGCTGTTAAAGGCGCATGAAATAAACCAGATAAAATTCCAGCCATTCCTACAATGGTAAAATTAGTAACAGGAAGATGCGAATTGATGTTCGTCAAATCCATAAATTTTGCTACAAAAAAACCAAGATAAGAACCTACAAATAGAGAAGGAGCGAAGTTACCTCCATTTCCGCCAGAACCTAATGTTAAACCAGTTGCGAAAGATTTTAATAAGACAATCAAACCAACAAATCCTAATAAAATCCATTCGTTACTTTTATTATTTTCTAATAAAGTATTTTCAAGTAAACTTTCAGGATGTGCTGTTGAAAGTGTTTTCATGCTTTCATAACCTTCACCAAAAAGTGTTGGAAAAAAGAATATTAAAACAGCTAAAATAGTCGCGCCAAATAAAGCTTTCTTGTAGGTATTGTTTTTAAATCGACTAAAGAAATGTTCTACTTTTCTAAAATTTCGAGCATGATATACAGAAACTAAACCAGCTAAAATCCCAAGTAAAATGTAATATGGTGTATTGTGAAAATCAAAATTTTGTTCTTGTTCAAAACTCAATAAAACATCCTGACTCAAAAGCACTTTAGAAACTAAAGCACCAGTTGCAGCAGAAATGATAATCGGAATAAAAGCAGATATACTAACATCGGTCAAAACGACTTCTATTGCAAACAAAACACCAGCGATTGGAGCATTAAAAGCTGCACCAATTCCGGCAGCAACTCCGCAAGCCAGTAGTAAAATTCTATCTTTTTGAGAAAGTTTATATTTTTGAGCAAAATTAGAACCAAAAGCAGCTCCTGTAATTGTAATCGGACTTTCCAATCCAGCAGAACCTCCTAATCCAACAGTTAATGAACTTGTTATGATTTGAGCGTACATTTGTTTTTTAGGAATGATTCCACCTTTTTTAGCAACAGCGTAAAGAATTCGTGAACTACCTTTTTCTATTGAACCATCAAGGAATTTTTTGATAACAAAAACAGTCAGCAAAATACCTATAATTGGAAAAATACTATTGGCATAAGGTAGCTTTAAATATTTATTAGCATAATTGGCAAAAATGAAAACATTGTGCGCAAAACTTTTAAGAATAATAACAGCCAAAGCGCAAGATATTGCAACAGCAACAGCCGATAAGTAGATAAAATTACGTTCAGACAAAATTGTTTTTGCCAAGAAGAATAAGGATTCTAATCGGCGAGCAATTTTTCTAAAAAATAATTGAATGATTACTGACTTTCTGTTTGGCATTTTGATTTATTGACTGCGAAAGACAAAAGTAGTGTTTTAAAATTTTACATAAAAAATCCGATGAAGGATATTTCTTTCATCGGATTTTGAATTTAATTTATTTCGCAACTTTTTTTGCTGAGTATGACTTCTATTGGTTTGTAAACTCTTTCACCAAAGGTAGAATCATAATATTCATTCAAATCATAATTTCCGCACAATGGAAATTTATCAATTTCAGTAAGTTTAATTTCTTTAGTTCCATAAAAAGTCCAATCATTATTTCCATATTCGCAAAAACTTTCAATTTTTAAATAGTAATTTTCAATGTCAAGTCTACTTGGAATGATTACGCTATATTCGTCAGATAAAAATGGGAATCTATTATTTTGAGTTAAAATGTAGGCTTTATTATTCACTACTTTATCTTTTTTCTTCTTGACTAAAGTTACTTTCAAATTTGGAATCGTATTCTGATTTTCTCTAGTGTGAACTTTTAAAACTATTATATCTGAAAAATCATACGGACAATGTTGTGCGTTGACTAAATTGGAAACCAAAACAAATAAACAAATTAATATCTTTTTCATATCAGATATTATAAATTCAACAATTTAATATCTCCAGTTGCAGTGATGATATAGTAACGATTGTTTCTAATGATAGTGTTTTTTGGCAATTGGTCTTCTTTAAGTTTAATTCGAATTGTGATATCGTAAAATGCTTGAATAGTTGGTTCAGTAATATCAGGATTCATAACAAAATTGTGGTCTTTCACTAAAGCTTGATTATAATATTGCGTCGTATTTTTCTTGATAACATTGACTTCACTTTTTGGATCAAAATTAGCATTAGCTTGCGAAAACGCTTGATAACTTCTATAACTTTCCATCGGATACGTTACATTAAAACCTTCTTGAAGTATTTTTTCTTTTTTGTTCAAATCGGTATTCATAATTAGTGAATAATTTGCCATCTGATCTTTAAAAACTTCCAAAGCTTTTCTTTGCATTGAGCTTCTAACTTGGTCAAAATTGGTAGTTACATAATCTACTTTAGCAATATCATAAATTTCGTTTTTGCCACAAATTGATAGAATTTTATCAAAATCATTATTGTTTCTAAACTTGATTAAGATGTTCTTTTTCAATTCAAATCCAGATGGTTTTTCGTTATACGTTTTCGGATTAAAAATCTTTTTATCAACAGCATAATCATAAGTTGGCACAAATGAAATCATATCGGTTTCAACCACAATTTCTTTATTGAATAATGCTAATTCTTTCATAACATTTCCAATTCGTTCGTCAATTAAGTTGGTTGCTTCTTCGGCAGTTTTTCCTAATTGAAGCACAGCAAATGTGGCAATTTGAGCAGTTGCACGTTCGTTGTAAATTCCTTTAATAGTTAAAACCATTTCGTCTTGACTGCTTGAAGTGGTTTGAATTGTGTTTACTCTATTAATAGTGTAGCCACCATTTCCGTAAGCGCCATTTCCGTAATCAGCGTTTCCTTTTTTTTCGTATTGAGCATTTCCCATGTCTTGCGCATTAGCAAAATTGAATGCGATTGTAAGAGCGATTGTTGTAATTAAATTTGTCTTCATTTTTTTAAAGTTTTTAAAATTAATGATGCAATGATACTCTCGTTTTTCAAAGTGGGTTTGGTAAAACTACTTTCAACTAACTGTAAAGTTTTTTAATTACATTTACAGCACTTTTACAGTTCGTTTTCAGTAGAAATATCGAATTGTAGCTTTACTTTTGAATCGAATTATTAGAATGACAGAACTTGAAAAATTTCAGGAATTGAAACAAAAAGTGCTTTTGAAATATCAAGAGCATCATCCTTTTTTTCAAGGAACTTGGAAGACATTTAGTTCGCAGGATATTCAAAATTTGATTGGTTTAATCGAAGAAAAGTGTAAGCAAACTATTAGTGAAAAATGGATTTACACGCATTTAAAACCCGAAACCAACAACAAGATTCCACGAAAAGATATGCTGAATATTTTATCGGAATTTGTAGGTTTTTCAGGTTGGGATGAGTTTACATTTGAAGAAAAAATCGTTCAAACAATTCAAGGAAGTCAATCAGAAAAATCGAAAATATCTAAAAAATGGCTTTTACTATTATTTGTTCCATTGGCTTTGGTTGTTGTTTTTTTTAGCAAAAAAGAAGATTCCAAACCCAAAACAATTCAACTAAATAATGAATACACTAATGAAAAAGTAAATGCAGAAGAAGTTAAAGTTTTTGAAGTAAAAGATTCAGTCAAACAAGAATTAGAGATAAAAGAAGGTAAAGTTCAAGTTTCAAATAATGGTAATGAGAAATCAAAATTGGTTATTCAAAGCCCGTTTTACTTGCCAAAGACAATAGTAATTAATCCAAACGGAACAACAACAGAACCACCAAAAAGAATTGATTTAAAACCAGATGATTATGCCATGATGCTTAAGGCATTTATGTTGTCAGATATTAAAGATTGGCAAACTAGAAAAGAGCAATTGAATAAAATATTATCGGATAATTTGGAAGTAATTGTGATGTTGAAAGACGATTTGGGAGCAGAATATTTCAATAAAAGCGAGTTTTCACAAAAGTTGATTGTACCAACGGCTTCGTTAAAAAAGATGAAGATTGTTGAAATTAAAAACGATGCTAATGATAAAATTCAGTTCATTAGAATTAAACAAGAATAGAATGAATAAGAAATTTTTATTTATCGTTATTTTATTATGCAGCTTTTTTGTTAATGCTCAAGATGTTGTAAAAGAGAGTGTTTCAGAAAAGAAAGCCGCAACTACTATGTCATTAAATAAAAGATTTTCAGCCAAAGTTTTGAATGCTTATCAAGAAAATTCTAGAACTAAAGTAGAAGATTTGTTTTCCTATTTTCAGTTGCTAACCGATGCTACGTTGAATGATGATTTGAAGAAAGAAGTGGTCAAAAACATCAATTTGTTATTTCAAAATCCCAACACAATGGTGATTGATTTCACTTCGGATTCTTTTGATAAAATTACTTTACAACAGTTCATTCAGAAGCTTTTAATTTCTGAACCTATTTTATTTTCAGTTTCAGATGAAAGTAGGTACGATTCTGTTGAATATCAAAGTTGGAAAACCGGATATACTGTTTCAAGAACAAAATCAGGAATAGTTTCGAAAACCAAAATTGTTCAAAAAGTATATTTTTACGAAACTCCAAAAATGTTTGGAGAAGAAACTAAAATGGTTTTTTCTACACTTCTAGGTGAAATGTAATTGTTCTATTAGATTTTGACCTATGCGTTTTTTAGAGGATTTGACACGAATTACATTAATTGACACGAATATTAATTTTACTTTGAATATTTCACGAATCATTATCTGATTTATCAGATTCTATTAGTGTAATTTTCCATTTTCAATTTGTGTAAATTCGTGCAATTCGTGTTAAAAAAAGATTGTTTGAAATAACGTTATTTAATATTTCTCAATGCTTCACGTTGACTTAAAGGTTTTAAATTGGTTGAATTTACATATTCTGAAACTCCACTTGGATTAAAACGACTGTAATCTCTCAAAGCCCAACCAATTGCTTTTTGAATAAAAAATTCTTTTGACTCTTTATGTTTTTCACATTCTGATTTTAGTATATCGAAATTGGTTTTTTCTTTATAACTCAACTGAAATAGTATAGCACTTCGATTCAACCACATATTATTTGAATTCGAAAAGCGTTCAATAACTTCATAAATTTCATTTGGAAATTGTTGCAAATAGCCACCCAATAAATATTTAGCAACAACATCAACCGAATCCCACCAAGAGTTTGTAATGATTAAGTTTTCAATTAACTTAATATCTTCTAAAACATAATTTTTCTTGAATTCTTTTACCAATAAATCAATAGCGCATTGATGAAATTCTCGTTCGTTTTTATTGAATAATTCCCAAGCAATTGTTCTGAAATTTGCTTTTATTTCAGATTTGTATTTTTCGTAATTCTCTTTAAAAATAGCTCTTCTTTCTTCGGTTTTAATTCCTAAGAAAGAGAAATTATTTTTCATATAATTCTCCATCGGAATGGCTAGTTCTCGATTGGCTTTTTGATGTAAATCTTGTCCTAAATTTTGTATAAAATTCATTCTAATTCTTTTAATTTCTCTTCACAATGATTTCGTAATTCTTCAAAAAACAAAGTAAATTCTTCTTCAAATTCGGAATAAAATTCTTGAACTTCTACAATCGATTCTTGCATATTGGCGCGATGTTTCGTTCGATAATCCATTTGGAACAAAATCATTTCTAAGCCAGCTAATGACGCGTAACTTACTAACCAATTTCGAGAAATCATATAAGGTAACATTCCTTTCGTTTTTTCTGTTAGAATGTTGTAATTATCTTGAAGTAATTTGTAGAATTTATCTGCGTAATCTTCTAATTTTTCATCAGAATAGTTGTTCCAATTTTTAGCTAAAAAATGATCATAAACAATGTCCATAATCACACCAGAATAATGTCCATATTTTTCGTGTAAACGATGTTTACTTTTTCTGTAAATGGGATGAGCATCAGTAAAAGTGTCAATATAACGATGCAAAAGAATACCTTTTCGAATTTCATCAGGATAATCTAAGTAATGATGCCCACGAACACTATCAGCCATAAAATTTCCAATTTTAAGCAAATCGTTGTTTCCAGAAAGGTATATGTGAGCGAGGAAATTCATTAAATAGTTTAAAAGTTTATGAGTTTAAAAGTTTAAATGGTTTTGAATCCATCTTACTATCAAAACGCTTCTTGTATTTATAATGGTTTTGTAAATATATTAAATCTTTCAATGTTTTATTGAAATCCAAATCATAACTTTTTATATTTGTATTTCAGATGAGTTAACTTTTAAACTTTTAAACTTTTAAACTCATAAACTTTTAAACAAAAAAATAATGACTTTAATAAAATCAATATCAGGAATTCGTGGAACCATCGGTGGAAAAGTAGGTGATAATTTAACTCCAGTTGATGCAGTAAAATTTGCTTCAGCTTATGGAACGTTTCTGAAAAATAATAGTTCAAAAGAAAAACTAACCGTTGTAATTGGTCGTGATGCCAGAATTTCAGGATCAATGATTCATAATTTGGTTCAAAATACATTAATCGGATTAGGAATAAATGTTATCGATTTAGGACTTTCTACAACACCAACAGTTGAAGTAGCAGTTCCTTTAGAAAAAGCGGATGGAGGAATCATTTTAACGGCTTCGCATAATCCAAAACAATGGAATGCACTTAAATTATTGAATGAAAAAGGTGAGTTTTTAAATGGTGCTGATGGTGCAAAAATTCTTGAAATTGCAGAAGCAGAAGCATTCGATTTTGTAGATGTTGATTCGTTAGGAGAAATCACTACCAACGATTCTTATATGGATATTCACATTGATGAAGTACTAGATTTGCCTTTGGTTGATGCTGATTTGGTAAAAACTAAGAAATATAAAGTAGTTGTAGATGCTGTAAACTCTACAGGCGGAATTGTGATTCCGAATTTATTGGAACAAATGGGCGTTGAAGTAGTAAAATTATACTGCGAACCAAATGGTCATTTTCCGCACAATCCTGAACCTTTGAAAGAACATTTGGGTGATATTTGTAAATTGGTAGTTGAAGAAAAAGCCGATTTCGGAATCGTGGTTGACCCAGATGTTGATAGATTGGCTTTTATATCAAATGATGGCGAAATGTTTGGTGAAGAATATACTTTGGTAGCCATTGCTGATTATGTTTTGAGTAAAACACCAGGAAATACGGTTTCTAATATGAGTTCGTCTCGTGCTTTGAGAGATATTACAAATAAATATAATGGAAGTTATCAAGCAAGTGCTGTTGGTGAAGTAAATGTGGTGGAATTGATGAAAGCTACAAATGCTATAATCGGTGGTGAAGGAAACGGCGGAATCATTTATCCAGAATTACATTACGGAAGAGATAGTTTGGTAGGAGTAGCGTTGTTCTTGACTTATTTGGCAAATCAAGAGAAAACAGTTGCCGAACTAAGAGCAAGTTATCCGCAATATTATATGAGTAAAAATAAAATTGAATTGACACCTCAAATTGATGTAGATGCCATTTTAGTTGCGATGACTGAAAAATATAAAAATGAGGAAATCAATACAATTGATGGAGTAAAAATAGATTTTGCAACAGAGTGGGTTCATTTAAGAAAATCAAATACAGAACCGATTATAAGAATTTACACAGAAGCTCCAACTCAAGCTGAAGCTGATAAATTAGCTTTTAGAATTATTGATGAAATAAAAGCAGTTGCCAGAATATAATTTAAAAACAAAACCCTGAAATAGTTCAGGGTTTTGTTTTTTTACGAACTACAAGAGAGCATTGAGCATCCTATTTTTTCTCTTGCCCAATCAGGCCTTTTTGAATACCATTTTTCTGAATTTGGTTGTTCTTGATATGGGTTTTTTAATAATTCGTGCAACTCTTTAATAATGCTAAAATCATCTTTGTTAGCTGCATCAATAGCCATTTGAGCCATATAATTTCTCAATACATATTTTGGGTTTACAGCATCCATTTTTAGTTTACGATCTTCATCACTTGTGGATTCTCTTTTTAATCTTTTGATGTATTTTTTAAACCATTTCTCCCAATCTTCTAGTATATTTTTTTTTATTTCTTCCGGTTTGTAAAAGGCATCATCAATAATAGCAATTCCACAACCTGGCGTGTGCGCTTTTTTAATTCTACTTAACTCTCTAAAGAAAATAGTCATATCTGTTTCAGATAATTTTAAAACATTTTCTAATTCTTCTATTAGTTTGATATCCTCTTTTGAGACAATTTTTAAACCCAATTTATCTCGCATCATCTGAACATAATCTTTCGTGTATTTGGTTTGAAAATCATTCAAAACATTTTCCAAAGGAGCAGCTATTTCAATTAATGGATAAAGTGCATTTGCTAATTGAAATAAATTCCAAAGAGCAACATCTCCTTGATTACCAAATCGATATCTTCTGTGTTCTCTGTCGGTTGTATTTGGAGTCCAATCGGGATTATAATCTTCTAGCCATCCGTATGGACCATAATCAATGGTTAGTCCTAAAATAGACATATTATCAGTATTCATCACTCCGTGTACAAATCCAACTCTTTGCCAATGAATAATCATTTCACGAGTTTTATTGGCTACTTTATGAAAGAACTGAATGTATTTTTCAACACCATCAGTTGTAATTTCTGGATAATAATATTTTATAGTAAAATCGGCTAATTTTTTTAAATTTTCTAAATCGTTTTGTGCTGAAAACAGTTCAAAATTTCCAAATCGTATAAAAGTAGGAGCAACTCTACAAACTACAGCACCTTTTTCATAATCAGCATTTCCATCATACATCATATCTCTCAGAACTTCATCGCCTGTTGAGATTAGAGAAAGTGAACGCGTAGTTGGTACACCCAAATAATGCATTGCTTCGCTACATAAATGTTCCCTAATAGAAGAACGCAAAACAGCCAATCCATCAGCTCGACGAGAGTAAGGAGTACTTCCGGCACCTTTTAATTGCAACATCCAATTTTGATTGTTGTATTTAACTTCGCCTAAAACAATAGCTCTTCCATCACCTAATTGTCCAGCCCAATTTCCAAATTGATGTCCTGCATAATTCATAGCATAAGAACGAGAATTTGGTAAAGTTTTTTTTCCTGAAAATAGGTCTAAAAAAGCTACAGACGTGATTTCATCTTCAGTTATTCCAATCATTTGAGCAACTTCTTTCGTTGCATGAATTAGTTTTGGATTCGAAGGAATTCTTGGAGTAACATAAGAGAAAGAGGCATTTAGTACTTGTCTGGTGATATTAGTTTCATTAACATCGGCAGATAATTCAGCACTAAATCTATTATTTATTTTTAATTGCATTAATAGTATGTTTGTATTACAAATTTACTGATTTTTTGTCTAATTATTATTAGAATTAAGTTAATATATTAATGAAAATCACATGAAACAACAAATAAATGTATATTTGAAAATTGGATGTCAATAGCGATTATATTTTATGAAGTTTAGTCAATTTAGTAATTTTTATTTTAGTTTGTTTGTTGGAATTTTAGTTTCAATAGTGTCTTTCAGTTGTGTTTCTGTTGAGGAGTATAACAAAAGACTAGCACAACCAATTTCTGAAAAGGATTTAATACAAGATGTAAATTTCGTTCAACGAAAATTAGAAAAATACCATCCTAATTTATACACCTACATTTCTAAAGAAGAATTGAATAGAAAGTTTGATAGTATTAGAAATGTATTAAACAAACCAATTTCAAGTCAAGATTTTTTCTTGCTTATTAGTCCAGTTGTTGCTTCGGTTAAGCAAGGACACATGAGTATGTCATCACCATCAAAGAGAATTAGTAAAAAGCAACAAAAGCGATTAGCTAAATCTGGAACAGGTCCATTATCACAATTTGACTTCGAATGGATGAATGATAAATTGTATGTTTTAAAAAATAAATCTAAACAAAAAGGTATTGTTTCTGGTGCAGAAGTTGTAAGTATAAATTCCATTACGCCGCAACAACTTCATAATAAATATAGAAAAACATATGCTTCTGATGGTTTAAATAAAACTTATTTAAAAAGAGCTTTTTCAAAACGATTTTCAACTTATTTGACCAACGAAATAGGTATTAATGATAGTTTATATTATGTTTTTAGGCAAAATGACTCCTTGAAAGAAGTAGTTGTAAGTCGTTTAAAGGCAGAAAAAAAAGAGAAGGTTAAGAAAACTGAAACAACACCCAAAGTAACAGAAACAAATCCAAAAACAGAAAAGAAAGTTGTTGATAGTAAAAAGGATAAGAGAATTTTTGGATATGATGAAACCACTAAAAGTTTCAGTAAAAAGTTAACTTTTGTATCTAAAGATAGTAGTATTGCTGTTTTGAAGATTAAAGATTTTTCTAAAGGTAAATTTAGAAAAGCTTACGATATAGTTTTTGAAAACCTTAAGCAGAAAAATGTAAAAACTCTAGTTTTAGATTTAAGAAATAATCCTGGAGGAAGAGTTGCTGATGCTGTCGATTTATATTCTTATTTAACAAATAAAGATTTTCAAATGCTTGAACCAGCTCAAGTAGTTTCTAAAACAAGTTTGTGGAAATTGGGAATGTTTGATAAAATCCCAAAAATCTCTTATCCATTTGCGGCAATTGGATATCCATTTTATATGGCGTTTTCTTCTTTGAGAACAAAGAAAAATAATGACGGAACTTATACTTATTCATTGGTTGGTTCTAAAAAACAGCAAAATAAAACCAATCATTTTTCGGGTAAGATTTATGTTTTGATTAATGGAAATAGCTTTTCGGCAGCTTGTTTGGTTTCGGCAGCTTTGAAAGAAAACAAGGATGTCACTTTTGTTGGAGAGGAAACTGGAGGTGCTTTCAATTCTACTGTTGCCGGATTATTGCCAGTTTTGAAGCTACCCAATTCAAATTTATACCTTAGAGTTGGTCTTATGGATATTGGCACAACTAACAAGACTACTGTTTTTGGTAGAGGTATTTTTCCACACCAAGAAGTTATTCCGACATTGAAAGATAAAATTGAAAATAAAGATCCAGAAATGGAATGGATTTTAAATGATATCAAATTGAAAAACAACTAGTTTCATCATTTTTTAGTTTGCTAATTAATTGTCAAAAATCCGTATATTTGAACACAAATTAAACGCAATGATTTCAACGGAAACTACAACAGCTTTAGAACTTTATTTTCAACAGTTTCGAGATAATATCATCGGAATTGATCAAGAGTTTGAATCAGCTTTTGGTAAGAAGAAAATTATTTACACTGATTGGACTGCAAGCGGAAGATTATATCGACCTATCGAAGAAAAGTTGATGAATGATTTTGGACCTTTTGTTGCCAATACGCATACAGAAACTACAATTTCAGGTACAGCGATGACAATGGCTTATCATGAAGCAAAAAGCATCATCAAGCATCATGTAAATGCTACAGATGATGATATCTTAATCAATACTGGAACAGGAATGACTGGAGTTGTAAATAAGTTTCAACGTATTTTGGGTTTAAAACTTCCAGAGAATATTAGAGAATTTACTACCATTCCAAAAGAATTGAAACCTATAGTTTTTATTTCTCATATGGAGCATCATTCTAACCAAACTTCTTGGTTGGAAACCATTGCTGATGTAGAAATTATTCCTGCCAACGAAGATGGATTATTTTCAATTGAAAATTTGAAACTCCTTTTGGATAAATATAAAGACAGAAATTTCAAAATTGCTTCAATAACTTCTTGCTCCAATGTTACCGGAATTAAAACGCCTTATCATGAAGTTGCAAAGGTTATGCATCAGAATAATGGTGTTTGTTTTGTAGATTTTGCTTGCTCTGGACCTTATGTTGAAATCAATATGCATCCAGAAGATTCAGAAAGTTATTTGGATGCTATTTTCTTTTCTCCACACAAGTTTCTTGGTGGTCCTGGAACATCTGGTGTTTTAGTTTTTAATAAAAATCTTTACAAAAATAGTGTTCCAGATTGTCCTGGTGGCGGAACTGTAAGTTGGACAAATCCTTGGGGTGAACATAAATATATTGACAATATTGAAGATAGAGAAGATGGTGGAACGCCAGGATTTCTTCAAGTGATTAAAACAGCTTTGGCCATTCAATTGAAAGAAAAAATGGGTATTCAAAATATTTTGGATAGAGAACACGAAATTGTTGATTATGTATTTGAAGAACTTGGAGCTATTGAAAACATCAAGATTTTAGCAAAAGAACATCAAGATAGGTTAGGAGTAATTTCGTTTTATATTGACGACTTACATTATAATTTAGGAGTGAAATTATTGAATGACCGATTCGGAATTCAAACTCGTGGAGGTTGCAGTTGTGCCGGAACTTATGGTTATTATTTGCTCCATGTTGATAAGGAAACTTCAAGTGATTTGGTTTGTTTGATAACTTCTGGTGATTTAATTAGAAAACCAGGATGGATTAGAATGTCTATACATCCAACAACAACTTCAGAAGAGATTAAATTTGTTTGTGATAGTATAAAAGAGTTAGCAAAAAATCACAAAGAATGGGAAAAAGATTATGTTTACAACGGAAAAAGCAATGAGTTTGTTCACAAAAACGCCTCTCATTTAGAAAAAGAAATGGTTCACAATTGGTTTAAAATATAATAAAAACAAAAAAGCGATTTTCAAATGAAAATCGCTTTTTTTATAATAGATGTTTTAATTTTGAACACTGAACACTGAACACTGAACACTGAACACTGAACACTGAACACTGAACACTATATCTTCACTGTCCAACCAAAAGTATCTTCAGCTAATTTATACTGAATTTTAGTTAAATCTTCTTTTAATTGAGAAGCAAAAGAATTTTCAATTTTTGGCAATTGATATTCAGTTCCTTGGTAGGCGAAAGCTACAATTGGGCTTACAACAGCAGCTGTTCCTGCTCCGAAAATTTCTTTCAAACTTCCGTCTTTGGCAGCATTTACTAATTCTTCAACTAATACGGAACGCACTTCTACATTCAATCCATCGCGTTGAGCCAATTCAATTAAACTTTTTCTAGTTACACCATCCAAAATTCTTTCACTTGTTGGAGCTGTATATAAAGTATCGTTTATTCTAATGAAAACATTCATGGTTCCAGCTTCTTCAAGTTTGGTATGCGTAGCATCATCAGTCCAAATGATTTGTTGGTATCCTTTTTCGTTAGCTAATTTCGTTGGATAGAATTGTGCCGAATAGTTTCCAGCAGCTTTTGCAGCTCCAATTCCACCATTTGCAGCACGACTATAATGTTCCGCAATAATCACTTTTACTTCACCAGAATAGTAAGATTTTGCTGGAGAAAGAATTATCATAAAGCGATATTCGCTAGACGGTTGTGCAATTACTCCATGACCGGTAGCTATCATAAATGGTCTTAAGTATAAGGTATTTCCAAGACCTTTTTTAACCCATTCTCTATCTAAATCTACAACAGTTTTCAAGCCTTCCATGAAAATATTTTCAGGAACTTCTGGCATTGCCATTCTTTTTGCAGATTTATTGAAACGTTTAAAATTTTCATCAGGACGAAACAACCAAACATCATCATTTACATCTTTATAAGCCTTCATACCTTCAAATATGGCTTGACCATAATGAAAAACTTTAGCAGAAGGATCTATTAAAAAAGGTTCATAAGGTGTGATAATTGGTTTTTGCCACGCGCCATCTTTGAAATCACAAATTAGCATGTGGTCTGTGAAAATATTTCCAAAGGTTAATTTTTCAAAATCTACTGATGCAATTTTTGACGATGAAGCTTTAACTATATCGATTTCGATAGTGTTGTTTAAAGTCATTTAATGTAAGTTTATTTTTTAATTAAATTTATAAATAATTGTTTTTCAGTTATTTATAAAAAGCAATTAAATGTTATTTAGTTTTTGCTAAACTAATAAAAAAATAGATTGAATTAGTTGCCTTCAAAATTTATTTATTCACTATTTATTGATGTTATCAACTAATGTATTTTATCCATAAAATAGTATGAAAAATCACAATAAACTCCTTAATTTTGTTCTAATTAAAATTTAAATCAAGATGAGAAAAATAGTTATCGCAGCATTTGTTGTATTAGCATTAGTAAGTTGTAAAAAAAATGAAGAAGTGAAAGTTGATGCAAAGCCAGTTTCATATGCTGAATTTGGTGATAAAATTACAGCTGATAAAGCCATTTCCTCTGAAGAACTTCTTGAGAAATATAAAACAATGAAAGAAACTGATACACTTCAAGTAAAAGTAGCATCTAAAATTGTTGATGTTTGCCAAAAGAAAGGTTGTTGGATGAATTTAGATTTAGGAAATGACGAGTCTGCCTTTGTAAAATTTAAAGATTACGGATTTTTCATGCCATTCAATGCAGCAGGAAGTGAAGTTGTTGTAAACGGAAAAGCTTTTGTAGAGCTAACTTCAATTGAAGATTTGAAAGAATATGCAAAAGATGCAGGAAAATCACAAGCAGCAATTGATAGCATTGTTGCACCAGAAAAAAAGTATTCTTTCATGGCAGATGGTGTTTTAATTAAAAAATAAATTTATAAAAATGAAAAAATTCAGACTACTATTATTAGTTGCTTTCGTTTCAATTGGTTTAAACGTAAATGCACAACAAGCAGCAAAAAAAGCAAAGACACAAACAACATTAAATTCAAATGATTTTGTTTCTTTTGGAGATAAATTTGAACTGAATAAAATAATTACTAAAGAACAAATGTTTAAGAAATATAAATCATTGAAAAAAGGTGATTCTATTGCTGTAAAATTTGTTACTAAAATCAACTCCGTTTGTAAAAAGAAAGGATGTTGGATGAAACTAGATTTAGGAAACGGAGAATCTGCATTTGTAAAATTTAAAGATTATGGTTTTTTTGTACCACTTAATGCAGATGGAAGTGAAGTTGTTGTGAATGGTGTAGCTTTTATTGATGTAGTATCGGTTGATGAATTGAAACATTATGCAAAAGATGCTGGGAAATCTCAAGCAGAAATTAATAAAATTAAAAAGCCCGAAATTACTTATTCCTTTACTGCAACTGGAGTATTTATTAAGAAATAATATAAAATGAAGAAATTTTTGATACTATCGTTTTCTGTTTTGCTATTAATTTCTTGTCAGAATAAGCAAACTGAAAAGGCTGAAGATAAAGAAGCTTGTGCAAATGATTCTGTAAAAGAAAAGAAATTTGAAATGTACGAAATGTCAGAAATGGCTTCGCTTATGGAACAAATGTATGCTCACAATCAACAATTGAGATTGCGAATTATTAAAGGTGATACTGTTGGAAAGTTTCCAGAATTTTTCAATAAAATTTATTCTGCCAAATTCACAACTCCTAGTGATAACGATGCTTTTTTTAAAGAAAACGCTGATAAATACATTGCAGCTCAAAAATTGATTTATTCGGAAACTGAAAATGTAAAAGAGAACTTTAATAAAGGAGTTGATGCTTGTATAACATGCCATAAAGGTAAATGTGGCGGACCAATTCCGAGAATTAAGAAATTGTATATTAAGTAATCTTGAAAAGAGAAATTCTCACTACAAACGATGGTTCTACAACCATTCATTTACCAGATTGGGATGAAAGTTATCATTCTAAACATGGTGCTATTCAAGAGGCTTATCATGTTTTTATCAAAAGCGGACTTTCTTTGTTTGAAGGAAAGCCTGTTTCAATTTTAGAGATTGGCTTTGGAACCGGATTGAATGCTTTTATAACCTATTTAGAATCTCAAAAAGTAAATCAAACTATTGATTATGTTGGAGTAGAAGCTTATCCTGTTCAAGTAGAAGAGGCTTTACAAATGAATTATGTTTCCGAATTAAATGCATCTAATGAAAAGGATGTTTTCGATAAAATGCATCAAATTTCTTGGGAAGAAAAGCATACAATTTCAAGCAATTTTTCTTTAATCAAAAGAAAGCAATTCTTTCAAGATATTACAGATGAAAATGCTTTCGATTTGATTTATTTTGATGCTTTCGGTTTTAGAGTACAACCTGAATTATGGTCGTTAGAAATTTTTAAAAAAATGTATGCTGCATTGAAACCTAATTGTGTTTTGGTAACTTATGCTTGCCGTTCCTCTATTAAAAACACGATGTTAGAATGTGGTTTTAAAGTAGAAAAACTTCCTGGAGCACCTGGCAAGCGAGAAATGCTTCGCGCAATTAAAATTTAACGTATTATTTTTATTTTGTATTTAAAAATAATTTAATTTTGATAATAATAAAATCCCAATATTTACGTTCTTATTAAATCTGTGATTTAAAAGTCTAACAATTTAACCACTAATTATGTCAAGATTGATTTATGACTACACTAAATCTGTATTGGAAAGAGTTAGCTTTGATGCGATACTTTTCTGTAAAGAATTAGACAAGGCGGTCAGAGTGCTTTTACCTTATGAAATCGAACAGCTAACAGAATGGTTGCTCAATTTCACTAAAGAAAAGCCAGAGTTAAGGCAATGTTTACTGATTATGAACAAATAAAACTAAAAGGAACTTAAACGGTTCCTTTTTTTTGTTTTACAAAGTTGGGTTTATGTATCTGAAGTTGTTTTTAGAATAGTATGAGAATTAAATTTTTGTAAGATTTAACTTTTAAAAAATGTAAAAAATGTATTTTATCGTAATAAAATGTATTTAATCGATAAAAAAATACAGTTTTATTTGTTTAATCAAAATATACTTTTTAAGTTTACATTATGATTCCCAAATCTATCATAGAATATTAACCTACTAATTTTTTTTCTTATGCCAAGAATGATTTACGATTACACTAAGTCAGAATTAGAGAGTGTAAGTATTGATCCTAACCTTTTTAGAAGGAAATTAAAAAAGGCTGTGAATAGCTTGTTACCTTATGAGATTGACTTGTTGCAAAATTGGTTGTCTTATTTCACTATAAACAAGCCACATTTACAAGAATGTATAACAGAAACCATAAAAAACAAAAAAGGAGTTTGCTAACTCCTTTTTTTTATTTTGTAGCTTTTGGACTTACAATTTGAACATTTTGAAAAGCAATTGCACCTTTTACAACGCCACTTATTGAAGATCTTAAAGCATCAATAATATGAATTTTTAATTCGTTTTTCGGATAAATTAAACTTACTTCTCTTGCGGGTTTTGGTTCTTTAAATTGACGCAATTTTACTTGATCTTTTTCCTTTAAATCCAATGTGTGTAGATAAGGAAGAAGTGTAGTGCCTAAACCTTCGTCTGCTAATTTTATTAATGTTTCAAAGCTTCCACTTTCAATTTGAAAATGATTGGGTTCAGAATTAGTATTGTTTTTACATAAATTTAAAACGCTATCTCTAAAGCAATGACCGTCTTGAAGAAGTAAAATTTCATCCAAATTCAAATCAGAAATTTCAATTTCTTTTTTCGAAAAACTCTCATGATCTTCAGGTATGTAAGCTACAAATGGCTCAAAATAAAGCACTACTTCTTTAATTTTTTCTTCATTTAATGGTGTTGCAGCAATTGCGGCATCTAAATGTCCGTTGTTTAATTTGAAAATAATATCCTCAGTATTTAATTCTTCAATAATCAGTTTTACTTTTGGATATTTTTTAATGAAATTTTTCAAAAACATTGGTAAAAGGGTTGGCATAATGGTTGGAATTATACCTATCCTAAACTCACCACCAATAAACCCTTTTTGTTGATGAACAATGTCTTGAATTCTGTCGGCTTCATTAACAATGTTCTTAGCTTGATTGACAATTTTCTGACCAATTTCAGTGAGTTGAATTGGTTTCTTACTTCTATCAAATATTTGAATGTCAAGTTCGTCTTCTACTTTTTGAATTTGCATACTTAAAGTAGGTTGTGTAACAAAACATTTTTCGGCTGCAAGGGTAAAATTTTTGTATTCAGCTACTGCTAAAACATATTGAAGTTGTGTAATGGTCATTGTATAGTAAAATTTGATACAAATATAAAAACTATCAATTTAATTTATGGATATTAATCTTAATAATTTTTAGTTAAATTTAAACAATAACTTTTTTATTCTGATTGAAAAGCTATTTTTGCAATATGAAGTCAGTAGCTAGAATTTTAATGGTTCTTTTTATAGCTTTTCTATCAATGCCAACAATTGTAACATTGATTGAAAAGAATACTGATGTGTCTTTGTTTTATAGCTTTGCTGAAGAAGAAATCCATAAAGATTTAAAAGAAATTAAAGTTGATTTAAAACAACAATTTGATTACCCTTCTTTAGATTCAAAAATTAAATTAAATTCTAAAATTGTTTCTGAAAACTTGTCACATCATGATAATGTTGCTGAAGAAATATTCTCACCACCGCCAGAATTGGTTTAGTACATTTAGACTTTTCTTTTTCAAATTGTTTGGAAGCATTCATGTATTAAAATTTTATTGGTATGACAAAAAAAATCAACCTTTTTTCAAACCTAAAATCTGATTTCGCCTCAGGTTTAGTGGTTTTTTTGGTGGCGTTGCCATTGTGTCTCGGAATTGCATTAGCAAGTGGAGCACCATTATTTTCAGGAATTATTTCTGGCGTTGTTGGAGGTATTGTAGTTGGGTATTTAAGCCAATCACATTTAAGTGTTTCTGGTCCAGCTGCTGGCTTAACAGCAATTGTTTTAACAGCTATCACCGATTTAGGATCTTTTAATGCGTTTTTATTAGCAGTTCTAATTGCAGGAATTATCCAATTGATTTTAGGATTTGTTAAAGCAGGAACAATTTCTAATTATTTCCCCAACAACGTTATCGAAGGAATGTTAGCAGGAATTGGTGTTATCATTATACTTAAACAAATTCCTCACGCATTCGGCTATGATCCAGATTTTGAAGGTGATGAATCTTTTTTTCAACCTGATGGGCAAAACACTTTTTCTGAACTATTTCAGGTTTTTAATCATGTACAAATAGGTTCTATAGTAATTGCTTTAATTTCTTTAGCAATATTGATTTTATGGAATAAAGTTGATTTTTTAAAGAAAATAAAGTTAGTTCCGCCAGCATTGGTTGCAGTAATTGTTAGTATTTTACTAAATGAATTTTTTATACAATCGGGAAGTAATTTAGCAATTGCGAAAGAGCATTTGGTAAGTTTACCAGTACCAACAACCTTAGAAGAATTTAAAAATATTATAGTTTATCCAGATTTTGCTTCTATTTCTAATTCTAAAGTTTGGATTGTTGCCTTAACCATTGCTGTTGTTGCTTCGATTGAAACTCTTTTGTGTATTGAAGCATCAGATAGAATGGACGCTCAAAAAAGATATACAAACACTAATGTCGAACTGAAGGCACAAGGATTAGGTAACATTATTAGTTCACTTTTAGGAGGTTTACCAATGACTTCTGTTGTTGTAAGAACTACAGCTAATAATGCTGCTGGAGCAAAATCTAAAATGTCTGCAATAATTCATGGTGTACTTTTGTTAGTGAGCGTTTTAGCTATTCCATCAATTTTGAATAAAATTCCATTAGCAACTTTAGCAGCAGTTTTATTATTAGTAGGTTATAAATTAGCCAATCCTAAAACAATTAAACATTTTTGGGAGAAAGATAAAATTTATCAGTTCATTCCTTTCATATTTACTTTTGTGGCTGTTGTTGCTACTGACTTGCTAAAAGGAGTTGCACTTGGTATGGTTATCAATATTGTATTTATTTTGATAGGTAATTCTAAACGTGCCTATAATTTTAAAGTTGAAGATTATCATGAAGGAGACATCATTCACATCGATTTAGCTCAAGAGGTTTCATTTCTAAATAAATCGGCTATAAAAGATACCTTAAATAAGATACCTGAAAATTCTAAAGTAGTTATAAATGCTAGTGCTACTGTGTATATAGCTCATGATGTTTTAGATTTAATTAGAGAGTTTAAAAAAATAAAAGCTAAAGAATTAAATATTAATGTTAAATTAGTTGGCTTTAAAGAGGGTTATAATCTTGAAAATAGTGATGGATATCAAAATACTGTGACTATTGAACACAAGTATAACGTACTTAAAAGAAAATTGGAAACCATAGAAAATAAAAACATAATATTTAAATAATAGCTAAGATGAGTAGTGATTTTTATAAAAAGATTCTAGATAACAATAAGAAATGGGTTGAGAATCAATTAGCAATTGATGCAGAATATTTCAAAGATTTAGCAAAAGGACAACAGCCACCTTTATTATGGATAGGTTGTTCTGATAGTAGAGTTCCTGCAAATGAAATAATTGGTGCTAAACCTGGAGAAGTTTTTGTACATAGAAATATTGCCAATATGGTAATTCATAGTGATATGAACATGTTAAGTGTTTTAGATTATGCTGTTAATGTTTTGAAAGTAAAACATGTTATTGTATGTGGTCATTATGGTTGTGGTGGAGTTAAAGCAGCAATGGGAAATCAATCTATTGGATTAATTGACAACTGGATTAGACACATAAAAGATGTTTATAGATTGCACGAACACTATCTAAACACTATCGAAGATGAAGAGGATCGTTTTAATAAATTTGTTGAAGTTAATGCACAAGAACAAGTATTTGATTTGGCAAAAACTTCAATAGTTCAAAATGCTTGGAGAAATGGTCAAGAGTTAACACTGCATGGATGGACTTATGGTTTAAATTCTGGTTATGTAACTGACTTAGGTGTAAACATGAGTTCTAATGATGAGTTAGATGAAGTGTATCAATTAAAATTTTCAAATTAGTTTTAAATAGAAAGACTACATTCTTAGAATGTAGTCTTTCAAACCTAAACATGAATGAAAAAAAAAAATTAACTGTTAGTTATTTATCTGAATTATTGATAAATAAATTGGCATTCCTAAAGTTATATTGAAAGGAAATGTAACAGCTAAAGCCATTGGTAGAAATAGACCCGGATTTGCCTTTGGAACTGCTATTTTCATAGCTGCAGGAACAGCTATATAAGAAGCACTTGCCGCTAAAACAGAAAGCATAAATCTATTTCCGATATCATTTGTTACAAGATGGCTTGCTACTGCAACCAAGCATCCATTAATTAATGGTATTGCTATTGCAAAAATTACTGCAAACCAACCGCTTTTAAGAAAATCACCAAGTTTTTTTCCGCTTACAATTCCCATATCTAATAGAAAAATGGCAAGGAAACCTTTGAATAAATCATTTGTAAATGGTTTTATTCCCATTGCTTGTTCATCACTGGCAAGTAAACCAATAATTAAACTTCCTAATATTAGAAGTACACTACCATTTGTAAAAGAATGTCTAACAATTGACAAAATAGAGGTGTTTATTTCTTTTTTGGTGTCAAACAATCTAATTAAAATTACACCAACAACTATTGCTGGTGCTTCCATCAAAGCCATTACAGCTACCATGTGTCCGCTAAAACTCATGTGTTGAATTTCTAAAAAGGAAGCTGCTGTTACAAAAGTCACCGCACTCACTGAGCCGTAAGCAGCTGCGATAGCACCAGAATCATAAACACTAAATTTTCTTCTTAAAATGAAATATGAATAAATAGGTATAATTAATGCGATTAAAACACCAAATAAAACAGACCATACTATTTCTAGATTAAAGTGGCTGTGAGCCAATTCTTGTCCGCCTTTAAATCCGATAGAAAACAATAAATACAGAGAAATAAATTTTGACGAATTTGGTGGTATTTCCAAATCACTTTTTAGTTTTACTGCTATTATTCCAAGTAAAAAAAACAGTAATGCTGGATTGGTTAAATTATCTAAGAGTAAATTTAAGTTCATTGAATTTATTTTTTTGTCGCTCGTTCTAAACGATCGTTAATTGATTTTCCTAAATCGTTTTCAGGAAACTTCTCGGCTATAATAAGGTCTAAACCTTTTTTGTCTAATCGATGCATTGCAGCATATAGGTTGGCAGTGGCTTCTTTTAAACTACCATTAATTGAAAGTATTTCTTTTTCAATATTTTCATCATTTATTTTTAAATCTTGAAATAATAAAACTCCAATTTTAGATGTTGGATAGTTTTTTATTTCATCTTCAATATTTTCTGACACTATCGTTTTGGTTTTTGGTGCGTAATGTCTGGAAAGCATTCCTGGTGCATTTGGCGAACTATCATTTTTATTTACAATTTGAATAGGTCCAATTATAGATTCTATATCTTCAACAGAAATTGATCCTAAACGGTAAAGAATTGCTTTTTCATTTTCAAAACCAACAATCGTAGATTCTATCCCATTTTCACAATTACCACCATCAAGAACCATTTCTAAAGTATCTGTAAAATAATCGGCAACATGTTGAGAAGTGGTTGGACTTATGGAGCCAAACGGATTTGCACTCGGAGCAGCCAATGGAAAATCAAGTTGTTTTAATAATTCTAAAGTCAAAGTATGATTGGGAACTCTCACAGCGACTGTTTCTTTTCCAGCTGTAATGCTATAAGGTATCGTTTCTTTTTTCTTTAAAACTAGAGTTAGCGAACCTGGCCAAAAAGCTTCTGCTAATTGTTTAGCTTTTTCAGGAACTTCTTGAGCTATATTTTCTAATAATTCTTTAGAATGTATATGAACGATTAGTGGATTATTGAAAGGTCTATTTTTTGTTTTAAAAATTTTGTTTATTGCTTTTTCGCTGTAAATATTTCCTGCCAAGCCATAAACGGTTTCAGTAGGAATAGCAACTAAATTTTCATTCTCAAGAATTTCTTTGGCTTTTACTATGTCTTTGGATATTTGAATCATAATTATTTTTAAGGATTGCAGTTGTCACAATAAGTTGGGTCTTCAAATTTTATACCTCTCGGATAATGTAATTCTTTTTCATAGCAACATTTTTTACATTGGTATAAATAACTTAATGTAGATCGAGTAGGTAATAAACAATTTTCGCATGGTAAACCCGGATTTGCTTTGACAATATCAAAACCTGGTAAGGCGCATTTCGGACATAAACTTTTAATTTTTTCAATTAATTTGTGAGTCACTTTTTCAATTACTTTCATTCGAGTTGGATTGAACATAGCTCTCATATCTGTTTCAGCATAAACGCTATTGAATTCTTGTTTTAGTTCATTATAGCTTTTTAGTAAAACATCTTTATCAGTTATTCCTTTAATGATTTTTGAAAAATTCTTTTCTTCAGGTTTTAGAATTATCGCATGACTTGGAAAATTTACTTTTTCAGCAAATTCTAATAAATCGGCTTCATTAGTTATTAATTTCCCATTGAAATTGGTTTCCATGCTAATTTCTCTTGCGACAATTTCAATATCGTTTTTAAAATCTTTAAGCATCATCAACTCTTCATTGGCTTGCGCAAAAAATAGTGTTGGATGTGCTCCAAAAGAACCTTCGCTTGCAACCACTAAATCACAATTAGTGGCTTTATTTGCTATGATGCATTTTGCTCTTAATGTTGATAGCGCATCTTCTTTTCTGTCTATTTCACCAGAAAAAGTACCTAGCAAATCAGTGTCAAAGGCATCAGAAGTGAAACAGTAATTTCTAAATTCTTCCCAGAATAAAGGTGCAATTACTGATTCCTTCTGATGTTTTGTTGCAATAAGAAGTTTTCTTTCGTGAAACATTTTATTTTTCTAACTCAATTGAAATATTGCTTTTTATTACAAACTTTATATCCTCCGATTTTGAATTTTTTATAAGATTTTTAATTTGTTCTTTGGTTTCCGTAAGTTCTTGAATACGTTTTTTTGAATGTTCAATGTCTTTATTAAAACGAATATGATTACTGAAATCTTCTCTGTTATGATAATCGATTTTGTAGTTTAATAATGTTGTTAAAACTCTGTCGGCATCTTCTGCAGAAAATGTTCCGTCGATAAGTTTAAATTCCTGATTGTTTTCCATTTTTATTTGTTTGATAGTTTCATAAATCCGTATCCGCTTGTTAGAATTCCTAAGCCAATAATTATTTCATTTGTAAATGTTTCACTGATTATCGATAAGTAAAACCCTGTTAGTATAATAATCATTGCAAATAGCATTAGTAGATTGTGACTTGTTTTTGAATAAATTATGCTTTTTGTCAAGGTTTTATTGTCCTTGTCCGAGTGAGTAGGCAGGTTTTTCATTAAAGTTGTATAAATTTTCTGTTTTTATTGTGTCAATATTTTCTATCATTGCATCATTAAGAAGTCTTAAAATTTCCTTTTTCTCTAAAACTCCATTAGTTGAAGGTTTGAATCTACAACGCCAATGGTCTGTACAAAATGTTTCGCTAAATCCATCTGGCCAAACTTTGATACCACGATTAGTTATCATGCTAAGCTTAACGTTATCATTATTCAGCTTTTGAATTTTATCAGCAAGTTCATTTGGATTAGTTCCATTCCAATGAACGAAAATATCAACTCCTACTAGTTCTTTTTTTGCAGCTGGTTTTTTGATGTATTTCGGTAAATTTAAGGCTCCTTCTTTGGCATAAGATACTTCTTTTAGTAAAGAAGGTTTTTTACCTAAATTTGAAATTACTGCTTGCGCAAATTCTTTTGTACCCACTTTTTCTTTACTAATTCCTTCTTTGTAAATATCATAAGTGTGAATACCATCTTCAATAGTTTTTAACCATGCATTTTGAACTTTCTCGGCAATTTCAGTTTGTCCGATATGGTTTAACATCATTACAGCACCTTCTAATAGACCAGAAGGATTCGCTAAATTTTGCCCAGCTCTTCTTGGTGCTGAACCATGAATAGCTTCAAACATAGCACATTCTTCTCCGATATTTGCAGAACCAGCTAAACCTACAGAACCTGCAATTTGAGCAGCAATATCTGAAAGCACATCTCCATATAAATTTAAAGTAACGATTACATCAAAAACTTCTGGTGTATCACTCATTTTTGCAGCACCAATATCAATAATCCAATGTTCGTTTTCTATTTCTGGATATTCTGCTGCAATTTCATCAAATATCTGATGGAATAAACCATCCGATTGTTTCATGATATTATCTTTTGTGAAACAGGTTACTTTTTTTCTTCCATATACTTTAGCATATTCAAAAGCATAACGAATAATTTTTTCACATCCAGGACGACTTATGATTTTTAAACATTGAACTACTTCGTCAGTTTGTTGGTGTTCAATTCCAGCATATAAATCTTCTTCGTTTTCTCTAACTATTACAATATCCATGTTAGGATGTTTGGTCTCAACAAACGGATGTAAACTCATACATGGACGAACATTTGAATACAAACCAAGAAATTTTCTTGTAGTAACATTCAGACTTTTATAACCGCCACCTTGTGGAGTTGTAATTGGAGCTTTTAAGAAAATTTTATTTCTTCTTATTATATCCCAAGATTCATTAGCTATTCCAGATGTATTTCCAGATAAGTAAACTTTTTCACCCACTTCGATTTCATCATACTCTAAGTTTGCACCAGCAGCTTTAATAATGTCTAGAGTTGCGTCCATAATTTCTGGACCAATACCATCGCCTTTGGCTATTGTAATTCGTGTCATTTAATTTGTTATTTAGTTAGTTATTAAGTTGTTATTCTTGATTAATTAAAAAAGGAGTTTTACCATCGGTTACAATTATTTTTGTGTTTGGTGATTTTGATAATTCATTGAAAGCATCAATACTTCTTAGCTTTATGATTTCATTTGTCAAACCTTCTGATAATATTTTTTGAGAATCTCTTGTACCTTTTGCTTCAATTATTTTTCTCTCAGCCTCAAATTTTTCTTGTTGTAAAACAAACTCCATTCTCATTGCATCTTGCTCGGCTCTAAGTTTACTTTCGATTGATTGCGATAGTCCAACGGGTAATTGAATGCTTTTCATTAAAACAGATTCTATAATAATTCCTTTATTTTGCAAATTGCTAGACATCCTCTTTAATATATCTGCTTCTATTTCAGATCTTTTACCAGAGTGCATATCTTTAGCAAAATATTGGGCACAAATATCTGCAGATGCAGAACGGAATACATTGGCAATAATTCCTTCATAATTTAGGCCAAGGTCATTTACAATTTTTACCACATCAGTTTTTTCTAGTCTATAAAGAATAGAAATTTGAGAAGTAATACTTAAACCTTCTTTACTAGGTAAGTTTAAACTCAATTCTAAATTTCTTGTTTGAATTGAGGTACGAACGATTTTTGAAGTAAACGGATTAAAAAATACAGGTCCCTGAGGATAAACTTGATCTGATAATTTCCCAAGTTTTTGTTTTAAACCAACTTCACCTGGTTTAATAGTCACGCAGCTTGTCAATAATAAGCTCGAAATCAAAATTGTGATAATTGTTTTCATAGTTTTCATATTTTTTTTACAAAATTCTAATATTTTATTCATATATTTTTATTTATATTTGTAATGATATATATAAAATATTTTTATGAATTATACGCTACATCAACTTCAGGTTTTTTTAAAAATAACTCAAACAAAGAGTATAACAAAAGCAGCAGAGGAGTTGCATCTTACACAGCCTGCCGTTTCAATTCAATTAAAAAATTTCCAAGATCAATTTGAAATTCCTCTAACAGAAGTTGTAGGAAGAAAATTGTATGTAACTGATTTTGGTAAAGAAATTGCTTTAGCAGCAGAAAATATAATTAATGAAGTTTATGCCATTAATTATAAAACTCAAGCTTTCAAAGGACAATTATCTGGAAGACTAAAGTTGTCAGTTGTTTCAACAGGAAAATATGTTATGCCTTACTATTTGTCGGAGTTTATGAAAAATAATGTTGAGGTAGAACTCGAAATGGATGTTACCAATAAAAGTAAAGTTGTAAAATCATTAAAAAATAATGAAATAGATTTTGCATTAGTGTCCATACTTCCAAATGAAATAACTGTTGAATCAATGCCACTTATGGATAATAAATTGTTTTTGGTAGGGAATAGGTTTACCGAAATAAATCAAGGTTCAAGTTTATTAAATTATGTTTCAAATCAGCCTCTTATTTATAGAGAATTAGGTTCGGCAACAAGACTTTCGATGGAAACTTTTCTAGATAAAACAGGAATTGTACCCAATATGAAAATACAATTAACATCTAACGAAGCTGTTAAACAGTCAGTTATAGCTGGTTTGGGGCTTTCAATTATGCCACTAATTGGTTTAAAAAATGAATTGGAAAAAGGAGATATTAAAATTATTCCGATAAATAAACTTCCTCTAGTATCAAGTTGGAGATTGATTTGGTTGAAAGGCAAAAAGTTGAGTCCAGTGGCAAAAGCTTATTTAGATTTTGTAACCAAAAATAATGAAGAAATTAAAAACAATCATTTTGCATGGATTAATAATTACTAATCCTCCAAATTCTCATTAAAAGCTGAAGGTAATAATTGCGGAATAAATTTTATCAAAATAGGTAATAACAATCCGCCACCAGGAAGTAAAAAAATAGTTAAAGACGGAATGCTTTTGCAAATGTCGAGTAATTGTTTTTTTACTTTCTTTTTTTCTTCTGTACTCAAATCTTTTTGGGTTGATTTGGCAAGAAGCTTCATCAATTCCTTGCTTTCAGAGATTTCTTTAGTCAATCGTTTTTGATTTCTTTTAATCAAAACTTGAACTCCAGTAGTAGTTTGGTCGTAAAAATGTTTTACCGGATTGGAATAATTAAAATACTGAATTTCTTTTTTGTGCAACGTTATAAATTCATTGGTTGCAATAACGCTTTCATTTACAAAATCACCAGAAATTGACATAGCTTCTGCCAATTTATGAAGGAAATACACTTCGTCATTTTCTACTTTTCCATCATTCCAAAGTGTGATTCCTGCTAAATCTAATAGATAGAATTTTTCTAAATCATTTGTAAAGTAATCCAAAGGTAATTCTTCTAAATTCTGAATACTTACTTTTGAAAATTTGGTATAACGAACCGACGCTTCAAATAATTTAATCAATAAATCATCGTGTTGCGACTTAACAGTTTTAACCTTTAATGCTAAAGAAACAATACTCATAATCGTTTCTTCCATGCGTTTCAAGTATTTTTCTGGAATTTCTCCTTTTTGAAGATATTGGTGAAATGCTAAAACATCAACAAACAATAGGGCATTTGTTACAATATGAGAGAAATTTTTACTGATAATATCTTTGTTCGTTTGAACACGTTCGTTTATCAAAGTTTCCAATTTTGAACTTGAACTAGAAGTCATTATTTTATCAAAAAGTACAAAACCTTTTGGTGTCATTTCCTTGTAAAAGGCAACTGTTTTTTTGATAAAATCTTCTGTATCTTCTTTTTGAAAAGTAAAGGTATAAACATCAAGAAGTGTTGTCAGTAAAGCAACTTTAGAAATTTCATCCGATTTCCATTGTGATATTTCTATTTTTGGATTGGAATTTATTGCAATAATATGGCCATAAATAAATCCAGTAGCTCTAATGTTTTTATAAAACGATAAACCATCAATAGTAGTGTCGAACAATGATTTTTGTTCCACAAAATACTTATCAATCCAACCGTGTGCAGATGGGTTTATCATAGCTTCATTTAGAGCTACAAAGCTAGTTATTTTTAAGAAAGTTCAAGACTATAAATGTTAAGATTTTATTGCCTTGATTTTATGTTTTCTTCACAAAGACGAATGATTTCTGCAATTCGGAGGTTGCGTGTTTCTTCACGTTTGGCTTGATTTAGCCAATACAAATAGCTTTTTCGGTAGGATGGACTAAAGTTTTGATAATTGTCGAATGCAGTTTTATTATTTTGAAAAGCGAATTCTAAGTCTTTTGGTAGTTCCAAGTTTTCAACAGCATCGAGTGATTCCCATGAACCATTTTGTTTGGCTATTTCAATTTTTCTCAAACCACTTTCGTGTATCAAGTTTTCAGCTAGGAGTCTTTCAATGTAAGTTTTATTGAGTTTACTCCAAACGCTTTTGTCTTTTCTTGGTGTAAATAGTTGCTTACGTCGTTCATCATCAATTTTTTTTACGGTAGAATCAATCCAACCATAGCAAATAGCAACTTGAACGGCTTCTTCCCATCGCATGCTTTCTTCTGAGCTACCAACTTTGTAAAATAACAAACAAACTCCATCTGAAGCATGATGATTTTCATGCAACCAATCGCGCCATTCTTGAGTATTTTTAAAATAGTGTAAGTCTTTTTTGTCCAAAATTCATTCTTTGCTATTTTTCAAAAGTAGCAAAAAAATCAATTTTACATAGGCTTTTTGGGTAACTCTTTTGTTTTCATTTCTGAAACTTTGCCTTCTGAGTTTATTGTGATATACAATTCACGTTCGAAATATTTCTTTTCATATTCGATTTTATATCTAAAAAATAAGTCTTCTGTTTCGTTATCTTGAGTTACATCAATTAGATTCAAATCAATAAACTTTCCATTACGCATTAAAATTTTCTGACAAGTTTTTGTTATTTTTTCAACGGTTGCATTTTGAATCACTTTGTCGGTGGCTTCTTCTTTAGAAAAAACTTTAAATATTGAAGTATTACAAGTTTCTAATAATCGTTTGCCAAGATTATATGCTCTTGTAAGTTTTTGATTATTAACCTCTTTGAGATTAATTTTTTCGAAACGTGATTTGACTTCAACTGTTTCATTTTTGTTAATTTCAGATGTGCTAGGTTGCTTTGATTTACAAGAAATAATTAAAGCTAAAAGAAGTAAACTACTAATCTTTTTCATAGTATGATAACTTAAATATTCAGTTTTTAGTATAGAATGTTGCTCAAAAAAAAAGCCACATGAAAAATCAAGTGGCTTTTTAACAATTAAATTAACTATATTAAAAACAATAACTATTTTCAGCTACTAATTTTGAAGTGATTGTTTCTCTCAATCCTACAATATTAGGCATATTGGTATATTTTGTAAAACGTCTTAATCCCATTAACATCATACGTTGTTCGTCGCCTTCTGCAAAAGAGATGATGCTTTCTTTTCCTCTAGCTGCAACGATATCTACGGCTTTGTATAAGTATAATTTTGCCATTGCAATTTGTTCTTGAACTTTAGCTTCGCCTTCTTTTTTGGCTAATTTTTCAGTTCTAAGAATGGTACTTTCCGCCATATAAATTTCAATTAGCATATCAGCAGCAGCCATTAATAGTTGTTGGTGTGCATCTAAATCCATTCCGTATTTTTGAACGGCAGCACCTGCTACCATTAGGAATGCTTTTTTCAATTTGCCAACCATTTCTTTTTCTTCCGAAAATAATTCAGAATAATCTGGTGTGTCAAAGGATGGAATTCCCATTAATTCTTCTTGAACTTTCATTGCTGGTCCGAGTAAATCAACGTGACCTTTCATGGCTTTTTTGATTAACATTCCAACCGATAACATTCTATTGATTTCATTCGTTCCTTCATAAATACGAGCAATACGAGCATCTCTCCAAGCACTTTCCATTGGAGTATCTTCAGAGAATCCCATTCCACCATAAATTTGAATCCCTTCGTCTGAACAATTTTGAACATCTTCAGAAACAGCTACTTTAAGAATAGAACATTCGATAGCAAATTCTTCAACTCCTTTTAATTCCGCTTCTTGATGACTTGCACCTTCAGCTTCACGAAGTTTGATTCTGTTTTCAATGTCTTTTGCTGCACGATAAGTAGCACTTTCACCTGCATAAGCTGAAGTTGCCATTTCTGCCAATTTGTAACGAATAGCTCCGAAAGAAGAAATAGGTACATTAAACTGAACTCTTTCGTTAGCATAATTAATTGCATTTGAAGTCACACGACGTTGAGCATCTAAGCAAGCTGCTGCCAATTTGATACGACCAACATTTAAAGCGTTCATTGCAATTTTGAAACCTTCACCACGAGCGGCTAACATATTTTCAACTGGAACTTTAGTATCAGCAAAGAAAACCTGACGAGTAGAAGAGGCACGAATTCCTAATTTATGTTCTTCTTCACCCATTGAAATTCCATTACTTGGATCATTTTCTACGATGAAACCTGTAATGTTTTTATCATCTTCAATTCTTGCGAAAACAATAAATACAGAACAAAAACCTGCATTAGAAATCCACATTTTTTGTCCAGTGATTTTATAATGCGTTCCATCTTCTGAAAGAACCGCTTTTGTTTTTCCTGAATTCGCATCTGAACCTGCACCTGGTTCTGTCAAGCAATACGCTCCAAACCATTCACCTGATGCTAATTTAGGTACATATTTTTGTTTTTGTTCTTCCGTTCCGTATAATGTGATTGGCATCGTTCCAATTCCAGTATGCGCACCAAAAGCCGTTGAAAACGAACCTGTTGCACCCGAAATATAATCACAAACAAGACAAGTATCCACAAAACCCATTCCCATTCCGCCATAATTTTCTGGAACGGCAACGCTTAAAAAGCCCATTTCACCTGCTTTACGCATAGTTTCTTCAGTAAATGCATAATCTTTATGCTCAAAGCGGTCTTTGTTTGGCCAAATTTCTTTATCAACGAATTCTTTAACAGAATCACGCATCATGATTTGCTCTTCCGAGAAATCTTCTGGTGTGAAAACGTCTTCACACTTTGTCTCTTTAACTAGGAATTGTCCTCCTCTGGTTATATCGCTCATTTTTTTATTTTTTTATAGTTGGTTGATTATAGTAATTCATATATTCCGGCAGAACCTTGTCCAGTTCCAACACACATACTTACAATTCCGTATTTAGATTTTCTTAATCGCATTTCTTCAAATAATTGTACTGATAATTTTGCTCCTGTACAACCTAGTGGATGGCCTAAAGAAATTGCACCACCATTTACGTTAATGATATCAGGATTTAAATTTAATTCGCGAGTTACTGCTAATGCTTGTGATGCAAATGCTTCATTTAATTCAATTAAATCAATATCATTTAATGTTAAGCCAGCTTGTTTTAGTGCTTTTGGAATAGCTTTTACTGGACCAATTCCCATAATTCTTGGTTCAACACCTGCTGATGCAAAATTTACTAATCTTGAGATAGGAGTAACGCCAAGTTCTTTTACTAGTTCTTCACTCATGATTAAAACGAAAGCGGCACCATCACTCATTTGTGAAGAGTTTCCAGCTGTTACTGAACCATCAGCTGCAAATACAGGTTTTAGTTTTCCTAAAGCGGCAATATTGGTGTCGGCTCTTGGACCTTCGTCTTTATTAACTACATATGATTTGGTTTCTTTTTTACCATTTTCATTGATAAAGGTTTGCTCCACTGTGATAGGAACAATTTGTTTGTCAAATTTACCTTCGGCTTGTGCTTTCAACGCTTTTTGATGCGAATGGAAAGCAAACTCATCTTGGTCTTCACGAGACACATTGAATTGTTTGGCAACAGCTTCTGCTGTTAAACCCATTCCCCAATAATAGTCTTCGTTACCTTCTTTTGCTACGGCGTAATCTGGCGTTGGTTTATATCCACCCATTGGAATAAAACTCATACTTTCAGCGCCACCAGCAATGATACAGTCTGCCATTCCGCTTTGGATTTTTGCAGTCGCCATTCCGATAGTTTCTAATCCTGAAGCGCAGTATCTATTTACGGTTACCCCTGGAACGTCTGTAACTTTTAATCCCATTAAGGAAATTAATCGTCCCACATTCAAACCTTGCTCAGCTTCTGGCATGGCGTTTCCAACCATAACGTCGTCAATTCTTTTTTTGTCGAAATCAGGAAATTGTGCCATCATGTGTTCGATGGTTTCTGCTGCTAATTCGTCAGGACGTTTAAAACGGAAAACTCCTTTTGGCGCTTTTCCAACTGCTGTACGAAATCCGGATACTATATATGCTGTTTTCATATTTTATTTTTTTGTATATTGTATTGTTGTATAATGTATATTGTAAACAATGAATAAATGATTACAATTTCTTTTCTATTGAACTTTTTAGTTTGATAATCATATTTTGTATGTGTTGTATTTCTGCTTCTAAGAAATTAAAATCATCTTGATTAATAAATTGCAAATTTTTACAAATGATTAATTGTGTTTCAAATTCAAAAGCGGAACCCAATGATATTCCCAAAAAGTTGTTGAAATCTTTATCTGTATTTCTTCCACAACCTTCTGCTATGTTAGATGGAATTGAAACTGCACAACGTCTTATTTGTGATGTTAATCCATAAATTTCTTCTTTAGGAAAACTTTGGGATTTCAAATAAGTATCAGTAACTAGTTCAATTGCTTTTTGCCAAACTTTCAATTCTTTAAAATAATTCATAATCAGTAATTTACATTATACAATTTTACAATTTACATTATACAATTAATTACGTAATGGTTTCCCTTTAGTTAACATAAACTGAATTCTCTCCAATGTTTTTCTTTCTGTACAAAGTGATAAAAATGCTTCTCTTTCAATATCCAATAAATATTGTTCACTTACTAATGTTGGTTCTGATAAATCTCCACCAGCCATTACATAAGCTAATTTGTTGGCAATTTTTAAGTCGTGTTCAGAGATGTATTTTCCTGCTACCATTTGGTTGGTTCCTACTAAGAACATTCCAAGAGCTTGTTTACCTAATACTTTGATATCGGTCCTTCTAACAGGTTGTGTGTAACCTTGATCAGCCATTTGTAATGCTACTTGTTTAGCAACTGCAATTTGACGGTCTTTGTTTACTACCACAATATCTTTTCCTTTTTGTAAAATTCCTAAATCGAAAGCTTCGTATGCAGAAGTTGCTACTTTTGCCATTCCGATTGTAAGGAAGTTTTCTTGAAGTACATTTAATTCAACGTCATTTTTGCGGAACAAATCGGCTGCACGAACTGCCATTTCTTTTGAACCACCACCACCTGGAATTACACCAACTCCAAATTCTACCAAACCAATATACGTTTCAGCAGCGGCAACAACTTTATCGGCGTGCATACTCATTTCGCATCCACCACCAAGTGTCATTCCGTGTGGCGCAACAATTACTGGAATAGAGGAGTAGCGAACTCGCATCATAGTGTCTTGGAACATTTTGATAGCCATATTCAATTCGTCGTATTCTTGCTCTACAGCCATCATGAAAATCATTCCGATATTCGCTCCAACAGAGAAATTAGTTCCCTGATTTCCAATCACTAATCCTTTATAGTCTTTTTCAGCTAAGTCGATTGCTTTGTTGATTGCGGTTAAAACGCCACCACCAATAGTATTCATTTTAGAGTGGAATTCTAAGTTCAAAATTCCGTCACCTAAATCGATAACTGAAGCATCTGAGTTACCCCAAACTTTGTGACTTTCTCTGATATTATCTAAAATGATAAAGGCATCTTGTCCAGGTTTTTCTTCTTGAGTTTTTGAAGGAATGTTGTAGAAACACGTTTTACCATTTTTAACAGAGTAAAATGATTTATTTCCTGAAATCAACATATCCGTTACCCAAGCTGCTGGTTTGTAACCTTCTGCTTCCATCATTGCGATGGCTTTTTCTACACCAATAGCATCCCAAATTTCGAATGGTCCATTTTCCCAACCGAAACCAGCTTTCATAGCGTCGTCGATTTTGTAGAATTCGTCAGTGATTTCTGGAACTCGGTTAGAACAATAAGCAAACATTGCTGAGAAATTCTTTCTGTAGAAATCACCTGCTTTGTCTTTTCCTTTTACTAAAACTTTGAATCTATCAATTGGTTTGTCAATTGTTTTAGTAAGTTCTAAAGTTGCGAACGATGCTTTTTTAGCTGCTCTATATTCTAATGTATCTAAGTCTAAAGACAAAATATCTTTACCTTCTTTTTTGTAAAATCCTTGACCAGTTTTACTTCCTAACCATTTATTTTCCATCATTTTGTTGATGAAATCTGGTAGTTTGAACAAACTATGCGCTTCGTCATTCGGACAGTTGTCATAAATTCCGTTGGCTACGTGAACTAAAGTATCTAAACCAACTACGTCAACAGTTCTGAAAGTAGCCGATTTTGGACGACCAATAACTGGACCTGTAAGCTTATCAACTTCTTCAATGGTTAATCCCATTTCTTTCACTTGGTGAAATAGACTTTGGATTCCGAAGATTCCGATTCTGTTTCCGATAAAAGCTGGAGTATCTTTTGCAATTACAGAAGTTTTTCCTAAGAATTTTGAACCATATTCGAATAAGAAATCTAATACTTCTTGAGATGTTTTTGGACCAGGAATGATTTCGAATAATTTCAAATAACGTGCAGGATTGAAGAAATGCGTTCCACAGAAATGTGCTTGAAAATCATCGCTTCTTCCTTCACTCATAAAGTTAATTGGAATACCTGATGTATTTGACGTTACCAAAGTTCCTGGTTTACGGAATTTGTCGATTTGTTCAAAAACCAATTTCTTGATGTCTAAACGTTCTACAACTACTTCAATAATCCAATCGCAAGTTGCAATTTTGGACATATCATCAGTCGTGTTTCCTGTTGTAATTCGACTAGCAAATTTCTGACTGTAAATAGGTGATGGGTTGCTTTTTAAAGCATTTGCCAAATGGTCATTTACCACACGGTTACGAACGACTTTACTTTCTAAAGTTAGTCCTTTCTTTTCCTCGATTTCAGTTAGTGCGTTAGGCACAATGTCTAAAAGGAGTACTTCCAAACCGATGTTAGCAAAATGACAAGCTATCCCAGAACCCATGATTCCAGAACCTACGACTGCCACTTTTTTAATTGTTCGTTTCATTTTCTTTATTGTATTGTTGTATAATGTATTGTTGTATACTGTATATTGTATTTATAATTTTTTTTCTATTGAGCTTTTTAGTTTTATTATCATATTTTGAATATGTTGTATTTCTGATTCAAGGAAATTGAAATCTTCTTGATTGATGAAATTTAAGTTCTTACAAATAATCAATTGTGTTTCAAATTCGAATGCTGAACCTAATGATATACCTAAAAAGTTATTAAAATCTTTGTCTGTATTTCTTCCACATCCTTCTGCAATATTAGATGGAATAGAAACTGCACATCTTCTAATCTGTGACGTTAATCCATAAATCTCTTCTTTAGGAAAACTTTGTGTTTTCAAATAAGTATCGGTAACCAACTCAATTGCTTTTTGCCAAACTTTTAATTCCTTGAAATAATTCATCTTTTTTTTATTGTATTGCTGTATAATGCATTATTGTATACTGTATTATTATATTTTGTATATTGTAGTGTTGTATAATATTATGTTTTATAATGTGTTGTTGCTTATTATTGTATATTGTATTCACATATAATTTTACAGTATACATTTCTACAGTATACATTATACAATTCCTCAAAAAATCTTCTTCTCTGTTATCAAATCATTTATCACATCAGCTACTTCCATAAAATGGTTTAGTTTTTCTTCGGTGATGTTTTGTTTTACTACTTCGTTGAATTTTAACACTGTAGTTTTTGATTGTTCGCGCATTTGTTTTCCTAGATCGGTTAGGTATATTAATACGCCTCTGCCGTCATCTGGATTTTTCTTTCTTATGATTAATCCTTTTTCTTCTAATGTTTTTAGGGTTCTAGTTAGCGATGTTGCTTCCATTCCCATTCGGTTGCTAATGTAAGTTGAAGGTGTTCCTTCTTCTTTGTCTATGCTTAATAAGGCAAATCCTATTGCCATAGAACCATCAAATTTAGATGCTTCCTCGTTATACATTCGTGAAACTGCTTGCCATGTCGCGCGTAGCACATAATCTATAGTTTTTTCTTTCATCATATTTTACTATATCGTTTTAGTTTCGGATTCAAATATATAAAAAATTTATTATGCACGCATAGTATTTATGTTAAATTTTATGCACGCATAGTATTTTTTTAAGTTTGAAGTACGAAATACGAGGTAAGATGTGAGAATAGAGAAAATAAGAAGTTTTGTTTTTCATGGGTTCTCGATACAATTTTCCTCCACTACGTTCCACAAAATCACTCGAAGTGACGATTGGGAAAAGTAGAAGTTTTGCTCTTATAAGACTTATATATTAAAAGTTCTAACTATACGAATTCTTAAATCTTCTACTACCGTCACTTCGAGTGTTTTATAAAATGCGCTAGCTTTTTATAAAATGTATCGAGAACTTAGAAGCAATTAAGTTAGTTTTTAATAGATTTTCGTTGCACTCCTCTCGCAACTTCCATCTTCTAACTTTTTACTATGTTTGTAAAAAAAAAGTCATTATGCGTTTCTTTACAAAAAGAGCTATTGTTATAAAATCGATTATTGCTGGTATTGTTATACTAATAATTAAGAACTTTGTTTTTAAAAACTTGTCTATTTACGGACAAGATTTTCACGATTTGATTGAACTATCCGATATTACCATCATATTTACAGGTGCTTTTTTTGTTTTTGGATTATTACTTGCTGCTACGATGTCGGATTTTAAGGAAAGTGAAAAGATTCCTGGTGAAGTTGCTGCAAATCTTGAAGCTATTAAAGATTGGATTTATTTGGCTTTCAAAGCTCCACGAACAGGAACTTCCGATTTGTGTAAAGAGCAATTGAATAGCGCTTTTCTTCGTGAGGAATTACTTTTTATTACTGACGGAATTATTTCTTGGATTTATTCTAAAGCAAAAGATTCTAATGTGATTTTTCCTTTGATTAGACATTCTAACGAAATTGCCTATTATTTTGCAGAACGAGGCGTTGATAAAGAAGCTATAAAAGGTATTCAAGAAAATACTAATGCTATGCGCAAACAATTGACTCGTGCGTATTCCATTTCAAGAAACAATTTTATTAAACCTGCTTATACTTTGTTGCAAAGCATTTTGTTTATTGTAATGGCTTTGTTGTTAATCACCAAATTCAAAACTACAGCTGCTGACTATTTTGTGACTTTTTCTATTACTTTTTTGTTTTGTTATTTGTATTTACTTATAGTAGGATTAGACGATCCATTCGATATTTCAAATGATGAAATCGATGTTGATTTAAAAACTTTAGACCGTTTTAAACAGCGCTTGATTTCTGATTTTTTGGTGTAAATGTTATTTTCAGCTTACTGTTTTTTATCAAATTTACTGATTAAAACCAACGATTTCAAAGCTATATTCTTTGCCTTTTTTAGGCATAATTGTTATGTTTTCTGAAATGCTGTTTTTAACTTCGGCTTCTGTTTCCCAACTTCCTTTTGTGAATTTGAATTGTGCTGGCGAATGTAGCTTTACTTTCAATTCTCTTTCAAAATCAGATTTTTTATTCATTTTAATCTGACTTGGATTCCAATTTCCTAAATTTATTTGGTTTCCTGTAATGTAGATTTCATCTTCTTTATTTGGAACTTTAACATTGATTGTAATTTCATATGCTACTGCAGAAAGTTCTTTTTGTTGGTTTTCATAAATGTTATCAAAATAATATTGAATAGCAGTATTAAAACTCGGTGCAAAAGTACTCCAATGGGTTTCTGTTGAGTAATCTTTAATTACAACTTTCAGCTTATCTGTTTTTAGAGAATCTTGCAGAAAAGAATACACTTTTTCTCTGGCAGGTTTCCATTCTTTCCAATTTTGGGCTTCGTTGGCATGACTTATATATAGAAATTTATTGTTTTTTATTTTAGTGTAATCAAACTGTTTGATATCATTTACTAATCGTTCTTTATCGAAAGAAAAGTTGGGAGAAATGGCAATGTAATTGTCAAATAAATTGGTTTCGTTTAACATTGCATACACAATAAACGATGCACTCAAAGAATGTCCTACAGCTGTTCGGTGATTTAATGTTCTATAATTGGATTCAATATAAGGCACCACTTCATTATTTACATATCTCAAGAAGTTGTCGGCATTTCCCGAATAACCATTATAAAAATCTTTTGGATTGGTATTTTTAGGATATGGTAGAAAGTCATTATTTCTGCTGTAATCTAATTTTTCATTGTAAGGTGAAGTTATGCCTACAACAATAAACTTTTTAGAAGTATTACTTAAAAAACTTATTACAGAATGTACATAATCAAAAAACTCTCTGGCGTGTGCATCAAATACATAGATTACATCATAATAAGAATATAGATTTTCATTATAACTTTGAGGAGTGTAAATTAAAATTTCACGTTCTTGTTGTAGCTCTTTAGAATTGATTTTTATGTTTTCAATTTTTGCAATTTCTTGTGCTTTACTACTAACTAGGAAAAGGAAAAAGAACAATATCAAAGAATTTTTCATGTTTTCTAATTTTAAATTTATAAAATAGATTTCAAATTAATCAGCCAAATGGAGTTATTTGAATTTCACCAAATTTCCAATTGGTTACAAATCCAACTAAAATCCAAGTTAAAATTAGAATTTCAATACCTATTAATAAGAAAAACAATGCGATTCTGTAGGTAATTCCTAATTTGGAATATTCTTCACCAAAGGCATTAAAATATCCAAAACAAATGTAAAAAAGAATAAGTGCTATTATTAGTAAACTTATAACAAGACCAATGTATTGAATTGGTTTAAACCAAAAGAGAATGTTAGAGAAAGTGGAAATTAATAGCACACCCAATAATATCATTCCTGCAATTATTGCATGTTCGCTCAAGTTTAGCTTTTTTCTTTTAAATAAAATGAAACTGTTTAAAGCAGCAAAAGGAACGAATAGGAAAATTATTATTTTATTTTTTTGATCAAATAGTTCATCTATTTTTCTGCTGGCTTCATTTATGTATTCTTTACTTTGAGTAATTGTTTCATCTTGGTTATTTAATGAATCGCCAATATGACGCGTAAATAGCATTAAACCAATAGTAATCAAAATTAAGTAAAACACATTGTAAAATGGCTTTCTTTTTCCTGCAATGTAATCAAGTGCTGCTTGTCCTGGACGCGTTAAAGCTTGTTTTGCTGTGAATAAAATTCCTCTATCTAAATGAAACGTACCATGAAGTACATCGTGAAAAATAAAATTTTTAAAAGTAATACGATGTGTATCGGCTTTTTGTCCGCAACCAGAACAAAATTTATCGGTAAGTACTTTTCCGCAGTTAAGACAGTTGGTGTTGGTCATTTGTTTCTACTGTATTGAGATTCAATAGGTATTGATTGTTATTTTAATTACAATCCTAACAAATATATTAAAATTATTGGATTAAGTATAAATATAAAACTACACCATGAATGATGTAGCTCTATCTTCTTTAAGTAATGATTTTAATTTTCTCTAGAATTTTAATTAGTTTAAGAACAAGCCCATCCAAAGGCAAGTTCTTCATCATTATCTGGACTTTGGGTTAGGTGACCTATTCCAGCATCACCGAACATATAAGGAATGATTTCACTTTCGCCCATTTGGTATAAGAGTTTCATCTGAGTTTCGGTTTTTCGGTCGTAAGGATATTCTTCCGATTGAATCCAATAAGGCCAACCAAATAATTTGTCTTGAGAAATGGTTAGTCCGCAATCTCTTTCTTCCATCAATTCATATACATCATCAATATCGATAGTAGCATCAACATTACGCAAACTATATTCTTCAGGATGCGGATAATCATTTTTAGCATTCCAATCAACGATAAGTTTTTCGTCAAAAATGTCTATTGAGTTGGGTTGTATTGTTGCCGATGGGTTTTCTATTTTAATTTTTCTACATGCTGATCCTTTAGAAAAAGGAAAAAAGGCTTCTAGTTCGCTTTCGCAATCCTCGTCATAATTGGTACAATAAAAAAGCTGAATCAATCCGTCTTCTTTTTTTATTGGAAGTTCGTTTAAGTTTAATTGTAAAAATAAAGGCATATGTTTTTTACAATTCTCACAAATAGGCCAATCGTTTTCGTTTCTTAAATAAGGATAGCCACCATATTTTGAGTTAGTTGAAAATGTTTTAGTATTGTCTTTTAAAACAGGTAAATAAGCGGTTCTTTTGTGTTTTTCTAATGCAGCAATTACTTCTTGATATTTTTGCTCTAAATCCAATTGCGTTGGCATTGCCTTTGAAGTTTTTTCCTCTTTTTTATTTGAAAACCAATTAAAGAATCCCATAAATTTTGTTTTTGATTAAGTCAGCTAATGTATTAAATTAACTAATTGTTTTTGTTTGAGTTTAAATAGTTTTATTTTTTGTGTGGGCTTTGTTTTAAATACAGTTATCGTAATTTATTATGGCTTCGAAGTCAGGAGACTTCGCAGAGCTGGGAAAACAGCTGTTAGTGATTGATATTTTATTCTTGTTGAATCCATTCGTATTTTCCATTTTTAAGATAAATTATTCCTCCACCACAACTTTCTTCTGCGTGTATGTATATTCCGTCATTTAAAAGTTTAATTTTATCAGATTCTTTTATTTCTTCTTCCGATACTATTTCTCCTTCGTCATTTACATTATTCCAATATATTTTATTTTTTGGTGCTTTTTCAAATATTCCTGCCCAATCAATTTCATCAAAACCTTGATTTAAAATATCATTTCCCATTCCGAAATAATCTGTTCTTTTTCCGTTTCCGAATAGTATTCGTAATCCACTTTTTCCACTTTTAGTGCTTTTTACAATTTCTACAGTTTCATCCAATTTATCTCCATCTAAATCACATATAATTTTGTTGATTTTATGCTTTTTAGATATTTCAATAGTATCAGTATTATTTTTTTCGGTTTGTGTTTTTTCTAAATTCTGTAATGTTTCGCTTTCAGAGTTTTTGGATTGATTTTCGTGTTCGTTTTTACAAGAAGTAATAGTTATTGCAATCAGCATCAATAGTATGATTTTCATGCTTTTTTTGTTTTGTTTATTTAAAATGTAACCAATTCTTGCCATAGGAAGTTCTTATAAGTTCTTAAATGTTGATTTCAATTTCCAAGTTGTTACTACTGTCAATGTGAGCAATAGGAATGTAATTATTCCGTAAACTAATACAGCTTGTTCGTTATAAACAACTAAAGTATTTTTATCAAAATAGGTTCCTTCTGAATTGTAATCCATACTGATGCGAATATAAAATAACCAACTAAATAATGTAGTCAAAAGCACAAGAACAATTATCAGTAGTATAAGGATTTTAGCTTTCATTTTATTTTGTTTAGTTATCAATTTCCGGTATGCTAGCCATTAACTTATAAAGCTTACATAAGTAGCTGCAAGCACAGACCAAAACAAAGCTACGGAATTAAATTGAAGATAGAATTGTAGCCACTAGATTTATTTTCTAAGAAGCAAAATTGTAAACGCGAGCCTTGCAATTAATGTAAACCGCTGTTATATGTTGGCATTTTTTTCGGTCAATTCTACCTTAGGATATTTTTTTACAATCAAATAATTAAATAAGATTACAGCAATTTTTGGAAATAAAATCATAGTAAAGAAAGCTAAATATGAGATTGTAACAGTTGGCGGATTTTTTGCTAATACAAAGATGTGATTACCATTGGCAGAATCTGGAAAAATATAGTTCTGTGTCAAATTCCAACCCAAATGAATAGCAAAAGGAATAAGTAATGAATAGGTTTTAGAATATGAATATGCTAATAAAAGTCCCATAGAAAAGGTAAACGCAAAAACTATTATCATTTGAATTAAATCTCCCCAAACACCATTGTTTAGCCAATGTAAAATAGCAAAAAAGATTGATGATATAATTATTCCTTTCTGGGTTCCAATTTTTTTTATGAGTATAAAAAGCAAAGCACCTCTACAAATTAATTCTTCAGTTAAAACAGTTCTAATTTGATACCAAATCTCAATTAAAAAGTTTTCAAATGTTAAAAGCTCTGAAATTATATATTCTTCTTTAGTGAAGTACATTTTTAGAAGAAATGTTGTTGTAGAAAAAAAAGCTGAACAAATAAAAAGGATTAAAAAAAAGATAATCCTTTTTTTAGTTGGCATTAATCCAAGGACTGATAAGTTCTCTTTTGCAAAAAACTTTAATAGTAACCATGAAATAGCAATTAATCCAATTAGTTGTATCATTCCATTTTAGTTTTCGTTGAGCAATGCTTGTATATAACGTTTCGCCGCTAACCGACTGTTGCGAAGCCAGCGAACTGCGTACTGTCTGCTAAGATAATATTTTTACGTGAAAAACAGACGTGAAACCACGAAAATCCAGCAATAGCGGTTAATATATTTTTCAATGAATTTATATTTTCTAAAAAAATATCCGGTATTATAATTTTCAAAACCCAAATACTTTATTTTTTCGTTTTTCAATTCTGTTTCTAACAGATCTAAGTTTGAAATAAAACTATTTAATAATTCAGTTGCTTTTCCAGTTTTAGAATAAATAACTATTGATTTTGATTTCCAATTATATCTTCCAAAGTAAACTTCAGATTTTGAAAATCCAATAATCTCATCAAATTTAATTTCTTCAATTTTCAGATTTTTTAATTCAAATATTGAAATAGATTTTTTGTTGAGAAGAACATATTTAAAATAAAAACAGAAAAAGTAGAGTAGATGAAATGTAAAATAACCAATAAATAAAATAAAGAAAATTCCAGGAAAGTAAATCTCGGTTTTTAAGTTTGATTTTGGACTTACAAATATTTTAATAAATACAAATGCTAACATTATAAAACTAGACAATGTAAAAATGAAATATATTGTCGGAAATAATATTCTAGGATAAAATGTCTGCCTCAATTTATGCGGTTTTTTAAAATTACTGCTAACGTGTCGCGGCTTACACCAGTTGCTGCTGCAATCACTTACCAAACAAATCTACTGAATTAATTTGAAAGATAGAATTGAAAACCTATTAGTATTTTCTGCGAAGTTAGAAACGCAAGCGCAAGCCTAGTAATAGTTGAAAACAGTGGTTCTTAGCAGTTTTGCTTTAACACAAATAAATTATTTTATTTTTAAAATCAATTTCTATTGGACCGTCACTGCAACCACCAATTTCTTTTGCAAATTTGTCTTTTTCATTTTTGCCTATAATCCATTTTCCGCTTTTTTGGTGCTTTAATATTATTCCTTCAACAACACGCTCATACTTTATGTCTGATGCATTTGCGGCAGCAGGTCGACTAACAGTTATTTTATTGTTTTTTATTAGAACTTTACATATTCCACTCAGTTTTCCGTTAGATTCTACATAAACAATCTTGTAAGTGTAAAAACCATTTTTAGGTATTTGAGCATTTCAAAAGCTTAAGCTCAAAAGCATGAAAAATAAGAAAAATAGTCTTTTCATAACGAGATTTTAATAAATTGTCTATAAAGTATCGCGACTTCATAAAGTTGTGGATTTGTAAGTCTGAAACTTTCGATGAAGCACTGCAATCAAAAGTACAAAACAAACTTTAAATTAAGCTTTAAAACCACAATTTCTTAAACTAGTTTTTCAAAGATAAATTAAAACTTAGGGTACCACAACCATACCGTTGCTATGGAGTATCTATAGGGTTGCTATAAACCAACTATGTAGAAGTGTAGGTTATCTTTGGTTTGTATTTGGTTCGTAACTTGTTCGTAAAAAGGTTTGATTTTTGCAAATACATTCAAAATTAGTATTATTTTAGGGTACCACAACTACGAATTAAATAGGAACAAAACTCGAACGAAGTAGAATATAAAAAAATGAAGTACAAACGATGGCTAGAGTTAAAGTAGAAGGAAAATTCCCTAAGCGAATTGATGATTATGTTCTTTATAAATTGGAAGACCAAATCATTATGAGAGCTAAAAGTGGCTTTACTACAAAAGCTTTAAAAACTTCGCCAAAGTATGCTTTAAGCAGGCATAATGCTTCTGAGTTTGGACGGGTTTCTTCTACTTGTAAGGAACTTCGGTTGGCTTTAAAGGATTATTTACCTAAGAAAAACAATCTTTTGGTGGTAAATAACTTGACTAAAAAGATGCGTCAATTGTTAGTTTTTGATACAGCATCGGTTAGAGGTGAACGTACCTTAGCCAAAGCACTTGCTACTATTGAAGCACAAAATCAACTAAAAGGATATCATTTTAATCCTGAAATGGCAATTTCTTTAGATTGTACCATTACAAATAACCAATTACAATTTATTACTGATGGAATCGTACTTCCCGATGGTGCAACTAGTGTTAGTTGTACTGTTTTGTCTTTAGCCTTTAATTTTGATGCCAAAACGAGTTCTTTGTGTGAGAGTGATAAACACTTTTACAACCTCACAACGCTACCTAATTCTATTACACTTGAAGTGCCTAAAATGGAGCTTACTGATGGTGTCTTGTTTACTATTTTAGTACTTGATTTTTACAAGGAACTAGATGGCGGTTATGTTCCTTTGGAGGATGACAGGAGTAAAGTGGTGCTTATTGTTTAAATTATTTCATTCTCCCAATTTATATTTCTCCAAACTTTTTTCTAGAATGCCTTTCATCCTTTTGCGCATTCCTTCTGGTTTGATGATTTCGATGCCATTCCCAAAGCCAAGTAATAACCGTTCTAATTCGTAGTTTTCTACTAAAAATAAATGAATGATGATACTTCCATCTTCGTTGGTTTTTATCAATCGTTGGGAGTTGTGTAATGGTTTTGTTATTACATAAGGTGCATTGGTTCGGTCGATCCAAAGTTCTATTTTTTTGGGTTGTAATCCGGTGTTTACGGTTACGCCAACTATATTTTTATAGAATTTTTCAGCATCAAATTCTTCTTCTAGATATGGTGTTTGAAAATCATAATCTATTGAAATGATTCGGTCTAATGCTAAATTACTTATAGGTGCTTTACTACGCTTTCTGCCTACTAAAAACCAACGATTGTTGAATTCTTTCAAAATAAAAGCATGAAACAAAAACGTATTTTCATCTCGTGAAGTAAACGATTTGTAAGTGATTTTTAAAACTACTTTTTTGATAATCGCTTGATAGAGTTGGTCCAAGAAATGCAATCCTTTCAAATTGTCATTTTTATCTAAATGAATGACCGGTTGGGTGTGCGATTTTTCAGCGTAGATTTTGTCTTCCAATCGTTGTAAAATATCCGAAACATCATTGAATAGTGAGAAGTCTTTAAACTGTTTTAGCATCGAAACCGTTTCTGTTAGCACATTGATGTCAGTTTCTGTTAGAGGAATATCGGTTATGGTAAAATCTTCGTCTTCATAACGGTAATATTTTTTGTCATAGACTTCAATGGGTGCATTGTAGCCCAATTTTTCACTACGCATCATTTGAATGTCTAACTGAACGGTTCTTTTACTCACCGAATTTTCTTTTCCTTCATATTCAAATAAGGCATCGCTCACGGCTTCTATTAAATCATCCAATGTCCATTGACGGTATTTGTTTTGCAGACACTTGTCAATGGTTTTGTATCGGATTAAAGCATTTTTGTTTTGAGCCATGTTTTTAGGGTTCAGTGTTCAGTGTTCAGTGTTCAGTGTTCAGTGTTCAGTGTTGAAAATCAATCAAATTTAAAGTTTATTTTTTACTACGCAAAATAATTGCGCAGTAGTTTTGAAATATTTGTACTGTAAAATTGAAGTTACATGTTATAAAGCTTCTCGATACAATTTTCTATTTCAAAAACTGTCGTTTTTAAAACAGAAAATCACTCGAAGTGACGGATAAATTAAATAATATAATTAAAGAATTACTAAAATGAAAACACCAATCAACGGAAACGACTTACAGGAATTAGGATTACCGCAAGGACAAATTATCGGAATTGCTTTGAAAATTAACAGCAAGCGCCACGGATTTACTCGTGAGCAGATGTTGGCTCATTTTAAATTGGTTCTTGAAACTCCAGAAAACTATATTGACGATGCTATTTTTAGCAAATTAGCGGTTGCATTGATTGAAAAAGCCAATGAAAAACCAGAAGATTTCATTCAATTGAATCCAAATCCGAATGCTTTTGCGGCTTATGGTTTAGAGCATATTGAAGACGGTGCTAGAAAGCAAATGGAAGTTGCCATGCAATTGCCTGTAACGGTTGCTGGAGCGTTAATGCCTGATGCTCATCAAGGTTATGGTTTGCCAATTGGTGGTGTTTTAGCTACTAAAAATGCTATTATTCCTTATGGTGTTGGTGTCGATATTGGTTGTAGAATGGCGTTGTCGGTTTATGATATTCCTGAAGCATTTTATTATGCGAATGAAGATAAATTCAAACGTGAATTGATTGCGCATACTAAGTTTGGCGCAGGTCACGGATTTCAAGGTCAGTACAAATCCGATCATTCGGTTTTGGAAAGCCCATTGTTTGCTGAACATACTTTCATTAAAAACTTGAAAGACAAAGCTTGGTCGCAATTGGGTTCGTCTGGTGGTGGAAATCACTTTGTGGAATTTGGAATTATGGAATTTACGGAAGCCGATGAAGTCTTGAACATTCCCAAAGGAAAATATGTGGCTTTATTGACGCACTCGGGTTCGAGAGGTTTTGGTGCTACCGTTGCCGGACATTACACTAAAATTGCCAAAGACGTTTGTAAATTACCTGAAGTGGCTAAAAATTTAGCTTACTTAGATATGACTACCGATTTAGGTCAGGAATATTGGATTGCTATGAACTTGGCTGGTGATTATGCTTCGGCGTGTCATGAAGTGATTCATACTAAAATGGAACGTGCTTTGGATGCAACTGTTTTAGCCAAAGTAGAAAACCATCACAACTTTGCTTGGAAAGAAGTTTGGAACAACGAAGAAGTAATTGTGCATCGAAAAGGAGCCACTCCTGCTGGAAAAGGCGTTATGGGAATCATTCCAGGAAGTATGACTGCGCCAGGATTTTTGGTTAGAGGAAAAGGTGAGGAGAACGCTATCAACTCGGCATCGCATGGTGCAGGACGACAAATGAGCCGAACGCAAGCCGAAAAAACAATTACTAAAATTGAAATGCAAAACATATTAAAAGACCATAATGTAACCTTGATTGGCGCAGGTTTAGATGAAGCACCAATGGCATACAAAGACATTCATCAAGTGATGGCAGCGCAACAAGAATTGGTTGATGTAGTTGCGACGTTTACACCAAAGTTGGTTCGAATGGCGGATGATGGAAGTAGAGAGGATTAGGGTTTAGTGCTCAGTGTTCAGTGCTCAGTGTTCAGTATTCAGTGGGCTGTTGGAATGTTATATAAAATTTGGAAGTCGCAGGTTCAAATCTTGCTACGCAAACAAAGTAAGTCGTATAGTTTAGTTGGGAAAACAGCCGAATATTGTTGATAAAACACGTAATTCTACGTGTTTTTGTCGTTGTTTATTTGTTAAATTTGAGAAATACAATTATGAAAGATAAAATAGTAGAAAAGTTAAAACAGATAGAACGCGAAAAAGGTGTTGAAATCTTGTATGCGGTAGAATCAGGAAGTCGTGCTTGGGGATTTGCTTCTCCAGATAGCGACTATGACATACGTTTTATCTACAAACACGATTTGAATTATTACCTTTCACTTTGGGAGCAAACTGATGTTATTGAGTTCATGACCGAAGACGATTTGGACGGTTCAGGTTGGGATTTACGGAAAACCGTAAAATTGTTAGCAAAAAGTAACGAACCTTTGCTAGAGTGGTTGTTTTCACCTGTGGTGTATTTTGAAAATGAAGCGTTTGTAAGCCAAATGCGAAGTTTAGCAAAAGAATGTTTTTCGCCAGTAGCGTCTTTGCACCATTATTTAGGAACAACCAAGAATTTCATGGACGTATGCCAAGCCGAAGAAGTAAAACTAAAAAGTTATTTCTACGCCTTGCGCACTGCATTAGCTGGAAAATGGATAATAGAAAACAATAGTTTTCCGCCAGTAGATTTCATGAAATTGTTGCCTATTGCACCACAAAACATACAAGAAAAAGTAAAAGAATTAATGACCATAAAAGCCAACCAAGACGAAAAATACTTGCACCCAAAAGAGGTTTTGATAACTGATTTCTTGATGGAAACTGTGAAGTTTAACCAAGAGAATACTGTTGGTTTGGGTAGTGGGAGGAAGATGAGTTTGGAATTGGATGGGGTTTTTAGAAATGAAATAATTAAAAAAGTAGAATAATTTAAATTTATACGGTATGACTAAACAAATTACTTTAATTGGAAACCATCCAAATGAAAGTCATCCTTTAGGAAAGTGGTTAAGTGTAAATGATATTCCTTTAAGTGAAACAAGTTGTCACCGAGAATTAACTGAAAAAAATGATGAAGAAGATGATGATTTGATTTTATGGCTGGCTAATAAACTAATAAGTCATCACTATTCAAATTTTAGGTTAGAACAGCTTAAGAAAAAATATACAGAATTGGGTTTTGAAAAATATGCGGAACAAAACAGAAAACTACCAATTGCAGATAAAGTAAAAAAAGGAAATGCAACCGAAATTTTACTTACTGAATACATTCAAAGCACACTAAATCGAGAATTAATTAAAGTTTTTAAACTAAAGTACAATCCTAATGTAGACCAAGCCATAAAAGGAGATGACACGTTAATGATTGATTTTTTTGAGCAAGAAAGCGGGAATGATATAAAAATTTATCTTGGAGAATCAAAATTTAGAAAAGTTCCCTCAAAAAAAGTTGTTGATGAGATTTCAGCCTCATTAGAAAAAGAGAAAATGCCACTTTCATATTCTTTCTTAGTTGAAGAAATTGCTAAAAGTGATGAAGAACTAGCCCTAAAACTTGATGATTTTATAATACAAGATATAAAGGATAAAGGACAATTAATTTACACAGGTCTATTATTAAGTAATGAACAAACTTCAAGGTTTGTTGAAAATAACCTAAATAATGATAATCCAGAATTAATCTTTATTTCGATTGGAATTCAAAATCCTGAAAACTTCATAAATCTTGTTTTTGAGAAAGCAAATGAATTAATTGCAAATCCATCAACTTTATGACTTTTGATCAAATTCAAGATAAATTAGATAGAGTTGAAAAAGACTCAACACTGCAAAATCTAATTGCGCAAGCAAATGCTAGATATATTCTATACAATACATCAGAAAGTACTGATAACTTTCCCAAATACACTATTAAGGATGATAAATTAAATCTTCTAGCATTTCATTATCTCAATTTAGGTTGCCGATTTATTGAGAATGAACATTTAAAAAGTGGAATGTCACCACTAGAAAAAGGAGCTTCGATATTGGAATACGTTCACGGTTCGCCAGAAATTAGAACTAAATTAGGTAACTATTACGGACTTATTTCTGCTCTATCTTATTATGTTTGTTTTCAATACTCAAAAGCATTTATATTAATTAAGAAAATTGAAAATGATACCATTATTTCAAAAATTGTTTCTTTATTTCTAAGTCGTAATTATTATCAGCTTCTAGAAGAAATAAATATTATGATGGTAGACGAAATTTATACGGATGATTACTTATCTAAAAATGATGATGAAATAGATTCAAGCAAAAAAGTCTATGAAATTACAATAGCAAAATCTCTAAACAATTTTATCAAATATTTCTATACAGGAGAGAAGTATCTTTTAGATTTAGCTAAATCTAATCTTAAAAATTTAAAAATAATTGCTGAGATCAAAAACGAACCTGATGTTTGGTGGGTTGTTAGGCTGTTAATAATAATAACAGATGGGATTGCAGAAGCTTCATTATGGAACTCACTTGAAAAATATTTTGATACTAATGTTGGATTTCCTTCTAATTATATTCAATCATTAACATATAAAAAGTATGGAGGTATTTATGAATTATTCATAACTCAGCGAAATTCATTATCTAAAGTACTTAATAAAGAAAATTCAGGATGTGTAGTAAGTATTCCCACTAGTAGCGGAAAAACAAGAATTGCTGAGATTGCAATTTTAGATTGTATAACGAAAAATAAAGGAAGTAAAGTATTATATATTGCGCCATTTAGATCATTAGCTTATGAAATTGAAAACTCATTAGACGAAATTTTTCATAATATTGGAATTTCTGTTTCGCATCTTTATGGAGGAAGCTTATTTAGTAAACTTGATGAAAAAGTAATAGATGAATCAGATGTAATAATAGCAACTCCTGAAAAAGCAAAAGCAATGCTTCGGGGTAATAATGAAATCCTAAATCAAATAAAACTTGTAGTTATAGATGAAGGTCATTTATTTGGAGCAAATAAACGACTAATTGTGAATGAAATTTTTTATGAAGAATTAAGATATTTCATTAAACAAAATGATGGACGTTTCTTGTTGTTGTCAGCTGTTCTTCCTAATGCTGAGGATTTAGCTGAATGGCTCACTAACTCAAGCGAAAACGTTTTTAGAGAAAATTGGAGACCATCGGATGAAAGACTAGGTATTCTTCAATGGAATGGTGATTCCGTAGACTTAAATTGGAGAAGTACTGATACAGAAAGAAATTCTTTTAATCCGAAATTTATAATAAGTGAAGAACAACCATTAAAATCAAGACAAAGTAAAATTAAATTTTTTCCTCAAAACAAAAATCAAGCTATAGCAAGTACAGCTTATAAATTAAGAGTGTTTGGACCTGTTTTGATTTTTGTTGGACAAAAAAGATCTGTTTTTACAATTGCTAGAGAATATGATAAATGCGTTGAAAATGTACCACAATTTCTTTTTAGAAATCAAAACGATTGGAGTGCCTTTGAGTTGGCCTGTATTGAATCCTATGGTGAAGAATCGGAATGGTTATATTTTGCTAGAAAAGGAATTTTGTGTCATAATGCTGATTTATTGGCTGATGTTAGATTACCTCTTGAAAGGTTAATGAGTAAAGAAAAACCAAGAGTTATAATTGCGACTTCAACTTTAGGACAAGGAGTTAATTTAGGCGTTTCTACAGTTATATTCTCAACATTATATCAAGCTGGTAATTTAATTACTACTAGAGATTTTTGGAATATTGCTGGAAGAGCCGGACGGGCATTTGTAGACCATGAAGGAAAAATTTTAGTAGCGTTGGATACATTGAACAAAACTACGAAAAAAATTAATTGGGAGAGAAATCTTATATTTGATTACTTTGATAAAGCGAAGATTGACAAGGCCCAAAGTGGTTGCTTAGAGTTGATAAAAGTTTTAAAAACTATTGCGCACTCTAATAATATTTCATTTGAAAAACTGATAGAATTAATAGCAGATAATAACATTTACGAAATACAAGGAAATACAGATGCAATAAACAATGCTCTAGATTGGATTGATGACGGATTGTTATCACTACATACTATAAATAGTTCTGATAATAATTACGATTGGGCTGATAATTATTTTAAAAATTCATTAGCTTACATCCAAGCACAGAGGTCTGAAGAAATTACAGGAGAAGAAGTAATTCAGTTTTTAAAAGCAAGAACAAAAGGAATTATATCAAAAGTAGGTGAAGATAGAGAAAAATGGAAATCAATTATAACATCTGGAATACCACTTAATAGCGATTTACAAATTGAAGATAAATTAGACAATATACTTTCTATAATTCAAGAATATTTATCAAATGAAATTAATATTGATGCGAAAATTAACTTGCTGAAAGATCTAGAAAATGAAATTAAAGAAATCAATGTTCTTTCTGAAGAATTTATAGAAAGCGTAAATCAAGATGAAATAAGAGAGAAATGGTTAAAGGCAATTCCTTTATCAGAAATAGCACCTCTTGAGCAGGCAACAAGTATTGTAACAAAATATTATTCATATAGTCTTCCTTGGGTATTAAATGGAATCTCAAAAAAATTAAAAAGCAGAGAGCTATTTGAAGAAGCGGAAACGATAGAAGAGCTATCAATTTTGGTTGAACTCGGTTTACCAAATTTAGTAAGCGTAAAAATTTATCAATCTGGAATTAGGTCGAGATCTTCAGCTAATGAAATTAGCAAACTATATGATGATGAATTATGGGATAAGAGCATCAAATTCTACAAAAATGATTTAATTAATAATATTGAGAAATATAAGATTTTAATATCCGAAGAAGCATCCAAATGGCTTGTATTGCTATCTAAGTTCTCAAAAAGAGAAATAATTATTTTAAAACCTGTACCAAATTTTACGTTTGCTGATAAGCACAATATCACTTCTCGTTTAATTGCCAAAGAAATTAATGGAAAACAGTATTTAACAAGTCCAGACTTTAAAATAGTTGAAGATATTAGTGAATCAGAAATTGATTTTTCTTCAATTAATAGTGTTGAAGGAGTTTTTTTTGATTACGATAAGAATGATGATCAATGGAAAATGATTAATCTAAATCCATATCTTAAATTTGAAGCATAATATTTTTTTAAAAATGACCATCCAAAACCTAAAATCCCAAAACCTAATTCTCTTCGAAGTCATTTCGGGCAGTAAGTCGTTTGGGTTAAACACACCAACTTCTGATACTGATATTAAAGGCGTGTATTATTTGCCTAAAGAACAGTTTTATGGGTTGAGTTATATTCCTCAAATTAGTAATGAAACTAATGATGAGGTATATTATGAACTAGGTCGTTTTGTAGAATTACTGTTGAAAAACAATCCCAATATTTTAGAGATTTTGGCATCGCCAGACGATTGTATTTTGTACAAACATCCGTTAATGGAGCGTTTGAATTTGGACGATTTCTTATCTAAATTGTGTAAAGATAGTTTTGCAGGTTACGCCATGACGCAAATTAAAAAGGCGCGTGGTTTGAAGAAAAAAATCGTCAATCCAATGGAGCAAGAAAAGAAAAGTCTGCTCGATTTTTGTTATGTGTTGCAAGGTTATGATTCCATTCCACTAAAAACTTGGTTAGGAGAATTCTCCTCCTTTGGAGGAGTGTCCGAAGGACGAGGTGGCCTTTTACAAGAACGTTGTGGTTTAATCAACATGCCCAACTCCAAAGGAATGTATGCCTTGTTTTATGACGAATCCGCAACTTTAGGTTATCGTGGTATTATAAAAAATGAATTATCGAATGAGGTTTCGTTGTCGTCCATTCCGAAAGGTGAGAAGGAACTAGCGTATTTATCGTGTAATCAAGACGGTTATTCTAAATATTGCAAAGAATACAAAGAATACAGGGAATGGATGGAAAAGCGCAACGAAGAACGCTACCAAACCAACCAAGAACACGGCAAGAATTACGACAGTAAAAACATGATGCACACCATAAGGTTATTGCAAACGGCTGAGCAAATTTTGTCTAAAGGCACTTTGAACATAAGAGTTTCCAATAGGGAAGAACTACTTTCCATAAAAGCTGGAGTGATGGAATACGATGCTTTGCTAGAAAAGGCAGATAATTTGATTATTTCTATTGAAAAATATTATGAAACGAGTGCTTTGCCTGATAGTCCTGATGTTGAAAAAGTAACGGCAGTCTTGGTTGAGATTAGGGAAGCTCTATATTCGTAAACTAACAATTGAATCAATGTTTGTCAAAAAATTTAAGTTTGTATTTGTAATTGTTCTAAGTTTGGTTTTGTTTTTTGTTTTCGTGCCGTTGAGCAAAAAAACAGCATACCAAAACACTAAAGAGTTGCAACAACAAACCAACGATGTTAAATTTAAAAAAGGCGAGCAACTCTATCGCGCCAATTGTATTTCATGTCATGATGCTGCAATGACAAAAATTGCAACAGCGCCACCTTTGGGAGGAATTACCAAAAAGCGAGATGTAAAATGGCTGTACGATTACACTCGAGATCCTAATGCATCTAAATTTAAAAAAGATCCCATTGTGATGCAAATTAGAGCAAAAAATTGGGGTTTAATGCCAGCTTCACTACATCTCAAAAACGAAGATTTAGACGCTATTTATTATTACATTGAAGAACGTTATCAGATGACGTTGAAAGGAATACCAGTGCCACTTTATTTTAGATTTAACGAATTGGAAAACAAAAATGCTCAATGGTGTATTCACATTGTAAAGGAAGATAAACCGATACTTTTTGCGCGTTACAATACCAAGAAGCAATGGGTTTTTGGGTGTAAAGAAAAACATACTCCCATCGATTGGAAACCAACAACTTTACATCAGGTTTTTGATAAAGACAATACTGTTGATGATGTGAGTTTTTTGCAAGTGGGATTTTATGCTAAACGTTCATCAAAACAAAGTGAATGGGAGTTTTTTAAAGAATAACAGTTAATTCAAAATCATAAAAATTGTGAAGTCGTTGTCTATTTCAAAAAAACAATTACTTTTGCCCTCGAAAAATAAAAACAAATGCACACAATTCAATCACTTTTTAATCTAAATATAGACCGTTTGGCAGGAAGATATTCTGTTGGATGTGGTGGACGTTGTAGGTGTTTTTATGAAATTGAAAGTTAATTTTAGAAAAATTACCAAAATATATGCAAAACGTCCTATGAAAATGGGACGTTTTTTTTGTTTAAAAGAGAAAAATAATGACAAATGAAAAGCAAAAACATCAAGAAACTTAGTGACTTAGTGTCTTTGTGGCAAAAAAATGAAAAAATATGTTTAATGAATTATAATTATAGCGCCATATAACCTTGAAAAGTAACCAAATGAGAGACAGTCATTTGACACTAATAAGGAATCTACTAGAATAGTGGACAGGATTTTCTATGTTTAAAATTTAGTGTAACTAATTGAAAATCAATAAAATAAATTGAAAATAAATTTGGAAGTTAGTTTTTTTTGACTTTATCTTTGCAGCGGAAAATTAGTAATCAGTGTTCTGTTTTCAGTCGCAGTTTTCAGTCGCAGTTTTCAGTTTTTAGTCGTAGTTTTCAGTTTTCAGTCACAGTTTTCAGAAAATAGAAAATAGAAAATAGAAAATAGATAATAGAAAATAGATAATAGCTAGAACAATTTACAGTTATACATTATACAACAATACATTATACAATAAAAAAATGAGATCACGATATAATTCACAAGTACAGGAAATAAAAGCTTTAGCAATGAAAGATTGTTTACAACATAATGAACTGAATGGAGCTCCGAGTTTTGACTTTGGGTTTTACAATATATAGGTGCATCAATGCAAGCCAATGGAATAGTAGTATTCTGTTGTTATGATATGAAGCACCTTTTTCGAGGTGCTTTTTTTGTGCCTACTACTTACTGATTTTGTAGCTCAAGGGTAGAGCGGTGGCTTGTTAAGCCAATGGTTGTAGGTTCGAATCCTTCCAAAATCGCAAGGTTTTTTTAGAAAGGAAACCACTCAAAGTTGGTTGGTTGTTTTGACTGTCTCTCAAAACTGTAGCCGCTTTGAGTAACCTCTGGGAAGATAACGGTGGTTGTTTACTCGCCTTGGACGCGAGAGGTCGCAAGTTCTCCCGAAGTTTCGGGACTGCTTCTCAGACAAAATGCAGGAATGGCGAAATGGTAGACGCGTCAGATTTAGGATCTGAATTTTGAAGGTTCGAGCCCTTCTTCCTGTACAAAAAGGAACAGTGGTGTATGTGGTGTGCACGTTAGTCTGAAGAACTAGAGGTATTCGTTCAACTCGAATCTGTTCCACAAGTAGTAAAACCTAATTATTAATTAAAAAAAGAGAAATCATGAAGATGGAACATTTAGCACATTTTACTATTGCAGGTTTTACCTACTATGAAGGCGCAATTGTTTTTAGAAAGCTTAAAGTAGGTAAAGCTTTAGAACTTAGATTGGATTCGGATAATAAATTTGACGCAAGAGCGGTTGCAATCTATTACAAGGACAGTAAATTAGGTTTTGTACCTAGAGGAGAAAATAGAATTATATACAAATTATTGACCTTAGGAATGAATAAACATCTTAAAACAACTATTCAAAAGATTGATTCAAGAGAACATCCAGAAAGTCAAATTATGGTAGTAATTCATTTGATTAATTAACATTTTAAAATAAAAATTATGAGACAAGATATAGTAAAACGATTTTTAACCAATACCGACGAAACAGGAAGGTTTTTAATGAAGTCGAGGTTGACAGGAATCACGTATTTCGTTGAACCCATTTATAACGGCAAGACACCTACTTGGGGTGATTTGAATCCGACAACTGGACAAATTGAAGGGAATTATGGTTCTAAATATACTGGAGCGGTTACTAAAAAGGAATCACTCATTACCGAAGAAAACGGATTTCAAAACATTGGATTTTTCAAAGGAAGTCCTTTTGGAGCCATAGAAGTTCGCGATAAGGAACACCAAAGAAGATTGGGCTTATTGTAATTTATTATCACTACGCAGAATAATTGCGTAGTGGTTTTGAAATCTTTGTTCAAGAAAAACGAGGTAATTGTTTTAAAGCTTCTCGATACATTTTTTGGCTCACACGATTGGAGTTAAAAAGAAGAAGGTAGTAAGCCAAAAAACACTCGAAGTGACGGTAAAGTGAAAAGCTTCTCGATACATTTTTTGGCTCACACGATTGGACTAAAAAAGAAGAAAGTAGTAAGCCAAAGAACACTCGAAGTGACGGAAATATTAAAGTTCATTGATTTATATAATATCAAACAAGTCTTGTTGGGTGTTTCTGTATAGCACTATTGTAGTACTCTTTTCGCAATGGCGAATGATGTAGTACTGTTCAACTTGATTTGGAGGTTTTGATTATTTTCCAAAAAATAGTCGTCATTCTATAGGTCGTGGGTTCGAATCCCACTCTGTTACAGCGGATAGTTCAGTGGATAGAACAATAGTTTGTTGCAGGTTCGAGTCCTGCTCTCGTCAATAAAACGAGATAGCTCAATTGGTAGAGTGCTACACTTTTAATGTAGATTGTCCAGAGTAGCATAGCTCTTAAAATGAATGTACCAAAAAAAGAAACAGGTTTGTCTTTGTCGGCAAAGGAGAAAAAAAGTGTTCAAATGATGCACTCAGGAGACGACCTGAAAATGAAAGGATTTGATTGGAATTTATATTGCTTTAAGATTTGATTACAAATAAAGATTGCGTACAATTTTGAATTTGTAAAATAGAATGGCAAACCAAGGTAAAGGAAGTACAAACACTTTGTTTTCCGTCGGTATCTGAGGATGAGGACAAACAGGTTTTTTTATTTTAGAAAGAGTGAAGAGTAAAGAGTAAAGAGTGAAGAGTAAAGAGTAAAGAGTAAAGAGTGAAGAGTAAAGAGTGAAGATTAGAACTTAATACTATCAAATTAACAAATACATAATGAAGCTAATATCCTTTGTGACTTAGTGTCTTTGTGGCAAAAAAAAATAGAAATGATGATTAAAAGAATTAAAGTGAATGCTTACCAAGTTGGTTTGGTGTTCAAAAATGGAAAGTTAGTAGAAGTATTGCAGGAAGGTTCTTTCTGGATTTTTGGCAACAAGAATGTATTGATTTATGAAATGAAACAATCTTTTGTGGCTCCAATAGAGTTGACTATTTTGTTGCAAAATGAGCAATTGGCTTCTATGTTGGAAGTGGTTGAGGTGGCTGATAATGAAATTGCTTTTTACTTTGTTAATGGCATTTTCAAAGAAGTTTTGGCAACAGGAAGGTATGCTTTTTGGAAAGGTTACGCAGAAAACAAATTTGTAAAAGCCGATTTGTCTAAAGTGAATATCACTGAGCAAATTCCAGTTACTTTATTGGAAAATTTGAAAGTGAGACCTTTTACTAGAAAATTTCAAGTGTTTAACTATGAGAAAGCCTTGTTGTTTGTAAACGGTTCTTTTGTGAAAGAATTGACTGCAGGAACTTATTACTTTTGGAATAATGCCATTTCAGTTGAAGTAAAAGGTGTCGATATCAGACAGCAACAAATGGAAATCTCAGGTCAGGAATTGTTGACTAAAGATAAGGCCGCTTTGAGAATTAATTTCTTTGTAAACTACCAAGTAGTTGATGTTATGAAAGCATTGGTTAACAACAAAGAGTTTGATAAACAGTTGTATGTTGCTATGCAATTGGCTTTGAGAGCTTTTGTAGGTACTTTTACTTTGGATGAATTGTTGAATAGAAAAGATACTATTTCAAAAGAAGTTTTGGAACAAGTAACTGATAAAATCAACAATTTGGGATTGGTTGTTTTCAATGCCGGAATCAGAGATATTATCTTGCCCGGAGATATGAAAGAAATCATGAATCAGGTATTGGTGGCTGAGAAAAAAGCGCAAGCCAACAGCATCATGAGGCGAGAGGAGACTGCAGCTATGAGAAGCATGTTGAACACTGCCAAATTGATGGAAGAAAACGAAATGTTGTGGAAATTGAAAGAGATGGAATACGTTGAAAAGATTGCTGATAAAATTGGTGAAATCACCATTTCAGGTTCTGGAAACGTCATCGGTCAATTGAAAGAGATTTTCGTTAAATAGGAAAAACCACGAATGGGAAACTGTTCGTGGTTTTATGTAAAATATTTTAAAAAAAATTAAAACAGCAGATATAATTAAAGACCATGAAATTATAGTTCTTTAATTTTTAATTTATTGTTGCTACGAAGTTAGGAAACTTGGCAGAGCTTGGGAAATTCAAGCTTAAGTCTAAGTTTATTTTTGCTTTGAAGTCAGGATACTTCGCAGAGCTGGTGAGACTTCGCAGAGTTTGGGTTTAATATGATATTTTTTTTTCGATTTCTAATTTTGTTTTAGCATCGAATCCAATAAGTTTTTTGATTAAAATTCCTTTTTTATCGAATAGAAAAATGGTTGGCGTTGAAGTAATATTGTATAATGCATAAACACTACTGAATCTACCCTCAATATTTCTAAGAAAATTCCAATTCTCATGATCTGATTTTAAAAAACTTTCAAATCCATTTATATCCGCATCAACGTAATAATTCACAATTTTAAGTTTGGAATTGTATTTTTTTGATAAAGCAGAAATTTCTTCAAAGGACTTCATACTTGGTACACAATGATAGGTTGAAAAATTTAATAATGTGAAATGGCTACCAATACAATCTGAAAACTTTATCTTCTCATCGTTTTCATTTATGGCTTCAAAGTCGATATATTTATTACCAATTACTAAACCACTATTGGTTGAATATATCTTAACCAATTGGCCATATCGTGAATTTTTAAGCTCTTTACTCAAATTGCTATACATTAATTTTAGTTCATCTTTTGAAAAGCTTTTATAATAGCGACTTAGCGTACTGAGACCAAAATAAGTATCGTAATTTTTTTCTATAAATGATTTCGTTTGTTCTTCATATTTTTTATCGATTAATGTAATTAATCCGTTTTTTCCCCAATAAATTGAATCAATTTGTGAAGTTTTATCTTCAATTTTTGAGAACTTAGCTGTTGCTAGTTCACGCTCGTTGTCTAAAGGTTCCATTAATTTATAATATTCATAAAATTCAGACGAATGTTTTGAGCCGCTTATTTTTAAATTTTTCGGATAGTCATTTCCAATATTATCTATACTAATATTTTCATTTGGTTGAAGCATTAAATTCAATATTTTAGTTGACTCTTTTGTTTTAATTTGAAGCCAATAAAGGCTTGGAACGGAATCTTTAAGGTAACCATTTAACTCAAAGTAGCCATTGCTTGCTGTGGAGGATGCAATTTTTTCTTTGGAGGAAATGTCGATTAATGTAATCTCTGCATTGTTCTCAATTCCTTTAAATTTTCCTTGGATAGAAATATTTTCTTTTTGACAAGAGATAAAGAAAATGGAAATTAAAATAACTAATACTTGTTTTTTCATTGTGTTTTTTTTTAATCTTGATGCTAACGTGTCGAGACTAACACCAGTTGCTGCCGCGAACACTAACCAAACAAATCTAATGAATTTCTTAGAAAGATAAAATTGTAGTTACCAGATTATTCTCTACAAAGATAGAAACGCAAGCGCAAGTCTAAGTTTATTATTGCTTCGAAGTCAGGAGACATAGTAGAGCTGGTATTTTTTAAAGACTAAAAGGTTACTGTTCCAAATTTCCAATCCGTTATATAGCCATACAATAGTATTATGAAAGAGAACAATTCAATAAGTAATAGCAGGATAAATAGGAGTAATCGCAAACTAATGTTAAAAGTAGAATAGGAGTTTTTAAAGGTGCTGTAGTAGTTTTTTATTAAGAAAAAAAGAAGAAGTAGTGGTATCAGATAATCAAAAATATCAGCAATGACGTCTACATAATTCAAAAAATAAATGAACGATATAACTATTCCCATGGTTACAATACTTAAAAAACCAAGAAAAATCATTCCGGCAATTATGAAATGTTCGCTCAAATTCAGTTTCTTTTTTCTAAACAATATAAAACTATTTAAGGCAAATAATGGGATGACAGAGAAAAGAAGTATCTTGGAATAGTTATTTAAGAAGGTATCAAGTGTGGTGCCTACTTTATTTCTAGAAGAATAATCAAATGTGCCAAAATAGTGTTGCGACAATTGATCATAATAATGTGAAAGAAATAAATTTAAACCAATCATTAAAAGTGTCAAATAAAACACATTATAGTATCGAATTCTTTTACCAGAAATATAATCCAAAGCTGCTTTTCCTGGACGGAGTAAGGCTTCTTTCAATGTAAATAAAATTCCTTTTTCTATATGCCAAACACCATGAAGTAAATCATGAGTGATGAAATGTTTGAAAGTAATTCGATGCGTATCGGTTTTTTGTCCGCAATTGGGACAGAATTTTTTACTTACAAGTTCGTTACAGTTTAAGCAAGTAGTGTTGTGGCTCATTACATTTCTTTTTACAATAATACAAAAAAAAGCACTTTGGTTATAAAGCGCTTTTAGGATTTTTATTTGTTGATATTAACTTCTTTGTGTGCATGGATTGCAAATTCGAGTTATCGGGTATTCTCAACAAAGATAGAAACGCAAACGCAAGCCAAAGTTTATTATTGCTTCGAAGTCAGGAGACTTCGCAGAGCTGTTATCAATGACCTCGACATTAACGCTAACTGATGTTAGGCGACGTTTTGTTGCTTGAAATTATTGATTTGTTTGCTTTTTGTATTCATCGTACGAATAATACTTCAACTTCGACCTTATTGCTTCTATAAATGTCTTTTCGCTATCAAGTGTTAATCGTATGATATAATCTTCTTCATTATTTTGAATTGTATCAATGTATAAATTATAATTTCCGTTAAATCTTTTATCTTCAGAATCTTTTATATTGATTTGTAAAGTTTTTGATTCTGTATGAATATTAAACCTAGCATTTACAAAGTGATCTTCCTCACCGGCTTTTCTCTTTACAAACCACAAATTCTTATCGTCAAAATTCATTATATGGTGATCCATTGTTAAATCATCATCTTTATGCATAAACTTGGTTAGTTGCCAACTTCCCTTCAAACTTTCGAAATCTTTACTTTTTCCTACGTAAGCAAAAGCAAAAACTATTAATATAATAAAAAGTATAAATATTTTTTTTCATATTACTTGCTAAAGTTGATTATTTGTAGAATTGTCATAAAATGTTGCCTAACGTTCCGGCGCTTGGCGATATTACGAACTTTGGAACTGATTATTTTCTATCAAAGATAAAATTTATTGTGAAAAGTAAACGTGAATTTACTACAAAATTAGCAATCTTGCCAAACGCCTATTAGCTGACGTTTATTTGTTTTCAAACATTTTCTTAAAGTTCGTTTGTTTTTTCGACAAGAATAATTCTTTAATTCTAGCTCCTAAAACCGGTCTGGCTTTATTGTTTTTAATTTTGTAAAATGGTTTAGGTACATAAGTTTTCAACATAAATTCATTGTACGTTGTTGTATCATAAACAATTGAATTTCCTAAATCAATTTTAAAAGACTCCAGCTTTGAATTTATTAAAAAATCTTCATCTGTTCTAAAAGTAAAACAACCAAATAATTCACCTTTTTTATCTTCGAATAATGGATCATATTGATATTTCTGATGAAAGTAATATTTTCCATCATCGCTTTTTGAAACATATAATAGCACATTTTCATAATCTTCAAAACCAGGACTTCCATAATGATCATATGCTACAAAATCTATAGTGTCCTTTTTAATGTCATTGAATACCTTTCGTGAGATTAAGTATTTACACTTAAACCCTTTATCCATAATATAAGATTTATGAATTGTTTTTTCCCCAGTTATTGAATCAATCTCAACTTTTTCAACTTTTTCAGTGTTTGGGTCAAATTCTATAACTGATATTTTTTTACCGACAAAAGCAAACAAATTTACCGAAGTATTTTCTTCGTAAAAGTTATCCTCTTTTATATTTTGAGCAAAACAACCCAAAGAGAGAAAGAGAAAGTATGTAATTAAATTTTTCAAATTATTGTTTTACGTTCTAGTTTCTTAAAACTGCTGTTACCAGCAGGGTTTTTCATTTATAAAGATTTTCTTCTGATACGCTTCCGCATACAACTTCGGTAACAACTTATTTCTACGTCTAATTCTTTTTCTCTCGGCAGTTTTTAAACTAACAAAATCATAAGTTCCAGATTCAAGCAACACAACTTCTATAACATTACAGTTTTCTTTGATATTAATCTCTTCTGAATCAAATCCAATAAATCTAATTGTAATATTTTTTATTTCTGAGGTAAGTTTGAATTTAAAGTTTCCATTAAAATCAGTTGTGTCTATTATTTTTGAACCACACAAGATTATCGCCATAGGAAGTTCTTTTAATTGGCTATCTACAACTTTTCCAGTTATAATATTTTCTTGTCCAAATGAATTTTGGAGAATCAATAATAGTAAGACGATAATTGTTGTTTTAAGTTTTCTCATAACCTTGCTGGTAACGTTCCCATGCTTGCCGTCTGTTGCTGCTGCAAGCACTGACCAAAACAAAACTACAACATTTCTTAGAAAGATAGAATTGTAGTCACCAGATTATTTTCCACGAAGACAAAATAGCAAGCGCAAGCCCAGCCTTTAGCTTTGTGCATTGAATTATTCGTAATTTTATGCTAACAACCAAAACTGACAAAGTGAACCATCAAGCC
>LNDX01000016.1 GCA_001464475.1 Flavobacteriaceae bacterium Ga0077528 | reverse complement strand
GAATGACTTCATCTAATAATATAGTATCTATAATAGTTGTATCAATTTCTTTCATATTAATTTCTTTTTCAAGTGTCTCAGTGTCTTTTTCAACTTGAGCTAAAGAAATAAAAGAGGTAAAAAAAATAATTATTAATAATCGGTACTTAAACATGGCTGTTAATTTTAATGTAAAAATATAGAATATCCTTAACAAGTGTAGTGCCAAATTTATATTTTAGCAAAAAAATATTTTATGGCAACAAAATCGATACTTACAAAATCATCAATTTCCTTTTTGGAGAAATATTTGAATAATGCATCACCAACAGGTTATGAATCTGAAGGGCAGAAAATTTGGATGGATTATTTGAAACCTTATGTTGATACTTTTATAACCGATACTTATGGAAGTGCTGTTGGAGTTATAAACCCAGATGCTAAATTTAGAGTAGTAATTGAAGGACATTCTGACGAGATTTCTTGGTATGTAAACTACATTACTGACAATGGTTTAATCTATGTAATTAGAAATGGTGGTTCAGACCATCAAATTGCTCCATCAAAACGAGTAAACATTCATACTAAAAAAGGAATTGTAAAAGGTGTTTTTGGTTGGCCAGCTATTCATACTAGAAATCGTGGTAAAGAAGAACCAGCAACTTTGCACAATATTTTTATTGATTGCGGATGTGCAACCAAAGAAGAAGTCGAAAATTTAGGCGTTCATGTTGGATGTGTAATTACCTATCCTGATGAGTTTATGATTTTAAACGAGAATAAATTTGTTTGTAGAGCCATTGACAATAGAATGGGTGGCTTTATGATTTCTGAAGTAGCACGTTTATTGAAAGAAAATAAAAAGAAACTTCCATTTGGTTTATATATTGTAAACGCTGTTCAGGAGGAAATTGGTCTTCGTGGCGCTGAAATGATAACCCAAACCATCAAACCCAATGTAGCTATTGTAACTGATGTTTGTCATGACACTACAACTCCGATGATTGATAAGAAAATTGAAGGCGATTTACAAATGGGTAAAGGTCCAGTTATTGCTTATGCACCAGCTACACAAAATATTCTTCGTGAATTGATCGTTAAAACTGCAGAAGAAAAGAAAATTCCTTTTCAAAGACATGCTACTTCTCGCGTTACAGGAACGGACACTGATGCTTTTGCATATAGTAATGGTGGTGTTGCATCTGCGTTAATTTCGCTTTCTTTACGTTATATGCATACTACAGTAGAAATGGTTCATCGTGAAGATGTAGAAAATGTTATCAAATTGATATATGAAAGTCTTTTGAAAATTGAAGACAATCACAACTTCTCTTATTTTAAATAATAAACCTTATATATGTATAGAAAATCCGAATTTAATCATTCGGATTTTTTATTTTTATAAAAATTTATTTTAAAACTGTAACAATCCAAAAATTGATTTGTCTTTAGTATAGATTAACCATTCAACCAATTTGAAAAACCAAAATCTAGATATTGCTATTCTCCTAGAACGTTGCAAAGAGAATAATGAAAAAGCACAACTGACACTTTATAATCAATATTATAGAGCCATGTTTAATGTGTCCTATCGCATTATTGGTGATTCTTATCTTGCTGAAGACGTTATGCAAGAAAGTTTTTTGAAAGCATTTACAAAGTTAGATTCTTTTAGTGGAAATGTAACATTTGGTTCTTGGTTAAAGAAAATAGTTGTCAATACTAGTATAAACGAGTTAAAAAAATCGAACAAATACCAATTTGAGAGTTTGGATGAAAACATAGAAGTAATAGATTTTAAAGATGAATCAGAGGATTATTCTCAATTAAAAGCCGAAAGTATTTTAAAAACCATTCAAAGTTTGAAATCAAATTACAAAATCATTCTAACCTTATTTTTTATTGAAGGATATGATTTAGAAGAAATTACAAGCATTTTAAATATTAGCAATGAAAACTGTAGGACGATGATGAGCCGAGCAAAAGAAAGTTTAAGAAAAAAATTAAATGAATTATGAGTATCAATAATCTAAATCAACTTTTTGAAAACCAAAACAATTGGGATTTTGAAGAACCAAATCTTGGGCATGAAAAGCGATTTCTTTATAAATTAAAGAAACAACAACCAAAAAAGAAGAAATTCAATTGGTTACCAATGTCTATTGCGGCTTCACTCCTATTAGGTTTTGGAATTTTAATTTTTAATTATACCAATAATCAAACTGAAGAAGTTGCCTTTTCACCTCAAGTACAAGAAACCCACGATTATTTTTCTTCTGTTATTAATAATGAGTTGGCAACTTTAAAAAAGAATGAAACTCCGCAAAGCAAAGCATTGATTAATGATGCTATGAATGAAATGGAATCGCTTGAGAAAGATTATCAAAATCTGAAAGATGAAATTGCGAAAAATGGTGAAAACAAACAGATAGTCTTTGCTATGATAACCAATATGCAAACTCGAATTTCCTTTATAAAATCGGTTTTAGAACAGGTTGAAGACATTAACAAAATAAATAATATTGAAGATGAAAAACATATATAACTTACTATTTTTTGTTGCATTACTTCCAATTTTTGGATATGCCTCAGAAGAAAAACACACCTACAATAAAGAAAAAAACATCTCCAAAACCTATTCGGTTAATGATGATGCACAAGTAAACATTACAAATTCCTATGGAAATATAAACGTGTATTTATGGGATGAAAACAAAATATCTATTCAAGTTAACATTAAAGTTTCTGGAAATAATGAAAAGAAAATTAACGAACGAATCAATACAATTGATGTTGATTTTGCTTCAACAATGAGTAAAGTTACAGCCGAAACTATATTCACAACAAAAGAATGGAAAGGCAATAACATCAGTTATGAAATAAATTATGTGTTAAAAATTCCACGAAATGGAAGCATTGATTTGGATAATAAATATGGTAACATTTCTGTAGACAAACTTAATGGAAGTTCGGCAATTGAATGTAAGTATGGAAGTATTATTTTAGGCCAATTTAATAATAAAACTAACAATATAAATATTGCCTATGCACCAAATTCAAGCATAAACTCTATTGATAAAATTAATTTACAAAGTCAGTATTCTGAAGTTGATTTCCAGAAAGTAAATCAAATTAACATTGATGGAAATTATAATACATTTAATTTTCAAAACGTTGGAATTCTCAATCTATCATCAAATTACACCAAAATCAATTCAAAATCAATTCAAAAAATTGCCATTGATGGAAATTATCTTACTCTGAAATTAGGTGAAATTGGAAATTCCTTAATTGCAAATTCAAATTATAGTGATATTCAATTTTCTGCATCAAATAGAACCGATGCCATTACAATCAATGGAAATTATTCCAATTCTAAAATAACTTGTACATCAGACTATGCATTTGACATCAATGTAAGCCTAAAATATGGTTCTTTTGTTGATAATGTAGGACTAAAATACAGCTTAAAGTCAGAAAAAAATACTTCAAAATCTTACACAGCGTATCATATTAGTCAAGGAAAATCTAAAATAAGTATCACAACAAATTACGGAAGCGTTCAACTTTTAACAAAATAACAATGAGAAAACTAACAGTATTACTAGCATTAATTAGCATTTCAATTGCAAGTGCTCAAAATTGGGATAAAGAAAAAGTAAAAGGAAATGGAGTTCAAACCACAATTACAAGAACTACCGAATCTTATGATAAAATTTCAACAGGAGGTTCATTCAATGTTGAATTAGTCTCTGGAAAAGAAGGAACAATAACCATAAAAGGCGATGAAAATATTATAAGTCACATTGTTACTGAAGTAATTGGAAACGAATTAAAAGTATATTTTGAAAAAAATAGAAGCTATAATTACAAACAAGACATCACTATTACAATTCCATTTGAAGAAATTAGCGAAATATCGTTTGCAGGTTCGGGAAATATGATTACAAAAAATGCTATTAACGCAACCGATTTTGAAGCAAAAATGGCAGGTTCTGGTGATTGCACTCTTGAAATTAATGCAAAAAACATTGTAGCAAAAATGGCAGGTTCTGGAAACTTAAAACTTTCAGGAACAGTAGAAAATTTAGAAGCTAAAACAGCAGGTTCAGGTGATTTGAATTGTAATAAATTAGTTTCCCAAAATGCAGACGTAGCTGTTGCTGGTTCTGGAAGTCTTGAAGTGAATTGCACCAATAATCTAATTGCTAAAGTAGCTGGAAGCGGAAATATTCAATACAAAGGAAATCCTAAAATTATCGATTCAAACGTTGCAGGTTCTGGTGATATTTCAGGAAATTAGAGGTTAGTTATAAATGAAAAAAGTCCCAAAACTTATTTGTTTTGGGACTTTTTTTTTCTAGTTCTTTATGACTTCAAGGCATTTTTACTTCTAAATTCATAAGAATTAATAGCTTGTTTACTATTGATTACTTCAAAATCTAAAGGATAAACTTCATTTGAAATTGTACTTTCAATTATTTGATTATCCAAATTGATCATTTCCTCAATTGATAAACCTAAATTTAATGGCAAATATTCTTCTTCTGGACTTTCTGTTATTTTTTTGTTTTCTTCAATAACTTCTTCAATTGATTTTACATATTTTGAAGAAATTACAGCAATTGATTCTTTGATTTTAGATTCCGATTCAAATTTAATTTCAGGTTTTTCAATTTTTGAATTTGAAATTAAATTAAAATTTGATTTTGATTCCGTTCTTACAATATCATTTTCGATATTTTGTTGGTCTAAAATAATTTCGTTTGCCGACATAGTGTTTAATAAAACTGTCGATAAAATTCCTAAATAAATGATTGATTTTTTCATGGTGATTTGTTTTTTTATTTTTTTGATGATTGATGATGATTATGTAATTTCTTAAAGATAATACCTTGTATTACATAGTAGACGATTCTGATTTTAATTAATTTTATACTTTCATGACTTCTAGTTATTTACGATTTATAACAATAAGACGATAGTTTTCCATTTTTGTTACACAAAGGTACAAAAAATAAAAAAGCCATGTCAAAAACACGGCTTAAATTCTATCTTAAAAAATGATTATTTTAGAAATTCCAAAACATTTTTTTCTATTCTTTCATTAATGTCAGAAATATCAGCTTTGACAAATTTTTCGCCTAAAATATTTTCATATAATTCAATGTAACGTTCAGAAACAGATTCGATATATTCGTCAGTCATGTTTGGAATTTGTTGACCTTCTTTTCCTTGAAAACCATTTTCGATTAACCAACGACGCACAAACTCTTTAGATAATTGCTTTTGCTCCTCTCCTCTATCTTGACGCTCTTGATAACCATCAGCATAAAAATATCGTGAGGAATCTGGAGTATGGATTTCGTCAATCAAAACGATTTTTCCTTCTTTAGTTTTACCAAATTCATATTTTGTATCTACTAAAATTAATCCACGGCTTGCTGCAATTTCAGTTCCTCTTTGGTATAATGCACGCGTATATTTTTCTAAAACTAGATAATCTTCTTCAGTAACAATTCCGTTGGATAAAATAGCTTCACGTGAAATATCTTCATCGTGTGAACCATTATCAGCTTTGGTTGTTGGTGTAATTATTGGAGTTCCGAATTTATCATTCTCTTTCAAACCTTCTTCCATTGTTACTCCACAAATAGTGCGTTTTCCAAGCGCATATTCACGAGCTGCATGACCAGAAAGATAACCACGAATTACCATTTCAACTTTAAATGGTTCGCATAAATGTCCGACTGCTACATTTGGATCTGGTGTTGCAATTAACCAATTTGGAACAATATCTGAAGTTAGCTCCATGAATTTTGTTGCAATTTGATTTAAAATCTGACCTTTATACGGAATTCCTTTTGGCAAAACCACATCAAAAGCAGAAAGTCTATCGGTTGCCACCATGACCAAAAGTTCGTCATTGATGTTGTAAACTTCTCTTACTTTACCGCGATAAACTGATTTTTGATTGGGAAAATTGAAATTAGTTGTAGTTATTGTATTCATTATAATTGTGTGTTGTTGTGTTTGGCAAAAATAGTTTCTTTTCAACACAAATACAATTATTTATTTGCTTAAAACATATCTTCTAATCAATCTATCAAATAATCGATAACCAAGAAATTTGCGCAAATATTTCATCAAATTAGCATCAAAACCAATAGAATATTTTTTGAATCTTCGCGAAGGATTTTCAGCGATTTTATATAATTTATCTAGAATAGCTTCAGACAAATCGTGATTATCGCAGGTTTTCCTGTTCATGATTCCGTCAATACTTTGCATCATTTCTGCATAAGATTTTATTGTTGATTGCTCACATTTAGTAACATTCTTCTGAAAATTGGATGGTGTATTTCCAAACTGAACGGTTGAAACGCTAATATTAAAGTCCAAAAGTTCATAAGCCATACATTCAGAAAAACTTTCAACAGCTTGTTTTGTTGGATGATAAAAACTTCCTAAAGGCAAATTCACCAATCCAGCGATAGAAGTGATGTTGATAAAATGACCTTTCTTTTGTTCACGAAAATGCGGAATAAAAGCACGACAAACTTTAACCACGCCAAGCCAATTCACATCTACTATAGCGTCAATTTTATCATCTTCAGATAATTCTACAAAACTTCTGTAACCAATTCCTGCATTGTTTATGATAACATCTATAGATTTATAATCCTTTAGAATTTCATTTTTAGCTTTTTCAATACTTTGGGAAGAGGTTACATTGAGTTCGTAACTTTTAATATTTGGAAAATTTTCAAATACTTTAGCTTCTGAAATACAAATCATTGTAGCAATAACGTTCCAATTTTTTTTCGAAAAATGAATTGCAATTTCTTTGCCCAAACCTCCAGAAGCACCAGTAATAAGTATTGTTTTGATAAAGCTTCGTATAAATGATTATTTGAAAAAAAAAAATTTTAACAAATATATCATTTTGAATCAAATAACCAAATGATAAATGTTTTTGTCGAAATTTAATTGAAATTGAATGTCACGCTGAGCTTGTCGAAGTGTTTTTTAGTTGTCGACTCAACTCTTCCAAAATAGCTAAACCTTTCGTTTCTACTTTAAAAATTTCCTCAAAATCATCAATATTATTAGCGTTTCTAAATAAAATTTTCACTTTATCATTAGAAATATCGAAAGAAATAATTTTTGATATTGGAATTTTATAGCGCTTTCCTGTTTCGCGTTGCATATAAGCAATTCCGGCCAAGCAAAGTAATAACACTCCAAACGGAAAAGTTTTGTTATCAAAATCCTTTAATAAATCAATAACAAAAGCTAGAATCAATAGTAACATTAGTAAATAATAACTATAAATCTTCAAAGACTTAATATCATTCCATTTAATTGACTTCGGTGATTTCTCCAACAAATCATGAGTTTCGTACCAATTTCCTGAATTCGTTAGAAACAAATTTTCGTCGTTTATGTTTACATATCCGTTGGCATATTTGAAGTATTCTTTCAATATTTAAATTTTTATAAGTTCAAAATGGATTTTATGTTTATAAAACCCTATCGAAAATGTTTAATTAGACTCCAGCTTAGTCATAAAATAAAAAAAATTAATCCTCAAAAAACTCAAAAACATATTCTTCTTTAAAATCAACATTAAATTTTTCAAGAATTTCAAAGTACTCTTCTTTAAAAGTTACTTTTTTATGTCTTATTTTTTGATTCAAAATATAATTATATACATTATCAATATGACTATGACTGTATGAAAATGCTCCAAAACCTTCTTGCCAATTGAATTTTGCTTTAGTTAGATTATTATCTTTTATATAAGTATTTGAAGACTTTTTTATTTCTCTAACCAAATCAGATAAACAACATGTCGGTTTCATTCCAATGAATATGTGAACATGATCAGGCATACCATTTATTGCAATCAACTTCTGACCTTTATTTGTGACAATTCCTGTAATGTATTTATATAACTGTTCCTCCCAAGAATAATCAATTAAAGCTTTTCGATTTTGAACCGCAAAAACAATTTGAATATAAATCTGAGAAAAAGTATCCGCCATAAATAAAATAAAAAATAAAAATATGTAATATAAATTCCAGAGGAATTAAACGTTTATAAAATGTATAAAACTAATCGTTTTTGTAATAAGGTATGACTCCAGCTGGAGTCATACGAAAACCTCAAAACTAATCTAATCTATAAAGGTTTAACTTCTCCGAAGTTGTTTAAAAACTTTCAAATTAAAGTTAACTTTTTTTATGAATCAACATTTTTAAAATTTTTGAAATAACATTAATCAAAATCATAATTAGTAATGAAAAAACAAATACAATAATCAAGATTATAAAAGTAATTTTCCAACCTGAATTAATCGTTGTGTTCCAACCAGGAATTATAGAAGCAAAATAATCAACGTTGAAATAGATTACCTAATAGCGTTATAATTAATAAGGAAAGCTTAAAAAGAAAGTTTTTCATTATATTACTTATCTAAAATACCATATTTTATTCCATTTATTTTCATGAAATCTTTAACTAAATCAATCATTTTAAAAGATTCTTCTAGCACCGAAAATAAATTAAAATTTATTATTGTTTCTTTTGGCATTTGAATAAACCGATGACATTCAAAACATATTTCTATGTAGGATAAAATTTTGTCATTAGCATCTAAAAATAATATTGCATTTCTTAGGAGTATAACATCCACTAGCAAAAATTGCATGCTCTTTGAATTTATCTTTCTTTAGTTTATAATTTATTAGGATATGACTTAAACTATCAATTTTATCTTGATTTAATTCTACTATTTCAGTAGCATAGTATTTGCTTTTCCTTGCAGGTAATTCAAATGATTTGATAAATTTTATGTTCCATCTAATTAAATTTAAGCTATCAATTTTAAAAGTCTCACCTGTATCGCCATTCACAACATTCATATTCGGATCTGGAAATGCTACCAATAAAACTTTCTTTGCATCACTGAATGGAAAGGTTGCTCTTCGTTCTTCAACTGTTTTCTTACCATACAAACCCCATTTTATTTTGGGATTTTGTGAAAAACAATTAAATCCGATAAGGAAAATAAAAACAATTATATATCTAATATTTAATATCAAAAATCTAATATTAAAAATTAATCATGATTCTCAATACTCTTGTAAGCATCGATTACTTTTTTCACCAATCTATGTCTTACAATGTCTTTGTCATCAAGGTAGATGATTCCAATTCCGTCAATGTCTTTTAAAACTAAAATTGCTTCTTTCAATCCAGATATTGTTCTTCTTGGTAAATCTACTTGTCCGGGATCGCCTGTGATTATGAATTTGGCATTCTTACCCATACGCGTTAGAAACATTTTCATTTGCGAATGCGTTGTATTTTGAGCTTCATCAAGAATTACGAAAGCATTGTCCAAAGTTCTACCACGCATAAAAGCCAACGGTGCAATTTGAATAATTCCTTTCAAAATATAATCTTCCAAAGTTTGCGGAGGCAACATATCGCGCAAAGCATCATACAATGGTTGCATGTACGGATCTAATTTTTCTTTCATATCACCAGGAAGAAAACCCAGATTTTCACCAGCTTCAACCGCAGGACGCGTCAAAATGATTCTTTTCACTTGTTTCTCTTTCAAAGCTTTAACGGCAAGAGCAACACCAGTATAGGTTTTACCAGTTCCAGCTGGACCAACGGCAAAAACCATGTCATTTTTCATAACATTTTCAACCAATTTATGTTGGTTAGGTGTCATGGCTTTAATCAGCTTTCCTCCTATTCCATGCACCAGAATTTTTTCATGATCGGGCATGCGTTGTTCTTCTTGTGAATTGCTTTGAATCACTCTATCAATAACATTGGTATCAATATTATTGTATCGAGTAAAATGCAACATCAATCGGTTGAAACGATTTTCAAATTCGTCTAATTCGTCTTTTTCGCCAAATGCCTTCAGTGTTGTGCCACGAGCCACAATTTTTAACTTCGGGTAGTACTTCTTAATTGTTTCAAGATGAGTGTCTTGTGCACCCCAAAATTCTTTTGGAGCGATGTCGTGTAATTCAATGATACGTTCGTTCAAATGGAAGTGTTTTTTAATTAGTTTTTGGCTAAATATTATTAGCTTTGCAATCATTTCAAATTTAATGAAATTTAGCAAGCCACTTGATTAAATTCATCATATAGTTATAAACAAATTTATGTCAATAATTACCCTTACAACCGATTACGGATTAAAAGACCACTTTGTAGGTGCTTTGAAAGGGAAAATTTTATCGCAAGATAGTGAGGCAAAAATTGTAGATATCTCGCATGATGTTGATCCATTTAATGTTAGTGAAGCGAGTTACATTATTGGTGCTGCATACAATAGCTTTCCGAAAGGAACAGTACATATTGTGGGAATTGATATTGAATTAAGAGAAAACAACCAACATATTGCCATCGAATGGAATGGTCATTTTTTTATTGCTGCTGATAATGGGATTTTGAGTATGTTAATTGAAAAAATTAAGCCTCAAAAAATGGTTGTAATCAATATTCACGATAGACTTTTACCCGAAGCAACCGATATGGACGTTTTGCTAACGGTAGCCATTCATATTTCAAAAGGTGGTTCGTTGAGTGTTATTGGTAAAGAAATCAAAAGTTTGAAAGAAGTTACCGAGTTACAACCTGTGATTTCAGACGATACCAATTCTATAAAAGGTTATATAGTATATCTTGACCGATTTGGAAATGCTGTGACCAATATCACAAGAAAAATGTTTTTAGATGTTTCAAAAGGAAGACCTTATGAAGTAAATTTTAAAAGCAAAAAAATAAAAAGTATTTTCGCAAAATATTCCGATTTAGAAGCCATTGACAAAAGACCTTTGTCATCGATTAGTGGAAATGCAGTAGCCATTTTCAATGAAGCTGGTTTTCTAGAAATTGGATTGTATAAAAGTAATCCGAAAGTTGCAACAGCGGCAAGTTTGCTCGGAATTACTTACAGAGATGCTATTACCATCAATTTTAATTAAAGTTAACTATGAAAAAATTAATTTTACTTTTGATGATTTCAGTTTTATTTTCCTTCGCTCAAAAAAACAATATTAACGATGGAAAATATATAAATTCTGATAAAAATGATACTTATATTTATGCTTTAGAAATAAAAAATGATTTTAAAGAAATTAGCTTTTATTTATTTGAAGATAAATCTAAAATTAAAGATTATAAAATTATTTGCACAGCCAAAATAATACAAAATAAAAATAAATTTTATTTGGAAGATATTAGATGTAACGATTTGCCTGTTACCAATAATAATAAAACAGAATTATTTATAAAAGAAGGAAGCATACAATTTAAAAGTTATGATTTGCTGAAAAATTTCTTTCACGAATTTATCATATATGCTAACAAAATGAAATTTGAAAAAGAAATATAAAACATGTTAGTCAGAATAGTTAAATTATCCTTTCACGAAGAAAATATTCCAGCATTTTTGGAAAATTTTGAATTAATGAAAAACCACATACGAAACTCGCAAGGAAATCGTTTTCTTGAATTGTATCAAGACAAAAATAATCCTTGCATTTTCTTTACATATAGTTATTGGGAAACCGAAGATGATTTAGAAAATTACAGAAAATCAGCATTATTTGACGAAGTTTGGACGTTTACAAAAAAACTGTTCAACGATAAACCAGAAGCTTGGAGTGTTAACAAATTAGTTAGTTTAGTTTAATAGGGTTTAAAATTGTTTAAATATGTTCTTGTAACAAATTAAACTTTTAAACTCTTAAACATTTAAACTTTTAAACAAAAAATGAATGAAATCAATATTATTAAGAGAAATTAAATCCTTTTTTGGTTCGCCCATTGGATATTTAGTAATCGCCATTTTCTTATTACTCAACGGATTATTTCTTTGGGTATTTGAAGGCGATTTTAATATTTTAAATAGCGGTTTTGCCGATTTAACTCCGTTTTTTACCTTATCGCCTTGGATATTAATTTTCCTAATTCCTGCTGTAACTATGAGAAGTTTTTCTGATGAGAAAAAGCAAGGAACTATTGAACTTTTGATGACCAAACCAATATCTATTTGGGAAATCGTTAGCGGAAAATTCTTCGGAGCTTTTTTACTAATTGTAATTGCAATCATTCCAACATTCATCTACGTTTACGTGATTTATGGTTTAGGAATGCCCGAAGGAAATATCGATATGGGAAGCACAATGGGTTCTTATTTCGGACTATTATTCCTAATTGCTGCCTACACTTCTATCGGAATTTTTACTTCTACACTTTCAGAAAATCAAATTGTAGCGTTTATAGTTTCGGTTTTCTTGTGTTTTATTTTCTATTTTGGATTTCAAGGTGTGGCGTCTCAATTTAAAAGTATAGAAGACATCATTGCGCTTTTTGGAATGGATTATCACTTTAAAAGTATGAGTCGTGGTGTTATTGATACTCGTGATGTACTTTACTTTGTAAGCATCACCATTGCATTTTTATCATTGACCGTTTATAAATTAAAATCGCTAAAATCATAATGGAAAATAAGAAGTCTAACTTAAAAGTACTACTTACAACTATTGCCATTTTAGTTGTATTAAATTTTGCTGGAAACTTTTTCTTTAAACGTTTCGATTTAACTGCAGATAATCGTTATACACTTTCAGAAACTTCTCTAAATATTATAAAAGAAGTTAAAGAACCTTTATATGTTGATGTTTTTCTTGAAGGAAATTTTCCAGGAGAATTCAAAAAACTACAAACAGAAACCCAACAATTATTAGAAGAATTTAAAGCATATAATTCAAATATCATTTTCCAATTTGTAAATCCTTTAGAAAATGAAGACGAGCGTGAAGCGGTGATGCAATCGTTTTACGAAAGAGGTTTAACACCTTTAAATGTTACGCTTGACGAAAAAGGAAAACAAACACAAGAAGTGGTTTTTCCTTGGGCAGTGGTTACTTATGGTAATAAAAGTACGAAAGTCCCTTTGCTAAAAAATATGTTAGGAGCTTCAACTGCTGAAAAAGTTGTGAGTTCGGTGCAACATTTAGAATATGCTTTTGCCAATGGATTTAATACCATCACAAAAACAAAAGAGAAAAAAATTGCTATCATTAAAGGAAACGGAGAATTAGACGATAGGTCTATTGCAGATTTCTTGAAAACGGTTCGTGAAAATTATTATATCGGACCATTTACATTAGATTCTGTTGCAAAAGATGCCGGAAACACTTTAAAAGCATTAAAAAAATATGATTTAGCAGTTATTGCAAAACCTACTGAAGCTTTTACTGACCAAGAAAAACAAGTGTTAGACCAATTTATCATGAATGGTGGAAAAACTCTTTGGTTAGTCGATCAAGTCAATATGGAAATGGACAGCTTGATGGAAACTGGAGAAAATCTAGCTTATCCAAGAGATTTGAACTTGAACGATATGTTCTTTAAATATGGAGTTCGAATCAAACCAGATTTAGTTAAAGATTTACAAGCAATACCTATTTCATTAGCAACAGGTCAACAAGGTAGCGCAACCCAATATAGTCAATTTCCTTGGTTATATTCTCCAGCAGTATATTCTGAGTCAAAACATCCAATTGTAAGCAATTTAGATGCTTTAAAATTTGAATTCACAAATCCAATTGAAGTTCTTAAAAATGATATTAAAAAAACAGTTTTACTATCCTCTACCAAATTATCAAAAGCTGTTGGAACTCCAGTAGAAATTAATTTAAATATAGTTGCTGAAAAACCTGATTTCAAGGAATTTACTGGCAAAGGAAATCTTCCTGTTGCTGTACTTATGGAAGGAAAATTTCATTCGGTTTATGAAAATCGTGTATTGCCATTCAAAGAAAGTAGCTTCACTCCTATCGGAAAAGAAAATAAAATGATTATAGTTTCTGATGGTGATGTTGTTAAAAATCAATTGGATAAAAACTACCAACCATTAGAATTAGGTTATGATAAATGGACTAACAATCTATATGCAAACAAGGAATTCATGATGAATTGCGTGAATTATTTGTTAGATGATAACGGACTTATTAACATTAGAAGTAAAGAAGTTGACTTACCAATTCTAGACAAAGAAAAAGTAACAGAGGATTACACATTTTCACAAATCATAACTGTCGGAGTTCCAATTGTAATTTTAGCAGTGTTCGGTTTAGTGTTTACTTTCCTTAGAAAAAGAAAATATAGTAAGTAATGTTAATAAAAATCTTTTTGAATTCTATTTCTTTAAGATATATTTGTAAAAAATAACAAAAGATGAAGTTTATTGTATCAAGCTCGTATTTATTAAAACAACTACAAGTTTTAGGTAGCGTTATTAATAGTAGCAATACCTTACCAATTTTAGATAACTTTTTATTTGAATTAGATAAAAAAGCGTTAACCGTTTCTTCTTCTGATTTAGAAACTACAATGTCGGCTACTTTAGAAATTGAGTCGACTGATAAAGGAAGTGTTGCGGTTCCTGCGAAATTATTATTAGATATTCTAAAAACATTTCCTGAGCAACCATTAACCTTCACTGTTGAAGAAAATAGTACTATTGAAATTAGTTCTAATTCAGGTAAATATGCTATTGCTTATGCTCCAGGAGAAGAATTTCCAAAATCAGTTCAATTAGAAGATCCATCGTCAACTTTAGTTCCTGCAGAAGTTTTAGCAACAGCAATTAGCAAAACTATTTTTGCAGCTGGAAATGATGATTTACGTCCAGTAATGAGTGGTGTTTTCTTTCAATTCTCACCAGAAGGATTAATATTTGTTGCTACTGATGCTCACAAATTAGTTAAATATGCTCGTACTGATGTAAAAGCATCTCAAGTTGCTGATTTCATTATGCCTAAAAAACCTCTAAATATTTTAAAAAGTATTTTAGGAGCTTCTGATGCTGAAGTTAAAATTGATTACAATGATGCTAATGCAACGTTCTCTTTTGAAAATTATGTATTAACTTGTAGATTAATTGACGGAAAATATCCAAATTATGAAGCAGTTATTCCAAAAGAAAACCCAAATAAATTATTGATTGACAGAACGCAATTCTTTAGTTCTGTTCGTCGTGTGGCTATTTTCTCAAATAAAACTACACACCAAATTCGTTTAAAAATTGCTGGTGCAGAATTAAATATTTCTGCTGAAGATATTGATTACTCAAACAAAGCAGAAGAAAGATTGACTTGTGATTATCAAGGTGACGATATGCAAATTGGTTTTAACTCACGTTTCTTACTTGAAATGTTAAGTAATCTGCAATCAGATGAAATTCAATTGGAAATGTCAATGCCAAACCGCGCAGGAATTCTAACTCCAGTTGATGGATTAGATGAAGGCGAAACTGTCACAATGCTTGTTATGCCTGTAATGCTTAACAATTAAACATACAATTAACTAACCCAACCGAAAAAACCGTCTCGATTAATTTCTTGACGGTTTTTTAATTAGTTGTATGGTAAAAATAGAATTTCCCATTAGTATTGCTTTTCAAGCTGTTTTTAGCTCTTTTGTGATTATCCTCAAAAGTTTCTAAATTTGTACCTTTACATATTCCATAGGAATAATGATATTTTAAAAGCTCTAAATCTTCAGTTGTTAGCTCTTTATCTAAACTAATACATTTGGATAACAGACTTTTACAATCTCTATCATCTAAAAGTGAAAAATAACCTAATGACCAAACAAAATGTTTTTTCATAAGCATTAACTGTTCCTTTTCATTGTAAATAATTTGAGCATTAAGCTTCATTGTACAATTATATAATTCCTGTTTTCCATTCCAAGAAATATAACAGCCATCATTTGTTTTTATTCGATTATCCCAATCAATATCTGTTGGTTTATTCAAATAATAAATGAAATAATTTGATTTCTCTTTACTACTAACTACTTTAATTTTTAATGAATCAATTTCTTTATCAAGAAATTTCATAAATTTAATTAACTCCTTTTTATTTTTATAAGTAACTGTTGTATCGAAATAAACTCTTATTTCATCTTTCCAAATTTTCATTGTAGAAGTATTCTTTGAACTTTTTTGCTTACTAAAGTTTAATTTATTGTAAACTAAATTTTTATAAGTTTCTAAAAAAATTGAATCTTTTTGTTCATATTCTACATTAATTCCTTTAGGCAAAATAAAACCAGTAACTCTAATTAAAGTATCGTTGTTGTTCAATCTAAAACCTATAGAATCTATTTCCATTTTACCTTCTTTCTTCGCTTTCTTATAGGTTGAATAATTGATATAAGAACTGGATGTACTTTGTTCTGAACTTAAATTTTGAGCATTTAAGAAAGAGCAAAATAATAGTACAATGAGAATTAAAAGTGATTTCATAAATTTAATTTGAAATCAAATTTAGTGATAAAACTATAATAATTCAAAATTTTATTCTTGTAAAGCTAAAATTGGAACCTCGCTATTGTAAGACATTTTTTCTGTAAAACTTGAAGAAAATAATGATTCGAAAAAACTTCGTTTATAAGTAAGCATTGCCAAAACATCAATCTCTTGATGCGTAATGAAATCAGATATTGATTCTTTTACGTCTTCATTTGGTAAGACAAAAAAGGTAACTGGATCGTTTTTAAATTGTTCTTTCCACTCATCAAAAGTGGCTTCTGTGTTATCTGTAGCTTTGGTTTTTACATAAAGACACTTCACTTTTGCATTGGCAGCATTTGCAATTTTAATAACTTGTTTTAAAGCCTCTTTATCTTTTTCGCGATATCGAGTAGTAAATCCAATAGTTTCAATTTTTGTGTATTTACAATCTTTTGGAATACTTAAAACAGGGACGCTCAAGTTTACAATCGCTTCACCTGTATTAGTTCCTAAAAAAGCTTCTTTCCATCCAGTTGCACCAGAGGTTCCCATTACAACGTAATCAATTTTATCTTTTTTAATGATTTCTTTGATGTTGTACATTAAATCACCATCCATAATCATATGAGACATTTTTATATCTTCAAAATGATTTTCTTCAGCAATGGCTCTTAATTTTGGAACTTCATCTTTAAATCTTTCAAAATTTGATAATTCCAATGAATCAAAGAGCACTTGATAATTTTGAGGCGCAAATTGATTATCCACTATTGGAAGTTCATAGGTATGGAGTAATATTAGCTCACCATGAACTAATTTTGCCAAACCCAAAGCGTGAACAAAAGCATTGTTCGCCACATCAGAAAAATCGGTTGGAAATAAAATCCTTTTCATTATTTAATATGTATTGGTTAACTTTTATAAAATTACATTATAAAAAACCAAAAAAACATGATAACTATCATATTTACAATTATTTAACATTCAAAAAAAATCAATTGAAATACAAATAGTTATAAAATTTTAAAATTGGTATCTTTGCACTACTAAAACAAAAAACTGTTATGATTTACAATGATACAATCGTTGCATTAGCTACACCATCAGGTTCTGGTGCGGTTGCCATTATTAGAATGTCTGGAAAAAATGCTGTTACAATTGCATCAGAAGTATTTCAATCAGTTTCAGGAAAAGACTTAACCAAACAAAGAACACACACAATTCATCTTGGAACTATTGTAGATGGGACAAAAATTTATGATCAAGTTTTAGTTTCTATTTTCAAAAATCCAAATTCTTACACAGGTGAAGATGTAATTGAAATTTCGTGTCATGGTTCTGTTTTTATTCAACAACAAATAATTCAACTATTACTTCGTAAAGGATGCCGAATGGCACAAGCTGGTGAATTTACACTTCGTGCTTTTTTAAATGGTAAATTAGATTTATCTCAAGCCGAAGCTGTTGCCGATTTAATTTCATCAGATAATGAAGCTTCACATCAAATAGCCATGCAACAAATGCGTGGTGGATTTAGTAATGAAATTGCTAAACTAAGAGAAGAATTATTAAATTTTGCCTCATTAATCGAACTCGAATTAGACTTTGCTGAAGAAGATGTAGAGTTTGCAGATAGAACACAATTTCATGATTTGTTAAATCGAATTGAGTTTGTTTTAAAACGATTAATTGATTCATTCGCAGTTGGAAATGTTATAAAAAATGGAATTCCGGTAGCTATTGTTGGCGAACCAAATGTCGGAAAATCAACACTATTGAATGCTTTATTAAATGAGGAAAGAGCTATAGTTTCAGATATTGCTGGTACTACTCGTGATACTATTGAAGATGAATTAGTTATAGATGGAATTGGTTTCAGATTCATTGATACAGCAGGAATTAGAGAAACAAAAGATGTAGTTGAAAGCATTGGAATTAAAAAAACTTTTGAAAAAATAGAACAATCCCAAGTGGTTGTTTATTTATTTGATAGTACCGAGTTTGTAGCTTCCAGTTCTAAATTTAAAATTGAAATTGAAAAAATAAAAAATCAATTTCCATTGAAACCATTAGTCATCATTGGAAATAAAGCCGATAAATTAACAGAAAATGAAGTTGTCCTTCTGAAATCTGAAATAGAAAATATCTTACTTATTTCTGCCAAAGAAAAAATTGGAATTGAAGATTTAAAAAATCAATTACTATCATTTGTAAATACTGGTTCGTTAAGAAACAACGAAACAATCATAACCAATACAAGACATTACGACTCTTTACACAAAGCATTAGAAGAAATTCAAAAAGTAAAATTTGGCTTGAGTTCAGGAATCCCTTCAGATTTGATGGCAATCGATATTAAACAAGCCTTATATTATTTTGGAGAAATAACTGGTGAAGTTACAAATGATGAACTTTTAGGGAATATTTTTGCGAATTTCTGTATCGGAAAGTAATAATCATTCTTTTATTTGTTAACTTCCTATTTTTGTTGACTTTATAACAAATATTCTTCTTTTATTTGTTGCCCGATAACCTTTTATTCGTTATATTTGTTGTTCTATTGTTGCCCAATGATAGATTTTGTTGCCCAAATTCAAAGGCAACAAACTTGGCGAAATGATGCTACATATTGCTACACTTCGCTACATTATGCAACACAACGCAACATATTATGAGTAGCAATATGGCAATTCCGAAAACCTGTTCTTATTGTGGTAAGGCTTTTATAGCTAAAACCACTTTAACCAGATATTGTGGCCATACTTGTAATTCTAGACACTACAAACAAAAAGTCAAGGAAGACAAAATTCAAAACTCATTAGTTGAGCAACAGCAAACAATGCAAAGTTTGCCAACCTTGCAATCTGCAAACTCCAACTCTCTTACATCCAAAAACTATTTATCTGTTCAAGATGCAGCAGAACTAATTGGCGTTAGTCGATGGACAATCAACAGAATGATAAAACGTGGAGAACTACAAATTCACAAGTTTGGCAGAAAGAAAATAATTCAACGCACACAGATAGATAAACTTTTTAATTGATGGTACAATGAAAGTAACTTTAAGACAAAGACAGAAAGCAAATAAAATTAGCTTATATCTTGATTACTATAAAAATGGTAAACGAGAATATGAATATTTAGGTTTATACCTCATCCCAGAACCCGAAAAAGGAAAGCTCACACAAGCGCAAAAAGACGAAAACAAAAAAATCCTTTCGTTAGCGGAAAGTGTTCGTTCCAAAAGACATTTAGAAATTCAAAACGGAATGTATGGCTTCAACGACCAGGAGAAGTTAAAAGGCTTCTTCATTATCTATATGGAAACACTTGCTGAAATGAGAATGGAAAGCAAAGGCAATTATGACAACTGGGATAGTACCATCAAGCATTTAAGAAAGTTTTGTCCAAAAGATATTTCCTTCGGGCAATTGGATAGAAAGTTTGTGGAAGGTTTCAAAGAGTATTTAACCAAAACAGCAAAGACACCAAGCAATAAAAACCTTTCTGATAATTCGGCACACTCCTATTTCAATAAATTTAGAGCAGCTTTAAAACAAGCCGTTAAAGATGGAATTATTCGTTCTAATCCTGCCGAGCAAGTAGACTGTTTACCACAAGGCGACAGCGAAAGAGAGTTTCTAACGTTAGAAGAATTACAAAGCATACTCAAACACGAATGTGAAATTCCAATCCTAAAAACGGCTTTTGTATTCAGTTGCCTAACAGGTTTGCGATGGTCAGATATAAACAAGCTAGTTTGGTCAGAAGTGCAGCACTCAAATGATTACGGTTGGTACATTCGTTTCAGACAAAAGAAAACTAAAGGAGCTGAAACTCTTCCAATGTCAGACCAAGCTCGTGATTTATTAAAAGAAATCGGTGAACCTGAAGAAAGAGTTTTCAAAGGATTAAAATACAGTGCGTGGCACAATCTAAAATTACAACAATGGGTTATGAAAGCCGGAATAAGTAAAACAATAACGTTCCATTGTGCGCGTCATACTTATGCAACTTTGCAACTCACTTTAGGAACTGATATATTTACAGTATCAAAATTACTAGGTCATAAAGACATTAGAACTACTCAAGTATATGCCAAAATAATTGACGAAAAGAAAATGGAAGCAGCTAACAGAATAAAATTAGATTTTTGATATGGAACTAACTATTTTTAAAAGCATTGTTTACGGTGAATTAAAACCCTGGGCAAGCAACGCCATAAATGATAAATTTTACAGACAAAATCTATCAACAAACTTTATGAAGCCTACTCCAACTATAAACGAGTACTTCAAAGCATTAAAAGAGCTTCACAAGGACAAACCTAACTTATTCAAAGAAGATGGGTTAGAAATCTATATGGCGCAACCTAACAACGATATAAGTCACGAAATACTGCATCCATTAGTAGAAGTAACTTTGGCAGAACCAATAACGACAACACAAAAGTTTTATCATTTTCTTTTATTCAACGAAGCAACACGATTGACTGATAGAGTTTTCAAGTCTATGAACAAAGACATTGACGAAATTCAAAAAAAAGAGATCATACAAAACGTTGTAAAGTCGTGTAAAGATATTTTGTTTTGTATTGGAACAGACCAAGAAAACTTTCCAAAAACAGAATTAACCGCTTATGTAATACCTCAACTTATTACTAACGTAATCCGTTTTTTAATAGAAACAGAAAAATTATATCCGCAATATTTGGCAGATTTACCTTCAACCAAAAATGAACTATTTGGCGAATTACTAAAACAACCAATTCCAGAAATCAATATTGAAAAAACAACTCCTGAATTTCAAACGGTTCACAATATTCTTTTAGGTATAGATGATTTTAAAATACCAAAAAACACTCGTTTATCATTTGGCTTTAACGGAAATACAATCAAATTAAAATCGGTATTACAAGCATTAAATAGAAACATTGAACTTTTAAACGAAGACCATACCTCTGTTGATAATTTAGTAAGTGTATTGACAAGTAGAGATTTAAAAATTGGTGCTGCACAAATACATTTAGGATGCGAAACAACCCAGTTCAGTTATATAATTTCAAAACTAGAACATTATTTCAGTAATTTCAATCCTACTTCAATAGAACAATCCAATTTGTTTTACTCTAAAAAAGGAACGGTTTTAAAACGAAATAATCTGTATAAAAACAATAACAAGTTTCCTAAAGAACAAGACAATATTGATGAAATAATTAAACAACTATAAATAAAAACAGTAAGATGAGTAAGATATAGTAGTAAAACATTACTAACTTACTATTTACCATAGCGTTACGCAGGAATTTAGCCGTCAGAAATGATTGTTAAACCATTTAAAACGTAACGCAATGAGTAACGAAATTTTAATTTTAGAAAAGCTCGAAAAACTAGAGCAAAGAATTGGAGAACAAAATCTCCTAATGAAAGAAGTCCTAAACTTCAACGATGCCTGCAACTATTTAGACATAAGCGCATCACACCTCTACAAATTGACCAGTCAGAAATCAATTCCACATTTCTGTCCACAAGGTAAAAAACTCTATTTCAATCGTGCAGAATTAGACGAATGGCTACAACGCAATCGTCAAACATCAACCGATGAAATCGAGACAATGGCAGCAAACTATTTACTAACTCACAAAAGAAAGTAAGCGATGCCATTCTACGAACCTTCAGAGAAAATGTTCCAAGAAATCCAAGAACATTTAAAAGAGATTACTGTTATTCTCAAAGAAAAACAGCAAATGAACCCAGACGACTTATTCTGCGACAATCAAGAGTTTATGAAAATTATGAACATAAGCAAACGATTAGCGCAAAGTTGGAGAGACAGCGGATTTATCGGCTATTGTCAGTTAGGCAACAAAATCTATTACCGCCTAAAAGACATTCAAAACCTACTTAACGAAAACTATAAACCGAAGAAAAAATGAGTGAAGTAGTAAACAAACAGATGATGGTAAGCGTTTATAAAGAATTTAAATACAACTTAGGAGAGAGAAACCTTATTGATGTTCTTCAAGAAATCAAATCCGATAAATACCAAAGTGAAGTAAATTCTATTCGATACGCATTACACAAAGGAGACGAGAAAACAGCCGTTGAAATTAAAAGCAGCTTAAATGGTTTTACAATGTCCGGCACGTTTGGAACAAGTAGAACCAAAGCCAACCTCAACACCTATTCTCAAATAATCGGATTAGACTTCGACCACATTCCAGTTAAAGAACTCTATACATTGGTAAAGCTAATAAACGACTGCAAATACACGTTCACATCGTTTATTAGTCCAAGTGGCGAAGGAATAAAAGTATTCATTAAAATCAACTCCAATGCAACACAACACACTACCGCATACAATCAAGTGGCAACTTTTTATAAAAACCTATCAGGTTATGATTTTGATGCAAAATGCAAAGACATTACCCGATTGTGTTTTGTTTCTTATGATCCAGAGATTTATATAAAGGAAGATGCAATAATATTTGAAGTTCAAGAAGAAGCAATACCACTTCCAAAACCGCAAAAAGTGGAAACAACTTCTTTTGAAGCAACGGACACTTTATTGGACAAATGCCTAAAATTCACAGAGCAAAAAGAACAATACACTAACGGCAATAGAAATAACTTCATTCATCTATTTGCATCTAATGCCAATCGTTTCGGAATACACGAAGCCGATACGCTAGACTATTGTACTACTAATTTCGATTTAGACGAAAAAGAAATCAAAGCATCGGTTCAAAGTGCTTATAAAAATCAGTCGGCAGATTTTGCCAAGTTTGCCGACTTTGCCAACCGCAAACCTCAACAACATCCTGTTGCGAAAGCCAAAGCAAAAAATGAAGCTTTTGACGATGAAAATTACTTATTAAACACACCAGCCATTCCGCAATCAGTTTACGACAACTTACCTCCTATTCTTAAACAAGGTGCAGAAGCATTCTCCGAACCAAGAGAAAGAGATACGTTTCTAACAGGTGCTTTAGCAATTCTATCAGGTTGCTTACCAAATGTTACTGGTGAGTATGGTGGCAGAACCGTATATCCTCATTTATTTTCTTTCATTCTTGCTCCTGCTGCGTCAGGTAAAGGTGCATTACAATCTTCTAAAGAGTTAGCCGATAAATACCACGAAGAAGTCCTCAAAAATTCAAGAGAGCAAAAAAAAGAATACGACCTAAAAATGGCAGCTTACAAAAAAGCGCAACGTTTCCAAAAGAAAGACGACAATACACAAGAAGAAACTCCAGAAGAACCGCCATTCAAAGTAGTATTCATTCCTGCCAATACAAGTAATGCAAAAATTATCCAACACTTACAACAAAATGACGGTACAGGTATTATTTGCGAAACCGAAGCCGATACGTTAGGTCAAGTTTTCAAAAACGATTGGGGTTCTTATTCTGATTTGTTACGAAAAGCATTCCATAGCGAAAAAATATCTATTTCAAGAAAAACCAATAATGAGTATTTCGAAATTAACAATCCACGTTTAGCTGTTGCACTTTCGGGAACACCTCAACAAGTGTATAACATTATTGCATCTGCCGAAGATGGTTTATTTAGTCGTTTTGTATTTTATGTTTTCAAAACCAACAGCAAATGGATTGACCCTTCTCCGTATGGCAACAGAGTAAATTTAACCGACCATTTTGCAAAGCTATCAATTGCAGTGTACGAAATGGTTTTGTTTCTCGATAGTGGAAAAACAACAATCCATTTAACCAGAGAACAATGAGACAAATTCAACCCAACATTCAGTGAGTATTTAAGTCAAATCAGTGCCTTTGTTTCCGAAGATGCACAAAGTATTGTAAAACGTTTAGGATTGGTTTTGTATAGAATGTGTATGATTTTTACAAGCATTCGCAAATTCCAAGAACAAGAACAAGCAACCGACATTCAATGTTTAGACGAAGATTTTGAAACAGCATCACAATTGATTGAAGTCTATTTAAAACACAATATTTTAATGTTCGAGAATTTACCAAAACAGGAAGACGAAGAAAATGGACCTTTCAAAAAAGGACAAAACAAAAAACTATTCTTTGATGCGTTACCAAATAACTTCACGAGAAAAGAAGCTGTTGAATTAGGCGCTACCTTCAATATAGCTGAAAGAACGGTAGGTTCATTTCTAAAATCTTGTTTAGGCAATTACTTACAACAACCTGAATATGGGACATATACAAAAATCATCTAAAGTCAAATAAAAACAAAAAAAAGAAGTTAAATTTTACTATTTTTGACAAATATCAAACGTTTTGTTTCCATTGCATTTTTTTTAAAATAAATGAATAAAGAATCACATATAGAAGAATCATTAATTAAGCAACTAACGGAGCTTAAATATACCTATCGACCTGACATAGTCGATAGAAAATCGCTTGAACAAAACTTCAAAAATAAATTTGAAACGCTGAATCGTGTTCATTTAACAGAGAACGAATTTTTAAGGCTAAGAGAAGAGATAATTAATCCTGATGTGTATTCCGCTTCGAAATTGTTGCGTGAAAGAAGCTACTTTCAACGTGAAGATGGAACGCCTTTGCATTATACTTTATTGAATAATAAGGAATGGTGTAAAAATGATTTTGAAGTAATCAGTCAGTTACGCATAAACACTGAAAACAGCCATCAGCGTTATGATATTATTTTGCTCATTAACGGTTTGCCTGTAGTGCAAATCGAATTGAAAAAAAATGACATTTCTCCACGAAAAGCGATGCAGCAAATAGTGGATTATAAAAATGAAGCTGGCAATGGCTATGGTAATTCTTTGCTTTGCTATATGCAGTTATTTATTGTAAGCAACAAAACAAACACGTACTATTTTGCTAATAACAAAAATCAGCATTTTGCATTCAATGCTGATGAGCAGTTCTTGCCTATTTATCAATTGGCAGACGAAAGCAATAAAAAAATCACTCACCTTGAATTGTTTACAGATAAATTTCTAACCAAATGTACACTTGGAGAAATGTTAAGTAAATATATGGTGCTGGTAGAAAGTGAACAAAAATTGCTAATAATGCGACCGTACCAGATTTATGCAGTGAAAGCTATCGTGGATTGTATAAAAGAAAACAGAGGAAACGGTTACATTTGGCACACCACAGGTAGCGGAAAAACATTGACTTCTTTTAAAGCTTCAACACTTCTAAAAGACAATGCTGAAATTGAAAAATGTTTATTTGTAGTGGATCGTAAGGATTTAGACAGACAAACACGTGAAGAGTTCAACAAATTTCAGGAAGGAAGTGTAGAAGAAAACACCAATACTGAAACATTGGTTAGGCGTTTGTTATCTACTGACTATGCCGACAAAGTAATTGTTTGTACTATTCAAAAATTAGGCTTAGCATTAGACGGCTCGAACACAAAAAACTTTAAGGAACGCCTAGAACCATTAAAAAATAAAAGAATTGTTTTCATATTTGACGAATGTCATCGTTCGCAGTTTGGTGACAATCATAAAGCCATAAAAGAGTTTTTTCCGAATGCTCAATTATTTGGTTTTACTGGCACACCCATTTTTGATGAAAACGCATCTTATCAAATACGAGAAGGTGAAGAAGCTTCATATAAAACTACTGAAGATATATTTCAACAGAGATTACACGCCTACACCATTACCCACGCTATTGAGGACAGGAATGTATTAAAATTTCACATTGATTATTTTAAAGGTAAAGGCACTCAAACTCCAAAACCAGGTGAAGCCATTGCACAACAGGCAGTAGTTGAAGCCATTTTAGATAAGCACAATGCAGCAACAAATTTTGGTCGTTTCAATGCCATTTTGGCAACGGCTTCTATTAACAACGCCATTGAATATTATCAACTATTCAAAGAAATTCAAAAGAAAAAACAAGCCGAAAATCCTGATTATGTTATGTTGAATATAGCTTGTGTGTTTTCTCCACCAGCCGAGGGAAACAAGGATATTCAGCAGATTCAAGAAGACTTAACACAGGAAAAGGAAGACAACAAACAAAATCCCGAAGAGAAAAAAGAAGCACTAAAAACCATTATTGCTGATTACAACCATCAATTTGGCTCTAGTCATACCATCAACGAATTTGATTTGTATTACCAAGATGTGCAAAGACGCATCAAGGACCATAAGTATAGCAACAAAGACTATCCGCATAAAAATAAAATTGACATTACCATAGTGGTAGATATGTTACTCACGGGTTTCGATTCAAAATATTTAAACACCTTGTATGTAGATAAAAATCTAAAATACCACGGTCTAATACAAGCGTTTTCACGAACAAACCGTGTGCTGAACGATACCAAACCTTACGGTAACATTCTCGACTTCCGTTCGCAACAAGAAGCCGTAAACTATGCCATTGCACTATTCTCTGGTGAAGACAAAGGAAAAGCCAAAGAAATTTGGTTGGTTGAACCTGCTCCTACGGTAATTGACAAATACAAAAAGGCAGTCGAAGCTTTGGGCGTATTTATGCAGGAACATAACTTGGTAAACGAACCTCAAGAAGTATATAACCTAAAAGGTGATGCAGCACGTATTTCGTTTGTAAAAAACTTTAAGGAAGTACAACGCCTTAAAACACAATTAGACCAATACACCGACATCACCGAAGAACAACAAGCCAAAATAGAAGCTATTTTACCTAAAGAAACCTTGCAGGAGTTTAGGAGTTCATATATAGAAACGGCTAAACAACTAAGGGAAATACAACAGAAAGGTGGAGATGATGCACCGCACGAAATACAGCAATTGGATTTTGAATTTGTACTTTTTGCTTCTTCCGTGATTGATTACGACTATATAATGAACCTAATAGCAGATAGCACACAACAAAAACCTGCTAAAGAAAAAATGACAAAGGCACAAGTAATAAGTTTATTGAGAGCCAATGCCAATTTAATGGACGAACAAGAAGATTTAACAGAGTACATAAACGGCTTAGACTGGAACAGCGGACAAAATGTAGATACGCTAACCAAAGGATATGACACGTTTAAAATAGAGAAAAACGATAAAGAATTGGCAGCCATTGCTAACCAACACGGATTGCAAACCGCAGACTTAAAAGCTTTTGTAGATGTCATAATGAGCAGAATGATTTTTGACGGAGAAAAACTCACCGACCTTTTAGAACCTTTGGAACTAAGCTGGAAAGAACGCAGAGTAAAAGAATTGGAATTGATGGAAGATTTAGTTCCACAGTTAAAAAAAATAGCGCAAGGACGTGAAATATCAGGATTAGCAGCTTATGAATAAAGAAAATAAATTAATACCTGAATTGCGTTTTCCTGAGTTTAAGAATGAGGGCGAATGGGACGAAAAAACCCTAATAGATGTTTGTGATATTACCAACGGAAAAGCAAATGCACAAGACCACGTTGAAAATGGTAAGTACCCTTTGTTTGACCGTTCAGAAGTAATAAAAGCTTCCGACGAATTTATTTTTGATTCCGAAGCTGTAATAATACCAGGTGAAGGAATGCGATTTATTCCAAAATATTATGAAGGTAAATTCAATCTTCACCAAAGGGCATATGCTTTAAAAGATTTTAAGTGTAGCGGACAATTTGTTTATTATTCAATGCTTCATAGAAGTGCATTGATTTCTCAAAAAGCAGTTCAATCTACTGTTTTATCATTAAGGCTTCCTATACTTCAAAAATTTCCTTTAGAAATCCCAATAAACCCCAAAGAACAAGAAAAAATCGCATCCTGTCTTTCTTCTTTAGATGAAGTAATTTCAGCCCACAGCCAAAAATTGGAAGTACTCAAAGACCACAAAAAAGGCTTGATGCAAATTCTTTTTCCTTCAGCTGGTGAGAAAGTGCCGAAGTATCGCTTTAAGGAGTTTGAGAACGATGGGGATTGGGTGGAGAAGAAGTTGGGGGATATCGCAGAGCTAACTTCAAGTAAAAGAGTTCACCTATCAGATTACGTTTCAAGTGGTGTTCCATTTTTTAGAGGTAAAGAAATTTCACAATTAAAAACCAATCAGTTTCCCAATGATTTACTTTATATTTCAATCGAACATTATAAAGAAATAAAGGATAAATACGGAATACCTAAAAAAGGTGATATTTTAATTACAGCCGTTGGTACTTTAGGAAATGTGTATTGCATAAAAAATGATGATGAATTTTATTTCAAGGATGGAAATTTAATTTGGATGAAAAATATTTCAATTGATTCCCATTTTTTGGAAGTACTACTGGATGTTGAAAAAGAAAAGGTATTGGCTTCAGCAATTGGATCTTCTCAAAAAGCTTTAACAATGGCTGCACTAAACAAAATTGAATTTCCTATTCCTAAAAACCCTCAAGAACAACAAAAAATCGCTTCTTGTCTTTCTTCTTTAGATACGCTTATTACAGCACAGCAAGAAAAGATAGAGCAATTGAAATTGCATAAAAAAGGTTTGATGCAGGGATTGTTTCCTAAAATAAAAGAATAAATAATGGCTACTATAAACGAAATATCTGAGCAATTATATAAGTTAAACGAAAATATAGTTCTAATATATGCTTTAAATTCAACAGGAAAGACTAGGCTTTCAGTTGCATATAAAGATTATACTAAAGCAATTAATGATAACAAACACGCTGGTGTTTATTACAATGCATTTAGTGAAGATTTGTTCGTTTGGGATAATGATGAGAAAAATGATAATGCCAATCTGAGATTAACAGTTGTACCCAGTAATCTTAATCAGTTTCACAGTTTTCTTGTGGAGGATGTTAAAATAATTAGAGAAAAATTAGAGCCTTATCATCCAAAATATAATTTCAAATTAAACCAATTTAAAAATCCAGAAGACGGAATTGAATCAATTACTTTTTTTGTTGACGAAGAAAATGAACTACCAATTAAAATATCTCGTGGAGAAGAGAGAATATTTGTATGGTGTTTTTTCTTGGCGTTGTTTGAAGTTGATGGATGGGCAAATGAACAAAATGCTCACATACTAATTGATGACCCAGTTTCAAGTTTAGATGACCATAATATATTTATTACAGCACGATCCATTTTAGAATTAGTGAAAGATAATTATCTAAAGAAACAAAAAATGATTGTTTCTACTCATCATATAGGTTTGTTTTCAATATTAGCAACGTGGCTAAATAATGATAATAGCAAAGGAGGATTGGGAGAATTAACTAAGGCAATTATTTTAAAGAATAAAAATGGTGATTTGAGTTTTAAAGGCACTAATAACGATGTTTTTCTTTACCATCTTCATTTATTACAAATATTGAATGAAGCTAAGAATACTCAGCTATTTAAATATCATATGGTATTACTTAGACAAGTATTAGAAAATATAAATTCTTTTTTAGGTTCAAGAAAGATAGGAAGAATTCTAAATGATATTGGTGTTGAAGATGTTGACAGAAAAGTAGATGAAATAAATTCACTATCTCACAAGCAAGCTTATCAATACCATTTTAATGAAATGTCAGAATCGGAGGAAGTACTTTTTAATGACGTATTCGAAAAACTAATTGCAAAATACAATTTCAAATTTTAATAGAAATAATGACACAAAAAGAACAACAAGATAAACTGGGCAAAACCCTTTGGGAAATAGCAGACAACTTAAGAGGTGCAATGAATGCCGATAATTTTCGTGATTATATGCTTTCGTTTCTCTTCCTCAGATACCTATCCTACAATTATGAAGAATCTGCAAAAAAAGAATTAGGAAGAGATTATCCAGACAATACACCGTTGGATGTGATGTCAAAACTAAAAGTGAATACACCTTTAGAGATTTGGTATGCAGCAAATGCAAGTGAAGTTATTGATTTTGAAAAACAAATGAGACGAAAAGTTCATTATGTTATCAAGCCACAACACCTTTGGGGTAACATCACAGAATTGGCAAGAACTCAAAGTAGCGATTTACTCATTACATTAGAAGAAGGCTTTAGATACATTGAAAACGAATCATTTGAAAGTGCTTTTCAGGGATTATTTTCAGATATTAATTTGAATTCTGAAAAGCTCGGAAAAACTTCTGCTGAACGGAATAAAATGCTTTGCAACATTATTCAAAAAATTTCAGAGGGTATTGCAGATTTCTCATCAGATTCAGATACCCTAGGTGATGCTACGAGTATTTGATTGGCAAGTTTGCTGCTGGTGGTGGTCAGAAAGCAGGAGAGTTTTATACACCGCAACAAATTTCTACCATACTTTCAGAAATTGTAACCTTAGACAGTCAAGAACCAAAGACAGGAAAAAAAGGAAAATTAGACAAGGTTTTAGATATGGCTTGTGGTTCAGGATCTTTATTGTTGAACGTAAGAAAACGTATCAAAGATGCAGGCGGAAGTGTAGGCAAAATATATGGACAGGAGAAAAACATTACCACCTACAACCTTGCCCGAATGAATATGTTATTGCACGGTATGAAAGACACCGAGTTTGAGATATTCCACGGAGACACTTTAGAAAATCAATGGGAGTTACTCAACGAAATGAATCCATCTAAAAAAATTGAATTTGATGCAATTGTTGCCAATCCACCCTTTAGTTTACGTTGGGAACCAACCGATACTTTAGCAGAAGATTTTCGTTTTAAGAGTTATGGTTTAGCTCCTAAATCAGCTGCCGATTTTGCTTTCTTATTGCACGGTTTTCATTTCTTAGGAAAAGAAGGCACAATGGCAATCATATTGCCACACGGAGTTTTATTCCGTGGCGGTGCTGAAGAACGAATCAGAACAAAGCTCTTAAAAGACAATCACATTGACACCGTAATTGGCTTACCTTCTAATTTGTTTTACTCAACAGGTATTCCTGTTTGTATTTTAGTTTTGAAAAAATGTAAAAAACACGATGATGTTTTGTTTATTAACGCAAGCGAACATTACGAGAAAGGTAAAAAACAAAACACACTTCGAGATAATGAAGATATAAACCAACCTAACGACATTCGAAAAATAGTTGAAACCTATCAATTCAGACCTGAATATGTTGAAAGATATGCCCGACGAGTATCAATGGATGAAATTGAAAAGAACGGATACAACCTAAACATATCAAGATATGTAAGCACATCGTTAGATGAAGTAAAAATTGATTTAAAAGAAGTTAATGCAAAATTGACAACTATTAATGATAGTATAAAAACCAATACAGAGAAACATAATGAATTTTTGAAAGAGTTGGGTTTGTCTCCTATCTAAAAAATAATAAATTTTGGAAAACCTTAAAATAAACATCATCCCATTCCAACATCCTTCACTAAAAAAGGAGTTTGGCTTTTACAAAGAAAAAAAAGAAGGCTACTATCCTATTCATAGAACAGAGTTACCTAACGAATTATGGGACACGCAAAAAGAGGAAATAGTAAAATCAAAGTATTACTACACCAATTTTATAGACACAATTGATTGTGATTTTAAAACTAAAGTAGATTTTGCATACAATGCAAAGTTTGCCAAGCATTATTATACGCATTCAGCATATAAACATTTTGCAAATATTTCCGATGCAATACAATTAAACTATGTAAAAGATATTGAAGTTTGGTTTTTAGATACTGCGTTAAGTACTAAAGACTATAATAACTATAAAGTTTTCACTTTAAAAATAGAATATTCAGCATTAACAAAAAGTCCTGCTTTACTACTATCCTATGATGGAAATTCAAAAGTAGCAACAACAAGCATTGATAAAATAGAAATGCCATCAAACTATTTTAAAACAGTTATTTACAACAATGAAATATTCAAATTCGATTCACTTTCAGAAGATGCAAAGCAAAATTTAATAAATGTATATCCGCTACTCAACATACCTATAAAAAATCATTTACACATACCACACGACAAACCTAAAAAAGGCAACAGATACTTACCTTACTTCAACTACATTAACGATTTTTATAATAACTATCTAAATACGGAAGCTTTTAGAAGTATCGTACCATTAGATAAAAATGGATTTTTTACAATTCCAGAAAACGAAGTCTATCATACCAATTACAAATCAAATAATTTAAGATTTTATAATAATACTGAAATTGATCCTAAAGTAGGAATGAAAAAAATAGGACCATACAAAGCAAGTCCTCATCCAAATGTGCAGTTTTTCTTCATTTACCACAAACCAGACCGCAAAGAATATGTTGCCAAATTATATGATTATTTTTTAAATGGTTACAAAGGTTTTTTTCCATCATTAAAAAATCATATAAAGCAACCATTTTTTATGGATGATAAAAATAGTAGTTTAGGATTTGAAAGTCCTGCAACAGCAATCAAAGAATTAAAAATACATTTAATCAATTTAGAAAAAACACCAAACACAAGATATGTAGCAATCTACATAAGTCCAATTCACAAAGAAGACCAGGACAATAAACAATTATACTACCAAGTAAAAGAGGAACTACTAAAACACGAAATAACCTCACAAGTAATATTTAAAGAAAGTATTAATAATAACTATTTTGGTGCTTTTTTAGAGAACATTACTCCTGCCTTATTAGCAAAAATAGATGGCATTCCTTGGCGATTAGATAGAGATTTAAAACAAGAATTAATTGTGGGCGTTGGAGCTTTTAAATCAGCAGAAAGCAATACGAGATATGTAGGTAGTGCATTTTGCTTTACCAATAAAGGAGAGTTTAAAGGATTTGATTGTTTCAGAGATAATGAAATCGAATTAATAGCTGGTGCAATAGGAAAACAAATCTTAAAATTTATTGTTGATAATGGCAACGATGTAGAAAGATTAATAATCCACTACTACAAACCAATGGGTAAAGAAGAAATTGACCCAATCCAAAAAGTATTAAACAAACTAAATATTGATGTTCCAATAATCATTATCACAATCAATAAAACAGAAGCTAATGATTACGTAGCATTCGACACAAGCAGTCCAGAATTAATGCCATTAAGCGGAACCATAATAGAAATTGCAAAGCTAAAATACTTACTATTCAATAACACTCAATACAGTCAAGAAGGCAAAGCGTTTGATTATCCTTTTCCTGTAAAATTAACCTTGAACTGCACAGATGACGAATATTTAAACGACATTCCAACAGTAAAAGAGTTAATAGATCAAGTATATCAATTCAGCCGAATGTATTGGAAATCCATAAAACAACAAAACCTACCAGTAACCATTAAATACCCAGAAATGGTAGCCCAAATATTCCCACACTTCGAAGGAGACAAACTACCCGATTTCGGTAAAAATAACCTTTGGTTTTTGTAGCTAAAGCAAATAGAAGTTAATAATATTGTAACTTATAATGATGTTTTACGTATCATAATAGAAGCAAATTATAAAGAAACTATTATTTAAAATTATGCTAAATAATGTAATGATAGTTAATTAGTTGCTAATAGAGATACAACATATATATCAAATAATATATATTTGCATCATTAAATTAAATCAATTATGGCAATTGCAATCAAATCAATACCTGTTTTAAGAGATAGAGTGGCACAAGCTTTTACTGCAACAGTTACTGTAAATACTGCAAAAAAATCTACTGTAGATTTTTCCAAGCAAGCCAATGTTGCATCTAAAATTTTAGCTAAAGCTAAACTATAACCTAGTTTGGGTTTCCTACTCAACAATTGTACTTTTAAAGTTTACGATAGTGAACTTATTAATTCCTGTGAACCTTTCGATTGTGGTAATACCGATTTAAATGATTTCTTTAGAAACGATTCTTTAAATTATCATTCTGTTTTATTGGGTAAATCATACTGCTTTACTTTAGACGAAAATCCTAAAATTATTGTTTGTGCTTTTACTATTTCCAATGATAGTATAAAAACATTTTTGTTACCCAATGCGCGTAAGAAGAAGGTAGTTAAAGATATTCCACGAGAGAAAACAATGAAATCTTATCCAGCAGTATTAATTGGACGCTTAGGTGTAAATACTAATTATCGTTTCATTGAAGGAGAAACTGAAAGAACAGGCAAACAATTAATGGATTTTATAAAGTCTTGGTTTATTGATGGAGCAAACAAAACAGGTTGTCGTTTCATTGTAGTTGATTCATATAATGATGTAGCTCCATTAAGGTATTATACAGAAAATGGTTTTGTTCCTTTGTTTGGTTCTGAAGAACAAGAAAAAGAATATACAGGACTTAAAATCGACTTAACCAAGAGACAAATATTTTGGAATAAGGTTAGAAGATTTTTAAAATTACCTCAAATACAAACTGACAAATTACACACTCGATTAATGTATTTTGATTTAATTATTCTTAAAAATAAATAAAATTTCCTCATTCATCTGCACAAAATCCTCGTTTAGTCCAAGTATTCCTAAACTCACATCTTTGTTTGCTTCATTTCGTTAATTTCCACAGTAGTTAAAGACAACATATCTTGGCTTGGTGGTAAAATTAAAGTTTTATGTTTTTATAGCCATGATTTCCCAACGGTTCATAAAAAAACACCCATTAAATCATCTCGAAATAATGGGTGTTTTACTTGAATTAATAATCTATAATTTATACTTCAATAAACTAGCTACAACATCATAATATTCTTTTTCAATCTCCAAATAAGAATTATAAGTAGTGTTGTAATAGTTCAATTCTACAAAATATTCCAAAACCGAAATTTGACCAGCAGCTAACGCTTTATCCAATAATTTTATAGGTTCAACGGATTGGTTTATTTTTTCGTAATCAGCCAAAATACTTTTCAAACTTTCATAACGACCATAAAGCTGTTTTATTTCGTAATAATGGTCATTAGTATGATCTGTCAAAGCACTTTCTGCAAAAGTCATTTTAGCTTTTTGAAGCTTAACCGTGTTTTTGCTTTCCCAAAGTGGTAAAGATATTCCAGTGTGAATTCCGTTATACGTTTGCCCTAAAATTCCTTGATAATGATACCCAAGTTCCATTTTGGGTAACGCTAATGCTTTGCTTACATCAATTTGTTTTTGAGCAATTACTTTTTCTTGCTCTAGCGTTTTTCTGATGTAATCTTGTGCTTCAATTTCCTTTTCCAATGTTTCAAAATTTGGAATAACAGGAACATCAAAATACACAACATCAACAAGATTAATTGCAGTTCCACCATTTAAACTCGTTAGTTTTTCATTCAGTTTTACTATCACAGAAGCATTATCTTGAAACTGTTTTTTGATTTCTAACAATTGAATTTCAGCTTTGTTTACGTCTAAAATAGTTCCATCGCCAGAAGATAATTTCTTATTGAAATTTGCCAACCACTTTTCAGTAGCTTCTTTTCTTTTAGTCAACGGAACTTGCAATTTGTTTCGGTAAACCAATTCAATACAAATCTTTTTAGCTTCCAAAAGTAATTCTTGATTAGTGGCTTTCAATTGCAAATCGGCTTGAGTGCTTAATTGTTTGGCTAACTCGTTTTTCTTTCCGTAAACAGTAGGAAAATCAAAAGATTGCGTTACAATAATATCCGTTTGATTACCAGCATTGGCAGGACTTCCTTTTAAATAATCATATTCAACCGTTGGATTGTATAATGAATTTCCTGTTTTGTACTGTACTTTTTGAGCATTCCAATACTGTATATTCGCTTGTATGGTTTTGTTGTTTTTAGCAATTTCAGATAGGACTTTATCAATAGTTGATTGAGAATGTCCAAAACCAAAAGTCAGGGTTGCTAAAATAAGAAATAGTCTATTTTTCATTGGTAACTTTTTTTCGATTAGATAAATAATACACCACAGGAACAATAAAAATGTTCAATAAGGTTGAAGTCAATAAACCACCCAAAATAACTTTTGCCATCGGACTTTGTATTTCATTTCCAGGCAAATCACTTGCAATGGCTAACGGAATTAAAGCCAATCCTGCGGTTAAGGCAGTCATTAAAATAGGACTTAATCTATCTTTTGAACCTTGAATGACGGTTTCATAAAGCGATAATCCTTCTTTTTCTAACGTTTCATAATGTGAAACTAATAGAATTCCATTACGAGTAGCAACACCAAACAAAGTAATAAAACCTATAATAGCAGGAATACTCAAAATACCGCTAGTGAAGTAAATACTAAAAACACCACCAATTAGAGCAAGAGGTAGATTTAGTAATATGATAGAAGCAGTTTTTACTTTTTTAAACTCTTGATACAAGATTAAGAAAATGACTAATAACGAAATAAGTGAAGTTAGAATTAATGTTTTTGAAGCTTCGGCTTCGGCTTCAAATTGTCCGCCATACTCAATATGATATTCTTCAGGTAATTTAACTTGCTCATCAATGATTTTCTGAATATCAGCTACAACACTTTTTTGGTCACGACCAGAAACGTTGGCAGAAACAACCGTTTTACGTTGTACATTTTCTCTATTGATAGTATTTGGTCCTGATGTACTTACAACATCTGCAACATAATACAATGGAATTTTTTTACCATCGTGTGTATCAATCATCGCATTTTTGATGTTCTCGATTTTACCTTTATTAGCATCATCAAAACGAAGTATCAAGTCAAAGGTTTTATTACCTTCATAAATTTCAGATACTTTTTCACCTGCAAAGGCAACATCAACAAATTCATTAAACTGACCAATGGTAATTCCATATTGATTCAATACATCTCGTTTGGCTTTAATTTGAATTTGCGGAATTTCAACTTGTTGCTCCACACTCAAATCAACCAATCCTTCAACATTCTGAATTTTAGCTTTTATTTCATTAGAAAGTGTAAAGAGTTTATTCAAATCAGTACCAAAAATCTTGATAGCAATATTTGCTCTAGTTCCTGATAACATATGGTCAATACGATGTCCAATAGGTTGTCCAATAGTAATATTTGCTCCAGTAACTCCTGCTAATTTTTCACGAACATCAGCCATAAATTCCTCACGACTTCTTTCTTCAAGTGTAAATGGAGCATCAATTTCAGCAGCGTTAACACCTTGTGCGTGTTCATCGAGTTCAGCTCTTCCAGTTCTTCGAGTGGTGATTTTAATTTCAGGTACAGAAAGCAATGCTTTTTCTACTTGTGTACCAATTTTGTTACTTTCCTCTAATGATATTCCGGGTAAACTCACAGCACTAATTACTAAGGAACCTTCGTTAAATTCAGGTAAAAAACTTCTTCCCAATTGGCTCATTACAAATAAAGAAACCAAAAATAAACCACCTGCTATAATTAACACAGCTTTTTTCATTTCCATAACTTTATTCAAAGCATTGGAATATATTTTTTGCAAACGTTCTACCAACCAACTTTCTTTATGCTGTTTTAAAAGCATTTTATCATTGGTCAACAAGTAACTTGCTAATACAGGAGTTAGTGTAATAGAAACAATTAACGATGCAAACAACGCCACTATAAAAGCAATTCCAAGTGGAGCTAATAATTTTCCTTCCATTCCTGATAAAAAGAACAACGGCAAAAAGGCAACGATAATAATAAAAGTGGCATTAATAACGGAACTTCTAATTTCAAACGAACCATCAAAAATTACAGTCAATTTGTCTTTCTGTTCTGCTTTTGTTTTGAGTGCATTTTCTTTTAGTCGTTTAAAAACATTTTCTACATCAATAATGGCATCATCAACTAAATCTCCAATAGCAATTGCCATACCTCCTAAGCTCATAGTATTGATAGTAAAACCAAGCCATTTTAAAGTTAATATCGCAACAATCAATGAAATAGGAATAGCCAATAAGGATATAAAAGTAGCTCTCCAATTCATTAAGAATAAAAACAGAATGATAATGACAAAGGCTGTTCCTTCTAACAAAGTCTTTTGAATATTACTGATAGAAGCATTAATAAAATCAGCTTGTCGGAAGATTTTAGTATTAATATGTACATCTTTTGGTAAGTTCTTTTGAATATCAGCAATAGAAGCATCAATAGTTTCAGTAAGTTCTAAGGTGTTGGTTGATGGTTGTTTCATAACCGTCATAATAACCGCAGGTTGACCTTTTAACGAACCATCACCAATTTTGAGTGAAGATCCAATTTTAATTTCAGCAACATCTTCAATTTTTATGGTATTTCCATTAACTGTTTTAATAACTGATTTACCAATTTCTTTTATATCAGATGTTCTACCAATACCTTTAACAATATATTCGTTATTGTATTCATTCATAAAACCACCAGACGAATTACCATTAGCTTCTTCACTTGCCTTTAGCAATTCATTGAGTGAAACATTGTAGTAATTCATTTTTTGAGGAGAAGCCAATATTTGATATTGTTTATATTCTCCACCAATAACTATCACTTGCGAAACACCACCAGTAGCTAACAATCTTGGTCTAATAGTCCAATCGGCAATAGTTCTCAAATCAATTTGAGAAGTTTCATCTGCTGTTACACTAACCAACATAATTTCTCCCATTATAGAAGATTGTGGACCCATTGTAGGATTTCCAACGCCTTGCGGTAATTTTTCAGCTACAGCTGTAATTTTCTCATTTACAATTTGTCTTGCTTTGTAAATATCAGTGTCCCATTCAAACTCAACCCACACTATAGAAATTCCAGCTGAGGAAGAAGAACGAACACGTCTTACATTAGTAGCACCATTTACCGAAGTCTCAATAGGAAATGTAACCAATTTTTCTACTTCTTCAGGAGCCATACCGTGAGCTTCAGTAAGCACAACAACAGTTGGAGCAGTCAAATCAGGAAATACATCTACTTCCATTCTTGAAGCAACTACACTACCAAAAATCAGCAGTAAAACCGATGCTATCACTACAAAAAATCGGTTGTGTAGCGAAAATTTAATTATTTTATTTAGCATAAGTTAGGTTTTAATGTTCGTGTCCGTGAGCAGGCAAAGCACCTGATGCACTAGATAATTTTATTTGATAACCACCTTTGGTAACTACTCTTTCGTTTTCAACTATTCCTGATAGAACTTGTACATTTAAACCATCACTTGCACCAAGTTTCACTTCTCTTTTTTGGAAACTTTCGCCACCAGTTTGAACATAAACATAGAAAACTCCTTGTTCTTCAATTAAAGCAGAAACAGGAACTACTAAAGCATCAGCTATAGTTGAAGATTTAAGATAAATTTCAATTATCGAACCTGAAACCAGTTGACCTTCGTTATTAATTTCAAAAGTGACAGGAATAAATGGAGTGGATGCTGAGGCACTTTTACCATAAGAAACAATTCTGCCATTTAATGCAGTTGTTTTATACACTACATCGCTTTGAGGTGTTTTAAAATTAGCTGATGTAATACTAGATAACCGACTAAAGTAGTTTTGTGAAACGTTGGCTTGAACCAATAATCTTTTGTTTTTTGAAATAGTTGCTAAAGGTGTTCCTGATGCAACAAATTGTCCTTCGGTAACCAAAATATTTTTAACAAAACCCGACATCGGAGCTAATACATTCTGACCTTTACCACTATAATTTTTTGAAACGGTGTTGTAGGCAGTTTGCGCATTTTCAAATTGTAATTTAACTTGTTGATGCTCTCTTTCTGAAACAATCTTGTCAGCAACAAGCGATTTTGAACGTTCATAATCAGCTTTAGCTTTTAAATAATTTGCTTTAGCATCTTTCACAGAAGCATCGATATTACTTTCAGTCATATCGCCACCAGTTATGGTAAAAAGCGAATTTCCAGAGTTAACAGCAGAACCAACAATAGTATTTTTACCAGAAAAAACAACTACACCACTAGCTTTAGCAGTGACAATCATTTCATCACCAGGAGCAGAAAGGATTTGACCACTTGTTTTAATTACATCATTGAAAGTTTGTTTTTTAACTTCTTGATTAGCAAATTCCACTTTCCAAGCTTGCTCTTTTAAATACGATATATCGCCACTTTCAGCGTGTTCAGGTTGTTTTGCTAATGCGGTTTTCATATCAGCATAAATCACTACATTTTCAATGGTAATTTTATCTGTAAAATCTTTGGTTACTATGTCAAAAATTAATGTTCCTGTTCCTGCTGTTTTCGGATTTAATGCCAAACGAAATATACCAGGTGAACTAGGAGCATCAACAGAATTTTTAATGCCTTTATCTCCAACAAGTAAACTAACAGTAATTTTAGCATCTGTCAAAGCTTTAAAATTTTCACCCAAAATGGTAAAGTGAGCTGCAAACTTTGAAGTTTCACCTACTATCAAAGGTTTAAATTCAACAAATAGTTCTGAATTTTCAGTATAAAGAGTGTATGCTAATGGTTCTAGTGCAGAACTTTCTCTAGCTTCTTCTTTGTTGTTGCAACTTGTAAATCCTATTAAGAATAAATTAAGTAGCAGTATTTTATGTATTATTTTCATATATGTATATTATTTGAATGATGCCCATAACTCCAAAATTATAGGCATCAAAAATTAATTAATGGTCGTGTTTTTCACCATTTTCGTGTTGATGATCGTGCGCTTCTTCTGTTGCAACACTATCTTTACCAACGGTAAATTCTTCTTGAGAAACTGAATCCGTTTCGTGATTTGCATGCTCTTCACCATCAGCGTGTTGGTGTGTTCCATCTGTGTGATCATGTCCGTGTTCTTCGGTTTTGTTACCGTTACAAGCTGTAAATAAAAATGCTACAGCAGTCATTGAAAGCAATACTTTCTTCATTGTTTTAGTTTTTAGTAATTAGTATATATGAAAATAACTTAATGCCCAGAATAGGCAATAAGTGTCCTGTAATTCAAATAATGAATAGTTTAGCTAAAAAGTGTGGGCGGGCCACGAAATTGTAAGGAGTGTAAATGGGGTGAAATAAAAATGAGCGGTTCTTTATTCCGAACTAACTCTTTTTTAGAATAATATCCAACAAAAGTTGTAAACACAGAAGTTGTTTGAACTACAAAATTTGGATTTGGAATTTCTTTAATAATCTTTACAACATCCTCTAATTGATTTGTAGATAATGCCTCTGTAGAATGATTAAAATGTGAAAACAAAACTGACAACCCACTTTCATCTGATTGCTCTTCGTGATGATGATGGTGTTTTCCATCGTGCTGATGTTCTGTTATGTGGGTATGAGGAAATAAACTATGTCCTAACTGAATAAAACAAGCTATAAAAAGAAACAATATGTAAATTGACCTCTTGTGCATTGTTACAAAAGTAAGTAATTTATTTTAAAAGCAAAATAGGGTGAAAATAAGTGCATTTTAAAATTATCTCATTCACCTGCACAAAAATCGCTCCTAGTCTAAGTATTCCTAGCATCAATTCTTTGTTTACTTCATTTCACTAATTACTATTCAGATAACGACAATATCTTTTTTCATTTGGTGTTAAAAGGGGCGTTTTATATTTCAGTTGCCACTCCTTTGCCAACGCTCCAAAAAAAATTACTGGCACAGTTTTTAGAAAAAACACGTACGCTTCGCAACTTGCGCAAGTAATTTTTTTCCCCAAGCTGTGTTACATAATTGAGTATTATAGTTCATCACAAAGCGAGTTTATTGTTTTTTTGGTTTTTGCAATGAAGCTATAATATCATTTATGTAAAACAGCCGCTCCAGCCGACGCGCTTGCCAGTGGCTCCAGGACAACATTTTTTGCAGCTCCCATCGCATCACCCAGCTACAAAAAACACCGTCCTTCGCCACTGTCTTTAACAACGTTCGCCATTTCATCGGAAACATTACGGTTATAGTTACTTTCAAAAACGTTCACGGTAACTGTTTTTAGCAACTTTACGCATAAATCGGTAGTATTTGCATTGCTTTTGTGAGTGCTACAATTTCACAACAACTACTTTTATAAATTAGAAGTCTCCATTCATAATAACATTTTGGCACCCACAAAATCAAGAGAAGCCAGCAAGAGTATCATTGTTTTATTTGCCAAAAAATCACAAGTAATTGCTTCAGCGGTAAAGCCGATGCCATACCGTTACTAATAATAAGTGGTATAAGCTTGAAGCATTATCTTTCTTTCAAATCTATGGCATCAACTTTTCCACAAAAGCAATCAGAAACATCCCAGTTAGCAAATAAAAAAATGATACACTTACACGCACTACTGCACCGTCCCACTAGGTATTATAATGCATTGTTTTTTGAAGATGCTTTCCATTTTCAGTACAACTTTCCGTTTAAATTGAAACTTCTCATTTCATAAGACATTTAGGCATCCTCAAAAATCAAATCCAAGAAAGAGTATCAATTTTTCAGATGGTTAAAGCACACCTACTTTCTTAACACATTCTGTCAACCATCTACAAAAAATTGATACACTTCCAAAGACGATTATCTACCAAATCAACTCCCATTACTTCAGACTAAATCCGTTTAAACAAGAACATTCCGATTGGATATTCAAAACAAAAAATAAAAAAAAGAGAGCAAAGATAAGTTCCAGGTATTCAGAAAAAAAAGTTCAAGCCCTACGGGTTTTAAAAAAAATCTCCACCCATAACGGTTCGCAACAAAACCCATTTCCGATTTCACGCTCATACTTCCGATGATGTATCGGGTAGTATTTTTTTTAAAAAACTTTTTTATCTGAAACCTTCCACTTGAACAAACGGCTTTCTTTTTTTCTTTTTTTTCTTTTGAAAAATTTTATAGGTCGAGCGTAGCGAGGCACACCTGCATTTCAAGAGAAAATCCGCGAAAAATTGAAAATCTAATCAATTTTTAAAGCCGAATGTTATGACCAATTTTATCATCAAAACCCACCGAGTTGGAACGATTTACTCAAAACCTCATTTATTCCTACTTAACAAAGGGATGAACAGCGGAAAGCCACAAAAAGAGCCATTTACTAACAGCTTTGTTATCATTTTTCAAAACGAGGAGGACTGCGAAAGCCTTTTTTTCATTGCTTATAGTTTATGGCAAACAAAATTTTGGCACCAGCATTTAGTAGGTTCAGTAATTCCGTTTTTACGTCTAAATGATTTTAAAAAAGAATTCAATCCACAATCTAGATTGATGATGGTGGAACACGAGCAGCACCAAAAAAATGTTGCAGCTCTCAAACTTTTGGAGAAAAAAGAAAAGCAATACAAAGAGGATATGATGCTCATAAATGATATAAGAAGAGTAATTTTATACAGGTATCGCAAATAACTAACTTCATAGTTGTTTCGCACTTATTTGCACCATTAGCCCTATATAAGTCGCCATTATAGACAAATTGATGCAAAACAAAAAACCCTCTCTTTCGAAAGGGTAATTGGTTTTAAAGTAGTAAACTTTACAAACTGATGGTTTTTTTTAGAACACTTCTTGAATTTTCATAGCATTACCTGCATTGAATAAATAGTAGTTCACTCCTACTTGCTGATAAAATTCAATTCCAATACTTCCCAAAACAGCAACATTAGTTGTTATTGTTGGAGCATCTGGTAAAGTTGCAACAACATCAATTAAAGTTGTTACTGCGTCTACAGGTGTGTAAGGCGAATATGAAATGTTTGATGTTTCATTTAACATTGGTTCTGCTGGCTCATAAGCTCCAGTTGCAGGATTGAAAACAAAATCCGAGATTACTGATAAAGCATTGATAATTCTGAAATGTGTTGCACCTGATGGAATATTCAAAAAGTTCAAAGGATTAAATGCCGGAACACTTAAAGTACTTTCGTTTCTGTCTACGTTAGCCGTTAAAGTGAACGGAGCAGAAAAAATACCATTAAATGAAATATTTCTATTGAAATCTAAACCTTTTAAATATTGTGGTTGTTGCGAAACCAAAACGGCTCTTTGACCTCTTGCCTCTGAACCATCCTCAATATTTATTTTTTTCATAATAGCAGTTAGTCTTCCTGTAAATTGACTATCTGTCATTTGTTTCATTAAAGCAGATAAACCAATTCTCACTGATTTACCAGCATTAGCACAAGCTGCAAACTCGGACATATTTTCACGAGTACGAATAAAGCCTGGTGCAGTTTTTACTTGCTCGGCAGTTGGACCACCTTTTAGACCTGCAAAGTAACCTTCATTACCTTTAATTTTGAAGTGACGAACTTCTCCTAACGTCCCAACATATTTAATATGTCCTTTTTGTTTTGCCATTTGTTGTGTGTTTTAGCAATTATACAATAATTTTTATTAAATTTACATTGTAATTAACTGATAAACAACAACTTAAATAAAGCAATATAATGCAATTAAACGCTAAAGAAACCACCATTACAAAAAGTCTGCTCAAAATTGTAAAATTTGTTGATGGAGATGGAATAATTTTAGAAGATTTTGTATCAAAAAAAGAATTTGAAGTTCGTTTATATGGCATTGATGCACCAGAAATAAACTACTGCAACAAGATAAAAAAAGACGAAATTGAATTACAAGTTCCAGCTGAATTACTAATCAAACTTGGTTATTTATCATTTTACTTTTTAAAAGATCAAGTTAATTTGGGTGATGTTTGCACATTAGTACAGGAACAAAATAATTTAGTTGATAAATACGGTAGACTTTTAGGTTATTTAATTCTAAATGATGGTAGAGTTTTAAACGAAATAATGATAAAAGAAGGCTATGCAAAACCGTATAATGAAGTATTTTGTGAAATGCTTCCAATGTATCAAGAATGGAATTTACAAGCTAAAAACAGTTCAAAAGGATTATATTCAATAGTAAACAAATTTTAAATATTTTGTCTATATTTGTTCTGTATTTATTGATGTTCAGCCCAGTTTGATGGCTATTTGTTGCCCAATCTTCGGCAACTATTGTAAATGCTAAAACCTTCAAATATTGTATCGGCAAATAGGAATCCTAAGTTGAAAATTTAAATTTATTATGATCTTGGTTTATTAATTCCTCTATCATAAAGCACTATACTTCCTGCAACAGAAACATTTAAACTTTTCTCTGATTTAAATTTTACCAAAAAATGACATTTTTCAATGGCTTGTTTACTTAAGCCATTATCTTCTGCGCCTAATAAATAAACACATCTTCTTGGATGATGAAACGTTTCTAAATCTTCGGCATTTTCATCTAATTCTACACCAACAAGTCTTGCTCCTTTAGGTAAATTTTTAAAGAACTCCTCAAAATCTTCATAATGAAAATAAGGCATAGATTTCACAGCATTATGAGTATCAGAAGCTTGTTTGGCATATCTGTTTCCAATAGTAAAAATAAAACTTGCTCCCAAATTTTGAGCAGATCTCCACAAAACACCAAGGTTCTCTGGAGTTTTTCCGTTTTGAATTCCTATACCAAAAAATTCATTTGTGAAATTATCATTCATAATGCAAGAATACAAATTGTTTTCAATGGAAAATTGTCAATAATTACTCCACTATAATCTTCTTAACAACAGATTTAGAATCTGAAGTTATTTTAGCAAAATAAATTCCGCTTGACCAATTGGTTTGAATTTGATTATCGCCAACAAATTTAGATTCATATATTTTTGAACCTAAACTATTATAAACTTCAACAGAATACTCAGAATCTAAACCTGAAATTGTAAATTCTCCTTTACTTGGATTTGGATAAATCACTACATTATTTTCTTCAAAATTTGTATTTGAAAGCGTTGAAAACCATTGTTGTCCGGCATTTGCACCCCAAATATAATCAGCCAAATTTGGATAATCAATAAAAGGATTTCTATTGACTTGCCAAGTATAAATATAGTTATTGCGATTCATTTCAAAATCATCTCTTGGATCTGAAGTATTCCATTGAAGCAAGGAAGCTAAATCTCCAATTTGCCCAACAGTAGTATCAGCTGGATTTCCATTTACTAAACTCAGTGCATTATAACGAACTGCCATATAAAATAACGAACGTGCAACATCGCCTTTCCAACTACCAAGATTTCCGGTAGGCCCATTATAATCTGAACCATAATCTCTATTACTTCTCAAACTATTTTCTGGTCCATCTTCAGCTCTTATATGATGTGCATCTGCATGACCCGCTAAAATATCATCTGCGTTTGTTGGCAACCAAATAGTGATACCATCAGCAAAACTTAATGTACCATCTTGAAAACCTCCACGTGATTGTGGAAAAATATGTTCTCTATTCCACTTGCCTATATTACTATTAGAATCCTGAAAATCTAATTTTGAACGAGGCTGTTCTACATACATTAACCAAACTTGATTACTATTGGCCGGATTTTGATCAGCTACTTTCAAAATAGTTTCAATATCACCATAATTGTGAGCATGAACTACCGATGGATTTGCAATAATATCTTGAATAGCTTGTTTTAAAGCAGCACCAGAAAGTCCTTCTAATGAAGAATAGTAACCATTTGGTGCAGTACTTGTAACATTTCCATAAGTTGGATTCAAAGGAGTTCCAAAAGGTGAAACAATAAAATTAACATCATTAATCCTAACTATTAAATCATTATTGTTGAAATAATAACCTACAGGAAGTGTATTCAAAACTACTTTCAATTCTTCATCACCTTCATTTAAAGAATCATCAAGAAGCTGAATTGTAGCCGATCCAGTTGAAGAACCAACAGGAATTGTCACACTAGTTAAACCAGAAAAATCACTTGCATTAAAACTACCATTATTTAATGAAAAAGAAATTACAAGTGGTTGAGAAGTTACAGGTGCAGATGTAGAAAAATTTATATTTAATGTTTGCCCTTCAGATAAAGTAGATTGGCTAGTTGAAGTGGTTACATAATTAAAAATTATTCCACTACCATCATTATTTACTCCAGGAGTTGGTGGTTTTACTTCATAAGTTCCATCATTTTTTCTTTGAATAGAATTTGAAGTTGAACCAAGTGGTTGATTATCAATAGAGCAAATAGTAATTCCAAATAGATTCATTAATGTTGTTGGAAAGGTTGTTGATGTAGAATATGCAGCTGCACTAATCAAATTTAAATTACTTGCTGGTGTGTCTAATGGATAATCTGTATCATTACCAGTAAAAATAGCAATTACATCGGGACCATTCTGAATTGTATTTAAGGGAAAATAAGGAGTTCTAGGTGATGGAGAAACTTGAGAGTTTCCAAAATGAATAATTCCATTAACATCAGTGGTATATCCGTCTAAATCTAATGAATAATAACTTAAAGTTCCTGCTCCAGTTTGTCCATTAAAAAAAACCATGACATATCCATTTAAGGAAAAATTTGGAGAACTTGATTTTAACTCAACGAATTCTTTATTGTCAGAACCAGGATTATCAGCATCTATTTCGTTTATAACAACCTGAGAATAAGTTGAAAAAATGGAAAACAAGAATATAAAAAAGTATATTTTTTTTATCATTTTGAATAAAATTACCAACAAATTTACAATTTTATTAGTAAAATGATGTTAAATCCTTTTTAAAAAATAACTAAACAAAAGATTATTAAAACATATTTTAAAATGAGTATAAATTGTTTTATTTTAAATACTTTTGCAAAAATTTAATTTAAATATAAATAATGAAAAAAATAGTTTTTTTAATTGCTTTATCTCTTTCGATTTTAAGTTGCAGTAAAGTAAAAAAAGGAGAATTCTTAATATCTGGTGAAGCTAAAGGAATACCAAATGGTAAAATGGTTTTTATTAAAACACAAAATGATGTTGGACTCGTTTTAAATGTAGATTCAACAAAAGTAAAAGACGGAAAATTTGAATTTAAAGGTAAAGTAAAAGAACCTAGCATATTTGCATTGTATGTAAAAGATATTCAACAACCTGTTCCTTTTATCATGGAAAGCGGAGAAATTGTTATAAAAGTTGATAAAGACAGTATTTTCAAATCAAAAATTAGTGGAACCGATAGTAATGACTCATTTCAGGAATTTAATGATAAAACTAATGCCATCAACAAACGATTAGTTGATTATCAGAATAAAAACATTCAAAAGTTGATGGAAGCTCAACAAAAGAAAGATAATGTTACTATTGAAAATTTAAAAAGTGGTTACGTAAAAATTCAAAAAGAAGTAGACGATTACATGAATCAATATCCTGATTCAAATCCAAATTCTTACATTTCATTGTTACTTGTTGAACGTTTATTTAATTCACCAGATTTTAAATATGAAAAAGTTAAAAAAACTTTTGAAAATTTAAATGAAGAATTTAGAAATACTACAAAAGGCAAATCAATTTCTGACAAGTTAAAAGCTATTGAGAAAAACATGAAAAATCCTGCTGCTGCAGTAAAAAATAATTCACTTAAGTTAGCTCCAGCCTTTTCTGCTAAAAGTCCAAACGGTACAACAATTTCTCTTAAAGAGTCTTTAGGAAAAGTTACTATCATTGATTTTTGGGCTTCATGGTGTGGTCCTTGTAGAAAAGAAAATCCAAATGTAGTGGCACTTTACAATGAATTTCATTCAAAAGGATTAAATATTATCGGAGTTTCCCTTGATGATGATGCTACAAAATGGAAAGATGCTATTGCAAAAGATAAACTAACATGGAACCATGTGTCAAATTTGAAAGGATTTGAAGATCCTATTGCAACTCTGTACGACGTGCAACAAATTCCAACAACATTTGTTTTAGATTCTAAAGGAAATATTGTGGCAAAAGATTTAAGAGGAGATGAATTAAAAGCAAAAGTTCAAGAACTTTTAGCTCTGTAAACAAGTAAAAATCTTAAAAAAATAAAAAATCTCCAGTTGGAGATTTTTTTTATTTTATTCATTACCAAAAGATTAAAAAATAAGATGAAATTAAATAAAAAATAAATTTGGAAAAATTAAAAGTGTTCCTATATTTGCAACCTCGTTAAGCGAATGGGGAGATACTCAAGCGGCCAACGAGGGCAGACTGTAAATCTGCTGACTACGTCTTCGTAGGTTCGAATCCTACTCTCCCCACAAAATTAAAAATCTCAAGAAATTTCTTGAGATTTTTTTTATTTATACCCTAATATAAATTACTAATATTCAACTTTCAGTAAATTAAAATTCATTATTTTTGTTGCAAAATTTACAACCAAAATGATGTTTAAAAATTCTACAAAATATTTTTGTCTATTTCTTTTTACTATTCTATCATTTTTAAAACCAGAGGAAAGTTTCTCACAATGTTTTGAAATTGAAAGCATCTTGGTGGATGCGTGTTCTCCAAATAATCCAACAAATGAAGAAGGATTTAATGAAATGGTACGTTTTAGAGTTGGTGCCGCTAATATAAATGTAAGTAACTTAAATGTAACTTGGCCGAATAATCCTTGGTTAGGAGTTGTTCAAAACGCAACTACCGCTTCAAAAGTTGCGGCTTTGAATGCAAGTATTACTGCTGCAGGAAATTGTGGACAAATACTAGAACCTACAGGTGGTGTTTTACCTGCGAATTCAACTGTAATATTAGTTACAAGTTATAATGTAAATACGGCTTTTAATTCTTTTGGTTCATTAACAACTACAATCTATATGATTTTTCAAGATAATGCCGCTAATATTGGTGGACATTTTGCAAATTATAATGTTATTCCTGGAACTAGAACACTAACAATGTCATTTGGAGCTTGCACAGACTCTGTAACTTATGAACGTAGTTTATTAATTAACTCATTAGGTAACTATGGCGGAACTACTGCCGATAATGATGGTGCCACTGTAAACTTTACTCCTTCTGGAACACCAAGCTATGCAAATACTGGTTGTAGCGCTCCAATTCCTCCATTTTTTACTAATGCAGGAAATACAATTACTGCATGTAAAGGTTCTACAATAAATTTGAATGGAATTGCACAAGGTCATCAAAGTGTTTTGTGGACAGCACCAATAGGATCGTTTTCTAATTCTTCTAACTTAGTAACTAATTACACAATTCCTGCAAATGCTTCAGGAACTAGTGTAACATTAACATTAACAGGAACTAATATTTGTAATCTTACCACAAACTCAACAGTAACTATAAATTTTACAGTTGTAAATCCTCCAACGGTGACAAGTCCTGTAAGTTATTGTCAGAATACAACTGCTGTTCCATTAATTGCTAATGCTTCAGCAGGAGGAACATTAAATTGGTATGGAACTAATGCTACCGGAGGAACAGCATCAACTTCAGCACCTACTCCTTCTACTACAGCACTTGGTACAACAACTTACTATGTTAGCCAAACCATTGCTGGTTGCGAAAGTGATAGAACTCCAATTACTGTAACCATTGCAAATACGGGTCCTTCATTAGGTTTATTTTGTGATTTTGCAAGTCCAAATACAACACCAACTTCATTAAATTTTGATTTTAGTAATGTTGGCCAAACAAATTTCACTTATACTTACTCTATAGCTGGAGGTCCACCAGTAACTGGTACATGGGTTTCTCCTTCAAATTTCACAGTTACTGGATTAAGCCCTGGTACATCAGTAACTTTTACATTAACTGCTAATGGAGTTTCTTGTGTATCACCAATGACCACAACTTGTAATACTGCTTGTCCTTCAATTACTGCACCTAATTTTGCTGCAATTTCACCAATTTGTATCGGAGGAGCTGTACCAACTCTATCAACAACATCTCCTAATGGAATTAGTGGAACTTGGAGTCCAGCAACAATTAGTAATACTGCTAGTGGTACCTATACTTTTACTCCTAACTCTATAGTATTTCCTTGTGCTTCTAATCAAGTTTTGAATGTAAGTGTAGTAAATCCTATTACACCTACTTTTAATGCTATTACACCTATTTGTTTTGGAACAGCTGCGCCTACATTGCCTACAACATCTACAAATGGAATTACTGGAACTTGGTCTCCTGCTGTAAGCAATACTACTACAACTACATATACTTTTACTCCCAATGCAGGTCAATGCGCAACAACTACAACATTAACAATTACAGTTAATCCATTAGTCGTTCCAGTTTTTAATGCTGTTCCAAATGTTTGTTTGGGAGGAACTATTAATCCACTTCCAACCACTTCAACAAACGGAGTCACTGGTACATGGTCTCCGGCTTTGAATAATTTAGCAACAACAACTTATACTTTTACTCCAATTAATAATCAATGTGCAACATCAACAACATTAACTATTAACGTTACTCCGAATGTAACACCTACATTTAATACTGTTAGTCCGATTTGCTCTGGTCAAACATTAAGCCCATTACCAACTACTTCAACAAATGGAATAACTGGAACATGGTCACCTGCATTAAACAATACTAATACTACTGTATACACTTTTACCCCAAACACTGGTCAATGTGCTACGACAACTACATTGACAATAACAGTTAATCAAAATATAACACCAACTTTTGTATCAGTTGCTCCGATTTGTTCTGGTCAAATTTTAAGTCCATTACCAACTACTTCAACAAATGGAATAATTGGAACGTGGTCGCCTGCATTAAATAATACTAACACAACAACTTACACTTTTACTCCAAATAGTGGCCAATGTGCTACTACAACTACATTGTCAATAACAGTTAATCCAAGAGTAACACCAACTTTCAATCAAGTTGCTCCAGTTTGCAGTGGAAATACAATTACTCCATTACCTACTACCTCTATTAATGGAATATCTGGAGCTTGGTCGCCTGCACTAAATAATACTGCAACTACAACTTATACTTTTACACCTAATAGTAGTCAATGTGCTAATCCGACCACTATGACCATAACTATTATTACTACAGCAACAACTCCAACATTTAATATTAATCCAGTAGCTTGCTCTGGAACTACAATAAATCCTCTTCCATTAGTTTCTCAAAATGGAATATCTGGTAGTTGGTCACCAGCAATTAATAATACAACTACAACAACTTATACTTTTACTCCTAATCCAGGACAATGTGCGAGTCCAACTACAACGCAAATTTCAATTATTGGAAGTCCAATCATCACCACACCAAGCAACTATGTAGTTTGTGATGAGAACAATGATGGTGAGAGTTGTTTATTTGATTTAACGACAAAGAATTCACAAATATCGACACAATCGGGTATTCAGATTAGTTATCATTTAACACCAACTGATGCACAAACAGGCTCTAATCCGATAAGTACAACAACGCCATATTGTAATATTACTAATCCACAAACGATTCATGTGCGTGTTTTTGATCCATTAGCACCGGCATGTTCTTCGTTTACAAGTTTCCAATTAATTGTTACTCCAAAACCAGTTGCTGGTTCGGTTAACAATTATAATTTATGTGATAGTAATCCGAGTTTAACAATTACTGAGGCAGTATTTAATCTAACAGGAGTTGTAACTCCACAAGTATTAGGAACTTTACCATCGGCGAGTCATACGGTTACGTATTACAACTCACTTGCAGATGCTCAAGTGCCAACCAATGCTATTTCGGCAGTTGCAGCCCAAGGGTATACATCGTCATCTACTACATTATGGATACGACTTCAACACAACACAAC
>LNDX01000015.1 GCA_001464475.1 Flavobacteriaceae bacterium Ga0077528 | reverse complement strand
ATCACAATTATTTGGATTTAAAATTTCACAAATTTGGTAAGTTAAAGTATAAGAACCAGCAGGTGTACCAGGTGCAACTACAACATTAGTACCTGATAAAGTAACACCAGGATTAGTTGAAGACACGAAAGTAGTAGTAACTTGAGAAGGAACTACAGCCACACCATTTAAAGTATCGTTAGTAAGTACATTAGTGAAAGCAGTTCCACCAGTGTAACCATTAACAGAAGTACCAGCATCATCATTAGCTACAATTGCAGTTGCTCCAACCGGAACAGTTACAATAGCAGTATCACAATTATTTGGATTTAAAATTTCACAAATTTGGTAAGTTAAAGTATAAGAACCAGCAGGTGTACCCGGTGCAACTACAACATTAGTACCTGATAAAGTAACACCAGGATTAGTTGAAGACACGAAAGTAGTAGTTACCTGAGAAGGCACTACCGCTACACCATTTAAAGTATCGTTAGTAAGAACGTTAGTAAATGCAGTTCCACCAACAAATCCATTTACAGAAGTACCAGCATCATTAACTGCATTAATTACAGTAGCAGTAACTGGAACAGTAACAGTAGCAGTATCACAATTTCCTGGATTTAATATTTCGCAAATTTTATATGTTAAAATATAATTTCCGGCAGGAGTTCCTGGATTTACCACAACATTAGTACCTGATAACCAAACTCCTCCATTAGTTGTAGCAATTTGAGTAGTAGTTACCTGAGAAGGCAATACAGCAACACCATTTAAAGTATCGTTAACAAGAACGTTAGTAAATGAAGTTCCACCAGTGTATCCGTTTACAGAAGTACCAGCATCATCATTAGCTAATATTTCTCCAGGTCTAACAGGAACAGTAACAATAGCAGTATCACAATTAGTTGGATTTAATACTTCACATATTTGGTATGTTAAAGTATAAGAACCGGAAGGTGTACCTGGAGCTACAATTACAGCACCAGTTGAAGTATTTAATGTTATACCCGGATTAGTATTACTAACTTGAGTAAGAATAACATTTGATAATGTTGCAGGACTACTATTTACGGTATCATTCAATAATACGTTTGCTAAAGAAGTTCCTCCAATAGTTCCATTAATACTTGTCCCATTATCATTTACAGCATCAATTACAGCATTTACTGGTACTGGAGTAGAAGTAGAAGTATTATTAGATGTATTTGGATCTGTTTGACTTCCAGAAATTGTTGCAGTATTTGCATAAGGACCTGCAGAATTTACTCTTGCTACAACTGTTAATGTTGCATTTGATCCATTATTTAAGTTTCCAATTGTCCAATTTGGTGCAGTCCAACTTCCAACAGATGGAGTTACACTTACCAATGTATATCCACTTGGTATTACATCATTTAATGTTACACCAGTTGCATTGCTTGGTCCATTATTTGAAGCAGTAATTGTAAAAGTAATATTTGTTCCAATTATAGGAGCCATATTACTTGCTACTTTTACAACAGCCAAATCAGCAACCGGAACAGGAATTGGTGTCGCAGTTGATGTATTATTACTTAAGTTTGGATCTGTTTGATTTCCAGTAACTGTAGCTGTATTAGCATAAGTTCCTGTTGCTCTAACAGTTGCAACAACGGTTAATGTTGCATTATAACCATTCGCTAAATTGCCAATAGTCCAGTTAGGAGATGTCCAAGAACCAGATGAAGGTGTTACACTAACTACTGTATATCCAGAAGGTATTGCATCATTAACAATTACACCAGTGGCATTATTTGGTCCATTATTCGCTGCAGTAATTGTAAAAGTAATATTACTTCCTACATTTGGAGCTAAATTACTAGCAGTTTTTAAAACAGATAAATCTGCAATTGGAACAGGTACAGGAGTAACTGTAGAACAATTGTTTGTTGGAGCTGTTTCTGTATTAGTACCGGAAATACATGCAGTATTTGCATAATTTCCTGAACTTAATACGGTAGCAACTATTGTTAAAGTTGCATTTGCACCATTAGCAAAGTTTCCGATTGTCCAGTTTGGAGCTGTCCAAGTCCCAACAGAAGGCGTTGCACTAACAAGAGTATATCCAGAAGGCAAAACATCGTTTACAACTACATTTGTATCATTACTAATTCCAAGATTTGAAGCAGTAATCGTAAAAGTTACATTACTACCCACATTTGGAGTTGAATTACTTACAGTTTTAACAACTTTTAAATCAGAACATCCTTTAAAAACTGTAGTACTTACACTTGCACTAGTTAAACCCCAACCCCAAGTATTTAATAAACGACCATTTCCATAATCATTACAAGTAACACCATCAGTTTCATTTGCTCCAACAATTGGTGCAGGTATAGTATTTAAAAAGTTTCCATCTCCACTCCAAGCTCTAGTTGGACTTGGAGTACCATTCAATGAATTATTTAAACCAGTTCCAGTTGTATTGTTGCTTCCATCTGAACAATCTGTTCCAACATTTGTTAAAGAACTATCGTCCCAATACATTTGAGAGTTAGCAATAGCTGTTGGAGCAATGGATTGAACATTAAATCCATTTTTATTAAGTTCGGCATCATACAAAGGTAAATTAAACCTTCCGGCCAAATAATTAAGTGTTAATGTCATTTGAGCACCATCTGGAACCACAACACCAAATCCATTTAAACCATTCCATGAAAATGTATTATTTCCTGCAGTTACTCCATAAGCCTCTAGTATTACGTCAGCACTTGCAGCTTGATAACCTGGAACACCATTTAAATCGATTACTAATCTTACGTCACCAGCTCTTGATATGTTATAATTTATCAAATAAGGTCCGCAATTTGTAATGGAAGGATTTAAAAATGTTGGAGCAGCAGGAATAGATGCTATAGGATATAATGAAACATCAGGATTATTTAGAAAGACTTTATATCCATTTGTTAAAGCTGGAATTAAAGGCGTATTAATTGATTTTCTAGTTGTAGTATATGCTCCAACTGGATTTACACCATAACTATTTACAGCAAGATTATATGCAATTGGTTGAAAACCTGGGCGAAAATCTACAAATAAAACTACCTGATCTGCAGTATAAACATAAAAATTTGGTTCAGAACTTGCCGTTACCAAATTTCCATAATTACTATCTACAGCAACAAATCCCCATTTATCTGAGTGTAAACGACCATTTCTTTTTACTCCAGCAGTTGTTGCTACTGTCATATCAAATAATGCACCAACGGCTCTATCTGCGCCAGTTAGTAATGGAGTAACTCCACCATCGTTACTTCTGTAAAATTCTATCCAGTGCTCACCAGCAACAGCAGGGATAAATATTAATGGATTATAACCAGTTGTTACTCCTCCAATATTTGGTCCAACAAGCGCTTGTGCATGTGTGTCAATACTTCCAGCAGAACCCAAGGTACTATTCCACAAACCAGACATAACTACAGTACCACTTGGGTTTTTTATTCTGTAATATAAGTTTGATAACCTTCCAGGAACACCTACAGAGTAACCTCTCCAGTCGAAACCAAAATACATTCTTTCAGTTCCTGCATTCGCGATATTAAAATAAATTCTATTATCTTCACCACAATTGAAGTAGGATCCACTTTGTAAATCTGGCGCACTCAACACTGCAGTAATATTTGCAGCGTTTGGAGAAAGAGTTGGTGTACCTTCAGCAAAAATAGATGTTGAAAATAAAATTAATAATAATGAAAGGATAAACGATTTGTAGTTTATTGTTTTCATAAGCTTGCTTTTTTGCATAAATTTTTTCATGCTTTTATTTGTTTTTTTGTTTGGGACACATCACTGAAATATAGTTATTAACAATGAGGCGTATTTTTTCACGGACCAAAAATAGTTATCAACTTGCTAGTAAAACTATTTTATCTATGAATTACATTAATACTCGATTAAATGCTCTTTCTGACTCTTTATTTTGGCGTAAACCCTTATATTCATTGTGCTTGTAATGTTTTTTTCGTAGTTTTAATTCTACTTTTTTTATTGTTTTTTAATTAACTTTGTATGCTTTTTATTTTGTATGAGAACATTTTTTTCAATCCTAAAATTTTTGTCGAAATTAGAAAGCATTTTTTAATTTTACAATAAAAAAATCGATTAAATGCATAAAATCACGGATAAAGGGCGTTTTATCGATTAAAAACAATGTAAAATCTTACAAAAACATTTTAAAAATTGAATTGTTAATAACTCTAATAGTAATTTAATGAAAAAATTGACTTTAATTAGACACGCAAAATCTTCTTGGAATAATCCAATTAATGATTTTAATAGACCAATTATTGAAGAAGGAATTCAAAAAACAATTAAAGTAGCCACAGAAACTAAGAGTTTATTTAACGATAAATCTTTAATTTGGGTAAGCTCGGCTGAAAGAACTAAACAAACAGCAAAACTATTTTTGTCAATTTGGGATGAAAATAGCGAAATGCAAATTCAGTTTAAAGATGATTTATATACTTTCGATTTAAATCAATTTGAAAAAATTGTTAAATCTTGTCCAAATGTTTATAAAAACTTAATTCTTTTTGGACATAATAGTGCCATTACAGATTTTGTTAATAAATTTGGGGATATTTTTATTGATAATGTGCCAACATCAGGTTATGTTTCGATTATTTTCGAGGGTGATGATTGGAATAAAATAAGTAAAGGTAAAACAGATAAAATTATATTTCCAAGAGATATTTAACTATGAGTTCAGAGAATAATTTCCGATATATTGATAGAGAAAAGAGTTGGCTTACTTTCAACGCAAGGGTTTTACAAGAAGCTGCAGATGAAACAGTCCCATTATTAGATAGACTTCGTTTTTTGGGTATTTTCTCAAATAATCTTGACGAATTTTTTAGAGTACGTTTTGCTGCTATTAGAAGATTAAGTCTTTCTGGGCAAACTGGTGAAAAAATTTTAGGCGGAATTACGGCTCAACAATTAGTAAAGGATATTACAGATATCGTAATAAAGCAACAATCAGAGAGTTTGAGAATCCTTGAAATAATTGAAGAACAATTAGAAAAGCAAAACATTATAATCGTTAATGAAAATGAGTTATGTCAAGAGCATCAAAATTTTGTTCACGATTTTTTTATTCAAAAAGTAAGTCCAGAACTGGTTACAATTATCTTGAATGATTTGGCAGAATTCCCTTTGCTTAAGGATACTGTGGGATATTTAGCCATAAAACTTGTAATGAAAACTTCTGAAAAAGCTAAAGTATTGGGTCTTGTAAAACCTAAAAAAGAGGTTCGTTATGCAATTATTGAAATTCCTAAAACATTCAATAGAATAGTTGTGCTTCCTTCAATTGGAGAAAAACAATACATAATGCTATTAGATGATGTAATTCGTTATAATTTAAGTAGCATTTTTAATATTTTCGAATACGAAAGCATTTCTGCACATATGATTAAAATTACTCGTGATGCTCAATTAGATATTGATAGTGATATGAGTAAGAGTATGTTACAAAAAATTGCTACTTCTGTTAAAGACAGAAGAATTGGTGAACCAGTACGTTTTGTATACGATAAAAAAATTGATAAAGATACCCTTTCATTTTTCTTAGATAGAATGGGAATTGAATCTACTGATAGTATAATTCCTGGAGGAAGATACCACAATCGTCGTGATTATATGGATTTTCCAAATCTTGGGCGTTTTGATTTACTATATCAGCAAAAGCCACCGTTGCCAGTAGAAGGATTGTCTCTTGAAGGAAGCATACTAAATAGAATTGCCAAAAAAGATTACTTAATTTTTGCACCCTATCAATCCTATTCTTATTTAATTAAATTTTTGAGAGAAGCAGCTCTTGATCCGAAAGTAACTTCAATTAAAATTACTTTATATCGATTAGCAAAAAACTCACAAATCATCAGCTCTTTGATAAATGCGGCTAAAAATGGTAAGCGTGTTGTGGTTCAAATTGAACTTCAAGCACGATTTGATGAAGCCAACAATATTTCCTACGCCGAGCAAATGCAACAAGAAGGAATTGAATTGATATTTGGTATCAAAGGACTAAAAGTACATAGTAAAATATGTGTTATTGATAGGCTGGAAGAAGGTAAAGTCAAACGTTACGGATTTATTTCAACTGGAAATTTCAATGAGACTACGGCTAAATTTTATACCGATGTAACTTTATTTACAAGCCACAATCAAATTCTGAAAGACGTAACCAAAATCTTTGAGTTTTTTGATATCAATTACAGATTACACAGATACAAACATTTAATAGTTTCACCTCATTATTCGCGTTCAAAATTTAATAAATTAATTGATAGAGAAATTCTTAATGCTCAAGTTGGAAAACCAGCTTATATTAATTTAAAAATGAACAGTTTGTCAGATTTTCAAATGATTGATAAATTGTATGAAGCAAGTAATGCTGGAGTGAAAATTAAACTTCAAATAAGAGGTATATGTTCGTTAATTCCTGGTGTAAAAGGAATGAGCGAAAATATAGAAGCAATAAGTATCGTTGATAATTTCCTTGAACATTCAAGAGTTTTTATTTTTGGTAATGATAATAATCCTGAAGTATTTATTTCTTCGGCTGATTTTATGACAAGAAATCTTGACGGACGAGTTGAAGTAACTTGTCCAATATATCAAGATGACATTAAAAAGCAATTAATAGAAACCTTTGAAGTGGGTTGGAAAGGAAACGTTAAAGCGCGTTTGCACTCAGAAAAATTAGACAATAAATATCGTGTTAGAAAAGAAGGTGAATCTGTTTTCCGAGCACAACACGAAACCTATAACTATTATAAAAATCAGCAAGAAGACAATAATATTTTTTAAAATACAACCCAAGATAATAAATGATTTCAATAAAAAAATATGCAGCAATTGATATTGGATCTAATGCCATGAGATTGCTAATAACCAACATAGTTGAACAAGATGGAAAGGAAACTCAATTTAATAAATCGGCTTTAATTCGTGTGCCAATTCGTTTAGGACAAGACGCTTTCACTGTTGGTGAAATTACCAGTGAAAATATTGATAGAATGGTTGATGCAATGGAAGCTTTTCGACTTTTAATGAAAGTTTATAAAGTAGAAAAGTACAAAGCTTGCGCTACATCTGCAATGCGTGAGGCATATAATGGTAAAGAAGTAGTTGAGATTATTAAGAATAAATCAAATGTTGAAATTGATATTATTGATGGTAAAGTAGAAGCTGCCATTATCGCTTCTTCAGATTTGCACAGCTTTCTTGCTACTGATAAAACTTACTTATATGTAGATGTTGGAGGTGGAAGCACAGAATTTTCATTGTTTTCTGATGGAAAAATGATTAATTCAAAATCATTTAAAAATGGTACTGTTAGATTATTAAATGATATGGTAAATGATGTCGTTTGGCAAGAAATCGAAAAATGGATTAAAACCAACTGTGAACCTTTTGAAAATATTACTTTGATTGGCTCAGGTGGAAATATTAATAAACTTTTCAAACTTTCTGGAAAACAACAAGATAAGCCATTGTCTTTCTTATATTTGAATTCACAATATCAATATTTAAGTTCTTTGACATACGAACAGAGAATTGCTGAATTAGGATTAAACACAGACCGTGCCGATGTAATCATACCAGCAACTAGAATTTATCTTAATGCAATGAAATGGAGTGGTGCAAGACAAATTTATGTACCAAAAATTGGATTATCGGATGGAATTGTAAAGGCAATGTATTATGATAAAATATAAAATTTAAAAATATGAAAAACTTAAAATGCCTTTTCGGATTAATAACTGTCTTACTTTTAATTTCTTGTAAGCAAGAAACTTCATCGAGCTCTTATTTTAATTCTGAAGAAAATGGAATTAAAATTGGTGGTGTCAAAATGGTTACCATCGAAACTCCAAAAGGAAAGTTCAATGTTTGGACAAAACGCATCGGAAACAATCCAAAAATCAAGTTATTGTTGTTAAATGGCGGTCCAGGAATGTCGCATGAATATTTTGAGTGTATGGAAAGTTTTCTTCCCAAAGAAGGAATTGAATTTATCTATTATGATCAGTTAGGAACTGGTTTTTCAGAAAATCCAAACGATACCACAATGTGGGATTTGCCTAGATATGTTGAAGAAGTAGAACAAGTTCGTGTAGCTCTAAATTTAAACAAAGATAATTTCTATTTATTAGGTCATTCTTGGGGCGGAATTCTTGGAATGCAATATGCTCTAAAATATCAAGACAATCTAAAAGGATTAATAGTTTCCAATATGATGGCAAGTTGTCCTAAATATGGTGAATATTCTAAAGTTTTAGCCAAGCAAATGAATCCAGAAATCTTAAAAACCATTAAAGATTTAGAAGCTAAAAAAGATTATACAAATCCAAAATACATGGAATTATTGATGGCAAACTTCTACAATAAACATATTTTAAGAAAGCCTTTAAATGAATGGCCAGAACCAGTAAATCGCTCAATGGGAAGATTAAATCAGTCACTTTATATCACTATGCAAGGCCCAAGCGAATTAGGAATTTCAGGAAAATTAACCAATTGGGATGTTTCTAAAGAATTGAAAAACATAAAAGTTCCAACACTAGTAATAGGAGCAAAATATGATACAATGGATCCAGAATATATGAAATGGATGGCAACACAATTCCCAAAAGGAACTTACTTATATTGTGCCAACGGAAGTCATATGAGTATGTATGACGACCAAGAAACGTATATGAAAGGATTAATTGAGTTTTTGAAGAAATAAAATAAAAAAAAAAACGCTTCTAATTACTGAAGCGTTTTTTTTATTTATAAATCCAAATCAAAAGTCTTTTTCAATAACTCCAAATTCGGATTGATTTCATTCAATCGATTGTACTTGTCTTGTGGAGTAAAGGCATTTTTTACTTTTACTTCTTCATTTACAATAACTTCAATTGTAATATCATGATTGTGTAAATGTCCTCTCAAATAACCTAATAATTCTGGTTTTGCTTTTTCAAAATCAATTTTAGAACCTTCATTCGGAAGTTCGTAAATAATAATTGTACCATCAAGTTTAGGATCACTTATTCTTAATAGTGACTCCATGATTTTCGCACCTTTATCTCCCAATCTATCGGCAAATTTATACCAAAGTTCCAACATTTCGGTTTCTGTAAAATCTTCACTTGGTAAGTGTTCTTCTACTTTTACAACACCTTTTTGAGCTTCCATCAACTCTTTTTTGGCACGAATACTACCTAAAGATAATGCTGAAATATTAGTAGTTGCAGGTTGCGCGTTGCGTGTTTCGGGTTTTAATTCAGTTTCGAGTTTCGGGTTTCGGGTTTCGGGTTCTTCTTTAGTTTCAGGTTGCGTGTTTTCTGCTGAAATTTCAATTTTAGACTCAGCACTTTCTACTAATTTTTCAGAACTTTCAACTCTCAATTCGGAACTCGCAACTTTTTCCTCATTTGGAATTTGGGATTTCAAATTTGGAACTTCCTGAATAGAATAACTATTGTTTCTGAAATAAGTCGGTGGAATTATAAAGTCAACTTTTTTTTTTCTCCATCAAAGTTGATAGAGCAAAGTTGCATTAGTGTTAGTTCAACTAACAAACGTTGGTTTTGAGAAACCTTATATTTTAAGTCGCAATCATTTGCAATTTCAATCGCTTTTAAAAGAAAATCCGATTGGCATTTGTGTGCTTGCTGACCATAGAGTTGCTGCGCTTGTTCACCAGCTTCTAATAAAACCAATGTTGCAGGATTTTTACAAACCAATAAATCTCTAAAATGAGAAGCCAATCCAGAAACAAAATGATGTCCGTCAAAACCTTTCGATAAAATATCATTATAAGCAAGCAAGATGCTTGGAATATTATTTTCCAAAATCAAATCGGTTACTTTAATATAGGTTTCAAAATCTAAAACATTCAGATTTTCGGTTACAGCTTGACGTGTTAAATTGGTTCCACAATACGAAACAACTCGGTCAAAAATCGATAAAGCATCACGCATCGCACCATCCGCTTTTTGAGCAATAATGTGTAAAGCGTCGTCTTCAAATTGAACTCCTTGGCTTGTAGCTACTTCTGCCAAATGTTCTTTAGCATCTTTAACCGTAATTCGTTTGAAGTCAAATATCTGACAACGAGATAATATCGTCGGAATAATTTTGTGTTTTTCTGTCGTTGCTAAAATAAAAATAGCGTGTTTTGGTGGTTCTTCCAATGTTTTCAAAAACGCATTAAAAGCAGCCGATGACAACATATGAACCTCGTCAATAATATAAACTTTATATTGTCCTGTTTGTGGTGGTATTCTAACTTGATCAATTAAATTTCGAATATCATCAACTGAATTGTTAGAAGCAGCATCCAATTCGAAAACATTAAAGGCAAAATCCTCATTTGGATCATCATAACCAGGTTGGTTGATTTTACGAGCCAAAATTCTAGCACAAGTTGTTTTTCCAACACCTCTTGGACCAGTAAATAATAGGGCAGAAGCCAAATGATTAGTTTCTATAGCATTCAACAAAGTATTAGTAATAGCTTGCTGACCCACAACGTCTTTAAACGTTTGTGGACGATACTTACGAGCTGATACTACAAATTGTTCCATAGAATTTTATTGGATTACAAATGTAGGTAAAAGTTTAAAAGTTTAAAAGTTTAAAAGTTTAAAAGTTTAAAAGTTTGGGAAAAAATAAAACATTAAAATATTCAAGACTTTAACGAACTATACTTATTTTTTTGAATAGTAATAATAAAGCCTAAAAATAGTATTGCATTTACTATTAAAGATACAATTAGTATTTTTTGATAAAAATCACTTTTGTTATTTTCAGAAATAGTGTTCTGATTTTGTTTGTATTGTCTTAGTTTTTCTAATTGGTAAATAAAGGATTGTAGCGATTTATTCTTATTTTCTATATTGAATAAATCCGTTTCAATTTTATTTTTTGATATAATTTTTCCTTTAGAATCAAATTCAAATGGGATTGGAGGAAAACCTGGTCCAAAATTTCGTGATTGAGAAGGAGAACAAGCACTAACATTTATCAAAGTTTTATCTTTATTGAAATTACCATAAACAATGCACAATCCTTTTTCGTTAAAATAGAAATCACAATTTGATTCAGAGTATGTAGTTATTGTCTTTGTTTTATAATTTCCTTTGAATAATTCAAAAATTCTAAAAGAATAACTATTGTTTATGGTGTCTAATTTTATCAATTCTCCATAAAAAATAATATCTGCTTTTTTAAGACCTATCTTAATATTCTCATCTAAAGTATATTCATAACATTTACATGCCAAACAATTACTAATTCCAAATGAAACCAAAAAGAAAAAAAATCTAATTTTCATATAAAAATTTTAATAAAAGTACAGAATTAAATCAAATATCAAATTATGTACATATCTAAAATCTTATATCTAAAATCTAATATTAAATTCTACCTTTGCACCGCAGACCGCCTTATCGCTTGTTAGTAATAATAAGAGGAAAGTCCGGACACCAAAGAGTAGCATAGCGGATAACATCCGTCGTTTTGAGAAATCAAAAAAGGACAAGTGCAACAGAAAGTATGTACAGTTCGGCTGTAGTGAAACCAGGTAAACTCTATGCGGTGAAATTTCAAGTATATCGACATTTAAGGATTACTCGTCCGTTGTCGAAGGGTAGAAAGATGGAACTTGTGAGTAATTGCAAGTCTAGATAAATGATAAGGCATCTTTATTGATGACAGAATCCGGCTTATAGGTCTGCTTTTTTAATATTTAAGTGAGAAAATTATTCTTCCTCACTTTCATCTTCCTCATCATCAACTTCAAATTCGTAGAATGAAAACACAGAACCACCATAATTCTTCTGAAAAGAAAAATGCATCATGTGGTCGAGTTTTGTATGTTTGGAATGTTCCATAATCATCATGCCTTCTTCGTCCAACAGTTCATTTTCGAAGACCATTTCGATTAATTTTTCAAATTCTTTTTGCGCAATTCCATAAGGCGGATCGGCAAAAATTATATCGTAACTTCCTTTGTGCTTTTCTAAAAACTTAAACACATCGCTTTTTATTGCAGTGATATTCAAATCAAATTCTTTGGCAGTTTTCTTTATGAAATTCACGCAACCCATATCGCCATCGATACAAGTAATGTTGTCACAACCACGCGAACCAAATTCGTAACTAATGTTCCCAGTTCCAGCAAATAAATCCAAAACCTTCAATCCCGAGAAATTGAAATGATTGTTCAGCACGTTAAACAACGCCTCTTTACTCATGTCAGTCGTTGGACGAACTGGTAAGTTTTTTGGAGCTGTAATGCGTCTTCCTTTGTATTTTCCAGAAATGATTCTCACGAGTGAAGTAGTATAAAGTGTTCGCGGTTTTCTTTTTCCGTGAAACTATTGGTAAAATCAGAAACATCAAATAAACTTATGTTTCTAATGTATTTGTAGGCAATTTGATAAAAAGCATCCGTTTCAACAATCGCTCCAAGCAATTCCAATTTGAAATGCTCCGGATTCAATTGCAATTGTTCAGCGGTGAATAAAATGTAGTAAATAAAATCCTCAGGCGTTTTGTATTCAAACGAATTAAACAAATGCAACTTCTGATTTTGAACCACAATAATCTCAAAATGACTTTCACTTACGTGAACAAACATCTTGCGTTCTTCATTATTCTTAGATAAATCCAACAATTTTGAAACCAAGACACTGTTCGCGTGCTTGTATTCAAATGAACCATATTGGTCAATAAAAAAGTTATTCATATTCACATACGGAATGTAAACATTGTTCATTTCATATTTATCTACAGCGTCAAAAGTGAAAAAATCGGTTTCAAAAACCTTAGTATTGTATTGCAAATAACTTCCTAAAAACTCCTCGTCAAACAAAGCGGTTGGAACAAAAGTCGATAAATTATTACTATGAAGAATCTCAATTTCATCATACTTATGACTCAATTCTGGATGTTCTCTAAAAACCGAAGCAAACAAATCTTCAATCTTAGCACTACGCTGAAAACTATCAAAATGAATGTTATGCAACACCACAGGTTTGCCACTCAAAGTATCAAATACACAAAACGACAACCCATTCAAAGAAACTTGAATAGCTAGTTTTTTATAAGTTTTGTCAGTAATACTCATTTTGAAATTCCATTTTTAACACCGCAAACTTACGATTTTTATTTTTAAGGAGCGAATGATTAGGGCATTTCTACAAACCTTATTCCTGCTTTCCGCGTTACAAGGTAACTGCTACAATCAGGGCTAAACAGCCATCCATTTTCACAAAATCAAATTTCCAAAACAACATTTTTTTAAAAATCCGCTTCAATCCGTTCCATCCGTTTCATCCGCGTTCCATCTTTCTATGTAATCTATCCAAAGCGAAGCGCCTTTACCACAAAAAAATCTATGTCTCTATGTGGTTAAAAAAACTTCGCTATTGAGTTTTTATATTCTTTTATCTATCCAAAAAAAAGTAAAATTCCTTGCGAACTTTGCTTAAAACTTTGCGTACTTTGCGGTTAAATAATTACAAGTGGCAACCAAAAACTTTTATGCTATTCTATCCCAAAACTTCCCGTTTAATCCCACGATTAAACAAGATGCTTTCTTTCAAAAAATTGCCGTTTTCATCACCAATGCCAACAACGATAGCATTTTTGTACTAAAAGGATACGCAGGAACAGGAAAAACCACCGTAATATCTACCATTGTAAACAACTTAATCGAAGTTAATAAAAAATACGTTTTACTTGCTCCAACAGGTCGTGCTGCCAAAGTCATTGCCAATTATTCCAATAAACCAGCATTTACAATCCACAAGAAAATCTATTTTCCAAAAAAGTCGAGTGGTGGCGGAGTGGCTTTTACGATGCAACAAAACAAACACAAAAACACCATTTTCATAGTCGATGAAGCATCCATGATTTCTGATGTGGCAGCCGAAAGCAAAATGTACGAAAACGGAAGTTTACTCGACGATTTAATCTCCTACATATATAGTGGTGAAAATTGCAAAATGATTTTACTTGGCGATACCGCACAGCTTCCGCCAGTGAATTTAGATATTTCGCCAGCTTTAAACACGGATACATTAGAATTAAATTACGACAAAAAAGTAGATTGGATTGAACTCGACGAAGTAATGCGTCAAGAACTAAACTCCGGAATTCTCTACAACGCCACCGAATTGCGTGAACTTTTGAAAGACAGTTTTATCACCGAATTCAAGTTCAAGTTACGAGGTTTCAAAGATATTGTTCGATTAACAGATGGTTACGATATTCAAGATGCCATCAACCAAGCTTACAGCAATTATTCTATTGAAGATACCGCGTTTATTGTGCGTTCCAACAAAAGAGCGAACCAATACAACGAGCAAATTAGAACCAAAATCCTAGACAAAGAAAGCGATTTATCGACAGGCGATTTCTTGATGGTCGTGAAGAATAATTATTTTTGGTTGAAAGAAAAAGACGAAGCCGGTTTCATTGCCAATGGCGACATCATCGAAGTGTTAGAAATTTATAGCTTCAAAGAATTATACGGATTCAAATTTGCCAAAGTCAAAATACGAATGGTCGATTATCCCAACCAAATTCCGTTTGAAACCGTTTTGATTTTAGATACTATTAAAAGTGAATCACCATCCTTAACCTACGAGCAATCCAACCAATTGTATGAAGAAGTGATGAAAGATTACGAACACCTAACAACCAAATACGCCAAATTCCAAAAAGTAAAAGAAAACGAATACTACAACGGATTGCAAGTAAAGTTCTCTTACGCCATAACGTGCCACAAAAGCCAAGGCGGACAATGGAACACCGTTTTCATAGAACAACCGTATTTACCCGAAGGCATCGACAGAGATTACATTCGTTGGCTTTACACTGCAATTACTAGAGCCAAAGACAGATTGTATTTGATTGGCTTTAAGGACGAGAGTTTTTTGGAGTAGTTTGTTGAAAATTGGTATATTTGGGATTAGTGAAAATTATAAATTATTAAAAGATTTGTTTATATTTATAAGTTAGCAAACATATTATGACAATACGAAAAATATTCATCTTAACATTCACCTTTTTCATTTCGCTTTGTTATGGTCAAATGCGCGAAAGATTAAACAGTAATGACTTAAAAAGACAAAAATTAAATGGTAAAGTGAATGAGTTAGAATATAGAGAATATGAAGTATTACAAACGAATGATACAAGCTATACTTACAATTTAAATTTTGAACCATTCATAAATAGTCATTTTGACTTCACCTATAATAAAAATGGATATTTAACTTCAAAAAAAGAATATTATGCGAAAAAAGAGTTGCTAATAAAAGCTGAAGAATGGAAATACGACTACGATAAAAACAATATAATAATAAAAGAACAAAAGATATCGTTTAAATATCCAGATACAACTGTTTGGAAGTATTCATTTATTGATAAGGATAATGTAATCATAGAAAAAAAAGATAGAATGACAGGAACTATTTATTACAGATACATTCAAGAAGGTGAAAAGGAAAAATTAGATACTAGACGTGAAGAAACACCTTATAAAATAAGTTCAATTTTTTACTATGATAAAAAAAATAGAATCTATAAAAATGAATCTTACAATTACGATACGATATATTCTACTAAAATCAATGAATATTTAGATTTAAAATCAAACAATATTTCTAGTGAAAAATATTTCTACAAAGGAAAACTATCTTTATCGGAATCAAAACAATATGATAAAGAGAGTAACATTATTGTAATTTTCAATCAAGATAAAAAAGTTATTCAATCCTTTGAATACATTTTTGACAAAGAAAAAAATTGGATTGAGAAAAAAACTTTTAATAGAATGGGAAAACTTGTAAAATTAACCAAAAGAAAAATAACCTATTTCTAACAACTAAAGATTTCCGTTGGCTATACACAGAAATTACCCGAGCCAAAGACAGATTTTATTTGATTGGGTTTAAGAAAGAGAGTTTTTTGGAGTAGTTAGAAGTTGTTATATTTGATTAAGTTAAAACGTTAAACCCGATAGCGCGGATTTGCAATCCGTGCCCACAAAGTTTTTAATAATATCAATATATAGACATTTAAACTCTAACTTAAATTGAGGAATATGAAAAAAATATATTATGTTTATATTTTACTTTTATTACAATTAATAATCTCTTGTAAAGAAAATGACAAAACAGATAAATTAGATGTAAATAATCAAAAGGTAGAATTTTCTGATACCGAGATTAAAAAAATGATAAAAGAGTTTTATACAGCATATATTACTCAATCTCTTGATACAATTGCTCCAAATAAAAACATTGAAAAGTTAGATTCGATATCTCAAATTTATTGCACAAAAGCTTTATTAGATAGTATCAAAAATGAGTTTGAGAATAATGAACTTGATTATGATCCAATTATTAACGGACAAGATAGTCATCCAGTAATGCTAAAGACTATGATAATTAATAAAGATAAAAAAGTAAATAAATATATAGTTTTGTTTTTGTCTGACACTTATGATAGTTCAATTGAAGTAGTAAACTTAACAATTATTAAACAAGGTGATAAATACAAAATCTCTTCTTTAAATTAATTATTTTAGTAAAGTGTTTTAATAAAAAGCCTCCGCAAATGTCTCCTAATTTTGCGGATTTTTTTTATACATTAGCTTAAGCAAATAACAAACAACCAATAAACCATGGCACTAATAAACGTACATCTAAACTACAACGGAAATGCAGAAGAAGCATTCACTTTTTACAAATCAGTTTTTGGTGGAGAGTTTTCTAAAATTACGCGTCTCAAAGATTTAGAAGGTCCAGATTTTCCAGTAGATGAAAAAGACGCTAATAAAATAATGCACATTGCTTTACCTATTGGAGGCAACACCTTAATGGCAAACGATGTTCCAAGTTTTTTAGGAACAGTAAGCGAAAACGAGAACCGTTCTAAAATTGCAGTTTCAGCCCAAAGTAGAGAAGAAGCCGATAAATTATTCAATGGACTTTCTGCAGGCGGAACAGTTGAAATGCCGATTCAAGATAGTCCTTGGGGTTCTTATTTCGGAATGTTCAGAGATAAATATGGTATCGAATGGATGATAGATTTTGATGCTAATTCATAAAAGTAGATAGTTATTTTAATAAAAATCATTACCTTTGATACTATCAAATGATACTATCAATGAAACCGCCTTACGAAATAACAACTTCAATTTTAAAGCTAATTACTTCAATTTCAGAGAAAATTGGTCAAGTAAATGCAGTTTATTTGGTAAAACAATCACCTCAATTACGTAAGCAAAATAGAATCAAAACTATTCATTCCTCACTTCAAATAGAAGGAAATACACTAACAGAAGAACAAATTACTGCGATTATTGAAAATAAAAGAGTTTTAGCGCCACAAAAAGATATCGCAGAAGTTCTAAATGCTCTAAAGGTTTATGACAAGTTAAGAGCTTTCAAGCCACATTCTGAAAAATCATTTCTCGAAGCTCATCAAATTTTGATGAATGGTTTAGTTGAAAACAGTGGCAGTTACAGAAAAAATAGCGTCGGAATTGTAAAAGGTTCTAAATTGGCTCATCTTGCTCCACCAGCAGAAAACTTATCGTTTTTGATGAAAGATTTGTTCAATTATGTCAAAAATAAAGAAGAATTGACATTAATAAAAGCGTGTGTTTTTCATTACGAAATGGAATTTATTCATCCGTTTTTAGATGGCAATGGCAGAATGGGAAGACTTTGGCAAACTGTTATTTTGATGAACGAGTATCCAGTTTTTGAATTTTTACCTATTGAAACCATCATCAGTGCAACTCAAGAAAATTATTATAAAGCGTTGTCAATTAGTGATAAACAAGGAAAATCAACTGTTTTTATAGAATACATGTTGGAAGTAATTGATAAAGCATTATTTGAATTATTAAAATTCAATAATCGAATTTTAACCGATAATGATCGGTTGGATTATTTTATTTCTTTGGGTAAAAAAGAATTTAAACGAAACGATTATATGAATGTTTTCAAAGACATTTCATCAGCAACAGCAAGTAGAGATTTGAAAAAAGGAATTGATTTAAATCTTTTTGAAAAAACTGGAGATAAAAATAAAACGATATATTTAATAAAATAGAAATGTCAAAAAATCAACTTACATCAAGTCAACAAACTGAACTTTTAGCTATTCTAAAAACGCGTTTTGAAAAAAATCCGAAACGTCATCTTGGCTTGGAATGGTCGAAAATTCAAGAAAAGTTAGAAGCCAATCCAAGCAAACTTTGGTCATTAAACGAAATGGAACGAACCGAAGGCGAACCAGACGTTGTAGGTTATGACAAGGAAACGAACGAATACATTTTCTATGATTGTTCAACAGAAACGCCAAAAGGAAGACGAAGTTTGTGTTACGACAAAGAAGCTTTAGAGGCACGAAAGGAATTCAAACCAGAGAATAACGTCATTGATATGGCAACTTCTATGGGAATTGAATTACTATCAGAAACAGAATATCGTCACTTACAAAAATTAGGAATATTTGATTTAAAAACCTCAAGTTGGATAAAAACTCCTACAGAAATCAGAAAATTAGGCGGCGCACTTTTTGCCGATTTTCGTTATGAAACGGTTTTTGTTTATCATAATGGTGCACAATCGTATTATGCAGTAAGAGGTTTTCGTGCTTCATTGAGAGTATAGTTTTGAATTTTTAAGCAAAAATTATATATTTGAAACATTAAACAATTCTTAAAAAAAATAATCATGGCAACAGTAAATGCATATTTAACTTTTAACGGAACTTGCGAAGCAGCGTTCAATTTTTACAAATCAGTTTTTGGTGGAGAATTTACCTATATGGGAAGATTCAACGAAATGCCACCAGCAGAAAATTGTGAACCAATTTCTGAAGAAGCAGGAAATTTAATAATGCACGTTTCCTTGCCAATTAGTGCAGAAACTATTTTATTGGGAAGTGATACTTCAGAAGCTTTTGGTCAAACAACAACTGTTGGTGATAATATTTCTATTTCAATAAATGCATCGAGTAGAGAAGAAGCGGACAGATTATTCAACGGATTATCTGCTGATGGAATTATTAAAATGCCATTGGAAAACACCTTTTGGGGTGCATACTTTGGAATGTTTGTTGATAAATTCGGAATCCATTGGATGATGAATTTTGATGAAGCACCACAAAAATAATTCAATTTATAATTAATTGTAATCAAATAAATCCTCGTTTTTTATTGTAAAACGAGGATTTGTTTTTTAGTATATTTGTAAAAATAAAATTAATGAATCTAGAAACCATTTTATCAATTTGCCTCGGAATCGGATTGGCTTCTGCCTCAGGATTTAGAGTTTTCTTACCTGTTTTTGCATTGAGTTTGGCATCTTATTTTAATGTCATTCCGCTGAATGAAAGTTGGGCTTGGATTGGTGGTTTACCAGCATTAATAAGCTTTGGAGTTGCCATGGTTTTTGAAATATTTGGTTATTACATTCCATTCATCGATAATTTATTAGATACAATTGCAACACCATTGGCAGCCATCGCTGGATTTGTTGTTATGTCGTCAACAATGGTAGATATTTCTCCAACAATGACTACCATTTTAGCCATAATTGCAGGAAGTGGTTCCGCCACGGCATTTCAAGGATTAACAACCACAACACGATTAGCATCATCAGTAAAAACTGCTGGTTTAGGAAATCCAGTAGTTTCCACCGCCGAAACTGGAACCGCAATCACATTAAGTTCCTTAGCAATTTTCCTTCCAATAGTTGCAGTTATCCTCGTTGTTATTATCTTTGGAGTAATTTATTGGATATTTAAAAAAATTAAAAAATAGCTTTGCGCCTTTGCGTCTTAGCGGCAAATTAATATGAAAGTCATCGCCGTAATTCCAGCTCGTTATGCTTCTACACGTTTTCCTGCCAAATTAATGCAAGATTTATGTGGAAAAACTGTAATTCTTCGCACTTATGAAGCTGCAAAAGAAACCAATCTTTTTGACGATGTTTTTGTTGTTACCGATTCCAATTTGATTTTCGACGAAATAGTTTCTAATGGTGGAAAAGCCATAATGTCTATAAAAGAACACGAAAGCGGAAGTGATAGAATTGCCGAAGCTGTTGCAAATTTAGACGTTGATATTGTAGTAAATGTTCAAGGCGACGAACCTTTTATCAACAAAGAACCTTTAGAAAAAGTCATTGAAGTTTTTAAAAATGATGCTGATAAAAAAGTAGATTTAGCTTCGTTAATGAGAGAAATAACTAATGAAGAAGATATCAATAATCCGAATAATGTGAAAGTGGTTGTCGATCAAAATGGCTTTGCTTTGTACTTTTCACGTTCTGTTATTCCATATCCAAGAGAAGTAAATGTAGGAGTTCGTTATTTTCAACACATCGGAATTTATGCCTTCCGTAAACAAGCACTTTTAGATTTCTATTCACTTCCAATGAAATCACTTGAAGCATCAGAAAAACTAGAACAATTACGCTATTTAGAATTCGGAAAACGAATCAAAATGGTAGAAACAACTCACGTCGGAATCGGAATTGATACACCAGAAGATTTGGAGAAAGCCAGAAAAATACTAAATTCCAAAAATTAAATTCCAAATTCCAAAATCGCAACTATTGGAATTTGGAATTTAAAATATTGGCATTTCTATGCAATTTCATCATTATCAAAATATCCTTTTCCTTTCACTTTTGTAGAGAAGAAATTCAAAAACAAAATCACAAATGACAAGAAGAAAATGGCTTGCATACTAACTAAAACTTTGCCATAAGTAGTGATTGGATAATAATCTCCAAAGCCAATAGAATTAGAAGTGACCAAGCTAAAGTAAATAGAATCAAACCAATGTGCAAAAGGTTTGTTCATATTGTCTCCTAAAGTATAAAGAACTCCAAACGCGACTACAATTTCTATATAATTAAAGAAAAGTAACAACATAGAACGTTTGTAAGAACGCGGACGAGTAAATAAATCGGAAGCAAATATCAAAGTTGGTATATACAATAACGTTTCTGCTAAAACATATAACATCAAATAAATAAGAAATGTGTTTGATTGTAAAGTGTTATATAAAATAAGAATAGGAAAAGCTACTTTCAATAAAATATAAATATCCATCACTAAATCTTGATATTCATGACCAATTTTACTTGCTAGATATTTGATGTAAATTCCTGGAAAAAGAAGTTGTGATGAAGACAATAATAAACGAACAATTTTTTCAATTCCGTTATCGTCCTGATGGTCATTGTTCCAAATAGATTTGATGTTCAAAATTCTTTTTTGAATTGGATTATATTTAGGTTTATAAGTATTTGAAACCTTACCAACAAGAAGTTTTTTTAAAATTGCCATTATCTAGGAAAGTTTTTTTATGGTAAAAAGTTCATTGTGAATTTCAACTTTTGGATACATTCTTATGGAGTAATTTACATCGAATTTCTTTTTATAATCCAAATTTCTAATTCGATTCTTTTCATTGATAACCATCGTGTTGAAAAGAATAAAACCATCAACATTGAGCAAAAAGTTAATTCTATTTATAAAAAAATCTTCAAATAGAAAGTTAGGCATTGTAGTATCTTGAAAAATATCAATGATGATTAAATCGTATTTATCTTTAGTTTTCAAAACAAATTCAAAGGCGTCATCGATAATTAATTCTAGATTCGAAATTTCATTTAATTTGAAATATTTATTCGCAATTTCAACAACATCTTTATCAATTTCAACTCCAATAATTTTACCTTTAAATTTTACTTCGTCAACTAATGTTTTAATAACACTTCCACCAGCAACTCCAAGAATTAGTATGTTATCAAATTTTCTTATTCTTTCAAAACCAATGTATTTCAATCCTTTCTTTAATATTCTTTGCAAGCTTCCATAAGAATAATTGGTATTTTTTGAATCTAAAACCAACTCGCCATTGTTCCAAGTAACTTCCAAAGTTTTGCTTATGGAGGAATTTTTCTTGATGACATTTATAGGAATAAAGTAGCTTAAGAATTTTGATAACATAAATAAAAATATTTTCTCAAAAATAATAGATTAATGTTAAATTTACGCAAAATATTTGAGATGAAGAAACGACTTTATGAATTTATTTTCTTCCGATTAATGGGATGGAAAATAACTGGAGCTGACAATCTGAATGTAAATAAATGTGTTTTTATGGTTTTGCCTCACACAAGTTGGCACGATTTCTATTTAGGATTATTTACAAGAGGAATTACCGAAGTGCCAATGCATTTTGTAGGTAAAAAAGAATTATTCAAATTCCCTTTTGGTTGGTATTTTAAATGGATGGGAGGAAAACCATTAGATCGAACAGGTGGTCTTAATAAGGTAGATGCCATTGCAAAAACCTTTGATGATTATGACGAATTACGATTAGCAATCGCACCAGAAGGTACAAGAAAGTTGGTGTCAGAATTAAAAACAGGGTTCTATTATATTGCTTTAAAAGCCAATGTACCAATTCTTCCAGTTGCTTTTGATTTTGGTAAAAAAGAGGTTGCCATAGGTAAATCTTTCTTCCCAACTGGAAATTATGATGAAGATTTAAAAGAACTGCTTCCATTTTTTAAAGGTGTAAAAGGTAAGATTCCAGAAAACGGATTTCAAGTCTAAAAAAACCAACACAACTTATTTTTCGTAAGTACTATCATAAACAAAAAACATAGTACTTATGAAAACAAAATTTTTATTACTTGCAACTTTAGCAATTACTTTTACCTCATGTAATGATGATGATTCACCGGTTACACCAATGTCTACATCAGAATTCAAAATCGTAACATCAAGCAATACTTCTGGAAAAGTTACTTTTAGTGATTTATCTGTAGCTTCTCCGATGGTGAAAAGTTTTACAATTAGCTCAATTGATACTGATGGTGTTTATTATGATTCTACAACTGATGAAGTAATTTTAGCATCAAGATCAAACAACAAATTAGAAGTTTATGGAGGATTACAATCTGCTATAACTAATAATTTAACTTCACTTTCAACAAAATTCTCAAGTGCATCTGAATTCAGTAATCCAAGAGAGACAGCAGTTTATGGAGATAAAATTGTTGTTACTCAAGATCAAGCTGCTTCCAATGGAAACACGAATAAATTATTGGTTTACCAAAAAACTGCAACAGGATTAAACTTGTTGAATGTTTATACAGTAAACTTCAAAAATTGGGGAATCTTTCTTAATGGAACAACGTTATATGCTACAGCAGATTTAACTGGAGATATTGTAGTTTTTGAAAATTTCTTCTCCAATCCTAATGGAGCAATTACTCCAACAAAAAGAGTTACCATTCAAGGATTGGTTAGAACTCACGGAATTGCTTTTTCATCAGTAGATAATAGAATGGTATTGACTGATGTAGGAGCTGCAAGTTCAGATTCTGATGGTGGATTGATAATCATCAACAATTTTTCAAGTGTTTTAGCATCAACTCCAAATATGGGAACAATTGCTACATCAAGTCAAATAAGACTTTACGGACCAAATTCCACTCTTGGAAATCCTGTAGATGTCAGTTATGATGACGTAACTGAACAAGTTTTTGTTGCTGAACGATTAAATGCTGGTGGAAAGTTATTAACGTTCAATTTACCAACTGAAAATGGTGATGCAGCTCCAACAATGTCTAGACCAGAACCTGGAATTAGTAGTGTGTATCTAATTAGAAAATAGTTAGTTTGATTTGTTATAGTTTTGTTAGAAACCTTCAATAGTTTTATTGGAGGTTTTTTTGTTTTCAAATAATTCTAGTTGATTACCTTTGTGTCAAATTTAGTTTATGGATTATATCGAATTACATAAAGAGTACAAAGCCAATTCACTTTTCGGAAGATACATTACTTTAAAAGATATTGAACCGCTTTTGTCCAAATTTCAAACAGAAGTCATTGGTAAATCAGTTTTAGGAAAACCAATATACAAATACGAAATTGGAACAGGTAAAATCAGAATTTTCATGTGGTCGCAAATGCATGGAAACGAAAGTACCACAACCAAAGCTTTGTTTGATTTTTTTAACGTAATTCATTCGCAAGAGGAAATAGGAGTGAAGTTACTTAAAGAATTCACTTTTTGCTTTCTTCCAATGGTGAATCCTGACGGAGCTGAATTATACACTCGTGAAAATGCTAATAAAGTTGATTTGAATAGAGATTCTGTTGATTTGTCTCAACCAGAAAGTCAATTACTTCGTAAAACATTTGAGGATTTTAAACCCGATTTTTGTTATAATCTTCACGATCAACGAACTATTTTTGGCGCAGGAAATGCAGGTAAAGTAGCAACAGTTTCTTTTCTAGCTCCAGCTTTTAACGAAAGTCGTGAAATAAACGAAGTTCGAGCAAAAGCTATGAATGTTATTGTCGCAATGAATGAAGAACTTCAAAATCACATTCCAAATCAAGTTGGACGTTTTGATGACGGATTTAATATCAATTGCATTGGAGATATGTTTACCTCATTAAATGTTCCTACAATTTTATTTGAAGCAGGACATTATCAAGAGGATTATTATAGAGAATATACTCGAAAAATGATTTTCATTGCTTTAATTTCTGGATTGAAGCATATTTACGAAAACGATGTAGTTGATAATGAAATCGCAAAATATTTGTCAATTTCTCAAAATAATATCGTTTTTTATGATTTTCTTTATAAAAACATCAAAATAAATTATGATGGTAAAGAAATAATTACGAATTTTGCTGCTCAATACAAAGAAGAGCTAATTGATGGAACAATCCAATTAAACGCTTACATAGCTGAAATTGGTGAGTTGAAAGGAAAATTTGGTCATGTTTTGTACAACGCACACAAAATGTTGTATTCAGATGATGAAGAGAATATTCCGAAATTAAATCAAAAAGCTAATTTTTATTTAGGAAATAGCATAAAATTTGTTAATGGTTTAAAAAAATAACATCTTTTTTTGTTTTTTACTAAATAAAATGCATTAATTTGTATTCGTAAATCAAAACAATAATATAAATTAGTAATTATGAGTAAGTTTCGTTTAGATGAAGTAGATCACCAAATCCTTGATATGTTAATTGATAACACAAGAGTTCCATTTACTGATATCGCAAAAAAATTATTAATTTCTGCAGGAACAGTTCACGTAAGAGTTAAGAAAATGGAAGATGCAGGAATCATTATGGGTTCTTCATTGACTTTGGATTATGAAAAATTAGGATATTCGTTCATCGCTTACGTTGGTGTTTTCTTGAACAATACTTCACAAACTAAATTTGTTTTGGAAAGAATTAACGAAATTCCTTTCGTAACAGTTGCTCATGTGACAACAGGGAAATTTAATATTTTCTGTAAAATTAGAGCTAAAGATACTAAACATGCTAAAGATGTAATCTTCATGATTGACGATATCGAAGGTGTTTACAGAACAGAAACAATGATTTCACTTGAGGAAAGTATCAACGACAAAAAACGTTTGATGCACACCATTTTCAAAGATATTTAATTTTCTAATGAAAATCAATTTATACAAACCTCAAGTTTTTTGCTTGAGGTTTTTTTGTATATTTAAATTCAAATTAATTTAAATGAGAAATAGATTTTTGATTGTATTGCTTTTTATTATTGGAGCATTTTTATTTTTTCAATTTTCTACAAATTATGAAAGTAATTTTATCTCCTTTTCTGTTAATCCAAGTAAATCAAATGTTTCTTTTTATTGGAAAAATGATAAATCAGATATTTTTAGTAGTATTGGTAAACTAAAAAAATGGTTATCAAAAAATAATAAAGAAATGCTTTTTGCAACTAATGGTGGAATGTATAAAAAAGATCAATCACCACAAGGATTGTTTGTTGAAAACGGAATTGAAAAAACCTCAATAGACACTTCAAGAGCTGAAGGAAATTTTTATTTAAAACCAAATGGAATATTTTATTTGACAAATTCAAACAAATCTTTTATTTGCAAAACTGAAGATTATGAAAGTAATAAAAATGTAAAATTTGCAACCCAATCAGGTCCAATGTTAGTTATTGATGGCAAAATCCACAATGCTTTCAATAAAAATTCTACTAATTTGAATATTAGAAATGGAGTTGGAATATTACCAAATAATGAAATCCTTTTTGTCATGTCTAAAAAGCAAATTAATTTCTATGAATTTGCAGAGTTTTTCAAAAGCAAAGGATGCAAAAACGCTTTATATTTAGATGGTTTTGTCTCCAGAACATATTGTCCAAAAGAAAAATGGGAGCAAATTGATGGCAATTTTGGAGTCATAATTGCAGTTACTAAAAACATGAAATAACTATGTACACACTACCAAAAATAGAACGTTTCAATCAAAATGTATTATCTAAATACCATATTTACAATAGTGTATTTATTACTTTACCCTTTGATGCTATTGATAATACAGGAGTTTTATTGCCTCTTTTTACAGAGGTTTGTGATAATGGATTCAAGAATAATCTTTCGCCAATTGAAATTGTAAATTCATTTTCGCAGAAATATTTGGATAACGTTTCCGAAGAAGAAAAAATTGGTTTGATGTTTCGTTTCATTCAATATGTTGAACGTCAAATTGTACTTTTTGATGCTATTGAAGATGCAGCTTTTCCAGTTGTAAATAATATGGAAGGAAAAGGTTCGCTTCGTGATGTAAAAGAACGTGCTGATACTAAAGAATTAAAACAAGAATTGATTGCATTTTTAGAAGATTTCAATATTCGTACAGTTTTAACAGCACATCCAACCCAATTTTATCCTGGTTCAGTTTTAGGAATCATAACCGATTTGACTGATGCTATTCGTGAAAATGATTTGAATAAAATTAAAGAATTATTAGCACAATTAGGAAAAACACCTTTTATCAAGAAAGAAAAGCCAACACCTTTTGATGAAGCAGTTAGTTTGATTTGGTATTTAGAAAATGTATTTTATCAAACATCTGGTGAAATGTTGCAGTACATTCAGAAGAATATTTATAAGGATAGACCTATTTCAAATTCGATCATAAATTTAGGATTTTGGCCCGGTGGCGATAGAGATGGAAACCCATTTGTAACCACAGAAATCACTTTAAAAGTTGCAGATAGATTAAGAACTTCAATTCTAAAATCATATTATTTGGATGTTAGAAAACTTAAAAGAAAACTAACATTTTCTGGAATTGACACCATAATTGCAGATATTGAAAATAAATTATATCGTTCTGTATTTTATTCAACAGGAACTATTTATATAACTTTATCGGAACTAAAAGATAAACTAAATGAAATCAAGTTACTTTGTATAGAAAAACACCAATCGTTGTATTTAGATGACATCAATGATTTGATAAATAAAGTCAACTTATTCGGATTTCACTTTGCTTCCTTAGATATACGTCAGAATAGTAAAATTCACAATAAAGTGATTAAAACTATGTTTGATTCATTTGGAACTGGTAACGAAGATTTTAAAAGTTACTTTTCGTATTCAAATGAAAAGCGAATGGAATTGCTAGCAACAATCTCCGGAAACATTTCTTCCGACTTGTTTAACGATGAAATGACAAAACAAACATTAGATTCTATTTTTGCTATCAAAACAATTCAAGAAAATAATGGCGAACTAGGAGCCAATCGTTACATAATTTCCAATAATGAAAGTGCTTTGAATGTTATGGAAACTTATGCATTATTCAAATTATGCAATTGGGAAAATCCATCGGTAGATATTGTTCCACTATTTGAATCGATTGAAGATTTGAAAGATGCTGATAAAATAATGGAGCAATTGTATACTAATAAAGAGTACGCTAAACATTTAAAAAATCGTGGCAACAAACAAACCGTAATGTTAGGTTTCTCCGACGGAACCAAAGATGGCGGTTACTTGATGGCAAATTGGGGAATTTATAAAGCCAAACAAACCATAACAACCATATCTAGAAAATACGGAATTAAAGTAGTTTTCTTTGATGGTCGTGGTGGTCCGCCAGCGCGTGGTGGTGGAAAAACGCATAAATTTTATGCATCCTTAGGTTCAGAAATTGAGAATCAAGAAATTCAGTTGACAATTCAAGGTCAGACTATTAGTTCTAATTTTGGAACAACTGAATCGTGTCGTTATAATTTAGAAAATCTTTTAAGTGCTGGAGTTGCCAATCAGATTTACAAAAATGAAAGCATCAATTTGTCCGATTCTGATAAGGAAATCATTGACGAACTTTCTGAAATTGGGTATCAAAAATATTTGAGTTTCAAAAATCATTCAAAGTTTATTCCTTATTTGGAGCAAATGAGTACGTTAAATTATTATTCCAAAACCAATATTGGAAGTCGTCCATCAAAAAGAAATGCATCAGAAAGTCTTGATTTTGCAGATTTACGAGCAATTCCGTTTGTAGGTTCATGGAGTCAAATGAAACAAAATGTACCTGGATTTTTTGGAGTTGGTTCAGCTTTAAAACATTTTGAAACGACCAACCAATGGGAAAAAGTGCAAACATTATTTGATACATCTTTGTTTTTTAGAACTTTATTAGAAAATAGTATGATGTCGTTGGCAAAATCCTTTTTTCCGCTAACGCAATACATGAAAAACGATGCTGAATTTGGTGATTTTTGGCAAATAATTTTTGACGAATTTCAAGAAACCAAACGATTATTACTAAAAATTGCAGGACATAAAGAACTAATGGAAAACTATCCAGACGGAAAAGCTTCAATCAAAATGCGTGAAGATATTGTGTTGCCATTGTTAACGATTCAGCAATATGCTTTGATGAAAATCAACGAAATCAAAAAGGGTATAAGTGATGCTAAACTTTTAGAAGTTTATGAAAAATTGGTAATGCGTTCCCTTTTTGGAAATACTAATGCTAGTCGGAATTCGGCTTAAAATATTTTTTTAAGGATTTTTTAATGAAAGCATTACATTTCAAAAAGTTGTATTTACTGATTATTTATATTCTATCATTAGTAATGATTAATATCTTTCATTAGTAATGATTAATATCTATCATTTAAAATGTTTTATTTTTATTATTTATAATGGTTAATATTGTACATTTGTAATGTTAAACTAAAATCATGATAGCACAACAAATATTTTCGACTGTAATAGAATCACAAAAAAACATTTTTGAGAAAAAACAAGTTGGTGTTCATAGAGAAATTCTTAACAAGATACCAAAGGCTAGTGGTTTTGCAAGTATAATTACAGGTTTGCGAAGAAGCGGAAAAAGTACCATCCAGCTCCAATTCAAAAAGGAGTATTTTCCAAATGAAGGATTATTTTTGAATTTTGAAGATCCAAGATTTGCAGGAATTGAGATAAAAGATTTTGAACGTTTGCATAACGAAATTGTAGAAAGAAAATCCAAAGTTCTTTTTTTTGATGAAATACAAATTGTAAAAGGTTGGGAAATATTTGTAAATAAGTTATTAAGAGAAGATTATTTTGTAATAATAACAGGTTCAAATGCTTCTTTATTAAGTAAGGAATTAGGAACACATTTAACAGGAAGACATTTTTCAACTGAGTTGTTTCCTTTTTCTTATTCGGAGTTTTTGACTTTTATGGAGTTTGAAAATAATGAAAACTCTTTTTGCGAATACCTCAAAAAAGGTGGAATGCCTGATTATTTGCGTACGGGAATTGATACCTACTTAAATAATTTACTTGATGATATATTAATCAGAGATGTTGCTATACGCTTTGGTTTGCGTGATGTAAATTCCTTACGTCAATTGGCGGTTTATTTAATATCAAATATAGGAACTTTAGTATCTGGAAACTCATTATCCGGAATGTTTGGAATCAAATCCAGTACAACCTTTTTAGATTATTTTTCCTATTTTAAAGATGTATATTTAATCGATTTTGTACCCAAATTTGACTATTCTATAAAAAAACAAATACGTAATCCTCAAAAAATATATTGTATTGATTTGGGAATTTACCATCAAAACAAAATTACATTTTCTCCAAATGATGGTCATATTTTAGAAAATGCGGTTTATTTACATTTAAGAAGAAAAAGTAAAGAGATATATTACTATCAAAATAAAGGAGAGTGTGATTTTGTTGTAGCAAAAAATGGTGTTCCAAAAGAGTTGTATCAGGTCTGTTTTGAAATTAATAGTATGAATATAGATAGAGAAACGAATGGCTTGTTTGAAGCAATGGATTATTTTAAAATAAATAATTCAACTATAATAACTCAAAATCAAAGAGATACTTATACAAAAGACAATTTAATAATAAATGTTATTCCAGCTTGGCAATGGATGAGTATAAAGGAATAACAATATTTAAAAATAAAATTATGACTATAAAAGATATTAAATCCAGCGAATACGCACCATTCTATGCAAACTACGTCGCACAAGTTTCTGATGAATATACACTTGTTGAGGAATTAGAAATTTCTTTGCATCGGTATATCAAATTTGTGCAAGATATTCCGATGGATAAATTTGACTACAGTTATGCTGAAGGAAAATGGACTATTAAGGATATTATTCAGCATACGATTGATGCCGAAAGAGTTTTTGCTTACAGAGCTTTACGTTTTGCTAGAAATGACAAAACCGAATTGCCTGGATATGAAGAGAATGATTTTGCCAATGAAGCCAACGGAAACAAAAGAAGCATCATGGAATTGCTAACAGAGTTTTCGGCTGTTCGTCATGCAACGTTGTTGTTATTCAAATCGTTTAATGAAGAGCAACTTCTGAGAGTTGGTTATGCAAATAACAATCCAATGTCGGTTAGAGCACTCGGTTTCATAATTATTGGTCATCAAAATCATCACCAAAGAGTTTTTGAAGAAAGATATCTTTAGAAAAAATTCCAAAAGAGAAATTCCAAATTTCAAAAATTAGTTTATAAAAAATCCCAAATTCCTTAACTAAATATTGGAATTTGGGATTTAAAATATTGTAATTTAATATTTATTCTTCGTCGTCATCGTCGTCAAAGTTGTCTGAAGGTTCGTCGTCATTGTCATCATCATCGTCGTCGTCACCATCGTCAGAACCGCCTTTGTCTTTTAGTAAATCTTCTTCTTCATCGTCATCATCGCTTGGAATATCATCGTCGTCCAAGTCTAGACCTTTTACTGGAGAAATAGGTTCAATTACTGAATCCAAATCGTCTTCTTCATCAAATTTCTCCATTCTGCTTGCCAATTTTGTACTTACTTTCACTAAATAAATAGTGTCTTCAGTTCTTACTTCAACAGCTTCAACAAGTTCGTTTTGAGCATTTCTGAAACGGATGATATCACTATCGTCATATCCTTCAGGAAATTTCTCTACTAATAAGTTTAAAATATCGCCAGTTAGCTTAGCATAATCAACAATAACTCTTCTCATAAATGTATTTTATTGGTCTAATAAATATGCAAAAATTAATGGAGCAACAATGGTTGCATCCGACTCAATGATGAACTTTGGAGTGTGAATATCCAATTTACCCCAAGTGATTTTTTCATTTGGAACCGCACCTGAGTACGAACCATAACTAGTGGTTGAATCTGAAATCTGACAGAAATAACTCCAGAAAGGAATATCATGCATTTCCATATCTTGGTACAACATTGGAACCACACAAATAGGAAAATCTCCTGCAATTCCTCCACCAATCTGGAAGAAACCAATACCTTTACCGCTTGAATTTTTAGGATACCAATCGGCTAACCACATCATATATTCAATTCCGCTTTTCATTGTAGTAGGTTTGAATTCACCTTTGATACAATAAGAAGCAAAAATATTACCCATGGTACTGTCTTCCCAACCTGGAACTACAATTGGAAGGTTTTTTTCTGCAGCAGCAACCATCCAAGAATCTTTTGGATCAATTTCGTAGTATTGTTCTAAAACACCAGAATTAATCATTTGATACATAAATTCATGTGGAAAATAACGCTCGTCTTTTGAATCAGCATTATTCCAAATATCATATAAGTGTGATTGTAATCTTCTGAAAGCTTCTTCTTCAGGAATACAAGTATCGGTAACTCTATTGTAATGGTTTTCTAATAAATCCCATTCTTCTTGTGGAGATAAATCTCTGTAATTTGGAACTCTTTTGTATGAATTGTGAGCAACTAAATTCATAATATCTTCTTCAAGATTTGCTCCAGTACATGAAATAATGTGTACTTTATCTTGACGAATCATTTCTGCTAGCGATTTTCCTAACTCAGCAGTACTCATTGCACCAGCTAAAGTTATCATCATTTTTCCATTTTCTAGTAAATGTTGCTCATATCCTTTGGCAGCATCTACTAAAGCAGCTGCATTGAAGTGAAGATAATTCTTCTCAATAAACTGACTTATTGGTCCTTTGCTCATTTTATGTATTTAATGTTTATGTTCGTAGTTTGGTCATCAAAGAAAAACTTTTTTTTGAAAACTTCAAACTGTTTTATTTATTATTATTTATTGTATCCTAAAATTTTTAACACATCGTCAGCTGTTTGCTGTTCAGAAAATACTTCTGTAGCTATAATTCCGTTTTTATCACGGTCTATTAATATATGTTTTGGTTGCGGAATTAAACAGTGATGCAATCCTCCAAAACCACCAATAGTTTCTTGATAGGCACCAGTATTGAAAAATCCAATATATAATGGTTTTTCTTTATTGTATTTTGGCAAATAAATGGCATTCATGTTTTGTTCAGAGTTGTAATAATCATCACTATCACAAGTCATTCCACCGAGTAAAACTCTTTCATAAGTGTCATTCCATCTATTTACAGCAAGCATGATAAATCGTTTGTTGATTGCCCAAGTATCAGGTAAAGTTGTGATGAATGATGAGTCAATCATGTTCCAAGCTTCTCTATCATTTTGTTGTTTTTGATACAAAACTTGATAAATTGCTCCACCTGATTCACCAACGGTAAACGAACCAAATTCTGTGAAAATATTTGGCACATCAACTTCAGCTTCTTCACAAGCAATTTTTATTTGATTAATAATTTCATCAATCATGTATTGATAATCATATTCAAATGCAAGAGAGTTTTTGATTGGAAAACCTCCACCAATATTTAATCCATCTAGAGTAGGACATTCCTTTTTAAGTTGAATATAAACTTTAATACATTTTACTAATTCATTCCAATAGTATGCAGTATCATTTATTCCAGTATTGATAAAAAAGTGAAGCATCTTCAACTCTAATCTATCATTTTCTTGAATTTGTTTTTTATAAAACTGAACTATGTTTTTATAACCAATTCCTAGACGAGATGTATAAAACTCAAATTTTGGTTCTTCTTCAGCAGCAATTCTAATTCCAATTTTGAATTTTCCTTTAATTTCAGCTTGAAGCAAATCTAATTCCTCATAATTATCAATAATTGGAATAGTATTTTTATGACCATTATTAATTAATCTTGCAATATTGGTAACATATTGATCTCTTTTAAAACCATTACAAATTACATAAGTGCTTTTGTTGATTTTACCATTTTCTAATAAATTTTCAACAATGTTGATGTCAAATGCTGATGATGTTTCAACGTGAATATTATTCTTAAAAGCTTCACTCATAATGTATTCAAAATGAGAACTTTTAGTACAATAACAATAATAATATTTACCTTCATAATTATTTTTTTCCATTGCATTTCGGAACCAATTTTTAGCTCTTTTAATGTTGTTAGAAATTTGAGGTAAATAAGTAAATTTTAATGGAGTACCATATTGCTCAACCAATTTCATTAAATCAATGTTGTGAAAAAGTAGTTCACTATCTTTATTTAAAGTAAATTCTTCCTGCGGAAAATAATATGTTTGATTAATTAGGTCGAAATATTTTGTATTCATTTATATTGGAAATTTAGAAGATTAAAAAAAGGAAAAACAGTGTTAATCTTCTATTTTCAAACCCTAATGTTGGCATAAATTATTGGAAGTTTTTCAGTGTCAGACTTGAATAGTTCCAAAAACAAACCTAAAATAGTTCTGATAGATGTTAAAAAAGTAACACACAGTACTTGAAAACCAGAATTGGTTTTTAGCGTGAAAGTGCTGTTGGTAGTAGTGTTAGTATTATTTTTCATCACGACAAATGTAAAAAATAAAATTACCGAATTGCAATATTTTTTAAAAAATATCTTATGATTTGTAATCGTTAAAACTATTAATAATTAATTCATTTTCAACGGATTGATTTATGATGATTTTTCCAATGCCATTTATTAATGAAAATTGTACTTTTCCGTATTCATTTTTCTTGTCATGAATGAGTAAATTTTGAATTGAAATAATGTCCTCTTCATTAAAATTATGAGGTTCATAAATGTTAGAAATAATATATTTAATTTGATGAAATTCTTCGTTAGAAAGCAATCCTTTTTCTTTTGAAAGGTAACTTTCTAAAATCATTCCAATTGCTATGGCTTCTCCATGTAAAAGCGGTGTTTCAGATTCTAAAAAATGACTTTCAATTGCGTGACCTAGAGTATGACCAAAATTCAATGCTTTTCGAATGCCATTTTCTGTAGGATCTTGCTTTACAATTTCGTTTTTAATTTCAATAGAACGGTAAATTAAAGCATCAAAATCAGCAAAATCAACTTTAGTTAAATCTAAAAATTGTTCCCAATAATTTTTATCATAAATCAAACCATGCTTTAGCATTTCTGCTAATCCAGAACGCATTTCTCTTTGCGACAAAGTTTCAAGAAAATCGGTAGAAATTAACAGCATTTTCGGAACATTAATTACACCGATTTGGTTTTTTAAATTTCCTAAATCAACTCCATTTTTTCCACCAATTGAGGCATCAACCATTCCTAACAATGTAGTTGGAACGTTTATAAAATCAATTCCTCTTTTGAAAGTAGAAGCAATAAATCCGCCAATATCTGTAATAACGCCACCACCAAGATTAATTATCAAGCTTTTTCTGTCAGCTCCAAGTTCAGATAAAATTGACCAAATTTCTACACAAGTTGTAATATTTTTGATTTCTTCACCGGCTTCAATTTCGATTATTTCAATCGGAATTTCTGTAGCCAAATTTGGTAAGAATTTTGGAAGACAATATTCATTAGTATGCTCGTCAACTAAAATGAAAATAGAGGAATAATTATTTTCAGATATAAAGAGGTTTATTTTTTCATATCCAGTTTCATTGAAAAATATTTGGTAACCGTTGGCTTCGATAGATTGCATACAAATTTTATTTTGAACAAAAATAGAGATATTATTTTATCCATTTAAACTTTAGCGATAACTTATTTTTTAGTTAAAATTCTTTTAGCTTAGTGTAAAATGATTACTTTTGTTTAATTAAAATTTATAAAAGTTAAACAAAACACAGTTTGAAACCGATAATTGCAACCTCAGAAAAAGAAAATTTAACTGATATTCAGATTGATAGAATCATTGAAATGGCTTGGGAAGACCGAACACCATTCGATGCTATTAAGTTTCAGTTTGGCTTAACAGAAGCCGAAGTAAAGGCTTTAATGAAAAAAGAATTGAAATTCAGTAGCTATAAATTGTGGCGTGAAAGAGTTGAAAATTGCAAAACTAAACATGTGGCGAAACGTGTTGAAGGCATTGACCGATTTAAATGCAATTTGCAACGTTCAATTTCAAATAATAAAATTTCTAAACGTTAAAAAATGGATAGTAAGAAACCAGATAATGTAGTTTTTTCAGAAGAAGAAGGTTACAATGCGAGTTTGTTGTCTTATTCTACAAGTGTTGGCGCTCCAGTTATCAAAATGGACGATGTTGTTTCGTGGAAAAGTAGAGGAATAAACAATGTAAATAAAGAGTTTGAAAATAAGTTTAACGAACTTAAAATTCAATATGAAAAATTAATGCAAGAATTTGAATGGAACGAATTGGTTTACAACTCCAAATTCTCGTTTGAACCTGTAATCGGTGAAATTTATCATTTGTATGCCAATAATGACGGAACAAATTCTCTTTCTTTAATTGCGCCAAACGAGTGGAATAAAGAACATATTGGAACTTTCAAATTGAATAGTGAAAGAAAATGGGTTCATCTTGCTTAAAAATTTAAAAATGGTAAAAACGTTTATTAATAAAAATCAAATAGAAGAGCTTGAAAAACAAAAAAGAGTTCATCTAATAAATAGTTTAGGAGGTTTTAAGAGTGTTAGTTTAGTTGGAACTTCCGATGAAAATGGAAACGAGAATCTAGCTATTTTTAGTTCATTTTTTCATATTGGAGCCAATCCACCATTAATTGGATTGATTTTTCGTCCAAGTCCACCAGAACGTGATACGATGCGAAATATTTTGGATACAGGATTTTTTACAGTCAATCATATTAATGAATCCATATATAAGCAAGCACATCAAACTTCGGCTAGATACGATAAAGGAATTTCTGAATTTGATGTAACTGGTTTAAAATCAGAATATAAAAATGATTTTTTCGCGCCATTTGTAGCAGAAAGTCACATTCAATTAGGAGTAGAATTTAAAGAAAAAATCGATATTTCTATAAATAGCACCACTATGATTATAGGAGAAATCACTCAAATTTATATTCCAGAAAATTGCTTACTTGATGATGGTTTTATTGATTTAGAAAAAGCCAATACTATCACCTGTTCGGGTTTAGATAGTTATCATAAAACCATACAATTAGACCGATTAAGCTACGCAAAACCTGATAAAGAAATTACCTCATTACTCTAAAAATTGAATAAAAAAGCTATAAATATTGTTTGGTTCAAACGTGATTTACGTTTTACAGATCACGAACCACTTTATTTGGCTCAACAAGAAGAACTTCCGGTTTTATTAATTTATTTCTTTGAACCATCAGTAATGAATTATGACGATTCTGATGTTCGTCATTGGCGGTTTATACACGAATCGTTGCAGGAAATGCAAGTCAAATTAAATTCTATTGCTACAAGTATTTATATTTTTCATAGTGAAGTACAATCAGTTTTTAATGAATTGAATAAAATTTATGATATAAAAACTGTTTTTTCACATCAAGAAATTGGAAATAAAATCACTTTCGATAGAGATATCGCTATGCAGACATTTTTTGATGAAAATCAAATTACTTGGAAACAATCGCAAATGCACGGTGTAATTCGCAAGTTAAAATCTAGAAGCAATTGGGATAAACGTTGGGAACAAGTTATGCGAGCAGAACCCAAAATGATTGATTTGAATTCGTTTCAATTCGAAAATTTGGAGGCTAATTTGTATCAAAATTCAAAAGGAAATGAACTTCCAACAGCAATCACAACACGAAATAAAAACTTTCAACAAGGCGGTGAATATTGGGCTTGGCGTTATTTAGATAGTTTTGTTAAAGAACGTCATGTGAATTATAGTAAACATATTTCCAAACCCAATTTAAGTCGAACAGGTTGTAGCCGATTGTCACCTTATTTGACTTATGGAAACATCAGTATGCGAATGGTTTACCAATACACCAATCAGCATTATGAAGCATCCAAAAACAAAAGAGCGATGTTGAATTTTGTTTCAAGATTGCATTGGCATTGCCATTTTATGCAAAAATTTGAAGACGAATGCCGAATGGAATTTGAAAATGCAAATCGAGCTTACGATTCTTTAATAAAACCTAAGAATGAAACTTACATAAAAGCGTGGCAAGAAGGAAAAACTGGAGTTCCAATCGTAGATGCTTGCATGCGATGTTTGGTTCAAACTGGTTATATAAACTTTAGAATGCGAGCCATGGTGGTTTCGTTTTTTACTTTCAATTTATGGCAAGATTGGCGCGAATTGCATTTTTTGGCTAGACAATTTTTGGACTACGAACCAGGAATTCATTATCCACAAATTCAGATGCAATCGGGAACAACAGGAATAAATACAATTAGAATTTACAATCCAATTAAAAACTCTGAAGAGCACGATTCAGATGGTATTTTCATCAAAAAATGGATTCCAGAATTGGCTGAAGTTCCTGTAGAATTGATTCACGAGCCATGGAAATTAAACACAATAGAACAACAATTTTACAATTGCGAAATCGGAAAAGATTATCCATTTCCTATTGTGGATATTGATGAAACTCGAAAAAAAGCTAGTGATATCGTTTGGAGTTTCCGTAAGAATGATGCTGTCAAAGAAGAAGGAAAAAGAATTTTAAAAAAGCACGTTAGTAACCCAAATAAACCTAAAAATGCGAGGAGTAAAAAAGCAAAACCTTCCAAGTAAAACATGTATTGTTTGCCAAAAACCATTCACTTGGCGCAAAAAGTGGGAAAAAGTTTGGGACGAAGTAAAGTATTGTAGTGATAAGTGTAGAGGAAAAAAGTGATTAGTGAATAGTAATTAGCGAATAGCTTAATTAAACTTAATACCTAAATGGTTTAAAAATAAAAAATGCCAAAAACCTTACGATTAATTCTCGGAGATCAATTAAATAGTAATCATTCTTGGTTTAAAACCGTCGATGAATCGGTTACTTATGTGATGATGGAAATTCGTTCCGAAACCGATTATGCTAAGCATCATATTCAAAAAGTAGTTGGAATATTTTCCGTAATGCAAAATTTTAAAAATGTTTTACTAGATAACAATCATAAAGTTATCTATATTCATTTAAATGATAATAATAACTTACAATCCTTTGAAAAAAATATTCAAAGCTTAATTTCTGAGCATAATTTCACTCATTTTGAATACCAATTACCAGATGAATATCGCGTTGATTTGGATTTGAAAAATCTATGTAAATCTATTTCAATTTCTAGTACTGCAGTTGATTCGGAACATTTCTTTACTACTCGAAATGAACTCGGAGATTTCTTTGAAGGCAAGAAAATCTATTTAATGGAAAGCTTTTATCGTGCTATGAGAAAAAAGCACAATGTCATGATTGAAGGCGATAAACCGCTCACTGGTCAATGGAATTATGATGGTGAAAATAGAAAGAAATTACCAAAAAATCACAAGCCAATTACTCCTTTAGTTTTCAATAATGATGTTTCTGAAATTTATAATGAGATTTCAAAAACAGATGTCAAAACCATTGGGACAATTGATGATAAAAACTTTGTTTGGCCAATAAACAGAGAACAATCATTACAATTATTAGATTTTTTTGCAGAAGAATGTTTGCAATTATTTGGAAGTTATCAAGATGCAATGACTCCAAACGAATGGTCATTATATCATTCTAGAATTTCATTTTCGATGAACATTAAAATGATTTCACCAAAAGAAGTTATCGATAGATGTATTGAAGAATGGCAAAAACGTCCAAATGAAATAGAATTCAATCAATTAGAGGGTTTTGTCCGTCAAATAATTGGTTGGCGCGAATACATGAGAGGAATTTATTGGAACAAAATGCCCGAATTTGCCACAATGAATTTCTTTAACAATCAAGAAAAATTACCCAATTGGTTTTGGACCGGAAAAACCAAAATGAACTGCATGAAAGATGCTATAAATCAATCTTTAAATTATGCGTATGCTCATCACATTCAACGCTTAATGATTACAGGAAATTTTGCACTTTTAGCAGGAATTCATCCAGACGAAGTCGATATATGGTATCTCGGAATTTACATCGATGCCTTCGAATGGGTTGAAATTACTAATACTCGTGGCATGAGTCAGTTTGCTGATGGCGGAATTGTAGGTACAAAACCTTATGTAAGTTCTGCCAGTTATATTGATAAAATGAGTCATTATTGCGGTAGTTGTTTTTACAAAAAAGCACTAAAGACTGGAGAAAAAGCTTGTCCATTCAATAGTTTGTATTGGAATTTTTATGACAGAAATGAAGATAAATTAGGGAAAAATCCACGAATCGGAATGATGTACAACGTTTGGCGAAAAATGAAACCCGATGACAAAACAGCGTTATTAGAACAAGCGGATTATTATTTGAAAAATATAAATGAACTATAAGTTTAAGAGTTTAAATGTTTAAGAGTTTAAAAGTTTGAAAACCTGTAACATTAAACTAAAATAATAAAATAAAAAAAAATGAGAAGGAGTATAGTTTGGTTTAAAACAGATTTACGATTACATGATAATGAAACACTTATCAAAGCTATTTCACAAAGTGATGAAATTATTCCAGTATATTGTTTTGATGACTCTCAATTTGAAACTACAGAATTTGGTTTCAAGAAAACTGGAAATTTTAGAGCGCAATTTTTATTAGAATCCATAATTGATTTGGATAAAAACTTAAGATCAATTGGTTCAGGATTATTGATTTTAAAAGGAAAACCAGAAGTTGAAATTCCGAAAATTGTACAAGAATACAAAGTATCAAAAGTTTTTGCAAAACGTGAAGTTTCTTATGAAGAAAAGCAGAAAGAAGCTAGAGTCCAAGAGGAATTATTCAAATTGAAATGTGAGCTTAAAACATTTAGCACAAGCACTTTATATCATGCTGAAGATTTGCCGTTTTCAATAAAAGATATTCCAGATGTGTTTACCAATTTCAGAAAGAAAACAGAGAAAGATTCTTTTATCAGAGTATCATTTGAAGAACCAAAAGAGTTAAAATCTCCTGAAATAGAATCTTTAAAATTACCAACATTAGAAGAATTAGGTTTGGATTTTCAGCCAATAGATTCAAGAGCAGTTTTACCATTTAAAGGTGGTGAAACAGAAGCAATAGCTAGACTAAATCACTATTTTTTCGAAACTAAGTGCATTTCAGAATATAAAGAAACTCGAAACGGCTTGGTTGGCGCCGATTATTCTTCAAAGTTTTCGGCTTGGTTGGCTTTGGGTTGTATTTCGCCTAGATTTATCCATGATGAATTGAAAAAATACGAAAAGCAATTTGGAGCAAATGAATCGACTTATTGGTTGGTTTTTGAGTTGTTATGGCGCGATTATTTTAGATTTATGATGAAAAAATACAATGCCAAATTCTTTCAACAAGCCGGAATTCAAAGTAAAGGAATACCTGTAAACAAACATAACACAAGTCAACTCCAAGAATGGATTGATGGCGAAACAGGTGTCGATTTTGTAGACGCTAATATGATTGAATTAAAGTTAACAGGTTTCATGAGCAATCGTGGACGTCAAAATGTGGCTAGTTATTTATGTAATGATTTAAAACTCGATTGGCGTTATGGAGCAGCGTATTTTGAACAGCAACTAATTGATTATGATGTTTGTAGCAATTGGGGTAATTGGGCTTATTTGGCTGGAGTAGGAAATGATCCAAGAGGAAATCGTTATTTTAATATTGAAAAACAGGCCTCCGATTATGATAAAGATAAAAAGTATAGGAATTTGTGGTTAAAATCATAAAATTAATTCTAAAACTCTATTTATATTTGCATAATTAATAAAATTTCGATGGACAAAATTTTCAACAATACTGAAGTTGCTTTCTCATTAAAAAGTGATACTGAATTAGACAGAGCTTATTTCCTTTTCAAAATGATTGCCAATGAACCATTGGTTAGAATTGGAACTGCAGTTACCAACTTTGCTTTAAAAGCACATTTACCAGTTGACGGATTAATTCGTGCCACTGTTTTCGATCATTTTTGTGGTGGTGTAAATGAAATAGATTGTCTTTCAGTTGTTGATAAAATGTATACCAAAGGTGTTTCATCGGTTTTGGATTATTCAGTAGAAGGTAAAGAAGAAGAAACTCAATTTGATGCGGCTTTAGAAATGACTCTAAAAACAGTTGAGTTTGCCAAAGAACGTCAGGCGATTCCGTTTGCGGTTTTTAAACCAACAGGTTTAGGTCGTTTAGATTTATATACAAAAGTAGGAGAGAAGCAACCACTTTCGGCAGAAGAGCAAGCAGAATGGGACAAAGTTAAAGAACGTTTTGAAATTATATGTAAAACAGCTCATAGTAAAGATGTTGCCTTATTAATTGATGCTGAAGAGAGTTGGATGCAAGATGCAGCAGATGATTTGGTAGAAGACATGATGCGCAAGTACAACAAAGAAAAAGTGATTGTTTTCAATACTTTACAAATGTACCGTTGGGACAGAATGGATTATCTAAAAGCATTGCACGAAAGAGCAAAAGCTGACGGATTTTATATCGGAATGAAGTTAGTTCGTGGTGCTTACATGGAAAAAGAGCACAAACGTGCCGAAGAAAATGGTTATCCAACTCCAATTTGCGCTTCTAAACAAGCAACGGATGATAACTATAATGTTGCTGTTGATTACATGATGAAACACATCGATAAAATGGCAATCTTCGCTGGAACGCACAATGAAGAAAGCTCTTATAAATTGATGGAAATGTTGAAAGCAAACAATATTGAAATTAAAGATCAAAGAATTTGGTTTGGACAACTTTACGGAATGAGTGATAACATCAGTTATAACTTAGCTTCACACGGATACAATGTTGCAAAATATTTACCATTTGGACCAGTTCGTGATGTGATGCCTTATCTAATTCGTCGTGCCGAAGAAAATACTTCTGTTGCCGGACAAACTAGTCGAGAATTGAATTTATTGAAAGCGGAAAGAGATAGAAGAAAAAGTAAATAGTCATTAGTAAATAGTGATTAGTAAATCGAGACTAATTACTCTTCACTATTTACTAATCACTAACTATTACTAATACTCACTAAACTGCAAATTACTCAAATTCTTATAAATACCATTTTCAATTTCGAGTAGTTCTTTGTGCGTTCCTTTTTCAGCTATTTTTCCATCATTTAAAACTAATATTGCATCGGCACTTCTTATTGTTGAAAGTCTGTGTGCAATTATAATACTCGTTCTGCCTTCCATTAAATTTTCTAAAGCTTCTTGTACTAATTTTTCACTTTCACTGTCTAGTGAAGAGGTAGCTTCGTCCAAAATTAATATACTTGGATTTTTCAATAAAGCTCTAGCTATTGCTATGCGTTGACTTTGTCCACCAGAAAGTTTTATACCGCGTTCTCCAACCAAAGTATCGAATTTTTCTGGAAATCCGTTTACGAAATCTAAGGCGTTGGCTTGTTTGGCAGCAATCATAATTTCTTCTTCGGTGGCATTTGGTTTTCCGTAAGCGATGTTTTCGCGAATGCTTCCGCCAAATAAAATCACATCTTGTGGAACTATACTCATATTGCCACGAAGATTTTCTAAATCATAATCGTAGATATTCTTGTTGTCAATTAAAATTTGTCCAGCATCAATATCATAAAAACGCAATAGGAGTGAAGATATTGTTGATTTTCCGGCACCACTCGGACCAACAATTGCAATTTTCTGGCCATAGTTTGCAGTAAAATTTACATCTTTCAACACTTGAATTTCTGGTCGTGATGGATAACTAAATTGTACATTTTGAAAGGAAACATTTCCTTTTATTTTTTCAGTGGATTGATTTTGATTGGAGTTTATTTTCTCAGGAGTTTCTTCTAATAATTCAAAAACACGTTCGGTTGCTCCAACGGCTTTTTGAATTTGAGTGTACAATTCGGCAATTCCGCCAGAAGAGGCACCAACATAAGTAGAATATAATACGAAGGAAATTAAATCACCAACGGTCATTTCTCCTTTAATACTCAAGGTAACTCCATACCAAACTACGGCAACAATGGTTCCGAATAGGCAAAAGATGATGAATGAAGCAAAATAGCCGCGATAATTCCCTCCTTTGATGGCTACTTTGACTACTTCTGAAATCTTGTTTTTGTAGCGTGCAATTTCATACCATTCGTTAGCAAAAGCTTTTACAACTGTAATTGCTTGTAAAGATTCTACCACAATATTTTGACTATCGGCAACTTGATCTTGTAAGTTTTTAGAATATTTTCTGATGAACCTACCAAAAATAACAGCAGCAACAGCAACTAAAGGAACAATCGAAATCATCATTAAAGTTAATTTTAAATTGATGCTTGCCAATAAAATAAAACTTCCGATAATTAGAATAAATTGTCTTAAAAACTCAGCAATTGTGGTTGCCAAAGTGTCAGAAATCTGATTGATGTCAGTACTAATTCTACTGTTTAATTCGCCTGCGCTTTTTTGAGTAAAGAATGGCATAGGCAATTTTATCAAATTACTATAAAGAGCCAATCGTAAATTTGCCAATGTATTTTCGGTGTAATTTACAAATAATGAGATTCTAAAAAAGGAGAAAAAAGATTGTAGAAATAATATTCCGACTAATCCTAAAGCTATCGAATTGGCTTTTGATAAATCATTATTTTTCACACAATCAATCAAAATTCCCATAAGTTTTGGAAATGCTAATGCTGTTCCACCTGTTAGTAAAAGGAAAAACAATCCCAAATAGAATTTCCATTTGTGATTATCAGCATATTTGAATATTAAAAGAGCTTTACTTAATGTACTTGCGTTGAGTTTGGCTTTTGGAAGGTCGTTTTCTTGAAATCGCGCCATTTTTTTTCTTGTAAAAGTAACTAATATTGCTGTGTCAATTTTTTTTACAAATGCTAATATTTTGTGAAAAAAAAATCCGCTTTGCTTTCACAAAACGGATTTGAATTTTTCCTTTTTTACTTTCACTACATAGGTACAGATTGAATGAGTTCCTAAATTGATATGGACATCATAGAAGCCAAGTTTGGAAAAAGTATATTTTATTTTTATGGTACTATTTTCCAAACGTTCTATTGTTGGTTTGATGTATTCAATTCGACTTCCATAATTAATTTGTAGAAAAATGGTGCTTATATCAATTCCTTTTAAATCTTTAAGAAGAAATGTAGCTTCTTTATTTTTTTCGATTTCTAAATACATAAGAGAAGGTTCGATAGGAAAAACAGCATATTTAAACGCATAATCATATACTACTGGTGCTTTCAAAAACTCCGATAAATTTGTTTTTTCATCTTTTAATAACCATTTGTCTTCATTAGGAAAATGATCTTTTGCAAACAATTCTGGGTCAGCTAAAAAATACCCATCATTATAATCAAATTCAAAAGTAAAAGTATTTAAATTATATGCACCACTAGACCAAGTTGCATCACACAAGTACCATTTATTATTAAGTTGTACGGCGTTCCAAGAATGATTAGGGAATTTTAAATTGGAGTCAATCGAACTCTCATTTCGACCAAAACCGTCAATAATTTCACAATTAATATTTGCAAAATTGGCTAAGCTTTTAATTAGATAGGCATAACCTGTGCAAATTGTTTTTTTTTCTTTTGCGAGCTTTTTAAAAACTTGATTACTATACAATTTGTTCCATTTATTAAGTTCCAAACTATCATTTTGGTGTTTATTCCTTTTGGTTTTATTTTTTATAAAACTATAGTAATCACCTTCGATATTGGTGCTAACCCAAGTGTATATTGCTCTAAATTTTTCAACATCCGTAGACAAATTATTTGTAAGGTTATGAGCAAGTTGTGGTAAATTGGATAAATCATTACCTTTATAAGCATAGGCAATTTCATCAGCATTTTTAAAATTTACATTTTTAAAATCTGAAATTTGCGCTTCAATTTTTAATTGACTTAGTAGCGTAATGATAAAAAATATCCATTTATTCATTGGTAAATAATGATTTTATTTTTTGAAATAGTGTTCGTTTAGATTGATAAACTTTATTTGTTGAAACTTCTCCCAACATAACAATTTGGCAGTTATCAAGCTTGATAGTATAGTCCATTTTTATCGACTGATTTTCACGTGTAACTTTAATTTCTTTTGCTTTATAACCAATATAACTCACAACTAACACATCTCCAGTTTCTAGTTGTTTTGGAAATGTGAATTTTCCATCCATATCAGTTTGTGTGCTGATGTTATAATTTTTTAAAAAAATATTGGCTCCTGGTAAAGGAACATTTCCATCTGAAACAATGCCACTAAATGTAAATTTTTCATTTTGGTCTTCCGAATTTTTATCTTTTTTAGTTGAGCTATTTTCCTCTTTTACGATGGTATTCGTATTGTTTTTCTCTTGCGAGTAAACATTGGTTAAGGATAGGAGTGATACAAGAGACAACCCAAATAGACTTGAAGCAAAGGAAGTCGACTTATTTTTATTTGAAGAAAGACTTGTATTAGAATAGCTTTTTAATTGCGATTCTAAAAATATGCCACAAGTTTTATTTTTTTCATTACTAAAGAAATTAAAAATTTCTTGGTCGTTCATTTTAGTAAAATCTATTACGTTTTTTTTACAAGATTTACAGAAACCACCTTCTTCTGTTTTTTTAAAGGTTTTGAAATCCTCAGCACATGGTTGGTCGATTTGAATGTTAATTTTTTTCATCTTTCTAGTGTTTGGTTTCTTATATAGAGGTATAATTTTTTGAAAAGGTTGGGATAGGAATAAAAAAATAACTTTCATCGATAACTTGGTATCCGTTTTTTGTAGCATCAACACTATTATTTCTATAGTTCTCGATACAATTTTCTATTTCAAAAACTAACGTTTTTAAAACAGAAAATCACTCGAAGTGACGGTAGCGATACTATTTCGTTTAGAGGTTCTAACAAATGAAGTAGGAGAGAGTCTACTTCTTTTTATGTGTTTTAGTTTATTTTTCCGAGTTTGCAGGAACAAAAAAAAATCCGCTTTGCTTTCACAAAACGGATTTGAATTCACTCAGAAACTACTTATTTCTTTTTAGTTTCGTCTTTATCATTTTTGGTATCCATCATTTCCATTAATTTCATTCCAAGTAAACCGCTAATTCCACCTTCGGAACCATTTGCACCTGAAATTAATACATCTGGAATCACTTTGATGTTTCCTTTACCAATTTCTTCGGTAATTTTGTATTTAGTAAAGTTATCGCCACCCATTGCTGAAACTTGTAACTGATAAGCTTCTGCAGTTGATTTACCAATTGCCATAATTTTCTCAGCTTCCGCCAAACCTGTTTTAGAGATTTTCTCAGCTTCTGCGCTTGCGTTTAATTTTGTTGCTTCTGCTTGTGCTCCAGCTCTTGCTTTTGTTGCTTCTGCTTCTGCATTTGCACGCATTTTTGTAGCTTCTGCTTCAGCATTTACATTTAATTTTAAACTCGTTGCATCACCTTCTGCTTTTTTAACGGTTGCATCGGCTGTTCTTTGAGCAATTTCAACACTTTGAGAAGCTTTTACAATCTCTTTTTGCATATCAGCAATCGCAGTTTCTTTTTCTACACCTTGACGTTGTTCTTGCGCCATTCTTTGTGTTTGATATGTTTTTTGCTCTTCTTCAGCAATTTTTCTATCAGTCAAAGTTTTCATTAATGAATCTGGTGGAACGATGTCTCCAATCAAAGTATCTACTGCATTTACGTTGTATTCATCTAAAACCGCTTTGATATGATTCTTAGCTGATTCTTGTCTTTCTTTACGTGTACTTAAGAACGAAATCACATCACTATCTTGTGCAGAGTTTCTAAAATAGTTACCAATAGTTGGTTCCAAAACTTGTGAAACTAAATTGGTCATGCTTCCAAAACGTGCAATAACTTTTGGTGCTTCATTTGCCGGAACGTGAATGATTTGCGCCACATCCAAATTGAATGGGAAACCATCTTTAGAACGAACCGTAATAGTAGATAGATTTTTATCTAAATCATGTGATTCACTTCTAGCATTTGCCCAATTCAAAACTAAGTTTGTTGTTGGAACAGGCTCAAGTTTTGTTGTGTACTTATTCAACGCATATTTTCCTGGTCCAAAAGGTTCCATCCAAACACCACGTTGTCCTTTAGATACAATATTTCCGTGTTTGAAAGTTTCTCCTGTTACGTCTTTTCCGTCTTCACCAATATATGAAATAACTACTCCTACATAACCAATTGGCACATCGGTCATTGGGTTTTGCTCAATTTGAATTGCCCAAGAATTGATGTAATAAGAACCTGCCAACATCACTTGAGGTTGCAAACCTCTGTTTCCGCCTTGTTCTAAGAAAAAATCAAAGTCTTGAAAGTTGTTGTGACCATCGACATATTTACCAGCAATTTGTCCTTGTGGAATTGGATCTCCGTCAAGAGCAGTAACAATTCCGACCATGTTTTCAAAAATTTTGATTTGGTCAGCAATTACAATTTCAAATAAGAAGGTATTAATACGATACGAACCAGTTGTAATAAAAGCTGATTGACGTCCTTTTTGTCCACCATTGTTTAAGAAAGCAGTTGCATCTTGAAAGTTATCGCTATCAACTTTTCTAGCTAAGATGCGTCCTGTTGGAATTTCTTTTCCGTCTTTACTTAAAACCAAACCAATTTTCCCTTCCGGAATGATGGTAAACGCTGTCATATCAACAGAATATTGCCAAATCCACATTCCCCAATATAAACCTGGAGCAAGTGTTTGCGCTTGAAAACCAGCTTCACCTTTGGTAGCAATAATTCTTCCATCAGGCAACGATTTATCAGCGCCAAAAAGCACGAATTTTTTGGTAACTAAACCAATTTTGTCTTCTGGAACGATAACCATTCCAAAGAAAACCCTTAAAACAAATTTGTAAAAAATAATAGATAATACAATAGGTATCAACCACCACAAAGTAAAAAATGTTGTCATGTTATAAAATTTAATAAATAAAAAAAAGGTTTTTGATTTTGGATAGAATTCTATATTGGATATAAAAAGTAAATCAGGTAGTTCGCGATTACCACAAATTCAAAGTACTAGTTGGTTTTGAATTTAGTTTTTGAATTACAACACTTTATTGTGTCATTCTAGTTCTATTTTTAAATCTCTAATTATACGATGTACTTGTTAAAAAGTTACAAATTTTTGATACAATTATTTTTATAAAAAGTATAATAAATTAATTATCAATATTTTATAAATAAAAAAAACTCCAAGTTGTCTTGAAGTTTACGTGTTAAATTTGAAATATAATAGTTACAAATTTATATCAGTTGCAAAGTTTACTTTTTTTCAAAGCTCATAGTAAAATAATCACTTTTAATAATTAAAGTTTTTTCATTTAATAATTCGATTTCTGCATTTCCTCCAATATCATTCATTTCATTATTGGATTTTTGAAATATGGTTTTACCATCTTCAGATAAATTAAATGTTCCATTAGTAATAGTTTTGTCTTCAGCATTAGTAGTGATAAAATTGCCTTTGGCATCAAAACATACTTCATTATTAATTGCGTCTTTTATAATTTCTGACGAGTTCTCAATTTCTGTTTTCAATTCAAACTTTGTTACTTTCCAACAGCCAATAATTTTTTGAGAATTGGTGCTTTGTGCAATGGAATTCGTGCATACAAAAAATAAAAGAAAAGTGAAAATCGTTTTAAATGGCTTCATGGTTTTAATTTTAAAGATATTCAAATATAAAAAAAAACTCCAAGTTTCCTTGAAGTTTTTTTTGATATGTAAGTGAGATTCCTACGGAATGACAAACTTTATGGAATATCTAATATCTGAAATCTAATATCTGATATCTAAAATCAAATCTATTCCGTTTCATCCATAGTATGATAAACGTTCATTACGTCATCATCTTCTTCGATCTTTTCGATTAGTTTTTCTACGTCAGCAATTTCAGCTGCTGTTAATTTTTTTGTTACTTGTGGAATTCTTTCAAAACCAGAAGATAAAATTTCGATTCCTCTGTTTTCTAATTCTTTTTGGATGGCTCCAAAACTTCCAAAAGGAGCGTAGATTAAAATTCCGTCTTCGTCAGCAAAGATTTCTTCTGCTCCAAAATCGATGAATTCTAATTCCATTTCTTCAATGTCGATATTGTTGTTTGGAATTCTGAAATTACAAGTATGATCGAACATAAATTCTACCGAACCTTGCGTTCCCATAGTTCCATTACATTTGTTGAAGTAACTTCTAATGTTGGCAACCGTTCTATTATTATTGTCTGTTGCAGTTTCAATTAAAAGCGCAATTCCGTGTGGTGCATAACCTTCAAAAAGTTGCTCTTTATAGTTGGCAGTATCTTTATCGGTTGCTTTTTTAATGGCACGTTCTACGTTTTCTTTTGGCATGTTTGCTGCCTTCGCATTTTGAATAACAGCACGTAAACGTGAGTTGGCTTCCGGATTTGGACCACCTTCTTTTACTGCCATTACAATATCTTTTCCGATACGAGTAAACGCTTTAGCCATTGCTGACCAACGTTTCATTTTTCTACCTTTTCTAAATTCGAACGCTCTTCCCATTTTTTTAATTCTAAATTCTAAAATCGTTAATCAACAATCATATATCTGTTTAACTATTTGCAAAAGTACTTTTTTCAATATCAATTTCAAAATTCAAATTCAAAAGTTACAATTTATTTCGACGTCACTTCGACTGATTTTTTAAAAATTGCGATAAGCTATTTTTAAAAAATTGTATCGAGAACTTTTGAAACTACAAATTTGTCTTAAACGAGTTCTCGATACATTTCATAAAAAGCTAATCGCATTTTATGAAATACTCGAAGTGACGCTGTAATACTATTGATGTTTAGTAAAATCAAACTTTCTAATTGCTATTGCAATTGATTTTTGTAGTTGACTTTTAAACTTGATTTTTGTAATTATTTTTTATAAAACGGCATTTTCACCACTTTAGCAGCAATTTTTTTATCTCTAATTAGGATGTAAATTTCTGAATCTGCTGCTGCAAACTCGGTTTTTACGTAACCCATTCCTATCGCTTTTCCTAAACTTGGTGCTTGTGTTCCTGAAGTTACAATTCCGATGTTGTTGCCTTCTGCGTCAACAATTTCGTAATCGTGTCTTGGAATTCCTCTGTCGATTAATTCAAAACCTACTAATTTTCTAGAAACTCCAGCTTCTTTTTGAGCTTTTAAGTTTTCAGAATTGGTAAATTCTTTGGTGAATTTTGTAATCCAACCCAAACCTGCTTCTAATGGAGAAGTTGTATCGTTGATGTCGTTTCCGTACAAACAGAATCCCATTTCTAAACGCAAGGTATCTCTAGCTGCTAAACCAATTGGCTTGATTCCGAAAGCAGCTCCAGCTTCAAAAACTTTGTTCCAAACTTGTTCTACTTCTGAATTTTTGCAATAAATTTCAAATCCTCCAGAACCAGTATAACCTGTTGCAGAAATGATTACGTGTTCAATTCCAGCAAAATCAGCTACTTCAAAATGGTAGTATTTTATTGCCGATAAATCTATAGAAGTCAAACTTTGCATCGCTTCAACCGCTTTTGGACCTTGAATAGCAAGCAATGAATAATTATCAGAAAGATTTTTCATTTCGGCACCAAAAGTATTGTGTGATGAAATCCAATCCCAATCTTTATCTATGTTAGAAGCGTTTACTACTAATAAATATTGTTCGTCTTTGATTTTGTAAACAATTAAATCATCTACAATTCCGCCATCATTGTTTGGTAAACAAGAATATTGTGCTTTACCGTTTTCAAGTGTTGACGCATCGTTAGACGTAATTTTTTGGATTAAAGCCAAAGCATTTTCACCCGAAATTAGAAATTCACCCATGTGAGAAACATCAAAAACACCAACACCATTTCTAACGGTTTCGTGTTCTGCGTTTACTCCTTCGTATGAAACAGGCATATTGTAACCTGCAAACGGAACCATTTTTGCTCCTAATCCTTCGTGAATGTGCGTTAAAGCTGTATTTTTCATTACCTATTTTAGTTTGTATGTTTGAGGCGCTAAAATAGTGATTTTTGTAGAATTGGCATTGCTTGGAATGGAAATTTATTTATGGGTTTTTGGAAATAAAAAAACGCAAAGTCAGGAGACGTTTGCGTTGGTTCTGATTAGAATTTATCGTGCACTTTTGGCACGGATTGCAAATCCGCGCAATCTGGAACTTATCGAGTAGTTTTGGCACGGATTTCAAATCCGCTCAATCTTGTTTATATTACTACAAACTGCGGTTGTGAGATGAATTTCTTCTATGGTTGTTTTATCAAGGTCATTGTAATAGGTATTCTGAAAGGAATATTTCCATTTTCGTCAAGAAAACATTCTACATTCCAAACCAACCTTTCCTCACCATTTACGTTTTGATATTCGAGTTGTAAAGTTCCATCTGGGTTTTTACGCAATGGTCTGCCGTCTATTATAGGTTCACTATAACTTAATTCCATTTTTGTATTATTTATAACTAAACCATTGCTTGTTGTATATGAACTATTTGGAATTAACCAAGAACCAGATATCCAACTTTCTATTCCATCTATTGAAGTGTCATAAACTGTAGCTCCATTAACTGAATAAATAAAGGAACTTTTTAAATAATCCGAAAAACTAGAGCCTCCTCTATCTCTATTTTCAACTTTATAAAAAGTAATTTCAAAAACTTTAGTTGGATTAATTGCTGTATTTTGCCATCTCCAAGTTCCTATAAATTTATTGAAAACGCCATTTACATCTTTGTAATATACTTTGGGTTGTTCAAATGGGTCATGCAAATACTTCTCTTCTATCGGTACTATGTTATCTTGTGCGTAACCTATTGATGTTATTAATACTATTATTATTTTATATATTGTTTTCATAATTTATCGTCTTATCCAGTTAATAATATTTTCTTGATTGTCGTAAACAGCTTCATACAAAATTAAACCAATTGAGTGACCATTGATTAAATAAGTATTTAAAAACTCTACAAAGTTAATTACATAACAGCTATTACTACCTCCATTACAAGGTGTTAAAACTTCTTCTTTAAACTTATCATTGAAGTCTTTTTTTGCATCAGGGTTATTACCCAAAGTTAAATTTGTATCATTCAAAAAACTACTATTACCAACACGAAATGCAAATGTACCTTCTTGAGTAACTATTATGCTGGTAAAATCTTCATCATTATTGAGATCGCCAAATTGTTCGGCAGTTTTGTCAATATCTCCATCTGACCAAATAGGAACAAGTTCTTCATATGTAACATTTGGTAAACCAGTTTGTGGATTAACACCTTTTATGATTTCTGCTAAATTCTGATGCATATGCAACACTACTTTTGTATTTTGAGCAATTTGGTCGCCATTTGAGTATTTTACCTTATTTGGACCTCTCCAATCAGGTTCTCTAACTATAAAATCATTACCATCTTTAATGAAATGATACCCCATTTCTTGAACATCTGTTGCTAAACGAGCTTTTAATTCGTCTATTTTTTCTTTTACTTTTGTTTTGGTACCATCACTATTGTTGGTTGTTAATTTATTAAGAGTTTTTTTATGCTTTTTGTCATCAATTACTGGATAAGTTACAATAGAACTTCCATCCCAGTCAGATATACTCGGGTCTTGATAGTTGTTAGGATTTGGACCACCAGCGCCACTACTTTCCGAAGAACCTCCTC
>LNDX01000014.1 GCA_001464475.1 Flavobacteriaceae bacterium Ga0077528 | reverse complement strand
GTATAAGTAAAAGTACTTGAAGTAGTCCCTGCAGATGGTGTAAAAGTTCCAGCGCCTGCATTGAATGTTCCGCCACTACCCGAAGTCTGTGTCCAAACGCCTCCTGAACTCTCGCCTGTAATCAAACTAAATAAGTTTATAACACTTGAACTACTGCCGCAAATGTTTATACTGCCATCAGTGCCGGCTGTTGGTTGAGTAACAAAATTTATTGTAGCAATACTTGAATCATCAATACATGGTGCAACTCCTAACAAAGTATAGGTAAAAGTACTATTAGTAGTTGTTGCAGATGGTGTGAAAGTTCCAGCAAGAGCATTAAAAGTTCCTCCTGTTCCTGATGTTCTTACCCAAGAACCTCCAGATTGTTCAACAGTAATAATACTAAATAAATCAATTGTTGTTAAATTTCCTAAACATATATCTAATGTACCATCATTACCTGCGTTTGGTTGAGGGTTTATGTTTATTGTTGCTATACTAAAATCTCCTGTACAAGGTGCAACTCCAGTTAAAGTATAATTAAAAGTACTTGTTGTAGCTCCAATTGCTGGCGTGTAGGTTCCTGCTGCCGCATTGAAAACTCCACCTGTTCCACCAGTTTGAGACCAAGTTCCTCCAGCTTGCTCGCCTGTAATTAAATTAAATAAATTTATTGGAGTAGTTGATGTTTCACAAATTGTTGTATTTCCATCTGTTCCGGCATTTGGTGATGTATTTACATTTACTTGAATCAATTGAAATGGTCTACAAGTAACATCTGAAGGTGCTGGGTTAGCAATAGCATATACATAATAACTTCCTAAAACATTAGGTAAAGAACCTGCACTGCCTAAAATAGGTGCGTCATAAGTTGCTATTCCACCTGCATTAGGTGTAACAGTTCCAAGTAAAGTACCTCCAGTATACATATTTGTACCAACTTGTGGTGTTGTAAAATACACATAACTTATACTATTTACTCCTGTAAATGTAGTATTTACTGTAAATGGTGTTGGGTCTGAATTCAAACACAATGTTTGAGTGGGAGATGGATTTGTTATGGTTGGACATGTCGAACAATCATCCAAAATAATATTAAAAGATTTAACTCTGATACAAGGATTAGTAGTACTAATTAAACTCATATAGATAGTTTGACTTGTACCTGAAGCTAAAACATAAGCAGCTGGATTAGCAATACTATTTGCTGCAGCATTTTCAGCATCAGCTTGGTTTGTATAATAATAAACATCATAAGCTCCTGTACCATTCAAAGAACCTAAAACTGTAGGTTCATTAGATGTTAAATTAAAAATATTATTTGGTATACAATTAGTTATTGAATTTGGTGTTAAAGTATCATCAGGAAAAACCTCAATAGTAACAGGTTCTGTAACGGTTCTAACTATTGTTGCCGGTGGTCCAGGTACGTTACATTGAGTATATCTAACCTCTGCTGTATAAGTAGTTGTAACCGATGGACAGACTGATATTGTAGGAGTTGTTCCTATTGGGTTTCCATTTTCTAACCATCTGAATGAAGTCAAAGAAGGTCCTGAAGGTGTAAACCTCCATGATTCATCATTTGCAATCCAAGTACCTGTATTTCTACCAGGTGCAGCAAGTCCTTCAGCTGCTACTTGACCATGTATGCCTATAACACCACTACCACTATTCCATCCAGCACAAACGCTTCTTCTTTTAACGTGTATATCAATTATATTAGTTGATTCATATAAAACCAATTGACTCTCTTGCAAACCTTGTGCAGTTCCACATGAAAACAAAGGCATGTTTCTTACATTCACAATCAACTTTCTGCACGGAGCAACACCATCAACAATATATCTAACATCAACTGGTGGTGTAGCTGGAACATTAGGATTTGTATCCTGCATTGGGAAGAAAATGGAATTTAAAAATTCAGGTTGAGCTGTACCCAAAGCTGGTATAGCTGCAGTAAATGGCCAAGGACTTGTTGCTGGTTGACAATTAGGATTCGTTGTAACAAAAGTTAAATAAGTATTAGTACTTAATTGAAATGCGTCAAAACAACTACCATAAAAACTAAAATCAAATGGTAAAGGTGTCGCAGCTGAATATGCATCGTCTATATTACAAAGTGAAGTACCAGCATTACCTAATGGCGCTAGAGGCGCATAAGGGATAGATGCCACAGTATAAGAAGTGGTATCTTTAATATCTATGTATGATGCTGTAATAGTAGTACAACTAGATGCGTTACATAAAACTGGGTTTGGAGCATCAATTGTAATTTCATCAGGGCAACAATTAGTTATGTATGTCAGTGTTCCTGTTGATGGTTGACTTACACATCCAGTCGTTGTATTAGTAATTACAACTGTATAATTTCCAGCAATTGCACTATTAAAACTAGGTACATTACCCGGTGCCGGAACACCAGCCGGAACTGTCCAAGCATAGTTGTAAGTTCCAGCAACAGATGGTGTAGCTTGTATTAATGCTGGAGTAGTTTCTCCTGTGCATTTAACAGGACTATTAACCAATACTGATGGTGATGGATTTATAGTAATTGTAAAACTATTAGTAACATCAGTACAACCACTCAAAGAAGCAGTCACTGTAATAGTTGCTACAATTGGAGCAGAAGTTGTATTAGTTGCAAGTACGTTAGTTAAATTTCCTTGACCAGCACTTCCAATCGCCAATAGAGGATTATTGTTTGTCCATGATACTGTTGCTCCTGGTAAGTTAGTTGGAAATGACAAAGAAGGTATTAATGTACCATTACATACAATTTGATTACCCGGTACAATTAAAGCTAAAGTATTCACTGTAACAGTCACTGATTGTGTAACAGAACAAGTAGCATTTGTAGTAAATGAAATATCATCAATTGCAAAATCATTTCCTGCAACAGAAGTAGTTCTATCATACATTACTATTTGTGCCGTATTACTTGCACCAGAATTCCAAATGTATGAATATTGAGTCCAATTTCCACAAGTTGAAATAGCTGGAGCTAAACCAATTCCTTGTGATACTCCATTTATTAGAACTTCTATTTGAGCAGGATTTGGTGTTGCAACTGTTTGAATCCAATAACTGAATGTATGATTTTGACCTGGTAAAACTGGAACCGTTTGACTCCATAACCTGTCATTTCCAGCATTTAAATTTGAACCATCAACAACCATCATATTTCCAGTTCCTGTGGTATGATCACCACAAGTGGAAAAAGGTGTAAACCAAGAACTTGGATTTGTAACAATTCCATAAGCCCTTTGAACTCCAACCACTGGTGCAGATGTTAGATATTGATAATCAGTACTAAAACCACTATTTCCTTGTGAAAAATCTCCATTAACAATTAAACTTCTTGGTGAAGTTATTGATGAAGTTACTGTATATGTAGTTGTTGCTGAAGGACTAACTGTAGGTGTTGCACTATTTGGAGTTGTCAATGATGGATCAGCTGGTGATGCTGTCCAAGTATAGGTGGAACCTCCACTAACAGATAATGTTGTATTACTTCCGCTACATATACTAGTATTAGAAGAAACTACTAAAGGATTTACTGGATTAGCAATAACAACGTTTGATTGACTAACTGTTGTTGGTGCGCTATCTGTTGCTGATATTGTGTATGTACCTGCAGGTAAACCTGTAAAAATTCCTAAAGCATTTGTTTGTGAAACAGGACCTGTTATGGAATAACTAGTGTAAGGTTGTGTCCCTCCAGTAGCATAAATTGCGATAGATCCATCTGAAGATGCAGGACATGACGTATTTAATGCAGAATAAGTTATTGACAATGGTGAAGCAGGTGGTGTTAAAGACAAGTCGTCTATAGCAAAATCATTACCAACAGGATTTGTATTAAAATTTCTTAATTCAATATTTACACATGCATTTGTTGGTGTAAAAGTATAAGTTCTCATTTCCCATCCAGCAGCAGGTAAAGGTGCTAAAAAACTTGGTGGCGATGTTAAAACTGTTGCATTATTAAAAACTACTCTAATATCTGGTTGTGTCGACACCCCTGTTACATTTGTAGAAATTGTTTTTACCCAATAACGAAAAGTATATGTTGCTCCAATAGTTAATCCGCAAACTCCACCTCCAGAATTACCAGCTTTCCAAAAACTTGGATTTCCGCCATCTGTGCTTCCATCAATAATCATCATTCTACCAGTTGCTAAACCAGTTGTATGATCAAAACCGCTTATAAAATTAGACGTATTATAGGGAAACGGATCTCCTCCAAATGAATAATCACCAGCTGTAGTCGTTCCAGTTGGAGTTGCAACATAATTATATCCAGTACTATTGATGTTAAATCCTACACCTATTCCACCAGATTCAAAATTACCATTAACTAATAAATTTTGAGCCGTTATAACATTGATAAACAGGCAACTTAACAATATAATTAGAGTATTTCTTTTCATTGCATAATACATTTTAAGGAGCGAAATATACATAAATTTAACCAAAATTTATCTTAAAATTTCTAATTTTTAAAAATAGAGATTCCATTGCTAATTATATTTCAATAATATTTATCTTTGCAATTAAAATTTGCTAAAAAAATCTTATTAAAAAATGACCAATAACGAAGAATTTGCCGACGAAATCGGAAACAATCATATTGCCACAAATGAGCAAACACCTCTAAGAAAAGATGCTTTTGAGAAAACGGATGAGGAGAAAATCGAATTAATAAAAAAAGATGTCGAAAATATACTTTTCACTCTTGGAATGGACCTAACTGACGATAGTTTAAAAGGCACACCCAATCGTGTGGCAAAAATGTTTGTTAAAGAAATATTTGGCGGTTTGAATCCAAATAAAAAACCAAGTTCTTCTACTTTTGACAATAAATACAAATACAACGAAATGTTGGTTGAAAAAAACATTACTGTTTATTCAACTTGTGAGCATCACTTACTACCAATAGTGGGACGAGCTCATATTGCTTATATCTCAAATGGAACTGTAGTTGGATTGTCTAAAATGAACAGAGTTGTAGATTATTTTGCTAAAAGACCTCAAGTTCAAGAAAGATTAACCATTCAAATTGTTAAAGAACTTCAAAAAGTTTTAAACACTGAAAATGTAGCTTGTATTATTGATGCCAAACATCTTTGTGTAAATTCTCGTGGAATAAGAGATATTGAAAGTAGCACTGTTACTGCTGAATTTGGAGGAAAATTTAAAGATGATATAGTTAGAAGAGAATTTTTAGATTACATAAAATTAGATACAAATTTTTAGATTTCTAATCATTTACACATCAATAAAACAATAAATACAATATGCAACTTTATAAAAATCAAACACTTAAAATTTATAATTCTCTTTCTGGAGAAAAAGAAATTTTCTCTCCAATAACAGATGGCACTATTGGAATGTATGTTTGTGGACCAACTGTATATAGCAATGTACATCTAGGTAATGTTAGAACTTTTATGAGTTTTGATGTTATTTACAGATACCTTTTACATTTAGATTATAAAGTTCGTTATGTTAGAAATATCACTGATGCTGGACATTTAACAGATGATGGAGATATTGAAAATGACAGATTTGTAAAACAATCAAGATTAGAAAAATTAGAACCCATGGAAGTGGTTCAAAAATATACTGTTGATTTTCACAAAGTATTGGATTTATTCAATTTTCTTCCTCCAAATATTGAACCAACAGCAACTGGTCATATACTTGAACAAATAGAATTAACTCAAAAATTGATAGATGAAGGATTTGCTTATGAAAGCAATGGATCGGTTTATTTTGACGTTTTAGAGTATAACAAAAGAGGTTTGAATTATGGTGAATTAAACAACCGAAATGTTGAAGAATTACTAGCAAACACTCGTGATTTGGATGGTCAAAACGAGAAAAAAAATCCACAAGATTTTGCATTGTGGAAACATGCGACTCCTGCTCACATTATGCGATGGAACTCTCCTTGGGGCGAAGGTTTTCCTGGTTGGCATCTTGAGTGTACAGCAATGAGTACTAAATATCTTGGAGAACAATTTGATATTCACGGTGGCGGAATGGATTTGAAATTTCCTCATCACGAATGTGAAATTGCACAAGGAAAAGCTTGCAATGGAGTTTCACCAGTAAGACATTGGATGCATACAAACATGCTAACAATGAACGGTTTAAGAATGAGTAAATCTACTGGAAATTATATTCTTCCAATGGAACTGATTGAAGGTGGAAATAATTTTTTTGAAAAACCTTTTCACCCAAATGTAGTTCGTTTTTGCTTTTTACAAGCTCATTATAGAAGTGTTTTAGATATTTCTAACGATGCAATGGTAGCAAGTGAAAAAGGCTTCAATAGATTGATGGAAGGTCTTCAACTTTTGAACGATATTCAAACAAGTTCTTCTTCTACTTTAGATATTTCTTCTTGGAGCCAAAGTTGTTATGATGCAATGAATGATGATTTCAATACTCCTATTTTAATCGCTCTACTTTTTGAAGGAATACGTTTTGTAAATTTACTTAATGATAAAAGAGAATCAATAACTTCAGCTGATTTAGAATTATTAAAAACGACTTTAGAGGAATTTACTTTTGAAGTTTTAGGTATTAGAAATGAAAAATCTTCTGGAAATAACTCAGAAAAATTAGAAGGTGTTGTCGAAATGCTAATTGAAATGCGAAATGAAGCAAGAGCCAATAAAAACTGGGCACTTTCAGACGAAATTAGAGATAAATTATTAGCACTTGGTATTCAACTAAAAGACGGAAAAGAAGGAACATCCTTTAGTGTTTAATCAAAATTCAAATGGTGAAAAAAATAATTATTTTTCCTCTTGTACTACTTATTCGGTTTTATCAAGAAGCAATATCACCATTCACTCCTTCAACTTGTCGATTCGAACCTACATGTTCCAGTTATTTTCTTGAAGCCTTGAAAGTTCATGGATTGATAAAAGGATTTTATTTAGGAATTAAACGAATTTTAAGTTGTCATCCATGGGGAAAATCTGGTTATGACCCTGTCCCTGAAAAAAAATGTACTCATAAATAACATAATTTTAGAATTAAGTAATTTTAAAATTACTATTTTTGATAAAATTCATATTAAAAAATACAAAAAATGATTTGGAATCCGTCAGAAGGAATACACATTGGCTCACTTAATTTGAGGTTTTACAGCTTAATGTTTGTAATTGCATTTGGATTAGGTTGGTACATCATGAAAAAGATTTTTATAAACGAAAAAGAACCTTTAGATAAATTGGACACTCTTTTCGTATGGACAGTTTTAGCTACTTTGTTTGGTGCACGTTTAGGACATGTATTTTTTTATGATTGGGAATACTTTAGAAATCATCCACTTGAAATATTGCTTCCTTTTAAGTTTGAACCAGAATTTCAATTTACAGGTTTTGCAGGATTAGCAAGCCATGGAGCTGCAATTTCAATAATAATTGTAATGTACTTTTACAGCAAAAAAGTAGTAAACAAACCTTTACTTTGGGTTTTAGATAGAGTTGTGATACCTGTAGCTTGTGGTGCTATTTTTGTAAGATTAGGTAACTTCTTTAATTCTGAAATTGTTGGAAAAATAACTACCAATGAAACTTTTGGAATTAAATTCGTAAGAGATTACTTTTCACCCCAAGATGCCATGAATCAAACTCAGATTGCAAATCCAGATTTAGCTTATGATGCTATTGTAAACAATCCAAAATTTGCAAACCTACTTGCTGAAGTTCCTTTAAAGCATCCTGCACAACTTTATGAAGCTTTTGCCTATATTTTTGTGTTTTTTATCTTGTTATTCTTGTATTGGAAAACAGATACTCCAAGGAAACATGGTTTAATTTTTGGAATTTTTCTAATCCTTTTATGGACCGTTCGTTTTGTAGTAGAGTATGTAAAAGAAAGTCAAGGTGGTTTCGAGAGTGCTCTTGGACTATTTACAACAGGACAATGGCTAAGTGTTCCTTTTATTTTAGTAGGTTTATATTATTTGTTTATGGCAGAAGAACCTCTTCCTGATGATATAAAAATTTAAAATTTTATACCAATATATAAGAAGAGAACTAACATGGTTCTCTTTTTTTTTACAATCAAAATAGTTTTAATAACTGATTAAAAAAAACAATTAGTTTCTATTTTAGCTCATCAGAAACTTAAATTTAACTGCAAAATGAATTTTCCAAAAATTGCTAAATTGATAATTGAATTAAAAGATGCTGATTTAAAGTTTCGAGAGAAACTTATTAAAGAAAAAAAGCTATCTGAAGGTTACAACAATGAAATGGAAACTCTTCATATAAAAAATGCAGAAAAACTAAATGAAATTATTGACGAAATTGGTTTTCCAACCATTGAAAAAGTCGGAATTGAGGCTAGTGAATCGGCTTGGTTGATTATTCAACATTCTATAAGTAAACCAGACTTTATGAAGAAGTGCCTAAAACTTTTAGAAAATGTAGCTCTGGAAAACAAAGTTTATGAAAAGAATTTGGCTAGTTTAAAGGATAGAATAAATGTACTAGAAGGAAAGCCTCAATTATACGGAACTCAATTTGATTGGAACAAAAATGGAGAGTTAAGTCCTAATGAATATGATGACCTTTTAAAAGTTAACATTCGAAGATTAAAAATTGGACTCAATACTCTTGAAGAACAAACGAAAATCATAAGATTACGAGCAGAAAGCGAAAACCAAAGGGTTCCAAAAAATCTACATGAAAGAGAAAAAGAATTCAACCTTTGGAAAAGAAAAGTCGGTTGGATAAAATAAAAATGACTTTAACAATGATAGAGTTTAAACTTATTTGAGAACTAATACATTGAACCAAGACCAAATATTAAACTTTAATACATAAAAAAAGCTACCTTAAACAAGGTAGCTTTTATATTTATAGGCAGTTCACTTATGAATGGTGACGCTCTTCAATTTCTTTAATATCTTTCTTATTCATTGAGTCAACTAAAACTGGTGTTGCAATAAATAAAGATGAGTATGTTCCTACAACAATACCAACAAGCATTGCAAAGATAAATCCTCTAATAGATTCACCACCGAAAATAAACATGATTAACAATACTAAAATCATAGTTAAAGACGTATTCAATGTTCTTGATAATGTAGTATTAATAGAAGCATTTACTACTTCTTTGAAACTACCTTTTACATTTCCAGCTAAGAACTCTCTAATTCTGTCAAATACAATTACAGTATCGTTCATAGAATATCCAATAACCGTTAAGATAGCCGCGATGAAGTGCTGATCCATTTCCATGTGGAAAGGCATCACTTTATATAATAATGAGTATAATCCTAATACAAAGATAACGTCATGTAATACAGCAGCGATAGCACCTAATGAATATTGCCATTTACGGAATGAAATCACTAAATAAAGTCCAACAACTAGCATTGCACCAATAACAGCCCAGAAAGAGTTAGTTTTGATATCTGCAGAGATAGCTGCTCCAACTTTAGAAGCTTGTAAAACTCCTAATTGTTTACCATCGTATGAATTGATAAAGTTTTCATAAGAAGTTTTAGTATAATATTTACCTAAAACTTTATATAACTTTTTATTTACTTCTTCATCTACGTTAGCACTTTCTTCTTTGATTTTATATTTAGTAGTCAATTTTAACTGATCATCATCACCAAATACTTTTGCTTCAACTGTAGTTCCAAATTCTTTAGATAATTCTTCAGAAACTTGAGTTGGCTCTACTGCTTTTTCAAATTTTACTTGGAAAGTTCTTCCTCCCACAAAATCAACACCTTCGTCAAGACCGTTTAAAAAGAAAATTGAAACTAAACTCACTACAACCACTGCAGATGAGAATAAGTAGGTCCATTTTTTAACTCCAATAAAGTCGAAGTGGAAACCTGTAAACCAATTTTTAGTTAATGGCGTTGTGAATGTTAAACTTCTATTATTAGCAATATCTTTATCAATAAAGATTCTTGCAATAAAGATTGAAGTAAATAAAGAAGTTACTATACCAATTAATAAAGTAGTAGCAAAACCTTGAATTGGTCCAGTTCCAAAAATAAATAAGATAGCTCCAGTTAATACGTGAGTAACGTTTGCATCAATAATAGAACGCATTGCTCCTTTCCATCCGTAAGAAGCAACAACTGCATCACCTAAAGTTTTTCCTTCACGCAATTCTTCTTTTGCTCTTTCATATATAATGATGTTTGCATCTACAGCAGTACCAAGTGTTAACACGATACCTGCAATACCAGGTAAAGTCAATACAGCACCTAAACTTGCTAAAATTCCGAATAAGAAAAGTAAGTTTACTAATAATGCAATATTTGCATACCAACCAGCTCTACCATAGTAGAATACCATCCATAAACAAACTAATAAGAAACCTACAATAGAAGAAATAAATCCAGCATGAATAGCTTTCTCTCCTAATGATGGTCCAACAACTTCTGATTGAACAATTTCTGCAGCAGCAGGCAATTTACCAGCTCTTAATACATTCGCTAAATCTTTAGTTTCAGTAACATCAAAATTTCCTGAAATTTCTGATCTACCACCAGCAATTGGTCCCGTAGAAACACCTGGAGCAGAATAAACTACATCATCAAGTGCAATAGCAATATAACCTTTAGTTGTAAATGCATTTCCTGTTAATTGCTCCCATACTTTAGCACCTTGACCATTCATTTGCATAGAAACAGCAGGCTTACCTAATTGATCAAAAGTATCTCTTGCGTCAGTGATAACTCCACCACTTAAAGGTGCAACATCATCTTTATTTCCTTTTAAAGCATAAAGTTCAAAAGTTTCAATATCAGCTTTAGTTTTTTCGTCTTTAGTAATGGTTGGTTTACCCCAAACAAATTTCGCAAAACGTTTGTCAGCTGGTAATAAAGAACGAATATCTGCTCTTTTTAAATAAGAGTTAATTTTAGCTGTATCTTTTACTGAAACAATACCTAAAATTGGTCCACCACCTTGACCTACAAATTTATCTAATATAGGATTACCTCCTTTTTTAGAAGCAACAGAATCATTAGCTTTATTAGCTAACATATCTTTAATAGAATCGTTTGTTACAGTTTTTACTTCTGGAGTAGTTGCATTCTTTTCAGTAGCTTTCAAAGCGTCATTTGCAGCCATTAAGAAACCACCTACTTCATCAATTTTGTAAGTTTCCCAAAACTCTAATTGAGCTGTTGATTGTAATAATTTTTTAATACGGTCAACATCTTTAGCACCTGGTAATTCAACAAGAATTCTTCCTGTTTGTCCAAGTTTAGCAATGTTTGGTTGAGTAACACCAAATTTATCGATACGTTTTCTTAATACGCCAAAAGCAGATTCAACTGATTCATCAACTTTTCTTCTGATAACTTTTTTAGTTTCCTCATCAGACATTTTAAAATTGATTTCGTCAGATAAATTTTTGTTTGCAAAAATATCTGGAGAAGCCAATTTTGTATCACCTTTGATAGCATCAAAAGCCACAAAGAAAGCATCTAAATAAGATTGATTTCCTTGTTGATTAACCTTTGCATCTTCTAATGCTTTATTGAAAACGGCATTTTTAGAATTGTTAGAAAGACCTTTCAAAACATCTTTAACCGAAATTTGAAGAATAACGTTGATTCCTCCTTCAAGGTCAAGACCTTTGTTGATTTGTTTACCGACTACCTCATCATAAGTGTAATCAACAAGTCCAAACATACTAAAAACCTTTTTGTTTTTAATATCGTTTAGATATTCTATTTCTTTATCTTGGTTTCCTTTTGCAAATGCTTTAGCGTCATTTTGAACACCGTTAGATACAAATGTGAAAGAAAGTTGGTAAATACTTACCAGTGCAAATAGAATTGCGAAAAATTTAATAAGTCCTTTATTCTGCATTATTACTAAAAATTAATTAATTTTTGTTTGTTGGGTTAAAAAAACAAGTAAATATAAAGTAAGACATTGATTTTCAATGTAAATCAATAAAAATACTTTTGTACACGTTTTTTGAAACGTGCAAATATATAATTAACCTAAAGATTAACAAATTATTTACACATTAATATCAAAAAAAAGACTGCAAAAATGCAGTCTTTTTAATCTGTTGTATTTTAATTTATGATAAAATCGATTTCAAATCACCATTCATTGCTCTAACTGCATCTGCACTCTTAGCAAATTTTGCTTTTTCTTCTTCGTTTAATTCAATGTTTACAATTTTTTCAATACCATTTCTTCCGATGATACATGGTACTCCGATACAGATATCGCTTTGTCCGTATTCACCTTCTAACATTACTGAACAAGGAATCATTTTCTTTTGATCATTTAAAATTGAATCAACTAAAAATGCTACAGAAGCTCCTGGTGCATACCATGCAGAAGTTCCTAATAAAGCTGTAAGAGTTGCTCCACCAACCATTGTATCTGCAGAAACTTTTGCTAATTCATCAGCTGATAAAAATTCTGAAACTGGTACTCCATTGTAAGATGCCAATCTTGTTAAAGGAATCATAGTAGTATCTCCGTGACCACCAATAACCATTCCTTGAATATCGTTAGCTGGTTTGTCTAAAGCTAGAGATAAATAAGTTTTGAAACGTGAACTATCTAAAGTTCCTCCCATTCCAATAATTCTATTTTTTGGCAATCCAGTAGCTTTCAATGTCAAATATGTCATTGTATCCATTGGATTAGAAACTACAACAACAATTGCATTTGGTGAATGTGCTAATAAATTTTCAGCCACTCCTTTTACAATTCCTGCATTAATTCCGATTAACTCTTCACGAGTCATTCCTGGTTTTCTTGGAATTCCAGATGTAATAACTACTACATCACTTCCTGCAGTTTTTGAATAGTCGTTTGTACTTCCAGAAACCTTTGTATTGAATCCTAAAGTAGTTTGCGTTTGCATAATGTCTAAAGCTTTCCCTTCTGCAAATCCTTCTCTAATGTCTAATAATACGATTTCACTCGCAATTCTTCTGTAAGCAATAGCGTCTGCGCATGTAGCTCCTACGTTTCCTGCTCCTACTATGGTAACTTTCATTGTATTGTGTGTTTATTTATATTGATAAAAATTAAAATTCGTATTGTACGGATAAGTTTGTGTTTACAAATTTACCAAAAGCAAATGAAGTTTGAACATAAATTTTGCTAAATTGATATCTACCTGAGATTTCTCCAATAGTATTAAATTTTGATTTGTAAATATCTTTTAGTTTTTCGTTCAAAATATATTGCACCGGAATAACATTTTCTATTTCACCTTTTGGTCCAGACAAATAGTATTTAAAATCACTTTGATTTGTAATAAGACTTGTCATTAATTCAAATCTCTTCCATTCTTTAGATGCACTCAGCTGAAATTGCCATGTATCTACTTCTCCTGTAATCTCATTAATACCTAAATTACCATAATTAGTATAAGTGTCTAAAAATCCAAAACTTATTTCTTCTTTTGAGTAAGCTACTAATCCAGCTAAATGTATCTTTTTTGATTCTAGTGATTTGAAATACTGACTAAAATTGTGTTTTAATCCAAATCCGTATACTTGATAATCTCCACGTTTTAATTTGACTTTTGAAGAAAATTTAACAACAGCTTCAAATCCTTTCCAAAGTGAGATTGAACCTTGCAAATAGGGATAAATAATAGTTTCTTGATTGACTCCTTTTGGTGTTTCAATACGAACTTGGTTATTGTCAATTTCTCCAATTAAATAGTATTGTGAATCACTACCTAAAGCAGTTGGAACTGTTGCTGAAGAATTATTTTCTATGGTAAAAAAAGAAAAATCAGAGTTTTTAATTTCAAAGCTTCTGTCTCTTTTTGGTACAAAAAACACATTACCATGCAAACTCAAGGTTACATCATACAATTTTCTCTTTTTTGGAGAAGTCATCCAACCTGAAGATGCTTGATATACAGCAGCATCAGTAGCTGGAGTAATGTATTTTTCAGAGTAAAATGTTGCATCTGTTAGAAACAAACCAATATCTTCTATCGTTTGTATAGATTGAGAAAAGGATTTGCCCGAAAAAATCAGACAAATCCCTATCATTATATATTGTAAAAACTTATTACGCATCGATGTTTGCGTAAACAGCATTCTTCTCGATAAATTCTCTTCTTGGCGGAACTTCATCACCCATCAACATTGAGAATACTCTATCTGCCTCAGTTAAATTATCAATAGTAACTTGACGTAAAGTTCTGAAATTTGGATCCATTGTAGTTTCCCATAATTGTTCCGCATTCATTTCTCCAAGACCTTTGTAACGCTGAATTGCTGCGCTTCCTCCCATTCTTTCATTAGCAGCATCACGTTGATCATCTGTCCAAGCATATTCTTTTTTGTTTCCTTTTTTAACTAAATATAAAGGTGGCGCAGCAATATAAACGTGACCGCCTTCAATCAATTCTCGCATAAAACGGAAGAAGAACGTAAGAATCAAAGTAGCAATGTGACTACCATCGACATCGGCATCACACATAATAATTACTTTGTGGTATCTCAATTTTTCTAAATTTAATGCTTTAGAATCTTCTTCTGTTCCAATAGTTACACCAAGAGCAGTGAAGATATTTCTGATTTCTTCGTTTTCAAAAACTTTGTGGTGCATCGCTTTTTCAACATTCAAAATCTTACCTCTTAATGGCATGATGGCTTGAAAGTTTCTATCACGACCTTGTTTTGCCGTTCCACCAGCCGAATCTCCTTCGACTAAGTAAACTTCGCATTTTGCTGGATCTTGTTCTGAACAATCCGATAGTTTTCCTGGTAAACTTCCACCACCTAAAACGGTTTTACGTTGTACCATTTCACGTGCTTTTTTGGCAGCGTGACGCGCTTGAGCAGCAAGGATTACTTTTTGAACAATGATTTTAGCATCGTTTGGATTTTCTTCCAAATAATTTTCAAGCATTTCAGAAACCGCTTGAGAAACTGGAGAAACTACTTCTCTATTTCCTAATTTGGTTTTAGTTTGACCTTCGAATTGTGGTTCAGAAACTTTAACCGAAATAATAGCTGTTAATCCTTCACGGAAGTCATCACCTGCGATTTCGAATTTCAATTTATCTAATAATCCTGAAGCATCAGCATATTTTTTCAACGTACGAGTTAATCCCATACGGAAGCCTTGTAAGTGCGTTCCTCCTTCGTGAGTATTGATATTATTTACATAAGAAAAAATGTTTTCAGAATAACTAGTATTGTAAACTAAAGCAACCTCAACAGGAATTTCTCCTTTTTCGTGCTCCATACTAATTACGTGAGAAATAATTGGCTCACGACCCATATCTAAGAACTTAACGAATTCTTTCAATCCTTCTTTTGAATGAAAAACTTCACCTTCGTATTCTCCGTTATCTTTTGTACGACGTTTGTCAGTTAATGTAATTCTAATTCCTTTGTTAAGGAAAGACAACTCACGCATACGAGCTGCTAAAGTATCGTAGTTATACTCTATTGTTTGAGTAAAGATAGTTTTATCAGGATGAAAAGTAACCATTGTACCTCGCTTGTCGGTTGTTCCAACTTGCTTAACAGGATACATTGCTTTTCCTCTTTCGTATTCTTGCTCGTATATTTTTCCGTCTCTAAAAACGGTTGCTTTTAAATTATCAGAAAGTGCATTAACGCAAGAAACTCCAACTCCGTGAAGACCTCCAGAAACTTTATATGAATCTTTGTCGAATTTTCCACCGGCACCAATTTTGGTCATTACTACTTCAAGAGCAGAAACACCTTCTTTTTTGTGCATATCAACTGGAATACCACGACCGTTATCTTCAACAGAAACTGAATTATCTTCGTTAATAAAAACTCCAATAGTATCACAATGACCTGCTAAAGCCTCATCGATTGAGTTATCTACTACTTCATAAACTAAATGGTGTAAACCTCTAACGCCAGTATCTCCAATGTACATGGAAGGACGCATTCTAACGTGCTCCATTCCTTCTAATGCCTGAATACTGTCGGCTGAATAGCTATTTTTTTTAATTTCTTCGCTCATAATAAATTATATCGTATGTATGATTTTTGTCTAACACGCAAATATATAATTATTAAGATGATTTTAAAGCATTTTAAAGCATTTTGTCGTAGAAGTTATTAACATTTATCTTTTAATAAATTTTAATTGATTTAAAACGATTTTTCGAAGTTTAGACAACAGTGGTTTTTATAATTGATTGATATACTGACAAATGCTAGCTAGCCCTGATTGCAATGGAAAGCTTTTTCTTTTGTTGCCTGAGGTTACTCGAAGGCAACAAAAGAAAAACTTGGAATGGAAAGCAGGAATATGGATTACTGATAAATAACTGACCATTCGCTCCTTTTAAAAAGTATTCAGTTTTCAGTTCGCAGTTTTCAGAGTAAACAAAAACGCCTATCATAAATGACAAGCGTTTTAAACAAACAAACTAAACTTCAATCTAAAGTCAAGAAACTACGCTTGACTTTATGCTTTTACATAGGCGTCATCGTGAACATTTGCCACGGCTCTTCCTGATGGATCATTCATATTTTTGAAAGCTTCATCCCATTCTAATGCGATTTTGGTACTACAAGCAACGCTAGCTTCTTGTGGAACACAAAGTGCTGCTGTATCACTTGGGAAATGCTCTGTAAACAAGGATCGATAATAATATTCTTCTTTGGATGTAGGTGTTTGAATTGGGAATTTGAATTTTGCATTCGCCAATTGCTCATCAGAAATTTCTTTTGCAACCATTTCTTTTAAAGTGTCAATCCAACTGTAACCTACTCCATCGCTGAATTGTTCTTTTTGACGCCAAGCTACACTTGCTGGCAACATATCTTCGAATGCTTTACGTAAAACCCATTTTTCCATGCGTTCGCCGTTAATCATTTTATCTTGTGGATTGATGCGCATGGCAACATCCATGAATTCTTTATCTAGAAATGGTACGCGTCCTTCAATTCCCCAAGCTGCCAAACTTTTGTTGGCACGCAAGCAATCGTACATGTGTAATTTACTTAATTTACGTACGGTTTCTTCATGGAATTCTCTTGCATTTGGAGCTCTATGGAAATACAAATAACCACCAAACAACTCATCAGAACCTTCGCCAGAAAGTACCATTTTGATTCCCATAGATTTAATAACTCTTGCCATTAAATACATTGGTGTTGATGCACGAATTGTAGTAACATCATAAGTTTCTAAATTATAAATCACGTCACGAACTGCATCTAAACCTTCTTGAATTGTGAACTTAATTTCGTGATGAATCGTTCCTAAATGGTCTGCCACTTTTCTAGCTGCGGCTAAATCTGGTGAACCTTCTAAACCAACAGCAAACGAATGCAATTGTGGATACCAAGCATCAACTGTGTCTCCTGATTCGATTCTTTTTTGTGCATATTTTTTAGCAATAGCTGATGTAATAGACGAATCTAAACCTCCAGAAAGTAAAACCCCATAAGGAACATCACTCATCAATTGACGGTGAACTGCTGCTTCTAAAGCAGTTTTTATTTCTTCTATACTAGTTGCGTTATCTTTTACAGCATCGTATTCGGTCCATTCTCTGTTGTACCATTTTACGAATTCACCATCTTTACTTGACATATAATGTCCTGGTGGAAATAACTCTATTTTTGTGCAATATCCTTCTAAAGCTTTAAGTTCTGAAGCTACATAAAATGTTCCGTATTGGTCCCAACCGATGTATAATGGAATAATTCCCATGTGGTCGCGAGCAACGAAATATTCGTCTTTTTCAACATCGTAGATTGCAAATCCAAAAATTCCGTTCATTTCGTCTATAAAGTGAACTCCTTTTTCTTTGTATAAAGCAAGAATTACTTCGCAATCGCTTTCAGTTTGAAACTGATATTTGCCTTCAAATTGCTTGCGTAATTCTCTATGGTTATAAATTTCTCCATTAGCAGCAAGAACCAAACTTTTATCTTGACTAAACAAAGGTTGTTTGCCAGAAGCTGGATCAACAATTGCTAATCGTTCGTGAGCTAATATAGCTTTATCGTTACTAAAAATTCCGCTCCAATCTGGTCCGCGATGACGGATGATTTTAGCCATTTCTAATACTTGAGGTCTTAATGATTCTGATTTTTGTTTTAAATCAAAGGCGCATACAATTCCACACATAATCTTTTCTTTTTATTTTTTATTATGAAGCAAAATTGAGTTAATACTTCAATTATTAAAACCAAAAAAGAATAATTAGTTATAAATTGAAACTAAAAAATGATTTTATATGAAAATTATAAAGTAAAATTGTTTTGAATTGTGGTTTTGTGTTAGAGATTGTAATTCATTTGCCACAGATTAAACGGATTTTACTGATTTACGCAGATTTTTAAAGGATTGATTGAATTTTATATCTAGTTGTATTAATTTCAAACTCAAAACCCACTTGATTTCCCATCAACTTACTTCCTAAAGGTGATTGTGGTGAAACAGCAATAATAGTCTTATCTTCAATAGTGATTTTTGGTAAAGCCGCGCTTATGAATAAGAACATTCCATTGGCTTGAACCAAACTTCCTAAAGCGATTTTAGTATGATTTGCGGAAGCGTCAATTTTATCAAGAATTGCTTTTTGGTCGAGAATTTCTTTTAGTTTGTGGTTGAGTTTTTCTTGTTCAATGTGCATCATTGACAAAGCCGTTTCATGCTTATCACCAGCCGAACCTTTAGCATCGTTTTGAGCATCTTCAGTCAATCCGGAAATCATATCTCGGAACACATCGATTTTGTCTTGAAGTAATAGTTGGTGTTGTTGAAGGATTTGTTTTTTCATATAATTTGCCACAAAGACACAAAGGCACGAAGTTTATTATTAAAAATATTAGAAAAATTAAAAAAAGTTTAAAAGCATTGAGATATAAAGATTCATTAAGATTTAAAAAATTATTTTTATAAAATATCAAAGAAAATGAACCTTAATCTTAAATTTTCTTTGTGACTTCGTGGCTTTGTGGCAATAAAATTAAAAATCAAATTTATAATTAGCGCCTAATAATCCTTGCACACCTTGCACTGGATAGTTTATCCATCTTTGGTAATTTTGATTGGCTAAGTTATTCCCTTTCACAAAAAAGGTCAGTCGGTCATTATATTTATAACCAACGTGAGCATTTAAATCAAAATAACTGTCAAGAGTTTTTGTTTCAGATAGAATAATAGTTAACGGAAATGAAACTGGGTCATTTTTATAGTTGATATCTTTTCGTTCTCCAACAAAGAAAACACTTGTTCCTGCATACCATTTGTCGGTAATATTAAAATCTAAATTAGCTCCTAGTTGTAATGCAGGTAAATTCCAAGCTTCTTCTTGTGTATCTGTTGTGTAACTACTAAAAGTTCCATTAACACCAAAAGATACATTTTTAGAGAAATCAGCTTTTAATTCACCATAAAAACTCACTGTTTTAACATCGTCATAAACTACATTAAATGAATTTCCGAAGGTATATCCATTTTTGTTATTGTTTGAAAATGGGATTTGATTGCTAATAAACATTGGTTTACCTCCTTCATTCAGTAACGAACCACGAATGTTATATCCGATAGTATTGGCTAATTTACCTTTTAATCCAACGTAAATATCAAATTTTTGGTCGGTTGGTCCAATTCCTAATGTTGGTGAAACGAAAAAATTTTCTTGAACTAATTCTTGATACGAATTTTGTTTTAAAGCTCCTTCTGCTCCAGCATAAGCTACCATTAAATCGCCAACCACTTTGTAAGATGCTGTAATATTTGGATAGATAAAGAATTTATTTTTTCCAGATTCTGTTGCCATGCTATAAAAGAATCCAACACCTAAATTTACAGATAAATCATCTTTATTAATTTGGAAACTTGGTTTCATTCCAACATTTGTGTAACCATATTTCAACTCAGTTATGCCATTATAATCTTTGTCAAACTTACCATTGATGTAATCAAAAACAAAATCTACTTTTATCTTTTCATCCATAACATCAAATGCAAGAGACGGTTTTGCAACCAAACGATTTTCTCCAGAAGAAAAAGCATCTGAAAAACGATTGAATTTGATTGTTGCCTCTTTCAAAACACTTTCTCCAAGCGCTAATCTTCCACCAAGTGAAATGGTTTGATAGGTTTGTTTAGAATCGATTCCGTTAATAAAAGCATCCTTATCGGCAGGAATAAAATTTTCATAAAACAATGGATTCAAACCATACCAATTATACATTTGTCGTTGGTAACCTAAATCGGCATTCCATGATAGATTTCTAGATTTACTTCCGTAAGTTAAATCTATTGAAGAGTTTGAAAATTTATCATCTAAATCCAAATCTTTAATTCCGCCTTGAGAGGAAAGATGACGTAGCATTGCTCCTACATAATCACCACTTTCTAATGTTTGCGTTACAAACAATTCGGCATTGATATTTCCATAGTTTCCTGCTGCTAAAGTAGCGTAATTGCTATACAATTTTTCTTGCTTTCCTTTATCAACTCCAGCTGCTTTTCCTTTAGAAGGTGTAAATGTTGAAGCTACTGGGAAAGAGAAAATATTGTACTGAATATTCTCTTTTTTAGTGTTATCATCGTCTTCTAAAGATGGTGTTTCTTTTACTTTAAAAGCATCTGAAATAGTTGGTGTGTATGGTTTAACAACGTTTACGACTTCAGTACCGATGTTTTCGTCTTTCTTTTGAGCAAAAGTGATTTGAGTTCCTAAAAGAACAGTTACTATTGCGATTTTATATTGGAAATTGATTTTCATTTTTTTTATTTTTTATTGCACAGAGTTTAAACAAAGTTTATTTTTCAATAGAAGAATTCGTTTTACTTTCCTCTGATTTAATAGTATTCAATTCTGTTTTGGCTTCTTCTACAACATCGGTGAATTCTGCAAAATTTTCTATTACACCTTCTAAAATTGCTGTTGCTTGGAAACTATCTTTCAATCCGTAATAATTTTTCGCCATAACAACTAAACCTTTGGCTCCAAAATATTTATAACCTGAATAGTCTTTGGCAATTTTTTGAACCACTTTATTAGATTCAGCAAATTTTCCATCTTTATTTTTGAAATAAGCATCATAAAACAATGCCTCAGCTGCTAATTCACCTTTTGCAATTTTCAATAAATTAGCATAAGCTGTTCTTGCTTTAGCTTCGTCATTTGCTTTTATTGCTGAACGTGCTACAATAATTTGAGCATCACTTTTTACTTTATTATCGGTTTTTGGATTTGCCAAAACTTTATCAGCATAAACTACCGAATTTGGATAATCTTTTTGTGAATAATACGCTCTCATTAAATTTGCTTGAGCAAAAGTTACGTTTTGTGGAAAATCAGCTTCTGTTTCTAATCTTTTTAAAACTGGAATTGCTTTAGTAAAATCATCTTTTTTCAAATGAATTTCACATAAACGCGCTAACGATTGTTCTGTAAATTCGCTTTTTGATTGTGCAATTACATATTCATAATTTGGAATTGAATTTGTTTCCAAACCATCAGCATAATACGATTGTGCTAAATAGAAATTGGCTTTCAAAGCATGAATTCCTTTTGGAAATTTAGCCACATAGCTACTTAAAGTTGCGATGGCTTGTTTGGTATTATTTTGCAAATATTGTTTTTCAGCAGCTTCATAAGTATCATTATCTAATTCAGCATCAGAAACTTCAACGAAATCTAAAGTTCTTACCCAAGTCGCATATTCATCTACTTTTCCGTTATCAACATAAATTAATCTTGCTGTAGAAACTGCTTCTAATGCTTCTGGCGTTCTTGGATAATCGGCAGCTACTTTTTTAAATTTTGTTATTGCTTCATTATCTTTATTTGCATTGTAATAAATCAATCCTTGGCGTAAAACAGCTTTTGATGAATAAGAACCGTTTTTAAACTCTGATAATAATTGATCGTAAGTTTTAATTGCTAAATCAGTTTTATTATCTGCAACATAAGTATTTCCTAATTCAAACAAGGCATCATCACGATATTGAGAGGTTTTGAAAGTTGACAAAAACTTATTAAAGTCTTCAATTTTCTTATCATTTTTACTCACAAAACCATAAGAAATTGCTTTTTGAAAGGCTGCATAATCAGCGTCAACACTTTTTAATTCGATGGCTTTATTGTAAGCATCCATTGCTGGCCAATATTTGGAAGTTACAAAACGGCTGTCTCCAAGTCTCAAGTAAGAATCATTCAATCGGATTTTATCATCTTTTACAGCATCAATTTGCGCTTGAAAATAATTTCCTGCTTGGTCATATTCCTTTTGTTTGAAATAACAATAAGCGATATTGTAATTTACATTTTTAAATTCAGGTGTGTTTTTAGCTTCCGTCATTCCTTCAAATTGCTTGAAACTTAACAATGCTTCGTTGAAATTATCTAAAGTAAATTCAGTTTCGGCTTTCCAAAATGTAGCTCTTGCTGAGAATTTTGCATCTTTTTGTTCTTTCAACGATTTGGAAAACATCTTTTGAGCTTCTTGATAATCTCCGTCTGTATATAATTCTAAACCTCTATAAAAAGTCACTTTTTGATACGCCAATCTGTTTTCTGGATTTTTATTTTTTTCCAACAAAGTCAAAGCTTCTTTGTAATTTTTAGAAGTGATATACGAGTTAATCAATAAGTTTTCAATTTCATTTTTGCTAGGTGAATTTGGATATTTTGCCAAAAACGAAGATAAAACGTCTGGAACCGATTGATACGAATTTCCAATTTCATAACTGATTTTAGCATAATTCAAATTGGCGTCTTCTTGAATTTTCTTATCAAAATCCATTTCAGATGCAATCTTGAAAGCGTTTAAAGCTTGTTGCTTCTTGTCGGTTTTCATGTAGCTTTCACCTAAATGATAATAAGCATTTTGAGCAACAAAATCCTTTCCATCAATAATCTTGTTAAATTGCGAAATAGCGTTTTCGTAGTCTTTTTGTTGGTAATATGTATATCCTAATTGGTAGAAATCAGTGTTACTCCATTTTCCTTTTTTGCCGTTATACTCTTTCAAATAAGGTAATGCTTCACCATATTGTTTCAAATTGAAATAACTTTCTCCAATAATTTTATTCAATTCCGATTTTTCAACAGCCGATGATTTTGCCATGGCAGCCTTACCCAAATCGATTGCTTTTTGAAAATTTCCAAGTTTAAAATTCATATCAGCTTGAAAATATGACATCTTTTCTTTGTATTTCTCTTCACCAGAAACTTGATCAAAATACTTAGTTGCTTCTTTGTAATCATCACCTTCATAAGCCATAAATCCTAAGTAATATTTGGCTTGTGAACCATATTCTTTAGAATTAGCAACTTTATTAAAATAAGCTGTAGCCTCTTTTTTATTTTTTGCTGTAAAAAAAGCATATCCTTTTTGAAAATTATAACGCTCTAATTCATCATAAGTCAAGGCACTTTCGTCAACTTTATTGAAATATTCTAATGCTTGTGGATAGTTTCCGTTTTCAAAATAGAAGGTTGCAACACCAATGTAAGCTTGATTTTGCTTAGTACTTGTTGGATAATCCGCTACAAAATCTTCCATCAATTTATCTGCACCAGATTGATTTAAACGAATCGCACAATTGGCTATATAATAAGCACAATCAGCTTGAACTTCTTGTTCTTTGTTATTTTGTTGCACTTTTTCGAATAAAATCTGAGCGGCTAAATATTGTTTGTCGTTGTATAAGTCTGTAGCTCTATCAAATTCAGAAAGTTGGTTGGTATAAATAGCAGTTTGCTGTGCCGAAATTGTAGCGCCAGAAACCAATACATTTAAAAATAAAAAAGCTGTTATTTTACGCATTTCGTATATTTTTTAATAATCATTCAAAATTACCATTCTACTAAGTATAACGAGACATCGTTTGGTTTTATTATAAACATTTTTCTTAACAATCTAATTTAAGATATTATTAAGATAGGAAGCAATAAAAATCAACTTGTTAAGTTTTTAAATTAGGAAACTTCAAAATTTATATATCTAAAATCTTATATCTAATATCTAAAATTTATTACTTTTACCCAATAAACAAAATTTCCTATGTCACAACCAGTATTATCTTTAAAAGACGTTACTATTTATCAAGAAAATAAAGTCATTTTATCTCAGGTGAATCTTGAAGTAAATCACGGCGAATTCCTTTACATCATTGGAAAAACCGGAACTGGAAAAAGTAGTTTTATGAAAACACTTTATGGAGATTTGCCTTTAACAGAAGGTGAAGGTCATATTGTAGAATATGATTTGGCGACGCTACAAGAAAAAGACATTCCTTATTTGAGAAGAAAAATAGGTATTGTTTTTCAAGATTTTAAATTGCTTCCAGATAGAAATGTGAATGACAATATGCTTTTTGTATTAAAAGCAACAGGTTGGGTTGACATGACTGAAATGCAAAATAAAATTGATGAAGTTTTAGATAAAGTAGGAATGAAAGGTTTTGCCAATAAAATGCCTCACCAACTTTCTGGTGGAGAGCAACAACGTGTTGCTATTGCAAGAGCTTTGTTAAACGACCCAGAATTAATTTTAGCAGATGAGCCAACTGGAAATCTTGACCCACAAACTAGCGCTGAAGTACTTGAGGTTTTAAAAAACATCAATGCCAATGGTAAAACTATCATTATGGCAACACATGACTATGCTTTATTAATGAAATTTCCATCTAAAACACTTAAATGTGAAGATGGTGCTATTTTTGAAGTGGTTCAGAGGAGCGTTTAGTTTTATCAAATATTTTTTTTGCTATTAAAATAATAACAAAAGAAAAGACTGGAAGATGAAATCTATCGCCTTGTGAACAAGAAATTCCAGATAAAAGAATGGTATACAGTACAAAAAAACTTATTAAACTAAAATAAGGTTCTTTCTTGTAATAAGCAAAAAACATAAATACAGATAAAAAAAATCCAATAATTGTAAAGAATATATTCTGAACTTTTGAAAGTGTAAAAAAGAAACCTTTTGAAAAATCAAAATAAGTTGTGTTATTAATATTTATTGTATAATCAAGAGCTGTATTTCCAGCTGTTGAATTATCATAAACATCAGATAAATATGCGTAAAACAAATAAAACTTATTATTTGAAATTTGATTTATTAAATCATCAAAAGCTATTTTTTTTGCTTCAGAATTTGATATTGAAAAAATATAATCCATCCTAGGATTATCTAGTTGATTAAGTTTTTTTCCTTCACTTAAACAAACAGCCTTACTGCCTAAATAATTATAGTAAGTCACTGAATCAATATAACTTATTGTAAAATCTCCATATTGCTTTTTTAGAAGTCCACATTGAATAAGTACTAGACAAAAACTTCCATACAAAAAAATAATTGCCTTTTTATTGTAATTCTTCATAACTTCTTTAACAAAAAACAACACAAAAAAAACAGCCAACAATTTAGCTCCAGGCTTGATTAACATCGAAATTGTAAAGATTGATAATGAAACAGATAAATATAAAAACTTAAACGTTTTATAGTATTTTTGAAGGAAATAAAAACCTAAAACAATAAAAAACAAATAAATATTTTCTGAATATAAATTAAAAATACAAATTGCACTTCCAATAAAAAAAATGGAAATTATAGTTGTGTAAAATGATTTCTTTAAAGTTAAAATATTGCATAATATTTTAAAAAGTAACAATGCAGTTCCAATCCAAAATATAAAATTAATTGGATAACATGCTTTAAAAACTTCCAAATTAGAACAACCAAATAAAAATGGAATGCCATGAATTAAAGCCAAAAAAATAGGTCGATACTGATGTCCTTCATGTAAGAAATATAAATCATACGCTGATTCAAAATAGGATTCAGCATCAGGACTTATTCTATTTTGAATATTTAATTGTAAAATAAAATTTAAAAATTCTATCCACAAAAAGCCAATCAAAACAATTAAAATTTCAAATTTATATTTAAAAAATAATGATTTCATAGTCTTATTTTGAACAAAAATATAGAATTTATTGCAGATTAAATTTAGAACATTAGATTTGTGTTTTAATTACAAGTAAAATGAAGAAATTATCTATTATCATACCTATATACAATGAAGCAGCAACGATTCATTTGATATTAGATAAAATTAAAAACGTATCTCTTCCTGATAATATAAAAAAAGAAATAATTGTTGTTGATGATTGTTCTACAGACAATTCGAAAACTAAAATAGAAGATTATATTGAAGGTAATTCTGAATTAGATATTAAATTCTACCAACACGATAAAAACAAAGGAAAAGGAGCAGCATTGCACACTGGAATTAAAAATGCAAGTGGAGAATTTACAATAATTCAAGACGCCGATTTAGAATACAATCCAGAAGAATATTCAATTTTATTACAACCCGTTTTAGATGGTTTTGCCGATGTTGTTTATGGCTCTCGATTTATGGGTGGCAATGCACACAGAGTATTGTTTTTTTGGCACACCATTGGAAATCGATTTTTGACATTTCTGTCTAATATGTTTTCCAATTTAAACTTAACCGACATGGAAACATGTTATAAATTATTTAACACCAAGATACTACAATCTCTAAATTTAAAAGAAAGAAGATTTGGTTTTGAACCTGAAGTTACAATAAAAGTAAGTCGAATCAAGAAAATAAGAATGTATGAAGTTGGAATTTCTTACTATGGTAGAACTTATGAAGAAGGAAAAAAAATAAATTGGAAAGATGGAGTTCATGCCATTTATTGTATCATAAAATACGGATTATTTCGTTTATAAAAATATTAAAATTCTAGCTTTGTCAAAACAAACAATCGTTATATCAGGAGTAAACATGAAAGATGGTGGCATTTTTACCATCATGGACAATTGTTTACAAAAGATATCACAATATATTGAGAACAAAGACATTAAAGTCATTGCCTTAGTTCATGATAAATCTAAATTTGATTACCCAAATATTGAATATATTGAATTTCCTGATGCTAAAAAATCTTGGTTCAAACGATTGTATTTTGAATATTTTTACTTTAAAAAATTATCTAAAAAGATAAATCCTGATATTTGGTTTTCATTGCATGATGTTAGTCCAAATGTGATTGCTAAAAAACGTTTTGTCTATTGTCATCATCCGACAGTATTCTATAAAGCAAGTTTTAGCGATTGGAAATTTGATTATAAAGTGGGTGTTTTTTCAATCTTGTATAAATATTTATTTCAAATTAATATCAAAAAAAATCGAGCCGTTTTTGTGCAACAACATTGGATTAAAAATGAATTTGAAAAACTATATAACATCAATAATGTAATGGTTTGTCAGCCAGAATTCATATCAATTTCAGATCCAAAAAAAATCATTTTGGATGCTTCTAAAATTCATTTTTTTTATCCATTAATTGCCAGAAGTTTTAAAAATGTTGAATGCATTGCTGAAGCTGTAAAACTTCTTCCCGATTCTATAAAAAGTGCCATACAAGTCCATCTTACTTTTGATAAAGGTGATTCTAATTATGCAAACTATATAATTGACAAATTCTCATTAGAACAATTTAATTATATAGGAAAATTATCTCGTGATGAAGTTTTTGGCTATTATGAAGCTATGGATTGCTTATTATTTCCTTCAAAACTTGAAACTTGGGGATTACCTTTATCTGAAGCAAAAGCTTTTGGTAAACCGATTTTATCAGCCAACCTACCCTATGCAAGAGAAACCGTTGGCGATTATGAGAAAGTATCTTTTTTTGATGTCAATAATCCAACAGAATTGGCGCAATTGATTACCGATTTTGTAGACAAAACCATTAAATTTCAAGGAAATAAATATACTTTTGATACCAGCAATCAATTGAACGATTGGAATGCCATTTTTGATTTTATATTTAAAAAATAATTTATGCCTTTTTTTTCAATAGTCATTCCGCTATATAATAAAGAAAAGTATGTTGAAAATGCTCTGAAAAGTATTCTCAATCAAACTTTTACTGATTATGAAGTTTTGATTATAAATGACTATTGTACCGATAATAGTATTGAAAAAGTAATGCCTTTTTTATCTGAAAAAATCAAATTAATTCATCATTCTGAAAATAAAGGACTTTCGGCAAGTAGAAATACTGGAATTGAAAAAGCGTCGACCAACTACATCACTTTTCTTGATGCTGACGATTTATGGAAACCAACTTTTTTAGAAACCATTCATCGGTTAATTATCAATTTTCCAGAAGCGAGAATTTTTGGAACCAACTATGAAGAAGTCTATCAAAATAAGACTTACAAACCGCACAATGGATCAGAGAGTTTGCCTGAAAATTTTGAAGGTTATATTAATTTCTTTAAAATCAATGTAAAACAAGGAATTTACAATCATGGTAGCGTTTGTATTCACAAAGAAGTGTATGAAAAAGTTGGAAATTACAATAATGAAATTAAGTTTTCTAATGATATTGATTTCAATATTCGAGCCAATTATCATTTTAAATTAGCTTACAGCAACACCATTCAAATGTCTTATTTAATGGAAGTTGAGCATCAAATTACACGAAACTCCATCCTACATAAAAAAATTCCGAATTACGACAATTATGAAGCTTGGACAAAAGATAATCCAGATTTAAAAAAGCATTTGGATTTTTTTAGATATGTATTAGCCAAAAAATTAAAACGAGATGGCGATACAAAAGATTGGAAAAAAATAGCCGAAGCTATAAATCCATCCAATTTGAATTGGAAACAAAAAATATTGCTAAAATTACCGCAATCTTTGTTGCTTTTAGTAGAAAAAACTAAAGCTTATTTGATAAAAAAAGGAATTAAAATTTCTACTTATTCGAATTGATATAAGCAACAAAAGACTTGTAATTTCTGATATAATCGTCTTCATCATAAACTTCTGATGCTAAAACTAAACAAACTGCACCAGAAGAGAAATTTTCCAGTTCACGCCAAATATTATTAGAAATCAACAATCCTTTATCAGGTTTATTCATTGTGATAACTTGTTGGTTTTTGCCGTCTTTTAAAACCACATCAAAACTTCCTGAAATAGCTATTAGAATCTGATTAAGTTTCTTATGAGCATGTCCTCCACGTTTAGACGTACTTGGAATATCATACAAATAATACACTCTTTTAATATCAAAAGGAACTACACCATTTTCAAGAACAGCAATATTTCCTTCTCTATTTAATATTTTGGGAATATCAATTAACTTAACGTTCATTTTTTAATTGTTTAAAAAGTGATAACCATTGATACCCAATGTTTTCAACTTCAAATTTTGATATACTTATTTTGCAATTGTTTTTACAATGTAAATATAAGTTTTTATCCTCATAAAATGTATTTATTGCAGCAATCATAGCCTCTTTATTTTGATTTTCTACCAATAAACCATTTTGCAAATGATTAATAATTTCTGAAGGACCTGTTTCACAATTATAAGCTACTACAGGTGTTTCACAAGCTAAAGATTCTATTAAAACCATTGGTAAACCTTCGTATTTACTAGTAAGAACTGTAAAAAGTGCTTTTGAATAATAAGCAAAAGGATTTTCTACATTTCCTTTAAAAATGATGTTTTCTTTCTGCCCTATTCTATCTGCTAAATCTATCCAATCTTGTTTTAATTTTCCGTCTCCTAAAATAATAAGTTTGATATTTTTATCTGGTAAATTCGATTTAGAATAACATTCAATAAGGTGATCAAATTGCTTTACATTTTTGTTCATACTTCCAGCTGCAACGATAAAATTTTCTTCAAAATCGATGCTTTCTGATTTAACTTCTTTTATTTTCTCAAAATCAATCGAATTGTAAATTTGATGGATGTTTTTAAAATTATATTCCGTTTTAATCTTCTCTTCAATTCCTTTGGAAACAGCAATTAATTGTTTGCAATTTTTATACAGTAAATTGGCTAAAAACTTATTTTTAGGTATATAAGAATCTAGTTTATCACTGTGAATGGTTTGAATGTGATTTTTGTATAAATAATTATGAATAATAAATTCTTGCAAGAAAAAACGTTTGACCCTAAAATCGATTACAAAATCAAAATTCTGCTCTTTTAAATATTTTTTTAAAATAGTGAATCTCTTTATTCTGCTAACTATTCCATTAGAACCAGAAACATGTTGCGCTAAATGCATTACTTCACCAGAATAATCATATTCTATTTTCCCAGAAAAAACTAAATGATGAACTTCAAATCCTTGATTAACAAAAAAATGAGACAAAGTTGCAGCACATCGTTCTGCTCCTCCATCAGAAAGAGTTACAGTTACAAGGCAGATTTTATAAGATGTTCGGTTTTGAGTCAATTTTTTGTATTTTAGCAAATGTAAATAAAACTTTTAAATGCGCATATTACTTGTTGGTGAGTTTAGCCGATTACATAATTCCCTCAAAGAAGGATTACTAAAATTAGGACACGAAGTGGTCATAGTTAGTAACGGTGATGGCTTTAAAAATTATCCATCAGATTATTCCAATAGAGCATTTTGGTGCGAAAGCAAATTAGGAAATCTACCACGACAATTGATTTATAGAATTACCAAATTTGATATCTCAAAAATTGAACGTGGTCTTCGTTTCTATTTCCTTCTAAAGAAATTAAAAGGTTTTGATTGTGTCCAATTAATCAATGAAGCTCCTGTTCAAACTACTTCTAAATTTGAATTGCATTTATTAAAAAAACTCTTCAAACAGAACCAAAAATTCTTCTTGTTATGCAGTGGTGTTGATTATGTTACTTTGAATCACATGCTTGATAAAAAGGAACGTTATTCTATAATGAATCCTTATTTTGAAGGGATTAAAGAATCGCTAATTCAATACGAATCGATGTGGGAATACAATTCAAAATCTCATAAAAAGATTCATGATTTTCTTTACAAAAAAATAAATGGAGTCATTGCAAGCGATTTAGATTATGTAAATCCTTTAATTAACAATCCGAAGTTTTTGGGAATGATTCCAAATCCAATAAACGTTTCAACTATTGAGTTTGTTGAAAATCCAATTACAGATAAAATAGTAATTTTCTTGGGTATTAATAATGGAAATTCCTATAAAAAAGGAATTCATTTATTTGAAAAAGCATTGGAAATTATCAAACAAAAATATGCTGATAAAGTTGAAGTTATTGTCACAAGAAATATTCCCTACCAAGATTACATAAAACTATTTAATAAAGCGCATATTGTTTTGGATCAAATCTATGCTTATGATCAAGGTTATAATGCGTTGGAAGCTATGGCTAAAGGAAAAGTAGTATTTACTGGTGCAGAAAAAGAATTTGAACAGTATTACAATTTAACAGAAAAAGTAGCTGTGAATGCGTTGCCAAATGTTGAAAATCTAGTAACAGAACTATCCTTTTTAATAGAAAATCCAAATGAAATTCAAGCTATTGGAATTCGTGCAAGAGCATTTGTAGAAAAAGAACATAATTACATTAAAGTTGCTGAAAAATACTTGAAAGCATGGGAGAATTAATAAACCAATCAACTATTTTGAAGTACTTAAAAACTAAGTCAACCAATTTGAGTTTTATTGATAAACTTAAAGTGGTTTATCGACCTTTGATTTGTCCTTTTGATGATTTACTTAATTACATTGAAAATAATGATTCAGTTTTTGACATTGGTTGTGGCTCAGGACAATTTTGTGCATTAGTAGCCAAATTTACTCCAGCAAATGAAATTTATGGAATTGAAATTTCTGAAACTCTTGTTCAAAATGCAAGAATTGTGAATCAAGAATTTAATGGCAAAAAAAACATACAATTTGAAACTTTCAATGGTTCTGAAATTCCAAGTTTAATTCAAAATTATTCTAAAATATATTTGATTGATGTTTTGCATCATGTTCCAAAAGAAAATCAATTGGAATTTTTAAGAGAAATTTATTCTAAGATGTCTATTGGAAGTAGGCTGATTCTGAAAGATATTGATGCTAGTAGCTTATTACTTTATTTCAATAAAATGCATGATTTAGTTTTTAGCAGAGAAATTGGAAACGAAATGAAAGCCAATTTTGCTAAAAAAGTAGTTGAAGAAATTGGGTTCAAAGTTCTTGAAAGTTATACTAAAAGAATGTTTGTATATCCGCATTATTTTTTGATTTTAGAAAAATGAAAACACTGAATTATAAGATAATTTTGTTTCTAATTATTACATTCTATTGCTTAATCTTAAGTCAGTATGGAATGGAAACTTGGGATACTGGATACATGTCAAGTTTTGCTTGGAGAATAGTAAATGGTCAAGACGTTTATGAAGATTTTATCTATAAATTTCCTCCTGTTACGATATATGCCCATGCTTTTTTTATGAAAATTTTGCCCGAAACTGGTCAGTTTTTTTATTTTAGAATCATTGCATATTTGAGTTTTCTTCTTCAAGTTTATTTTTTCGTATCTGGTACTTATCTGATTTACAACATAAAAAAAGTAAATAAATGGGGTTTGATAATTTTATGTTTTTTAATATCGTGGCTAAATTTTCCACCCTATCCTTGGCCAACTACAGATGGACTTTTTTACGCTTCAATCGCATTTTGGATTGTAGCAAAAAACACTAAAGTTAATTTTGCTCAACTTTTTCTAATTGCTTTTTTCTCGCTACTTTCTGCATTATCAAAACAATCTTTCTATTTGATTCCGTTGCTCATCTTGGTTTGGATATATCTTAGATATAACTTAAAAGCAAGTCTTTATTACATAATAAGTTTATCAATTTTAATAGGAATATTTATCTTATTAATTTGTCAAATAACAACTTGGCAAAATTTTAAACAACAACTTAATGGAACTTTAGATTTAAGAGATTTATACATTGTTGGATTTCATCATTATGTATTTATGCCATTTAAGTTTTTTGTTGCATTAACAATTATTATTTCTGCTAGCTTGTTTATCTACCTAAAAAAAACAAATCAAAACATTAGTCAACTAACTCCACATCTTAAGAAAATAGCAATTGCATTTCTATTAGTTGCAATCTTTTTATTTTTGATAAATAAGTTTTTTGCGGCTTCATTTCTTGCTTTTGACGCAGCCGCTATTGCCTTATTATATTCCTATTTTGAGAAAAAGAAAACTATCAGTTATCTGTTTCCACTAGTGGTCTTGATTGCGATATCTTGGTCCGTATCGATAAGTTTAGGTTATCAAACAACATTATTATTTGCAACAGGAATCATTTTGACTTTCATCACATTATTTGAAAATGAGGTTTCTATAAATCCGAAAAAGTATATTTTAATAGGATTACCGCTTTGTTTGGTAGCATTTGCAGCCAATAAAAATCCTTATCATGAAGATTCTATTTTAGAACTAAACTATTCTCTTGAATCGATTTCACCCAAGTTAAAATATATTAAAACAAAAAAAGAAACTTTTGAAAAACACCTAGAATTAAAACAATTAATTAAAAAATATGGTGAGAATTATATTGTAGCTCCAAGTATGCCTATGGCAAATTATTTGTTCAATACTCAAAGTCAACTTCCTGGAGATTGGTTATTGGACCATGAAATAGATGGTCAAAACGAAAGATTTATTAAAATTTGTTCTAATAAAAAAAATTATATCTTTATTGAAAAATCATTTGTAACTGGTGAAGATTTTAAAAAATCTACCATCAAGGCAAGTCCGACTGCTTGGTACATTTACAAAAAATTTAATAAAATTGATGCAACCAAATATTTCATAGTTTACAATTCAATCAAACCAAATGAGAAATTACCTTAAACTCATAAGAGTTGAACAATATATAAAAAATGCGTTTGTATTTGCACCGCTTTTTTTTGATAGTCAATTTCTAAATTTAGACAATTTGATTAATGTAATTTTGGCATTCCTATGTTTTTGTACTATATCAAGTAGTGTTTATATTTTTAATGATTATTTTGATATCAATGAAGATAAAAATCATCCTCAAAAACGTTATAGACCTTTAGCTTCAGGAAGTATTAGTATCCAAAATGGATTAGTTTTGATGCTAATTTTAATGATTAGTTCCATAACAGTTTCTTATTTGATTTCTGTTGAATTGTTTCTTGTAATCATTTCCTATTTAGCGTTAAATTTTCTTTACTCAAAATGGCTTAAACACATTGCTATATTGGATGTAAATATTATTGCAGTTGGTTTCATACTTCGTATTGTAGCTGGTTCAGTAGTAAGTGATGTAGTTCCATCGATTTGGATTTTATTAATAACTTATCTTTTGGCACTATTCTTAGGCATTTCTAAACGAAGAACTGATGTTATTCTTGCCGAAAATGGTAACGATGTGCGTAAAAATATTGAAGGTTATAATTTAATTTTTATAGATGTTATTTTAGGAATTTTGGCATCCATAATCATTGTTAGCTATATATTCTATTGTATTTCTCCAGAAGTTCAACTGCATTATCATTCAAAATTATTGTATGTTTCCATCATCTTTGTTGTTAATGGAATTTTTAGGTATTTGAAATTGGTTTTTGTAGATCAATCAACCTATTCGCCAACAAAAATAGTATTGAATGACCGATTTATACAATTTACAATATTAGGTTGGCTACTGTTGATGAGTTATTTATTATATTTCAGAAATTAATATGAAAACATTAGTATTAGTTGACTTTGACAAAACACTTTATAAAAAAGATAGTTTGATAGAATTTACAAGATTCTACAAAGGAACTTTTCAATTAATAATAGGTTTTATAGCTCTTTCACCAATGCTTTTAAAATGGAAACTAGGTAAAATTTCTAATGAAACTGCTAAACAAAAATTCATGACTTATTTTTTTAAAAACGAGCATTACAATTTGTTTTTAGAAAAAGGAAAACAGTTTTCGAACGAAAATATTCCGAGAAATCTTAATAAAAATATTTGGGAAAAAATTCAAAAGTTACAGGAGCAAAATGCAGATATTTACATTGTTACTGCTTCGTTTCGCGAATGGCTTTATGGTTGGACTGAAGAAAATAATTTAAAGTTAATTACCACAAAACTAGAAATTGTAAACAATAAAATTACAGGAAAATTCAAAACAAAAAACTGCTACGGAATAGAAAAAGTAAATCGAATAAAAGAAAAAATAAACCTAGAAAATTACGATAAAATTGTAGTTTTCGGAAATGGTAAAGGCGATTACGAGATGCTACAGCTAAGCAAATAAACTTTTTCTAAAGTAAATACTCAAGGTGATAAAATAGATTGAATAAGTAAAAGCATGAGCCATTACAACTCCTTCAATTGAAAATTGGGAAACCAAATAGATACTACTAAAATACAATACAAAAAGAGAAAATAGCTCCGAAATAATGAAAGCTTTAGTAAGTTTCTTAGCATAAAATTGATATCCTAAAATAAAAGATGCCGCTTTAAAAGTATCACCAATTAATTGCCAAAAAAACAATTTTGAAACAGGCAAAAATTCTTTGGTAAACAAGATATGAATGATAAAGTCTCTTAGAAAATAGATTACAATCATTCCAATTATAAAAACTGGTAAAATTCCTTTGTAATAATTCCAAAAAAGTGTTTTGGTTTCTTGATTACTTCTGGCTACAGCTAATTTCGGTAAAAAATAAATAGAAATAATTGACGTAATGAACATAAAATAGTAGGAAGACATTCTACTCATTGCTTCCCAAAATCCTGCTTGTTCAATTCCTAAATTAACTATAATGTATTTTCTAATTGCAAGAAAAACCATTGGTCCAAATACGGCTGAAACCAATGCCATCAAAGAATAGGATGACAAATTTTTCAGAAAAGAAAGATTGTAAAACTTCAAATCAATAGCTTTTAAAATCTTAATTTCTTTATTAATTGAGAAAAAAGAAACTAAAAATAAAACAGATGGCGTCAAAATAATTGATAACAAAGCACCTTCAGTGTTCAATTTCCAAATCAATAAAACAGAAGCTATCAAACCAATTAAACTTCCGATAATATTGATATAAATAACTTTTTTATAAGCTCCAAATCCGTTGATTGTTGCTATTAAAAAGATGTTTCCAATATAAAATGGCAAAGCAACTGCAAGTGATTTAAATACAAACGTATATTGATATTGATTGCCGAAAATTGAAATATTCAAATATTCTGAAAACAAAAACAATCCCAAACTAATTAAAAGACAAGTGAATAAGACTGTAATAAAAATAGTAGAAAGTGTTTTCTTAAGTTGATTGTCATCCGATTTATGTTCGGCCACATATTTTACAACTCCATTTTCAAATCCGAGTGTAGCAAAAGCTTCTGTTGTTGTTAGAAAATTCCTTAAATTTCCAACCAAAGCCATTCCACTTGGACCAACAAAAACAGCAATGAATTTAGAAGTAATAAATCCAACAAAAATCTTGATTAAAATACTTATTGCATTCAAAGAAGTAGCTTTGAATAAGGGTTTAGACAGTATTTCTTTAATAAAACTCAATTAGTATTTATTTAAAATTGAAATAACGATACTAACTTCATCATCAGTCATAATTGGACTTATTGGTAAACTCAACACTTCATCATGAATCTTTTCAGTTATTGGAAATGATAAATTATTCCACTCAGGAAAAGCCTTTTGCTTGTGTGGCGGAATTGGATAATGAATTACCGTTTCAATTCCATTTTTTAGTAAATAATCTTGTAAATTTTGACGATTTTCAGTTCGAACAACAAACAAATGAAATACATGATTATTAGAAAAATCCCAAGTTGGCAAAACTATTTTATCGCTTTTAATTTCAGACAAATAACGTTTGGCAATACTTCTTCTTTTATCGTTATCTGCGTCTAAATTTGGCAATTTTACATTTAAAAAAGCCGCTTGAAGTTCGTCTAATCTTGAATTTATCCCAACAAATTCATTGTGATATTTTTTTTCAGAACCATAATTTCGCAATGAAAATAGAACTCTAGCTAATTCATCATCATTGGTTGTAATAGCACCACCATCGCCAAGTGCACCAAGATTTTTACCTGGATAAAAACTAAAAGCTCTTGTATGACTTCCTTTAAAAATTAAACCATGAGCCTGTGCAGCATCTTCAATAATGAGCAAGTCATGTTTATAACCAATAGCAATAATTTCATCCATTTCACACAATTGACCATACAAATGAACTAACAAAATTGCTTTGGTCTTAGATGTGATTTTTTCTTCAATTAAATCTGGATTGATATTGTAAGTTTCCAATTTTGGCTCCACTAAAACTGGCACTAAATCTGCTTGTAAAATAGCTAAAATACTAGCAATATAAGTATTTGCTGGAACGATAACTTCATCACCTTTTTGTAACTTTCCAAGTTGAATGTAAGTCTTAAAAATCAATACCAAAGCATCCAAACCATTGCCGACTCCAATACAATGTTTTGAACCACAATAATTGGCAAAATTAGTTTCGAATGATTTTACTTCGTCACCCAAAATAAACCACCCTTTATCTAAAACTAATTTCATTTTTTCTTGAAATTGTTCTTGATAGCCTAAATTTAGTTGCTGTAAATCGAGAAATTTAATCATTTTTATTAATTTCTCTAAGTTGTTGAATATCTAACAAATCTTTTAATCTATTGGCTTTAACCTTACTAGTTATTAAATCTTCGAGTGATAAAACATTGTATCTTAAAAACTCATTGTCATTCACAATCACAACTTCCGATGCCGCCAATGCTTCGTCAAATGATTTATTAACTGAAAAATTCGTTATTAATTCTAAATTCAAATCAACTGGTGAAAATTTTATTGAAATATTTTGTTCTTTATTTTTTACTAAATCTGGAAAATCATCAATTTCATATCCCATTTCATTGAAAACAGAAATTAATTTTTTAAAATTATCTTCAGTTGCATCAATCCAAAAATCAACATCGGCTGAATGTCTTTGATAGCCATGAAAATTAACTGCAGCTCCACCAACCATAAGTAATTTAACTTTAAATTTATTGGCAAGTGTAATAAATTGATCTATATTATTTTCCCAAATTTTTCTCATTTACAGTTAATCTCAATACAAAAATTAGTCTCTTTAGATATCTTTTTTTGTGGCAAACTTTTACTTTTTAAAATCATTTGATAAAAAAAATAAATACGTTCTTGTTTTGAAAGATTCAAAAAATCTTCCAATTGTTTTTTATTAAAAATTTATTTGCATTGCCATATTTCAAATTGACAATTTTAAATTAATACGTCATTAAGGTTAAAATAATTCTTTGTTTGAACTTCATAAAAATTTTGAATTACTGTTTTGGCGCCAAAACTTTCTTTCCAAAACAACAAGCCTTCATTTATTTTTGTTCCTTGCTCTTCATTGGAATTATTAAAATCAAAAAAATGCTTGTCTTTATAAACTTCTGTAATTAAATGATGGTATAAATAATCTAAACTTCCCAATTCATTCTTATCTGAATTTCCAGAAACATACTGTGGATGCGCAACTTTATCAGTACAAAAAACAGTTGTTCCTGCTACAATTTTATCTTTGTCATAGACGTTAAAATTTGGAAAACGTTTTTGCAATAAGGCAATTTCTTCAACCGAATGAACTGGTTTTACCTGATGTTTTTTATCTAAATTTGGAATCAAAATTTCGTTCCAAAACAACTCAAAATTCAGTTCTTCTTTTATAATTAAACTATTTTTTTTACCTCTACGAATACTTTCTTTTCTGGTTTTTGTAATAGAATAAGGCTTAGTCAAATCGATTACAGAAAGTGAATCTCTCCTATTTAATTGTGCTTGAGTTATAAACAAACAATATTCTAATTCATCTGAAAAATAATCTAAATAGAAATTTGGGATTGTTTTTAAAACCAATTTCTCAATCGAATTTTCATTTAAAAACTGTAAAACACCTTTGAAAATTGAAATAACAGAACTTAATTTAGCTTTAGAATTTAAAACCAATCCTCCATAAGTTAAACCTTGATGCGAATAAACTGTATTTTCATTCTTATTGGCTGGCAAAACTGCAACCAATTTATCTTCATCAAAAACCATCAATGAATAATCCTGAAATCGATCTGAATGATATTCCATGAAGTTTCTATTGAATAGAAAAGTAGCATTCTTGGCAACACTTATAAAAGTATTCCATTGGTCAAAATCTGTTGAATTATATAATCGAATTTGGTAGTGTTTCACAACTAAAATTAAAACTTTGGAAAATTACACAATTATTTAATATTAAAACGAATTTCAAAAATAGTCATAATTAAAAATAATTGACTAATTTAGATATCATAATTGCTATAATTTTGTGAATCTAAAACTTCATTATCTTGCTTTTAGTATACTATTACTTTCTTTTTGCAACTGTTTTGGGCAAAACGTAACTTTATATAATCAATTTAACGGACGCTTCGATTTCACTTTTATTGGAAATACCATGAACTTAGGTGAAAATAACATCACTTTCGGATGTGAAAATTTGCTTTTAACTTCATCAGATGCTTCTTTAAATTTAAATTCCAATCAGATAATAGAAAGTGCTTATTTGTATTGGGCAGGATCAGGAACTGGCGATTTTAATGTGAAATTAAATGCAGTTGACATCACAGCTCAACGACTTTTTTCTAATATATCAATGAGTTCAGGCCTTCCCTATTTTAGCGCTTTTAAAGATATTACAAGTCAAGTTATTGCAACCGGAAACGGAACTTATACACTTTCAGATTTAGATATTTCACAAACGCTTATAAACGAACAAGGATATTGCAATAACAGAACCAATTTTGCTGGTTGGGCGATAGTTATTGTTTACAAGGAAAATAGTTTGCCTTTGAATCAAATTAATATTTATGATGGTTTACAGAGTATTCCAAATGCTTTGAATATTACTTTGAATAGTCTGAATGTAATTGATAATAACAATGCTCAAATTGGCTTTATAGCTTGGGAAGGTGATAATGTTTTAGCAGTAAATGAAACCCTCAGAATTAACGGAAATACACTCAGTAATCCGCCATTAAATCCTGCGAATAATGCCTTCAATAGCACCAACAGTATCACAGGAAGTACTACCCTTTACAATATGGATTTGGATATTTACAACATTCAAAATAACATAAATATTGGTGATTCCTCTGCACTAATTCAACTTACATCGGGACAAGATGTGGTTTTGATAAACGTTGTAGTTACAAAACTTAATAGTCAATTACCAGACGCGACGATTGCTTTAGACTCAATTAATCAATCTTGTAGCTCGAATATTTACACTATAGATTATATAGTTTCAAATCTTAATTGCACAAATCCGTTACCAGCAGCAACACCTATTGCAATTTATGCAAATGGAATACTAGTTGGGCAAACGCAAACACAAAATAGCATTCCAATAGACGGAAGTGAAAACGGACAAATAACCATCACAATACCAAATACAATTCCAACAGATTTTACCATAACTTTCGTAGTTGATGACAACGGAACTGGCACCGGAATAGTAACCGAAATTATTGAAAACAACAATACTTTTTCGCAAACAATTTCTAGTTGGTTGCCACCAAATTTTAACCTTCTTGAGCCTTTAATATCTTGTAACGAAGGATTTACTGCCGGCACTTTCAATTTTTCAAATTATGCCAATCAAGTTCTAACCAATTCAACTGATACTTTTATTGGATTTTACGAAACAGAAGCGGATGCCATAGCCAATGTTAATGCATTAGCAAATACTTCAAATTATGTTTCAACTTCAACACCAAAGAAAATCTTTGTACGAATTGAAAATGACCATTGTTTCTCAATTACCTCATTTGATTTAACTACAAAAAACTGTCCTCCAATTATTTACAATTATGTTACTTCCAATAACGATGGTTTTAACGACACGTTTTTTATTGAAGGATTAAGGAATATTTTTGTGAATTTTGAATTAGAAATCTACAATCGTTGGGGAAGATTAATTTGGAAAGGAAATAATCAATCAGAAGATTGGGATGGCGAAATCACTTTTGGACAAACCATAAGTTCCTCATTAGCTTTAAAAGGAACTTATTTCTATATTTTAAACTTAAATGATGCTGATTACCCAAAACCTTTTGTGGGATGGTTGTATTTTACTAAATAGATAATGTAAATTACATATTTTGGGTATAAAAATTATAATCTTTAATTACAGTTTTCAAAAAATCCTCACTTTTACCCGATTGATTTTTAATTCCAGTAACCTTTTCAACTTTGTCTTTTAACTTAGAAATCATTTCAAAATCACTTTTAGCAATTGCAGTATTCAAAGTTTCTTTAATAATTCTAACATCATTATCGGAAAGTTTTATAACTAAAGGATAAACAGGAACATAAGCTTCGCCAATATCTTCTAAAATCGTACTATTAATAGTGAATTTATTTTTTAAAGTTATCACCGCAGTTCCAGCAGAAACATCTCCTAAACGCTGATTTTTTTCATTAATAATAGTTGAAACTACAGCTATAATTCCAGAACTTATACTAATATCAATAATTCTAAAAAGCCATCTCAATAAATAGTCAGGAAACGAAGCTTGATAACCATCAATTTTTACAACTTTAATTCTAATTAGCCGTTTTCCAATAGTTTGACCTTCAAGAATACTTTCTAAAACTAAAGAATAAAACATATAGGGAAATAAAAATAAAACCACTATGGCAATTGCTGACCATTGATCCATTTTTGATATAGCATCACCCAATCCCATTTTGTTAAAAACGAAATATCCAATTACTACTAAATAAGATCCTTTTATCAGTAAATCAACAAAATAGGCCAATATTCTTTCACCTACAGAAGCAGCTTGAAAATTAATTTTTACATTTTGTGTGGTATTTATTGTTAATTCTGACATATTTTTTAATATTTTAGCGTTCGATGAGAGAAATAGCATTCATAAAACAAAACAAAGAAAAATGGCTCGATTTTGAGCTAGCAATTTTTGGTAAATCTAAAAAAAATCCTGATGAAATGGCAAGTTTGTACATTCATTTAGTTAATGATTTATCCTATGCTCAAACCTATTATCCTAAAAGCAAGACAGTTAAGTATTTAAATTATCTAGCTTCACAAATATATCAAAAGATTTACAAGACTAAAAGAGTAGAAAAAAATAGAATTTTAGAGTTTTTTTTTACTGAAGTACCACTCATTGTTTATGAATACAAAAGATATTTACTCTATGCTTTTGTATTGTTTTTTTGCTTTTTTGCAATTGGTGCTGTGTCAGCAAAATATGACGCAGAATTTGTACGATTAATTCTTGGCGATGGTTATGTTAATGAGACTTTAGAAAATATAAAAGATGGAAATCCAGTAGCCATATATAAATCAGGAAGTAATTGGGGAAGCTTTATCGGAATAACGGTAAACAATCTCTATTTTGGAACTTTGTGCTACTTGGAAGGATTTTTTCTTGGAATAGGAACATTATATCGTTTGCTAAACACCGGAATAATGGTTGGTTCTTTTCAATACTTCTTTTATGAACAAGGTGTTTTTTGGGAAAGTGTTAGAGGAATTTGGATTCATGGAGCATTCGAAATATTTGCAATTGTAGTTCATGCTGCAGCAGGTTTTATTCTTGGTGCTTCCATCCTATTTCCTAAAACATATTCAAGAGTAAATTCATTAAAAATTGGCGTAAAAAATAGTTTAAAAATATATTTAAGTTCCTATCCTTTCTTTATAGCTGCAGGTTTTTTAGAAGGTTTCATTACAAGATATTCTATTGATATGCCTATTTGGCTAAGCGTTGGAATTATTATTTCAACTTTGTCAATTATTTCTTTTTACTATTTAATCTATCCATACATTATTCATAAAAAAATCAATAAAAATGTTTCAACTTTATAAAAAAAGAGAATTTAGCGATTATATAAACGATACTTTTCAGTTTTTTAAAATCACAGGAAAGCACTATTTCAAAAACTATTTTGCGATTAATGGTTTCTTTTTATTAGCTGCAGCAGTTTTGATGTACTTTTTATTTAAAGTATATTTTGAATTTATATTTTCAAATATAAGTGGAGGCGTTCAAAACAACAGTATGTTTCAAGATTTGTTTCAAAATAATGCTGGAACGATTGCAGTCATTGTTATATTTGGTCTGTTTTTTTTCTATTTCTTGTCATTACTTCAATTTGCATTTCCAGTTTTATATTTAAAATTATACGATGATAAAAAAGGAGCAAATTTTGAAACTTCAGATATTATAGCCGAATTAAAAAAGAGTGCTTTTAAACTTTTTAAATTTACAATTGGTTCAATTTTTATTATTTTTCCAATTATAATGATTGTTATGTTTATCAATATATTATTGTGTGTCATATTAATTGGATTTCCCTTATTATTGATAACAATTCCTATGATTATGTCTTGGATTCATCTAAGTTTTTATCATTACCTATCTTCGGAAGATACCTTCTTTGGTTCTATTTCTGCAGGATTTGGCGATTTAAGACAACAATTTTGGCCCATTGTTTTTTCAACACTGATAATTTATATTATCATCCAAATTGTTAATACTATTTTCACAATGATTCCTTATGTATTTGGAATGGCAAGTTTTTATACAACATTAAATGATTCTCAAAATGTAGCTGCTGATGGTCTTGGATTCATGTCAATTATGATGACAATAATTATGGTTGTATCAATGATAGTTAGTTATATTTTAAATAATTTAATTCTAATCAATCAAGGTACAATTTATTACAGCCAAAGAGATTACGACGAAAACATTTCAGAAAAAAGTTCAATAGACATGATTGGTAGTGATAGTGAATAAATTATTTTTTATAGTTAGTTTATTTTTTTGCATTACAATCAATGCACAAGACTCGTTGGAAATTTCCAATGGAAGAAATTCTGTGCATAATCAAAAGGAAATTATAATTGACAATTCTGATATTGAAACTCAAAAATTTAATCCAAATTTTAAAGAAAACTACAAGTCAAGTGAATTTCAATATGAAGTAAAAGCTACGGAAAAAGGCGCTTGGGACAGATTTTTAGAAGCTATGAAAGACTTTTTTAAAGATCTTTTTGGGCTTTCTGATGGTGTTTCAAGTAAAGCTGTTGATGTTACGATAAATATTGTCTCAACATTAATCATTCTGTTTGTAATTTATCTAATTGTTAAAGCAATTTTAAACAAAGAAGGTCAATGGGTATTTGGAAAATCAACGACAAAAAAAATAATTTCTGATGATGATATCGAAAGAAATTTAAAACTTGTTGACTTTGAAAAATTGATTAAAGAAACCATAAAATCAGGTGATAATCGATTAACAATTCGTTACTATTATCTATGGATTTTAAAGCGAATGTCAGAGAAATCAATTATTGATTGGAATCCTGAAAAAACAAATACCGATTATTTTTATGAGATTCAAAACCAAAAACTGAAAGAAGATTTTAGTTATGTTTCTTACCTATACAATTATATTTGGTATGGCGAATTCGACTTGGATAACAACACTTTTGAAAGTGCAAAAAAATCTTTTGAACAGACACTAAAATCTATATAAATGAATAAAACCATTAAAATATATATAGTTTTTTTAGTGCTAATTTTTATAGCAATAATCTTTGTTGATGCTAATAGACCTCGACCAATTGATTGGCGTCCTACTTATTCTATAAACGATAAAATTCCATTTGGTTTATACATTTTTGATAAAGAATCACCAACATTACTTAAAAAAAATTCCCTAAAAAAAGTTACAAATACAATTTATGAATATTTCGAACCATTATATAATTATGATTCACTTGTAAATAATTACAACGAAAGAGGAACTATTCTTTCCATTTCTGAATATTCTCTAATTGACGATCAATCAACTCAAGAATTATTATATTTTGTTTCTCATGGAAATTCTGCTTTTTTAAGTTCAAAAAGTTTCTCAAAGATTCTAATGGATTCATTAAAATTTGAAACAAATAATGAAATGATTTTTAATAAAGAAATCAAATTTTCATTAGCAAATAAAAAGCTTGACACCAAAAAATACAATTTCGATATAGGCGCTGGTTCATACTATTTTGGCAAAATTGACACACTTACAACAACAATTTTAGGTTATCAAGAATCAGGTAATAATAAATATGCTAATTTTATAAAAGTACCACATGGCAATGGTTTTTTCTATTTGCATACTCAACCAGCAGCTTTTACAAACTATCACATCTTGAAGGAAAACCACTCAGAATATTTAGAAAAAATAGTTTCCTATATTCCAAAAGGAAAGATATTTTGGGCAATTGACAACATCAATGGAGAATCTGTTTCTTCATCTCCAATGCGATTTATTTTGAGTAATCCTGCTTTAAAATGGGCTTGGTATCTATTTTTAATTGGTATGGTATTTTTCATGATTTTCAATGCAAAACGAAAACAACGCATTGTTCCAATAGTAAAACCATTACAAAATACAACAGTAGATTTTACAAAAACAATTGGAAATTTATATTACCAAGAAGGTGATCATCAAAATATTATTAATAAGAAAATAATATATTTTCTTGAAAGAGTTAGAAACGAATTCTTAATAGAAACCAATACTTTAGATGAGAATTTTATTAAAAAATTACATTTAAAAACAGGTAAAAACATTGAAGATATTGAAAATGTAGTTCGCCTAATCAATTATCAAAGAAGAAGTTATCATCAAAGCATTGAAGACGATTTAATAGAAATAAACAACGCAATTGAAAAAATTTTTAGTTAGAATTAAACTACACAATTAAAAGAATATGGAAAATATAGAAAACAATAACCAAACCGATTCAGAGGTAAACTTTCAATCGCGATTAAATTTAACACCACTAAGCGAAGGTGTTGAACGAATTAAAAAAGAATTAGAAACAGTAATTGTTGGTCAACACAAAATGATTGATCAACTTTTAGTTGCAATACTTTCAAATGGTCACATTTTGATAGAAGGTGTTCCAGGTGTTGCAAAAACTATTACTGCTAAAATTTTAGCAAAAACATTAGATGTCAATTTCAGCCGAATTCAATTCACACCCGATTTGATGCCTTCTGATATTCTTGGAACTTCGGTATTTGATTTAAAAAGATCAGAATTTGAATTCAAAAAAGGACCAATTTTTTCAAATTTAATTTTAATTGATGAAATAAATCGTGCTCCAGCAAAAACGCAAGCAGCTCTTTTTGAAGTAATGGAAGAACGCCAAATTACGATCGATGGAACAACATACAAACTTGAAACTCCTTTCATTGTTTTAGCCACACAAAATCCAATAGAACAAGAAGGAACATATCGTTTACCCGAAGCACAATTAGATCGTTTTTTATTCAAAATAAATATTGATTATCCTAAACTTGACGAAGAAGTAATCATCTTGCAACGTGAACATTTGCTTCAAAATCATGGGAAATTAGATGCTATCAAAACCATAATTTCAGGAAACGAAATTAAACAATATCAAGAATTGGTAAAGCAAATAATAGTAGAACCAAATTTATTAGAATACATTGCAAAACTCGTTGTCAATACTCGTGAAAACGCCTTTTTGTATTTAGGTGCTTCGCCAAGAGCATCGATTGCTATTTTAAACGCTTCAAAAGGATATGCAGCAATTCGTGGACGAGATTTTGTTACACCAGAAGACATCAAAGAAGCGGCAATTCCTGTTTTGCAACATAGAGTAATTGTAACTCCTGAAAGAGAAATGGAAGGATTAACAAGTATTGAAATTATCAAACAAATTATTGAAAACATTGAAATTCCAAGGTAAAAACAAGGAAATTTAATTTATCCTATTTATAACATTTTAAGCTAAAAAATGAAACTTTTAAAGCAACTTTACATAAACAATTTCTTTTTCTACTTGCTCATTAGCATTGTAGCGTTGTTTTGTGTAGCGTTTATTTTTCCTTTTTTATACAACGCTATTTGGTATTTGTTGTACCTACTTTTAGGTTTTTTAGCATTAGATTTTATAATTTTGTTTGTTACAAAAAATGGTGTTGAAGCACAAAGAACAATTCCAGAAAAACTTTCTAATGGTGATGAAAATCAAATAATTGTATCTATAAAAAACTTTTATACCTTCTCGATTTACACCAAAATAATTGACGAAATTCCATATCAATTTCAAATTAGAAATTTTGAAATAAAAAGAAAAATCAAAAATGCTTCAACAGATGATTTTCAATACTTTTTACGTCCAACAGAACGTGGAGAATATCATTTTGGAAATTTAAATATTTACGCCTCTTCACCACTTCGATTGCTTTCGAAACGTTATACTTTCAACAAAGATGTAATGGTTCCAACGTATCCATCTTATATTCAATTGAGGAAATATGATTTGATTGCTTTTTCTAATAATTTATTTCAATATGGCGTGAAAAAAATTAGAAGAATTGGTCACACAATGGAATTTGAGCAAATCAAAGAATATGTTTCTGGTGATGATATTAGAACTCTAAATTGGAAAGCTACCGCTAAGAAAAATAGTTTGATGGTTAATCAATTTCAAGATGAAAAATCTCAAAATATTTATATGTTAATAGACAAAGGTAGAACCATGAAAATGCCTTTCAATGGATTGAGTTTATTAGATTATGCCATAAATGCGACTTTAGTTTTGTCGAATGTGATTTTGAAAAAACAAGACAAAGCAGGAATGTTTACATTTTCTAAAAAAATTGATAATCGTGTTGTTGCTGAAAGAAGAACATCGCAAATGCAAAAAATTTTAGAAAGTCTTTATAATGTAAAAACCGATTATTTTGAAAGTGATTATTCAAGATTATATACCGATGTTAAGAAAAATATCACTCAAAGAAGTTTGCTAATTCTCTACACAAATTTTGAAACCTTAGACGGACTAGATCGCCAACTGCCTTATTTGAAAGGAATTGCAAAAAACCATTTGTTAGTTGTAGTTTTCTTTCAAAACACTGAATTAAATCACATTACAAACAAAAAAGCAGAAACTATTCAAGAAATTTATGATAAAGTTATTGCTGAAAAATTCCTTTTTGAAAAAAAATTAATTGTAAACGAACTAAAAAAATATGGTATCCATTCCGTGTTAACACAACCCGAAAATTTAACATTGGATACCATCAATAAATACTTAGAAATTAAAGCCCGAGGAATTCTGTAGATTTTAGAATTATTTTAGGTATTTTTGACCTTTAGATTTTTCTTTATCAACATGACAAAACAAATCACTTCCATACAAAATCCGTTAATTAAATCTTTAGTCTTATTACAAGAAAAAGCTAAAGCTAGAAAGCAATCAGGCACTTTCTTAATTGAAGGAAAACGTGAAATTGGGCTTGCCATTAAAGGAAATTATCAACTAGAAACTATTTTATTTCTTCCTGAATTAATTACTGAAAATGAAATCAATAAACTTGTTAAAAGCAAAGTTGAACTGATTGAAATTACCAAAGAAGTATATCAAAAATTAGCCTACAGAGATACAACTGAAGGTATTCTAGCGGTTGCAAGAACAAAAACTTTATCGCTAAACGATTTAAAATTACCAGAAAATGCTTTGGTTTTAGTGATGGAATCAATTGAAAAGCCAGGAAATATTGGTGCTATGCTTCGCACTTGTGATGCAGCCAATATTGATGCCGTGATTATTGCCAATCCAAAAACAGATTTGTATAATCCTAACATTGTTCGTTCAAGTGTAGGATGCCTTTTTACCAATCAAATTGCCACAGATACTACCGAAAATGTAATACAATTTTTAAAAGACAAAAAAATTGCTATATTTGGTGCCACATTACAGAACTCCAACTTCTACCATACTCAAGATTATACTACAGCTAGTGCATTGGTTGTAGGTACAGAAGCGACTGGCTTAACTCAAGCTTGGCGCGATAATGCTACCCAAAACATCATCATTCCGATGCAAGGCGAAATCGATTCTATGAATGTCTCTGTAGCTTCAGCTATTTTATTATTTGAAGCAAAAAGACAAAGAGGATTTTGATTTTCAACTTAAATTTATATCATGAGAAAACTATTTTTTACAGCAGTTTCAACTATTACATGCGCTTTATCGTTTGCACAAATTTCTGAATCTAAACTAGATGATGTTGTAAACAGAACTATGAAAACCTTTAACGTACCTGGAATTGCTGTTGCAATTGTAAAAGACGGAAAAGTAGTTATCTCAAAAGGTTATGGTGTAACCAATATAAATACTCAGAAAAAGGTTGACGGAAATACACTTTTCGGAATTGCCTCCAATAGTAAAGCATTTACATCAGCTGCTTTAGCAATGCTTGTAGATGAAAAAAAACTTGATTGGGATGATAAAGTCATCAAATACATTCCTGAATTTAAAATGTATAATGATTTTGTCACTAACGAATTCACAATAAGAGACTTATTAACTCACAGAAGTGGATTAGGATTAGGTGCTGGTGATTTAATGATTTGGCCAGATGGACATGATTTTACTCCAAAAGACATCATCAAAAACATTCAATATCTAAAGCCAGTTTCTTCTTTTAGAGCCCAATACGATTATGATAATTTACTTTACGTAATTGCTGGTGAAGTTATTGAAAGAGTTTCAGGAACATCATGGTGCGAATTTGTAGAAACACGCATTATGAAGCCTCTACAAATGAACAATAGTGCTGCTTCTTGGAACAGACTAAAAGATACTACAAATACTATCGTTCCTCACGTACCTACCAATGGAAAATTAGAAATTATCAAGCGATATACTAATCCAATTTTTGATGCTGCTGCCGGAATTTATGCTAGTACAAATGACTTAAGCAAATGGGTTATTGCTCAACTTAACAAAGGAAAATACGGCACAAACAATCAATTATTTAGTCAAGATGTTCACAAAGAAATGTGGACACCACAAACAATTCTTCCTATTTATGGCATGAAACCTTATAGTTGCAACTTCAAAGCTTATGGATTAGGTTGGCAATTATCAGATATCAACGGCCATTTACAAGTATCACACACTGGAGGATTGGATGGAATTGTTACGCAAACCATCATGTTTCCAGACATTCAATTGGGAATAATTGTATTAACTAATCAACAATCTGGAGCTGCTTTTAATGCAATTTCAAATACAATTAAAGACAGTTATTTGGGACTAAAAAATCCCGATCATGTAATTACATTGAGTGAAGAACGCAAAAACAGAGAAGAAAACGCAGATAAAATCACAGATGAAGTTTGGAAAACTGTAAATCAAAATAGCATTACTCGTGTAAAAATTGATTTTACAAAATATATCGGAACATATAATGACAACTGGTTTGGAGAAGTTTACGTTTATATAAAAAATGGAAACTTGAATTTTAAATCCAAACGTTCACCGAGACTTTTAGGAACCATTTTATTTTACAAAGACCAAAACTTTGTTGTGAGATGGAACAACAGAAGTTTTAATGCAGACGCTCATATTTTCTTCGAACTTGATGCAGAAGGAAAAGCTATAAAATTTAAAATGAAAGCTATATCACCACTTACTGATTTTAGTTATGATTTTCACGATTTAGACTTCTCAAGAATAGATAACTAAATCTAAAATTTTTACACTAAACTTGTTTAGTATTCAAATCCAAATTCTGAAAAAAATATCGGAATTTGGATTTTTTTTATTGCAATTTCAATAATATTTCTTATTTTTAGCTAATTGAAGAATTTGCTATGACAGAGATCGATTTAGAAGAAGAAAAAAAAGCATTAGCACGCGAATACAAGGAGTTACTTCGTATTAGTTATCAAACACTTACACCTGAAGACAAGAAACTCATTCGAAAAGCATTTGATGTAGCTGTTGATGCGCATAAAGACCAACGCAGAAAATCTGGTGAAGCCTATATCTTTCACCCTATCGGTGTTGCTAAAATTGTAGCTTCTGAAATCGGACTTGGACCAACAAGTATAGCTGCTGCCTTAATGCATGATGTTGTAGAAGATACCGAAATTACAGTAGAAGACATTGAAAAAATGTTTAATCCAAAAATTGCACAAATTGTAGCTGGATTAACCAAAATATCTCAAGTAAAGAAAGACTTGAACATCTCAATGCAAGCAGAAAACTTTCGTAAAATGTTGCTTACATTGAACGATGATGTTCGAGTAATTCTTATCAAAATAGCCGATAGATTGCACAATATGCAAACTATGGATTCAATGCCCGATTACAAACAAGTCAAAATTGCTTCAGAAACATTATACATCTACGCACCTCTTGCCCATCGTTTAGGACTATATAATATCAAAACCAAATTGGAAGATTTAGGTTTAAAATATACAGAACCTGCTGTTTATAATGATATCGTCAGTAAGATAAAAGAAACTAAGGAAGAACAAGACGAATACATTAAATTGGTTTCTGATGTATTAAAAAAATCACTTGACGAAGAAGGTGTTGAATACACAATGAAAGGTCGTCCGAAGTCTATATATTCTATTCGCCGTAAAATGTTGGCTCAAAATGTCAGTTTTGATGAAGTTTATGACAAATTTGCTTTGCGAATCATATACAAATCCAATGCTCACGACGAAAAATTCTTGGCTTGGAAAATTTATTCCATAATTACTGATCATTATCGTCCGAGTCCAAGTCGCTTACGTGATTGGATTTCATCGCCAAAATCATCTGGTTATGAAGCACTACACATTACTGTAATGGGACCAAAAGGTCGCTGGGTAGAAATTCAAGTGCGAAGTGAACGAATGGATGAAATTGCCGAAAAAGGATACGCAGCGCATTACAAATACAAGCAAGGTGCAACCGAAGAAAATGGTTTAGATGTTTGGTTAAACCTACTTAAAGAAGCACTTGAAAACTCTGAAACCAATGCAGTTGATTTTGTAGAGGATTTCAAAATGAATCTCTATGCTAAAGAAATCTTTGTCTTTACACCCAAAGGTGAAATTAAATCATTACCAAAAGGTGCCACTTCATTAGATTTTGCATTCAGTATTCACTCCGAAATTGGAATTAAAACTAGAGGAACTCGTGTTAATGGAAAATTAGTTCAACTAAACCACGAATTAAAAAGTGGAGACCAAATTGAAGTAATAACATCAGTCAATCAAAAACCTACAATGCATTGGCTAGATTATGTTACCACTTCAAGAGCAAAAAACAAAATTAGAAGTGTTCTTAACGAAGACACCAAGAAAATAGCCGAAGAAGGAAAAGAACTTCTAACAAGAAAATTAAAACATTTAAAAATTACTTTAAATGAAACTGTTGTAAATGAATTGGTAAACTTTTTCAAACTGAAAACAAGTTTAGATTTATTTTATCGTGTTGGTATTGGCGCTATTGAAAATCAACAACTAAAAGATTTTGCTGCTCAAAAAAGCAATACATTAATCAATTTCTTTAAAAATAAAATCAAACGTTCTCCAAATTCTAATGTTGAAGACATCAATAGACAAGAACTAACCAGTAATTATGATTTATTGGTTTTTGGAAAAGAACAAGACCGATTAGATTACAAATTATCAAGTTGTTGTAATCCAATTCCTGGTGATGAAGTATTTGGATTTGTAACCATTAATGAAGGCATAAAAGTGCATAAAAAAGACTGTCCAAATGCTATTGCATTACAATCTAACTATGCCTACAGAATCATGATTGCCAAATGGATTGACTCTTCACAACAAGAATTTAAAGCCGTATTGAAAATTACCGGAATGGATACTTTAGGATTAACCAATGAACTTACAAAAGTAATTTCAAATCAAATGCACGTGAATATTCAAAGCATTTCCTTAAGTGGTGAAGCAGGAATTTTTAATGGACAAGTGACGGTAGTTGTACAAAACAATACCATCCTGAAAAAACTTATTGATAACATTAAAAAAATTGATGGTATCGAAAAAGTTTCAAGGGTTTACAAGAACTAACAAGATTATCAACAACTAGTTTATAACTTTTAAACACATAAAGTTTCATACTTATAAACTATAATTTATCTTTGCGCATTATGACACAAATAGCATCAGATAATACAAAAAATCAAGAAACAGTAAAGAACGTTTTTACTGCCTATCTTGAAAACAAAGGACACCGTAAAACGCCTGAACGCTACGCTATTCTTCAAGAAATTTATAATAGTCAAGAACATTTTGATATAGAAAATTTGTACATCAAAATGAAAAATAAAAACTATCGTGTTTCAAGAGCAACGCTTTACAACACCATCGAATTACTTTTAGATTGTGGTTTGGTTAGAAAACACCAATTTGGTCAAAATCAAGCGCATTACGAAAAGTCTTATTTTGATAAACAACACGATCATATTATTATGACCGATTCTGGTGAAGTAATTGAGTTTTGTGACCCAAGGATTCAAACTATTAAAAAAACTATGGAAGAAATTTTTGGTATAGAAATCACAAATCACTCCTTATATTTTTACGCAAATAAGAAAAAAGAATAAGTAAAGACAAGGCAATGCCTTGTCTCAACAATAAACAACAATACAATGACCGTAGATTTACTACTCGGATTACAATGGGGTGACGAAGGAAAAGGAAAAATCGTTGACGTACTTACCTCAAAATACGATATTATTGCTCGTTTTCAAGGTGGCCCAAATGCTGGACATACATTAGAATTTGACGGAATAAAACACGTTTTGAGAACCATTCCTTCTGGAATTTTTCATGATAACAATATCAATATTATTGGAAATGGTGTCGTTATCGATCCAGTAGTTTTCAAAAGTGAAATCGATGGTTTGGCAAAATTCAATTTGGACATCAAATCTAAATTAATCATTTCGAGAAAAGCACATTTAATTCTTCCAACACATAGATTGCTTGATGCAGCTTCTGAAGCTTCAAAAGGTAAAGCTAAAATTGGTTCTACATTAAAAGGAATTGGTCCAACTTATATGGATAAAACTGGTAGAAACGGAATTCGTGTTGGTGATATCGAATTAGAAGATTTCAAAGAACGTTACAGAGCTTTGGCAGACAAACATGAAGCCATGATTGCTTTTTATAACGTTGATATTCAATACAACTTACCTGAATTAGAAAAAGAATTCTTTGAAGCTATCAAAGATTTACAAAAACTAACTTTCATTGACAGCGAAGAATATTTGGCGCAAGCACAAAAAGCAGGAAAATCAATTCTTTGCGAAGGCGCACAAGGTTCGTTATTAGATGTAGATTTTGGAACTTATCCATTTGTAACATCCTCTAATACAACAGCAGCTGGAGCTTGTACTGGTTTAGGAATTGCACCAAATAAAATCAAAGAAGTTTACGGAATTTTCAAAGCTTATACGACTCGTGTGGGTTCTGGACCATTTCCTACAGAAGATTTTGGCGATGCTGGTGATGTTATGGCTAAAGTTGGAAATGAATTTGGCTCAGTAACAGGAAGAAAAAGACGTTGCGGTTGGTTGGATTTAGTTGCCTTGAAATATGCAATTCAAGTGAATGGCGTAACGCAATTAATGATGATGAAAGGCGATGTTTTATCAGGATTTGAAACTTTGAAAGTAGCTACAGCTTACAACTATAAAGGTGATGTTATACAACATTTACCTTACAACATAGAAGAAGAAAATGTAACACCAATTTACACGGAATTCAAAGGATGGCAAGCTGATTTAACAGGTTTAACCACTTTTGAAAGTTTGCCAAATGAACTAAAAGACTACATAGAATTCATAGAAAAAGAAGTCGAAGTACCTATAAAAATAGTTTCTGTCGGACCAGACAGAAAGCAGACTATTTTGAAGTAATAAATAGAAATCCCAAATTTTAAGTTTGGGATTTTTTTATTTAAAAATAGTATATTTGATAAGAAAATAAGTCATTTTATGTCACATATCCATCAAAATATTGATTGGTTTGTGTAGTTTATGGCTGATATATGCAAGTTATACAACAGTTTATAACGACTACTAATAAATACAACTCTATTTTATGAATTGGTTAATATCTGCAAATTCTTCAATGTTTGATCATGCAACAGTTTTTGAACATTATGGCTTTATTGATTGGAAACAAGGCAATGGAAAATTTCAAGTGAATGATGTCATTTATATTTACAGCACAATCCCAACTAAAAAAATTCAATATAAGTGTAGAGTTGAAAAAATTAATCTGACTTCCTCAGAAATTCAACCTAATGAAGAATATTGGATTGATAAAGCTGAATATCAAAAAGCTCTTGGAGGAAAATATATGAGGTTAATTCTGATTGAACAGATTTACAGTTCCAAAATGAGCTTAGAAAATTTAATCAAAAATGGCTTAAAAGCTGCTCCGCAAGGTTCAAAAAAATTAGATGAAAACTTACTGTCTTATATTGAAGGTCATTTTAATGATTCAAACCAAAATGATGTTTTCCCTGATATGGTTAATGAAGATTCTGACGCATATGAAGGAATAAAAAAATCAATTATAGTAAACAAATACGAAAGAAGTTCAATTGCTAGAAATAAATGTATTGAATTTCATGGAACATCATGCAAAGTTTGCAATCTGGATTTTTCAAAAATGTATGGAGATTTAGGAAAAGGTTTCATACATGTTCATCATATTGTACCTATTCATAAAATTGGTAAAGAGTACAAAATAAATTATATTCAAGATTTAATTCCTGTTTGTCCAAATTGTCATGCAATGCTTCATAGAAAAATTGAAGGAAGAGAAATATCAGTGGAGGAATTGAAAGATATTATAAAAAATAAAACCGTTGTATAACTGCGGTTTGCACCAATTGATTACTATGATAATTCCAAAATAAAATTGATAATTTTTTCATTGTTTTTTTGATAATAATTCAATATTTTATTTTGTTAAGACAATAGATTTCTTGAGGTAATTTTTTTGATTTACCTCTAACTTTATAAGAAAATTTGTAGGTTTGTTTGGTTTGTGATTGCAGCAGCAACAGAGAGAAAGCCGCATACGTTGAGCGTAATGCTAAAAAAAAAGCAGAATTGACGCAACTAAATGATAATAAATGCATCCTTAAAGAAAAAAACATGAAAAGATTAAATCAAATTGGTATTGCTTTATTATTATCGATATCATTAAGTTGTGAGAAGTCAGAAGAAATACCTGCTGTTCAAAATTTGAACTGCCTATCAACTGGTCTACAAAATGGAGTTATTGCATTATATTCTTTTGGGAATGGCTCATTAAATGACTCGTCAGGAAACAATTATAATTTGACAAATCCAACAACTGCAAGTTCGGCAATGGATAGAGCTGGAAATCCAAATTGTGCATTTAAATTTGATGAAGCAAATAATGAGTTTTTAAAATATGCAAATCCAACTTTTTTAGACAATTTACCTACTAACAATTTTTCAGTATCATTTTGGTATAAATCAAACAACAAAGGAGGTGGCGCTTTTATAGGTCGAAATAATCAACCATATTGTAATTCGTCCTTTGGGGAATGGTCTATTGGTTATGTAAATAATGTTTTAGTTTTTGGAGCAACCAATGGCAGATTATCAAGTTATGGAGTTGAAACAACTAATTGGGAACATATAGTCATAACTTCAAATAATAGTAGTAAACAATTATATAGAAATGGAGTTTTAATTCCAACTGGTAGCGGAATTAATGGTATTAGTTGCCCAATTTTAAATCAAGGAGATTTATTTATTGGACACTCTTATGATGGATTTATTGATGATGTTATAATTTATAACAGAGTAGTTACATCAACCGAAGTAACAGAATTGTCTAATCTAAATGCCTGTTGTAACTAAAGCACTACTCACAACAACCGTTTGCACAAGATAGCTCGGATATGTTCCACGGTCGATAGCACGAATTTGCAATCCAGATAGCGCATTCTATGATAAAAGTTCAATCATTCAACCTCAATTTTATCTATAAGTAATTCAAAATTTTCATTTGCCTTATTTCCTATTAGAAATGCTATTTCCTCTAAGCTCTGACCATCATAATTAGGAAGTTGAAGTGTTCTACCTCTAAAAGAAGCATATAATTTATTTACAGGAATTTCAATCGTTTCCCACTCAGTTAAAGTTTGAAATTCGTAGATGTAAGAATAATAATCACTCTCACTTTTCTTAACTCTAAACTGGTATTTTTTTCCGTCACCTTTCAAACGGATTTTAAAAACACTTTTATCTGTTAACTTTATAGGATTAAAAAAATGACGCACCGAACAAAATCCACCATTATTGTCAGTAGAAACTGTTCCTTTGAAGGTTCCATTTCCATTTGAATCAAGGAAAAAATCACTTGAAGAAACGCCACCCATAACGCCATCATCAACAACTTTCCAACTAGATAAGTTGCTACCTTTTGAAAAATCAAATAATAAAATCGGATTTAATAATATTGAAAATAGTAAGATGATTTGCATTGATAGTCGTTTTAATAAACAAACTTAATCAACACATTCTATCTCAAATAAATTTTAACAATATTAATTAGATAAATAACAATTGTTTAAGAGAACGTAATATCAACTACAGCTTCAAAATAAAACTCTCGCTACCTTTCAAACTAATTTTTACAGTTCCAACTCCATTGGTTACTTTTAAAGTATGCGCAACACCATAAAGTTGTTCTGTTAACAAATACGTTCCATCTTTAAGTTTCCATTCCTTAATAACATCGGCTGGAATTTTTAAATCAAACATTTCGTTGGTGTTTGGCGATATATTAGAAACAATAATCAGTTTTTCATTCGCTGACCAGCGTACAAATGAATATACATTTTGTCCATAAGTAGAAGAATCTTGTCTATTCACAGACTGAATTTCTTGAAATTTACCCATCAACGCCTCACTTTTGATAGTGAAATTCAATAAACGCTTGTAAAAATCTCTCAGTTCTTTTTCGCTTTTAGACAATTGACCTCCATCAAATTTACCATCATTCATCCATCGCTGGTGATTAGGAACGCCTACATAATCAAAAATTGAAGTTCTAGAACGTCTACCAAAACCAGCATCTTCGTTTCCTGCCTCACCTACTTCTTGTCCGAAATAAACCATCGTTGGCGAAGAACTCAACGTTGTAGAAATCACCATTAAAGGTTTTCCTTTTTCACCGCTTCCAGCAAATTCTGGACTTGCCAATCGTTGTTCGTCATGATTGTCAAGAAAGTGTAACATATGATGCTCAATATCTCTCATTCTGTTTTGAATATCAGTCAATCCATCGGGAGTTGTTTTTCCGTGAATAACAGCTTTTAAATGATCATAAGTTTCAACTTTGTCATACAAATAATCCATTTTTCCTAAGAAAATATAATTTCTATACTCATTTGGATTATAAACTTCTGCCAATAAAAAAGCATTCGGATTTTTCATTTTAATGGACGAATTCATATAACTCCAAAACTCATAAGGAACCATTTCTGCCATATCATAACGGAAACCATCAACACCTTTTGCTGTCCAATACAAAGCAATATCTCTAAATTTTTTCCATGAACTTGGAACGTCTTTATCTTTCCAAAAATCAAAATGCTCTTTATAAGATTTCTTTTCAAAACCATTTGGAAGCTCTGGAAAATCTTTAGAACCATCAGGACGAATTCCGTAATTTACTTTTACCGTTTCATACCAATCGTTGATGTCTGGTTTAGCCAAACGCGAACCGTTTCCAGTCCATTTCGCAGGATATTCTTCAAACTTACCATCAATCAACGGATTGCTTTCTCCATTCAAAGGACGATAATCGTCTGATGTTGGTACTTGAAATTGTTGTTCTGGAATGTAATAAAAGTTGTTATTTCTATCATATTCAACCGATATATTATCCTCAGCACCAAAGTCTTTCACACCTTTTGGATTATTTTTTCCTTCATATTTTCTAGCTATATGATTAGGAACAATATCAATTAATAGTTTCAAACCATTTTTATGAGTACGAGCAATTAAAGCTTCAAATTCTTGCAAACGATTCGCAGGATTAACAGCCAAATCTGGATTTACACTATAATAATCTTTCACTGCATAAGGCGAACCTGCTCTACCTTTAACTACTTCTGGATCATCATTTGAAATTCCAATATTGGTGTAATCTCTCACCAAAGCATGATGTGGAACTCCTGTATACCAAATGTGCGTAACTCCAAGATTTTTAATTTCTTGCAAAGCTTTATCAGTAAAGTCGTTAAACTTTCCTACTCCATTTTCTTCTATTGTTCCCCAAGGTTTATTGGTAGCATTTGTATTTCCAAACAATCTTGTAAAAACCTGATATACAACTTTCTTCTTCTCTGCAGGCGTCACTTTCTTCTTATCCACAATGGTAACTTTTTTATTTTTGGCGGTTGGTTTACTTTTTTTATTTTGAGCATTGACAGTTAGTGATAATCCAATCAAAGCGAGCAATAAGACTTTCTTCATAATGAGTACTATTTACGGTAACATGATTCAACAAATATAAAAATTTGAAAATCATTTCAAACTACTAATAAAAAAATCTTAATAAACATTTGTGCTGATTCTAATTTCATAAATTTGCCAAAGAAAAAATAGTCAATAAAAATTGACTTTATACCAATATTAAATTGAACGATTTTTTAAAATACCAAGCACAAACGTCACCTTATCCATTAGGAATGGAGGTTTCGCATGCAATTGGTTCTTATATTTACGATACTAAAAATAAAAAATATTTAGATTTTGTTGCTGGAGTTTCGGCTTGCTCGCTTGGTCATCAACATCCACGTGTAAATCAAGCTATAAAAGATCAATTGGACAAATATTCGCATGTAATGGTTTATGGCGAATATTCTCAAAGTCCAGCAGTACAATATTGTAAATTATTAGTTGAAAATTTACCTAAAGAATTAAACAAAGTTTACTTAGTAAATTCTGGAACAGAAGCATGTGAAGGTGCTTTAAAACTTGTTAGACGTGTAACAGGAAGAAGTCAATTAATTTCGTGTCATAATGCCTATCATGGAAATACGATGGGTTCGATGAGCGTCATGGGATTTGAAGAACGCAAACAAATTTTTAGACCTTTAATTCCTGATGTTGATTTCATCACTTTTAACAATGAAGACGATTTACAAAAAATAACAACCAAAACTGCTGGGATAATTCTCGAAAGTATTCAAGGTGGTGCTGGTTTTATACAACCTCAAAATGATTTTTTGGCTAAAGTTAAAAAACGTTGCGAAGAAGTTGGAGCTTTAATGATTGTAGACGAAATCCAACCTGGTTTTGGAAGAACAGGAAAATTATTTGGTTTCGAAAATTACAATGTCGTTCCTGACGTAGTCATTATCGGAAAAGGAATGGCTGGCGGAATGCCTGTTGGAGGTTTCATTGCCAACGAAAAACACATGGATTTATTAAGTCACGATCCTAAATTAGGACATATTACAACTTTTGGCGGTCATCCTGTTATTGCTGCCGCTTGTCTGGCAACACTACAAGAAGTTTTAGAAAAAGACTACGCCAAACAATCTTTAGAAAAAGAAAAACTCTTTAGAACACTTTTGGTACATCCTTTGATACAAGAAGTTAGAGGAAAAGGATTGATGTTAGCCGCAATGACATCTGATGAAGAAATAACAAATCAGGTAATTTTGCGTTGTCAAGACAAAGGATTGATTCTGTTTTGGTTATTGTTTGAAGGAAAAGCCATCCGAATTACGCCACCATTAACGATTTCTGAAGAAGAAATTAGAGAAGGTTGCCAAATTATTTTGGAGGTTATGGATGAGTTGGTTGCGGGTTAAAAGTTACGAGTTGCAAGTTATACTGATTTCGCAAAAACTCGAAACCCGAAACCCGAAACTCGAAACTGTTCAATGTTAATTAAATTGTTCAAAACAAAAATCTGTTTTCCTTAAATAACGACATTAGTTAACTACTTTTATTAAGGATAATTTTAAACAAAAAGCTATGCATTTGGATCACGACGAAGAAGACTACAATCTATCCTTATCGAAGTTTGAATCCATGTTGAAAACCAACAAAGTTTTCTTTTTTGATTCAGAAGAATTTGAAGAAATTATTCTTCATTATCTTGATATGGGCAAAGCTAATTTAGCTAAAAAAGCTTTAAAATTAGGACTTGAACAACATCCTAAATCAACTGGTTTAAAGCTAGTTCAAGTAGAAATGTTGGTTTATGATGACAAACTCGAAATAGCTGAAAAAATGCTTAACGAATTGTATGCCATAGAGCCAACGAACGAAGAAATTTTTATACAAAAAGCTAATATTTATTCGAAAAGAGACAACCATGTAAAAGCGGTTGAACTCCTTCAAGAAGCTTTAAAATATACCGAAGATTTAGCCGATGTTTACAACCTTATTGGGATGGAATATCTGTTTATGGACAACCTTGAAAAAGCAAAAGAGAGTTTCAAAAGTTGTTTAGAAGTAGATATTGAAGACCAATCGGCACTATATAATGTGGTTTATTGCTACGAATTTTTAGATCAAAATGCAGAAGCCATTGAATATCTTAAAACCTACATTGATAGAAATCCTTATTCAGAAATTGCTTGGCATCAACAAGGACGTTTGTATTACGGATTGAAAGATTATGTAAATGCAGTGCGTGCTTTTGAATATGCTACCTACATCGACGATGAATTCATGGGTGCTTTCATGGAAAATGGAAAAGCTTTAGAACGTCTAAAACGCTATGAAGACGCCATTGAAAACTATCAAAGAACTATCGATTTAGACGATCCAACTTCGTATGCTTTATTGCGCATTGGAAAATGCCACGAAAAATTAGGCAATAAAGCAGAAGCATTAAAGTATTTCAACAAAACAGTTCACGAAGATCCTTTATTAGACAAAGGTTGGATTGCGATAACTGATTTTTATGTACGTCAAAAGAACTTTCAAAAAGCGTTGTTTTATGTAAACAAAGCTTTAGCTATTGATGACCAAAATCGTGCTTATTGGAAACGTTTTGCAACAATAAATAAAGCCATGAACTTCTATGAAGAAGCCGAACTTGGTTTTAGAAAAGCGGTTGAATTTGGAGATGACCATTTAGACACTTGGTTGTTTTGGATTGATATTTTACAGTTTTTAGGTGAATTTGATTCTGCTGTTATTACATCGCTTCAAGCTACCGAATTATTCCCTGAAGAATATCAAATTGAATACCGTTTGGCTGGATTTTATTTTATGCTAAATGATACAGAAAAAGGAACATTTCATTTAAGTAATGCTTTGCGTTTGAACTTTAATAATCACACTTTATTAGAAGAATTATTTCCAACTGTTTGGAATATCAAAAAAGTGCAGAGTTTGATAAAGAAACATAATAAATAATTATGAAAAAGTTCTTTTGTATCTTTTGTTTATTTGCTATAAATACTTTTTTTGCTCAAAAAAAAGAAACAACAAATTCAGTTTCAAAAACTATCGTAACTGAAAAAAATATTGAAACAGTTACTATTGAACCCAATTCTGAACTGACTGAAGCACCTGGTGAAATTGTTTATGATGAAAACAGTATTTATCCGGTATTTGCAGTTGAAGAAAAACCTGAATTCCCTGGCGGAATTGAAAAATTTCATTTGTTTATTTCTAAAAGATTCAATTATTCTAATGAAATGAAAGAAGCACAACTTAAAGGTAAAGTTTTCGCTAGTTTTGTTGTAGAAAAAAACGGAAATATAAGCGATATCAAAATTCTTAGAGATATTGGTTATGATTCGGGAAAAGAACTACTTCGTATTTTAAAAGGAATGCCAAATTGGAAGCCTGCAGTTCAAAAAGGTAAAAATGTGAGATGCAATTTTCTAATCCCAATAGTTATCGATGCAACAAGACCATAAAAAATTTGGGTTAGTAGGTAAAAACATCACCTACTCCTTTTCTAAGAAATATTTTACAGAAAAATTTTCAAAGGAACTTTTTGATGATTGCACTTACGAGAATTTTGATATTCCAACAATAGAAGAATTTCCGAATGTATTGAAAGAAAATCCCGATTTGAAAGGTTTAAACGTAACTATTCCTTACAAAGAAGCAATTATTCCATTTCTTGATACCATGTCGGATAAAGCGTTCAGAATTGGAGCAGTGAATGTGATACGTTTTACCAAAAAAGGAAATCTAAAAGGTTATAATTCTGATTGGTATGGTTTTAAAAAATCGTTAGAACCACTACTCCAACCGCATCATAAAAAAGCATTAATTCTTGGAACTGGTGGTGCTTCAAAAGCAGTTGCCTTTGCTTTAGACAAACTCGGAATATTTTACACTTTTGTTTCAAGAGAAGCAACAGAAAATGCTATTGATTACAACAGAATCAACGTTACAACATTTGATAATTTTCAAATAATAATTAATTGTACACCACTTGGAACTAGTCCGAATACAAAGGAATTTCCTCCTATTCCGTATGAGTTTTTTACAGAAAAACACATCGCTTTTGACTTAATTTACAATCCCGAAGAAACGCAGTTTTTAAAGAAAGCTAAGAAAAAAGGTGCAACTATTAAAAATGGCTACGAAATGTTAGTTTTTCAAGCTGAAAAAGCATGGACCATTTGGAATAAATAAGTATGAAAATCAGCAGATATAATCTACTCCTTTCATTTTTTATAACTTCATTTATTATTGAATTTAATGTTATTACTTTCCGAACAATCTTAGAAAACCACAACGAACGTGAACCAAATTTATTTGGATTTCCATTTATTTGTAAAACAAGTGTTCCTTGGGTAAATTCGATGGAACAAAATGTTTATTTATATGGCTTATTTGGTAATTTGCTTGTAGGAATAGTGTTCATTTATATAATTATCTTACTTCTTAATAAAATTGAAATTCCCAAAATAGTAAGAAAAATTAGTGTCTTCATTATCATGACTTTAGGAGTAATTTCAATACTATCTTTCCTTTTCGGTCCGTTTGAGGATAAATCTTATAATTGGAACCATCCATTTGATACAAAAAGTTCTAAAAAAGAAATTGAGTTTTTTTCCACTTCAAATGAAAAATAATATCATTTAAAATTTATTTTTTTCAAATAAAACCAACAGAAACCATTGATTTTCTTTGATTTTTGATGCTACTTTACTACCTTTCGCCCTCCAAAAAGGAAAATATTGTATAACCTTACACATTTAAGCAAATGTTAGAAGAAAAGAATGATAACCTGTCAGTTAACGAAAACGAGACAGATGGAAACGTAAACAATGCCTCTCAAGAAGCTGTTCAAACTGAAAATCAAGAAGTTGAAGCAATCGCAGAAGCTGTTGAAACAGAAGTTGAATTGGTTCCTGATACCGAAGTTGAAGCTCCATTGGTAGCTGAAGCTGAACAAGAAACGGCTTTAGAAGTTGAAGACCTTGTAGGTGAACAAATTACAGAAACACCTGAAGAAGTTCCAACTATAGAAAATACAACTGAAGAAGTTGTAGAAAATGTTATTGAATTAACAGACGAACAAGTAGCTGATGACACCATCGTTTTAGAAGATGCAAATGATTTTGCAATGAACGCCATTGCCAATGCGAATGCAGAAGAAAGCGAAGATGAAACGGTAAAAGGTCGTTATGACATTCCGTTGCAAGATTATGAAGCTTTGCCAATGGAAAAATTGGTTGAAGAATTAGAAACACTTGTTGCAACTGACCAAGTAATGTCGGTTCGCGAACATGTTGAAGAAGTTAAAAAAGCATTTTTGTCTAAATTTCACCATTTTATGGATGAAAAAAGAGATGAATTTCATGCAGAAAATCCAGATACTACAGAGGATTTCCATTATAGCTTTCCATTAAAAACAAAATTTGATTCGTTATATAATCAATATAGAGATAAGAAAAATGCACATTTTAAATCGCTTCAAAATAACTTAAAAGCGAATTTAGAAAACAGAATGGCGATTGTAGAAGAGTTGAAAAACTTGGTAAACAATTCGACAGGAAATATTGCCAATGCTCTAAAACAGTTAAATGATATTAGAGAACGTTGGAAAAATGCAGGACCAATTCCAAAAGATAAATACAACCACGTTTGGAATAACTATCATTTCCACATTGAGAATTTTTACGATTTCTTGCACTTAGATAGAGATGCTCGTGATCAAGAATTCAAACACAATTTAGAATTAAAAAACAAAATTATAGCTCGTGTTGGTGAATTAATTCATGAAACTGACATCAATAAATCGTTCCGTGAATTGCAAGATTTACATCGTATTTGGAAAGAAGATATTGGACCAGTTTCTAGAGAACACCGTGAAGAATTATGGAAACAATTCAGTGAATTGACCAAACAAATGCACGACAAACGTGAAGCTTTTTACGAGAGTTTTAGAGCAAAAGAAACTGAAAATCTTGAAAAGAAAAACGAAATCATTGCGCAATTAGAAGTTTTAGCTCAAGAGAAAGTAGATTCGCACCAAGCTTGGTTGAACCAAATTGTAAAAGTGGAAGCGTTGAGAAATCAATTCTTTGCTACAGGAAAAGTTCCAAGTGAAGTGAATGAAGCTACTTGGGCAAAATTTAAAAATGCCGTTCGTGATTTTAATGTATTGAAAAATTCATTTTACAAAGACATTAAGAAAGATCAAAACGATAATTTAAGTAAAAAACAAGCACTTGTAGATAGAGCAAATGAATTGAAAGACAGTGAAGATTTTGCTGCTACAACGCCTTTAATGAAGCAAATTCAAGAAGATTGGAAACAAGTTGGACACGTTCCAAGAAAGTTTTCTGATAAACTTTGGGATGAATTTAAAGCGGCTTGTAATCATTATTTTGAGCGTTTGAAAGACAGTAAAAAAGAAGAAAATGCTGAAGAAGTTGCTGCTTTTGAAAAGAAAAAAGAATATTTAGAAACGTTGCGTTCATTTGAATTAGTTGGTGATCACAAAACCGATTTGGATGCAATAAAAGCACACATTGAAGCATGGAAATCTATTGGAAGAGTTCCTTTCAACAGAAGACATGTAGAAGGAAAATTCAATAAAATTCTAGATGCCTTGTTTGAAAAATTAAGTTCTAGCAAAAAAGAAAGCGAGCAATTGCGTTTTGCTAATCGTTTAGACAACATCGCAGGTTCTGAAGACAGTAGAAAATTAGATAATGAAAAAATCTTCATCATGAGAAAAATTGATGAAGTTCAACATGAAATTTTCCAATTAGAAAACAACATTCAGTTCTTCCAAAACACTAAGAATGCTAAGAAAGAAAATTCAATTGTAACAGAGGTTAGAAAAACAATTGAAAGACATAAAGAAGAATTAGTTTCTTGGAAAGACAAATTAAAACAAATTAGAAATTTGAATAAATAAAACAAAAGCTCACTTTAAACGGTGAGCTTTTTTTATAGCTTAATTTTAATTTACAACAATCACAATTTATAATGTAAAATATGTTTTCAATTCTTAAATTAACTTTGATAATTGAAATTTAAAACTTCAATTATGATTTGCCAAGTTGGCGCAACAGCATTTAGAATATAGAGATTTTCCAACTTTCCGTCTATAACCAACGAAATGGTACACGAGCTGAATAACTGTTAATCATATCAATTTAAAAAAACCACTTATGTGTGGTTTTTTTTTATTTCTTTTTTTACACGAATTTCACCAATTTGCACGAATTAATTTTAATGAAAAATTTCACGAACTTTAAAGTGAAAACTAATATTGCAAAACAGTTTTTGTCATTTCGTCTCGTCTTTTTTGACGAGAGAGAAATACCATTATACATCCACTCTATTCTCTCTTTTCTTTTCACTTCAATATGACAATTATCATTTTTTTATAACAGAACTCAGGTTACTTTTGAAACTTAAAAGTAGACCATCATGTCAATTTCCTTAATTCAAAAATATAATGTTCCTGGACCAAGATATACAAGTTATCCGACGGTTCCTTATTGGGAAGAAAATTTATTTTCATTAGAACAATGGAAAAATACTTTTATAAAATCATTCAACGAATCTAATGCTTCAGAAGGTATTAGTTTATATATTCATTTGCCTTTTTGCGAAAGCATGTGCACCTTTTGTGGCTGCAACAAAAGAATAACAAAGAATCACGAAGTTGAAAATCCATACATTTTAGCTGTTTTAAAAGAATGGAATTTGTATTGCGATTTATTACCAAATAAACCCATTATCAAAGAAATTCATCTTGGTGGCGGAACACCTACTTTCTTCTCACCAGAAAATTTAGAAACATTAATCAACGGAATTTTCACTCGTGCTATCAAAGCGAAAGATCACGAATTTAGCTTTGAAGGTCATCCAAATAACACCACAAGAAGACATTTACAATCACTTTATGATTTAGGATTTAGAAGAGTGAGTTTTGGTGTTCAAGATTATTCTAGTAAAGTTCAAACGGCTATTCATAGAATTCAACCGTTTCACAATGTGGCGAAAGTTACTTTTTGGGCAAAAGAAATTGGTTATACTTCTATTGGTCATGATTTAATATTTGGACTACCATTTCAAACTTTGGATGATGTAATTGATACCATAGATAAAACCAAATCACTTTCACCTGATAGATTGGCTTTTTATAGTTATGCTCATGTGCCTTGGATAAAAGGTAACGGCCAACGCGGATTTAAAGGTGAAGATTTGCCTAAAGATGATGAAAAACGTCAACTTTATGAAGCCGGAAAAAATAGATTATCGCAGAATAATTATCATGAAATTGGGATGGATCATTTTGCTTTAGAAACCGATAGCATGTATGATTCATTCCAAAAAGGAAATTTACACCGCAATTTTATGGGTTACACATCATCCAAAACACAATTGATGATTGGACTTGGTGTTTCTTCTATAAGCGATAGTTGGTACAGTTTTGCACAAAATGAAAAAACTATTGAAGACTATTACAAAAGATTAGATGCTAATGAATTACCTGTTTTTCGTGGTCATATTCTAACCGATGAAGATTTAATTATCAGAAAACATATTCTAAATTTGATGTGCCAATTTGAAACTTCATGGAAAAATGATAGCGACTTTTTTCCTGAATTACCTGAAATAATTAATCAACTTCACGAAATGGAAAACGATGGTTTAGTAGAAATATCAAGCCAATCAATACAAATTACAGAAAAAGGAAAACCATTTGTAAGAAACATTTGCATGGCATTTGATTTGCGTCTAAAACGAAATCTTCCGCAGACCGAATTGTTTTCAATGACGGTTTAGTTTTTACACGAATTTTACGAATTTGCACTAATTATTATTAACATAGATTGCACTAATATTCAAAAAGCACGCCTTACAGCGTGCTTTTCTTTAAAACCCAAAATAAAAATTACTATCTATTAAGGTGAGAATAAATCTCGTCTTTAAGATGTAGTAACTTTGCTTTTAACTCATGAGCATATTCATCTATTACAATTTCTTCACCAGTATTGATATTGTGAATTCTATGTTCTAATTCGTGATATTCATCGAATATTTTTCTGAAATGAGTATCTTCAACTTTTAATTGGTGGATTTTATCCTGATATTCAGGAAACTCGTGGATTAAATCATGTCTTTCCATAATAGTTTGCATTTAGTTAATTAATTATGACAATTTGCATTTGCTTGCACAAACAAATTCATGTTACTTGGAGATATATAGGCAATATCTAATCCTAATCCTCTTAAAATAAAGAGCGTTCCGATAATAACTGTAACAACAGGAATTAACTTTTGCATTTTACTTCGAATTGGAATAGATAAGAAATTAGATATATAAACTACAGCACTCATCATTGGTATGGTTCCCAATCCATAAAGTAACATATAGGTTACACCTAAAGTTACATTTTGCATGGCTATGGCTCCAAAGAGAGCAGCATAAACCAATCCGCATGGGAGAAATCCGTTTAATAATCCAATTGTAAAAAGAGCGTCCGGAGATTTTCTTTTAAATTGGTTTCCTAAACTTGTTTTTACATTTGATATTAATTTATAAACTGGTTTTGAAAAATTGTATTTCATGAACACTCGCTCAGGAATTAATACAATTACAATCATTAAAATTCCAACAATTATTGATATGTGTTGTTGGATACCAGCCATATAAAATCCTTTACCCAATATTCCGAAAATAAGTCCTAATGATGCATAGGCAGACAATCTACCCAAATGATAAAGCATTATTTGAATTACTTTTTTTGTTGGATTGCTCCTATCTACAGGCAACATCATAGCAATTGGACCGCACATACCGATACAGTGCAAACTACTAATCAAACCGAATATTAGAGCTGAGTAAAGCATGACGCTTGTTAATATAAAATAGTTTCTTTACTTAAGAATTCTTTGCCTTCATAAGACCAATCTATAGAAATGTCCCAACGACCGCCAACCAAATTACTTTTAGGTATGAGCAAATGTGGACTAGATAGTGAGATAGGAACCTCAAAATCTAATTTTTTGTTTGACGGTCTGTATAAGGACACTTTTCCATTTATTTTAGAGATATCAAATCCATCAGGAAATGCTATCATTATTCCTTTTTCAGAAGTAGTAATTTTTACTGCTTCAGACATATCGTGAGCATTTTGCTCTTTTTCCATTTGTTTTTCAAATGTTTGTTCTTTCAAATAGTACTTTTCGACCACTAATTCGTTGTCATATTTACTATCGGATTGCACTTTGAAAACAAAGAATAAGATAAAACTCATAAAAAGTGCAAATGCAATTACTATTCCTGTTCCCCAATTGATTTTCATAATCTTTTTTATTTATATAATTATAATCTTATTTCTAGTTGAAATTTCTTGGACCTGTAAAATTGGTTGTTGTTGTTTCTATTAGTTTATTGTTATCGTAAACTTCAATTTTAACATCAATTTTTTCTCCTTTCAAATCTTTTTCAGGTACTTTAACAAACATTGATCCCTCAGTGATTCCTTGTTTTGGTACTTTAATAAATGGGCTTCCAACCAATTTAATTTCACCTTTAGGCTCAATTAATTTAAAAGTCACATTACTAAATTCACCTTCTGTTTTATTTACAATCTTGTAATTATAAATGTTTGTGATGTTATCGCCTTCATGTTGAAATAATTGACCTGGCATGTGTAAAATTGTTGCTTCAACATCATTTCTTAAGAAAAGCATACCTATAAAAACTCCAATTAATATTGCTAAAACTGCAATATAACCTTTCATTCTTGTAGTAAGTTTGAACTTTTCTTTCTTTACGATTTCATCCTCGCTGGCATATCTTATGAGTCCTTTTGGCAAACCAACTTTCTCCATAATCGTGTCACATTCATCGATACATGCAGTACAATTGATACACTCTAATTGAGTACCATTTCTAATATCAATGCCTGTTGGGCAAACATGAACACAAACTTTACAATCAATACAATCACCTTTTCCTGAAGCAGCTCTATCTTCATTTTTATTAAATTTAGCTCTTCCTATTTCACCTTCACCTCTTACGTGGTCATAAGCAACATTTATGGTTTTGTTATCCAATAAAACACCTTGCATTCTACCATAAGGACAAGCTATAATGCAAACTTGCTCTCTAAACCATGCGTATATAAAATAGAAAACTCCTGTGAAGATTAATAAAGATATTAATGTGCTTACGTTTTTGGTTGGTCCATCTAAAATAAATGATATTAGTTTATCACTACCTATCAAATAAGCTAAAAAAACATTAGCAATTATAAAAGAAATTATAAAAAAGATGATCCATTTAGTAACTCTCTTTCTTATCTTTTCTCCATCCCAATCTTGCTTTGCTAATCTTATTTGTTGAGCTCTATCACCATCTATCCAAAACTCAATTCTACGGAAAACCATTTCCATAAAAATTGTTTGAGGACAAAACCAACCACAAAAGATTCTACCAAATGCAACAGTAAATAGTGCTAAACCAACTACTCCTATTATCATTGAAATCACAAAAAGGTGAAAATCTTGAGGCCAAAAAGGAAAACTAAAAATATTAAACCTTCTTTCCAAAACATTAAACATCAAAAACTGATTTCCATTAATTTTGATAAATGGAGCTGATAATAAAAACAGTAGTAAAAAATAACTTACTATTTTACGCTTATCATAAAAAGGTCCAGATGGCTTTTTAGGATGAATAAAAGCTCTTTTTCCTGTTTCATCAATAGTTGCAATAGTATCTCTAAAACTATCATCAGGTAAATTGGTTGCCATTTTTTTTATTTTTTACGAATTTAAAGCTCGTATAATTTTGAAAGGTTTTAAGCTTAACTTAAAACCTTTCATTAAATACATTATTTTGTTGTTGCAACATTAGTTGTATCTGTTGCAGCTGTTGCTGGTGCATCAGTTTTTGGAGCAGCTTCTTCAACCCATTTTTCTCCTTCAGCTGGTTTTGCACCTGCTGGTTTAGTTCCTTGTAAACTAATAACGTAACTTGAAACTTTTTGAACTTCTTTGGTTCCAAGTGTTTTAGCCCAACCAACCATTGTTGGATTGTTTTTACTACCTTCTGCAATCAGTTTAAATACATTTTTAATACCGCCACCATTAATCCAGAATTCGTCAGTTAGGTTTGGACCAACTACTCCTCCTCCATCTGCTTTATGGCAAGCAGCACAAGCGTTAACAAAAATTTCTTTTCCTTTTGCTAAACTCTCTGCATCTGTTAATAAAGTAACTTTATCTACTGTAACTTCTTCAACAGGATTTGCGGCTTTATTTTTTTCTATTTCAATATTGGCTAATGCTACTTCTTGATCAAATTCTTCTGCCTGAGTATAATCATTAACCACATGGAATCTAACAATATAAACTAGTCCAAAAATTATGGTTGCATAAAATAAATTTACCCACCATGGTGGAAGCACGTTATCAAGTTCGCGAATTCCATCGTAATCATGATCTAACAATATATCAGATTCTTGCTCGATATCTTTAGAACGAGTAAATTTATTCATGATTCCTTGATAGAATTTACTTTCAGTAAATGGAATTGATTGTGCTTCTTCTAATTGTTTTTTCTGATCATCAGTCAACAAATGATAAGTAACTTTATCTACAGCACTAACCACAATTTCTATGGCTACTAACAAGAACAGGAATACAGCAAGAAATAAAGATAGCATAGGATACTTTATGAAAGCTGGCTGGTCTCCTGAGTCTATAAAATATTCCATTGCAATCATAACGATGGCAAAAATCACTGGAACTCTTACATATGATGGAAATAATTTTTTCATTTTTTTACTTTTTAAATGTGTAATTAAATTAGTCGTTTAACGGAAGATCACTAATTTCTTTTATAGTATCCTTGCTGTAAGTCATAGCCCAAACTGTGAACAATACAAAAGCAGTAAAGAATATAGTTAGTGATATTATTGGGTATATTGCAACACCATCAATAGTTTCTAAATTGTGTTTTACAAATTTCAACATAACTATTCTTTTTTATCTTTAACGTAAGTATCTGTACCTAATCTTTGTAGATAGGCTATAAGTGCTACAATCTCTCTATTTTTCAATGGAACAGCAGTTTCATTTCCAAAAGATTTTTTAATTTCATTATTAGTAAGCAATGTTGTTTCAATCTCAGTAGATTGTTTGTCAATACTCTTCATAGCATCAGCAATTTCTTGGTCAGTGTATGGAACACCTAGTGTTACCATTGCTTTCATTTTACTTTGAATAAGTGAATTATCAAGTTTGTCATGAATTAACCATTGGTAACTTGGCATAATTGAACCAGATGAAATACTTTGTGGGTCATACATGTGATTGAAATGCCAAACATTATCTCTACCTCCTACAAATGGGTTGTTACGTTTCACGCCTTCTCTTGCTAAATCTGGTCCAGTACGCTTAGAACCCCATAAGAATGGATGATCATAAACAAATTCTCCTGATTTAGAATAGTCTCCATAACGTTCAACTTCTGAACGGAAAGGTCTAATTAATTGAGAGTGACAACTTACACATCCTTCTCTGATATATAAATCTCTTCCTTGTAATTCAAGAGGTGTATAAGGTTTAACTGCAGCAATTGTTGGGATATTAGATTTTACTAAAATTGTTGGTAAAATTTGAACAGCACCACCAATTAAAATAGCAACTGTAGTATAAAGCATGAATTGAACTGGTTTTCTTTCTAACCATGCATGCCATTTTTCACCTTTTAATCTATTAGGACTAATAGTTGATAGCGCTACTGCTTCTGCAGCATCATCTTCTACAGCAGAACCTTGTTTTACTGTTTTAATAATATTGTAAACTAATACAATCACTCCAGCAAGATATAAAGTTCCTCCGATTGCTCTCATCCAATACATTGGCATAATTTGAGTAACAGTTTCTAAGAAGTTACCATATTCTAATTTAGCACCTTGTGCATCAAATTGTTTCCACATAGAAGCTTGAGTAAATCCTGCAACGTACATTGGAAGAGCATATAAAATAATACCTAAAGTACCTATCCAGAAATGGAAGTTTGCTAATTTTTCTGAGTATAATTTTGTTTTAGTAATACGAGGTATTAACCAATATATCATACCAAAAGATAAGAAACCGTTCCAAGCTAAAGCTCCTACGTGAACGTGAGCAATAATCCAATCTGTAAAGTGAGCAATAGCATTAACATTTTTAAGAGATAACATTGGCCCTTCAAAAGTTGCCATACCATAACCTGTAATTGCAACTACATAAAATTTCAACACAGAATCGGTTCTTACTTTATCCCAAACACCTCTTAAAGTTAATAAACCATTAATCATACCACCCCAAGATGGAGTAATTAACATTATAGAGAATACAACTCCTAAATTCTGTGCCCAATCTGGCAGTGCAGAATATAATAAATGGTGAGGTCCAGCCCAAATGTAAATAAAGATTAATGACCAAAAGTGAATAATAGATAATCTATATGAATATACAGGACGATTTGCAGCTTTAGGAACAAAATAATACATCATTCCTAAGAAAGGAGTAGTTAAGAAAAAAGCAACTGCATTATGTCCGTACCACCATTGTACCAAAGCATCTTGAACACCAGCGTATACTGAGTAAGATTTTAATCCAGAAACAGGTAATTCTAAACTATTAAAGATATGAAGAACAGCAACCGTAACAAAAGTCGCAATGTAGAACCAAATCGCTACGTAAATATGTCTTTCTCTTCTTTTAATAATAGTTCCAATCATGTTGATACCAAATACAACCCAAATTAATGCTATGGCGATATCAATTGGCCATTCTAACTCAGCATATTCTTTTGAAGTTGTGTAACCTAATGGTAAAGTGATTGCAGCAGAAACAATGATTAATTGCCAACCCCAAAAATGAAGTTTACTCAAAAAGTCACTAAACATTCTAGCTTTTAACAATCGTTGCATTGAGTAATAAACTCCTGCAAACATTGCATTACCCACAAAAGCAAAGATTACTGCATTAGTGTGTAATGGTCTAAGTCTACCAAAACTTAAAAAAGAAATCCCACTGGTTACGTTTGGAAATAAAAACATAAATGCTAATATTAATCCAACCAACATACCAACCACACCGAAAACGATGCTGGCATAAATGAAGTTTCTTACAATTTTGTTGTCGTAATAAAATTGTTGTTTGTCCATAATTATAATTGTTTTTCTTCTGTTATTTGTATTTGATTTTTGTTAGTTTCTTTGCGAAGTTCATCGTCAAAAAGCATTCTGACTGATGGTGTATAATCGTCATCGTATTGACCACTTTTTACAGCTCTTATAAAAGCATATAAAAAGAAAATAGCTACGATTATACTAATTGTGATTAACATGTAAATGACACTCATACCTTAAATTTGTGTTAACAAAATTACTTTACCCTTTATTTATAAAATATGATATTTATCATACTTGAATTATTACATTAAAAATATTGACTTTCGATACTCAAAAGTTATATATAATTATCTTTTTCTTGCATATATATTGGTCATTATTGTAACAAAACTCACAATAGTTATTGTGCTCAATGGCATAATAATAGCCGCAATAATTGGAGACAGATTTCCTGAAACTGCATAACTCAATCCTACAGCATTATACAATAAAGACAAACCAAAACTCATGTAAATTGTCTTCATAGCATTTTTAGAATAATTCATAAAAAAAGCTATTTTATCGAACTGGGATGCGTCTAAAATTCCGTCACAAGCTGGTGAAAAGACATTTACCTTTTCTGAAATTGAAATTCCAACGTTACTTTGTGCTAAAGCTCCGGCATCATTTAGTCCATCTCCTATCATCATTACATTTTTACCTTCTTTTTGTAAACTTTCTATGTATTGTAATTTTTGTTCAGGCTTTTGATTGAAAACTAAAGAGGTATTAGATGGCAACATTTTTTCTAAAATTTTACGCTCACCATCATTATCTCCTGATAAAACTATTAGATTGTATTTTTTAGATAATTTTTCAAACAACAACTCTAACCCTTCTCTATATTGATTATTAAAGACATAACTTCCTTTATAAACTCCATTAAACTCAACATGCACTTTGGTTTTTTTATGTGTATTTTCTGTCATGGTTTTTAAGAACTGAGATGATCCTAATTTTACTTTAACTCCTTCAATTTCGGCAAAAATTCCTTTTCCGATTATTTCTTCGAAATTTGTTGTATCTAACTTTTCTTGATTGGGAATAAAATCGTATAATCTTCTGCTCAATGGATGATTAGAACCTCGCAAAACGTTTTTTAACAATCTCAATTCTGCGGAATTCAATTCAGAACCTTCGTAGGTAATTGCTGTTTTTTCGTTGGTTGTGATGGTTCCTGTTTTGTCAAAAACTATACTATCAACTTTAGCTAATTGTTCTACTACTAATGCATTTTTTAAGTAAAATTTTCTGTTTCCAAGAATTCGTAAAACATTTCCCATTGTGAAAGGTGCTGTTAAAGCTAAAGCACATGGACAAGCTACAATTAGAATAGCTGTAAAGACATTAAAAGCTGTGGTAACATCAATAAAAACCCAATATAAAAAGGACACAATAGACAACCCTAACAAAGCAGGTGTGAAATAGCGACTAATTTTATCGGTAATAGTTTTATGTTGTTGCTCGACTCTTTTCTGAAAAACATCATTGCTCCATAATTGAGTCAAATAACTATTGGATACAGAAAAAAGTACCTCCATTTCTATTACTTTTCCTAACTGCTTTCCTCCTGCAAAAACTTTATCGCCTGATTTTTTTTCAATGGCAACTGCTTCACCTGTCACAAAACTATAATCGATAGATGCTTTTGGTGAAATTAAAATTCCGTCAACTGGAAGTAATTCTTGATTTCGGATTAATAATCTGTCACCTTTTATAATATCATAAACTTGAACCGATTCTTCGCTACCATCGGATGCAACTCTAGTAACCGCGATTGGAAAATAGGATTTATAATCACGTTCAAAAGAAAGAAAATCATAAGTTTTTATCTGAAATAATTTTCCAAGTAACATGAAGAAAATCAAGCCACACATACTATCGAAGAAACCTTGTCCGTAATCAAAAACAATATCGACAGTACTTCGAATAAACATCACTACAATTCCCAAAGCAATAGGAATATCGATATTTAAAAGTCCTGATTTTATACTTTTCCAAGCCGAAACATAATATCCGCTTGCAGAATAAATGAATGTTGGAAGTGAAAGTGCAAAAATCAACCATCGGAAAAATCCACGGTATTGATTAATCCAAAATTCTTCTACTTCAAAATATTCGGGAAAGGATAGTAGCATGATATTTCCGAAACAGAAAAATGCTACTCCTATTTTATAGATTAAGGTTCGATCTACTTTCTTTTTTCCTTCATCAAAATTTTCTAACGAAATGTATGGCTCATATCCAATAGAACTCAACATTTCTACAATTTGCTTTAGCGAAGTTTTATCAGAATTGAAATTAATTCTAACTTTCTTTTCACCAAAATTAACTTGCGAAGTACTTATTCCTGATTGAAGCTTTTGTAGATTTTCCAAAATCCAAATACACGAACTACAGTGTATATGAGGAATGTAGAGTGAAACAATAGCGGTTGCATCCTCTTGAAACTCGAGAAGTTTATTAACAATTTCTTCATTGTCTAAAAAATCATATTTACCTTTAATATCCAGTGGCGTCGCACCAGGAGATGCTTGAAAATCATAATAACAAGACATATCATTGTGACTAAAAATCTCGTAAACAGTCTTACAACCATTACAACAGAAACTTTTTTCATCAAATAGAACTTCGTCTTTTTTTATAATTTCATTACCACAATGGAAACAATTTTTTGTGTCCATAAATTTGCTCATTTTACCTGTAACAAAAGTCACACATAAAAGAGAATTAAAATATGATATTTGTCATACAAATTTGTAATTTTGTAAACCAATTAAAACATCTCCCATGAGTAGTAAATGTGAACAGTGCATCGTTAGACAATTTAGCTCGCTTAAGGCATTAAATAAAGAAGAACTTCTTAAAATGGCAGAATGTAAGACCTCTTACATTATTAAAAAAGGAGAACCGATTTTTGAAGAAGGAGAAACTACTAATGGTATTTTCTGTATTAAAGATGGTGTTTGCAAGCTTACAAAGCTTAGTGCAAATGGTAAAGACCAAATTGTAAAATTGGTAAAACCTGGCGAATTGTTGGGTCAACGTTCCTTAATAAGTGAAGAACCTACTAATTTAAGTGCTGTTGCACTTGAAGATATGGAAGTATGCTTTATACCAAAAAAGGAAATTATGGAATTCTTCAATGAAAACAATCAATTTTCTATGAACGTTATGAAAACCATTTGTGGTGACTTGAAAGATGCCGATGATCACATGGTTTCTTTAGCACAAAAAAGTGTAAAAGAACGGTTAGCGGAAACTTTACTTCATCTTGAAGATACTTTTGGGAAAAATGAAGATGGTACACTTCACATTCAATTATCAAGAGAAGAACTTGCAGGAATGATTGGAACTGCAACAGAAAGTTGCATTAGATTACTTTCTGAATTCAACAAAACTGGATTGATTGAATTAATTGGTAAAAAAATCGCTATTGTTGACAGAAATAAGTTGAAAAGAATGTCTGAATAAGTTTATTTTTCAAAACTATATTCTTTTTCAACCAAAGCTATTCTTACTGTATAATTTTCATACCATTTTGAAACGCCTAATTTTTGGGCATCAAGATGGTCTAAATTTTGTTTCCAATTCTTAATATTTTCTAGCGTTTTCCAATAAGAAACTGTAATACCAATCTCATTTCTAGCAGATTCAATACCAAGAAATCCTTCTTGCAATTGAGCTAATTCAACCAATTTGGTAGCCATTTCAGAATAATTTTCGTCAATTTCTGTTCTTTTTGAAGTAAAAATCACAGCATAATAAGGTAATTCCATTTTACTCTTTTTTATTCAAAAATAAATAATATACTGGTATTCCTAATGCCACGATAAAAAGTCCTAAACCAGTACTTTTAGTATCATAAATCAATAAAGAGATACAAATCAAAGTAGTAACTACAATATACAAAATTGGAATAACAGGATAACCAAATGCTTTATAAGGACGCTCAGCATTAGGTTCTTTTTTTCTTAAAATAAAAATTCCATAGATAGTTAGTATATAAAACAAAAGTGATGCAAATGTGGCATAAGTAAGTAAATCACCATATTTACCAGAAATACAAAGTATACAAGCCCATAAACATTGTAACCAAAGCGCTCTTGCTGGAACATCTTTATCGTTTAAATCACCTGCTGCTTTAAAAAACAAGTTGTCTTTTGCCATAGCATAAAACAATCTTCCTCCAGATAATATTAAGCCTGAATTACATCCAAAAGTTGAAATCATAATCAATCCAGCCATCACAAAAACACCAATATTTCCCATAATCATATTGGCTGCAGCAGTTCCTACTCTATCTTCGCTGGCAAACATAATTCCGTTTCCTAAAACACTTCCTGAATTGGGAGTTCCTTGCATTGGAAGTAAAGCCAAATAAGCTACATTAGCTAAAATATAAATGATAGTTACAATTAAAGTTCCTAAAAACAAACTTCGTGGAATGTTCTTTTTAGGGTCTTTTATTTCGCCAGCAATAAAAGTAACATTATTCCAGGCATCACTTGAAAAAAGTGAATTTATAATTGTTGCACCCATTGCTCCAATTAAACCTATTCCGACTAATTTTGTTACAGTAATACTTCCGTCTGGATTTACTATGGTTTTTGAGGCATCCCACATATTGGCAAAATTGTTAGATAAAACATCTGTTTTTAGTCCAACATACAATCCTAAAATAATTAATGCAAAAAGCGCAATCAATTTGGTTGATGTAAAAAATAATTGAATTGATTTACCTGTTTTAACTCCTCTAGTATTTATGTAAGTTAATAATAATATACTAGCCATGGCTAAAATTTGCTTATTGGTAAAAACGAAACTATCTCCAATTTTTATAAGTTCGGTATCTAAAACTGGGAAAAATACTGCCGAATACTTGGCAAAAGCAACTGCAACAGCGGCAATTACGCCAGTTTGAATAACCGTAAAAACTGTCCAACCATATAGAAATGATGCTAATTTACCATAAGCACGTTGGATGTACACAAATTGTCCGCCAGCATTTGGCATCATTCCTGCTAATTCGCCATAACTCAATGCAGCACTCATTGTAAGCAAACCAGTAACTAACCAAATCACCAAAATCCATGCAGCCGAACCTACATCTTTTGCCATTTGTGTTGTAACTATAAATATTCCAGATCCAATCATGGAACCTGCAACAATACTTGTGGCATCAATTAATCCTAAGGAACGTTTTAATTCGTGTTTTACTTCTGACATTGGTTAGTTTTTGGTTGGTTAGTTTTCAAATATAAGTATTTTTAAATAATCAAAAGAATTATAAAATATTGTATTTACAACTTCTTCGCTTCGTTCCAAAAAACATCCATCTCAGCTAATGTCATATCCATTAATGGTTTTCCGAGTTCAGATGCTTTACTTTCAAGATATTGAAAACGCTTTATAAATTTTTTATTGGTACGTTCCAAAGCATCTTCAGGATTGACTTTCAAGAATCTTGCATAGTTTATCATGGAAAATAATACGTCTCCAAATTCGGCTTCAATTTTGTCTTGATTTCCGGAAGCTATTTCTACTTGAAGTTCTTGCAATTCTTCTTGTACTTTATCCCAAACTTGATGTGGCTCTTCCCAATCAAATCCAACTCCTTTCACTTTATCCTGAATTCTAGATGCTTTAACTAATGCTGGTAAACCTTTTGGAACTCCTTCCAAAACCGATTTCTTTCCTTCTTTAAGTTTGAGTTTTTCCCAATTTTGTTTTACTTCTTCCTCATCAGCAACTTCAACATCACCGTAAATATGAGGATGACGATGAATTAACTTATCGCAAATTTCGTTGCAAACATCAGCCATGTCAAAGTCCTTAGTTTCGCTACCTATTTTGGCATAGAACACAATATGCAACAACAAATCACCTAATTCTTTTTTTACTTCTTGTAAGTCATTATTTAGAATAGCATCACCCAACTCGTAGGTTTCTTCAATAGTTAAATGACGAAGACTTTCAATAGTTTGCTTTTTATCCCAAGGACATTTGGCACGCAAATCGTCCATAATATCTAATAATCTATTGAAAGCATCGAGTTGCTGTTGTCTTGAATTCATGATTTTGATTTTTGTAAAAATAAAAAATCCTATTACACAATTTGAGCAATAGGATTTGTATTTATAAAAAAGTAATTAACTATTTTTTTGCTTTAGCTTTTGGTTTTTCAGCAGTTTCTTTTTTTGCCTTCACTTCTTCAACTACTTGTTCTTTAACAGATTCAGCGTTTTCAACTTTAGGTTCTTCTTTAGAAACCATTCCTTTAGCTTGAAGCATGTTATACCAATTCAACACTTTTTTAATATCTGATGGATAAACTCTATCTTCGTCATAATCTGGCACAATTTGAGAAAAATACTCAATCAATTTTGCATTGTCTTCTTTGTGAGAAATTGCAGGTCCTTCATTTTCTTTTACTGCAATGGCACGTAAAATTTCAACTAAAGGTTTTTCTTCGCTATGGGTGTACATTGAAATTTCAGAAAGTAAACTTACATTACTTTTCATTCCAACTGTAATCTTTTTTCCGTCTAATAATGACTCAGCAACAAAACCTGAACGCGTTTGAATTTTCAATTCGAATAAACCTGGTTTTCCTGAAATGGCTAATATTTTTTCTACATTCATTTTCTAAAAATTATTTTAAGCGGTGGCAAATATAACTAAATAAAATTCCAAATATCAAATCCCAAATACCAATTTTGTAACTTCATGAAAATTTTGGAATTTGGAATTTCTCGCTTGGAATTTAAAAAAAAACTATCTTCCTTTTTTATTACAAAATCTCATTTTATAATCTGGTCTTGCTTTACCATCCATGATATTTTGCAATTTCTTTTTAATTAACGTACGTTTTAGTGTAGATATTTTATCCGTAAATAAAATTCCTTCAATATGATCGTATTCGTGCTGTATTACTCTGGCAATCAAGCCATCATAAACTTCTATTTTTTTGTTAAAACTTTCATCAAAATATTCAATTGTGATGGTTTCGTTTCGGTAAACATCTTCACGAACATCTGGAATACTTAAACAACCTTCATTGAAACCCCATTCTTCACCTTCTTCTTTCAACATTTTGGCGTTGATGAATGTCTGCTTGAATCCTTTTAATTGTTCTTGTTCTTCTTTTGTTAAATCTTCACTATCACTAAAAGGTTCGGTGTCAATTACAAATAATCGAATTGGCAAACCTACTTGTGGCGCAGCTAAACCAACACCATAGGCATTATACATAGTATCATACATATTTGCGATGATTTCTTGCAAATTTGGATGTTCTGAAGTGATATCATCACATACTTTTCTTAAAACTGGATCGCCGTAGCCAACTATTGGTAATATCATTTTTTCAGTGTTCAGTGTTCAGTATTCAGTGTTCAGCCGAATAACTTTCTATTATTTTTTTGCAAAAGTAATTAAAAAAATAAATTAGTGTTGTAATTTCAAGGTTTTGCTTGTTTTTTCTCTAATTGCTTTACATAATTCAGGGTTTTCATTCAAAGGTTTTCCAAATGAAGGAATCATTTTTTTTAATTTTTCTTGCCAAGCAGCAGAATTCATTTCATCTTTAAAACATCTATTTAAAACATCAATCATTGCCGATACAGCTGTTGAAGCTCCTGGTGAAGCGCCAAGTAAACACGCCAAAGTTCCGTCAGAGCAAGTTATAATTTCTGTACCAAATTCTAAGGTTCCGCCTTCTTTTTCGTCTTTTTTGATGACTTGAACACGTTGACCAGCATCGAGTAATTCCCAATCTTCCATTGTGGCATTTGGAAAATATTCGCGTAAAGCTTCCATTCGTTTTTCGTCTGATTGCATTACTTGTTCTATCAAATATTTAGTCAAAGGCATGTTATTCCATCCTGCATAAAGCATTGGCTTTATATTATCCAATTCAATAGAATCTAATAAATCTAAATAGGAACCATTCTTCAAAAACTTGGTTGAAAAGCCTGCAAATGGTCCGAAAAGAAGTTCTTTTTTACCATTAATAATTCGTGTATCTAAATGTGGAACCGACATTGGTGGTGCACCAACAGATGCTTTTCCATAAACTTTTGAATGATGTTTTTGTATTACATCTTCATTGTTACATTTCAACCATTGTCCTCCAACAGGAAATCCGCCATAACCTTCAGCTTCTTGTATATCGGCTTCTTGCAAAAGCAATAATGATGCTCCACCTGCTCCAATAAAAACAAATTTGGCTTTCGATTTTATTTTTTCATCCGAATTTAAATCCTTGATTTTCAAACGCCAAGTTTTATCTTCTTTTTTCTTTATTCTTTTTACTTCATGATTATAATGAATTGAAACGCCATCTTGTTTTGACAAATAATCAAGCATTCTTTTTGTTAATTCACCAAAGTCAACATCAGTTCCAAAATCCATTTTTGTAGCTGCTATATCTTCAGCTTCACTCCTATCTTGCATCACTAAAGGCATCCACGATTTTAATTGTTCCAAATCGGCACTAAATTTCATTTCTGAAAAAAGTGGATTTTGAATTAATGCTTGGTGACGTTTTTGAAGAAACTCAACATTATCTTTTCCCCAAACAAAACTTAAATGCGGAATAGAATGGATAAAATTTTCAGGATTTAACAATTTATCATTCTCAACCAAATAACTCCAAAACTGACGAGTTACTTCAAATTGTTCGGCAATTTTGATGGCTTTCTTTACCTCTATAATGCCATTTTCATTTTGAGGCGTATAATTTAGTTCGCAAAAAGCTGAATGACCTGTTCCTGCATTATTCCAAGCCGAAGAACTTTCTTGAGCTGGTTTATCCAATCTTTCGTAAATTTCTATAGTGATATCAGGTTGCAATTCTTTTAGAAAAACACCCAAAGTGGCACTCATGATTCCAGTTCCGATAAGAATTACATCAGGTTGATTCATAATTTTTGTTGCGAGTTGCAAGTTTCGAGTTAAAAAATTCTAAGTAATTTTATATCGTAATAAATAATCTTGAAGCATTATTGTTGCAGCAATCTCGTCTACTAAACCTTTGTTTTGGCGTTGTTTCTTTTTTAATCCGCTATCAATCATGGTTTGAAAAGCCATTTTTGAAGTAAATCGTTCGTCTACACGTTCCATTTTCATTTGAGGAAACTCTGATTTGAATTTGATAACAAATTTTTCAATAATTTCAGCACTTTCAGATGGTTGACCATTCATTTGTTTGGGTTCACCAATAATTACTTTCTCAACTTTTTCTTTATTGAAATATTCCTTTAAAAAAGCAATCGCTGTTTCAGACGGAATTGTTGTTAATCCTGATGCAATTATTTGAAAATCATCCGTAACGGCAATTCCTGTTCTTTTTATTCCGTAATCTATGGCTAGAATTCTTGGCATTTTAAAAATTTTATACAAATATAGGATATTGAATTAGTCAAAATAATTTTTCTAAATTAAATAAAACAAAAAAGGCACTCTTTACAGAATACCTTTTGATAAATTGTAATTTAAAACAAACTATTTAACTGCTTCAAATTTTGCTAAAGCTGCTCCTTTTGACTTATGAAAATGCAACATTTTACCTTCAATCATATAATTGTCAGTTTTTTCAATTGTTTTGATGAAGTTATTTTCAAACTCCATATTTGGACAAGCCATTCTGGTAGCAATTACTTTCGAAAAAGCCAATTTTCCTGTTGCTTTCATTACAAAAGTTCCAGCTATATTGTTACAACCTGCATAAGCTGCAAACTTTCCAGATTTAGAATCTAAATTGATGAAATAGTCTTTGTTAGTAGTGCTTTTTACTGCTTTACCATTTAATTCTACCAACTTCCATTTAGTTTCTGCTAAAGCAAACTTACCTTTAGAAGGATCTGTCGTTTTTATTGTTGTTTTTGTAGACATTTTGTTCAATAATTCAACATCTGATGAATCAACTTTAGTTGTGTCTGCAACAACAGTATCTTTAACTACCATAGTAGCGTCTTGATTTAAAATTGTGTCGTTTTCGTTTGCAGTTTCTGTCTTTTCTTTATTTTGACAACTTGTAACACTCAAAAAAACCACTGAAATAATAATAAAAATTTTTCTCATAAAAAATGTTATAGCTATTAGTACTATATATATAAAGTTAGTCTTTAATATTAACTTATCCTAATTTAAATGATTTAAAATCTATTTTACTACTTAAATTTGATGCAAAATTATTTTAGATTTTTTATGAATTACATTATCTATTTTGCTTTTGGAGGAATTGCTTATCAAAATGAACTTTTGTTCTCTATATTATCCTACTTTAAATTTCATAAAGCAGATGAAAATCAAATAATTATTTATTCAGATTCTACAGATTTTTTTAAAAATAAATTACCCCAATCTGTAATATATACTGAACTTTATGATGATGTAATAACAAATTGGAAAGGCAAACATAATTTTGTTCACCGAGTAAAAGTTAAAGTAATCGAAGATGTAGTTTCAAAATATGAAGGCAATTTTCTTTATCTAGATTCTGATACTTACTTCACAAAAAACTGTTCTGAAATCTTTAACAACATCAATTCTAATGCTATTTATTTTGATAAAAGTGAAGGCAAATTAATTGATAATAAAGGTGGAATTGCTAGGAAAATGAAAGCTTTTTTGAAAAATGAAAGTGAATTTAAGATTCCATCATTAAATGAAACTATAAAAATTGATTCCGATTTTACTGTTTGGAATGCTGGTGTAATTGGATTTAACTCTAGTTATTCTAACCAACTTAAAATGGTCGAAGAATTGGTTGATGTACTATATTCTAAAAATCAACTTTTTGTGATGGAACAAATTGCATTCAATTATTTTTTTCAGAGAAAAACAAAACCTATTGAGTCCAAGAATCATATTCACCACTATTGGTACTTTAAAGAGTTTAGAGGTGTTTTAAGTCATTTTTTTGAACACAACAAATCAAAATCTTTTGAAGAAATGATTGTAGAAATTGACAAAATAAATCCAGAATATTTATCTTCTGAAAAAAGAGCCTATAAAAAAATGTCGTTTTGGAAGAAACAATTTCACAAAATTCAAAAAGGTAGAAAATGGAAAATTTTAGACTATAAATTATAATTTTTCAATCATTTTAATTAGAAAATTTATCGATATTGAACTATATTTGTGACAAATTAATCACTATGCAAAACTTACAATCTACAATAGAAAAAGCTTGGGATAACCGAGAATTATTAAAAGAAGAAACTACTATAAACACTATCAAAGAAGTAATTTTTCTTCTTGATAGCGGCAAACTAAGAGTTGCAGAACCAACAGAAAACGGTTGGCAAGTAAATGAATGGGTAAAAAAAGCTGTTGTTATGTATTTTCCAATTCAAAAAATGGAAACACATGAAGTTGGCATCTTCGAATATCATGATAAAATGTTATTAAAAACAGGTTATGCTGAAAAAGGTATTCGTGTAGTTCCACCAGCAGTTGCAAGATATGGTGCTTACATTTCAAAAGGAGTAATTTTAATGCCAAGTTATGTAAACATTGGTGCTTATGTAGATGAAGGAACAATGGTTGACACATGGGCAACTGTGGGAAGTTGTGCACAAATTGGTAAAGACGTTCATTTATCTGGTGGTGTTGGAATTGGTGGTGTTTTAGAGCCTTTGCAAGCTGCACCAGTAATTATCGAAGATGGTGCATTTATTGGTTCAAGATGCATTGTTGTTGAAGGTGTTCGTGTAGAAAAAGAAGCAGTTCTTGGAGCCAATGTTTGCTTAACGGCTTCAACCAAAATAATTGACGTTACAGGAAATGAACCTGTTGAATATAAAGGATTTGTTCCTGCTCGTTCTGTGGTAATTCCTGGCAGTTACACTAAGAAATTTGCTGCTGGAGATTTTCAAGTTCCATGCGCACTAATTATCGGAAAAAGAAAACCATCAACCGACTTAAAAACATCGCTTAATGATGCTTTAAGAGAATATGATGTAGCGGTTTAAAATCAAATACTCATAAAAAAATCCGAATTTACGTTCGGATTTTTTTTATTTCTTTAGTTTTCTTTTTAGGTATTTTTTCTTTGTAATTCTTCTTTTGAATTGAAGTGTTTTTTCTAGCAAAATTGCATGAATTTTCTCTTCTGGCTGACCAATTAATTCGGCGTATTTCTTGGCAACTACTTTAATCATTGTTCTTGACAACCACATTTTCTTGAAATTATCCATACGTTTTTCAATAGATAGTTTTTCAAATTTCATTCGATTTAAATCAATTAGATAAAACTCGAATTGATTATTACCTTTGTCTATAATTAAGGTATTTCCTGGTGAGTGATCTAAAAAATTCACATTTGCTTCATGCATTTTGAAAGTGAATTCAGCGAACTGTTCTAAAATACTATTTCGATTTGGAAACATTGGATTGTGAATTAACTCTCTTATGGTAAAATCATAATCAATTTGCTGGCTGATGTAAAAACTATCTCCTAATAAACCAAAAGTATTTCGCTCTTCTATGTAGGCAATGGGTTCTGGTGTTAAAATTGAATGCTCCTTCAAATAATTAGCATAATCAAACGATCTCTTTGCTTTTGTACTTCTAAAAAAAGAATAAATAATAGATTTAAATATTCCTGGTTTTTTAAAAAACTTGATATTTACCTTTTCTGAACCTAAAAAATTTGATTTGATTGTATTTCGAGAACCTTTTACTATAAGATTTCCTTCTTCAAAAAAGCTTGTAACTAATTGAATTATAGCTTTTTCTTGTTCTTTATATTTAGGATTAAGGATAATCTTCACGGTTGTAGTTAATATTTTGGTTTAAAAGTATAAAAAATAGTACTTTGCACCAAGAAATAGTTTTTCTATTAAATCGATATTTATTTTAACTCTTTGGGATGAAAATATTAATTATACAAAATAAGCGAATTGGAGATGTGCTAATTGCCTCGGTTATTGCCAATAATTTTAAAAGAAAATATCCCGATAGTGAAGTTCATTTTATGGCATATGATTTTACAACCGGTGTTTTAGAGCAAAATCCGAACATAGATAAAATTATTGCTATTAAAGAAAAAGAACTTAAGAAAATAAAAAACTTATTTAAGTTCATTCTTGAAATTAGAAAAGAAAAATACGATATTATTTTTGATCCTTATTCGAAAACGCAAAGCCGATTAATTTGTAAATTTAGTGGTGCCAAACAAACTATAGGTCACAAAAGCCGCAAACGATTTGGCAATTGGAACTACTATACTCATCCAACAGAAGGTTTAAAATCATCAACAAAATTTTGCGGAAAAGCTATTGAAGATCGTGTTCATCTTATTGAATATGCTGGCGATTTTGAACCCATAGATTACGAGCCAAAATTATTTCTTTCTGAAAGTGAAAAAAATGAAAATTGGTTGAAAAATTATCGTGATAAAAAAGTAATCATGTTAGGCGTTTTAGGCAGTACGCCACAAAAATCAATGCCTTTTGAATATGTAGCAACAATTATTGATTACATAGCAAAAAATTATGATGCTTACCTCCTTTTCAACTATTCGCCACATCAGAAAAAAGATGCTTTAGCGATTTATGAAATGTGTCAATACAAACAAAACATCATTTTGGATATCTATGCGCCAAGTATTAGAGATTTTATCAAATTAATGAATCAATGTGATGTATTGGTTGCCAACGAAGGTGGAACGGTTCATATTGCAAAAGCACTTCAAAAGCCAACTTTTACTATATTTTCACCTTATGTAAACAAAGCACATTGGGCAAGTTTTGAAGATGGAATTAAACATCATTCCATTCATTTGTTAGATAAAAAACCTGAAATATATGATGGTTTTACTTATGAAGAGCGTAAACAAATAGAACAAAATCCAAGAGAATTTTATCTTCAATTGACGCCTGAAATTATCATTCCCGATTTGGAAGTTTTTCTAAAAAATAATTTGTAATTACTTTACAAATTTTTCAAAATACCAATCTACTTGCTTTTGAAGTCCTTGTTTTAGCGTAGATTTTGGTTTGTAGTTTAATAACTTTATAGCTTTATTTATTACAGCTGATGTCTTTTGTTGATCGCCTTTACGTGCTGGTTGATGATCAATCACCAGTTTTTTATTCATTATCTCTTCAACGATAGTAATTCCTTCTTGAGTTGTATTAACCACATCGGTACCGAGATTAATAATCTCACCATTTACAATAGATTCGTTACCAATTATTGAAGCCAATCCATCAACAATATCTCCAACAAAGGTAAAACTTCTTTCATGTTTCACACTTCCTTCAAATAGTGGAAATGGTTGGTTATTATGCAGATTATCAATTAATTTAGTATATAATTTCTCAGGACGCTCTCTCGGTCCATAAACAGAATACAAACGAATTGAGCAAGCTTTAAGTTTGTTAGTTCTTTCCAAACCTAAAACTAGTTGTTCTGCAGCTAGTTTTGTTGTTCCGTAAAATGAAATTGGTTTTGGAGTTACTTCTTCATCAACCGTAGCGACTGAACCGTAAACAGATGACGTAGAAATATTTACAAATAACTTTAAATCAGCATTATATTTTAAAACACTTTCTAGTAAATTTTGAGTAGCAAAAATATTATTTGTTACATAATCATTTAATGAAGTATCAGAAGAAATTCCTGGTTGAGCTGCCAAATGATAGATGTAATCAAAAGGAGTTTCGAAAACCGATTTTAAATCGTCATTCAAATCTAATCTGTAAATTTTTACACCAACTTTTTCCAAATCAGATGCGTTTAATTCTTTTAGTTTTACATCGTAGTAGTCATTGAAATTATCTATTCCAACTACTTCATGATGCAACGAAGCTAACTTTTCACATAAGTGTGAGCCAATAAAACCTGCTGCTCCGGTAACTAATATTCGCATAGTGTAAAACTGTTATTTTTTTATTCCAAAGTTAGTCCAAACAATCTTTTTATCTCTAACTTCTTTTCTTATAGCTAAATTTGCTGCTAAAGATTCTGGTGTTTTGTATCCTCTAGCATGATCTAGATGCAAAACTATAGCTTTATGTCTAATCTGCTTCCCTTTTACACCATAATTTTCTAAACGCTCTCCAAATTCTCTATCTGGACCACCATATTTCATTCGTTCATCATATCCATTAATGGCAATCATGTCGGCTTTAAAACCTGATGAATTACAATTATTAAACGAAGGATTGGTCGGTGAAATAATATCTAAAAATTTACCTATCAAACTATTAGCTCCCAATTTTAAAGTATTTGAAAAACCTAATTTATCAATAGATTTTAACCAACTTACATTAAAACATCTACCAGAAACTATATCATCTTTAGAAATTGCCTTACTAGTTGTCATTGGTAATTTGCAATAACCTCCAGATAAGAATTTACCTTTCTCAGCTAATTTTGCATGAACTTCAACAAAATCTTGTCTAGGAATACAATCGCCATCAGTCATTAAAATATAATCATGATTGGCTTCTACGATGGCAACATTTAGAATTTCTTGTCTTCTGTATCCTAAATCTTCATGCCATAAATGTCTAATTGGCACTGGATAATCTTTAGCATAAGAATCAATCAATTCTTTTGTAGAAAGTCTCGAACCATCATCAGCAATAATGATGTCAAAATCTTTATATGTTTGAACGCTATATCCAATTAGTACTTTTTCAAGCCATTCTTCTGCGTTGTAGGTACTTATTATAACTGTTATTTTCATATTGTTATCCAAAATATTTTTGAATTGAAATTCTTTTTATTTATCAAAGATAGAGAATATTATATTCAAAATTACCTCTATCAAAAATGCTGCATTTATTAATTTTGTAATTTTAAAAGTATTGCTCTACTCTTAATATTTTTTTGCTTTAAATCAATTTCCTTCAAATTATTAATTTTCAAATTAGTAAAACTATTAATTTGGATAAAATCTGATTTCCAACCAGATAGATTGTCACTTGAAATATCATTTTTAGAAAAAATAGCATCCAAAAATGTACTTAACAAACCGCTATAAGAAATCATAAAACTTTTATAAAAACCAATTCTCTTTGATTTTAACCAAGACATTTGAAAACACTTGGAAGAATAAATTATTTCTTGCGATATTTTATTAGAAACTAACGCATTTATTGAGTAAGAAATACCATTTAGAAAATAACCTTCTACTCTATTTTTAATATGTTGTTCAACAAAATCTGGTCTTGCTAAACAATCAGAATTAGTAATTAAAACATAATTTGTAGACGCTATTTCGATAGCTTTTTTCACACAATCATCACCATTATTTTCTTTGTCAAAGTTCAATAAAACAATTGGAAAAAAAACTTCTTTTTGAATGGATGTGATTGATTTTGAAATAGTTTCATCAGAATTTTGATTTACTATTATCATTTCGAAATTTCTAAAAGCTTGAGTATTGTAACTCCAAATTACTTTTTCAAGTGACTCGAAATTATCGTTAGCTACTACTATTACTGAAATATTCTTTTGCATAATTCGGCAAAGGTAACCTAATTTTATTAAATTTGTACTTACAAAAAAGCAAAATTAATGCCCACTCTTTCGGTTATTATTCCTACATACAATGAAATTGACTACATAGACGATGCGCTAAAGTCAGTGGAATTTGCTAGTGAAATTATAGTGATTGATTCCTTTAGTGAAGATGGAACCAAAGAAAGAGCGCTTGAATATGGTTGTAAGGTTTTGGAACGTAAATTTGATAATTTTTCCAATCAAAAAAATCATGCCATATCCTATGCTACAGGAGATTGGATACTTTTTATTGATGCCGACGAACGTGTTTCACAAAAACTTAAAAATGAAATTGTTTCCGCTATTGAAAAGAACCAACATTCTGGATATAAATTGAGTTTTCCGCATTTTTACATGAATCGTTTTCTTTATCACAAAGTAGATAAAGTAGTTAGATTAGTTAAGAATAAAAATGTAAAATTCACTGGAGATGTTCATGAAAAATTGCATGTTGATGGAAGCATTGGCAGTTTAAAAAACTTCATGATTCACTATACCTACAAAGGTTTATTTCATTTAATAAAAAAGAAAGATTCTTATTCTTGGTTTCAAGCCAATACTTCGCTCAAAAAAGGAAAAAAAGTAACTATTTTTCATTTGTTTTTTAAACCTTTATATCGCTTTTTCTCTTCTTATATTTTGAAAAGAGGATTTCTTGATGGCGTTCCTGGTCTTGCTTTGGCAAGTATCAATGCCTATGGGGTTTTCTCGAGATATGTTAAAATGATGCTTATTGAGAAAGACATCAAGTAGCGATTAAAACAAACTTAGTTTTCCAATTTTTAGTTTCCATTTGAATTTTAACAAAGTGTCTTGACCTTTAATGTCAATTCGTTGTATTTCAAATTTACTTTGTAAAGGAAAAGAATTTACTCTATTTCCTATTCTGAAGGCCATTTTTATTCCTTTTTTTTCTAAAATCGTAAAAAACACATCCTTTTTTAGTCCTTTTTTAGGATAATTACCATAAGGATAAGCTAATGATGGATAAACATTTAAGTTGTTATTAGCAATTAAATCAAAACTTTTATCAAAATCGGTCTCAATGTCTTGCTCTGATAAATCTGAATATTTTCTGTGATAAAAAGAATGATGTCCTAACTCTATAATTGATGAATCTAATGATTTTAATTGGTCAATTGTCATTATTTTCTCCGAACCATTATTCCATAAATCTGTTTTACCTATGTATGAAAATGGAATAAAAAAAGTAGCTTTTACATTATATTTTCTCAACAATGGCAAGGCATACAACAATTGATTCTCGGTAACATCATCAAAAGTTATTACAACAGATTTTGATGAAATAGACTTCATTTGTTCCAATTCAGACACAAATAATGAAGTGTAATTATTTTTATTTAAATACTCTAATTGTTCTTCAAACTTACTTGTAGACAGCGTCAAACCCAAACTTAAATCGTCATTTGGGGTAATATTATGATACATTAAAATGGGTAATTTTGACACAAATATAATTTTGAAAATACTATTGGTGTAAAAATATTATATTTGTGTCATATTTCATCTATTTATATGTCTGAAAATAACGCTATACCCAAAATAACTGCCTTAGCCATTACTTTTAATGAAGAAGTTAACGTAAAAAGATATGTTGAAAGCTTGTCTTTTGCAGATGAAATCATTTTTGTAGATTCTATAAGTAGCGATGCCACTATAGAAATTGCAAAAAATATGGGTGTAAAAGTTATTGAGCGTAAATTTACTAACTTTTCTGAACAACGAAATTACGCCATCAATCAAGCGAAGAACGATTGGATTGTATTCTTTGATTTAGATGAAATTATTACTAAAGAATTAGAAAATGAAATTCAAGAAATTGTTGCAAATCCTGGAGAAGATGTAGCCTTTTTTGTGAAACGAAATTTCTATTTTATGGGAAGACATATCCATTTTGGTGGATGGCAAAGCGATAAAGCGGTGCGTCTTTTTAATAAAAATTTCTGTCAATACAATGGCTTGGTTCATGAAGAAGTTAAAGCGAATGGTACCATTGGTATTCTTAAAAATAAACTGAATCACTTTAGTTATAAAAATTTTGACAACTACAACGATAAGCTAAATTTATATAGTAAACTGCAAGCAGAAAATCTATATAACAAAAAAAGAAAACCAAATGCTTATCATTTTATCTTCAGACCATTATATCGTTTTTTATGGCAATATTTTTTCCGTTTAGGAATACTTGATGGCAAAGAAGGTTTTATTTTAGCTTATGTTCATGCCTTTTCGGTATTCAAAAGATATTTGCAACTTTGGATGTTATACAGAAAAATTGAATAATAAAACGTCACTAAATGTTTGATATAGCAACAATAATAATAAATTACAATTCGAGCAAACTTACACAAGAATGCATTGATAGTATTGTGGAAAAAACAGCTACAAATTTGAATTATCAAATTATAGTTGTTGATAATTGCTCTCAAATTGCTGACTATAAACTATTAGAAGATTTTTGCAAATCACATTCTTTCAAAAACTTACAACTTGTTAGAAGCAAAATCAATACTGGTTTTGGATCCGGAAATATGGCTGGTTACCAATATGCAAATGCCAAATATGTTGCTTTTGTAAACAATGATACTTTGTTTTTGAACGACTGCTTTTCAATATTAAAAACTGCTATTGAAAAAGACAATGCTATTGCAATGGTTGGAGGTCAATCGTTTACAGAAACTGGAAAAAGAATGGTTGCTTTTGATCATTTTGCCTCCATTTCTAAAGAACTTTTTGGCAGAGATTTTCTAGAAAAAGTAAATCCTAAAAAATATCCTAAAAGAAAATTTGAATATACTAATCCTCAGAAAGTAAACTACGTTCAAGGAAGTTTTATGTTTACTAGAACCTCTGATTTCAATGAAGTTGGCGGATTTGACACTAACCTATTTCTTTACTATGAAGAAACTGATTTGTGTATGCGATTAGAAAAAATAGGAAAATCGTGTTATTTAATTCCAGAAGCGCAATATGTTCACTATCACGGTGCAAGTACTCCACAAAGTATCACAATTAAAACCGAACTAAAAATTTCACTGCTTTATATTATTAGAAAGCACTATGGTTATTTAAGTTATTGGTTTTTATTGAATTACTTACGAATAAATTACATTTTCAGTACGCTATTCAAGCCTAAATATTGGTATTTATTGAAAGTACTTTTGGCTGGTGCGCCACTTTCAAAATCATTGAAAACCAAACAAAAAATTGTTGAATGAAAGTACTTTTTTTGTGTCCCGATTATTTCGGAATTTATAAAGTTATACAGAAAGAAATTCTGAATCAAACCTCATGTGAACTAAAGTCAATAATTTTTGAAGATTATAAATACAAAAATTCATTTCAAAAAATTCAGAACTTCTTAGCCAAAACTTTTTTAAAGAAAAATTTGAAAAAAATATGGGCTAGTAAAGAACGAATTAGCTCTATTGCTGAAGATGATTATTTTGATTTTTTGTTTGTGATTTGTCCTGATTTTTTACTTAACGATGAATTGCAATACGTTACCGAACGAGCTAAAAGGAGAGTAGTTTATTTTTGGGATAGCTTTGATAATATTCCGAGATACGAAAGAACACTGCCTTTTTTTGATGTAAAATACAGTTTTGAACCTAAAGATGTTGAAAAATATCAGTTAAAACAATTAACAAATTTTTATTTTAATACTGAAAGAAATCCTTCTCCCAAAAACGATGTTTTCTTTATTGGAACTCTTGATGAACGTATTCATTTAATCAAAAAAATATTAAATTCTGTTGAGAAACTTGGTAAAACTGCTAAAATATTCTTACAAACTAAAAATGAAAATGCTCCGAAAATTCATCCATCAAATAGTATTGAATTCATTAGAAATGCGATTCCATTTGAAGAAAGCGAAAAAATTTATGACGATTCTAAAATCATCTTAGATGTACAGAAGACGATTCAAAAAGGACTTACTTTTAGGGTATTTGACGCTATGGGAAAAGGGAAAAAATTGATAACTACTAACGAAGATATTATAAACTACGATTTTTATAATGCCAATAATATTTTTATTTGGAAAGACGAAACTACAGCTATTCCCAATTCGTTTTTTGAAACTCCTTACAAAGAATTACCGCAAGAAATATTTGAAAAATATAGTATTCAAAATTGGGTAAAAACAATTTTTGAAATTAAATAACCAGA
>LNDX01000013.1 GCA_001464475.1 Flavobacteriaceae bacterium Ga0077528 | reverse complement strand
GTGGAGGAACTGGAAGTTTTATGGCTAATTTAGCACGAGAATTGGTTAAAAAACAACATCAAGTTTATGTGCTTGGTGTTAATAAATCTTCGGTTAGTTTTATTGATAATGGTGTTACTGTATGTTTCAAAAAAAACATTTTTAGAAGAAATCCAGTTGTTAATTTTTTTAGATCCTTATCAAAAAAAAGTCGTCTTTTGCAATGGTTGCATTTCAAAATTCATGAATATGAAAAAAAAGATATTTCTAAAATAGTTTCCTATTTCATAAAAAACAATAATTTAAATATTGACATTCTCGAAACTCACGATTTCGAAGGACTTTATCTATACTTAGAAACTTCTTTCCCTATCGTAGTTAGA
>LNDX01000012.1 GCA_001464475.1 Flavobacteriaceae bacterium Ga0077528 | reverse complement strand
ATTATGTGAGAGTTTTTCAAACAGAAACATCTTTAATAACTTCTTCGTTTAACATATGTGTTCAAAATTATCCAACACCAGCAAACGATTTATGTTCAGGAGCAATTTCATTAACTCCTAATACTAGTTGTGTAGGTACAACAGGTACATTTAGCGGATCGAGTAATACAGGAACAACAACATCATGTTTTACAAGTTCGCTTCAAGATGTTTGGTACAGTTTTGTAGCAACCGACCCAACTATGAGTGTAACGGTAAGTAATGGAGTTAGCCTTAATTTAGGTTTTGAAATAATAACAGGTTCTTGTTCAGGAGCGAGTTTTGTTTGCGATAATAGTTCTAGTAGTACAGTTAATGAGTTTTATTTAAATAATAATTTTACTGTAGGTCAAACGTATTATGTGAGAGTTTTTCAAACAGAAACATCTTTAATAACTTCTTCGTTTAACATATGTGTTCAAAAAACGATTTATGTTCAGGAGCAATTTCATTAACTCCTAATACTAGTTGTGTAGGTACAACAGGTACATTTAGCGGATCGAGTAATACAGGAACGTCAACTTCATGTTTTGCAAGTTCGCTTCAAGATGTTTGGTATAGTTTTGTTGCAACAAGCCCAACAATGAGTGTATCATTGACTAATGGAGTGAACCTTAATTTAGCAATGGAAATAATAACAGGTTCATGTTCAGGAGCGAGTTTTGTTTGTGATAATAGTTCGAGTAGTACTACCATTGAGTTTTATGAAAGTAATACATTTACAATAGGACAAACGTATTATGTAAGAGTTTTTCAAACAGAAACATCATTAATAACTTCATTTTTTAACATATGCGTTCAAAGTCCTACTTTAAATATTGAAGAAAATGAGATTAATAATATTACTATTTATCCAAATCCTGTAACTGATTTTATAGAATTAGATTCAAATTTAATTATAAAAGAGGTAAATTTATTTACAATAAGTGGTCAATTGATATTAAGTTCAAATCAAAAAAGAATTTCCACTTTACATTTACCGGAAGGTATTTATTTGATAAGGATTGAAGATGAAGATGGGAATATTGCAACAAAAAGAATAGTAAAAAATTAATGGGAAAAAGCTGAAATTTTAATTTCAGCTTTTTTTATTTTCACTTTGAGCGATTTTTATTTGCATAATCGTTGAAAGATTGTGTGCCATATTTTTCATTCTTTCGCAATTAAAACCTTCAAAATTTTCGTTTATGGCAGCTTCAAAATGTTCTAACCAAATTTCAAACAATTCTTTTGATAAATAGGATTTCATATTTACATCCAAATGAATTTGTGTCAAATTATTAAAATATCCACCCGTTCCAAAAATAGCTTGCGACCAAAAAGTCACTAGAATAGGTAAGTGTTCCTCCAACTTTATTTTGACAACATCAGTAAAAATGTAACTGATTTTATCATCAGATAAAAGTTTTTTGTAAAAATCCTCTACAATAATATATAGGTCATCTTGATTTTGAACGTCATTCATTTCAGAAAAAATTAAAGTGCAAAGTTACACGATTCCAAATTCAATAGGCTGATTTATGTCATATTTATAAAAAAGAAAAATCCCAAACTCCTAATTGGAATTTGGGATTTAAACTATTGGGATTTATTTTTTACATATATGCCTCAATAGGAGCACAGCTACAAACTAAATTTCTATCACCATAAGCATCATCTACGCGACGAACACTTGGCCAAAATTTATTTTCAGCAATATATTCCAATGGGTAAGCAGCTTGTTCTCTAGTGTATGGGAAATTCCAAGTGTCAGCAGTTAACATATTTAAAGTATGAGGTGCGTTGTGCAACACATTATTAGTTTCTTCTTTGGTAGCAGCTTCAATTTCTTTTCTAATAGAAATCATAGCGTCACAAAAACGATCTAATTCGGCTAAATCTTCTGATTCAGTTGGTTCAATCATCAAAGTTCCTGCAACAGGGAAAGAAACGGTTGGTGCGTGGAAACCATAATCCATTAAACGTTTTGCAATATCGGTAACTTCAATTCCTTTTTCTTTGAAAGCTCTACAATCTAAAATCATTTCGTGTGCCGCTCTTCCCATTTCTCCTGAATATAAAACTGGATAGTGCGATTCTAAACGCGTTTTCATATAATTGGCATTCAAAATTGCATATTTTGTTGCATTTGTAACTCCTTCTGAACCTAACATAGATATATATCCATAAGAAATTAAGCAAACTAATGCAGAACCATAAGGCGCAGCAGAAATAGCCGTAATCGCTTGATCTCCACCAGTAGGAATAATTGGATTGGTTGGTAAAAACGGAACTAATTTTTCGTTTACACAAATTGGTCCAACACCTGGTCCACCGCCACCATGAGGAATAGCGAATGTTTTGTGTAAGTTCAAGTGACAAACATCAGCACCAATTGTTGCCGGATTTGTTAATCCAACTTGTGCATTCATATTCGCTCCATCCATGTAAACCAAACCACCATTGTCGTGAATGATTTGAGTGATTTCGCAAATAGCACTTTCAAAAACTCCATGCGTTGAAGGATAAGTTACCATCAAACATGAAAGATTTGCTGCATGTTCAATAGCTCTTGCTCTTAAATCTTCTACATCAATATTACCGTTTTCCATTGTTTTGGTTACGATAATTTGCATTCCTGCCATTGCTGCCGAAGCTGGATTAGTACCGTGAGCAGATGATGGAATCAAACATACATTTCTGTGATCATCACCACGAGATAAATGATAAGCACGAATTGCCATTAAGCCTGCATATTCTCCTTGTGCACCTGAATTGGGTTGTAAAGTTGTTCCTGCGAAACCTGTTACTACATTTAATTGATGCTCTAATTTTTTAAGCATAATTTGATAACCTTCCGCTTGTTCCACTGGAGCAAATGGGTGAATACTGTTCCAATTTGCCATTGATAATGGTAGCATTTCGGCTGCAGCGTTCAATTTCATCGTACATGAACCTAATGAAATCATGGAATGATTTAACGATAAATCCTTACGCTCTAATTTTTTGATATAACGCATCAACTGACTTTCAGAATGATGACTATTGAAAACATCATGCGTTAAGAAAGTTGAAGTTCTCTCTAACGATGATGGGATGTTATTAGTTGAAGATAATTCAGAAACTTTGAAACTTTCTTTACCTGTTGCTTCTGAGAAAATGGCAATGATTTGATTCAAATCTGAAATTGAAGTAGTTTCATTTACAGAAATTGAAATAGTTTCACCATCTATATAAAAGAAATTAACTTCATGTTTTTCTGCAATTGCTTTCACTTTAGATGCATCTGCTTTTACAGCAATAGTATCAAAGAAAGAAGTGTTTACATTATAAACGCCCAATTTGTTTAAAGCATCTGATAAAGTTACCGCTGAAGCATGAACTTTATTAGCTATATATTTCAAACCTTTTGGACCATGGAAAACTGCATACATGCCAGCCATAACAGCTAATAAAACTTGAGCTGTACAAATATTAGAAGTTGCTTTTTCACGTTTGATGTGTTGCTCACGAGTTCCTAAAGCCATTCTCAAAGCACGATTTCCGTTAGCGTCTATTGTAACACCAATAATTCTTCCTGGCATCGAACGTTTGTGTTCTTCTTTAGTTGCAAAAAAAGCAGCGTGTGGTCCGCCATAACCCATCGGAATTCCGAAACGTTGTGAAGTTCCAACTACTACATCAGCACCCATTTCTCCTGGAGGTGTTAATTTTACCAATGATAAAATATCTGATGCTACAGCCACTTTTATTTCTTTTTCATGAGCTTTTGCAATAAAACTCGCATAGTCATTTACTTGACCAAATTTTCCTGGATATTGTAAAATCGCTCCGAAAAAGTCTGTTGAAAAATCAAAAGTTTCATGATTTCCAATCACCAATTCGATTCCTTTTGGAGTAGAACGTGTTTGTAAAACCGATAAAGTTTGAGGTAAAATTTCTTCAGAAACGAAGAATTTACTAGCATTGTTTTTCTTTTGATCACGTGTACGAACGTCGAATAATAAAGCCATTGCTTCAGCAGCTGCAGTTCCTTCATCAAGAAGTGATGCATTAGCAATTTCCATTCCTGTAAGTTCGATTATCGTAGTTTGATAATTCAAAATAGCTTCCAAACGACCTTGAGCAATTTCAGCTTGATAAGGTGTATAAGCTGTGTACCATCCTGGATTTTCAAAAATATTTCTCTGAATAACCGCAGGTACAATTGCTGGATGATATCCCAAACCAATATACGATTTGAAAACTTTATTTTTCTTTCCTAATTCTTGAATGTGCGTTAGGTATTCATATTCAGTCATTGGAGCATCTAAATCCAAGTCTTTTTTTAGACGGATATTGTCTGGCACAGTTTCATAAATTAACTGGTCAAGACTTTCTACTCCTATGGTTTTAAACATATGTTGTAGGTCGTTCTCACGTGGACCTATGTGGCGTAATGCAAATGAGTCTGTTTTCATTTAAATAATTATATATATAAAGTTTGTGTGTTGTTTTAAGAGAACAAAAGTAATTATTAAACTTTTATTTTTAAGTTAAACAAAGGGTAATATTTTGAGAAATTGTTAACTAAAAACAAGGTTTATTAACATAATGATTAGTTTTGTAGCATGCGATTTTTTAGAAAACTTTTCGGTTTTTACATCAATTCAAGCATTCATGTGGCTTTGTCTGTTTATGCTTTGGTGCAGTTGACGCAAATTTTGTTTACCATTTCTAATGATTTTGTGACTTCTTACTTTGCTTTTTTTGGAACAATTGTGGGTTATAATTTTGTAAAATATGATGCTTTAGCGAGAACAAAAAAAGTACAAATGTCGCTTCAATTAAAAGGAATTGCCTTTTTGAGTTTTCTATCTTTAATGGCTACTGGATATTATTTTTTACAATTAGAAAAAACTACACAAATTATTGGTTTTGTATTTCTCGCCATAACATTATTATATACTTTGCCGTTCTTTCCTAACAAAAAAAATGCTCGAAATTGGGCTGGATTTAAAATTTACATTGTGGCATTGTGTTGGGTAGGAGTGACGCTTTTTCTCCCAATAATTAATAACAGTTTGCCTTTAACAAGTTATATGTTTTTGGTTGCAGCACAACGATTCATATTGATTTTTGTATTGATATTAATTTTTGAAATCATCGATTTAAGATTAGATGATCCGCATTTGAAAACTGTTCCACAGCAAATTGGGGTTTCAAAAACCAAACGAGTAGGAGTTGTATTAATGGTTTTATTCGTGTTATTAGAATTTTTATCGTCTGATTTTAGAATAAAGTTTTTTGCTTTGAAATCAGCTTTGGCGATAACGGCGATTTTATTTTTGTTGTTTTCAAATGAAAATCGTTCACGCTATTATGCATCTTTTTGGGTGGAAAGTATTCCTGTTTTTTGGTGGTTGGTTGTTGAAATAATTTAAACCTGACAGGTTTAGAAAACCTGTCAGGTTAGACTTTTAGCCATTGAAAACTATTCGTTCATCCAATTTTGTTTCACTTGCTTTTCGTTTTCCTCTAAAGAAAAAGTACAAGTTTAAAAATAACATAATTCCTAAATAAATGGTAAATCCTCCAATTTTATAGCTTAATTTTTCTATTAATAATTGGTAACTGTCTTGGTACATATTCATTTCAAGAATCATTAATGCAAAGCCTAAATTTAGTAGATAAAAACCTGTTTCGAATAATTTGTTGGTTGCATTTGCAATTTCTTCACGACCTTTAAAAATGTCTAACATATAAACTTTACTGTTTCTGAAAAGTGTTCTTGAAACGTAATAAGTTAAGAACAAAGCAACTGGTAAATAAATGGCGTAACCGATTAAAATTTTTGTAGTTTCCATAATAAATGTATTTAAATTAATTTTTTGATGTATTTCGTAAGAAGGATAATATTGAAGTAGTGCATCAAGGCAATAGTGCAAATAATGACCGCCGATTTGAAAGCAATAATTTCAATAAGTTGATGGAACGAAAGGATTTTCTCCCAAGAAATTAAAGTCATTGCACAGTAACCCAAATTCAATAAATAGTAGCCAACTAACAATATTTGATTGATTTTATGACACAAATCTTCATGATTTGGAAGTAGTTCTGAAACGAATATGTTGCCATTATTGTAACATATTTTTCCAACTTTAATAATGATTATTGTGGTTATCAATAGGTAAATTGTGTAACCAATGATGTTGAGGTTCATGGTTTCTCTTTTTTTGTATAAATGATTGCTGAAATATAAATGCAAAGAACTAAAGGAGAATAAATTAGTGGCCAAGTTAATTTGTTCATATAATAAATGTTTTCGTTGTGATACCACAAACCAAAAAATAATGTTACAGATATGAAGTATATTTTTATATGTAAATTACTATTGTATTTAATCCAAAAAATAATTCCAATAATCAATTGGATTAAACCAGTTAACATTGTTGAATATGCAGCAAGATAAAAGAAACCTTCTTCTATAAAACCAATTATAAATAAAGCCAAAGGAATCAAAATTGCAATTGTATTTGTTGTTTTTAAATCTTTCATAATTATTTATTATTTTAAACTTTCAGAAAAAAATGAAAGTTTTGATTAAATTTTTTTATTCTTACTTCATTATTTTAACAACCAATTTTGCTAACCAATTGTCTTTGTATTCGGTCATTTTGTCTAACATATTATCAGCTTTCAAAACGAAATCATACAATTTAGTGGTTTGATCAACAAAATGTTTTTCTTCTGCAGTATTGTCAGATGTTATTGAGGAAACTTCTTTTAAAACTTTCAAAGCAGGTTTGATTTCACGTTTACTACGTTCTCTTGAAATTTTCACTGCTAATTCGTCTAAATCTTTTTCTGCAGTGAAAAATTCACGTCTTTCGCCAGCTTTGTATTCTTTGTAGACAATTCCCCAATCCATTAATGCTCTTAGATTCATTGAAGCATTTCCGCGAGAAATTTGCAATTCTTCCATAATGTCTTCCATTGAAACTGCTTCATGAGAAACCATCAAAAGCGCATGAATTTGAGCCATGGTTTTGTTTATTCCCCATTGACTACCCAATGCACCCCAAGTTTGAACGAATTTGTTTTTAGCTTCTTTGAATTCCATTTTGATGGTTATTTCATTTTGATAGTACAAAGATATATAAAAGTTTTTAAAGTTTCAAAAAAAAATGAAAGTTTATTTTAAAAAGAAACCGAAGCACTAACTTCGGTTATCTTTTATCGTCTTTTGAATAATTTGAAACTCCATTTATATTGATTTCTGTTCCTAAAAAATGAGGTTCTCGATTTCTAATGACATCAATTACTGATTTACAAATCGAAAAATATTCTCTAAAACACACATAATTATAGTTATTGTATTCTCCTTCATTTGCAGAGAATCCAATAGATTCAATACCAAGATTATTTCCAATATATAGAGCTCTATTCAAATGATATTCTTGAGTAATTAAGATTGCCTTATCAATTTTAAAGATATTTTTTGCACGATACATTGTTGAATAAGTATCAAATCCTGCATAATCTATGTAGATTTTTGTAGTATCAATTCCTTTTTCAAAACAGTAAGTTTTCATTACAGTTAACTCATCATGAGCATCTGAACCATTGTCACCTGAGAGTAATATTTTATTAATTTTTTTTGAATTGTATAATTTTATTCCAGCATCAAGTCGATCTTTTAGATATTTACTTGGCTTGTTTCCATTAATTCCTGCTCCAAAAATAATTCCAACATTTGTTGTAGGAATATCATTTTCGAAAGAAAATATTAAAGAGTTAGTTTTAGATTTTACATAAAAGTTAATTCCAAAAATTAGGATTATCCCAATAATTGAAACATAAAGTAGTTTCTTAAAATGTTTTTTAATGAAATTTTTCAAATCAAATAATTTTATATCAACCCAGCACGTTTCAACAACGCATCAGCTTTTGGTTCTTGACCTCTAAATTTTTTATACAATTCCATTGGTAATTCTGTTCCACCTTTTGAAAGTACATTGTCTTTAAATTTTGTAGCTACTTCTTTATTAAAAATGCCTTTTTCTTGGAAGTAAGCAAATGCATCGGCATCTAAAACTTCTGCCCATTTGTAACTGTAATATCCAGAGGAATATCCACCTTGAAATATGTGTGAAAAAGATGTACTCATGCAATTTTCAGCCACATCAGGATATAAGCTTGTACCTTCCATTGCTTGTTTTTCAAAAGCTTTTACATCAGCGATGGTTTGAGATTTTCCGTGATAAGTCATATCTAAAATTCCGAAACTTAATTGACGCAACGTTGCCATTCCTTCTAAGAAACTTGCGCTTTCTTTGATTTTTTCTACATATTCTTGCGGAATGATTTCTCCGGTTTCATAATGTTTAGCAAACAATGCCAAAGCTTCTGGTTCGTAGCACCAATTTTCCATCACTTGACTTGGTAATTCCACAAAATCCCAATAAACCGAAGTTCCAGATAAACTTGGATAAGTTGTATTGGCTAACATTCCGTGTAATGCGTGACCAAATTCGTGGAATAAAGTTGTTACTTCATTGAAGGTTAGGAGTGAAGGTTTCGTTTCTGTTGGTGGAGTAAAATTACAAACGATAGAAACGTGTGGTCTTTCATTGATTCCGTTTTTCACGGCTTGCGATTTATAAGAAGTCATCCAAGCGCCATTTCGTTTTCCTTTTCTTGGGAAAAAATCGGAGTAGAAAATAGCAACTAATTGTCCTTCAAAATCCAACACTTCAAAAGTTTGAACGTCTTCATGGTATTTGTCTATATCAAAAACTTCTTTAAAAGTAATTCCGAATAGTTTTTCCGCAATAGTAAATGCTCCATTTAAAACATTTTCCAATTTGAAATAAGGCTTTAAAATCTCATCATCAAAGTTGAATAGTTTTTGTTTCAATTTTTCTGAATAGTAAGCTCCGTCCCATTTTTCTAGTTGGTCAATTCCATCTAGTTCTTTTGCGAAAGCAGTTAGTTGAGCAAATTCTTTTTGGGAAGCAGGTTTTGCTTTTTCTAATAAATCATTCAAAAAAGAAAGTACTTTTTCAGGATTTTGAGCCATTCGTTCTTCCAAAACAAAATCAGAATGTGATTTGTATCCTAATAAATTTGCACGTTTATGACGTAATTCAACAATGCGTTTTACGTTTTCTTTGTTGTCAAATTCGTTATCTTGAAACGATTTTTTTCCAGCAGCAATTGCGATTTCTTTACGTAACTCACGATTTTCAACATAAGTCACAAAAGGCAAGTAACTTGGGAAATCTAAAGTAAAAACCCAGCCTTCCAAATTTTTAGATTTTGCCAAACTTGCTGCCATTTCTTTAGCGCCATCAGGCAAACCTTTTAAATCAGCTTCTTTTGTAATATGTAATTGATAGTTGTTGGTTTCAGCCAAAACATTTTCGCCGTAAGTCAATTTGATTTTGGCTAATTCCGTATCAATTTCACGTAATTTTAATTTGTCTTCTTCATTCAATAAAGCTCCATTTCTAGAAAACCCTTTGAATTTTTTGTCTAATAATGTTGCTTGTTCTGTAGTTAAATTCAAAGAATCTTTTTGATCATAAACGGTTTTAACTCTTTTGAACAAATCTTCATTTAAAGCGATATCATTACTAAATTCAGTCAACAACGGAGAAACTTCTTGAGCGATTTTTTGCATTTCGTCACAAGTTTCAGCCGAATTTAAATTAAAGAAAATAGATGATAATCTGTCTAATTGTTCACCAGCAAAATCTAAAGCAACAATCGTATTTTCAAATGTTGGAGCTTCAGAATTTGTAATTATGGCATCAATTTCGGCTTTTGCTTTAGCGATATTTTCGATAAAAGCAGGTTTGTAATCTTCTAGTTTTATTTGCGAAAAAGGCGCAGTATTATGTTTGGTGTTGAATGTTGAGGTAAGTGTTTTCATTTTATGCTGAATTTATTTCAGTATCTTTATTTTGTTTCACAGAGAATCACAAAGTTTTTTCACAAAGTTTCACAGAGATTTTTGTGTAACTCTGTGTTGAACTTCGTGTGACTTTGTGTGATTTTTTTATTTTTTCAATTCAGATGCTGCTTTATTCACCGCTTCTTTTAGACTTTCTTTGTAGAAAATAATTTTGTCAAGCACACATTTATCATGACTTCCGATGATTTGTGCAGCAAGAATTCCGGCATTTTTTGCTCCGTTTAACGCAACTGTTGCCACAGGAACGCCACCAGGCATTTGAAGAATCGATAAAACCGAATCCCAACCATCAATAGAATTACTAGATTTTACAGGAACTCCAATTACAGGAAGTGGCGACATTGAAGCAACCATTCCTGGTAAATGAGCCGCACCGCCAGCACCAGCAATAATTACTGAAATACCACGAGTGTGTGCATTTTTACTAAAATCAAATAACTTTTCGGGTGTTCTGTGTGCCGAAACAATATCTACTTCGGTTTCGATGTCAAATCCTTTTAAGATGTCGATGGCTTCTTGCATTACAGGCATATCCGAAATGCTTCCCATTATGATGGCTACTTTGCTCATTTATTTTTTTTGTTTCAAGTTTAAGGTTTCAATTTAATTAGGTTTTTAAAATTGCCAACTGCGACTGATTACTGCGACTGAATACTAATCACTCGAATACTATTCTTAACTTCTTCCGCAATTTTTCTCGCTTCCACCATATTTTCATTTACAATTGTAACGTGTCCCATTTTTCGGAAAGGTCTTGTTTCTCTTTTACCGTAAATATGTGGTGTTACACCATCAATTGCCATTATTTTTTCAATGTTTTCGTAAATCACTTGACCCGAAAAACCTTCTTCGCCGACCAAATTTACCATAATTCCAGCAACTTTGCTATCAGTTGTTCCTAAAGGTAAGTTTAAAATGGCACGCAAATGATTTTCAAATTGCGAAGTATAACTCGCTTCAATCGAATAATGTCCTGAATTGTGTGGTCTTGGAGCAACTTCGTTTACTAAAATTTCATTGTCTTCTGTTTGAAACATTTCTACTGCCAATAGTCCAACGTGATTGAAAGCCTCTGAAACTTTTAAGGCAATTTCAGTAGCTTTTTGAGCCACTTTATCATCAATACGAGCTGGACAAATCACATATTCTACTTGATTGGCTTCAGGATGAAATTCCATTTCCACCACAGGATAAGTTTTAACTTCACCAGAAACTGAACGCGCTACAATTACAGCCAACTCATTTTTAAACGGAACCATTTGCTCTGCAATGCATTCTACTTCAGGTAAATTGACTAAATCTATTGTTGAGCGAACTATTTTTACACCGTTTCCATCGTAACCAAATTGAGCACATTTCCACACAAAAGGAAATTCTAATTCGTCTTTTTCTAACGATTTCCTCAAATCTTTCAAATCCACAAATCGTTGATGTAGTGAAGTTGGAATATTATTTTCAACATAAAAATCTTTTTGACGTCCTTTATTCTGAATCAATCGCAATGTTTTTGGTGATGGAAATATAGGTAATCCTTCCGATTCCAAAACGTCTAAAGCATCTAGATTTACGTTTTCGATTTCGATGGTTAAAAGATTCACCATTTTTCCAAATTGATAAACGGTGTCATAATCCATCAAACTTCCTTTGTAAAAAGCATTGCAACTGTATCTTGCTGGCGCTTCTTCGCTTGGTTCCAAAACCAAAGTTTGTATATCGAATTTTCTAGTTTCGGTCAATAGCATTTTGCCTAATTGTCCGCCACCGAGAATTCCTAATTTAAAATCGGATGAGAAATAATTCATTGTAATGTTGTAGTTGTTTGCGCAAAGATAATCATTTGAAATTATTTTAATCGCTTCAAAATATCTTTCACTGCTGATTTGTAACCTGGAGTTTGAAAGCTACAATCTCTTTGAAGTAATACTTTTAGTTCCTCATTAACCCAAGAATGTTTTTTGCCAAGATTGTATAAAGTTCGCATTGTGTAAGCAGCATTTGCAGCATTGTTAGATTCAATCAACCAATCTAAACAAGTTTCAATTATCTTTTCTTCTTGATTTTCGGTCAAAGAATTTTTTTTAGAATTGGATAGAAATAAACAGATTTTAGAAATCGAGCGTATGGCAGAATCATTTTTATAATAAGGTAAAGTCTCGCAAAAATCTTCTAAAAAAGGTAAAAATAAATCCATTTTTTCTTCACAAATCAACTCCAAAATCCAACACGCTTTATGGTGATTTTTGTCCTTAATACTAAATGCAATTTCTAATAAATACTTTAAATAATCAGGATTGGCAAAGATGAAATCTTTATTATCATCTCTACTTTTCCTATGTGCTGTGCTTTTAGCGATTTGATTGTAATATTCTGTATTCATTTTGTAAATATATTAAATTAGCAAAAAAGTCAAAATACTTGTTATTAAATAGTTATTACTTCGTAAATTTGCTCCTTTATTTTTTAAAACAACAACACAATGATACATCTTCACGATAAAACTTTCGAGCCATTTATTTCTTCAGAAGAAATTGACTTCGCAATTGCAAATATGGCCAAACAAATGGACGACGATTTTTTTGATGAAGTTCCAGTTTTTGTTGGGATTTTAAATGGTTCCTTTATGGTAATGTCCGATTTGATGAAGCACTACAGAGGAATGTGTGAAGTAAGTTTTATGAAAATGGCTTCTTACGAAGGAACACAATCTACAAACGATGTTAAACAACTAATCGGAATTAACGAAAACCTTGAAGGAAGAACTGTTGTAATTGTTGAAGATATTGTAGATACAGGAAATACAATCGAAGAATTGAAAGCAATTTTTAAAGAAAAAGGAGTAAAGCATTTAAAAATCGCAACTTTATTTTTCAAACCAGAAGCCTATAAAAAAGATATTAAAATAGATTACGTAGGGATTAGAATTCCTAACAAATTCATCGTTGGATATGGTTTAGACTACGACGGATTAGGAAGAAACCTAGCAGACGTTTATCAATTAGCACAATAAGCAAGTATTAAGATTGGAGTATTAAGTATTAAGATTTTCCAAATTTTGGAATTTGGAATTTAAAATTTTGGAATTTAAAATAATTATAAAATGATCAACATCGTTCTTTTCGGAAAACCAGGTGCAGGAAAAGGCACACAAGCTGAATTTTTAAAAGAAAAATACAATTTAACACATCTTTCAACAGGAGATATTTTTAGATTTAACATCAAAAATGATACTGATTTAGGAAAATTAGCCAAAACCTATATGGATAAAGGCGATTTAGTTCCAGATGAAGTAACAATCCAAATGTTGCAAAGCGAAGTTGATAAAAACCCACATTCGGCAGGATTTTTATTTGATGGTTTTCCAAGAACTTTAGCGCAAGCAGAAGCTTTAGATAAGTTTTTAGAATCTAAAGATCAAAATATTACGGCTACTGTTGCACTTGAAGCGGATGATAATATTCTTGTAGCTCGTTTGTTAGAAAGAGGAAAAACTTCTGGAAGACCAGACGATCAAGATGAAGAAAAAATCAGAAATCGTTATGACGAATACAATCAAAAAACAGCACCTTTAATGGATTATTACAAATCTCAAGGTAAATTTCACGCTGTAAATGGTATTGGAACTATCTTGGAAGTTAACGAACGATTAAATCAAATTTTCGATAAATTATAGTCTAAAGAATTGACTTGGAGATAAATTTCGAGCATTCAATTTTTTTTCAGATATTTGCACTCACAAAAGGAGCTATTTCCGATAATAGGGATTTATGCTCTTTTTTTGTAATTTTAAACTATGGAAATTTTAATAATACTTTTTCTAATCATTTTGAATGGTGTTTTTTCTATGTCAGAAATCGCATTGATTTCGGCACGTAAAAACCGATTAGAAACGGCTGCCAAAAAAGGAAATGCCAATGCCAAAGCGGCTTTAGACTTGGCAAATTCACCAAACGAATTTTTATCTACAGTTCAAATTGGAATCACATTAATCGGAATTTTAACTGGTATTTATTCAGGTGATAAGATAACAACTGATGTTCAAAATTTTGTAGCATCGTTTGAAACTTTAAAACCTTACGCCAATTCAATTGCAGTTGGAATTGTAGTAGTAACTTTAACTTTTTTCTCTTTAGTTCTCGGAGAATTATTACCAAAACGAATCGGTTTAAATTATCCAGAATCAATTGCAAAAGCCGTTGCTGTTCCAATGAAAATTGTTTCTAAAGTTACGATGCCTTTTATTTGGTTACTTACAACGTCAACAGATTTTTTACTGAAAGTATTGCAAATAAAACCAACCGCTGACGGAAAAGTAACCGAAGAAGAAATTAAAGCGATTATTAAAGAAGGTACAGAAGGTGGAGAAATTCAAGAAATTGAACACGATATTGTGGAACGCGTTTTTCACATTGGCGATAGAAAAGTAAATTCGTTAATGACACATAGAAATTCTATTGTTTACTTGTCTTACGAAGATTCTGTTCAAGAAATAAAAGACAAAGTTCTTGACGAATTGCATTCGTTTTATCCAGTTTGCGGCGATAATCTTGATGATGTTGAAGGAATTGTTCTTCTTAAAGATTTATTCGTAAGTTTTGAAAAAGGTGGCGATTTCGATTTGAAGAAAATAACTAAAGAACCAGTTTATTTCATAGAACATACATCTGCATATAAAGCCTTAGAAAACTTTAAAATTTCTAAAGTTCACTATGCTTTAGTAACCGATGAGCATGGCGTTTTTCAAGGAATTATCACATTAAATGATATTCTAGAAGCTTTAGTTGGTGATGCTGCCGATTTCTACGAAGATGAATTCAAAATTGTGGCTCGCGAAGACGGAAGTTGGTTAGTTGACGGACATTATTCGTTACACGATTTTCTGACGTATTTCGATATGGACGATTTAATTGGCGATTACGAAGTAACAACCGTAAGCGGATTAATCGTAACCGAATTAGGAATCATCCCAAAACAAGGACAAAAACTTATTTGGAACAAACTAGAATTTGAAGTAATAGATATGGATGGAGTCAAAATTGACAAAGTTCTAGTTACCATTATTAAAATTAATTAAATAAGTATTCAGTGTTCAGTGTTCAGTTCTCAGTTTTTCTGATGAATTGAATTTGTTCATTGAAAAAATAAATAGTGAAAGGTGAAAGTATTGTTTTAGATAATCTAAATCACTGAATACTGAACACTGAACACTGAACACTAATAAAATGACAGAAGGAAATTTTGTAGACTACGTAAAAATATATGTTACTTCCGGAAAAGGAGGAAAAGGTTCTACGCATTTACATAGAGAAAAATTTATTGAAAAAGGCGGTCCAGATGGAGGTGATGGAGGTCGTGGTGGACATGTTTACATAAAAGGAAACAAAAATCTTTGGACCTTATTCCATTTGAAATTTGTAAAGCACATGCGTGGTGGTCACGGTGGCGATGGAGGAAGTTCAAGAAGTACAGGTCACGATGGAGAAGATAAATATGTAGAAGTGCCATTAGGAACTGTTGTAAAAGATATTGAAACAGGAGAAATTCTTTTTGAAATTACAGAACACGGTGAAGAACGAATTCTAGCACAAGGAGGAAAAGGAGGTTTAGGAAATTGGCATTTTAGAAGTTCCACAAACCAAACGCCAAGATATTCACAACCAGGAATGCCTTCAACAGAATTGGATGTTATTCTTGAACTTAAAGTTCTTGCTGATGTTGGTTTAGTAGGTTTTCCTAATGCAGGAAAATCGACATTACTTTCTGTTTTAACTTCTGCTAAACCAAAAATTGCTGATTATCCTTTTACAACATTAAAACCTAATTTAGGAATTGTTGCTTATAGAGAATTTCAATCGTTTGTAATTGCAGATATTCCTGGAATTATTGAAGGTGCAGCCGAGGGAAAAGGATTAGGACATTATTTCTTGCGTCATATTGAAAGAAATTCAACTTTATTGTTTTTAGTTCCAGCTGATGCTGATGATATTAAAAAAGAATACGAAATTCTATTAGACGAATTACGTCGTTACAATCCAGAAATGTTGGATAAAGACAGGCTTTTAGTAATCTCAAAATGCGATATGCTCGATGATGAATTAAAAGCAGAAATGAAACAACATCTAGATAAATCCAAACTCGGAATTCCTTATATGTTTATTTCATCAGTAGCGCAACAAGGTTTGACAGAATTAAAAGACAAACTTTGGGAAATGCTAAATGTAGAAGATGAAAAGCCTGAGAACAGCCACGGTTTGTAAGATATTTCTAAATAAACTAAAGCTTCGAAATTTTCGAGGCTTTTTTTTGTGTTTTGATTTCCTAAAGTAAAGTTAAAATTAACTTATTAATTCAGGTTTTCGACCATAAAATTTAAATAATCCTCAAAAAATCGTAATTTCGCAACACTAAAATTTTGCAATATTCAATTCAAAGTGTAACAAATTGCATTTTAAATAGACTATTAGCTAACAAACAATTAACCTTTTATATTTTCAATTATGAAGAAAATTTTATTATCCTTAATTGCTGCCATTATGCTTGTTCCAACGAGTGTTAAAGCTGACGAAGGAATGTGGTTTTTAATGTTCATCGAACGTTTAAATCACCGCGATATGCAAAAAATGGGCTTGCAATTGACAGCCGAAGAAATCTACAGCATCAACAATCATAGTTTGAAAGATGCTATTGTACAATTCAACGGAGGTTGTACTGCAGAAATCATCTCTAAAGATGGTTTAGTTTTAACAAATCACCACTGTGGTTATGATGCAATTGCAGAATTATCAAGTGCTGAGAAAAATTATTTGAAAGATGGTTACTGGGCTGCCAACAGAAAAGCAGAGATTAAACCATCTAGCTTATACGTTCGTTTTTTCGTTAGAATGGATGACTGTACTAAAAGAATTTTAGCAGTTGTAAATTCTTCTATGAGTGAAGCAGATAGAGAAAAAGCTATCAATGCTGAAATTGCTAAAATTGAAAAAGAAAATAACGAAGGTGGAAAATATACAGTTTCTGTTCGTCCATTTTTTCAAGGGAATGAGTACTACTATTTTGTTTACCAAGATTATAAAGACGTTCGTTTAGTTGGAACTCCTCCAGAAAGTTTAGGAAAATTTGGTGGTGATACTGACAACTGGGAATGGCCACGTCACACAGCAGATTTCTCAATGTTTAGAGTTTATGCTAATGCAGATGGTTCTCCTGCAGAATATTCTGAAAATAATGTTCCGTTAAAACCAAAACATTATTTACCAGTTAATTTAAGTGGTGTTAAAGAAAATGATTTTGCAATGATTCTTGGATATCCAGGAAGAACTAACCGTTGGATGCCAGCAGCTGGAATTGAGCAAAATGTAAAATTTGCATATCCTGCATGGGTTGAAGGAGCAAAAACTGGTATGGATGGAATGAAAAAATACATGAACCAAAGCGATGCTTTGAATCTTGTATACGCTTCAAAATATGCTTCAACTGCTAATTACTGGAAAAACCGTCAAGGAATGATTGATGCTTTGTCAAAATTTGGAACAGCAAAATCTAAAGCAGCTCAAGAAGCTAAGTTTGATAAATGGGCTAACAAAGCAGCTAACAAAGCTAAATACGGAAACGTAGTTTCAACTATTAATAAATATTATGCTATGACGAATGAGAAATCTCGTCATGATAACTACTTACAACAATTATTCAGAACATCATCTTTTGCAACAATCGGAAGAAGTTTAGGAAGACAGTTGGATGGTTATGTTAAAGCTGATGCTGCAAAACGTGCAACAATGGCACCTCAAATCACTGAGATGGCAACAGAAATGTTTAAAGAATTACACATTCCTGCAGAAAAAGATATTCTTGCAGCTCAATTAAAAACATACGCAACTAAATCAATAGGTTATGACATTGCGCCGATGGTAAAACAAATTGGTGATGCTAATAATAATGATTTTACTAAATATGTAAATGCTGCATTCGATTTAAGTATTTTTACTTCAGTTGATAGAATTAAAGCTTTCTTAGATTTACCAAGTGAAGCTATGTTAGCAAGTGATCCTTTATATGCATTATCAAATGATATGGTTGCTCATTTTGGAAAAAGATCAGATGAATTAGCTAAAGCTCAAAATGATTATGCAGCTTCATTCCGTTTATTGGTTGAAGGTTTGAGAGAATCTAAAATTGGAGCTATCAAATATCCAGATGCAAACTCAACGTTGCGTTTAACTTACGGAAAAGTTCGTTCGCTTCCTGCTGACAAAAGAAATGACGCAACAATAAATAATTATACAACACTTGCTGGTCAAGTAAAAAAATACAAAAAAGGAGATCAAGAATTTGATTTACCAGCGCGTATTTTAGAAATGAATAAAAACAAAGATTTCGGTCGTTATGCTGATAAAGACGGTTCGCTTCACGTGAATTTCTTAACAGATAATGATATCACAGGAGGAAACTCAGGTTCGCCAGTTCTTAACGGAAAAGGAGAATTAATCGGACTAGCTTTCGACGGAAACATCGAAGCAATGGCTGGTGACGTAATCTTTGATAACAAACTACAAAGAACCATCAACGTAGATATTCGTTATGTTCTTTGGGTAATTGAAAATTTCTCAGGTGCTAAACATATCGTTGACGAAATGACTTTGGTAAGATAAATCAAAGTACGAAGTACAAAATACGAATTACGAGATAATCGTAAAATAGTAACTCCGAATTAAGCAATTAGTTCGGAGTTTTTTTTATCTGAACTTGTATCATATTCTCATTCAGTTAATTTGGGAGCGAATGGCTCGGGAATTTTTGGTTTCCATATTCCTGATTTTCTCTCGTCACAAAAGACGAGATGCAATCAGGGCTAGGTAGTAATTGTATCGAACAAATGTTAAGTTCTTTAAAACACTTTCATCTTTAATACATAACTTTTCTTATTTTTGAAAAATAATAACAACCCATGAAATTTCTACCTTTTTTATTTCTTCTAATTTCCTTCAATATGATGGCTGAAACTGATTTTGAAAAAGCAGAAAAACTCTACAAACAAGAAAAGTACGATCAAGCTAAAACTCTTTTTGAAAGCTATTTAAAATCCAATCCAAATCATTACAAAACTGTTGAATATCTTGGCGATATTGCAGGACATCAGAAAAAATGGGACGAAGCCATCAAACAATATAAAGTTTTAAAAACTCAGTTTCCTAAAACAGCCAATTATTGGTACAAATATGGTGGAGCTCTCGGAATGAAAGCTAAATCAGTCAATAAATTCAAGGCATTAGGAATGATAGATGATGTAGAAAATGCCTTTCTTACTGCTGCAAAATTAGATTTGAAACATATTGATTCACGTTGGGCATTGGTAATGCTTTACATAGAATTACCGGGAATTGTTGGCGGAAGCGAATCTAAAGCTGTAAAATATTCTAACGAATTAATGGAACTTTCTAAAGTAGATGGCTACCTTTCCAAAGGTTACATCGACGAATATTTCAATCGTTATAAAAAAGCAGAAGCAAATTATATAAAAGCACACGAAATTGGCAATTCAAAAACCACTTTTCAAAAATTATATAATTTATATTTGAATAAAATTAAAGATAAAGCGAAAGCAACAAAGTTAAAAGAACAATTCGATAAAAAATAACAAAACTCAAATTCCAAATTCCAATAATTATAGGTTTGGGATTTGGAATTTTAATAATTGGAATTTCAAATGCGTACACATTTCATAGCCATTGGCGGTGCAGCCATGCACAATTTAGCATTGGCATTACATAATAAAGGATATCAGGTGACTGGTAGTGACGATGCCATTTTTGAACCATCAAAATCACGTTTAGAAAAAAAAGGGTTGTTGCCTTTGGAAATGGGTTGGTTTCCAGAAAAAATTACTCAAGATATTGAAGCTATCATTTTAGGAATGCACGCCAAAGCAGACAATCCTGAATTGTTAAAAGCAAAAGAATTAGGATTGAAAATCTATTCTTATCCTGAATTTTTATACGAACAATCCAAAAATAAAACACGAGTAGTAATTGGTGGTTCGCACGGAAAAACAACTATAACTTCAATGATTTTACACGTAATGCATTATCATAATATCGAAGTTGATTATATGGTTGGAGCACAGTTAGAAGGATTTGATACGATGGTTCATCTAACAGAAACCAACGATTTTATTGTCCTTGAAGGTGATGAATATTTATCTTCTCCAATTGATAGACGACCAAAATTTCATTTGTATCAACCTAATATTGCTTTGCTTTCAGGAATTGCTTGGGATCATATTAATGTGTTTCCAACCTTTGAAAATTATGTAGAGCAATTTGAAATTTTTGTAAATCAAATTACAAAAGGCGGAATTCTTGTTTACAATGAAGAAGACGAAACCGTTAAAAAAGTAGCCGAAAATTCTGAAAACCCAATCAGAAAAATTGCTTATCAAACACCAAGTTACACTGTTGAAGATGGAACTACTTTGCTTGATACGCCGGAAGGCTCAATGCCAATAGAAGTTTTTGGGGCACACAATTTGAATAATCTAGCAGGAGCAAAATGGATTTGCCAAAATATGGGAGTTGACGAAGCCGATTTCTACGAAGCAATAGCTAGTTTTAAAGGAGCAAGCAAACGTCTAGAAAAAATTGCCGAAGGAAAAGGAAAAGTCGCTTACAAAGATTTTGCTCATTCACCAAGTAAAGTTTCTGCAACTACTAAAGCGGTTAAGAATCAATATCCAGATAGAACTTTGATTGCGTGTTTAGAATTACATACTTATAGTAGTTTAAACGCAGAATTTCTAAAAGAATATCAAGGCGCACTAGACGCAGCAGATGTTGCCGTAGTTTTCTATTCGCCAGATGCTGTAAAAATCAAGCAACTAGAAGAAGTAACATACGACCAAATAGCGCAATCGTTTCAAAGAGATGATTTAATTATTTATACTAATCCAGCCGATTTTAAGAATTTCTTATTCAGTCAAAACTTTGATAATTCTGCATTGTTATTAATGAGTTCAGGAAATTATGGTGGTTTAAATTTTGATGAGGTAAAGGAGTTGATGAAATAAAATATGTTTGAAAAAATAATAAATATTATAGCATTTATACTTTTTATATTGGAGATTAAATCTGTTATTAATTATTTAAAGGAAAAGTGGTTTACATTTACCGATTCAAATGAAAATCATCTAAATAGATTAATGGCATTAATAATTTTATTTTTAAGTTTAATGCTAATTGTATTTTTATTATTTGTTTTATTTACAGTTGTTACTAAATGGATTAGGGATTTTTAATTTTTTCTATAAATCAAAAATTGTTAATCTTAATTCTTAAATAAATAATGCCCAACAATTTCCCAACTAAACAAACAATCTTCTGCGACTTGTCCGCCACCAACATTGTGAACAATCATAGGGTTTCCGTCTATTGATTTTTTGTGGGTAACTATGCCAATATGAGGTAATTTTCCATTAATCATCCAAGTTACAATTTCGCCAGTTTTATAATCGTTTGGATTATTTGAAACTTCGAGTTTTTTACCTTTTCGTTCAAAGAAAACTTCAAGATTCGGAACTCTTCTATGATCAATATTAGTATCTGCTTTTTTCAAACCCCATTTGGTTGGATATTTCGAAAAGTTAGCTTTCATATCTTCGTGAACTTCTTTTTGCAAATCAATTCCAAGTTTTCGATAGGCACGAATTACAACGTCTGAACAAACTCCAGTTTTAGCAGGAACATCACCATTAGGATATTTTAATGAAACATAATCTGGAGTGTAAACTACATTTTCATCAATAATTGAAATTGCAGCATTTGAAAGCTTCTCTTCAAAAGTAGAAGGATTTTCAATCGCAGCAACTGAAATGTTTTCAGTTTTCAATTTATTTTTTTCAGCTTTTTTGCATCCAAAAGAAAATAAAATCACCAGAAGAATTAAAGGTAGTTTCATATGTAAATGTTGTTTTATTATTGGTGCATATGTATCGCCATTTTCATAGGTGTTTGCATTCGCAAACTCGAGTTTAGGGCGATTTCATGAATTGTTTTTTATTCAAACGAAAATTCTAATCATTTTATTTTGAACTCTTTAAAAAAATATAGTTCTTTGTGCTTTATAAACGCCAAAATAATTATGTACACACCTATCAATCAATGGGCTGAAGACGATCGCCCAAGAGAAAAATTTCTACTAAAAGGAAAATCTTCCTTATCAGATTCCGAATTACTTGCTATTTTAATTGGTTCCGGCTCTAGAAAAGAAAGCGCAGTGCAACTTTGTCAACGCATTTTATTTTCTGTCGATAATAATTTAAATCAACTCGGAAAATTATCAATCCAAAAACTTACCGAATTTAAAGGAATTGGCGAAGCTAAAGCCATTACTATTGCTGCAGCATTAGAATTAGGAAGAAGAAGACGAACCGAAGACGCAGAGGAGCTTAAAAAAATAACATCAAGCAAAGCCGTTTTCGAAATTATGCAACCCATAATTGGCGAATTACCTCATGAAGAATTTTGGATTTTATATTTGAATAATTCTAATAAAGTCATTCACAAAGCTCAACTTTCAAAAGGTGGAATTACAGGAACGGTAGTCGATAGTAGAATTGTTTTTAAAACGGCTTTTGAACAAAATGCAACATCCATTATTTTAACTCATAATCATCCATCAGGAAAATTAGTAGCAAGTGATGCCGACAAAGAAATTACTCAAAAGTTAAAAATGGCAGGTAAGCAATTAGATATATATGTTTTAGATCATATCATCGTGACTGAAACAGGTTATTATAGCTTTCAAGACGAAGGCATATTTTAAGAAAATAGTAAGAAAATAAATGATTTTGTTTGAGTAACTTGCAACATATTTTTTTGATAATGCTACAAACAAAAAACCTAACTTTTTTTTATAATAAAGATACGCAGTTTACTTTTCCAGAATTAAGTTGTGACGCTTCAAAGGCACTTTTAATTACTGGAAATTCAGGAAAAGGGAAAACAACTTTATTGCATCTTTTAGCAGGATTACTCCGTCCAAAAAAAGGAGAAATTTCAATTGAAAACACTAATATTAGTTCACTTTCAGAAAAGCAATTAGATCAATTTAGAGGTAAAAATATTGGATTGATTTTGCAACAATCTCATTTTATTGCATCGATGACCGTTTTAGAAAATGTTGTTTTAGCTTCTTGGCTTGCAACAGGAAAAAAATCAGTCCAAAAAGCTGAAAAATTATTAGCCGAATTGGATTTGGTAAATCAAAAGCACAAATTACCTTCTCAATTGAGTATTGGTCAACAACAAAGAGTTTCTATTGCAAGAGCTTTAATAAATGAACCAAAATTACTTTTGGCAGACGAACCAACATCGAGTTTAGATGATGAAAATGCTTTTAAAGTTGCCGAATTATTAGAAAAATTATCTAAAGAATACAAAGCAGCATTGGTAATTGTTACACATGATTCTCGATTAAAAAATAAATTTTCTAACCAAATAAATCTCAATTAATATGATAGCAAAATTAGCTTGGAGAAACATTTGGTTCAAACCATTAAACACACTTTTAAGTATCATATTATTAGCTTCAAGTGTGGCAATAATTACGGTTTTGATTTTATTGCAAAAACAATTTGAAGAAAAATTCTCAAGTAATATTGACGGAGTAGATTTAGTGCTTGGTGCGCAAGGAAGTCCGATGCAATTGATACTTTCATCAGTGTATCATATAGATAATCCAACAGGAAATATTAGTAATGATTCTGCCAAAGTTTGGATGAATCATCCTTTTATTGAAAAAGCAATTCCGCTAGCATTTGGAGATAATTACCGCGGATTTAAAATTGTTGGAACCAATTCAGATTATTTAGAAAAGTACAAAGCCAAAATTGCCAAAGGTAAACTATTTGATAAAAATTTTGAAGTTGTAGTGGGAAGTGAAGTCGCTCAAAAATTGAATTTAAAAGTAGGAGATACTTTTTTCGGTTCCCATGGAGATGCTGCAGAAGGTGAAGTGCATGACCATTATGCTTATAAAATTTCAGGTATAGCCTCTCCAACCGGAACTGTAATCGATAATTTGATTTTGTGTAATATTCCAAGTGTTTGGCAAATGCATGGAACACATGAGGAAGATGCAGAAAATCCCGAGCAATCCAGCACCGAGCCAAGTCGAAGTGAAGAAGACGAACACATTCATACCGAAGCATGTAATCACGACCACGCACAACACGAAACTGACATGACTCTTAATGAACCAAATATGGAAATCACAGCCGTTTTATTGAAATTTAGAAATAAAATGGGAATTGTAATGTGGCCAAGAATTATTGCTCAAAACACAAAAATGCAAGCGGCTTCACCAGCAATTGAAATTAATAGGTTGTTTAGTTTGTTTGGAATTGGTTTAAAAGCACTTGAATATTTAGCATATGCCATAATGTTGATTTCAGGAATATCCATATTTATTGCACTTTATAATCGATTGAAAGAGCGAAAATATGAATTTGCTTTGATGCGAATTAATGGCGCAAGCAGATGGCAATTACTTTCATTAATTATGATAGAAAGCTTGATTTTATGTTTCGTCGGATTTTTATTTGGAACAATTTTTGGTAGATTCGCATTAGGATTTATATCAAATTCAGCCGAGGATGATTTCAAAATGACTTTTAATCCAATTGAAATTGTTTGGCAAAAAGAAACAATGTTGTTAGTTGCAACATTAATAGTAGGAATAATTGCGGCTTTAATTCCGGCAATAAAAGCATATCAATTAAATATTTCAAAAACATTAGCAAATGCGTAATTCATTAAAAATAATTCTAGGTTTAGTAGTAGCAGTTTTTTGTTTGAGTTTTACAACTTCAGATAAAATTCAAATCGAGAAAACCAATTTTTTAATTAAAGGTGATACCTTAACGTGGAAAGTTTTGGGAGAAATCAAATATGTAAAGAAAAATCATCATAAGTATGGTGAGGTTCAATTTCCAGTTGTAAATGAAAAAGTTAAATTAAGAGGTAAAAAGAAAATCTTCATTTCAGGATTTATTGTGCCAATTGATAATAAAAGTTATGCTTTAAGCAAAAATGTTTTTGCTTCTTGTTTTTTTTGTGGAAAATCAGGGCCAGAATCTATTGTTGGGTTAAATTTCAAAGGAGCAACTCCAAAGTTGAAAACTGATCAATATGTTACCATTGAAGGAACTTTTAGATACAATGAAGATGATGCTGACGATTGGATTTATAATTTAGATAACGCTGTAATTGTTAAAGGAAATTAGATGTTTCAAAATAAAATTACCGATATTTTCTTTGATTTAGATCATACACTTTGGGATTTTGATAAAAATTCTGAATTGGCATTTGATAAAATATTTAAAGAAAATCACCCAAAAGTGGATACAAAATCGTTTGTAGAAATCTACGCGCCAATCAATCAAGCGTGTTGGAAATTGTATCAAGTTGATAAAATTTCTCACGAGGAACTACGTTACAAAAGATTGAAAGATTCGTTTGATGCGCTAAACTATTCAATTTCTGATGAGGATATAAATCAAATGTCAGTTGATTATATTACCTATTTGCCAGAAAACAACATGTTATTTGATGGCGCAAAAGAAGTTTTAGACTATCTCAATCTTAAATATAAGTTGCATATAATAACCAATGGTTTTGCAGAAGTTCAATATAAAAAATTAAATAATTCAGGAATTTCAGATTATTTTATTTCTGTAACCAATTCGGAAATGGCTGGTGTAAAAAAACCAAATCCTAAGATATTTGAGTATGCTTTATCAAAGGCAAATGCTAATAAACAAAATAGTATTATGATTGGTGACTGTATAGATGCTGATGTTAAAGGAGCATTAGATTTTGGAATTGATGCCATATTTTTTAACGAAAGTAAAATTGAAATTCCTTCTCATATCAGACAAGTGAATCACTTATTAGAATTAAAAAATTACTTGTAATTAAAAAAAAATTAAAATTCCAAACTATATGCTAATCACTAATTACTAATCACTAATTACTAATCACTATTTAGTAGTCACTAATAATTGTATTTATCTTTCCAACGATTTTTTAAAAATTCTCTCGTTCCATTTTCTCTGGAATTATTTCCAGGATTGTAGAATTTTGTTTCCTTAATAGCATCAGGTAAATATTCTTGTTCGCTAAAATTATTTGCGTAATTGTGAGAATATTGGTATTCATCACCATAACCTAATTCCTTCATTAATTTGGTCGGAGCATTTCGTAAGTGAATTGGTACCGGTAAATCACCAGTTTGCTTTACAATAGCTTGCGCTTCGCCAATTGCCATATAACTTGCATTACTTTTTGGAGAAGTTGCTAAATAAACAGCACACTGACTTAGGATAATTCTACTTTCAGGATAACCAATTGTGGAAACGGCTTGAAAAGTATTATTCGCCATAATAAAAGCAGTCGGATTAGCATTTCCAATGTCTTCACTTGATAAAATCAACATTCTTCTGGCTATAAATTTCACATCTTCGCCTCCTTCAATCATTCGAGCCAACCAATAAACAGCTCCATTTGGGTCGCTTCCACGAATAGATTTTATAAAAGCCGAAACAATATCATAATGTTGCTCACCAGTTTTGTCATACAATACTGTATTTTGTTGTACTAATTCCAAAACTTTTTCATTGGTAATTGTAATTTGACCTTCAGGGCTTGCGTTTACAACCAATTCAAAAATATTTAATAGTTTGCGTCCATCGCCACCAGAAAGGCGCAACAACGCCTCTGATTCTTTGATTTTTATTTTTTTGGAAGAAATTATTGTGTCTAATTTCATTGCTCGTTCCAAAAGCGCTAATAAATCTTCTTTCGAAAACGGATTTAAAACATAAACCTGACAACGTGACAATAACGCAGGAATAACTTCAAAACTCGGATTTTCAGTTGTAGCACCAATCAATGTTACCCAACCTTTTTCGACTGCTGCCAAAAGCGAATCTTGCTGAGATTTACTAAAACGATGAATCTCATCAATAAACAAAATTGGATTTTTAGCCGTGAACAATCCGCCACTTTGTTTTGCTTTTTCAATCACATCGCGAATGTCTTTCACACCACTATTTATCGCACTCAATTCATAAAACGGACGATTACTTTGCTTAGCAATAATCTGTGCCAAAGTGGTTTTTCCAGTTCCAGGCGAACCCCAAAAAATCATTGACGGAATAACGCCACGAGCAATCTGTTGCGTTAACGAACCGCTCGGTCCCACCAAGTGCAACTGACTAATGTAATCTTCTAATTTCTGCGGACGAATGCGTTCGGCTAAAGGTGCTTCCATGTGGTAAAATTACGGATTTAATTTTTTTGGAGCGAATGGTTTGTTCTTTTTTTGCAATCCGTTTTCCTGCTTTCCGTTCTATCCCGAAGTTTCGGGATGCCACTGCAATCAGGGCTAGATAGTTTTCCACTTTTGTAAAAATCAATTTTCAAAACAGCACTTATTAAAATAGAAACTCTGACAAAATAGCATTAAATAATTATTGGTTGTATTTTTGATAAATCAATTGTCACTATGAGACACAATAACGAAATAAACCATTTTAAATTTTCACCATCAACGTGGATTGTTCCAACGTTTTTGTTGGTTGTGATTTGGTTTGTATTTTACATTGACAATTCGTTCAACTTAGATTTAAACAATCACGGAATTCTGCCAAGAACTTTCTCAGGATTGCAAGGTGTAGTTTTTAGTCCGTTTTTGCATGGTGATTTGAGTCATATCGCCAATAATTCGTTGCCACTTTTTATTTTAACAACTGCGCTAATTTATTTTTACAGAGAAGTTTCACTAAAAGTTTTGGTATACGGAATACTATTTTCAGGTATAATCACTTGGATTATTGGTCGCGAATCCTATCACATTGGCGCCAGCGGATTAATTTATGTTTTGGTTTCCTTCATTTTCTTTAAAGGAATGATGACCAAATATTATCGATTGATGGCATTATCACTTGCCGTTGTTGTTTTATATGGTGGAATGATTTGGTATGTTTTTCCAGATGTAGACCACAAAATTTCATGGGAAGGACATTTAGCAGGATTACTAACAGGATTTGTTTTTGCAGTACGATTCAAAACTCCTGATTACGTAAAAGACATTCAATACGATTGGGAAAAACCCGATTTCAATCCGCAAGAAGATGCCTTTATGAAACGATTTGATGAAAACGGCAACTTCGTAAATCCACCAAAACCTGAAGAACTAATGGTTGAGTATGAAGAAATTTTAGCTGAACCTGTGAAATATGTTTATGTTTTTAAGGAGAATAAGGAAGAATGATAGTTTTTAGTTTAATTTTCCACCAAAAATAAAATATATCTGTTTGAAAACACCTATTTTCAACTTTCCTTTATTTTTAATTTTAATTTCAAATTTTAGTTTTGTGTAATTTGAAAAATAAAAACTTGAGATTCGGTCTTCTAATTTTCCATTTTTAAATAACCATAGTGTTTCATACGAATCGTATCTTGAATGTTCATCTACAAATTTTGAAAAGTCGTAAAAAGAAAATAGTCTTTTCTTTTTTATGAATGGAAATATGATATTTTGAAAAATAATTTTATCCTTTTCAATTATAATGGTTTTAAGATTCAGGAGTAAACTTAATGCGAATATTTCAAGAAATAATATTAATAATAAAAGTAGAGGGATATCTTTCCAAAACTCAAATTCAAATACTTTTATTCCGGAGTTAATGAAAATTGTCCAAAATAGAATTCCTATTAAAAAATTTATAATTAAGATTAGAACTATCGATGAAATTTTTAGACTAGATTTCATTTAAAAAATATTTTGTAAAATATTATTGTCTCTGTCTAACAGTCTCATACAAAAATGCTCCACAAGCCACAGAAACATTCAGCGAACCAATAGTTCCGAACATAGGTAGTTTTCCTTTAGCATCAACAATTTTCAAAACCGATGGATTGATTCCTCTGTCTTCGCTTCCCATGATGATTGCAACCGGTTCGTTTAGAGAAATATCATAAATACTATCTTCTGTTTTTTCTGTTGCAGCAACAGTTTTGATTCCGCTTCCTTGCAGATAGAAAATCGCATCTTTGATATGATCTACTTTGCAAATAGGCACATTAAAAACTGCTCCAGCTGAAGTTTTTACAGTATCGCCATTCACAGGTGCGGAACCTGTTTTTTGAACAATAATTCCGTCAACTCCAGTACATTCGGCAGTTCTAATTATAGCACCAAAATTTCTAGCATCGCTCAATTGGTCAAGGATTAAAAACAAAGGCATTTTTCCGCTTTCTACAACGCTGTCAACAAGAGTTTCTAGCTTTACAAACGAAATAGGAGCAATGGTTGCCACCGCACCTTGGTGATTATTTGGAGTTAATCGGTTTAATTTTTCTACAGGAACATAAGAGAAATTGATGCTATTTTTTTTCATAGCTTTCATCAATTCCTGCATCAATTCGCTTTGAGCATCGCTTTGAACGAATACTTTATCGATTTCTTTTCCTGCATTTATAGCTTCTATAATTGCTCTAATTCCGAAGATTTGGTTTTCTTTTTCCATGGCGCAAAGGTAAACTTTTTTAAGAAGGTTTAAAAGTTTAAATGAGTAAGAGTTTAAAAGGTAGCTTTCAAACTAATATGAACAATAGAATTAGAAAGTTTTATGGCTTGTTCGTTGGTGCTTCCGTTGGCGTAAATCAAATTGAAAAGTCCGTTTTTTGTAAACAATCCAAATCCGAAACCAAGTCCAAGAAGATTGCCTTTTGTATTGGTAGTTTTATCTTGAAAATAACCATAATCAATTATGGAATGCACATAAATATTTGGCGAAAGTATATAGCGATATTCAGTCAAAATAGAGGAGAAGATGTTGCCTTGCAAACTATTCTCATTAAAACCTCGAATCGAATTGATACCGCCAAAACGATGCAATTCATTAATAATATAGTCATCACTTAGCAAATAGAAATTCTGAGTTTTTAAATTGACGACATTTTTATTGTTGAGATACAAATTGTGTTTCAAATTCAAACTTCCAAAAAACTGCGAATTACTTTGAAATTTGGACTCGCGTTTTCCTGTTCCAATTTTCAAACTATAATTACTTTTTTCAGGAAACAAAAAATCATCTTGTTTAAAATCGACAAACTCAAAAGTTGATGTAATAAATTGGTTTTCAAAGTCACTTATAGTAGAGGTGTTTACATTATTAATATCACTTGATTCGGCCGATTGATAACCCAAATACAATCTAGTATTGTAATTAAAATAATAACCTAAGTCGATAGAAGTTTGAGTATTTTGAAAGGTACTGTCTTGTTTGAAAATGTTTAATTGCGCTTTCAAACCAATTGGGCTTTTGAAAATATAAGGAAGTTCTAAGCCTAGATTAAAAGTCTTTTGATCTTCACCATTGCTTTTCCAATACAAAGCTATTTTTTCACCTGAATTTAAAATGTTATTCAAAGTCAAATCCAAATAACCATTAAAAATAACTTTAGAATTTTCATCGTTAGAAAAACCAATAAAACCATCAAAGTTATTCGCTTTTGCTTTTTCCAAATAAACATAAACTTTTGTGGAATCTTTGGTAAACAAAATCTCAGGATATTTAGTTTGCTTTACAAACCGATATTGCTCAATGTCTTTGTAAAGTTTTTCTAAATTCTGCTGATTGAAAACTCTTTTTTTATATAGTCGTTTTAGATTTTTCTTATGACCTTCCGGAAATTTGTTATATCCATTAATTACAATATCATTCAATTGACGCTTTTGTTCCGTTTTTACATTCAAGTCGGCGGTAACAAGACCGTTTTTATTTTTAATATTCAGTAATTTCACTTTAGCCATCGAAAAACCTTTTGTTTCTAATTGTTTCAAAGTCGAATTCAAAAAGGCTTCGCTTTCAACAAAAGGCAATTTCAAAGTGTCATTTTTAACTTCATAAATACCCCAATTTTTAACGGCATAATCTTTACCTATATATATATGTATAAAATTAGTTTTTTCACCTATATTATATAGGTATAAAAAAGTGCTGTCATTTTCCTTTTTACTTTCAATAATTTCTTGTTCTAAAAAACCTACTTTCAACAACTTTTCCGAAAATAATTTTGTTTCATCAACAACACCTTTTGCATTACTAAAAGATTTAGAATAACCTACAGAATCGATAATTTTAGTTTGCTTGTCATTTTTACCAATAATCTTCAAATACCTATTTTGCCCAAAACTATTTAGGGAAAATAGAAATATGAAAATTAAAATTAGTTGTTTCATTTTAAGAAGCGAATGACTTGGGTTTTATTTGTAATCCTTATTCCTGCTGCCTTTCCAAATCTTTTTTTACAAAAAAGGATTTTCCCTTGCATCAGGGCTATAGAGCTAGCCGTTCTAATATTTGTTGCCGTTGTAAAAATAACGTAAAATTTCAGAGTTTAATATAAATTTTCATTAGTAAAGAAATGTTATTGAAAATTAATGAATTATGATTTTTTTTATTAAAAATAATTACTACATTTGCAACCCCTAAAAAGTGGGGAATTAATAAATAAAAGAAAAATTAGTATTTAATTATGCCAACAATTCAACAATTAGTAAGAACAGGAAGAACTCAAATCACTAAGAAGAGTAAATCGGTTGCTTTAGATTCTTGTCCTCAAAGAAGAGGTGTTTGTACGCGTGTTTACACTACTACTCCAAAAAAACCAAACTCTGCAATGCGTAAAGTTGCGCGTGTACGTTTGACTAATGGAAATGAAGTGAATGCTTACATCCCAGGTGAAGGACACAATTTACAAGAGCACTCGATAGTATTAGTGAGAGGCGGAAGAGTAAAAGATTTACCAGGAGTTAGATACCACATCGTTCGTGGTGCGCTTGATACATCAGGTGTAGCTGGAAGAACGCAACGTAGATCTAAGTATGGTGCAAAACGTCCAAAAGAGGCGAAAAAGTAATTTTTAAAACTCAAAAAGAAAAGACATGAGAAAAAGAGCAGCAAAGAAAAGACCTCTTTTACCAGATCCAAGGTTTAATGACCAATTGGTAACACGTTTTGTAAACAACTTAATGTGGGATGGTAAAAAATCTACAGCTTTTAAAGTATTTTATGATGCAATTGACATCGTAGAAGCAAAGAAAAACAATGACGAAAAATCAGCATTAGAAGTATGGAAAGATGCTTTAACTAACGTTATGCCTCACGTAGAAGTACGTAGTCGTAGAGTTGGTGGAGCTACTTTTCAAATTCCAATGCAAATCAGACCAGATAGAAAAATTTCTATGGCAATGAAGTGGATGCTTCTTTATGCTCGTAGAAGAAATGAGAAATCTATGGCTCAAAAACTAGCTTCTGAAATTTTAGCTGCTGCTAAAGAAGAAGGTGCTGCTGTTAAAAAGAGAATGGATACTCACAAAATGGCTGAAGCAAACAAAGCATTCTCACACTTTAGATTTTAATACATACAGAAATGGCTAGAGATTTAAAATTCACGAGAAATATTGGTATTGCAGCTCACATTGATGCTGGTAAAACAACAACAACTGAGCGTATATTATTTTACACTGGTAAATCACATAAAATTGGTGAGGTGCACGATGGTGCTGCAACAATGGACTGGATGGCACAAGAGCAAGAAAGAGGTATTACAATTACTTCTGCTGCTACAACTTGTGAGTGGAATTTTCCAACAGAACAAGGGAAATTATTGCCAGAATCACAACCTTATCACTTTAATATTATTGATACTCCTGGACACGTTGACTTTACTGTAGAGGTAAACCGTTCTTTACGTGTACTTGATGGTTTAGTTTTCTTGTTTTCTGCTGTTGATGGTGTTGAGCCACAATCAGAAACTAACTGGAGACTTGCTGATCAATATAGAGTTCCACGTATGGGATTTGTTAATAAAATGGACCGTCAAGGATCTAACTTTTTGGCAGTTTGTCAACAAGTAAGAGATATGCTAAAATCAAATGCAGTTGCAATCACTTTACCAATTGGTGAAGAGAATGATTTTAGAGGTGTAGTTGATTTAGTAAAAAATCAAGCAATTGTATGGCATGATGCAACTCAAGGTGCAACTTTTGATATAATTGATATACCAGCTGATATGGTTGCTGAAGTTAAGCAATATAGAGATATACTTATTGAAGCAGTTGCTGATTATGATGAAAATCTGCTTGATAAATATATGGAAGATCAAGATTCTATCACAGAAGAAGAAATAAATAATGCTTTACGTGCAGCTACTATGGACATGGCTATCATTCCTATGATTGCGGGTTCTTCTTTCAAAAACAAAGGAGTTCAATTCATGTTAGATGCTGTTTGTAAATATTTACCATCTCCTTTAGATAAAGAAGGTATTCAAGGTATTCACCCTGATGATGCTGATTTATTAGAAGAAGATCAAACTAAAATCTTACGTCGTCCTGATGTAAAAGAGCCGTTCGCTGCTCTTGCATTTAAAATTGCTACTGACCCTTATGTTGGTCGTTTAGCTTTCTTCCGTGCATATTCAGGTCGTTTAGATGCAGGTTCTTATATCTTAAATACTCGTTCTGGAAACAAAGAAAGAATTTCTCGTATTTACCAAATGCATGCTAACAAACAAAACCCAATCGATTTTATCGAGGCTGGAGATATTGGTGCGGCAGTTGGATTTAAAGATATCAAGACTGGAGATACAATGTGTGATGAAAAACACCCAATTATTCTTGAGTCAATGAAATTCCCTGCGCCTGTAATTGGTATTGCTATTGAACCAAAAACTAAAGCAGACGTTGATAAAATGGGTATGGCTTTAGCTAAATTAGCTGAAGAGGATCCAACGTTTACTGTAAGAACAGATGAGGCTTCAGGTCAAACTATTATCTCAGGTATGGGTGAGTTGCACTTAGACATTCTTGTAGATCGTATGAAACGTGAATTCAAAGTTGAAGTTAACCAAGGTGAACCTCAAGTAGAATACAAAGAAGCTTTCACAAAATCTGCTCAACACAGAGAGACTTACAAAAAACAATCTGGAGGTCGTGGTAAATTCGGAGATATCGTATTTAGACTTGAGCCTGCAGATGAAGTTGATGGAAAAGTACCTGTAGGGTTACAATTCGTTAACGAAGTTAAAGGTGGAAACGTTCCTAAAGAATATATTCCTTCTGTAGAGAAAGGTTTTAGAGAAGCAATGAAAACTGGTCCATTAGCTGGATATCAAGTAGATAGTTTAAAAGTAACCTTATTGGATGGATCTTTCCACCCAGTAGATTCTGATGCGCTTTCTTTTGAATTAGCAGCTAAGATGGGATACAAAGAAGTAGCGAAAGCTGCAGGTGCTGTTATCCTTGAGCCAATTATGAAAATGGAAGTAATTACTCCAGAAGAAAACATGGGAGATATCGTTGGTGATATTAACCGTCGTAGAGGTCAAGTAAATGATATGGGTGACAGAAATGGAGCTAAAACTATCAAAGCTAATGTGCCTTTATCAGAAATGTTTGGATATGTTACAACATTAAGAACATTATCTTCAGGTAGAGCAACTTCTACAATGGAATTTTCACATTATGAACAAACTCCTTCTAATATTTCAGAAGAAGTTATCAAAAAAGCAAAAGGTAACGCTTAATTTTTAACAAGATGAGTCAAAAAATTAGAATAAAATTAAAATCTTACGATCACATGTTGGTTGATAAATCAGCTGAGAAAATCGTAAAAACTGTGAAAAGCACAGGTGCTGTTGTAACAGGTCCAATTCCGTTACCAACTCACAAAAAAATATTTACTGTATTACGTTCTCCTCACGTTAATAAAAAATCGAGAGAGCAGTTTGAAGTAATGTCATACAAAAGATTATTAGATATTTACTCTTCATCTTCAAAAACTATTGATGCTCTAATGAAATTAGAGTTACCAAGTGGTGTTGAAGTAGAAATTAAAGTTTAATCTGAGTAAGATTTGAATAATAAAACCGCTAAAGTAGCACTTACTTAGCGGTTTTTTTAAACTTTAAAATAATATTTGGTGGTTGCAATATTAGTTGTATATTTGCACCCTCAAAAGAGACGGTATGTATCGTTCTCAAAATTAATTAATTAATAAATTGTTTAATATGTCTGGGTTAATTGGAAGAAAAATCGGCATGACTAGCATTTTCGATGAAAACGGGAAGAACGTTCCTTGTACAGTAATCGAAGCTGGACCTTGTGTCGTTACCCAAGTCAGAACCAATGAGGTTGACGGGTATGAAGCTCTTCAACTTGGTTTCGATGACAAAACAGAAAAACATGCTACTAAAGCTGACTTAGGTCACTTTAAAAAAGCTGGTACTTCTGCTAAAAAGAAAGTCGTTGAATTCCAAGGGTTTGAAGGTGAGTTTAAATTAGGTGACAATGTCACTGTTGAGGTATTCAGCGAAGGAGAATTTGTTGATGTACAAGGTGTTTCTAAAGGTAAAGGTTTCCAAGGTGTTGTAAAACGTCACGGTTTTGGTGGTGTTGGACAAGCTACACATGGTCAACATAACCGATTAAGAGCGCCAGGTTCTGTAGGAGCATCTTCTTATCCATCACGTGTATTCAAAGGAATGCGTATGGCTGGAAGAATGGGTGGTGAAAATGTAAAAGTACAAAATCTTAGAGTTTTGAAAGTAGTTGCTGAAAAGAATCTACTTGTTGTTAAAGGAGCTATTCCTGGATGCAAAAACTCTTATGTAATCATTCAGAAGTAATGGAAGTAAAAGTATTAGACATCAACGGAAAAGAAACTTTTCGCAATTGAGCCAAATAATCACGCAGTATATCTTGATGTAAAGCAATATCTTGCTAATCAAAGACAAGGAACGCACAAAGCTAAAGAAAGAGCTGAAGTTGCAGGTTCTACTCGTAAGATTAAAAAACAAAAAGGTACTGGTACAGCTCGTGCAGGTAGTAAAAAATCTCCAGTTTTTAAAGGAGGAGGAACTATCTTCGGACCTAGACCAAGAAGTTATTCTTTTAAATTGAATAAAAGTTTGAAAAGATTGGCAAGAAAATCTGCCTTCTCTTTGAAAGCTAAAGAGTCAAATTTAATCGTAGTAGAAGATTTTAATTTTGAAACTCCAAATACTAAAAAATTCATTAGTGTTTTGAAAGCCTTAGGGTTAGAAAATAAAAAATCTCTAATAGTGTTGGGTGATTCAAATAAAAATGTATATTTGTCGTCACGCAATTTAAAAGCATCTAGCGTTGTAACTAACTCTGAGTTAAGCACTTATGCTATTTTAAATGCTAATAATTTAGTTCTTTTAGAGGGTTCTTTAGAAGGAATTGAAGAAAATTTAAGTAAATAACAAGCCATGAGTATCATAGTTAAACCTATTATTACAGAAAAAATCACCAAAGATGGTGAGGTTTTCAATCGTTTTGGTTTCGTTGTAGATAAAAAAGCTAACAAAGTACAAATTAAGAAAGCTGTTGAAGCTACTTATGGAGTGTCTGTTGTTAGTGTTAATACAATGAATGTTAGACCAGATAGAACTACTAAATACACTAAAAGTGGTTTGATAAGTGGAAAGTCAAATGCTTATAAAAAAGCAATTGTTCAAGTACAAGAAGGAGAAACAATAGATTTTTACAACAATATCTAATAAATTAAGATGTCAGTAAGAAAATTAAAACCTATTACCCCGGGTCAGCGTTTTAGAGTTGTTAATGGTTTTGACGCCATTACAACTGATAAGCCGGAGAGATCTTTGATCGCACCGATAAAAAACTCAGGAGGTAGAAATAGTCAAGGAAAAATGACCATGCGTTATACAGGCGGTGGTCACAAACAAAGATATCGTATCATTGATTTCAAAAGAACTAAAGTTGGAATTCCAGCTACAGTGAAATCAATTGAGTATGATCCAAACAGAACTGCTTTTATCGCATTATTATGGTATGCTGATGGAGAGAAAACGTATATCGTTGCTCAAAACGGTTTACAAGTAGGACAAACTGTTGTATCTGGTGAAGGTGCAGCTCCAGAAATAGGGAATACTTTACCATTGAGTAAAATTCCTCTAGGAACAGTAATTTCATGTATTGAATTACGTCCTGGTCAAGGTGCTACTATTGCTAGAAGTGCAGGTACTTTTGCTCAATTAATGGCAAGAGATGGTAAATACGCTACAATTAAAATGCCATCAGGTGAAACAAGATTAATCTTGTTAACCTGTTCAGCTACAATTGGAGCAGTATCTAATTCTGATCATCAATTAATTGTATCTGGTAAAGCAGGTAGAACAAGATGGTTAGGAAGAAGACCAAGAACAAGACCGGTAGCTATGAACCCTGTTGATCACCCAATGGGTGGTGGTGAAGGACGTTCATCTGGAGGTCACCCACGTTCTAGAAAAGGTCTTCCTGCTAAAGGTTATAGAACTCGTTCTAAAGTTAACCCGAGTAATAAGTATATTGTTGAACGCAGAAAGAAATAATTAGATAGACATGGCACGTTCATTAAAAAAAGGACCTTTTGTACACTACAAATTAGATAAAAAAGTTCAAGAAAATATTGCTGGAGGAAACAAAGGAGTTGTTAAGACATGGTCTAGAGCTTCAATGATTACACCAGATTTCGTAGGACAAACTATCGCAGTACACAATGGTCGTCAATTTGTTCCAGTTTATGTAACTGAGAACATGGTAGGTCACAAATTAGGAGAGTTTTCACCAACAAGATCATTTAGAGGTCATGCTGGAGCAAAAAATAAAGGTAAAAAATAAGAAGCAATGGGAGTTCGTAAAAGAGAATCAGCAGACGCAAGAAAAGAGGCTAATAAGTCTATAGCTTTTGCTAAATTAAATAACTGCCCTACTTCACCTAGAAAAATGCGCTTAGTAGCAGACTTGGTAAGAGGTCAGAAAGTGGAAAGAGCTTTAAATGTATTAAGATTTAGCTCAAAAGAAGCTTCACGCAAATTAGAAAAACTATTATTATCTGCAATCAATAACTGGGAGCAAAAAAATAGTGAAGGTAATGTAGCTGAAGCAGGCTTATTTGTAAAAGAAATCCGTGTTGACGGTGGAATGATGTTGAAAAGACTTCGTCCAGCACCACAAGGAAGAGCACACAGAATTAGAAAACGTTCTAATCACGTTACAATCGTATTAGGACAATTAGATAACACACAAGCAAATTAATTAAGATGGGACAAAAGACAAATCCAATAGGAAACAGACTTGGTATCATCAGAGGATGGGATTCAAACTGGTATGGTGGAAATGATTACGGTGATAAAATCGCTGAAGATTATAAAATCAGAAAGTATATTCATGCTCGTTTATCAAAAGCTAGTGTATCAAAAGTAATCATCGAGAGAACTTTGAAACTTGTAACCGTTACTATCACTACTGCTAGACCTGGTATCATTATCGGAAAAGGCGGACAAGAGGTAGACAAGTTGAAAGAAGAACTTAAGAAAATTACTGACAAAGAAGTTCAAATCAACATCTTTGAAATTAAAAGACCTGAGTTAGATGCTTATTTAGTTGCAACAAGTATTGCTCGTCAAATCGAAAGCCGTATTTCATACAGAAGAGCTATTAAAATGGCTATCGCAGCAGCAATGCGTATGAATGCAGAAGGTATTAAAGTTTTGATTTCAGGTCGTTTGAATGGTGCTGAAATGGCACGTTCAGAAGGTTTTAAAGAAGGAAGAATTCCTTTGTCAACTTTCAGAGCTGATATTGATTACGCACTTGGTGAAGCTCATACTACTTATGGTAGAATGGGAATCAAAGTATGGATCATGAAAGGTGAGGTTTACGGAAAACGTGATTTATCTCCACTAGTTGGAATGGATAAAAAGCAAGCTTCTGGTGGAAAAGGTGGAGACTCTCCTAGAGGAGATAGAAAACCATTCAACAAAGGTGGTAAACCAGATGCACGTAAAAGAAAGTAATTTTTTAAATTAAAGAAAAATGTTACAGCCTAAAAGAACAAAATACCGTAAGGTACAAAAAGGTAGAATGAAAGGTGTTTCTCAAAGAGGACACATGCTTTCAAGTGGAATGTTTGGAATTAAATCTGTACATGAAAAAGGTGTATTTTTAACTTCACGTCAAATAGAAGCTGCGCGTATTGCTGCAACTCGTTTTATGAAAAGAGAAGGACAACTTTGGATTAATGTATTTCCAGACAAACCTATAACAAAGAAACCTCTTGAGGTACGTATGGGTAAAGGTAAAGGTGCCGTAGAATATTGGGCTGCCGTTGTTAAACCCGGAAAAATTATGTTTGAAGTTGGAGGAGTACCTTTAGCAGTTGCAAAAGAGGCATTACGTCTTGCGGCTCAAAAGCTTCCAGTTAAAACTAAGTTTGTTGTTGCTAGAGATTTCGAAGCATAATATATATAAAATTATGAAACAATCAGAAATTATTAGTCTGTCTACAGCTGAGTTACAAGTTAAACTTAGTGAAGTAAAAAAAACATACGCTGAATTAAAAACCGCTCACGCTATTTCACCAATTCAAAACCCACTTCAAATTAGAACAATGAGAAGAGCGGTAGCAAGATTGGCAACTGAATTAAGCAAAAGAGAATTGTAATCTGCTGAACGATGGAAGATAAAAGAAATTTAAGAAAAGAAAGAATTGGTGTGGTTACTAGCAACAAAATGGAGAAATCTATTGTTGTTTCTGAAACAAGAAGAGTAAAGCATCCAATGTATGGTAAGTTCGTGTTAAAAACTAAAAAATATGTTGCACACGACGAAACAAATGACTGTAACATTGGTGATACAGTAAAGATCATGGAAACAAGACCTTTATCTAAGTTGAAATGTTGGAGATTAGTTGAAATCATTGAAAGAGCGAAATAGTTATGGTACAACAGGAATCTAGATTAAAAGTAGCAGATAACACAGGAGCAAAAGAAGTTTTGACTATCCGTGTTTTAGGAGGAACGAAACGTCGTTATGCCTCTGTTGGAGATAAAATTGTAGTGTCTATTAAAGATGCAACACCAAATGGAAACGTTAAAAAAGGTGCTGTTTCTACTGCAGTTGTTGTACGTACCAAAAAAGAAGTGAGAAGAGCTGATGGATCTTATATCAGATTTGACGATAACGCATGTGTATTGTTAAATGCTGCTGGTGAAATGAGAGGAACTCGTGTTTTTGGTCCGGTTGCCAGAGAACTTCGTGAAAAACAATTCATGAAAATTGTATCATTAGCACCTGAAGTGCTTTAATTCGATTAATGATGACAAAGTTAAAAATAAAATCAGGTGACGTAGTAAGAGTTATTGCTGGAGACCATAAAGGTGCTGAAGGTAAAGTTCTTAAAGTTGACCGTGAGAAAAATAAAGCGATTGTTGAAGGTGCTAACATGGTTTCGAAACATACTAAACCAAGTGCAAAAAACCCTCAAGGAGGAATCGTTAAGAAAGAAGCTCCTATTCATATTTCTAATTTGTCTTTAATAGATCCAAAATCTAAAGAAGCTACAAAAACAGGAACAAGAGTAGAAGGAGATAAGAAAGTGAGATTTTCTAAAAAATCAAATCAAGTATTATAGTTATGGCATATATCCCTAGACTAAAAGAAGAGTATAAGAGCAGAGTAATTGCAGCTCTTAAAGAAGAGTTCGGTTATAAAAACGTAATGCAAGTTCCTAAACTTGAAAAAATCGTTATTAGCCGTGGAGTTGGTGCAGCTGTATCAGATAAAAAGTTAGTTGACTACGCAGTAGATGAATTAACTAAAATTACTGGTCAAAAAGCGTTAGCTACAATTTCCAAAAAAGACGTAGCGTCATTCAAATTAAGAAAAGGAATGCCTATTGGTGCTAAAGTTACTTTACGTGGCGAAAGAATGTATGAGTTTTTAGATAGACTTATTACTTCAGCTTTACCACGTGTAAGAGATTTTAGCGGAATCAAAGCTACTGGATTTGACGGAAGAGGTAATTATAATCTTGGTGTTTTGGAACAAATCATTTTCCCAGAAATTGATATTGATAAAGTAAACAAAATTTCAGGTATGGATATTACTTTTGTAACTTCAGCAGCAACTGATAAAGAAGCAAAATCATTATTAGCAGAATTAGGTTTACCTTTTAAAAAGAATTAAGACATGGCTAAAGAATCAATGAAAGCCCGCGAGGTTAAAAGAGAAAAAACGGTAGCTAAGTATGCTGAAAAGAGAAAAGCTTTATTAGAAGCTGGAGACTATGAAGGTTTACAAAAATTACCTAAAAATGCTTCACCAGTTCGTTTACACAATCGTTGTAAATTGACAGGTAGACCAAGAGGTTATATGCGTCAATTCGGTATTTCACGTGTTACATTCCGTGAGATGGCAAACCAAGGATTAATTCCAGGTGTTAAAAAAGCTAGTTGGTAAATTAGTTTATTTCAGCAGATAATTGTACATTTGCCGGATTTTTGCCGGTAACGTGCAATTATCTGCTTTAAAAATTGAGTTTAATGGCTTCAGGTTCAATAGAATAGTTCTTTTGAAAACCGTAGCCGAATTTTAATAAATATGTATACAGATCCGATTGCAGATTATCTTACGAGAGTCAGAAATGCTGTTAGAGCTAACCACAAAGTGGTTGAGATTCCAGCTTCTAATCTTAAAAAAGAAATCACAAAGATTTTATTCGATCAAGGATATATCTTAAGTTACAAATTTGAGGATTCAACCGTTCAAGGTTCTATCAAAATTGCTTTGAAGTATGATAAAGATACTAAAGAGCCTGTAATTAAAGACATCCAAAGAATTAGTAAACCAGGTTTACGTAAGTACGCAGGTGCTTCAAAATTACCAAGAATCTTAAATGGTTTGGGTATTGCTATTGTTTCTACATCAAAAGGTTTGATGACAGGAAAACAAGCTAAGCAATTGAATGTTGGTGGAGAAGTAATTTGTTACGTATACTAATTTAAAGCTAAGCGACAATGTCAAGAATAGGAAAAAATCCAATTGTAGTTCCAGCTGGTGTAACTGTAGAAGTTAAAGAAGGATTGGTTACAGTAAAAGGAAAATTAGGACAACTAACTCAGGAGTTTTCGGACGTTACTGTAAAGTTAGAAGAAGGTCAAGTAATTGTGGAAAGATCATCTGACCACAAAGATCATAGAGCTAAACATGGTTTGTACAGATCATTAATCAATAATATGATTGTTGGAGTATCAACTGGTTTTACTAAAGAATTAGAGCTTGTGGGTGTGGGATACAGAGCTTCAAATCAAGGACAAAAACTTGATTTAGCTTTAGGTTTTTCTCACAATATCATTTTAGAAGTTGCTAAAGAAGTTACTTTAGAAACTATTTCTGAAAAAGGTAAAAACCCTATCGTAAAACTTACATCTTATGATAAACAACTTTTAGGTGCTATTACTGCGAAAATTAGAAATTTCCGTAGACCAGAACCATACAAAGGAAAAGGTATCAAGTTTGTAGGTGAAGTATTAAGAAGAAAAGCAGGTAAATCAGCTTAAAAATAAAGGTTATGTCATTAACAAAATCTGAAAGAAGACAGAGAATCCAGTATAGAATAAGAAAGATTGTTAGCGGTACTGCTGCTAGACCAAGACTTTCTGTATTCAGAAGTAATAAAGAAATCTACGCACAGCTAATTGACGATGTAAATGGTGTTACTTTATTAGCTGCTTCATCTAGAGATAAAGGAGCGGATATTAAAGGTACTAACGTAGAAGTTGCAACAGCGGTTGGAAAACTTGTTGCTGAAAAAGCGTTAAAAGCCGGTATAGATTCAGTAACATTCGATAGAGGAGGTTATTTATATCACGGTCGTATTAAATCATTAGCAGAAGGCGCTAGAGCCGCTGGACTTAAATTCTAATATATTATGTCTAAATACAAAAATGTAGAATTAGTAAAACCTAGTGGTCTTGAATTAAAAGATCGTTTGGTAAGTGTAAATCGTGTTACCAAAGTAACAAAAGGTGGTAGAGCTTTTGGGTTCTCAGCAATTGTTGTTGTAGGTGATGAAAATGGTGTTGTTGGTCATGGATTAGGAAAATCTAAAGACGTTTCTGAAGCAATTGCGAAAGCAGTAGAAGATGCAAAGAAAAACTTAGTTAGAATTCCTTTGAGTGGTCAATCTGTACCTCACGAACAAAAAGGTAAATTTGGTGGAGCTCGTGTGTTCTTAATGCCTGCATCTCATGGTACAGGAGTTATTGCTGGTGGTGCTGTTCGTTCAGTACTTGAATCAGTTGGAATTCACGACGTATTATCAAAATCTCAAGGTTCTTCAAATCCACATAACGTGGTGAAAGCAACTTTTGATGCATTACTACAAATGAGAAGCGCCTACACTGTTGCAAAACAAAGAGGAGTTTCTTTAGAGAAAGTTTTTAAAGGTTAATTCAAGGAAATTATGGCTAAATTATTAGTAAAACAAGTTAGAAGCAAAATCAACTGTCCACTTACTCAAAAAAGAGGTTTAGAAGCTTTAGGTCTTCGTAAAATGGGACAGGTTGTTGAGCATGATTCAAATCCAACAATCCTTGGAATGATAAATAAAGTTAAACACTTAGTTTCCGTTGAGGAAGTTAAATAACAATTATAGTTATGAATTTAAGTAACTTACAACCTGCTGAAGGTTCTACACACAATCAAAATAAAAGAGTTGGTAGAGGAGAAGGTTCTGGTAAAGGTGGTACTTCTGCAAGAGGTCACAAAGGAGCAAAATCTCGTTCTGGATATTCTAAAAAGATTGGTTTTGAAGGAGGTCAAATGCCACTTCAAAGACGTGTTCCTAAGTTTGGTTTCAAGAACATTAACAGAATTGAGCATCAAGGTGTAAATCTTGACACTCTTCAAGCTTTAGTTGATAACGGAATCGTTACTGATACTGTAGATTTTACAGTTTTAGTCGAAAACCGTTTAGCTACCAAAACCGAATTAGTTAAAATTTTAGGTAGAGGTGAATTAAAAGCAAAATTAAAAGTAACTGCTCACAAATTTACTGCTACTGCAAAGGCTGCTATCGAAGCTGCTGGTGGTGAAGCAGTAACATTATAATATTCTGACCTTATGAAGAATTTTATTGAATCGTTTAAGAATGTTTGGAAAATAGAAGAGTTGAGAAACAGAATCTTGTTTACTTTGGGTTTACTTTTAGTATATAGATTCGGTGCTCATGTAACTCTTCCTGGTATCGATGCTACACAGCTTTCTGGACTTGCAGGGCAAACAGATAAAGGAATTGGATCAATTCTTGATATGTTTACCGGTGGAGCATTTTCAAAAGCATCTGTTTTTGCATTAGGTATTATGCCTTACATTTCTGCTTCAATTGTTGTTCAGTTAATGGGTATAGCAATTCCTTATTTGCAAAAATTACAAAAGGATGGTGAAAGTGGTAGAAAAAAATTAAACCAAATTACACGTTGGTTAACTATTGGTATCACATTACTTCAAGGTCCAGGTTATATTTATAACTTGTACAGAACCATTCCTAGTAGCGCATTTTTGTTAGGATTTGATTCATTTTCTTTCTTATTTTCTTCAGTTTTGATTTTAACTACAGGTACAATTTTTGCTATGTGGTTAGGAGAAAAAATTACTGATAAAGGTATAGGAAATGGTATATCTCTATTAATTATGGTCGGTATTTTAGCAAGATTACCTCAAGCTCTTATTCAAGAGTTTCAATCAAGAGTTACCAACAATAATGGTGGTTTAATGATTCTTGTTATTGAAATTATTGTTTGGATGTTGGTAATTATTGCTTGTGTACTTTTAGTTATGGCAATTAGAAAGATACCTGTTCAATATGCTAGAAGAACAACTTCTGGTGATTTTGAACAAGATATGATGGGTGGTAATAGACAATGGATTCCATTAAAATTAAATTCAGCTGGTGTTATGCCAATCATTTTTGCTCAAGCAATTATGTTTATCCCTGCTGCTTTAGCTGGTCTTTCACAGTCTGAAACATCTCAATCTATTGCAGGTGCTTTTAGCAACATGTTTGGATTATGGTATAATTTAGTTTTTGCTTTATTAATCATTATCTTTACATTCTTTTACACGGCGATTACGGTTCCAACAAATAAAATGGCAGACGATTTAAAGAGAAGTGGTGGTTTTATACCAGGTATTAAACCGGGTGTTGAAACAGCAGATTTTCTTGATAAAATTATGTCATTAGTAACTTTTCCAGGTTCGTTATTCTTAGCTTTAATAGCTGTGTTCCCAGCAATTGTAGTTAGTTTAGATGTACAACAATCATGGGCTATGTTCTATGGTGGAACTTCTTTAATCATTATGGTTGGAGTTGCAATCGATACTATTCAACAAATAAACACTTATTTATTGAATAAGCATTATGATGGTTTGATGAAAAGTGGTAAAAATAGAAAAGCAGTAGCTTAATTTTTATGGCAAAACAATCAGCAATAGAACAAGACGGATCAATAATTGAAGCATTATCAAATGCTATGTTCCGTGTAGAATTAGAAAACGGGCATATCGTTATCGCACACATTTCAGGAAAAATGCGTATGCATTACATCAAGTTGTTACCTGGTGACAAAGTGAAACTTGAAATGAGTCCTTACGATTTGTCTAAAGCAAGAATCACTTACAGATACTAAAGTTATTAAAAATGAAAGTAAGAACATCAGTAAAAAAGAGAAGCGCAGAATGTAAAATTGTGCGTAGAAAAGGAAGATTATACGTTATTAACAAAAAGAATCCTAGATTTAAACAAAGACAAGGATAATTATGGCAAGAATAGCAGGGGTAGATATACCTAAAAATAAAAGAGGTGTTATAGCACTTACCTATATCTTCGGAGTAGGAAAAAGTAGAGCTATTGAGATTTTAGAAAAAGCTCAAGTTAGCCAAGATACTAAAGTTCAAGATTGGAATGATGATCAAATCGGAGCAATTCGTGATGCTGTATCATACTACAAAATTGAAGGTGAACTTCGTTCAGAAACTTCATTAAACATCAAACGTTTAATGGATATCGGATGTTATAGAGGAATTCGTCACAGATCTGGTCTTCCATTAAGAGGACAAAGAACTAAAAACAATTCTAGAACAAGAAAAGGTAAGAGAAAAACTGTTGCTAACAAGAAAAAAGCAACTAAATAGTAAGTAATATGGCTAAAGCAAGTACAAAAAAACGTAAAGTTATTATTGAATCTTCAGGAGAAGCTCATATTAATGCAACTTTTAACAACATCATCATTTCGTTAACTAACAAAAAAGGTGAAGTTATTTCTTGGTCTTCTGCTGGTAAAATGGGCTTTAGAGGTTCTAAAAAGAACACTCCTTATGCTGCTCAAATGGCAGCTGAAGATTGCAGTAAAGTAGCATTAGAAGCAGGACTTAAAAAAGTAAAAGTTTATGTTAAAGGTCCAGGTAACGGAAGAGAATCTGCTATCAGATCAATACATAATAGTGGAGTAGAAGTAACAGAAATCATTGATGTTACTCCAATGCCTCACAATGGATGTCGTCCTCCAAAAAGACGTAGAGTATAATTTTATACTGAAATTTCAGTATCTAATATATAATTAAGTATAACAAGAGAAAGAACAAAGATTATCGAAGGATTTATTGACCTGAATTCATAATCTCTATCTCAAAACAATTTTAAAATGGCAAGATATACTGGTCCAAGTACAAAAATTGCTCGTAAATTTGGCGAAGCAATCTTCGGAGCTGATAAAGCATTCGAAAAAAGAAATTATCCTCCTGGACAACACGGGATGGCTAAAAAAAGAGGTAAGAAATCTGAATATGCTGTCCAGTTAATGGAAAAGCAAAAAGCTAAATATTCTTACGGAATCTTAGAAAAACAATTTAGAAACTTATTCGAAAAAGCAGCAGCTTCTAAAGGTGTAACAGGTGAAATCCTTTTACAATTATGTGAAGCTCGTTTAGACAATGTTGTTTTCAGAATGGGAATTGCTTCTTCTAGAAGAGCTGCAAGACAAATTGTTTCTCACCGTCACATTACAGTAAATGGTGAATTAGTAAACATACCTTCTTATCACTTGAAACCAGGTGACGTAGTAGCTGTTCGCGAAAAATCTAAATCTTTAGAGTCAATTGAACGTTCTTTATCAAACTCTAATCATGTTTACGAATGGATTACATGGAATAATGATACTAAATCTGGTACGTTCGTTACTGTTCCTGCTAGACTTCAAATTCCAGAAAACATTAAAGAACAGTTAATCGTAGAGTTGTACAACAAATAATAATTGACACTAGTCTAAATTATGGCAATATTTAATTTTCAAAAGCCCGATAAAGTTATCATGATCGATTCAACCGATTTTGAAGGTAAGTTTGAGTTCAGACCTTTAGAACCTGGTTACGGATTGACTGTTGGTAATGCACTTAGAAGAGTTTTACTTTCTGCTTTAGAAGGTTATGCTATTACATCTACAAGAATTGAAGGTGTAGAGCATGAGTTTTCTACAATTTCAGGAGTTGTTGAAGATGTTACAGAAATTATCCTTAGTCTTAAACAAGTACGTTTCAAACGTCAAATTGAAGATATCGATAACGAATCAGTAACTATATCTATAACTGGTAAAGAGCAAATTACAGCTGGTGATTTTCAAAAATTTATTTCTGGATTTCAAGTTTTAAACCCAGAATTAGTTATCTGTAACCTTGATCCAAAAGTTAATTTCAATATGGAATTAACAATTGAAAAAGGTAGAGGATACGTTCCTGCAGAAGAAAACAAAAAGCAAAATGCTGCAATTGGTACAATCTTTACAGATTCTATCTTTACACCAGTGAAAAACGTGAAATATGCTATTGAAAATTTCCGTGTTGAGCAAAAAACAGATTATGAAAAATTAGTTTTTGAAATCAAAACTGATGGTTCTATCAATCCAAAAGATGCTCTTACTGAAGCTGCAAAAGTATTAATTCACCACTTCATGTTATTCTCAGATGAGAGAATCACTCTTGAGGCAGACGAAATCGCTCAAACAGATTCATACGATGAGGAATCATTACACATGAGACAATTGCTTAAAACTAAGCTTGTTGATATGGATTTATCTGTAAGAGCATTAAATTGCTTAAAAGCAGCTGAAGTTGATACATTAGGAGACCTTGTCTCTTTTAACAAACACGACTTAATGAAGTTCCGTAACTTCGGTAAAAAATCTTTAACAGAATTAGATGAACTAGTTGCAGTTAAAAATTTAACTTTCGGAATGGATTTGTCAAAATATAAATTAGATAAAGACTAGTTTCTTTATTCAAATTAAATAGCATTTAAAATGAGACACGGAAAAAAGAACAATCACTTAAGCAGACAGACTGGACATAGAAAATCTATGTTAGCTAATATGGCTTGTTCATTAATTGAACACAAACGTATTAACACAACTGTTGCTAAAGCAAAAGCACTTAAACAATTCGTTGAGCCGCTTATAACAAAATCAAAAGAAGATACTACTCACAATCGTCGTATCGTTTTCGCTTACTTACGTAATAAATATGGTGTTACTGAACTTTTTAGAGAAGTAGCAGCTAAAGTTGGTGACCGTCCAGGTGGATACACTCGTATCATCAAAGTTGGTAACCGTTTAGGTGATAACGCAGATATGGCAATGATTGAGTTAGTAGATTTCAACGAAATTTACAATGGTGGTAAAAAAGAAGAGAAAAAAGCTAAAAGCCGTCGTGGTGGAAAAGCTAAAAAATCTGAAACTCCAGCAGCTGAAACAAAAGCTCCTGAAGCTCCAGAAACTTCTTCTGAAGAAACTACTGACCCGAGCGCTAGCGAATAGGCGAAGCAATCAGCAGAATAATGAATTCAATTTCATAAATATAAAGGATAAGCTTTCGAGTTTATCCTTTTTTTTATACCCAATATTAAATTATTTTTTAATTTGAAGCGAATCGTTTGGGCTTTATCAGTAATCCATTTTCCTGCTGCCTTTCCAAAGCTTCTCTCGTTTAAAAGAACGAGACAAGGCTTTTCCCTTGCATCAGGGCTAAATAGCCAACTATTAGAATGTTTATAAACTTTAATAAATCCACTTTAGAATTATAAAAGATTAACTTAAATTTGCAAAACAACAACTAACTACTTTTTACTAACTATATCAAATGAAATACACAACTCGACCACAAGCCATTTTATTATTAGCCGATGGAACCATTTTTTATGGTAAATCAATCGGAATTTCTGGAACAACTTTCGGTGAAGTTTGTTTCAATACTGGAATGACAGGTTACCAAGAAATATTTACTGACCCATCTTATTTTGGTCAAATAATGGTGGCTACCAATCCACATATTGGAAACTATGGAGTAAATGTCAATGAAGTAGAATCTGAAAAAATAATGATATCTGGTCTTGTTTGTAAAAACTTCAGCTTTAATCATTCTCGTCCCGATTCTGAAAGTAATTTATACGATTACTTTGAAAAACAAAATCTAATCTGTATTTCAGATGTAGACACAAGAGCGCTTGTTAGTTACATTCGCGATAATGGAGCACAAAATTCTGTGATTTCAACAGATGGAACTTCAATAGAAGAATTAAAAAAACAATTAGCAAATGTTCCTGATATGAAAGGGTTGGAACTTGCTTCAAAAGTTTCTACCAAAGAGCCTTACTTTTTTGGAAATGAAAACGCAACTTTCAAAATTTCTGCTTTAGATTTAGGTATTAAAAGAAACATCCTTAGAAACCTTGCAAAAAGAGATTGTTATATAAAAGTATTTCCATACAATACATCTTTTGATGACTTAAAAGCATTTAATCCTGATGGATATTTCTTGTCAAATGGTCCTGGTGATCCAGAACCTCTTGAGCAAGTTCAAGAAACAGCTAAACAAATGATAGCATCAGATAAACCAGTGTTCGGAATTTGTCTAGGTCACCAAATCATAGGTTTAGCAAACGGAATTTCAACTTACAAAATGTTTAATGGACACAGAGGAATCAATCATCCAGTTATGAATGTTCTTACTGGAAAAGGAGAGATTACTTCACAAAATCATGGTTTTGCTGTAAACAGAGAAGAACTGGAAAATCATCAAGATTTAGAAATTACTCATTATCATATCAATGACAATACAGTTGCAGGTATGAAAATGAAATCAAAAAATTGCTTCTCAGTCCAATACCATCCTGAAGCAAGTCCTGGTCCTCACGATTCATCCTATTTATTTGATGATTTTATAGCAAATATTAAACAAGATAAATTTCAAGAAGTATAGAAAAAATGAGGGTTTTTGGAAACCCTCATTTTTTTATTTTAATACTTTAGGAAATAATTACTAATTAAGAAATCCTTTTTGTTTTAATCTAAGTTTGTGAATTTTTCATAAAGATTTTCAAACTCAATATTGTTTTTAAGAAACAAACTATTGGTTATATACCATCTTTTCAATAATTCACTTTTAACAATTTGATTTTCATGTAAAGCATCAAAAAATGTATTCTTTACTATATTATATCTTCTCACTTCATTGTTGTAGTCTTCAACTTTAATGATTTCGTTTGTTTCTAAAAATTTCTTTTTTATTTTTTGAAAATCTTCATGCACCAAAATATAATCTTGATACAATTGAACTAGCTTCTCATTTTGTTTTATAATAAAATTTATAAATTCAATATTAGCATCGTTTAATGAAGTATCTGTAAAATCATCTTTAAACAAATCGGTTTTTGTTAACGATTCTTGAGCAACACTAGTCATAAAGTTTACACATTCTAAAACATCTTCAACTTTTCTATATTTAAATAATTGAATTAATTTATCGTCTAAAACATTTAGTTTATAAAAAATTAAATTCTGATAGGCATTATATTCAAAAACATTTCTTTTATTAAAGTTTCTAATGTTTATTTTGTATTTTAAACCAAAATCTCTTTTTGTACTTTCATAATTCAATATTTCAGAATAATATTTAGCTATTTCAGATTCTTTGTAAGCATAATTTTTAAAGATTTCAGAGTAATCTAAATTACTTTGAACTTGATAATCATTAAGTTTCAATGATTTGTTTTTTAGTAATGTTATCGTTTTGTTGTTTAGTTTAATAAAGGCATCTCTTAAATCGGTGTCTCCATAAACTCCTCGGTCATTTTTAGTTAAATTTTCATTGACATCTTCAAGCTTTTTGTAAATTCTTTCCAAAGTTGTTTGAACTCTATCGTCAGGACTAGCATCAATAATTGAGGTTGAATATTCCATCAAAGATTCTTTGACAAATAATTCGTTTCTACCAAAGTCAGTTATGTAGGCTTTAGCATTTCTGTAGTTCTGAGCAGTTCCTGTTTGATAAGACAATAGAAATCCCAAAAACAACAATCCGTAATAAACTGATTTTAAGTTGGTAGTACTTAAAAAAGAATATTTTTTCATACGATTTTAATTATAATGAATTTGACACAATAAAAATAGATAATTATTTGTAACACACAAATGTATGTGTCTATAAAATGCAAAAAAACACGATAAAATGATTAAATATTTATAAAATATAATAAAAATACTACAAATATTTATGTTTTTTTATTTAATGTATTTCACTCAACTATAATAACAGTTTACATTTTTTTTACCCTACTAAAACGATTGAGTTTATAAGTTTTTTTAAAAATTAATGATTAAGTTTTGACTAATGCTTAAATTTGTGTTCCATATTTTGAGAATATGTAATTATCTAACTATAAAATAAACACAGTAATGAGTATTATAATCAAAGTACACGCAAGACAAATATTAGATTCAAGAGGAAACCCAACAATTGAGGTTGACGTTGTTACAGAAAACGGAGTTTTAGGTCGTGCTGCTGTTCCAAGTGGTGCGTCTACAGGAGAACATGAAGCAGTTGAACTTCGTGATGGAGGAAAAGCTTACATGGGAAAAGGTGTTCTTAAAGCTGTTGAAAATGTAAATACTAAAATTGCTCCTGAATTAATGGGCGTTTCTGTTTTTGAACAAAATCATATCGATCAACTTATGATTGATTTAGACGGAACTTCTAACAAAGGAAATCTTGGAGCTAATGCAATCTTAGGAGTTTCTCTTGCGGCTGCAAAAGCGGCTGCAAATGAATTAGGATTACCTTTATACAGATATGTTGGTGGAGTTTCTGCTAATACTTTACCAGTTCCAATGATGAATATTATCAATGGAGGTTCGCACTCTGATGCACCGATTGCTTTCCAAGAGTTTATGATTATGCCTGTAAAAGCAACTTCATTTACTCACGCTATGCAAATGGGAACTGAAATTTTTCACAATTTGAAAAAAGTGTTACACGATAGACATTTATCAACTGCTGTTGGTGATGAAGGTGGTTTTGCACCAAATCTTGCTGGCGGAACAGAAGATGCTCTAGATACAATTAAAAAAGCGGTTGAAAACGCTGGTTATAAATTTGGCGACGAAATCATGATTGCTTTAGATTGTGCTGCTTCTGAATTTTATGTTGACAGAAAATACGACTATACTAAATTTGAAGGTGCAACAGGTAAAATCAGAACTTCTAAAGAACAAGCAGAATATTTAGCTTCACTAGCAGCAAATTACCCAATAATCTCAATTGAAGATGGAATGTATGAAAACGATTGGGAAGGATGGAAGTACTTAACAGAATTAATTGGTGATAAAACTCAATTAGTTGGTGATGATTTATTTGTTACTAATGTTGAACGTTTGTCAACCGGAATTGAAAAAGGAATTGCCAATTCAATTCTTGTAAAAGTTAACCAAATTGGTACGCTTACAGAAACAATTGCAGCAGTAAACATGGCTCACAATGCTGGTTATACTTCAGTAATGTCACATCGTTCTGGAGAAACAGAAGATAATACTATTGCTGATTTAGCTGTAGCTTTAAACTGTGGACAAATAAAAACTGGTTCTGCATCGCGTTCTGATAGAATGGCGAAATACAACCAACTTTTAAGAATTGAAGAAGAATTAGGAAATACTGCTTATTTTCCTGGATTGAAAGCATTCAAACAGAAGTAAAAATTAACTTTAATAAATTAAACCCAGCTGATTTGGTCGGGTTTTTTTGTTATACAGCAGTTGATAAATTTCAAATGTTAATTTAGAAATATTATTTGTAATAAAATTATTATATTTGATTGTTAATTATGATGTTATGAAGAAATTAGTGCTTTTTTTGTTATTTATTACGGGAATTGGTTTTGCTCAGATTGTGAATATTCCTGATGCGAATTTTAAAGCTAAGTTGTTAGAAGCAAACGTTGGGATTGATATTGCTTCAACTCAAGCTCCAACCTATAATTCAAATAATGATACTTGGTCTGTAAGTAGTTATAATAAAATTGATACTAATAATGATGGTGAAATTCAAGAAAGTGAAGCATCTCTAATTAAATATTTAAGATTAGACTCCTCAGCTGGAATAATTGATTTACAAGGTATAAGTGGTTTTGTCAATATTGAATATTTAAATGTTTCATGGCAACAATTACAGGTATTTAATTTTGATGATTTACTTAATTTAAAAACCTTAATTTGGCGTAATATTAACGTACAAAATTCTTTAAACATTAATAATCCGTCATTAATGAATTTAGATGTTTCACATGTTAATTCAGGCGCAAGTATTTTAACTTCTTTGAACGTTAATAATCTTCCAAATTTGAGTACTTTAAAATGTGATAATAATAATATAACATCTTTATCATTCAATAATTTACTAAATCTAACAAGTGTAGAGTGCGGATGGAATGATTTAACTTCTATAACTTTTAACAATGTGCCAAATTTAACTAGTTTGAATTGTATAAATAATTTAATTACTGAACTTGATTTATCTAATTTTACTAATTTAACTTCAGCTACAATCTATAATAATGATAACTTAAATTTTGTTAATTTGTCAGGAACTTCAATTTCGTATTTCGATATTGATTTCTCGTTTGAAGATAATATAATTATAAATTTAAGCAATTGTACAAATTTAATTACATTCTCTGGAGTTTCTAATGCAGACTATATTAATTTATCAAATTGTATAAATCTGACTAATATAAATTGTCCTAGTGTGTCTATATTAAATGGAATAGATTTAACAGGTTGTACATCTTTGAATTCGATAACAACTCAATTTTTGTTATTTGAAAATCTTGATTTATCTAATTTACCAAATTTAATAAACATAAATATTGTAGCTGGTGATTTTAAAAATATTGATCTTTCTGGTTCAATAAATATAGATAATCTTAATTTTTTAGCAGGAGGTAATTTTTTATTAGAATCTATAAACCTAAAAGGTATTCCCAATATATCTGATAAGTTTACTCAATATGTTGTAGGTGGCACAGCAAATTTACCAAATTTTGAATACATCTGTGTCAATGATGATCAGGTTAATACGATACAAAATTTATATACTAGTGCTAATAATACTCAAGTTGTAGTCGGTTCATATTGTTCCTTTAATCCTAGTGGAAATTACAATACCATAACTGGAACAATCCGTTTTGATTCAAATAGTAATGGTTGTGATAGTAATGATTTAGTATTTCCTAACATTCGAATGAAAATGACTCAATGGGGAATTAATAGTGCTACTTTTTCAAATGTAAATGGAGTTTATACTTTTTATACCACATTTGCAGATCAATTAGTTGAACCATCAGTAGAAAACCCTTCATGGTTTAATTTTACTCCACAATCGGCAATCATTTCATTTACTAATAATAACAATAATATTTTTACCCAAGATTTTTGTATTTTGCCTAACGGAGTTCATCCTGATCTAGAAGTTGAAATAATGCCTATTTCTGTGGCACGACCTGGTTTTGATGCAACCTATAAAATAGTATATAAAAACAAAGGTAATCAAACACTTTCAGGTAATGTGAGTTTAACATTTGATGATGATAGAACTGATTTTGTTTCGGCAAATCCTAATCCTGATAACTTAGTACTTAATACACTAAATTGGAATTATGCCAATTTACTACCTTTTGAAAGCAAAATAATTTATTTAGTTTTAAATGTTAATTCACCTGTTGAAACTCCAGCGGTAAATATTGGAGATGTTTTAAATTTTGCAACTACAATCTATCCAATTGCTGGTGATGAAATGCCAAATGATAATGTTTTTAACTACAATCAAACTGTTGTCGGAGCTTATGATCCCAACAATATTGAATGTTTAGAAGGTGATGTGGTTAGTCCGAGTTATATTGGTCAATACTTGCATTATGTGGTAAATTTTGAAAACACCGGTAATTTCCCAGCAGAAAATGTAGTAGTAAAAATTGTGATTGATACTACAAAATATAATATCAATTCGTTACAGTTATTAAATACATCACACAATTCATATACAAAAATTACAGGCAATATAGTCGAATTTATTTTTGAAAACATTGCGCTAGATTCTGGAGACCACGGGAATGTGTTGTTTAAAATACAAACCACAAATAGTTTAGTTAGCGGAGATATGGTTACAAAACGTGGTGATATTTTCTTTGATTACAATGCTCCAATAGATACAGGAATCGCGAATACAGTATTTCAATCGTTAAATAATAGTGCCTTTGAAAAAGACAATTCAGTTGTGATTTTTCCAAATCCAACACAATCAATTATTAATGTAAAATCTGAAAATAGAATTAAATCAATACAATTATACGATGTGCAAGGAAGGTTGTTGCAAACAAAATTAACTGAGGAAAATTCAACATCAATTGATATTTCAGATAAATCAAAAGGCATTTATTTTCTTAAAATTACATCTGATAAAGGAATTAAAGTAGAAAGAATAGTTAAAGAATAGGTTAAGTTATTTAGTTAATTAAAGCGTGCTTAGGCGCACTTTTGTATTCAACTATACTAACCTTGCAATTTTTATATTAAAATTAACGAAAACGTTAACGTATTTGTTTTTTAATTCATTTAGAATTCCATAATTTTGTTAAATTATAAATTATCACGATTAATTTCCACACATATTATGTCAAAAACAGCAATATTAGAATATGATGGCCAAAAGTATGAGTTTCCAGTAATTGTTGGAAGCGAAAACGAACCAGCTATCGATATTGAAAAACTACGTGCCTTGACTGGCGCTATCACTTTAGATCCAGGTTATAAAAATTCAGGTTCTTGTAAAAGTGATATTACTTTCCTTGATGGAGAAGAAGGGATTTTACGCTACAGAGGTTATGCTATTGAAGATTTAGCTGAAAAAGCTGATTTTCTTGAGGTTTCTTATTTAGTGATTTTCGGAGAGTTACCAACAAAAGAGCAACTAACTCAATTTGAAAATGATATTCGTAAGTATACTTTGGTAAACGAAGAAATGAAAAATATCATTGATGGTTTCCCAAAAACAGCTCATCCAATGGGAGTTCTATCTTCATTAACTTCTGCTTTAACAGCTTTTAATCCTAAAGTGGTTAATGTAGAGAATGAAAAAGAAATGTATGAAGCTGTATGTAAAACAATGGCTAAATTTTTAGTTATTGCTACTTGGACTTACAGAAAGATGATGGGTTATCCTTTAAATTACTATGATAATACTAAAGGTTATGTTGAAAATTTCATGCATTTAATGTTTGAGTTACCAACAGGTCCTTATACACAAAATCAAGTTGTAATTGATGCTTTAGATAAATTGTTTATTCTTCATGCTGATCATGAGCAAAATTGTTCTACATCAACGGTAAGAATTGTTGGTTCTTCTCACGCAGGTTTATTTGCATCGATTTCTGCAGGAGTTTCTGCACTTTGGGGTCCATTACATGGTGGTGCAAACCAAGCAGTTTTGGAAATGCTTGAAGAAATCCAAAAAGATGGAGGTGATGCAGACAAATATTTAGCAAAAGCAAAAGATAAAGATGATCCATTCCGCTTAATGGGATTTGGTCATAGAGTATACAAAAACTTTGATCCTAGAGCAAAAATCATTAAAAAAGCTGCGGATGAAGTTTTATCTACACTAGGAGTTAATGATCCAATTCTACAAATTGCAAAAAAACTTGAGGAGTCTGCTTTAGTTGATGAGTATTTTGTATCAAGAAAATTATATCCAAACGTAGATTTCTATTCTGGTATCATTTACCGTGCATTAGGAATTCCAACGGATATGTTTACTGTACTTTTCGCAATAGGTCGTTTACCTGGATGGATTGCACAATGGAAAGAAATGAGAGTTAACAAAGAACCTATAGGAAGACCAAGACAAGTTTACACTGGTCATCCACTAAGAGATTTTGTAGCAATGGATAAAAGATAAGTTTCTATCTATAAAAAAAACTCCTTAATTATTTAAGGGGTTTTTTTTTATGCTTTTTTGTTTGTATAATTTGTAGGATATTTATATTATGTTTATTTAAAAAGATGTATTTAATCGAATATATAGGTATATAAGCGATATTTTTGAATAATTAATACTTATTTTTGAAATAACAATAAGAAATCATAATTGTTTTCCCCAAAACAGATTATTAATAAACTAAAACCTACGCTATGAAGAAAAAAAACTACTATTTATTTGTATTAACAGCTTTTTTTGGACTTATTAATACTTTACACGCACAATCAGATTCTATTTCAAAAACAGATGTTCTTAATAGGAATTTGAGTGCTAATTCTAATTTACTAGCTGTAAGACCATTTTGGAATGTAAATGGAAATTCTGGAACTTCATCTAATGTCAATTTTATTGGGACTACCGATAATCAAGATTTGGTGTTTAGGAGAAATAATATTTTTAGTGGAAAAATAGGCACACTAAATACGTCCTATGGTTTTTATGCAGGAAATGGAGGGAATGCTAATATCAACATAGGGAAAAGAGCTGGAAGTGATTCCAATCATTCTTTAAATTTTTATAATATTTCTATAGGAGAAAATTCAGGAATGTCAAATATTTCTGGTTCTGTAAATACTTTTGTTGGAACGGGAACAGGAACTTATAACACTACAGGGTTCGGAAATACATTTATTGGTGCTGAATCTGGTAAATTTAATACAATAGGCAATTCAAATACGGCTTTAGGATATAGAGCTTTAAAAAATAATATATTAGGAAGTGATAATATTGGTTTGAGTAATGCTTCACTCGAATTAAATGAAAGCGGAAACAGTAATATCGCTCTTGGCAGATGGTCATTAAATGGTAATGTTTCAGGTGATAATAATATTGGTATTGGAAGCTCTGCAGGTAGTTCTTCTACTGGTGATAACAACATGTTTTTAGGAGTAGCCGCAGGCTCTTTATTACAAACAGGAGAAAAAAATCTATATTTAGGATTTTACACTGGTCATTTTTTGAGATCAGGCTCAAGTAATATTTTTATAGGAGCTCGATCAGGTTATTCAACTACTCAAGGTTCTAATAATCTATTTTTAGGAAATAGTTCAGGAGTTAATACAGGTTCTAAGAATATTGCTATTGGTGAAAATGCAGGTGGAAAAACAGGAAATGGGAATATACTATTGGGAAATAATTCAAATATTAATCCTGGTTTTCAAGTAAATCCATTAAGTGATAATATTCTTAATATTGGTAATGTAATTTTTGGTTACAATATGAATAGATTGAGTAGTTCTGATAATCTTACTACTAAATTAGGACAAATTGGTATCAACACAACAATTCCTAAAAATACTTTAGAAGTAAAAAGTGAAGCTCCTAATACTTCTGGACTTCGTTTTACAAATTTAACAAGTGCTTTTAACCCATCAACTATTGGTTCAACAAATAAATTTTTAAGTGTTGATAGTAATGGTGATGTTGTACTACAATATATGCCTAATCTAGTTGCTACAAATGAATTAACATCTCAAGCAAATACGATGACTAGTGATGTTAATGGTATTTCGTCTAATGCAACTATAGTAAATTCAATTTCAAATGTTTTTAATGCAAATAATCAGTTAATTACCTCTGTAAACGGAATTGCAAGTAATCCTGTAACAATTCCTATACCTACATTCAATGAAGTTGATGGAAGCACAACAAATGAATTGCAAACTTTAACTCAATCTGGAAATATTGTAACATTATCTAATGGTGGAGGTTCATTTACACTACCAACTTTTACAGATACTGATGCTCAATCACTTTCTTTGGTTGGAAATAATTTATCAATTTCTAATGGTAATACAGTAGTTCTTCCAACTTACACCGATGCACAATCACTTACAATTGCTGGAAATACATTGTCAATTTCAAACGGAAATACAATTACTTTACCAACTTTTACTGATACTGATACAGACGCTCAATCACTTTCTTTAGTTGGAAATAATTTATCAATTTCTAATGGTAATACAGTAGTTCTTCCAACTTATACAGATGCGCAATCACTTACAATTAATGGTAATACATTGTCAATTTCAAACGGAAATACAATTACTTTACCAACATTTACTGATACTGATACAGACGCACAATCACTTTCATTAGTTGGAAATACATTGACAATTTCTAATGGAAATACAATTAACTTACCAACAACTACAATAATACCAGGAAGTAATGTTACTATAACTGGTAATGGTATGCCGGCTACACCATATCAAGTAAGCTCAATAGATACAAGTCTTTACGGAAATAATGGTGTTATCAATCAATCAACTACGACTAACAACAATAGAGTTGTAAATATGAACGATAGAAATATTTGGTTCAATACTGCAACAAGTCCAAATCATGGTAAAATGTATATCGGTTCTAGTTGGGTTTATCCAAACAACACAGGAAACTATAAATTATTTGTAGAAGGAGGAATTCTAACAGAAAAAGTAAAAGTAGCCTTAAGAAGTACTAATAATTGGGCAGATTATGTATTTGCAGATGATTATAAATTGATGCCATTAAAACAAGTAGAAGTATTTATAAATAATAACAATCATTTACCAGGTGTTGATTCTGCAGAGGATTTGGCTAAAAATGGCTTAGATTTATCTGCTATGCAAGCAAAACAAATGGAGAAAATTGAAGAATTAACATTATATATAATCGAGCAAAATAAAACTTTAGAAAACCAAAGTAAAGCTATAGAAAATCAGAATAAAGAGATTGAGGAATTAAAAAATCAAATGAAAGAATTAATTCAAAAAAAATAATGAGTTATGATTAAAATATTTAAAATAGTTTTAATTGCTCTGTTGTTTTTTAATTCCAATTCATTGGTTGCTCAAGTAAACGAATATCTTGAGGCAGAAAATAAAAGAGTATCAAGAACAGAAAAAACAGAGAAAGAAGTTGAACGATTTATTTCGGATAATTTCAATAAGTATAAGTTAGCCGTTGAGGTTACAGATGAGGTGATTAAACATCTTAGAGAGGAAGAAGATTTTACAGATATACAATTGGAAAAAGCTCTAATAGACGCAAAACGATATGAGTTAAGAAAATTATTTTTTTCAAGAAATCGTGAAGCAGTAGCTGATTACAAAGCAATTGAACTTCCTGCGTCTGTGGCTCAAAATTGTGTTAATGGTGATTTTGAAGATGGAACTGCAGGATACACTTTCTGGGCAGATTTGCATCCACAACCAGGGTCTGGAACTTCTTTTTTCCAATCATGTGCGACACCAACAGTTTTAACTACAACTAATGTGTTAGCTCCAACGACAAACAATTTTAATTCAAGAGCAACAGTTATTAATAGTGCTGCTTCAGGTTATCAGCAATTTGATCCTGTTCTGGCTAGTTTTGGTGTAAATGTTCCAACTTTAAACACCAATGGCGGAACAAAAGCAATAAAATTAAATAATACTGGCGGAATGGGTTCGTCAGATTTAACTACTGTTTCTAGATATTTTCCTGTGATAAACCAAACTACAATTGATTTCAATTTTTCGTTGGTTATGGATAATAAACCTGGGCATGCACAAGATATTCAGCCTTATTTTAGAGCAAGAGTTTTAGATCAATATGGAAACGTAGTTGATGAGTTTTGTATAATTGCAAATCCAAATAATTGTTTGTTTTCAACGATAAATGTAAATTCTGATAGAAGAGTACTATATACAGGTTGGATTTGCGCAAGATTAAATGTTGGTGATATTTTAAATCAACCAGGAACAATTGAGTTTTCTGTAAGTGATTGTCAACCATCGGCACACTTCGGAACAGTTTATATAGACAACATTTGCGGATTTACATGTGCTTCACCTCAATTAGGCGCAATAAATACTAATCCAACTAATATTAATTGTCCAAGTCCAACAAGTACAATTCCAATAGAAGTTTGCGGTACTTATGCAGCTCCAGCAAATGCAGTTTTAAATACCATTTCAATGCAAATAACCCAAGGTGGAGTAGTAATTGCTACTTTAAACACACCTTCGCAACTTACAGCAAATACTTTTTGTTTTAGTTTCTTACCAAGTGTTTTTGGAACTAATCCATCCGGAAATTTCGAATTTCAGGTAAATGCCGACTTTAATGTTAATTGTACAGCTGGAACATTTTTATATGAAATATCAGATAATTCTGCTAATGTTGGACCAGATGTAACTTTTATTGATTGTTGTATTCCAACGCTAACTTTAACATCGCCAACGGATGATAGTAACAACTTAGCTATTCCAGCAATAAAGAAACGTGAACGATCCGATTGGATTAAAGCATCCAATATTATTTCTGTCGGTGATAATGTTCAAGGAAATGGTGTTGTTTATCATGCTGAAAATTATGTGGAATTAAATCCTGGTTTCGAAGCAGTATTAGGCTCTCAATTTGCAGCTTATCCTGAAGGATGTTCTAGCACTTTTGTATACAGACCAGGTGAGGAACAATCTGTTTATCAAGAAATCCCAGAAGAAAATATTAATTTAATAAAATTGGTAAACGGATTTTCTATTATTCCAAATCCATCAAGTAATTTCATTGAAGTTGTTATGAATGACGGTAATTTCAATAAACTAAGTATTGCAACAATAGATGGAAAAATAGTTTATGAAAAACAAGTGGAAACAATAAACAGAACACAAGTTGACGTCAGTAAATATCCAACAGGCATCTATATTGTTAATGTAATTTCAGATGATGGACAAGTACATACAGAAAAGTTAATTAAAAATTAAAAGTAAATACTTATAAACAAAAGCTTCGTTAATCAACGGAGCTTTTTTATATTTGTACAAATGCCAAAAGCAAATTATATGTTACAATTAAATGTAAAAAACGAAACTTCAAGATTAAGAGCCGTTGTATTAGGTTCTGCAGTAAATAACGGACCAACTCCAACAGCAGAAGAAGCCTACGATCCAAAATCATTAGAACACATTCTCGCAGGTACATATCCAGTGGAAGAAGATATGGTTAAAGAAATGGAAGCCTTCAATAAAGTATTTCAAAAATATGATGTGAAAGTTTTTCGTCCAGAAATGATTGAAAATTACAATCAAATTTTCACCAGAGATATTGGTTTTGTAATCGATGATGTTTTTATAAAAGCCAATATTTTACCTGATAGAAATCGTGAATTGGATGCAATTCAATATGTAATTGACCAAATTAATCCTGCTAAAGTCGTTCGTCCGCCAGAGGATGTTCATATTGAAGGTGGCGATGTAATGCTTTGGAATGATTATATTTTTATAGGAACTTATAAAGGTTCTGATTATAAAGATTACATTACAGCTCGAACTAATATGCAAGGAGTTCAATACATTAAAGATTTATTTCCAAACAAAATTGTAAAAGAATTTGATTTAGTGAAATCTAAATTAGAAGCGCGCGATAATGCATTACACCTTGATTGCTGCTTTCAGCCAGTGGGAACCAATAAAGGAATCATCTATAAAAGTGGTTTCCGTGAAGAAGCAGATTACGTTTACTTAGTAAAATTATTCGGGAAAGAAAACCTTTTTCACATCACGCGCGATGAAATGTATCATATGAATTCCAATGTGTTTTCAATTGCACCAGATGTAGTAGTTTCGGAGAAAAACTTCACAAGATTGAACAATTGGCTAAGAGAACAAGGTTTTACAGTGGAAGAAATTCCATACGCAGAAATAGCAAAACAAGAAGGACTATTAAGATGTTCGACATTACCTTTGATAAGAGATTAAAAATTTGTTTCAAGTTTAATGTTTCAAGTTGTAAAACCTGAAACCTGAAACCTGAAACTTTAAACAAACAAAAAAATGAATCAAACTACAAACTCAATTCTGATGATTCGTCCGGTAGCGTTTAGAATGAACGAACAAACGGCGGTAAACAATTATTATCAAAAAGTCCTTGACGGATTAACTCCAGCGAATGTCAACGAAAAAGCGCAACAAGAGTTTGATACTTTCGTAAACAAATTAAGAATGGTCGGAATCGATGTTACGGTTGTTGACGATACTTTAGATCCAGATACGCCAGACAGTATTTTTCCAAACAATTGGATTTCTTTTCACGAAAATGGTGATGTGGTTTTGTATCCAATGTTTGCCGAAAACCGTCGTGCTGAAAGACGTGAAGATATTCTCGATATTCTTGAAGCCAAAGGTTACGAAATCAACGACGGAATTATGGATTACACTTCTGCAGAAGAAGATGGTTTTTACCTAGAAGGAACAGGAAGTATTGTTCTTGATAGAGAAAACGGAAAAGCCTATTGCGCTCTTTCTCCAAGAGCAGATGAAGAATTATTCATAGAATTTTGCGAAGATTTTGATTTGAATCCAATCATATTTGAAGCATTTCAAACTGTTAATGGCGAAAGAAAGCTAATTTATCATACCAACGTAATGATGTGCATTGGAGATACATTTGCCGTAATTTGTGCTGATTGTATCGATGATAAAAAAGAACGTAAAATGGTTTTAGATAGTCTTCGTTCTGACGAAAAAGAAATTATTCTAATTACCGAAGACCAAATGAACAATTTCGCAGGAAACATGTTAGAATTGCAAGGCGCAGACGAAAGAAGATACTTAATCATGAGTTCTTCAGCTTACAATGCTTTAACAAAAAAGCAAATCGCACAATTAGAAGAACACATTACAATTCTTCATTCAAGCCTAGACACCATCGAAGCATGCGGTGGCGGAAGCGCAAGATGCATGATGGCAGAAGTTTTTCTTCCGAGAAAATAGTTTTTTGTTGGCTGAGGCTCTCGAAGCCAATATTTTAGAATAAACGAAATTCCAAATTCCAATATGATTACAATTGGAATTTGGAATTTTTTTATTGGAATTTCACTTATATTCCTCTAATAATACTTAAAACCGCACTAATAATATACTGAATACCAATTGCGACAGTTAAGAAACCAACAATTCTAGAAATCGCCACAATTCCTGATGCTCCAAGATATTTAGCTAAGTAATGAGCACTTCTCAATACCAAAAATATTAGAAGAGAAACCACGAAAATAGCAAGTGTAGAAGACAAAATTTCAGGTGTAGTTTTATGATCTTGATTAAATGCTATTAATAAGGAAATTGAACCAGGTCCAGCCAACATTGGCATTGCAAGCGGCGTTAAAGCAATAGAGGTTCTGCTTTGTAAATCTTCTTCCACTTCTTTACTAATTCCTTTTCGCTTTTTCGGATTGGCGTTAAGTAAACCAAATCCAGAACTCGCAATCAAAATTCCTCCAGCAATTCTAAGTGCCGAAATCGTAATTCCGAAAAAACTCAAAACATATTCACCAACAAAAAAGGAAATCAACAAAATGATACAAACATTTATTGCTGCCAATAAAGAAACACGCGAACGTTCTGCTTTGTTATAATCTTGTGTTAAACCCACAAAAAACGGAATCGCACCAATCGGATTTAATACCGAAAACAGCGCACCAAGCAAAACAAAAAAAGTATTCAAGAAAACATCCATTTTTTGAAAAGTTTAAATTTTTGACAAAGATAAATAAAGAAGTAACGCATAAAGTTAAAATAAAAACAATTATCCGTAATTTTGCAGAATGAAATCGCCACTTACATTACTTTTGTTGAAAACAAATTTCAAATAGGGCGATACCATAAATGACCTCTAAAAAAACAACTTCTACATTTATGAAAAACAAGAAAACTTTAGTTCTTGGTGCTTCCACCAAACCCGAAAGATACGCTTTCAAAGCCATAACAATGTTAGTTGATAAAGGTCATTCGGTTATAGCTATCGGACAAAATCAAGGCGAGGTTGCAGGAATTTCAATCAGAACCAAAAACATTCCTTTAAAAAATATTGATACCGTAACTTTGTACCTAAATCCGGTGCGCCAACGCGAGTATTACAACTACATTATCGAAACTAAACCTAAAAGAGTAGTTTTTAACCCAGGAACCGAAAATCCAGAGTTTTATCAATTACTTAAAGCCAATTCCATCAAAGTAGAAGAAGCTTGCACCTTGGTTTTATTGACAACTAATCAATATTAGGAGCGAAAGGCTCGGGATTTATCAGTGATGGTAATTCCTGCTTTTCGTTTTACTTCGTGACACTACAATCAGGGCTAGGTTGGTTTCCATTTTAATTTTTGATTGAGTATCTTTAGAAATCTAAGTTTAAAAATGCATTTCAAATTTATTTAATTATGTTTGAAATTCTATATTTTCTTTTGGAGAGATTTCTATCGAATATTTTCCGTTTTCTAACTTTTTTCCTTCCCAAATATTCCAAGAAGAATTATTTCTATTTATTTCTGTTAAAGTTAAGTTTATAAGGTCAAGATAAATTAATGTTGATGTAGGCCATGAATCTTTGTTGTCAAACTTTCTAAGAAAAACCCCTTTTTCAGTTGAATAAAAAAAGTCGCCAAAAAAATGTCCATCTAATTTTTGGTTAATGTTTTCAAAATTAGTTTTTAAACTATAGATTTTTACAATTCCATCAAATGCTGTTTCATTTACAAGTTTTCTTTCAAAAGAAATAGAATTAATTTCTGATAAAATTTGATATTTCTCTGATGAATAATTTTGTTTCATAAAATGGTTTATAACCTAAAACTTCGTCTGACTAGTAGCAGGTTTGCTAATAATCAGTAATCCAATAAAAGTAATCAATCCGTTAACGATGATTAATTCGTTATCGATTACATAATCTCCAAAAAGAGCAGCTGAATTTTTTGCAATTAAAAAACAAACCAAAGGCGAAATCACACAAATAAAAGGAACCAATTTGTCATGAACCGTTTTCGATTTCATAAACAATCCAAAAGCATACAATCCTAAAAGTGGTCCATAAGTATAACTCGCCACTTTAAAAATCATCGTCACCACCGATTTGTCATTCAGTGAATTAAAAACTATAATCACTAAAAACATCAAAATCGAAAATCCAACATGAACCAAATGTCGAGTTCTAACTAACTTTTTATTTCTAATTTCAATTTCTTCATTGGAATTTGGAATTTCATTATTGGAATTTTTACCTTCTTTATCCATTCCGAGAAAGTCAACACAAAAAGAGGTTGTTAAAGCAGTCAAAGCCGAATCGGTTGTAGCAAAAGTTGCCGCAGTCAATCCTAACAAAAACACAACTGCAGGGACAATATTCAAATGATTAAAAGCAATTTCAGGAAACAATAAATCAGTACGTTTCACATCATCTACCATCGGTACAGCAATTCCGTTTTTCTCAGCGTATAAGTAAAGTAAAGCACCAACACTCAAAAAGAAAATATTAATTACCACAAAAATTCCGGTAAACGTGAACATGTTTTTTTGAGCTTCACCAATATTTTTACAACTCAAATTCTTCTGCATCAAATCTTGGTCTAATCCAACCATGGCGATAGTTACAAAAATTCCGCCCAAAATTTGTTTCAATACAAAGTTTCCTTTCAAGTAATCTTCATAAAAGAAAACTTTAGAATAATTACTGTTTTTCACTGCTTCAAAAGCTTCAGTAAAACTATAATCCAAACTATTACATATAAAAATAATCGTCAAAAAAACAGATGAAACTAAGAAAAAAGTTTGCAAAGTATCTGTGATAATAATAGTTTTCAATCCGCCACGATAGGTGTAAGCAAAAATTAGAGCTAAAGAAATTAAAACAGTTACAGCAAAAGGAATATTGTAAGCATCAAAAACAAAACGTTGCAACACAATTACAACCAAATACAAACGAAAAGCAGAGCCAATGGTGCGACTTATCAAGAAAATTGTAGCAGCAGTTTTGTAACTCACTACACCTAATCTTTGCTCGATGTAACTATAAATCGAAGTTAAATTCATGCGATAATAGAGTGGAAGCAAGACCGTTGCAATGATGATAAAACCAATCGCATTTCCCAAAACAAATTGAAAATATTTGAACTGCAAATCAGGATTGCCAACTTCGCCAGGAACGGAAATAAAAGTTACGCCAGAAAGCGCAGTTCCAATCATTCCGAAGGCTACCAAATACCATTTAGAATTTTTATTTGCCTTAAAAAAAGCATCGTTACTATTGTCTTTTTTACTAACAAGATTCGAAATAAGAATAAGAATTCCGAAATAGATAATGATAATCGCTAAAATAGTTCCTGAAGACATAAATAGTTTTTTTGGTTGTGCTAAAATAGAAAAAAAGTTGGAAGTTAGAAGTTGGAAGTCAGAAGAAAGTTTTTCAATCTAATTTTGGCAAACATCCAGCTTCCATCTTCCAACTTTTTCTTTACTTTTGCCAAATGGAATTTTCATCAAAACTTCTAGAAAAAGCAATCAACGAAATGGCACAATTACCAGGAATTGGTAAGCGAACTGCCTTACGATTGGTATTGCATTTATTGAAACAACCAAGTGAACAAACTCATTTTTTATCTCAAGCATTAACTTCAATGCGAGATGAGATTAAATTTTGTAAAAATTGCCACAATATTTCCGATGTTGATGTGTGTGAAATTTGTTCAAACGCTTCAAGAAATCATAAAATAATTTGTGTTGTGGAAGATGTTAGAGATGTCATGGCTATTGAAAACACCAACCAATTTAAAGGGATTTATCATGTTCTTGGTGGAAAAATTTCACCCATTGATGGTGTCGGTCCAAGTCAATTGAATATCAATTCTTTAGTGGATAAAGTAAAAATGGGTTCAATAGAGGAAATTATTTTTGCTTTAAGCTCCACAATGGAAGGTGATACTACTAATTTTTATATTTTTAAACAGATAAAAGATTGTAATATAAAAACTTCTACAATCGCAAGAGGAATAGCGGTTGGCGACGAATTAGAGTATGCCGATGAGGTTACTTTGGGAAGAAGTATTTTGCAAAGAGTTCCGTTTGAGAATTCTTTAAAAAATAATTAGTCAATATTCTTTTCTAACTTTTTTGTTTTTACAATTGAAAAACTATCTTTGTTTGCTAAATTTTATTTAATAATGAACTACAGAATACTCTATATACTTTTTTTCTCGGGAATTATGTTTACATCTTGTGTTCCCACAAAAGATTTAATTTATTTACAGAAAAAAGATAATTCGCCAATTCCAACTATAAATGTTGTTAATTCAAAACCATATCGCTTGCAGGTTAATGATGTGATTAGCATTAATATTAAGGCTTTAGATCCAAAATTAGTAGAGATTTTTAATACTTCTACTTCACAGTTAAATCAAACAACAGAAACCCTTTATTTTAATGGTTATACCATAAACGATCATGGTAATATTAGAGTTCCAGTTCTTGGTGAGGTGAACATATTAGGTTTTACTATCGAAGAAGTTAGAGAAATAATAGAAAAAAAACTATTACAAGATCACTTTAAAAAAGAAGCTGGAATCTTTGTAAGTGTTAAGTTAGCCGGATTTAGGTATACAATCAACGGTGAAGTTGCTAATCCTGGTACAAAAATTTTGTATCAAGAAAGAGTAAATATTCTTGAGGCAATTGCTAACTCTGGAGATATTTCAATTACTGGCGATAGAAAAGATGTTAAGGTAATTAGGCAGTTTCCGCAAGGAGCAGAGACATTTAGTTTAGATTTAACCGATAGTAGAGCGGTTCAATTACCAGGGTATTATTTACAACCTAATGATTACGTGTACGTAAAACCATTAAAACAAAAAACTTGGGGAACAGGAAAAACTGGAGTTGAATCATTGGGGACAATTTTTACTCTATTAACACTTGCTACAACAACTTTTTTGATACTTAGAAATTAATATTCAAGTCAATGTTAGACGTTAAAGATTTTTCTTTTTTTGAGAACCAAAACAGCTTTGATTTTAAAGGCTTTTTAATCAAGACCGCCAGCTATTGGAAATGGTTTTTATTTGGCTTAATAGTGTGTTTAACAATTGCTCATCAAATTAATATTAGAAAGCAAAAAATCTACTCTTTAGATACTACTATTGCAATTAAAGAGCAAGATAACCCACTATTTACATCAAATACAAGTTTAATATTTAATTGGGGTGGAACTTCAGATGAGGTGCAAAATATTGCAACCACACTTAAATCCCGATCTCATAATGAGTTTGTTGTTGATAAATTACAGTTTTATATAGATTATTTACAGGAGCAGAAATATTTCACTGAGGACGTTTATGGAAAAACTCCTTTTGTAGTAAAGATTGATAAAAATAAAAATCAAATATATAAAACACCCATAAATATAAAGTTCATTTCACCATATGAATATGAAGTTTCTATCAAGTCTTTATCAAATGCAGTTAGTGTTATAAATTATTCTTCAAGCATAGCTGGTACAATCCAATATCGAAGTGGTGATTTTGTTCAACGCTTTAAAGTAGGACAAAATATAAATTTACCCTTTCTTAATTTATCTTTAAATTTAGTTAAAGCAGAAAATAATTATGTAGGTCAGGAATACATCATAATTTTTAATAGTCTAGATCAAATTGTTTCACGATATAGAAATGTAAAAATTGGTATAGAAGAAAAAGCACCATCAATCATTAAACTTTCATTAGATGGAACAAATAAATACAGAATTGTAGATTACTTAAATGAGACTGTAAAAGTTTTAATCAAAAGACAGCTAGATAGTAAAAATTTATTTGCAGAAAATACTATCAAGTTTATTGATACTACTCTACAAAAGATGGAAGGTGATTTGCGACAGAATACTGCTGAACTTAAGGATTTTAGTAGAAATAAAAATGTTACGCAAATAGAAAGCGGCGGTGATACATTTCATAGCCAAATTTTGGATTTAGACAGAACAAATGATGCAATTAATAGAAAAATAAATTATTACAACACATTAAGTAATTATCTAAAAAATTCAACAGATTATTCAAAGTTACCAGCACCATCGGTCGCTGGAATTGATGATCCTAATATTATTACAAATGTTTCCGCTTTAATTGACTTATCTGTGCGAAGAGCAGAAATGAGTGATTATGTGAAAAGTCAAGTGATGTATGATAAAATAGATAGTGAAATTTCTTCTGTCAAAAAGGTATTACTTGAAAATATAATGGCTGCGAAGTCTGCAATTCAATACGAATCTTCTCAAGTTAGAAGTAAGATATCTGTCGCAGAAAATAAGTTAACTACACTTCCAGAAGACAAACAAGAGTATCTTAAAATCATGAGAAAATATGATTTGAGTAATGAAATTTATCAAACCTATCTTCAAAAGCGAAGTGAAGCACAAATTGTTAAAGCGGCAAATCTATCAGATATACAATTTATTGATCCACCAAAAGATATTGGTGGCGGTTTAATTGGACCAAGAACAAGTGTTAACTATGTTATAGCAATTTTTTTAGGTTTTTTAATTCCTTTAATAATAGTTTTTTTAATATTTTTCATTAACAGCGCTGTTCAAAATACAGATGATATTTCTAGTAACACAAATATTCCATTAATTGGAGTTATTGGAGTAAAACACACTGATTCTAATTTGGCCGTTTTTGACAAACCAAAATCGGCACTTTCAGAGTCATTTAGAGCTATTCGTTCTTCATTACAGTTTTTGTACAAAAAACAAAAAGTTTCAGGTTCCAAGACATTAATGTTAACCTCGTCGGTCAGTGGTGAAGGAAAAACATTTTGCTCTATAAACATTGCAACAGTTTTTGCAATGAGTGAAAAGAAAACAGTTATAGTAGGTCTTGATTTAAGAAAACCAAAGATTTTTGATGACTTTAACGTAAAAAATGATATTGGAGTAGTAAATTATTTAATTGAACAAAACACACTTGATGAAGTAACTAAAAACACTAAAATACCTTATCTAGATTTTATTTCATCTGGACCAGTTCCACCAAATCCATCAGAGCTAATTATGGGTGATACCATGAAACGTCTTATAAATGAACTTAAAGATAAATACGACTACATTATTTTAGATACACCACCTGTAGGTTTAGTTACAGATGCTGTTGAGTTAGCAACATATGCCGACGTAACTTTATATGTCATGCGACAAAATTTTACTAAAAAAGAAATGATTAATCTATTAAATAATAGAGTATCAAGAGGTGAATTAAATAATGTGAGCATCGTATTAAATGGTTATGAAAATAAAGCTAAATATGGTGCTGGATATGGATACGGTTATGGATATGGGTACGGAGCTTATTCAAATGGTTACCATGAAGATGAAGAATCTAGAAATCTATTTGTGAAATGGTTTAAACGTATTTTTCAAAAGAAAAATAGATAATGGATAATTCTATTCAAAAAATATTGATCACTGGCGGTGCTGGATTTATAGGGTCTAATTTATGCGATTATTTTATCAACAAAGGTTACTTTGTAACTTGTTTAGATAATTTTGCAACCGGACATCGATATAATATCGAGCATTTGTTATGTGATGAAAAATTTGATTTAATTGAAGGAGATATTCGAGATTTAGAAACCTGTTTAGAAGCTACTAAAAATAAAGATTTTGTTCTTCATCATGCAGCTTTAGGTTCGGTTCCTAGGTCTATTCAAGATCCTATCAATAGTAGTGATGTTAATATTTCTGGTTTTTTGAATATGCTAGTAGCTTCTCGTGATAATGGAGTTAAGAGATTTGTTTATGCAGCAAGTTCTTCAACATACGGAGATTCAGAGGCTTTACCCAAAGTAGAAGAGGTAATTGGAAAACCGCTTTCACCTTATGCAATTACTAAATATGTAAATGAATTATATTCTGACGTGTTTAGTAAAACCTATGGGTTAGAAACAATAGGATTGAGGTATTTTAATGTCTTTGGAAGACGTCAAGATCCTAACGGAGCTTATGCTGCGGTTATTCCAAAATTTGTTATGCAATTTATGCGTCATGAAAGTCCAGTGATTAATGGTGATGGAACCTATTCTAGAGATTTCACCTACATTGATAATGTGATTCAAATGAATGAATTGGCAATGAATACTAAAAATAAAGAGGCACTTAATACTGTTTATAATACAGCATTTGGTGATAGAGTAACTCTTAATGAGATGGTTAATTTATTGAAAGAAAATTTATCTAAACACGATGCTTCAATTTCAGAAGTATCAATTGTTTATGGTGCTAATAGAGTAGGAGATATACCTCACTCTTTGGCAAGTATAGAAAAAGCGAAACGATTACTAAATTATAATCCAAAATATTCCTTTTCACAGGGACTTAAAGAAGCAGTGGAATGGTATTGGGAAAATTTAAAATAAAATAGAATAGAATGAAAATAACAAATATTTGCTGCATCGGAGCAGGTTATGTTGGTGGACCAACAATGGCAGTTATAGCACAAAAATGTCCACATATTAAAGTCACTGTTGTTGATTTAAATGAAGAGCGAATTGCAAGATGGAATGATGAAAATGTTGACAATATTCCTGTCTATGAACCAGGCCTTGGAGAAATTGTTGCACACTCAAGAGGAAAAAATCTTTTCTTCTCAACAGAAGTTGATAAAGCAATTGAAGAAGCTCAAATCATATTTATTTCGGTAAATACACCTACCAAAACTTATGGTTCTGGTAAAGGTATGGCGGCCGATTTAAAGTATATTGAACTTTGCGCAAGACAAATTGCTAGAGTTTCAAAAACTGATAAAATTGTTGTTGAAAAATCAACTTTACCAGTAAGAACTGCTGAGGCTATTAAAAGTATTTTAGATAATACAGGTAATGGAGTGCAATTTCAAATATTGTCCAATCCAGAATTTTTAGCAGAGGGAACAGCAGTTGAAGATTTATTGAGTCCAGACCGTGTGCTTATTGGTGGTGACACAACAGAAGAAGGTCAAAGAGCTATTCAATCTTTAGTTGAAGTTTACGCTAATTGGGTTCCAAAAGAAAGAATTTTAACTACAAATGTTTGGTCTTCAGAGTTGTCTAAATTAACAGCTAATGCTTTTTTAGCACAACGAGTTTCATCTATAAATGCGATGTCTGAACTTTGTGAGAAAACTGGTGCTAACGTAAATGAAGTAGCCAGAGCTATTGGAATGGATAGTAGAATTGGACCAAAATTCTTAAAAGCTTCTGTTGGATTTGGAGGTTCTTGTTTTCAAAAAGATATTTTGAATTTGGTTTATATTTCTAAATCTTTCGGATTGAATGAAGTTGCCGATTATTGGGAACAAGTTATTATCATGAACGATCACCAAAAAAGAAGATTTTCTAAAAATATAGTAAGTACTTTATACAATACCATTGCCGATAAAAAAATTGCATTTTTAGGATGGGCATTTAAGAAAGACACAAATGATACTCGTGAATCAGCAGCTATTTATGTTGCTGATGATTTGATTAATGAGCAAGCAAAAATTGCTGTTTATGATCCTAAAGTTGATTATAAACAAGTAATTTCCGATTTGAATTATCTTGAGACACGAACTGACGAGCAAAATAGAAAGCATGTAACGTCTTTCAAAGATGTATATGAAGCTTGTGCCAATTCTCATGCTATCGCAGTATTGACAGAATGGGATGAATTCAAAACTTATGATTGGCAAAAAATCTACGATAGTATGCAAAAGCCAGCTTTTGTTTTTGATGGTAGAAATTTATTAGATGCAAATAAAATTAAAGAAATAGGTTTTATTTACCAAGAAATTGGTTCATAATTTTTAATTGTATAAACCACTTTTTGATGGATAAAAAAATAGGTGTGATTGGTTTAGGATATGTTGGATTGCCGCTAGCAAGATTGTTTGCGACCAAATATCCTGTAGTAGGATTTGACATAAATCAAAATAGAGTATCAGAACTTAATAAAGGTAACGATTTTACTCTTGAGGTTGAAAAAGAATTATTACAATCCGTACTTATAGAAAAACCTTTAAGCAAAGTAGGTTTGTTTTGTACAACAAATTTAGAAGATATTAAAGATTGTAATTACTATATAATTACCGTACCAACGCCAGTTGATAAAAACAATCGACCAGATTTAACTCCTTTATATAAATCAAGCGAAACAGTAGGTAAAGTTCTTAAACAAGGAGATATTGTAATTTATGAATCTACAGTTTATCCTGGGCTTACAGAAGAAGAATGTGTTCCTGTTTTAGAACGTGTTAGCGGATTGAAATTTAATGTTGATTTCTTCGCAGGCTATTCTCCAGAACGAATTAATCCAGGAGATAAAGAACATACCGTTGATAAGATATTGAAAATTACCGCCGGTTCAACTCCAGAAATAGGTATAAAAGTTAACGAAATTTATAAATCGGTTATTACTGCAGGAACACATTTAGCTCCTTCAATAAAAGTTGCTGAAGCGGCCAAGGTAATTGAGAATTCTCAAAGAGACATCAATATTGCTTTTGTAAATGAGTTGGCTAAAATTTTTAATATTCTTGATATTGATACCCAAGCCGTTCTTGAAGCAGCTGGTACAAAATGGAATTTCTTGAATTTCAAGCCTGGTTTAGTTGGTGGACATTGTATCGGTGTAGATCCTTATTATTTAGCTCAAAAAGCGCAAGAAGCAGGTTATCATCCCGAAATAATTTTGGCAGGAAGACGACTTAATGATAGTATGGGAGAATATGTTGCTTCTCGAATTGTGAAGTTGATGATAAAAAAGCGAATTCCTGTAAATCACTCTAAGTTACTGATGTTGGGAATTACTTTTAAAGAAAATTGCCCTGATGTGAGAAATACTAAAATAGTTGATGTCATCAAATCATTACAAGATTACGGAATAGAAGTATCCATTTACGATCCATGGGCTAATCCAAGTGAGGTAAAACATGAATATGGATTAGTAACAACGGAAACAATACCTACTGATAAATATGATGCCATAGTTTTAGCTGTTGCTCATAACGAATTTTTAAATATAGACTTAGAACAATTTAAAAACCCGAACTCTGTTGTTTATGATGTAAAAGGAGTTTTGAAATGTTCAATTGATGGTAAATTATAATATGAAAAAAATAGTAATCACAGGCGGAGCAGGATTTATAGGTTCTCATGTCGTAAGACGATTTGTTAATAAATATCCTAATTATCACATATATAATCTAGATGCATTAACTTATGCAGGTAATCTTGAAAACATTGCCGATATAGAAAATGCACCCAATTACACTTTTGTAAAAGGCGATATAGTAGATGCTGATTTCATCAATACTTTGTTTGCAGAGCATCAATTTGATGGTGTGTTGCATTTGGCAGCTGAGTCACATGTTGATCGTTCTATTACAGATCCTTTGAGTTTTGTAAAAACCAATGTCATCGGAACAATGAACCTTTTAAATGCAGCTAAAACCATTTGGAAAGACAACTTTGAAGGTAAACGATTCTACCATATTTCTACTGATGAGGTTTATGGTTCGCTTGGCGCTGAAGGATTATTTACTGAAACAACAAGCTACGATCCAAATTCTCCTTATTCTGCTTCTAAAGCAAGTTCAGACCATTTTGTTAGAGCTTATGGAGAAACTTATGGATTACCATACGTGATTACAAATTGTTCCAATAATTATGGACCTTATCATTTTCCAGAAAAATTGATTCCACTTTTTATAAATAATATTATCAATAATAAACCACTTCCGGTTTATGGAGACGGAAAATATACTCGCGATTGGTTGTTTGTAGAAGACCATGCAGTTGCTATTGATTTAGTATTTCACGAAGGGAAAAATCACGAGACTTATAATATTGGTGGTTTTAACGAATGGCAAAATATCGATTTAGTAAAATTATTATGCGTTCAAATGGATTCTAAATTAGGTCGTCCTGAAGGAACTTCTGAACAATTGATTACTTATGTAAAAGATAGACCAGGACACGATTTGCGCTATGCAATTGACGCTACCAAAATCAATAAGGAATTGGGATGGAAACCATCTGTAACATTCGAGCAAGGATTAGAACGAACTATTGATTGGTATTTGGCTAATGAAACTTGGTTGAAAAATGTTACTTCTGGCGAATATCAAAAGTATTACGACAAACAATACGAATAGCGCATCGTTAGAGTAATTCTTTTAATGCCTAATTGTCAATATAATTAGTTTCATGAATTTGAAAAAAACAATTCTAATATCAGGTATAAAAGGATTTTTAGCAAGTCATTTATTTAGTTTGTTGAAAGACGATTTTATAGTTTATGGAATTGGAAGAAAAACAGAGATATGGAACGATATTCAAGTGTTTTCATCAACAGATTTAGAGGCTATTTCTATTCAACCCGATTTTCTTATTCTTTGTCATGCAGCTGTTTCATCTGGACAAATTAGTTTGGATAAAGAGCAACTTTTTGAAGTTAATGTTTCACTTACTGAACAATTAATTAAAAAGTTTTCTTCTTCAAGGATAGTTTATATATCCACATGTTCTGTGTATGATTTAAAAACTGAAGTAATTCATGAAGAGTCTCCTATTAATCCGCAATCGCAATACGCAACTTCCAAATATCTTGCAGAACAAATAGTTTTAGAAACGTCTAATGCAACAATAATAAGACTTTCGTCTCTTTATGGTGTCGGAATGAAAGAAAATACTATCATTCCCAATTATATTCAACAAGCTATTATTAATCAAGTTATTACAGTTTGGGGTAAAGGAGAACGTGAGCAAAATTATATTTATGTTGAAGATGCTTGTCAATATATTATTTTAGCTATTCAAAATTTTGACTCTGTAAAAAATAAAGTACTTTTGGGAGTGAGTAAAGAGGAATATTCTAATATTGATTTGGCTAAAATTATCTCAGAATATACCTCGGCTACAATTGAGTTTGTTAACGAAGACAATGCTTCATCATTTCATTATAACAATAATAAGACTTGTGAATTACTTGGATGGCAACCGCAAACCAATTTTAAAGAAATTATTTTCAACTATATTCAATGGAAAAAAAATCAGTTTTAGTAACAGGAATAGGAGGAAACGTTGGGCAAGGTATCTTAAGGAATATTCGGTCTTTAAATTTACCTATTCGATTAATTGGAACTGATATTGCAGGTTTCACACCAGGAAATCATTTGTGTGATGTTTCTTACCAAGTGCCTTATTCTTATGATGAAAGTTTTATTCCAACACTTCAAAATATAATTCAAACTGAAAAAGTTGATTTAGTAATACCATCTACCGATTATGAGGTTTATTATCTTTCAGAAAATGCTGAAAAGCTAAATGCCATTGTTGTTGCAAGTGAAGCAAAAACAGCCAAAATTTATTTGGATAAATATGAAACTTATCAATATTTGTCTTCCAATGGTATTCCTTTTGCCAAATCTTGGATAGCTGCAGAATATGATTTTTCTGAAAAAGAAATTATTGCAAAGCCAAGAGAGGGAAGAGGTTCTAGAGGAATTTTATTTAATCCTGAAAATCCAACTCAGTTGCCGCAAGGATATATGATTCAACCTTTGTCTAAAGGAATCGAAATTACAACTGCAGTTTATGTAAACAAACAAGGAAATCTTCATGGATTGTTTACAATGGAACGTTCTTTAACGAATGGAACAACAACCGAATCTAAAGTAGTTTTTAATTATGACGATGAGATGAAAATCATTGCAGAAAAGATGATTGCTCTTGGTGGTTTGGTTGGAAGTTTTAATATTCAAAGTATTGTTACAGATGAAGACTCAATTGTTCCATTTGAAATTAATTGTAGAATCTCAGGAACCAATTCAATTCGTCATAATTTGGGTTTTCAAGATGTTAAATATGCCATTCAAGAATATTTATTAAATGAAGTTCCTGATGAACCAAAACCAATTGAAGGAATAGCCACAAGGATTCTGATGGATGTTGTTTATCCAAATTCTAACGATTTTGATAAGTTAAACAACACTAGTGTATCACATATTATTTATTAAATATGATTAAATATATTTTCTTTGATGTTGCTGGAACTTTATTAGGAAAACCATCCTTATATAACAATATTCAAAAAACAATTGAAGATTTTGGACATGATGTTTCGCTAGAAGATATTAAGGCCAAGCATAAATTATTGTCGGAAGTTATTCATTTTCCAGATAGGACAGATGAGGGTTTTTACAAAAAATTTAATTCAGAATTATTGTATTTGCTTGGAATAGTTCCTCAAGATACCTTAGTGAATTCTATTTTCAAAAATTGCACTTATTTGCCATGGGAAGCCTTTGAAGATACTCAAATTTTATCAGAGTTAAATCTTCCACTTGGTGTGATTTCTAATTTTAATACTACTTTAAAAGATAAACTGCATTCCTTTTTCGGACCTGTTTTTCAGGATGTTTTTGTTTCGGAAGAACTTGGAGTAGCTAAGCCAAGTTTAGAATTTTATCAAAAAGCGTTGGATAGAATTCCGTTTAAAGCGAACGAAGTTTTGTACATTGGAGATTCAATAAAACTTGATTTAGAACCTGCCGAAAAATTGGGATTTAATGTTTTAGTCATCGATAGAGATAATTTTTATCCCAATTTGAAAAATAAAATTTCTAATTTAGCAGAAATAACAAACCATATCTAAATGAAGAAACTGTCTTTAGTTGTTCCAGTTTATTATGAAGAAGAGGTTATTCTTCAGTTTTTAAAAGAGACTAAAATTGTGTTGGACAGTTTACCAATTATCTATGAATATGTTTTTGTAGATGATGGAAGCAAGGATAAAACAGTTGAAATTATTAAAGAACAAGCAAAGTTAGATGCTCGAATTAAATTAATTGCTTTTTCACATAATCACGGAAAACCAGATGCTGTTTCTGCTGCTATTGCTCACGCTACAGGAGATTATTTATTGTATATGGATCCATATTTACAAGATCCACCTATTGAAATTCCTAGATTTTTAGCAGAAATTGAAAAAGGATATGATTTGGTTTGGGGAATAAGAAAAGAGAAAAGAGATTCTTTCATTAATAGATTGTTTTCTAAAATATTTTTGGGTACCTTAAATAAATTTACCGGATTAAATATTCCAAAAGGTATTGCTGTAATGCGAATGTTTAATAGAGATTTTGCAGATGAATTTCTAAAGTACAATGAAACTAATCGTTTTATAGAAGGAATATTTATAGACATATCCAAGCATTGGACAACAATAGGAATTGGGCAAATTGAACGATTTGCTGGAACCTCTAAATTTAATTTTAAACGTAAAATGCAATTGGCATTTGACGCTATTTTTGACTTTTCAGAACTTCCAGTAAAAATGACCCTAAAGTTTGGAATGTCACTTGTAGGATTTGGTTTGTTAGGTTTAATTATTCTCGTATTACTAAAGCTGTTTTTTATAAATTTTCAAGCAGGTTGGCCTTCAATAATAGCTTCAATAATTGTTGTTTTTGGATTGCAATTATTCTTTATGGGAATCATTTCTTTATACATTGGCCGTATATATAAAGAGGTTAAACGACGACCACTATATTCAATAAAAGATAAAACTAATCTTTAATGAAAAAAACATTAGCCATTATCGGTTCCGGTCATTTGGGACAACAAATTGCACATTATGCATTGTCTGATAAGCATTATGAAAATGTGGTTTTTTTTGATGATTTTTCTAATGAAACACATGCTAATGGTTTTCCTATACTAGGCAATGTTGATGCTGTTGAAAAAGAATATGCAAAGCAATCCTTTGATGAACTATTAATAGGTATTGGTTATAAGCACCTAGCAGTAAGAAAACAATTGTTTGAACGTTTTTCAGAGATCATTCCTTTCGGAAAAATAATTCATTCTACCTCTTGGGTTGATGAAACTGCTACCGTAGAAAAAGGATGTGTTATTTATCCTTCTTGTTGTATTGATGCTCATGCCATAATAAAACAAAATACTATTCTTAATATATCTTGTACGGTTGCTCATGATACTGTAGTTGGAGCACATTGTTTCTTGTCACCAAGAGTGGCTTTAGCCGGTTTTATTAAAGTGGAAGAATTGTGTATTCTCGGAATCAATAGTACTATTATTGATAATGTCTCGATTGTTTCTAATACCCAACTTGGTGGCGGAACGGTTGTAATTCAAAATATTACACAACAAGGTTTGTATGTTGGAAATCCTCATCGATTTGTAAGATAAAATAGCAGGAGTTTTTATTTTTAAAATATCATTTTAGAAAAAAGAGTACTACTTATTCTATTGTAAGAAAAGGTTATTTACTCCAAATTATGGAAACCGTATTGTTTATTCGTTTCAATTCTTTCAATTTTTTTCTATATTGTAATGAGAACCCTATAAATAAGAAAGTTAGTTGAAGGTGGTTTCCTTTTGGTATATTTGTTTTAATTACTAAGTTGCTTTCTTCTTCTTCTTTTTCAAATATTAATTCTTCGCTATACTCTGTGCTGAAATTATTGTCAACATAATTCCAATTAGCTCTTGCTATTGCAATGTGTAAAAATTCTGCTTCTTCTGGCCAATCGATATTCTTTTTGGGTACAAATTTATCTATTGAAAATTCACTAGTTTCTTCGTTCCAATGCCATTTTGCATTAAGTACTTTTTTTAGAGTTCTAAGTTTATTTCCTTCAAAACCAATAAAATATTCTTTTGCGTCATTAGATTGCATACCAATTTCAACGGTTCTTTCTCCGTGCACACTTGTTTCATCTTCATTCATTACATCAAGCATTAATCTATTAGAGCGTCCGGCAAAACTTCCATCTTTAGCTCTGTTGTTAAAATAATGCGCTACGAATCTAAAGCTTTGCGCTTTTTTAGTGCATCTTCCAAACTCTTTGCCATGGTTTTTTACCTTATTGAATATGGGATTTCGTTTAAATTCTTCAGATGAAACACCTGTTTTACCTTTAGTTTTTACACGGTTCTCCTTTTCTTGGTCTATATAAAAAACTAAATCGTCTAATGTTCCTACAATTTTAAATGGAGCAATAACTTTGGCCATATTTTTTTTCACTAAATTACTTATTTTTATATAAAAAGGCAATAAATTTTAATGGCTCTTTTTATTAAAAATATGCATTTCGTCGATTATAATTGCTTCTAGTCGAATACTTGCTTTGTTGTATTTTCAGTGAAAGAAAATATACTATTTTAGACGATTAAATTATCTAATTCTATTTATATTCAAATAGTTAGCTTTAAAAAAAAAATAGCGCAAATATTAAAAAGTCACATAAACACTGATGTTGCATAGAAAAAAAACTACATTTATTACTGTTCTTGCTGTTTTGATGTTGGTTCTGTTAGGAATAAACAAAACTCAAGCACAAGTAAATGCTTATACTCTTACACAATCAGTTAGTGGATATGTTCCATTATCTGGAGCTACAACAAATGCTTTCGTAGCACCATGGGATAATCAAGCGTCAGTTCAAGTACCACTTGGTTTTACTTTTGCTTATGATAGCAACAATTTTACTCAATGTTATATTAGCCCAAATGGTTTTATTACTTTTGGAGTAGTTGCACCAGCATCAGGTAATTATGTACCTTTGTCAGACAATACACCATATAATGGAGCAACTAGTGGAGGTGTTGTTTGTGCCTTAGGTACCGATTTAATTTCAAGTGCAACTACTCCAGCAAATATAGTTTATGCAACTGAGGGAACTGCGCCCAATAGAACTTTTGTAGTACAATGGACTAATGCAAATAGAAAGACAGCTGTTGGTGATTTTGATTTTCAAATTCGCTTATCAGAAACTTCTAATGAAATACTTTTATCATATGGTAATTGCGATACATCTCTTTCTGCATTAACGGTAAATGTTCAAGTAGGTTTGAGAGGGCAAAATAATGATATCTCTCAAGGAAATGTTTTTAATCGTTTTCAAGGAAGTAGTCAGCTTTGGGATGTAACTGGCGCAACCATAAATGGGACGGTAAATTCACATACACTTATTACCAATTCATCGGCTTATCCTCCTTTTGGATTTCAATATTTATATGTGCCTGGTCCACCATGTGTTACTCCACCAAGCCAACCAACAAATTTAGTTATTGGAGGAACAAGTATTACAAGCAACTCTTTTGTAGGTAATACTTTTACTGCTGCAACACCAGCACCATCAAAGTACTTAATTGTTAGAAGTACAGTAAATACTCCACCAACTGCAGCAACTTTCATAAATAGAAATATATATTCTGTAGGATTTAATTATGGAACAGCTCCAGTTTATAGAGTTGTCGCTAATTCTAATTTATTTACGTTCAATCAAACAGGATTAACTTCAGGTACAACTTATTATTATTGGGTTATTTCTTATAATGAAAAATGTGCTGGCGGACCATTTTATAATTTGACAAATCCACTTTTTGGTTCAGCAACAACTTGTTTTCAGTCTACAACAGCTTTGGCTGCAACAGCAGTAGGAGGAAATGATTTTACCGCAAATTGGTCAGCTGTAGCTGGTGCCACAGGATATGCTATTGATGTGTCAACTAGCAATACTTTTGCGACATTTCTGCCAGGTTATAACAATTTAATTTTAAGTTCAGCAACAACCTCACTTAATATATCAGGTTTGTTGCCATTTACAACCTACTATTACAGAGTAAGAGCTTTGGGACCTGGATGTATTGTTAATAGTAATACCATAACGGTTGCTACAACATGCGGTTTTTATACTATTCCTTATGTTCAAAATTTTGATTCTACTCCAGTTGGATCGGCTCCAACATGTTTTTCTGTTTTAAACATCAATGCAGACACTAATCAATGGAGAACACAAACGGTTAATTTTGCATCAGCGCCTCGTTCATTTCAAATTGATAAAAACATAACAAGTGATATGAACGATTGGTTTTTTCTGCCAGGTTTGAATTTAACAGCTGGTGTTTCTTACCGATTAAAATTTAGTTATAATACAGGAAATACAAGTTCTAATTCAGAGAATTTGGCTGTTTATTATGGTACTAGCCAGTCAGTAGCAGGTATGACAAATACTTTAACTACTCTAACTGGAATTGATAATAGTTTCTATGAAACCACTCAAATTGATTTTACACCAATTAGTTCAGGTGTATTTTATATAGGATACAGAGGATATAGTATAGCCAATCAGACTTATATTGCCATTGATGATATTAGTGTAACTTTATCACCATCTTGTATTGAACCTACCGAGGTTGTATCTTCTGCTGTTACAGCTACAACTGTTACTCTTAATTGGGTTCCTTCTACAACTCCACCAGCATTGGGGTATGAATATTTTCTTTCAACTACAGCAACGCCACCAACCATAGCTACCACTGCTACTGGATCAGTTGGTGCAGGTATTTCAACTTTAAATCTTACAGGATTAAATCCAAGTACAAGTTATTGGGTTTGGTTAAGAGGTAATTGTTCAAGTTCCGATAAAAGTATTTGGTCGATGGAGGAAACTTTCAATACAGAGTGTTCACCACCTACAGTAGTATCAACTATTCCTGTTACGAGATGTGGATATGGAACTGCAAGTTTAGTAGCTAATCCAAGTACAGGTTCTGCAATTCGTTGGTTTGACGCTTTATCTGGAGGTGCTCAAGTTGGCTCGGGTAACACATTTACTACTCCAGCTATAAGTGCAACGACAACTTATTATGCAGAAGCTAGAGCTTTTGGTGCAATAGCAAAGTTAGGACCATCCAATCCAAACACTCAATTGGGAGTGAAAGGACTTCAAAATTATCAAGGCTTTGTAAATTTTACAGTTAATTCAAATACCTCTTTACAATCGGTAGATATTTTTCCAATTGCATCTGGACAATCAGGTCAATTGGTGATAAGAAATTCATCTAATATTACACTTGCAAGTTTTAATTTTACAACTACGGTTTCTGGAGGGAATACACTCCAACAAATCAATATGAATTATACTTTAATTCCAGGGATGTATAATTTGTATTTTAGTACTTTGCCAGCTTCAGGATTGAGGATGAATACTACAAATGCTGCCTATCCATATACTTCATCTGTGGCGAGTATCGACGGTAATAGTATTGATGGAAATTTTAATTTAGGTGCCTACAATTGGAAATTTACAACAGAATGTTTATCAGCAAGAATACCAGTTACTGCAACAGTTACTACACCTCCAGCTTTAAGTTTAAGTACAACTTCTCTAACTATTTGTGAAAACGAAACAACTTCGCTAGTAACTATTAGTGGAGCAGGAGCTTATGATAGTTTAGTTTGGTCTCCAGCTACAGGAGTTTCTGGAAATGTCGTTTCAGGTTTTACTTTTAATCCTACAGTTACAACTACTTATTTATTGTTAGCTAATCAAACATCTGGAAGTCTTTGTGGAAACTTAGCTTCAATAACAATTAATGTAAATCAAGCACCTCCAATAGTATCTATCCTTCCTGTTAATCCATCAATTTGTGAAGGAACTATTCAGCCACTTTTTGGTAGTACTAGTATTGCTACTCCTGCAATTTTAATTAATGAAAATTTTAATTCACCAACTAATAATTGGGTTGTTGCAAATACTTCTACTGGAGGTGATACAAACGCTTCTCAATGGACTTTAAGGCCAAGTGGATATAACTACATAAATGGTTTTGGTTGGAATGCTACTTTTAATAGTAATGATAATTCCCAATTTTATTTAGCCAATTCCGATTCACAAAGTGGTACAGCTGGAACAGTTACTAGAACAACATTAACATCACCTTCTTTTAATTTAGCAGGATTTACTTCTGCCAATCTTAGTTTTTTTCACTATATCAATGCCATCGCTTTTGATAAATTTGAAGTGCAAATTACTTCAAATAACGGAGCTACTTGGACTAATTTAACGTCTTATACCGTTTTGCAAGGTGGACCATCAGCATTTTCAAATGTGGTTGTTGATTTAGTTGCTTATTTAGGTATGCCAGATTTAAAAATCCGATTTAATTATGAGTCAAATTGGGGTTATTGTTGGGCGTTAGATAATGTTAGAGTATCTGGAACACTTTCTGCGGCTCTAACATGGATGCCAATTACAGATTTGTATTCTGATGCAGCAGCAACAATACCATATGTTGCAGGTACACCAGCAAGTGTTGTTTACTCAAAACCAACCAATACGATAACATATACAGCAACTTTGACAGGTTCTAACGGATGTTTGAGAGTTGTCACAAATACATTAACAGTTTCTCCTCCAACAGTTGCAGGTGTACTTTCAAGTGATCAGTCTATCTGTACTGGAGTTCCAGCAAGCAATTTGGTTCTAACGGGTAGTGTTGGTTCTATTTTGCGATGGGAATATGCAAACGACGCAGCATTTACATCAGGTGTAACTACTATTGCAAACACAACAACAATATTAACACCAGCTCAAATGGGTACTTTTACTACTATTCGTTATTTTAGAGCAGTAATTAGAAGCGGAACTGTATGTAGTCAATTATATAGTAATGTAGTATTTGTTGCCTTTTATAATACCACTTGGAATGGAACTACCTGGAGTAATGGTCCGCCAAATGCCACAACAAGAGCAATATTTGCTGGAAATTATACTTCAACAGGAGATTTATTTGCTTGTTCTGTTAGAATAAATTCAGGTGTTGTAACTTTTAATACAAATCACTCCTTAGTTGTAACTAACGATGTTGTTGTTGCTGCCGGTTCTTTAATTTTTAATAATAATGCAAGTTTAGTTCAGGTTAATGACGCTTCAATAAATACTGGAAACATAACTTATAGACGTTCGGCAATGCCTATGAGACGATTTGATTATACTTATTGGTCTTCTCCAATTGCGAATCAAGTTTTGTCTACATTTTCTCCATTAACACCAACCGATAAGTTTTTTGTTTTTAATCCAACCATAGCCAATTGGTCTAATGTTGCTTCAGGTTCTAGTATGACTGTAGGTAAAGGATATTTGGTTAGAGCACCTATTACCTATAATCTTGTTACAACAACAGTTTATAATGGAAGTTTCGTTGGAGTGCCAAACAATGGAATCGTTGCAAGTCCTGTGTTAGTCTCTGCAAGTGATTTTAATTTAATAGGTAATCCATATCCAAGTGCTGTTAATGCAGATTTGTTTTTATCAGATCCTCTGAATGTTGGAGTAGTAGATGCTACTATTTATTTTTGGACTCACAATACGCCAATTGCGGCAGGTCAGTATACCTCTAACGATTATGCTATTTATAATTATTTAGGAGGAACAGGAACTAGTTCTGCGCCAAATACTGGTGTAAACTCATCAGTTCCTAATGGAAAAATTGCTTCAGGACAAGGGTTCTTTATTAAAGCACTCTCTAATGGTTCAGCAACTTTCTCAAACGCTATGAGAATTGTTGGAAACAATGACCAGTTTTTTAGAATGCAATCACCATTGAATCCATCAACATCACAAACAGTCGTTTCTGAGAAACATAGAGTTTGGTTAGATATTGTAGACCAGCAAGGCAGTTACAAACAAACCTTAGTTGGCTATGCTACCGATGCAACAATGGGAATTGATAGAGGTTATGATGGTGAATATCTAAATGTTGGAAATCCAGTTGCTTTATATTCTTTAGCAAATTCTACTACAACATTGTCTATACAAGGTCGTTCTTTACCCTTTTCAGATTTAGATGAGGTACCTTTAGGATTTTATGCTGCAACTACAGGAAGTTTTACAATTAATTTATATGACTTTGATGGATTATTTCTTAATCAAAATATCTATTTAAAAGACAAAGCACTCGATATCATTCATGATTTGAAACAGTCATCTTACACTTTCCGAGCTGATGCAGGAACTTTTAATGAAAGATTTGTTCTAGTTTATCGCAACCAAGCTTTAAATATCAATTCGTTTTCATTTAATGCTAATGATGTTATAGTTTATAAACCAAATCAAGATCTTCATGTCGATGCAGGTAAAACTATTATGAAATCAATTAAAGTATTTGATATTAGAGGAAGGTTGTTGCTTGAAAAAGAAGCTATTAATGCTAATAAAACTTCTTTTAATGTAGGTTCAACTAATCAAGTACTACTTATTGAAATTACAACTAGTGAAGGAGTGAAGGCTACCAAGAAGTATGTTAATTAAAGCCACTACTTTTACTAAAGCTCTAATTATTTTAAACTATTGATGCAATTTTAGTGCTTTTTTTTATTTATAAAAGTGCTAAGAACTTTATACTAATTATACAAAACTGTTTGTAAGTGTGATGTTTCCTTTGTCGACATGACAAAAAGAGGGTGTAAGTTTTTGTGTGATGTTTCCTACGTCAACATGACAAAAAGAGGGTGTAAGTTTTTTGTGTGATGTTTCCTATGTCAACATGACAAAAAGAGGGTGTAAGTTTTTTGTGTGATGTTTCCTTTGTTAATATGATAAAATGGTGTTTGAGTTTTTGTTTGATGTTTCCTGCGTCAACATGACAAAAAGAGAGTGTAAGTTTTTTGTGTGATGTTTCCTTCGTCAACATGACAAAAAGAGGGTGTAAGTTTTTTGTGTGATGTTTCCTTTGTTAATATGATAAAATGGTGTTTGAGTTTTTGTGTGATGTTTCCTTCGTCAACATGACAAAAAGAGGGTGGTAGTTTGTTGTGTGATGTTTCCTTCGTCAACATGACAAAAAGAGGGTGTTAGTTTTTTGTGTGATGTTTCCTTCGTCAACATGACAAAAAGAGGATGTTAGTTTTTTGTGTGATGTTTCCTTTGTCTACATGACAAAAAGAGGGTGTTAGTTTGTTGTGTGATGTTTTCTTTGTCAACATTACAAAAAGCTAAGAGTTTTTCATAGATTAAAAACATCTTTCATAGACTAACAACTTTCTTGTTGAGATTTAACGAGTTTTGGTGCTATTCATCGAGAATATTTTAATTCTCATTAGTACGGCTGTAGTTTTGCTTCAGAAATTTAAACAAAGGTAATGAACACAAATACTACATCAACTTCTTTCATCTCTGAAAACAGAAAGTTTTTAGTTGTTTTATTTATTGTATTTTTATTGTCAAGCGTAGGTATGTTTGGTCAAACAAAAACAGAGGTTACTCCAGTTTGCGAAACGACTACAACTACTATTTGCACAGAAACAGTAAAAGCTGTTGCCTTTGATTCTGATGTAGATTTTATGAATTGGTTTATGGGTTCTAAACAAGTACAAACTATTCAAAAAGCAGATGAAACTGCAACTACAGTTTCTAGAAAAAAACAAATTATTTCTTCTGGTGTAACTCCAAATAAAGTGCTTTACAGAACTTTTATGAAAAGAGTTATCAGTCAAGAAACAGCAATCGCGTAAGTTAGGTTAGAATTAGAATAAATAGGTTAGTTAGAATAGAAGCTTCTCATTTTCGAGAAGCTTTTTTTTTGTTTTAATAATTTATTAAAAACAATAATTTCACTTCATCATTTTTTAATGTTAAAATAGCGTAAAAATAACAATGAGGTAATATTTAAATAAAATTGTTTAAAAGCATATTTTATCAAAATAATTCTTACTTATTAAGGCGTGTTTTTTTTAAAAGACTATGTTTTTTATCGATTATATTTTACACTTCGTCGATTTGTCAGTTAGACAGATAGTTAAATTAAAATTTTACAAAAATTTAATGTATTTTTATCAACTTATAATAAAAGTATATTACCCTAAATACAAATGCTATGATGATATCATTACAAAAAAAAGTAACGAATGCCTTTTTAAAATCCAACACAATTAAAGCTTTAATGCTTTTACTAGTTGGTTTTTTGTTGAGTAATAATGTGAATGCACAGGTTTCTTCATACACGGTTCAGCAATTACAAAATGTATTTACACCATTAGCTACTTTAGGAACTAAAATACCTTTATCTTCTACAACAACTGCTACTGAAGATGGTGTGTTTCCTTTACCGCTGCCTTTTGCTTTCACTTTTAATGGTACAAGTTATCCAGCACATGTACCAATAACGGCACCATCTTTTATCAATGTTTCCATGAATGGTTTTGTTACCTTTGGAGCAACAGCTCCTACTTTGACAAATGTAACGCCTGTGACAAGTACAGAGACCTATGCTGGTGCAATTTCAGTATTTGGTGCAGATCTTGATTTAATTGGAGCAAGCCCGACTGTTAATGTATCTTACATTGTTACTGGTACTGCACCAAATAGAATTTTAAGAATAGAATGGTTAACAAGAAGATCTGGTGGAACAGCGATTGGTGCTCCATTGGACGGCGCTAGTTTTCCAATTCAAATTTTTTTATATGAAACCACTAATGTAATTGAGATGCATTATCAAACGACAACTTTTTCTGGTGGTACAGCGGTTAATGGTCAAGTTGGATTAAGAGGTAGTTCAAATGCAGATTTCAAAATGCTAAATTATACAACACCTGCCAATTGGCCTGGTGTTGCGCCTGCACCTGTAGGTTCTATGGTAGAAGGGACAAATCCTGCATTACACTCCGCTTATGTTGTAAGAACCAGAGGAACAAATGGTTTAATTGTTGCCAATAGTAATAGGTTGTTTAGATGGACACCAGATCCTTGCCCAAGTCCTTCCTCTGTTTCGGTTTCTAATATTGCTATCAATACAGCCGATGTTTTTTTTGTAGCACCTTCTACACCACCATCAAATGGTTATGTTTACGAAGTTAGAACTAGTGGTGCAGCTGGTAGTGGTGCCGTTGGTTTGGCTCAAAGTGGTGCGACTCCATCTAATCCTTTTACATTATCAGGTTTAGCTGCAGGAACTACTTATACTGTTTACATTCGTTCTTTTTGTGGTGGAGCAACTTATGGTTCATGGGTTTCAAGTGGTTCTTTTACAACCTTGTGTAATGCTACTTTTCCTTATTTTGAATATATAGATCCTTTCACAGGATTTTCAGTTCCAAATTTACCACCATGTACATCAAGACAAAATGCTGGTCTAGGTAATAATTGGGTGTCATCTACAGCAGCGCCTTCCATGTTTGGTGATGAACACATGACTTATAATTTTAATGGTTCTTTTGCAGCCAATGCGTGGTTTTATACTGGAGGTGTAAATCTTATTGCTGGTAATGAATATAGAATTTCATATACTTATGGAGGTTCTTCTCAGTTTACTTTCATCACCAATAAAATGGAAGTTAAATATGGTACTGCTCCTGTTAATACTGCAATGACGATACCAATAGATAATCATCCAGTTATTAAAACATCTCCTTTGACAAATGTTGTGAACTTTACAGCACCTTCAACTGGCGTGTTTTATTTTGGTTTTCGTGCCTATTCAGATGCTAATAATGGTGAACTTTACTTAGATGATATTGAAATTGTTGACTCAAGCTGTAGAAAACCAACTGGTTTAACAGCACCTCCAGCACTAATTTCTTTTAATAGTGCTTTGGTTAGTTGGACAGCTCCAGCGCCAGCACCAGGTGGAGGTTATACTTATTTTCTATCAACTGTAAATCCTGTAAAAAATGCAGGAGCATTTGTAATAGGTAACACTTACGTAATTACAACACTAGGTACTACAAATTACACTACTATTGGTGCGCCATCAAATACAATAGGAACAACTTTTATAGCAACAGGTGTTGGAACTGGTACAGGAACAGCAACAGAATTGCTTGCTAACTCAACAGCTCCATCAGGAAGTGTTAGTGCAGGTTCAACTATTTTAAATCTTAATGGACTTACGCCAAGTACAACTTATTATATATGGGTAAGAGGTAATTGTTCAGCTGGTGATTTTAGTCAATGGTCAGATTATATCAGTTTTACTACTAATGCAGCTCCACCAACTTATTGTTTGCCTTCTGGATTAGGTAATCCTCAAGATCCTAATGGTATTACTAATGTAACTATGGGTACCATTAATAATACTACTGGAATAGAAGTTAATAATTATGGAAACTATTCTAGTTTAAGTACTAACGTTGCTCAAGGAGCTACTATTCCTGTAAGTATTACATTTGGAACTGGGTTTACTTATGATACCAACATTTGGGTTGACTGGAATAACGATGGTGATTTTGATGATGCAGGAGAATCAGTATATACTGGTGTTTCAGCAGCGCCAAATCCATCGACATTAAATGCAAGTTTTGTAGTTCCTCTAACACAACCTCTAGGCCCAAGACGTCTAAGAATTGGAAGTATTGATAGTCCAGCTTTTACTGGTGGGGCTTTAACACCTTGTAGAGCAGGTTCCTACCAAGCTTTTGAAGATTACTCTATTAATGTTGTAGTGGCACCACCACCACTTTCATTAAATATAAGTACCAGTACACAATGTGCAGGTACGGCTTCTCCTCTTGTTACTGTTAATCCGTCAGCGCTAACTGATTTCCAAACTTTTTCTTGGACACCATCAACTGGAGTTAGTGGTACGGCTGCGTCAGGATTTACATTTACAAATTCAAGTAATACAACTTACATACTTACTGCAAATCAAACAGGTGGAGCATTCAGTACAAATTCGGCATCATTTACTTATGTAGCTAATGATGTACCAACACCTATAACCATTACTACGCCTTCTGGAACACTTATGTGTCCGCAAGGTCCTGGAATTCCATTAGTGGCATCTGGAGGAGTGGTTTCTAATGTTAGTATTTTTACTGAAAATTTTAACTCTGGAATAGGAGCTTGGACTACTACAAATACATCAAGTGGTGGTGCTAACACTGCAGCTCCAGCTTGGAATGCACTTCCAAGTGGTTCGGTAGTTTCCTTTCAAGCACTTACAAGTAATGATAATTCACAATTTATAGTTTCAAATTCTGATGCTCAAGGCGGTACCCCAGCACCAAGTGTTACTCGTACTTCAATTACATCTCCACCAATAAATTTAACAGGTTATCAAACGGCTTCATTAAGTTTTTACCAATATTTAAATTGGATTGCAGCTTCTGATGTAGCTGTAGTTGAGGTAACAACCAATGCAGGTGCAACATGGACTACTTTGGCTACCTATACTGCAGATCAAGGAAGTGCTACAAATTTTTCTCTAGCAATAATTAACTTAAATACCTACGCAATAGCCGGAAATACAATTCAAGTTCGTTTTAGATACCAGTCCAATTGGGGTTGGTGGTGGGCTATCGACAATTTTAGAGTGTCTGGTAGTGCAACATCAGCAATTGTATGGTCTCCTACAACTGGTTTATTTAATGACGCTGCAGGTACTTCACCTTACACTGGTACTGGGGCTAGTACTATTTACGCTATATCAACAACACCGCAAACCTATACAGCTACCGCGAGCACTCCAGGTCCTACAATCTGTACAGCTACAAATACAGTGTCATTAACCGTTTCGCCAATTGTTGCCGGAACTGCCTCAGGAAATCAAACTATTTGTTATGGAGCTCCAAGCAATTTGACATTATCAGGTAATGTAGGTACGATTACTGGATGGCAATATTCGGCAAATTTAGCTTTTACAACACCAGTTGCTATTCCTGCTAGTGCTTCAGCTACATTGACATCTGCTCAAATGGGTAACTTGTTTGCAACAAGATATTACAGAGCTGTAGTTACAAATGGTAGTTGTACGTCTTATTCAAATGTTATTACTGTTACTTATGATTCAACAACTTGGGATGGTTCTGTTTGGAGTGATGGTTTTCCAAGCGCCACAAAAACAGCAATTTTTGATGGAGATTATACTTCAACAGGAGATTTAAATGCTTGTTCAGTATATATTTCAAGTGGTGATGTTACCTTCTTAGGAGGTCATTCATTAATAGTTCAAAATATTGTTGATACTTCTGGAGGAACTTTAACTTTTGAAAATAATTCAAGTTTAGTTCAAGTAGTAAATGGTATTACTAACTTAGGTAACATTACTTATAGAAGAAATACTACTCCAGTTAGAAAATTTGATTATACTTATTGGTCTTCACCAGTAGCTCCTCAAACATTAGTTGGATTGTCTCCACTAACACTATTTGATAAATATTTTTCATTTAATCCAGCTATCAATAATTGGGTAAGTGAAACAGGCACTAATTTAATGATTGCAGGAAAAGGTTATATTATAAGATCACCAAATAATTTCGACCCTATTACACCTTCTATATTTAATGGTCAGTTTTTTGGTACTCCAAATAATGGTGTTATTAGTACGCCAATAGTTATTGGAGCTAACGATGTGAATTTGATTGGTAATCCGTATCCAAGTGCTTTAAATATTGATACGTTCTTCGATTTCAATGGTATTACTACAGGTACAGGAGTAATTGAAAAAACTATATATTTATGGACGCACAACACTATTGTTACTAATAATAACTATGTAAATAGTGATTACGCAGTTTACAATTATATGGGAGGAATTGGTACTACCGGTGCACCAGGAGCAAATAATGCAGTTCCAAACGGAAGAGTAGCCTCAGGACAAAGTTTCTTTATAAAAGGACTATTAAACGGAAATGCAGTTTTCAATAATTCGATGAGAGTAGTTGGAAATAATAACCAATTCTTTAGATATAATAATCAAGCAACAGCTGTAAATTCAGGTAATAAAAGCCGCGTTTGGTTAGAAGTTTATAACAATCAAGGAGCTTACAAACAAACAATGGTAGGATATGCAGGAGGTGCAACCAATGCTTATGATAGTGGTTATGACGGTGAAATCTTAGATTCTGGAAGTACAGTGAATTTCTATTCTACATTAGGTATTAAGAAATTAGCTATTCAAGGTCGTGGATTACCATTTAATGAAAATGATATTGTACCATTAGGATTTAAGAGTACAATAGCTGGTAGTTATGAAATAAAACTATCAAACTTTGATGGCATTTTCGATACTCAAAAAGTATATCTAGAAGATAAATTATTGAACGTAATACATAATATTAAGTTAAGTAATTATACGTTTACTACAAATGCAGGAACTTTTGATGATCGTTTTGCATTACGTTTTACAGACAGTGCTTTACAATTAGATGATCAATTGTTTACAGAAGAGTCAGTAGTAATTTTTAAAGAGAATCAAAGCATAAATATTACTTCATCATTAACTCCAATGAAATCTGTTCAAATATTTGATATCAGAGGAAGTTTAATATATTCAAACGATAAGGTGAATGCAATAGAACATAAGATAACTAATCTTCATTCATCACAACAAATCTTACTTGTTAAAGTAGTTTCAGATAATGGTACTATTGTTACTAAAAAGATATTATTTTAACAATTAAATAATTAATTATTTAGTTAAGCCCATACAATATTTGTATGGGCTTTTTTTTTTGTTAAATTTCTTTGTCGCATGTATTTCAACGATTTTTTTTGTAATTACATCGTTTTTATGAAAAACATGTTAACGTTATATTAAAATTATTAATATCTTAACCCATTAATTAACACAATTTTTAAATTATGATGAATAACTACAATTCTCTGAGTTATCGAAAATTTTCGAAACTCAGCTCGCAAGAGCCAGAAGTAGTTGGGAATGCTCCCAATTCTAGTGGCAAAATGCGAACGTCGTGGCTTATGAGTTTGTTCGTAATGATGATGCTATTTAATTTTAGCAATGTCTTTTCTCAAACAATCACAATCGGTACAGGTGCTTTGACGTCAATAGCAGGAACAAATGGAGATCCCATTTACAGGTCTTCTGCTGGGAGTGCATTTAACTTTTCGCAAAGTGTGCACCTATTAACTAGTGCTCAACTTACAGCAGCTGGATTAACATCCTCACAAAGTATTACTTCAATGGCTTTTTATAAGACATCAGTAAATACTTTAAGTGCTGGTAGAACGGCAACTATGAGGATTTATATGAAAAGTTCTGCCGCTTCGGCTTTAGTTGGAACACAAAATTTTTCTCAATGGATATCTGGTGCTACCTTAGTGTATAATAATACTAATGTACTTCCCGCAGATTTAGCAGCAACTGGTGCAGTTACGTTTCCATTTTCAACCCCATTTATATATGGTGGTACTGGAGGTATAGAAATTGCAGTTGACTGGTCAATTAATGCTGGAACTGGAAATCCAACAACTGGTTCATTTCAATGGACATATAATACTACTACTCCAATACAAGCAGTAGGTACTTCTAATAGTGTTGCTATAACTGGTAATCTTACAACAACACAACTAAGAAGTTACAGAATGAACTTGACATTAGCTCCACCACCAACTTGTCTTCCTTCAACAGGATTAAATGCTACTGGTGTAACCGCTACAAACGCAACCTTAAATTGGAATGCATCAGCTTCATCACCTTCAGATGGTTACGAATATGAAGTAAGAACTTCTGGAGCTGCTGGTTCTGGTCCAGCTGGTTTAGTGACAAGCGGTACAACTGGCGCTGGTGTTTTAACAACAGCGGTATCTAGTTTATCTGGGAATACTAATTACACTTTTTATGTAAGAGCAAATTGTGGTGCAGGTGATTTTAGTACTTGGTCATCATCAAATTTCGTTACTCCATGTGTTGCTTTTTCAATTCCTTATAATGAAGGTTTTGAAACTGCTGTTGTGCCTAATCTACCAGCTTGTATGTCAAGCTCTCATCCTTTAACACGTTCTACTACAGCAACTGGTGCTGCACCAAGAACAGGAACTATTTATCAAAACATTCGTTGGACACCAACGGTTAATAAGTATGTTTATTCTGCTCCGCTAGCATTAACTGCCTCAACATCTTATGATTTTGGTGCATGGTATTTGACGGATGGTATTTCTGGATGGACTTCAATAAGATTATTTGTAAATACAACACCTTCTATATCGGGTGCAACATTACTTACTACAGTAAGTAATCCTGTTAATACTACTTATCAAAAAATTCAAGGTTCCTATTTACCACCTTCTACTGGACAATATTATTTCTTCATTGAAGTAATTCATAATGGTACTCCAAATGATATGTCAATTGATGATATGTTTGCAGTATTATCTCCTAACTGTGTTGCTCCATCAGCTTTAACATCTTCGGCAGTTACAGCTAGTTCAGCAACTTTGTCATGGAATGCTTCAACGACTCCTCCAGCAAGTGGATATGATTATATTTTATCTACAACAAATACAACTCCTTTAGCTGGTTCTACACCTACAGGAAATGTGGCTGGATTATCAGTTTCTGTTTCAAGTTTATCACCAACTACAACTTATTATTATTGGGTAAGATCTAATTGTAGTTTAAGTGAGCAATCTGAATGGGTAGCTGGAACTTCATTTACAACGCCTTGTACAGCATTATCTATTCCTTATAATGAAGGATTTGAAAGTGCTATTGTACCTGCTTTACCTGCTTGTGTTACAAGTTCACATCCTTTAACTCGTTCTACTACAGCAACAGGTGCTGCACCAAGAAACGGAACGATTTATCAAAACATTAGATGGACACCAACAGTAAATAAATATGTTTATTCTGCTCCTTTAGCTTTAACAGCTTCAACTTCTTATGATTTTGGTGCTTGGTACTTAACTGACGGAATAGCAGGTTGGACATCAATTAGACTATTTGTTAACACAAGTCCTTCTGTTACAGGGGCTACTTTGTTAACAACGGTTTCTAATCCTGTAAATACAACTTATCAGAGAATTCAGGGTTCATATACTGCACCTTCAACAGGAGCATATTATTTCTTTATTGAAGTAATTCATAATGGTGTTCCAAATGATATGTCAATTGACGATATGTTTGCTGTTTTAACTCCAACATGTGTTGAACCAACAGCTTTAACTACTTCTTCAATAAATACGAATTCAGCTACTATAAGTTGGGCTGCATCAATAACACCTCCTGCAAATGGATATGATTATTATGTTTCAACATCTAGTACACCTCCTACAGCTTTAACTACACCAACAGGAAATACTGCTTCGTTAAGTGCTAATTTAACTACTTTAGCAGGAAATACAAACTATTTTTTCTGGGTACGTTCAAATTGTAGTGGTATAGATCAATCTTCATGGGCAGGCGCTGGTAGTTTTGCTACTCCTTTAGTAGTTCCAACACCTTACACGGAAGATTTTCCAACTACAACTGCTCCAGCAGGTTGGTCAGCAACAGGTTTCTCATACGGAGCAGTTGCGAATTTAGCGCCAACAACTAACGCGGTTTCAATCAATTTATGGAGTAGCACTCCATCAGGTAATTTTTCAACGGTTAATATTGGTCCAGTTTTAGCTGGTCAATTCTTAACTTTTGATTACAGATTGGTAAACTTTAGTGATACTAATACACCTGCAGCAGCTTCAGGAAATTATGTTGTTCAAATTTCAACTAATTATGGAGCTACATATACAAACCTAGAAACAGTTACTAATGATGGTATCGGTGGATGGAGAAATAAATTATATGATTTATCTGCTTATGTAGGTCAAGACATCAAAATTAGAATTAACGGAACTTGGATTTCAGGTGACTATTATTTAGGTTTTGATAATTTCAAAGTTGGTGCAATTTGTTCAGGTGCTCCAATTGGAGGAACATCTACTCCAGCAGTTCAAAGTGTTTGTCCAAACTTACCAGTACTTCCTTTTACAGTAACTGGTGCTAGTGCAGATATTGGTATTGTTTACCAATGGGAACAATCTACTAATAGTGGTGTTACATGGGTAAATGCAATAGGTGGTAGTGGTGCTAATTCATTAGCGTATACACCGCCAACTTTTACAGGTGCAACTATTCAGTATCGTTTAAAAGTTACATGTACAAACTCAGCAACTGATGCTTTTTCTTCTGTTTCTGAAATAAATACAAATTCGAATCCATTACCTCTAGCTCAACCATTTACTACTTTAAGTACTTTGGGAGGATGGACGCAATCAGGAGGTTATTCAGTAGGAACGTTAAGAGGAGCAACAGGAAATCCTGGTGCTAATGCTTTTTCAAACTTAAGTTCTACTAATACTACAAATACTTTTACATCAGCTAAGTATGGTCCAGTTTTAGTGGGTCACACTTTGTCTTTTGATTTAAAAATATCAAACTTTGCTTCACCATTTGGACCACCAGCTGCAGGTTGGGGAACAATAGATGTTCAAGTTAGTACTGATTGTGGTATTAATTATACAACAATTGGAACTATCAATGATACGCCAACAGCGTCTTACAGAAATTACAAATATTACTTAGGTGCTTTTGTAGGTCAAGGAGTAACCATCAGATTAACAGGAAACTGGTTAGCTGGAAGTTATGATATGTCTGTTGATAACTGGAATATTGATATTCCAGCTCCTCAAATTACTAGTTTTACACCTGCATCTTTGTGTAGTGTTGAAGGCGGTACGGTTTCAATATCTGGATATGCTTTCAACGGAGCTACAAATGTAGCTTTAGGTGGTGTTCCAGTATCTTATACACTTAATAGTGATGTTTCTATTTCTGCTGTCATTCCATCTGGAGCAACTTCTGGAACTCTTGAAGTTACAACACCTCTTGGAACAGGATATAGTACAAGTCCATTAACTATTAATCCAAATCCTGCCGTTTTACCAATTACAGGAGGTAGTGAATTATGTATGCCAAATACATTAACATTATCATCTTCAACTGGTGGAACTTGGAATACATTAAACCCAACTATTGCAACTGTTGATGCAAGTGGGGTAGTAACAGGTCTTTCTGAAGGTACTGCTACAATAACTTATACAGTTAATGATGGTTGCTCTACTACAGTTTCTACCACAATAAATGTAAGAGAGCAAGTTACAATTACTAATAGCCCATCTAATGTAGTGGCGCTTACTGGTTCTAATGCTCAATTCTCTTCATCTGCAACCGGTACAGGTTTATCATTTGTATGGCAAGAAGCTACTGACGGAAATGGAGGTTTTTCAGATATTACTATCGCTCCACCTTATAGTGTGTCTACTACAACTATAGGCAATGTTACTACTTCTACTCTAACTATAACATCTGTTGCTGGTGGAGATATCCCAACAGGTTTCAATGGAAGAGAATATCAATGTGTTGTTTCAGGAACAAGTCCTTGTGGACCAGAAACTTCTGGAAGCGCGTTATTAGCTGTGGGTAATACAGGTATTGCTGTAAATCCAGTTTCTAATCCGGGTCTATGTAATTCTGGAAATACTTCTTTCTCAATTGAAGCATCTGGTGATGTTGATGGATATCAGTGGTATTTAGACAGAAATGATGCAAATCCACCGGTACTTTTAACTAACGGATTAATTGCAAATGGAATTACTTACACTATTTCTACTTTCGATCCTACGCCTGCAACATTCAATAATTTAAATTCTACCTTAACATTGACAGGAGTAGATTTTGCTAATGGTGTTAATGGTTATAGCTATTATGCAATTGTTTTGGGTCCAGCGAATAGTCCTACAAGTACTACAGCAACCTTAAACGTTAGTGAAGGTGTTTCTATTTCTGCAGAACCATCAAGCTTGTCTGTTTGTAGAACTACAGGAACGGCAACTTTCAATGTTGGTACTTCAGGATCTGTGGGGTCAATTTCATGGGAAGTTTCATCAAATGGTACTTCAGGATGGACTTCAGTTGGTTCAGGTGCTTCTTTAAATGTTAGTGTAACAGGTTCAACACCAGTTGGTGTAAGCTATTACAGAGCTATAGTAAATGGAGTTTCTCCATGTGGTTCAGTAACTTCTGCTACTGCTACTTTGACTGTAACACAGCCTACAATAACAGTGACACCTAGTTCTGCAAGTTATTGCGTTCCTGGTTCGCCAGTTAGTTTAACTGCTTCTGGTGCTTCAACTTATACTTGGTCACCTGCAACAGGTTTATCAGATACAACTGGAGCAACAGTTACCGCTTCACCATCAGTAAATACAACATACACAGTTGTAGGAACAGATGCTTCAGGTTGTGTAAATTCAACGACAGTAAATGTAGTGGTAGGAAATGCAGTTTCTGCGCAAGCTACTGCTTCTTTAACTGAAGTTTGTACTGGAGGACCAGTTCAACTTGACTCTAGTGGAGACCAGTCATTTACTCCATCAAATATTGGGGCTTATACATTTACTAATACTACTTCACCATTTCAATCAATTGTTGGTGGTCCTGGAACTGTAGCAGTTAGTTTATTATCATCGAGTGCTACTGCAACAATGGATGATGGTATATCAGCTGCTCAAACTTTACCGTTTACCTTTAATTTTGGTGGAACACCTTACACAAATTTTAAAATTAATACAAATGGTTGGTTAAGTTTAGGAAGTGGTTCTACAGCAACTACTAATTATAATTCCTTAAATGGTACTGAAAATAATGTTATAGCTGCTTTTAGCCGCGACTTGAATGGTAATAATACTGTTTCGACTTCTTATTATGTTCAAACTACTGGAACAGCTCCAAACAGAATTACCAAAATAGAGTGGGTAAATGTTAGAAGTTTCTCAGGAACGATTAATCCACAAACTGCAAATTTCCAAGTGTGGTTGTATGAGAGTTCACATGTAGTAGAAATGCGTTATGGTTCATTTACTTCTTCATCTGCTAGAACTGGTGCAGGTACTGTTCAAGTTGGACTTAGAGGCGCTAGTGCTGCTTCTGTGAATGTAAGATCTTTATCTAATACAGGTTCATGGGCATCACCAACACTAAGCGGAAGTAGTACTTCTACTTGTGCAGTTGGTACTTTCGCTGCACCGCTTTTACCAGACAATGGTAGAGTGTATCGTTTTACACCAGGAAATACACCTTCATATACGTATGCTTGGTCTTCTGTTCCTGCAGGATTTACTTCAACATTGAAAAATCCAATTGTAAATCCAACTGTTAGTACAACTTATAGTGTTGTTGTTACTTCATCTACAACAGGTTGTAATGCAACAGCATCAACTCCAACGGTTAATGTAGTTACAGATGCTGTAATTACTACTCAACCAGTTGCTCCCGCACCTATTTGTCAAGGAGGTACAACTACTTTTACTGTTGTTGCTACAGGTCCTGGTTTAACTTACCAATGGAAATTGAATGGTGTTGATATTGTTGGTGCTAATTCAGCAAGTTATGTAATAACTAATGCAGCAGTTGCACAATCAGGAAGTTATACAGTTTTAGTTACTCCATCTTGTGGAACTACTGCTACTAGCACTCCTGTTAGTTTAATTGTTAACCCAACACCAACAGCTACCGCACCTGCAACACAAAACTATTGTTTTGGTTCTCCAATTAGTTCTATTCCATTAACAGGTACTCCAAGTGGTGTTGTTTTTGACATTACAGGTGGGGCATCTATTGGTTTAGCTAATCAAACAAATATAACAGAAATTCCTTCTTTTACAGGTATTGTTGGTTCGGCTACAATAACAATTACTCCAAAAGCAAACGGATGTACAGGAACTCCTGTTACTTATACGGTAACAGTTAATGCTTTACCTAACGTACCTACATTGACTGCTTCACCTACTTGTGAAGGATCTACTTTAAGTTTAACAGCTTCTACTCAATTATTGACAGGATATGCGGTTAACCCTAATAGTGGTGTTGCTTTTATAGATATTAGTACTTCAGGAACTTCTGTAGGAGCTATTTCAGATGATTCTGAGCATTATGTTACTTTACCTTCAACATTTACATATAATACAGTACCTTATACTACTGCGGCTATTGGTAACAATGGTGTAATGGTGCTTGGTGCTACATCGGGTAATGTATATTGGACAAATGCTGCATTACCACAAGCTGCTTCTGGTGCCACTACGGGCTTAGGAGATGCTGGTGCTGCTGCTATTTGTGCATATTGGGATGATTTAACTCCTGGAGCTGGAGGTTCAATTAGAACACAGACTGTTGGTAATAAATACATAGTTCAATGGACTAATGAAGACAGTTTTGCTGCTACAGGAACAGGGACTATTACATTCCAAATTCAATTGGATTTATTATCAGGTCAAATACATTTAGTATATCCTGACGTTGTTTTTGCAGGAGCTACGGCTAATGATAATGGTGGTTCAGCTACTGTTGGACTTAACTATAGTGCAACTGCAGCTCAGCAATATTCATTCAATACGGCAAGTTTAGTTAATAACCAAAGTATTACTTACACACCAAACGCTCTGTCATATGCTTGGACAGGACCAAACGGATTTACTTCTGCTTTACAAAATCCAAGTATTGCTAATGCGACTCCAGCGGCTTCAGGTGTTTACAATGTTACTGTTACAAATACAGCAACTGGATGTTTTGTGACTGCAGCTACAAGCTCTGTTACGGTTAATCCAACATCTGTTGCAGGTACTGCTAGTGCAGCTGCTTCAGTATTATGTTCAGGAAGCGCTACTACAATTAGTTTATCTGGTAATGTTGGTTCAATCCAATGGCAACAATCTGCTAATGGAACGACTTGGTCTAACATATCAGGTGCAACATCAGCTACACTTAATACAGGAAGTTTAACTTCTACAACGTATTATCAAGCTGTTGTTACTAGTGGAGTTTGTTCTTCAGCAACAAGTAATGTGGTAATGGTTACTGTTAATTCAGTAACATATGGTTCAATTTCGACAACTACAGCTTGTTTAAATACAAATGCTACTTTAACAGTATCTGGATTAGTAGCTAACAGTACTTCAACAATTGCCTATACTTTAGGAGGTGTTTCACAAACACCAGTTAACGTTGTTGCTAATGCTTCTGGTGTTGGTACATTCGAAGTATTCTTGGCTACAACCGGTCAATCAGTTGTTGTTACAAGTGTAACAAGAGTTGACGTGACGCCAAGTTGTCCATTAGTTCCAACAAGTGGTACAAGTGTAGTTTTACTAGTTAATACAAATTGTTCAACTATTGCTCCAGCAACTTGTGGAACTACTTTAGCTGGTTGGTTCTCTACAGTTACTGCTACATGGTCTAATTTAGCTCAAGGATATAGATTCAGAATCACTAAAGTGGATATGAATACTAATTTACCAATTGCTGCACCAGTTATCATTGACAGACCAGTAAATAATATTTCATTGGCTAACGTTCCAGGAACGACTTATAATTCAAGATACATGTTTGAAGTTGCTGTAATGATGAATGGTGTATGGCAATCTTTTTATGGCCCAGCATGTTACTTAAACACACCAAATCCAGTTTCAACAATTGGAGCACAATGTGGAAGTACATTAACAGCCATGAACCAATGGATAAATGCAGGAGCTGTTTCTAATGTTACTGCTTATAGATTTAGAGTTACAAGAGTAATTGCAGGTGTTCCAACAGGAGCTTCTCAAGAAACTACACAACCAGCTAATAAGTTTAACATGACACAATTGTCAGGTATCTTGTATGCTAGTACTTATAGAGTAGAAGTTTCATTAAGAAATACTGATGGTACCTTCTTACCTTATGGTACACCATGTGATATCAATACTCCAGCTTATCCAACTACACAAGTTAGATCGGTTCAATGTAATAACTATCAAGTTACAAGTAACTCTGAGTTAATTATTGCAGACGGAGTTAATGGAGCAATTATGTACCGATTTAGAGTTTACAATGG
>LNDX01000011.1 GCA_001464475.1 Flavobacteriaceae bacterium Ga0077528 | reverse complement strand
ACATCTGCATTTCATAAGAAACACCGCAAAAAATTGAAAATTAATCTAATTTTTTAAAGCCGATGTTATGCTGAAATTTATCATTAAAACCCACAAAAAGGACACTATCTACACAAAACCGCATTTTTTCCTACTTAACAAAGGAATGAACAGCGGAAAGCCACAAAAAGAGCCATTTACAAACAGTTTCGTTATCATTTTTGAAAATGAATCTGATTTTGACACCATAAATTTAACTGCTTATGCACTTTGGAAAACTAAATTTTGGCATCAATTCCTTAGAGGTTCAGTAATCCCATTTTTGAACCTACACGACATTAGAAAAGAATTTTCAATAAAAGTGAACCAAGAGATAAAAGACCACAAGGAACACGTTAAAAACATCGAAACTTTAAAGCTTTTGGAACAAAGCGAAAAACGTTTCCATGAAAATCTAAATCTTATCAATGATATGCGAAGAGTTATTTTATATCGCTACTGCAACCGATGATTTGACTTTATTTAAAATCAAATCTACTTTATTGCACTTTATCAGCTATTTGAGTGCAACATAAAAGCAATATAAATGCACCAGTTTAATAAAATCTATAAAAACGATGCAAAGCATTGCTAAAAAAAGTTTTAAACTAAAAAAGCTCCGATAAACGGAGCTTAATTTTTTTACTGAAGCAATTCTTTTTTATTGTTCCACCTTTTCTTCAGGTGCAATTTTCGGTTCTTCTTCCGATTTTACTCCAGTTTGTGAAACTGCTGTAACGACTGTTCCACCAAGTAACAAATAACCTGCTGCAGTTACGATGCCAGCAGGCAAAGCAACAGGAGAAGCTAAGATAGCTCCACCAACAGAAGCTAATGTAATTCCAATAGTTCTTAACACTTTGAACCATTTTGGTGTTGGAGCTTTCACGCGTTCAACAACACTCATATTTTTATTTTTCATTGTCTTGATTTTTTAAAATTGATAATTCAATATTGTTTACTCTTTTTTCTAGGTATTCTACTTTTTGGTTCAATAAATCATTTCCGCTTTTGAATTCAGTTTTAATGATTAAAGCCATAGTTTTAACTTCAACTAAATCTTTCTCCATTCTTTTGAAATCGGTGTGTAATTGCTTGATAAAATAAGCCACAACCGAAAGCAGAACACTAATTAGAGAGCCAAAAAGCACCGTGATATTATTTACATTTTCCATTACGAACTGATTTTAAAATTGAAAGTTGTTTTCAATTGCGATTTTATTTGAAGTGCTTTTGGCCAGGGATACCAATTTTGGATAAACCATTTTGTAAGCTGCAACACTTTGCGTTACCACATATTCACCTTCAGTAAATTGGAAACCAAATCCACAAAGCGGACATCCGTTTGTTTCTTTTATAGTGTTTCCTGTGTGGATATATACATAACTGAAATTTGGTATTCCGGTTATTTCAATCATTCCTTCGTGAAGCTTTCCAAATGCTTTTTTATAATTCACATTTTTTGCTCCTTGAGTATTTAGCTTTAAAGTAAATGCTCCTAATGGAATGGCTGTTTGTGTTGGAACCTTTTCAACTCTGATTTTATCTTCTAATAAATAGCATTGAAAAATATCATTGATATACAACTGACTTAACGTGCTATTTTTGCCCTGTGCTATTCTTATTATTTTGCTTTTCATTGGATGAATAGATTTGAAGTTAAATAAAAAATTCCTCACTTTTGGTGAGGAATCTTTAGGATTTTCTTTTAGAAAACGTCCTCAACTTTTAAGCAGTTGCCACTTGCAAACAAGTAGTAATTTGCTCCAACTTGTTGATAGAACTCAATTCCAATACATTGCAATACAGAAGTATTTGCAGTTGGTAAAGCAGCATTTGGCAATGTTGCTGTAATTGTTGTAGCAGGTACAACAGTTGTCAAACTCAAATAACCAGAATATTGAATGTTGTTTACTTCATTCAATTCGGCATCCATTGGATCATAGCTGTTTGTTGTTGCGTTGTATTCAAAATCACTTACAACTGTTAAAGCTGTAATTAATCTGAAATGCGTTGCACCAGCAGGAGCATTTACCAAATTAGCAGGGTTAAATGATGGTACTACTAAATCACCTGTTTCTCTTGTAGCTTCATGAGTTACAGAAAACGGAGCATTGAAAATACCATTGAAAGAAATGTTTTTGTCAAACTCAAAACCTTTAAGGTAATTTCTTTGTGTTGTGATTTCAATTTTGCGATAACCTCTCGCTTCCGTTTGGTCTTCAAGGTTGATTTTCTTCATTATTGAAGTTAATCTTCCAGTTACTTGGCTGTCTGCCATTTGTTTCATCAATTGAGATAATCCTGTGCGAATTGCTTTTCCTGCTTTGGCGCAAGCACCAAATTCGTTCATATTCTCACGGGTTCTCTCAAATTCAGGTGCAGTTAAAACTTGGTCACCTGTTGGTCCGCCTACCATGCCTGCAAAGTAGCCTTCCTGTCCTTTAATTTTAAAGTGTCGAACATCACCTAGAGTTCCTACATACTTTAAAGCGCCTTTTTGTCTTGCCATTTTTTTAAATTTTAAAACGTTAATAATTAATGAATTTTGATTTAACAAAGTTCAATCATTATCTTTGATTATTAATAACTTAAAACATTGAAAATCAATGCAATACAACGCAAAAGCACCGTATATAGTGGAAACCCATTGGCAAATTGAAGAAGTCATTGATGGTGATAGCATCATCATTAGCCATCTTTTCTCTCAATTGCAAAAACGAATTCGTCTTTATGGATTAGATGCACCCGAAGTGCATATCAATAGAAAGATGATAGAGGAGGAGCAAAAAAGCCATTTAGCAGCACATTTCCTGCGTCAATTTGGTTTTATGTCATTGGAGTATGTTTTGTCGGTTGCACCGCCCAAAACAAACGTTACAATTATTACAGAGACCAATAACTATTATGACTATTGGAAAAGGCAATTAGCTTATGTAATTCTTCCAGGAGGAGAATGTTTAAATGATTTGCTTTTGATCAATGGGTATGCAAAAGCAACTGATAAATTTTATTGTAGTAGGTTGGCAGAATTTCAAACTATGAATAGGGAAGCACAGCTTAATAGTGTTGGGATTTATAGCTATATAAATAACTTTTGATTTGTTGTACTTATGTTGTACTTATTGAATTTTGAGTAAGTAAAATATCAGTAAAATCAATACCTTACAGGCGTAATGGAGCTAAACCGCTGTTACCAGCAGTTTTTTATATTTAGACCATTATTTGATTTTGAATATTACTCAAAATATAATGAGTAATCTAGATTTCCAAGAATAAAAAATTTATAAATAGTGTTAGTTACTTCCATCTCATTTTTAGTTGTTATGATTGTTACTTTAAAAGTTGTTGTTTCACCTTGGTAAACCTTGACTATATTTCCATCTTCAATTATTGATTTTATAAGCTTACATCCATAAGTTTTAAAGCTATTTATGTAGCTATTATATTTTGTCTTATCAAAAAATTGTAAAACTATACGATGTTCACATATAGAATTATCTTCTGTGTTATTATACAAAAAATCAAGAAATGCTTTTGATTTATCAGTATATTCCTCTTTATTATATGCAAAAACTGCACTGCCTAATTTTTCAGAAATTGGCTGATCTCCTTGTATAAATGTCCAATTTTTGTTGCTTAAAATTTCTTCTACATTTCCAAAACTTTTCTTTCTTAACGCTGCAAGTTCATTTATTGTTAAGTTCTGAGATTGTAAATAAAATGAACAAAATAATAATGTAATTATTGTAAATGTTTTTTTCATAATTTTTATTTTATATAAGTTATTCCTGTTTCACAATTTACAAATAAATCACCTTGTTGAGAATGCCCAATGTTTGTGAGTTTATGCGCAGAAATTGTATTTAGTTTCTCGATATAGTCAATAACAAACTTAAGTTCTTCTGAACTTAATTCATTATTGATAATTTTAATAATTTCTTCGTTTTCATCTTTTAAGAAAGATTTTAATTTTTCTTTTTGTGCTGACATAATATTTGAATTTATTTTGGATATTTTATATTATTTTTTGAATAAAACTCATTGAGATTATAAATGTTAAACAGACAATACCTGCAAAGAATGTTGATATTTGCCAAATAAACAAATTCCAAGTTTTTTTTCCAATTTCTTTAGTCTCGTTGCGTAGTATTTCAATATCTATTTTTTCTTTAAGTTCGCGTTTACGCGCAATTTGTGCCGTAATTCTAAAATCTTCAAGTCTGTTTAATATTAAAAGTATTCCGAGGAAACACGAAACTAACAACAATGGACAGCTAAACCAAATTAATATTTTTTGAATTGAATTAAATGTATTTGTCTTAGTAACAAAATTCATTAAATAACCTAATGCAACGATACTTAGACCAATTATCAGATTATTTGCAAAGCCAAGTTGTGTTATTCTGATATTTTGCCAACGAACATAACTTTCATTTGTTTCTTTTTCCATTATGGTTTCTTTTTTAAAATTTTCGTCACGTAAAATTGCTGGTAACGTTCCCGTGCTTTGCGTCTGTTGCTGCTGCAATCACGAACCAAACAAACCTACAAATTTTCTTTGAAAGATAGAGTTGTAGTCACCAGATTATTTTCCACGAAGAACAAAATAGCAAGCGCAAGCCCAGCAATAGCGCAAAACACGTGTTAACTGCTGGCGTATTGTCAATTTCTATGTTGATAAGTTTTGTTGATTATAAGTATCATTTCTGTTTTTTATTTTACCTTTGTTTTTAAATACAGATATCGATGGAAGTTAAAGAAATTATAAGCACTAGTAAAATATCCTCATTTTTAAATAGAATGGCTTTTGGTCAAAGTGACTATGAGCAAAATTTAATTTCTAAGGATAGGAAAAAGAAAGGTGTTTTTTTAACTAATTCTTTAGATACAGTAGAAAATTTATTAAACATTATTATTGTTGATTCGGAGATTTTATCAAAAAAAATTCTTGAACCATCTTGTGGTCAAGGAATTTTTATTTTAAAACTTTTGACAGATTTATATCTACAATTCCCCGATAAAGTAATCATTTCTAAATTTATTTCAAACAATATTTTCTTTGTAGATGTTCAAGAAGAAATGGTTGAAAAAACAAAGAGAAATATTGAAGAGTTGTATTCTTTCCTGTTTAATGAAGAATTTAAAGGTTCATTTAATGGAATAACTTGGGATTTTACTGATAAAGTATCTACTGGAATTTCTTTATTTGATGAAATTAGGAAAACACCTTTTTCGGAACTTTATAATTCATTTGATTATGTGATAGGGAATCCACCATATGTAACATTATATGGACGAAGAGATAAAAAAGAAAATGAAGAGCAAAGGGTAAATTATCTTAATAATTATCATCAGTTTCCAAGTTCCGTAAAAAATGGGAAATTAAACTTAGTGATGCTATTTATTGAACATTCTCTGGACTTTTTAAAAGATAATGGCAAATTGAGTTTTATTATTGATGTTTCATTTTTCGAAACGGCATATGAATTTACTCGTAAATATTTGTTAGATAATACAACTATTATAGAGTTACAAGTAAATATTAAAGATTTTGATGTTGCAAGTGGTCAGGTAATAATTAAATTATCAAAATCAAAATGTGTAAATAATAAAGTTCAGATTATTGACCATAAAACCCAAAACAATTATTTTGTAGAACAGGTAAGTTGGTATAATAAAAATGATGAATATAAATTTCGTTATAATGGTTGCTCAATTTCAAAACTGATATTAGATAAAGTAAAAGAGAAGAAGGACAAAACGATACTTCAATTATTTCCAAATAAAAATTTGAGAACATGTGTTATGCTCTTAGATATGGAGGATAAGTTTACATTTTTTGAGAAAGAAAATAGAGAGGAAAAGTTATTATATCCTTATTATCAAGGCTCAAAATCGCTTTGTGAAAAGTTTGGTAATTTAGATTATAAAAAATATTTTTTTTACAATAAATCATTGCAAGATTCAATCAATGATGAATTAAAAATCGAACTCGAAAAACAAGGAATAAAAAACAAAAAGAGATTAGGATTAGGTGAAACTATTATTTACAATAACCCAAAATTATTTATTAGACAGTCAGCCAAAGAAATAATAGCTACGATTGATTTAGGAAAAAGTGCTGCAAATAATAGTTTATATGTTTTTTCATTAAGAGATAATTCACAAAAGACTATTGATTTTTTATATTTCTTATGCGGTTTCTTAAATACTGATTTCGTTACTTATTATTCTCAACAAATGAATATAATAAGATTTTCACAAGGAAAGCAACCACAGATAAAGATAGGAGATTTAGGAACGATAAATATTCCAAGCGATATTAACTTACAAAATAATATTTCTTCTTTATGTAAAGAATTATTTAAAGATTTTCATTCAAAGGAAATTTTTAAAAATCAAATCAATGAAATTGTTTATAAATATTATAATTTCAGCGAAGCTGAAATTGAAAATATTGAAAAAAGCATTAAAGTTTTTTGATCTTTTCTTCTTGTTCGGTATTTAATTTTTTTAACAAATCAATAGTTATTTCAGTTTGTTTTGCTGTTTTAACTTTAAGAATTCCAGTTTTAAAATTTTCTAATTCTTGAGTTGCTTTTTTAAGTTTTCTTTCATTAGATTCTATTTTTTTCTGTAATAGAAAATCTAAAAACTCTTCTCTAGTTCTATAAACAGTTTCTGAAAAACCATTTACTTGCATTTGATTTGCAGGAGTAATTCGCATAGTTGAACTTACATTTTTAAGAAAGTAAGATTTTACAAACTTATTGTCATTTTCAACAAACTCCAATCCGTTATCTGAACCTTTGTAGTATACAATTATGTAGGCTAAATAAAAATGACCATTTTGTATTAAGGTTATTATTTTATCTGGAGTTCCGCTATCAGGATTAGTGTCTTCATTATCTACATTAACTGCTTTAAAATCTATCCAAATTAGTTCTTCGTGATCTTTGATTTTAAAAACTGTTTGTACATCAAATGGATTTTTAGTTTTACCTTCTGGAGAAGCTATAGAGTCACAAAAAAATTCATGGTCATTAGAAAATTCTACAAACTTATTTTCAAGGAATTTACTAATTCCATCTCCAACTCGTTCACCTTTCTTAACCGCAATGTTTAGTTTTGGATTTTGACTTATAATATTACCAACAAGTTCATCTAATTGATCTGTAATAAGTTTTTCGTATTCTTGAATGTCCATTTTTACTTAAATAAATCTGATTTAAAAAATTCATAAACAGACATATCAAGTGCTTTAGCAATTTTTTCAATATTAGCTGCTGAAACATTTCTTTTTCCTTGCTCAATACTTGCGATATAGGTTCTATCAAGTTCACAAATGAATGAGAACTTTTCTTGACTTAAACTCTTTTCATTTCTAAGTTCTTTAAGTCGAATACCTATTTTTACTCTTATGTCCACGATTACAAATTTGCGTATTTGTAGTTTATGTAGCAACGGACTATAAGTATAGTTTTTGATATTTTTCTAGTTTGCAATATTATTTTTTTGTCTCGTGAGAAACGCTTGCAGTTAACTTGTATATAGTCGCTACGTTATAGCGCCTATACACCCAAATTTGGTATGATTAGCGCTACTTTTAGCTTATTTCAATCAAATATATCAAATTCCAACAAATCACCAACAAAAAAAAACTCCCAATTTCTTGAGAGTTTGTTTTTTATTTATCGATAGAGCCGAGTACACGTTTCATGAAGTCGTTGAGTGCTTCTTTCTTGTCTTTGCCGTCTTTGATCATTTTATGAACTTCGATGGCGCCATACATATTCGAAATTAACTCGCCGATGACTTCCAATTCCTCGTCCTTCAAACTTGGCACTTCGCAAAGGTTTTCTAACACTTCAATGGTTTCAATCAAATAGTCTTGATCGTTGACTTCAATAAATTGCGTTAAGTGTTTTATTACAGGTAATTTCATTTTTTTTATTTGTGGTTTATGGTTTGTTGTTCATTGTTAAACCATCAACTATTAACTATTAACAATAAACTTAAACTACTTCATTAACCAATTCGGTCAATACTTCTAGTTTAGTTGTTTGGCTTTGGTTTACTAAAACGCCATTTTTAAAGGTTGCAAAAGTTGGAAGATTATCCACTTTAGCCATTTTTCTTGACTCTGGAAATTTTTCCGCATCTACAATTAGGAATGGAACGCTTTCGTTTTGAGAAGCCAACATTTTGAATTTTGGTTTCATGATACGACAATTACCGCACCAACTAGCAGCATATTGCACAACCACCACATCGTTTGAAGCAACTACTTCAGCTAAATTATCTTGTTCTATTTCTGTAAACATAATTTTTTTGAATTTTCAAATCTCAAAATCCAAATTCCAATTTTTTATGATTGGAATTTGGAATTTAAAATATTGGAATTTATTAATTTAGTGAGTTGCTAAATAAGCCGCAGTAGAATTTCTATCAGCGCTCATTGCGTCTTTTCCTTCTTCCCAGTTTGCAGGACAAACTTCACCTTTAGTTTGAACGTGAGTGTAAGCATCGATTAATCTCAAGTACTCGTTTACGTTTCTACCTAATGGCATGTCGTTTACACTTTCGTGGAAGATTTTTCCGTCTTCGTCAATTAAGTAAGTTGCTCTGAAAGTTACATTAGAACCTTCTAAGATTTCGTCGTTGATTTCTTCATTATAAACCCATTCTGCATCAAGAATATCTAAAGCAGCTGAAAGGTTACGAGTTGTATCTGCCAAAATAGGGTAGGTTACACCTTCAATTCCACCATTGTCTTTAGCTGTATTTAACCAAGCAAAGTGTACTTCGTTAGTATCGCAAGAAGCACCAATAACAGTTGTGTTTCTTTTTTCAAATTCTTCAAGAGCTGCTTGAAAAGCGTGTAATTCTGTAGGGCAAACGAATGTAAAATCTTTTGGATACCAGAATAAAATTACTTTTTTCTTGTTGTTTTTAGCTTCTTCTAAAACGTTGATTTTTAAGTTATCTCCCATAAAAGAGATGGCGTCTACGGTAATGTTTGGGAATTGTTTTCCAACTAATGCCATGATTGTTTTTATTTAATGTTATTAATGTTTTTCTGATTACAAATTTACAACCACAAAGGTTATATAAAACATGATATTTATTACATTTTACAATGTATTAATAGATAAAAATTATCAATAAATTTCTTACAAAAAATTAATATAAAAATTTCACTATATGTTTTTTTAAGTGCTAATAATTGCATAAAAAATAAAAACCACCTTAAAAAGGTGGTTTTTCAGAAAAACAATACTAACTTGGAAGTTCTTATTTCAAATCAAAACGATCTAAATGCATCACTTTTGACCAAGTATTGATAAAATCTTTTACAAATTTTTCTTTGTTATCGTCTTGTGCATACACTTCAGCGTAAGCTCTCAAAACAGAATTAGAACCAAAAACCAAGTCAACTCTAGTTGCAGTCCATTTGGTTGCACCCGATTTTTTATCAACGATGTTGTATAAATTATCGCCTGCTGGTTTCCAACTGTAGCTCATATCGGTTAAATTCACAAAGAAGTCGTTACTCAAAACACCTTCGTTATTGGTAAAAACACCGTGTTTAGTTCCGTTATAGTTGGTGCCAAGAACACGCATTCCTCCAATTAAAACCGTCATTTCTGAAGCAGTCAATCCAAGAAGTTGTGCTTTGTCTAGCATCAATTCTTCAGGTTGCACTACATATTTAGATTTCATAAAGTTTCTGAAAGCATCGTTAGTTGGTTCTAAAACTTCAAACGATTCTACATCAGTCATTTCTTGTGAAGCATCGCCTCTTCCAGCATGGAAAGGAACTTTCACATTAAATCCACCTTCTTGTGCTGCTTTTTCGATAGCTGCAGTTCCACCAAGAACAATTAAATCGGCAATACTCACTTTTTTACTCAAACCTGCTTGAATTTCGGCAAGTTTAGTTAAAACTCTGTGTAATCTTTCTGGTTCATTGGCAACCCAATTTCTTTGTGGCTCTAATCGTATTCTAGAACCATTTGCGCCACCTCTATAATCGGAACCTCTAAAAGTTCTTGCGCTGTCCCAAGCCGTGTTTATTAATTCAGCTCTTGTTAATCCGCTGTTTAATAATTTTGATTTTAAATCTTCAATTTCAGCATCCGATAAAGTGTAATCTACTTTTGGAACTGGGTCTTGCCAAATCAAATCTTCTGCAGGAACATCAGCACCTAAATATCTGTCTTTCGGACCTAAATCTCTATGTGTTAATTTGAACCAAGCTCTTGCAAAAACTTCAGAGAAATACGCTTGGTCATTATGAAATTTTTCAGAAATTTTTCTGTATTCAGGATCTATTTTTAATGCCATATCAGCATCCGTCATAATAGGATTTCTTCTTACAGATGGATTATGAGCATCGACAGGTTTGTCTTCCTCTTTCATGTTTATAGGTTCCCACTGACTTGCTCCAGCTGGACTTTTCTTTAATTCCCAATCGTGGTTTAATAATAAAGTAAAATATTCATTATCCCAACGTGTTGGATGTGTTGTCCAAGCACCTTCCAATCCACTTGTTACTGTGTCAGCTCCATTTCCGTTTCCTTTTGGATTCATCCAACCAAATCCTTGATTTTCGATGGCTCCAGCTTCTGGTTCTGGACCTAGAATAGATGCGTCACCATTACCATGCGCTTTTCCAACCGTGTGACCACCAGCAGTTAAGGCAACAGTTTCTTCATCGTTCATTGCCATTCTTTGAAACGTAACTCTCATATCGTGAGCAGTTTTTAATGGATTAGATTGTCCGTCAACACCTTCTGGGTTTACATAAATTAATCCCATCATTACAGCTGCCAATGGATTTTCTAAATCTCTTTCTCCAGAATAACGACTTCCTTCACCACCAGATTTTTGCAACCATTCTTTTTCTGCACCCCAATAAATATCTTTTTCTGGATGCCAAATATCTTCACGTCCACCAGCAAATCCAAACACTTTTAATCCCATAGATTCATAAGCCATATTACCGGCTAAAATCATTAAATCGGCCCATGAAATTTTGTTACCATATTTCTTTTTGATAGGCCATAAAAGTCTTCTAGCTTTATCTAAGTTTCCATTATCAGGCCAACTGTTAAGTGGAGCAAAACGAAGGTTTCCAGTTCCTGCGCCACCACGACCATCAGAAATTCTGTAAGTTCCAGCAGAGTGCCAAGCCATTCTAATCATCAATCCACCATAGTGTCCCCAATCGGCAGGCCACCAATCTTGACTGTCGGTCATAAACGCTTTTAAGTCATTTTTTACAGCTTGTAAATCCAATTTTTTGAATTCTTCGGCATAATTAAAATCCTCTCCAAGTGGATTAGTTTTTGAATCTTGTTGGTGTAAAATATCTAAGTTAAGTGCTTTTGGCCACCAATCTTGATTTTTCACACCATCGCTCAAACCTTTTTGATTTTGATGAAATGGGCATTTGCTAATGTCGTTTGAATGTTCCATAAATTTTAGTAATTATTTAGTTTTAAAACTTTTTTATTGTTGATTGTTTATAATTTCAATTTTAATTCTAACAAATTTATAAATTAAAAATTAAGTTAGTATAGATAATTTATCCTTTAAATTTATTTTTTAATAGATTTTAATTATAGTTTGTAATTTTTCAATTTTGTAAATCAATGTGAAATTATGTTATATTTGTTTTTGTATAAATCATCAATAAACTATTCGTTAAATATGAATTTTTCCACATTATTTAGAAAAAAGACAGTACAAGATATTAATGATCAAGTAGCAAGAAATGAAGCTGATGGACATAATAGTTTGGGCAAACATTTAACTGCGAGAGATTTAACTGCTTTTGGAATTGCAGCTATAATTGGCGCTGGTATTTTTAGTACCATCGGTAAAGCTAGTTCAGATGGTGGACCAGCAGTTATCTTTTTATTCATCTTTACCGCTGTTGCTTGTAGTTTTGCCGCTTTTGCTTATGCTGAATTTGCTTCAATGGTACCAGTTTCTGGTAGTGCCTACACGTATTCGTATGTAGCTTTTGGTGAAATTATTGCTTGGATTATCGGTTGGGCCTTGATTATGGAATATGCCATCGGAAATATTACCGTTGCGATTTCCTGGAGTGATTATTTTACAGGACTTCTCGAGAGTGGCGGATTGCATTTACCCCAATGGATTCAAATGGATTATCTTACGGCTTCCAAAGGTTTTGAAGAAGCTACAGCATTAATGAATGGCGGAAAATCATTTGAAAATTTATCTGAAAGTCTGCAATTAGCTTATACAGCCTACACTACATCGCCAACGATTGGTTCTTTTCATTTAGTTGCCGATTTACCTGCATTATTGATTATTGTTATCATTACCTATCTGGTTTACAGAGGAATGAAAGAGTCTAGAAATGCCAGTAACTTGATGGTTGTTGTAAAACTTTGTATCATATTATTAGTTATAGCAGTTGGTGTTTTTTATGTAGATACTGCTAATTGGACTCCGTTTGCACCTAATGGAGTAGGAGGAATCTTGAAAGGAGTTTCGGCAGTTTTCTTTGCTTACATTGGTTTTGATGCTATTTCAACGACAGCAGAAGAATGTAAAGATCCGCAGAGAGATTTGCCGAAAGGAATGATGTGGGCAATTATTATTTGTACCATTTTATACGTTATTATAGCATTAGTTTTGACAGGAATGGTGAATTACGCCGATTTGAATGTTGGTGATCCATTAGCATTTGTATTTGATAAATTGGATTTAAAATGGATGTCTGGAATTATTGCCGTGAGTGCCGTAGTGGCAATGGCAAGTGTTTTATTAGTATTCCAGATGGGACAACCTAGAATTTGGATGAGTATGAGTCGTGACGGATTGTTACCAAAACGATTCTCTAAAGTACATCCAAAATACAAAACGCCTTCTTACGCAACGATTGTAACTGGATTTGTTGTGGCAATTCCGGCCTTGTTTTTAAATCTTACTATGGTAACCGATTTATGTAGTATTGGAACCTTATTTGCCTTTGTTTTAGTTTGTGCTGGAGTTCTTGTTTTGCAAAACAAACCTGATATTCCAAGAGGAAAGTTTAAAACGCCTTATGTGAATTCAAAATATATATTTCCGTTGCTACTTCTTGTTGGAGCTATTATTGCATTTACGGTTAACAAAAAGGCAACGATGGATTTTATTACCAATGAAAAACAAATCAATAATCCGACGACTATTGTGACTTCACTTGAAGAAACTCAAGTAAAAGAGGTTATGACTTACTTGCAACAAAATCTTTTGGTTAAAGACGCTTCAGCCGATTTAGAAGAAGTTTTGAGTAAGATTTCTGAGGATGATAAAGCATATGAGAATGTGGTTAATTCGTTACCAATTGATAACAATTTAAAATATGAAAGTGGTTTTCAATTGTTCAAACACAAAATACCGATGTGGATTTTCCTATTGTCGTTAGTATACTTTGCTTCATGGTCATGGCGTAAAAACTTATCTTTAATTCCGCTATTAGGTTTGGTTTGTTGTCTTTATATGATGGCAGAATTAAGTGTTTGGAATTGGATTTATTTCAGTTGTTGGTTGCTAATTGGATTAGCCATTTACTTTGGATTTAGCTATAAAAATAGTAAGTTGAATAAAGCAAACGTATAAACAAAATCCCGTCAATAAACTTGACGGGATTTTTTTAATTTCTTTTAAAGGTAGATCTTATAATATCTTTAGGAAATGTTATCAGACTTTCATGTCCGTTTTTATAAACCGCTGCAACTCCGAAAAAATAATTATCGATTACAATTCCTTTGAGTTCATAAAAATCAACATTTCCCACAAATCGGCTATTTTCCCATTGCGGTGAAGTAGTTAATCGCCAGTAAATTTTATAACCAATAATATCATTATCATTAGATTTTTCCCATTTTAATTTTGTATTTGGTTCAACAACACCTCCAATCAAAACGTTTTTTGGACTTTCTGGTGCTTGTGCTAGAGCAGCTAAACAAATTGCATTAACAGCAGTTAGTTTATTTGCATAATCAAAATTCACACCTTCAATAACATCACCATATTTTATTCCGTTTTCTGTTCTTAAATTTTGGTGTTGACGATTGTAATTTTCGTGTGCTTCCATAATTCTAATAGCCGCATAACCTAAGTCGTTGAATGGTCTATGATGTCCACCACGACCAAATCGATCTAGACGGTATACCATCATTGGGTTCATTTCGGGCATGTAAGTAGAAACAGTTTTATGAATATAACGTGCTAACTGACGTGAAACACCATCCACTTCACCACCATAAAAACGTCTGTTTTTTTGTTCTTTTTCAGTATCTGTTAGATTTGTTGGTTCAGAGAAAATTCTAAAGGTTCTATTATCAATTACACCATCTACACCTTCAATATTTCCGATCATATCATTATTAAAAACACCTATTATTTCAAAATTATTTTTTTTAGCAAATTCCGCAAAACCTTTTCCTCCAAATAAACCTTGTTCTTCACCAGATAAACCTAAATATATGATACTGTTTTCAAATTTATATTTACTTAAAACTCTAGCAGCTTCTATTGTACCCGCCATTCCACTTGCATTATCATTTGCGCCAGGTGCATCACCGGTATAATCCATAGTGTCAGAATTTCTGCTATCTATATCTCCAGACATTATTACATATCTATTTGGATATTTTGTTCCTTTTTGAATGGCAACCACATTTACAATCCACGTATCTTTGGGAACGCGTTCACCATCGTTAGTTGTTACAAAATCTTTTTGATAGCTAACCTCTAAACAATTGTTACACTCTTTAGATATTTTATCAAACTCTGATTTAATCCATCTTCTTGCGGCACCAATTCCTCTTTTATCAGAAATAGTGTCACTAAAAGTATTTCGTGTTCCAAAATTTGCTAGGGTTTTAATGTCTTTTTCTATGCGATTACTTGAAATTGATTCTATAATTTCATACAATTTAGCATCAGTTTGAGAAAAAGAAAATTGACTATATATTAAAAATAAAATAAGAAATTGCTTCATGTTTTTATTTCAAATATAAAAAAACCACTAACGAATTTTCGAAAGTGGTTAATAAATTAACGTAATTTTAATTTTTTTCCTATGCAAATTATATAATTTTCAACTCGCTCATACATTCTTTCATCATTTGGTAGGTGCGTTCAATATCGTTATCTAAACCAATTGAAAAACGAATTAGTCCATCGGTTAATCCCATTTCTTTTTGTTCTTCCAAAGGAATTTCTGATGATGTTGATGTTCCTGGTGCTGAGAATAAGGTTTTGTAGAATCCTAAACTTACAGCAAGATAACCTAGATTTGTATCTTGCATTAACTCCATTAATTCGTTGGCTTTGTCAATTGTACCAACGTCAACGGTCATCATACCTCCAAAACCATATTCTGGATTAATCATACTAGCATACAATTGATGACTTGGATGACTTGCTAAACCAGGATAAACTACTTTCAAACCATCGTTTTCAAATTTGGTTGCCAAATACATTGCATTGTAACTGTGTTGCTTCATTCTGATATGCAGTGTACGTAAATTTTTCATTACAGAGGCACTTCTCAAGCTGTCCATTGTTGGTCCAAGAAGCATACTTGCTCCAGAGTTTACGTCTTTTAAACTGTTGATGAATTCTCTTGAGCCACAAACTACACCGCCAACAGTATCGCTACTTCCATTAATGTATTTGGTTAAGGAATGAATGACAATATCGGCACCCATTTTGGCAGGAGCTACCGACAAAGGCGAAAAGGTATTGTCTACAACTAATTTCAAATTGTGTTTGATAGCCAACTTAGCCAAACCTGTAATATCGGCAACCTCAAGCAACGGATTACTTACGGTTTCGCAATAAATTACTTTGGTATTTGGAGTAATAGCAGCTTCTACAACATCAAGTTTGGTAATGTCAACAAAGGATGTTTTAATGCCAAATTTTGGTGTGAAGTTTTTCAGGAAAGCATACGTTCCACCATAGATAGTTCGACTTGAAACAATATGATCACCTTGACTACACATTTGCAAAAGAGTAGGAGTAATTGCTCCCATTCCAGAGGCAGAGACATTAGCCGCTTCTGTACCTTCCATAGCTGCAATAGCTTTGTCTAAATATAAATTACTTGGAGAAGAATGACGCGAGTATAAATAGCATCCTTCAGCATTTCCTTCAAAAGTATCAAACATGGTTTTAGCAGAAAGAAACGTATAAGTAGAACTATCAGAAATGGATGGGTTTACACCACCAAATTCTCCAAAGTATTGTAAATCTTGTATTTTATCGGCTGGGTTGAAGTTGTTCATGTTTGTTGTTTATTGTTTATTTGATTTCAAAATTGATTAATATTAGATTAAAAGTCAATAGTAATTTAATTAATTAGATTTTAAAACTATAAAAACTATATTATAATGAAAATATAACTAAATTTGAAGCCATAAATTTTAATTTATAGATTTTTGAAAACTTCTAATTTTTAATTTCCATGGATACTATCGACAAAAATCTTCTTCAGCTTTTGCAAGAGGATACTAAGAAAACGACTAAAGAACTTTCTTTGAAATTGAATTTATCAGTAACAGCTGTTTATGAGCGAATCAAAAAGTTAGAGCGAGAAGGAATTATTGACAAGTATGTAGCTTTACTAAACAGAAATAAAATTGATAAAGGATTTGTGGTGTTTTGTCATATCAAGCTTATTCAACATTCTAAAGATTTCTTGACAAAATTTGAAAGCGAAGTAGTAAAATTGGACGAAGTATTAGAATGTTTTCACGTAAGCGGTGATTATGATTACATTCTAAAAATTTGTGTAAAAGACATGGAAGAATACCGCGAGTTTATGGTAACAAAGCTTACTACCTTAAATCACATTGGCAGTACGCACAGTACTTTCATGATTGGACAAGTAAAAAACAGTACCGCATTTGTATTGTGATACTGTTTTGTAAATTTTATTATTAGGTGAACATTAAAATTAGTAGTTGTGCCGCTACAATACGCATAATCATTGTTAACGGATAAACCGTTGCGTAGGTTGAAGACGGAATATCATTGCCTGCCATTTTCAACGCAAAAGCCAATGCAGGTGGATCGGTTGAAGCTCCAGCCAATAATCCACAAATTTCGAAATAGTTTTTCTTGAAGTATTTTTTCGCAATAATCCCAACAAGCAACAATGGAAGAATAGTAATTGCGATACCAATAGCTATCCAGTAAAATCCATTACCACCTTCAAAAGCAGTTGCGATTTTAGAACCACTACTTAAACCCACACTTGCGAGGAATAAGGTAATTCCTAGTTCTCTTATCATTAAGTTGGCGCTATTTGTTGTGTAATTGTTCAAATAAAATTTGTTTCCAAAACGACTTAGCAATAAAGCAATAATTAATGGTCCGCCAGCCAAACCAATTTTGACAGGAACTGGAATGTTAGGAATTTGAAATGGAATACTTCCAACAATAATTCCTAATACTATTCCGATGAAAATAGGAGCGATGTCAGGCACTTCCAATCGTTTTAGGGAATTTCCTAATACGTTAGTTACTCTCTCTAAACCTTCTTGTGTTCCTACAACTTTTATAGTATCTCCAAGTTGTAAAGCGATGTTTCCGTTTGGGACCATTTGGGTTCCGGCACGGTACAATCTTGTAAAAGTAAAATCGTGTTGGTGGAATTCTGGAATATCTCCCAATCTCTTGTGTGTAATTTCTTTATTGGTAACCACAACATGACTTGTAACTAGTTTGCTGTCAATAGCGGTTTTAAGATTCATATCACTTTCAGAACCTATAAGAAGATGCAATTGATCGAAAGTATTTTTTTGTGCAACAATTAGCAATACATCATTTTCTGATAAAATCTCTTTTGGAGTAGGCGTGATGATAATTCCTTTATGAAACATTCTAGAAACTACAATTGGCTTTTTTATCATTTCAAAAATGGCACTAATAGGTTTTCCTATCAATTGTTGGTTTTCTAATTTCAAATGTTTAGAAATGACTTTATCTTCTCTTAGATTGTTGAGTTTGTTTTGTAATTCGGTTTCGTGTTCGATGTCGACTTTGTATATTTTCTTTAAAACTACCATTGAGATAATAATTCCGAAAACCCCAAAAGGATAAGCCACTGCGTATGCTAAAGTAACCAAAGAATTGTCATTTGTTACATGATGCAGATTGGTGATAGTAGTTTGAGCAGCACCTAAGCCTGGTGTATTAGTAACAGCACCACTCATAATCCCAGTCATGATTGATATGGGATTGGTAGATAAATAATATAGAATTAAGGTTGTAGCTACTCCAAAAATAACAACTAAAGCTGCAAGCATATTAGTAACCAAAGCGTTTCGGTTGAGAGAAGCAAAGAAGCCAGGTCCAACTTGCAATCCAAGGGTGTAAACAAATAATACCAATCCGAATTCTTTCAAAAAATCTTGTAATTCATGATTGACTGAAATACCAATGTAAGAGAATAGTAAGCCTACAAAAAGTACCCAAGTCACTCCGAGAGAAATTCCGAAGATTTTAATTTTACCAAACCAAATACCAAAGGCAATGACTAAACCGAATATTATCACCGTTTGAGCAAAAGATTGCTTTGTAAATAAATCAATTATCCAGTCCATTGTTGTTGCTTTTAAATACCAATGGAAAGATAGTGAAATTTTTCCATTGGTATTGGTTTAAAGTGGTTATAAACTTGGTCCAGCACTTACCAAACGTTTACCTTCTTCAGTATTGGTATATTGCTCAAAGTTTTTATTGTAAAGCGCTGTTAATTCTTTTGCTTTTTTCTCCCAATCAGCCACATCTTTATAAGTAGTTCTTGGATCAAGAATGTCATCTACTTTAGCTAATGTTTTTGGAGCAGTTAAATTCAAAAACGGAATTTTAACTGTTTCAGCTGTTTCAATACTTCCATCAATGATAGCATCAATAATGGCACGTGTATTTTTTAAAGAGATACGTTTTCCAGTTCCATTCCAACCAGTGTTTACTAGATAAGCTTTAGCATTGTGTTCTTTCATTTTTGCCACCAAAGTTTTAGAATACATTGTTGGATGTAAGGTCAAGAAAGCTTCCCCAAAAGCTGGAGAGAAAGAAGGTTGAGGTTCAGTTATTCCTCTTTCTGTTCCGGCTAGTTTAGAAGTAAATCCGCAAAGGAAGTGGTATTGTGCTTGTTCTTCGTCTAATATTGATACTGGAGGCAATACACCAAAAGCATCAGCAGATAAGTAAATGATTTTGCTAGCATGTCCTGCTTTAGAAGGAAGTACAATTTTATTGATATGATAAATTGGATAAGAAACACGAGAGTTTTCTGTAATAGAGTGATCGTAGTAATCTACTTCTCCATATTCATTGACTACAACATTTTCTAATAAAGCATCTCGTTTTATAGCTCTCCAAATGTCTGGTTCGTTTTCTTCAGATAAATCGATTACTTTGGCATAGCAACCACCTTCGTAGTTAAAGACACCATTGTTATCCCAACCATGTTCGTCATCACCAATTAAATAACGTTTTGGATCGGCAGATAGCGTAGTTTTTCCTGTTCCAGATAATCCGAAAAAGATTGCAACGTCTCCATCTTCACCTACATTGGCAGAACAGTGCATAGAAGCCATTCCTTTTAGAGGAAGGTAATAGTTCATCATAGCAAACATTCCTTTTTTCATTTCACCACCATACCATGTACCACCTATGATTTGGATTTTTTCGGTAAGATTGAACAATACGAAGTTTTCAGAATTTAATCCGTGTTCTTTCCAGTTTGGATTGGTTGTTTTAGAACCGTTCATTACTATAAAATCAGGCTCTCCAAAGTTTTCTAATTCATAGATAGATGGACGAATGAACATATTGGTTACAAAATGTGCTTGCCAAGCTACTTCCATTACGAAACGCACTTTTAGACGAGTATCTTTGTTGGTTCCACAAAAAGCATCTACAACATATAATTTTTTAGAAGCTGAAAGTTGTTTTAAGACTAAGTGTTTTAATTCGCTCCAAACCACTTGCGTAGTTGGGAAATTCACTTTGTCATCCCAATAGATAGTATCTTTGGTAACGTCATCTTTAACAATATAACGGTCTTTTGGAGAACGTCCTGTAAATACTCCAGTTTTAACAGCTACAGCACCAGAATCGGTTACAGCACCTTTTTCATATCCTTTACGGAAATGAGAAGTTTCGGCTTGAAACAATTCTTCGTAAGTTGGGTTATAAACCACTTCATGGTAGCCAGTGATTCCTAAATCGTGAAGTTCCTGAATGACTTTAATGTTTTTCATAGTTAAAAGTTTTAGTTCTTATTTTAGTATTCTTTAAAAGCTTAAATTTTATAGTCCAAAGTTCCAATTTTAACTACTTAAATTAACTGATAAATATCATAAAAAATAAAAATCTACGAAAACGTTTTCTTTGTGTAGCAAGGGTTACGGCGATTTTTGTTCGTGGCTTTCTATGAAAGAGAAGTAAGCTTAAAACGCAAAAAATAATTTCCTTTTGAAAAGATTACACAATCAATTAAAATACCAAAAAACATTCGTAATTTTGCAACACTATTTTATAAACACACACAAAAATATATAATATGAGTTCATTTGACGTAGTCATTATAGGTTCAGGTCCAGGCGGATATGTTTCGGCAATTCGTTGTGCCCAATTAGGTTTTAATACCGCTATTATTGAAAAATATCCAACGCTTGGTGGTACTTGCCTAAATGTAGGTTGTATTCCATCAAAAGCGCTTTTAGCTTCATCACATCATTATGAAGAGTTACAACATTTTGCTGACCATGGAATTGAAGTTTCTGGAAAAGTAAAAGTAAACTTGACCAAAATGATTGAACGTAAGCAAGCCGTTGTTGACCAAACTTCTGGTGGTGTAAAGTTCCTTATGGATAAAAACAAAGTTACAGTTCTAGAAGGTGTTGGTTCGTTTGAAGATGCTACGCATGTAAAAGTGACTAAAGCTGATGGTTCATCTGAAGTAGTGGAAGCTAAAAATATTATTATTGCAACAGGTTCTAAACCATCAAGTTTGCCTTTTATAAAGTTAGATAAAGAAAGAGTTATTACTTCTACAGAAGCTTTAAAATTGCCTGAAGTTCCTAAGCATTTGGTTATTATTGGTGGTGGAGTTATCGGAATTGAATTAGGACAAGTGTATCTTCGTCTTGGTGCTGAGGTTTCGGTAGTAGAATTCATGGATAGAATCATACCAGGAATGGATGCCGCTTTGTCTAAAGAATTGACGAAAGTATTGAAGAAACAAGGAATGAAATTCTATACTTCTCACAAAGTGCAATCGGTTGATAGAAAAGGTAAAACAGTTACAGTTAAAGCAGAAAATGCTAAAGGAGAAATCATCACTTTAGAAGGTGATTATTCTCTAGTTTCTGTAGGTCGTCGTCCTTATACTGACGGATTAAATGCTGACAAAGCAGGAGTGAAGTTAACAGAAAGAGGACAAATTGAAGTAAACGACCATTTGCAAACTAATGTTTCAAATATTTACGCTATTGGTGATGTGGTTCGTGGTGCGATGTTAGCTCACAAAGCGGAAGAAGAAGGAGTACTGGTTGCTGAAATCTTAGCAGGTCAAAAACCACATATTGATTATAATTTAATTCCAGGTGTTGTGTATACTTGGCCAGAAGTTGCTGCTGTTGGTAAAACAGAAGAGCAATTAAAAGCTGATGGTGTTGCATACAAAGCTGGAAGTTTTCCATTCAAAGCATTAGGAAGAGCTCGTGCAGGTGGTGATACCGATGGGTTTGTAAAAATCTTAGCAGATGCTAAAACCGATGAAGTTCTAGGAGTTCACATGATTGGTGCACGTTGTGCCGATTTAATAGCAGAAGCCGTTACAGCAATGGAATTCAGAGCTTCTGCAGAAGATATTTCAAGAATGAGTCATGCGCATCCAACTTTTGCAGAAGCAATTAAAGAAGCAGCATTGGCAGCAACAGATAATAGAGCTTTACACGTATAATCTAAGAACATGAGAAAAATACACTTATTAATTATTTTTTTAGTAAACCTATCGTTTGGTCAAACGTGTACAGGTGGTTTTGCTGGAGTTTATCCTTGTAATAATATTGATTTGCAATCCAGACTTACATTCCAGCAAATGGGTGGAACGGCTAGTACTCAAGGTAATGATTGTTGGGGTTGGACCGATCCGTTGACTAATAAAGAATATGCAATTATGTGTTGTACCTCTCATACTGCTTTTGTAGATATTACCAATCCTACAGCTCCTATTTATTTAGGAAAAGTAGTGTCAACTAATAATACATCAAGTATTTGGAGAGATGCAAAAGTTTATAATAATTATGTTTTTATTGTAAGTGAGGCTGCTGGTCACGGCATGCAGGTTTTTGATTTAAAAAGATTAAGAAATATTACAACACCTCAAATATTTTCAGTTGATGCTTTTTATTCTGGTTTCGGAAATTGCCATAATATCGCAATAAATGAGGCAACAGGTTATGCTTATTGTATAGGCTCTAATACTTTTTCAGGAGGACCACATGTTGTAAATATTCAAGATCCTTTAAATCCAGTATTTTCATTTGGATATTCAAGTCAAGCTTATACACACGATGCTCAAATAATTATTTACAATGGTCCAGATACGGAACATGTTGGTAAAGAAATTTATTTTGGAGCAAACGAAAATAAAGTAGTTGTTATTGATGTTACAAATAAAAATAATCCTATTTTGTTGTCTACTTTTACTTATTCAAATGTTGCCTACACGCATCAAGGTTGGCTAACAACTGATACAAAATATTGGATAGTTGGTGATGAGCTTGATGAAACAGATTTTGGGTTTAATACCAAATCCATCATAATCGACATGTCTGATTTAGATGATCCGGTATTAAAAGGAAACTATTTTGGTACAACTCCTTCTATCGATCACAATGGCTACACTTTAAATAACGAGTTTTATTTAGCCAATTATCGTGCTGGTTTAAGAATTATGAATACATCAAACATTGAAACTTCTTCTAATATGAATGAGATAGCTTTTTTTGACACTTATCCAGCAAGTAATTCTGCTCAATTTAATGGAGCTTGGAGTACTTATCCTTATTTTGCTAGTGGAAATATATTGATTAGTGATATTGAAAGAGGATTATTTATTGTGAAAAAAAATGCAGCATTATCATTTCAAGAATTTGAAAAAGATTCTTTTAAAATTAGTCCAAATCCATCGACTGACTTTTTTACTATAGATTCTAAATTTGAAATCCAAAACCTTGAAATATTTGATGTTGTTGGGAAAAAAGTAAAAGAATATAATAATTTGAATACCAATAGTTATACTGTTAATTTAGATGAATTTACTTCAGGTTTATACTTTGTAAAAATAAACAATTCAACAACTTTAAAATTGATTGTAAAATGAGAATAGTAGTTTTTGCTTTAACTTTTATTTTTTTTTCATGTAGCAATTCTGAACAAGAAAACTCACTTAATTCTTTATCGGAGTTAAGTATTGTTGCAAGTAAAACATTTGGTGGCTCTTTAGATGAAAAAATAGGAAGTGTAGTTAAAACTAGTGACGGTGGAATGATTGTTGTTGGTCACACCAACAGTTCTGATGGAGATATCAATAAGCAATATGATCAAATTGATATTTGGATTATTAAAATTGATAGTCAAGGAAATAAAGTTTGGAGCAAAACTATTGGAGGTTCAAAAAATGATTACGGAACGAGTATTATAGCTACTAATGATGGTAACTTTATTATTTCGGGTTATACAGAAAGTTTTGATGGAATTGTGCCTAGCAATTTTGGTTTACATGATTTTTTAGTTGTTAAAATTAATAGTTCTGGAGATGTCATTTGGTCTAAAAATTATGGTTTTTCAGGTCATGATCATGCACACAAAATAATTCAAACAAGTGACGGAGGTTACTTTGTCGTTGGTTTTTCTGAATATTCTGGTATTGAAGGAAGTGGAGGTACTCAAAACAATGGTGAAGGTCACGAAATTGGTCATAAAGGTGTTCTTCACGGCTCAGGTGAGTTTATAGGTGTTAAAATTGATTCGCAAGGTGAATTTATGTGGTACCGCTATTTTGGAGGTACACAAAACGATAGAGTGAATGATGTTGTTGAAGCAAATGATGGCGGATTTCTTATGGTTGGTTTTTCAGAAAGTTCAGATTTTGATATAAATGACAATAAAGGGAGTTATGATTTTTGGGTTGTAAAACTTCAAAGCAATGGAAGTTTAGCATGGAAACACAACTATGGAGGTTCTGGAATAGATCAAGCTTTTGGTGTTGTTAAAACAAATAATAACTCTTATTTGATTGTGGGACGTTCAAATAGTGATGATAAAGACATTAGTGTTTCACTTGGTGGTTTTGACGCATGGGTCATTCATATTGATGATCATGGTCATTTAATTTGGAATAAATCATTTGGTGGTTCAGAATTTGATTCAGCTGAGCAAGTACGAATGCTTTCAAATGGAAATTTTGGAATTGTTGGAAATACAAGAAGTAATTTAAATAATAGTCTTAAAGGAGAAAATGATTTTTGGTTTCTAGAAGTCGATAATAAAGCTAATTCAAAAGTCTACTGGCAAAAAACTTTTGGAGGTTCAAATATTGATATTGCTAAAGATTTTTATCAAAATAACAATAATGAAATTTTTATTGTAGGTGAATCTCAAAGTTCAGATTTTGATGTAAATATAAACAGAGGCAATAATGATCTTTGGATGCTTAAATTAAAATAAAAGCATTTTTTTTATCGTTTACTTTCCCATTCTTTCTCGAAGTACTCAATGTATTTAATGTATTGTGAATTTGGTGAAGCATTTTGCTTAACAATATTGGCCCATTCGTTGAATTTGTCTTTACTTTTCTGAATGAAATAATAATTAGCCATATTAATTGCCATTTCACAACTCAATTCTTTATCAGTAGCAATTTCAACTCCTCGTTTATAAATCGCTTCTGCTTCTGGTAATTTGTGTAAGTTTAGATAAGCATAACCAAATTCCTTATACAACAAAGCATTTTTTGGATCGTGAGTGGTCGCTTTGTTTAAAATTTCTATAGCTTTTTCATATTGACCAAGTGCATTGTATGCAAAACCCAATTCAAATTCCAAACCTTTATGATGAGGTGATTTCTTGTAAGCTTTTAATAAAAATTCTAATGCCTTTTTACTTCCGCCTACAGCATTAAGATGATAACCTGTTCGTGTTAATGATTCGGCATCATCAATGGGTTTCTTATAATTTTTTAACCAATCTGGAATAGGAAGTACATCTAATTCTTTGATTTGAGTAGGTGAAAGTAATGCAACATTGGGTGTTTTATTTCCAAGACGCATTTTAATCATGTTATAAGGCTCTTTTTTACTACTCACCAATTTTCCAGTTTTGTCTACATGAAAGGTACCTTCATGATTAAAAGTAAGACCAGCTTGCATATCTAAATAAATATAACCATATACATAAGTAGAATCGACTTCCGCTTTAGGAAATGCAACCCATTTGTAGATTGCGTCGTAATAAATGGTTTCAAATTTAAGTTGATTCGTTGAGGTATTATTTTGAGAACTACCGATTGTTGTAATAAATAAGGTAATTAAAAAAGGAATTATTTTTTTCATTAAAACTTTTATTTTTATCAAAAATACTTAAAAAAAGCTATTCACAAAAGTAACCTAATGTTACGATAACATTTTTGTGTTAATTAATGCTTAAAAGCCGAATTTTGATGAATATTTTATTGAATTTACGTACCTTTGATTGATGTACTTCAAGGGAATTTATTTGTTAATAAAGATTTTATCTGATTTACATTACATGAATTTTAGTAACGTTTTTTAATATTTTAAACATATGAAAAATAATCGATTAGTTGCTGTTTTATTGTTAATGGGTTTTGTTGCCACAGCACAGTTTACCCAAAAACCATTGCCTTATGCTTACAATGCTTTAGAGCCATTTATAGATGCGCAAACAATGGAAATACATTATAGTAAGCATCACGCCGCTTATGTCAAAAATCTTAATGCAGCTATTGCAGGAACCGAAGTAGAAAAGATGTCTTTGAAGGATATTTTTGCGTCGGTATCTAAACAAACACCAGCAGTTAGAAATAATGCAGGAGGACATTACAACCACGAATTGTTTTGGTCGATACTCACACCAGAAAAAAATACTAAACCATCACCAGAGTTAGAAAAAGCTATAAATGAGTCTTTAGGTAGTTTAGATGCTTTAAAAGAGAAACTTAATGCAGCAGCTGCAACAAGATTTGGTTCAGGATGGGCTTGGTTGTCTGTAGATAAAGATAAAAAGTTGGTAGTTTCTTCAACTCCAAACCAAGATAATCCTTTGATGGATGTAGTTGAGAGCAAAGGAACTCCAATTTTAGGAATTGACGTTTGGGAACATGCGTACTATTTGAAATATCAAAATAAACGTGCCGATTATTTAACCGCTATTTGGAATGTAATTAATTGGAATGAAGTGAGTAACAACTACAAAGCAGCTACCAGAGGTAAATTTGATGATTGGCAAGCATTAAAAGATTTTCATAAAGTAATGTCGCAAACGTTTCATCCAAGTGAAGAAGGAAATTTAGAACCAATAAGAAAACGTTCGGGTGAAATGGTTGAGAAAGCAAATTTGTTAGCAAAATCAATAATTCCTGCTGAGTTCAATAAAAAAGAAGTAGTGGCTGCCGTACAAAAATTAGCTACCGATAGTAAAAAACTTGACAAACTTGTTAAAAGCAAAAAATCGGATAAAGAACTAACCGATTCTTTGACAAAATTGCACGATGTATTTCATGAAATCATCGGACTTTGTACTAACGAAGATCACTAAAAATCAAGATGGGATTTTTTTTAATCGGTTGCTTCTAAGGTAAAAATGTCTTCTACAGGTTTTTCAAAAAAGCGTGCTAGCTTAAGAGCTAAAACTGTTGAGGGAACATACTTTCCTTTTTCCATAGCATTTATAGTTTGACGACTGACCTCAATTTGCTTGGCTAAATCTTCTTGCGAGATATTCTTAATAGCTCGCAAGACTTTCAAATTATTCGTCATCGTGAGTAGCTTTATTTAATTGATAAATTTTGTAATGGAATCTTATAATGAAGAATAGTAGCAAAGTAAACATATTATGAAATAATACATTTAAGTAGGGCATACCAAAGATAAATGCGGTAAAGAATAGGATTAAACCATAATTTAAATAGGTTGCCCAAACAAGACTTTCATATCTTATTTTTGAGATGTATTCATCTTCGTTTTTTAGTTTAGAAAAGCCAACAAATATACCTCCAACAATCATCCCAAATGTTAGAAGTTCATCCAAGATACTATTTTCAATCAAACTAAAGAAGCCAGGTTTTTGACCAATTGTTTCTTGATAAATAGCAAACGTTGTTACATTTAAGTAGGAATCAATATTAGTTCCTAAAGAGGAAAATAGTATTGTTAATGTTATTGATGGCACAAACAACAACCATCCAATTTTTTTAAATGAGTTTGGAAATAAAAAGTGTGTTTTCATAAGTAAATGATTTAAAGTTGAAACAAATGTAAAGTATATTTTACATATAGACAACTTTATTTTACAAAAAGAATGAAATATTTTACTTTTTAGTTTTGATTATATTTTGATTTGTAAATTTTATTAAGGTTGCTTTGATGATTTTCTAAGTTAATGAGTCTACCTTGGATAAAAGTTTCCTTTAATTTATTGGTTCTCATATCTAAAGCATCACCTTCTGAGATGAATAAGGTTGCGTCTTTGCCTTCATCTAAGGTTCCACAAAAAGAGTCTATTCCTAAAATTTTGGCCGTATTAGAAGTTATTAGTTGTAAGGCTATTTCTTTATCAAGTCCGTATGCAGCGCAAGTCCCAGCAAGGAAAGGCAGGTTACGAGTATTCATACGTTCCATTTCACCACTGTTTTCTAGTCCAACAAGAATACCTTTATCGGTAAGTATTTTAGCCATTTTGAAAGGAAGGTCATAATCTTGATCGTCATTTACAGGCATATCATGTACACGTCTTAGAAGAACAGGAATATTGTGTTTTAGTAACAACTCTGTTGTTTTATAAGCTTCAAATCCACCTACAATAACCAGTTTATTGATTCCGTTTTCTTTGAATAGATTGATTGCATCAATAATTTGTTTTTCGTCATTGGCATGAATAAAAAGTGTTTGTGTTCCGTCAAGTAATCCTTTCATTGCTTCAAGTACAAGGTTTCTTTCTTTCGGAGTACTGCTAGAATAGCTCTTCGCGGCGTTTATAAAATTTACAATTTCTTCAATTTGTTTGTTGTAGTCTTTGTTAACTTCAATAACACCATTTTCTGCTCCACGACCAGTTCTAAAAGTATTTGGAAAATTCAAGTGAATTCCATCATTTTCTTTAAGAACGGCATCTTTCCAAGTCCAAGCGTCTAATTGAACGATAGAAGATGATCCAGAAATTCTTCCACCTCTTGGAGTGATTTGTGCTATAAGAATACCATTACTAACCACTGTTTCGGTTACTCTTGATTCAGAATTGTAAGCCATCAAACTTTTGACATTTGGATTAAAGTTTCCAATTTCATCTTCATCATCAGAGGCTTTTACGGCATCAATTTCAACCAATCCCAATGTTGAATTTGGAGCAATAAATCCTGGATAAATGTGTTTGCCAGCAGCATCAATTTTTAAATCATAAGCTGTCATATCAATTCTAACAAGAGTTGCATCGGCGACCAATTGCAATTTACCCTCTTTAAAAGCAATGATGCTATTTTCAATAACTTTTCCGTTGCCTAAATGAGCTGTTCCGTTCATAATTAAAACGGATTTACTTTGTTTATCAGCTGGTTTTTTTTGAGCGATTAAGTTTGATGTTAAACTTAAAATCACAATAACTATATATAAATTTTTCATTTTAGTTTTCTTCTAAAGTGTCACAATGATATTCTTTCTTTTCTTTTTTTATAGGCTCTTGCGTAAGCATTCCTTTATTTTTTTCTTCCAGCAATTGACTAATCAATTCATTTTTTTCTTTTGTAATTGCGTCTCTTTGTAGTGTGTCTTTTTCAATATCGAAATATACTACACCTTCAATTATTGTTTTTTCTGCTTTTGCGTAAATAGATAACGGATTTTCATTCCACACCACTAAATCGGCATCTTTACCAACTTTTATGCTTCCTACTTTGTCATCTATATGTAATAATTTTGCAGGATTTAGTGTTACAAATTTCCATGCTTCTTCTTCAGAAACATTGCCGTATTTTACAGCTTTGGCAGCTTCTTGATTTAAACGTCTAGACATTTCAGCATCATCAGAATTGTAGGCAACTAACACACCAGCATTATGCATTATCGGACCATTGTATGGAATGGCATCATTTACCTCAAATTTATATGCCCACCAATCGGAGAACGTAGAGGCTCCAACACCATGTTCTTTCATTTTATCGGCAACTTTATAGCCTTCTAAAATATGAGTGAAGGTATTCATTTTGAAATTGAATTTTTCAGCCACATTCATCATCATTAATATTTCAGATTGCACATAGGAGTGGCAAGTGATGAATCGTTCTTTGTTAATGATTTCTGCAAGGGTTTGTAATTCTAAATCTTTCCTTGGAGCTTTAGTATTTTTTGAATTAGCACGATAGCTTTTCCAAGCGTCATCATATTCTTTGGCACGTTGAAAATAATCGGTAAAAACTTGTTCGACACCCATTCTAGTTTGAGGATAACGTGTCGGATTTTGGTCTGCCCAATTAGATTGTTTTACATTTTCACCTAAGGCAAATTTGATAAATTTTGGTTGGTTTTTATACAACATTTCGTCTGGTGCCAATCCCCATTTCCATTTAACAATGGCCGAACGACCACCAATTGGATTGGCAGAACCATGAAGTAATTGTGATGTTGTAACGCCACCAGCAAGTTCTCTGTAAATATTAATATCTTCAGAATTTACCACATCTTCTATAGTAACCTCTGCTGTAGAGTTGTGTCCAGATTCATTTACACCTCTTGAAATTGCGATATGGGAATGTTCATCAATTATTCCTGAAGTTATATGTTTGCCTTTAGCATCAATTATTCTAGCACTAGCATCCGAAATATTTTTTCCGATGGTTACAATTTTTCCATTTTTAACTAATACATCGGTTTCTTGAAGTATGCCTTCTTTTTCGTTGGTCCAAACCGTTGCATTTTTAAATAGTAAATTTTGTGATGCTAATTTTTGCGAATTTCCAAAAGGTAAATTAGGGTAGGTTACCGGAAAGACTTTGAAAGGTTTTTCAGCTTCTTTTATTTCCTCTTTATTTACAAAAGGAGCTGTTTTTATAGCGCTCCACGATACTTCTTTGCCATTATTTAAAATAGCTTTACCAGATAGATTTGAAGTATTTTCAACATATCCAGTTAATCTATTTATTGATGGATTGATAGTATCTTTTGATTTGAGAATAAGTGTAATCCAATTGTTAGAAAAAGATAATTTAGAACTTACTGTTTTATCTTCTTTTGTTTTAATGTTTACTTTCGGACTAGCAATTTTTCCTTCAATTTTCATTTTGTAGGTATCATTGTCTAGGGTTAAATCGTAATCGCCACGAATATCTTTTATGGTTCCATCATTTACTACATATTTTGTTCCTTGTACCCAGTTTTCAAAAAGTAGGGTTTCTTCACTAAATATTTCTCCAGATGTGATTAGAAAATTGGCATAGCTACCTACTTTTAAACTGCCAATTTCGTTGCTTTTACCAAGCATTTGTGCAGGAATAGTTGTTAATGATTCTAGAGCTTTAGTCTTATCAAATCCTAACTTAATTGCACGTAACAGATTGGTTCTAAAATCGTCTAATTTTTTAAGTTTATCAGTGGTTAGTGCAAAAGTAATTCCGTTATCTGACAATACTTTCGGATTGGTAGGAGCTTGATTCCAATAGCGTAAATCATTTAATTCCATTTGATTGGCTTGAAATATATTGGAAACATCATAAGCTTCTGGAAAATTTATTGGGATGATAAATTTGGCATTGGTTTTCTTGATTTCGTCGATGCGTTCAAATTCGTTCCCAAAACCTTTAAGTAGGTAATTGATGTTAAATTCGTTTCCAATTTTTGATGCTCTTAAGCTGTTTAATTTATCTTCGGATGCGAATATTTGTATTAATTTTTCATTTTTAGCTAAAGCTTCAAGAGACAAATCGGTAGTTTCTGAATTTCCTTTTTTATACCAGTCTAAATCATAATACATTTGTCTAAGAAGTGCCAACATTCCCATTAGAGAATTTGGATACGATTGTGCCGAACCAGAGCTTCTTGTAAATCCAAAATGATTTGAAATGGAATTACTTATAATTTTAGAACTATTAGGAGCATTGTTAAGTGCTATTAGACTTCCAGTACCTCGAGCAATACCATCTTGATTATGAGTTCCAACAACACCAAAGCCAATTTTTAAGAAATCCTCTGCTTTTTTTTCATCATACTTAAATAACTCAAAAGCATTTATTTCTGGACGAATGTGCTCGTTCCAATAATATCCTTTTCGTTTGGTATCATATAATTGACCACCTTCGAAACTGCTAATTGCTTTCGGTTTTTCTACTCCAAAATTGGTGTAAATATCAATAAATGAGGGATAAATAGATTTTCCTTCAATGTTAATGACTAGACAATTTTTAGGAATTGAAACCGTTGTTCCCACGGCAATAATTTTTCCATCTAAAATTAACAATGTTCCTTTGTCAATAACTTGAGTTGGTGTAACGTAAATCTTTGCATTGGTAAAAGCAGTATAATTAGTGCTTTTATTTTTTACATTTTCATTGACTGGAAAATAATCTTGTGCGGAAATTGTGCTAGTAATTAAACTAAGTACAATTAGAAATAGAATTTTCTTCATAGTGGTTAATAGTATATTCGCTAAAAGTAAAAAAACGTTTTAGTATTACTAAACTTTTGTTTGTTTTTTTTTGAGTTTTAACTTTTTAAATATATTTAGAAGAACTGATGATGAATAAAAAAAGTCAAAAGTTTTTGTTGAATAATTTTTTTTTAGATATTTGTAACTTAATTATATACGCCATGTTAGTAAAAGTCTTTGGAAGCGCCGTTTTTGGCGTTCAAGCCACAACAATCACTGTTGAAGTAAATATTGATAAAGGAGTTGGATACCATCTAGTAGGTTTGCCCGACAACGTCATTAAAGAAAGCAGTTATCGAATTGCTGCTGCACTCAAAAATAATGGTTATCAATTACCAGTAAAAAAAATCACCATAAATTTAGCACCAGCCGATTTGCGTAAAGAAGGATCTGCTTATGATTTGACATTAGCCGTTGGAATTCTTGTAGCTTCTGGTCAGATTAAAGCTGATGATGTAGATAAATATGTCATTATGGGCGAATTGTCTTTAGATGGAGGTTTGCAGCCCATAAAAGGTGCTTTGTCCATTGCAATTCAGGCGAGAGAAGAAGGTTTTAAAGGTTTTTTTCTGCCAAAACAAAATGCCAAAGAAGCGGCAGTTGTTGATGGATTAGAAGTTTATGGTATTGAAAATGTAACCGAAATAATCAATTTCTTTGAAGGAAAAGGAACTTTAGAACCAACAATCATAAACACAAGAGAAGAATTCTATAAGGAATTAGATTTTCCTGAGTTTGATTTTTCAGATGTTAAAGGTCAAGAGTCTATTAAAAGATGTATGGAAATTGCCGCAGCTGGTGGACATAACATTATTTTAATCGGTCCACCAGGTTCAGGAAAAACAATGCTTGCCAAACGATTGCCAAGTATTTTACCACCAATGACGTTGAAAGAAGCATTAGAAACAACTAAAATACATTCTGTTGCCGGAAAAATTAAAGATGCAGGATTGATGAGTCAACGACCTTTTCGAGCGCCACATCATACAGCTTCAAGTGTTTCTCTTGTTGGAGGAGGAAGTTATCCTCAACCTGGAGAAATTTCTTTATCTCACAATGGCGTTTTGTTTCTTGATGAGTTACCAGAATTCAAAAGAGAAGTTTTAGAAGTAATGCGTCAACCTTTGGAAGATAGGGAAGTGACTATCTCGAGAGCTAAATTCACAATTACTTATCCATCATCTTTTATGTTGGTTGCGAGTATGAATCCGAGTCCGAGTGGTTATTTTAATGATCCAGATGCACCACAAAGTTCTTCGCCACATGAAATGCAACGGTATATGAGTAAAATCTCAGGACCACTTTTAGATAGAATTGACATTCATATAGAAGTAACTCCAGTACCGTTTGATAAATTGACAGAAACAAGAAAATCTGAAAGTAGTATTGAAATTAGAAAGAGAGTAACAGCAGCAAGAGAAATTCAAAGTAAACGATTTGCGGCATTTGATAATATTCATTATAATGCACAAATGAATTCGAAACAAATTAGAGAATATTGTGCCTTAGATGAAGCATCTTTACAATTGCTAAAAACTGCTATGGAGCGATTGAATCTTTCTGCAAGAGCCTTTGATAGAATCTTGAAAGTTGCTAGAACTATAGCTGATTTAGAAAATTCAGAAATTGTGGTTTCCAATCATATTGCAGAAGCTATTCAATACAGAAGTTTAGACAGAGATGGATGGCTTGGATGATTTTGAAAAAATCATCCTGAATTGCCTCTAGCTTCAGCTAGAGGAAAAAAAAATAAAAAAAAATAAAAAAAATAAAAGCCAAAAAAAGTAAATCTATGCCTTATCTAAAAATATATATCCATTTTGTATGGAGTACAAAAAACAGATTTCCTTATTTAAATACAATTGAGTCAAGACAACTAGTTTGGAAACATATTAAGGAAAATGCTATAAAAAAAGATATTCATATTGATTTTATTAATGGATATGAAGATCATTGCCATTGTTTAATATCATTGAAAATAAATCAGAGTGTCGATAAAATAATGCAATTAATTAAAGGAGAATCTTCTTATTGGATTAATAAAAACAACCATCTTTTCCCTAATTTATCAGGAAAAAAATTCGAATGGCAAGATGAATATTTTGCTTTATCTGTCTCAGAATCTATTTTACATCGTGTAAGAAACTATATTAAAAATCAAGAAAGTCATCATAAGAAAAGAACTTTTAAATCTGAATATGATGAGATTATTGATAAATATAAAATAGTTAAAGAAAATTAATTTTGGCTAAAGCCTTTATCATAAAATTAATCAATAGCCAACACCTTAAGGTGTTGGCTATTGAAATTTATAATACCTAGCACCAACTAAAACAGGATTTTCTTTTTCGATATAATCTAAAACAAATTCATTTTTAGGTTGTAAAACGGAGTGTTTTCTTTCTTTTTTGTGTAGTGAAATATAAGTTCCAAAATCTATTTCTGTGGAATTGTTTAGGGTTTCAAATAATTGAGTTTTTTCAATTACTGATTGCCAATTCTCTTGAACTTCGGCTTCGAAAACTTTTGATTTTGAACCACTTCCGTAGGCAATGAATCCAAATTTTTTGTTTGTAAGATTTGTGTTTTGTTGCAAATGATAGCATAATGTAGATAGCATTCCAAGGAAAATTGAACCAGTGTACATATTTCCCACTTGACCAGAAGCGATTTCTGATGGGAAAATTGTTTTAGTTACAAACTCAATATATTCAGGAGATTTGGAAATGGTTTTTATATCTTCTGTTAGATTATTTTCTTTGGCAAAAATTTCTACAAATGTTCTTCGAGCTTGAAAACAATAGGGAAGGTGCATCAAAATGTTTTCCCAACTTTCATACAACTTACCATTTTGGTTGGTGATTTCTTTGTATTTGAAATATGCATCAGAAGTTCTGTTGATGTAGCATTGATTAGAATATTGTCCGTCAAAAACAGGTTGTTCTTTGTAGAAAGCAATTTCATTTTCAAGAATTCCAAACCATTCAGGATTGTCATTTGTATTTAGAACTTCTTCTTTAGAAAAGTAGCGTCTTGGTTTGAAAAAATCGAAAACACCTTGTGCGGAAACGCTAACTTCTTGAGAGAATGCTAAAACTCTTGGATTAGCAGTAACTAACATAGCAATTGCTCCAGCACCTTGAGTGTATTCACCAGTAGAATTCAAATCGTATTTGGCATTGTCTGTGGCTACAACTATGGCCTTTTTGGTTGGATTCAATCTAATGAAGTCTAGAGTTATTTGAAGAGCATCTACAGTTCCAATACAAGCGAAAGTCATGTCTAAAGTATCACAATAATTGAAACTTCCTTCGCCCAATTGTTGTTCTAATAATGAAGTTATATAAGTTGCTATAGGTTTTGAAGAATCGACAGCGCTTTCTGTTCCAACATAAATTCGAGCAATATCTTTTGAGTTTAGGTTTTCTTGTTGGATAAGTTTGTAAACAGCATTGGCAGCAAAAGTTACGACATCTTGGTGTACATCTGGAAAACTCATTTTATGTAAACCTAAACCTTTTAAAAGTTTTTCGGGTTCAATGTTTCTGTTTTCTGCAAGAACTTTTATAGGTAAATGTATTTTTGGTAGGTCAAATGTAATGCTGTCAATTCCGACTTTCATAATAGTAAATTTTAGACAAAATTACTATTTGAAATTATAAATAGCATTGAACAATATTTAATTTTTTGGCATTAAAAGACGAATTGTTAAAGTGATAATTTTCACCTATTTTTTTTATCTTTTATAAAATTATTTGGTTTGTTTTAGTCAAAATCATAACAATAAGAGAATTCTTTACTTTGATTTAATTCAAAAAAAAAAAGAGCAATTTTAATCATTGCTCTTTTTTACTATGTTTTTGTTGTTTTATCTTAAACTATAACCATATTTTGCAAAGGTATCACCCTGAGACACATCTCCTGTTGAAAATCCTAGTTTAAACCAGTATTTTCTTTGTTCTGATGTTCCATGAGTGAAAGTATCTGGTTGAACATGACCTTGCATTTTACTTTGAATAGCATCGTCACCAACCGCATGTGCAGCACTTAGTGCCTCATCTATATCACCTTCTTCAAGATATTGTTTGTTATAATGTGCCCAAACACCTGCATAAAAATCGGCTTGTAATTCTAAACAAACAGAAAGTTTATTTGCTTCAGTTTGACTCATACCTTGTTGCATTTGTCTCATTTTACCAGAAGTTCCTGTAATGGTTTGAATGTGATGTCCAACTTCGTGTGCAATTACGTAAGCGATTGCAAAGTCACCACCTTTGGCACCGAAACGAGTTTTTAATTCTTCAAAGAAACGTAAATCCATGTATACTTTTTTGTCACCTGGGCAGTAGAAAGGTCCAGATGCTGCTGTTGCACTTCCACAAGCGGTTTCTACAGCATCAGAGAAAAGTACCATTTTTGGTTGTTCGTATTGTAAATTATTTTCTTGAAATATTTGACCGAAAGTATCTTCAGTGTAGGCAAAAACTGTTTTTGCAAAATCTCCAATTTCTATTTCTTCAGGAGTTAATTCACGTTGTTCACCAGTTTGTTGAGTTTGCTGATTTGCTTGGTTTTGTTGAAATGTATCAAGTAAAGGTGCCGCTTCTGGGAAAAACATTTTCACAAGAAAAAATACGATTACTAATCCACCTCCACCTACTACAGCTTTTCCGCCTCCAGACATTCCTCTTCTGTCTTCTACGTTATCACTTTTACGATTTCCAATCCATTTCATAATTTAATAATTTTGTTTAGTTTTTTAATTTTTTAACCATTTTGAAACTATTCCTTCAAGAACTTCTTTTAGAATAGGTTTGGAAGCATAATCGTTCATACCTACTTCCAAACATTTTTCCCTTTCACCAACAACTGTGCCAGCAGTTAACGCAATGATAGGAATATGTCTTCCTTTTGTTGTTTTTCTTATTTCTTGTGTTGCTTCATAGCCATTCATGATAGGCATTTGTACATCCATTAGAATTATATCGGGATGCAATATATTAAATTTTTCAACACCAATTTTTCCGTTTTCGGCTTCAAAGATAGTACCATTTGGAATAATTTGCTTGATTAAAGTTTTTGCTAAAAGCATGTTTATTTTATTATCTTCTATAATCAATACTTTGAAGTTTTCATGACCAAAATCGGGTTTTTCTTTTTCATTTATTATTACATTAAAATTATCAATTAATTGTGAACTTTTTTCGTTCGATGTTTTCAAAATCACATCAAAAAAGAATTCACTTCCTTTTCCAATTTCACTTTCTAAATTTAACTTACTATCCATTAAAGAAAGCAATTGATTAGAAATTGTTAATCCAAGACCTGTCCCTCCAAATCTTCTAGTAGTTGAATTGTCACCTTGTGAAAAGGCATTGAAAATTTCTTTTTGAAAATCTTTTTTAATCCCAATTCCGGTATCTATAACTGAGAATCTTATTTTGGTTTTATTTTCTGAAATGGACTCTAAATTTTTTATAGATAGGGTAACTTTTCCTTTTTCAGTAAATTTAACAGCGTTTCCTAATAGATTAATTAATATTTGTTTTAATCTAACAATATCAACAAAGACATATTTTGGAACAGATTCATTTATTGTAACCTCTAAATCTAAGTTTTTTTTGTTGGTATCATATTTTACTAATTCTATAACTTGACTAATAATTTCAATTAGATCATATTTCTTGATATCTAACTCTAATTTCCCTGATTCTATTTTTGAAAAATCTAAAATATCATTTATAATTCCCATCAATGAATGTGCAGATTCATTAATAGTATTCATGTATTTTTTTTGTATATCTTCGAGTTTTGTGTTCTTTAGTAAGTCGGTGAAACCAATAATTCCATTTAATGGAGTTCTTATTTCATGACTCATATTAGCTAAAAATTCTGACTTTGCTTTATTTGCAGCTTCAGCATATTCTTTAGCTTTTATAGCATTTTCGTTTTCTTTTTGTTTAGTTATATCAATAAGAATTCCTTCTATATAATTAATTTTTCCGTCCTTGTAGATAACATCACCAAATTCTTCAACCCATTTAATATCACCATTTTTATTGAATATTCTAAAAATATTATGAATTTTTTTCTTTTCTTGAATGGCTAATTCAACATCGTTATCGACTTTAACTCTATCATCAGGATGAATTAAGTCTATAAAATAAATTTTATTTTCTAAAAATTCTGTCTTTGGATAACCAGTTAAATTTTCAATTTCATCATTTAAATAAATATCAGACCATTTATCGTCATAATTAGATAAATATACTGTTCCAGGAATGTTTTCGGTTAATAACTTAAATCGTTCTTCACTTTCTAGAATTATTCGTTCATTGATGCTTCTGTCAATTGCAGATGAGATATTGTTTGCTAATGTTCTAAGAATGTTTATTTCATCTTCGTTCCAAATACGTTCTTGTTTACAATCATCAAAACCTATAAAGCCATAAAACTCGTTTTTTACAAATACTGGTAACCTTAGTAATGATATTATTTTTCTTTTTTCAAGACTTTGTTTTGCTATTGATTCACCCAAATCTTTGACAAGAAAATTATATTCTTTATTATCAATCAAAATATTTAGTAATTCTCTAAAATTTTTATTTGGAAAATTTTTTAATTCTTGATTTTCAATTTGAGAATCTATTGATTTGGCAACCCATTCATGTTTAAGTTGAATAGTATCTGCTTTACTATCATTTACAAAGAAATGTACTCTATCGACATTTGCAGCTTCACCGATTGTTAATAGTATTTCATCAAAAATGGATTCTAAATTCTTTTCACTCAGTAATTTATTAGTGATTTTTGTAATTGCTGTAAGCAAATCACTTTTGTAAGCTAATTTCTTTTCGGCTTCTAATCTTTGATTGGTTTCAATTACAACAGTTAAATAATCAGCAATAGATCGAGCAAAATTGATATCTTCATTATCCCACTGTTTAATTTTTGTGGTAGATTCTATACATAATACGCCAACTAAAGAGCCATTTATATAGATAGGTGTATCTAATAATGATTTTACTTCAAATTTTGGAAAATAATCTGAGCAAAATTCTGCTGTTTCAGAACTGCTGTAGACATCAGTGGCAACAATTTGAGTTTCATTTTCGACGGCTTTGAAATAGTTTGGAAAGTCATTTTTTAATAATACAATGTCTTTTTCAAATCTATTTCGATTCTGGATGTACAATTTTAAACAAATTAGTTTATCAGTATCATATTTCCAATAACTGATTCTGTTTACATCAACTTTTTGAGCAACCAATTTTAATATATTTGATAGAACAACATCAAAATTTTCAGACTTTAAATGGTTTTTAAAGGTAATATTTTTTAAGGTTTCATTATAAGCTCTTACTTTTCTGTCTTTTCTTAATTTCTCAATTTCGATATCCTTGATTAATGTTATATCTCTAGCAATTACTGTATATCCTACTATTTTATTATATTCATTTTTTTTAATAGATACGTTTTGAGATAACCATACAGAGTCTCCATTTTTCTTAACTATTGGAAAAACTGTTGTTGGAAAATCAGTTACATTATTGAGAGGTTTAGAATAAAAATTCATAATTTTTTTTCTATAATCTTCTCGGATTAGCAAGGAATAGTGATTGCCATAAAGTTCTTCTAATTTATAGCCTGTAACAATTTCTGAATGTTTGTTTATGAAAACATAATTTCCTTTGGTATCAGTTTCATAGATTATATCGTTGGCATTTTCAATTAAATTTTTGTATTGATTTTGTATACTGATTTGCTCTGTGATATCTTGTCCAATTCCTATAATTAAGTCATCAGAAAACTTTTTGTCTTTCCATTGGATGTATTTATACTCTCCATTTTTACATTTTAGTTTTCTAACATAAAGTCTGTTATCAATATAATCATCATGATAGGCTTCACCAATAAAATCCTCATCTTCAGTTAATTCCCAAAACTTTAATCCTAATACTTCATTTGGAGTATATCCTAAAAAATTAAGTACTTGATTACTACAAAAAGAAACTTCTCCTTTTTTATTTGTTGCAATAGTTATAATATTTCCACGATTTACAATTTCATTGGCAAATAGAAATCTGTTTTGAGTATTACTTGTTGAAATATGATTGGCAGAATGAATAGCAACTGTGAATATAAAAGATGTTATTAATATAATTACTAAATCTGTTGGTAGAATATCTTGTTGAAAAAGGCTTATTGTAAAAAGAAATACAATACTAACAAATGTCCAATATTGTAATAAATTTTTGAAAACATAATAAGAAAGAAAAAAATTTACAATTAAAGATACGTAGCTAAAAAGTTCAAATGGTTTATAAATAATATTGTAAATGTTATAAGAAAAATAACTTAGATATAATAAAATAAATATAGTAGAAAATGAATTTTTAAGTAACTTAGTTTTAGCATTTAAAAGATAAATAGATATCAAAAACAATCCAAATATTGTTTTTAAGATAAGCTGGCTTGAATTTCTAATTTTAAATATTTCTAAAATTATTTCGACTGAGATAACTGAAATTCCTAAGAAGAGTAGATACATATTGTACTGTTCTTCTTTTGCTACATAACTAGAAAAGTTTTTGATAAAGCTATCTTTTTTCTTTTTATTTATAAAAAAAACAAAAAGAATATATAAGATAATTATAGCTAAAGAGATTAGTATAAACCATTCTTTAAAAAAAACAATAATGGAATCGTCTTAAAAGCAATAAAAGGTTGGAGAAAACCAAATAAATTTTCCGTGCAACCATTTAGAAAAGAATTGAATAGAGTAATGTTTATAATCATTCAATTATAATTATAAATTTCTTAGCAAGATATAAAAAATAAATTAATCTTTTAAATTGTTTACAACCAATTCAATAATTTTTTAAGAGTTTTTAGTTTTTCTTTGTACGGAGCATATCGCATAGGTAAATCAAGCCAAGTAGATTTATTTACAATTGATTTTTTATGAGAGAAAGTTTCAAAACTTAATCTACCATGATAGGCACCAATTCCACTATAGCCAACACCACCAAAAGGCAAGCGTTTGTTAGAAAAATGTACAACAGTGTCATTAATGCAACCACCACCAAAAGAATATTTTTTTACGATACTTTTTGCCCATTTTGTATTATTTGAAAAAACATAAAGAGACAAAGGTTTTTCATATTTAGAAATTATCTTTTCAATTTCAGATTCCTCTTTAAAGCTAATTATTGGTAAAATAGGTCCAAATATTTCATCTTGCATTACTAAACTATCAAGTTTTGAATCCTCTAATAAAGTAGGAGCAATGTAATTGTCAACTTCATTAATTTTTCCACCAAATAAAATAATTTCATTTTCTAAAAAAGAGTTTAATCGCTTCCAATTTTTAGTATTTACAATTCGAGCAAAATCCTTTGATTCTTCTGGGTTTTCGCCATAAGCAAGAATAATTTCTTCTTTTAAAGCATCGATTAGTTTTTGTTTGATTTCTTGATTAACTAATAGATAATCTGGCGCAATACAGGTTTGTCCTGCATTAATAAATTTTCCCCAAACAATTCTTTTAGCTGTCAATTTAACATTGCAGTTTTTATCAATAATGCATGGATTTTTTCCGCCAAGTTCAAGAGTAACTGGTGTTAAAAATTCGGCAGCAGCTTTTGCAACAATTTTGCCAACAGCCACACTTCCGGTAAAGAAAATATAATCCCAACGTTGTGATAGTAGCTTTTCAGAAACATCAATTCCACCTTCTATAACTTCAACATGTTCTTTATCAAAAACTTCTGAAATTATTTTCGCAATAATTTTTGATGTATTAGGAGTTAATTCTGATGGTTTAACGACAACTTGATTTCCTGCTGCAACAGCTGCAATTAAAGGACAAAGTGCCAGTTGATAAGGATAATTCCAAGGCGAAATTATTAGTACTTTTCCATAAGGTTCATGTAAGATATAATCTGAAGATGGAAAGTTTAATAGTGAAGGTAGAACCCATTTAGGTTTTGCCCAACTATTGATGTTTTTAATGGCGTCTTTTAAATCGGAAATTACATAACTGGTCTCAGTTACAACGGCTTCAAATTCTGGCTTTTTGAAGTCATTATATAATGCTGAAATAATCTCCTTTTCGTGATTTATTACAACCTGTAGAAGTTGTTTCAGCTTTTCTTTTCGGTAACTGATGCTCGTTTTATATTCCATGATATTATAAAAATGCTAATCTAAAACCACCATAAATATCAGCTTGTTTACTATCATTAATTGCTGCTGTAATTATAGAACCAGAGCCTAAATAAAATCCTCCAACTCTAAAACCAATTCCGCCATTAAATCCAGATATTTCGTTGCTTGTCCAAGGAGAATAAACTTCAAAAAAGCCTAAATTTAGTCTTGGAGTAATAGTGAAACTATTTTGAGCAGTAATTTGATCGTTATTATTATCATCATTCACTTTTTGCTGAATATAACCAGAAACAAAGAGTCTCGAGATTATTTTTACATCTACATAAGCAGAGAAAATAGATGGAAGCTTTACTCTAAAGTCTTTCTTTTCAGGTTGCTTTGTTAAATAACCTTGACTGATTAATATGGTTTCAATCTGTTGAAGATTATCGATGTTTTCAAACTGATTTAGGTTTAAACCTAGAGGATTTGCAATGGTAGGTTGAATGTTTAAAGTGTAATTGGTATTATAATTATTATTATCACTAAAGGTCATAGAACCCATATTTCTAAGTGCTATACCAGCATTGAATTTGTATTTATTTTGATTTTTCTTCGGATTGGTTTCCGGCTCATCTTTCCATTGGAAGTTAATTCCGATATCACCTGAAAAACCGTTTAATCCTCCAAAAACCGATTTTGAATAATCCTCAAAATTTGAAAAACTATTGGCTAATGCTCCTGAGTACGCAATGTTTAAATTGGCAGTTGTATTGTTTAAATATACTTGAGAGCCAACATTATTAATTGTTCCATTAAATTTATCTAAACCCAAATTAGAATAAGAACCTGGAAATAACAATTTGAAAGTAGCACCAACATTTACTTTATATTTTTCTTTATCTAAAAGATTTTTAGACAGAGTAAAACCAACTTCACCCCAAGTTGTTCCGGTAAGTCTTTGGTTATAATTATTATTAATTGAACTAGAACCTAAAACACTATTTAAACCTGAATTGACCAATGCGTCTCCAAGTTTTGTATCAATATCTACCGCATCAAGTTTGCCGTTTATTTTAGAAGTAATTGCCAAAGCCCAACTTTTGTGTTTTATAGCAAATCCTAATCCATAGGCTTCAGCGTCAACTCTAAGATTGACAGGTTCATTTCCTTTAAAAAGCAATGTTTCAATATCTTTATCAGATGTTAAATCAGTAAATCCAATTTTGTTGTTTGCTACATTAAAACTAAATCCGACAACATTAATTTCAAATTTATTTGACATATTAGCTAATTCGGCAGGATTTATTGAAGTTGTCAAAATTCCAACTCTACTAGAATTGGTTAAACCCGCAAAATGGTCTTGTGAGAATGCAGTTACCGACATTAAAAATGAGGATAATAAGATTAATTTTTTCATAGATTATAATTGTAAATTTGGGTTAATAACAATTAAAACGCATAATACCCTATGCGATTGTGTAGTAAAGTTACACTTTTTAAATCGAATTCCAAATGGCATCCGATGGAGTGGGAGCAATTATTTCAATTTGCTCTTTTGAAACAGGATGAATGAAGGCCAATTTTCGTGCATGAAGATGAATACCACCATCAGGATTACTGCGGTCAAAACCATATTTTAAATCACCTTTTATAGGACAGCCAATAGCTTGTAATTGTGCACGAATTTGATGATGTCTTCCAGTATGAAGATTGATTTCTAAAGCAAAATAGTTATTTAATTCTTTGATGATTTTATAATCTAAAGACGCTTTTTTGCTTTCAGGAACTTCCTTTAAATGCGCTTTTGAAGTATTGTTTTTTTCGTTTCTTTTTAAAAAATGAATCAGATTATCTTCGTTTTTTGGTGGTTTGTTTTTTACAACAGCCCAATAGGTTTTGTTGGTTTCACGCTCGCTAAACATCTTATTCAAGCGCTCAAGTGCTTTACTTGTTTTAGCAAAAATTACAATTCCAGTTGTAGGTCTATCCAATCGATGAACAACACCCAGAAAAACTTCACCAGGTTTATTGTATTTGTCTTTAATATATTCTTTTACAATTTCAGAAAGCGGTTTATCACCAGTTTTATCACCTTGCACAATATCTCCAACACGTTTGTTAATCACAATAATATGATTGTCTTCGTGAAGAATTTGTAGGTTGGATTTGTTGGAAACGATTTTCATTTAGACTAGCTTAGAATTTTAGATTATTAGACTTCTTAGATTTTTAAAGTTGATCTAAACTTTGATATCATTTTAATAATTTCTTCAAGTTGAATTATTAATGGTTCTAACTTATCCGATTTTATAAATCCTAGGTCAGAAGCAATTAAAAGCTGAGTTTCAATTTCATATGCTGAACCAATGGCAATTTCAAGAAATCTAGAAAAGTCTTTATTAGAATTTCTTGAAGAACCTTCAGCTATATTTGATGGAATTGAAACGGAAGCTCTTCTTAACTGATTTGTTATTCCAAATTTTTCATCACTTGGAAAAGAAGATGTTATTGAATAAATTTCAGAACAAAATTGTCTGCTTTTTTTCCAAATTAAAAGTTCTTTAAATTGATGCATTTTTTCTATACTTCTTAGATTATTAGAATTTTAGATAGTTAGACTTTTGAAAAGTTAATATTTTAAATGAATCAGAATTTAATGATTTTATAATTAGACTTTCAATTATAGAATCTAAAATTCTTATAATCTAAGAAGTCCAAAATGTCCAAAATGTCTAAATTAATATTGTTCATTCGCATTAGGGAAATCTTGACTTTTTACATCAGCTACATAATTTCCAATAGCTTTCGTCATTTGATCGTATAAATCTAAATAACGGCGTAAGAATCTTGGACTGAATTCATTGTTCATTCCTAACATATCGTGAATTACTAAAACTTGTCCATCAACTCCACCACCAGCACCAATTCCGATAACAGGAATCGAAATGCTTTTAGCAACTTTTTCAGCTAAAGCGGCAGGAATTTTTTCTAAAACTAAAGCAAAACAGCCCAATTTTTCTAATAATTTGGCATCTTCCATCAATTTTTCAGCTTCAGCATTTTCTTTGGCACGAACCGTATAAGTTCCGAATTTGTAAATAGATTGTGGTGTTAAACCCAAATGTCCCATTACTGGAATTCCAGCTGCTAATATTCGTTTTATGGATTGTTTAATTTCGCTTCCACCTTCTAATTTTACTGCGTGACCTCCACTTTCTTTCATGATTCTGATAGACGAACGCAATGCTTCTTTTGGATCAGATTGATAACTTCCGAAAGGTAAATCTACTACAACCAATGCTCTTTCAATAGCACGTACAACTCCAGAAGCATGATAAATCATTTGGTCAAGAGTTATAGGTAAAGTTGTTTCGTGTCCGGCCATAACATTACTTGCAGAATCTCCAACCAAAATTACGTCAACACCAGCAGTGTCAACGATTTTTGCCATAGTGAAATCATAGGCGGTTAACATTGAAATTTTCTCGCCATTGGCTTTCATTTCAATTAATGATTTGGTTGTAATTCGTTTGTAATCTTTTTTGGCTACTGACATATTTAGACTTCTTTGATGATTAGTTTTTTAGACTTCTTAGATTAAGAGGTTGTAAAAGTAATAAAATCGATTAGTTTTGTAATAAATAGCATCAAAAATATACTAATATTCATGTAATTATAAATTTGTTCTAAAATGAAAAAAACAATATTTCTCTTAATAATGATTTTTGCTAGTTCTATTCAAGCTCAAAATCAAGAAGTTCAGAAAGTTATTGAAACTTTTTTTGAAGGTTTTCACGCTAAAGATACTGTTAAAATGAAATCAGTTTGTTCAGATAAAATCATTCTTCAATCGATAATGGAAAATGCAAAAGGAGCCAAATTATCTGATGAATCGGCTAAAGAGTTCTATAATTCTATTGCAACTATTCCAAATGATTTTAAATTTGAAGAAAAGATTTTAAGTTATTCCATTCAAGTTGATGGCACGATGGCTCATGCTTGGACACCTTATGAATTCTACATCAATGGTAAATTAAGTCATTCTGGCGTAAATGCTTTTACACTTTTTAAAGAAAATGGTCCCGAAGCTTCGGGATGGAAAATTATTTATGTAATTGATACGAGAAGAAAATAGTTTATGAAAAATACATTTACAATTTTAACACTACTTATTTTCAGTCAACTATTTTCACAAGAAAAGAGTGAACTAAAAACCACCTTTTCGGGATTTGTAGAAACTTATTATTCTTATGATTTTAATCAACCATTAACCGATGCAAAATTGCCATTTCTGTACAATTACAATCGTCATAATGAGTTTAATATCAATATTGGATTACTACGTGCAAAAGTGGAATATGAAAATGCTTATGCAGTATTGTCATTACAATCAGGAACTTATGTTGACGATAATTATGCCAACGAAAAGATAAAATATTTAAACGAAGCCTATGTGGGTTTGTACCTAGATCAATCAAAAAAACATTCAATTGAAGTTGGAATTTTACCAAGTTATATCGGATTTGAATCAGCTACAACGTCTTCCAATTTAACTTTGACGCGTTCAATTTTAGCGGATAATTCACCTTATTTTATGACAGGAGTGAAATACAATTACAAACCATCAGACAAATGGAATTTTGCAGCATTATTGACAAATGGTTGGCAACGAATTAACAAACCTCAAAAGGATGTTGCACCATCTTTAGGAACTCAAATTGTTTATAAATCATCTGCAAATTCTACTTTAAATTGGAGTACTTTCGTAGGAAAGGAGTTCAATGGAATAGATTATACCATGCGTTATTTTAGTAATTTATATTTTGATAAAAAATGGAATGACAAATGGCGAACCATTGCAGGTTTTGATTATGGTTTGCAAGATTTAAGTTCAAAAAATAACTCATCTGCATCTTGGTTAAGTCCTGTTTTTATTGCGCAATATTCAATAAATCCAAAATGGCAAACGGCTTTTAGAACCGAATATTATCAAGATGAAAAGAATGTGATTATTGCCGCAAATGACGAATTTAAAACTCTCGGATTTTCGTTAAATTTCGATTATTTGCCCAATTCAAAAGTGAAATTAAGAACAGAAGCTCGTTACTTTGATAGTAAGAAAGAAGTATTTGCCAAAGGTTCTGATTTAGTTAATTCCAATTTCTTTTTGACAACTAGTTTGAGTTTTGAGTTTTAATTCTAAATTAGCGTTTCATTCTACGATTTTAAATGAGTACAAGAATTCAAATTATAAAGCGCTATTTTCGTTCACTTTTTGACCTTAAAGGAAGTCAGGAAGATGAACTAGAAACCGATAGAGAAGTAAGAGAAGGTGTTGTTTTTAAAGGAAAAAACCTATGGCTTCTTGCTTTTGCGATATTCATTTCTTGCATTGGATTAAACATTAATTCGAAAGCAGCTGTTATTGGTGCGATGATAATTTCACCATTGATGGGACCAATTTTTGGAATCGGTTTTTCACTAGGAGTTTCTGATATTGATTTATTGAAAGTTAGTATCCAAAATGCACTACGAATTGTACTTATAAGTTTATTTGTTGCTACAATTTACTATTTAATAACGCCTTATGCCATTGCTACCGATGAATTATTATCCTTTTCACATCCAACTATATTTGATGTTTTACTAGCTTTTATTGGTGGAATGGCAGGATTTATAGCTATTTCTCGCCACAATGGAACACAAGTTTTAATTGGAGTTGCAGTTGCCACTTCATGTATTCCTCCACTTTGTACAGCAAGTTTCGGATTGGCAACCTTGCAATGGGAATACTTTGTTGGCGGACTTTATACTTACTTCATTAATGCTCTTTTTATCTGTGTTGGAAGTTATATTATTGTCAAGTATTTAAAATTTAGTCCACATTCAAAAGAAAATGTAAAGAATGTAAATAGTTGGTTTGGAGTTTTGATTTTTCTAGCAATAATTCCCGCGATATATTTAGCTTATAATTTTGCAGTAACAAATATTTATTTATCGAAAGCAAACCAATTTGTAACCAATGAAATTGATTCAAAATATCATGTGGTTCAGACCAAAATTGATAATAAAACTAAAGTAATTGAAGTTGATGTAACGGTTGAAAAATATGATGATTCATTGCAAAATTCAATTGAAAATAAACTTAAAAAAACTGATTTAAAAGATTCAAAAATTAGAATTTATCAAACTATTGAAGCAGGAAAAACCAATCAAAAAGAGTTCGATAAATTAAATTCTGAAATTGAGTTATTGAAATCTGAAATTGAAAAATTGAAAAATTAATTTTTAATACAAAAGATTATTTTTAATTTATTTATACAATTTTTTAAATTTAAAGTGTAATATTGTTTGAACGTTGCACAACTAACTTTGTCATTAACAAATTAATATATAATGTTATGAGAAAAGTTAGTCTAAAAAGTAGAAGTTTAGTATTGGTTATGATGGTAGCTGTTTTTGGTTTCTTCACAATTTCATGTAGTGATGATGATAATGACGGAGAAACATTGGCTCCTTTAACAGGAAAATGGAAGATTAATCAAGTAGGAACAACAGTAGCTGGAGTGGAAACATTGATTTCTACACCTCAAAATCAAGCGGGTTGCGAAAAAGATTTTATGCAATTAAAATCGGACAATACCGTTGAAGAAGGTAACTATGACTCCACAATTGATCCTTGTGCATTATTCACAGATTTAGGTATTTATTCGCGATCAAATAACAATTTGACTAAAGTTATTGATGGTGTTACCACTACTCAAGATATTGTTAATCTTACGTTGAGTGAACTAAAATTAAAAGATGCCAATGGTAATATTGAAGTATATATCAAATAAGTTACTTTAATATTTAAATTAAAAAGGAGATGATTTACTTTCATCTCCTTTTTTATGCTTAACAATCGGCAACATTCACGGCAACTGCCAAGCCACCTTCTGAAGTTTCCTTATATTTTGAGTTCATGTCTTTAGCTGTTTGCCACATAGTATTAATTACTTTATCCAAAGGAACTTTAGCATTTTTTGCGTCGGTTTCCATAGCTAATTCGGCAGCATTTATGGCTTTAATGGCACCCATAGTATTTCTTTCTATACACGGAATTTGAACCAAACCACCAATAGGATCACATGTCAAACCTAGGTGATGTTCCATTGCAATTTCGGCTGCCATTTGTACTTGATCTGGAGTTCCACCCATAACTTCACACAACGCTGCTGCTGCCATAGCGCTTGATACACCAATTTCAGCTTGACAACCGCCCATAGCTGCTGATATGGTCGAACCTTTTTTGAAAATACTTCCAATTTCTCCAGCAACCATCAAAAATTGCTTGATTTCTTTTTCGCCAGCTTGGTGATTTTCTATAACCAAATAATACATCAAAACAGCAGGAATAACTCCAGCACTTCCATTGGTTGGAGCTGTAACAACTCTTCCTAAAGCTGCGTTTACTTCATTGACGGCTAATGCAAAACACGAAACCCATTTCAAAATTTGACGGAATTTAACTTCGGTTTTACGAATACATTCTAACCATTCTTGAGGCGAATTATAATTTGATAAACCAATCAAACCTTGGTGCATGTCAAATGCTCTTCTTCTTACATTCAATCCGCCAGGAAGTATGCCTTCGCTGTGGCATCCAATGTACATACATTCTAACATTGTATTCCATATGCGCATTAACTCTTTATCGATTTCCTCTTCCGAACGCATCGATTTTTCGTTTTCGTAAACTACTTCAGAAATAGATTTATTTAAAGAATTGCAATATTCTAATAATTCTTGAGCATTTTGAACTGGATACGGAAAAGCACATTTTATTTGATGTTTCTTTTTAGCATTGACACGCTCTTCTTTTACTACAAATCCACCACCAATAGAGTAGAAGGTAGAAGTATATTCTTTGTTTGAAGTAAATGCTGTAAAAGTCATTCCGTTAGCATGAAAAGGCAAAAAGTTTTTATTGAAAACAATATCTTTTTCAACATCAAAAGAAATTAAAAGCTGATTTCCCAAGTTGAGTTGATGTGTTGATTTAATTGATTTTATAATTTTGTCAATATTCTCAACCGGAATATATTCTGGGTCTTGTCCGCTCAAGCCTAACATTACTGCCAAATCAGTAGCGTGACCAACACCAGTTAATGATAGTGAACCGTATAAATCTACTTTAACTCGAGTTGTAGTGTTTAGTAAATTTTCTTGATTTAATTCAGCCAAAAATCGTTCAGCGGCACGCCAAGGTCCAAGTGTATGAGAACTTGATGGTCCAACACCAATTTTTAACATATCAAAAACCGAAATGCATTCTTCCATAAACTGTACTAATTAGTAAAGCAAATATAAGGTTTAAAATGATAATTTGATAAAAATCCGAGAATTTGAATAGCAGTTTTTGATACTTTATTACTCAAATGTATTTTGAAATGAAGAAATCTAATTTAATAACATATAATTAGGAATTTTGTATTCACATTTTTATTTCTTTTGCAAAAAAAAATAAGATGCCCATCAACAAATATTTCCTTTCTGCCTTATCTGCTTTTATTATTTGGGGGTTTTTTAGTTTGGCGCTAAAACCATTGCATAATTATGCTTCATTGGATATTTTATTTTATCGTGTTTTTATTGCAACCGCTTGTTTATTAGCGCTTAATTTTGTTTTCAGAAAATCGGTTTTAGTAACTTCGTTAGAAACGTTTAAAAATTTTTCAAATAAAAAGCGAAGAACTACAATTATAATGACACTTTTAGGAGGATTTTTGTTAGTATTGAATTGGTTTTTGTTCATTTATGCTGTCAATCATGTTAGTTTGCAATCAGCTTCGTTTGCCTATATAATTTGTCCAATTATAACCACTGTTTTGGCTTTCATAATTTTGAAAGAAAAAATCAATTATTGGCAATGGTTTGCGGTTTTATTATGTGTAATTAGTTGTATAATATTATCATATGGAAATTTAAAAGATTTGATTTACAGTATAGTGATTGCCTTTTCCTTTGGATTATATCTTATTTCCCAAAGAAGAAATAATGACTTTGATAAATTTTTAATCTTGACGATTCAAATGGTATTTGCAACCGTTATTTTACTACCATTTTATCCTAATTATGGTGGAGCGATTCCAACAGAACCTTTATTTTATTCTTTGCTTTTAGTGATAGTAGTTTTGTTTACGATTATCCCATTGTTTTTGAATTTATATGCTCTAAAAGGTTTGAATTCCTCAACAGTTGGAATATTGATGTATACCAATCCATTGATACATTTTTTCCTTGCAATTTATTATTTTAAAGAATCGGTTTCTGTTGCACAGATTATTTCTTATTCATTGATAGCGTTGTCGATAGTTGTTTTTAATATCAGACAAATTTTGACTTTAAGACAAAAAGAGTCTGTATACTTTAAAAAATAAATGTCAACTTGTCATATTTATATGTGTAAAACTGACAATTTATTCTCAAATTCCACTTGGCACAATCATTGTCATATCACAAACAAGTTGAAAAACTAAATAAAAACATTAAATAGAAAATTAAGAAAATGGGAAAAATTATTGGTATCGATTTAGGTACAACCAATTCTTGCGTGTCAGTTATGGAAGGTGGAGAACCAGTTGTAATTGCTAATGCAGAAGGAAAGAGAACTACACCATCTGTAATTGCATTTGTAGAAGGTGGCGAAATTAAAGTAGGTGACCCTGCAAAAAGACAGGCGGTAACAAATCCTACTAAAACCATAGCGTCAATTAAACGTTTTATGGGTAATAAATACTCAGAAAGTGCTAAAGAAGCATCGACTGTAGCTTATAAAGTTGTTAAAGGTGATAATGACACTCCACGTGTTGATATTGACGGAAGACTTTATACACCACAAGAATTGTCAGCAATGACTCTTCAAAAAATGAAAAAAACTGCTGAAGACTATTTAGGTCAGACCGTTACCGAAGCAGTTATCACTGTTCCAGCTTACTTTAATGATGCACAACGTCAAGCTACGAAAGAAGCAGGAGAAATTGCAGGTTTAAAAGTAATGCGTATCATCAATGAGCCAACTGCTGCGGCATTAGCTTACGGATTAGATAAAAAAGGAAAAGACCAAAAAATTGCAGTTTACGATTTAGGTGGAGGTACTTTTGATATCTCAGTTCTTGAATTAGGTGACGGAGTTTTTGAAGTATTATCTACAAATGGAGATACTCACTTAGGTGGTGATGATTTTGACCAAGTAATCATCGATTGGATGGCAAACGATTTTAATACTGAAGAAGGTGTTGATTTACGTAAAGATCCAATGGCTTTACAACGTTTGAAAGAAGCTGCTGAAAAAGCTAAAATTGAATTGTCTTCTTCAACTCAAACAGAAATTAACTTACCATACGTTACGGCAACGGCTACAGGACCAAAACACTTAGTTAAAACATTAACTCGTGCTAAATTTGAGCAATTGTCAGAAACTTTAGTAAAACGTTCAATGGAACCAGTTGCTAAAGCATTAAAAGATGCAGGTTTATCTGTTTCAGATATTGACGAAGTGATTTTAGTTGGAGGTTCTACAAGAATTCCAGTTATCCAAGAACAAGTTGAAAAATTCTTTGGTAAAAAAGCATCTAAAGGAGTTAATCCTGATGAAGTTGTAGCAATTGGAGCTGCTATTCAAGGTGGAGTTTTAACAGGTGATGTAAAAGATGTATTGTTATTAGACGTTACACCTTTATCATTAGGAATTGAAACTATGGGTAATGTGATGACTAAATTAATTGAGTCTAACACAACCATTCCAACAAAAAAATCACAAATATTCTCAACAGCTGCTGACAATCAACCAAGTGTTGAAATTCACGTTATTCAAGGTGAAAGAACAATGGCTGCAGATAATAAAACAATCGGTCGTTTCCACTTAGACGGAATTCCACCAGCACCAAGAGGAGTTCCTCAAATTGAAGTGACTTTTGATATTGATGCTAATGGTATCATTAAAGTTTCTGCAACTGATAAAGGAACAGGAAAATCTCACGATATTCGTATCGAAGCTTCATCTGGTTTAACAGCAGAAGAAATCGAAAGAATGAAAAAAGATGCTGAGATGAATGCTGAAAGCGACAGATTGGCTAAAGAAAAAGCTGATAAATTAAATGAAGCAGACAGTATGATTTTCCAAACAGAAAGTCAATTGAAAGAACTTGGTGATAAATTATCTGATGATCATAAAGTAGGAATCGAATCAGCTTTAACTGAATTGAGAATGGCGCACCAAAATCAAGATTTAGAAGCAATTCAAAAAGGTCTTGACAATGTAAACGCTGCTTGGAAAGTTGCTACAGAAGCAATGTACGCTCAAGGAGACCAAGGTCAAGCTCAAGAAGCTCAACCACAAGCTGATGCAAGTGGTGATCAAACTCAAGATGTTGATTTTGAAGAAGTAAAATAATAAATTTTATTATAGATTTAAAAACCGAGTTAGCAATAACTCGGTTTTTTTTATGCTTTATTTTGCATTTTGATTATTACAATCGTATGCGGAAAAGTTATTGCTGCTAGAAAAGAGAAGAACAAAGCATTAAAAATTTCTTTATCCTTAAAAAGAAAATACAAAATGGCAATTCCTAATAATGAAATTATCCAATAAATGAAAGCTGATTTAAAATAACGTTTGAAGTTTTTAAAACTATAACTTCCGTATAAAAAATGGATTTGTTCTTTGATTGAAGGAAAACTATGCCATACCACAAAATAGATGGCAAATGCCCAAATTAAATCAGCTGTTTTAAATACAATTGCAAATACTAATAGGTAAAAGATGTTTATAATTATTTCTGATTTTAATTTAGTAGTTTTTCTGTTAAGAAAAATGCCAGAAATTATTAAAAGTATTCCTATTACTAATGTTATCATTCTGAAATCTAACAATTCAATTGAAGTCTTAGATATTTGAAAAATAATTTGTTTGACTTCCAATTCATGAAACTGAAACAATAAGAAGAGAATTAACAATCCATATAGGGTTTGAAAGATTGTTAGTATTGTATTGTTTCCTTTATCTTTAAGTTTATTCCAGTGTTGCTCTCCAAAGTGATATCCGCTGAAAAGTATAAACAATACCAAAGCCATAATTGGAAAACTATAAAAAAGTAATGCTCCTAAAATTACAACACCTATATAATAGAGAATTATTTTTTTTAGAGAAATAGTATTTTGTCCTTCATTTATTTTTTGATATAAAGCTAAATCATTGGCTCCGTGTAGGATTCCGAATAAGAATATTACTACAAATCCAATAACTTGTTGATACTTGTGAGAAAAAAACATATTAATCCACAAGGCAAAAAAACTTATTAATATGGCTATCTTGTTGGAATGTGACATAATATTTACTTTTAATTTTGTTTAAAGATATGTAAAAAATGTTAAACACTTTTATTTTTTTTGTTTATTGTTTTTTAAATTTGGTTAAACAAATAACTTAAATTTTTATACTATGTCAAATTTATTATCAATTTCATTGGTTTCTAAAATGTTGCCAACTGACTATGTTGGATTCACATTTTTTATTGGATGCATGGCTATGATGGCAGCATCAGCATTTTTCTTTTTATCATTAAGTCAATTTGATAAGAAGTGGCGTGTTTCAGTTTTAGTTTCAGGTTTAATTACCTTTATTGCAGCTGTTCATTATTTCTACATGAGAGATTATTGGGCAAGTTTTGGAGAATCACCAACTTTTTTCCGTTATGTGGATTGGGTTTTAACTGTTCCATTAATGTGTTTAGAGTTTTATTTAATTCTGAAAATTGCTGGTGCTAAACAATCATTATTATGGAAAATGATTATTTATTCGTTAGTAATGTTGGTTACAGGATACTTTGGTGAAGCTGTAGATCCAGGTAATGCTTGGATTTGGGGATTAGTTTCTGGAATAGCTTATTTTGCTATTGTATACGAAATTTGGTTAGGAGAAGCGTCTAAATTAGCTGCTGCTGCTGGAGGAGAAGTTCTTGCATCACACAAAATCTTATGTTGGTTCGTACTTGTTGGTTGGGCAATTTATCCATTAGGATACATGTTAGGCACTGATGGTTGGTACACAGGATTGTTAGGAAAAGGTAATGTTGATGTTGCTTACAACATTGCTGATGCGATTAACAAAATTGGTTTTGGCTTGGTAATTTATAACCTAGCAGTGAAATCTACAAAAGAATAGTTTTAAGTTTTTATTGGTTGAAACCGTCTTGTTCCCATAGCAAGGCGGTTTTTTTATTTAACATATACTAAATAAATATTTTTGTATATTGCTATCCTATTAAACCATAACACTATTATGAAAAAATTTGTTTTATTTACATTAATTGCTCTTTGTAGCATTACAAGTTATTCTCAAAAGAAAAAATCAACAGTTAAAAAAGCGGTTGCAACTTCTAAAGGAGTTTTAGCCAAAGCTGATAACTTGGTAGCCGAAGTTAAAGCTGGTAATTTTCAATTGACTATTGATGGTAAAGATGCCATTGTAGTAAAACCTGCTGATGCAAAATTCGCTCCAACTGATGTGAAATTGAAATCGTTTACTGCTAGTGGCGTAAAATTATATCTATTGTCTTGGACAGAAAAAACGTTAAATAAAACCGATTTAAAAACAGAAGATATTACAACTGTTTATTCTAATGTTTATGAAATAACCTCAAAGAAACAAGTTTTTTATAATACCCAATTAACAAATCATATTGTAGAAAAAGTATTCCTTGATCGATTAAAAAACGCTTCAGAAACACAAGAGCGAATGAGAAGAGAAGGTTTTGAGTTTACTCTAAATGCAGATGGAACTATTACTCAAAAAAACAAAACGCAAGAAAATAAATTAATTTATGATGCCACCAAAATGGAGTTTGTAAATTCAAAGAAAAAATAAAAATTAAAAAACCGAGTTAGTGAGCTCGGTTTTTTTTTATTCTTGAAAGTATGAATTGTTTTATCTTATGAGAAAACTTTTTATTGACATGGTTTTCAGAAGTAGCATAACGCATGCATATTATTTCATTAGATTCTGATCCTTCTGTAGTTTGGTCAAATATGTTTTTTTGACACAAATTACAAAATCTAACCTTTTCGTTTGGTGAAAGGTCAAGCCAATTTTCTTGACAAGATTTTGGCATTTTATTGTTCATCAGACTATTGATTTATTTTTATTTCAAACATTTTATCCCAATTTTTTCCAGTAACAAAAAAGGTTTTAGTCGCAGGATTATAGGCAATTCCGTTTAGAACATCTCTTTCTGCGATAGGTGTAGTTTTGCTTTCTAATTCTGCCAAGTTAATAACTCCTTCTACAACACCATTAGTTGGATTTATAATTACAATGGCATTTTTTTGGTAAACATTGCTGTAAATTTTTCCATCAACCCATTCTAATTCGTTTAGCGATTTTACTTTGGTATCTTTTGAATAAACATTCACATAATCAACAACACTCAAATCTTCTGGATTTAACTTATAAATTTTTTCAGAACCATCCGATTGATATAAATACTTACCATCATTAGTTAATCCCCAACCTTCAATTTTTTTAGCATAAGGAAGTTCTTTTATTTTTTTCAATGTTTTGGCATCATAAACAAAAGCGGTAGTTTCTTCCCAAGTAAGTTGGTATATTTTATCGTTTAAGAAAGTAATTCCTTCACCAAAAAAACGAGGCTCTAAATCTATTTTTAGATCAATATTTCCTGTTTTGTAATTCGTTTTTCTTAGAGTAGATTCTCCTCTTTGTCCAGTTCCTTCATATAAAACACCATTGTAAAACTCTAATCCTTGTGTATAAGCTTTGTTGTCATGTGGATAAGTATTTATAAGTGTAAATTTTAGAATTTTAGGTTCCAAATTTGAAATAACTTCAATTCTTGTCGAATCTAATTCGGTAGCACCATCATAATGAATAGCAGCTTTAATATTTTGATATCCTAATTTTTGATTTTTTAAAGGAAACGAAAAGCTAGAATTACTTTTGCTAGAACCCACTTTTTTATCATTAATGGTATAAACAACACTATCAATTTTTTGAGTTTTGGGATTATCAACTTCAAGATTTAAAATGTCTTCGGTGGTGTATTGAGCTTTTATTTTGCTCTCATTTATGGTAAAAAAATCTTCATCAGTAGTTTTACAACTGAAAGACAATCCGGCTAATAAAATGACAGCTAATGCTTTATAATTTTTCATCTGATTTTAATTCTATTTATAGATACAAATGTATTATTTAAGATGTTAATTTCTTGCAAAAATATAAAAAGATTGTATCTTTGCACCGGCAAGTCCTACACGACCAGCTCCTGCAGAATCCTCCAGGATGGGAACATAGCAAAGGTATGTGGTTGTAGCGGTGCGATGTAGGTCGCTTGCCATCTTTTTATTCCGAACTCGTTTCGGAATTTATTTTTTATATTTGTTTGTAATTAAACAAATTAACTTCAACGCTCCTTTAATGAATTTATCTTGGCAAATAGTTCGATTAGAATTAAAGGAAACTTTCTCTATTTCTTACGGAAATTATACTTTTAGAGAAGCATTAATAGTTTCGTTGAAAAGTCACAATACAATTGGTTATGGTGAATGTACCGCAATTGATTATTATCAAATTAATTTAGATGATTTTGTTCAAAAGTTAGAAGTAATCAAAAAGCAAATTGAATTTCAAAAGATAAATCATCCTATTGAATTTTATACTTTTTTATTGACTTTAGACTTACCAAGTTTCTTGCGTTCGGCATTAGATTGTGCTTATTGGGATTTATTTGGAAAACTAGAAAACAAATCGTTTTTAGAATTAAATGCGATAGAAATAAATCAACTTCCTGAATCGTCAATAACTATAAGTGTTGATTCTATTGAAAATCAAATTCAGAAAATAAAGAAATCTTCTTGGAATAAATTTAAAGTAAAGTGCAATCATTTCAATAAAAGTGAGATTAAATCTTTACTTGAATTAAGTTATGATATTGCATTAGATTCCAACGGAAGTTTTGATAAAGAAAATTGTATTTGGTTGCAAAATGAAATCGCTTCAGAAAAGTTTTCTTACTTGGAACAACCTATGAAAAAAGGTCAAGAAAATTATGAAATTTTAAACGCTAATTTGCATTCCAATTGGATGGCGGATGAAGATTGTCAAGATATAACTTCGTTAGAACAATTGAAACCTCATTTTAAAAGTATCAATATTAAATTAGTAAAATGTGGTGGATTAACTCCAGCATTGGATATGATTCAAAAGGCTAGAAGTTTGAAGTATCAAATTATGATTGGCTGTATGACAGAATCATCTGTTGGTATTTCTGCTGGTTCTGTTTTGGCACCATTATGTGATTTTGCCGATTTAGATGGAGCCAATTTGGTTGCAAACGATATTGCAAAAGGAAGTCAAATTGTAAACGGTACAATCCAAATTTCTGAAAAACCAGGATTAGGAATTTCTATAATCTAAATTAGAATTTATATCTTTATACCATAATTATTTTAAAATGAAATTTCAGCCAATAGTTCCAATGATTTGGACCAAAGAATTGCAAAAAACAGTAGATTTTTATTGTGATATTTTAGGATTCACTTGTGGAAATCAAAGTGAAGAATGGGGTTGGGCAGCCGTCAGTAAAGACGAATGTGAAATTATGATTGCCGAACCAAACGAACACACACCATTTGAAAGACCTTATTTTTCAGGAACATTTTATATTAAAACAGACGATGTTGATACTTTGTGGAATGATTTGAAAGACAAAGTAAAAGTAGCTTACGATATCGAGGATTTTGATTGGGGAATGCGCGAGTTTGCTATATATGACAACAACAGTTACATGATTCAATTCGGACAAGATTTATGGAAAAAGTAGTACTAATTACCGGAGGTTCTTCAGGAATTGGAAAATCTATCGGTGAGTTTCTTCATGCTAAAGGATTTGTAGTTTATGGAACAAGTAGAAACCCAGAGCGAATTCAAGGTTCGGTTTTTCCGTTGATTGCTTTGGATGTTCGAAATGTTGAAAGTATTCAAAATGCAGTTCAAGAAATAATTTCTAAATCGGGTAGGATAGACGTTGTTATTAATAACGCCGGAGTTGGAATTACAGGACCTATTGAAGAAATTCCGACAGAAGAAATCAAAAACAATTTCGAAACCAATCTTTTTGGACCAATTGAAGTAATGAAAGCAGTTTTGCCTCAAATGAGATTACAAAAATCAGGTTTAATCATCAATATCACTTCTATTGCTGGATATATGGGATTGCCTTACAGAGGAATTTATTCGGCATCAAAAGGTGCTTTAGAATTAATTACCGAAGCTTTGCGAATGGAAGTAAAATCGTTCGGAATTCATATTACTAATGTTGCTCCAGGTGATTTTGCTACCAATATTGCTGCAGGACGTTTTCATGCACCATTAATCAAAGGTTCTGCTTATGAAATTCCGTATGGTAATACGTTGAAAACAATGGATGAACATGTAGATAGCGGAAGTAATCCAAATGAAATGGCAGAAGCTATTTATAAAATAATTCAGAATCCAAATCCTAAAATTCATTATAAAGTAGGCGCATTTATGCAAAAGTTTTCTATAGTTTTAAAGAGAATTTTGCCTGATAAAATGTACGAGAAAATGTTGATGAATCATTATAAGCTATAGTTCCTAGTGAATAGTGATTAGTAATTAGTTTATTATTGAAATTGAATTTGTAATTTTGCATCTTAATAAAACACAACTTAACTATATATTATGAAATTTTTTATTGACACAGCCAATTTGAACGACATTAAAGAAGCACAATCGCTTGGAATTCTTGATGGTGTTACAACAAATCCTTCGTTGATGGCTAAAGAAGGAATTACAGGAAAAAACAACATTTTAAAACACTACGTTGACATTTGCAATATTGTTGATGGTGAAGTAAGTGCTGAAGTAAATGCTGTTGACTACGACGGAATGGTAAAAGAAGGTGAAGAATTGGCCGATTTACATCCTCAAATTGTTGTAAAACTTCCAATGACTAAAGAAGGAGTTAAAGCTTGTAAATATTTTACAGATAAAGGAATTAAAACTAATGTAACTTTAGTTTTCTCTGCTGGACAAGCATTGTTAGCGGCTAAAGCTGGAGCAACATTTGTATCGCCATTTATCGGTCGTTTAGATGACGTTTCTACTGATGGTTTGAACTTGATTCAAGAAATTAGAGAGATCTATGATAACTTTGGTTATGAAACTCAAATTCTTGCAGCTTCTGTGCGTCACACAATGCATATTGTAAATTGTGCAAAAATTGGTGCTGATGTTATGACTGGACCACTTTCTGCTATTTTAGGTTTATTAAAACATCCTTTAACAGATATCGGATTAGCTCAATTTATTGCTGATTTCGAGAAGGGAAATAAGTAAAAGTACAAAGTTAGAAGTACGAAGTACGAAATTATAAAAAAGGCGATTTTCAAATTGAAAATCGCCTTTTTATTATATTACATTTCCGAAATTTGTACTATCAACTGAACACTGAACACTGAACACTGAACACTGAACACTAAAAACTACTTCAATTCATCCTCAAAGTTCACTTCAAACATATTGGTAAAACCATTCTTAATGGTCTTGTCAGCATTTACGATTATAGTTCTGTGTACTTTTGTAATCGCCCATTTAGCTCTTATATCTTCAAAATTCACACATTTTAATTCTGTTATATTTCCAAAGTTGTATTTCTTTAAATCGGTTTTCCATTGCTCTGTGTTATCATCAAGATTTATAGCAATAAAGTTATAATTTGGATATTTAGTTTTTAGTGTTAAAACCTTTTTGTGTGCCGCAATTAAATGCGAGTTAAGCTTTTCCGACCAAAAGAAAAGCACCGTATTTTTATTTATTAAATCATTTGAAGAAATTTTGTTGCCTTTTGCATCAATAAGTTGAACTTCTGGTAATGTTTTGCCTTCTGTTAGCAATTGTATGGCATTTCCAATTTTCAGAATTTCATTTTTCTTACTCTTATCGGTTGAATATTTATGATAGGTTTTCAGAAATTCTGTATTATTGACAACATTTTGATCTTCCATTAAATAACGGAAAGCTATATTGTTTAAAACAATATTTTTTACTTTTTCATTTTTTATTAAGGTATCAGCAATGTTTAATTTGTTGATGTTCATTTTTAATGCCAAATCACAATCAGACAAATGATTATGGTAGTTAATTGCGCCAACATTATTAAGCATGTGGTCAAGATACATTACAAAAGGAGAAAATTCTGTTAATGCCTCATTGCTGTAATCTATTTCATCTCTAAAAGCATAATAATTTTTAGGTAATTTAGATAAAACATCGTCTCCAGTTCTCATTTTGTGAATGATAGGATAGATTTCTTTTTTGGTATAATGAGGAAATTTAACGATACCACTTGCATATACATCAAATTCGTCGCTCCATTTTATTTCTTCTTTTCTTGATTTGTAGAATTTTTCATTATCAGAATTCGTTTTATTGATGTAAGTGTCAAATTTTTCAAAAGGATAATCAAAAGTTTCAAACATATTGTTCTTATCCTTTTCATTTCTTAAATACATTTCCATTAAGAAATTATTTTTTCGATCACCTCTTCCACAAAAGATAATAGATTCGTCAAAATCTTTAGAATCAATATGAACTTTTATACTATCGTTTTTATCAAAATAAACATATTGGTATTCAGGTTCGTGTTTAAAGGAATATAAACCAGGAGTTAAAGAATCAAATTTCTTAAAAAAAGTATTGTCTTTGTTTAATAAAATGGTATCAATTACTACATTGTTTTTACAAAAAAGTACATAAGGATTGTTCGGATTTGCAACCTCACCACCAAAATAGGCGACATAATTATCACCAGAAAATTCTTTTTTACAAGAACTCATCAGGATTAGAAGAAGTGTAGGTATTAAAAATGATTTCATTAAGGGCAAACTTTTCATCAAAAATATTTTTCAAAACAAATGTAGAATGTTGTATCTAAAAACATTGTTAATCATTAGTTAAAGTTAAATCCTTCATGATATTATGGATTTATATCAAAGGCTATACAAGAACCAAATCCAATGATTATTACAATTAAAGAGTAGGTAAGAAGCTGAATTCCAAACTTTTTATCTTCTTTTTGAAAAAGTACTTTGTACAAACCAATTAGTAAAGTTATTGGGCTGATTATTAATAGTATGAAAAGTAATATGAGTAAGAAAATTTCCATTTTTTTTAATTTAATGCATTCCACCTAATGAAAAATTGGCAAAACAAGTTCCAAAACCAATGATAAATCCTATTACAGAAAACAACATAACTTTTAAACCAAGTTTTCTTCTACTTTCAAAAAATATCATAACGAATCCAACAACAAATGCCATAACACTTATTATTGCAAGAAATATTCCGATTGCAACTAATGTTTCTTTCATAATATTTTACCATTTAAAAAGTACAGCACAGGTACCATAACCAACAAGTAATCCTATAACTGAATATTGTAAAATTTGAATTCCAACTTTTTTATCTTGTTCTTTTTTTGATAAGACTAAAATAAATCCGACCAATAAGCCTACTAAGCTTATAAAAAACAAAAGTCCTGCCAACATTGAAATAATTTCCATTCTATTAATGAATTCCACCAATTTTTAAATTTGAAAAACAAGCTGAAATTCCTATTACAAGCATAATTATTATTGTTAATAATGAAAACAAAATCATTTTGATGGCAGTCGAATTTGAATCTTTGTTTTGAAATAACTTTACAACGCCTGCAAAAAAAGTAATCACACAAACAAAAATGATGACCAAGGCTATTTTGAAAATATGTTCCATACTATCGATTTAATTTTTCTCTTATTTCCTCAATTTTATTATCTCTGTAAAATAAATTCATCGTTTCAAAAGGCACTAATTTATAGCGTTTATCAACAATATGAACGCATGATTTTTTTACCGCTCGAACATCAAAATCACTGGCATCCATAAAGTTCATAATGATGATTCTAAACAAATTATCATAATGCAAACTATCCGATTTTACTCTTGGCAAACAGCACATTAATTCTCCAAAAGTATCCTCAGCACAATCCACAGAAATTCCAGTGCTGAACATTGTTATTAAATGATTTTTTAAATCCTCATCGTTTTCATAAACGATAGTGTTTTTGGTAGTATTCAATAAATCTTCGGGATTCAATAAATGAGTCATCGGAATTACTTGATCGTCCATTTTCAAAGCATAAGCCATACATAAAGCATCAGGATTGCAAGGCACAGGAATCAAATCTTGTGGTGTGAAAATTGGATATTGCTCATAGATTTTTCTTCGAACTTCAGTCAATGTTATTCTTCCTGTTGCATCATCATAATTGTCATTTCGTCCGGCGACTTGTGTCGGTTGAAACGTTACTCCACGAACACATTTTTGTTTTACAGCATATTCAAGAATTTTACCAATTTCATCATCGTTTTCGCCTTTTTGTAACGTAATTACTAAAGTTGTAGAAAGATTAAAATGATTCAAATTTTCAATGGCTTGCTTACGCACTTCGGTTAAATCTTCACCTCGTAATTTTTCTAAAACTTCGGGTTTGAAACTATCAAATTGCAGATAAATCTCGAAATCAGGCATGTAACTTGCGAGTTTTTCTACAAATGAAATATCCTTTGCAATTCGGATTCCGTTGGTGTTTAACATCAAATGTTTGATAGGTTTGCTTTTGGCAATATCCATAATTTCAAAAAACTGCGGATGCACCGTTGGTTCGCCGCCCGAAATTTGAACCACATCAGGTTCGCCTTCATTGGCAACGATTACGTCAAACATTTTTTCAATTTCTTCCAACGTTCGGTGGCGTCCATAATTTGGTGCTGATGAAGCGTAACACGTTGGACAAGCCAAATTGCATCTATCGGTAACTTCTACAATCGACAAACACGAATGTTGCTCGTGATCGGTACACAAACCACAATCATACGGACAACCATAATGCACTTTGGTATTGAATTTTAAAGGCACTTCCGATTGCTTGTTGTAGTTTCTAATTTGTTTGTAATATTCCACATCGTCAGCAATCATGGAACGTGAATCGCCATGCGTTTTGCAATGTTTTAGCATCCAAACTTTTTCGTCTTGAAATACAATTTTGGCATCGACCAATTCTAAACAAGTTGGACAAAGTGATTTGGTGTAATCGTAGTATATGTACGGTCTATTTGGCATAATTAAATAATCTTAAAATAAATTTATAGTAATAAACAAATATAAAAATCGCGCTCCATTGAATGCTACTCAAATGTAAAAATAAAGGTTGATACGGTTTTATAAATTCAACGGAAAAACGATACAAAAAGTATAAAACCATAAAGAGTTTGAATCGGTCGCCATTAATCAAATCTACATTTTTTATTTTTCTGAAAAGTAACAAAAGCAAAACCATATAAGTCATTTCATACAACGCCACAGGATGACGCAATTTTCCATCACCAAGATTCATTCCGGTGAAGAAGGTGGTTTCAATTCCGTAGGTTGGTTCGGCGATTCCCATTGAGAAACAACCAATTCTTCCAATAAAAAGTGCTACGATTATTGGAATGACATAAATATCTCCAGAGGCGGTTTTGACTCCAATAAATTTCTTAAAAAGTTCTACGCCAAACAATCCGCCGAGAAATCCTCCGGCAACGGTTTTGTTTTGATAGAATGTGAGTAAGGTTTGATTTGCAATTTCGGATGGATTTTCGAGCATGGCCAAAACTCTCGAACCAACGAGCGCACCAACCATCGCGCCCAACATAATCCAAAGGCGATTGATATCGGAAATGGTATCGGTTATTCCTCTTTTGTGATAATAATATAAGCGAACACCAATAAAGAACGCTAAGGTTTCAAATATAAAATGATAATATACTTTTTCGCCAAAGAAATCAAACTGAAAAGGAAAAGTCATAAAGGTTTTTAAATTTTAGCTAATGTAAAACTTTAATTTTCTCCAATCCACTTTCCTTTACACCAATTTTTAATTTTGCCATAAATATCCATTTCAAAAAGATAACTTATGACTTCATTTTTTATAGGTTTCAACATTAGTGACAAAGTTTTGGTTTTCACTTTTTTTTAGATTAGCTATAACAAAAGTTTTTGGATAATCACCTTTTTTAAAGTGCTTAAATTTTTTAAATTTTTTGTCTTCAGCTATAATTATATCTTTTACATCCAAATTATTTGTTCCACTAACAATTGTATCTTGCCATTTAAGATTGAATTTTTGTGAACAGTCAGATTCCCAGTAGTTGTAATCTTGAACCTTAACTACAAAATTAATTTTTGATGAAGTTTTAGGTAGTATTGAATCTTTATAAAAATCAAAAGTTTTTTGCTCAAAATCAACTTTTTCTTGTCCATAAAATGATTGATAAAATAGTATGAAAACTGATGTTAAATGAATTATTTTCATTTTGTTAGATGCTTGTTTTTCGAACTCTTAGTTTTAATTTCTATTGTGAGCACGGATTTCAAATCCGCGTTATCGGGTTTTTTCAATCTGTATTTTTTCTGGATTTTGCTTCGCAAGTTCCAGAATGAGCTCCGTAGTGGAAATGAAAAGCTTTTTCAATCTGCGATTGAAAAACTTTTTTTGTATCCATTTTTAATTCTTTGAGCAAGCTCAAAATTAAAAATGGATACAAAAAAAGCCCTGACTATCGTCAGAGCTTTTCATTCTTAAGTGACCTCGACTGGATTCAAACCAGTAACCTTCTGAGCCGTAATCAGATGCGCTATTCAGTTGCGCCACGAGGCCTTTTTTGTGGGTGCAAATATAAGTATATTTGTGTAACTTGCAAACCAAATTTACTATAATATTAAAAAATATGCCACTTAAAAAATACATCCGTGATATTCAGGATTTTCCGAAACCTGGAATTGGTTTCAAAGACATTACACCTTTGCTTAGTAACCCTATTGCAAGACAAGAAACGCTTGAATTACTTCTTTCAACCCTAAAAGACAAGCAAATTAATAAAGTAATTGGAGTAGAAAGTAGAGGTTTCTTCTTCGGAATCTTATTAGCCGAAGCTTTAAATGTTGGTTTCATTCCTGTACGAAAACCAAAGAAATTGCCTTACGAAACGATCTCAGCTACTTACGATTTAGAATATGGCACCGATACTTTGGAAATCCATATTGATGCAATTCAAAAAGGTGATAGAGTGCTTATTCATGATGATGTACTTGCTACAGGAGGAACAGCAAAAGCGGTTTGCGAATTGGTAGAACGCTTGGGAGGAGAAATAGTGCAGTGCAATTTTCTAATGGAGTTAACTTTCCTTCACGGAAGAGATAAATTGGGTGACAATGAAATTTTTGCTGCGATGACTTATTAGTCAATGGCACGACAAGTTACATAATAGCGATAAGCAATAAGCGCCATTTGCCACTTTTTAGCTTTAGCCAAATCCAATTGCTGTTTGGTAAAACTAGGCAGTAAAATTTTGTTTATTTTAGCTAAGAATTTGTACATCACTTTTTTTTGCAAAGATAGTTTTTTAGTTTTATTTAGTTTGGAATAATAAAAAATGAGCCCGAAATAGTATCGAGCTCATTAGTATGAAATATATTAAAACAGTTTTTATAAGCAGTTTTGCTCTTTTATTTTATCTACTAATGAATTGAAATAAGTATCGTCTGCAGTATCTCTAAAACACATTATCTGATAGATCTTTTCACCATCATTAATAACAATTACCTGCATGTAAATATTTTCAATTTTAATATGAAGTCTCAAATCAATTATACAAGCATTAGTATTTTCGTATTTTTGATTAAGTAAGACTTTTGAATTGTTTTTCCAAGTTGTTATATAATCATTAGTCACCAATTCAGCTAATTTTACAAGTGACTTGCCTTTTTTATTTTTTGGAATTTCAAAGTATAAAATCCCAGTTTCATTGAGCTCATTAGAACTTAGAGCAATTTCTTCCACATTACCAATTCCATTTATAGTTCTTTCACCTTTTTCAGTGGAAGAATTTTTAAAACAATCAATTAAATAACTATAGTTTTTACTATTCTGACCAAATGAAAAATTCGAGGTAAGAAGAGTAGTTATTGTAAGAAAGGTTATTAAATATCTCATTTGTTGGGTTTTGGTAAAAATTGCTACTATACTTTAAATAAAGTCTTCAAATTTAGAGACTCTTGTTCTTATTTCCACTCAAATAAATGTTTGTAGCTGTTCCAGTTTGCGTAAATCAAGAAAACGTTTGCCAATAAAATAGCTGTTGCCATTGGTAAATCTGATTTGGTAACTACCGCATGAATAAGAAAAATATTGATGCTAATAGGTAGTAGGACAATAATCCCAATACGTAGAAATTTTCCTGAAATTATAGTCAATCCTGCCAACAGTTCAATTGTTTTTGCTACAGGGAAAATGTACTTAGAAGCCATAAAACCTGCCATTAGTGTAGCCATGTCACCAGTGGGTTGAGGCTGTGCCGGTCCGAGATTAAAGAAATAAGAAATGGAAGCAAACAACATCATGCCACCAAGTAGTAATCTCACAATAATAATTGCAATTCTCATAGTTTTAAAATTTATTGGTTAGTTTCTCAAAGATAATAAATTTTAATTCAAATAGAAAAACCACTACTAAGAGTGGTTCTGTAAGACTATAATTCCAAATTTACTTTTTCAAATATTTTTTATAACCCAGATATCCTAAGAAAGCCATAAGAGCAAAAGGCCAAAACACAACTAGAAAAGAAATAATGCTTTCTAAAATAAACCAGCCAGTTTTTAAACCATCCCAAATTTGAAGTCCGATATTCGGACGATAGGCGTTGGTGCTTTTTTCATTGGCAACCATTTCTTGTTTGACGGTTTGATCTTGATAGATTTGCAGTGTTAGTGTGCTAAAATTCACTTGGTCTTGCAAGGATAAGTTTTCTATTGTTTTAGCATCATTTTGTTCTTTTTTTGTATCTAAATTTTCTTCGGCATCTATCACCTGATTTAGTTTTTTGCCTTTCTCATCAATAGCAGTTGCAATTCTCTTTTCGGTAACAGTACTTCTTTTTTGAGCCATTTTATTAGACAACATTTGAAGCGTAACATCATCGGCTTTAATAACGCGAAAGTTTAGAAAATCAATTTGCTTAGCTATACTTTTTACAACGGTATCCAATTGGGTGTTTGGAACTCTAATAGTAATATTGTTGTCAACATTATATTTTGTGGTTACAAGTGTACTATCGGGACTTACTTTTGTTTTGTCTTCCTCATTTATATGGCTTTGAAGGTTGGTGTAGGTTACAAATCCACCAAATTTGGTAGTGGCATCTTCAATAATTGTTGTTGATTTGGCTACGTTTTTGACTTTGAATTTGATGTCGGCGGTTCTAACAAACTTTCGATTACTGTTCTTCGGCTCAACAGCAGCTGAAGAAGAAATTACACTTGTTGAATCTGCAGAAGCACTTGGTTGGTTGTAAGCCGCTTCAGTTGCGTTTTCATTTTCTGCTTGTTTGCAAGCAACGACAGTTCCCATAAGTAACACTGCCCATACGAATTTGGTGGTTTTGTTCATAGAAATTAAAATTAAAGTTATTATTTAGATAATTGTATTTAACTAGTAAGATATAAGTAGTTTTATTATCAATAATAATTTAATTTAAAGTGAAGTAATTGTGCCTATTTTCAGCAGTCTAAAAATCGTGCCAAAAAAAATGAAATTATAATTTTAGCTCAAAATATTTTTTGTTGTAATTTTGAAAAAATAAAAATTTCCTTTGAGAACAATCCAATCTAGAACTATTGAAAACCCTAAATTATTCAAGCAACAGCTTTTGTTGTGGTCCAATCAATTTAGAGAAGTGGTTTTTTTAGATTCTAATGAATACCATCAACACTATTCTAATTATGATTGTGTAGTTGCCGTTGATGCTTTTACCTCAATAAAAACCGATTTTGATAAGTCATTTGAAGATTTACATCAATATCAAAGTCAATCCAACGATTGGTTGTTTGGTTATTTATCTTACGATTTAAAAAACGATATTGAAGATTTACATTCCAACAATTATGATGGTTTGCACTTTCCTGATTTGTTTTTCTTTCAACCCAAAAAGTTGTTTTTATTGAAAGGAAATCAACTAGAGCTGCACTATTTGTATTTGTGTGATGATGAAATGACTTCGGATATTGAAGAAATCAACCAGTGTTCTGTTTTCAGTACCCAACATTCGGAAGTAGCTATTCAGCAACGCATTTCTAAAGATGATTATCTTTCTAAAGTGGGCAAAATGTTGCATCATATTCATCGTGGCGATATTTATGAAGCTAATTTTTGTATGGAGTTTTATGCTGAAAATGCGATAATAAATCCAGTTACCATTTATCAAAAATTGAATGCCATTTCGGAGCCACCATTTGCAGTATATTTCAAAAACAACACCGATTATTTAATGTGTGCTTCTCCAGAGCGCTATTTGAAAAGAGAAGGAAATAAAGTGATTTCACAACCCATAAAAGGAACAGCAAGACGAAGTTTTGATTTAGAACAAGATGCGCTTCTTAAGAAAGAGCTTTCCAATAACGAAAAAGAGCGTTCAGAAAACATCATGATTGTTGATTTGGTTCGTAATGATTTGTCTAAAACAGCTACCAGAGGTTCAGTTCAAGTAGAGGAGTTGTGTGGCATTTACACCTTCAAACAAGTGCATCAAATGATTTCAACTATTGTTTCAGAAGTTGAAGGCACTACATCGTCAACAGCGTTGTTGCAAACTACTTTTCCAATGGGCAGTATGACTGGAGCTCCAAAGATTTCGGCAATGAACATCATTGAAGATTTAGAAGAAACCAAGCGAGGTTTGTACAGTGGTGCAGTAGGTTATTTTACTCCCAATGGTGACTTTGATTTTAACGTAGTCATAAGAAGCATTTTGTACAATGAAAAATTGCAATATGTTTCATTTTCTGTAGGAAGTGCCATAACTTCAAAGTCAGTTCCAGAGCAGGAATATGATGAATGTTTGTTAAAAGCCAAAGCAATGTTAGATACCTTACAAAATAATTAATTTTTTATGTTTAACTTAGCGCAATCTTACAATTTAAAAAAGGTATTATGAAGAATTTCAAGAAACTAATAGTGTTGGCGGTATTACTGTTTACTACTTCATTTTTTGCTCAAACCTCTCCTAAATATTATGTGGTTTTGGTTAAAGCAAAATGGTGTTCTACTTGTATTAAAAACGAAGATAGAGTTGTTAGCGAACTCCTATCAAAAGTCGATAGCAGTAGTATGACAGTTTTAACAAACGATATAACTAATAAAGAAACCAAAGCCGCTTCTGCAGAAATATTGAAAGCCAATGGCTTGGAATTTGTAAAGTTGCGTTCTTCAGGAATTTTATTCTTTGTTGATGCAAGAACTAAAAAAATCGTAGAATCAATTCCGATTTCAAAAACTACCGAAGAACTTACCAAAACCCTTCAAAGAGTAGCTTCTTTATAAATAACAATAAAAGTTTGATGAGTTCTTTTCGTCAAACTTTTATTATTACTACTTTAGCGTTTTGATACTATAAATGCTACACCAATTTCAAAATCATTTGCAAAATAACTTTCCTTTTCTAAAGGAAAAGAAGCTTCTTTTGGCTACAAGTGGCGGAATAGATAGTATGGTTTTGGTGCATTTACTACATCAATTAAAGTATGATTTTGCTGTTGCTCATTGCAATTTTCAGCTTCGAGGAGAGGAAAGTGATGGTGATGAAGCTTTTGTGACTTCTTTTTGTAATGAAAGGCAGATAGAAGTTTTTATTCAAAAATTTGATGCTGCAAAGTTTGCTGAAGATTATAAACTTTCCATTCAGTTGGCTGCTAGAAAGCTACGTTATGGTTGGTTTTATGAACTTTTAGATAAAGAACACTTTGATTATTTATTGACAGCTCATCACTTAGATGACAGTTTAGAAACCTTTTTAATCAATTTAAGCAGAGGAACAGGATTGGATGGACTGACAGGAATTCCCAATCAAAATGATCGAATCATTCGTCCGTTATTGTCTTTCTCACGAATAGATATCGAACTTTATGCTAAATCAAATGTGGTTAATTGGCGAGAAGATTCTAGTAATGCTTCCGATAAATATTTGCGAAACAAGTTGCGTCATGATGTGGTTCTGGTTTTAAAAGAATTGCATCCCAATTTGTTAGCTTCTTTTGAAAACACTTTAGAACATTTGAAACAAGCACAATCTTTGGTAGATGATGCTTCTAAATTGGTTTACAAAATTGTAGTTAAAGAGGAAAAGAATTTGTTAAAATTTCAATTGCAAGAGTTGTTGAAATTGCCCAATTACAAAGCTTATTTATTTCAATGGCTTAAAAATTATGGATTTACAGCTTGGGATGATATCTATAATTTGGTTGAGGCACAATCAGGCAAACAGATTTTTTCAGAACACTATTGTTTATTGAAGGACAGAGATTGTTTGATTTTATCTTTGAAAGAGGAAGCTACTGCAACCGATGTTTATTTGATAGATAAAAATGTAAGCCAAGTTAATATTTCCTTAAAATTTGAGTTTTGTAACGTAGGTGACATTTCTGAATCAAATTCTAATAGTATCTTTGTCGATGAAGAAAAATTGTTGTTTCCGTTGGTCTTGAGAAGATGGCAAGAAGGCGATTTTTTCTATCCTGCAGGGATGCTTGGTAAAAAGAAAGTTAGCAAGTATTTTAAGGATGAGAAATTATCGTTGATTGAAAAATCAAATCAATGGTTGTTATGTTCTGATAATCAAATTATTTGGATTGTTGGAATGCGGCAAGATGAACGATTTAAAGCAACTTCAAACACCACTAAAATTTTAAAAATAACCATTCAATAAATGAAGAATTTCTTTTACACATTGATTGCTTTTTTGGTTTTAACCAATATAAATGCGCAAATAAAAAAGCCAGTAACTTGGACATCTAAAGTAGAAAAAGTATCCGATACTGAGTTTAATTTGGTTATGAATGCTACTATTGAAGAAGGTTGGCATGTCTATTCTCAATTTACTCCAGAAGATGGACCTTTGCCAATTGTTTTAGAATTTAAAAACCAAAAAGGGAATTATGAATTGGTAGGTAAGGCAAAAGAAAGTCCATTCAATGCCGATTTTGGAGTAGATGAATACTATTTTGAAAAGAAGTTTACACTGATTCAAAAAGTAAAAATAACCAATCCTAAAGTTGGTAAAATACTTCTAAACGTTGATTATCAAGTTTGTAAAGATGGTTGTATTAATGATAATAAAGATTTTAGTTTTGCTATTCCAGTAATAGAATCAGCAGAAGTAGTTACTCCAGCTGTAGATACAGCCAAAGTAGCACCAGCAACAACTGTTGACACTACTAAAACGGAAGTTAAAGCTGCCACAGAAACAGCAGCAAAAGTTGCACCTAAAAAAGAAGAGAAAAAAGGACTTTGGACTATATTTTTTCTAGCATTCTTAGGAGGATTTGCAGCATTATTAACTCCTTGCGTTTTCCCAATGATTCCTATGACGGTTAGTTTCTTTACTAAACAAAGTAAAACTCCAGCTCAAGGAAAGCGAAATGCTATTATTTATGGTATTTCAATTATTGCAATTTATGTTGTTTTAGGATTAGCTGTTACAGGTATTTTTGGAGCCGATGCTTTGAATGCGCTTTCGACCAATGTTTGGTTTAATATTATTTTCTTTGTGCTATTAGTTGTATTTGCTACTTCATTTTTGGGTGCATTCGAAATCATGTTGCCTAATTCATGGGCAAATAAAGTAGATAGACAAGCTGACAGAGGAGGAATTGTTGGAATTTTATTCATGGCATTAGCTTTGGCAATAGTTTCGTTCTCTTGTACTGGACCAATTGTTGGAACTCTTTTGGTAGAATCTGCTTCTAAAGGAGGTATTGCGCCAATTATTGGGATGTTAGGATTTTCATCAGCTTTGGCTTTACCTTTTATGCTTTTTGCTATGTTTCCGGGTTGGATGCACTCGCTACCAAAATCTGGAGGATGGTTGAATACGGTAAAAGTATCCTTAGGATTTTTAGAATTAGCTTTGGCATTCAAATTTTTATCAAATGCTGATTTAGTATTGCAATTGCATTATTTTGAAAGAGAAACATTCTTAGCAATTTGGATTGCTATTTTTGGAACTTGGGCTTTCTATTTATTTGGAAAAATTACATTGCCTCACGATTCACCAATAACTCATATTTCTGTAGGACGATTAGGATTGGCTTTAACAGTATTAGCTTTTACCATTTATATGATTCCAGGTCTTTGGGGTGCACCATTAAAATTAATCAGTGCATTTCCACCACCAGAAACTTATAGTGAAAGTCCGAATGGAGTGGGAGGTTCTTCTAATGGTACTGGAGAAAAATTACCAGAAGGAGCTGAACTTGGTCCGCATGGTATTGTAGTTTTTACAGATTATGAAGAAGGAATGGCTTATGCTAATAAAGTAAAGAAACCAGCATTATTAGATTTCACAGGACATGCTTGTGTGAATTGTAGAAAAATGGAAAACAATGTTTGGTCGGAAGAAAAAGTTTTGAAAATACTAAAGAACGATGTTGTTGTAATTTCGTTATTTGCCGATGATAAACGTCCGTTGCCAAAAGAAGAGCAATTTGTTTCTAAATCCACAGGAGCAGAAATTGAAACAATTGGAGATAAATGGACTGATTTTATGATAACTAAATACAACACTAATACGCAACCATTATACGTATTGGTTGACAATAAAGGTAATAATTTGAATAAGGTAACACCAACTACAAGTTATGATCCTGATGTTGCTTTGTATGAGAATTGGTTGAAACAAGGAATTGTAAATTTTAAAAAATAATAAAAAATCCCATCTTTATTTAGATGGGGTTTTTTATTATTACGCTTTCTTTGTCTTAGTTGACGTTTTAGATTTCTCTAATTCTTTTCTTGCTTTTTCTAGTTCCTCTTTTGCTTTGATCATTTCCTCTTTGGCTTTTAACATTTCTTCTTTAGTATTGTCTAAATCTTTTGAAGAACCACCAAACGAAGATTTCATTTCTTCCATTTGCTTTTTGAAGTTTTCTAAACCTTCATTGCTTCTGAAATCAAATTGCTTTTCGCCTAGATTATTTCCAAAACCATCATTGAATTCAAATTTGTGGTTCTTTTTGATTTCTTCTATTTCTTCTGTAGAATAATCGTCAGCGCCTTCAATAACTTCACCATCTTCAATTACTAAAGGTTTTCTACCATCTTTTTGAATTTGAATACGTGATTTAGATTTACTCATTCCATCACCATCATTTGGAAAACTAAAACTATACGATTGAGAATTCTTGTCTCCACCAAAATTGAAACGTTTCATAATGTCATCTGCGCCTGCAAAACCTCCCATCATAGGGTTTCCGGAAAAGAAGTCATTTCCGTTTGAAGGTTCACCAAATCCAACGGTATCTCCTTGTTTGAAGAATTTGATGGTTGCAATTGGGTTAGCATTATCCAATTCCATTTTGCCTTTATTTCCTTTTCTATCGGAATATTCTACTTTAATAGCAGTAATTTCTTCCTTGCTGTTTCGTTTTACACTAGAATATTTAATAGTAATACCATTTTTAGCCAAAGCTTTAATGTCGTCTTTCATTTCGCTTTCTGGTGTATTCTTGTTCCAAGTCATTACAATGTCATCACTATTGGCTTGATTGTTCCAAGTAAACGGATTTTGTTGTGCATAAGTCACATTCTCAATAAAAAGAAACGCAACTAAAGCAGGAAATACAAAAGCAAAGTTTCTAAATTGTGTTTTCATAAGATTTGTTATTTTATTTATTGATTGATAAAATTCTAAAAACAAATTTATAAAGTTGTCTATTTCAACGGATATAGATTTACAATTTTTTAACTTTTTTAAGTTAGATTTGGAAAAATTAATTTTTGTAAATGATTTCGTCATCACCTTCTTTAATTCCGAAATCCCAATTTGCATTATTTGTATTATCAACAAACATTATTATTGATTTTATTGGATTTGTTCTATCAATATTTAGTTTTTGAACTCTTCCATCTTTGGATTTCATTATAATGTTTATTGCAATTATTTTGTTGTTTTTGTTTCTTTTTATATTTGAAACTTCCGTAGTAATGTTTTGCTCTTTGAACTGATCTGACATTGAATACCAACCTTTATCAGGATCATTGGAGTCTAATATAACCTCTAGAGCAATGATTTTTTCATTATCTGAGTTTTTATTAGTGGTGTTTTCTTCTTCAACTTTTGTTTCTTCATCAAATAAAATTCCAACAGTAGGGCTTTTAATTGTTTTTACTTCATAATAATATTTCTTAAGATTTGCTTTTTGATTGTATTTTTTTTCAAATTCAGTTGCAGTTATTTCTTTCATTTCTCCAATTTCTTCATCCATAGGTAATTTGACTTTCTCAGTTTTACCATTGATTTTTCCATTAATGATTAAAACGACATCTTTTCCATTTTTCATCATATTATCCATCGTCCAAAAGTTGTCTTTTGGTTTATTTTCCTTGATTAGAATGTCTTCAACAGTTTTGGAATCAATATCTTCAAATCCATACGCCAAATCATCAACTTCATCACTATTGATGTAAATTTTAATATTATTTATTCCTTTATCCGATTTACGCTCCATTACACGATTATACGTTTTACCAAAATCAAATTCTAATTTAATTTCTATAATTTCATCATTACTATTTCGTTTTACGTTTGATATTGTTAGTTTTTGCTTTTCATCTGAAAATATTTTTTCAAAAGCTTTAATTTCTTGGTCAGTTGTGTTTTTGGTTATTATAGAAGAATACTTTGAAGAAACAGCATAATTATACTCAGGAACTTCTTTAGTTTTGTTTTCTTTTGTTTGAGCCACGACTTTTATTTGAAATAAAAATACGAAAGCAATAACTACAGGAAGAATTAATGTGTACTTCCAAATACTTCTCTTGTTGGATTGATTTTTGTTTAACATAATGATTCGTTTTTTGATTAATGATTGATAAAAATGATTGGTGATGGGTAAGCAGTTTTGATGAGAAACTACCTTTAAAAGTGCCATTTGATAACACTTTTTGTCTTCTATATTTTGTATTGCTTTGCTATCGGCAATGTATTCTAAATTCTGAATAATGGCTTTTTGATACAACCATATTAATGGATTGAACCAAAAGACAATGGTGAATAATTTTGCCACCAAAACATCAATGGAATGTTTTTCTTGGCTGTGAATTTTCTCATGCAATAAGATACTTTCTAATTCTTCTTGCGAGTAAAGACTTGAATTAAATACGATATAATTAAAGAAGGAGAAAGGTGCTATATCTTGATCTATATTGATATAAGATAAGTCTTCTTGCTTCTGAATGGTTTGCTTTCTCAACAGTTTTACAAGTGAAAACAAATCAATAATGACTTTAATAATTAAGATTGTTGCAACAATACCGTAGACAATAAACAAGATTTGAAGCCAGTCAAAACTTTCCGTTGGAATTGGTGTTGCTTTGTCAATGATTATGGGTAAATCATTATTTTCTGGAGAAATTGGCAAAGTAATTTTCGGACTTTCAACATAAACAATTTTCTTAATGAAAAATAAAGGCAATAGGATGGAAGTAGCCAAACCTGAAAGTAAAAACCAACGATTGCTAGTAAAAAAAGTCTCTTTTCGCAACAAAAAATGATAAGCAAGAAAGAAGGTAGCCAACAATCCGCTTGATTTTAATAAGTAAGTTACAATTTCTTCCATGGTTTTACTTTTTTAATTTCGTACTTCGTATTTTGTACTTCGTACTTTGAACTATTTTCTTTTCTCAATAATCTCCAAAATCTCACGCAATTCGTCAGCCGAAATTTTTTCTTCTTCAGCAAAAAACGAAACCATATTTTTATATGAATTATTAAAATAGTTTTCAATTGCCGTATTCATAAATTCTTTACGATAGTCTTCTAAAGCAATAATTGGAAAATATTGGTGCGTGTTTCCATAAGCATTGTGACTTACATATCCTTTTTCTTCCAAATTTCTGATGATGGTAGAAAGTGTGTTGTAATGCGGTTGTTCGTCAATTATTTCCGCCATAACTTCTTTTACAAAAGCTTTTTTTAGCTTCCATAAAATGTGCATGATTTCTTCTTCTTTATTTGTTAACTTTTGCATGATGATTATTTTATAAGACAAACATATAACTATATTTTTAGTTACACAACTATTTTTATAGTTAATTAACTAAATTTAACGTTTGAATATTTAAAAATGATATGAAAACGTCTTCGACAGGTTCAGACAGGCAGTTGTTTATTAATTGTATTTACTTTGATAACGCGATGCGTATTTCAATATTTTATTGATAACCTATTGTCAAACTGAGCTTGTTGTCGAAGTCTTTTTTGCAGGAATTTAAAAAATCAGTAATAATCCGTTGAATCAGTGGCAAAAAAAATGTAGTACTTTTGCGCAAACAAGAATTTAATTCATGTCAATTAAAACATACAACAAAACCAATTTTCACAAACACACTTTTTGTATTTTCAAAGAAGTCGATGTAGATGCAATTGAAGATTTGAAACTAAATTACAAAAGCAAATCGGGTAGTTGTTATTATTTTGTCGAAAATGGAGTCTATCGTTTATCCAATCATTGGAGTAGAGTAGCCAATTGTAAATGGAGATTGGTTAAAAATTCTGCTGTCACACTGAGCGCAGTCGAAGTGCCAAATTCCAATAGAACCAAACTCGGTTACGCTAATTGGTCTGATTTTTATTCCGATAATGATGTAGATAAAATGTATTTTCTTGAAGCTGATTATGAGTCTAAAACGGTGAATTTTTATCACAAACAAAGTTCAAATTATTCTTCCGATAAAGTTTTAAGATCATCCTCAGAAACAACAAAATTAATTAAGCAAATACGCACTTTATTTGAAGAAACTGCTTGGGCAAAGTATCTAAACTATGAAAATATTGATGTTTTAAGAAAAGAAATCATTGAGGAAATGATTACTACAAATCAAACTTTTCAAGAAATAAGAAGAAGGTTTTTAGGATAATTAAAAATTATTAATTATTGATTTTCAACTTTTAATTTTTCCTTTGCTACTAGTTGCATCACCCAATAACCGGCAGCAGTTCCGATTAATCCCAGAATTCCCATGAACAACCAGTTCATTTGGTATCCATAGGCAGCAACAACACCCATTCCGATTTTGGCACTCAAAATATGTGCAGCACTAAAACTCATGGTGAAAATGGCCATATAACGACCTTCATGACCTCTGGGCGCACGACTAATTGCAAATGAATTGGAGAATGGAAAAGCAAACATTTCAGCTACCGTCATAAATAACATCATAATGATTAATATTCCAGCCCAAAAGTTGATTAAAAGTAAGAACAAACTAATTGTCATTAAGAAACAACCAATGGTTACTATTTTTACTTTGTCTAATTTATTTCTTTCGATATAACTCACGATTGGCATTTCTAAAAAGAAAACTAAAACACCATTCAGTGTTAGCAATAAACCAGTTTGCAATTCATTTAAATTAAACTGTTTTTTATGATATAATGGGATCGTGGTAAACAATTGAAAAAACAAAACGCCAGTGATGACACACATAAATAAGAAAATCCAAAATGGTCTGTCTTTAAAAACAGATTCTCGATTTGCTTCTAAAAGAGCTTTAGCTTCTTTAGATTCTGCAGGTTTCTTCTTTTCTTTTACTAACATCCAAAAGATTAAAATTGCGATAATACAAGTAGCACCATCTGCCCAAAAAAGTCCTTTGTAACCAATGTTCATAATAATTAATCCGCCCAAAGCAGGTCCGGCTGCAAATCCGAGATTGATTGCAAGACGAACTAATGTCAAGGCACGCGTTCTGTTTTCAGGTTTGGCATACGCGCCAATAGAAACAAACATAGCAGGACGAAACATATCGGCAACCACCATAATTGAAAATACAGCAATACAAAGTCCGATATAGCTTGTAATATATTGTAAACCAAAGAACATCAATCCGCTAACAAACAAACTGAAAATCATTATTTTATAAAATCCGATTTTATCCGACAATTTTCCGCCAAGCCATGAGCCTAACATAGAACCTAATCCGAAACAAACCAAAATGTTTCCAATTTGTAATTCAGAAAAATGTAAATCTTCATACAAATATTTTGATAAAAACGGTAAAACCATCGTTCCAGCACGATTTATAAAGGTTATCAAAGTAAGTATCCAAACTTCTCTTCGAAACCCTCTAAAATTATCGATATACTTGCGGAAAGCGTTTTTAAACATGAATCATTCGTTATTTTACAAAGGTATAAAACTTTGTGGCTTTGCGCCTTTGTGGTATAACATCTTTTGAACTATTTTTGTAAAAATTATTCTGATGCAAAAGTTATTCACTTTCCTTCTTATTTTTTGTTTTTTGGTATCAAACGCTCAAGATAAAACAGCTGAAACTTCTAAAGAGTTTCAAGAAAATCTTAATTTGGACTATGCCGATAAAGAGAAAAGTCCATTAATGGAAGAAGATTTAAAAAGTTTTAAATCTTTAGATTTCTTTCCAATAAGTGATAAATATATCGTTGCAGCAACTTTTGTAAGAACGAAGAAAGAGAAAGTTTTTAAAATGAAAACATCAACTGAACGATTGCCTTTGTATAAAAAATACGGAGAATTACATTTTAAAATTGATGGAGTTGATTGCAAGTTGAATGTCTATCAAAATATTGATTTAATTAAAAAACCAGGTTTTGATGATTATTTATTTCTACCATTTTCCGATTTGACTTCGGGAAAAGAGAGCTACATTGGTGGTCGCTATGTAGATTTAAGAATTCAAAAAGGCAAACTTTGGACGATTGATTTCAATAAAGCTTACAATCCTTATTGTGCTTATAATCATAAATATTCATGTCCGATTGTTCCTTTAGAAAATGATTTGAATGTGGAGATTTTAGCAGGAGTAAAGAAGTTTCATGACTAATGAAGTATTTCAATTTACATACGCACAAATTCACAAATTCATCTGATATTTTAGAATTGGTAAATCAATATCCTTGGGAATTTGATGCCACCATTCCAAACTATTCTATCGGAATTCATCCATGGTATATTGATGAAAATCGTTTAGAAAATGACATGAAAACTATTGAAGAAAAACTTCAATTAAAGGAATGTTTAGCTCTAGGTGAATGTGGATTAGACAAGCGAATTGAAATTCCGTTAGCATTACAAATTGAGGTTTTTGAAAAGCAAATTGAATTGGCAGAAAAATATCAAAAACCTTTAGTTTTGCACTTAGTTGCAGCTTTTGATGAATTGATTGAAATTAAAAAGCGATTGAAAATAAATGTTCCGATTGTAATTCACGGATTTTCTAAAAAGGAACAAGTTGCAAAGCAATTGATAGACAACGGATTCTATCTTTCTTTTGGGAAATATTTATTAAGAAATCCCGACTTGGAAACTGTTTTTAAATCTGTTCCTAATGATAGATTTTTCCTCGAAACAGATACTATCGAAGAAACCTTAGATGAAGTTTATATTTTAGCAGCAAAATACAAAAACATAAAAATTGAAGATTTGATTGAAATTTTGAATGTAAATTTTAATACGGTTTTCAAACAAACTTAAACTTTTAAACCTTAAACAATTTAAACTAAAAAAGAATGGCAAAGTGGCAAGAAAGAGCAGAATTACTATTCAAAGCAGAAGGTATAAATAATTTGAAAAACGCTAATGTTTTAGTTGTGGGACTTGGCGGAGTTGGTTCTTTTGCAGCCGAGTTTTTAGCTCGTGCAGGCGTTGGAAAAATGACAATCGTTGATGGCGATGTTGTTGATATAACTAATATTAATAGACAATTACCAGCCTTACATTCAACGGTTGGTTTGCCTAAAGTAGAATTAATGGCATCAAGATTATTGGATATTAATCCTGAATTACAATTAACTTCAATAAAAGAGTTCTTATCTCCAGAAAGAGCAACAGAAATAGTAACTCCTGACTTTGATTATGTTCTTGATTGTATCGATAGTATTACTCCAAAATTGAATATGATTGTTTCTGCCAAACGAAAAGGTGTAAAAGTAATTAGTAATATGGGCGCTGGTGGAAAATATGAAGCTTCAAAAGTAAGAGTCACTGATATTAGTAAAACAAATTATTGTCCATTAGCAAAAGTAGTTCGTAAGCGACTTAAAAAAGAAGGAATTTCTAAAGGTATAAAAGTAGTTTATTCTTATGAATGTCCAGATGAAAGCAGTTTGAAGATGACAGATGGAACTAATTTTAAAAAATCCTTTTATGGAACAAACAGTTGGATGCCATGTCTTTTTGGACTTCATGCTGCCGAAACTGTAGTGAAATATTTGATAAAAAAAGAGTTGTAAAATTGTATACTGTAAATTGTATACTGAACAAAGCATTATACAATATACAACTTTACAATATACAATAAAAAAACATGATAAAAACAGTAATTTTCGATATGGATGGCGTAATTGTAGACACAGAACCTGTGCATCATTATGCTTATAACGAACATTTTAAACAATTGAATATAGAAATTACTCCAGAAATCTATGCATCCTTTACAGGAAATTCAACCAAAAATATCTTTGAAAAATTGAAAGCACATTTTAATTTGGAGCAAGATGTTCAAACACTTGTAGAAACCAAACGCAATTTATTCAATGATGCTTTCGATAAAAAGGAAGATTTATATTTATTGGATGGAGTGGAGGAATTGATAAAAGAATTGCATCAAAATGGAATGCAATTGGTTTTAGCATCTTCATCGGCAAAAGTTACTATAAATAGGATTTTCAATCGATTTGATTTGCATCAATATTTCACACATATTGTATCAGGAGAAGATTTTCCGAAATCGAAACCACATCCAGCTATATTTGAACATGCTGCTTTTTTATCAGAAACACCAAGAGAAAATTGCATTGTAATTGAAGATAGCACCAACGGAATTTTAGCTGCAAAATCTGCCGGTATTTATTGTATTGGTTATGATAGCGTCAATTCAAAAATGCAAGATTATTCTAAAGCAGATGAAGTGATTAGCAATTTTAATGAGTTGAGTTTTGAGAGAATTAGAATGATTTCTATTTAGAATTCATTATCAGATAAAATACTAACCCACAGCATCTTTATAAACTCTTAGACATCTTTCTCTAGCTTCTTTATGATCAACAATTGGACTAGGATAATACTGAGTTTCTAATTCAGGAATCCATTTTTTGATATATTTTAAGTCTTTATCAAATTTTTTGATTTGCTCTGTTGGATTAAAAATTCTAAAATATGGTGCAGCATCAACACCACTTCCTGCTGCCCATTGCCAATTACCAACATTACTTGCTTGTTCGTAATCTAAAAGTTTTGTTGCAAAATAGGTTTCACCCCAACGCCAATCTATCAATAAGTGTTTGCACAGAAAACTAGCCACAATCATTCTCACTCGATTGTGCATGTGACCAGTTGCGTTTAGCTCTCGCATTCCAGCATCAACAAACGGATAGCCGGTTTTTCCTTCACACCATTTTTTAAATAAAACTTCGTTGTTTTCCCATTTAACTTCATCATATTTTGGTCGGAAACTTGATTTGTTTGTATGAGGAAAATGCCATAAAATTTGCATAAAAAATTCTCTCCAAATCAATTCTTTTAAAAAGGTTTCGTTTTTACTTAGCAAAGCTTTAGTAACCATTTTTCTGATAGAAACTGCTCCAAATCTGAGATAAATTCCTAGATAAGAAGTTTTGTTTAAAGCAGGAAAATTGCGTGTTGCTTCGTAATTATCGATTAAGTTATTTGAAATATCAAAAGAAGAAACTTTTATTGGTGAAGTTTCAAAACCAATGTCAGCTAAACTCAAAAAAGGATAGGAGTGAACTGTAATTTTCTCCAAAAAATCTTCTGAATTATAATTGATTAATTGGATTTTTTTGAAGTTTTCTTTCCACTTATTCGAATATGGAGTGTAAACAACATAAGGAGTTCCATCGTCTTTTACAACTTCGCTTTTTTCAAAAATAACTTGGTCTTTGCTAGTTTTGAAGTCAATATTATGTTCTTTAAAAAGATGATACAAATCTAAGTCACGCTTACGAGCATAAGGTTCGTAATCATGATTGGTAAAAACTGATTTGATATCATTTTCAGAAATCAACTTTTGATATACTTCCAATGGAGTTCCATGAAAAACAGCTAACGATTTGCCGATTTCCTTCAGTTGGCTTTGGATGTTTTCTAACTGCTGATGAATAAAAGTTACACGAGCATCGTCTTTTGGAAGTTGAGAAAGTATGGCTTCATCAAAGATGAAAATTGGCAGCACTTCTTCACCACTATTTAAAGCATGAAAAAGTCCAACATTATCGTCTAATCGTAAATCTCTTCTAAACCAAAATATGTTCATTCGAATGTTTATTGTTGCTAGTTTATTGTTATCCGTTAACTAATAAAGTTGACATTCCACCATCTACATGGAAGATTTGTCCGGAAATCCAACTGCTTTTTTCACTTAATAAAAAACTTGCCATTTGAGCCATATCTTCAGAGGTTCCAACTCTTTTTAAAGGATGACGTTGTGCTGATTTTTCTTTTTTATCATCGTTACTCAAAAACTTTTCAGCCAATGGCGTATCTGTTAATGAAGGTGCAATTACATTGACTCTAATTTTTGGAGCATATTCTGCTGCTAATGCTTTTGCAAATCCTTCAATAGCACCTTTTGCGGCTGCAACACTTGTGTGAAAAGGCATTCCCATGCTAGCTGCAACTGAACTAAAAAGAACAATACTAGATTGATTGGATGCTGTCAAATTTGGCAAAACCGATTGGATTACTTTCACCAAACTTATAAAATTTATTTGTAAATCTTGTTCAAATGCTTCAGGTTTTAATCCACGAAATGGTCGTAAATTTATGCTTCCAGGACAATATACTAAACCATCAATTACTTCTGGTAGTTTAGAGGTGTCTAAAGTATCAGTTGTAGCATCAAATGGAATGTGCGTCACATGCATTTCTGCTATTTCTGCATTGGTTCTTGAAGCTACAAAAACCTTATTTTCATATTGTAATTCTTTTGCTATGGCTAATCCAATTCCGTAAGAACCGCCAATTAGTAGTATATTTTTCATAATTATAATTTTGGAATTTGGAATTCATTATTTGGAATTTACACTGTCAAATTCTCCGAACATTTCAATTAATTTTTTTCTTCTGTATTCAAATATTTCATCAAGCTTTGGTTTAACCAAAAACGGATGAACAAGTTGACCCAAAATTCCCATTGGAACTTTATAATCAACAATATCTTCCATTTCAACACCACCTGGAATTTCTTTAATAAAATGTTTGTGATGCCATAAAGAGTAAGGACCAAAACGTTGTTCGTCTACAAAATACTGTTTGTCAACTACATGAGTGATTTCGGTTACCCATTTTGCAGGAATTCCTAAAACAGGTGTTACTATATATTGAATAATTTGTCCAGGAAACATTGGTCTGTCTGCACCAGAAAGGATTTTAAAACCCATATATTCAGGAGTTATTTTCTGTAAATTTTTTGGATCTGATAAAAGCGCCCAAGCTTCATCAATTGAAATAGGAAGATTTTGTTTGGTATGTAATCTGTAAATTTTCATCTAAATTGTACTTTTAATTCGTTGTAAAGGTAATAAATGTTTAACTATTTAAAATATTTGTTAAACAAAAATAACATCATTTAAGTTTAAATTAACATTTGAAGCCGATACAATTTGTAATTTTGGAACTCTAAAACAAATAACATGAAAAAAATATTTCTTTTATTGGCAATTGCGATTGCTAATTTTGCTGTAGAAGCTCAGGTGAAAACACCACAACCAAGTCCGAAATCTGTTTTAAATCAAGTAGTTGGACTTACAGATGTAACTGTAGAATATTCTCGTCCTAGTGCAAAAGGAAGAGTAGTATTTGGTGATTTAGTTCCTTTTGGAAAATTATGGAGAACAGGTGCGAATGCTAATTCAACAGTTTCTTTTAGTGAAGATGTAGTTATAAATGGAACAACCGTTAAAAAAGGGAAGTATGCTATTTTCACTTTACCAAAAGCTGATATGTGGGAAATCATCCTTTACACAACTACAGATAATTGGGGTTTACCTGAAAATTATGATGTAAATAAAGTGGCAGTAAGTTTAAATGTTGACCCAGTTGTATTGAACAATAATGTTGAAACTTTTACAATTGGAATTAATAATTTAACCAATGATAGCGCAACTTTAGACATTTCATGGGAAAAAACTATGGTTTCAATGAAATTTGAAGTACCAACTCAAAAAGCGGCAATGGCAAGTATTGCTAAAGTTTTGGCTGGACCAACTGCTGGAGATTACTTTTCATCAGCTCAATACTACTACCAATCTAATGGTGATTTGAATAAAGCTTTAGAATATGTTAACAAAGCTGTATCTATGGTAAAACCAGGAGAAGAAGCTCCTTATTGGCATTTACGTTTAAAATCATTAATTCAAGGAAAACTTGGTGATAAAAAAGGTGCTATTGAAACGGCAAAATTATCGTTAGCTGGTGCTGAAAAAGATGGTAATGAAGATTACGTTAAAATGAATAACGACAGTATAAAAGAATGGAGTAAAAAATAATTTACTTTTAATATTCAAAAAACGTCCCAAGAAATTGGGACGTTTTTTTATGCGGTGATTTCTGTAGAAGTATTCTTCTCTTTGAGAATTACTTGTGAAAGCATAGACAGCAGAATTGTAAGCAATGCACCTATAAAGTTAAGCCATAAGAAACTCACTACATCTAAATAGTATATGTAGAAAATTGTTAACTGACTTATAACAGCACTCCAAAAAATAGCTCTTGCTTTGACAAATTTGATGTAAAATCCAACTAAAAATATTCCTAAAACGGTACCATAAAAAATGGAACCTACTATGTTTACTAATTGGATTAAGTTTTCAAATAATGTTCCGATACAGGCAAAAAGTATAGCAACAACACCCCAAAGTAGAGTAAAATATTTTGTGGCATTAACATAGTGCTTTTCAGATTTTTCACCTTTTACATTACGTTTGTATAAATCGATAGCAGTGGTTGAAGCCAATGCAGTTAGTCCAGAAGCAGAAGAAGACATGGCTGCAGATAAAATTACAGCAAGTAATAATCCAATAAGTCCTTTTGGTAAATAATTAAGAATGAAATAAAGGAAAACATAATCTTTATCGTTTGTTTCAGCTTTTGGGTCGGCTTTGGCAATTAAGTCTTTGGCTTGGTCGCGTAGATCTTTCTCTTTTCCAGAAATTGCAACTAATTTGCTTCTCAAAATTGGGTTGTCATAATTTTGATTCAAATGATCCATATAAAGAAGATTGTATTCCTTTTTCTCTTCTGTAAGTGCTTTTAGTTGGGTTTCTAAACCATGATATTGATTAGCATATTCTGATTTTTCAATGGCTATTTTATTAACTGGATTAAAATTAAGTGGTACATCATTGAATTGAAAAAACACGAAAACCATTACTCCAGTGAGCAAAATGAAGAATTGCATTGGTACTTTTAGAAATCCATTCATAATTAAACCTTTCTGACTTTCTCTATCTGATTTTCCAGATAAATAGCGTCCAACTTGCGATTGGTCGGTTCCAAAATAGGATAACATTAGAAAGAAACCTCCTGTAATTCCACTCCAAAAAGTATAACGAGTTTCTGGGTCAAATGAGAAATCTACAATATTCATTTTGTCATTTGCTCCAGCAATATGCATTGCATTACTGAAAGTCATTTCGTTGGGTAACATGTGTAAGATTAGATAGAACGTAATGAACATTCCGCTCATGATGACAAACATTTGTTGTTTTTGAGTTACGTTAACCGCTTTAGTTCCTCCAGAAAAAGTGTAGATTATTACTAAAATTCCGATGATGATATTTAGTAAAGTTAGGTTCCAACCCAATAATGTTGATAGAATAATTGCTGGAGCATAAATAGTCAAACCAGTTCCTAAACCGCGTTGAATAAGAAATAGGATAGAAGCCAAGGAACGCGTTTTTAAATCGAATCGTTGTTCTAAATATTCATAAGCAGTAAATACTTTTAATCGATGGTAAATTGGTATAAATGTGAAACATATTACTACCATTGCAATAGGTAAACCGAAGTAGAATTGCACGAAACCCATTCCGTCATGATAGGCTTGACCCGGTGTTGATAGAAAAGTGATGGCACTTGCTTGGGTTGCCATGACAGAAAGACCAACGGTCCACCAATTGGTTTGTTTATTTCCTAAAATATAATCTTCTACGTTTTTACTTCCTTTGGTTTTGTATACTCCATATATTACAATAAATAAGAGTGTAGCCGAAAGAATTATCCAGTCTATCTTTTGCATATTACGAGAAGATTTGCATTAGCATAAAAAAAATAATGATATAAATAGCGTTCATTACTAAAAGCCAAGTATAATTATTACTCCATTTATTATGTTTTTTTGGTTCCATAGTTATTTTCCGATTGCAATCATGTTAGCTAATAATCTAAACGCACCAGGAACGCCTTCTGGCAATTCTCTAAAGAAACTAATTCCGGTGTAAATGTAATTTCCTTTACCATATTTTGCTACTAAAATAGCACCGTCTTTGGCTTTTTCACCTTTATCATTAGAAGAAATTATTGGCGTAAAATTGGCATCCCATTCACTTGGATAATATAAACCTTGTTCTTGTTTCCAACCTTTAAAATCCTCGGATGTTATTTTGTTTGGTGTATTCAAAATAGGATGATTTGGGTTCAAAAATCGTACTTCTGCATTTTCTTCAGTAACTCTATCTCTTGAAATTTTTAACGGAAATGGTGCAATTTCTTTGGTAACCAAATCGTCAAGAGTATTGTATTGCACAATCATAGTTTTACCATTTTTAACAAAATCAAAAAGAATATTTTGTTTGAAACCTAGTGCAGTAACTACATTATAAGCACGAATTCCAGTCATAACTACATCGAAATTTTGAAGTTTTTCATTAGTAATGTCCTCAGGTTTTATAATGGAAACCTCGTATCCCATTTGCATCAAACTTTTCGGAACTTCATCGCCTGCTCCCATGATGTAAGCAATTTTTTCACCTTTAGTTTTGATGTTCAATTTAATCGCATTTGCTTCAGCAGGTTTTAAAACCATTTGCTTGTAAATGTGTGGATAATTGATGTCTATTTTTTCTTTATCATAAGTTTGTCCATCAATTGTAATGATGCTTTTTAAAGTTACATCTGATGCTTCTTTAGATGGAGTTACATTGAAAACTGCTAATTGCTCTTCACCTTTTTTGGTCAATGTAAATGGAATTGAAGATGGCGAAACTATCCAATTTTGTGGAACTTCTAGTTTTACCGAACCCGATATGTTTTCTTTACCAGCTTTTATTTTTACAACAACAGCTTTTTCTTTATTGTTCGGAAAAATATAAACTTTCTCTTGAATAGAAGATGTGGCAACCGGAACAATATCAAGTGGTTGATAGACTTCTCCTTTTACATCGTCGTTGTATTTGTAGACTATATTTTTTTCAAAAGGAATTGTAACTCCATTAATTTCAATTAAAAAAGTTTCAGAAATCCTAGAAATAACATCAGGTTTACCAATATTTCTTTGGTCATTAACAACATACATTCCTTCAGTCCCTTTTTCGTTTAAATAATATGGATTTGTGTATGGATCGTTGTTTTCCATTTCCATTTCAATATTGTTATTAACTACTTTATTAAATGGAAGCTCAATTTTTTTAGAATTATCGATACTAGAAATCCAATTCATTTTTACAGAACTTCTATTGATAACTTCTTGTTTTACTTTAGTTTTACTTCCTAAAGCAACTTCTTGAACATCTGCAACTGCTTCCAAATATAAACCTGCACAAGCAGCAATTATCTTTTTAATTTCTTCCGATTTTATAGTTTTCCAATGATTGTCTTCTAATTTTTGAATTAAATCATAGGCTTTTACCAATTCTGCTATACTTGTTTCAGGATTTTTGAAATCGAAATCCTTTTGTACATTTTCTAAAATAGTTCCAATAGCATTTCCACCTTTTACACGATTCCAAGTGGTGTCAATTCCTTCAAATAAATTGGTTTTATCATTCAATGATTCACCTTTTAGAAATTCTAAATATTCGTCTTCTTCGCCACGAGTTCCGGTATTTCCGAAACCTTGTGATTGATGACAACTTCTACTTAAAGCTGCAATTTCTTGGTTTGACTTTCCAAATTGCTCGTAATAAACACCAATTTGCAATTTACTTAAATTGGTTTTATCAGCTTTTTCAAATTTTTCTTTACTTCCGTAAAACCACCACGATGTATTGAAAAAAATACGTTTTGGTTGCCAAGTACTGACATATTGCAACTGATTTGGAAAAATAGATTTATCATTAGTTTTATCAAAAGCTTCCAAACTCAACATTGCAGAAGCTGTGTGATGACCATGCGTAGTTCCTGGTGAACGATGGTCAAAACGATTAATAATTACATCGGGTTGGAATTTTCTAATTGCCCAAATTACGTCACTTAATACTTGTTCTTTATCCCAAATTTGTAAAGTTTCATCAGGAGTTTTAGAATAACCAAAATCGTTGGCACGAGAGAATAATTGTTCGCCACCATCAATTTTACGAGCTTCAATAAGTTCTTGCGTTCTAATAACTCCAAGCAATTCGCGTAGTTCAGGACCAATTAAGTTTTGTCCGCCATCGCCACGAGTTAAAGAAAGATATCCTGTACTAGCATTTTTTTCGTTTGATAAATAGGAAATTAAACGCGTATTTTCATCATCAGGATGTGCAGCGACATATAAAACTGAACCTAAGAAATTTAGTTTTTCAATTTGATGATAAATCTCTACAGCATTAGGTTTTTGAGGTCGTTGTCCAAAAACAATGAAAGAGGAAAGAAGGAATAGAAAAGAGTAATATTTCTGCATTGTTTACTATTATTTTGCAATAGCATCAAATGTAGCAATAAATATAAAGTGAAGTTTTATTTTTTAAAAATTTGGAATTTCTTTAACAAAAAAAAGCAACATAATGAAACATTGCTTTTGATTTGATTTCTAATCTTTTTTGTTTTTTCCTTTTTTAGGATTCTTTTTTCGATCCTTATTTTTTTCCTTTTTCACAACATAAACTTTGGTTGAATGTGCTTTTTTAGGATATTTTATTTTATGATTTTTGTGAAACTTATATGGTGAAGTTCCTCTGTAATCTGTTAAATAAATAATATTTCCACCTCTCAAATTATAATTTCTATACCTGTAGGGTAATGAAGTTGCACGTATCCATTTCCCATTTTTTATGTAAATAAACCGAGCGGATGGGACATCATAATAAGCATCAATATCAGGCAAATAATAATATTGCGTTTCAACTCTATTTGCTGGTGCCCACTCAGGAGGAGTTCCAAAAGTAATTTTTACTTCGGTTTGACCTTGAATAGTACTAGTTGCAATAAGCAGTAAACTAAAAAGAAATAGTTTTAATTTCATCTTACTTATAGCAATAAAATTAATAACAGAACAATGATAATTATAGCACCAATTGATAGGTAAACGCCATTACCGGTTGATTTTAAAGTTTTTTTAATTGCTTTAACTTCTTTTCTAAGTTCTTTTTTTTCTGTAGAATTTAGATTGGACTTGTCCATTTTTTTAATTTCTTCCAATCTATTTAGTAGTAGTTTTACTTCAGCAGGGACTTCTTTTGGATTGCTTGATGATGTTGGAACTTTTTCATTAATTGCAAAAGAATTAGTTGGAAAGATGGTTACAGTTAGTAACAACATCATAGTGTAGAAAGTGAATTTTTTCATTTTGTTTCAATTTTAGTTAAACTTAATTTGTAAGTGTAAAATTGATAAATGATTTGTTCAAATGTGTTATATTATTTGTTGTAAATTTTACATAAATCACATTTTAATGTAATTATAAGTGACCTGAATTTTTATGCTGATTAATGTAATTTAATTGATGTTCTGCAACATAATTTCTAAATAGTTCCACCAAAGAATCATAATATTTTTCTAAGTTTTTTACATTAACTTTTGGGTTACTATCAATTGGAATTGTGATAGGCATTTCATTTAAGTACTTTGATAATTCAGGATAATTTTCTTGAATAACCATTGTAATTTTTAAAATTTTAGCATTGATCTCTTCTTCAGTTTCCATAAATTTTACGACTATTGGGAATTGTAAATTTACGCACTTTAATCCAAATAAGATGTTAAATAAGTATATACTTTTTCTGTAGGTAAACCAACGACATTAGTGTAAGAACCTTCAATTTTATGTATACCAATCAGACCAATCCATTCTTGAATTCCGTAGGCACCAGCTTTGTCAAATGGTTTGTAATTATCTAAATAGTAACGTATTGAATCATCAGATAATTCTCGAAAAGATACTTTTGTTATTTCAAAAATTGTTTCTGTTTTTGCATTGGTTTTAAAACAAACCGATGTAATTACTTCATGCGTTTGATTGGATAGAGATTTTAAAATTTGAAAAGCGTCGTCATAATCCTTTGGTTTGCCCAATGCTTTGTCGTTTAACCAAACTAAAGTATCACTCGTAATCAAGATTTCATTATCAGCTAATTCACCTTCAAACGCTTTTGCTTTTAGTTCGGCAAGATAATTTGTAATTTCCTCAGCTTTTAAATTATCAGGATAAATTTCTTCAATTTCTTTTAATCTAATCTCAAATTCTAAATCGAAATCTTTAAAAAATTGTTGACGTCTCGGCGAGCCAGAAGCTAGAATGATTTTATAATTTTTAAGCATTGTATTTGATATTTAAAGTAACAACGGCGATTGATAAAATTCCGAAGAAAATAATCCATTTTAAAAGCGTACTAATTTTTTTGTAATCGTTGTTTTCTTTGGCGTTCCAAATTTGAACTAAACACATTATCATTGGCGCGACAACTAAAGCTAAAATGTAAGCTAATCCATAAAACAAGTTGTTTTCAAATAAATACGTTTTAGAGTAATACAATAAATACAAACTTGGCAGCAATAACAATATGAAAGCAATTATTTTAGTTTTTGCAACACCAATAACAATTGGTAAAGTTTTCATTTCTTGAAGAGTATCGCCTTTTACATCTTGAATGTCTTTAATTATTTCACGAACTAGATTGATAATGAAAGCAAACTTGGCATAATCTAAAAGGATACTAAAAGCCAAAGTCATTTGTTTTCGGTTGATATCAAATGTGTTTGGAAAAATGTCAAACATTCCAATAATAATAACACTGAAAGCAAGTAATAATGCAACAACAATATTGCCAACTAAAGCTATTTGTTTTAAAGTACTTGCATAAAAATAGAGTAGTGTAGCAATCAAAACAAAAACCACTGCAAAGTTAGGATGAGAAACAGAATTAGCTAAAATAAATCCACACGCAACTCCAGTTATAGTTAGTGAAGCATAAATAATATAAGCCTTAGATTCTGAAATTGATTTTCCAATAATTGTTTTATTTGGTTTGTTTTCAGCATCAGTTTCTTGATCGAAAATATCGTTGATTACATAACCACCAGCAGCAATTAAAACAGTTGCTAAAATCAGCAAAGAATATTGCCAATACCAAAGTGAAAGCGGAATATTGATGAGTTCTAAATATCCAAATCGAATAATAAGTTGCATTAATGCTATTAAAAGAAGGTTTTGGTAACGTATTAGTTTTAGGAAGTTCATTCTTTTTTGTATAATGTATTTTTGTATAATGTATTTTTGTATAATGTATTGATGTAAAATGTATTGATGTATTGTTGTATTGTTGTATTGTTGTATAATGAATTTTAATTAACCTTTACCACGAAACTCGTAACTCGAAACCCGAAACTTGTAAATAGTTAATCGTGTTTTCCGTTGTAATACAAATGCCATTTTCCTTGTACTTTCATAACTTGTTCTATAACTTCTCTAACAGCGCCTTTTCCACCATTTTTGTGAGAAATGTATTTAGAAATCGCTTTGATTTCAGCAACAGCATCTTGCGGACAAGTTGGTAAGCCTACCAATTGCATCACATGATAATCAGGAATGTCATCGCCCATATATAATACATTTTCTGGCTTGATATTGTATAATTCCGTGTATTCTTTAAAAGTTTCAACTTTGTTTGGAGAAGCTAAATGAATGTCGGTAATGCCCAAATTTCTCAAGCGAATTCGAACACCTTCATTGTTTCCTCCAGAGATAATACAAACATTATAACCACTTTCAATAGCCGCTTTCATGGCAAAACCATCGCGAATATTCATAATTCTCAACATTTCACCATTTTGAGAAACGTGAACCGAACTATCTGTTAATACACCATCAACATCAAAAATAAAGGTGTCAATTGAATTCATTATTTCTTTATAACTTTTTGCCATTATCGATAATAGATTTGGTTAGAATTTTATAGATATCTTTCTGATTTTCATCAGTTAATATTGCTAAATGCTTGTTTATTGTTGAAGTGTCATTTCGTTTTGCTGGACCAGTTTGTGCTTCATTTGGTTCCATTATTTGAACTTTTTTAGCAGTTTCCAAAATTAATGGTTTTAGAATTTCAAATGGTACTTTGTGTTCGATACAAATATCACTTCCTATTTTATATAAGTGATTTACAAAATTGGAAACAAAAACCGCAGCGACATGTAAAGATTTTCGTTGTTCCGAATCAACATTGTACACATGATCTGAAAGATGTTGAGCAACTTCAGTTAGAAGATGTAAATCAGTTTCATTTTGAGCTTCGATGCAAAGAGGAACTGTTGTAAAATCGACTTCTTTTTTCTTGGATAAGGTTTGTAATGGATAAAAAACAGCTTTTCTATTTTTATCTGAAAGTTCATCTATAGCAACACTTCCCGAAGTATGAGCTACTAATTTATCAGAAAAATGTAAGGATTTTGAAACCAATGAAATAGCATCATCAGAAACTGAGATAATAAATAAATCAGCATTTTTTAATTGTGAAATATCATTTGTAATTTTATCAGAATCAATAAGATGCAAAACAGAATCAATATTTCTCGCATACACTTGACTCACTTCTAAAGTTGCAGTTTTAGAAATGGCTTTTATTAAATGTTGTGCAACATTGCCTGAACCAATTATTGTGATTGAAATCATTCGGTAAAAATATTGAAAATATATTTTACAGCACTAGTAAAAATTAATATTCTCAACGTCTCTTAAAAATCCCTTAAAACCATGTTATAATTTTAAAAAAATCCACAATTTTAATTTACTTTTGTGACACTTTTTTAAAATCATTCCAAAAATCCTCATGGAAAAAATTAAATCTATACTTTTCTCAACACGTTTAATGGCTGTTCTATTTATTGGTTATGCTGTTGCAATGGCAGCTGGAACTTTTATTGAAAGCGCTTACAATACAGATACAGCTCGAGTAATTATTTATAATGCATGGTGGTTTGAAGCCATACACATTTTTTTCTTAATCAATTTCTTCGGAAATATTTCTAGATATCAATTGTGGAAAAAAGAGAAGTGGGCTACTTTATTATTACATCTTTCTTTTATTTTTATTATTATAGGTGCAGCAATTACCAGATATATAAGTTATGAAGGTATGATGCCAATTCGCGAAGGCGAAGCTTCTAATCAAATTTACTCTGATAAAAATTATCTTACTTATTTTGTGGATGGACAATATCAAGGCGAAATGCGAAGAAGAGTATTTGAACATCCATTATTGTTTTCTTCAGTGTCTCTTTCACCAATTGCAGATAATCATTTCAATTTTAAAGATAAATTCAATGAAACTTCTTTTGAGGTAGAATATGAAAAATTTATTCTTGATGCTAAAGAATCAATCAAAGAAACGCCAAACGGAAAGTTTCATTTAAAAATGGTTGAATCTGGCGGCGGTGAACGTCATGAACATTATTTGAAAGAAGGTGAAGTTCAAAATATTCACAATGTTTTATTTGCTCTAAATTCTTACACTAAAGGCGCAATCAACATCACAATTAAAGACGGAACAACCACAATTGAAGCTCCTTTTGAAGGAAATTTTATGCGAATGGCAGATAAATTTCAAGGAACAGTTGCTAAAGATGTAGTTCAACCGTTGATGTTTCGTTCACTATATAACATGGGAGGCGCACAATTTGTATTTCCAGATCAACCTATAAAAGGAGAAAAAGATTATAAACCAAGTGGTGATTATAAAGCAAAAAATGGTGAAGATGCTTTAGTAATTAAGGTAAAAACAGAAGGTCAAGAAAAGGAAATTACTTTAGTAGGTTCTAAAGGAAAGCAAGGTGTTCCTCAAACAGTTAAAATTGGAAAATTAGAATTTACTTTCTTCTTTGGAAGTAAAGTTTACACATTGCCATTTAGTCTTAAATTAAATGACTTTATCGCACAACGTTATCCAGGTACAGAAAAAAGATATTCATCATTTGAAAGTAAAGTCACAGTAATTGACGGAAATGACAAATTTGACGCAAGAATTTTTATGAATAATATTTTGGATTATAAAGGATTTAGATTTTTTCAGGCCAACTTTGATCCAGATGAAAAAGGTACTGTCCTTTCTGTAAATCATGATTTTTGGGGTACCTTAATTACCTACATTGGTTATTTTATTTTATTCTTTGCAATGATGGCTATATTGTTTACAAAATATTCTCGTTTTGCTGATTTGAAACGTAAGTTGGAAGTTATTAAAGATAAAAAGTCGAAATTAATTACCATTTTGGTATTAATGTTATCTTTTACTGGATTTTCTCAAAACCACGATAATCACGATGGTCACAATCATGGAAAAGAAAAAGTTCCTGTTAAGAGTGCAAAATTTAATTATGTTGATTCTATTTTAAAATATAAAGTTTCAGAGAAACACGCAGCTCAATTTGGACGATTGGTTATTCAAGATGAAGGAGGAAGAATGAAGCCAATTAATACATTTTCTTCTGAATTACTTAGAAAAGTTAGTAAGAAAGATACTTACAAAGATATGAATTCGGATCAAGTATTTGTTTCTATGACACAGTTTCCTATTGCTTGGTATGAAGTTCCATTGGTTTATATTAAAAGTGGAAACGACAGTATTAGAAAAATTATTGGAATTGATAAAAAGGAAACTTATGCTTCATTAAAGTCATTTTTTGATGCTAAAGGAAATTATAAATTGTCACCTTATTTAGAATCGGCTTACAAAGCACAAGTTCCAAATAAATTTGAGAAGGATTTTATAGAAACTGATAAAAAAGTAAATCTATTAAATACTGCTTTGAGTGGTCAAATCTTAAAAATCTTTCCAGTACCAAATGATAAAAATAACAAATGGGCTTCCTATTTAGAAATAAATCATGCTACAGGAACATCGTTGGATACTATAAAAAATGCACTTCCAATTTATCTCGATGCTTTGATGAAATCTTCACAAGATGATAACTATACTATGGCTAATACTTTCTTAGTAGGTATGGAAAATTATCAAAAGAAAGAAGGTAAAGCAGTAAGACCAAGCGATGACAAGATTGATTCTGAAATCATGTATAATAAATATGATATTTTCAAAAATCTCTATTATTTGTATATGCTTTGTGGTGTACTAATGTTGGTATTTACTATTGTAAACATCTTTTTTGAGAAGAAATCAATTCGAATAATCATCAATGCTTTTCACATACTAATAAGTATTTTATTTGGTTTACATACATTAGGATTAATCGCAAGATGGTATATATCAGGACACGCTCCATGGAGTGATGCCTATGAAAGTATGATTTATGTAGCTTGGGCAACAATGTTTTTTACATTAGCATTTGATAGAAAGTCTAAATTAACGGTTGCTTCTGGAACCTTCGTAGCTTCTATGATTTTAATGATTGCTCACTGGAATTGGATGGATCCAGCGATTGCTAATTTACAACCGGTTTTGAATTCGTATTGGTTAATGATTCACGTAGCCGTTATTGTTGCAAGTTATGGGCCATTTACGCTAGGAATGATTTTAGGTGTTGTAGCTTTAATATTGATGTTGTTCACCAACGAAAAGAACAAAGCCAAAATGAGTTTGAACATCAAAGAAATCACTTATATCAACGAAATGGCTTTAACCATAGGTTTAGTAATGCTAACCATTGGAAATTTCCTTGGCGGACAATGGGCAAATGAATCTTGGGGTAGATATTGGGGCTGGGATCCAAAAGAGACTTGGGCATTAATTAGTATTATGATTTATGCTTTTGTAATTCATGCTCGTTTCGTTCCTGCTTTACGCGGATTATGGATTTATAATTTGATGAGTGTAGTTGCTTTCTATTCAATCATGATGACTTATTTTGGAGTGAATTTCTATCTAACAGGTTTACATTCTTATGCGAGTGGAGACAAAGTTGTTACACCAGTAGAGTTTTATTATTCGCTAGCAGGATTAACAATCTTAGCAACATTTGCTTATTTCAAATACAAGAAATTTTTAAAGAATTAAACATAAAAAAGGTTCAACAATTAAGTTGAACCTTTCTTTTTTAATTAGGGTTTAAAATAATTATACTTTTCCTAAAGTAAATAATTGTTCCATTGTTGGCGATTTACTTCCTCCAGCTGGCTCAAGAGTAATCCCGAAGGCTTCAGCATCAGAAGTTCCGCTAACAGCAAATAACTTTTCGTTGTTTCCTTTGAAATCTTCTAATAATCCAATACTTGTTGGTGTTAGAGTAGGACTCAATTTCAAAGACCATATTTGATAAACTTTTCCTTCTGGTGGCTCAGGCAATCCTTTAGCATCTACATAAACTGTTGAAGTTTCTTTGTTCCAATAGATTTTAGCAAAAGACGTAGGAGCAACCGTTTGACCAGCCAAGTTCACAATTGTATTTTTTTCGTCTCTAATAACATTCAAAGCAGTTGCAGTTTCTTTGTTTTTTAATTCCAATTCAACTACCGATTTTTGAAGATTTGATTTTTCAGTTTCAATAGTGTTCAATTGTTGTGAAGTTGAATTTAATTGGGTATATTGATATCCTACACCAACTAATAGTGCAATTGAAGCTGCCCATCCAAGATATTGTGACCAATTTGATTTTGGTTTCATATCAATTACTTTTCCATGTTTCAATTCTAATTTGGCTTTGATTTTTTCAAAATTTTCTGCAGATATGTTTGGAGAAAAACTGCTTGATAAATTTAGAATAGCTTTTTCAATTGAAATGATTTCTTGTCCTATAGCCGGATTGATCTTTGCCAATTCGCTAATTTCCTTAGTTTCGCTTTCGTTTAATAAACCATAAACGTAAAGTTCTAAGTTCCCTGATTCTATATATTCTTGTGTGTTCATTATACTTGTAAATAAGTTCTTAAATCATTGATGCAATTTCTATTTTGTGTTTTAACAGTGCCAAGCGGAATTTCAAGTTCGTCAGAAGCTTCTTGTTGGGTGTATCCTTGAAAGAATAGCAATTCAATTAATTGGATGCACTTTGGTTTTAATTTTTTTACGAATTCTTGAATTCCAATCGTATCGATGCGATTGATTAACTTGTTACTGTCGTCTAACAGATGTACGAAATTATCAGATGATAGGTTTTTTTGGCTGTTATTATATCCTTTGGAGCGAAGTTTATCTATTGCTGTATTTCTTGCAATATTCAACATCCATGTATATAAGCGTCCTTTGGAATCATTATAAGATTCAATATTTTTCCAAATCTTTACAAAGACTTCTTGAAGTACATCTTCGGCTTCATCAGTTTCTTTTACCAAGTTAGAAATTACTGCAAACAGACTTTTTGAGTACATATCATACATGATAGTAAACGCTCGGTCGTCTTTCTTTAAAATTAGCGGAATCAGTTGTTCTTGTGTCATAAGCTTTTGGGTTTGTTCAAAATTAATAAAATTATTTAGAGTAATTTTATGTACGTAAAGTGACAACTTATGGTTTTATAAAATATAAAATTTAACATTTATTTATATATTGATAAGTGAACTACACCTGACTTTATTACGTAATTTTATAAAAAAAATAAATAACTATGAAAACAAAATTTATAGCATTGTTATCTGTATTTATGCTTGTTAGTTGTAAAAACGAAGCACAAACAAATGCTAAATCTGAGTTGATTGCAAAAACTGAAACTATGAATAAAGAAAACATTTACCAATTTAAGGTTAAAGATTTAAGTGGCGATGAATTTGATTTTGCTTCTTTAAAAGGAAAGAAAATACTAATTGTAAATACGGCTTCTAAATGCGGATTGACTCCACAATACAAAGACTTAGAGGCAATTTATGAAAAATACAAAGACAAAAATTTTGTAATTATTGGATTTCCTGCTAATAATTTTGGACAACAAGAACCTGGAACAAATGATGAAATTGGTGCTTTTTGTCAGAAAAATTATGGTGTAACTTTTCCTATGATGAGTAAGGTTTCTGTAAAAGGAAGTGATATGTGTGAATTGTATCAATTTTTAACTCAAAAATCTAGAAACGGTTTGCAAGACAGTCAAGTAGAATGGAATTTTCAAAAATATTTAATTAATGAAAATGGTGAATTAGAAAAAGTAGTTTCGCCACAAGTACTTCCTACAGATGCAGAAATTGTAGATTGGATTTCAAAATAAATCGAAAAAGAATAAAGCTAAATCCCTTTACCAGCAGTAAAGGGATTTTTTATGCGCAACGAATTAGTAGCTTCAAATAATTTTATTTACTTTTACACACCAAACAACCACTTCATTATGAGTCAAAAAATATTACTCACTGCAAAAGAAGTTAACATCATTCTACATCGTTTGGCTTGTCAGTTAATTGAGAAGCATCTTGATTTTTCTGAAACTGTTTTAATAGGTTTACAACCAAGAGGAAAGTTTCTGGCAGAGCGAATTAAGCAAATTTTAGAGCAAGAATACAAAGTAGCAAGCATTCAACTTGGTTTTTTAGACATAACATTTTTTAGAGATGATTTTCGTCGAGGTGAAAAACCATTAGAAGCCAATAAAACCCAAATAGATTTTTTAGTAGAAAATAAAAAAGTGGTTTTCATTGATGATGTTTTGTATACAGGAAGAAGCATTAATGCAGCTTTAACCGCAATTCAATCGTTTGGAAGACCATCTGAAGTAGAACTTCTGACTTTAATTGACAGAAGATTTAGTCGTCATTTACCAATTCAACCCGATTATAGAGGAAGGCAAGTAGATGCCATAAATAATGAAAAAGTGAAAGTTTGCTGGATTGAAAATGATGGTGAAGATGCTGTTTATTTGATTTAGAAAAAGTAATTACAACTACAACACAACTAACTATATAAATGAAAGAATTAAGTGTAAACCATTTATTAGGAATAAAATACCTTGTAAAAGAAGACATCGATTTGATTTTTGAAACGGCTGACCATTTTAAAGAAGTCATCAATCGACCAATTAAAAAAGTACCTTCTTTGAGAGATATTACTATTGCTAACATCTTTTTTGAAAACAGTACGAGAACAAAATTATCATTTGAATTAGCTCAGAAAAGACTTTCAGCTGACGTTATAAGTTTTTCAGCAGCACAATCATCGGTTAAAAAAGGAGAAACACTTATTGATACAGTAAACAATATTCTTTCAATGAAAGTGGATATGGTGGTGATGCGTCATGCTAATCCTGGTGCAGCTTATTTTTTATCTCAAAATGTTAAGGCAAGTATTGTAAATGCTGGTGATGGAGCGCATGAACATCCAACACAAGCTTTGTTAGATAGTTTTTCGATTAGAGAAAAATTAGGTGAAGTTGCAGGAAAAAAAGTGGTTATTGTAGGAGATATTTTGCATTCGCGTGTAGCACTTTCAAATATTTATGCTTTGCAAATGCAAGGTGCCGAAGTAAAAGTGTGCGGACCAAAAACATTAATTCCAAAATATATTGAAAGTCTAGGAGTTTCTGTTGAACCCAATTTAAGAAAAGCTCTAGAATGGTGTGATGTTGCCAATATGCTTCGAGTTCAGAACGAACGTATGGATGTAAATTACTTTCCATCAACTAGAGAATATGCACAACAATATGGTGTCGATAAAGCGTTGTTAGATTCATTAAACAAAGAAATCGTAATCATGCACCCAGGACCAATAAATCGTGGAGTTGAAATTACTTCAGATGTAGCAGATTCTCAACAATCGGTTATTTTAGACCAAGTTGAAAATGGAGTTGCAATTCGAATGGCAGTGATTTATTTACTGGCAAGTAAAATAAAAAATTAAATAAAGTTGGATGTCAAATAAGTTAAAGTATCTAAATGCTAATTTAATTGTTTTAGGTTTTCTTATTTGTTGTTTTTTATTGGAATTTATTTTTAGGAAACCTGGTCAACATATGATTTTTGTCGCTATTTTTTATAGTACAGTTTTTCTAATTTTTTTAATTTCAAACCTATTTTTACTAAAAAATAGTTTTAATTTAGGTATCTTTATATATGCATTATGCTCAATTTTGATTTTTGCAATTTTTTCAGATTTTTATAAAACATTTATTTATCAAATTGTAATTTTTGGGTTGATAAATTTTGCTATAGCATATAAACTTTTAAATAAATAATTAACTTTTATCAAATGAAAGTAGATCAAAAAGGACATACAACGACCATAAAGGATACTCAAGGTGATGTAAACTCATTTCTTGAAAAAGTAACACATGAGCACAATAGTTTTAAATCTCAAAATTTAATTCTAGACATTACTCATGATAAGGAAGTTACTTTAAAGGATATTAAATTGTTTTCTGATTTATCAAAAGCTCACCAAAAAGGAAAGAAATCATTTGTAATTGTTGCCGAAGGAATTGATTTTAATGCTGTCCCAACAAAGTTAATTGTTGTTCCTTCATTACAAGAAGCACACGATATTATTGAAATGGAAGAAATCGAACGCGATTTAGGATTTTAATCACCATTTGTCATTCCGCAGGAATCTCATCTTTTTAATCAATACAATATTTATGAAACTAGACAATAAGACAATATTATATATATACGTAGGAGTTTTATTTATTTTAACTTATTTATTTGCAAGCCGATTAATAACAAGTTTTAAAACTCAAGAATTTGATTATTTAAGACTTTCTGTAAATCTTGGATTATTAATTTATATTATAATTAAAGTAGTGAAGTTGGGTAAAATTGAGAATGATAAAACGGACAAGTTATAAGTTTAGAAATCCTTAAACATTTAAACTCATAAACTTCTAAACTATCAAATGAAACTTACCATACTAGGCTGTTACGCTGCTACTCCAAGAACCATTTCCAATCCAACATCTCAAGTTTTAGAAATTAAAAATCGTGTGTTTTTAATTGATTGTGCAGAAGGTACTCAAGTGCAATTGCGAAAAAGCAAAGTCAAGTTTTCTAAAATTAACCACATATTTATTTCTCATCTTCATGGTGATCATTTTTATGGATTAGTCGGATTAATATCAACTTTTATGTTGCTCAACAGAGAAAGTGATTTAACTGTTTATGGTCCAAAAGGAATCAAAGAAATCATTCTACTTCAATTACGAGCTTCTGGTTCTTACACAGGTTATAATTTATACTTTCACGAATTAGAATCCAATGAGTCTGAAACTATTTTTGAAGACGATAGAGTAGTGGTTAAGACTATTCCACTTAATCATCGTATTTATACCAACGGATTTCTTTTTCAAGAAAAAAATATAGAGCGAAAGTTAAATGTAGAAGCCGTTGAGAATTATGAAATAGATAAAGTATATTTCAACAAAATTAAATATGGTGGCGATATTACTTTAGATAATGGAACCATTATTCCAAATTCAGAACTAACTTTTGATCCACAAGTTGCTAAAAGTTATGCTTTTTGTAGTGATACTATGTACGATGAATCTATAATTCCACTTATTGAAAACGTAGATTATTTGTATCACGAAAGTACTTTTCTAGAAAGTGAAGCCCATCTTTCAGAGCGAACTATGCATTCAACTGCCAAACAAGCCGCTACAATTGCTTTAAAAGCAAAAGTCAAACATCTAATACTTGGACATTATTCTACACGCTATGGCAACATAGAATACTTTAAAACCGAAGCTCAAACCATTTTTCCAAACGTTCTTCTAGCAGATGATGGAAGAGAATTTGAAATGGAGTAGGAGCGAATGGCTTGGTCTTTATCGATAATCCTTATTCCTGCTGCAGGAACTCTCTTTTTTTATTGCGTTTCCTGAGGTACTCGAAGGCAACGCAATAAAAAAGAGCTCAAACAATTCCAGCATCAGGGCTAAATAGTAATTCATTTTAACATTTGTTTCCGTTTTAAGAACAAAATCTCAGTAACTTTGTATCTATAAAAGCAATTTATAGTACAATGAAAGATTTAAGCAATTACAGAAAATCCTACGAAAAAAGTGAACTTTTGGAAACTACTATTCCAGAAGATCCAATCAATTTATTTAATAGATGGTTCCATGAAACCGAAGATTTAGATGATGTTGATGAAGCCAATGCCATGACTATTTCTACTATTGGTGTTGATGGATTTCCTAAATCTAGAGTCGTACTACTTAAAAAGTTTAACGAAGAAGGTTTTATTTTCTACACCAATTATGATTCAGAAAAAGGTCAAGCTATAGCGAACAACCCAAATGTTTGTCTTTCTTTTTTTTGGCCAAGTATAGAACGTCAGGTAATAATTAAAGGTATTGCTGAAAAAACTCCTACCAACGTTTCTGATAATTATTTCGATTCTCGTCCTACAGGCAGCAAGCTTGGAGCTATTGCTTCCGATCAAAGTAGGGTAATTGCATCTAGAGTTGTTTTAGAAGAGAAGTTAAGGGAATTAGAACAATATTATGACGGAAAAGAAATTCCAAGACCAACAAATTGGGGAGGATATTTAATTAGACCTCAAGAAGTTGAATTTTGGCAAGGTCGTCCTAATCGTCTTCATGATAGAATTAGATATCAATTACAAGATGATTTTAACTGGAAAATTGAAAGACTTTCATCTTAATTGTAAGAAAAGTTCTTATTAAAAAATAAAAAAGATGTATTTCATCGATTTTATTTGTCAGTTTAACGACATAGTAGTAATATTGTATAACCAAATCAGAGAAAACGTTCATACAATATTAACATAAAGATTTTTGCCCCACATCTATCTTTAAAAAACTTAACCTACTATTATGAAAGCAAAACTACTAAGATTGTTTGTGCCAATGGCTTTGGTATTCACTATGATTTCTTGTTCACCAGATTCTAAAGAAGAAGAACAAGTTGAAGCGAAATTAATCACTGATTATAATTACACTCAAGATGAGTTGAAATTAGCTGAAGTAATCAATGATTATAGAGTAAATAAAGGTCTTAATGCTTTAGAAATTATTAACCACATTTCATATAAATCTTTAGAGCATAATCAATATATGATTGACAATAATGTAGTTAATCATGATTATTTTGAAGAGCGTTCAAACAATATAATACAAGTTTTGGGTGCTGTAAAAGTTGGAGAAAATATTGCGTATAATTTTTCTACCCCAAATTCAGCTTTGTATGCATGGTTGCAAAGTCCTGGACACAAAGCTAATTTAGATGGAGATTACACTCACTTCGGAATATCTATTACAGTTAACCCTGCTACAGGTAAAAAGTATTACACTAATATGTTTATGAAAAAATAATTGATTTATAGTTTTGTTTGATTTTGAATAAACCATCTGTTTTCAGATGGTTTTTTTTATGTGTTTTTTATCATTATTGTTAACACTTATCATGCAATAAAAGAAATAGTAATGAATAAATTTCACCAACGTTATTGGTCTTTTAAATGAATATACTATTTAAGTAACCGATGGGAAGGAAACATAATTGTAAAGAAGTTTTAGAAGGTTATTTAGATGTTACTTTCATCTTAGTTGCTTTCTTTTTTAGTTCCTTAAATGGTTTATAATTTACGTTATTATCAGTATTTGTTTGTAGTACATTAAATAAAGTATTTATGGTACAACCTTCAAATTGTTTACTTCATACAGGTAAGTAAGAGGTAAAAAAAGAACCGCTCAATTACTTGAACGGTTCCCAGGGTTTAAACAATTGTATATTAAATAATCTACAATTTAGTAATAATAAATTCAGATCTTCTGT
>LNDX01000010.1 GCA_001464475.1 Flavobacteriaceae bacterium Ga0077528 | reverse complement strand
CGTATTTTTTATTGTATTTTTTGAATGAGCTGGAAATGTAAGAAAGTCAAGAAAATGAGATTCCGAAAAGTCAGCATCTGGCTTTTGTCTTTCTTCGTTAAAGATTCTTAAAATTATATCTTTTATTTCTGTTTCAGTCATTTTATTTGTCATCTGCATGGTAATAGCCACTAACTTGTACTTAGTCGTCAATAATATAATTCATAAAAGTAAAAATAATCAAAAAATACAAGATTCTCTTAGAAATGTAATTTTATTCTTGGTTGGGAATTTAATTGTGAGTACTTGAAAAACTTCCAATTTTATCGATGAACGTCAAGGTGGCTGTGGTTTAAAGAGTTTTTTTTCCGTTAAACGATTTTTAATTAATTGTTGTTTTATTGTTATTAAGTTTGATTTGAAATTTACAATAACATAGCAATTAGCTCTATGGAAATTTGAATGGTTATTCAAATGGTTTGAATCCTTACATCGATTATGATGAGGTGAAGTACAATGATGCTTTTCACTCTGGATTTGTCTCGGGTAGACTGGATTATGAAAACAGAAATGGCTACATCATTGACGGAATTCCGAAGCGTATTGTTACTAAAAAGGTTTTGGAAGATTTTCTGTTAGCTGGTTTGCTAGGTTTGCCACCAGATACTGATGGTTATACTAATTTTCAGTTGAATGTTTTGGCAAAATGGTACCAAAGTGGCACAGAAAAGTATGATCCTAACCAAAGTATGTATCTTTTTGCCATTTTAGAAAAAAATGGTATTCAAGTAGAGGAAACTTATTATATGTAAATCTTCTAAAAGTAAGTTACTTGTCGACATTTACTTTCTTCTCACATAAATGTGTTTGATGTTGTTTTTGCCGCTTTCTCTTTCGTCGATTTCGAAACGATCGATGTTTTTGATAAGCGCCAACATTTTAGGAAAACCATAGTTTCTTGGGTCAAAATCAGGTTTCTTTTTTAGCATTAAATTTCCTAATTCTCCTAAGAATGCCCAACCGTTTTCGTCTTCCAAATCGGAAATACTATCGGCTAGAAGTTTAATGATTTTTGGATCTATTTTACTTATTGGACTGTTGGTTGTTTTGGTAGTTTTAGTTGTTTTTTTGTTGCTATTTTCTACTATTGGTTCTAAATCTGGTTTTTTAAGAATTTCTATATAGATGAATTTGTCGCAAGCTGTGATGAATGGTGTAAGGGTTTTCTTTTCTCCAATTCCAATAACTTTCATGCCAGCTTCTCGAAGTCTTGTGGCCAATCGAGTAAAATCGGAATCGCTTGAAACAATGCAAAATCCGTCTACTTTTCCGGTGTAAAGAATGTCCATGGCATCTATTATTAATGCGCTATCACTTGCATTTTTTCCTGTAGAATAGCTGTATTGTTGAATTGGAGTTATGGCGTTTTCTAACAAAACATTTTTCCAACCCGAAACGGTTGGTTTGGTCCAATCGGCATAAATTCGCTTGAATGTTGGTGTTCCGTATTTGGCGATTTCTTCAAACATTTCTTTTACGTTGGCGTAAGGAACGTTGTCTGCATCGATGAGAACAGCAAATTTTAGGTCGTTTTTAGTAGTCATGGGATTGTTTTAGATTATCAAATGTAGTGAATTAAACTAATAGTGCTATGAAAATCAGGACGTTTTTAGCCCAGATAGTAGTGGAAAGCCATTGTGTAAAAAAGTGCTATTTTTGTTGTTGTAAAAAAGCGACCTGAGAAGCTCTTTTTACAACTTACAAAAATGTGCTTTTTTAGATAATGCTTGTAACGTATAGCTGGATTGGCTTCTAATACTTAAGATAATGGCTTTTAAAAAGAAAATAAATAGCAAAGCTCAAGATGATAAAAACTCTGGTTTTGGAGCAAACGCATCGAGTTATGGTGGTCGTTTTGTTACGAAATCTGGTAATGCGAATGTGAGAAAAACTGGAATTGGTTTTTTTGAAGGAATCAGTTGGTATCACACGATGTTGACGATTCCGAGATGGAAGTTTTTCTTTATTATTTTGTCTTTTTACTTTTTGGTAAATTGTGCTTTTGCTTCGATTTATGTATTGATAGGAGTGGAGCATTTGAGAGGTATTAGTGCGGTTTCGGCTTTGGATAAATTTGGTCAGGCGTTTTTCTTTAGTATTCAAACGTATACGACTGTGGGTTACGGACATATTAGTCCGAGTGGATTTTTGGCGAGTTTTGTGGCTTCGGTTGAAGCACTTTTTGGATTGTTGAGTTTTGCCATTGCAACTGGTTTGTTTTATGGTAGATTTAGTCAACCCAGAGCGCATATTGTTTTTTCTGAAAATGCTATTATAGCTCCATATCAAGATAAAACGGCTTTAATGTTAAGATTGGCACCGTATAAAAATGCTAACTTGACTGAAGCTGAAGCTAAAGTAACGCTTGGTCTTCATGTTGAGGAAAATGGTAAAATGGTGAATAAGTTCTACCAATTGAAATTAGAGTTAGAAAAGGTAAATGCGTTGACGTTAAGTTGGACTTTGGTACATCCTATAACTGAGGATAGTCCGTTATATCAACTGACAGCCGATGATATAAAGAACACGATTGGTGAAGTTATTGTTTTCATCAAATTGTTTGACGATATGTACAGTACAACGGTTGTAAAACGAACTTCGTACACGTTTAACGAAGTGGTTTATGGTGCTAAATATTTACCGATGTTTACTAGAAGTGAAGATGAAAACAAGACTATTTTGCATATTGATAAACTCAATCTTTTTGAGAAAGTAAGGTTATAAAAAAAACGCTCGATTATATTTCGAGCGTTTTTTTTGGTTTAGTTTTTCTTTAATAAAACTTTTTCTTGTGTGAACTGATAAGCAGCATCTAAGAACTGAATCATTTTGTTCCAATTGCTGTTTGGTTCGTAGTAGTTTTTATAATATTTAACGGCTTTGATAGTAAGTTTGTTGCCGCTAACTGTTGCTGAACTTACAAATCCTCCAGTTTCGTTTTCTACTTTTTTGTTTAGTTTGTCTAATCCGGCAACGGTGTAACCTGCAGGAATGTCTAATGTGATTTCGTTTTCGAATGAACGTGGGTAAACCATATAAACGTTGTTTTTACGTTCTTTTTCTTTTTTGTCAATTTCTACTTGAGACGTGATTAGTTTTCCAATTTCGATTAGGTAATTTTCACCAGCTTTTTTGATAAGGTTGTTTTTAATTGCAAAATCCTCTTCATAGATTAATGGAGATTTTTTTCCAAAACGACCTGTACTTTTGATGGTAAATTTGTGGTCGTCTATTTCAAAATCATATTCTTCGGCTGTAGCTTTTTTGAACGCTTCTTTTTGTTGTTCTTTCAATTTGTTTACAACAGCGTCAATTTCTTTACCATATCGTTCTTTGTCTTTTTTGTTTTTTACATATTCGATTACCGACTTCGTTCCGTATTTAGCATAGTCTTCAAAAGCATAATCAAAGTAGTAGAATTTGTCGCTTTGTTCGTTTTCTTTCAAATGTCCGAAATAAGAAGATTCTTTTTTGACTTTAAGTCCAGAAAAATCATCTGATATACTTACCAAAGAATTGATTTTAGAAACGTTGTCTTGCATTGTACTTCCTGGTAAATTTACGTTTACTGCATCTACCACTTTCTTTCCTTTAGCAACTTGAAGCGCATAAGCTTTGCTGTTTTCTAAATTGTAATTAAATTGGTCAGCACTTGTATATGGAGAGAAATATTCTAAATACATTGGTGTTTTAGTATTTACTCTCAATAATACATTTACGTTTTTCTGAATCAATAAATCATCTATTGAGCCATTGTATTTTGGTGTAGCTATTATAATATCATAATCATAGTTGTTCTTTTTAAGAAATTCCATGAAGTAGTTTACAAAGGATTCTTCGGTTCTAAAAAAGATTGGATTTGAATAAACACTTAAAGCATAGAATTTAGTTGCATCACTAATAATGAATGCTTCAATAAATTGTGTGAAGAACATGTGTCTAGTGTAGTAATAGACTTCTCTAATTTTTTCTTCATCACTAGCAAATGTTTTTCCTTTAAGGAAATCGTTAATTACACTTAAACTTCCGTCTGGACGAAATTTCTCGTCGTAGTAATTGAAAATATCTTCTTTAGAAACGGTTTTCTTTATAACTTTTTCAGAATTTGATAAAAAGGCATCAGCACGTTTTTCAAATTTTCCTGAACGTGCAAAAAATACTTGAAATTTATAACAAGGTAATTCAGCTAAAGGTAAAAACCAACGCGGAAATTCATTCTTTTCAATGTCTTTAGCGTTTAATTCGTATTTTCTTTCACCACTATTTTTAGTTGGAATTTCTATTAATTCTGGAGCACCATTGTATGTGTTGAAATTTACAAAAAAGTCATTTTCTGTATCAAACGCAAGTTTCATATCCATTGTAGGATATACATCACCAAGCGGAGATTCTTCTGGTTCGAATCCAAATTCATAGATAGATTTGAATGGCTCAACGCTGTAATAGTAAAAATCAATGATATCACCAATTTCAAGATTTGCGATAGCTATTTTCTTTTCTTTATCAACTTCTTTGGCGTTTTTTTCAATATCAACATCAATTTCTTTTCCTGTAGATTTTACAATTTTGATTCCTACAACATTGGTTCCTCTTCCTAAAGAACGCATTCCTTTGTTGGAATAAAATTTGTCTTTATAAGAAAACTCAGAAAACTCAGTTACTGCAGCTTGGTCTTGTAATTTAATTCTTTTTCTAATGGCAGACGTGTAGGTTACACTTGCTCCAAATTTATGGTAATTGTAATATTCATATTTATAAATAATTACAGCCGATTCATTTTTCCATTTTTCAGGAATTGTTGTTGCTGTTTTGTATTTGTCTGATTTTCCCCAGAAAAATTCTTTGATTTCGGCTTTGTCTTGGGCAAAAGATGCACTACTTATTATTAGGAATAAGTAAAGAAATAGTTTTTTCATTAGTAATTTTATTGTTTTGTGAAAGTAATTTGTTGGTTGTAATTGGCGATTAGATTTTTGATGAAATCATTCCATTTTGTCATTTCAGAAGCTTTTATTTCTCCGTTTTTAAAGATGAATGATTTTTTGTAAATGATTTCTTTGTCTGTTTTTTGAAAAGTAAGTGCAATATCAAAATTACCTTCTTTAACAACTAAATCTGTTGGGATTTTGGTCACAGAATAACCTGCAGGAATAGCTAATGAAACCGTTGATTCGTAATTTTTCTTGAAATCAAATTGATAATCAGTTTTTCTATCTTTCAATTCGAATCCTTTAAACTCATTCATGTATTCTAAATCGACATACATTTCGTTATCAAAACTTGAAACTTTGTTAGCAACATTTACATTATAATCGATAGTAAGTTTGGCGTCACGATTTTTTAAATCGGATGTTTTAATGTTTGTTACTAGAGTATTTTTTTCGCTTTTTGATAAGTAGTTGTCAAGTGTTTCGTTCTTTTTATCATTTTTGAAAGTGCTGTAAATGTATAAGAATTGCGCACGGCTTTCTCCTAAGTAACTTTTAGAACAAGTTCCTTGAAGTTTTTCGTTTTCTATAGAAAGATTGGCTTTAAAAATTTCTTTATTGCTTTCATGTGAAGCTGTAGGAACTTTATCTATAATAAATTTGTCACCATCTTCAATCATTACTTCTTTGTTTTGAATACGTTCTGCATATTCACCAAAGGAATTGAATTTTTCTGTACCATCTAAAAAGTACTTTTTGCCTTTATGAAATAATGTACAAATCATATGATTGTCTACTGCTAATGATGGTGTTTTGTAATCATAAGCAATGTGTTTCGTTCCAATCCAAGTAAGTCTAGCATCAAAACCTGCTAATTTTAGCATTTGCTTAATAAGATTAGCCATTCCTTTACAATCGCCGTAGCGTTTTTCGAATACATGATTAGACTCATCTGGCTTGAAACCTGCAATTCCATCTTCAAAAGCGATGTATCTGATGTTATCTTGTACCCAATAATAAATGTTTTTTATTTTCTCTTCATCGGTTTTTGCTGATGCAGTGAGTTCTGTTACTTTGCTTTTTAAAACGGAAGTATCGTCTTTCATTAAATCCACCAACGACTTGTACCATTTGTATAAATCGGCAGTTGAGCCAAATAGTGCAACATCTTTACCTTTTATTTTGTATGATTTGGCAATAACTAAAATATGTGGATACAAGTAGCTTCGTCCTGGTGATTCTTCTTCTTTATATAATGCAGGAACATCGTTAATGGTATAAGTATAAATTGTATTGTTTTTAGAATCTTTAGTTTGAGATTTAGTGATTTTTGCACCATCAAAATTAAATTCTTTTAATTCTGCATTTAACCATTCTGGAACTGTAACTACAATTTGTTTTTTTAAGACTGGGAATTCGTCATTGAAGTACAAAGAAGTAAAATACTTAACATCTTCGTATTTTTTTTCAAGTTCATAGTTGTAAATGTATCCTTGTACCGGAAAATTTACCACCATATGTTTTACACGAGCGTCATTATAGAAAAGGTCATTGTCTTTGTAAAATTCATCTACAACATAACTTCCTACGCTTTTGTCATTTCGATATTTAAGATTGAAAGTTTCAATTTTAGATTCGCTATCATAAAATTCATATTTCTGAATGGCGGCTCTGTGATTGATATTCATTAACTTCTCGTTGATAGAATGATTAACAATAACTTTTGATTCCGTTTTGTTCAAATCGAAGGTTACGTTTTCTGTACTTTCTAAGATAGCAACATCGTCTTTATCATAGGTAGTTCTTATTTTTTTGGCTAAAACAACATCTTCAGGAGTAGGATCGATATTTTTTTGAGCAACTACCATTGTTGGAATAATCAAAGATAGAAGTGCAAATCGAGTAGTGATTTTCATTGATTTTCAATTTTTTCGAAATATACAAAAAAAAACTTCTGTTATATTTTTATTTATAACAGAAGTTTGGAGTGTTTAGTATTGAATAATACCTATTCTTTTAAGAATTTTTGAGTGTATTCTTTTTCGTTGCTATCTTTTAAAATTAAGATGTATGAACCAGTTGAAAGAGCATCAACATTAATGCTATCATTTACTATTGAACTTGATAATATTAGTTTACCATTTAAGTCATAAACAGAAGCATTCTTCATTGTGATAGAATCATTTGATTTAATGTTTAATACATTTTTAGCAGGATTTGGATAAACACTAAATTCTGAGTTTGCAAATGTTCCAACAGCCAAAGTTGATCCTTCAACCACATTAACTCTTGTGTTGATAGCTGGATTGTTTATTGTGTCAACTGTTCCAGATGGCCATCTGATGATAATTTGTGTAATTGCAGTTGCAGCACCAATACCAAAATGAGCATTTAATGAACTCATATATTTAAATCCGTCACCACTATGAATTTCTCTAATTTGTTTTCCAAATACACCATAGATTTCAACTCTTGCTCCAATACCATAGCTATTACTAGCAATTCCTTGAAGTGATACTTTTACCCAATTGTTAGTGTTTGGAACAGCATATCTTACAGTGCTTCCGTTTAAGAAATCTAGAAAACCATCATCGTTTAAGTCTCCAATTCCTCCAACTGCTATTCCGCTATAGTTTGCAGGAGCAAAAGTTCCGTTACCCAAATTGAACATGATTTTGTTTCCACCACCTAAAACATCAACAAAACCGTCATTGTCAAAATCATGAGCTACGTGCTCAATACTTGTACTTGTATTAGTATCCCAACCAGATCCAGATGTTATATCAGTAAATGTTGAATTACCATTGTTTCTCATATATTTATGATTTCCATCTGCTGTTGAACTTGCTCCAACAACAATATCTAAATCACCATCATTATCATAATCAGCCCACGCTGAAGACCAAGTTTGAATAGGATCATAAAGATTTGCTGCTACAGATACGTCGGTAAATGTTCCGTTTCCATTATTTCTGTGCATTTCATTGAATTTTGCAGTTCCTGCACCACCACGACATTTTGCAATAAATAAATCTTGGTCACCATCGTTATCATAATCAACAAAAATAGAACCATAATTTCCGCCTTCTGTGTGAATTCCCATTGTTGTTGCACCGGGAGTTACACCAGATTGATAAAATGTTAATACACCAGAACCATTATTCATAAAATATACGTTTGGATCAACATCGTGACAAGAAAAAGCATCTAAATTTCCATCATTATTTAAGTCAACAAAGTTAGTTCTTTGACAAAAGACATATTGTGAGAATGATTCGTTTGTATAAGCAGTACCGGTGCTGTTTGATTTCCAAAAAGTTACAGCTTGTTGACCACCTAAAATTAAGTCGTTATATCCGTCTTTGTTGTAGTCACCTGCAGCTAAACTCCATGATGGCATATTACTTGTGTTTGCAATTGGAAAATCAGAATTTGTAAATGTTCCACCAGTTCCTTGGTAATGAATTCTAAGGTTATTAGCGCTTACTCCTGCAATATCATCTTTTCTGTCTCCATTCATATCAACTACACACAAATTATATGAACTATTAACGGTTGGTATATTTTGTGTAGTATAAGTAATTCTTTGTGGAGTTGTTGGTACAAATGGTCCTTCAGTTAGTTGAAATGTAAATCCAGTTGATGACCATCTATTATCGAAAGCAATTATATAAGTTGTTCCTGCAATAACGTTAAATGAATCAACAGAAGAGTAGTTTGCTCCAGAGTCATCATCACCTGCATAACATGTTAAATTTCCACAAGTACCTGTATAAACATGAAATCTCGTATCTCTTAAGGGATTATTTTGTGTAATATTTGTTGTTATTGTTACAGTGTAATTTTGTGTTGGTGTGTAAGAATACCATTCTCCTCTACCATTTGTTCCGGCAATAACGCCATTGTCTGCACAAATTGGAGAAGGAATATCTGTTCCATTAACAGCTGCTACTACATGTAAACCAGCAGTTATTGGTAATGACGAAGCACAAGTGTCTTGAGCAAATGACCAACTTGAAAAAAGGCATAGGGTTAAAATAAAAGTAATTTTTTTCATTTATTTAAAGTTTAGTTTTGTTTAAAATTAATTATGGACAAGGTGAAAGAGAGTTAATCCATTGTTCTATCAATGCAACTCCTTCAGTATGAATTTCAGTTCTACCAAGAAGTGGCATTCTAAAGCTTTCGTTATCAGTATTTAATCTATAATGTAACATTGAGCGATTAATGTTGTTTGGATTAACTATTTTGCCTAATGCAGGTGGAAAATCAGCCATGTCTTGTGTATCTACACATACTCCCATGTTAGCCAGATTTGTTGTTTCACTGAATGCAAAACGCATAGGTCTATAATCACAATGACTATTAGTTTGATGGCAGTGGGCACAATTTATATCTAAATAGGATCTTACTCTCAAGTCTAAAGATTTTGAAGTGTCATTATAATCTACAGTTGATGTTATTGTAGATGGTAAGTTATTATCTAAATAGCCAACTTCAATCCATTTTGCTAACTGATTTTTAGAGCCAGAAGTATAGGTGTAGTTATGGTTTAAATTTTGTGGTTTGATTCCAATAGGAATTGGAAGTTCGTTAAATTTATGACAAGTAATGCATTGCTGTTCAGATGGAATTCTGTAATTATCTACAACGCGTACAATATTATTTTCATCTTTCCATTCAACTGTTGTATTACTTCCAGCCATGTCTAGATATGCTTCGGTTTGAGCTGCATTCCAAACATATTCTGCGAATATCCATCCAGTAGTTTTACGAATCATGATTCTTGTTTCAATTATTCTTGTTGATCCAACAGGAGTTACATTTTGAACATTATCATAATAGAAATTTTTAATTATTGCCGACCCAACAGGTAGTATAAGTGTCTTACCATCTCCATCATAAGTTGCTTTTGTTCCTTTTGGCATCCAAACAAATCTTTTTTTGTGAGCATAATCTGTAAAAAGAGCAGAAGCAGGTTCGTAAATCAAAACATCTAATGCTGGTTTTTGATTTTTCATTGGACCATCAAAAAAATTGTAATCCGATAATTTAGCGTAAGGAACTTGAGTTAAGTCTACTCTAACTGGTGAAACTTCTATGTATTGTTCATCGTCAGATTTTGAACATGAGATGATTATTGTAGTTAATGCGGTAAATAATAATGCTAATGCGTAATATTTTTTCATAATTTAGGTTTGATGCAACCAAAAATATAAAAAATATTACAAATTCCTAATTTTTATTTAGTTAACTTATAAAATTGTGGATAAAAAAATGAATTATTAAATAATAATCTTAATTTAATTCAAGTTTTACATTGTAGTTTTTCAGTGTCAGCAATGCTTCTTCTGATTTATAATCAAAAATCTCTTCGTGCAAGTTTCTTTCCTTTTTAAGTGCAATTTGTTTGATACAATTATAAAAACGCCTCACTTCTTCATAATTGGAAAGTAACAATCCTGGAACTTTTGTATTTTTACCTTCTTCATCTTTGGCAACCATTGTGAAATATGAAGAATTACAATGTTTTACTTTGCCGGTTTGAATGTTTTCTGCTTCAACACGAATTCCAATAATCATAGAGCTATTTCCAACATAATTCACACTTGCCTTGAGTGTAACTAATTCACCAACTTCTATTGGATTTAAGAAATCTACAGTATCTACAGATGCAGTAACACAATAGTTTCCTGAGTATTTTGAAGCACAGGCAAAAGCAATTTGGTCTAAAAGTGATAATAAATAACCACCATGTATTTTACCACTGAAATTGGTATGTGAAGGCAACATCAATTGTGAAATTGTTACTCGAGAAGACTTAACGGATTTGAATTCACTCATAATGTTACTTCATTTTAAAAGGAGACTGATCTTGCTGAACTTCAGTAATAAAATAATTGGTATCACCCCACCACGGAAAAGTTCTGTAACGTTCTACATAAGTAACTTTTACATATTTTCCTTGAAATTCTTTAAGTTGTTCTATAACTTTCTCATCTTTGTCTAATACCGAAAACTTGAAAATTTGAGCACCAGAAATTCCTTGACTAATTTCACCTTCCCAAGTTTTGAATAACACTCCTTTGCTGCTTATTTTAATTAATTCGCCTGAACGAACACCTTCGCTATAAGTGGCATAATAAACAAATGAAAAATAAGCGATTGCAAAAATTGCGATAGATGCAACCAGGTAAATAATAATTTTACGTAACATAATTTTTTTGTTTTAATTTATTTCAGATTCTGTTAATGAATTGTCAGAACTATTTGCTCTATTTATAATATTCTCTGGAAGTGATTTTTTAGCTTTTGCTCCCATCTTTTTCAATTTTTCTACACTTGTTATTAAGTTTCCTTTGCCATCAACAAGTTTGTTCATTGCTCCTTGATATTCCACTTTAGCTTCGTCCATTTTCTTACCGATTTTTACCAAATCAGTTACAAAACCTTCAAATTTATCATACAAAGCTCCTGCTTGACGTGCTATTTCTAAAGCATTTTCTTGTTGCTTTTGGTTGGTCCACATACTATCAATTGTTCGCAAAGTTGCCAATAGAGTAGAAGGAGTTACAATTACAATATTTTTTTCGAATGCTTTGTTGTATAAGCTTGTATCTTCATTTAATGCTAGAGCAAATGCCGATTCGATAGGTATAAATAACAATACAAAATCTGGACTTTCCATTTGATACAAATCGTGGTAATTTTTATTTCCCAATTGTTCTACATGGCGATTTATAGAAATAACATGTTCTTTTAGAAATTGATTTTTCAAATTATCGTCTTCTTCATTGATATATCGCTCATAAGCTGTTAATGTTACTTTTGAGTCGACAATCATTTTCTTTCCATCAGGAAGATTAATAATAACATCAGGGAAAACTCGATTACCATCTTCGGTTACAAAACTTTGTTGCACAAAATATTCTCTATCTTTTTCTAAACCAGATTTTTCTAAAACACGTTCTAATACCAATTCACCCCAATTACCTTGCATTTTACTGTCACCTTTTAAAGCTTTAGTCAGGTTTAGCGTTTCCTTACTCATTTGCTCATTCATTTCGCGTAAGCCAAGTATTTGCTGACGTAAAGCGGCATGATAATCTATACTTTCTTTATGAGTATCTTCCACTTTCTTTTCAAAGAGTTGAATTTTATCTTGCAATGGTGAAAGAATATTTTTTAGATTTTCTTTATTTTGTTCTGTGAATTTGGTTGTTTTTTCTTCTAATATTTTGTTGGCCAAATTTTCAAATTCTTTGGTAAATTTTTCTTGAAGTTGTTCTACTTCTTGCTTTTGCTCTTTGTTGCGTTCCCAAAGATTTTCAAAATCGGTTTCTTTTTTAGACAATTGAATAGCTAATGCTTCTTTTTCTGAACGTATGGTTTCTTTTTCTTGATTAGAGGTAAATAATTGTTTTTCAAATTGATTTCTTTCTAAAACTGATTGCTCTTTTTGTTGGTTGATTTGTGAAATTAATCCATTAATTTTTTCTTCTAACGAAGCTTTTTCTGATTTAGAATTGGCAGTAAAAAGCATTTTTCCTAGATAAATACCTATTGATAAAGCAATGATAAAAGTGATTAAAATTAAAATAGTATTGTTCATTTTTGGCTTATTATAAGAGTTTAAATGTACATAGTTTGTGTTAATTATTTTAATTTTTTTGGCATTATTTTTGAAAATTTAAAATTAGAAAAATAAAAATTATATTTGCAATAACTAAAAAATGAAAATTATGATTAGAAAAATTACTCTTTTAGCTTTTATTATTTGTTCTTCTGTTTCTTTTGCTCAATTTGGACAAGGTCCAGTAGGACATTTAACTATTTTCTCTGAAGATGGAGATAAATTTACATTGATTCTTAATGGTGAAGTAATAAACGATACACCACAAACAAATTTGCGTGTAGAAGATTTGAATCAACCTTACTACAATGCCAAAATTAAATTTCAAGATCAAACTTTGACAGAAATTTCAAAAAATAATTTGATGATTGCCGATGTAGATGGTCATTTTTCTGACGTAACTTACAAAATAAAAAGGGATAAGAATAACAAAACCAAGATGAAAATGAACTTTTTCTCTATGATCCCTGTTCAGCCAAATTTTGTACCTTCTTCAAATGTTCATGTGGTTCATTATGGTCAGCCACAACAAGTTGTTGTTACTCAGCCAGTGGTTGTTTCACAGCCAGTTGGTGGAGTGTCACAAACTACAACAACCACAACTACTCAAACAGGAGGAACTAATGTTGGAGTTGGTGTAAATATTGGTGGAGTTAATATGGGAATTTCAATTAATGATTCTATGGGAGGTGAAGTTGTTACTCAAACTACAACAACTACAACACACACTGGAGTTGTTACAAATGCTCCTGTTGTGAATCAACCAATAAGACAACAACCAATAAGAGGTTGTGGAGGTAATTCATGTATGACACCAAGAGATTTTAACGCTGCTTTAAGTACAATTAAAGCTCAGAGTTTTGAAGATACACAGCTAAAAACAGCAAAACAAGTTATTACTGCAAATTGTTTGAATGTTGACCAAATTATTCAAATTGCAAATACATTTAGTTTTGAAGATAATAAATTAGAGTTTGCGAAATTTGCTTACGATTATTGTATTGAACCAAGAAATTATTTCAAACTAAATGCAATTTTTTCATTTAGTAGTAATGTAGATGAGTTATCTGATTACGTTCAGAGTCGTCAATAATAATTTTTTCAAATTAGAAAAGGCTATCTATGAAAATTAGATAGTCTTTTTTATTTTTACACCTATTATATGAATCATCAACATTTCTTAATTTACAAACCTTATGGCTATTTGAGTCAGTTTATTTACGAACTCAAAAGACCAAAAAAGTTACTCGGTGAGTTGTATGATTTTCCAGAGCATACAATGGCTATTGGCAGATTAGATGAAGATTCAGAAGGACTACTTTTGTTGACAACAGATGGAATGATGAGCGAAATTGTTCGAAGTAAAAAAGTAGAAAAAGAATATTATGTCCAAGTCGACGGAATTGTAACTCAAGAAGCTATTGAAGAATTAAAAAAAGGCGTTTTAATTGGTTTTAACGGAAAGAAGTATTTAACCAAAAAATGTACTGCTCATATTTTAAATGAAATCCCAAATTTTCCTGAACGTGCCAAAAAAATTCGAGATGAACGCCATGGACCAACATCATGGCTTTCAATGACCATTAACGAAGGCAAATTTCGACAAGTTAGAAAAATGACCTCGGCTGTTGGTTTTCCAACTTTAAGGTTGGTCAGAGTTCGAGTTGGAAACATCTATTTAAATGATTTAAATCCAGGAGAAGTTCTAGAAGTTGAAAATTTTAATGTCTAAAAATCTAATAATCTAATTTAATGTTAAACATAGTTTTAGTAGAACCAGAAATCCCAAATAATACAGGAAATATCGGACGTTTGAGCGTTGGAACCGAAAGTCGATTGCATTTAATCCATCCATTTGGATTTGTTATTAATGACAAAAATTTGAAGCGTTCCGGATTAGATTATTGGGTGCATTTGGACGTTACAGAATACCAAAACGTTGAGGAATGGATGACTCAAATAAAAGATAAATCAAGAGTTTTTTTAATGAGTTCACATGCTTCAAAATCTATTTATGAAGTCGAATTTCAGGATGAAGATTGGTTAGTATTCGGAAAAGAAAGTGTTGGTTTATCTCAAGAAGTTTTAGCTAAATTTGAAAATCATTTAACGATTCCTATGTCCAATTTGATTAGAAGTTATAACATTGCTAATTCGGTAGCATTTGTGGTAGGTGAGGCAAAAAGGCAAATTAATTTGAAATAAAGTATGAGACCAGGAATTGACTTAAATAATTTGTGGTATTCAGAGGAAACTTTGGTTTATTATTCAAGATCTAACACGATATTTAAAGTTGTTGTTTTTTTACTATTCATTTTGGTTGGATTTTATCTTTTATTTGTAAATCTTTTTATTGTTTCAATTTTACTATTTATTGCTTCTGGATTTTTATTTCAAAAAAACTTTCACTTTTTACTTGAATGGGATAGAATACAATTAAGAGTTAATTCAGAAGGTATTCAAGTCAAAAATAAATCTTTAATATCATGGGCTTCAATAAAAAATGAAAGAATAACTTACGTTAAAGTTAACAGAGGACGCCTTTCTTTTTTTGAATTTTATGATATTGAATTGCATAAAAGTTATAAATTTAATGCTGATGATTTTAACTTTAGTCCATTTGAGTTGATGAAATCGGTTAAAATTCATCGAGAAAGGTTTGTTAGAAATAATGAAATAGAATTAAATTAATTATGAGAGAAAATATAACCGTTCAGCAAGCATTAAGCAAAGGTAAAATCAAGTTGGTTTACCTTCCTTTATTTCTTATTTTAGTTTTTATTGGAGTAGGAGTTTATCTAAAAACTATCGAATTAATTGAAGATTGGATGATGGCAGTTTTTGCTGTTGGAGGATTTTTATTAGCTTGGCTAGCTTGGAGTTATTTTGTTGTTGAATGGAAAATTTGGGCTTTTGAAAATGTTAGAAATGTTCATGAATTAAAACGAAAAGCCATTCAAAATAATTTAATTTGGAAAGATGATAGTTGGTTTAATAAAACCGAAATTATCAATTATGAGCAAAAGCAAAAATTAAAACTTCTTGAAAGAAAATTTCTAGAAAAAGATGTATATCATGATGATATAAATGTTCCGAAAGAAACGCTCATTCATTATTCTAAAGCTACTATTGCGATCGGAATTGTTTTTGGAATTCTATGTTTATCTGTTGGTGTTTATGTTCTAATGGAGAATTCGAAAGATTATTATTACTTGTTTTTTCTTGGATTAGGACTATACTTTTTCTACACTTCAATTCCTAAATTGATTAATAATCAACCTCAAATTAGTATCAACTCTAAAGGAATTCAATTCTATAAATCAAGTTTAATGGAATGGGAATTTATTGACAATGAATATGTTGATATGAGACGAAGCGGTAAGCATGTAAACTATTATTTAGTTTTCAATTATCGCAATAAACATCAGGAATATCACATAGATGAATTGGCGATTACTCCAGAAAAATTAGAGCAACTTATGCGTGTTTACCGGGTTAGATTTGAAAAGAGTAACTTCTAGTTATCTAAATATTTCTTCAAAAAACACTTTCATTGCTTCCCAAGAACGCATTGCAGCTTTTTCATTGTAAGCAGCACCTTTACTGTTGTCATTCCCTGCATCTTTGTGAGTAAAGGCATGAACTGAGTTTGCATAATAAACCATTTGCCAATCGGCTTTTGCAGTTCTCATTTCGTCTTGAAAAGCTTTGATTTCTGTTTCTGGAACATAAAAATCATCTGCGCCATGAAGTATTAAAACTTTAGTTTTGATTGGTTCAATTGTTCTTGACGCATCTCTGCCTAATCCTCCATGGAATGATACAACACCTCTTACATTCATGTTTGTTCTTGCAGCTTCAATAGCTCCAGTTCCTCCAAAGCAATAACCAATAACTGCAATTTTATCAGGATTTGCACCTTGTTTTATTAGTTCGTTTAATGCTAATTGAATTCTTTTTTGGTATTCTTTGATATTTTTTTTGTAGAAACCTGCCAATTTTCCAGCCTCGCTCGGATTTGTGGGTCTTTTATCAACTCCGTATATGTCTGCAACAAATGTTAGGTATCCTAGTTTTGCTAATTCAGCAGCATTCTCTTTTGCATTGTTATCAATTCCCATCCATGCTGGTAGAAGTAAAACGGCGTTACCATTAGTAATTTTCTTTTCAGGAACAGCAACTATTCCTTCCAATTTTTGATTTTCATCATTATAAGAAACCGCTTGTTGTGCTTGAGAACTAATCATTGTAAGAGCAAAAAGAAATATGGATAGATTTTTCATGGTTGATTATTTTTAAACAAAAGTAAATTTTCGAATTAGTTTATGAATTAAAACAAATCATAATTATTTGATAATAAATTTACCGCGCTCACTATCAAATTGTATGTTTTCATCCTTAAAAAGAGTATTAAAAACGCCTTTTGAAATTAAATTACAAGGTTGATCTTGAATGACTAAATTCTCTGTCATAACTATCATTTCATCAGACAATTGAATCGCTAAATCAATATCATGAGTTGAAAACAAAATACATTTATTCGACTCAGTAGCTAGCTTTTTTAATAATTTGAACAACGATACTTTATGAAATAAATCTAAATGGGTTGAAGGTTCGTCAAGAATAATCAAAGGTGTGTCTTGTGCTAAGGCTCTTGCTACAAGTACATTTTGAAATTGTCCATCACTGATTTCGTAATACTTTTTAGTAGCTAAATGTTCAATTTGAGTTAAATGAATTGCCTCATTTATTTTTTCAAAGTCTTCAGAAGTTAATTTTCCTATCCAATTGGTGTAAGGTTGTCTGCCCAGAGCGATTAGTTCAAAAACAGTCAAGTTGCTTGGAGGTAATTTTTCTGTTAAAACTAAACTTAAATTTTTGGCTAAATCAATTTGATTGAAGTTATTGAGGTTTATATCATTTAAATGAATTGAACCATCTAATGGTTTTTTAAGTCCTGAAAGCGTTCTTAAAAGAGTTGATTTTCCAATTCCATTTTCGCCGATTAAAGAAATTAGTTTTCCTTCTTGTAGTTTCAAGTTGAGGTTTTTAGCAATAACATTTTCTGTCGATTTAGACTTGTATCCAATCGAAAGATTTGTGGTTGTAAGTATGTTAATGTTATTACTCATTTTTATTTTTTAAACACATAGTAACATAGTTTTGTTTATTTTAAAAAGAAAACATAGTCGAAACTTTGTTTCATCATAGATTTTATTTTTCAGCTAAATTTCTAAAATATTCGTTTACAAATGTTTTTTGACCTTCTTTAAAAATATTTGAACTATTAAAATTGATTAGAATTCCTTTAGGAGCTTTTAAAAGCTTCATATAAGTTTGTAGTTGTGCTTCAGAAATTGGATTTAATTTTAAAATCGATTTTAATTCTAAAATTAAACAATTTTCTACAAACAAATCACAACGAAAATCAGCTTCAAGTTCTTTACCTTTATATATTAATGGAACTTTTAGTTCAGTTAAAAAGTTTATCTTTTTATAATTTAATTCTTCTTTCATACATTGGTGATATACACTTTCAAGAAGGCCTCTACCAATATTTTTATGTACTTCAATTGCAGAACCAATTACTTCATAAGTCAAATCGTCTAAATATTTTTTTGTGACCATAAACTATTTTACTTTGATTACTATTTCAATACGAAACTATGAAAATCAATGATTTTCCTATCAAATTCTTTTTATAACAATTTTTTCTATGTCTCTATGTGTTTTAAACTAAACCAATCTATTCTTCCTAACCAATAACCAAATCACAATTGGCGCACCAATGATTGAAGTTATAGCATTTATCGGTAATGTAAGGTCAAATCCTGGCATTTGTGAAACCATATCACAAAAAAGCATAATAATTGCACCGATTATTATTGTTCCCCAAAACAAAACTAAATGATTACTGGTTTGAAAAATAAGTTTTGACAAATGTGGCACTGCTAATCCAATAAAGGCAATTGGTCCTGCAAAAGCCGTGATACTTCCTGCTAAAATACTTGTAGCAAGAATAATCATTCTTCTTGATTTTTTGATTTTTAAGCCTAAACTCTTGGCATAATTTTCACCTAGTAGTAAACCATCTAATGATTTAATAGAAAACAAACTGATTAACAAACCAATACAAATTGCAATAAATAAAATAAGTATGTTTGGCCATGAAATATTTCCAATACTTCCCATGCTCCAAAAAGTAAATTTTTGTAGTTTTTCTGCTGAACTAAAATAGGTTAAAATAGAAACAATAGCACTTGCAAAACTACTGAACATTAATCCTGCAATCAAAATAGTCATGGTGTCGCGCAAGAATTTGGAGATGGTTAAAACCAATAACAATACCATAAAACTTCCTAAGCAAGAAGCTAAAATTATTCCATAGGAAGACAATAAAAAATCTGCTAATGATAATGGTAAAATTCCGGCTCCAAGAATTACAAAAGCTACTCCCAAACTCGAACCAGAACTCAATCCCAAAACATAAGGACCAGCTAATGGATTTCTGAATAATGTTTGCATTAATAAACCTGAAATGGATAATCCAATTCCCACCAAAATAGCAGTTATTGCTTTTGGAAGTCTAAAGTTTACTATGATATATTCCCAAGTTTCTTTGCTTGTATGAGAACCAAAAAGACTCTTGATAACTTCTTTAAAAGGAATAGCAACTTGTCCGAACGAAATATTTAATAAAAATGTCAATAACAAAAGTATTGACAAAATTGAAAAAAGAAAAGTATTTCGAGTTTTGTACATTTTTTAATTTTTTGTCATACCAAGAAACGAGGAATCTCACAAAGTACTTCAGATTATGTGATTTCTCCCAAAAGGTCGAAATGACAAAGTTAATATAAAAATTAGTGAAATTTCAAGATCATATAAATTTGTGATAATTCGTGAAATTCGTGTGAAAAACTACTTCAATTTTTCAAAAAAGAACGGTTTGTAACCAGTCAATAATTCGGGATGTAGTATTTTGACAATATCTTTTAGGACAATATCTGGTCTATTTGGAGCTAATTCATAGTATAAAATACCACCAGTTTTACCTTTTCTTCCACTAAACGAATATACATTTTTATTTTTAAATGCACTAAATTGTGCGTAATGTGGATTAGCGTTTGTCATTTCCTTCAAAGTAGCAAATTGTCCTGATGTAATCCATAAATCGGCTTCTTTTGCCTTTTCTAAAACAGTTTCAAAAGATAACGATAAACTTCCTGTACCAGTTGTCTCAGCCCACAAATAGTTGCCTTTAGCTTCTTTTAATAATTGACAACCCCAACTTGTACCTTGTGGTAAATACCATTTATCTTCAAACATATCACCTGCTAATATTGTTGGATTTGTGGTTGCTTTTTTAGCAATTTCTAATGTTTTTAAATAGTCTTTTTCAATTTTGGTAAATATTTTATTAGCCAATTCTTGTTTGCCATATAATGCTCCAAAAAACTTAATCCATTCTGCTTTTCCTAACGGAGTTTGTTCATTCCAATCACCATTTAGTAAGACTTTTAAACCATTTTTTTCTAAGTTGTCTAATGTTGGATTGCTGTTATCTAAACCATATCCAATAATGACTTCAGGTTGTAAATCAATTAGAACTTCGGTATTTAAGGATTGATTGGTTCCTAATTCTTTTACTTTTTTTGCATCGATTAAGGCACGAACTTTTTGCGATGAAATGTACTTCAAATTTGGAAAACCAATTAAAGAATTTTCTTCTCCAAGCATTTCTAATGAAGGAATATGAGTGGTAGAAGTAACCACAATATTTTTTATAGGAACATTTATTGTAAGATTGTTTTTTAAAGAATCTGGAACAATTCCGTTTTTTTCTTTAAGAATGTAAGTGTAGATTTTGTTTGCCTCTGGCCAAGGATTAGAAACCTTAACAATAGAAAACCCTTCATAGTTTATAATTGAAAATCCTTTGGCATATTTTACTTCGTTTACAGGAATTATTATATCGGCATTGCTAACTTCTTTTTTGCAATGAACAAAGCTGAAAACAATTAGTAACCAAAAGAAGGATTTTAAAAAACGCGACATTGAATATTTTTTTTGCAAAAGTAAAACAATGTTTTTACAAATTGACTTTTGTGTAACATTTGATGCAAAATCAGATTTTAAAGTAATGTAATTTTGACGAAAATTAAAATCATGAGAGACAATTCAAATACTTTTATGTACGTTGTTGGTGGAATAATTCTACTTCACTTTGTCGTTGGATTTGTTTGGTTGATTTTTAAATTTTCTAAAAAGAAAGACGATAAATAAAACAATTAATCTACATTTGCAGTCGTATTTCGGTTGTGACTTTGAATTTTTTCAGAGAAACATTAAAAGGGAATTTGGTAACAGATTTCAGATTTCAGTTTGCAGATTAAAAATCTAATAGCTAAATCTAATATCTTAAATCCAAAGCTGTACCCGCAACTGTATGCTACAAAGCTTGTTGTTATCTACAAAACCATTGTTTGAATATTTTGGAACGAAGAATTTTTGATTAAGACTTTAAAATCCTAAATCTAAAAATCCTAAATCCTAAATCTAAAATGAGAAGGTAAACATCAAGACGCAAGCCAGGAGACCTGCCCTATACACTGAGTATCAAACTTTCGGGAAAAAAGGTTTGGGTATGGGTAATTCTGTGCTTTTCTCCCATTATTATTAAATTATTGTTTAACAAAAAAAATGAACAAAAATTTCATTCGTATCAGTGCAATTGTAGCATTGATGTCAACTTGTGGCTATGCCCAAGAAAAAGATTCCACTAAAGTGAATCAACTTCAAGAATTGGTAATTTCGGATACCAAATTTGCGCAAAGCAAAGAAAAATCTGGAAAAGTAATCACCAAAATTTCTGCCCAAGAACTTCAGAAAAAATCGGGACAATCTTTAGCTACTGTTTTAAGTTCGGTTGTAGGTGTTGAAATTAACGGAAATCAATCTGCCAACGGAAAGAACTTAGGTTATTACATTCGTGGTGGAAAAAATCAACAAGTTTTAGTTTTGATAGACGGAAATCCTGTAACAGATGCATCCGGAATTAGTTTCGAATATGACTTGCGTTTACTTCCAGTTGATCAAGTAGAAAGTATCGAAATTATGAAAGGTGCCGCTAGCACACTATATGGAACTGGAGCAGCCACTGCTGTTATCAATATTATTCTTAAAAAATCTAGCAAAAAGCCAATTCAAGCTAACGCTTATGTAAATATTGGTTCCAATAACACTTCGACTAATAGTAAATACAATGGTCAAGATTTTAATCAAGGTTTTTCTGTAAATGGAACAGTAAAAAAAGTGAATTATTTAGCGTCAATCAATAGTACTGAATCAGATGGAATGTCTCAAATTGCTGCTCCAGAAAATCAAACCTATGAAAACGACCGATTTTCAAGAGTTAATTATATGTCTAAAATTGGTTTTAAAGCATCAGAGAAATTGACTTTAGATTTCTTCGGAAATTATGATGTCCTAAAAAACGATTATGATTTTTCGTTTGATAATACAGGTTTTAATGACACCGATTTGAATAAAAGTAATACTGAACAATTTCGCTTCGGATTTTCTCCAAAATATAAATACAATCGCGGTGAGTTTGTAATTAATTCGAGTTTTACAAAGTTACAACGTGATTATTCGGAGTTTAATTCTTGGACAAGTGTTATAGAAAATTCTCTTTATGAATCAAGAGGTATTAATTTAGATGCTTTCAATAAATATAAAGTTACATCCGATTTCTTTTTAGTAACCGGAGTAAATTATCAATTTTACGATATGTTAAGTGAAACTCCTTATGCTAATATCACTAGGGAAGCAACAAAATTCAATATGATTGATCCTTATTTGACAGGAGTTTACACTTCTAAATTCGGATTGAATATTAATGCTGGTGCAAGACTAAATGTTCATAGTGAATATGGAAATCAAGTAGTTTACAATATCAATCCTTCGTTTAGTTTTGGAAAAGATGTTCCGGTAAAATTGTTAGCTTCTTATAGTACAGCTTATGTAACTCCAAGTTTATATCAATTGTATTCAGAATTTGGAAATACTAAATTAACACCAGAAAAAAACGCGACTATCGAAGCTGGATTTGAAGTTGGATTATTAGATAAAAAATTAATTTTTAACGCAGTCGCTTTTCACAGAGAACAAAATAATAGTTTCGGATTTTATTTTGATAATGTAACTTTTGATTCCTATTATATTAATATTGAAGGAACTAATAAAGCAAAAGGAGTAGAGACTGAGTTGAGTTATACTTTAAATAGTAAGTTTAAACTAAACGCCAATTATACCTTTACTCAAGTAGATAAAAATTTAGATCGATTGATTCCAAAGCATAAAGCTAATGCTTCAGTTGATTATTTTGCTTCAAAAAGATTGTTTTTCAATGTAAATTATCAATACTTAGATGGTAGAAAAGATGTTTACTTTGATGGAAACACTTTTGGAACAGCTTCAGTAAAACTAGGTTCTTATCAATTGGTTAATGCTTTAGTAAAATATGAATTGATAAAAAACAGATTGTCAATTTTTGGAGCTGCTACTAATATTTTAAATGAAGACTTTACAGAAAATATTGGTTATTCAACACGTGGTAGAAACTTCAGATTAGGATTGAATATCAGTTTGTAAAAATTTTAAATTGTTTTGTTTATAACGCTTTCAGAGGATTTTCTTTGAAAGCGTTATTTTTTTGTAAAAAAATTAAAGTATCTTGTAACAAAATAAATAGTGACTCGTCTTCACTATATAACCAACCAAACAAATGCAACAAAACGAGTTCATAAAGATAGTTTCACCATTTAAAGATAAACTCTTTAGATTGGCAAAACGACTACTCGTAAGCACAGAAGAAGCAGAAGATGCAACTCAGGAAGTTCTTGTAAAATTGTGGACTAAAAATGAAACACTATCAGAATTGAAAAGTGTTGAAGCTATGGCAATGACTATGACAAAGAATTATTGTCTAGATCAATTAAAGTCTAAACGAGCAAGTAATATGACGATTGTTCACAATAATTACACTGACAATCAGGCAAGTTTGCAACAAAAGTTAGAGGATGAAGATAGTTTGAGCTGGGTTGAAAAAATAATTAACGATTTGCCAGAACAGCAAAAGTTGATTATTCAAATGAGAGACATTGAGCAATACGAATTTGAAGATATTGCAAAAATACTAGACATGAGCGAGGCAACTATTAGAGTAGCACTTTCACGAGCTAGAAAAACGATTAGAGAAATAATGACCAAAACACATAATTATGGCATTGGATAGAATAGAAAATTTAATAGACAAATACTTTGAAGGAGAAACAAGTATTGCCGAAGAAAATGAATTAAAAGTTTATTTTTCTTCTACAGATGTTGCGCAGCATTTGAAACAATACCAAACCATTTTTGGTTATTTCTCTCAAGCAAAAGAACAACAGTTTACGCAAGAAATTCCACTACAAACTAAAAAACGAAATGTCGTATTGTGGTTATCTATTGCAGCATCAGTTGTTGTAATGCTTGGTGTTGGTACGATGATGTACTTTAATAATGATAAAGAAGAACAATTTGTAGCTTGTTCTCCAGAAGATAATCCGGAGTTGGCACTTCAACAAACAGAGAAAGCTTTAGCATTAGTTTCAGAACATTTAAATACTGGCATAGAAAGTGTAAGTTATATTAATGAATATGAACAATCAAAAAATAGAATTTTTAAAAAATAATCAGTCAAAAAAACGAATAGAAATCATGAGAAAAATAATTTTAATTATCGCTTTAGTATTAGTTTCTAATACATTATTTGCACAATCAGTCTTTGATAAATTTGATAATCAAGACGATATCACTGCTGTTGTTGTAAATAAAAAAATGTTTACAATGTTGAGTAAATTAGATGCTAAAGACAAGCAATCGCAACAATACATCAACTTAATCAAGAAGTTAGACAACTTAAAAGTGTTTGTAACTGCTAATGACAAAAAAAGTGATGATATGAAAGCAGTTGCTGATAAATATATCAAAACTGCTGGATTAGAAGAGTTGATGCGAATTAACGAAAAAGGTAAAACAGTAAAAATTTATGTAAAATCTGGAGCAACAGATTCTCAAGTAAAAGAACTTTTAATGTTCATTGAAGGTTCAGGAAAAGAAGAGTCTGTATTGATGTCTTTAACAGGAAACTTTAATTTAGATGAGCTTTCTGCACTTACAGATAAAATGGATTTACCTGGTGGCGCAGAGTTGAAAAAAGCTAGTAAAAAATAACATCATGAGAGTAATCACCTTTTTAGCTATCGCTTTGAGTTTACTTTTATTCAGTTGTAATTCGGAGCCAACTTTACAGAAATATTTTGTTGACAATCAAGAAAAACCTGGTTTTGTGGTTGTAGATGTTTCTCCAAGTATATTGAATTTAGATAAAACCAAGTTAACAGCAGATCAAAGTAAAGCATTGTCATCTTTTGAAAAAATGAATATTTTGGCTTATCAAATTAACGATAAAAACAAATCGGAGTTTGATGTAGAAAGAAAGAAAATCAATGAGATTCTTAAAGACACTATCAATTATCAGCAATTAATGAAATTTGGTTCTGGTAAAGATGGAGCTTCAATAAGCTTTGTTGGTGATGAAGACCATATAGATGAATTCATCCTTTACGGAACTAAAAGCGATAACGGATTTGCTGTAGTTAGAATTTTAGGAAAAGATATGAATCCTGCAGATGCTATGACTTTTCTATCGGTTTTGAAAGAATCGAATATCGATATGAAACAGTTAGAAGCATTAAAAGGATTAATGAAATAGTTATTTTAATAATTATAAAGGTTAAGGTTAGTTGTAAAACAAAAAATCCGATTCATTACGAATCGGATTTTTTTATTTTTTGAAATATTTTAACGGAACAAACAACATTCCAAAACATTCACCATCACCTTTACCAATATGTTTATGATGCATTTTGTGAGCTCTTCTTACACCTTTTGCATAAATATTGTTGGCATTTCTAAACAATTTAAAACGTTGATGTATAAAAATGTCATGTACAATAAAATAAGCCAATCCGTAGGCAAAAATTCCTAATCCAATTGAAATTCCAATTTCTAGTATTCCTTTTTGCCATAATAAAAAACATCCGATACTTACCACTGCATAAAAGATAAAAAATGCATCATTTCTTTCAAACCACGAATCATGATCTTTTTTGTGATGGTCTGCATGAAGTGACCATAAAAAGCCGTGCATAACATACTTATGAGTAAACCAAGCCATAAATTCCATTAAGACAAACGTTAGAACAAAAACTAATACGTGTAACCACATAATTTATATAATATTTAATTTATAAGAAAAATAACATTTAGCAAAAAGCCCATATTTTTGATAATCTGGAACTCTAATTCTAGTATTTTTAATTTCAGTTGAAGGCGTTTTCTTTAATTTGGAAAGCAATTTTTTGTAATAAATGTAAGCTGTATAAACACCAAATTTAGCTTCCAATGGCAATCCAACAATTCCTTGATAACCTGCTTCAAAATCGGCTTCTATTTCTCTAATGATTTCATTTTTTGAAGCTTCATCTAATTTTGTTAAATCGGTATTCGGAAAGTAAGTACGACTTAAATCTTCAAAATCGGCTTTTAAATCTCTAAGGAAATTTACTTTTTGAAATGCCGAACCCAATCGCATTGCTGAATGTTTCAACTCTTCATATTTTGCTTCGTTTCCGTTTACAAAAACCTTCAAACACATCAAACCTACAACATCTGCCGAACCATAAATGTATTCGTTATATTCTTCTTTTGTTTTGTATTCCGATTTTATCAAATCAAGTTTCATACTTTTCATAAAAGCATCAATCAATTCATTTGGAATTTCATATTTGTGAACCGTGTGCTGAAATGAATTCAATATCGGATTCAAACTGATTTTGCTTTGTAAAGCGGCTTCCAAATCTTTTTCAAATAAATTGAACAGCTCTTCTTTGTTGTAATCATGAAAGGAATCAACAATTTCGTCTGCAAAACGAACAAAACCATAAATATTATAAATGTCTTGTCGGATACTTGGAGCCAACATTTTTACAGCAGAGGAGAACGAAGTGCTGTACGACTTGGTTACATTCTTGCTACATTCAAAAGATACGGTGTCAAAAAGTGATTTCATCTATTTAAATTTTAGCGGTGTTTTTTTATTAAATCTGCAACAAGTTTTCCCGAAATTAATGCTGGCGGAACTCCTGGTCCAGGAACGGTTAATTGTCCAGTAAAGTATAAACTTTTAACTTTTTTACTTTTCAATTTTGGTCTTAAAAATGCTGTTTGTAATAACGTATTTGCCATTCCGTATGCATTTCCTTTGTATGAATTATAATCTTTTATAAAATCATTTACACAAAACGACTCTTTAAAGATAATATTATTTTTTAAACTTTGCGCTGTTAATTTTTCTAAACGAGTAATAATTTTTTCAAAATACTGCTCACGTAACTCATTTGTATCGTTCAATCCAGGTGCTAATGGAATCAAAAATATAGCAGCTTCTTTGCCCTCTGGAGCCGAATTTGAATCGGTTTTAGAAGGAAAACTTGCATAAAACAATGGTTCTTTCGGCCATTTCGGATTGTCATAAATATCTTGAGCATGAACATCAAAATCTACGTCAAAAAACAATGAATGGTGTTCAATATTTGCAATATTTTTCTGAGTAAGCACGATGTTTTTCATCCAATAAAGTTTCTGAATGATGATAATCTGCTCCTGATAAAATAATATCTGCAGCAACTTTTTCACCATTTATAACCAATGCTGTTGCTTTTCCATCAGTAACTTCAATTTTTTCAATATTGGAATTCACATTGATAGTAACTCCAAGTTCTTTAGCCAATTGTTCCATCGCAAGAACTACGGAATACATTCCGTTTTTTGGATGCCAAGTTCCCAATCCGAAATCGGCAAAGTTCATGAAGTTATAGAAAGATGGCGTATCGGAAGGTTTTGCACCTAAAAACAAAACTGGAAATTCTAATATTTGAACTAACTTTTTATTTTTAAATCGGCGTCTAATGTCTTTAGAAATATTTCCGAAAAACTGGTTTACTTTTAAGGCAGTTTCAACTGTAATCAATTCCAATGGCGAAACTCCTGGACGATAAACTAAATCTTTGATAGCAATGTCGTAGTTGCTTTGTGCTTCTTTCATAAAAGAGGCCAATTTTTCACCACTACCTTTTTCGATAGATTCGAAAGTTGTAATAATTTCTGGAAGATTGTCTGCAATGGTTACAAATTCATTCACTCCAAAATACACTTGGTATGCTGGAGAAAGTTTTATTAATTCGTAATAATCAGAAGGTTTTTTGCCGAAATCATTGAAGAATCTTTCAAAAACGTCGGGCATCCAATACCAAGTTGGTCCAATGTCAAAAGTGAAACCATCTTTTTTTAGTTGCCTAGCTCTACCACCAATGGTGCTGTTTTTTTCATAGATAGTTACTTTGTTGCCTTCTTTTGCTAAATAGCAAGCTGCAGCCAAAGCCGAAAATCCTGAACCTATTATTTTTATATTTTTTCTCATAATTGTTTAACAAAAGTAATAAAAAGTTAAACAATAAAAAAGTTTTAAGAAAAATTTATATGTTTTCAACTAGTTCGTTGATAGATTTAAAAATTCTCGTTTTATTATTTAAGTTTTTTTGTTCTACATGTTCAGTCATTCTTCCCATCAACCATAATTCTGAAGTGTCGTCAAGAATTTCTTCTTTAAGTTGTTTCATATAATTGTTGATTTCTGCCTTTTCTGGTTCAACCGTCATGTAGCAAATGTAAGTTATGTTATCGAAATATTTTTTTAAATCTTTCAAACTTTCTAGAGGTACACTTTCGCCAAGATATATGGTTTTATAACCACTGTGCAATATTTCGTAATTAAGATACATTAATCCCAGTTCGTGTATTTCATTCATTGGAAGATACAATACAAATAATCTATCATTTCTTGTAGGCTGCTGTGTTTGAATTTTCTCAGTATTTGTTAGTAACTTCAATTTTATCAAATAGCTAATAAAATGTTCATGTGCAGGTGTGATTGTATCAGATTGCCATAAGAAACCAATTTCCTCCATTAAGGGAATAAATACTTCATAAAAAATTTCTCTGAAAGATTTCTCTGAAAGAAGCGTGTTATATGTATTAAAAAACAAGGATTGATCAAAATTCATCATTGCCATTTTAAAAGAACTTATAGCATGACTTTTAGCACTTTTAGCAGAAACAATATCGCGAACTAATTCAGGAATTTTTTCTTGAGGCATTTTCGAAATTTTCGAAATTTTGTAACCATAATCGTGCAACAATGTAATATTCAAAAGCTTCTGTAAAGCATTCAAATCATAAAAACGAATGTTGGTATCCGTACGCATAGGTTCCAAAACATTGTATCGTTTTTCCCATATTCTAATGGTGTGCGCCTTGATTCCTGAAAGGTTTTCTAAGTCTTTAATGCTGAAAGTATTTTTAACACTGTTCATTGTTTTGATATTTTTGTTAAACAAAAGTACTAAAAAAATTAAACAAATGATAAATTTTTGAATTTTTTTGGGAAATTGGGTTGGGAATGAGGGTTTTTTTGAAGGTTTTAATGTTTGGAGCTACACGATGCACAAGGGTTCGGAATCCGAATATTTTCGGCTAAACGTATAGGTCTTGCGAAACGATATTTTCACTAAAGCCTTGTGTATTGTGTAACTGCTGTTATGCATTCGCCAATTTTTTCATTGTTGCTATTCTAATGTGGTTTATTAATTGCTATAAATAAATCCGAGTGAGCCAATTTTCATTTGTTTTGAGAATGATTGTCCTTCAGTATAATTGTTTTTGGGGATGTCAATTTTTACGTGGTCATTTTCAAGCTCTCGATGAACCAAAATTGTATATGAAATTCGTCCACTTTTACTTTCTGTTGTTTCTATTTTTGTAATTGTTCCTTTCAATAAATAATCATTTTGTTGTCCGATATTACAATTGTACATTATAAGAAAACCTTGAAAAGCCACAATAAACATAATACTACATATCAAAGTATAAACTAACATTCCAATTACTTTTCGCCAAACTTCAACATCTTGTTGATAACCAAATGTGACTCTATACGCATAATAAATAGCTAAAATTAAAGAAGGTATTCCACACCATTTCAAAGTTGTCTCAATTGATTTGTCTCGTAAAATAAATTCAACTGAGAAAGCCGAATATATTCCAATACCTAAAAATATAATAAAAGGAATAATTATTTGTAAGTCTCTTTTTGTAACTGTCATTAGTGTTCATTTTTTTTTAGGTTATATTTTATAAGGTTGGTTGCTATTTAGTGACACATAACTTATACATAGTCGCTACTATTCATTTATTAAAATCAAATATAATAAAAACAAAAAATTCCAAGCCAAAACTTAAATAGCTTTAAATTTCAACTTAGAATTTTATTCTTTTTTAATTCGATGGGATTGACTTCGTCCATCCTTTAAAACTCCGTTTTAAAAATAAAATTCCAAGTTAAAAACTTGAAAGCGAGCTTTCAGCTTTTAACTTGGAATTTCATTCATCCGTGACTTCGATGGGATTCGAACCCACACGCCTTTCAGCACTACCACCTCAAAGTAGCAAGTCTACCAATTTCTCCACGAAGCCGTAAATAAAAAAAGCCAAGCAAAATGCTCGACTTTATTTTGTGACCTGGCTGGGGCTCGAACCCAGGACCCCATCATTAAAAGTGATGTGCTCTACCAACTGAGCTACCAAGTCATTGCATTTCCTCAATGCGGGTGCAAATATAAGGCGATATTATTTATTTTTCAAAGCAATTTTGTTTTAAATTTACCTTTTTTTAATATTATCTCTTAACGCCTTAATTTATAAGGTTTTATTTTATGAAAAAAGTTATTTTAATAGGTTATATGGGAAGCGGTAAGTCGGTTGTGTCTAAAAAATTAGCACAACATATTGGATTTTCCGTCGTGGAATTGGATGAAATGATCGAAGAAAAATACGAAATGTCTATCGAAACACTTTTTTCTACTAAAGGCGAATTGTTTTTTAGAAAGCAAGAACACCAACTTTTTTTGGAACTACTTTCAGAGGAGAAGAATATGGTGATTAGCACCGGTGGAGGAACGCCTTGTTATTTCAATAATCATGAATTATTAAATGGAGAAAATGTGGTTTCAATCTATTTAAAAGCGTCGATTGATACATTATATAATCGTCTTTTAAAAGGAAAACAAAAGCGTCCTTTGATAGCTAATTTGGATGATAATGAATTTAAAGAATTCATAGCAAAACATCTTTTTGATAGAAGTTTTTACTACAATCAAGCGACTTTTAAAGTAAATGTTGATAATAAAAATATTGATGAAATCGTTGCTGAAATTGTAAGTTTATTAGCTTAATTCGGCAAAACTATTATTGTCTTCAAATACAACTGAAACATGCTCATGTGAAGATGTTGAAAGCGAAATTCCTTTAAAATCAACTTTTATAGGATATTTTTTATGATTTCTATCTACTAAAACCGCAGTTTTGAATTTCTTTAAAGGAACATCCAAGAAATGTTTCACGCCATACATTAACGTTGAACCTGAATTCAATACATCATCAACTAAAACAATTCCTTTGTTCTGATAAATATCACTTGAAATAGAAGTTAGAATTTCCGAATTTGGATTAGTTTTATCGATTTTTACTTCACACAAAATTACCTTGATTGGTGATATAGATTGTAAAGAAACCGCTAGTTTTTCTGCTAAAACATAACCATTGGAAGCTATTCCTGCCAAAACAATGCTTTCTTCCTCTACGAAAGTTTCATAAATTTGATAAGCAATTCTCTTAATTTTATGTTCAATTTCTTGATTAGTAAGAATGATATTTTGGCTCATGGTTTTATTTTTTTGTAAATATAAAAAAGAGTTCGTTTCCTTGTCTAGGTTTTATGGAATTATGTGCAGTTTCTAATGTTTTTAAATAGAAATCATTTTCAAATAAAGAACTATATTCTTCTTTCGAACCACCAAAAGGCGGACCAACTTCGGTTAATGGAAATTGAAACAATAATCCTGCTAATTTTCCATTTGGATTTAATAACTCTTTCATTTTTTGGACATAATCTTTTCTTAAAGAAGGTTCTAAGGCACAAAAGAAGGTTTGTTCAATAATTAAATCATAGTTGTTTTCATGTTCAAAAAAATCTGATTTTATTAATTGATTTGGATTACAATTTGGCACTCTTTTTAGAATGTTATCCAAAGGTGATTGTGCAAAATCTAATACAAATACATTTTGAAATCCATTAGTCATTAAGTAATCAAATTCATGACTATTTCCGGCTCCGGGAATTAAAATCTTGATGGATTTATCTTCAATTTGATCGATGTATTCTTTTAAAGGAGTTGAAATAGTACCAACATCCCAACCAATTTCGTTATTCTGATAACGTTCTTCCCAATAGTTGCTATTCAGTTTCATCAATATCAGTGTTAAATTCTATGTCATCCAAATCGCGTCGGTCTTTTTTAGTTGGTCGACCAGTTCCGGTTTTTCTGTAATGTTCTTTTGAAAGTTTCAATAATTCTAAATGTGCAAAAGATTCGGCTGGAGTTTCATCTTTTCGGTAAACATCAACAAGTTTTGCGCCAACACGATTGGCAGGAACATCCAAAACTGAAATTATATGAGTTATTTGATCTTTTCTAAAGGTGATTTTATCACTAGGGAAAACCTCTTTAGATGCTTTAGCCACTTGACCATTCACAGTAATATGGTTCTTTTTACAAGCTTCTGTAACCATATTTCTGGTTTTATAATATCGAACACACCATAGGTATTTATCTACTCTCATAAAAATATCTAAAATCAACGTTAAATAGTTTACAAAAATAAATCAATATTGTATCTTGCGCACTTAAAATTGATGAATAATGAAAAATATTTTTAAAATACTTATTGCTTTAGTATTTTGTAGTTTAATAACTTCTTGTGATCGTGAAGATGAACCTACTGTCACTCCAATAAGGGATTTTGCAGTACAGTATGCGGCAGATCTTGATTCTATAGATGACTATATAGATACGCATTACATGACTGTAGATGCAACAAATTTTGATGTGACTTTTACAGAAATTCCTACTGGTGGAACTCAGCAATCTATAAGAACTCAAACACAATATCCACTTAAAGATACTATTGTTAAAGAAGATGGTATTGAATATAAAGTATATTTTATTAAATTTAGAGAAGGTGATGCTGTAAATGGAAAAAGACCAACACAAGTTGATTCTATTCACGTTTCTTATAGAGGAATTAGATTAACCGATGATCAATTTGATGAAGCTGCAAACCCTATTTGGTTTGGTTTACAAGACGTGATTACTGGTTGGACACATATAATGCCAAATTTTAAAACAGGTACGTACACAACTGCTTCTGGTCCAAATCCAATTACATTTAATGATTTTGGTGCTGGAATTATGTTTTTACCATCTGGTTTAGCCTATTATAATAATTCTTCGGGTTCTATTCCTGCTTACTCTCCAATTATTTTTAGTTTCAAATTATATGAATTAAGATATCGTGATCATGATCGGGATGGAATTTTATCTAAAGATGAAAGAAAACTAGATCCATCTATCCCAGCAGATTTGCGTTGGAGAGAAAATCCTTTTTTAGGATATGACTATGATGGCAATGGTACTGTAGAGATTTATGACACAGATGGTGATGGAATTCCTAATATGTTAGATATAGATGATGATGGTGATGGATATCAAACTAAATTTGAAAGAAAATATGTGGTAGGGACTACTACTTATTATTATCCTTTTAATGGTGCAGCTGTTGATAATCTTGCGACACCTAATGTTAATGAAACACATGGAATTCCTGATTGTTCTGGTAATTTTACAAATCCAACAAGAGTAAGAAAACATTTAGATAAAAATTGTTACTAAACAAAAATCCCGTTCGAATGAACGGGATTTTTTTATTTAGTTTCCAACTTCTTTCTTTCTTCAATTAGTTGTTTTAATTTTTTTCCGTAAAGCGATTTTGAGATTTCTGGAGTAAGCGATTTTTGAATGGTATCAAGATATTTTAAATTGATGTCGTAAATTTCTGCAACGGCTACATAAGGTGCAACGGCATAATTTCCGTGATTAACAGCAAAATTTGTTGTATAAAGATATTTTCTCTTTAAGATGTTATCTTGTTCTATTTGAATTTTATCTAATTCTGTAGTGTTTTTATTTTTAGAAGTATCTAACCTTTTTATAACTAATTCTAAATTTTCATCTACATAACGTGATACTACTTTTTTGTATTCATCATATAACTCTTGATTTTTCGAACCTGTAATTTTAGCATCAGCAGTAAAAAATTCTAATGAAGATTCAATATTTATTTTTCCTGGTTCAACGAAGAAAGGTAAATTGTTGTCAACCGAATTAGAAACTCCTCTGTCTAAGAAAAGGTAAAGCATTTCAGGTGAATCAATATTCATTTCGCTTGTAAAATGAGAGTCACCATCAATAATAATGGTATCAATAGCTACAAGAGTAGTGTCTTTAATTCTTTGAATGTATAAAGTTCCTTTTTTTAAACCTTTAATATTACCGGTTATTTGAAGGTTTTTGTCTGATTTTTTTTCAGAACATGAAGTGATTACTACAAGTGCTATTAAAGCAATAATTATTTTTTGCATGGTTTATTTTATTTTCGGCAAAATAATAAAAAAATCCTCAATCTATTGCATAAATTGAGGATTTAAAAAATAGATATATTCAAGTTTATCCTTTTAACCAAGCTTCTTTTAAAGTTTGTTTTGTTGGTTCCACCATTTGATAACCTTCAGACTCTTGGTAAGACAGGATTGCTTTACCAGTTAAAATCTGCTCTTTACCATTTCGTTTTACCTTTATTGATACATTATCACCATCTTTCCAGTTTTGAGAGGCAGTCATCATTTCTGATAGTGTATCAAGATTGTAGTTAGTATCATTTAAAGAAAGAATAACATCATCAGCTTTCAATCCGATATTGGTCATGAAAGTACTTAATTCGGTGTTGTTTCTTACTATGATTTCTTTAGTTGTTGGGTTTCCAGAAATTCCTGCCGATTTAGAACTGTTTAAAAATGGATTTACAGCTTTTTTAATTTTTCCTTTTGCAATTCCAACTTTAGCAAAATAAACTTCGTACGGAATTGGAGTTGGACCAGCCACATAAGTGTTTAAAAATTCTCCAACTTCTGGATAAGTCATTTCGGTTATTCTAGCAAAAAGTTCATTGTCATTAAATGGTTTTGTTGGACCAAATTCATTGGTAAGTTTTTGCATCATATCTAAGATTCCTCTTTGTCCATTACTTTTTTCACGAATTATGATATCAATACACATTCCGATTAATGCTCCTTTTTCATACACATTTAAATATTGACTTTTGTATGGTTCAACAAGAACATTCTGACTCATTGTTGTAAAAGGCATAGTGTCATTCATACGTTTTGCACCTTTTATTTTATCATCCATTCTTTTGTAAAATGCATCTTCAGTAATTAAACCTTGGTTTACCTGAAATAAATTTGCAAAATATTCGGTTACGCCTTCATACATCCATAAATGTTGTGACATTTTAGGTGAATTAAAATCGAAATAATGAATTTCATTAGAGTGAACTCCAAGTGGTGTTACAATGTGGAAGAATTCGTGAGATACTACATCAATGATTTGTTTTCCCAAGGCGCCAGTTGGCATCATTTCTGGAAAAACTACTGTTGTAGAACTATTGTGTTCTAATGCTCCAAAACCTTTTGCATCAGTCTTTTTCATTTCAGACAGATAAAGAAGAACAGTGTATTTTTTATTGCTATTTACAGCACCTAAAAATTTCTTTTGAGCACGCATACATTTTTCTAAATCAGCAGAAAGTGCTTTAGCAGTATGTTTGTCATTTGGTGAGTAAACGCTAAAAAGGATTTCCATTCCGTCTACATTGAAAGTTACATAATCTGGTTTAGAATACATTATGGGGTTGTCTACTAGGTCATTATATCTAGAAACAACAAAAGTATCTGATAAATTACTGCTGTCAGAATCCACTAGTGATGTAGCTCCAAAAAGATTTTCAGAATGGGTAATGTTTAATTTATAAGTCAAATCTTTTTTATCTTCAAAATAACCTACAAATCCATTATTGTTGAGCATGAAATTTTTACCTTCCAAGATGTTTGTACCAGCTGGTGAGAAAATTCCACCACCAAATCCGCTTCCACTTTCTACATCAAAAGTATCATTGACTAAATAGGTGATTTTATCTAATTTTTTTGCCTCTTTGATTGTCCAAGAGTTTGTACTTAGTTTTTCAACTTGCAAGGCATTTCCTTTGGCATCAAAAGCTTTCATATCATCAATAAATTTCCCATAATCATCCTCAGAATATGTTCCTGGAATTATTTTTGGTAGGTGATATACAACTTCATCAGTTGTAATAGTTGGTGCACTAATAGAAACCAATAGTTTATCTTCTTTTACGTCGTTTAAGTTGATGCTTACTACAACTTCAGATTTTGTTGAAGAAACTAATGATGAGGTTGGTTTACAACCAAAAAACAAAGTAACAACTGCTAAGGAAAGTATTATTTTTTTCATAAAGTATCAAAATTTCTAATAATAGGTAGCTAATTTGATAGATTTGTTACAAACTATTTTAAATTAATTCACCTGAATTTTTATCCAATTTAGTATTTCAGTCAAAGCTATTGGTGAAATGGTTTGTTCAATTTTATCATATTCACTTGGAGCACCTGTTGTACATTCTTGAAACAAGTGATTTAGATTAGGAAGTTCTTTGATTGTAACTTTTTTGTTTTTTGCTTTAGCTAAGGAATTTTTTATAGCTTCCAAATTTTCTTTTGCTGGAACTTGCAAATCTTTCAATCCGTTAAGTGCAAGAACTGGACATTTTACTTTTTCTAAGGCAATACTTGGATCTAGTTTTATAAAATATTTTATCCATGTTTCTGTATATTGATTTATTTGAAATTTAATGTATTGATCTTTAGTCATTCCTTCAGGATATTTTATATTAGGAGTTTTACTAATTGCCTCTTCAAAAAGATTGGTTAACTCAGCATTAAGTTTTGAATCATCAGTAGATTTAATTATTAAATCAAATATTTTTTCATTGAAAAGTTTTCCCTCGTTTATGTTTTCTTCAGTTGTACCATCAGCTCTTGAAATTAATTCTTGTTGTGATAAAAGTAATTTATCGCCTCTCAACCCAGTTCCTGCAAGTAATACTATAAAACTTACATTCTTGTTTCTACTAGCTACCATTGGAGCTACAACGCCTCCTTCACTATGACCAATAAGACCAATACTTTTTTTGTTTATTTCTTTTCTGCTAAGTAAATAGTTTACTGCTGCTTCTGTATCATAAGAAAAGTCTAAAGTTGTTGAAGAGGCATAATTTCCTTTAGATGAAGCAGTTCCTCTGTCGTCGTATCGTAAAACGCCAATTCCGTTTCTTGTTAAATAATCTGAAATTACTAAAAAAGGTTTATGACCAAGAAGTTCTTCATCACGATTTTGTGGACTACTTCCTGTAATTAGTATTACTACTGGAAAGTTTCCTTCTTTGCTAGGTAGTGTTAAAGTTCCAGCAAGTGTTACACCGTCTTTTTTGTTTTCAAAAGTAACTTCTTCAGTATAATAAGGATAAGGTTTTTTTGGTTCTTGAGGTCTAACCAAAGCCTTTTTCTCCACTTTTTCTCTAGACAATTCCAATAGAGTTGATTGTCCAGATTGCTTGAAAACTCCTTTTATTTTATTATTCTCTAAATTTCCTTCATATTCAATTCTACCTGCTGGAATTGCAAATTTAAAGGAGGTATTTTCATAACTAGTTGATGGAATTGGTATGTCAAATGCTTTTTGCTCTGGACTGTCCATAGTTGATTTATAACCATTTTCAGTTTTGGTAACATTAATTTCAATAGGTAATTGAGCTCCAGGAACTTTTAATAATCCATACCATTTACCTGTGATATCTTGTCCGAAAGTTGTTAACGACAAGAAGAATATAACGATTGTTATTGATGCTTTTTTCATTTTATCTAATAGTTTAGTTTTAGTATTATAATTTTTGATATCACTTCAGCTAGAATTATTGCTAAAGCAAAAAGTAAAATATGTTTTGCTTCTTTTGAGTTGGTTGCAGTTTTAAATCCATTGAAAAGAAGGATTATTGACCAAATTAAGCAGGTAAATGTTGCAATCCCTGAAAATACAAGTAGAGCCATTTCTGAATTTTCAATATTGATTTGTTTGTTTTTTGAAACCATATTTATTAGTTTTTCAGTAACCAAATACATTTTGTTGTTTACATTGAAAAATAATAGGAAGTAAAAAGGAATTTTTGCAATTAGGCTTGTTGCTATAATGTCAATAAAGCGTGTTTTTTTATTTACTATTTTGCCAACAAGAAATAAAAGTGCTGATAGAATAAAAATATTTATTGTTAAATCAATTGCTGTTCTTGCAATAGATGTTTTTTCTATAAAATGTAAATCAAGAACACCATCGAATCGTCCATTAAAGGCAAGTGCTAGAAAGCATCCGATGATACCTGCTAAAATTCCAAATGTTATTAATTGCTTTTCGGAATAGTTTTGAAAAGGATTAAATATTATTTTTTTCATACTTATTGTTTGGATTTTAAGTGATTTATTTTGTTGATAATATCATCCAATTTGTTTCTTACAGTTGGATAACTATTTCCCATTTGAGTAGCCATTTCTTTTAAACTACCGCTAGTTAGAAAAAATTGTAAGATAAAATTCTGCTCTTCTTCGGTAATTTGAAGCAATAATGGAAGGGAATAATTACCAGAAACAGATGTAGCGCAATTGCTACAACTTAATTGTGTTACTGAAAGAGAACTTTCACAACTTGGACATTGAACTGGAAGTTTTGGTTGCATAATATTGAAATTATAATAAACAAAATTAAATAATATTTAATTAATAATTAATAAAATTAATATTTATTTTAAATAAATTTATCAAAATGTTTTTTAAGTCAGTAAATAAAGAATGTTATAAAATAAAAAAAGCGATAATTTCTTATCGCTTGGAGGTTATCTGATTATATTTAATCAAATTTATTTTTCATGTAATATTTGCCATCTAAATCGTCAAAGTCATCATCAACCATTGGTTTTGGTTTTGGTTTACTTGCTGCAACTTTTTTCTTCCAAAGTTCAAAATTGTCTTTGGATAATCTTTTTCGCATCAATTCGGTAACCTCATTTTCGGTTATTCCAAATTCAGCTTTTAATACTTCAAAAGGTTTTCTCTCCTCTTGAGCCATACTTACAACTCGCTCTAATTGTTCGTCGTCAAGTTCTACTCTTTTACTTTTTTTCATTAGTCGAAAAGCACAATTTTAATGTTAGTTCTTTTTTATCAATCAATTTATATACCAATATTAAGAAAAAAAATAATTACTTTTTTAAATGTTTGTAAAAATTTTATTCTTTTTGAGGTGAACGTGTCTTTTGGAATGGAATTTTCAACAAACTAACTAGTTTATTATTCTCATTTGGATCCATGTGTGTGTCAACTCCATAAATGATAGTTTCTCTTTCCATATAGCTAAATGTCCCAAAAATTCTATCCCAAATAGAGAAGATATTTCCATAATTACTATCAGTATAAGGAAGTTTGTAATGATGATGAATTTTATGCATATCTGGTGAAACTAATAGGTAACTCATGACTTTATCTAATTTTTTTGGCAAACAAATATTAGCATGTGTGAATTGAGTTGCAACAACTGATAGTGTTTGGTACATAAATACCATCCACATTGGACAACCTACAATAAGAACTCCTAAAGTTGTAAAAACAAATCGAATTACACTTTCTCCAGGATGATGACGATTTCCTGATGTAGTATCTATATAAGTATCTGAATGATGAATTAAATGAAATCTCCACAATAATTTTACTTTGTGTTCAGTGAAATGGGCCAAATAGGCTCCAATAAAATCCAATAAAAGTATTCCAACTACAGTAAAAGCTATTGGATTCATTTTTGGTAACCAGTTTAATATTCCGAATTCTTTAATAGTTGTATAATCAGCTGTTTTTAATAAAATAAAAGCCAATGCAAAATTTACTATAATTGTAGTTATTGTAAAAAAGATATTAATTCCGGCATGTTGCCATTTATTATATTGAAATTTAAAAAAGGGAATTGCGCTTTCAATCAACCAAAATATAGCAATTCCACCAGCTAATATTAAAGCTCTATGCAAAGAGGGAATGCTTTCAAAATAATGTATTATGTCATTCATTGTAATTTGATTTTCATCAAAAATAATCAAAATATTATTTGATAATACGAAAGGTTAAATTAATTCTTGGTGCAATAGATTTGGCTGTTTTTGGAATTTGATGTTTCCAAAAATGTTGAGTTTCTCCTTTCATAAGTAGTAAACTTCCATTTTCTAAGGTGATTTTTAGTTTAGCATCAGTGATAGTGTTGTGTTGCAAGTGAAAACTTCGTTCGGCTCCAAAACTTACTGATGCAATTACTGGATTTCGTCCTAATTCCTTTTCATTATCGGCGTGCCAACCATTACTGTCTTTGCCATCTCTATATAAATTGAGAAGTACAGTTGTGAAATTTTCTGAGCAAACTTCTTCAATTTCATTTTTAATAAACATCAATAGTGGATTCCAATGATGAGGTTGCATCACAATATTGGAATAGGAGTAAGGTTTTCCTTCGTTTCCAAAAAGTGATGTTAATCTTGGTTGTGGATGTGTTTTTCCGAAAACCGTGATATTATCTTGCTGCCATGGAATTTCATTTAATAGTTTTTCAAAAAGCATTATAGATTTATCAGCATCAAAGAAATTAGGATAATACTCAATTTCTGCGTTGGGTAAATCAAAGGTTATTTTTTCGGAAGGAAATAGAGAATTCATTTTCCAAAAATATAAAAAAAACGACGAAAATAATTCCGTCGTTCTAATAATAATTAAGATGAATTAATTAATCGTTATCTGTTTTTTGAAGAAGATTTTTATAAATAAGTCCTCCAACAATGGCTCCTAATATTGGAGCTACCCAAAACAACCATACTTGTCCTAAAGGTTCTCCTTGTGTAAACAACGCTTGAGATAGAGAACGAGCAGGATTTACAGAAGTATTAGTAATTGGAATACTAATTAAATGTATTAAAGTTAAAGCTAAACCAATAGCAATTCCGGCAAATTTTCCGTTAGCAAATTTATCTGTTGCTCCTAGAATTACTAATAAGAAAAACATAGTTAACAAGAATTCGGCAGTAAAGCATGAAATCATTGAGTATCCATCTGGAGAAAACTTACCAAAACCATTAGATGCAAAAGCACCAGCACTAGTGTTGTCTATAACATTTCCAGTTTTGCCTGACCAAATATAAAAAAGTGATCCAGCAGCTGCTAAAGCTCCAACACATTGCGCAACAATGTAAGGTATTAAGTCTTTTGCAGAAAAACGTCCGCTAGCCCATAGACCAAAAGAAACTGCAGGATTGAAATGTCCGCCAGAAATATGTCCAACAGCATAAGCCATTGTAAGTACGGTTAGTCCAAAAGCTAGAGCTACACCTAAGAATCCAATTCCTAAATGGACACCAGTAGGAGTTACGTATCCTGCTGCAAATAAGGCGCTACCGCATCCGCCAAAAACAAGCCAATAAGTTCCAAAAAATTCTGCTAATAGTTTTTTCATATTTATTTAGTTTAGTTATTATTAATTTCTATACAATTCTTGTGAAGTCTGCATATTGACAAGCCCAATATATAAGTAGGAATTGTATTGGTAATCTAGCAAATAGTACCCATTTTGGGAAACCTAAACTTGCTTTTTCATTAATTAACATGTAAATGTTAGCTGGAAAAATGAGTAAAAGCAATATTATAATAGAGATGGCTGCTAAATTTGAAAAAATAGGAATACATAAGTAAATACCAAACATTATTTCTAACAAACCTGATATTTCATTTACGAATTTTTTATTAGTTAGAAAAGGAGGAATTATTTTATAATACACATCAGGTTTTCTGAAATGATTGATTCCGGCGAGTATGTAAAACACCGCCATGACATAAAGGTGCCAAGGTTTGTCCATTTAGTTTGTTGTTTTGTTTTACGAATATAAATAAAAATTAACAAAAAAAATGAACTTGTAGAATTAGTTTGACAAACTTATTGGTTTTTTGATAAAAAATTAGATTTAATATTCATAATGATAATGGCAATAATGATTAAAATTATCCCAATCCATTGAATGAAAACTACTTTTTCATTTAATATAATATAGGCCATTAGCACAGATACAGGCAGTTCGAGTGCAGAGACAATACTTCCAAGACCAATTCCAGTAATAGGAAATCCGGCATTCATAAGAATAGGAGGAATGATAGTTCCAAATAAGGCCAAGAAGATTCCCCATTTTAAGAAAATATCAAAATTGAAAGGTGTGTTTTGTGTAAATAATGCAAATCCAAAGACTATAACTGCTCCGCCCAATAACATATATAAACTTCTTTGCGCAGATGAAATTCCTACAGCAATTCTATTAGCTGTAAACATTGTTGTTGTAAATGAAGCAGCAGCTAGTAATCCCCAAAAAATTCCTCTCCAATCTATAGTTACTTTGCTATTTAAAATATTTGTAGCTAAAATGGTACCTAATAGTACTATCAATACAGCAATAGTTTTTTGAGTAGATGGTTTTCTTTTTTCAAGAAACCATTCTAATAAAACACCCATCCAAACGGTTTGCATTAATAAAACAATAGCAATTGAAACATCAATATAGCGTACACATAAATAGTAGAAAACACTTGTCATTCCTAAGGAAGTTCCAGCTAACATTAATTGAAAAATGTTCTTTGGAGTTGCTTTTTCAACAGCAGTTTTAGAAGTCGATTTTTGAAAGGCATTAATCAATAGCATTCCGAGAATTCCATAAATGAATTGAGATATGGTAACTTCAGCTGTTGTATAATTTTCTTGATAAGCAAGTTTTACAAAAGTGGCTAGCATTCCGTAACTTGACGCACCAAGACCCACTAAAATCACACCTTTAAGGACACTATTCTTTAACATTTTTTATTTTTTAAAAAGCCGACAAAGATAGTCCTTTGTTAATGAGTTCAAAAGTTTATCTACTTAAAGTTTAGAATAATCCTTCTAGTGGTTTATTGTTGATACCGATTTTAGTGTAATCAAAAGACATTTTTTGTTGTAACAACGTTGCATAAACACTTCTAAAATCAATTTGATGTTTCAAATCGCCATTGTCTAAATCAGATAAATTTGGATTGTTTCCTATTATTTTAGATTTGTTATTTCCTCCAATTAAAAACATTGGCGCAGCAGTTCCGTGATCGGTTCCATTGCCATTGTCTTTTACTCTTCTTCCAAATTCTGAAAAGACTACAATAGTCACATTTTGTAGCAATTGTGCTTTTTTCAAATCGGTATAAAAACTAAAAATAGCGTCGTTCAATTCGGTTAATTTTCTTTTGTGAATGTCCAATTGATTGTCGTGTGTATCAAATCCGCCAAGTGAAGTGTAATATACTTTGGAGTTCAAATTTCCTTTGACTAATCGAGCAATCCATTCTAGATTTTTCGCCAAACCAGTCTTAGGATAGCTAATTTCGGATGTTGATTTTCCTAAAGCTTTTTGAATATCATCGGAACCTTCTGTAACTGAGTTGGCAATTTTTCTAACAAAATCCAATTGCGGATTGTCAGATAATTTTACATTTTCTTCTTTTTCGCTTCTAATTTTAAATCGGTTTGGATCTTTTACTGTGATTGAATTGGGTTCGACACCTTTTAAAGCTAAATTGTCAATAGAATCTAAATTAATTCCAGCTGTTGGTTGGTGTTCCTTGCATTGTAAATCTAAATAACGACCAAGCCAACCTTCGTTCAAATATTTATTAGAATCGGTTGCTGTTTGCCAAATTTCCTGACTTCTAAAATGCGAACGAACAGGTTCTGGATAACCCACATTTTGAATTACCGACAAATCGCCATTTTGTTGCATTTGAGCAAAATCTTTTAAAGCTGGATGAAAAGCCATTCCTTTATTTTTTCCAATTACATCATTTTTATTGATTGCGATTTTAGTTCGAAGGTCGTAATATAAAGGGTTCTCGTATGGAATGAAAGTATTCAATCCATCATTTCCACCATTTAATTGAATAAAAACCAAGCATTGCTCTCCGATTACCAAATTATTTTGAGAACCAAAAGCATGTAAAAAATCAGGAAGCAAAAGCATTCCGCCAGTAAAAGTTCCTGTGAGCGATAAAAAGTTTCTTCTGTTCATAATTTTAGCTTTAAATCAGTTGGTATTCAGGAGTTTTTGTAATGTAATTGAATAGTCTTAAAACGGCGTAATTAGCATTAGCATCTTTAGCATCAAAATCGTATTTGAGTAAATTTTCCATATCTTTTTGTAAATTGTCATCTACTCGAAAAAGCAATCTGTTTGACAATTCTGAAATTATCTGTTTGTTATTTCCATTTTTATTAAAATCTATGCTGACGTTGATTTTTTCTAACTTAATTTCTAAATCGTCTCCTTCTTCAGGAATTTTGTCAAATACTTTTCGGCTGATGTTTCGTCCATTGCAAAGTAAATCGCTGGCATTATTTCTTTGTAAATAGATTTGTGATGTTAACCATGAATTTCCGCCATCCCAACCTTTTACATTAGGTTGATTGAATAAATCCATTCCTTGTTGTTTCAAGAAAAAACTAATTAAATTACTATTTGAATTTGTAACATTTAACTCGTCTGTTAATTGAAATAGATAGGTTAATGGATCTTTTATTTTGCTTCCAGAATTCTCTTTTGCATATTCTTCGGTAAAAATTTTGGTTAAAAGTGGTTTGATTTCAAAATTCATTTTTCTGAAATAATCACCATAATAAACCACTAAATCTTCTGATGGATTATCATAAATAAACCATTTTAGTATTTTTCTTGTAATTAAATAAGGAGTGTTTTTTTGTTCAAAAATGATGTCAACTAAATCATCTGCTTTAAAATTTCCTTGTTTCCCAAAATAGGTTTTCGTTGAATTATCTTCTAAAAATCTTCTGTAAACGGCGCTTTCTTCACCAAGATTCAATCCAGCTAATGCTTTTGCACCTTCTTTAATATCGTTTTCAGTATAATTTCCAATTCCGATGGTGAAAAGTTCTAATAATTCTCTACTCAAATTTTCATTGATTTTGTCTTTTCGATTGTCAACGTTATCCAAATAACGAACCATTGCATTAGATTTTACAATCAGTTTGGTGAGTTCTTTAAAGTTTCCAAAAGCATTTTCACGCAAAATCATATTGTGTTGGTAAATCCAGTATGTAGATTTTACTTTTTGAGAAGTTGCCACAAAATGATTGTGCCAAAAGCAGGTCATCTTTTCTCTTAATGGAAATTTTTCTGTAAGAAATTTATCAATCCACCATTTTTTTAGTTCGGTAGCATTTTTGATTTGCTTTTTGATAACCTTCTTTTGGTCATCTGCAGTTCCGTTTTTAATCGATTGACGAAGTTCTTTCAACTCAGCAATGGTTTTTGGCTCGTCATCAAGAAATGTTGGAAGTGTTTTTTCGAATGTAGTTGCAAATGATTGATTTAGGAATTTTTCAAATCCTAATTGTTCTATAAGTTGCGCTTGCTTTCCTGAAAAACCAAGTCGAAGTGACCAAAGATTGCTTTTGTTCATAACAAATGAATTGAATTATAAATTTAGACTTTATTTAACACAAAAGGTTTAAATATAATTCAAAATATAACGTTGAATATGGATTAAATTATCTCCTTCATGAAAAACATTTTCCTTATTCTATGTTTAGGTTTTATCTGTTGTAACAATGCAAAAGTTGAAACTCCAACAAAAGATTATAAATCGAATAATTCTGAAGCCTTAGAATATTGTAAGAAGAACGGATTCAATGAAGAGTACTATTTTCTTTTGGATTTAAGTATTCATCCTGGAAAGAATCGATTTTTTATCTATGATTTCAAGGAAAATAAAATTTCTGATAAAAACTTGGTAACGCATGGAAGTTGTGATCAATTTGAAGAAAATCCAGATAAATGGGAAAAGGCTAAGTTTAGTAATAAAACCGATAGTCATTGTTCCATGAAAGGAAAGTATAAAATTGGAAAGCGCGATTATAGTTCTTGGGGAATAAATGTAAAATACTGGTTGCATGGATTAGAAAAAACCAATGAAAATGCTGTGAAAAGGGTAGTGGTTTTACATTCTTGGAATGCAGTTTCAAATGAAGAAATATATCCTAAAGTTTCTCCTTTAAGTTGGGGTTGTCCTGCAGTTTCTGATGCATTTATGAGGAAATTGGATGCTAAATTGAAGCAAACAAAAAAACCAGTTCTACTTTGGATAATTGAATAAAAAAATCCCATGAAAAAAAATCATGAGATTAATTCAAACATTTATCAAACTAACTAACTTTTATCTTCTTCCACCAGAAGTTCTAACTCTGTTTGGATTTGATTTTTTAACTCTTACAGCTTTTACTTCTCCTCTTTTATTTTTTGTTACAACGGTTGTTTTGCGATTATTGCTTTTCACTACAGTTGTTCTTCTATTGTTATGAACCACTAAAGTTGAATGATTTCTTCTTGGTGCATATATTCTATGAGCTACAACAACTCTTCTTGTAGGAACGCGATGGAAGTAAACTCTATGAGGAGCACATCTGTTGTAAAAAACATGATATTTATAAGGACGCCAAGGTCTCCACCATTTTGGATAAAAACCCCATCTCCATGGAGAATGCCATACTACATAGGTTGGAGCGTAAAGAAATTTTACACTTGGCCAAAACCAAACATTTACAATAACTTGTTTAGTGTATAATTCGCTAACACTTGGTCCGCCTTTTCCACCAGTTGAAGATTCTACAACTTCATTTGGCTCTACAAAAGTATTTTCTGCATATAAATCAGCATCACCTTCAATTTGAAGCGTTGCACTTTCATTTCCAGTTTTTTCAATTCCAATTATGGCGATGTCTTGTTTTTCTTTATCGTTTACATAAGTACTTAAAACGATTGCATGCGTATCACCTTCACGAATGTCGTCCACCATAATGTAATCAATATCATTATCATCATTTAAATCAAGGTTATTTACATTGTTATTTTCTTCGTTGAGTAATTTTTCAAATTCTTCTAAAGAGTTTGATTTTTTGAATAATGCCAAAGCACCTTCTAAGCTGAAGTTGTCGCCAGTATTATCTGGTCTTTCGTCTTCTTGACTAAATCCTACAGATGTTGCAAGAAGGATAAGTAAAAGTGTGGTTATTTTTTTCATAATCAAATAAGTTTATGCATAAGACTATGAAATTGATAAAAGGTTTAATTTTATTTTATTTTTTTTTTAATTCAATAGTTTTCCAATTTAACTGAACCCATGTTGCTACTTCTTCTTGTTTGGTTATTTTAGGAGGTAGTTTTTCTCTAATGCAGCGTTCAATTTTAATACAACTTTCAATTTTACTAAAATCCCACAAATCCATACCTTGATTTTTATTAAATCGGGTTTCATCTATTTTTCCAGAAATTTTAGGGTCAGATGAAATATAGGTCGACCATTCATAATCTGAATAAAATAAATCGTCTTTAGTGAAAGTTATCATTTTTAGTTTTATTTCTTTGTAAGTTAAATAAAAAAAATGAGAGATATTTATTTTTTTTATGAAACAGCCTTTTTAGTTTATGAAATACTATTTTTAATTTTTGAATGGAAGATTATTTCCTAAAAATCATATTTTCTTTCAACGGCAAATCTTATTAAATCCGTTTTTCCTTGAATGTTCATTTTCTTCAGAATATTTTTTCTGTGCGTGTCAACAGTGCTTTTACCAATGAATAAAATATCAGCAATTTCTTGAGAAGTTTTTCCTTCACCTATTAGACGTAATATTTCTTTTTCTCGTGTGCTTAATACAATTTCTTCTTTACTTGTTACATCTGTAGTTGTTATGGAATCATCAAAATAGTCTCCATTTTTAGCTACAATTCTTATGGCTTCTAAAACTTTTTTAAGTGAAGAATTCTTCATGATATAGCCCGATGCACCAGCATCTTTCATTTGATGAATAGCTTCTGCTTGGTCAAACATGCTAAAAGCAATTATCTTGGTATTTGGAAACTCTTTCTTTATTGTTTTTGTAGCACAAATTCCATCGCATTTGGGCATTCTTATATCGGTTAAAACAATTTGTGGTTGCTTTTTTCTAACCAAATCGATTAAAATTTCACCATCATTTGCTTCACCCAAAACGGTAATATCTTCTTCATATTCCAAAAAAGAACGGATGCCATCAATTAGAGCTTGATGATCTTCTGCAATTACTAATGTTATCATATTGGTAGGTCTATAATTATGGTTGTTCCTTTATTTATTACTGAATCTATGGTGAAAGTTCCTTCCATTTGTTCCACTTTTTTTTCTATACTTTTAAGACCAATTCCGTCTTTTGTAGCAATTTTTTTAATATCAAATCCTTTCCCATTATCTTCAATAATAATATTGATATCGGTTTTATTATGCTGTGTAAGATAGATATTAACCTCGGTAGCTTGAGAATGCTTAATGATGTTGGTGCACAATTCTTGAATCATTCTGAAAAGTGTTATCTCTTTTTGATTATCTAATCTTTCGTTTAATCCAAAAGGAATTACGTTTATGGTCAACTTTTTAAGAATACTCATTTTTTCTGCCATTTTTTTTACAGCAATTTCCAAACCATGACTTCCAATAACACCAAGGTTTTTTAGATGTGAAATATTTCTTACTTCCTGATAAGCTTCATCAATAAGCGAATCAGTTTTTTCAAACAGTTGATTTTCTTTGTCTTCTAAAACTTCTTTTTGGCGTTTAAGATTTTGAAAATTAAACTTTAAAGTTGCTAATAAACTACCTAGATTATCATGTAATTCATTTGCTATTCTTTGACGTTCTTTTTCCTGGCTTTCAAGCATTATATCAATTTCATGGAGTTCTTGTTCTTTAAGCGATGTTTCAAGTTTTTGCGTTTGGATTAGTTTTTCTTGTTCGGCAATGGTTTTCTTTTTCGAAACGTTCTTGTATGCTAGAACTCCTATTGTTGTAATTATCAGTAATAAAGCAAGTCCAATAAATAGTATTATTTTATTTGTTTGAAGCTTGTTTTTTAGGGTTAGATTTTGAAGTTTTGTTTCTTCAGTTTTGTATTTTGTATCAATTTCTGTAATAGCAATTTTTTGTTCATTTTCATTTAATGTATTGGTTAGAACCTTTTGTTTTTCGATGTATTCAATACATTTTATATAGTCTCCTTTTTCTTTATATAAATCGGATAAGTAACCATATAAAATCTCTTTATTTTTATTTAGATAATCTTTAAGCGGAATAGAATCTGCTTTGTTAAAATAATAAAGTGCCTTTTCAAAATCCTTTTTTTTACTATATGCTAATCCTGTGTTGGTATAAATATTGAAGAAAAATCCTGTAATTTTTTGTTGATTACTATTCTTTTGATTTTTGCTTAAAATTTTTAAAGCTTTTTGATAGGAGTAAAGAGCAGAATCAATTTTGTTTATTCTGTCATGTGAAAAAGTAGCTCCTATGTTTTGAAGAATTCTGACCTGTGTAATTTCATCATTTGTTTTTAGATTCTCCTTTTCTGCTTTTTTGAAATAATCTAATGCCGTTTTTGGAATGGTATCATAAAATGACTTTCCAATTTGAATATAAAACTCCGTTAATATTTTCGGATCTTTTTTCTGTTCAGCATAGTCATTATACTCTTTTAAAAACTTTTTATAATCAACTTTGTTTCTATTAATTGCTAATAAAAGCGAAACAATTTCAATGTTAATTTTAGCAACTTTATCAACACTATCAATTGATTTAAATAGTTTTTTTGACTCAATGTAGTGATTGAAAGCCAAGTCGTCTTTGTTTTCTTGAACGTTTATAATGGCCAATAAATAGTTGTATTGTGCTAGTTCAAAAGCATTGAACTTTTTTGTATTTATCTTTTCATTAATAATTTTTGCTTGTTCAAAATCTTGATTTTTTATTTGTAATTCAAGTTTTTTTAAAGCGTTTGATTGCGAATAAGTAAAAGCAACACTCAACAAAAGTGCTGCTTTTATAAAAAATATTTTGATTTTTTTTAATGTCATTTAGCAAGAACCATTAACTGTTAGAATCCCACCATTTCCTACTTTTGGTTGTAATGGTCTTAAAATACTTCTCACTATTAGATTTTCTTCAATAGAATTTTCATTCTGAAATGCTGTTAATAAAGCTGAGGGTTCAATTTCTTGGTTTTGTAAAAATCTTAGAATTCCCTCATCAAAAGTTGAATCATGCCAACAGAAAAAATATATTTCATCAGTAGCTTTTAAATTTTTAAAATCTCTTCGCGAGAATTTGTGGTCAATGTTTTGTAAATCAATAGGTTGTGGAGCAACTATAACATCAATACTTGGATCTGGACTCTGTCTCAAATCAAAATTTCCACTATTATCAACCATAACAGCAAAAACAGCATAATTTGTCTCTGTGGAAATATTATAATATTTTACATATTTACAAATCAATCCTTTTGAATCAGGTAAAGTTGTTTTTGCAGTTGCTGTAAGATTTTTTAAATTAAATTCTCCACAAGTTTCGTATACTCTTCTCATATTTTTTAGTTTTAAGGGTTTAATAGTTCAAAATTCTGGTATTAAATTATAAAAAAAATCCCTACAAATAGGGATTTTAAGGAGATATAATTAAAATTAACGTTTTGATAATTAATCTTTTGCAATTTCATCATCAATTAGATCGCTTAAGTGGACACGTAAAGCTTTGACAGAAATACTAATTTCCCAAAAAGAGATGCCAAGTGAAATAAGCAAACTAAGCAAGCTTGCACCAAAAATATAAATACCAACAAGCTTCCATTCCATAAACAAAACTAACATTCCGAATACGGAAAGAAACAAACTCAGCACACCAAAAAGTTGCATGTATCGAATTAAGGTTAATCGCAAGTTGAGGTTTTTGATTTCTATCAAAATGCTTTTGTTTTCTTTTTCATCGTAGGTTTTCTTCAATCCACGGACAATTTGTGCAATGGTTAAAAATCGATTAGTATAAGCTAACAGAATTAACGAAGTTGCAGAAAATAATAATGCTGGAGTTTCTATGGATAGGTTCATTTTAAAGTTTGAAGTTAGATTTACGAAGTACGAAGTACGGAAAATATTTAATAGATATTGATAAATTACAAAAAAACCTGCAAGTTTTCACTCACAGGTTAATCTTAATTCTTAATACTTTCGTCTTAATACTTATTTTATCAACTCAAAACTTCTTTTCACAAAAGCTGTTAATTCTTCACCTTTTAATAATCCTTGTGATATTTTGGCTAAATCAAGAGCTTGTTTCACTAAACTTTCTTGAGCAGATTTGTCAGAGGTGTTTAAAATGGTTGTTGCTAATTCAGAATTCGTATTTACAACCAAATTATACATTTCTGGGAAGTTACCCATTCCAAACATTCCGCCACCACCAGTTTGACTCATTTCTTTCATTCTTCTCATGAATTCTGGTTGCGTAATCATAAATGGAGCAGCATTACTATCCATTGGTTCTAATTGAACAGAGTAGTTAGTTTTTGGAACAATTTCTTCTAAAACGGTTTTCAAATTAGTTGCTTCGTCTTCCGATAATTTAGAAATTTGAGTTTCTTCTTTTTGAATCAATTTGTCAATATGATCAGAATCCACACGAACAAAAGTTAGGTTTTCGTTATCAGATTCTAATTTTTGAATCAAATGCGAAACAATTGGAGAATCTAATAATAATACTTCGTACCCTTTTTCTTTTGCAATGTCAATATAACCATGTTGAGCATCTTTACTAGAAGCATATAAAACTACTAATTTTCCGTTTTTATCGGTTTGATTTGCAGTAATGGCTTCTTTCAATTCTGATAAAGTGTAATATTTATCATCAACTGAAGGATACAAAACAAAATCGCCTGCTTTTTCGTAGAATTTTGGTTCCGATAACATTCCGTATTCTAAAACTATTTTGATATCATTCCATTTTTTCTCGAAGTCTTCACGATTTTCGTTGAATAAACCTTTTAGTTTATCAGCTACTTTTCTTGTGATGTAATTAGATATTTTCTTGACGTTACTATCTGCTTGTAAGCCAGAACGAGAAACATTCAAAGGAATATCTGGCGAATCAATTACACCTTTCAACATTCCTAAAAATTCTGGAACAATTCCTTCTACGTTATCAGTTACAAAAACCTGATTTTGATACATTTGAATTCTGTCTTTTTGCATTTGCATGTCGTTAGACAGTTTTGGGAAATACAAAATACCAGTCAAATTAAAAGGATAATCCACATTCAAATGAATATTGAATAAAGGTTCTTCAAATTGCATTGGATACAATTCGTGATAGAAGCTTTTATAATCTTCATCCGTTAAATCTGTTGGCAATTTTGTCCAAGCTGGAGTTGGATTATTGATGATATTGTCTACTTCAATAGTTTCTGCAACAAAATCTTCTGCAGCATCTTCTGGCTTTGGTAAAGTTTCTTTGCGTGTTCCAAATTTAATTGGAATAGGCATGAACTTGTTATATTTTGTAAGTAATTCTCTGATTTTATATTCTTCTAAAAATTCCAGAGAATCTTCAGCAATATGAAGAATAATTTCAGTTCCACGAGACGTTTTGTCTGATGTTTCTAATGTAAATTCTGGACTTCCATCACAGGTCCAATGTGCAGCTGGTTCGTCTTTAAATGATTTAGTAATGATTTCAACTTTTTCAGCAACCATAAAAGCCGAATAAAATCCTAAACCAAAATGACCAATAATTCCAGAATCTTTGGCAGAATCTTTATATTTTTCAAGAAATTCTTCAGCACCAGAAAAAGCCACTTGATTGATGTATTTTTCAACTTCATCGGCAGTCATTCCTAAACCTTGGTCGATGATGTGAAGTTTTTTGGCTTCTTTATCGATTTTTACTTCAATAATTGGATTGCCATATTCAACTTTAGCCTCACCAATACTAGTTAAATGTTTTAATTTTAAAGTTGCATCTGTAGCATTTGAAACCAATTCACGAAGAAAAATTTCGTGGTCATTGTAAAGAAATTTCTTGATTAAAGGGAAAATGTTTTCTACTGAAACATTAATTTTTCCTGTTGACATATTTTGAACTTTTAAGTTAAACAATTTATGTTTTCTTACTATTCAAATTCAGTACCAAAGCTTTTAATCTGACAAAATGACGTAGAATTTTTTTTACAACTTATTTTTTTGTAACTTAGTAAAATCCGAAGATTGTAAATTATCTTTGCAAAACTTAAATTAAAAAATATAATTATGAAAAAAGGTTTGATTTTACTAATGTTAACAATTGTTTTTGTGGGATGTAAACCAAAGCAAGATGTTACAAATACAAAACTTGACAAAAGTTCTCAAGTTATGTCAAAAGGAACTTGGACGATAAGTTCAGTGACTTATCCAGGTTCAGATTATATCAAAGTAACTTCTTTTGATATTGCAGATTCTAAATGTTTTGTTGGAAGTACTTGGAAATTTATTTCAAATAACAATAAAGGTGAAATGGCTCTGAATAATTCTAGTTGTACTAGTTTCACTTCACCAATAACTTGGTTTATCAATGATAATGGAAATTTTGTCATGAAAATTATAAACGAAACTAAAGCAAAAAAAGTTGCTGAAGGTTACATTTTAACTGTAGCTAATCAAACGGAAACATCATTTCAGTTAATAGATAAAGCTAATGTTGGTGGAAAATCTATTGATGTGGTATATCAGTTTCAGAGAAATTAAATAATTTAAAATATAAGAAAATGAAAAAGATTACAATTTATTTATTGATAGGAGTTTTAAGTATAGGTTCACTTTTTACAAGTTGTGAGTCGGTTAAAAACACAAATAAAACTCAACGTGGTGCTGCAATTGGTGCAGTTGCAGGTGGTGTTCTTGGTGCAGTTCTAGGAAATAACATCGGAAAAGGTGGTAATGGCGCAATTGGTGCTGTACTTGGAGGTGTTATTGGTGGTGTAGCTGGAGGCGTTATTGGTAACAAAATGGATAAACAAGCTAGAGAAATTCAAACAGCTTTGCCAGGAGCGCAAGTAGAGAGAGTAGGAGAAGGAATCAGATTGGTTTTAGGTGAAAATTCTGTTCGCTTTGATACCAATAAATCTACATTGACTGCTGCAGCCAAAGCTAATTTAGATAAACTAGTTCCAGTTTTTCAAAGTTATGCAGATACTGATATTGTTATTTATGGTTATACTGATATTACTGGTAAACCAGAATATAACTTGACATTATCTGAACAGAGAGCAATTTCTGTTGAAAAATATTTAGAGTCTAAAGGTTTAAATATGTCAAGATTTAAAATGGTCGGAATGGGAATTGCTGATCCTATTGCAACTAACGATACTCCAGAAGGTCGTTCTCAAAACCGTAGAGTTGAGTTTGCAATTACAGCAAATGAAAAAATGGTTGAAGATGCTAAAAAACAAGCAGGAAACTAAATTTAAGAGTTTATAATATCATCAAAGGCGATCAATTTTCATTGGTCGCTTTTTTATTTTCAAATATTTTGAACAACATTTAACAAAACTTTTTGTTTAGATAATTTCATTAATTGTTAAACAATAAGTAATTTTACAATCAAATTTATTTCAAATGGAAACTTCTAAGAAAACAACAACCAAAAAGAAATTGATAACTGATGATGCTATCATTTCTATGTACATGGATTATGTTCTAAGCAATAATGCCGAACCTAAAAATGTATTCTCGTTTTGTAAAGAGCACAAAATTGAGGAAGCAGATTTCTACAAATTCTTTGGTTCGTTGGATGCATTGAGGCAGGAAATTTGGGTTAAATTTTTTGAGAATGCTGAAGGTTCCATCAAGAAAGACGAAGCTTTTGAAAGTTATTCAGATAAAAATAAGCTTTTGACATTGTATTTTACTTTGTTTGAAATTTTAACCTTGAACAGAAGTTATGTAGTGTTTTCTTTAAAAGAGAACAAAGAAGGATTGAAGAATTTGAAAAGTTTAAAACAATTCAGAAACCATTTCAAAGATTTTATCGTAAGTATTATTGATGAGAATGAAAATATGGTAAGTGATAAAATTTCTAAAATCACCAAACCAGTTTTTGCAGAAGGTGCATGGATTCAGTTCTTATTTTTATTGAAATTTTGGATGGATGATACTTCTGTAGGTTTTGAAAAAACAGATGTTTTAATTGAAAAATCTGTAAATACAGTGGTTGATTTGTTAGATACAAAACCATTAGAAAGTTTATTCGATTTAGGAAAATTCCTTTGGAAAGAAAAAATGAATTAATACTGAAATAAATTCAGCACAAGTATGAAAACATTAGATAAAATTCCAACAGGAAAGATAGAGCGCGCCAGTCAATTAGTTAAAACCGGATTTAAAGTAGGAGGAAATTACGTTGCTTATTATGGTGAAAAGATTGTAAATCCATCTTTAAATCGTGATAAATTAAACGAAAGCAATGCCGAAGACATTTATGATGGTTTAAAGAATTTGAAAGGAAGTGCTTTGAAAGTTGCTCAAATGTTGAGCATGGACAAAAGCATTATGCCACAACAATATGTAGATAAATTTTCGTTGTCTCAATTTTCGGTTCCACCATTGTCGGCACCATTAGTTAGAAAAACATTTAAAAAATATTTAGGTCAATATCCAGAGAACTTATACGACACGTTTACGCCAGATGCTATGAATGCTGCGAGTATCGGTCAGGTACACAAAGCAACCAAAGATGGGAAAAATCTTGCTGTGAAAATCCAATATCCAGGTGTTGCGGATAGTATAAGTTCTGATTTGGCTTTAGTAAAACCATTCGCGATTAGAATGTTTAACATAAAGGGTAAAGATTCTGATAAATATTTTAAAGAAGTTGAAGATAAATTATTAGAAGAAACCGATTATAATTTAGAGTTAAAGCAAAGTTTAGAAGTATCTGATTGGTGTATGCATATTGAAAATTTACGTTTCCCAAAATATTATTCAGAATTGTCTTCAGAGAAAATCTTGACAATGGAATGGATTGATGGTGAACATTTGTCAGAATTTGCAGCTCACAATACGGATAGAGTTAAAGGAGATAAAATAGGTCAGGCGCTTTGGGATTTTTATATGTATCAAATGCATCATTTAAAACAAGTACATGCTGATCCGCATCCTGGAAACTTTTTGATTGATAAAGACGATAAATTAGTTGCGATTGATTTTGGTTGTATCAAACATGTTCCTTTAGAATTTTATGTTCCTTATTTTGAATTAGCAAATCCAGCAGTGATTGATAATCCGAAATTATTCAATGAAAAATTATATGAATTAGAGATTTTAAGATTAGATGATTCTAAAGAAGAAATAAAATATTTTACAAAGTTATTTCATGATTTGTTGAGTTTGTTTACCAAACCATTTCACGGAGATTTCTTCGATTTTTCTGATGATGATTTCTTTGGTCAAATTGCAACAATGGGAGAGGAGTTCGCTAAAGATACTCAACTAAGAAAAATGAATGGGAATAGAGGTTCAAAACACTTTTTGTATATAAACAGAACGTTTTTTGGTTTGTATAACTTGTTGCATGATTTAAAAGCAAGAGTTCAAACAAAAGAATTTGAAAAATATATTAAGAAATAAAAGATTGTTTGTTTATTGGTTAGGTTGATAAGAGCGATGGCTACACGTTTTAGCATCGCTCTTATTGTTTTTTATCTTTTAGGTTTTTCAGCAGGAATGCCTTCACCGTATTTGCCATCTCCAAGTTTAATTTTACCAGCATTTGGACCTGCGGGAATTACATCGCCTATAGAAACATAATCTTCTGGATTATACTTGTAAACGATATGATCTGTTGGCCAACTGAATATTTTTCTACCATCTGTTGGTTGGTTTTTAGCTTTTGCTGCCATTGGTTCTTTGTCAGATTTTAGATAACCTGGACCAGGAGCTTGAGGAAAACGTCCTTCTCCAAAATTTGTTTTAGGCTTTGCAACTAGTTGGTATTGCAACTTCCCTGAATGATTTCCGCCATTTAATTCTAAAATTTCAACTGAGTTTTTAGTTTGAGACATAATTGTTATTCCATTAAAATATGGCATTCCCACTGGTGTACAAATTACTCTTAAAGGATTTTCTTCATCCACTACAATGATGTCTGCTAAAATTTCATCCACAATTATTGTTGCTTTACCATTAACCATTTCAACAGTTCCATAGTCTTGATACCAATATTCAGGAGATTCTGGACATGTTAATGTTACTCTGCCATGGTTTTCAGTTGGAATAATTTCAGAAACAGTACCTGTTCCAACAATTTTTCTTGCAGTTAATCCGTTTGTCCAACCACCAACATAGGCATAAGCAATACTTGTTCCTGCATAATTGTTTCCTGAAAAATAGCCACCAGTACTAACTGGGGCATCAGAAAATGACAAACCTTGAGCACCATATGAGTCTTGAAATTGGGAGTTTGCCAAACCTTGAACCCCTACTGAATAACCAGGATTTCCGGTGGTTGTGGCTCTATTGTTAAACCCTCTTAGTGCAATTTGAGTTCCTCCCAATGTTGTACTTGTATTATTTAATTGATTATAGCTAACAGATGGATTTACAGTTGAAGAAGCATTATCGACATAGCTATAATTAGCCATCCAAACATTTGAATAATTAATATTTGCAGCTACTGTTGCCAAACCTGTTGATTGAGCAAAAATGCTTGTATAGCCTGCGGCAGGATTATTTGCATAAACACCAGATCCTAATAAAGTTTGTGCTGGTGTTCCAAAAGAAAAATTCACTTCTCTACCTAAAATACCACCAACATTGTTAGAATGACCATAAACAGCATCACTAGTAGTTCCACTATTAACTTCAAGTTTTGTATTTGCTGCAATTGTTGAAGTTCCTATACCAACATTTCCTGTATGAAACATATCGTCAGTGATGGCATTTGGAGGTAAAGTTGTTGCAACTTCATACCAATCATGATCACCATTAGCAACAGAATTCAATCCAATCCAATCGGAAGTAGGATTGTTCCAATAATAAAAACCCGGTTGTCTTGAAGTTGCTAAAAAAGTTGTAGCTGTTGTTAAGTAAACAAGCATACCTTGTTGAGCAACAGTAGGATTAGTAGCAGGAAATACATTAACTTTTGGAATTAAAATCCCATCGTTATTAGCAGGAGTCGCTTGATTACTTGAACGAATATCTAATTGAGCATTTGGTAATGTTGTTCCAATTCCAATTTGAGCATTGGTTTGGTATAGATTAAATACTATAAAACAGAGGAGTAAAATTATCTTTTTCATGATTCATTAGTTTTAAGACAAATTCAAACATTTTCTTAAAATTACTAACAAAACATATTTAAAGATATTTTTTATCGATAAAAAACTATTAAAATCGATAAAATGTAGAATAAAATATAATTTTTACAATTTTATTTTATTTGCCTTACTTCAAAAAAGTCTTTACATATTTTAGTTGAAGATATTATAAAGCTCATAAAAAGAAGAGGATAGACTATAATTTATCTTTTTATCTTCCAATTACAATCCAATCTGTACCATCACTTTGCACCATATATCTTTCATTTGGATTTAGTGTATTAATAAAAGTATTTGAAACATCATCATAAATAACACCTCCAGCAGTAGAGAATATTTTTGCAGAAATAGTATTACTTCCAATAACAATGAATATTTTTCCAATATTTCCCACAGCTGAAGGTAGTCTAACCTCTGATACACTGTTAAAAACTCTTACTGTGTACTCAGTTAGTGGGATTATATATACTCCTGCCAATGCTCCAGTTGTAAGATAAGGTTTTACTGTTTTCGAGTTCCAACTTAAAACTCCAGAAGCATCTGTTTGTAGAATTTCATTATTTGCACCACGAGCAATAGGAAAAACATAACCCGTTCCTGTTGGATCACCAATTTGAAAGGTACCATTAGTTCTAAGAATTCTTGTTGGAGCAAATTCGCCATAAATTAATGAAGTTGTAGCGGTTGTATTTGAGTTAGAAATATATAATTTATTACTAGTTGTTTCTGTAAATCCTGCTTGATAACCGATAGCTACATTACCTGAACCTGTTGCTAAACTAGACAAAGCACTATGGCCTATGGCTGTATTGTTTGCTCCTGAAGTAGTGTTTGTTAGTGCATTATATCCAATGGCAACATTTCTTGCTGAAGCTCCACTAGCATCTAATGCATAAGCACCAAGAACTGCATTTTGTGTACCAGTAGAAAAGGCACCTGCATTGAATCCGACAAAAGTACCATCATTTGATGTAGTTGCAAAACCTGCATTACGTCCCACAGCTGTATTTCGTGAACCTGTACTGTTATCATTTAATGAGCCAGCACCAATTGCAGTATTTTCTGTTGCAGTTGAGTTTCCTTGCGAAGCATTGTAGCCTATTGCAGTATTGTTAGCCCCTGAGTTATTAAATAAAGAATGCCATCCAACAGCAGTAGAGTTACTTGCAGTAGAAGTAGCTCCAAACATTGCTTCCCAACCAATTACAGTATTTGCACTTCCGTTATTTCTTCCAAGTGATCGTTCTCCAATAGCTACATTCTGTGAGCCTGTTGTTGCATTTCCATGAGCTTGATAACCTACTGAAGTATTTGAAGCTCCAGAATTAAGTAAAGCTGATGCTTGTGTTCCAACAGCTGTATTAAAGTTAGCTCTATTATCGTTTAATGCTTGAAATCCTAATGCGGTGTTATTGGATCCGATAAGATTGTTTCTTGATGCTTGAAATCCAATTCCGGTGTTGTTGCTTCCTGTAGTATTTCCACGCATGGCTTCAAATCCTACTCCAGTATTGTTGTTTCCGCTAGAGTTTGTAAACAATGCTTCAAATCCAAGTGCAGAGTTTGCATTTCCTGTGTTTAATGTTAATGCATTATTTCCAATACCTGTATTTTGAATGCCTGTAATGTTGGTTGCTAATGTGCCGTTTCCAATAGCAACATTATTATCACCGGTATTGAGTAGTAAAGCATTAGTTCCAAAAGCAGTGCTATTCGATGTTGCTCCGGCTGTAAGAGCTCCAAGTCCAAAAGAAGTACTTGTTGCTCCAATTTTTCCAGCAGCTAAGTTATTTCTCCTAAACGCAACATCAACGTTTGTTCCTGCAGCAGTTCCTATGAAGTTAGTTCCGTCTACAATTCCTGTATTTCCTATAATGCTCCAATCATTTGATGCTCCAGTTGCCAATCTAACCCAAATTGTTCCATTCCAATAATAAAAACCAGGTGTAACATCAGCAACAGTTGCAGAATTGTATACTAATTCAGAAATTGTTGGTGATGTTAGTGGCAATGCACTTGTGGTAATTGTTAAAGCTACTCTAGGTATTAATAATCCATCATTTGATGATGTTATATCTAATGCTCCTTGAGGTGTTGGGGTATTAATTCCTACTTGAGCTTGACTCACTATGGTAAATAGAAATACTATTATGATTCGAATTGATGTGAAATTTTTCATAATTACTTCTTGAATATACATGAAAAAATATTAAAAAATACCTCTCAAAGAAAGAGAGGTATTTTTAATATTTAGCTTTAATTTAAATTATCTTCTTATTACACGTAGTGTTTTAGTGTTAGACTCTTGAGATACAATTACATTGTAAACTCCAGATGGATATTGGTTTCCTAATTCAAAATTTTGAATATCAGAAGCGTTTATCATTTTGTCCTCAACTAGTTTTCCTATCATGTCGTAAACTCTAACTTGAATGTTAGCTTCGCTATTAGTTTTCACATCCAACTTGAAGTTTTCTGCAAATGGGTTTGGATAAGCCAAAGCCTCAAATACATTTACTACTTCTAATTGAACATCTGATGCAATAGCTCTTGCTTGCATTGGAGTTTTGATGGTACATGATTTACTATATGGACCAAAACTAGTCTCATTTGGTAACCTAACCGCTACTTGTACAGAATAAATGGCTCCGTTTGGAATTAATCCTGGGAAGTTGTTTAATGTAAATCTGTTGAATTGGTTGTCATAGAATGTATCATAATCAACTCCGTTGTAAACTCTAAATCGGTACATGGTTGCTCCATTAACTCCGTCTGCAATAATTAACTCAGAGTTGCTTGTAACTTGATAGTTATTACATTGAACTGTTCTTACTTGTGTAGTAGGATAAGCTGGGGTATTAATATCACATGGTGTACCATAAGGTAAGAAGGTACCATCAGTATTTCTTAATGAAACTTCTACTCTATAAGTACTTGCAAACAAGATACCTGACAATTGTGCCATGTTAAACTTATTAGCTGGTTGTGTGGTTTCTTGAGAAGCTCCAGTTGGAACACCTGCAATTACTCTTGTAACTCTAAATCTATAAGCTGAAACATTAGAAACTGCTCCTGCATTTATCCATTGGTTCATGGCTGTTAATGTACTTCCACACTGTGCTCCAATTGTTGAAACCGGATTTGGTGTGTTTAAGTAACATGGAGCTCCAAAGAAAGGTTGCCATACGTTATTGTAGCGTACTGCAATCTCAAACATATATCTTGAGTTGTAAGTCGTTCCTGGAACGTTAGCCAATGAAATGTTATTTACTGGTCTATCAACAATAACTGCTGCAGCTATAGGAGCATTTGTATTCATATCAACTTTCGTGATTCTGAATCTGTATCCTTGAGCAAAATTAGTCCAATTTGCAGTAACAGTTGAGAACCAACCTGCAAGAGTTGTACCACATGTTCCTGCTGGTAATGAACCAACAATTGGTGTGCAATTGTTATCAATTATACCATTACAATCATTGTCGATTCCATCGTAACATACATCAACTGCACCTGGATTGATAGCAGCATTAGTATCGTTACAATCGCCACCTAATAATACATAGGTTGCACCAGGAGAAGTACAAGAAGTAACTACTGTTGAATCAGCTCCATATCCATCACCATCACCATCAATATACCAATTTACAGGTAAGCATAAAGTAGTTAATGAAGCAGTACCTGGAGCAGAGAATTGATTTGTTGCAATGTTATATTGATATAAATAAAAAGTATAATTTGTATTTGGAGTAAGTCCGGTTAGAACAAATCCAAATGGACTAGCTCCACTTCCATCGCCTGCTGTTGTTCCAAAAGTATATTCTGTAGCAGTTGTAGGATTTGCAGGAGCAGTTGCTGTTGGAGCATAAAACAATCTATAAACAATATTTCCATCAACATTATTTGGACCACAAGCTAAAAATGCACTAGTTATTGTTGGGTTCATTGCAACAAAACCAACAGGTTGTGATGGAGGTGGTGGGAAAGAGAAGTTAACAGTATAAGTTAGTTGAACCCCAGGATCTTGAGAAGTAACTACAACTGTTGCACTACCTGGTAGAGCAGTTGCTTGAGTTATGACAGCTGTTGAAGTACCTGCATTTGGTGTAGCAGAAGTAATTTGAGGAATTGTAGTAGTTCCAAATGGTACAGTATAAGTATAAGAAAATTGCGAAGAACTAAATCCATCAACAGGAGTAAAATCTACTTGTAAGTCACTTAAAGTGGCATCAGTATTAATCCCAGGATTATTCCAGAAATAAACATTATCTACATAGATGTCAATTGGTGTTGTACTACCAGGACCATTTGCTGCAAATATCATTTGAATTACATTATCCCATGTCTGACCACCAAAAGCACTTTTAGGAATATCTACACTTGTCCATTGTCCAGGAGTATGATTAATAGTCACTTGAACTTCATTAGGACCAGTACCTGAATTAATAGGACTCACTTTGATTATAGCAGAAGATGTTGAAGCTTGTGTCCAAAGATCAACATGTAAGAATTCCATTGATGATAAATTGGTTGGAGTTAAATTAGTTCCTTGATAATTAAAATTAGCATAATGTAAAATAGTATTACCCGAACCTGGAACAGCCTCAAACGCTTGATTTAAAACGCCAAAACCTGATTGTCCCCAATTAGGATTATAATTAGTTGCAATATTTGAGTAAGTATTACTAAAAACTGAAACTACATTCGCAGCATTACGCGTAGGTACTGGTGCGTTAGTTGTTGGTGGTACCAAAACAACTGGAGGTGCTGATGTAGTACCAAAAGAAGTAGCAGGTAGAGAATAAATTGCAGTTGCAGTATTATATTGATATAGCCAGAAAGTATAAGGTGTTGATGAACTTAAACCTGTTAATCTAAATCCAAATGCACTAGTACCGCCTCCATCGCCACCAATACTTCCAAAAGTATATTGTGTAGCTGTTAATGGATTAGCAGGTGCTGTAGCCGTTGGTGAATAAAATAATCTATATACAATATTTCCACCAACATTATTTGGACCAACCGCTAAAAACATAGATGTTGATTGTGGAGTATTTGAAACAAATCCCACAGGTTGAGGAACGTTAGTTGATGATGTTGTAGTTGCAGTTGCTGAGGTAGGCGAAGAATACAAACCACTAACAGTATCATATTGATATAACCAAAAAGTATAAGGTGTTGATTCATTAAGTCCAGTTAAAGTAAATCCAAATGCACTTATTCCGTTTCCATCACCTCCAATGCTTCCAAACGTATATTGAGTTGCTGTTGTAGGATTTGCAGGAGCTGTAGCAGTTGGTGAATAGAATAAACGGTAAACGATATTACCACTTCCAGCATTGTTAGGTCCACATGCCATAAAAACACTTGAAGAAGTTGGACTATTTACAACATATCCAACAGGTGCTGCTGGAGCTACTGGTCCACCACCTCCGTTTAGAACAAGTACAACATCATCAATATATACAGCTGCTGTTGTGTTAACTCCCATATTAGCCATATGAAAATTAAGTTGTGCATTGCCATTAGTTGATGTAGCGTTAAAAGTATAGCTATAAGTTGTCATTGTAGTTGTCAAAGCAACAGCATTGTTTCTAAACTGATCGTTCCAAATATTTGTATTTTGGATATTAACAGACATCGTTCTGTTTGCTGCAGCACGGGCTCTAAAAGTTAACGTGTAAGAAGACCCTCCAGTAAATGACAAGTTTGTCTGTTTCAGTTCTGTTCCCCAAGGATCTCCTCCAGCATTCGCTGTGCTGTAGAAGGCTTCTCCGGAAGCAACTACTCCAGGAGAACCAAACGTCCAACCTGTTGTACCATTTTCAAAATCACCATTGGTGAGTAAGTTTTGCGATATCCCAAAATTCGATAGGAATATCAATAGTAGTAAATAAAATTTTTTCATAATTGTTTGATTTTGTTCAATTTCAAACTTACAAGTTTAATTTTTTCAATTAATAAAGTGTTAGTGTATAAAAACTATACGAAATTTGAAATGTTAAAAAAAACTATAAAAAATTTGATTATTATTCAGTTTCAACAATGATTGTTTAGATACTTACTTCTTGATAATTAAACATTAATTGATATAATGTTGTACTAATGTATAGGTAAAATATCTTTAATCTTATGTTAATACAACGTTTGAGTTGTGCATTGTCTAAAAAAATAACAATAAAAATATTAATATTGTAATTATTGTTATTGGGTTTTATTAATTATATAAAAATTTAAAAGAAAATGTTTTTAAAACGCATCAATGTTTAGCATGCATAAAAGTAATATGTCACCAAAATTATTTTTAAAAGTTTTTGTTATGCAGTTTTCGTTTCCCAAAATATTATCCAAAGTTATCTTCTGAATAAATTTTGACAAATAATGTATTGATGATGAAAATTTATAATTAGAAGTAAGTTTTTGCCAATCCAAATCCAGGAAGCTTATTGATTAAGCTGCAAGATCGATATTTTTTTAGAAATGGCACACTCGTTTTTTTGACTTATTTTAACTGCTTAATCTCAAAATAACTTTTCCCTGTATAAGCATCAATTGTTGAAGGTGCATTTCCATTAAAAATATATATTTCTAAATAATCACCAGGAATTAAGTTAATGGTACAGTTGATAATTCTCGAAATCAATTTGTCTCCATAATGATGTGAAGAAGTTTCTTGATATTCTACACCATTTTTATAAACGGCAATACCATAATATTCAGCATCTGATTTATTGAAAGTGTGAAAACCGGCATTTACTTCATAATAGCCAGCTTTTGTTGCAGTAAATCTATTAGTAGTTGTGTTAAATTCGGAGTTGGTATCAAAAGCAATAGTATTAAAAGTGATTTTTTGCCAACCAGTTGATGCAACATTTTGATTTGCTGATAAATTAGTTCTTACTAATGATAAGCTATTTACTGAATTAGCCCAACTTGTTCCTCCAGTACCATCAGTTTGAAGAACTTGACCCACAGTTCCTCTTGATGTAGGAAAAGAATACCCAGATGTGGCTGGATTGCCTACCTGAATTGTACCGTTAGTTCTAACAATTCTATTATTGAATTCACCATAAATTAAAGCATTATCTATACTTGAGTCAGTTCCGTTTGCTGCAGTAGACATCTCAATATATAATTTATTACTTCCGGTTTCGTTATAACCAGCTTGATGTCCAATGGCAACATTATTAGTTCCAGTTGAATTTTGACGAAGTGATGCAAAACCAAGCGCGGTATTATTATTAGCATTAGCGCTTGTTAAAGCATTTCTTCCAAGAGCTACATTTTCATTTCCTGATGAATTAGAATATAAAGCGCCAACACCTATCACGGTATTAGTATTTCCAGTCAAGTTTGAAAACATGGATTGGTCACCAATAGAAACGTTTAATTGTCCTGTAGTATTACTAGGCATAACATTGGTTCCAATAGCTGTATTTCGTATGCCTGTTCCAGCTGCATTTAAAGAATTTGCCCCAAAAGAAGTATTCTTATTACCAGAAGCTATTGCAGGGTTTCCAATAAATCCGCTACGAATGTTATTTCTTCTTATTACTAAATCTACATCATCTGTAGTTCCAATAAAATTTGTTGCTGAACTTGTTCCGCTATTACCTGTAATCGACCAATTTGTATTATTTACGGTTGCTAATTGAACCCAAAGCGTACCATTCCAGTAATAATAACCATTTGGTGCAAATCCTGAATTATAAACTAATAATGAAGTTGTTGGAGATGCTATAGTTGTTACATCGGAAGTACTTGTTAAGGACACTCTGGGAATAAGTAAACCTTTATTATTAGAAGTAATATCCAACATAGAAGAAGCATTGGGACTAACTGTTCCAATACCGACTTGAGCTTTAGAAATAAAGCTGATTAAGAAAATACAATAAAATAATATTTTTTTAATTTCCATTGTTATTCAAATTATTTTGAAAAATATCGATTCAAAAATTGCAAAGGTTATTAAAAGAATTGGGGCTACAAATTTCACTAAATTATCTCATTAAATAAAATATTTTTTTTTCATTTAGCTAATTATCAAAACTTTATCGTAAATGGCGTAAATCACTGATAAAATGTATCAAATAAGTTGTTATTTTTGTAAAATGCTTAGAGTTCAAGACATAATTTTTTCTTATTCGAAAGAAGTTACCATTAAAAAAAGTGCTTTTTCAATCCATAAAGGTCATAACGTTTCTATAATTGGCGAGAGTGGTTGTGGAAAAAGTACGCTTCTAAAATTAATTTATGGTTTGCATGACTTGAACGACGGAAATATTTTTTGGAATGATATAGAAGTTTTAGGACCAAAATACAATTTGATTCCAGGCATGGATTTCATGAAATATCTCGCACAAGATTTCGATTTGATGCCTTATATTACAGTAGCAGAAAACGTTGGAAAGTATTTGTCAAATATTGATGCTGAAAAAAAATGGAATAGGGTAAAGGAGCTTTTAGAAATTGTAGAAATGGAAGACTTTTTCGATATAAAAGCCAAAAATCTTAGTGGTGGTCAGATGCAAAGAGTTGCAATTGCAAGAGTTTTAGCCTTAGAGCCAGAAATTTTATTACTTGACGAACCTTTCAGTCATATCGATAACTTTAGAAAAAACAGTTTGCGAAGAAAATTATTCGCTTATCTAAAGGGAAAACAAATTACTTGTATAACAGCGACTCACGACAGCACTGATGTTCTTTCATTTGCTGATGAAGTTCTGATAATGAAAAATGGAGAAATCATTGAAAGTGGAACTCCAAAAGCAATTTTTGAAAATCCAAAATCTAAATATATTGCCTCACTTTTTGGTGATGTGAATGAAATTAATATTGATGGTAAATTACAATACATTTACCCACATCAAATTAAAGTTGTTGAAAATTCTGATATAAAAGTTGAGGTTTTAAACTCTTATTTCAGAGGAAGTCATTACTTGATTGAAGCAAAATTGGAAAACGAAATTCTATTTTTCGAACACAATTCAGAAATTCCCAAAACAACACAAACTTATCTAAAAATAAAATAGACCTTCAAATTTCTTCAAAGGTCTATTTACTATTCACTTATTACTAATCACTCTTCACTAATTCTTCAAATACTTCTCTAAAAACTGATCTTGTTCCCAAAGTAAGTGGAAAATATTTTCTTTAGCTGCATATCCGTGTGATTCTTTAGGTAGAATTACCATTCTAGTTGGTGCTCCCAAGTTTTTCAATGCTTGAAAATAGCGTTCCGTTTGAAGTGTAAATGTTCCAGGATTGTTATCAGCTTCACCATGAACTAAAAGTAATGGTGTTTTCATTTTATCTGCATTCATAAAAGGAGACATTCCGTTGTAAATTGTAGGAACATCCCAGTAATTACGTTGCTCACTTTGAAATCCAAAAGGCGTTAAAGTTCTGTTATAAGCTCCGCTTCTTGCAATTCCACATGCAAATAAATTAGAATGTGTTAATAAATTAGCTGTCATAAATGCACCATATGAATGTCCGCCAACCGCAACTTTTTTACGATTGATATATCCTAAGTTATCTACAGCGTTAATTGCAGCTTCAGCATCATCAACTAGTTGTGTAATGAAAGTATCATTTGGCTCAGTTGTTCCTTCACCGATAATTGGAAATGATGCATCATCTAAAACAGCATAACCTTTAGTTACCCAATAAACAAACGAACCATAGTTTGGAAATGTAAATTCGTTTGGATTTTTATCATTTTGTCCAGCTGAGTTTTTATCTTTAAATTCTGCTGGATAAGCCCAAATCAATAAAGGTAATTTTTCTTTTTTACTTCTGTCGTAACCTGCTGGTAAATATAATGTTCCAGACAAATCTACGCCATCTTTTCTTTTGTATTTAATTACTTCTTTATACACATTTTTAATGCTTTCAAATGGATTTTTAAAAGCTGTAATTGGTGTTAGTTTACCAGATTTGATGTTTCTAAAATAGTAATTAGGATAATCATTTTTAGATTGAATCATCACTAAAACATCTCCTTTTCTATAATCTTCAATAGACATTAAATCTTCTTTTTTGTCCATTATTTTTGAAGTGTAAAGACGTTTTGTTTTTAATGTTTTCAAATTCAATTCATCAATGAAAGGAAATTGTCCTTCTTTAGTGTGTCCGTCACCAATTAAATAGGCATTGCCATTTTCGGTTGCAATTACATATCTTCCAAATTCATTCTTTTTGGTTTCAAAATTTCCTGGATCTGAATAGATGTCTTGAGAGTTTCTATCCGAAATTACTTTTGGAGTTTCATTTGGATTAGATGGATTTAACAAATAAGTTTTAGCATTTCTTGTATCATACCAACTGTCATAAGCTATTGCAAAAGTGTCATTTCCCCAACTGATTCCTCCAAAACGTTGTTGTGTCTTCATCATAGAAGTTGGTGCCGAATTGAAAGGCGCATTCCATTGAAAAACTTCATCTCTATAATCTACTTTTTTAGCTTGATCACCTTCATCAAGAGCTTCTACATAAACTAAAGTTGCAGGTTTGTCTGCTCTCCAACTCATACTTCTTTTTCCTTTTCTTACTGAAGAAAAACCTTTTGGCATAATTTCCGTTAAAGGAACTTCATTTACTTGTTTGATTTCTTTTCCATTCAAATCATAAACTACAGATTTTTGTGGAAAACGACTCAATGGAACAATATAAGAATAAGGTTTTTGAATTGTAGTAAGCATCAAATAATTTCCGTCAGGTGAAAAACTTTCTCCAGCATAAATGTCTGCTGGTTTGAATAAAGTTGAAGCTCCAGAAATCGTCACTTTATACAATTCCGAAGTTACTAAAGCATCAAAATTAGCTTCGTCATTTTTGTTTTTTAACAAATCTTGATATGTTCTATTTTGAGATTTTGAACCATCACTTACAGAAACGGTTGGTCCTTTTGGTAAATCTTTTTTCTCATTGATTAAAGCCGGACGATTTTTAGGCAAAACTTTCACTAATAAAGTCTGATTGTCATTCATCCAACTATAAGGACTTCCTAAATTGGCATTCAAATTGTCTGAGGTTATTTTTTTTGCCGAAGCTGTTGCCACATCAATTATCCAAAGTTCAACTCCAGAATTCGTAGTATTCGTAAATGCAATTTTCTTTTCGTCTGGCGACCAAGAAATATTAGTTAGTCTTGCATTTTGAGGAAGACCTGATACTTGAGTTTCATATTTAGCAGCAATTTTTCTTATTTTTAAATTGCTGATATACGTAACCGTACTCGAAATATTAGTTACTGGATTAATACGTAAGCCACCCAAACGCATTTCTTCTTGATTTAAATCGTCAAGCGTTTTGTAAGTATTTCTGTAACTTAAAAGCATGTATTCTTTTTTAGAATCCATACTTACAGATGGTGCTCTTTCATAATCGGCAAGAGCTAAAATCTCTGCTGAAGGCTTTTGGTAGCTAAGATTTTCTTGAGCAAAAGTGAAGCTAATAACTCCCAAAAACAATAATGCAATAAATCGTAATTTCATAAAGTTTAGTTTTAGTGAAAATTTATTGGACTAAAGTAAAACAAACTTGTTACATAATTGTTTTGGTTTGTGTTAAAAATATCCTTAAAAAAATTCACCAATTTTAAGCTACAGCCAATTAATTTTATAATTTTATACAAAATATTGATTGATGAAAAAATTCTACTTTTTATTGCTGATTTCTTCGTTTGCTTCGGCGCAATTAACATGGTCACCACTTCCAAATGCTGCTGTGAACACCAACGGACAACGATTTGATGATGTTTTCTTTTTGAATGAAAATTTAGGTTGGGCCGCTAATGGATTTTATGCTGCAGTTTACAAAACAACCGATGGCGGTTTAAATTGGAATCTACAAACCAATAATGCGATACTTGGTAGCAGTCATTATTTTAGAAATATCGAATTTCTTGACGCCAATATTGGTTTTTTAGGAAGTTTGAATGGTAAATTTTACAAAACTCTTGATGGTGGAGCCACATGGAATTTGGTTACTATAACCCCAAATCCAGCTGCTATCTGTGGGTTGGATTGTGTTGGAACTTCAACAATTTATGGCTGTGGTGCTTATTTTTCTCCGGCTTACATTATAAAATCTACCGATAGTGGTGCTACTTGGCAATATATTGATATGAGTGCTCACGCAAATACACTAGTAGAAGTATTATTTTTAGATGAAAATACAGGTTATGCTGTCGGAAATAACGCTACTGGAGCAGTAATCTTAAAAACTACAGATGGCGGAACAACGTGGTCAATTCTTTACAACGGAACTATTCCTGGTGAATATGTTTGGAAATTACAAACCTTACACAACAATACCAATGTAATTTTTGGAGCTGTTTCTTCAGTTGCTCCAAATAATGGAAAACTTATAAAATCTATCAACAATGGAGCTACTTGGACTACCAAAATTGCTCCAGAAGTAGATGTTCAAGCAGTTGGTTTTGTAGATGAAAATCATGGTTGGATGGGTGGTCAGGCCACGGGTTTTTACGAAACTATCAATGGTGGCGATACTTGGACAAACACTACGGTTGGAAGTAACTTGAATCGAATTTTTATTTTAAATAATGATTTGGCTTATGCTTGTGGAACTACAATTTACAAAATGACTAGTAATTTAGCAGTCAATCAATTTCAAGAGCAAGCTAGAATACCATTAGTCGTTAGGGTTGCACCAAACCCAATAAAAGACAAATTGAATTTAGAAATTGATTTTAAAGGTGTAGATCATTTAATGTTAGGATTATACTCCAATACAGGACAACTTATAAAACAACTAAAACTTGATGAAATTGAAGGCGCTATAACCAAAAAGTACACTTTTGATTTTCCTTATCCTGCAGGAATCTATTTCATCAATTTGCACACTAATACTGGAAGACAGTCGGTTAAAGTAGTGAAGTAAAAGATTATTGCTTCACTACTTTTTCTATTCTATCACTATTTTCTGTACTAATTTTTACAAAATAAATACCATTACTATAATTAGAAAGGTCTAACGATATTTCATTACTTTCTACTATTTTAGAAACCAAAACCCTACTCAAACTATCATACAACTCAATACTTTTGATGGTTTCACTACCATTAATATTTATTATGGAGCTCGTTGGATTAGGATATAAAACTACTTTATTAGCTGTAAACTCCTCATTACCCAAACCACAATTGCTAGTAATATTTATAGTTTGCACCGAACCACAATTGTTTAAATGATTTTGCACATTTATTAACTCACTAGCATCAACGCATATTGTAGCTAAGTTAGGATTGCCTGTTTTCCAGCAGTCGTTAAAATTTACATTACTAAAATCATGATTGATGCCGTTTTTTAGGTTAATTGAGGTTAGATTGTTATTTGAACAAATTAATTTTTTTAATAATGGATTTTGACTAAAATCTAATGTTGATATTTGATTATTATTACAAACAACATTGTTTAAACTATTAAGACTATTAAAAGAAAGATTTGATATTTGATTATTATTGCAAATAAGACCTTGTAAACTTGTCAAACCATTTAAATCAATACTTGTTAAATTATTATAATCACATCTTAATCCTACTAAATTAGTAAGCGTAGAAATATTTATAGTACTAATAGAATTATATTGTATTAACAGTTGCTGTAAATTAATAAAATACTCTATACCAGTTAAATCAGAAATATTAGATATTATAACATTCAAATAAGTTATTAATTGAGCCTCACTGACCTCAATTTGCCCATTAGCATTCGTATCAATTACATTTCCTCCAGCAATATTATTACTTGCACTGGCTTGTAATAATTTATTCTTAAAATTTGTGTCTGGAATAGTAATTATTTGTCCATAAGTTATTACTTGACAAAAAAACAAAAAAAATAATGATTTAATTTTCATAAGTTTATCTTTTTATAATTTTTTTTACAGTGTAATTTTTATCATCTGAAATTTTTAAAAGATATGTGCCAACAGATAACCCGATAGCGCGGATTTACAATCCGTGCCCACAATCAAAATCAAAACAAATCCAACAGAATAACATTTAAATCATTATCTAATCCTGCATAATTTCTTGCTGAGCTAAAATAAAAATCCTCAGGATAAGCTACAATTTTATCTTTAACAGGATTGTTATGAATATAATCAACCTTTTGCTTGATAAATGAATTACTGTAAATATGTTCTGCATGATAACCATCTTGCCAAACTTTGTATTGCTGATTCCTTTTTAAATGTTCGCAAGCTTTTTCAAAATAATCTAGCATCCATTCTCTTCTGCTTTCAGGTTCTTCAATTATTGTTTGTATTATTTTTTTAGAAGTAAACTTTTTAAAATCTCTTATTACATCTGACAGAATAAAACCTTCAGTTGCTTTGCAAAGTATGTGAAGATGACTACTCATTAACACATAAGCATAAATTTCTAAACCTTTATGCTCTTGGCAATGTTTTAAGGCATTTATTATAACGTATTTTTGATTTAATCTAGTAAAAACATCTATCCATCCAACTGTTGTGATTGTGATAAAATAGCATTCTTCTGTAGTTGTGGCTTTGTATTTTGTTGACATTGGCGTAAAGTTGAATAACAAATATATAAAAAAACTACAACTTTAATTGTTGTAGTTCTTAGTTTCTTTGTGGGCACTGTTTTAGTTTCTATGTGGGCACGGAATGCAATTCCGCGCTATCGACCTTGGAACATAACTGCGCGGTCGGGGTATGTTATTCTTAATGTAATCAATGTGGTAAAAAAACATCTCTTTAAACTTTTGGTTTTCGTTACAATCATTCTTACTTGACACACAAGGACCACATGAAATTAAAATCGGAATAATGAGAATTAATATTTCTTTCAAAATTGAGGTTTTTTAGTTTTTTTTATCATAGAATGCGGAGCTGGTTACTGTTCATCTATTCTGTAATTATGTAACCCAAACAAGATTTTAAACATGGATACTTAATATAATTATCTGAATCCTCACAAGTCAATCCTTTATAAATACACAATAAATCAACATCTTTAATGAAATATTTCTTAATAATTGATTTACTCTTTAAATCTTTATTTTCTTCTTTATAATTATAATCTTTTAAATTAGTAATTAAACTTAATAAATCATTTCCAATAAATCCAGACACACGATAAGACATTCCAGTTTCTGAATCAAAAACTAAAATCATTCTACCACCACATTGACTTGTATATGAAAAACCATGAATACCAACATTATTTGCCGTTAAGTTTTCATCAGTATATATGATACTTTTTTCATTCAATTCTAAACATTTGACAACATATTTTTCAGGCAAGTTAGAACTAACATCAGATAATTTTAATTGTATATTCGTCATAAAAATTCTATAAATAGAATCATTTTTAACCGTAATTGTTTCTAAACTATTACTTTTTTTTTCAAAATCTGAAGGTTTTTCAAGATAAATCCAGTTTTTAAAAATGTGTTCATAATCAAAGTTTAAATTTTCCTGACTAAATCCTTTAAAAGTCATAAAGGTTAGTATTATTGTAATTTTAAAAAGTTTTTCCATTGGTATAAAATTAATTTGAGGAATTGGATAATATTTCTTTAAGTAATAATACCAAGCTACACAAAGAGTTCTTTCTAACACTGCGCTGCGCAAATGTCTCCTGACTTTGAATTTTACTAATTTCATTTTTCATATCTGTTGTACTTTCCAAATGAATTTCAATTTAATTAGTGTTAGACTCTTTAATCACATATGTACATATTATATGCTTTATCAAAAATATCAAAAAAATAGCAAAGTCAGGAGATATTTATGACACTTTAAAATAGGAAATTTTGATAAATCATTTATTTCAGTTGGACTTTTTACAGAGTTTGTTTTTTACAATCAAAAAAAATCTACTTCATCAATTTGCACACTAATACTGGAAGACAGTCGATTAAAGTAGTGAAGTAGTAAAAATAGGACAGATATTATTTGTTTATTTTAAAAAAAACTTTTAATTTTATTAAAATTTTAAATAAAAAAACTAAAACATAAATCATGGGAAAATTTGTAATCACAACAAGAAAAAATGGTGAGTTTCAATTCAATTTAAAAGCAGGAAATGGGCAAACTATTCTTGCAAGTGAAGGTTATACAACTAAAGCAGCTTGCTTAAATGGTATAGAATCAGTTAGAAAAAATTCGCAAGACGATGGTCGTTTTGATAGATTGGAAGCTAAAAGCGGACAACCTTATTTCAACTTGAAAGCTGGTAATGGTCAAATCATTGGAAACAGTGAAATGTATGAAAGTGTAGCTTCAAGAGAAAACGGAATTGAATCAGTAAAGAAAAATGCACCAGACGCAACTGTTGATGATCAATCGGAATAATCAATTTGAAAATAAATAAAAAACCAGTTTTGCGACTGGTTTTTTTGTTTTATAATGGTTTATTAAACTATTAAATTCAAAATTTATAGCGATAAACGATGTGCTTTTTTAAAAGATGATTAAATTTGTCTTACTAAAATTGATAAAACGATAATACATGTATAATTCCAAAATAATAGGTTTAGGATATTATGTTCCTGATAATGTGGTTACTAATGATGATTTGTCTAAAATTATGGACACCACAGACGAGTGGATTCAAGAACGTACTGGTATAAAAGAACGTAGACATATAGTAAGAGGTGAGGATACGACAACTTCTATGGGAGTTAAAGCCGCAAAGATTGCTATTGAACGTTCTGGTGTTGCCAATGACGATATTGATTTCATAGTTTTTGCAACAATTTCACCAGATTATTATTTTCCTGGACCTGGAGTTGCTTTACAACAAGAGCTTGGGTTAAAAACAGTTGGAGCTTTAGATATTAGAAATCAATGTTCTGGATTTATCTATGCACTTTCTGTTGCCGATCAATTCATTAAAACAGGAATGTATAAAAATATCCTTGTGGTAGCTTCAGAAGTACAATCACTTGGTTTAGATATGACCGATAGAGGTCGTGGTGTATCAGTTATTTTTGGTGATGGAGCAGGAGCAGCTATGGTATCAAGAGAGGTAGATACTACCAAAGGAATTCTTTCTACACATTTACATTCAGAAGGTCAACATGCAAAGGAATTAGCAGTTTTGGCACCAGGAATGGGTGGTAGATGGATTACGGATATCATTGCCGATAACAATCCAGATGACGAAAGCTATTTTCCTCATATGAATGGTCAATTTGTGTTTAAAAATGCTGTAGTTCGTTTTAGTGAAGTTATTAATGAAGGTTTACAAGCCAATAATCTTCAAGTTTCGGATATTGATATGTTGATTCCGCATCAAGCTAATTTGAGAATATCTCAATTCATTCAGCAAAAGTTTAAATTGACTGATGATCAAGTTTTCAATAACATTCAGAAATACGGAAATACAACCGCAGCGTCTATTCCAATTGCGCTTACAGAAGCATGGGAATTAGGTAAAATTAAAGATGGAGATACTGTTGTTTTAGCAGCTTTTGGTAGCGGATTTACTTGGGCAAGTGCCATAATTAAATGGTAAAAAATGATTTTTTTACTGATATTATTCTGTCCAATATTTCTAGGTTATTACATTGATAAATTATTTTTTTCAGAAAAAAACGAAGAACCTAATATTTCGTATTGGATTTTATTAGTTATCAATTTTTCGGCAATTTGCTATGCAATTTATGAGTTAGGTTACTCTGTTGAAGGAGCTATTGCCAGAGGTATTGTAGGATTATTAAGTTTCATAATTTTTCTTGTTGGAGTTCCAAAAATTTTCAAATTAAAAAATAGTTCTACAGAAACTAAATTAAAAATTGCCATAACATTAATAATCTTATTAATTATTGGTTTTGGATTGTGTACATCAGAAGGATTATTCTAAATGATTTTGAAATAAAATAAAAACCCCGATTTGCACTTCGGGGTTTTTTAGTTCAAATGCATTACAATTTGAATCATAAAAGCTGTTTTCTGTTGGGGCAAAAAAGGCGCTTAATTTTTTAATGTATTTAGTTAGGTTTTTGTTTCAATAAAAGTAACATCATTAGATGAATTTTATTTAGCCCGATAAATATTATACAAAAAACGATAAAAAGCAAATAAAATCGTTTAAATACATATATTTTATTTATTTGTATTTATTTTCTTATATTTTATGTAAATTTAATTCTACAATAAAACAATTCAAAAAATAGTTATCCTACTCAAATTTTATAAAAACTTTTTCCAATTATATTCTATCTTTGCAACCTCAAAAAATAATAAAAATGACTTTACAACAAATCTTAACTCCAGCCATTATTGAAGCCGTTCAAAAACAGTTTGATATCACTATCGACAAAATTGAATTTCAGGCTACGAGGAAAGATTTTGAAGGTGATATTACTATGGTAATTTTTCCGCTATTGAAAGTTATTAAAGGAAATCCTGTAGAAATCGGAACTAAAATTGGAACTCATTTAGTTCAAAATTTAACCGAAGTTGAAAAGTTCAACGTAGTTGCCGGATTTTTAAATATTGTAATTTCTGATGCATTCTATCTTACTTTTTTCAACGGAATAAAAGATAATAGTTCATATGGATTTGTTGAGGCATCATCAAGTTCAAAAGCGGTTATGGTTGAATATTCTTCGCCAAATACCAACAAGCCTTTGCATCTTGGTCACGTTAGAAATAATTTATTAGGATATTCTGTTGCCGAAATCATAAAAGCTTCTGGAAAAAAAGTTTACAAAACTCAAATCATCAACGATAGAGGAATTCACATTTGTAAATCGATGTTGGCTTGGCAGAAATATGGTAACGGACAAACTCCAGAAACTTCAGGTTTAAAAGGAGATAAATTGGTTGGAAATTTTTATGTTGCTTTTGATAAAGAGTATAAAGTTCAAATCAATGAGCTAATGACTCAAGGAAAAACGGAAGAAGAGGCCAAAAAGCAAGCTCCAATTATCTTAGAAGCACAACAAATGCTTTTAGATTGGGAAGCTGGAAAACCAGAAGTTATTGAGCTTTGGAAAACTATGAACCAATGGGTTTATGATGGTTTTGCTCAAACCTATAAAAGTTTAGGTGTTGATTTTGATAGTTATTATTATGAATCAAATACCTATTTATTAGGAAAAGAAGTGGTTCAATTTGGTTTAGAAAAAGGAATTTTCGAAAAAGATCCTGATGGTTCAGTTTGGATTGATTTAACACCAGATGGATTGGATAGAAAAATCGTGCTTCGTTCAGACGGAACTGCGGTTTATATGACACAAGACATTGGAACTGCAATTCAGCGTGTAAAAGATTTTCCAGATGTTGGCGGAATGGTTTACACCGTTGGAAATGAGCAAGATTATCATTTTAAAGTCTTATTCTTAATCCTTAAAAAACTTGGTTTTGATTGGGCTGATAGTTTGTATCATTTATCTTATGGAATGGTAGAATTGCCTTCTGGAAAAATGAAATCTAGAGAAGGAACTGTAGTTGATGCCGATGATTTAATGGAAGAAATGACTACAACAGCCAAATCAATTTCGGAAGAATTAGGAAAATTAGCTGGTTATTCTGATGAAGAGAAAGCTAAATTGTATAGAACAATTGGTCTTGGAGCCTTGAAATATTACATGCTAAAAGTAGATCCGAAAAAGCAAATGATGTTCAATCCAGAAGAATCAGTTGATTTTGCAGGAAATACTGGTCCATTTATTCAATATACTTATGCTCGTATTCAATCGATTTTGCGTAAAGCAGAATTTGATACAACTTTGTCTGTTTCAATTGAATTGCATCCAAAAGAAAAAGAACTACTTAAACAAATAGAACTTTTCCCAGAAACTATTCAAGATGCAGCTCGTAATCATAGTCCGGCTTTAATCGCAAATTATACTTATGAATTGGTAAAAGAATTTAATTCGTTTTATCAAAATGTATCTATACTTGGAGAAGAAAATCAAGATAAAAAAGTTTTCAGAGTTCAACTATCTAAGAAAGTTGCTGATATTATAAAACTTGCTTTTCAATTATTAGGAATTGAAGTTCCTGAGAGAATGTAATTAATTTTATTAGAAATTCAGTCTAACTAACAAATTTGGAGTTCTTTCAATTGAAAAAATATTTACTTTTTCAATAGAATTATTGTTTTGATTGATTCGGAAGTATTCATTGATTACGTTTCTATTATTCAGAATGTTTTGTATAGAAGCACCAACTACAAGATTGATTTTTTTGTTTATTGTAATGCTATAATTTGATGATATATTTAATTGTAAATAATCATTTAATCTGCTAGAATTTGGTGAGTCAAAAACGATTTCGCCATTTTTTATAGTATTGTTGGTTGGTAAAGTTGTTGGTTTCCCTGAATGCCATCGACCACCAAAAGCAACTTTTAATTTTTTATAGTCATAAATTATACCACCATTAAGTTGATGTCTATTCTCAAAATTGTTTGAAAATGTTGGTGGAACATAATCATTAAAAGTATAATCATTGATGGTATAGCAATAGGTAAGCCATGAAACTAAATGATTAAATTGTTTTTGAATCAATACTTCGCTTCCAATTGCATTGTATTCGCCATTTATTTTTAAAAATTCTAATTGATTTTGAAAGCTTTGACCTTGTGAAGTGATTCCTGTGGCTTTTTTATAAAAGTTTTCAATTGATAGTAACCAATTTTTCTTTTTGAAAGTCAATCCTATAGAAACTTGATTACTCTTGATAATTGGTACATCTTCATTATTTGACAATATCCATCTTCTTTTTTCAATTCCTAAAAAATCTTGATGTAAATCAATTATTTGAGAGCTAGTTTGGTTTTTAATTTCTGCTAAAAAATCTATTTGAAACGCCGTATTTATTGGATAATTTACCTGAACTCTTGGTTCAAAAATAAACTTACTAAATTGAGAAATGTAATTCTGACGAAAACCTAAAGAGGAATTAAAGCCACTGTTTTTTGATTTATAATTTAGTTCACCAATTAATGCATGAATGTGTAATACATCTTTAATTCTTCTTGAAAATAATGGTGAATTTACTTTGTCATAGTTACCAATTCCAATTTCATTAAATTGATAACCATTGTTGAATGTGATTTTATCATTTATTACATGTGTATTTCGTAGTTGTATTTTAAAATCTAGGACATTATTTTCTTGATTAGAAATCTGGTTGCTACTTATAGACTGATTTTCAGATTTGATATCATAATAAGATACATATGAAACTATTTTTGAAGTATTTTTTTTATTCCATTTAGTTTCCAATTCAACACTTCCAGCATAAGAATGTTGATTTAAAACATTATTTCTAGTAGTTTTAATATTGTTTTGAAATCTATTTTGATCTACATCCAATTGATTAGAGATGGCAATAAGATTTACGCTAAGATTTGTTTTTTCCTTTATCTTTTGATTAAATGAAACAGTTCCATCAAAAAAGTAAAAATTCACATTCGACTTATAGTCAACATTTTGATTTTCTGAAAGATTGGTTACAACTGTGTTTTGAAAAATTCTGTTATAATAACTTTTGTATGTTGGAGAGTTAAATAAATCAGTAAAAGAACGCCTTCCGCTTATTTGCAACGATGAATTTTTAGATGTTTTTAATGTTGTATTAAAATCAAAATTTATCATGTTTGATCCAAATGATGAATTGCTTTCTTTTGAATTTGTCGTTGTAGATATATCAACTACACTTGAAACACTTTCACTATAAAATGCTGAAGTACCATTTTTACTGATACTTATTTTTTGTCCTAAGTTTGGATTTAAAACTGAAATTAAACCATAAAAATGACCAGTTTGAAATAAACGAATTCCATTCCAAAGAAATAGATTTTGGTCATGAGTTCCGCCTCTCACATTAATATTAGAAACCGTTTCATCAACGCTTAATATTCCTGGTAATTGTAGCATGGTTTGAAAAACGTCTGCTTCAACTAAGCCAGGCAATAATCCAAATTTCTGTGGTTTTATTTCAAAAGTACCATTTGTTTTTTTAGAAATTCCTTTGGTTAAATATATAGGAGTTATAACTTCATCAAGCTGATTTATAACATTTTTTAGTTTTATTTGTGGACATTTCTCTTTATACAACTCTAAAGCAGTAATAACAATTTTCTCATAATTTACATGAGAAATTTCTATGTCATTTGCCGATTTTTGACTGAATTCAAAATATCCTCTTTCATCACTAGTGCTGTAAAATGAGGTTTCTTTTATATGGATGTTTGCATATGCAATTGGTTGTCCATCATTATAATCAATTAAGAAACCGCACAATGGTTTGTCAAGATTTTTGTTGTTTATAACAGATATTTGGGTTGGCGTGATTAATTTAAATTCTAATTTTGTTTTAGATTCTAGGTAATCAAGTTTTTCAATTAAAGTAAGTTTTTTATCAGGCGGAATTATTTTAAAAATTGAAATTTCATCTTCAAGGTAGTTAAAATTTACAAAATGTTGTTTTGCTATTTTTTCTAAAACTGTTTTAAGCAAAACTGTTTTGTCTTTGCTTTGAGCATTTAAGTTCAAGGCAAAGACAAAAAATAAGATTAAAGAGTAAATACCTTTTTTTAATTTCACTTTATTTCTTCAAAAGTATAATTCGATTTTTCTGTTTTTGAATATTTTAAATGATAGATTGAGGAAATAGTTTCTAAAGCAACATCTAGATTATTTGTAGGTAGTTTTCCAGTAAATAGTTGCTTGTTTTCAATTTCTTTTTGGTTAATTGAAATGTTATATTGTCTTTGTATTTCGTCTAAAACATTTGACAAACTTTCTTTATTAAAATTAATTTCAGAAGAAGTCCATGATGGTTTTGTTTCAGAAACATTTTCAAAAAGAATTTTGTTGTTATTTTCAAAGGCAACAGTTTGTCCTTTGGTTAAAATTACTTCTTGTTTATTGTAATTTACTTTTACTCTTCCTTCAAAACAAGTAACATCAAAACGATTTTTACGAGCCTTAACATCAAATTGAGTTCCAAGAACACTTACAGTTCCTAAATCGGTTTTAACTTCAAATTTTTTACCTTTTGCTACCTTGAAATAAGCTTCTCCTTTTAAATTTAAATTTCTATTGGAATCCCAGTTCCATTTTTTATAACTTATTTCCGATCCAGAATTTAAAACAACTTCTGAATTATCAGGTAAAGAAAATGTTGTCTTTAAACCATTAGCTGCAATTTCATTAGTTGCAGAAAAAGTATTGTAACTAAAATACAATCCTAATCCAATTACCAAAACAGCAGCAATTCTTAAAAACCAATTTTGTTTCAAAGGAATTACTTTTGGCGCTTGATTCTTAGATGCAATAACCTTAGATAGCAGCTTCTCTTCATCAAAGTTAGTGGTTTCTAATTCTGATGAATAAAGTTTAATCTTTTCGTACAAATGATAATCCGATTCTGATTGAAATTCTTTCAACTCTTCATCAGTCATTTCATCATTCAACCATTTCGCTAATTTGTAATTTTCTTCCATAATCTTCTTTCACTTATGTAAAAACAAAATAAAGTTATTTTACCCTACTTAAAATTTTTAAATTCTTTTCTTAATTCTAACAAAGCAATGTGAATACGTTTTTCAACTGCTTTAACACTTATATTTAATTCTTCAGCAATTTCAGCATATTTCTTTCCGTCAATGCGGTGCATCAAAAAAGCTACTCTTTGAGTTTCATTTAAATTTTCAATTGCAGTAAGAAGTTTATCTTTAAATTGTTTTTCTTCTAATAAAAATTCAGGACTTTCATTAGAACGGTCGTTTGAAGCATTAGTTTTTTGGTAATTAAGTTTTACTTTTTGATGTGCTATTACATTCAATGATGAATTATTAGCAATTGTGTATATGTATGATTTTGCTTTTTCTAGAGGAACATCTTTACAATTTTGCCATAATTTAATAAAAGCTTCTTGAGCAATATCTTCGGCTTGTTCTTCATTACCATATTTATAAGTCAGAAAATTGCGTAACGATTTTATATGATTTTTAAAAAAATGTGAAAATACATTTTCCTGGCAAGTTTCTGAAATTGTATAATTAGACATGATTGTTTTAATGTTTTTTGTAAAAATAAAATAATTTTTTTAATGTGGTAGGGTAAATTTGTTTTACTTTGTTATAACATTATTAGGAATCAAAAAAGCATAAGGTTTATGAAAGAATTTAAAATTTTAATTTTGTTTCTCTTCATTTCTTTGTTTACCTCTTGTCAAAAAGAAGAAGAAGAAATAATAGATGATTCTCAGAATCCTGCTCCGGCTAATTTAGTTGTGGGAACTCCGTTAGTAAATTTGTTAGCTAGGACTTCTCAATTTCCTACAGGAATTGATAATGTTTTAGATAACTCAAGTTGCTTTTATGTACAATTACCAGTTACTATAACTGTAAATTCACAAAATGTTACTGTATCGAATCAAAGTGATTATCAAACGGTTCAAAATATTAAAGATGCAAGTTCACTAGATAATGATGTTGTTTTTTTTACATATCCAATCACTATAAAATTTCAAGATTTTACTTCCAAAGTTATTAATTCTTTGAGTGAATTAAATAATGAAATTAATAATTGTGATGATGATGATGATCTTGACGAAATCGATTGTATTACAATAAATTATCCTATTTCAATAAATATTTACAATACTGATAATCAAATTGCAAACACAATTACTCTTCAAAATAATTCTCAATTTTTTAATTTTATTGATAACTTGTCTTCTTCTGTTATTGCAGCAATAGTCTATCCAATATCAGTTACAGATTCAAATGGGAATAATGTAGTTGTAAATAGTAATTCTCAATTAGAAACCTTGATTGATGATTCTATTGATGATTGTAACTCTGGTTCTGGTGGTCCAAATCTTGTTTTTTCATCTGTTGTAAGTTCTGGCACATGGAGAATAACTTATTTCTATGATGATGGAGATGAAACTTCTGATTATGCCGGATATAATTTTACTTTCAATGCCATTGGAACATCGATAGCTACAAAAAATTCAACTTCAATAAATGGAACTTGGTCAACTTATCTGGATAGTGGAAATACAATATTCGACTTGTTGTTTAATGGAGATACTTTAGATGAGATTGAAGATGATTGGAGAGTTGTTGAATTTTCTTCAACTATTATAAGACTTAAAGATTCAAGCGGAGGAAGTAACGATACTGATTACTTGAATTTTACTAAAAATTAACCAAATAAACATTTAAAAAAGAACTTTATGAAAACATTAAAATTAATACCAATCCTACTTTGCATTTTTATGCTAAACGTTGCTTCTATGTGCAGTAACGATGACAATAATTCAAATTCACCTGCTGATCCAACTCCTGTAATAAATACAGTTAATCAAGGAACATGGAGAATAACACTTTATAACGATTCTGGAACAATTAAGACTTCAAATTTTACTGGTTATAATTTTACTTTTGGTTCAGGTAATGCCTTAACAGCAGCCAATGGTTCTAATACTTACATCGGAACTTGGTCAGTAACTTCAGGTGATAGTAATGATGATAATCCAAGTAATGATTTAGATTTTAATATCGGATTTTCTACTCCAGCCAATTTTGCAGACCTTACTGATGATTGGGATATTGTAACCTACACTGCTTCAAAAATCGAATTAAGAGATGTTAGCGGTGGAAATGGAGGAACTGATTTATTAACTTTTGAAAAAAATTAATATTATCTAAATAGAATCCTAAATATTGTTTAAAAACCCATTTTGGAAACAAAATGGGTTTTTTTATGTTAAATTTTATATGGAGCTTCCATTTTTTATGTGAGTAAATATAATTAGTTGGATTTTAAAGCTTAAAAGTAGATAGGATTTAATTTAATTGATTTATTTAATTTAAATATGGAGATGAAGTTTTTATGAACAGAACTATAAGTTTTAATTTAGTTCATTAAATGAATAATAAAGTGATTTCCTACTTTGTAATAAGCAGTTTCTTTTTTTGAGTTCCTATGATTGTAAATTCAATACTTTACTTGTGCATAGAATATTGGTTTTATACAGTTTAATGATTTAAAAATCAGGTTTATGTATTATGTTTAGTTGCATTATAAATACTAAAAAGTTATGCATAAAAAAAAACTGCCCAGTTATATGGACAGTTTTGTAGGTTAAAAATTTGAGTCTTTTTTTAAATTTAATTAATCATCTAAATCGCAAGAATCTTTAATTTTATCTTTAATTAAATTGGCTAAACTTTGATTACCATCAGTATCATTAGGATTAATTTCTATAATTCCGTCTCCATCGTTATCTGTAGCAGAACTAAGATTAACACCATTTAATGCTGAAGTCAAATCGAAATCAAAAATTATTGAAGTGGAGTTATTAGATACAACGATGTTTTGATTTGTGTCTTCATAGTCAATTTCAAAATCTTCCTCAACATTATGCCAAAATTCAAATGGTACTCCATTTATAGTTCCTTTTATTTCAATTGATTTGTTATACATATCACTACCAATGGTTCTATTTTTTGCCATCTTAAATTCAACCTCTTTATAAACTCCACTTGGAACATTTAACGATGTTATCTCATAGGTACCATTTAGTAAATTTAATTCAAAAGGTCCTTTTAATTCGATATCATCATCATCACCATAAAACCCATCACCTGAAGAAGAATCTTCCATTTCAAATTCAATCTCTTTTAAATTGATTTTAAATGAAGTTAAATTAACGTTGCTGTTGGTTTTTTGTTCTAATGATCTATTGGCCAAGTAGCTAGATCTTGCTTTGATAGTTAAGTTGTCTGAGTTTTGTTCATCATCTTTACTGCATGATACACTTATTAAAGAAATGCAAAATAAACCGATTAATAATCCTTTGTTTTTCATAGTTTATAAATTTAAAGTTATTTAATTTTAATACTAAACAAGTAATTCAATATTTACCCTACCAAACTTTTATTTTGATTAAATCTTAATTTGAAACTTTATAACTTTAAGTTATATTTGCACTTCTAAAAACACCATTATGTTCAATAATTTAAGCGATAAATTAGATAAAGCATTCCATATCCTAAAAGGACACGGAAAAATTACAGAAGTAAACGTTGCAGAAACACTTAAAGAAGTTCGTCGTGCCTTACTTGATGCTGATGTTAACTTTAAAATTGCAAAAGATTTTACTACATCAGTAAAAGAAAAAGCAATGGGTCAAAATGTATTAACTACATTAGAGCCTGGACAATTAATGGTGAAATTGGTTAAAGATGAATTAACCGAATTAATGGGTGGTGATGCTGCAGGAATTAATCTTTCAGGAAATCCTACTGTTATTTTAATGTCTGGTTTACAAGGTTCTGGTAAAACAACTTTCTCTGGTAAATTAGCCAATTATCTTAAAACTAAAAAGAACAAAAAACCACTTTTGGTTGCTTGTGATATTTATCGTCCTGCGGCAATCAATCAGTTGCATGTTGTTGGAGATCAAATAGGTGTTGAGGTTTATTCTGAACCAGAAAACAAAAATCCTGTTGATATTTCATTAAAAGCTATTGCTTATGCTAAAGCAAATGGTTTTAATGTAGTAATTGTCGATACGGCTGGTCGTTTAGCTGTTGACGAAGAAATGATGACTGAGATTGCCAATGTTCACAAAGCTATTCAGCCACAAGAAACGTTATTTGTTGTTGACGCAATGACAGGACAAGATGCTGTTAATACTGCAAAAGCCTTCAACGATAGATTAAATTTTGATGGAGTTATCCTTACAAAGTTAGATGGTGATACTCGAGGTGGAGCGGCGATTACAATTAAATCGGTTGTAAATAAACCAATCAAATTTATTGGTACTGGTGAAAAAATGGATGCTATCGATGTGTTCTATCCTTCTCGTATGGCAGATAGAATTCTTGGAATGGGAGACGTTGTTTCACTTGTAGAAAGAGCTCAAGAGCAATACGATGAGGAAGAAGCAAGAAAAATTCAGAAGAAGATTGCCAAAAATGAATTTGGTTTTGATGATTTCTTAGCTCAAATTCAACAAATTAAAAAAATGGGTAGCATGAAAGACTTGGTTGGAATGATACCAGGTGCTGGAAAAGCGCTTAAGGATGTTGAAATTGAAGATGATGCATTCAAACATATTGAAGCAATTATCCATTCGATGACACCAATAGAAAGAACTAAGCCTTCAATAATCGATATGAAAAGAAAAACTAGAATCGCAAAAGGTTCTGGTAGAAAATTGGAAGAAGTAAATCAATTGATGAAGCAGTTTGACCAAATGAGCAAAATGATGAAAATGATGCAAGGTCCTGGAGGAAAAAACATGATGCGCATGATGGGCGGAATGAAAGGGATGAAATAATGTAAAGACGCGATTTATCGCGTCTTTTTTGTAACTATAACAACAACACAACACACTACAACAATGACCATTTTAGACGGAAAAAAAGTATCTGAAGATATTAAGAATGAAATCGCTGCTGAAGTTCAAAAGATGAAAGACAACGGCGAAAAAGTTCCTCATTTAGCAGCAATAATTGTTGGAAATGATGGAGCAAGTTTGACCTATGTTGGAAGCAAAGTAAAAGCATGCGAAAGAGTTGGTTTTGAATCTACATTGATAAAAATGCCAAGTACAACTTCAGAAACTGAATTGCTGAAGAAGATTAAAGAACTCAATTTGAATGATGATATCGATGGTTTTATTGTGCAACTGCCTTTGCCTAAGCAAATAGATACACAACAAATTATCAATGCAATTGATCCGAGTAAAGATGTTGATGGTTTTCACCCAGAAAATTTTGGAAAAATGGCTTTAGATATGAGTACATTTATTCCAGCAACTCCTTTTGGAATTTTAGAACTTTTAGAACGATACAATGTCGATACTGAAGGAAAACACACGGTTGTTATTGGAAGAAGCCACATTGTTGGTCGACCAATGAGCATTTTAATGGGAAGAAAAGGATTTCCTGGAAATTCTACTGTTACGTTAACTCATAGTCACACTAAAAATATTAATCAAATTACATCTCAAGCCGACATTATCATAACAGCTTTAGGAGTTCCTAATTATTTGAAAGCCGAAATGATTAAAGATGATGCCGTAATTATTGATGTGGGTATCACAAGAGTAATTGATGAATCAACTGAAAAAGGGTATCGAATAACTGGTGATGTTGACTTTGAAAATGTTTCTAAAAAAGCATCATTTATTACTCCAGTTCCAGGAGGAGTAGGTCCAATGACTATTGCCATGTTGTTGAAAAACACACTTTTAGCAAGGGAACAAAAACGCCTAAAAAAGTAATATGAATATTGTTGTTGCCACTAAAGAACAATTAGCAATAATTAAAAATTTGGCATATAAAATTTGGCCTAATGCATACGAAACTATTCTTTCAAAAGCTCAATTAGACTATATGTTAGAAATGATTTATTCTATCGATTCTTTAGAGAAACAATTTGATAATGGACATATTTTTCTATTGATAGAGGATGATCAAAATTTTATAGGTTTCGCTTCCTACGAATTAAATTGTAACAATTCAAATAAAACTAAGCTTCAAAAATTATATGTTTTACCAGAAATTCAAGGAAAAGGAATTGGAAAGCAAGTAATTGATTATATTAAAGATAAAGTTATTCTATCGAATAATTTAGCTTTGTTTTTGAATGTGAATAAATTCAATAAAGCCAAAGACTTTTACCAAAAATATGGTTTTCAAATTACAAAAGAAGAAGTAATCGACATAGGAAATAACTACATTATGGACGATTATGTTATGGAAATTAAATGCTAAAAAAACTCCAACTGAAAAGTTGGAGTTTTTTTATTGTCTTTTTCTAAAATCTCTACGAGGTTGAGATGAAATTTTCGGATTTACTTTCGGTAAACTTGCTTCTTCAGTTTTACTTGAAGGCTCTATCAATTGATTTAATTGTGTAATTTCTGCTTCAGTAAGTTCACGATACCTTCCTAATGGAACATCCAATGAGATATTAATAATTCGTGTTCTTTTTAAAGCTGTTACTTCATAATCAAGATATTCACACATTCTACGAATTTGTCTGTTAAGTCCTTGCGTAAGTACAATTCTAAATACGTATTTACTAACTTGTTCAACTTTACATTTTCTAGTAACCGTTTCAAGAATTGGAATTCCATTAGCCATTCTATCTATAAACCTATCAGTTATAGGTCTATTTACAGTTACTATATATTCTTTTTCGTGATTGTTTCTGGCGCGAAGAATTTTATTTACAATATCACCATCATTGGTCATAAAAATCAAACCTTCACTAGCTTTATCTAATCTACCAATTGGAAAAATACGTTCGTGATAATTGATGTAATCTACAATGTTATCTCTTACTTCAAGATTGGTTGTGCATTCAATTCCGGGTGGCTTATTGAAAGCAAGATAAACACGTTTTTTATTATTTTCTCTAACTAATTTTCCATCAACACGTACTTCATCTGTTGGTGCAATTTTAGTACCCATTTCTGGCACAGTTCCATTAATCGTAACTCTTCCTTGCTCTATTAACTTATCTGCTTCACGACGTGAGCAAAATCCAGTTTCTGATAGAAATTTGTTGATACGAGTTAGATTTTCTTCCATTATGCAAAGATAGATTTATTTTTCAGATTTCAGTCCCGAGTCTTCAGGATTAGATTGTTTGATAATACAATTTGTAGAAAATTATTTCTGAACAAAATCTACAATAGTTTGATACAAATAGGCATCATGCATACTGTGTCCAAGTCCTCTTGTTTCAATAAATTGGGCTTTTTCCCAAGCTTTTGAAATCTTTTTTCCTTCTTCAAATAGTACTACTGTATCTTGAAGATCATGAGCTACAATTCCTTCAATTGTACTATTTTTTAAGAATTTAGAAGCCGAAAAATCGTCTATAGTTAGATTGAATCTTTTCTTAGTGTAATCAATTAAAGATTGATGAATACGTTTGTTAAGGCTCAACATTTTAATGTAATTATTTAAAATCACTTTAAAATCTGAAGGAGCTCCAAGTAAAACTATTTTTTCAAAATTATGATTGTAGTGTGCCTGAAAATAAGCAATTGCATTTCCGCCAATAGAATGCCCAATAGCAATTTTTGGATTGTATTTTTGAACAACAACATCAATGAATTCAGCATAAGTAGGAACATTAAATTCTTTTCCGCTACTTTTTCCATGAGCTGGACCATCAATTGCAATAATTGTTTTGCCAGTTTTCTTTAAATGTGAAAGTAATTTTTTCCAACGAGATGCGTTGCTTTCCCAACCGTGAATCAGTAAAATGATATCTTCATTACCTTTCCAAATATAAGTTTGAAATTCATGTTCTTTGTGCTTGTAGCTAACATGTTCAGCTTTAAGTAATGTTTTCGGAATTTTGTGTTCAGTAATTCTACCTTTTCTGGGTTGACTAAATAGACTATACGCTAATGCGAATGCTTTTTTTGGAGCAATATAACTAAGTGTATTGATGTACAATCCAACACTTTTTACAATAAAAAATTGAATAGTTTTTTCCATAAAAAAATCCCGACGTTAATCGGGATTCAAGATATTACATTTTTGCGAATATTTTTTCCATTTTTTCTCTTTCTTCATCTGCCAATGATGCATCAACTAAAATTCTTCCTGAATGTTCATCAGTGATGATTTTTTTTCTTGAAGCAATTTCAACTTGCGTTTGTGGTGGAATAGTAAAGAATGAACCTGCAGAAGCTCCACGCTCAATAGAAACTACAGCCAAGCCATTTCTAACGCTAGAACGGATTCTTTTGTAAGCAGCTAATAAACGATCTTCAATTTGTTGCTCATATTCAGCTGATTTTTCTGTCAAGAAAGATTCTTCTTTTTGAGTTTCAGCCATAATGTCGTTCAATTCAGCTTTTTTGTGCTTTAAGTGAGTTGTTTTTTGTTCTAATTTTTCTTTAGAATTTGAAACCACTTCTTTTTTGTGCTCAATTGAAGCTTTCAATTCTTTAATTTGCTTTTCAGCTAATTGAATCTCAAGTTCTTGAAATTCTACTTCTTTAGTTAAAGAGTTGAATTCTCTATTGTTACGAACATCTTTTTGTTGTTCAGTATATTTTTTGATTGCTGCTTGATGATTTTCAATAGCATTCTTTTTAGCTTTAATACTATCTTCAATAGTTACTAAATCGCTTTGTAGTTTTTCTAAACGAGTAGTCAAACCTGCTACTTCATCTTCAAGATCTTCCACTTCTAAAGGCAATTCACCTCTTACGTTTCTGATTTCGTCAATTCTAGTATCGATTATTTGTAAATCGTAAAGCGCTCTTAATTTTTCTTCAACGCTCAATTCTTTTGTAGTAGCCATATTTTATAAGTACTTAACTGGATTTGTATTTTCTTCTGATAAAACGATTGCAAAATTAGTAATTTTTTCTTTAAGAAAATCAACAATATAATTTTTTGTATATCTTTCGCTTTCAAAGTGACCAATATCGGCTAAAACTATCTGATTTTCAGCTTCATAAAAGTTATGATATTTCAAATCTGATGTTAAAAAAACGTCAACATTGGCTTGAATTGCATTTTTAATGGCAAAACTACCCGAACCACCAAGCACAGCAACCTTATGAATAGGTTTATCAAGCAGTTGCGAATGTCGAATACCACCACATTGCATTTTGTCTTTTACAAATTTCAAAAACTCCATTTCAGACATTGGATTTTCGAGTTCACCAATCATTCCTAAGCCAATATTTTGATGTGAATTTTGTAAATCGTAAATTTCATAAGCTACTTCTTCATAAACATGATTTGAAAAAAGAGCTTTCAGAATTTTACTTTGCAAATGTTTTTCAAAAGTAACTTCGATTTTAATTTCTTGTGTTTCGACAAATTCAAATCGTTCTCCAATCTCGGGATTGCTATTTTCATTTCCCATGTAAGTTCCAATTCCTTGAGAGTTAAAACTGCAATCTTCATAGTTGCCAATTTTTCCAGCACCAGCATCAAACAAAGCATTTCGTACTTTTTCAACATTCTCAGGAATGGTATAAGTTACCAACTTTTGAATGAAATTTTGCTTAGGAACTAACACTTTAGTATTCTTCAAACCCAAAGCATTACAGAAAATTTTGTTGACACCATTCTTATGATTATCCAAAGCTGTGTGAACGGCATAAATGGCTATATCATTTTTAATGGCTTTTAAAACGGCACTCTCAACATAACTTTTCCCAGTAATTTTCTTCAAACCACTGAAAAGAATAGGATGGAAGCAAACTACCAAATTGCATTTTTTCGCAATGGCTTCATCAATAACGCTTTCAAGAGCATCATGACAAACTAAAACTCCAGTAGCTTCATCATTTTGATTTCCAACCAATAATCCTACATTGTCAAAATTTTCAGCATAAGCCAAAGGAGCCATTTCTTCGAGGATATTGAGTATTTCTTTTATTTTCATTGTGTTTTTTTTATCAAATAATTGTATTTGTATTTTCTTAAAATAAAACCAGTAACATAGGGTTCACTGCCAAATTTTACAATTTCACTTTTCTTAATTAAGAACAATATATTTGTAAAATTTATATTAAACATTTTAATTATTTCAATCGGTTTACTTGTTTTTGGATAGATTATAAATGATTTTGATTTCAATAAAGATGGATTGCTTCCAATGTAAAACTCTGATAACGAATAGCCTCCAATTTCATCTAATTTTATTTTAAGATATTTTAATTTTAATGGTTGAAGTATTTTTATATGACTACTATTTATCGATATAAACGAGAAAAAATTTGAGATTTGAAAATAAATTAATATGAGCAAACCAATAAAAATAATTTCTATAAATAAAAATTTGTAATCGTGACTCATCAAAATTATTTTAAATATAAAATATGAAGGTAATGCAATTAGCAATAACATTATCAAATAAAGTGAGCACCAAAAAATATTTGGGTATGTATTTGCTTTTAGGTTCATTATTTATTTTGTGTTCTGCAATCTAAATCAAGTTGACCATTCATTTAAAACTTCTTTAATATTCCAAACTCCATTGGTATTTTCAAATAAGAAAAAGCTTCCTGAATTATGCTCAATACTTCTATAAAAAGCAACTTTTACCAAACAATATTTTTGTGCAAAATACATGGGTTTACCTACAATCATTAACCTTTGATTGTTGTCGTGAAACCTATCAGACACTTTCTGAAACTCTTCCAAACTCAAACAATTATTGACTTTACTTTTTAAATACTGATTTTGATTTGTAAAAAGTAAATCAAATTCTTTTGTCCAATTTTCGTTAAGTTTGATATTGATTTGATTTTTAATTTCTTGTGCGTTTTTCTTTAGTAAATCGCTTTTAGCAATTACTTCTAAAGTTTCTTCATTATTGGGTGCTTTGTTACAGTAGAAACTCAATAATTGCAATCTGTTTTTTACTATTACTTTTTCGTTGGCATAATATTTTGATAAAAGCACTTTTAAAATTGCAACATCATTGTTTTCTTGGCTAAATCCAATTTGAAAACAAAAGATAAAAGCAAATAATAATTTAATTCGGAAGTTCATTTTGTAAAATTAATTTCAATTCAAAGATAAAAAATTATACTTTCGTACTATGATTATTTTAAGGTATTTACTTTTTCCTTTTTCAATTCTTTATGGTTGGATAACTTCCATCAGAAACTTTCTTTTTGATAAAGGAATTTTAAAATCCTATTCGTTTGATATTCCTATAATTGCTGTTGGAAACCTTAGTGTCGGCGGAACTGGGAAAACGCCTCAAATTGAATATTTAATTCGTTTGCTTTCGCCAAATTATAAAATTGCAACACTAAGTCGAGGTTATAAAAGAAAGTCGGAAGGTTTTGTTTTGGCAGATTCAAATTCAAATGCTGAAATTTTGGGTGATGAACCGTTTCAAATTCATCAAAAATTTCCAAATATTCATGTAGCAGTTGATGCTCAAAGAAAAAATGGAATAGAACAATTATTAAAATTAGATAATAAACCAGAAGTTATTTTACTAGATGACGCTTTTCAACATAGAAAAGTCAAAGCTGGATTTTACATTTTACTTTCTTCATTTGATGATTTGTATTTTAATGATTTCATGCTGCCAACAGGTAATTTAAGAGAGAGTAGAAGCGGAGCGAAAAGAGCTAACGTGATAATTATCACTAAATGTCCCAAAGATTTGTCGGAACTTGCACAACAAAATATGATTAAAAAGATAGGATTAAATGTTCCAATCTTTTTTAGTTTTATAGATTATGATTCAGAAGTTTATAATGAATTTGGATCTAAAAAAGTTGAGGAAATAATTGATGTTGATAAATTACTTTTAGCCGGAATAGCAAAACCCGAACCCTTTTTTGCATATTTGCAGGCTGAAAAAAATGTAAAACTAGTTTATCCAGATCATCATAATTTTTCAGAAAAAGATATTGAAGAAATTAAAAATAAAGCAAACAATAAGTTAATTATCACAACAGAAAAGGATTACGTTAGATTGAAAAATCAGAATTTGAAATCACTTTTTTATTTACCTATTAAAAGTAGTTTCATTTCTAAAGGTGATGATTTTAACCAAACAATTTTAAATTATGTGGGAACAAGTACAAGAAACCGTTAATTATATCAAAGAAAAAACAGGTTTCACACCAGAATATGGAGTAATCTTAGGTTCAGGATTGGGAAGCTTTACTGATGATATTGCAATTGAATTTACGATGCCTTATTCTGAAATTCCTAATTTTCCTGTATCAACGGTTCAAGGTCATAAAGGAGCTTTAGTTTTTGGAACAATTGGTGATAAAAAAGTTGTTGCAATGCAAGGAAGATTTCATTTCTATGAAGGTTATGATATGAAGCAAGTAACTTTTCCTGTTAGAGTTATGAAATATTTGGGTGTTACTAAATTGATAGTATCTAATGCATCTGGTGGCGTTAATCCTAAATATGAAGTTGGCTCAATTGTTTTGATAAAAGATCATATCAACATGATGCCAGAACATCCATTGCGTGGGAAAAATGATGAACGTTTCGGACCAAGATTTGTGAACATGAGCGAACCTTATAGTTTGAAAATGATTGCAAAGGCAAAAGCGATTGCAAGTGAAGCGAATATAGAAGTTCATGATGGAATTTATATGGGTTTACAAGGACCAACTTTTGAAACATTAGCAGAATACAAGATGGTAAAAAATATTGGTGCTGATTGCGTTGGTATGTCAACTGTACCAGAAGTTATTGTAGCACGACACATGGAATTAGAAACTTTTGGACTTTCAGTTATTACGGATATGGGAGACGAAGAAAACATCGAAGAAGTAAACCACGAAGAGGTTCTAAAAGCTGCTCAAAAAGCCGAACCAAGTGTTAGATTACTGATAAAAGAACTAATCAAACAATATTAAAAAAGAAAGACGCTTAATCAAAAGCGTCTTTTTTTATAATAAATTATCGGCTATTATTTTGTAAAATTGCTCTGGATCAAATGGTTTGGTGATTACATCATTCATTCCATAAGAAAGGAGCATTTCTCTATTTTCATTTAGTGAAATTGCTGTAAGTGCAATAATTGGAATTTCGGTATTGAATTCTCTAATTTGTTGCGTTGCTATTGTACCATTTATTCCTGGTAAGTGAACGTCCATTAAAACTAAATCATAATCATTTTTTTGTTTCAAATAAGTTACACTATCCTCACCATTATCTAATATTTTGCAGAACATACCTTTGTTTTCAATCATCTTCTTGGTAATCATTTGATTGATTTTATTGTCTTCTACCAATAGAATTTTCTTGTTCTCAATTGCGGCATTATCTATGGCTTGCTCTTTTATTTCTACGATTTCATTTTTACCAACTTCGAATGGAAGCGAAAATGAAAAAGTAGTTCCCAATCCAACTTTACTATTAATTTGAATTTTTCCTCCCAATAATTCTATTAATCGTTTTACAATGGCTAGTCCAAGTCCTGTACCACCATATTTTCTATTAATTTCTATTGAACCTTGAGAAAAACTTTCAAAAATTTCATTTTGTTTATCTTCAGGTATTCCAATTCCATTATCAGAAACTTTAAATTGGATTTGTATTTTTTTGTCTTCAACTTTTTCAAGTTTAGCAATTAGTTTTACATAACCATTTTTAGTAAATTTTAATGAATTACTAACTAGATTAATAAAAATTTGAGACAGCTTTGTAGGATCACAAATTAAATTATCGGGAATAGTATCTTCAATTTCTAAGATAAATGTATTATTATTTTCATGTGCAATTTCTTTGAAAGATTTTTGAATATTAGATAATTGAAGTTTTAAGTTACAATTAATTTGTTCAATTGGTATTCTTTCTGATTCAATTCTATTAATTTCTAATATGTCATTTATAAATGTTATTAAATAATTTCCAGAAAATTTCAAAGAATTGAGATAATTCAATTGGCTGTCTTTTGGATTTTCTTCTAATAATAAATGTGTAATCCCATTAATTGCATTTAAAGGAGTTCGCAATTCGTGACTTACAGTAGAAAGAAATTCTGAACGAGCTTTGGTTGCTCTTTCGGCATTCTCTTTAGCAATTTCAAGTTCTTTATTTTTTTCTTTAAGTAAAGCATTAGATTCTGTTCTTAGTACATTGTTTTTATAAAGAGACAAACTTAAGAGTGACAAAATAGAGATTAGTGCAATAGCCAATATGCTTATTAGCTTAGCAAAAGTATTCGCTTTTTCTTGATTCTTGTTGTCTTTATCAATTTGTTCAATCAGTTTTAATTTTTCGGAATCTTTGAAAGAAGCAAAATCTTCATTCCCTATTTTTTTATCATTTAAATAGGTTAAACTATCTTTCAATCTTAGATATTGTTTCAATAAATAATGTGATTTTTCAATATTCAATGATTTTTCAAAACACTCACTAAGCGCCAAAATTATATTAGCTTTTTGTTCTAAATTGTTTTTGTTTATTTCAAGAGCTCTATTGAAATAATTAATAGCTAAGTTATATCTCTTTTTCCCAAATTCAATTGTTCCTACTTGGTATAATGCTTCAGCTTTAGTTTTATAAGTATCGCTAGTGTCTTTTTTTATAATAATGTTTTCAAATAAAGGCATTGCTAAGTGAATTTTGCCTTTTTCTTTATAAACAATTCCTTTTTGAAGATTTAGCATTTCAATTGCACTAGGAATTTTGATTTTTTCATAAATGACTCCAGCGGTATTGAAATTCTTTTCAGCCATGGCTAAATTATTCTTTTCAAGATAGCAAACGCCTATGCTGTAGTGAGCCAATGCTTGTTGAGAGGAGAATGGTAATGTGGCATAAATTGCAATGCTTTTTACAAAAACATCTATAGCATCATCAATTTTTTTTAATTCTAAGTATATAACTCCTAAGTTAGAATAACTATCAGCAATTGATTTTTGATTGTTGGTTTTATTCGCAAAATCTAATGCTTTTTGAGAATAAATAAGGCAATTTCTATAATTGTTTTTTTTCTGGTTAAACTTCACTAAATCAATATAATAATTGGTGCTATCAATTTTCTCAGAATTTTTTATTTGAGAAAATGAAATTATCGGAAGTAAAAAAAATAAAACAAAAATATACCTCATAATAGGAAAATTCCTTTTTTTCGAGGTCTAAAATAAAGAAATTATTTTTGAATAAGTAGTATTAAATCAATTATTCTCGATGAATAACCAATTTCGTTGTCGTACCAACCCACAACTTTTACCATTTTATCTATTACAGAAGTTAATTGTGAATCAAAAAGACAAGAATTTCGATTTCCAAGAATGTCTACAGAAACGATAGGATCTTCAGTATAATCTAAAATTCCTTTTAAATTTGTTTGAGAAGCTTTTAAGAATGCCTCATTAATTTCTTCGATAGAAACAGCTCGTTTTACATTGAAAGTTATGTCGGTCAACGAACCATCAGGCACAGGAACTCTAATGCCACAACCTCCAATTTTTCCTTCCATTTCTGGAAATATTTTGGTTAAAGCTTTTGCCGCACCTGTTGTTGTAGGTACAATGGATTGACTTGCACCACGAGCACGACGTAAATCTTTATGCGGTTGGTCGTGAAGGCTTTGATCAGTTGTATAAGAGTGAACAGTTGTAATGTAGGCTTGTTCAATACCACATAAATCATTAATGACTTTCATCATTGGAGCTGCATTATTAGTAGTGCAACTTGCATTGGAAATAATTTTTTCTGTTCCGTCAAGGATACTTTCATTAACTCCAAGAACCACAGTTTTTATTTCGGAAACTTCTGAAGGTGCAGAAAGAATTACTTTTTTGGCACCTGAAATGATGTGAGCATTGATTTCCTCAAATGTTTTATATTTTCCTGTAGATTCAATTACAATATCGATTCCATTCCAATTTAGATTTGAAATTTCTTTTTGGTGATAAAAGGCATATGATTTTCCATCAACGATTATTGATGTTTCATCAAATGAAACTTGATAAGGTAAAACACCATGAATACTATCATATTTTATTAAATGTGCCATAGTTCTATTGTCAGCAATATCATTTATGGCAACAACTTCAATATTTGGGTGATTGATAAGTAATCTGAAAAGATTTCTTCCAATTCTTCCAAAACCATTTATGGCAATTTTTGTTTTAGTCATTGGGTTCTATGTGTATTAAAACGTGACCTAGTTGTGGAATTTCTTCACGCAAAGTATCTTTTAAACGATGTGAAATATCATGACCTTCTTTTACAGAAATGGTAGCATCAACAATGGCGTGTAAATCAACGTGATATTTCATTCCGGCTTTTCTTATGAAACATTTTTCAGTGTCAATTACACCTTTCACTTTATGCGAAACGGTTCTTATTTCTTCAACTAAATCATCATATAAATGCTCATCCATTATTTCACCTAATGCTGGTCTGAAAATTAAATAGCTGTTATATAAAATAAAACCTGAAGCAAAAAGCGCCGCCCAATCATCAGCAGATTCGTATCCTTTTCCAAGAAATAGAGCAATAGAAATACCTATAAATGCAGCTACAGATGTTATTGCGTCACTTCTATGATGCCAAGCATCTGCTTTTAGTGAAGAACTATTGGTTTCGATGCTTTTTTTCATAACTAATTGAAAAGAGATTTCTTTCCAAACAATTATTAATCCTAACACAATTAAGGTCCAAGATTTTGGTAATTCATGTGGTGTTCCAATATTTAATATGCTTTCGTAGGCAATAATTGTTGCTGATGTTATTAGAAAACCAACAACAATAAATGTTATCAAAGGTTCGGCACGTCCATGTCCATAAGGATGATTTTCATCTGCTGGTCTGCTGGAATATTTGATTCCAAATAATACTAAAAATGAAGAAAAAATATCGGTTGTTGATTCAATTGCATCAGCAATTAAAGCATAAGAATTGCCAAAAAAACCTGCCAATCCTTTAATTACAGCTAAAGATGCATTGCCTATTAAACTAAAATAGGTTGCTTTGATGGCTGCTTGTTGGTTGGCTAAATCTCTTGACATTTATTTATAAAATATGTTTTTCAGCATGATAAGAAGAACGCACTAAAGCTCCACTTTCTACATGACGAAAGCCCATTTCTTTACCTAATTTTTCGTATTTTTCAAATTGTTCAGGTGTGATGAATTCTTTTACTGGTAAATGTTTTTTACTAGGTTGCAAATATTGTCCAATAGTTATAATGTCTACATTTTGGTTGCGAATGTCTTGCATAGTTTCAATAACTTCTGCTTCAGTTTCTCCTAAACCTAACATGATTCCTGATTTAGTTCTGCGGATACCTTTTTCTTTCAGATATCTTAAAACTTCTAAGCTTTTGTCATATTTTGCTTGAATTCTAACTTCACGAGTTAAACGACGAACCGTTTCCATGTTGTGAGAAACAACTTCTGGATTGGCTTCAATGATTCTATCGATATTTCTAGTATTTCCTTGAAAATCTGGAATTAAAGTTTCTAAAGTAGTGTTCGGATTCATTCTGCGAATGGCTTGAACAGTTTCTAACCATATAATTGAACCCATGTCTTTCAAATCATCTCTATCAACACTAGTGATAACAGCATGTTTGATGTTCATTATTTTTATTGAACGCGCTACTTTTTCTGGTTCATCCCAATCAACATTTTCTGGACGTCCAGTTTTTACGCCACAAAATCCGCAAGAACGCGTACAAATATTACCAAGAATCATGAAAGTAGCTGTTCCTTCACCCCAACATTCACCCATATTTGGGCAACTTCCGGAGGTACAGATAGTATTTAGTTTGTATTTGTCAACTAATCCACGAAGTTCGGTATATTTTTGACCAATAGGTAACTTAACTTTTAGCCATTTTGGTTTTCCAATTGGAAGGTTATTTTCAGTAGCCGTTTCCATATTCACTTTTTTTGAAATGCAAAGATACGAATGTAGATTTTAGATTTTGATTATTCTATTTCAGATTTTTAATCATTAAGAAATATTTATACTTTGTTTCAAAAAAAAACTGCTTTGTTTTGGCAAAGCAGTTCACACATTTATTAACTTGAATTACAAGTCAGGAATCAATAATTATAGCATTACAGTAATTGGTAGCGTAAATTGAGTTCTTACAGGTTCTCCATTTTTAATTCCAGGAGCCCATTTAGTTTTTAAAGATTTTAAAACTCTGATAGCTTCTTTATCAATTTCTGGAGTTGTTTTTCTTGTTACTTCAATATCTGTCATTGATCCATTTTTCTCAATTACAAAAGATACTAAAACTCTTATTGCTTGCCCTTCTTCTTCATCAATATTTTGTTTTTCAAAATTTGTTCCCACGTACTCATAGAATTTTTTAATTCCTCCAGGAAAAAAAGGTTGTTTGTCTAGCTCTGCAGGAGTGACAGGACCGGTTGGAGCAATTACCACTGGTTTTGGGTCTGTTCCGCCACCATCAATTACACCTGGTGTTCCTGGAGTTCCTGTTCCTGGTGTGCCAATTGGAGTATTGATTTTTGGTAATTCAGAAGTTATTGGAACAGGTTCTTTTGCTTCAACTGTAGCAGCAACAACAATTTTTTTGTTTACAGGAGCTTTTTCAACAGGAGCGCTATTATTAGTAACTGGTTCCGCAGATTTTGGTTTTTCAACTAATGGTTCTACGTACTTTACTACTATAATAGAATCATTTAGTGGTTCCTCTGGCAAGATTACAGGTTTAGCTCCAAAAGAACTTAAAAGCATACCCATTCCTGATACAAAACCAAGGAATAGAATTCCTGAGAAGAATGCAATAATGGTTGTTTTGGTGCTGTCTTGACGTAATTTGTATGCACCATACTCTTGGTTTTTGCCTTCAAATACAAGGTCTAACCACTTTTTTTCAAAGATACTTAAGTTTGACATAATTTATAGTTTTAATTGTTAAGTATCGATGTTACATAAGCTTTAGATATTAGATTTATGATATTAGATTTTAGATTTCAAAAACTTTGTAAAATTATTTTAATCTGTTTCTTGTTTTAATAACGCAAAGATTATTCCAATATTGTATGATTTTTGTAAGAAAATGTAATTTATTATAATGTATTGTTTGTAAATTGAATTTATAGTTGAGTTTTTGTGAATCTGGAACTCTATTCAATACATGGACTAGCTAACCCTGATTGCAATGGAAATCCTTTGTTGATAAACAAAGATTGTAATGTAAAGCAGGAATAGGGAAACCAAAAGCAACCAAGCCATTCGTTTCCAGAAATAATTATCGTTTTGTTTGGATGATTTCTGCCAAGAGTTTTTTGGCGCGTAGGAGTTTGATTTTGACGTTACTCAAAGGTTCTTCAAGTTGTTCGGCAATTTCTTGGTAACTCATTTCTTGAAAGTAACGAAGTTGTATAACTTCTTGATAATGAGGTTTTAATTCTTTTATAAATTGTAAGAGTTGCGATAAATTTTGCTCTGTAATCAATTCATCTTCAGCCGTTGGAGATGTGTCTGCTATATTGTAAGCTTGTTGATCTTCTTCGTCGGTAATTTCAACAAAAAGTGTTGATTTTTTTTTGCGAAGTAAATCAATATGAACGTTTTTTGCAATGGCTATTAACCAAGTATTGAATTGAAATTCAGGGTTGTAAGTGGTTAATTTATCGAATGCTTTGGAGAATGTTTCTATAGTAATATCTTCGGCATCGGTTTCATTTTCGGTACGTTTTAGCATAAATCCATAGACCTCGTTCCAATAATGGTCGAGTAGGTAAGTGAAGGCAACTTGATCGCCTTTTTTAGCTTTTTCTATGTACGGATTTATTTCCACTGAACGGGTTTTGAAAAGGTATTGGTGATGAAAACGTTAAGTTGCGTGAATATTAAAACGATTTCAATAATTGGAAACCAATACATTACGTCTTTTTCTTTTAGTTTTCCGGCTGCAAATCCAAGTGATAACCATGCAAATAGATAACGGAAACCTATCAAACTTAGTACAATAATCCACTGAAATTGGAATGCTAAAAGGATTATTGGTAAAATTAGAAACAATAATTGAGTTGCATAAAAAATAGCCAATTGCGTTCTATCGGATGCTTTATAATGTTGTGCAGTGGCAACGTGTCTTCTTTTTTGTGTAAACCAATCTTTAAAAGTAGTTTTTGGTTTTGAAAAAGTAAAACTTTCCGGTGTGTAACAAACAGTTGTATTCTTGGCATTTGCCGCTTGATTAATGAACAAATCATCATCTCCTGAACGAATTTTCATGTGATCCATAAAACCGCGAACTTTGAAAAATTCTTCACGTTTGTAGGCCATATTACGACCAACACCCATGTAAGGTTTTCCTAATTTAGCCCATGAAAAATATTGCGTTGCCGTCAATAAGGTTTCAAAACGGATGATTTTATTAAGAAACGAATTTTTAATTTTTTCGTAAGCACCATAACCTAAAACAATCGTTTTTTGTTGGGTAAATTGGGCTGATATTTCTTTAATCCAATCGTTTGATTTTGGGTAACAATCAGCGTCTGTAAAAAGAAGGTATTCGTTTTTAGCAGCTTTGATTCCAAGTGTTAGAGCAAATTTTTTGTTTCCCCAAAACGCTTCGTTGTTTTCTACTTTTACTAATTTAACATTAGAATATTGTTTTTCAAAAGCTTCAAAAATTTCTAAGGTTTCATCGCTCGAAGCATCGTCAATAAGTACTATTTCGTAATCTGGATAATTTTGTTCAGCCAATAAGGGAACGAAACTTTTCACATTTTCCTCTTCGTTTTTAGCACAAACAATTACTGAAATCGGAACTCTTTTTGGTGTAGAAGTTTGTGGTTTAGCAAAAGAAAATTTACCAAAAAACACTACATAATATAGGAATTGAACAACTACAACAGCAATGAATAAACAAAGTAAAATTAGTAACATAATGGCTTTATGGTCTTATTTAAAAACGATTGCAAAAGTATGAAATTCAATTTTGAATTTTAGATTTTAAATAGCAGATTTTCAAATTTAATATCTAAAATCTAAAATTTGATATTATATCACATTCACTTCCGCCTCAATAGCAATTCCGTATTTATCAAAAACAGTTTTTTGAACGTATTTAGATAGATTTAGAATATCTTGTCCACTTGCGTTTCCGTAATTTACTAGAACTAGTGCTTGGTTTTTATGAACTCCTGCGTCGTCTTTTCGATAACCTTTTAATCCTGAATGTTCTATAAGCCAACCTGCAGGAACTTTAACTTCTGTTGATGAAACTTCAAAGAATTTTACTTCTGGAAATTTTTGTTGTACTTTTTCGAATAATTCTTTTGAAATAATCGGATTTTTAAAGAAACTTCCGCTATTTCCAAGTTCTTTTGGATCAGGTAATTTACTTTGACGAATGGCAATCACAGCATTGGAAACGTCTTTTAATGTTGGAGTTATAACATTTTGTTTTTCCAATTCTTTTGTAATGTCACCATACGAAGTATTGATTTTGTGATTGCGTTTTGTGAGTTTGAAAACTACAGAAGTTATAACATATTTACCCTTAGCTTCTTGTTTGAAAACACTTTCTCTATAGCCAAAATTGCAATCTTCTTTTGTGAAGGATTTCATTTCTTGAGATAGAATATTCATGGCTTCGCAAGAAACAAAAGTGTCTTTAATTTCGGTTCCATAAGCACCAATATTTTGAACTGGAGTTGTACCAACATTACCAGGAATCAGCGACATATTTTCTAATCCACCAAAATTTTGATTGATGGTCCAAAGTACAAATTCGTGCCAATTTTCGCCTGCTTGACTTTCAACCCAAACAAAATCGTCGTCTTCTTTAATAATTTTTTTTCCTTTCAAATCAACATGGATTACCAAAGCATCAATATCCTTTGTTAACAGCATATTGCTTCCACCACCAAGAATGAATTTCTTATCTGAAGCGTGATTTTCTAAAATAGATTTTAATTCATCAATATTATGAACCGCTACAAATTGTTTGGCTTTGGCTTCGATACCAAAAGTGTTGTATTTTTTTAAGGAGAAATTATTGTGGATTTGCATGAATAATTACGAATTTGAAATTACGAATTACGATTCTAAATACGGAAATTAAAAATTCGTAATTCGTAATTTTTAATTTTTAATTGATTTTATTCTTCTGTTTCTAAAGCTCTTCTCAAAAAGTCATTCATCGGTTTTAGTGCGATTAGTTTTTGAGCTATGATTTTACTAAAATCTTTATCAGTAAATAGTTTTTCGTCGATTTTATGTGAAGCGGTAAAGCTTTTCAATTTTAAAAATTCAATCGCTGGATGATTGGGATCAAAATCTTTTGGTGCTTTTTTCAAAGTATTGCTTTCGTCTCTAGTCAGTTCTTTAAACTCATTTTTAAAAGTTTTATCAGCAACAATAGCTTCTAAATCGTCGTGAAAAAATTCTATTTCCTTACGAATCAATTTTAACTCACTAGGTTCTGGACACCAAACGCCACCTGCGATAAAGCAGTTTCCTTTTTCAAAATGAATGTAATAACCAGGAGCATTTTTGCTGTTTTTATTTTGAGACATCCAAACACCCATATTGGTTTTGTAAGGCGATTTATCTTTAGAAAAACGAATATCACGATTGATACGAAATGTACAATTTTTAACCTCCAATGGCTCAAGCGATTTGTCTAATGGCTTCATTTCATTAAGAATAGACGCAATAAAGTTATGATAGTCTTTCTTATAACTTTCATATCTTTTTTTGTTCTCATGCATCCACTCAGTATTATTGTTTGCAATTAAATCGGCTAGAAATTGAAGCGCTTCTTTTGTTATCATATTGTCCTAGTGTTGAGTTAGAATTACACTCTAACTTTATTTTTTAAAAACTTCGTACTTCGTATTTTATATTTCGTACTTTCTAAAGTTGTTTTCTCAAATCTTCTTCAGATAAAAAGCCTAGATGTCTCCAAGTTTCTTTACCATTTTCATAAATCAAAATTACTGGTAATTCATCAAGTTTCATAGTTTCCAACAAAGTTTTGTTTTCATCGGCATCTAATCTAATTAATGATATTTTACCTTTTAATTCTTCTTGCATTTTGGTTAAATAAGGTGCCATTTTTTTACATGGCGCACACCATTTAGCCGAAAAATTAATGATTACTTTTTTGTCGGAATTAATTAGTTTTTCAAATTCTGAAACCGATAATCCTTTTGGTGTTACAGCTGAATTTGAAGTTTTCTTTCCTTGCCATTTCATGATTCCGCCATCTAAATTGTAGATTTCTTTGAATCCAAGTTCAGATAATTTATTGGCTGCTTGACTGCTTCTTCCGCCAACTTTACAATATACAAATACAGGTTTTGATTTGTCTAATTTTTCAACTTTTGCAGTAAAATCACTTCCGTTCCAATTAACGTTTGAGGCATTTTCAAGATGTTCAACAGAATATTCTTCAGGAGTTCTTACGTCTAATAATTGAGGATTTTTTGTTCCTAATAATTTTGTTTCATAATCAATTCCTGCTAGGGTTTTGATGGGTTCATTTGATTCTGCAGTTTCAACAGATTTACTTGTTTGTCCTTGACAACTAATAAATAGGATTGATAACGATAGTATTGATAGAATTTTTCTCATAATATTTTTTTGAAGCAAAATTAAAGAAGTAAAAATAGAACAATATAACAAATGTTACAAACTAAATATTTTATAACTCTGATGGGTGGTTTTTACAATACTTTCTGTGCGTTCTGGATGTGTGTCAGAAATAAATAATTGTCCAAATTCCTCTTGGTTGACCATTGCTACAATTTTACTCACACGCGTTTCGTCCAATTTATCAAAAATATCATCAAATAATAAAATGGGTTTTTCGCCACTTTGTTTTTTTACAAATTCAAATTGAGCAAGTTTAAGAGCAATTAAAAACGATTTTTGCTGACCTTGAGAACCAAATTTTTTTATAGGAAAACCATCAATTTGAAAGGCTAAATCATCTTTGTGAATTCCAACAGAAGTATATTGCAAAGCTCTGTCTTTCGCCAAATTTTGCTCTAATAAATGTAATGTTGTTCCTTCAAATAAATGACTTTCATAAACCAATTGCACTTTTTCTTCTGAACCAGAAATAGCTTGATGATGTTTATTAAAAATCGGTAAAAAATCATTGATAAATTGTTTTCTTTTTTCAAAAATATTCTGACCTAAATCATTCAACTGTTCGTTGTAAATTGATAAAGTATCGGTTTCAAATACATGATTTAGTGCGAAATATTTCAGCAAAGCATTCCGTTGACTGATAATTTTTTGATATTGAATCAATTCTTGCAGATAGGAGGAATCCAATTGCGAAATAACACTATCAATAAATTTTCTTCTAGTTTCACTTCCTTCAATAATCAAGTCATTGTCTGCCGGTGAAATAATCACAAGCGGAATAAATCCAATGTGGTCTGAAAATTTCTCGTAAGGTTTTCCGTTTCTTTTCAGAATTTTCTTCTGCCCTTTTTTGAAACTACTTACAATTTGCTCATTTCGTTTTGCTTTTTCAAATTCGCCATCAATTACAAAAAACTCTTCATTGTGTTTAATATTTTGGACCGCTAACGGATTAAAATAGCTTTTTCCATAAGCCAAATGATAAATAGCATCAAGCACATTGGTCTTTCCAATACCATTTTTTCCAACGAAACAATTGATTTTGGAATCAAATTCGAAGGAAGCTTCCGAAAAATTTTTATAATTGAATAAAGAAATTTTTTTTAAAAACATTTGTAATGGCTTGAAAACACTATAATCAGCGACTTGATAAGTATTTTTTTTTAAGTGGGTGCAAATTATTGAAAATTATCGACAAAATGACTTTCAAATTAGAATAAAAATTTTATTTTTGCGCACACTAAATTAAATTTAAATGGCAACTTATAATAAGAGAGGTTACAAAACACCAAAAGAAAAAGAAGAAAAAGTAGACGCTAATTTTATTGAAGATACTCCAAATGTTGATGCTAAAGATAGTACAACTGCAAAAGCATTTGACGCATTAGATGAAACAGCATCGAAAACAGAAGATTTTGTTGCTAAAAACCAAAAATATATTTTAGGATTTTTAGGAGCTGTTGCTCTTGTAACTATTGGTTATTTACTTTATCAAAAGTTTATTGCTGAGCCAAAACAAGTTGATGCTACTGAAGATTTATTTGTTGCTCAACAGAATTTTCAATTAGCTACTGATGCTACTGATACTAAAAAACAAGATTCATTATATACTTTAGTTCTTAAAGGTTCTGAAGGAAAACAAGGAGCTCCTGGAATCGCTGACCAATATTCTGGTACTGATTCTGGAAATATAGCTAACTATTATGCTGGTATTGCTTCTTTAAATCTTAAAAAGTATGATGATGCAATCAAATATCTTGAGAAATTTTCATCTAAAGATGCTTTCTTAGGTGCTATTGCAACTGGAGCTATTGGTGATGCTTACGCTCAAAAGAATGATACACAAAAAGCTTTAGATTTTTACGTGAAAGCTTCAGAACAAAATGTAAATGAGTTTACAACTCCAAGATATTTATATAAAGCAGGACAAACGGCTTTGGCTTTAGGTAAAAAATCGGATGCTTTGAAATATTTTACTCAAATCAAAGAAAAATATGAGACTGCACCAGAAGCACAACAAATTGATGCTTTAATTGGAATGGCTCAATAATTAGTATTCAGTATTCAGTGTTCAGTTAGCAGTTTGTTGCTGAACACTGTAAACTGAGCACTGAACACTAATAAAATGGCTACAGCTAATAAAAATTTATCCAATTACGATAAAAACACAATCCCAAACGCGAAGAACTTTCGGTTTGGGATTGTTGTTTCAGAATGGAATGACCACATCACAGAAGGACTTTATAAAGGTGCAATTGAGGCGCTTTTAGATTGTGGTGCTACTCAAGAAAATATAATTCGTTGGAATGTTCCAGGAAGTTTTGAACTAGTCTATGGTGCACAACGAATGATTGTAACACAAGAAGTCGATGTTGTAATTACGATTGGTTGTGTTATAAAAGGCGAAACAATGCATTTCGAATTTGTTTGCGAAGGTGTGACTCAAGGAATAAAAGATTTGAATGTTCAAACTGATGTTCCAGTGATTTTTTGTTTGCTTACTGATAATAACGAGCAACAATCTATCGATAGAAGTGGAGGAGTTCATGGAAATAAAGGAACAGAAGCAGCAATTGCTGCCATAAAAATGGCTGATTTAAGAAGGAATTCTGAAAATAAGTAATTCTAACTCAAGTTATAAAAACATAAAATTTAAACCTACTTTTTCAAAGAGTAGGTTTTTTCTTTTTTAGTAAGTTGTTAACTATAATAAACAATAGATTTTCCTTAAATTTGCTAACTTTGGTTTTTAACCATGAAAATAAACTCCAAACTATATACAAATAAATGTCTAGCATAATTCAATTACTTCCCGATCATGTTGCCAACCAAATTGCCGCTGGTGAAGTGGTGCAACGTCCTGCTTCTGTAGTAAAAGAATTACTAGAAAATGCTGTTGATGCTGGAGCAACGGATATAAAATTAATTATAAAAGATGCCGGAAAATCGTTAGTTCAAGTTATTGATAACGGAAAAGGAATGAGCGTGACCGATTCAAGATTGTGCTTTGAACGTCATGCCACTTCCAAAATTCGTCAAGCGGAAGATTTATTTTCGCTTCATACCAAAGGTTTTCGTGGTGAAGCTTTAGCATCTATTGCTGCTATTGCTCATGTGGAAATGAAAACCAAACAAGAACAAGACGAACTTGGAACTCATATAATTATTGAAGGAAGCAAATTTGTTTCGCAAGAACCATCAGTTTTGCCAAAAGGAACTTCGTTTGCTGTGAAGAATTTGTTTTTTAATATTCCGGCACGACGTAATTTTTTGAAATCAGAAACAGTTGAATTTCGTCATATTGTAGATGAATTTCAACGTGTAGCATTAGCTCATCCAAACATTTATTTCACAATGTATCACAATGGAAGTGAAATGTTTAATCTTCCAAATTCTAATTATCGTCAGCGAATTGTGAATGTTTTTTCTGGTAAAACCAATGAAAAGCTTGTTCCAATTCAAGAAGAAACTGAAATTGTTACTATTGAAGGATTTGTTGGAAAACCTGAATTCGCTAAGAAAAATCGAGGTGAACAATTCTTTTTTGTAAACGATAGATTCATAAAAAGTGGTTATTTGCATCATGCGGTGATGGCTGCTTATGAAGGTTTGTTGCCTAATGGTTCGCAACCAACGTATTTTATTTACTTAAATGTTCCGCCAAATACGATTGATATTAATATACATCCAACTAAGACAGAAATTAAGTTTGATGATGAACATGCTTTGTATGCGATTTTGCGTTCTACAATCAAGCACAGTTTAGGACAATTTAATGTAGCGCCTGTTTTAGATTTTGATAGAGATCCAAATTTAGATACACCATATCAATATCAAAATAAAACTGCAGAATATCCAACAGTTCAGGTGGATAGTACTTTTAATCCATTTGCAGACGACCCGAGCTATAGCGAATTGGCGAAGCAAAAGCCAAGCAAACAATTTTCAGGAGGTTCTAATTCTTATAAAAAGCAAGAAGTTGCTGGTTCTAATTGGGAAAGTTTGTATGTAGGATTGAAAAATGATACTTCAGAAGTAGAAACCTTTTCATTTGAAAGTGAAGAAGTGACCGCATCATTATTTGACGAAAAAGAAGAAGAACAAACGATAAATAGAACGTATCAAATTCATAAAAAATACATTGTAAGTCCAATAAAGTCTGGAATGGTTATTATGGATCAAGGTCGTGCGCATCAACGTATTTTGTATGAACAATTTCTTACGAATATGACGGTTCAGCAAGCTTCAAGTCAGCAATTGTTGTTTCCTTTGCAGATGTATTTTTCAAATAATGAACTGAAATTGATAGCCGAATTGAAACCTTCTTTAGAAAACACCGGATTTGTTTTTGAAGCTTTTGATACGGATTCTATTCATATTTCTGGAATTCCTGTAAATACTACAGAAAGTGAAATTTCGATGGTTTTGGAGCAATTACTTTCCGATTTACAAGATGGAATTCCGGATAGTAGTTTTAGTCAAAATGATACTATTGCTAAGTCTATGGCCAAAAGTTTGGCTGTAAAAACTGGAACTTATTTGACTGAAAAAGAACAAGAGAATTTGGTAAACAATCTTTTCGCGTGCAAAGAACCAAATGTTTCACCTTTTCAAAAACCTACTTTCATTACGATGCGTGTGGAAGACATTGATAAACGATTTGCCCTATGATGAATATCACACCTGTTGTAAAACAACTTTTGATAATTAATATTATCTTTTTTATTGGAAGTCAGTTGGTTCCAGTTGCAGAAAGTTATTTTGCATTGTACTATTTTGAAAACCCAATGTTTAAGTTTTGGCAACCATTATCGCATATGTTTATGCATGGTGGATTGATGCATATTTTCTTTAATATGTTTGCTCTATATTCCTTTGGAAGTGCCTTAGAGCATTTTTGGGGTGGAAATAAGTTCTTGTTTTTTTATATTTCATGTGGACTTGGAGCAGCTTTGTTGCATAGTTTTATTAATTATTTAGAGTTTAGAAATGAACTATCGTATTTACTAGATTCTGGTTTTAAAAAAGAGGATGTGCTTAGTTTACTAAATCAAAATATGTTTGATCAAAGATGGTTAAATGTAATTGGACAAGATGGGGTTGATGCATTAAGTATTTCCTATCACGTTCCAGCAGTAGGAGCTTCAGGAGCTGTTTATGGTCTTTTAGTAGCTTTTGCTTTTATGTTTCCAAATGCTGAATTAGCTTTGATGTTTATTCCAATTCCAATAAAAGCAAAATATTTTGTTCCTGGGTTGTTAGCAATTGATTTATTTTTAGGATTTAAAGGAAGTTCAATTTTTGGCGCAGGAAGTACAGGAATTGCCCATTTTGCTCACATTGGTGGTGCATTAACAGGTTTTATAATGATGTGGTATTGGAAGAAAAATCAATTTAATCATAAACGTTGGAACTAAATGAGTAGGATTTTTGACGATATAAAATTGCAATACAAAATTGGTGACATCACTAATAAAGTAATTTATTGGAATGTTGGAATGTTTCTATTGTCGTTAGTGCTTTTTTTTAAGTTTAAGGAATATCAATTTGATTATCCTTCATGGTTAGCTTTATCTTCGAATCCAAATAATTTTTTGATATTTCCTTGGACATTTTTGACTTATGCTTTTCTTCATTCTGGATTTTGGCATTTGTTTTTTAATATGGTAATGCTCAATTTCTCAGGAAGATTGTTTTTGACGTTTTTTACACAAAAACAATTTATTGGACTATATGTTCTTAGTTCAATTTTTGCAGGTTTGACATTTGCTATTTCCTATTTCTTGATGGGAATAAATGCTCCAATTGTTGGTGCTTCAGCTGCAGTTTTATCTATTTTGGTCGCTTCAACAACATATCAGCCTTTGATGGAAGTAAGGTTATTACTAATTGGAAATGTAAAACTTTGGCACATAACAGCTGTTATATTGATTTTAGATATAATGCAAATTTTAGTAGAGAATACTGGTGGACACATTGCACACATTGCTGGTGCTTTTTTTGGAGTTATTTATATCAAGTTACTTCAAAGCGGAACGGATTTAAGTAGAATTGTAACCATAGTAATTGATTTTTTTGTTAATTTGTTTCAACCGAAGAAATCGACACCATTCAAAAAAGTTCATGTTAATACAAAAAAATCTAATACTACAACTAAAAGTAAGATAGTAGTAAAAGATAAAACACAACAACAAATTGATGAGATTTTAGATAAAATAAGTCAATCGGGTTATGATAGTTTAACAACAGAAGAAAAGGAGTTTTTGTTTAAAGCTGGTAAATAGTATTCAGTAATCAGTGTTCAGTGTTCAGTTTTGTAGATTAAAAAAAATAACTTTGTGTCTTAGTGCCTTTGCGGCAATGTAATATGAAGAAACTCTCATGGTTTAATAAAGTAATGTATTTTTTCAATATAGTGTTGACTGTATTGACTTTTCTTGCTTATGTTTTGCCGTTTCTTGCGCCTAAGTTTTTTCCGTTTTTATCTGTTTTGACACTTATATTGCCTTTATTTTTAATACTAAACGGATTATTCTTTATTTATTGGTTGTTTCAAATAAAGAGACAAATGATGCTTTCTGGTATCGTATTAATTCTTGGAATTACTTTCGTAAATAAGTTTTACAAGTTTTCTTCTAATGAAAAAACTTTTGAAGAAAAGGATTTTGTGGTTATGAGTTATAATGTTCGACTATTCAATCTTTTTCAATGGTTGCCTAAGGAAAATGTAGGTGATGAGATTAAGCAATTTATTAATGATCAAAATCCCGATATTCTTTGTATTCAAGAATATTCAGAAACTGCTAATGTAGATTTACGTGTGTATAAGCATAAGTTTATTTTTATGCAAGGCAATAAAATTAGAACAGGTCAAGCGATTTTTTCAAAATATCCTATTATTGATAAAGGTAATATTGAATTTCCAGAATCTAATAACTTAATCGTTTATGCCGATATTAGAAAAGGAAAAGATACCATTCGTGTTTATAATATGCATTTGCAATCGATTAAAATATCGCCAGATGTTAACGAAATGCAAGACAATGTTGATTCTATAAACCAACACAAATCGGAAGTAGTTGTAAAAAGAATTAGTAAAGCATTTACAAAACAGCAATTGCAAGCAGAGATTTTAGTCAAACACAAAAAAGAGTGTTCATATCCAATGATTATTTGCGGCGATATGAATAACAGTGCCTTTTCGTATGTTTATAGAAGTATTAAAGGAAACCTGAACGATTGTTTTGAAGAGGTAGGAAATGGTTTTGGTCAAACCTATAACTTCAAATATTATCCTGCACGAATTGATTATATTTTTACTGACAAATCAATTCAAGTTAAGAGTTTTCAAAGCTTTCCAAACTTCAAAAATTCAGATCATTATCCAATCATTGCTAGGTTAATGATTGAGTGATTATAATGATTGGTTTTTTAAGTAATCTAAAGCATAACGACCTTCATTAAAAAGCAAATCGAGAATACTCAAATTGTTTATAAAACCATGTTTATCATCAAATACTTGTGTGTATGGAGTAATGATGGTAGTGTCTTTTTTTCCGTTAGCTAAATCTCTGAAGTCTTTGAAGTTTGGAACTTCTTGAAAATATTCAGTAGTTTCACTATATGTTAATGGCATTCGTAAACATTTTGAAACCAAAGTCATGGTGTCAAAATTTAAATCTTTTAAAAAATCATATTTTTTTTCAAAAATAGGTACTATTTCATCTTCAAAATATTCAAAGAAAGCTGAACTTCTGTAGCCAGCTTCAAGCGATTTAAAATGTTGTTTTTGCCAATCAAAGTCGTTTTCAATTCTAACATCTTTTGTCTTTTGATGACGTTCTTTACTATGTTTGATAGGAACATTCAACATTTGCAAGCCATTCGGACTGTATATGTACATTCTATTACGATTGGTTTGTTTTTGGAAATTGTCTTCCATTTCAAAAGTAATCGAATCTGCTTGCGCCATTGCAATAAACTGACTTATTGATGGAAAATAAGTAGGATATAAAATTATATGATTCATTGTTTATGGTTTGTTGTTTATGGCTCACAAACTATGAACCATAAACTATAAACTATTCTGTTTTTTTTGCTTTTCTCTTAGTCCAGAAATATTCTCCTACAAAGTATAATGCTAATAAAGCTAAGAAATATTTAAAATAAGATTGAGGTTGTCCTTCACCACTTACAGTTGTAAACAATCTTTCCCAACGAATTTTATTCATAATTCCTTGACCATTAGAATCCCAACTCATCCAAATAAAAATTGGTTTTCCTACTATATGATCTTCTGGAGTATAACCAAAATAACGCGCATCTAAAGAATTATGGCGATTGTCTCCCATCATCCAATAGTAGTTTTGTTTGAAAGTATAAGTAGTTGCTATTTTGTCATTAATATAAATATCATTGCCAACAACTTTCAATTTATTTCCTTCGTATTCTTTGATAATAATCTTGTAGAATGGAAGAGATTCTAAAGTTAACGCAACCGTTTTCCCAGCTTGTGGAATGTAAATAGGACCATAGTTATCGCCACTCCAAGCAATTTTGTTCTCATCAGCTCCATCGTGATGTTTGCATGGGAAGATGTTTTCTTCACGTCCTTTTTTGATATATCTTACAACTGAATCAATTGAAGTGCTTGCTTTTAATTTTTTTGCGGCATCAAAAGTTAGAGTTGCCATGTTATTTAGTAAATAAATTTCTTGGATATTTAAGGAGTATTTTTTTATATCACTTTCGGGAATACCATTGCCATCAGTAAAAATCTTATATCTTCCATCCTTTGATATTTCTTCAACTCGTCTTGCATAACGTTGGATCACATTAGACTGTTCTTCATTATAAAGTGTGACTTCAAAACATCTCATAAATTCAGTGCATCCAACCTCTTTCAATAGTTCTGCAGAAATACCTTTTTTGGAATAAACATTGTAGTTGTACTGTGGCTTTGCTCTTTCTGGTAAAATCAGTTCTTTTCCATTAATCCAAACAATTCCATCTTTGATTTGCAGGCTATCACCAGGAATTCCAACGCAACGTTTTACATAATTTGTTTTTTTGTCGATGGGTTTTTCATATCTTTTATCAGCAGAAAGATACATATGGAATAAGGTATCTCTTGGCCAGTTGAAAACTACAATATCATTATTTTTTATTTTTTCAAAACCAGGAAATCTAAAATAAGGTAATTGCGGAAAAGTAGAATATGATTTTGTCTTAATAAATGGTAAGGTGTCATGAACCATTGGCGCTGCAATAGTTGTCATAGGCGTTCTTGCTCCATAATTTTGCTTACTTACAAATAGGAAATCACCAATTAACAAAGATTTTTCTAAAGAGGATGATGGGATTACAAAAGGCTGAATAAAATAAGTATGAACGAAAGTTGCAACAATGATTGCAAAAAGCAAAGAGCCTATAGTATCACCAGTTTTGGTTGTTGGAGTTAAACTTCTGTCTTTTATATATTCAACATTCTGAGTATAATTGATGTAGTAGATGTAAAACCCACAAGTAATCACTCCAAGAAAAGTATCAGTTGAAGAATTTTTTCCAAAACTTCTCAAGGTTTCAACCCAAACAATAGGAAACATCATTAGATTGATTACCGGAAGAAATAATAAAAATGTCCACCAAGTAGGTCGATTTATGATTTTCATCAAAATTATCGAATTGTAAACCGGAATAAATGCTTCCCAAGATTTTCTTCCTGCTTTTTCATATAATTTCCATGTTCCCAATCCGTGGATTAGTTGAACAATTAGGAAAAACACAAACCATTGATATGCTGTCATTTTATATTTGTTTAAAAGTTTATGAGTTTAAAAGTTTAAGAAATATCTTAATTCAATTAATCTTCTATATCTATTTTCTTTATTCTAATTCTAAAACGTCTTTCATTGAAAAAACACCTTTTTTTCCTACTATCCATTCAGCTGCTATTATTGAACCTAAGGCAAACCCATCACGATTATGTGCTGTATGTTTGATTTCTATAGTATCTACTTCTGATGTGTAAAAAATACTATGTGTTCCTGGAACATTTTCTATTCTTTTGGCATCTATTTGAATTTCGTTTTCATTTGGATTATCTAAAGTCCAATTGCTATAATTTGAATTTTCTATAACTCCTTTTGCTAATGAAATAGCAGTTCCGCTTGGTGCATCTAACTTTTGAGTATGATGAATTTCCTCCATCGTAACTTTATATTGATTGAACTTTGACATCATTTTTGCCAAATAATTATTCAATTCAAAAAATAAATTCACTCCTAAACTAAAATTAGAACCATATATAAAAGCACCATTTTTTTCTTCACAAAGTGTTACCATTTTATTGTAATCTTCCAACCAACCTGTAGTTCCTGAAATTACTGGAATTCCGTTATTCAAACACTCAGAAATATTTGTGACAGCAGAATTTGGTACACTAAAATCTATGGCAACATCAGCATTATCTAGTCCATCAAAAGAAGAAGCACTTGATTTTCTTAGTACGATTTCATGACCTCTTTCTAAAGCAATTCGTTCAATTACTTTACCCATTTTTCCGTATCCAAGAAGTGCTATTTTCATGATGAGTTAGTTAGCTTGTGATGTTGTTTGTTACAGTTTTAAGAAAACTTTATAATTTTAAAGTTACAGAAATACCAAGATTTTGTCTTGAAGTGAAGTCATTTCTGTAAATGTCTGGTTTTACAGTAAGTTTTTCATTTACGTTGAATTGCATTAGGTGAGCATCAACGTTAGCATCGACAATATTTAAAATGTAAAACAATCCAGTGATAAGCATCGATAAATCTCGATTTCTTTGATAGAATTTTTGTGCGGCAATAAGTCGTGAATCATCTAAATAAGAAAATTCATCTCCAGTATAACCTTCTAATCGACTTTTATAGGCATCGCGATATTGATGGTATTTTTTATTATTACTAATATAGAAATAAATACTAGTTCCCATAGCTCCATAAACAATAGGAATTTTCCAATATTTCTTATTATAAGCTTGTCCTAAACCGGGAAGAACAGCTGAATAAAAAGCTGCTTTTGCAGGTGCAAGCGGATTGATTTGAGATTTGCTAATAGTATCTAAAGCTACTAAATCTTTACCCAATTCAGTTTGGCTAAACGACAAATTGCTTCCCAAAAGAAGTAAGAATAATGATATGTAAATCGACTTAATCACTAACCGTTGATTAATTTTACAATTCTATTAAAATCCTCTTCTGAATGAAATGGAATTGCAATTTTTCCTTTTCCTTTTCCGTCAACTTTTACATCAACTTTTGCTCCAAAGAAATTTGTAAAGGCTTTCTTTTGGTCGTCAGCAATAGAAAATGAACTTGCTTTTTTTGCTTTCGCAGTAATAGGCTTTAATCCATCTTGGTGTTTTTTAACTAAAGCTTCTGTATCACGAACAGAAAGGTTTTGGCTTACAATTTTTTGATAAATATCAGTTTGAACATCTTGGTCATCTATATTAATCATTGCACGACCATGTCCCATACTAATAAACCCATCACGAATTCCTGTTTGAATAATCGGATCTAATTTTAAAAGACGAAGATAATTTGTGATTGTAGAACGTTTTTTTCCAACTCGTTCACTCATTTGTTCTTGAGTTAGTTGAATTTCTTCAATCAAACGTTGGTACGATAAAGCAATCTCGATTGGGTCTAAATCGTGACGTTGAATGTTTTCAACCAATGCCATTACTAAGGATTCGTTATCATTAGCAATTCTGATGTAGGCAGGAATTGTAGTCATTCCAACTAATTTGGAAGCTCGTAAACGACGTTCACCTGAAATTAATTGGTATTTATTGAAATCTAATTTTCTTACAGTAATAGGTTGAATAACACCAAGTTCCTTGATTGATGAAGCTAATTCTTTTAATGCTTCTTCATTAAAATTAGATCTAGGTTGAAACGGATTTATTTCAATAGAATCAATTTCAATTTCGAGAATATTACCAACAACTTTGTCAGCATTTTTATCATCAATTGATTTAATATCGTTATCAGGATCTTTTAACAAAGCAGACAATCCTCTTCCTAAAGCTTGTTTTTTTAGTGCCTTCGCCATAAATTAGTTACTGTTTTTTTTAATAATTTCTTCTGCCAAACTCAAGTAATTCATCGCTCCTTTGCTAGTTGCATCAAAAGCAATGATACTTTCTCCAAAACTTGGTGCCTCGCTTAATTTTACATTTCTTTGAATTATAGTTTTGAAAACCATATCGTTAAAATGTTTTTGAACTTCTTCTACAACTTGATTTGAAAGGCGTAAACGCGAATCATACATTGTTAAAAGTAATCCCTCAATATCTAAGTTTGGATTATGAATTTTTTGAACACTTTTTATTGTATTCAATAATTTTCCTAAACCTTCTAAAGCAAAATATTCACATTGAATTGGAATTACTACAGAATCGGCTGCTGTTAAAGCATTTAATGTTAGTAATCCTAATGATGGTGCACAATCAATTAAAATATAATCGTATTTATCTTTAATGCTTTCTAAAGCTTGTTTAAGCATATATTCACGATTTTCTTTGTCTACCAATTCAATTTCAATGGCAACAAGGTCAATGTGCGCAGGAATTATATCAACATTTGGAGAAGTAGATTTTACAATTGCTTCTTCAGGAATATTACTTTGTTCAATAATTTGATACGTTCCAATTTCTACACTTTCTACATCAATGCCTAAACCCGAACTCGCATTGGCTTGCGGATCGGCGTCGATTAATAAAACTTTCTTTTCTAAAACTCCTAGTGATGCAGCTAAATTTACCGAAGTAGTCGTTTTTCCTACACCACCTTTTTGGTTGGCGATTGCAATGATTTTACCCATTTATTTGATTCAAATTTTGAGTGGTAAAAATACAATTTTTTATGGTTTATAAAAGTGTTATTTGTTAACAATCTTGTAAAATTTAGTTTTCAGTGTTCAGTACTAAATTGTTAGACAATAATTCTTTTTTCAAATAAAAAAGTCAGATAGAAAATTCTAACTGACTTTTTTGAAAAGGTATTTTACTGACCACTGAATATTGATCACGGAATACTATTACTTACTTCCTTTATTTTTTATCATTGCTTCAAGCATATCCCACATTTCTTGTGGAATTTTTTCTAGAATATTAAATTGTCCTGCGCCTTGTAACCATTCGCCACCATCAATAGTAACAACTTCGCCATTGATATAGGCAGAAAAATCGGAAACTAAATAAGCAGCAAGGTTTGCTAATTCTTGGTGATCACCAACTCTTCTTAATGGCACTTTTTTAGCCATGTCAAATTTTTCTGCTAAGTCACCAGGCAATAGTCTGTCCCAAGCACCTTTAGTTGGAAATGGTCCAGGTGCAATAGCATTCATGCGAATACCATATTTTGCCCATTCTACAGCTAAACTTCTTGTCATAGCTAAAACTCCTGCTTTTGCTGTAGCACTTGGGACCACATAACCAGAACCCGTCCAAGCATAAGTTGTTACAATATTTAAAACATTGCAATTGGTTTGTTTCGTTTCAATCCAATGTTTTCCAAAAGCTAAAGTGCAGTTTTTCGAACCTTTCAAAACAATATCAATAATAGTATCAAATGCATTTGCAGATAATCTTTCAGTAGGAGAGATGAAATTTCCTGCTGCATTGTTTAGAAGAACATCTACCTTTCCAAAAGTTTTTAAAACTTCTGCAAGCATGGCTTCTACTTGGTCATAATGTCTTACATCACATTGAATAGGTAAGCATTTACTACCAGTTTCTTTTTCTAATTCTGATGCTGTAGTTTTTAATTTTTCCAAATCTCTTGAAGAAATTGCAACGTTAGCACCTAATTCTAGAAAATATTTTGTCATTGCTTTTCCCAAGCCACTTCCGCCACCGGTTACTACAATTGTTTTACCTTTTAGTGCATCGTCACGAAGCATTTTTGCTGAAAAATCCATAGTTTAGTTTGTTTTAGAAGTGTAAATATAGAAAATAATTTATTATGCACGCATAATATTATAATTTTAACAATCGATTCGTTGCTTCTATCAAAGTGTTATCTTCTTTGGCAAAACAAAAACGAATGCATTGTGTTTGCTTCCCATCATCATAAAAAGGTGAAAGTGGAATGGTAGCTACTCCAAATTCTGTAACCAAACGCTTAGTAAAATCTAAATCTGTTTCATCAGAAATAGCAGCATAAGAAGCTATTTGAAAATAAGAACCCTCGCATGGAAGTAGTTCAAATTTAGAGTTTTGCATTAAGTTTCTAAATAAATCTCGCTTTTGTTGGTAAAAATTTCCAAGTTCAGAAACTTGCACTAAATCCATATAATCATTGATGGCATATTGAGCAATACTATTGACACTGAACACTAAAAATTGATGCACTTTTTTAATTTCTATCATTAAATCTTCAGGAGCAATTAAATATCCAATTTTCCAACCTGTAATGTGAAATGATTTACCAAATGAGGAAACGCTAACACTTCTATCTCTGAGTTTTTCTCTATGATGTATCGAAATATGCTTGTTTTCAAAAGTGATGTATTCATAAACTTCATCGGAAAGAACTAAAACTTTTGGATACAATTCTAATAATTTTTCGAGTTGTACAAAGTCGTTTTCGCTCCAAGTTTTTCCAGTAGGATTATGAGGATTATTAATGATTATCATTTTGGTTTTATTATTCATAGTAGCTCCAATAAGTTCCCAATTTGGAGAGAAATCATTGTTTAAATTGATGCGTTTTGGAATAGCATTACAAAGTAAAATAGGTGTTTCATAGCAATCATAACTAGGATCCAAAATGATAACTTCTTCTTTTGGTTCAACTAATGCTTGTATGGCAGCAAATATACCTTCTGTAGCGCCTGCAGTAATCAAAATATCAGTTCTCGGATTCACTTTTCTACCATAAGAATTTTGGGTAAGTGTCGCGATTTTCTCAAGTAGTGGAGGAAAACCAGCCATCGGTAAATATTGATGAATTTCTTTTTTTGACCATTGAGCAACTAAGTTTTTTAAACGTTCATCGACAGGAAAATTCGGAAAGCCTTGCGATAAATTTATGGCTTTATAATCTGCTGCCAGTTGCGACATTATGCTGAAAATACTAGTGGTAATATGAGGTAGTTTGGACATGCTGAACAATTATTTTATGCATAAAAGTAAATAAATATATTTTTCTATCCCAACCTTTTTATAAAATAACTACTCTATAACATTATAACACGTTTTGAAAGAAAACAAATAAATATCCATATGAAAAATCTAATTCTAATCTCGCTTTTGTTTTTTGGAAGTTGGGTTCAAGCTCAAAATCCTCAGTTGAATGTTAAAGGTAAAGATTCGTCGTTGGTGCGATTAAGTCAGTTAAAAGTAAATGTAAAAGTCGTTGGAAATATTGCCTATACTACTACAGAGATGCACTTTTTTAATGGAACCAATCATCAGATGGAAGCAGAGCTGTTGTTTCCTTTGCCAGAAGGCGTTTCAGTTTCGCGATATGCAATTGATATTAATGGTAAAATGCGTGAAGCTGTTCCAGTGAATAAGAATAAAGGAAAACAAGTTTTTGAAGCTATAGAACACCGTCGTGTAGATCCAGGATTGTTGGAAAAAGTAGAAGGAAATAATTTTCGTACACGCATTTATCCTTTACCACCAAATGGAAAACGTATTGTGATTATTGGCTACGAACAAGAATTAAGTAGTATAGATGCAACCCATTTAGGATATCAAATGTTAAGTAGTTATCCTTATGCATTAGATGTTTTTGAATTGACTGTAGCAGTTTTAGGAGCATCAGCTACTCCAACGGTTACGAATGATGAAGGTGTTTTAGCTTTAGAAAATTTGAATCAAAGTTATCAAACTTCGTTGACCAAAAATAACTACAAACCTAAAGACAAGCTCTTGATTTCTATTCCAATTCGTCAAGACATTCCTAGTGTTGTCGTTCAATCTGTTGATGGGCAACATTATTTTTATGCAAACACTGTTTTAGATGGTGCCAACATAAAAAAGAAAAATCCAAACTCAATTGGATTAATTTGGGACGTGTCTTTAAGTAGTAGAAAACGCGATTTGATAAAAGAATTAGCTTTATTGGATGCTTATTTTAAAGGATTGAATACTGTAGAAGTTGCACTTTATTTTTCAGGATATAATTTTGATAAAAAAGCGACTTACCAAATTAAAAATGGTGATTGGAGTGAATTGAATGCAGCTTTAAAGCAAGTAAAATACGATGGAGGAACACGTTTTTCTAAAATCAAATTACCGGTTCATGATGAGTATTTGTACTTCACTGATGGATTATCTTCATTGAGTTCTAATGTTTTGCCATCAACTAAAAAACCAGTATATACCATTACTTCATTGCCATCTTCTGATTATGCTTTTTTGAATTATAATGCTATAAAAACTGGTGGTAATTTTATCAATTTGAATCAATTAAAAGTTGAAGATGCTTTAGATAAATTGGTTTATCAAAGTCTTAAGTTTTTGGGTGTAAAAGAAAATTTCATGGTAACCGATTTATATCCTATGGTCGGAACACCAGTTTCAGGAAGTTTTAGCGTAGCCGGAATTTCATTGAAAGAACAAAATCAAGTTGTTTTATTGTTTGGTTATGGAGACACTCCAACTATAGAAAAAACTATAGTTATCAATGCTTCAACACAAGCTTCAACAGATGTTAGTATAGAAAAATTATGGGCTCAGAAGAAAATTGCCAACTTAGAAATCCAATACAAAAAGAATGCAGAAGAGATAGAAACTTTAGGCAAAAAATATGGAATTGTAACCAACAATACTTCGCTTATTGTTTTAGAAAATTTATCCGATTATATTCAATATGATATTGTTCCACCTGCTGAATTGCGTCCTGAATTTGATAGAATGATGAAACAGCAAATCGCCAATGCAGAGGCAAAAAAATACAACAATTGGCAAAATGTTGCTCAATATTACGAAGCATTAAAATTGTGGTGGGATAATAATACCAAGTATTCTAGACCAAAACCAATAAAAATTCCTAAGCCAAAACCAGTTGTAGCAACTCCTCCAAGGAATGTTAGTTTTAGTGGAGTTAACCCAAGTTTTGTTAGAGGTTTAGTTTATGATAACCAAGGGCCATTGCCTGGCGCTATTGTTGTTGTTAGAGGAACAACAAGAGGTGTAAGTACTGATATTGATGGAAAATATTCTATTGATGCTAAAGTTGGTGATGTGCTTGTTTTTCAATTTGTTGGTATGCAAAATATGACTTTAACTGTTGGGAATACCAAACGAATTGATGTAACATTGAGAGAATCTAATGTTCAACTAGATGAAGTTGTTGTGCAAGCAGTGGGTGTAAGGAGAGATTCAAGTCAAGATGATGAAGATGATGAAAAAGAAAATGTAAGAGAAAAAAGAAGTATAACTAGTGCTTACAGTGTAGTCAAATCTGAAGAAATATCGGTGGCTTCTAATCCAAATACTGTAAGAACATTATCAGGTCAAGTATCTGGAATAAATGTTCAAACAAATACAGCTTGGTCAAACGATTCAAATGCTAATGTTACATATCAAAATGGTTTTGTAAACAATGATAGGACTAAAATAAGTAAATGGAATCCAGATAGAATTTATCTTAAAGCTTTAGCTAATGCTCCAGCAGATAAAAAATATGGTTTGTATTTGGAATTGCGTGAAGGTCAAGAAACCAATCCGAGTTTTTATTTTGATGTAGCTAATCATTTTTATGATTCTGGAGATAAAGCAACAGCATTATTGATTGTCAGCTCTATTGCCGATTTAGGATTAGAAAATCATCAATTGTATAAATCCTTAACTTATGTATTGCGCCAATGGGAAGCTTATGACGATGCTTTGAATACGGCTAAACAAGTATCAATATGGCGAGAACAAGAGCCACAAGCACATCGTGATTTGGCTTTGACTTTAGAAGATAATGGTCAGTTTCAAGCGGCTTTTGATGAATTAATAAAAGGATTAGAAGTCAATTATTATGGTGAAATGAGCGGACAATATGCAGGTGTTGAAGATATTATTTTAATGGATTTAAACCGCATGATGCAAGAACACAAAAGCATTAAAACAGATAAATTAGAAAAAAAATATCTAGATAAAATGCCAATAGAAATCAGAATAATTTTAAACTGGAATCAAATGGATACTGATATCGATTTGCATATTATTGAACCAACAGGTGAAGAATGTTATTATGGTCACAGAGATACACAAGCAGGTGCAAGATTTTCTAAAGATTTTACACAAGGTTATGGACCAGAGCAATACTTATTACGCAATGCCGTAAAAGGAAAATACATCATTAAAACCAATTATTTTGGTGAAAGTGCATTAACAGAAAATGGTCCGGCGACTGTAATGGTTGAGGTTTACACTAGAAAAGGAAATGGTAGCATAGAAAGAAAATTGCAAACAATCCAATTAGGAAAAGTAAAAGAAAATCAAAATTTAGCAGAAATTATAATAGATTAGTTAATTAGTTGAGGTTAATTGTGAAAGCAGCTTTGAAGTAATTCAAGGCTGTTTTTTTTTTAACTTTTATGTTAAAATAAAAAGACTTTTTAAAAACATAATACGTAGTATTATATATATAACTTTTCTTTATCTAAATGTTAAATTTTCAAATTTCATTTGGTCAATTGAAAAATAGTTCAGAAGTTTGCGTCATCAAAAAGAAGAAAAAATGAATTTAACTATTTGCAATATGTGTTGTATGATGTGGAAGTTTCCGCAGAGGACATTTATTGCATAATTTTAAGTTTTTAAAATATATACAATCAAACCTCTGCAAATTGCAGAGGTTTTTTTTTTCAACTAATTTCAAAAAATAATAATTCTAAAATGAACGTAATAGCAAAAAATATGATGTCTTGTATGATGATGCACATGATGATGTGTTGTATCGGCATTTGCTATTACCAAAAACGGAAAACGTAAAAGAAATATATATTTCTAGTGTAAAAGTCCTTTTGGTATGCCATCCAAAGGGACTTTTTTTATTTAATCTGAATTCATTTCAGATTCTTATCAAAAGTAAATTCAAAAATTTAATATCTAACATCTAAAATTAAAAATCATGAGCACACAAAAATTTGCAACCAACGCTTTACACGCAGGACACGACGTAACAAAAAATGCAGGAACTAGAGCTGTTCCAATTTATCAAACAACATCTTACGTTTTTAATGATTCGCAACATGCAGCCAATTTATTTGGTTTAGCAGAAGCAGGATTCATTTACACAAGATTAAACAACCCAACCAACGATATTTTGGAGCAACGTTTGGCAAAACTAGAAGGTGGAATAGGAGCAGTAGTTACCGCTTCTGGAACATCAGCAATTGCAACCACTTTTCTAACATTACTAAAAGCTGGCGATCACATTGTAGCATCCAATAGCTTGTATGGCGGAACCTACAATTTATTGAATGTTACTTTACCAAGACTCGGAATCACAACTACTTTTGTTGATCCATCAAACCCTGAAAACTTTACCAAAGCGGCGCAAGAAAATACCAGAGTGTTTTTTGCAGAAAGTCTAGGAAATCCAAAACTTGATGTCTTAGATTTGGAAGCTATTGCTAACGAGGCAAAATCTTTCAAAGTTCCTTTTATTGTTGACAATACAGTCGCAACGCCTTATTTACTTAACCCAATTCAATACGGTGCAGACATCGTAATTCACTCACTTACAAAATACATCACAGGCAACGGAACTTCTCTTGGAGGTGTCATAATCGACGCAGGAAATTTTGATTGGAGCAACGGAAAATTTCCAGAATTCACAGAACCTTCAGCAGGTTATCACGGATTAAAATATTATGAAGCTCTTGGAGCTGTCTCATTTATTGCTAAAGTTAGAATTGAAGGATTGCGTGATTTTGGCGCGGCTTTAAGTCCGTTCAATGCTTTTCAAACGATTCAAGGTTTGGAGACTTTAGAAATTCGTATTAAAAAACACAGTGAGAATGCTTTGGCTTTGGCGCAATGGTTAGAGGAACAAGATGAGGTTGCTTGGGTAAATTATCCAGGTTTAGTGACTTCAAAATATAAAACTTTAGCCGATAAATATTTGCCAGAAGGTAAAAGTGGTATCGTAACCTTCGGATTAAAAGGTGGATTTGAAGCTGCCAAAAAAGTAGCCGATGAAACCAAGTTATTTTCATTATTAGCCAATATTGGTGACACCAAATCATTGATTATTCATCCTGCAAGTACAACACACCAGCAACTTTCAGAAGAGCAACAACTTACTACTGGCGTAACTAAAGATTTGATTCGCTTGTCGGTAGGTTTAGAAGATATAGAAGATTTGAAATCCGATTTAAAGTCGGTTTTTGTAAAGCTTCCAGTAGAAAAATTGATTTAGGTTTTTGTTTGTTTTGAACTGTCTCCGATTTCGCGGTTGGAGGCAGTTTTTCACCAAGATTTGCCAAATCTTAATTTTCTTAATTCCTTAATGGTTTAAAAAATAAAAAATGTTAGAAAAAATAGATGTATTTAATTTCACTTTAGAAAACGGAACTACAAAACCCTATCTTCCGCTGAGTTATCAATTATTTGGACAACCTTTGGGTGATGCTCCAATTGTGGTAGTAAATCATGCTTTGACAGGAAACTCCAATGTCTCTGGTGAAAACGGTTGGTGGAACGACTTGATAGGAGAAGGAAAAACGATAGATACCAATTCTTTTACCATCATAGCTTTCAATATTCCCGGAAATGGTTTTGATAACAATTTTGGAAACTTGATTTCAGATTACAAACAATTCACCATTCGTGATATTGCCAATATTTTTTGGGAAGGATTGTTTTATCTAAATATTTCAGAGGTTTATGCAGTCATTGGCGGAAGTCTTGGAGGTGCAATTGCATGGGAAATGGCGGTTTTGCAACCTAATAAAATTCAAAATCTTATTCCAATTGCAACCGATTGGAAAGCCACCGATTGGGTAATTGCCAATGTGTTGATTCAAGATCAAATTTTGAACAATTCTGATGATCCAATTGCAGATGCTCGTTTGCATGCTATGCTTTTGTATCGAACGCCACAATCTATTAATGAACGATTTAAAAGAGCTCAAAACGATAAATTAGCGGTTTTTCAAATTGAAAATTGGTTGTTAAATCACGGAATCAAACTGAAGAATCGTTTTCGATTATCGGCTTACAAACTCATGAATCATCTTTTAAGAACAAATGATATTACTAAAAACAGAGGCAATTTTTTAGCTGTGGCAAATTCGATTCAGGCCAATATTCATATCGTTGCAGTCGATACCGATTATTTTTTTATTGCTGACGAAAATCGAAAAGATTTTGAAGCACTAAAATCTGTAAAAAATAATATTTACTATCATGAAATTGAATCCATTCACGGTCATGATGCTTTTTTAATAGAATATTCCCAATTAGAACAATTTTTGAAACCTATTTTTAATAAACAAAAACAACAAAATTATGTCATCGCTTAGAATTAATATAGTCCTTTTCGGAATCGGAAACGTAGGAAGCACGTTAGTGAATCAAGTTTTAGAAAGTCAGAAATTCTTTTTAGAAAAGAAAAATATCGAATTGCGATTTCCAATAATTACCAATTCAACTTTAGCTTTTTTTGAAAAAGATGGAGTTAAAAACCAGTGGGAAGCCAATTTTGCGCAATCGGCAATTCCATTCAAAGTAGAAGATATTATTGATTATGTAAAAGAACTTGAATTAGAAAATTTAATTGCAGTTGATGCAACAGCAAGTTCTGATATTTTAAAAAATTATATTCCATTACTTCAAAACGGATTTAATATTGTGGCTGCCAATAAAAAAGCGAATACACAACATTTAGATTTTTATAACGATTTGAGAAGAATAGCTAAGAAGTTTGATAAATCATTTTTGTATGAAACCAATGTTGGAGCAGGTTTGCCAGTGATTCAAACCATTAGTGATTTGTATTATTCTGGTGAGAAAATTACTAAGATTAGAGGCGTATTTTCTGGTTCGTTGAGTTATATTTTTAACAGGTTTTCATCAGAAAATGAGCCTTTTTCAAAGATTTTAGTAGATGCCGAAAAACTCGGATTAACCGAACCGGACTCAAGGGAAGATTTATCTGGAAACGATGTGGCTAGAAAATTATTGATTTTAGCTCGTGAATTAGAACAAAAAGTGGAACTGTCGGATATAAAAGTTACGTCATTATTGTTACCAGAATTGAATGAAAAACATTCGAAAGCCCAATATGCAATCAACAAATCACTATTTGATAAATCCTTTAATATTGCCAAAATCACACAATCCGATAATCACGTGTTGCGCTTCGTTGGTGAATTGGATTTAGAGAAAAACCAATTGGAAGTAAAACTAGTTTCGGTTCCCAAAACTACTGCATTAGGTCAACTTAAAGGAGCCGATAATTTAATAGAAATTTATACTAAATCGTATGGTGAAATTCCAATAGTAATTCAAGGTGCTGGTGCTGGAAAAGCGGTAACAGCAAGAGGAGTTTTGACCGACATTCTTATATCAGCAGAGAAAATCAAGGTTAAAAATGAGGTTTGGGTTTAATAACATCAAAAAAAGCCACAAATACTGTGGCTTTTTTTGACTTTGATTTAATTCAAGTTTTTGAATTCAATTATTTCATTAATTCAAATTTCATTAATTCTTCTTTTGGACACATTAGAATGTTGGGATTTATTTTTGGATGATTGACAAAAAAATGCAATTCATCTGTAGTAGATTTTTTTGTGAATTTTAAATAATATTGATTTTCGGAATAATTGAAGTGGTAAATATTGTCGTATTTGGTGTCTTTAAAATATGTTTTGTTAGGAGAATTCAAGTCGTAGTTGTAATTATTGATTTTTAAAGTATATCCATTTCCAAGTTGAATATTGTTTATTAATCGATTGAAAAACTTTCCAGAACTAGCACCAACCAAATCACTTAACGAGAAAGATTCAGGAAAAAAGATTGATTCAAATCCGTAGAAATCTACAAACTTTTGACGCACACTTTTTTTAAACTCAATAGCATATTCCGTTGTTTTTTCTATTTCATTAGTTTCAATTTTAAACGATTTGGTTCCGTCAAAGTTGTAGCAGCTTAAAGATTTATCATTGTTCAAAATCAGTATTCCTACATTTTGTTCAAAATTGTCAACCGGACATTGGGTAATTTTAAAATTTTTATATGGAAATTTCCCATTGATAGCAGGACTTAAAGTTTTATTATTTTTAAGAAATAATTGTTTTTCATCATTGGTGTAAGCAAAAAT
>LNDX01000009.1 GCA_001464475.1 Flavobacteriaceae bacterium Ga0077528 | reverse complement strand
GGCTCACCTCTTCCCATTCCGAACAGAGAAGTTAAGCCCGATTGCGCAGATGGTACTGCATAACTGTGGGAGAGTATGTCGCCGCCTTCTTTTTGAAAGCCTCTATCATTTATTTGATAGAGGTTTTTTGTTTTATATCATTTAAAAAAAATGAATAAGTACTATCTAAACAGATGTATTAGTAATTAAGTTTACTATTTTTAGCGAAAATAATAGTGCAGTACGATAATGAAATTGCTTTATCTTTTTGAAAACCGTACCTAAAAGGGATAGTTTTTAGCTTTATTTATTGAAGAAGGTGTTTTTTACTAGGTTGCGTGAGTGATAGTAGCGGCATCCTTTTCTTTTTTTCTTAAAAAAAGAAAAGATATAGCGGATAGCACGGCCCTTGTGGCACGCCATAAAAATTACACTAAGTATTGGTTTCTAAGTCTTTTATATAATCTTCGTATTCAAAAAAGAAAATTTCGAATTGTGTCATTGTTTCACAAAAAAAGTCAAATATTTCGTTCCAAGTGTTTTTATTATTTAGACTGACATTTAGTTTTTCAATCCATATTCTACTTATTATTTTGCCATTTTCTAAATAATGATTTCTTTCTAAAATTGCATCTGGTAAATATTCTTCTAGTAGTATGTTTTTAAGTGATTCTATTTTTTCAAAATATATTTTTCTTTTTTCTTCTTCTTTTGGCTCGATATCTAATAGAACTTGAGCTTTTTTGTTGTCTACATAGAATTTGAAAGTAACATCTTTTATCTTAGTATCATATAAAAGCCATTTTCTGGGATATGTTTCTGCAAATTGTACCCAAAATTCTTTTTTAATTTTTAAACTTTCTTCTTTATTATACATCTAGAATTTTATTTTTTGGGTTTGTTGTGTTTTTTTGGTAAATTTATAAATAATTAGAACTAATAACTATGAATTTCGACTTGTTTTTTAATGCTATCACAAATGTTTTGAATATAGAATTACCTTCTATTTCTTCACATATTAAAATGGCACCTTTGGAAAGAGTTAAAATTATGGAGGAAAATAGTTATGATCTTAGCTCGGTAAGAAAAGCCGCTGTAATGATGTTGTTTTATCCTAAAAATGAAGTTACACATTTAGTATTAATTGTAAGAAATTCATATCCTGGAGTTCATTCATCCCAAATTGCATTTCCTGGTGGTAAAGTTGAAGAAATTGATTTTGACTTAAAGCAAACTGCTTTACGAGAAACTCATGAGGAAATAGGTATTCATCCAAATGATATTCATATTATTAGAGATTTTTCTTCTATTTATATTCCGCCAAGTAATTTTTTGGTGTATCCTTTTTTAGGAGTGTCTCAAACTGAATTAATATTTAATCTTCAAGAAGAGGAAGTTGCAGGAATTATTGAATTACCATTATCTACTCTTTTAGATGACTCTATTATTAGTAATAAAAATTTAGAAACCTCCTACTCTAAATTAATTGAAGTTCCGGTTTTTCAAATTGAGGAACATTCCGTTTGGGGTGCAACTGCAATGATGCTAAGTGAGTTAAAAGATGTATTGAAAATGGTTCTATAAATTTTAATTTTTGTATGTTTGTCTTTCAATTTTCTACAAATTATTATGGGATTATTTAAACGAAATCCTTTTGGACATATACTTTTTATCAAAAAATGGCTTATCCGAATTTTCGGCGTGATAACTCATAGACGTTATCGTGGATTTAATGAATTACAGATTGAAGGTTCGGAAATTATTAGAAATTTACCCGATAAAAATGTGCTTTTTATTTCCAATCACCAGACCTATTTTGCCGATGTAGTCGCAATGTTTCACGTTTTTAATGCAAGCCTTTCTGGAAGAGAAGATAACATCAAAAATGTGGGTTATTTGTGGCAACCAAAAATGAATGTTTATTACGTTGCAGCTAGCGAAACTATGAAAGCAGGATTACTTCCTAGAATTATGGCTTACGTAGGAGCAATAACAGTCGAAAGAACTTGGAGAGCTGGAGGAAAAGACGTTACTGAAAAAAGAGAAGTTAATCCAAACGACACCGAAAACATTAAAATTGCTCTTGCCGATGGTTGGGTGATTACCTTTCCGCAAGGAACTACAAAGTCTTTCAAACCGGTTAGAAAAGGTACAGCGCACATCATCAAGCAACACAAACCAATTGTCGTTCCAATAGTTATCGACGGTTTTCGACGTTCTTTTGATAAAAAAGGACTTCGCCTTAAAAAGAAAAATATTCTTCAATCATTTACAATAAAAGAGCCACTCGAAATAGACTATGAAAATGAAACTATCGAGCAAATTGTTGAAAAAGTTGAATATGCTATTGAACAACACGCTTCTTTCTTAAAGGTAATTCCTGCCGAAGAAATTGAAGAACAAGAAAAACTAAATCGCCTACGTCAGTGGGATTATTAATAAAAAAGTCTCGCTAATAACGAGACTTTTCTTTTATAAATCAATTTTCTTTAATTCGTTGTAATTTCTAAATAACTTACGAAGTAAAATTCCATAAATCAATCGGTAGAATAGCCAAAATAAACCAACGAAGACTAAAGTGCAAACAGTACAAAATGCAATCATTAATATCATTACATTTCCTTTTGACGTTAATTCATGTATTTTCGGATCAACATTAAAAACTAATATAAAACCAATTATCATACTTATTACCATCATTCCAAGATTATACCAAACATAATATTGTACCGTTTTTCTTGTTTTTAGAATGTCTTTCATCAATTGCTTTGTTGATGTTATGGTAGATATAGCTCTATAATTTTTGTAAAACATATAGATAAATACAGCTACAACAGCATAATTAAAAATGGTTAAGTATTTAAAATACTCAATTAAATATTCACTATGTGTTCTAATAAAATATTCATCTGAATTGTAAACCAAACTAATTCCTGTCCAAAGTAATACTTCTAAAATGCTAATAATCAATATCCACTTCACAATTGAAGACGACTTCTTATGCAACATTTTATATATATCCACTTCCGATACCTGTTCAAAAGAATTTTCGTTCTTTTTCCAGTCTTTTTTTAATAAATCCAACTCTTCCATCTTTTTAATTTCCCTTTAATTCTATTCATTTTAACTCTTGCATTAACTTCACTAATACCTAATGTTTCGGCAATTTCTGTATAATCTTTATCTTCCAAATACATAAAAACCAATGCCTTTTCAATATCATTTAACTGATGCACCGCTTGATACATCAACTTAATTTGGTCTTCTTCCTCGCTATTATATTCGTCTTGACTAATAAAAAAACTATGCTTTTCATACTCCACTGTAGAAACACTTCGCGTACTCTTTCGGTACAAAGTAATGGCAGTATTTAGAGCGACTCGATACGCCCAAGTCGAAAATTTGGCGTCACCACGAAACTTCGGAAAAGCCTTCCATAATTGTATCGTAATCTCCTGAAACAAATCCTTATGAGCATCACTATCAGACGTATACAACCTACAAATCTTGTGGATTATATTCTGATTTTCACGCAATTGCTGCACAAACGTTTTTTCCAAATTCTCGCTCATATATACGTTAGTAAACCTTTACTAGATTTTGTTACAAGATACGTAAATCAATTTCAATTTCAAAAGTCAAATTTCAATGCCAATTGATTTTTGAAGGAGCGAATCGCTTGAGTATTTCTACAAACCTTTTTCCTGCTTTCCGCGTTACAAGGTAACTGCTCCAATCAGGGCTAAACAGTAATCGTCTTACATAAAATCAGATTTTCAAAACCACTAAAACTTGTAAACATTTAAGCAACTTTTACAATCAAAAAACAACTAACTTTGTATTCAAGAAAAATTGCATTTTACAATGAACATTCCACATTCAGATAAAAAACGAGTAGTCATCATCGGTGGCGGATTTGCAGGTCTATCAATAGCTAAAAAACTAAGAAACAAAAACCTGCAAGTTGTTTTACTCGACAAACATAATTACCATACGTTTCAACCACTTCTATATCAAGTAGCAACCGGCGGATTAGAAGCTGGTTCCATTGCTTATCCAATTCGAAAAGTAATTCAAGAATATAAAGATTTCTACTTTAGACTAACTTCTGTAAAAGAAATCGATACTCAAAATCAAAAAGTAATTTCAGAAATTGGTGATTTAAATTACGATTATTTAGTAATTGCAACCGGTTCAAAAACCAATTATTTTGGTAACAAAGAAATTGAACGCAACTCCATGTCAATGAAAACCATTCCGCAGTCATTGAACATTCGTAGTTTGATTCTTGAAAATTTTGAACAAGCCGTTTTAACAACAAACGAAGCTGATAAAAATGCACTAATAAATTTTGTTTTAGTAGGCGCAGGACCTACAGGAGTTGAGCTAGCAGGCGCACTTGCCGAAATGAAAAGAGCTATTCTACAAAAAGATTATCCCGATTTAGATATTTCTAAAATGGAAATCAACCTTATTCAAAGTGGCGACAGAGTTTTAAACACGATGTCTGAAAAATCATCTGCTGCCGCCGAAAAATTCTTGGTAGATTTAGGTGTAATTGTCCACAAAAACGTTCGTGTAACTAATTATGATGGACGAACTATCACAACCAACTCCGATTTAACCTTTGAAACAGCAACAGTTATTTGGACTGCAGGTGTTCAAGGCGCAGCCATTCACGGTTTGGATTCAAAATCTCTAGTGGAACGAGTAGAACGCATTCGAGTAAACCAATTCAATCAAGTAGTTGGTTACGATAATATTTTTGCCATTGGTGATATTGCCTCAATGGAAAGCGAAAAATATCCGCAAGGTCATCCAATGATGGCGCAACCAGCTTTACAACAAGGTGCTTTATTAGGAGAGAATTTAGTGAAATTATTAGCTAATAAACCAATGAAACCTTTCGAATACAACGATAAAGGTTCCATGGCAACAATAGGTAGAAATCTTGCCGTTGTAGATTTACCAAAATACCATTTCAACGGACTTTTCGCTTGGTTTGTGTGGATGTTTGTGCACTTATTTTCACTAATCGGATTCAAAAATAAAGCTGTTGTTTTCCTAAATTGGGTATACAACTACGTTCGTTTTGATAGAGAAGGAAGATTAATTGTAAGACCTTTTAAAAAGAGAAGTTTTGTGACTTTTACTTCTGACGAGGTTTAAAGGTTACGGGTTTCGGGTTACGGGTTCAAGTTTCGGAAATATTTTTGAAAAAGAAAAAAATCAAATTCTAATACAGAACCTACTAAATTGATATATAAATAATTATGTTAAAAATTTATTATAGAATTTGGGTCAGTTTATTTCTTAAAATTTTGCATTCCCAAAATGGAAATTCAAAAGTTTCATTATTTCTTTCTCTTATTGTTTTAGTCGTATCAAACTTTTTAAATGTTTTTTTAATTTGTATTCTTTTGATTATTCTTTTTGATATTAATAGTAATTTTTTTAGTGTTTTATCATTAAATAAAAACCTCAGAACTTTAAGTATTTTTATGTTTTTTTTACTGACTAATTATTTTTTATTAGTTCATAATAAAAAACATGAATTTCTGATAAATAAATATGGGAATAAAAACCAAATAAATTTAGGAAGTAATTATTTTATTATTAGTTGTGTTTTAACTTTATCAATTGTCTTTTTGATGATAATTTTTCCTGAAATTTTTAATTTGAAAAATATAAATTAAGGTAGTTTTTAATTAAAGTTTCTATTGTCAAAATATAGTTTTTCTCTTAATAAATTATCTTATTTTAAGTTTAACTCGAAACCCGCAACTTTACAACTCGGAACTTTTATAATAATTAATCAACAAATCCACATATTTACTATAACTTTCCAAGCCATCTTTTTGCTGATTCATTTTCAAAAATTGATCGTAAAAAGCGTGAAAACCTTTGTCTATTATCGTGTCATAACTTTTCCAAAACGCTTCACTTTCTTTGTAGTTTTCAATAATTCCAGGATTGATTTTATTTTTATAATAGTCAAATTTAGATTCGTTTTTCATGCCAATATTGTTCAGGCAATAACGTAACGCATATTGATAAGCCGAATATTGAAAATACAAATCATCGTTTTTTACACTTGCTAAAAATCCTATAAAGTTACACTCACTTTCACTAGCAAAACCCATTTGATGTGCCATTTCGTGATTTATCGTCATCGGAAAACCAACCATCGGAATTTTATCATTCACTTGAGCTTCATTTGTAAACGGATTCAAATAACCTCCAAATCCCATATAAGTCAACGGCAAACTGAATAACGATTTCTTTCTACTCGGAGTTTCATATTTGAAAAAAGTATATTGATTTCCTAAATTATCATATCCATTTTGTGTCATTTTAAAAATAGAATCTTGCGAATACGGAACGCGAACTTTCAGATTTTTATCATTCGTAATTTTAAAATGAATTTCATTGGTTTTAGCAATTAATTTCTCAGTAAAACGAAACAAATCATCATCAGAATATTCGCGTTGAATACTCATTTTTTCAAATAACGGAACTCGGTAATAATTAAAAGCCCAAAGAAAATGAAAAAGAAAATAAGCCACTGACAAAACATTAATAATTTTCAATAGATTATTTTTCCATTGTCCTCGCCACGATTTTCTCGTTTTCCAAAGTTGAATCAGTAAATAAATAATCAATAGTCCATAAATTACATCTCCAACAGAAAAAGGAATTTTGCCCAAAAGTGTTCTTGAAAATCTAGAAATAAAAACGTACAAACCATTGCTATAAATACGTTCAACCGTTTCAGGAAAAAAGGCAATCACTTTCAGAAAAAGTATCTGAAAAAGTAAAAATATCAGGAGAATGTATTTTCTTTTCATTAGTAAAATTAGAAATGTAAATATAATCACAAATCAATTCGCAAAGAAATTAAACTTTGTAACTTTGCTACTTTGAAACTTAACAAACTAAAATATAATGAGTCAAGAAATTAGAAACCTTGAACCAAAAGCACTTTGGAACAAGTTTGCCGATTTAAACGCTGTACCACGTCCGTCAAAAAAAGAAGAGCGTGTTATTGAGTTTATGAAAAACTTCGGAACCAGTTTAGGATTAGAAACTTTTGAAGATGAAATCCGTAATGTAATCATCCGTAAACCAGCAACTCCAGGAATGGAAAATCGCAAAACCATAGTCTTGCAAGGACATTTGGATATGGTGCACCAAAAAAATAACGACACTAATTTCGATTTCTTAACACAAGGAATTGACATGTTCGTTGATGGTGACTGGGTAAAAGCAAAAGGAACAACACTTGGTGCCGATAACGGACTTGGAGTTGCCGCAATTATGGCAGTTTTAGAAAGTAAAGACATTCCGCATCCAGCAATAGATGCACTTTTTACAATAGATGAAGAAACAGGAATGACTGGAGCTTTAAATCTAAAAGGCGGTATTTTAAAAGGAGAAATTCTTTTAAATCTTGATACAGAAGAAGACGACGAAATTGATATCGGTTGCGCTGGTGGCGTTGATGTTACAGCAACTAGAAAATATAATGAAGAAGAAACTCCAGAAGGTTCTGTGGGTTACACTATTACTGTAAAAGGTTTGAATGGCGGACATTCAGGAATGGATATTCACAAAGGTTTGGGGAATGCTAACAAAATCATGAACCGTCTATTATTTGATGGTTTTGAGAATTTCGGACTTCAAATTGCTGAAATTTCTGGAGGTAGTTTGCGTAATGCTATTCCTAGAGAAAGTGTTGCTAAAGTGATTGTAGCGGCTATGTATGACGAAGCTTTTGTGTTTGATATGCAGGAAGTTATTGGTGATATTAAAGCCGAATTCAAAACAATGGAACCTAATTTGACTATCGAAATTGTAAAGTCAGATTTACCTTCAAAAGTGATGGATTTAGGAGTTCAAGAAGGTTTACTTCGTTCGATTTATGCAGCTCATAATGGTGTTTACCGCATGAGTGCTGACATGGAAGATTTGGTAGAAACTTCAAATAATATTGCGAGAGTGATTGTGAAAGATGGTGAAATTTCTATTCAAAATTTAACACGTTCGTCTGTTGAAAGTTCTAAATTTGATTTAGCAAATGCTCTGCGTTCGGCTTACGAATTGTTTGGTTGCGAAGTTGAATTTGGCGGAAGCTATCCAGGTTGGACACCAAATCCGAAATCGGAAATATTAGACGTTTTAACTTCTATTTATGAAAAACAAAACGGCGATAAACCAAAAGTTGTTGCATGCCACGCAGGATTAGAATGTGGAATTTTAGGAACCAATTATCCAGGAATGGACATGATTTCTTTCGGACCAACAATTCACGGTGCGCATTCTCCAGATGAAAGAGCCAGTATTTCGTCTTCTCAAAAATTCTGGAAATTTTTCTTAGAGATTTTAGCGAATATTCCTTTAAAATAGTAAACAGTGTTCAGTCACAGTTTGCAGTTCAACCTCGTTTAGAAATAGACGAGGTTTTTTTTATAAATAATTGGTTAGAAATATATATATTTAATATAGTTTTACGTTATATCAAAAATCTCAATTTCCATGAAGAAAATTCTAATCTTGGTTTTGTTTTCAGCTTTTCTTTTTTCTTGTAAAAATGACAATAAAGTTGAAAAGGTTGAACGTGCTTTTTATTATTGGAAAAGTAATAATTGGAATATTAGTCAAGCTGAAGATTCAATTGTAACAAATCTTGGAATTAAAAAGTTGTACATAAAGTTTTTTGAAGTTGACCATAGTGATGCTATGGGAAATTTTCCTATTTCAAAAACACAATTATATTCCTATCGCCAAGATAGTTTAAATATTGTACCAACGGTTTATCTTAAAAATTCGGTTTTTCTAAAATCAACGAAAGGAAGTTTAGACACATTGGCAGACAATGTAAATTTCTTAATTGAAAAATATGCTAAAGAAAAATTTAGAAATCATTTAGCTCCAAGTGAATATCAAATGGATTGTGATTGGACAATGAAATCTAAAGATAATTATTTCTATTTTCTAAAGAAATTAAAAGAAGTTTCTAAAAAAGAAATCAGTTGCACACTTCGATTGTATCCTTATAAATATCCTGATAAAATGGGAATTCCACCAGTTGATAAAGTAACCTTAATGTGTTATAATTTGCTGAATCCATTACAAAACCATTCCAAAAACTCCATTTTAGATTTAGAAGAACTAGAAAGTTATTTGGATGTTGAAAATAATTATCCAAAGCATATTGATATTGCATTACCTATTTATTCCTGGATGCAAGTATATCAAAATGAACAGTTTTCTAATGTGATTTATACAGATAATAAAAAGGTAAAAGCTATTTTAAAAGAAGTAAAACCGTTTTGGTATTCAGTAATTAAAGATACTGTGGTTAATGAAACCTATTTGCGAATAGGAGATAAAGTAAAGTTTGAAGAAACTGACGCAAATAAAATCAAACAAACTATTCAGCTTTTGAGGAAGTATGTGAAATTAGATAAAAAAACTACCATTTCACTATATCATTTAGACGAGCAACAATTAAGCAATTATAGCCATGAAGAACTTTCTAGTTTTTATTCTGATTTTAGTAAGTAAATCACTTTTTGCTTGCGGTTTTTATCCTTATGGTGAAGAACTTCGCTTCTCATTCTTTTTCCCTGAAATTACAGGTTATAAGTCTTATTCAACATTTTATTATTCTGCTAATACATTTGAACCTAAAGAAATCTATGATGAATTTGATAAAATGCCCAACGAAGTTTTATGGGTAAGTTATTGTAAAAACAAGGTTTCCTATAAATCCGTTGAAGAAGTTTTGCAAAGTTACAGTCTAGGTGATATCAATCAACAAACCAATAATGAAATGCTTCGTTATCTTTATAAAATTAAAGATTATGAAGCCATCAATTATTTGAAGTTTGCCAAAAATTGTGAATTTTTCAATTCCTGGGTTGACGATCCATGGGAAAGAAATGATGCCATGGTTTTACCTCAAAGAACAAAATTATTGAACCAAGCTATAAAATTATCTCAATCAACTACCAACAAAGCATTACAATTTAGATATACTTTTTTAGCCATACGAATGGCATTCTACAATCGTGATTTAGAAAAAATAAAAATGCTTTTTGATAGAGTTTATCAAACAAAATCAGACAAAGATATATTGTTTTATTGGAGTTTGTATTTTAGAACTTTAGCTGAGCAAGATAAAGCATTAGCAAATTTTTATGCAGCACAAGTATTTGTAAATGCAGCCGATAAACGATTTATGGTATCCCAACAGTTTAATAGCGAAGTTGCAATTGAAGATGTTTTGAAATATGCTAAGACTAACAAAGAAAAAGCCAATGTATATCTTTTAGCAGCTATCAAAAAACATGATAAATCGTTAGAATACATCAAAAAAGTTTATGAATACCAACCCAATTTTGATGGCTTGAGTTTTTTATTATTGCGTGAAGTTAATAAAATCGAAGATTGGGTTTTCACTCCATATTACTCTTTATTTGAACCATCGGTTGCAACAAACAGTTTTTGGAATAACGAAGAAAACTCAATTACAGATGTTTTAAAAAGAGTGGAAACCGACAGAGAATATGCTTCTCAATTACTAGATTTTATAAATTCAGTTAATTTAAATTCTGTTGAAAATCCAACTTTTTGGAAAACTTGTAAAGCGTATTTGTTTTATATTACAAAAGATTATGCATCAAGTTTGTCATTATTGGAAGAATTAAAAACCAGTAAAAATTCAGAATTTGCAGCAAATCAAATTGATGTTATTAAAGCATTGGTTTTAACCGCAAATCAAGATTATGGTAAAGCAATTCTTCTAAATGAAGTTAAACCTATAATTTTAAAAAATAAGCATTTCAGAAAATTCATTTTTGCTCTAGGTAGAGAGTTGGAGTTTAAAGGAAATACTACTGATGCAGCTTTGTTATATTCTGTCATGAATAATAATTATACTAATTATAATGAAAATCATGATTACTATAACATCACATTTTGGAAATCAAAAGATAACAAAGGCGATACTTATTCCGATTTTTTCAATGATTATTTTGATTATATAAATGCGGTTTATACACCAGAACAAGTAGAAGTTTTAATACAAAATGTATATAATAATAGAGATAAAACAGATGAATTTTCAAAGTTTAAATATGCCAATTTAGAAAAAGAAATTCCTCGTTTGTATGATTTGGTTGGAACTAAATATATCCGATTGAACAAATTGACAAAAGCTTTAAATAGTTTTAAAAAAGTGGATAATAAACTTTGGAATGACAAATATTCTGATTGGGAAAGAAATGGAAATGGTTGGGCTTATGGAAGCAATATTTTTGACAAAAACCCATTCTATGAACTTAAATATACACCAGAATTTATCCCTATAAAAGATACCATTCGATTGAATAAATACACTGTTACAAAGCAATTAATTAAATACATAAATAAAGCTGAAAATCCAAAAGAAAAAGACAAAGATTATTACTATTTCTTGGTTGCAAATTGTTATTACAATATGACACAATATGGCAATTCGTGGATGATGCGTCGTTATTATTGGACAAGCGATGGAAATCGTTCAGTAATGATTGATGATAAAGAATTCTTTGAATGTAATTCAGCAAAAACCTACTATTTACTAGCATTTAAAAATGCAAAAACAGAAAAATTTAAAGCATTGTGCTTACGAATGATTGGTCGCTGTGAAAAAAATAAATTAGATTATTTAGCAGACGAAAATTACAGTGATAGTTATGCGGATTATCAGAATTATTTGTTTGGAAAAAATAAATACTATCAGGATTTAAAAGTAAATTATTCCAAACATTATAAAGAGTTAACTTCTGATTGTGAAGCTTTTGAAGACTATTTCAAAGCTAGAAGATAAAATTTAACCTCGTTTAGAAATAGACGAGGTTTTTTATTTCTAATTAGTTTCAAATCTAAGCTTGTGGTTTTTAATAAGTTTTTGACTTTTCTTTTGGATAGAAATGGGAAGTTTTTTCCAATTTTCATCATTTTCAATGTAGTATTTATCTCCTTCATTTCCTGCAGGATAATAAGAGGTTGCTTTACTTTTTTCGATGTTTTTATTGTTGAAAGTGTACACAATTTGTTTGTAAGGTTTGGCGTCTAAACCATCACTATTTCCAAAATAGGACAAATAAAATTCAGGAATTCCATCTTTATTTTCATCAGAAATGGAACAATTTGGATAATCAAATTCAGGCCAATAGACTACATTTCCAAAATCTTGAAATTTAGCTTTTTGAACAATTCCACCATGATCGTGAGCTACAATTAGAGCATATAAGTTATGCTCACTAAAATTGGTTGTGTCAACAATTTCTGTATTTGTGGTTGGATATGGATTGGAATCTTCCGTTAATTTCCAGTTTTTAGTTTTAAAATCAAATACTTCTGAAACACTTGTTTTTTCATAATCTAGAATTCTTGAAAGTTTCAAAATTTGTTTCTTAAATATAAAATCAAAAACACCAAAAGCACTTTCGCAATGGACAATCATGGTTGTTTTGCCATAAGTTTTGAATTCGTAATTATAATCCAATTCGTCAAACTGCTGATTGAATTGCAAAGAATCTTTAGGGTAGAAATAAGTAACTTTTATGTTTTTATTTTGACCAAAAGAAATGTAAAAAACTAAAAAGCTCAGAAAAGTAAAAAGATTTTTTCTCATAAATCAGTATTAATTCCCAGCAATTGGACTACCAAAAATGCCAACAGCAAGTTCTGCCCAAAGTAAGAATAACAAAAGTAAAATAATTCCAGAAATAAGTAGGCGATGTTTGGTGCTTTTTACTTTTCGTAAAACAAATTCAATTACCAAACTTGTACCTAAAAGTAACATCCCAGCCATAACAAAATCCATCAACGACCAATTGACTTCGTTGGTAAATTGCATCGCAATGAATGGAATTAGTAATAGTAGGAACACTATTGAGAGTAATAGAAAGATGGTTTTTGATTTTGGTAGCATTTTATATTGAATAATTAATTTTTATTTCTGTTATCTTCAATAACTTCGAAAAAGTATCTGTCATAAATTTCATTTTTAGAATTATCAAAACCTGACAACCTATTTTTTATTTCTTTACTATTTTCATCAATTTGAATTAGATATTTTTTTGTTTTTCCGTTATCATTTTCACCGAAAGCATTTGAGATGTTTCTAATTACGAATTTATCTGTTATCAGAACATCATCAAACTTTTTTCTGTCAATTGTAATTAAACTATCTTTTAAAGAATATTTTCCATAAAAGTGTTTTCTACTTGCCCAACTTCCACTTTTAATTATGTATTCTCCATTTTTTTTGAAATCAGCATAGACACCATGATTTTCTACTTTAAATAACGTTTTAGAATTTAGTTTTATTTCGTAGTAAGATACTATTCCGAGATTCAGAATAACTAAAATAATACCAATAATTGTTATGGAATAACTCTTTAATTTTTTCGTTTTCTTGTAACTCTCAATATCATCAAAAATTCCTTTGTAAAGTGTATAAAGACCAATTCCGCCAATAATAGGATAAATAAATATCTGAAAAATATTGTCTTGATGATATGATCGAAATAATATGTATGCGAATAAAAATCCACTTATTATTAATGTAAAAATTTTATTTTTATCAATCAGTAATTTTAAATTTTTCAATTTAGAAATTGTTTAACAATTTATTTTTTATCATAATTATTCTTCCCAAATATACCAAAAAAAAAAGCTCCAATCTAAATCGGAGCTCTTCAACCTTAAACAAAAATCAATATCAGTAATGGTACTATTAATCCGGCTAGGGCTAGTTTCCATCCACGTTTTTTGAACGTAAATTTTCCGGCAGGAATCATGATGGCACCAGTTAGCGCAATAGTTATTAATGATAATCCAAAAATATCACTGTAATAAATCCACCAATTAGAAGTGTTTTTATGTAATTTCATGGTTTGGCTAATGATGGGCGTTTTTAAGAAGGTTACAATTTCACCTTTGCCAGTTTTTAAATCAATTTCAACATCATTTTTCTCGAAGGATATTTTCAATTCGTATTCTTTCACTTTGTGACGTCTAATTTTATCATCGATACCAAGTTGTTTGCCAAGTTCTTCGGCATACTTTTCTGTGATTTCTGTATCTTTTGGAATGTTTACAGAAATAGTTTTTGTTTGAACTGTATATTTTTCAGGATGCCAATGTTCTCTGTGGTTCATCAATATTCCTGAAAAGGCAAAGGAAATAATCAATCCAATGTAAAAATATCCTAAATCGCGGTGTAAGTTTCTAGCTTTTAAAGGTGAAATCATGATTTTAAAATTTGTATCGTAATGATGTTAGTACTTGTCTTGGCGCAATAGGATTAACGCTATAATTTTCGTGAACTGTGTAATTCAATTCGTTGGTAATATTTGATAATTTGCACAATAATGAGAACTTTTTCCAATCGTAACCAACTGAAAAATCAATTGTTGTATAATCATTAAGCGGAATTTCTCTGTCATTAATACTAGTTGCAAATGTTGTTGGATTTACAACTACTTGATTGTTCCAACCTCCAACACGTTTTCCGATATAATTTCCAATAGCTCCAAAAGACAATCCTTTTAGTTTTCCGTTTGGTAAGGTATAGAAAAAACTTAAATTAGCTGTGTTTGCTGGAGTTCTTACTAATCTATCGCCAACAATAAAACTTCCATTTGTTCCAGATGTTTTTGTATATCGCATATCATTGTAACTGTAACCAGCGTTGATATTTAAACCTTCAATTGGTCTTGCTGTAATGTCAATTTCAATTCCTTTGCTTTTGGTTTCGCCACTTAAAACTTTTACAGTTGTGTCAGTATTAGTAGAACCATCGGCTTTGAATTCTGCTGTTTGAGCTAAATTGTCGTTTGTTATTTGATACAAAGTTACATTCAAACTCAGTAATCCTTTCCAAAAATCATTTTTAACGCCTACTTCATATTGAGCAATGATAGACGGATCTAAAACATCACCAGAAACTGTTGTTCCGGTATTTGGAGTAAATGAATCGGAGTAACTAGCAAATAATGAAGTATTCTTTGTAGGTTGGAATACCAAACCAATTCTTGGAGAAAAAGCTATGTCTTTTTGTTTTACACCGTTAGTAGTTACATTTGGATTTACAGCTAAATTGTATGTTATAGGTTGTGATTCTTGCCATGACCAACGAAGACCTGCCAAAACTTTAAATTTTTCTGTAATTGAAATTAAATCTTGTGCATAAATTCCAAATCTATTAGTAGTTGTTTTTACAATTCGTGTGTTGGTGCTTTCAGGAATTCCTGTGCCTTGATTAAAGTTTTCAAAATCGTAGATATTTCCACTTCCATAAGTTGTAGGAGAGAAAACATAAGTATAGGCTTTTGCAAATGAGTTTTCATAATCTACACCAGTAAGTAATTGATGTTTGATTTTTCCAGTTGAGAAATTTCCTTGTAAACTCAATTGTTCTGTGGCAATGGCTTCTTCGTTTCTGTTTTGTCCCAAAGGTCTATTCCAATCACCATTTGCAGCTGGTTGAATACGTTCAGTACCTTTAAAAGTTCTTGTATAATCTTGAAATGAACTATTGAAATTTAGTTTCCAATTGGAATTAAATTCATGTTTAACTAATGCAGAAACTGTAGTTTGTTTCGTCTGCCCAGTTGACCAAGTTGCTCCCAAGTATAAATCTCGAGGCAAATCAATTATTTTTTTACCAATAATTACGGTTCCAAAATCTGGAGTCCAATCATCATGAAGGTAATCGCCTTGAAGAAGAATTTCGGTTTTTTTATTTACTGCAAATAATAAAGAAGGATTAATATAGAAACGTTCTTTCTTTACAACATCTCTAAAGCTTTCTGAATTTTCGTAAGAACCATTAATGCGATAAGCTATATTTTTATTTAAAGGACCATAAAAATCTAAATAAGGTTTGTAAAAATTATAACTTCCTGCTTGCATGGCTATTTCTCCTCCTTTGGTAAATGATGGTGCTTTTGTTACCATATTTAAGATTCCACCAGGAGCAACATTTCCAAATAGCAAGGCAGCACTACCTTTCAAAATTTCAACTTTTTCTAGAGAAGAAACTTCTGGCATTGAGCCACTATTTAATCGAAAACCATTTTTAAAAATGTTATTGGCAGACATATCATAACCTCTTGAGAAAAATGATTCTTGAGCGCCACCACGAGCCGAACCAACATAAACTCCATTGGCATTCTTAATCACATCACTTAATCTGATGGATTGTTGTTGCTCTATTATAGTGCTTCCAATTACTTGAAAACTTTGTGGTAAATCTAAAGGTTTGATGTTAGAGCGAACAACAGAGGGTGTTTTTTGATGTTTGTTTGAAATAATAACCTCTCTAAGAATTTCACCTTTTCTCTTTTTTATAGTATCATTTTCTGCATAAAAATCATCAAAAGTTTGGGCTTCTTGTGAGGAACCTAGTGCGCAAATCAAAAGTGATAGGATTGGAAATAATTTATATTTGTACATTTATTTAGAATAATTAAAAATAATATTGTTTTAACGGCGCAAATATAAATACGTAAAATCAATCCACAAAACTTATTTAGACTAAATATAAATAATTAACATTTCAGTAAATTTAAATCATTGATTTGCTTAAAATTAGAAATAAAAAAAACTTGCTTAACAGCAAGTTTTAAAAGATTTGAAATAGGTAATTAACTATTTTACCTTATTCATAGAATAATTTTCAGCACTATTTTTTCCGTTTTGTTTTCCAGATATGGTTGCTATTAAACTTCCATTTTTCATAAGTTTATACTGAATTTTTTGTGGATATTCATGCTTCGGATTTTCAAAAACCAATAAGCTATCTTCGTCTTTAGTCATTTGAAATGGAATAGGTGAGTCATTGTTTTCTCCTTTAATTGTAGTTGTATAAAATAAATGTTCACCATTTTGCATTAGTTCAACTTGTTCGTTGTGCAATGTGTCTTTTTCATTTTGAATGTAATAAGACAAACCAACAAATGTGCTATCATCTAATCGCTCCCAAATTTCTCTAAGTGTTCCTAGACTATCTTTTTTCTCCCATTCTCCTAATATCCAATTGGCTTTTTCGAGTTCTTCATAATCTTTTATAATATTTCCATTAGCGTCATATTTGTTACAAGAAACAATAGATAGTAATAAAATTGTAAGTAGTGATATAGATAATTTATTCATGTTCTTTTATTTAGTTTTTTTCATTGGAAAAGTTTCACTCATTTCCTTGCCGTCTTTTTTGCCATAAATAACAGCAACTAAACTGTCATTTGTGATTTTTGTATAAACAATTTTGTTAGGAAAATCATGTTTTGGATTTTCGAAAGTTAACTCTTTATCATCAGATTTTGTCAGATAAAATGAAACTGGCTTTTCATTATTTTGGTCTTTAACTGAAACTTTGTAAAACAAGGAATCGTTTGATTCAAATAAATCTATTTTTTCATAGAAAACAGTGTCTTTTTCTACAATCACAAAACTTTCTCCAACAAATGAGCTATCATTTTTCGTTTTCCAAATTTCCTTAAAAGTAGCTTCTTTTGAACTATTTTCCCAACTACCAATAAACCAATTTGCTTTTTTCAGTTGGTTGAATTCTTTTTTTGTTTTAATTCCAAAAACTTCAATTTGAGATTCTTTTTTACAAGATGTCATCAAGATAATTGAAAGTAGCGTGATTACAAGTGTTTTTTTCATTTAAAATAATAATTTATACAATATTATGAAAAAACTGCCAACTGAACACTGCCAACTGAACACTTTTTTTACTACTTTTGCACTCCAAAATACAGATTACAATGTTAGAAAGACTTCAATATGTAAAACAGCGTTTCGATGAAATTTCAGATTTGATTATTCAACCTGATGTTATTTCGGATCAAAAACGTTATGTGCAATTAAATCAAGAGTATAAAGGACTTAAAGATTTGATGGAAAAGCGCGAAGAATTGATAAATGTGACAGGAAACATACAAGAAGCCAACGAAATTATAGCCGATGGCTCAGATGCAGAAATGGTTGAAATGGCTAAAATGCAATTGGATGAAGCAAAAGAACGACTTCCTCAACTAGAAGAAGAAATCAAGTTTATGTTGATTCCTAAAGATCCTGAAGATGCCAAAAATGTAATGGTAGAGATTCGTGCAGGAACAGGTGGTGATGAGGCTTCTATTTTTGCAGGAGATTTATTTAGAATGTATACTAAATATTGTGAAACACGCGGTTGGAGAACTTCTGTTGTAGATATGAACGAAGGAACTTCAGGTGGTTTTAAAGAGATTATTTTTGAAGTTACAGGTGAAGATGTTTACGGAACCTTAAAGTTTGAAGCTGGTGTTCATCGTGTGCAACGTGTCCCTCAAACAGAAACTCAAGGTCGTGTGCATACATCAGCTGCAACAGTAATGGTTTTGCCTGAAGCTGAAGAGTTTGACGTTCAAATTGACATGAATGAAGTTCGTGTTGACTTTTTCTGTTCATCTGGACCAGGTGGGCAATCGGTAAATACTACTAAATCTGCAGTTCGTTTAACACACATTCCAACTGGCTTAGTAGCACAATGTCAAGATCAAAAATCACAACATAAAAATAAAGATAAAGCTTTAGAGGTTTTACGTTCACGTTTATACGAACAAGAATTAGCCAAAAAACAAGCTGAAGATGCTACTAAACGTTCATCTCAAGTAAGTTCTGGCGACCGTTCGGCAAAAATTAGAACTTATAATTATTCACAAGGTCGTGTAACTGACCACAGAATTGGTTTAGACGTTTTTGATATGGATGGTGTAATGAATGGTAAAATCCAAAAATTTGTTGACGAATTGCAATTGGTTAACAATATGGAGAAACTGAAAGAATCTGAGGTTTTTTAATCAAAGAAAATAGAGAATAGAATAAAGAAAAAAGAGGCTGAACAATTTATGTTTAGCTTTTTTTTTAACACATAGCGAACTTTGCAAAAAACTTTGCGAACTTTGCAATCAAACAACTACAATGACAACACAACAACTAATCGAACAAATTCAACTGAAAAAATCCTTTCTATGTATTGGTTTAGATGTTGATTTAACCAAAATTCCGCAACATTTACTTGAACTTGAAGATCCAATTTTTGAATTCAATAAAGCCATAATTGATGCTACACATGATTTGTGTGTTTCATATAAACCAAATACAGCTTTTTATGAAGCATATGGAATAAAAGGTTGGCAGTCATTGCAGAAAACCATCAACTATATAAACGAAAACCATCCTGAAATTTTCACAATTGCCGATGCAAAACGTGGTGATATAGGAAATACTTCATCAATGTATGCCAAAGCTTTTTTCGAGGATTTGAATTTCGATTCGGTTACCGTTGCACCTTATATGGGAAAAGATTCAGTGGAACCATTTCTAGCTTTTGAAAACAAACATACTATAATGTTGGCTTTAACATCAAATGAAGGTGCTTTTGATTTTCAGACATTAGAAACTAATGGGAAAGAATTGTATAAACAAGTTTTAGAAACTTCTAAAGGATGGAAAAACTCCGAAAATCTAATGTATGTTGTTGGAGCAACAAAAGCTGAATATTTTACAGAAATTAGAAAAATAATTCCAACTAGTTTTCTTTTAGTTCCTGGAGTTGGTGCTCAAGGTGGAAATTTACAAGAAGTTTGCAAATACGGAATGAGTGAAAATGTTGGATTATTAATTAACTCGTCAAGAGCCATAATTTACGCATCCAACGGAGAAAATTTTACACAAAAAGCAAGAGAGGAAGCTATAAAAGTAAAAAATGAAATGGAGGAAATTTTAAAAAGCAGGTTTTGATTTCCTACACACAATATAAAAACGATAATTCCAATGAATGGGTAACTTTTGTGCACGGCGCAGGAGGAAGTTCTTCTATTTGGTTTAAGCAAATTAGAGAATTTCAAAAGCATTTTAATGTATTATTGTTAGATTTAAGAGGTCATGGCGATTCTAATTCCCAAATAAAAAAAGCATTTAAACAAAAATATACTTTCAAGTCAATTGCAAGCGATGTTTTAGAAGTATTAGATCATTTACAAATAAAATCATCCCATTTTGTCGGAATTTCATTAGGAACAATTGTAATTCGACAACTCGCAGAAATGCACCCAAATCGAGTAAAAAGTATGATCATGGGAGGAGCGATTTTGAAAATGAATTTCCGTTCACAAATATTAATGCGATTGGGAAATATTTTTAAATATGTATTGCCATATTTGGTTCTATATAAGTTTTTTGCGTTTGTCATAATGCCCAATAAAAACCACAAACAATCTCGATTACTGTTCATAAACGAGGCCAAAAAGTTATACCAAAAAGAATTCATAAGATGGTTTAAACTCACTGCCGAAATAAATCCTGTTTTGAAATGGTTTCGCCAGCAAGAACTTAATATTCCTACTTTTTATGTTATGGGTGAAGAAGATTATATGTTTTTACCATCAGTAAGAAAAGTAGTCGAAAAGCATTATAAATCTTCTAAGTTATTTGTAATTGAAAAATGTGGGCACGTTGTAAATGTGGAACAATCAACTATCTTTAACAATCAAGTTATCGCATTTATTCAAAAGAACTAAAACTAACTTTGCTACTTTAGGACAAAAAAAATGCCAATGCTTTCACAAACACTGGCAATCTTTTTAACTAACCTAAACCAAACAAAATAATAAATCTTTATTTATTACTCTGCAAATATCTTACTTAATTCTCAATGAGTATGTTAAGATAATGTTATACTTATGTTATTGATTATTAAAATAATAGCAATTATTATTTATTATCCTGCAAAGCAAAAACTTTTTTCAATAAATCAGAGGTTCTAGAGTTTAAATCTGTTCTAATATTCTTTTCTTCCACTGAAATCATTTTGAAAACACCTTCCATAGCTTTGTTAGTTGTATAGTCAGTTAAATCTGGATTTACTTTTTTAACCAATGGAATCGCATTGTATTTGGTAATAATATTAGCCCAAACTTTGTCAGCTCCAACTTTAGCAAATGAATTTTTAATAACAGGATTAAATTTAGCATACAAAGCTGTTGAAGTTGAACTTTGTAAATAGGTTGTGGCTGCACTTTCATTTCCCATCAAAATGTTTTTAGCGTCTGTAAAAGTCATCCCTTTTATGGCATCAAAAAATATTGGAGTGGCTTGCTTTACAGCATCTTCAGCAGTTCTATTTATTGCTCTCAAACCATCATCGGCCAATTTTCCTAAACCAATTTTTCTTAATCCTGCATCTACTTTTTGTAATTCTTCTGGTAACAAAATCTTGACCATTTCGTTTTTATAAAATCCATCTACAGCAGTAAGTTTAGTTACTTGTTTATTGATTCCATTGTTTAACGCTTCTTTCAATCCGCCTGCAATATCTACATTTCCTTGTTCTAAGACGCCAGGTAGTTGATTGGCTATTTGTTGCATTTCTGCACAACTAGATAAGGTTAATCCAGCTAATAAAAGTAAAATTGTTTTTCTCATGATGTTTTATTTTCTCATATAGGTTCACAAATATAGTGCCTCAAATGTTTATTTATTTTAAAATCGGCTTAATCCTATTTTTAAAATATTTTTTTAGTTTGTAAATCAAGTAATTACTTAAAAATGTGTAGTCAAAATGATACAAAAATCTGTTGCTTTTTTTCTCTGTAATAAAATCGTATTAAAATTATTAAATTCGTAAATTGCACTCCTAAATTTGAATAAAAATTACAAATGGAACCACAAACTCCTTATATTCCTAAAAATAAAGTAAGAATTGTAACTGCAGCATCACTTTTTGATGGTCACGATGCAGCAATTAATATCATGAGAAGAATTATCCAAGCTACTGGTGTAGAGGTAATTCATCTTGGTCATGACAGAAGCGTCGAAGAAGTTGTAAATACAGCTATTCAAGAAGATGCTAATGCCATTGCAATGACATCTTATCAAGGTGGTCACAACGAATATTTTAAATACATGTTCGATTTGCTTAAAGAAAAAGGAGCAGGACACATCAAGATATTTGGTGGTGGTGGTGGAGTAATCCTTCCTTCTGAAATTTCTGAATTGCACGAATATGGAATAGAAAGAATTTATTCTCCAGATGACGGTCGTGCCATGGGTTTACAAGGAATGATTAACGATTTGGTACAACGTTCTGATTATCCAATTGGGGATAAATTAAATGGTGAATTAGCTCATATTGAGGATAAAAATCCAACGGCAATTGCAAGATTAATTTCAGCAGCTGAAAATTTCCCAGAAATTGCAAAAGCAGCTTTTGATGAAATTCATAAGAAAAATGAAACGAATAAAATTCCAGTATTAGGAATCACAGGAACTGGTGGAGCCGGAAAATCTTCATTAGTTGATGAATTAGTTAGAAGATTTTTAATTGATTTTCCAACAAAAACCATCGGATTAATTTCTGTAGATCCATCAAAACGTAAAACTGGTGGTGCGCTTTTAGGCGATAGAATTCGTATGAATGCCATCAATAATTCTAGAGTTTACATGCGTTCATTAGCAACACGTCAATCGAATTTGGCTTTGTCTAAATATGTGAACGAGGCAATCGAAGTTTTAAAAGCAGCTAAATATGATATTATCATTCTAGAAACTTCTGGAATTGGACAATCGGATACTGAAATTATGGATCATTCCGATGTTTCACTTTATGTGATGACGCCAGAATTTGGAGCAGCAACCCAATTGGAAAAAATCGATATGTTAGATTTTGCTGATTTAGTAGCGTTGAATAAATTTGACAAACGTGGCGCTTTAGATGCCATTCGCGATGTAAAAAAACAATACCAACGCAATCATAATTTGTGGGATGCGGATGTAGAAACGATGCCAATTTTCGGAACAATTGCTTCACAATTCAACGATCCAGGAATGAACACACTCTACAAATCTATCATGGATAAAATTGTAGAAAAAACAGGTGCCGATTTAAAATCGACGTTCCAAATTACTCGTGAAATGAGCGAGAAAATTTTCGTAATTCCGCCACATAGAACTAGATATTTATCAGAGATTGCTGAAAACAATAGAAAATACGATGAAACTGCTTTAACTCAAGTTGAAGTAGCTCAAAAATTATATGGAATTTACAAAACGATAGAAACTGTTTTCGGAAGCAAGCCAAACTTAACAAAAGCAGGAATCGAAGAAACTATTTTGCATTCAAAAGATGAAAGTAGAAATGAGTTTTTAAATCTTTTAGTAAAAGAATTCGACCGAGTAAAAATGAATCTTGATCCATACAATTGGGAAATCATTTTGACTTGGGATGAAAAAGTAAACAAATACAAAAACCCAATTTATAGTTTTAAAGTTCGTGATAAAGTCATTGAAATTAAGACACATAGCGAAAGTCTATCGCATTCTCAAATTCCAAAAATTTCATTACCAAAGTATCAAGCTTGGGGTGATATTCTAAAATGGAATTTACAAGAAAATGTTCCTGGTGAATTTCCATTCGCATCTGGATTATACCCTTTCAAACGTGAAGGTGAAGATCCAAGTAGAATGTTTGCCGGTGAAGGTGGACCAGAAAGAACCAACAAACGTTTCCATTATGTAAGTGCTGGATTGCCTGCAAAACGTCTTTCAACAGCTTTCGATTCGGTAACTTTATACGGAAATGACCCACACGTTCGTCCAGATATTTACGGAAAAATCGGAAATGCCGGAGTTTCTATTTGTTGTTTGGATGATGCTAAAAAATTATATTCTGGTTTCGATTTAAGTCATCCGTTAACTTCGGTTTCAATGACGATTAATGGTCCAGCTCCAATGTTATTGGGATTCTTTATGAATGCTGCCATTGACCAAAACTGTGAAAAATACATCATAGAAAATAATCTTCAAACAGAAGTTGAAGAACGAATCAATGAAATTTATAAGAAAAAAGGAACTGCAAGACCAAAGTATCAAGGTGCTTTGCCTGATGGAAATAATGGTTTAGGTTTGATGCTTTTAGGTGTTACTGGTGACCAAGTTTTGCCTTTGGAAGTTTACAATGACATCAAAGTTAAAACATTAGCTCAAGTTCGTGGAACAGTTCAAGCCGATATTTTGAAAGAAGATCAAGCACAGAACACTTGTATTTTCTCTACAGAATTTGCTTTAAGATTGATGGGTGACGTTCAAGAATATTTTATCAAGCAAAATGTTCGTAATTTCTATTCGGTTTCTATTTCGGGTTATCATATTGCTGAAGCTGGTGCGAATCCGATTTCACAATTGGCATTTACGTTGGCAAATGGTTTCACTTACGTGGAATATTATTTAAGTCGTGGAATGAACATCAACGATTTCGGACCAAACTTATCATTCTTCTTCTCAAACGGAATTGATCCTGAATATGCTGTAATCGGTCGAGTTGCTCGTAAAATTTGGGCGAAAGCCATGAAAAACAAATATGGAGCCAACGAAAGAGCACAAATGTTGAAATACCATATTCAAACTTCTGGGCGTTCATTACACGCACAAGAAATTGATTTTAATGACATTCGTACAACTTTGCAAGCTCTGTATGCAATTTATGATAACTGTAATTCGTTACATACCAATGCATATGATGAAGCTATCACGACACCAACTGAAGAATCAGTTCGTAGAGCAATGGCAATTCAGTTGATTATAAATAAAGAATTAGGTTTAGCGAAAAACGAAAACCCAATTCAAGGTTCGTTCATCATTGAAGAGTTGACCGATTTAGTGGAAGAAGCTGTTTTGCAAGAATTTGATAGAATTACTGAGCGTGGTGGTGTTCTTGGTGCAATGGAAACTATGTACCAACGTTCTAAAATTCAAGAAGAAAGTTTGTACTACGAAACTTTAAAACACACAGGTGAATTCCCAATTATCGGAGTAAATACGTTCTTGAGTTCTAAAGGTTCGCCTACGGTAATTCCGGCAGAAGTAATTCGCGCTACCGAAGAAGAAAAACAATATCAAATCGATATGTTGAACAATCTTCATAAAACAAGTGGTGAAAAAGTTGCAGAACAAATCAACATCATTCAAGAAGCAGCTATCAACAACCAAAACATTTTTGAAAAATTAATGGATGCCACAAAAGTTTGTTCATTAGGACAAATCACAAGTGCGTTGTTTGAAGTTGGTGGTCAGTATAGAAGGAATATGTAATATCACAATAATATGATTTTGTGTAGAGACAAGGCATTGCCTTGTCTCTTTTTTTTATAAAATAATTTTTATAAATGAAAATTTATCCATTATTTCGCAAAACGATATAACATTCAACGCCATGCAAAATAAATTTAAAAACAAATACCGCATTCCATCTGCACGTCTTCAAACCTGGGATTATTCCAATAATGGTGCCTATTTCATTACCATTTGTACCCAAAACCGCGAACATTTTTTTGGAAATATTCAAAATGGAATTATGCAATTATCAGAAATTGGTAAATTGGCAGAACAATATTGGTTCGAAATTCCAAATCATTTTCCGTTTATTGAATTGGGAAATTTTGTGATAATGCCGAATCATGTTCATGGGATATTGATTATTAATAAAATTGACGATTTATCGTTGTCCGAATCCGTAGAGACAAGGCATTGCCTTGTCTCTACAATCAATTCCAATACAACAATTGGTTCATCACGATTTCAAAATCAGGGTAAAAACACGATTTCATCAATTGTTGGTTCCTATAAATCTATTGTAACCAAAATGTCACGTCAAATCCATCCCGATTTCGCATGGCAATCCAGATTTCACGACCATATTATTCGAAATTCAAAATCATTTGATATTATTCAAAATTATATCTTTGAAAATCCATTGAATTGGAAAGACGACAAATTTTATAAATAATATGAACCCAACAATTAAAACCTTCTCAACCACAAAATTCATAGGAAAAACCCTTTCGTTTACCTATGCTGATTACCGTGCTTTTGAATTATGGAGCAGTTTTATGCCACGACGAAAAGAAATTCAAAACACAATCGGTTCCGAATTATATAATATTCAAATCAATCCTGAGAATTTCGATTTTCAACCCAATACTCCTTTTACAAAATGGGCAGCAGTAGCTGTTTCAACATTTGATTTTATTCCTGATGGAATGGAAACCTTGGAAATTCAAGAAGGTTTGTATGCTGTTTTTAATTATAAAGGTGATCAAAGCAATGTTGCTGCATTTTTCAACTCAATTTATACAGAATGGTTGCCTAGTTCTGAATATGAATTAGGCAATCATCCACAGTTTGAGGTTTTAGGTGAAAAATATAAAAATAACGATCCGAATTCTGAAGAAGAAATTTGGATTCCAATTAAATTAAGAAATTGATATAATGGTATTTTCAATTGTTCCAATTGTTATTTTTTCTCCAATTGTTTTTTCTTTAATGGAGTTATAAATAGGTGCTTCTTCTGAAATTGCAATTACATTTTTGCCATTTAACTTAAATTGTTGAAGTGAGATTCCGATGAAAATATACAAATCTTCAGTTTCTATCAAGCTTCCCAATTCAATTTTAGTTGTTTCTTTATTTTTATAGGTTTCTAAAAAGTCTAAATTGTTTTTGGCTTGAACTAGAATCTGTTCATAGCGTAATTGCATTTCTTTAGCTTCATCTTGATGAGAAAAATCTTCTGGATCGATACTATCATTTTCGTCAATATCGGAAGCGTTTTTATATCTTGAAACAGAATTCTCTATAGTACTTATAACAACGTTTTGCTCGTTGATGATGCTTTTAATAATTTCATTTTTGTTCATAGCAATCTCTTTTATATTTTTATATATACAAAGTTATAACTCAAATAATGATTGATTTGAAACCAAAATCATTGTTTAATTAGAAAAAAAGTGGTAAATAATTATAAAAATTAATATATTGTGTGCCTATTAACCAAAAAAACTATAATCAATGAAAAATTTCGGAGGTTTTCTGGCATTGCTTGGTATTGCAGCAATAGTTATGAATTATTTGGACAGAGTGCCAAGATTGTTAATGTGGATATATAATTGGGGTGATAATGTAGCTTGGGCAATTAAAATTGGCTTAGTAGTAATTGGAGGTGCGATGTATTTATTTGGGCCAAAAGACGAAGAGGATGCTCCAGAAGAAGGTAGTCCAAAAGAACCAACAGAGGAATAAATACTAAACCGAAGCTTTTGTCTTCGGTTTTTTTATTGATAGGTTCCATCAACATAAAACCAAGTTCCATTTTCAAAAGTAAATGTTGAATGTTCATGATGGATTTGTGCTTTCAATTGGTAATCCAGATAGTAAGCTTTAAAAGTTACTGTAGTTTCGGTACTTGCTATTACCTCAAGTTTAATCCATTGGTTACTTTTGCACCAAGCTAAAATATCAGATTTTTTATGAAATTTTCTTGTACTTGAATGCGTTGTTGCAACTAAATAATCGGCTTCACCAGTTGCAAATGCAGAATATCTTGAACGCATTAATGCTTCAGCCGTTGCAGGTTTTTGAATTCCTTTGATGTAAATTTTACAACAATTTTCAAAAGTTTTTGAACTTCCACAATAACAATTCGTCATAGAAAACTACTCTTTTTGCTCGTTAAATTTTCGAACCATTGCTTTTAGTTTTTCTTCTCGTGCTGCCTTTTTTGCTTTGGCTTTGTCTTGCGCCTTATGGAGTTTGTCGTTATGCGCTTTGATGTTTTTATCTGTATTTCTGCTCATAATTAAACAATTTTATCAATCTTTAAATAGCCAATATGCAAAACATCTTCTGATAATTTTTCTTCTTTTTTAGAGATTGAAATATCAAAATTATCTTTGAAAATGGGTGCTAAAATTTCTTTTACGTTAAACGCATCATCAATGTCAATTCCGAATTTATCATCAATGTGAGAAGTCGCTCCTTTAAAAGTGCAATGTTTGTAAAAAGTTGTTGCTTTAGCTTTTTTGGAAGCTTCTGCTAATGTTTCACCTACTGCAAGAACTTTATAATGATATTCTTCAAATTCATTTTCTTTATAACCACCAAGATTGATAAAAAATAAATTATCAGAAGAAGCGATTGCTTTTCCTTTTGGAAGAATTTCTATTTGAAAATTATCCACATTTGTAACTTCTCTCCAAGCATCAATGTGAATTCTACCTTTGGCTTCTGGCCAAAATGCCTTCATATTTGGAATTAATTCTTTTAATGATGTTCCAATTCCAAAAAAAATATCGTGCTGCTCTGTATATCTGCCTTCAGGACGACATCCAAGCATTATCATATATAATTTATTCTCGTTTTTCATTTTTCAAAGGTACAATTTTTTATAAAAAGAAATTTTTGGCACAACAATTGAATAAGGTTAAATATCATTAATCATAAAAAATAGAAATCATGAGAAAAATTACTTTATTTTTAGCATTTATCGGGATGATAAGTCTAAACAGTTGTACCGTTAACGAGGTAAGAGATACGCCAGTTGATAATGATACTATAAGTGAAGTTTTTGAAGTAACACGTTCTTTTACGCCTTCAAATAATTTTTACAATTTCATTGTTTTACCACACACTACTTACAGTTCTGATATGATTTTAATGTATAGATTGACAAGTACATCTGGACCTGATGTTTGGAAAATGCTTCCAGAAACCTATTTCTTTAATGACGGAACATTAGATTTTGGTTACGATTTTAATTTCACGCAAAATGATATTGAATTGTTCATGCATGGAAATGATTTAGGAACAGTTTCAAATAACTTCAGAATAAATCAAGTATTTAGAATAGTTATTATTCCTGGATTTTTTGGAAAAGGCGCTTCTAATACAGTTGACTTAAACGATTACAATGCAGTTATAAAAGCATATAATATCGATGACTCTAAAGTAAAAGTATTAAAATAAAATAGATTTGGTTAGTCTATAGTTTGTTTGTTTGGATAGAGGTTGTAAGCAATTACAGCCTCTTTTTTTATGCTTCTTTTTCTTCGTCCTCAGCTTTTGATAAAGAAACCAAAATCCCTCCAAGTAAAGCCAATGCAATAAATCCTAAAGAAACCCATTCTGGAAATTTGTAATGGTGAATGATTAACATTTTAATTCCGACAAAAGTCAAAATGGCAATCAAACTGTATTCTAAGTAGCTGAATTTTTCTAACATATTAGCTAGGAAAAAATACATTGAACGCAATCCAAGAATGGCAAAAATATTAGAACTAAATACTAAAAAAGGATCGGAAGTAATTGCCAAAATAGCAGGTACGCTATCCATGGCAAATAATACATCCATTAATTCAATTACGATAAGTGCTACAAATAAAGGAGTTGCAAAAGTTATGTTTCTTTTCTTTATGAAAAATTTCTGACCTTCCATGTGCATCGTTACAGGAATCACTTTTCGCATGTTTCTAAAAATAAACGATTTCTTCGGATTGAATTCGTCATCTTCTCCTTTGAATAACATTTTGGCTGCAGTAAAAATTAAGAAAGCGCCAAAAACATAAGTCATCCAACTGAATTTATTAATAAGTAAAACACCAAAATAAATCATCAAACCTCTAAAAATGATAGCGCCAAGAATTCCCCAAAACAAAACGCGATGCTGATATTTTTGCGGAATTTTAAACGATGCAAAGATTACTGCAATTACAAATATATTATCTACACTTAAAGAAAGTTCAATTAGATAACCAGTAATGTACTTCATTACAGCTAAATTGGGTGTAAGTTTTGTCGGATTATCAATGTAACCATTTTGGTAAATCCAATAAACTACTCCTGAAAAAAGAAAAGAGATAGTTACAAAAATACCAGTCCATTTCCCAGCTTCTTTTGAAGATATGATATGAGGAGTTTTATTGAAAACACCTAAATCTAATGCTAAGAAAAATAAAATTGAAGCAATAAAAATTATCCAAACTAACATATAATTGTTTTTTACAAAGATAACATTATAAAATTTCAAATTCCAAATTCCAAATTCCAAAATTAAATATAGTAAGATTGGTGTTTGGAATTTAAAAAATTAGAATTTATTAATTTTACCCCTAAAAAAATAGGGTATAATTATTTTTGAATCAAAATATTATTATATTTGCATCAAAATATAAGGGTATAACTTTTAAAAATCAATTTTATGTCAACTTTACGTTTTCAAGCATTAAAAGATGCATCGGCTAGAAAGCCAGTAAAATTTGAAGAAGCTGGAAGAAAATCAGCTCTTTTTGGTTCAAATGTTTTTAATGACAAAGCAATGAAGCAATTTTTGACTTCAGATGCTTATAAAGGTGTAAAAGATGCTGTCCAACACGGAACTAAAATTGACAGAAAATTAGCCGATTATATTGCAATGGGTATGAAAGAATGGGCACTTTCTAAAGGTGTAACTCATTATACGCACTGGTTTCAACCATTAACTGGAACAACTGCCGAAAAACATGATGCTTTCTTCGAAACTTCTTATGATGGTTCCGATCCAGTTGAAAAATTTGGTGGAGGTCAATTAGTACAACAAGAGCCAGATGCTTCTTCTTTCCCAAATGGTGGAATTAGAAATACTTTCGAAGCTCGTGGATATACGGCTTGGGATCCAACTTCTCCAGCATTTATTTTCGGTACAACTTTATGTATTCCAACGGTTTTCATCTCTTATACAGGTGAAGCTTTAGATTATAAAACACCACTTTTACGTGCATTAAACGCTGTTGATGAAGCAGCAACTGAGGTTTGTAAATATTTTGATAAAAACGTTAAAAAAGTAACAGCAACTTTAGGTTGGGAACAAGAATATTTCTTGGTAGATGCTTCTTTAGCAAATTCTCGTCCTGATTTAGTAATGACAGGAAGAACATTACTTGGACACACTTCAGCAAAAGGACAACAATTAGACGACCATTATTTTGGTTCAATTCCATCTCGTGCTTTAAATTATATGAGAGAATTGGAAGAAGAATGTATGTTATTGGGAATTCCAGTTAAAACACGTCACAATGAAGTAGCTCCAAATCAATTTGAGTTAGCTCCAATTTTTGAAGAAACTAATTTAGCGGTTGACCACAACTCTTTATTAATGGATGTAATGTCTAAAGTAGGTGAGCGTCATGATTTTAAAGTGCTTTTCCATGAAAAACCTTTCAAAGGTGTAAATGGTTCAGGAAAACATAATAACTGGTCGTTGGCTACCGACACTGGAGTGAATTTACTTTCTCCAAGTAAAACACCAATGAGCAATTTGCAATTCTTATCGTTTTTTATCAATACAATCAAAGCGGTAAATGAATATGAAGAATTACTTCGTGCAGCAATTGCAACAGCAAGTAATGATCATAGATTAGGTGCAAATGAAGCGCCACCAGCAATTATTTCTGTGTTCATTGGAGAACAATTGACAAAAGTTTTAGCTGAATTAGAAGGTGTTTCTAAAGGAAAATTATCTCCAGAAGAAAAAACCGATTTAAAACTAAACGTTGTAGGTAAAATTCCAGACGTAATGTTGGATAATACGGATAGAAATAGAACATCGCCATTCGCTTTCACAGGAAATAAATTTGAATTTAGAGCCGTTGGTTCTTCTGCAAACTGTGCTAATGCAATGACAACTTTGAATTCTATTGTTGCAAAACAATTGAAAGAATTTAAAAAAGAAGTAGATGCTTTAATTGAAACTAAAGATTTAAAGAAAGACGAAGCAATTTTTAATGTCTTAAGAGAATACATCAAAGAAACTAAAAACATCCTTTTTGAAGGTGATGGTTACAGTGATGCTTGGGAAAAAGAAGCTAAAAAACGTGGCTTGAGTAATCATAAAACAACTCCAACTGCTTTGAAAGCTAAAGTTTCTAAAAAAGCATTGGATTTATTCAAAGACTTAAACGTAATGAACCACGTTGAGGTAGAAGCACGTTACGAAATCGAATTGGAAGAATACACTAAAAAAATCCAAATTGAAGGAAGAGTTTTAGGCGATATCGCAAGAAATCATGTGATTCCAACAGCTATTCGTTACCAAAATACGTTAATTGAAAATGTTCGTGGTTTAAAAGAAATCTTCGGAAAAGATTTTGAGAAAATTGCAAAAGAACAAATCTCATTAATCAAAGAAATTTCTGCACACATTGAAGGAATTAACTCAAATGTTGAAGCGATGACTGAAGCTCGTAAAAAAGCAAATGCTTTAACTGATGCTCAAAAAATGGCCGAAATGTATTGCGATAAAGTAAAACCATATTTTGAAGTTATCAGAGAACACTGTGATAAATTAGAACTTTTAGTTGATGATGAAGTTTGGACGTTGACTAAATACAGAGAATTGTTGTTTACTAGATAGTTTATAGATATTTAACAGAATAGAAATAGATAATAAACAAAAAATCCTGCTATCATCAAGCAGGATTTTTTCTTTTGATATAAATTTTTATGGCAATTGTGTTATGGTGTAATTTCCAGAACCATTAAAGTTCAAAACTAAATCAATCCTGAAGTTTTTTGGAGTTGAGGTTACATTCGGAAAATTGATGTTATTTCCATTGATATCAATGGTTCCATCAGCTAAATTGTCTCCAAATTGACCTGGTGCAGGATATGGGATGTTAAAATTGAAATTATTATTCGAAGTAGTAATACCGTTAGCTATAAAAGAAAAAGTATTTGTAGACGTATTGTAAGTGGCGTTAATAGTATTTCCACCATTGATGGATACTTGAGGCGCTATCGAGTTTATTTGTAAGCCATATACTTGACCAGATCCAGCGCTTAATGTTACATAATAAAAACCGTTTGAAGGAATGGTATAGGCATTTCCGTTAGGAATCAATTCCAAATTTCCATTAAACCCATAAACTACTCCACTTGAATTATTATTTGAAATTATCTTAAATTGTGTACCACTCGTAAAATATTTATATCCAAATTGATTAGGTCCAAAATAGATTAAAGGAGTCATCAATAAAGCTCCAAACGGATCAAAGCTGTTGAAACTTCCATACAGATAAAATGAATTCGGATTATTAGCAGTCGAACCAGAAGTCGGCAACGATAACTGCCCACTATCATTAACGGTTAATTGATATGGTGTTCCATTTGGCGAAACCAAAGTAATTCCTTCACCAGGTGAAGTTATTAAACTGTCTGCTGCTAGTGCATAAGGTACACTCAAAAGTTGCGTAGTTCCAACTAAAACATAATTTGTTCCGCCTGCAACATCCATTTCAACTCTTAAAAATTTTGCATTTGCAGACCAATTTATCGTATTAAAAGTTCCAGTTGTAGGTGTTCCTTGTCCAATTACTAAATTGAAAAGCCCTTGAGCATTAGTGGTTTTGGTGTGAGTTTCGGTATATAAAACTGTTCCTGTTGCCGAATTATTTAAAATAGATAATCGTATCCCAACATTTGAACTAACAACTGGATTTCCTGAGTTATTTAAGGCAATTGCTTGATAAGAAATTCCTTGTGGTACTTGTGCAAATATTGCTGTAGAAATTAAAAAAATATAAAGGCTAATTATTCTTTTCATACTTGTTTTGATTTTAAAATTGTTTTTTCTAACGTTTGATTATTTTGAATGAGTTGAATTTTTTATTTGAAAATTGAATCAAGTAGATGCCACTTGATAATTTATTTAAATCTAAAGAATTATTATTTTCAATTTTACTTTCCAAAACTAATTGTCCAGTAGTATTGTAAATTGATACATTTTCGTTCAAAAGATTTTCAGAAGTCTTAAAATAAATTGTTGCGATAGTTGGATTAGGATAAACCACAATATTTTCTGAAATTTCAAATTGCGAAACTTCTAATTGTTGTTGATTTACTTGTGTTAAAATTCCAATAAGTCCAGAGCTAGATTGATTTTGAGTTGGAGTAATCACAATTTCTCCAATTGAAACTGATGTTTGCGTTGTGATTAGACTACCAGAATTAACTGATTGTAGAACAGACTGTGAATAACATATGCTACTCACACAAAATAGTACTGAAAATAGAAATTGTTTCATAAATGTATTTTTTTACAAAAATATATTTTTTTGTTAATTAATCTACTATATATTTTATTGGTAAAATATATTTTCCGTAAATTCGTTATATGCTAATGAAGAAAAAAATACTATTGCTACTTTTAATTGTTGTTCATTTTTCAAATGCTCAAGAACGGTTTGTAGTTTATTTTGACAACAACAAATTTCAACTGAATAAAACAGAACAAGCAAAACTAGATAAATGGATACTAGAAAATAAAACCTCAAAAATTTTATCAATTACAGGTTCTACGGATGAGGTTGGTTCTTCAGGATTTAATGATACGCTTTCGCTAAAACGTGTCAACTCTATTTATTCTAAAGTCAATGGAAAGATAAAAATTAGAGAAGATTTTAAAAGTATTTCTCTTGGCGAAAAAGGAGCTACTTCTCCAAATAAAGCTGAAAATAGAAAAGCAATAATTCATTATATTCTCGAAAAAGACTTAGCTCGTGAAAACGAAATATTAGGAATTAAGCCCAAAGTTGTGGTCGAAGAGGAAATTGTTCCAATAGAGGAAGAAACCATGAATTTTCCGGAAGGCGCGACTTTAGAGGACAAGATTGAACTTTCTACCAAAGGAACCTTAATACGTTTGGAAGATATTAATTTTCATGTCAACACCTTTGCTATAATTCCATCGTCTAAAAGATCTATCGATGAATTGATTTATGTTTTAAAAAAATATCCAAAGCTAAAAATTGAAATTCAGGGACATATTTGTTGTGTGAATAAAGACGCAAGAAATCTTTCTCTAGACAGAGCGCGCCAAGTAAAACGAATCTTAATGTCGGAAGGAATTGACGATAAAAGAGTGAAAGTAAAAGGATTTGGAGTATCAAAACCTAAGTTTGCTATTCCAGAGAAAAGCGAATTTGAAGCCGCTCGAAACAGAAGAGTTGAGATAATGATTTTAGACAAATAAACTTATGAGAAAGTATCTATTTCTTATTGTTTTCTTTACCTTTTTTGCTCAAGCACAAGAGAAACTCAACGTGTATTTTGATTTTGATAAATACAATTTGAATGACGAAGCTATCAGAAAAATTAACTCTTGGATTGCAGAAGGAAAAAACTATCAAGTGACCAAACTTTATGGTTTTTGCGATTGGAAAGGATCGAATTCCTACAATGATACGCTGGCTTTAAAAAGAGTAAATGAAGTTTATAATTTTTTGAAAGAAAGTGATATTGAAGTCAAAAAAGATATTGAAATTCGTGGTTTTGGAGAAGATTTTGAGCAATCAAAAGTTCAAGGTGAGAATAGGAGAGTTACCATCATTTTTCAAGAAAAAAAAGAAATTATAGTTGCAGATAAAAAGCCAGAAATTCCAAAAGAGCCTCTTAAAGACAAAGTGAAATCAGCCAAAAAAGGCGATTTAATCAAATTAGATAATATTTATTTCTATAATAATTCGGCCAAAGTGGTGCCTAAATCGGAACCAGTTTTATACGAATTACTTTGTATTATGGTTGATAATCCTAAGTTGGTGATTGAAATTCAAGGGCACATTTGTTGTAAGTCAGCTACACAAGAAGATCCAATTTCTTCGGCTCGTGCAAAAGCGGTTTACAATTATTTGATTCGAAATAAAATTGATAGAAAACGAATGACTTTCAAAGGATATGGTGTTTCGAGACCTATTCATCCAATTCCAGAGAAAAATGCTTTGGAAGAAGATGAAAATCGTAGAGTTGAAATTTTAATTGTTGAAAATTAAATATAAAAATTCTCCTCCGAAATCGGCTTTCTGCAATCTTTGAATTATCTTTGCCCAACAACGCAACAACTACACAATGAGTTCTGATAATAGCCAACGCTACGCCATGCGCGGAGTTTCTGCATCTAAAGAAGATGTGCACAATGCCATCAAAAACATTGATAAAGGATTATTCCCAAAAGCATTCTGCAAAATTGTTCCCGATTATTTAACCAACGACGAAGACTATTGTTTAATAATGCACGCCGATGGTGCCGGAACAAAATCGTCTTTGGCTTATATGTATTGGAAAGAAACTGGCGATATTTCGGTATGGAAAGGCATTGCTCAAGATGCTTTAATCATGAACATTGACGATTTACTTTGCGTAGGAGCAACCGACAATATTTTACTTTCATCAACTATAGGAAGAAATAAAAACTTGATTCCGGCTGAGGTGATTTCAGCAATTATCAACGGAACAGAAGAATTGATTCAAGAGTTAAAATCGTTTGGTGTAACCATTCATTCTACTGGTGGTGAAACGGCTGATGTTGGCGATTTGGTAAGAACAATAATCGTTGATTCAACAGTTACGGCTCGAATGAAACGTAACAAAGTCATTGATAATGCTAATATAAAACCTGGTGATGTAATTGTTGGAATGGCAAGTTTTGGACAAGCCAACTATGAGAAAAGTTACAATGGCGGAATGGGAAGCAACGGATTAACATCGGCGCGTCATGATGTTTTTGCTAACTATTTGGCAGACAAGTTTCCAGAGAGTTTTGACAGTTCTGTTCCGAAAGATTTGGTGTATTCTGGTAACATAAAATTGACCGATACTGTTGAAAATTCACCAATTGATGCCGGAAAATTAGTGCTTTCTCCAACACGTACCTACGCACCAATTATCAAAGCTATTTTAGATAAATATACTTCAAGTGATATTCACGGAATGGTGCATTGTTCTGGAGGAGCACAAACTAAAGTACTTCATTTTGTGGATAACGTTCATGTTATCAAAGATAATTTATTTCCAGTGCCACCATTATTTCAATTGATTCAAGAGCAATCTAAAACCGATTGGAAGGAAATGTACCAAGTGTTCAATTGTGGTCACCGCATGGAAGTTTACGTTCCTCAAGAAATTGCCAACGATATTATTGCCATTTCAAATTCTTTTGGCGTTGAAGCTAAAATTGTAGGTAGAGTAGAGGCAAGCGAAACCAAGAAACTAACTATCGAAAGTGAGTTTGGGAAGTTTGAGTATTAGTTATTTGTAGGATTGGAAGTTAATATGCAAAGTCAGGAGACATTTGCTAGGAATTTATAAGATAGAAATCTTTGCTTAGCTAGTTAGTGCTTTCTTATTTTCCGTGAGTTATTCTTATCACTTTACCATTTCTTCCGTCAATTATGATTAAAAAAGTTCCGCCAACATAATCCTCAGGTAAAACACCTGAAATAATCCAATGGTTATTTATTAAGTAGATTTCATATGGTTTTTGTTCTTCAATTTGCTCCTTTCCATAAATACTGAATAAAATTGGTTCAGCAACTTTTATAGCAGTTAAACTATCTTTTATTATTAAGCTTTTGTTGTCAACAACATTATGTTCTTTATTGTTACGTAGTGCAATTTTTAATTCATCTTCTGCATTTTTTCTACCAAGTAATTCATTTTCTTTATTTGTTTGACCATAAGAATTTAGAACTAAAAGCAAAATCAACAGTGAGATAATTTTTTTCATTTTTTATGGATTTTCACTAGCGCCTTTTAGCTGCTCTGTTATTTTGTTTTATTTAATTTTCAAGAGTTTATTTTCTTTAAATTCTGCCTGAACTGCACAAATTTTAATTGATTTTTTATTTTTTATGAAAACTAAAGTTGATTTGGAATCATCTGCGGTTTGATATTCAGATATATTTGACAAATCTATATTGTATTTTTCTCCAACTTCTTCTGGGATTTGATAAGGACCAATCACAATGTAATTATCCCAGTCAAAATCGGTTATTTTAGTTAAATCAATTGGCTTTTTTTCTTTCAAATATTCTAAGTTTATTTTTTTACTTAATTCTTTATCTGAACTTAATTGAAAAAAAGAGTTGCAAGAAGTAAGTGATGTAATAAATATTAAAAAGATTATTTTTTTCATTTTTTCGTACTTTAAAATAAAACCCCTAATTTTTTAAAATCGCTGATAGCAGTTCCTATCCATAAAGAATTAGTAATTGGAAGATTTTTGATTTCTATTTTATATATTTTCCAAACTTATACTTTTCATTTCTTGGATTTTTTATTCTAAAAACTACCCTAGTAATTTCTAATTCTGGACATGCTGTATTATTAATAGTAACTAATTTTAACAACATTGAATCTTTTTTTATTTCCATATCTCCATCATATTTGACACAGCCAGTTAAGCCTATTAAACAAGAAATATAAATTTCGTTTTCTTGATACTTTATTGTGTCTGTTTTTGGATCAAATCCTCTTGAAAATAAAGAATCAGGCCTTTTATCAGAGTATTTATCATTTAAAAAATCAGTAATCTTAAAGGAAATAATATTTTTATTTGGCTTAAAGTCAATAATAGTTTCTTCAGGAATTTTGTTTCCACATGAAGTGACTGTAAATGCAAATAAAAAATACAAAAGTTTTTTCATAAATATTTTTTGTTCATTCTTTTAGTCCCATTTTGTATTGTCGTTTATTAATCTTTCTATTTCTTGTTGTCCTTTTTTAGACAGTCCACCAAACTTCATTGCTGGACATATTGGCATAGAGCTAGTCATTCCACATTCGTCAAGGCAAAAGTATATTTTTCCAATTACTTTGTTCTTGTCATTATAAAGTCTGAAAAAGTATTCGCTTTCAGAAGTTTGCCAAGTTGTTTCTTCCCATTGAAAATTTGTAGTGTCGTTACAATAATTCACAAAATTGTCTAACTCACTTTTTTTTAAAGTTTTGTTTGTAAATAGTCCTATTAACGGCTTGTTTTCAATAAGTTTTATTTGAGCTACTTTCTGTCTTGGAAAAGAATATTCTTTGTTTGTAAATAGATTTCTATATCGTTCCTTAATTGTGTTATAACTATCTCCGTCTTGCCAACTAAGTAAACTTTCTTGTTCTGTTTTCAAATTATTATAGTTTCTCTGAAAATAGTCGTTGTTATCTAACCATTGCCAAATACACAAAAGTCCAACTAGCGAAATTGTTATATAAATAGATAACTTAAATATTTTCATTTCTATGACTTTTAATTCTTCGACTTCCGTAAAAATACCAAAACTTCTTTAACTTCTTAAAAAAACTTTGCGACCTTTGTGGTTAAATACAAATGAGATGAAACTAAACCCAAAAAACGGAATCGATAGTTTGCTTTTCGGAATGAAGCAGCAAGATGTAACGGCACTTTATGGTGCTCCAGATAAGAAGTTTGAAGACGATGATAACAACATAATTTTTTTATACAACCAACATAAACTTCGTTTAACGTTCTATGAAGATGAAGATTTTCGTTTGGGTTATATCATCACTTCTAATGAAAATGCAACCTTGTTAGACAAAAAAGTAATAGGATGTAATGTAAAAAGTCTAATTGCTGATTTGCCTTTCAAATCGTGGGAGAAAGAAGATTTCGATTCTACAGAAAATCATTTTAATGAAAGCAATTGGCTCACATTACAATCGGAATATGATGTAGTTATAAGAATCGAATTAGGAGCCATTATAAAAGATAACGATGAATTTGATTGGAAATTTAAAGGATAAAAAAAAGAGGCTGTCTACTATTTTTAAGACAGCCTCTTCGTTTATTATTGTTGATTGATTTTGATTAACTCAACTTCAAAAATTAAATCTGAATTTGGAGGAATAACACCGCCAGCACCTCTTTCGCCATAAGCCAATTTTGAAGGAATTAAGAATTTGTATTTAGAACCTTCTGTCATCAATTGAACACCTTCTGTCCAACCAGGAATAACTTGGTTCAATCCAAAATCAATTGGTTGACCTCTTTGAACGCTACTGTCAAAAACTTTACCGTCTAGTAAACTTCCTGTGTAATGAACTTTTACATTACTTGTAGCTACTGGTTTTGCACCAGTTCCTTCTTTTAAAACGATATATTTTAAACCACTTGAAGTTGTTTTAGCAGTTTCAAATTCTTTTAATGCTATAGCATTGGCAGCAGCTTTTGCAGCAGCTTCTTTAGCTTCTTCAGCAGCTTTATTTGTGAAATAATCTTCAAATACTTTAGTAGCATTAAATTTTGATGCTTCGTTACCTTTTCTAACAATAGTTATTTTATTAATAACATCGTTTTGCTCAATAGCATTTACAACTTCCATCCCAGTTACAACAGAACCAAAAACGGTATGTTTTCCATCCAACCAAGATGTCTCTTTGTGGGTAATGAAGAATTGCGAACCATTAGTTTTTGGTCCAGAATTCGCCATTGAAAGAATTCCGCCTTTGTCATGTTTTAAATCAGTGATTTCATCTTTAAAAGCATATCCAGGTCCACCAGTACCATTTCCAAGAGGATCACCACCTTGAATCATGAAATCTTTAATTACTCTGTGAAATTTCAATCCATCATAGAATTTTTTTCCTTTATAAGTTTCAGAAACCTTTGGATTTGTACCTTCCGCCAAAGAAATAAAGTTAGCAACAGTTATTGGAGTTTTTTTGTACTCTAAACGAAGTACAATTTTACCTTTAGTTGTTTCAATCTCTGCAAAAATCCCATCATTAGGATTGGCAACTTTAGCCATTACTTGAGTAGTTGGTTTTTTAACGATTTTCTTCTTCTTAGTTTGAGCATTCGAAATTGTTAATCCTAAAAAGAATAACAACATGATTTTTAATTTCATTTTCATTGTTCTAGTTTTAATCAGTTTTAATTATAGTTTTTCTAATATTTCTACTTCAAAAATAATATTTGCGTTCGGTGGAATTACATCACCAGCTCCATTTTCTCCATAACCTAAGTTAGATGGAATAAATAAAATGGCTTTATCTCCAATATTTAATAGCGACAATCCTTCTTCAAATCCCGGAATAGCAGCACCTTTAGAACCACATTGAAAAGGCAATGGACTATAACCATTCTGAGAAGCGCGTTGCGGATCTAATTTTCCGAAAGCATTTGCTATTTCGGCTGAGCTGGTATCAAATAATGTTCCATTCTCTAAAAATCCAGCGTAATTTACAAATATTTGGGAACCTGCTAATGGTTTTTTACCTGTTCCTTTTTCTAAAATAGCATATTGTAAACCAGAAGGTAATTTTTTTGATGCGGCTTTTTGTTCTGCAAAAAAGGCAATTTTATCAGTAATAGCTTTTTTAAGCGTTGCAGCATCAATAGCAGCTTGCTTTTTCTGTTTTTCAGATTCTACTTTAAAGTAATCGCTGAAAACTTTTACAGCATCAAATTTTTTAGCAGCTTCTCCTTTACGAATGATTTTAACCGAATTAATGGCATCGTTTTGAACAATTGTATTTACTACTTCCATTCCGTTTTCTACAACGTGACCAAAAATAGTATGTTTTCCATCCAACCAAGGAGTTTCTTTAATCGTGATAAAAAATTGGCTACTATTTGTTGCAGGACCAGAATTCGCCATTGCTAATAATCCACCTTTATTGAATTTTAAATCGGTAATTTCATCTTTAAATTTGTATCCGCAATCTCCAGAACCATTCCCAAGTGGATCACCACCTTGAATCATAAAGTCTTCGGCATCACCATTACATTTAGAAATAACTCTGTGAAATAATAAATTGTCATATAATGGTTTGTCTTTCAAATTTTCTGAAACAAACGGATTGGTTCCTTCAGTTAAAGTCACAAAATTTGCCACAGTAATTGGAGTTTTTTCATATTCCAATGCCACTAAAATAGTTCCTTTTGAGGTTTCAATTTCTGCGTATAATCCGTCTTTTAAGTTGGTGTGTTCGTCTTTACATCCAACAAAAAACGTTGTAATAACTGCTAATAGTAAAATTATTCTCTTTTTCATTTCTATTTAATCTATTGTTTGTTTTCGGGTTTAAAATCGTTTAAAGTTACTGTGCAAATTAATGGTTCGTTAGTTCCAATTCTTCTGTCGTCACCATGATAACCAAAGGCTAGGTGAGAAGGAAACAAAAAAGTCACCGTTTCTTTTTTGCGCATTTGTTTTATGCCATGGCGTAAACCAGACATGATGTTTTGTTTATCAACCAAATAAGTTTGTGGTTTAAGTTCAAGTTGAGAATAAATAACATTTCCAGCAATGTCTTTGATTTCGTAATCAAAAAAAGCAATATCACCTTTTTTAGGACGCAAAGTATCGCTGTCATTTTTTACATCATAATGGTACCAATATCCTTTTTGGGAAGTCAAGTACTTAATTTGAGGATTGCTCTTGATGATAGAATCTATCTGCTTTTCTTCACCTTTAATCAATTTTTTGTTGCGCTCTACAGATTCATTCATGAAAGCTCCAGAATTTCTTGAAATTGGCATTCTTGCTTGTTGCTCTTTACAACCAATTAAGGTTAAAAGAACAAAGATAAAAACAACGCTAAATTTTATATTTCTCATAATTTATAGTTCAATTTTAGAAATGATTTGTTCAAATTTCTTTATAGTATTTGCCAAGGAATCATACGATTTTCCTCCAGCCGCATTGATATGTCCACCACCACTAAAATGGTCTCTAGCAAATTGATTTACATCAAAATCTCCTTGTGAACGAAACGATATTTTAATGATATTTTCATCTCTATGTTCAATGAAAATGGCTGCAAAAACGATGCCTTTTATAGTCAAACCATAGTTAACGATTCCTTCTGTATCTCCTTTTACGTATTTAAATTCGTCTAATTCCTTTTGCGATAACGAAATATAAGAAGTTTTCTTATCGAAAAGTACTTTCATATTATGCAAAGCTCTTCCCAATAATTGCAATCTATCATAAGAATTATTATCGAAAAGTAAATTCGGAATTTCTGTATTTTCAACACCTAAATCAATGAATTCTGCAACAATTCTGTGAGTCGTTCCAGTAGTTTTCGGAAATCTAAAACCTCCAGAATCTGTTAGGATTCCGGTGTAAAGACAAGTTGCAATAGTTTTATCGATTAGGTTTTTTTGATTCAAATATCCAATGAAATTGTAAATCATTTCACAAGTAGAACCAAATGAAGTATCTGAATAAGTGAACGTTGCATAAGAATCAGGCAATTGATGATGATCAATCATAATCATTGGAGCAGAAAGTTTGCTTAAAACTTGTTCCATTTCTCCAGTTCTGTGTAAAGCGTTGAAGTCTAAAGTAAAGACAAGCTCAGCTTCGTTAAGAATTTTAGTGCAATTAACTCTGTCATTTTCATAAACCAAAACCGTTTCTGAAGATGGTAACCATGCTAGAAATTCAGGGAATTCATTGGGTGCAATTACTACTGGTTTATGGTTTAATTTTAATAAAAAATGATACAAACCAAGCGTCGAACCCATGGCATCACCATCAGGACTTCGGTGTGGAAAAATTGCAATTTTCTTTGGAGAAGCCAATAATTCTTGAATGGCTAAAATGTCTTTTTCGTTCATAGGTTGCGAAAATACTAAAAATTAACACAATCACTATATAGATTAACACAGAATTTAAAGATTACTTCCTTAGAAAAATCAAAATTTAATTGGAATCAATGACGTGAACCTTTCCAAGTTCCGCCATATTTGTAGTTTTCCAATTTTTGAGATTTCTCGCAACACGATTTGCATACAAAAAGCCACGTTTTTCCTTTATCAATTTGAATTCGAAACAATATTGATTCTTCTACCTTGCACAAGTCACAATTTTTGGTTTTCATTACAATATTTGAATTACTTAGAAACAAAAAGTCCTAACCAAACAGCAAATATTCCAAGCAAAACACTTAAAGCAATATAGCTAAAAGCTAACAAGGAATTATTGTTTTGAAACAAAGTATAATTTTCAAAACCAAAGGTGGAAAAAGTAGTGTATCCGCCACAGAAACCAGTGATTAAAAACCATTTTAAATTGCTGTTTGCTAGATTGTTTTTTTCTAAAATTCCAATCAATAATCCAATTAAAAAACAACCTAAAACATTAGTAATAAATGTTGCCAACGGAAAATGATTTGCCCAATATTTATTGACAAAAACCGAAGTTAGATATCGTAAAACACTACCAATGGCGCCACCGATTGCTATGTAGAGAATTGTTTTGAGCATTTATAAATTAATTTAGTTTCAAAAGTAATAAAATTAACTTTCCATTTTCAAATTTCAATCTATAATAGTACTTTTGCGCATGCAACACAACGTACTTATTTTAGATTTCGGCTCGCAATACACACAACTTATTGCACGCCGCGTTCGCGAATTAAATATATTCTGCGAAATTTTTCCTTACAATCATTATCCAACTGATTTATCGTCTTACAAAGCGGTCATTCTTGGCGGAAGCCCTTACTCGGTGCGCTCAGAAGATGCTTTGCAAATCGATTTGTCCGAAATTAGAGGTAAATTACCTTTGCTTGCCGTGTGTTATGGTGCGCAATATTTAGCTCATTTTTCAGGTGGAGAAGTAGCTGCTTCCAATATCAGAGAATACGGAAGAGCCAATTTATCTTATATCAAAGAAGACGAAGTTTTCTTCGAAAATGTAAACCTCAATTCACAAGTTTGGATGAGCCACAGTGATACCATTAAACACTTACCAACCAATGGTGTAAAACTTGCAAGTACCAACGACGTAGAAAATGCGGCTTACAAAATTGAAGGCGAAACTACTTATGCCATTCAGTTTCATCCAGAAGTATATCATTCAACTGATGGAAAACAAATGCTTGAGAATTTCTTAGTAAAAATTGCAGAAGTTCCTCAAAATTTTACTCCAAATGCTTTTGTTGACGATTGCGTTAAAGACTTACGAGAAAAAGTAGGAAATGATAAAGTAGTTTTAGGACTTTCAGGTGGAGTAGATTCTACAGTAGCAGCAGTTTTATTGAACAAAGCTATTGGTAAAAATCTATACTGTATCTTCGTTAACAACGGATTGTTACGAAAAAATGAATTCGAAAACGTACTTCACCAATACAAAGATATGGGCTTAAATGTGAAAGGCGTTGATGCTTCGGCACGTTTTTTGGAAGCTTTGGCTGGAGTTGATGATCCTGAAACTAAACGTAAAATTATTGGTAATGCTTTTATAGAAGTTTTTGATGATGAAGCGCACAAAATAGAAGATGTAACTTGGTTAGCACAAGGAACGATTTATCCTGATGTTATCGAATCGGTTTCGGTAAAAGGTCCGAGTGCTACTATCAAATCACATCACAATGTTGGCGGTTTGCCTGATTTTATGAAATTGAAAATTGTGGAACCACTTCGAATGTTGTTTAAAGACGAAGTTAGAAGAGTTGGAGCAACTTTAGGAATTGATCCAGAATTGTTAGGAAGACATCCTTTTCCTGGTCCAGGATTATCGATTAGAATATTAGGCGATATTACACCAGAAAAAGTACGTATCTTGCAAGAAGTTGATGCAGTGTTTATTAACGGATTAAAAGAACACGGATTGTACGATAAAGTTTGGCAAGCAGGAGCAATTTTGCTTCCAGTAAATAGTGTAGGAGTTATGGGCGATGAGCGTACGTACGAAAAAGTAGTAGCACTTCGAGCAGTAGAATCTACAGACGGAATGACCGCTGATTGGGTACATTTACCATATGAGTTTTTGATGAAAATCTCAAACGAAATCATCAATAAAGTGAAAGGTGTGAATAGAGTAGTTTATGACATAAGCTCAAAACCACCAGCAACGATTGAATGGGAATAAATTAGTTGGCAGTTTGGGATTTGGATTTTTTTAATTGGAAATTAATTTAATTATATGTTTAAAAAAGGTATTTACATTTTAGTATTGATGTTTGCAACTTCTGTTTTCGGACAGAATTATACTAAGCACAAAGTGGCTAAAGGAGAAACGATTACTCAAATTGCGCAAAAGTACAAAGTGACGCCTTACGATATCTATAAGTTAAATCCAGATTCGCAAAGCGGAATTCAACCAGATGCTATTTTACTTATTCCTAAAAGTATTGAAAAAGTAGCTTCAAATGAAGTTCCGTTTAAGGAAAAAACATACATAGTAAAAGCGAAAGAAACTCTTTACAGTATTGCAAAAGAGAATAATGTAGGAATTTCAGATTTAGAGGAAGCTAACCCATTTTTGAAAACTGATGGATTACAACCTGGACAAGTTTTGAAAATAATGAAGTATGAAGAACCACCAAAAGTGCAAATGGGAACTAAGATATTCTCTACTCATGAGGTAGTTGCAGGTGATACAAAATACAGTATTTCCAAAAAATACGGAATTTCTGTAGAAGAACTAGAAAAGCAAAATCCAGAAATAAAAGACAATCTTCCTGTTGGTTTTAAATTGAAAATAAATAGTAGTGAGAAAGCTGTTGTTCCAGCTGAAGTAGTAAAACCTAAAACAGAAGCTTATCGCGGAAATACTTTAGAATATACTGTAAAATCAGGCGAAACTATGTATAGTTTAACCAAACTTTTAGGTCTATCGGAAGCTTCATTAATTGGTTTAAATCCAAGTTTGAAAGAAGGTGTTAAAGAAGGAATGATTCTTAAAGTCCCAGCAACACTTTCATTTTCAAAAGAAACTAAAAACAGTTTGAAAGACTTGACAAAATCTATTTCAAGCCAAAAAAGAAAAGAGTTAGTCTTGTTTTTACCTTTCAATGCATCTAAAATCCAAAACGATACGGTTACTTCAATTTCAGAACGATTAAAGAAAGATAAATTTCTAAACATGACTCTAGATTTTTATGCTGGAGCTTTAATGGCAATAGATTCAGCAAAAGTTCTAGGAATGAATTTGGATATTAAAATATACGATTCTCAAGAAACTAAAAATTCAACAAGTGCTCTTTCGGTTATTTCTAATAATGATTTTTCGTCAACAGATGCCGTTATTGGTCCATTCTATCAAGTAAATGTTGAAAAAGTAGCAGATGCTTTAGAAAACAAAAATATTCCTGTAATATCACCATTGTCAAGAGATGAAGGAAAATCTTATAAGAATTTGTTCCAATCAATGCCTCATGCTGATGCTGTTAAAGGTGCAATGTTCAATTATATGCAATCCAAAAACGGAAATATAATCGCAGTAATTGATCCCAAAAAAACTTCAATAAAAGAGTATATTCAAGATTTTCAAAAAGATGTTAAAGTAGTTGGTCTTACTGATAAAGGTGGATTTGTAGCCGATAGTATTAAAAAGCATTTTGTAAAAGACAGAATAAATTATGTTGTAATGGCTTCAGAAAAAACCGGAACTATTTTTACAACAACATCAGCAATGTCTAGTTCTATGAAAGACTATCAAGTGCAATTGGTAATTTTAGAACCCAACGAAACTTTAGATTTTGAAGAAATTGCTTTGTCTCGATTGACAAAATTAAAAATGGCTTATCCTTCAGCAACAAAAGACAACGATTCTGATGAAGCACAAAAATTTGAAAGAGCTTTCAAAAAGAAAAATAAAATACTTCCAAATCAGTACGCTGTTCGAGGTTTCGATTTAACTTTTGATACAATGTTGCGATTAGCACAAGACAAACCTTTTGAAGAATCTATCAACGATGATGCAACAGAACAGGTGGAAAGTAAATTTGATTACGCCAAGAAAATTTCAGGCGGTTACACTAATAATGGTATTTATATTCTTTATTACGACGAAGATTTAACAATAAAACAAGCACAATAATGGCCACTTCCAAAGTAACTTATTTAGGAGATTTACGAACTTCTTCCATTCATTTGCAATCGGGTTCTGTTATTATTTCAGATGCACCAATTGATAACAACGGAAAAGGAGAAGCATTTTCTCCAACAGACACTGTTGCTAATGGTTTAGCCAGTTGCATGTTCACTGTTATGGGAATAAAAGCTCGCGATTTAGAAGTAGATTTCTCAAATTCAACCGCAGAAGTAACCAAAATTATGGGAACCGAACCAAGAAGAATCACCGAAATTCATGTTACTTTCAATATGAATGTTATTGTTGACGATAAAACCAAAACCATCCTTGAAAGAACAGCAATGACTTGCCCAGTTTTTTATAGTTTACATCCAGATATTAAGAAAGAAATTGTTTTTAATTGGAAAAATAAATAGGTTTCAACTCGTAACTCGCAACACGCAACCCGAAACCTTTCCAATGGACGACCAACAAAAATCCCTAATCAAATTAGCTCATACCAAAATGCCTTTCGGGAAATACGAAGGAAAATACCTTATTGACTTACCAGAGTATTATTTAGTTTGGATTGATAACAATCGTCTTCCTAATGGACAGCTTGGCGAACAACTCAAACTCGTTTATGAACTCAAATTAAATGGTTTAGAAGAGCTAATTCGCAATATTAAAAAGCAATATCCAAAGCCACTTTAGTAAAATTTTAAAAGCCTTTTTATTTCTTTTTCTACCAAATTGTCATGTCTTTATGTTTCAGTATTTACACATTGAAATATTTTCACATTGATTAATTAAATTGTACTTTTGCATCGTTTTTTACAACAACACAACTACAACATACAATAAAATGAATCAAACGAAATACATTTTTGTTACTGGTGGTGTGACTTCTTCCTTGGGTAAAGGAATTATCGCAGCATCTTTGGCAAAATTATTACAAGCACGAGGTTACCGAACAACCATTCAAAAATTCGATCCCTATCTAAATGTCGACCCAGGAACTATGAATCCTTATGAGCATGGCGAATGTTATGTTACAGATGATGGTGCCGAAACTGATTTAGATTTAGGTCACTACGAAAGATTTTTAAACGTTCCAACATCACAGGCAAACAATGTAACTACAGGAAGAGTTTATCTTTCGGTTATTGAAAAAGAACGTCGTGGTGAATTTTTAGGAAAAACAGTTCAAGTGGTTCCTCATATCACAAATGAGATTAAAGAACGCATGCAATTGTTAGGTAATTCTGGTGATTATGATATTGTAATAACTGAAATTGGTGGAACAGTTGGTGATATTGAATCATTACCATATATTGAATCGGTTCGACAATTGGTATGGGAATTGGGTGAAAGTAACGGAATTGTAATTCACTTAACTCTTGTTCCATATTTGGCTGCAGCAGGTGAATTGAAAACCAAACCGACACAGCACTCAGTAAAAACATTGATGGAAAGCGGAATCAAAGCTGACATTTTAGTTTGTAGAACCGAACATGAATTATCAGATGAAATTCGTCAAAAACTAGCTTTGTTTTGTAATGTGAAACGCGAAGCAGTTATTCAATCCATTGACGCTTCAACAATTTATGAAGTTCCTTTGTTGATGCTTGAAGAAGGTTTGGATGTTGTAGCTCTAAAAAAATTAGATTTACCTCAAAAAAATACGCCAGATTTAGAAAATTGGAACACCTTTTTACACCGATTAAAAAATCCTAAGCATACCATAAATGTTGGTTTGATTGGAAAATATGTAGAATTGCAAGATTCTTATAAATCGATTTTAGAAGCATTTATTCACGCCGGAGCTTCTAATGAAACTAAAGTAAATATCATTAGCATACATTCAGAATATATTGATAGTGATAATATTGCTGAAAAACTAAAAGGAATCGATGGAATTCTTGTGGCTCCAGGTTTTGGTGAAAGAGGAATAGAAGGTAAAATTGAAGCTGTTCGTTACGCACGTGAAAATAATTTGCCGTTTTTCGGAATCTGTTTAGGAATGCAAATGGCTGTTATAGAATATTCTAGAACTATTTTAGGATTAGCTGATGCCAATTCAACAGAAATGAATCCAAACACAACCAATCCAGTTATCGATTTGATGGAAGAACAAAAAACCATCACCGACAAAGGAGGAACAATGCGTTTAGGTTCATGGAAATGTGATTTGAAAGAAGGAACTTTGGCACATCAAATTTATGGTAAAACACAAATTTCAGAACGTCATCGTCACCGTTATGAATACAATAACAAGTATGCTGCCGAACTAGAAAGTGCAGGTTTAATAAGCTCCGGAATCAACCCAGACACAGGTTTAGTTGAAATTGTAGAGATTAAAAATCATCCGTTTTTTATCGGTGTGCAATACCATCCAGAGTATAAAAGTACTGTTGCCAATCCACAGCCAATTTTTGTTAGCTTTGTGGCCGCAATGGTAAAGAATAAAAAATAATTTTCAGAATAATTTGAAAATTAGAAACAAAACAGTCCAAAAAGCGACTGATGTATAAATTATAAAGAGTAATGGAAGAAAAGAAGTTTGACAAAAATTCGATTATTGGTTTCGCCATAATCTTCGGGATTATAATGTGGATGATGTACAATGGTCAAAAGACTGCACAAGAAGAACAAGCCCAAAAAATCAAGCAAGAAAAAATTGATAAAGCCAAAAAAGCTAAGGAAGTTGCTACAAAACAAGTTTTACAAACGGTTGTAGATACTACTGTTAATGATACAGTTAAACTTCAAAAATTAGCAGGTGCTTTAGGAAGTTTTGCTTATTCAGCAACATTGCCATCAGCAAAAGAAAGTTTCACAACCATTGAAAACGAATTGGTTACTTTAAAAATCGCTAATAAAGGTGGATATATCGCAGAAGCAGTTCTAAAAAACTACAAGAAATTTGAAAAGAATTCAGGACAATTAGTGGAGTTAATTAAGAATAATAACGCTAATTTCAATCTTGAACTTCAAACGAAAGACAATCGAGTTTTAAACACTAAAGATTTATTCTTCGAACCAACTTTAACTAAAAACGGAAACGATCAAATACTTTCTATGAAGTTAAAATCAGGAGCAAACGAGTTTTTAGAATACAAGTATGTGCTTAAAGCTAACGATTATATGTTAGATTTTGACGTTCGTTCTCAAGGATTAAGTAAAGTTTTAAATACTTCAAAAGCGGCCGATTTGCAATGGGATTTAAAAACCTATCGCAATGAGAAAAGCGTCTCTTATGAAAATCGTTACGCAGAAATATATTTTGAAAACGACGGAAAAGTTGATTATGCTGGTTTAGGAAAACAAGAAGATGAAACTTTAGAAAAAGCAACTTTTATTGCTTACAAGCAACATTTTTTCAGTTCTATTTTATTGTCACAAACTCCAATTGAGAATGTAAAAGTTAGTTCTACAGATTTAGTTAATGATGACAAAATTGATACTGTTTTCACAAAACAATTTAAAACGACTTTACCATTAGCATTTAAAAATGGTGAGTTAGATTATAAAATGAATTGGTATTATGGTCCAACAGATTATAAAATTTTAAATAATTACGAAAAAAATATCGAAGACATCGTTCCATTAGGTTGGGGAATTTTTGGTTGGATAAATAAATTAATTTTCATTCCACTTTTCGGATTCTTGAGTTCATTCATGGGATTAGGAATTGCCATTATTGTATTTACAATTATTATCAAGATTGCAATGTCTCCAATTACTTTCAAATCTTTCTTGTCACAAGCAAAGATGAAAGTACTGCGTCCAGAAATTACAGAGCTTAATGAGAAATTTGCAAAAGATCCAATGAAAAAGCAACAAGAAACAATGAAATTGTACAACAAAGCTGGAGTAAATCCAATGGCTGGTTGTATACCAGCATTAATTCAGTTGCCGTTTATGTATGCTTCATTCCAGTTCTTCCCATCAGCAATTGAGTTGAGACAAAAAGGATTCCTTTGGGCAGAAGATTTATCATCATTTGACCAAATTTTCAAATTGCCATTCAACATTCCATTATATGGTGATCACGTGAGTTTGTTTCCTATATTGGCAGCAATAGCTATTTTCTTCTATATGAAAATGACTTCAGGCGATCAAGCTATGGCGCAACCACCACAAGAAGGTATGCCAGATATGGGTAAAATTATGAAAGTTATGATTTACCTGTCTCCAATTATGATGTTGATTTTCTTCAATAGCTACGGTTCAGGATTGAGTTTATATAACTTTATTTCTAACTTAATTACTATCGGAATTATGTTAGTTATCAAGAAATATTTTATTGATAGTGATAAGATTCATGCACAAATTCAAGAGAATAAAACTAAACCAAAAACTGAAAGTAAGTTCCAAAGAAAGATGAGAGAAATGATGGAACAAGCAGAAGAACAAAAGAAATTGAATAAGAAATAAAGTAATTTATAAAACAAATAAAGCCGTTTCAATTGAAATGGCTTTATTGTTTTTAATATGTAAAATTATTAAGGAACACTATTTGGTAAAAGTACTTTGTTTACCGCGTGAATAACTCCATTTGCACATTGTACATCAGTTAATACAATATTGGTTTGTCTAGCTTGTTCATCAGTAATAACTGTTCCAGATACTGTGAATGTTCCAGATTCAAAAGTAGTAATAGGACCAGTAGGAATTGCATTTGATAAAACATTTGCACCCGCAACTACATGATATTGTAAGACTGCAGTTTTCTTTGCACTATTTAAGCTAGTATACAAGTTTAATGTAGCTGTATCAAAAGCACTATTTAATGGAGCAAATACTGTAAATGGTGAACTGGCGGTTCCATTCAATGTTGGAATAAGACTCTGATCAGTTAACAATTGCGCAAGTGTACTAAAATTTGGATTTGCTGCTGCATGAGTTACAACAGTTGGCAAACCAATAATTGCATCAACTTTATGAATTACACCATTGGTTGCAATAATGTTAAAAGTTCCTCCAGCTGTTGTTGTAATTACAGATGAAACACCATTTAATCTCACACCAGATGTTGTATTAACATACATATCTAATTTGTTAGTTGTTGAAGCAGATCCTAAAGCTAATGTCTTGATGTAAGTGTTGTTTGTTAAACCTGATGATTGTACTGCACCACTAACAACATGATTTAACAAAATTTGTCTAAGTGCTGGAATGTCAGCTGTAGGATAATTGTCAATAACAGTTGCAGTCAATCCTGCATTAATAAATGCTTGATCTGTTGGGGCAAAAACGGTGAAAGGTCCAGCACCTTGTAAAGTAGCAGCTAAATCTGCTTTTTTAAGTGCTTTTACTAATAATGTTAAATCACTTGCTTTTGAAGCAATACCTGTAATTGTATTGTCAACTGTTGGCTGAGGATTGTCATCATCACTGCAAGAAGTTAACATTAATCCTAGAAAGGCAAAGATTGCGATTAATTTGGTTTTGTTTGTTTTCATAATGATTTTTTATTTAAAGTTATTTTGTTCAGCTAAATAACAAAATGATTAAACAAAAAATTAAAATTTTTAATAGGTTTAACTTTTTTGTTTAACCTTTAAAATCAATTACTTTTATTTTTTTATTAGTAAATACTTGATTTATTTGTTTATATTAATTGTTTAAAAATTAAACAAAACATATATATTCACGAGTTTTTTTATAAATTTTTTCTTACAAGAATTTTATTTTAACAAAAAAAAAGCTGTCAAATTATTTGACAGCTTTAAATATATAGTTAATTTATATTATAAGGTTGGACGTAATGCTTGACTTAATACATGTATTACTCCATTGGTACATTGAATATCAGTTATGATGATGCTACAATTTCTATTGTTAGCATCTTTTAATTTAGGACCAGTACTCAATAAAACTTTAACAAATTGAGGTGTTGCTTGTGTTGTTAAAATTTCTCCTTCAGATAAATCGGAAGCCAATTTATTACCAGTTACGACATGATAATTTAATACTGTTGTTAATTGTGCAGAGGTTAATGCAGCAACTCCACCAGGTAATTCATTGTTTAAAGCTACCAATGCAGTATTATATGGCGCAAATAAAGTAAATGCTCCAGAACCAGATAATGTAGTAATATAATCCGGTTGACCAGTTGTAGTTAATAAACTTGATAATGTGTTAAAATTTGGATTTGCATTAATATGGGTGACAATTGTAGGTAATCCAATTACAGCATCTACAACATGAACAATGCCATTGCTTAAATAGTTATTTGCTGCAGTAACTTCAGAGATACCATTTAAAACAACACCATTAGTTTTGTTTACAAATAAGCTCAAGTTGTTGTCAGATACATTTCCTACAGCTAATGTTTTTACATATCCAGTGAATGGCAAATCATTTGCAGTTTTTACTTGAGTTACCACATGATTTAAAAGAATTTCTCTTAAAGTTGTTGTAGGAACAGCATTAATGTTTGCAAAACCATTGGCTAATAAAAACGCATCAAAGGCATCATTGGTTGGAGCAAAAAGAGTATATTTTGTATCGCCATTTAGAGTTGCAAGTAAATTAGTTCTTTCTAATGCAACACCTAGTGAAGTTAAATTTGACTTTGATTGAACAAAACCAGAAATACTTAATTTTTTTGCATTAATATCATCTTCTTGACTACAACTTACAAAAAAAGTTGAAATGGATAAAAAAAATACGATTAAAATTGAACTTTTTAGAATAGATAGTTGTTTCATAATTTATTTAATGTTGTTTTCTTACATACTAATAATCAACAACAAAAGTATGCAAATAATTTAATTTACAAATAATATTTTTGCACTAAGCTTTTTTGGAACTACATTTGCTATAATAATTCGATTATTATTTAGTTATATAGACATTAAATATTTAAACGTATGAAATACATAATGCTAGCTTTATTTTTTACAGTTTCCATCTTTGCTCAAGATATCAATAAGTTAGACGAAAAAGGTAAAAAGCATGGAACATGGAAAGGTATTTACGAAGAATCAAAGCGTCCCAGATATGAAGGAACATTCAATCATGGAAAAGAAACAGGAATATTCAAGTTTTTTGATGATACTAAAGATGGAACCGTAATAGCCACAAGAGAGTTTAATGCAAAAGACAATTCTTGCTACACAATTTTCTATAACCAAAAAGGAAATAAAGTCAGTGAAGGTAAAGTAGTAAATAAAAAATATGAAGGCGAGTGGAAATATTATCATGAAGATTCGCCACAACTTATGACTCAAGAATTTTACAAAAACGGAAAGTTAGATGGCTTAAGAAAAGTGTTTTATGTTAGTGGTAAAATTGCTGAAGAATGCAATTATACTTCTGGTGTTAAAAATGGAGCCTACAAAAAATATACAGAAACCGGAATCATCATTGAAGAAAGTAACTATAAAAATGGAGAATTCGATGGTCCTGCGGTCTTTAGAAGTTCTGATAATGTTGTAATGGCAAAAGGAAATTTTGTCAACGGAAAAAAAGAAGGTATTTGGGAGTTTTTCAAAAATGGAAAAAGAGTAAAGGAAAATATGAGCAAACAGAAGGTTAGAAAGTTTGTCAAAAAACCAATGACTCGAGAGGAAGATAGATAATTTAATAATAAATAATATTTACCAAAGTATATGTTTTAACAATTAAAGCATATACTTTTTTTGTTTTTATTAATGTAAATTTGCATTCAAATTAAATCAATTAAATGAAACGTGTAGTTGTCGGACTTTCGGGTGGTGTAGATTCAAGTGTTGCTGCTTATCTTTTAAAGGAGCAAGGCTACGAAGTAATCGGTCTTTTTATGAAAAATTGGCACGATGATTCTGTTACGATATCTAACGAATGTCCATGGTTGGAAGACAGTAACGATGCGCTTTTAGTAGCTGAAAAACTCGGAATTCCATTTCAAACAGTAGATTTAAGCGAACAATACAAAGAAAAGATTGTCGATTACATGTTCAATGAATATGAAAACGGACGAACTCCAAATCCAGATGTTCTTTGTAATCGTGAGATAAAATTTGATGTTTTCATGAAAATTGCACTTACACTTGGTGCCGATTTTGTGGCAACAGGTCATTATTGCAGAAAAGGAGAAATTGAAGTCGACGGTAAACCTGTTTATCAATTACTTTCAGGTAAAGATGATAACAAAGACCAATCTTATTTTCTTTGTCAATTATCTCAAGAACAATTAGCTAAATCTTTATTCCCAATTGGTGAATTAACGAAGCCTCAAGTTAGAGAAATAGCTATGCAATTGGATTTGGTTACTGCAGAAAAGAAAGATTCTCAAGGACTTTGCTTTATAGGAAAAGTGCGTTTGCCTGAGTTTTTACAACAACAATTGCAACCAAAAGAAGGTTTGATTTATGAAATTCCAGCAGATAGCGAAATTTATAACACTTCAAAACCTACTTTTAATTCATTAGAAGAAGAACTAATTTTTGAATCAACATCAATTCAATATAATTCAGAAAGTGGAAAAGTTGTTGGAAAACATCAAGGTGCTCACTATTTCACAATCGGCCAACGAAAAGGATTGAATGTTGGTGGTACAAAAGAAGCACTTTTTATAATAGCAACTGATGTTAAATCAAATGCTATTTACACTGGACAAGGACACAACCATCCTGGTTTATTTAAGAAAGCTTTGAAAGTAAATCCTTCTGAAATTCATTGGATAAGAGAAGATTTAAAACTCAAAAATGGTGAGTCAATGCAAGTAATGGCTCGTATTCGTTATAGACAAGAATTGCAACAAGCAACTTTATATCAATTTGAAAGCGGACTTTATGTTTACTTCGACCAACCACAATCAGCAATCACAGAAGGACAATTTGTTGCATGGAATATTGAAGATGAATTAGTTGGTTCGGGAGTAATTTCGTAATTTAGTACTTTCTAAAAATAAAAGCTATGAAGAAAATCCTACTATTAATTGCTTTATTTGTGTCATTTGCCTCTTTTTCCCAAGAAGATGCATGGGTGTATTTTAGTGATAAACCCAATGCACAAACTTATTTGAACAATCCGTTAACGATGCTTACCCAAAGAGCATTAGATAGAAGAGCGGCTCAAGGAATAGCATTAAATGTAAACGATGTTCCTGTTGCACAAACTTACATAGATCAGGTTGATGCAGCTACAGGAATTACTGTAAAAGCTAAATCAAAATGGCTAAATTGTGTTCATGTGAGAGGAACAGAAACCGATATTAACGCTTTAGAAAGTCTTCCTTTTGTAAGTCAGATAGTTTTTGCAGATAATTCTCTCAACGCAAGAACTGCAACCCCAAAAAAGAACAAACCAGTCAATAAGCAAATGAATGTGCAAACAACTTTTGCTTATGGAAATTCAGCCAATCAAATAGAAATGCTTAACGGACATTTGTTGCATCAAGCAAATTATACTGGAACTGGTAAAATAATTGCAGTTTTAGATTCTGGTTTTTTAAATGTGAATACGGCGCAACCTTTTCAAAGACTATTCAACAATAATTTAATCCTTGGCGGATACAATTATGTTAGTCAAAATACTAATGTTTACTCTTTACACAATCATGGTACATTAGTGCTCTCCTGTATGGGTGGATTTACAGATGGTCAACTAGTAGGAACAGCTCCAGATGCTCAATATTATTTATTTGTAACAGAAGATGTTTCTGAAGAAAATCCAGTTGAAGAAAGTTATTGGGTGGAAGCTGCAGAAGAGGCAGATAGGTTAGGAGCCGATATTATAACAAGTTCACTAGGATATTTTGGATACGATAATCCTAATTACAGTCATACGTACTCTCAAATGACTGGAAATATTGCTTTTGCTTCTAAAGGTGCTAATATTGCTTTTTCTAAAGGAATGGTTGTGCTAGCAAGTGCTGGTAATTCTGGTAGTTCAGCCAATCCACATATTGGAGTTCCAGCTGAAGCTACAAATGTACTTGCAGTTGGTGCAGTAAGGTTTGACGAAACTTATGCTACTTTTAGCTCTATTGGACCATCTTTTGACGGAAGAGTAAAACCCGATGTTATGGCTAAAGGTCAAGCAACAACTCTTTCTAATACAAATGGTGATATTGTAACAGCGAGCGGAACATCATTTTCTTGTCCAGTTATGGCAGGTATGATTGCTAGTTTTTGGCAAGCCGTTCCCAATCTTACTAATCAACAAGTTGTAAATTTTGTAAAACAATCTGCAGATAGATTTACCAATCCTACCTCGCAATTTGGCTATGGAATTCCTGATTTTCAATTGGCTTTGCAAAACGCTCTTCTTACTATTAGTGAAAATCAAATTGAGCAATTTCAATTTTTCCCAAATCCTACAAATGACAATATAACTTTTGTTTCGCCAGATGTTGTTCTTGGTTCATCAGTAAGATTTTATAATAATTTAGGACAATTAGTTTTGTCAAAAAATATTGATAATCCGATTCAAAATCTTTCTCTTGAAAGTCTAAACGCTGGAATTTATTACTTTACAATTTCAACTTCAGAAAAAGTATTTCAAGGAAAAATCATCAAAAATTAATTTCTGAATTCCGATTCAATGAATAGAATTACACAACTTTTCAATATACAATATCCAATTATTCAAGGTGGAATGATATGGAATTCTGGTTACAAATTAGCAAGCGCTGTAAGTAATGCTGGCGGATTAGGATTAATTGGCGCAGGTTCAATGTATCCAGATGTTTTGCGAGAACACATTCAAAAATGCAAAAAAGCAACAGATAAACCTTTTGGTGTAAATGTTCCGATGTTGTATCCCAATATTGAAGAAATCATTCAGATAATTATTGAAGAAGGTGTAAAAATAGTTTTCACATCAGCAGGAAACCCAAAAACTTGGACATCACATTTGAAAGCCAACGGAATTACAGTGGTTCATGTTGTGAGTAGTTCAAAATTTGCTCTTAAAGCACAAGAAGCTGGTGTAGATGCAGTAGTTGCAGAAGGATTTGAAGCTGGAGGACATAACGGAAGAGAAGAAACAACTACGTTAACTTTAATTCCGATGGTGAAAGAAAATATTACTATACCATTAATTGCTGCTGGTGGAATTGCAACAGGTCGTGGAATGTTAGCAGCAATGGTTCTTGGTGCAGACGGAGTTCAAATGGGAAGTCGTTTTGTGGCTTCAACAGAGAGTTCGGCTCATGATAATTTCAAAAAAACGGTGATTGAAACTGGTGAAGGTGAAACACAATTAACCTTAAAAGAATTAGCTCCAGTTCGTTTAATTAAGAACAAGTTTTATAACGATTTGCAAGAATTGTATGCCAAATGTCCAACCAAAGAAGATTTGGAAACGCTTCTAGGAAAACGAAGAGCTAAACGCGGAATGTTTGAAGGTGATTTAATTGAAGGAGAACTAGAAATAGGTCAAATTGCTGGATTAATTCACGATATAAAGCCTGTTGAAACCATTATTAATGATATTGTAGAAGAGTTTGAAAAAGCAAAAAAAGAAGCTAGTAGTTTTTAGTATTTCTTAATGGTTTATTCATAAACAATCACATTCTATTCCTTACTTTTACACAAATTATCTATCATGAAAAAGTTATTCCTTTTAGTTTTTCTTTCTGTTATTTCATTAAAAATCCAAGCTCAAGAACGTCCAAAATTAGTAGTCGGAATTGTTGTCGATCAAATGAAAATGGAATACTTATATCGTTTTGAAAGCGATTTTTCTAAAAATGGTTTCAAGCGGTTGATGAATAAAGGTTATACTTTTCACAATGCGCATTATAATTATATGCCAACTTATACTGCACCAGGACATGCTTCTGTTTATACAGGAACAACACCATCAATGCACGGAATTGTAAGTAACGAATGGTTTCACAGAACTTTAAAAAAAGAAGTGTATTGTACAGATGATGCAACGGTTTCAACATTAGTTCCTGGTACAGAAACCGAAGGAAAAATGTCGCCAAGAAATTTGCTAAGCACTACAATTACAGACGAATTGAAATTGGCTACAAGTTTTAAAGGAAAAGTTATTGGAATTAGTATAAAAGATAGAGGTGCCATTCTTCCTGCTGGACATTTTGCTGATTGGGCTTTTTGGTATACCAAAACTGGCGAGTTTATTTCGAGTTCTTACTATGGTGAAAAACTTCCAACTTGGGCTGATGATTTTAATAAAGAGAAGAATTATATCGCTTATGCAAATAAAGGTTGGGATTTATTAAAGTCGAAAGAAATCTATAACGAAAGTCTTCCAGATGATAATCCGTATGAAGGAAAATTGTATAAAAAAACACCATTCTTTCCATATAATATGAAAGAAATGCTTGATAATAATGACGCAGGAGTTTTAAGAGTTAGTCCTTATGGAAATAATTTAGTTGTTGATTTTGCCAAAAGAGCCATCGAAAAAGAAGCATTAGGAAAAGATGAGGTTACAGATTTTTTGGCAATTAGCTTTTCTTCAACAGATTACATAGGTCACACTTTTGGTCCGCGTTCTATTGAAATTCAAGATACTTATTTAAGATTGGATCAAACTATTGCAGAGTTCTTAAACTATTTAGATACAACCATTGGTAAAAATAATTATTTGGTTTTCTTAACTGCAGATCATGCTGGAGCTGAAAATGTTACTCATTTAAAAGATAACAAATACCAAGTAAATAATATCAATTATAAAAACGTTTCAAGTGATTTAAAAGACTTTTCTAAAGCTACTTTTGGGGAAGATTTGATACTGAAATATGATAGTTTTAATGTGTTTTTTGATAAAGATTTAATAAAAACTAAAGGATTAGATTTTACTAAAGTAAAGCAATCATTCAAAGATTTTTTATACACAAAAGAGTATGTAAAACGAGTTTATACAGAAGAAGAAATTTTAGCTTCATCTCCAAATGATGAATTGCTAGGATTTATTTCAAAAGGCTATGATCCAACACAAAATGGTGAATTGTATTTTGTTTACAAACCAGGTTATATGGAATATGGAGTTACTGGTACAACTCATGGATCACCTTATTCTTATGATACTCATGTTCCGGTCATTTTTTACGGATGGCACATCAAAAAAGGTGCTTCACATGATAAGAAATTGATTACTCAAATTGCTCCAACGGTATCACAATTGCTAAAAATAACGATGCCAAACAGCACTAAAAGTGAAGTATTGACAGAACTTTTCACTAAAAACTAAAGTACTGTTAAAAATTCTAACATCACTTTTCATTCGATACAAAATTTAGTAACTTGTGCTAAAATGAAAAAGTATGAAATTGATATTTGATGCCTTAGTTAGAAAAAGCGGTAGAGTTCCACAATTAGTTTACACACGTCATATAAAAGATTTTATCTTGATAAGTATTGGTGTTGTTTTGGCTACCATTGGACTAAAAGAGTTTCTTTTACCAAATAATTTTCTAGATGGAGGTGCCATGGGATTGTCTCTACTATCAGAGATTATAACAGGTATTGAATTGTCAATTTTGATTGTTTTAATCAATTTACCTTTCATCATTATTGGAGCTAAGCAAATATCAATGGAGTTTGCAGTTAAAAGTGCTTTAGCCATTTTAGCGTTATCACTTTTGGTACATTTCATCACTTTACCTGCTATTACAACTGATAAATTATTAATTTCTGTTTTTGGCGGATTTTTTCTCGGTGCCGGAATTGGTTTCGCCATTCGTGGTGGAGCAGTCATTGACGGAACAGAAGTTTTAGCAATCTATGTAAGTAAAAAAACGAGTTTGTCTGTAGGTGATTTTATTTCGGTTTTTAATGTGATTTTGTTTTCTTTTTCAGCTTTGTTGGTAAGTGTTGAAACCGCAATGTATTCGATGTTGACTTATTTTGCAGCATCTAAAACAGTTGATTTCATTATTAATGGTATTGAAGAATACATTGGCGTAACCATAGTTTCAAGAAACGCAACCGAAGTCAAGCAAGCCATAATCGATAATTTAGGTCGTGGAGTAACAGTTTACAATTCAGAAAGCGGTTATGGAAAAACTGGAGTAAATTTTAATGAAAATAAAATCCTTTTTTGCGTTGTAACTCGTCTAGAAGTAACAAGATTATTACTCGAAATTGATAAAATTGATGAAGAAGCGTTCGTAGTGCAACATTCCATAAAAGATACTAAAGGTGGAATGATTAAAAAGCGACCGTTGCATTAAAATAATTTTTTACTAATTTTCAGATTAGTTTTTTTATTTTTTAAAAGTTCGATTAATAGTATTTCATTGTTGGCTTTGAGACACAATGAAACTCTAATCTTGGTATTAGTTATTTACTCTCCAATATATTCGGACTCCACTACAAACTTTGATTTTCCACTTTGCTTAATTTTCAATTTCAATGTATATTTTCCATTTTCAATTTTGTTGTCTCCATGATGGTCAATCGGAATACAAATCTGATGTGCCCAAAAATTCTGAGCCAAAAATCTTTTTTTATAAACTGTTAAATCATAGCAATTGTCTCTCCATAAGCCTTCAACTTTTTTCATTTCGCTATAACTTTTAGGTTCAATATCTTTGAATTCTGTTTCTTGACCTTTAAAGCTGAGTTTTATTTTCTCAATTTTGAATTTACTATCATTATAAATTCTCAATTCAATTTTTTCCTTTTTTGTTGCACTACATAAAACGAGAACGATAATTAGCAATAGAAGATTTTTCATATTTCAATTATATAAATCCGACAGCAAGCATTTGCAACCGTGCCCACAAATAAAGTCAAACCAAAAATACAAATTTAAACTTCAAATCATACGGAATGATTAAAAAACGTCCGTTATATTAAAAATAAAAATTCCACCAAAAATATTAGTGGAATTTTTATATTTATCAGTATTGATTAGTTATTTGGAACTCAATTTCAATAAATATAGATGTAGGCAATTTCATTAAACGATGTTAGATGAAGGTATATTGTTAATGACTATTAATAAAGTTATTAAATTCAGTCTTAGCCGTTGGACTTTCAAATAGAGAGGCGTGTTCACCACCAACAATCTCAACAAACTGACTATTTTGACAATTTGTACAACTTAGCACATCTTGTTTAAAAGTTGGCCAAGAATACATTTGAATAGGTGAGTCATTTAATCCTTGTACAAATAAAATGTCAGACTTGAATCCATTTGTGAAATTAAGTAATGATCTTTGAAAGTAGGCATTAGGATTGTTTGTTGTCGTTCCATAAACATTTTTAAGTTTATTACAAACAGCACCCGATTGAATTTGTCCATTTTCCTCCAATTGACATCTATAAATAAGGTTTAATGGACCTGGCGCATTAGCAATAACACCATTTGTTTGATGCATTGTATTAAGTCTTGTTACCATGTATCCTCCTTGAGAGTGTCCGCCTAGGAATATTTTTTTTACAGTTATTCCTAATTCTTGGCTTGCTTTATTTTTCAACCATAACAAAGCAGCTTCGCCTTGAACAATATTATCGCCAAATAAAACATTTTCTTGAGGATATGCAACACTTACAATCATCATATCATTTCTATCTAAAATACCTTTGAATTTATCTAGAGTTGTATTGGCTGCAGTCATTAAGTTGGAGTCATATTGAACAGTTCCGTGAAACACTAACAAGGCATCAACTTCATTCAATGCTGGTTTGTCGATTACAACGTCAACATTAATATTGTTATAACTAACAGTCTTTGTTATTCTTGATGCCGCAAGAGAAGTTTGTTCTGTACTATTGTCTTTGTTACACGAGAGAAATAACAATGCAAATAATATAAATAATCTCATAAAAATATAATTTAAATATTTGTTTAGACTGTTCATTTTTAATAAGGTTTAATCCGTTCCCAAAAACAAAGTTATACCAAAAATACAAATTTAAACTTCAAATCACGCGGAATGATTAAAAACACGTTTTACATTAAAAAAAAATCCACTAAAATTAATTAGTGGAATTTTTTCAAATATGAAATTTTTGACAATTTGAGAATTGAAAATCATCGAATACCAAAAAAAAATAAATAGAATGAGATAAATTCGTGGCTTTTAAACTTCAACCACAACTTGATTTTTAATCAAATCTTCAAAGGTTTCTCTTTTACTTATTAAATGACCTTTGCCGTCTTTCCATAAAACTTCTGCTGGTTTAAAGCGTGAGTTGTAGTTGGATGCCATTGAGAAGCAATAAGCACCGGCATTTTTAAAGCATAAAATATCACCTTCTTTTATTTCGGCAATTCTTCGGTTGTTAGCAAACGTATCGGTTTCGCAGATGTAACCCACAACCGTGTAAAAACGCTCTTTTCCTTTTGGGTTAGAAATGTTTTCAATTTGATGTTGTGAACCATAAAACATTGGACGAATTAAATGATTGAAACCACTGTCAATTCCAGCGAAAACTGTTGAGGTGGTTTGTTTTACTACATTCACTTTGGCTAAGAAAAATCCAGCTTCACTTACAAGGAATTTTCCGGGTTCGAAAGCAAGCGTTAACGTTCTTCCATATTCTTTTTCGAAAGCTAGAAAACGTTTTGTTAATTTTTTTCCAAGTTCTTCGATGTTGGTTTCGATGTCGCCTTTTTTGTAAGGAACTTTGAATCCTGAACCAAAATCAAGGAAATCTAATTCTTTGAATTGTTTTGCCGCGTCAAATAGAATTTCGGCAGCATACAAGAACACTTCAATATCTAAAATATCGGAACCTGTGTGCATGTGAATTCCGTTGATGTGCATTTTAGTATTTTCAACGATGCGCAAAACGTGCGGAATTTGATAAATAGAAATTCCGAATTTACTGTCAATATGTCCAACAGAAATATTCTCGTTTCCACCAGCCATAACGTGTGGATTGATACGAATACAAACTGGAACTTTCGGGTATTTTGCTCCAAAATGTTCTAAAACAGAAAGATTATCAATATTGATTTGAACACCAAGTTTGGCAACTTCTTCAATTTCTTCAAAGGAAACGCCGTTGGGTGTAAATATAATTTTGTCTGGAGTGAAACCAGCGTGTAAACCAAGTTGTACTTCTTGATAAGAAACAGTGTCTAAACCAGAGCTACACTTCTTCAACAACTTCAAAATCGTAATGTTTGACAAAGCTTTCATCGCATAATTAATTCGAAGGTTTTCCACCTTAGAAAATGCAGCTGTCAAACGGTTATACTGATGCTCAATGGTTGTAGCGTCATAAATGTACAACGGACTGCCAAATTCTTCGGCAAGCGTAAGTAACTCTTTTGGTTGCATGATTTTTTTAGTTTAAAAGTTTAAAAGTTTATGAGTTTAAAAGTTTACTATCAAATATTTTTTACTTGTAACTCATAACTTTTGCAAATATAGCTCATCAAATAAGGAATTCAAATTGGTTTAACATTTCTACGAATATGATAATTTTTACATTAAATTTTTTTCAATACCATAACAAACTAGCCCTGATACTGGAATTGTTTAAGCTCTTTTTTATATTGTTGCTTGAGGTACTCGAAGGCAACTGTATAAAAAAAGCGAGTTCCTGTAGCAGGAAAATGGATTATCGAAAAAAACCAAGCCATTCGCTCCTAATTATTTCTAAAATAAAGTTACTAAATTGATATACATTTCTTTTTGGTTTCATTCTATTTAATTACTTTTGTGAAACTTTTTAAACGACAAACTAATACTTATGAATATACACGAATATCAAGGTAAAGAAATTCTAGCAAAATACGGTGTACGCGTTCAACGTGGAATTGTTGCTAATAATCCTGTAGAAGCGGTTGCTGCTGCAAAACAATTGACTACTGAAACAGGTACGCAATGGTATGTTATCAAAGCTCAAATTCACGCAGGTGGAAGAGGAAAAGGTGGCGGTGTTAAGTTGGCTAAAAACTTAGAACAAGTTACTGAAATTTCAGAGCAAATCATTGGAATGCAATTGATTACTCCGCAAACTCCACCAGAAGGAAAAACGGTTCACAAAGTTTTAATTGCTGAAGATGTTTATTATCCTGGTGAAAGTGAAACTTCTGAATTCTATATGTCAATTTTATTGAATAGAGCTACAGGAAGAAATATGATTATGTATTCTACTGAAGGTGGAATGGATATCGAAGAAGTAGCAGAACACACACCACATTTAATTTTCACAGAAGAAATCGATCCTCAAGTTGGTTTACAAGGTTTTCAAGCAAGAAGAGTGGCTTTTAACTTAGGGCTTTCTGGAAATGCTTTTAAAGAAATGGTGAAATTTGTTGAATCTTTATATGCTGCTTATATTGGTTCAGATTCATCTATGTTTGAAATTAACCCAGTTTTAAAAACATCGGATAATAAAATTATGGCAGTTGATGCCAAAGTAAATATTGATGATAACGCTTTATACCGTCAGCCAGTTTATGCTGAAATGCGTGACGTTAGAGAAGAAAATCCAATTGAAGTTGAAGCTAAAGAAGCTGGATTGAACTATGTTGACCTTGACGGAACTGTAGGTTGTATGGTAAACGGTGCTGGATTAGCAATGGCAACAATGGATTTGATTAAATATGCAGGTTTTGAGCCAGCAAACTTCTTAGACGTTGGTGGAACTGCAGATGCAAAACGTGTGGAATTAGCTTTTAGAATTATCTTAAAAGATCCAAACGTGAAAGCTATTTTGATTAACATCTTTGGAGGAATCGTTCGTTGTGACCGTGTTGCTCAAGGAGTTGTTGATGCTTACAAAAATATGGGTGACGCAATCAATGTGCCAATCATTGTAAGATTACAAGGAACAAATGCAGAAATTGCTAAAGAATTAATCGATAATTCTGGTATGCCAATTTTATCTGCTGTTCAATTTCAAGAAGCTGCTGATCAAGTTCAAAAAGCGCTTTCATAATGAATTGAAAAGGACTTTAGTCCATTTATAAATAAATATAAATCCCGAGTGTAATGCTCGGGATTTTTTTGTTTTTTGATTGGAATTTATTTCTTAACCGAACAAGTATTAATTCCTAATAAAGGATATAACGGACAGAAACTTACTAAACTGGTTAAAGCAAAAACTGCTGCTGCAACTACAGCTACGATTCCTAAAGTTCCAGTAATTGTTCCGTTGTAGAATAAGAAAGCTAACACTGCAGCAACAATCAATCGGATTATTTTATCTGCTGTACCCATATTTTTTTTCATAATTAATAAAGTTTAAAGATTAATATGAAGCAAATTTAATGCGCTTAAATCACCTATGCAGTGACTTAAGTCACAAGTCTAAAATTTCTATGGTTATAGCACTTTGTTTTACTTTTCCTTCGAGTTCTAATTTCTTTACAATTCTACTGATTACTTCTCTTGCAGTGCCTAATTCACTTGCAATTTGACGGTGTGAAATTTTCAAAGGATTGTTTTGCGTGACTAAAACTTTTTCTTTTAAATAGTCTAAAACACGTTTGTCGAGTTTTTCAAAAAGTAGGGAATTTATGGTATCAAGCAAATCGGAATAACGCAAATTATATTGCAAAAAGAAAAGCGAATTAAAGTCAGGAAATTGTTTGGTCCATTTGCTAAGTTTTTCTGCCGGAATTAAAAGCAAGTGCGAATCTTCTTCCGTTACAGCATAAATCTTACTTGGTTGGTTGTTGATTCCAGCTGAAAACGACATGATGCAACTTTCATTCGGTTGAATGTAGTACAATAGCAGTTCTTTGTCTTCGTGTTTGGTATAAACCTTTAAAACGCCTTTTAAAACTAATGGAATTACTTTAATAAACTGACCTTCACGAAGTAATTCAGTGTCTTTTGGTACTTCTTTTTCTAAAGCGTGCTGAACTATTTCTGAAATCAATTCAGCGTTAAAATGTGGAAATTGTTGCTTTATTTGAACAGCTAAATCCATTGTTTAGTCCTTTTTATTCTTACCGTTTTTGTATTGTACTTTCTCTACAATTTCGATTTTTTTAGTAGGCTTTTTGTCTTTGAAGTTTGGTTTTGAAGCAGGTTTTTTCTTGAAATCACCTGGCTTAAACTCTTTTTTCGGAGCAGCTCCTTCTGGTTTTTTAAATTCTTTTGGTTGCGCTTCTTTTTTGTGAATTGCAATGACATCCATAGGATTCTTAGGATTTTCTTTTGTTCCACGTAAGTGAATTACTAATCCGTTTAGGAAATTACGCAATACTTGATCGCCACATTCCATAAATTTAGGATGGTCTTCACTTCTAAAAAAGTTACCAATTTCACCTTTAGACATTCTGAAATCTACTAATTTTAAGATTTCTTCTATTTGGTCGTCACGAAGCATTAAAGCTACTCGTAGTTTTTTGAAAATATCGTTGTTGTTCATGTTTTTTAATGTATAATGTATTGTTGTATAATGTATTGTTGTATAATGTATTGTTGTATAATGTTTTCTTGTCTATTGTAGCATTTCAGTATACAATATACAATTCTACACTATACAGTTTTTAAAACAGCCAAAGGTACGCTTTTTTGAAACCTTCACGCCATAATTTTTCGTTGTGTTGTCCTTCTTTTACAATAATTTTTTTGTTTAGCATTTTACATTCACAGCGTTTGGTATTGACTTGGACTTCCATATTATTTAAATCGCGAACCATATCTTCGTCACCTTCGTTGTCGCCACATAGGAAATAGATTTTGGTTTTGAATGTTTTAGTTTGTTCCATTAGTTCGAAAATTTCTTTTCTGTTGAACCAAAAGGAAGGCGAGAAGCAACCTACTTTTCCAAAGATTTTAGGATATTTTAATGCACCATAAAACGAAACTAATCCACCAAGTGAACTTCCGAAAAGCGCTGTGTTATTAGCATTGGTTTTGGTTCTGTAGGTTTTGTCAACATAAGGTTTTAATGTTTGAACAATAAAGTCTAAATAATTATCGGCATTTCCTCCGCCATATTTTTCATGTTTGAAAGGTGTTAATTCTTCCATTCGTTTTTCGTTGCCGTGTTCGATACCGATGACGATTACTTGTGCCGAAATGCTATCTAAGGTTTCATCAACATTCCATTCACCAACGTAAGAAGTTTTGGCATCAAACAGGTTTTGACCATCGTGCATGTAGATAACAGGATATTTTTTCTTTGGATTTGTGCTGTACTCTTTTGGCAAATACACCCAAATTTTCTTAGTTGTATTTAATTGTGGTGCTTCTATTGAAAAAGAAGAAACTTGCTTACTAGCAGTGCTTTCTTGCGCATTTGAGCTGCAAAATAGTATTCCAAATAAAAGGGTTAAAATGAATTTCAAGCGAATTAATTTTTAGAATTTAACAATTAATTATATTTTAGCTAAAAATAATCATTTTGATGAACACTAAGGAACAAAAATTAAGTTTATTAGCAGACATGATTGCATTTGCAATTGTAGATGGCGAATTGCACGAAAGAGAATACATGTTTCTTTCGATAATTGCGATAGAACTTGGCGTAAACAAAGACGAGTTGAAACAACTTTTTCATGAAGAAAACCGAAGTGAAATAATCAAAAGTGAATTTGAACGCATTCAGCAGTTTTATAGATTGGCACTTTTAATGCATTGCGATGGCGTTTTGCACGAAAGAGAACAAAATAAAATACACGAAATTGGCATCAATATGGGATTAAATCCGTTTGCTATGAAACGTGTTTTAAAAGCCATGGAACAATCACCAACACGAATGGTTTCTCCAGATTATTTACTGGAAGTTTTTCAAGAGCAGTTGAATTAAACTCTAAAAATGGCGAGTAGCCATAAACAGCTTTTTAACGGTTTGCGGCTTGGCGAAGGGCGGGATTTTTAGCACTAAAGTTCATACGAAGCACAAATGTTGAACCTTGCACAAATGTTTCTACGAAGCACGAAACCCCGCCTTTTGCCAAACCGCTGTTAGTACTATTATAATATTATATGTTTTGATTTGCTTCTAAAGTACCGTATTTATTGACTTGTTTATTTTTGATGATGCAAATTGAAGCAAAAAAAAGCAATATAATGTTTGCTTTGTTGTACCAAATGTTGTACTTTCGTTTCAGGTTGCACTCAAATGAAACGCTTTGTTTTTAAAGACTTCACCCATTTGCTTCCTTTTGTAAATATAGTACAACTTTTTAATTTTTGCAATTTATGGCTTCTATTAAGTTAATTTTAAGAACACATCAGCAAGACCAAGCGGGACATTGTCCTTTATATATAAGAGTTATTAAAGACAGGAAAGCAAAATTTATTTCTGTTGGCGTGAAGTTGAAAGAGAGCGAATGGGACGAGGCAAAACAGAGGGTAAAAAAGAACCACCCAAATAGCGCAAGAATGAACGCTTCCATTGCTCAAAAAGTAGCAGATGCGGAAGGACAGGTTGCGGACTTGGAAAGAAAGGTAAAAACGGTTTCGGCAAAGAAACTTAAAGAAGCTATTAAGGGTAAAGAAGTGCCTAACTTTTTTGAATACTCTTATAAGTATTGCGAAAAAATCAGGGGGAGTGTTTCTGTGGGAACGTATAATAATTACAAGCTGTATTTAGAGAAGTTTGAAAACTGGTTAGGCACAAAAGATGTTTTCTTTGATGATATTACCGTTTCGCTCTTAATGGACTATATGGCATATATGGTAAATGAATTAGGTAATGGATTAACCACACAGCGCTACTCCATTATGATACTGGCGATAATGTTCAAACAAGCCATTAAAGAGGATATTATCCCCGAATATATGTACCCAATAAGTAAACTGACTTTAAAAAAAGAAACAGGCAAGCGATTGTTTTTGAACAAGGAACAAATTGAGGCAATGATTAATTACAATGCAGGGGAAGGAACAAAAGGAGATATTTACAGGGATATGTTTATTTTTTCCATTTATGCAGGAGGGCTACGGTTCAGCGATGCTTTGGAAATCCAAAACAAGGACTTTATTGAAGACGAACAGCGAATTAAAAAAGTCATTCGTAAAACAGGAAGACCCCATCAGTTTAAAATCGGTAAAGTAGCTTTGGATATTATCAAAAAATACCAAAAAGAAAACCCACAGCCCGATGATTTTATTTTCCCGATTGTAACCAATAAGGATTTCTTTTTGAAGAATGCCGAATATCGTTATGAGATAACCCAAAAAGCAAATAAGTCGGCTAATTTTCAAATCCAAAGGATTGCCAAAGCTTTAGAGTTTCCAATCCACGTTTCTTTTCATTTAAGCCGACACAGTTTTGCTACCAACGCTCTGAATAATGGCATGAGAATTGAACACGTTTCAAAGTTAATGGATCATCAGGATATTAGAACCACACAGGTATATGCAAAAATCTTGGGAGAAGAACTGGATAAGGCAGTAGATAATTATATTTATTAAATTGTGTAAAAAAGTGAGAATAATAAAATACTGTTAATCACGTTATTGAAAAATAAGTAGTATCGTAGCTAAAATATTGCTAAATATTTAATAAAAATTTATGAAATCCTTTTAAAAAAAAGGATTTTTTTCCCTCTATTTTAGCGCCAAAGAAAGAAGTTCTTTTAAATAGATATTCCGCAATAGTAAAGGCTTAACAGCCAAAACAGAGGCTTCAAAAACGAATTTGAACTGGGATAAATTTAAAATTGCCATTTCAAAGAAAATGCAAAAACATAACCCTAATTGTAGCATTAAAATTCTATGGAGCAAAATTTTCAAACTACCTCGTTTCTCGAAATGGTAGTGGTGCATTCTACAAAAGTTTCCAATCACGATTTTGATATTATTCTCGATAAAAAAGTTACAGTACAAGACTATTGTACCGCACTAATTAATAAGATTTTTGAATTACACTACTCCGATTACCCCATTTTTCTAAATTATCAAACCAGCTTGGTTAAAGAGCCGATTGTTTGGTTAAATCGTTTTGAAGAATTGATTTCCAATAATGAGGATTTATTTACCAGTAAAAAAGCCTTATGCCGTTATAACAAACTATTCAATTTGATAGAATCCAAACGAAAAGAAATACAGTTTTCGAGTTCAAAAGAAAGCAAACAGACAATAGCTAAAAGGTTTATCAATGCAGAAAGTGAGGACAGGCATTTTTCATTTTGTGAAGTCAAAAAGCAAATCGACAGCCTTGACGATGATAATGAGAAGATACTTTTACTCACGAAAGAAAAGCACGAGTACAGACAAGCGAATATAGAGTTTATCAATCAAAAATTGCCCTTGTTTGATGTGCAATGCAGTAAGGAGATTAAGCAGATTTATGAATTGCAGAGCATCAAAAGTTCCATTGATAAATTTAAGCCTATTGTTCCGGGCAATCCAATCCCACATACTAAATTGCAATTCAATTGCAATGTCAATCAGTTTGTGGACATATTCTATCAAATGTCCCGTGAAATATTGGTTGAGGGTAAGCCAATGGTTGAGGGCAATATCAATGATATTGCGGAAATGATTGTAAACACATTCATTGACAAAGACGGAAAGGAACTAAGTCCCCTTAGCGTTAAAACTATCCTCCAACCCTCAAGGGAAGACAAACGCCCCAATACCCATAAAAGAATAGATATAAGCAAACTTTTATAATCAAACACAAAAAGTCCACAAATTCCCTGTGGACTTTTTTATTTTTTCACATTTTCTACATCAATAAAATCGTTGTAAACCCTTGTAGAATAAAGGTTTTTTATAAATGAAAAAGGTCTTTTTAAAATGAAAAGACCTCAAAAGACTTTTTCAAAAATGCCTTTTTTTTGGCTTAAAAAGGGTCAAAAAATGTCATTTTAGAGGCGATTTTCACCCATTTCTACACAAAATAAAAAAGGTCTTTTTTCACTCCCTGTTTTTATAAGAAGCCCAAAACTTCAACCCCTTTAAAATAAGGGCTTCCCAAAGCCTAAAAAGAAAACTTAGTCCTTGAAGACCAAGAAAAGACTAAAAGACTTTTTCATACCCCGCACATTTGCTTCATAATTTTTAAATACGCAAAATCATGGAGGTATTTATCTTGTCCAAAGCACAGTTCGCAGAATTAACTTCAAGGTTGGATTCCCTGCAAAATCAATTAAGCACCCAAACCAATGCCTCGAAAAAATCCTTTATGGATAATGAGGAATTTATACAATTAATGGGTATCTCCAAACGTACCGCCCAAGGTTGGCGTGATGAAGGCAAAATTTCATTTAGTCAAGTAGGTAAAAAAATCTTTTACAAGCTCTCGGACGTTGACAAACTGCTGGCAGAGAACTACAACAAATCATTCAGAAGCAAATAAACCATTGCAATCCCATTGCAATTTTATTCTAAAGCATTGCAATACACGATACATAGACAGCAATTCGCTGAATTTCCTTGACGCACAGGCGTAAACATTTACGCCTTGCTGAAAGGTTAAACAAAAATACTATGAGAGCCAGTACACAACAAAAAATAGACGACAGAGTTTTCTCCCTTGCCTCGAATCTCTTTGGTTTTGGCAATACAGAGGCTAAAAAGCAAATCGAAGAAACCATTGCAATAGAAAACGCAACATTACAATTGGATAACAGAATCATTGCGGTTTATCCCGCCATAATCGAAGAAGCTTTTTCTACAACGATGGACAACTACCGCAAGTACATTGCCAGTTACAATTTTAAGACACAGGCAGAAAACGAACTTATCCAAAGACACAATACTTCAGTAGAGCAATTCTGCAAGGAAAATGCTCTTACAGAAGTACAGACGGAATTTAGAAAAGTCTTTTTGCTGAATAAGAAAAACCTAAAGCCAAGAGCATACAACGAGGCAGTAAATGAGTTCTGCAATGATTATGGCTTAATTGTGGAGAAAAAGAAAATCCAAAGCGTTAAATATGCCACCGAAATTGTTTTTCAAAACCTGTTGCATCTGTACAATTCGCAACTAATGAAGCGCAATGAAAAATTCATCAAAGGAGGCATAACCGCAAGAAGACCTATTCAGGAGTTTAAAATAAACTCTTTTTTAGTTACCCAGTTAAAGCGAAAAGAGATTCACAGTATTAACATCTGTACCAAGACGGTACGCAATCACAGACAAAGACTGGAAGAAGCAGGTGTATTTACTGAATATCATTTTGCAGGGCAAAACAAGCCCGTAGAGGTGCATATCAACCCTGAAATTTTAGTGGTTTTGGACATCAAAACCTCAAAATTGAAAAGTGCTGAAAATAAGCAACTTAAATGTGTGTATTGGAATCTTTTACCTGATAACAATGAAATTACTGGAACTATTATAAATGAATATCAAATGAATGAGAATGTTGAAAACATTTCTCAATTTCAAAGGAGTTCGGGCGAAGCCCTCACGCCTTCTTATTTGTTTTTTACAGGAACACATACCAGCAAGAAAGAGATTTCAAACTTGGGGGCGGGCGAAAAAAATGTTAAAGTTCAAAATACTTTATCCGAAAAACTGCAAAACCTGATTGTCCACCCACAGGAATTGGCGGTAAACCTTGCCAATGGGGAGTATATGAATTACAAGCCTATTGACATTCGCTATCTGTTCAAAGAGGCTTTTTCAGGAACACTGACCAATGATGAGTTTAGGGAGCTGGCGATACAGGATTTCTTTAAATCCATATCCAAGATTTACAGGTTTTCCACGCCTTTTGTGGGAAGTTGGAAAAAGGCAATTACCCTGTATTATCAAAACAAATGGATTGCCTTTACAGATAACAGTTTCAATAAAAGCGTACTGGTTGATGAAATACAGCAGATGCGTTGGCGCATTGAGTGGGCAAGAAAATGGTTTATTAAAAATCAGTTACCACCATTATTCCCCTACGAGTATTTTGATATGACCCGTAAAACTTCAAAAGAAGTCGGCTTTGAATATACTAAAGCCAAGTGGAATGAGCATTTGTTGTCCATAGCCAAATATGATGCTTTGAAGAAGAAACAGGAATGTAACGCAGTTAGAAGAAAAGAGACGATAAACCACGCCAAGAAGTGTGAAACGGTGCTTAACCGCTTCTTTAAAAACAAAGTTACCTACACGCAATTGTTTGATTATGTGGAAAAGAACCTCCCTAAAGAATACCTGGAAAAACTGCCTGTTTTAATACTTAAAAAATCATTGAAAGACAACGAAAAGACCATTGCAATAACGGGCGATGATGCGGTAAAATACAGCTTTTTTGAATTTTAAAATCTAAAGAATATGCCAGTTTTTGACAACACAAAATCGAAAATTAAAATGGTAATCCTAACCCAAAACAAACAGAGTAATGCAGTTTGGTGGTCACCCATTAATCAGAACAAACGAAAGAGTGAGCTTGTTATCCGAAGTATGCTCAGGAGGTTTGAAAAAAGCAAACTTTTTACCATTACCAACGTGGTACAGTTTTATGAAAACAATCTATTAATCTCTCAATTCAAATTCAATTATGAAAATAGCCTTAAAGAAAATCAAGATAGAAGATATTGAAATTATACAATCCAAACTGCTCAAATTCATTAGACATAAAGTTGACGAAATAGCCCATTGCAAAGATTATGAAAAGTATTGCAATAAAATTATTGTAATCGATACACTCCAAAGTATGTTTTTCATATTTAGGACAAAGATTGAAAGCAAAAAACAGGAATCAAACATTACTCTTTCTCCCACACAGGCAGTTATACTTCTTTTCTGCTGTCAATGGGAAAGAGAGAAAAGAACGCAAGAACAGAGAATTACAATGCAATCCATGTCAGACCTTTTGCACGAAAAATTAATTAATATTTAAAGCACAAATTATGAGAATCAAACTAAAAAACCGCCTTACAATACTGCTGTGCAATGCTTATGTGATACTCTTGTGCATTTCAATTGTTATTGTCCTGCCATTGCAATTTGTCATTTTCCTTTTTAAAGGCAAGAAAAAAGTAGTAAGACCATTGGAAGATAAGATTTTCAGAATCTTATTCCATATCAATGATTTGAGAAAGAGTGCTTAATATAAAAAAAACAAATGAATAAGAATAATAAAAAACCGCTTCCTCATTCTGTTACAAAAGCGGTACTGGTTGAAATGTATTGTAATCAGTTTAGTGACGCCAAAATTAGAAAGCAAATCAATGAAATTCTAAATGAGAAAAATATATCAAAAGATACTAAAATTATACCTCACTTAGAGTTTATGGAATTTGTGGAAACTTACGGGTTGCCAAAAGGATATTATATTGATGATGAAGATAATATATCTAATAATGATTCAATAAATAAAAAATCTATTAGATAATTTATGGAGATTATTTCTTATATTCGAATATAACCGGATATTTAGACATCCATTTTGAATAGCTTTATGAATGCTTGTTTAGCATATAAATAAGTTAGTTGCTATTTTCCTGAAAATCCCCTGAAACCTAGACTTATGATTGAACAAATAGTAAAAGATTATACCAAAAATTTATTTAATTCTCCAGCGAGTATTAGAGAGAAATTAAATTTCTTTAGAGAGATCAGTGAAAAGTGATTTCATAACTTATCTGAAAAGGAAATTGAAGAAATTAAAGCTAGCTTCATAAAATTTGTCAACATAAATATGACATTTTGGGCTGATACTTATCCAACTAAATTATTTAGAGTTACCAACAATAAACATTTATACCAAGGTGCTAAAGTTAAGTTACAACTTATTGATGACTTACTTGGTCCGCCTTTGAATAAATCATATTATGGAAGATGTAATTTACCTAATGAAAGTGTTTTTTATTCAGCATTAGATTTCAAAACTGCAATTTGGGAAACTAAACCAAATGTTGGAGATTTAATAACTGTAAGTGAATGGGAAATTAAAAAAGGGGAGAAATTAAACACTCATAATATCTTCAATCCAAATATCAATAATTTATCAAAAGAAAGCATTGACGCATATAATGCTTGGATAAATTCAAAAAATACGATTGATCCAAATTTAGGTGAAATTTTCGAAGATGTTATGCTCTTTTTTACTGAAGAATTCATGAAAATTGTAATTTATACTGAAAGAGAAAACTATCTGTTTTCAAGTATTCTATCGTCAAGATTTTTACAAGCAAAAAAAGATAAAAACGGTTTTAAAATTGAAGCAATTGCGTATCCAAGTGTTAAAATGCAATACGGATTAACCAATCTCGCAATATCAAATGATTTAGTATTAAAAAAACTGAATTTGAACTCGATAACTATTTACGATGTAATGGAAATTAATTATGACGAAAATAATGTTCACAGTAATGAATTAATAAAAGTTTCTCCATTAATAATAAAAACATCAGATTTTGATTTTATAAACAATAAAATAAATTATGATGAAGAAGCAGAATTCAAACAAATGATTGAATTACACGAAAAGTATAGAAAAAATAACTGCTAATAGTTGCAATTTTTGGCAGCTTCACTAAAATAATATGTCTGAGAAATTTGAATACTACCGAAATAAATCTTTAGAGCAACTTAAGTTGATTAATCCAAAATGGGCTTATGGAGAGAACAGAAATAAAATTCTCGATATTGCTTTAAAAGGTAGAAACAAAGAATATAGAATATTTCTGGTAAACACTTCTAAACTCATTGAAAATTCAATATTTGTTGATGTAGAATTAGATTTCTTATTTAATGGGAAAGAAAAAAATGATATGCGAATAACTAGAATACTGTCGCGTTGGGATAACAATGAATTTGTTGATCCACCTACAATTTGTATTGATCAAACTCAAAACTCAATAATATCATTTCGTGATGGGCAACACAGGGCAAAATTATCTTACTTCTTAGGGTTGGAAAAAATTCCAGTTGGAATTCATAATGAAGATATAGTTTTGATTAAAAAAAGTTTACATTTTTAGAACAAATACCGCAGCTTACAGATGTACAATATAACTCTTATTGGTACTATACATTCGGAACATGGAAAATGTAATCCTGATACGTTGTATAAAATCTTGGAAGATATAAATCCCGAGGTCATTTTTGATGAATTACCGAACCATTTTGCTGAGTTGTATTTTAGCGACTCTTTTGATACATATTGCATCAATTGCATTTTGCGTAATGGGCGTTATCCTGTAGTACCTCTTGAAGTAAAATGTCTGAGAGAATATAGGCAAAATTATGAAATTGAAATTATCCCTGTCGATATTGATTTAAGACAAAAATTAGATGAAAACCAAAAGGAAATAAACTTTTTGTTTTCTACTTTCTTCAAAAATGAAGATTATGCAATACTGGATAATGAGAAAGAAAATTTGATAGCACAGGAAGGCTTTCATTTTCTCAATAGCAACAAATTTTTAGAGTTTTCAGAAAAAAAGGAGATTATGGAAAAAAATATTATGGAATCTGAAGTTCAGAAAAATAGGTTGCTTAGTATTTACAAATTATTTTACTCACAGCAATATGATTACCGTGAAAATGTGATGCTTCAAAATATTTATAATTACAGTAAAGAAAATCAATATAATAAAGCTGTATTTTTAATTGGAGCCGAGCATCAAAGGTCAATAGTTCAGAAAATAAAGGAGCACGAAAAACTGTCAGAAATTAAATTGAATTGGACAATGTAAGGTAACAAATGAAAAAAAACAGCTTCTAATAATTGCGATAGAATTGCAATGTTATTTTAGCATACTTCCTCATACCTAAAAAATCTTCACAATACCTTACAATACCTCGCCATACCTCAAGGCGAGTTTTTTTTATTTCTAACATTTGCTTCAGAAAGTTACAGCAATTGAAAATGACAAAGGATGAAATCAACTTAATTCTAAAGCGCAGGATAAAAAACGGTGATGAGTTTAACCATTTAATTGAAAAGCCCAAAAATCAAAAGATAAAACTGGAAAAAGGCGATACGTTTTATTCGGTTTCGATGATGAAAGTTTGGGTAGAGACTTTCTATAAACAGGTCGCAAAACTATCCAAAATTCTCAAAGGGAAAACAATTCAAGAGACCTGTGATAAGATTCATTACTTCCTGTATTACGACATTCAGTATCAAGCTGATGGGGTTATACAGAATTTAAGAAGTCCTGCCAATAGTTGGTTCAACCGCAGAGAAGGTATTGATTGTAAAAGCTATTCGATTTTCGCAAGTTCAGTTTTGATGAATTTAGGGATTAAGCATTACATCAGGCAAATCAAACAGCCCAAGTTCAATCCTAAGCAGTACACCCATGTTTATGTAGTTGTGCCTTTTGATCAAGCAAGTGGGAAATTAGATAAAGGTCATACAATTATTGACGGAACAATAATGAGCAACAAAGAGCCAAGTTATACGGATAAAAAAGATGTTTTTATGGATCAGAAATTACCACATATTGGTCTGAATTGTCCAGCCCCTAAAAAAAAGGGTTGGTATTTAACCAAGAAGCCTTGCAAAAAAGCTTATGAATTATATGATTTTGCTAGAAGTGCAGAACAAGCGAAGCACATGCTAGAATCACTAGGTCGTGATGCAATAGCACATAAATCAACAAGTGAAGGTGGAGCTTACAATATCTATGTGAAAAGGAATAGTGTTTATGGCAGCAAAAGAGGGCTTAAAGGAGCAGTAAAAAAAACAACTCAATCCCGTAGAAGATTTCCATTTTAAATAATTTGATTATGATAATATTAGAAGAACAAACAGGATTAAATGCGGGTTTAAACCGAGGGCTGAAAATAGGCAAAATGCTTAAAAAGAATGTCAGATTAAAAAACGTATCAATAAAGAATGCTGTTAAATTAGGCAAAGCTGTAGTTCCGATAGCTACGGCAGCTATGAGTTTCTTTCCCGCTACTGCCCCTATTGGAATAGCTTCAAAAGTTGCTAAAGCAGGTAAACTGGCCAAAATTGCAGCCAATGCGGGTAAGATTGGAAAAATTGCAATGAAAGTAAAAAAAATTGCAGGTACAAAAGTGGGACAATTTGCCCTGAACAATATTGTAAAACCTGTTGTCAATAATGCTGTTTCCAAAATAAGTAATGGGTCTCAACCCATTAATGATATACAATCATTTGAAACTGCCCAGCCAGCAGATGTTATGCCAAATGCAACTCCAACACCTGCACAATTAGAAACCATTGCAGAAGTAAAAGGAGTTCCGGCGGAATCCTTAACTACAGGCACAACTGAAACTGGTGAGGCAATTCCAAATGATGCACAGCTTGAGACTATTTCCAAAGTCAAGGATATTCCAATTCAGAATTTAAAAGAAGAGGTTCAAGCGCAAAAAGAAGCCAGTCAAGTTGAAAGTGGTGTAACCACTGGTCATAAACCTAATTATACGATTCCAATTATCATTGGTGTCGGCGCAGTAGGTGCTATTCTTTTAGTAACAAGTTCAAAAAGTAATTAATAAACATAAAAATGAAACAAGAGTTAATAACAATCAGTTCTGCCGTTGTTGTAGGCGCTCTATCAAGAGGTCTTACAGGCACTATGACCGAGACATCTTCCAACACGGTAAAAGGTGTTGTTAATGGAGTTGTTGCCGTTGGTGCAGGATTTTTAGCGGTAAAAGTAAACGGAAGCGATACGAAAAGCTCGCTTTTAAGAGGTTCGGCAATCGGAGTTTCCATTGCTCATGGTTTAGAATTAGTAAAAAATATTTTTTCATCAGAGAAAATTGCTGCCAAGTTAAATCCAGAAACAACAATCGGAAGATTTATGCAAAAGACAGCTGGTCTTTCAGGAGCAGTAAATGGCTTGCAGGGCTATATCGATGCCTATGGCAACTATCATGAAGACGGTTTAGGAGGTTATATCGATATCAACGGTAACTATGTAGAAAATGGTTTAAATGCTCATGAAGGAAGTGGTTTAGGAGCATATGAAGATAATAGTTTAAATGGATATGCACCGCAAACAGAAAATTATCAAGACGAAGGTTTAGGAGGCTATATTGATATGAATGGTAACTATGTTGAAGATGGTTTAAGCGGCTATGACGATGACGGATTAGGTGCTTACGAGGATGATGGCTTAGGAGCTTATATCGATGAAAATGGTAATTACATTCTTTAACCAAAACTAAGAAGTAAAATTTAATTCATAAAGGAAAATGGAAAATAGAAATTCACAATTGCAAAGAGCTATTAAAGTATTAGGTGCTAGACAACGTCAAACAAGTCATATTGCAAGACCACAAGCAACAAAATTGGTCGATAAAACTTTTTACTTGAATATAAAGGTTGATGGAATGAGTGGTATTAATCAACTTGTTGATGCCAATACTAAGAAAATTGTAGGGATCACCAATTTTGATGGAAATCAATTAAACTCAGGACGTGATGTTGTTATTGATGCTATTCGAATACAATTTACAACTAGAGGAACAAAAATGGAAAGTGCTGATTGGCAAAGTAGAGATGTTTTACCAGCCGAGTTGCAGAACGCTGATTTACGTCTAATTCAAACCAATGATATGCTTATTGATTTGCCATTAACGGACATTCAGAATTTCAAATTCGATGATTACCGTCCAATTGCAACGACACCTCTTTTACGAGCTAAAGAGGAATTTAAATTAGAATTGGAATTCCCAAAAGGGGTTAATGTTCCTATAAAAGAAGGAGTTTCAATGTATTTAAGATTGGAGTTTAGAGTAACTGAGGCTAAAAAGTAATCGAATAATTAAAAGCCGAATTCATTAAGGCTTCGGCTTTTTAAATCTTGAAAAGTATGCGACAAATTCAACACGTAGTAAAAGCAATTATAAAGCCAGGAGAAAGTAATACTTCCGAAAATTTTAAACTTCCTATCGGTTTTACCACAGGAGTAGCTATTTATACTAACGGAGTAGATAAAAAGATCAGTGCGATGATATCTGTAGAAATGAAGGACGATAACAGTATTGCAATTATTCCATCGGTTCATATTGATAATTGGAGACAATCAAATGGAGGCGAATATGAAAAGAGTTTCAAGCCTTTAAATTTCGACACTGGAAACAAAGATTATTCACTCATTTTCGCTCTAGACGAGCCATTAAAAAGTGATGTCCCATTAAAATTTCATGTAGTGTTTTTATATAACAATAACATTAGTAAAGTATAACATGTTTGTAGAATCTGCTTTTATAACAAGAGAGTTCAAAGAAGAACAAATTCCCGTTTTAGAGGGAGTTACCTGCCTTTCGGTTGTAAATACAGGAACTACAATTGCAATTATCAACGGCGTTACTATTTACCCAACACAGAAGCAAATATTAATTCCACCCGATGGTACTTTTTCAAAGGTAAAGTTAGAAGTCAATTATGTGACAAGTGATTCAACTTTTGATCCAAAATTGGTAAAGAGAATCATTATTGAGGAAGAACGAAACAGGATTTTACTTATCTACAAAAAACTAATTTAAAATGGAGCAATTAGATGATTTGATGGATAAACTGGCTAGCGATAAATTTTGCGCTGTTACGGTTTACGATAGGACTACTTCAAAGCCAATTTTTCGCAACATAACCCATGAACAGATAAAAAATGATTATGGTACAAGTGAAGAATTCTTTGAAAAACTCTACAGTGATGGGTTTACAAAACTCACCATCCAGGAAAAGCGTAAAAATGGAGTGAATGCTTTTAAGCTTGAGGGAGATCCTTTCGATGTAACATTTGGTGAGATTGTTTCTAATACAAGTAATTCCGATAATGAACCAAAGCAGACAGCCAAAAAGAAGAAGAAAAAGAAAAAAAGTGCTGGTCTAATGGGATTGGGAATTGCCGACATCTTCGACTTGAAATTACAAGCTCGAGATCGGGATGAACTAGCAAGAAAATTGGAAGAGTCTGAAAAATATAATCGTGAGCTGAAAGCAAAAAACGAAGAACTGACAGAAGAAAAATTACAAAGGAAGTACACAAAAGAAAGTAATGACAGTCTAAACAACATGCTTTTAGGAGTAGTTAAACAAGCTCCTATAATTTTAAAAGGATTAGGGTTCAATGTTCCAGTTGAAAATAGTGGTTTAGCAATGGCTTCACCAGAAGACTTGGAAGATGAAAATTCTTCAGATGCTAAAAAAGCTTTCATGGATATTGTCAGAACTCTCGATGATGACACCATTGCTTTGCTTTCAGTTATTTATCAAAAAATCAACGAAAAAACCGAAAACAACTTCTTTTCACAGGAACTGTTCGGTTTATTACAAAAACATCAAATGCTAGTATGAGTGTAATAACTATAAAAACAAAAGAGTCCAATCCTTTCAAGGTACAGAAGAAAACGAAGCTGATTCAGGAATTGGCAGATTTGGATAATGAAGTTTTGGAAAAACTGGTGGAGCTGAAGAAGTCCAAAAAAGCCATTGCAATGGTTACAGATTCGCAAAGTTGGCAAACAATTAAAGAGTTCATAATGTAGAAAGTTGGAGTAGCCCGTTTTTGTATGCTCCATTTACGGAACGGGCGAAACAATGATAAAACACAGTTGTAGGCATTGCTCCAAGCTAAGAAAGTAAAGATGAAACAAGAAAAGTAAGTTGAGCCAACTATTAGGAAATCCTTTTAGAAGGTTTAAAATAAAATTCTCGGAGTAAAAATGAAATTGGGAGCAATACTACAGCCAAGAAATGACTATGAAAAGACAAGGTTTACATAATCCAGCAGTGCTAACAGCAGTGGCATCATCCCCACAAGGTCAAAAAGCAATTGCCACTACTCTTGAGAATACAAGTGCAGGAGTAAATGCTACAGTTTCAATAGTTAAAGGTGCTCTGAAAATGGGACTTTTTTTAGGTGTAGGTTATTTTGCTTACAGAAAGATTTTTAACGGTTTTTCACCTCTCAAAGAGAACAAAAGAGATAAACCAAGTAATATCTCAACTGGAATGGCAAAGAACAAAGCTGAGGCGATTTATAGTGCTATGTATGGGGTTGGAAATGGTTTTAAATCGGTAAAGCAAAATCTTATGGGAGTTAATCCTAATGGCTTTGTGAGAATCCATAATGCATTTGGACTTAGAAAAGGTATCAATCCCTTATCCAAGAAAATGACATTGATTGAATGGTTTGGAGATCAGTTTAGTCAAAACGAATTGATGGAGTTACGCTTTTTAATTCCCAACTTTTTTTAATCATGGACAGTTCAAAATTATTACCTATCTCGGTTAGTGTAGCGGGATTGGGAATACTCTTTTTTGCTATAGCACAAGCAAATAAAGACAAAAACGGAAATGCTTTTTTGAATCAAGGATCTGTAGACAATAGCTTCAATGCAAAAGAAATAGCCAATGTGATTTATGATGCTATGAAAGAAGCCAATTTTACTAATTCTGAAAAACGCAAGACCATTTTTACAACACTAACAGGTGTAAGTCAAGCGCAGTTTTCTTGGGTAATAAAAGCCTTTGGAAGTAGGTATTATAACACACTTACAGGTAACACCTATTTCGCTTTTTGGCAAACACCTGTGAGACATCCTTTAAGAGTTTGGCTTAAAGAGGAATTAAGTGACAGTGATTATAAATTATTGAAATCAAATTATCCAAAATACTTATAAAAATGACCACAGAAGATAAAATATGGATTGGTGGCGGTATCGCACTTGCTATAGGTGGTGGCATTTATTATTTCGTTCAAAAAAACAAGAATGATAATGAAATCAGTCAAGAAGTTGAAGCGGATTTGAGTAATGAAACTTTACCAGTAGCAACACCAAAGCCTATAAGAACACCAACATTGGCAACTGCTCCAATTGTTCCAGTCAAAACTATTGCAGAGCCACCAGGCAGAACAGCTGATAATTTCAGATACAGTATCGGTCAGGAAATTATGGCTTCGGGATTTAATGGAACAAAAACTTACGATGCCCGGAAGATGGAAGACGGTAATTATACAAGCGAAGGAATCAGAAAAGCCACTTTCAAGAAAGGTGATAAAATAGGTAAAATCATTTGGGTTGGAAAAAGACCTGATGGAACTTATCGCTACGTAGTACAAAGAAATGGAACTTTTATGAATGATATCTATTGGATTCCAGATCATAGTGTTATAAAGCCAGTAGGGAAAATTTTGCCAATGATTTCATCTGTAGTTGAAACTTCAGGAGTTGACAAAACCATGCTTCTTAAAAAAGGAAGTAAAGGAATAGAAGTAAGAACATTACAGGCTTTGTTGAAAGTCAAAGTTGATGGTGATTTTGGTAGAAATACCGAAAATGCTCTTTTCACTCAAAAAGGAATAAAACAAATCAAACTTAAAGACTGGAGATAATGAATGCAAATACAGGAGTATGGATTGGTTTAGGTGTGCTGGGTGCAATTATTATCGCTTCAATGAGTGATGAAACTAAGCCTAAACCTGATTCCAAATCAAAAGAAAAACCCAGTGTTGAACCTAAAAAAGTACAGTTGTAATGGATTTTTTATTATCAAATAGTACCCCTTTTTTGAAGGTTTTTAAAAAGTATGCCATCAATACTCCAAAGCGTGTTGCTCATTTTTTGGCACAGCTTCACGAAGAAACGGGTGGGTTCATTAAACTGTCAGAGAATTTGAATTACACACCTGCTGGACTGATTGAAACTTTTGGTACGAATCAAATTTCGGTTGCTCAAGCTAATCTTTACGGAAGAACTACTAAGCGTAAAGCTAATCAGGAAGCCATCGCAAACATTGTGTATGGGGGAAAGTGGGGAAAGGCCAATTTGGGTAATACACAAGTTGGTGACGGTTGGCGATTTAGGGGGCGTGGACTAATTCAATTGACAGGCCGGGCAAACTATCAAGCTTACAAAGATTATTCAGGAATTGATGTTATAAACAATCCTGATTTAGCCTCTCGCCCTGATATTGCTATAGATATTTCAGGTTGGTTTTGGAGCGTAAGATACAAGCTTAATCCAATTGCAGACTCCAACAATATCACTTCGATTACTAAAAAAATCAATGGCGGACTTACCAATTTTTCCGAAAGGGTTAAACAACTAAATTATTACAATAGCATTGACACATTGGGGATATTAAAAAAAAAAGCGAGTCCGAGACCGGTCAAATCGAAGAATAAATCTGTTTATAGCTACTACAACCCTTTTACTCGGGTGCTCGATTTTGGTTCTAAAACTAAATAAAGGATAAACTATGTTACCGATAGAAACAATACTAAACTACTTTTTGGGTTCAACCACCTTGATTTCAATATACATCGCTTGGAGGTCAAGGAATTCCGAACTGAAAAAAACGGAAGCATCAGCTCTGGAAGCAATCGATTCGATTTACACCAAAATGTCAATTGTAACAGATAAGAAGTTTGAAGAAATGCAGCGAGTTATTGATGAAAATACGATTGAGATTAGAAACCTAAAAGAACAATTGCAAGAATATCAAAGGCGATGTGCCAGCTGTTTGAACAATAAGAATAATGAAAAAACAAATTCTGAATAAAATCATTTTTGCTGTCAGTCTATATTATGAAATCGATTTGTTTCAAGTAATAGGAACCAGCCAATTAATTCTTTTCATAATCAAAATTCATCTTAACAAACCTAAATCATGAAAAAGTCAATCCAATTACTGATTCTCATTTTTTGTATTCTGCTAACAGGCTGTTCTTCTATTAAAAAACTTGAAGAAGAAAACACTTTACTCAAGAGTGAAATTCAGAAAAGGGACAGTATTAAAAATACGATTATCAATAAAGCAATCGATGATAAACTGATTACTCCAATTGTACAAAGTGAGACAGGAAACCCTGTTTTTGATAGCTTAGTGAATGCTAAGGTAGATGAAATACTTTCCAAACTAAATACTTCCAAAATATCTGGGGATAATGGTTATAAACTCATTTATGATAAACTCAAAAAGCAGTTGGAGTTTTATGCTCAAATTGCCCAAACAAAGAATGAAAATACAGCAGTTAAAAATCAAAAAGTCAAGACTATTATCCAAGTTAAAAAGATACCTATAGTAGTAGAAAAACCGCTTTCAAAATTGGAAAAGTTTCTCATTGGATTAGGGATTTTGGCAATGCTCTATATCGGGTTTAAAACAATAGCCCTAATCAAGAAAAAAACAAGTATATGGGCATAAGAGCAAAACATATTGTAATCACTGGCGCATTATTAGGCATTGGCGCATTATGGTACAGCAGTAAACTCAATAAATGGAAAGAAACGATGAAAAAATTAAAAGCACTCCCTACTGGAATTAGAAACTTCGATATAAATTTCAAACGGATGCGTTTTAATTTAGATGTTACCATATACAATCCGACAAATGATAATTTCAGTCCTGACGGAGTTATTGCATCAGTAAAACGAATCATACTCAAAGACAAAACTGCCAAGCGAATTGCTACAATCACAGTCAATAAATCATTTCTATCCATTCCTGCCAAAGGGAAACATGTACTAAAGGATCTGATTGTGGAAATTCCAATACTGGAGAACGTTTCTAATTGGCAAAACCTGATACAGATTAAAAGTATAAATGATATTCAAACTGAAACGATTTTGGGAGTTTTAGGTAAAGAGTATTCAATAATCAAGTAGTATGGATTTAATAACCTCTTTCAATAATCTTAACGGTAAAACAGTAAAACGTTCCGTTTTGAAATCCCTCTTAACTAGAGCTAGAAAACAAAAGCATTTGGTTATTTTCAACCGAATCAGTAAAGTTTTGCAGCAAAACAACGATGCGCTTTTCACTATTGAACTAAAGGACTTGCTAGAACCTGCGGGACTTAGTGGAACTGAGCAAAGAATCATTCTACCAACACTAGAATATATATCTGAAGAAGATGTAGAAGGTGGTCTAAACGGAGTTTCCCCTGATGATATTTACAGCTATATTACAGATTTGATTATCAATACTATTGAGAAAGTCGGGCATTTGCCCTGGCAAAAAGATTGGGTTGGTTCAGGATCTGATGGTGCCGCTAAAAATTATGTTAGTAAGAAGGAATATACAGGAGCAAACTTTCTGTTGAATTTTGATATAAAGTTTGATAAAGACGGAAAAGGTTATTTAGTGCCGATAAAATTCATTCAGCCTTATTATCTAACATTCAATCAGATTAAGGAAACTGGTGCAAGTTTAAAGAAAGACAGTAAAGCAAGACGTGTAATTTATTACACCATGATTTTCAGTTTCGATAATGGTGTTTTGCAATTCAAAACTACCGACAGAGAAAAGTTTACTGAGTTTGTAAAAGTGAATGGCTTAACCAAAGAAGATCTAAGAGAGCATCTTACCAAGATTCCAGTAATTAAATATTACAATGTTTTCAGAGCAGATGACTGTACAGGATTGAAATTTCCTGAAGCAACAGGCAATAAAAATGTAAATCCGATTGAGCAAGCCCAAAGTCTTATTGATGGTTATAAAGACCCCCCTACTTACACTTTTGTTGGAGATAGAGCTTATTATCAACCATCAACTGATAAACTTAATATGCCAAATATCAAAGCTTTTAAAAAAGAAGCTTCGTATTACTGCACATATTTTCACGAATTGACACATTCATCTGGAGCGAAAAAAAGGTTGAACAGGGATATGACTGGAACTTTTGGTAGTAAGCCTTATGCTTTTGAGGAACTCATTGCGGAACTCGGAGCGGTATTCATGTGTTCTGAATCTGGAATACTATTTCAGACCAAAGAGAACTCGGCTAAGTATCTTAAAAATTGGAATACTGTTTTGGTGAGCGAATTAGAAAATGACAACCGCTTTTTCTTGAAAGCTTCAGCACAATCTCAAAAAGCAGTCAACTACATATTAGGTAGAAATACTGAGAGTGAAGAAGTAGAAATAGTGAAAGAAGAGGTTAAAAAAGCAACATCGAAAAGACCAGTAAAGAAAAAGGTAAAACCTAAAGTTACCAAAGCTAAAAAAATCGGACTATCAGCTTCAATTGTGGCAAGTAAAAATACTGAATTAACCAAAAAGAGAACTGTACAAACTGTAGTTAAAAAAAGAGATAGTAAAGTTGCTTCCAATCAGGATAAAAGCCTTAATGCGCTTGAAAAACTTGGTTTTATTTCTGCTAATTCTGTACCAAAGGAAGCAAAAGATGTTTTTGTACTGGGTGGCGAAATTGGGAAGTTTTTACAAAAACAACAGCCTCATAAAGCTTTAATCCTAATAAAAGGAAACAAGCACAGTTCAAAATCACAGTTGGCCATGCAGATTGCCAATGCTTTTGGAGAAGCACAAATTCCAGTAGCTTATATTGATTATGAGCAAGGAGGAATTGAAAGCAAGGACACAGTAGATAGTATCAACAGAAATACTACTGAAGCAGGAAGAAAGTATATAGCCATAAAAGGTTATTTAGAAAACCCTTTTGAGGAATTACAAGGATTCTGCAAGGTGGTCAAAGTCATTATTGCGGATTCTGTTACGGATTTGAAAATTACTGCCGACCAGCTAAATTATTTGAGAACCAAATACCCGAAAATTATTTGGTGTTTTATTTCTCAAGTAAAAGAGAATGGAGCAATGTACGGAGGTAATAAAATGGCTCACAATCCAACTTCAGTAATTCATTGTTCTTCACATCAAGATCCAAAACAGCGATTTGCTACACTGGAGAAAAACAGAGGGAATGACCTCACTTTAAAATATTCGATGCTCTATAAAAAAGTAGTTAACGAACCCAAAAAAAAAAGAAATTATCATTTAAAGTCAAATAACTAAAATATGAAATCATGGTAGCAAAAAAAGTAAAATCAAAAGGTAAAAAAAGAATCTCAGCTAAAAAGCTTTGTAGCGGTGTAATCCAGCGTGAAGGCGTTAAAAAAGATGGAACTCTTAAAAAGGGTTATCGGTATGTCAAAGGAGGAAAAGTTGTAAAAGCAAAAGCAAAGAAATAGGTTTTAATTTTGGGTGGTTGCGAAGTCAGATTGTGGGCGTGAAAGACAGTTTTGGCTATATTTAGTATAATAAGAAAAGTAAAATAATTTAATATTGACAGGATTCCACAAAGTTTGCAAGTTAAAAAGGAAGGCTTAGATTTTTTACCCTAAGCCTTTTTAAAATGTAATATTAAATTTGTTTAAAAATAATTCCCAATTATTGACACAAGCCATTTTTAGTAACTTCTTTAATATTAAGTAATCAGATTAAAAAATGCGTTGTCAGAAGGGCGGGGGCATTTCGACACTATCCTAATAAGACATGTTGTTTCCCATATACTTTATTATGGTTACAAATCACTCCGAGTTGTATAAGATGCCATTAACCATTTTGTTTCAATGATTTTTGGAATCAGTTTGTGAAGAATAAAAAATATTTATCACTTATTTCAAGTCTATCTTTTTAAATACATTTAGCAATCTACAAAAGGAATAGTTTATGGGAAAAGTTAAAGTAGTATTTTTTTAAAATTGTCTTTTTTTGAATTGTTAGTTACATGTATCTGCATTGTTTCTGTTCTTTATAATTAGTATTCTCGATAACATATCCGTTTAATAAGAATTCTCGTAGCGCTAGCCTAATACCATCCTGTGACATCTGGTCTAAATTTAATTTATTATGATTGGGGACAAGGCTTTTTCCAATCAATCTTTTAGAAAAGTTAAGATCTCGCTTTGAATTTCTTTTCGTTGTTCGTCATCAGCATTGTCGTCCATTTCATTATGTGTCGTGTTTGCTAACTTTATTATTTTCATTTTATTTTTTTTAATTTCTTTTTCAGTAGGCAAAACCCCGTCATCAGCGGGTTGATCACTTGAACGTAACGAATAAACTTTGACCTTTTTTGTTTTAGGGAGCGCCATCCTTCTGTTATCCAATGTAATAATCTTTTCTACTACGTTTGGGTATTTCTGTGGGAAAAGAGCAGTCATATCGCCACCGTTTGAATGACCAATAAGCGTAATGTGTTTGTAGTCTAAATCGGGATTTGTCTTTTTAAGTTCGTTAACAACAAATAAAATATTGTCTGCACCACGCTCCCAAAAAGGCCTTCTTAATATTTGTGGATTTCCTGTCAAGGGTAATAAACTATCCGTGGCAAGTTCATGTTGGATACTTACAACAAAATAGCCTTTTGAAGCTAAAAACTCTGCTAAGTACGAGTACGCCAAATAATCTCCCCCTTTGTTTTGCCCATAACCGTGACTGAAAATGACAATTTTTTGTTTTCCTGAAATATCGATCTTAGGGTGGTAGATGGCAATAGGAATTTCTCTTTGCCTGTTTTGGTCATATAGTTTTAATGTGTCCAGACTAAATGTAGTTACAGACTTGTTGTCATCAGATTGTCTAAATGATAAGCAACTCGCCAAAAGGGGCATTACCAAAAAAGGCAGTATTTTAATTATCTTAATTTTAATAGGGGGCAATAGTGTCATATTTTGTCGTAGTCTCGCTTTTTAGAAGCAAAAAATTGTTTAAAAATACAAAATTAATATAAAACATTGCCAATCTTTTTAACAAATGCAATGATAAACGACATATCCGACCATTTCTATGAAATTAATTCGCATTAATATTAACAAACCAATATGCAAACTATGCGAAGTCTCAGTGGCAAATTAGAAACTACAAGAAATGCAAGCTTTGCGTTGGGGTTGAATCGTCATGCATTTTTTTTACAAAACTCCATTAAGTTTCTTTCCCTAAAATAATATTGAGTGAGAATGCTTTTTTAAGTGAGGAGGGTTATTGTGAGGATTTAGCAATGTTAAATCTGTAACTTTTAGCGAATTTCCCCATGAAAATTAATTGTTCGTTAGAATAATGATTCCTACAAAAACCTGGAGAATAGCTCATGAAATTTTCTATGGGAGGATTGTAGTTTTTATATCTAGCGCCAACGTATCTACAATTTTTATCTATAGGTGTGTTGTGTCCCCTTCGGTATTACAATTGTTTTCCAAGATGCTCTCTTTTGTAGTAAATTGCTCAGATGAAGAACCAAAGGTGTGTTGGAGACCAAAAAAATGCCCCGTTTCATGAGCGAAAGTTGCCACACTAACGTTAGGATTATCGGAAATATAAATATAATTATATCCGAATCCTAAATAATACCAAAAATTTTGATTAAGAGTATAAGTAAACCCATTTAGTTTTTGTCCAGAAGGAACAATTACAAACGTTAAATACTTTGTTTTAATTTTAGATTCAAGCTCTTTTCTTATTTTATCACTATATCCTATTCTGTCAATTGATTTTTTTTGATTTACACGTAAAATATTTGGATTTAGGAGGATGTTTATTCCTGATTTGTTTAGTTTAGTATTAAGCGTATCAATAATTTTGATGTATTTAGAGTAATCGTTAGTGTTTGGGGAAGCAATAACAAGATTAGCAGGAAATTGTATAATTGATGGAGTGTATGCTTTGTCTTTTGTTGCCAGTATTTCATTCTTCCCTTGTGCATTGCAGAATTGTGACGCACAGATAGTTTGAGAATCCTCAGGATGATTATTTTGACAAGCAACCAAGAAAAAAAGAAACAACAAATAAAATCCCATACTTTGAAAGACCAATTTGTTGTTTACTATTAAATACATTTAAATTAAATATAGATTATTCTTCAATTCTTATACCTTTCCAAAAGGCTACATAATTTTCAATTAATTTTGCCTGACTCGTTGCTTCAGGGTAGAACCACGCAGCATCATCTCTAAATCTCCCATTTACTTCAACGTTGTAATAATGAGCAACGCCTTTCTCATCGCAAACAGAGCTTATTTTACTTGGCTTAAAGTATTCTTTTTTTAGACTTTGATGTGGGAAATAAGTGTTCCCTTCGAAGCTAATTGTTTGGTCGCTTTCTGCTATTATTTTGTTGTTAAAAGTTGCTTTCATAATTTGTTCTTATCCTTCTACAAAAGTAGTAATTTTATTCGCAATTTTTTTTGCTTCAATGGAATGATGTGAATCTCTATAAATTACTTCCCCCTTTATTAAAACGATAATTTGTGGGGATTGATGAATTACATTTAATTTTTTAGCGATAAAATTTGATACTTCTCTGTAAGAAAGTAAATCAAGATAATTAAAGGCTGAGATGCTTTCGATAAGAGGGGAATCATTTTTAAGGCGTTCTTTTGCAAAGGCACTAATACCGCACGAAACACTATCTTTAAAAATAATTTGAGGCTTATCCTTTGATTTTTCAATAATATCAAGGACATCTTTTTCCGTTTTTATTGTGTTCCAGTTTGTAGTTTTCATAAATTTTAAATTTCTTAGTAAAGATATAAATTATTAGCAATTATTTAAGAGCTGCAAGAAAGCATTGAACAACCCACTTTTTCTAAAGCCCAATCAGGTCTTTTAGCAAACCATTTTTCATGTTCAGATTGTTCTTCGTACGGTTTTTGGAGCAACAGATAGAGCTCGTTTATTAATGAATAATCGCCTTTTTCCGCAGATTCTATTGCTAATTGTGCCATATAATTTCGTAACACATATTTAGGGTTATTACGATTCATGGATGCTTTGCGTTCAGAGTCTGTTTGTTCTTCTGCATTAATCATTTCTAAATAGCTTTTTAGCCAAACTTCCCATTTTGTTATTATTTCATTAGGTAATTCTTCGATATTGTAAAAAGCATATTTTATTTTAGTAAAGGCTTCCTTTGGGGTATCTAATTTAGTAACAGAACTCAGATTTCTAAAAAAGATTGTCATGTCAATATTAGACTGTGTCAATAAATTTATTAGTTCGTCATGGTTTTCTGTCGTATAGGTTGAAGATAAGCCCAGTTTTGCCGCCATCATTTTATGGTATTTTGTATCATACGTTTTATTGTAAGCGGTTAAAATGGTTTCCATCGCAGGGATGTCTTCTATTAGTGGATATAATGCATTTCCTAATTGAACAAGATTCCAAAGTATAATGTCTGGTTGATTTCTAAATCGGTATCTTTTATTTTGTCTATCGGTGGTGTTTGGAGTCCAATCCGGATCGAAATTTTCCAACCAACCATACGGGCCATAATCAATGGTTAATCCTAATATAGACATATTGTCAGTATTCATAACACCGTGTACAAAACCCACTCTTTGCCACTCTACAACCATTTCTAGAGATTTGTTTACTACTTCTTGATAAAAATCCAAATACTTTTCTTTGCCCTCAGATTTTATATTTGGGAAATAATGTGCGATTGTATAATCAGTAAGTTCTTTAAGTGTTTTATTGTCTCTGCGAGAGGCAAAGATTTGAAAATTACCAAATCGGATAAAGCTAGGAGCGACACGGGTTACAATTGCTCCTTTTTCCAGTTTTGGATTCCCATTATATAGAATATCTCTTAAAACCTCATCTCCTGATAGGATTAATGCTAATGATCGTGTAGTTGGAACCCCTAAACTATGCATGGCTTCGCTACATAAATGTTCTCTTACAGAGGAGCGTAGCACTGCCAATCCATCGGCAGTTCTAGAGTAGGGTGTTTCACCAGCTCCTTTTAATTGTAATGCCCAATGTTTGTTGTTTGCTTCAATTTCAAAAAGATTTATAGCTCTACCGTCACCTAATTGTCCTGCCCAATTACCAAATTGGTGTCCACCATAACACATAGCAAACGGATTTGTTTCAGGGTAAACAGAATTACCAGAAAAAACATCGAGAAACTCTTTTGTTTGCACGTCGTTAGCGATACCTAAATCATTCGCTAAAAAAGAAGCATAATGAACCAATTCAGGGTTGCTAGGACTTTTAGGCGTAACATAAGAGAAGCATGCATTATTTACTTGCCTTCTTGAGTTTTCTGTTTCTTTGTCAGCAGGCAACTCTTTATTGAATGTATCTTTGATGTTTAGTTTCATTTGCTTTTTGATTTTACTGTTATAGTTTATTGATGATTCGAATAGAACGCAACTTAGCGATGTCACGGAATTTTAGTACAAAGGCTTAATAAAATTACTTCTGTTGAAAACCTGGTTTAAGTGTTCCATAGTGGTACTTTAACCTACATATTATGACTGCTCGGTAGCTGTGTTTTTATTTGTTCACTCGTTTTAAAAACATTTTTCCCTCTTCCACAAAGTCTATTCCATCAGCCGTTAATTTGTTCTTGGTTCCGTCTATAATTTGGTGATTTAATGCAATTGTCACATTAGGATAATTTTCTACAAAGTCAGCGAGTTTGGTTAATTCATCATAGTAATTTGGATTAGACTTATCTTGATTATTCCCATATTCTGTTATCCAAAGTTCTTTGTCTTTTGTGTTTGCCTTTTGAGTTACCGAGATAAATTCAGATTTTTTGTCCTCAAATGTTTTGTTTTCATTTATATAAATATGATATGTGTAGGCATCTATTTTATTTATTGTATTTTCAACCACTTGTTTATTCCAGTTATACATTCTATCATTAGATTCTTTAACTTTTCTGCCTAATAAAAGTGCTGCAATTTTTGAATTTGGGAACTTCTTTTTCAGTTCAGGAAGCCATTCATTAACTCTTAAAGCGTAATCTTTTCCTGTTGGGAATACTTTTTTATAATTGTCATCTTGAGCATATAATTCATTCCCTAATTCAATATACTTTATTTCCACACCTAACTTTTCAATTGCGGTTAGCATCTCTATCTGGTCTGATAGGGTTTTGTTCAAAATATCTAACACAAAAACAAAGTCAGCGTTTGTATAATCAGTCAAAGTTTTAATTTCAACAATTGGGTGAACTGACTTGTTTTTTCTTGTCATTATAACTCCTTCTTTCCAATTCCAACTATGGGTAACTGTACCACCTGGGTAACGTAGCATTTGTGGTTTTAATAGTTGAATGTTTTTATATATTGCCTCATTCATATTTGGCATCATCGAGAAATTTTGATTAAAACCTATTAATACCTTTCTAGGATTTTCAACGCTTGGCGTATATTTCTCTTTATTTTTCTTCTCCTTGATTGTTTGACAGTTTGTTGTTAAAAAGAAAAGAAGTAGAGTTATTGCTGTTATTGTTTTTTTCATTGTCGCTTGTTTTGTAGTGTTAGGTGAATTTACAGCTAACAATTACATTATAACAAATCTACAATTTTTAGCAAATCAGTTGCTGATTTTTTTTCGCCACTAGTATGAAGGGCGTATATTAGATTATTCATTACTCGTTTAACAATGTCTAAATTTGTAGCAGGCAATAAAACTTTATCTTTTAAATTAAAATTAATTTCTTTTAAGAACTCGTCAAATTTGTCATTGCCATAAAATATACCTTGAAAAAAAGGATCAATATAAAAATCTATTTGATTGATAAGTTCATCATTATAAATAGATATGTCTTTGCCCGTTTCTTCTAAAATTCCCATGATAAAATGCTTAGGGGAGTTAATTCCTATTAAGTTGATGTTTAACTCTTTTGCAACCAACAGGTATATTACACAAATCATAATTGGGTTCCCTACTTTATCTTCAATAACTTTATTAATAAAGGAATTGTTGATTCCAGAATAGTTTTTATAATTTCCTCCAAACTTGTGATTGTCTAAGATAACCATATTCATTGCTTGCATAATTTCATAGTTGCTTTTGTTTTCAACTAATGGTTTGATTTCTTGTGCAAGCAATTGTATTGTTTTTGTTATTTCATTTTCACTTAAGCTTGGATAACCAAATTTCGCGATTAGCAACAACCCTTTAAGTAAATCATGAGTTTCGTTTTTACTCCATTTAACGATTTCTCTTTTCAAATGGTTTAATTTAAAATTATCTAATAATGTTGCTAAGCGAGTCTTTTGAAGCTCATTATTTGAGTGATCAAATCCTTCTTGTAAATACGGAATAAGTTCGCTACCTCCAGAAAGAATTTCTTTTTCCACCAAATCATAAACCTCATTGTTAGGGTCGTCTAATAGCTGTATTAATGCTTTTATTTTGTTTTTATCAAAACTGAGAGTTTTCATAATTTATTCCTTTCTTTATGAAATTTTTTTAAGTTTTTCGCTTCTATCAACAATTGCTTTTATGTAAGAACAAACAGCAATTCCTTTTATTTTATGGTTGTGGAGGTACTCAAATGTTTTTTCTACCAATATTTTCCCAATCCCTTGCCCTCTAAGATGCTTAGGAACTTCTGAGTGAACTAAATAATAACAGTTGTCTCTTTCTGTATATTCTATTTTGGCAAAATCATCCCCAACTTTCATTACAAACAGTCTAAATTCTGGATGATGCTCTATATTTGATATGATCATTACTTTTTAATTTTATCTTTAAACACTTTTTCAAATTTCTCTAACTTTGGTTGAATTACCATTTCACAATAAGGTTGTGATTTGTTATTTGTGTAATAATCCTGATGATAATTTTCGGCTTTATAAAATCCAGTTAAAGGCATTACTTGTGTCACAATAGGGTTATCGTACACTTTTTCATTATTTAAAGCATTTATAATGTCAACTGCAATTTTCTTTTGTTCAGGGTTATTATATAATATAATTGATCGATATTGTGATCCTACATCAGCCCCTTGGCGGTTTGTAGTTGTAGGGTCATGAACTGTGAAAAAAACTTTTAATATTTCTTCAACAGAAGTTTTATTTTTGTCGAAAGTTATTTGAGTAACTTCTGCATGCCCTGTTTTTCCAGAACTGGTTTCTTCATAGGTAGGATTTGATACAGTGCCGCCTGCGTACCCAGATACGACAGATTTTACTCCTTCTAATTTTTCATAAATAGCCTCGATACACCAAAAACATCCTCCGCCTAAAGTGATGGTTTCTAATTGTGCTTTTTTAGGTTTTTCAATTTTATTTTGTTTAGGCTCAAAAGTTAAAGAAACTGAGTTTACACAATATCTTTTGCCAGTATCAGTTGGCCCGTCGTCAAAAATATGCCCCAAATGACCACCACATTTTGCACAATTAATTTCAGTTCTTAACATGCCTAGCGTTCTATCTTCTTTTGTTGTGATTTTACCTCCAGCAATTTCACGGTCAAAACTAGGCCAACCACAGTGAGAGTCAAACTTCATATTATCTGTAAAAAGTTCATTCCCACAGCCAGCACATTTATAAACACCTTTTTCTTTGTTCATCAAAAGTTCCCCAGTATAAGGAGCTTCTGTTCCTTTTTCTCTCAATACATAGTATTGTTGGGGAGTTAGTTCCTTTTTCCATTGGTCTTCTGTTTTGTTTACAGAGGTTACTGCCAAATTTTTTATTTTATCTCCGTCAGATTTTGAAGTGCTTTGTGCACATGATTGTATTGTGAGAGTAACAAATACCATCATTACAAATTTTATAAAATTATCTCTATTTTTCATGATTCTTTTTATTTTGTAATTATTATTTTTTAAAGCAAACCTCCAAGTTTTTACCCTCGGAGGGATACTTCCAATTAACCTAAACTTACTATGAAAAAACTATTTTATTGTTTGCAAAAATTCAATTGCTTTTTCTGTATTTAAATGATAATCGTTGAATATTACATTATCATCTTGATCAATAAATATAAACCAAGGAGTGCCTCCTGTTCTATAATTATACATAATATTAGAAATGTTCCTAGTACTTTCGTCTCCATTGTCTTGAGCAAATGGAATTTTTAAGTTGTATTTTTTTTGAACTTCTAACATTTTATCGTAAGTATTGCTACTTGAGCCTTCAAACACGGTTTGCACTGCTAGAAATTTCACATTATCGTTATCTTTCAACGCTTCGGTCATTGCTTGTAGAGATGGCAACCCTATGCTGTGGCACCCTGGGCACCAGCTTTGAAAACAATAAATAACTTTAAATTTTCCTTTTAAATCAGATAAATTAATGGGTGCTATTTTATTTCCATTTCCATCTACCCAATCTTTAATATTCCATTCAGGAGCTTTAAGCCCTTCTATTCCGTATGATTTTGTTGTGTTCATTTTTTTTCCTTTTATATTAAAATTTTCTTTTTTTTGTGCTTCTGTACAACTAATGAATAGCAAGATCGTAAGTGTTGTATAAAAATATCTACTAAGCACTTTCTTTAATTTTGTCTGCATACATTTTTTTTAGTTTTGTTATTTTAGGTGTAATAACAGCCTGACAGTACCCCGCGTAGGTATTTCGATTATAATAATCTTGATGATATTCTTCAGCTGGGTAAAAGCTTTCCATTGGGCCAAGTTCGGTAACTATCTTGTTCCCAAACAATGGGTTTAGTTGTTTAATAACTTCTTCTGCAATTAACTTCTGTTCTTCATTATGATAAAATATAACCGATCTATATTGCGTCCCATAATCAGCTCCTTGATAATTCAACGTTGTAGGATTATGGTTTGTCATAAAAATGATTAACAATTCTTCGTATGATAATATTTCTGAATCAAAAGTTACTTGAATTACTTCTGCATGCCCAGAATCACCATTACATACTTCTCGATAGGTAGGTGTTTTAGAAGTCCCTCCTGCATAGCCTGAAACAACTTCTTCAATGCCCTTTAATCTCTGAATCACTGCCTCTATACACCAGAAGCATCCACCTCCAAATGTTGCGATTTGTTTATTTTTCATGGTTGAAACTTCTTGTTTAATTATTCATTAATACGACAACTACCATAATAATCTTGGTGATAGTCTTCGGCGGGATAGAAGTGTTCTAATTTTATGCTTTGAGTAGTTAAATCTTTACTATTATTCTTGTAGTCCTCAAAAACTTTATCTATTGTGTTTTTTTGTTCTAAATCTCGATATAAAACAATCGATCGGTACTGAGAAATAGAAGTTTTATTACTGTCGGACGTCGTTCCATATTTTTTTAAGAACAAATTTAGTAAGGCTTCATAATTAATTTGATTTGTATCAAATTCAACATCTACCACTTCGGCATGTCCAGTTCTTCCTCCGCACACATCTGAATAGCTTGGGTCAATAAAATCTCCTCCAGCATACCCAGAAACTGCGTCGATTACTCCTGGAATTTCTTGGAGATATTTTTCAACTCCCCAAAAACAACCTCCTCCGAATGTTGCTTTTTGTAAATTTTTCATAAATACTCCTTTCTTATTATTCGCTTTTATTTAAAGATACCGAATTAATGCAGTAGCGTAATCCACTTGGATTTGGGCCATCAGGGAAAACATGCCCTAAATGACTATCGCACACGTTGCACATAACCTCTACTCTAATCATCCCAAACGCTCCATCTTTTTCGTATTTAATTGCATTTTCTTTTATTGGCTGGGTGAAACTTGGCCATCCAGTTCCAGAGTTAAATTTCTCGGTAGAATCAAAAAGAGGTGTGTCACAACAGATGCAATTGTAAACACCAGGCTCATGTCGAGAACAATGTTCTCCTGAAAAACGAGCTTCCGTTCCTTTTTTTCTAGTGATATAAAATTGTTCTTCAGTTAATAGATTTCTCCATTCATCATCTGTTTTTTCAACTCTTCTATCTGGAGTTAAGTTGCCTTTATTCGCGAATCTAATAACATCTGCCCAGTTTATTATTTTATTTTCCATAATTATATGTATTTTGATTTGTTATACAAAGTTACATCCAATCTCTTTAAAATATATAATTCAAATTTCCTTTATGATTGTCTATAATTCCTTAAGGTCGTCTAGAGTTTTTTGAATTTGTATATTTATAATGTTGATTTGCAGTAGTAAAATTATAAAATAAAATAAGGAAGTATTTGTTTATACTTCCTTATTTTTGTTTCAAACTCCCTTGGTGTTGTTTCTGAATTCAGTAGGGGACATGTTCGTTTGTTTTTTAAAAAAGCTACTAAACGATTGTACGTCATTAAAAGAGAGTTCGTTTGCAATCTCTTGAATGTGAAAGTCTGTGTAGTTAAGCAATCTTTTTGCTTCTAATAACCTACGATTATTGATGATTTCTAGCGGCGTTTTGTCTATATGCTTTTTAAATAGATTCGCTAATGTTTTAGAGGTTTTAAAAAGCATATCTGCATATGCAGCAACAGTGGTGTGCGTTTTGTAGTGTTTTTCTACAAGAAAATTAAATTCACGAATTAGTCCAATTGCTTTAGAATCTTCCTTAAGAGTAAAATTTTGTTTTTTATAAATTCTAACACAAAGAATTAGCACCCTTTTTAGTATAGCTTTTAACATCTCTAAAGTATAACTGTCATGCTGATCAATTTCCATTTCAAGCACTTCCCAGATGAGATTAAAGGCATAAATGTTGTCTTTTACTTCTATTTTAGGGACACTAGATGCTCCAAAAAAAAGTAATCCTTTGCAGCCAACGTCACTATCATGGTTTTCAATACAATAGAACGGTTGGTTGAATTGAATTACTCGTAATTTTTCGAAATCAAAATCGGCTATTTTGTGAAAAGCAGTTAAAAACACAAAGCAATTCGTATTTATTTCATACGGAATGTTGTCTATCGTAAGATTAAATTTTGCACCAGTATTCCATAATATAGTTAAACCTTTTTTTAAATCTGTGTTGAACATATATTTTCGCTCCGGGACAATTTCGGACACAAATAAATACTCGTCTAATTTACCTTTAAAAAACATATACTATACTTATTCTTGATTCATAAATGGGTATCTATAATTTGTTGGAGGCGTGTAGTTTTCTTTAATAGTTCTAGCAGATGTCCAACGCAATAAATTAATTTTCGATCCCGCTTTATCGTTAGTCCCACTACCTCTAGCCCCACCAAAAGGCTGTTGCCCTACAACTGCGCCTGTAGGTTTGTCGTTAATGTAAAAATTCCCAGCAGCATTTGTTAGTTTTTTATTCGCTATGTTTATTATTTCTCTGTCATCAGCAAAAAAAGCTCCAGTTAAAGCGTAAATAGAAGTCGAATTTACAATATCTAAAATTTCTTCAAACTTAAGATCATCATAGACATGGATAGTTAGTAATGGGCCAAAAAGTTCTTCACACATCGTTACGTATTTTGGATCTTTGGTTAAAATTATGGTTGGTTGAATAAAATATCCTTTTTCATTTGAATGTTCACCTCCAAAAACAACTTCTATTTCTGGGTTGTTTTTTGCCGCTTCAATATGAGATGACAATTTATCATATGATTTTTGATCGATAACAGCACTCATAAAATTAGTAAAGTCTTCTGGGCTTCCCATTTTTACTGTGCTCATTTCTTTTATAAGCTTGTCTTTTACAGTAGGCCAAATACTTTTAGGGATGTAAGCTCTAGAAGAAGCTGAACATTTTTGCCCTTGATATTCAAAAGAACCTCTAATTATCGCCGTAACCAATGCATCTATGTTTGCAGTGTTGTGTGCTACAATAAAATCTTTCCCGCCAGTTTCCCCAACAATTCTAGGGTAGGACTTGTATTTATGAATATTGGTCCCAATGGTTTTCCAGATATTTTGAAAAACACCAGTGCTTCCAGTAAAGTGAATGCCTGAAAAATCAGGATGTTCAAAGATAACATCGGCAGCATCGGGGCCAGAAGGATATATTAGATTAATAACCCCGTCAGGAATTCCTGCTTCTCTATAAATATCCATTAATATTTTAGCGGTATAAACTTGAGAATTGCTTGGTTTCCAAACGACAACATTACCCATTAATGCACAACTTGTTGGGAGATTACAAGCTATGGAAGTGAAATTGAAAGGAGTTAAGGCATAAATAAAACCTTCCAAAGGTCTCCATTCCATTCTGTTCCAAACGCCATCACTTGACTCCGGTTGCTCTTGATACAATTGTGACATAAAATAAGAGTTGAATCTTAAAAAATCTACTGATTCACATACACTGTCAATTTCAGATTGGTGAATTGTTTTACTTTGGCCTAAGATGGTTGCCGCGTTTAAGGTTGCTCTGTATTTACCTGCCATCAAATCAGCAGCTTTTAAGAATATAGTTGCTCTTTGCTCCCAAGGCATTTCGACCCATTTTTCTCTGGCTTCGAGAGCTGCATTTATAGCCTGCGTGATATGTTCTTTTGAACTTTTGTAAAAATACCCCAAGTATTGATTATGATCGTGAGGGGAATAAATGTTGCTTTTTTCCTCACTAATTACTTCTTTTCCTCCTATATACATAGGTATTTTTGTTTCTGTAGTTTTAAGCGTATTTAAAGCTTTTAGTAAATCTTTACGCTCAGAGCTTCCTGGCTCGTAATTTTTAACTGGTTCGTTAAAGGGTTTTTTAATTGTAAAATATGCATTTGCCATAATTGTTTTATTTTATAGATTAGTTTTTAAATAATGTTATTGCGTTATCTAATTGTAAGTCTGGGAGATCAATAATGTAAGGACTTTTATACTTTAAAAGCGACAATTCTGTACAAGCTAAGACAAAGGTTACATTTGGATGTTTTTTTAAGAGGTTTTCTAAAAGTGAGGAGTCTCCAGTATCCTCGTTGTAAATAGATTTCCTTAAATCATCAACTTTTTTTTGATCTTTTATGTCTAGTTCAATTGTTGTTATTTTGTTTTCTTGGAGCAAATTTTGAATGTAGTTCCCTTGCATTGTGTATAGACTTCCAAGGATTATTACTTTCGTAACTGCATTTTTATTTAATTTAGCAATAATAAGGTTAACAGGGTGAATTAGGGTAAAGCTAAAATGATGTTTCTCTAAAATTTTATCTAAAACTTCGTGAATGGTAATATTAGGAACCAACAAGTGTTTTATGCTTATTTGTTCTATGAAGTACAAGTAGGGTAAAAGATTTTTATACAAATCGATTTCTTGATCTGGCAAAAAGGGATTTATCGTATTAAAATTTGTGTTAACCATTATGAATGGACAAGTACTATATCCCCCAAATTTTTGTAGAAATTTTTTATTGAGCTCATCTACATAGTGTAGAGTAGATGAGGTCCCTAACCCAAGTATCCCCAGTTTGTTTATCATTTTCTTTCTAAGATATAGTTTGCAAAAAACTTTTTAGAATCAGTAACTTTATACTCCCATCTCATATCTGTTTTAGATAGTATTTTACGCATTATCGTATCATCATATTTCCGCGAAATTTCAGTATGAATTAGTTCGTCTTTTGTGAATTTAATTATTTTCCCATCTAGGACAATGCTTTGGTCACACAAACTTTTAAGATAACTTATTGCCATCCCCACTTCTTCATCATAAACAGGGTTGTGAACAAACTTTGATCTATCAAAATTTGCACCTAATTCATTGTTTATCCTATCAAGTAGATTTAGATTAAACTCTGCAGTAATCCCTTGGCTATCGTTGTATGCCGGCAATATAACATCTTTGCTCTTTTTTAGGTCTACACCTAATAATATTTTATCCCCTTTACTAAGGTGAGACCCTAATTGGTAAATAAATTCTGTTGCCATTTCATCATCTAAATTACCAATGCTGGAACCAAGAAAAAAAACTATTTTTATCCTGCTGTCTTTTTTTATATTTTCAAGTGCTTTAAAGTAATCAGCATTGTTAGGTTTAATTATCAAGTTTGGGATTTCTTGTTTCAAATATTTTTCTAGTCCTTGTAGCGCATTTAAAGAAAAATCTACTGGTAAGTATTGAAAATCTATATTACGATTTGTTAATCCTTTTAATAGATGAATGGTTTTGGTTCCATCGCCAGCACCTAATTCGATTACATCAAATTGATTTTGATTATCAAAACCTAAACTTTCTATTAATTCAGCGGTTTTTGTTTCAAAAATTTCCATTTCAGCTCTGGTAAGATAATATTCAGGGAGCGCCATAATTTGTTGGAATAAGGCATCTCCTTTTTTATCATAAAAATAGCGAGAAGGTAATTTTTTTTGCGTTGGATTTTGTAGTCCTTGTAGAATGTCTTTTTTAAATTGTTCGTTCATTTTTTGTTAATTTTCTATGAGTGCGACAGCCCCTAAACCGCCATCAGCACAAACACTGATGATTGCTTTTTTTCCAGTCCCTAATTGTGTTAAATGTTTTGTTGATTGGCTTAAAATTCTTGCGCCTGTTGCACCAAATGGATGACCGATTGAAATACTACTTCCGTTAGGGTTTAATTTTCCCATAGGGAAGGGGCCAAAATCGAAATCAATTCCTAATTTTTTTGTAAAATTTTTGTCTTGAATTTTTTTTATGGTTGCAAGAACTTGTGAAGCGAAAGCTTCGTGGATTTCCCACAAATCAAGATCATCAAATTTTAAGTTGTTCCGGTATAATAATTTTAAAATTGCTACAGTTGGAGCCATTAAAATCCCTTCTTCTTCAATATTTACTCCTGCCATTTCCCAATCGACAAACCTAGCTTTGTACGGAGAGTTAATTTTGTTTATTGCCTTTTTCCCTGCAATCCAAACAGCAGCAGAGCCATCAGTGTACAAAGAAGAATTCCCTGCTGTAATGGTTCCTTTCCCCGTAAAATCAAAAACTGGTTTTAAGTTTTGAATTTTCTCAATGGAAGTGTCTTTTCTTGGAATTGTATCGCTCGACAATCCGAAAGCGGGGAAAATTAAATCACTATAAAAGCCTTTTTCTTTGGCTTGAAAGTATTTAGTATGGCTATCAATAGCCAGTTTATCCTGTTCTATTCTACTGATACCTAGTCTTTGCCCAGTGATTTCTGCATGCTCACCCATACTTTTCCCAGTACTTCTGTTTTTTTGGGCCGGCGGTTGTATTCTTAGAGAAAAGAAGCCAGGGAGTAATTTTGTCTTCTCTAAAAGCTTTTTAGCAGTACTTATTTTTTTTAACCATTGCGATGATTTATCGTTCAAACCAATTTGTACATTACTAAAAGATTCAACCCCTCCAGCAATAGCAATTTCATCGTCAGTAATCATGCTCGCGGCTTCAATAGCGGCAAGAAGTGAGCTACTGCAGGCTAAAACAGTAGAAAAACCAATGGTTTCTTCTGGCAAATCTGAGTCCATAACTATTTCTCGCCCCAAATTGCTGTATTTTAAGGTAGGGACTACGCTTCCCCAAACAACCATATTGGGTAATTGTGTACTTTGATTTTTCATTTTGTTTAGAACTTCTTTAGACATATCTAAAGCTGAGAAAGAGTTTAACTCTTTGTCTGCTTTTGCAAAAGGAGTTCTAAGGCCAGCGGCTATCCAAATTTCATTTTTTATTCTCATGTCTTTTTGAAATATTTTGTTAAGAAAAGCGTAATCATATAAATGTATAAAATGCTGAATGGGAGAGCAAAAATGATTAGTAAATTACTAATTGCGTTGAGTAAATCATCAGTCCCCAACGCCATTAAACCGATAGAAGTGGTGGTTATAATTGCACCCCACAAAAGTTTATGATTTTTAGAAGGGTTTTCGTTCCCTCCATCACTAAACATTGAAAGAACATATATGGCAGAATCTACCGAATTAATAATAGCAATCAAAATAAGCACGATTGCTAATAAAACAGTTATGGAACTAAAAGGGTGAAGCTCTAAAAACACAAACATAGATGAGAAAACATCTTTAAAAATGGGGTCCGAAAAATCTTTAACCTTTCCAAAAGCATTATTCCCAAATACAGAAAACCAAAACATACTGGCTATCGCTGGAATAAAAATAGTTGCAATTAGATATTCTCTTATACTTCTCCCTTTAGAAATTCTTGCAATAAAAATACCTGTAAAAGGAACCCAAGCAAGCCAAAAGGCCCAATAAAAAACGGTCCAATTATTAGTAAAATCTTCAGAAGCGTGGTAATCTCCAATGGATAAACTCATTTCAAAGAAATGTAAAATGTACCTTTTAAATGCGCTTGCCATGTTTGTAGCGAATTCACCAAAATCGAGAAACAAAGCAACGAATATCAGGAGAATTAATGAGCCAATAACATCGAAATCAGCTAAATATTTTATTACTTTTGAAATTCCTGTAAGCGCCGACAAAGTTCCCACAACACCTATAAACAGAGCAGTAAGCAACAAGCTTATGTAGCCTAGATTCCATTTAAAATAATAATTAATTCCCGCTATAAATTGCCCTGTTCCTAATCCTAATGATGCGATAACGCCAGCAATTGTAATTATAATAATAAAAACAGGGATTACTACTTTTACATAATTCTTTTGGGAAAATCCAGTAATAGCCTCTAAAAAATTTTCTTTTTTCTGGATATACAATCCATAAGAAACGATTAAGCCAAAAAGACTATACATGGCCCATGGTGTAAGTCCCCAATGGAAAAAAGTATATTGTAAAGCCAAAGATTTTTTTTCAATTCCCTGAACGGGCGAATTTTGATAATAAAACATAGGTTCTTGGACGGCTCTGAGCAAAAGACCAGATCCCATACCAGTACTATATAGCAGGGCTATCCATGAAAAAAATGAATACTCTGGAGGTTCTGCTCCAAGTTTATTTTTACTAAACGGGACAAAGAAGACAATGACTGAAATTAATACGATGATTAGTCCCAAGTATTGATAAAATATACTAAACTTAGAAAGTATAAAAGCGTTAACAAATGATAGCCCCCCAACCACATTTTTCGGGAACAAAATACCAATTAAACAAAACGCGAAACTAAAAAGTAGAGCAGATATAAATAATTTATTCCCTTTCAATGCTATTTTATTTTGTAAACTCATTCTTATTAAGTCTTTCATCTTTTATGATGCTGGTAACAAGCCATACATATTCTTTTTTTGTTTTATCATATCCAAGTGCTTTAAAACTGTTGCCAAATGGGCAAGCTGGCATATTACTATATCCTTGTCTCAATTCAAAATTATCAGGATTGGCATTAAATTCTTCTTTAAAAACTTTTCTCATCCCATATTTCATAGGGACAGGATCATCACACACGTACGTGTCGATAGGAATATTCAATTTCTTAGAAATCATAGAATCGTCATAATAATGTTCTCCCATTAAATCAATTAATAATCCTTTTTTTTCAGATTTTTTATCATTTATGGTGAACAAGAATTGTGAATCAACCGCATTTTCAGAAATTTCAAATTGAAATCCATTTTCTACATCGAACTCATCAACAGCTACCTTCTTATTTGTGTTAGTGCAAATAAGATGTTCATCTCTTACTTCATAATTATCCTGATATCCTTTTTCTCGTAATTCATTTACTGCTCCTAGCAGATTGTTTTCGTTTAATTTCATAATATATGGTGGGTATTAATTTTTATATAAAGTATAATCCAAAAACTCCTGTAATGTAAATAACAATAGCAATCCAAGAATCCAAGCCAATTCCAAAATATCTTTTAGGGAATTTTATGACCATTCCTAGGACAAAGGTAAGTGTGAGTATCATGGATAGGGCTGTGAGGTACAAATCGGTTTTTCTCGCTTCTGGTAGAATTGATGCGCTATTTAAAATATTTGCCAATAAAAATAATAACGGTAAAAATGAATTTCCTCCAAAAATATCGCTAACTAAGATATTATACTTTTTCGTTTTTATAAATGCTAATCCGCCAGATATTTCAGGTAATGCGGTAACTAAAGAGAGAATTGTTGCACCAAATACTACTCCAGAAACTTGATAATGAGTAGCAATTTGCTCACTTGTTTCAGCAAGGATGTAACCAAAGAATAAGATAATTATCGAAATGAGCATCATATAAAAAATTGCTTTTTTTCTACTATATTTTATTCCATGCTCGGGATTAATCTCTGGCATAGGTATTAAGTTCCCTGCTTCACATCTTTTTAAAGTTAGCAAACTAAGAACCCAAGCAATAACTATCAAGATTTCTATTGGCGAAATTCTCAAGTTTACATGCATCTGATCCAGTTGCGAGCCTAGAATCACAAGAGACAGAATAAGGACTAAAAAAATGCCCTGTGAAATGGCGTTAGTATTTGATGTTATTGTTGTAATGGGGTGCGCTTCTTTTCGAGTCATAAAATCAAAAAAGCCTAATAAAACCGTTTGAATTGCAATGCCTCCTAAAATGTTCCCAATGGCTAATGAAGTATCCCCTTGCAAAGTCCCTTTAATTACAATGGCAACTTCAGGTAAATTGACCACCAATGAAAGTAGAATGGTTCCCCCAAATGCAGCTCCTAATTTAAATTCATCATTTAAAAAGTCAACAATATGTGATAACTTATGACTAAAATACCAAATTATACTTCCAGAGAGGAGAAATATAATGATTTGTGTGGAGATGTTAAATCCTTCAAGCATAATGTTTGATTTAAATTAAAAAAAGGTCTAGAAAAATTAAATATACTTATTTTATTTGATTTGTTAAAAAATCCCAAGACTGGACAATGTTTAATTCATAGGCTTTTGGATGACTTAATTCGGAAAGCTTATTGTGGTTATACCACATTAATTGCGTAGGGCTTAAGTATTTTTTAGCATCTTTTTTATAAGGGAGCGCTAGATTAATGGCAGTTCTTTGCGCTAACGTTAAAGGCAAAAACTTAAAATTCGTTTTCTTAAGGTAATATTGTGGGTCCTTATCGATACGAAACGGTTTATGATTCTCAACTAAAAAAAAGCCTTGAGCGAGTGCATATTCATTTAGTTCTTCTAATATTGTTTTTGTAGGGTCGTACTCTAATTTAACCACTTCTTTGTGACCAATAAATCCAGCCATCGTAGAGTAAACAGCATCATTCAAAGCAAATGAAGTCTCTCCAGACCAAAAACAAGGCGTTTCATAGATCGTTGTTTTGGTAAACCCATAATGGATTTGTAATTCTTTCCTAAAATTTAAGATATACTCCGGAATTTCAACTTTTATTCCTCGTAGCGCCTCAATTATTTTATCTAGCATTGAAAGGGGGTGATAATTGTTTGCTAACTTTTGAACGATATCTTTCCCATTTTGATCAACAAAGTGAGCGACAGGATTGTTCCATGCGGGTTCGTCATAACGCTTAAGTATGTCTGCATCAATCCCCGGTTTGTTATTATAAATGGCTAATGGGATAAACTCATTTTCAATAATGTCAACCATTATAGGATGAGATAGTACTTCTCTCCCAAAATTCACGCAAGTGCTACATCCTGGAATTTCTTGAAAAAACAATAGTATTGGTTTAGATAGTTTAGAACTTAGATGCAAAGCATAGTTATAATCTCTAAACCAAGTGACTTTCCCTAGCTCTATATTTTGACTTTTGGGGTTCGTTTTTTCAGTGTTCAAATTCATTTGTCCTTTTTTTTAATTCATTATAGTCAATAAAATCGATAGGGACTTCATTTTTTTTGCGAGAATTTTTTTTTGCCTCGCGAGTAATTATAGCGTTTGCTATAATAAGCCCTTTATCTATATTTTTACTCATTTCATTCCTCACAAAAAGCATTTCCTCCAGCGTAATTTTTTCCTGATTAAGGAAAACAACGATATAAAACTGTTGGTAAAGAACACCTAAATCTAACCCTCCAACAAATTTTAAAACATTAGAATTATTACTTTGTTGTTTGCTGATGTAGCTAAATCCTAAGTGGGGAATAAATTTTTCGAAGAACCTTTCGTCCAAAATAAAGTTACTTTTTGTTTTTAGTTATATAATTTGTTCATAGTGGAATTAAATTTAAAAGCTAAGTGTTTTTCTCACTTAGCTTTTAATTGGGGATTTATTTAAGGAAAGTGCCAAATCTTTCAAAATGACAAGTATATCCGTTTGGATTTTTTTCTAAATAATCTTGGTGGTATTCTTCAGCAGGCCAAGCTTTTGTGAATGGCTCTAGTGTAGTTACAACTTTTGCACCCCAATTATTAGTTTGGTCTACCAAATCTATCACTTCTTGCGCTTGTTGTTTTTCTTCTTCGTTTTGAAAAAAAATGGCAGAGCGATAGCTACTTCCAATATCGTTTCCTTGTCTATCAACAGTTGTTGGATTGTGGATTCTAAAAAAATAATCTAGTATTTCTTTAAAATTGGTTACAGATGAATCGTAAGTCAACTCAATTCCTTCTGCGTGTCCTGGATGGTTGCGATAGGTTGGGTTTTCATTTTGACCTCCTAAATAAATTACCTCAGTATCTTTTATACCAGGTCTTTTTCTAAAAAGGTCTTCCATTCCCCAAAAACAGCCCCCGGCGATATATGCTTTTTTTAAACTTGAATTGTCTGAGTTTGTTTTAGTCAAATACATTTGTATTTTACTTTCTAATTCAGCTTCTGGCTGTAACCCTGCTAAGCGTTCTTGTATTTTCCCATCTTTCAAAAAAAACAAAGCAGGTATGCTTCTTACCCCAAATTCTTGAGCAAGTTCTCCATTGTTATCCACATTAATTTTTGCTATTGCAAAATCATCTTTGTGTTTGTCGGCTAATTTTTCTACAATTGGGAGTAATGCTTTACATGGTCCACACCAATCGGCATAAAAATCTAATAAAATTGGCTTTTCACTTTTTAATAAAGTTTGAAAATCTTCTTTGTTTGAAATGTTAATTATCATTTATTTGTTTTTTAAGGATTGTTATTACTGTTTTACAATGCAAAGATACCGCCATTATAATCTTTATTGTTTTTTTGAAATTCCTATTTATTTGCAAATTTTTCACTTTTGAAATTCATTATTGTAATTCCACAAGAGCAAAATGATATTGCATTAAATATAATCAAATTAAAGTTTGAGTAATCTGCATTTTTGTTAATAAATTAATTAATAGTTGGCCATAATCAGTCTTTTCCTATATGTTAGAGCAAATTTTTCCATTAAGGAATATTGCATTGGTGTGAATTCTGTCCTACATTTATTAGGTGAATAGCTCATAAAATTTAGTACAGGAGGATACTCAAAATCTTTTTCAATATTGTTTCCATCAAGTTTTATGACAATATCACAATTAGAAAAAGCTCCAGTATTGTTATCTGGAGGGGTATCACAAATAAAATCACCTTCTGTATTGCAATTATTCAATTCTGTTTTTTCCTTAGTTGAATATGACTCAAGGTTTGATCCAAAAGTATGTTGTAAACCAAAAAAATGCCCAAATTCATGTGCAATGGTTCCTAAAGGATATTCAAGATTTGCAGAAATAAAAATATTATTAAATGAGTTCTCTAATGCCAAATACCGTAAAAATGAAGTTTTGGGAATAGCGGTAAACCCAGAATAATCATCCCCTTTTTTTACAAAAATTAAATTTATATAATTCTTTTCAAGTTTTGCTATGTATTTCTCTTTTTCCGTTGTATTGAAATAAAATTCATCTATTGAAAGATTTGTTTTTTTAATCAATCGTCTTTTATTTAAAATGAATTTTATCTTCGAAACAGCAAAAAGTTGGTTTAATTTTTTTATTTCATCATCTATTTTGTTTTCTGATAAATCTTTAATCTCCACCGAGCCATAAACAACTTGAATTTTAAATATCATCGTGTTTTTTGATTCTGTTTTTTGATTAATTAATGCGTTAATTTCTTTTGCCGCTGTTGCAGTGCAAAATTCGGTCCCGCATTGAGATTCTTGATTTGTCTGGGTTCTAACAAGTTTAAATAGGAGAACCCCCAATAGAAGGATGTAGCAAAAAACAACTATTTTTCTTAACGTAAACATGAAAATACTTACTCTTTATGAGTTTTAATTATTATAGTAACATTCTCTTCGTGCTAATTGTCAATTCACAGTTTAAAAAAAAAATCTTTTAACGGGGAGGTACTATTTTAGGATTAAATTATATGACAATTATATTTTATTAAAAATTAAGCTTTTATAACTTTAATAATATAGTGATAAAATTGATTGGGCCATTTAAAATATTTTTGTTATTCTTTCTCCACTGGCTTTAATATTTCTAACATTGTTGGGATTAATTCACTCACTGTGGGATGAATGTGCACACCATCTCTAAAAACAGTATAAGGCTGTTTAGCGTACATGAGATTGGTAAAGCCATTAATAAGTTCGTCGCCCCCTACACCAAGTACACAAGCACCTAAGAACAAATTGGTTTCGGCATCAATTATGGCCTCCATAAAGCCAAATGTTTCCCCTTTTTCTTTGGCCCTACCCACTTTCGTCATAGGTCTATGCGCTACTAAAATAGTATAACCTTTAGATATCGCTTCGTGTTTTGTTAAGCCAACTCTACCAAGCGGGGGGTCGATAAACAATCCATAAGTAGTGATCCTATTACTTATTTTTCTGTTTTTGCCTCCAAATAAATAGTCTTCCACAATTTGATAATCATTGTAAGATGTATGAGTAAACGCGCCTTTCCCATTACAATCACCAAGAGCGAAAATGCCTTCTACATTGGTTTGACAATAATCATCTACATTAATATACCCTCTTTTATCTATCTCTATGCTTGTGTTTTCAAGTCCTAAAGCATCTGTATTGGGCAATCGACCAATCGCTAATAATAAATGAGTTCCAGTTATTGATGTTCCATCTGATTTTGCTGTCACAGTTATGGTATCGTCTTGGTTTTTTTGGGCACTTATTGCATCGGCATTATAGATGATATCAAGCCCATCAGATTTTAAAATTTCTTCTACAGCTTGGCTTATTTCTTTGTCTTCTCTCCCTATTAGTTTCGGCCCCCGTTCTATTATTGTTACTTTACTGCCAAATCTTCTAAACATTTGCCCGAACTCCAATCCAATATAGCTTCCTCCTACAATTATTAAATGTTCAGGGAGGCGCTTTTCTTCAAGTAATTCTATGTTTGTATAATGAGGAACGTTTAAATACTCCGAAGGTACTAAAGCACGCCCTCCAACATTGATGAAAATATTCTTAGAAGTGATTATCTCACCATTAATTTCTATTTCATGATTACTACTAAATTTTGCTTCTCCTAGGTACAAGCTAATGTTGGGGTTTTCGCTTATAGCTTTCTCAATCCCAGATCTCGACGTATTTATAAGGTTGTCCTTTCTAGAATTTACTTTAGATAAGTTTGTAATTGTACCGCTTGGGATTTCAATTCCGAACTCTTCACCATGAGTTGCATCCCAAGCTCTTCTTGCGCTGGCAATGTACGTCTTAGTAGGGATGCAACCATAATTCAAACAGGTTCCACCTATTTTGCTTTTTTCAATAAGTGCAACTGTTCCTTTTTTTGATAGAGAAAAAGCTAAAGGGGTTCCTGCTTGTCCTGAACCTATAATAATATAATCAAATGTTTTCATGTTATTAAAGTGTTTTTAAAGTACAATCCAAAATTTCTAGATTTTCGGTTTGTGTATATATAATTATTTTGTCGATATTTTTAGATACTTGTTCAAATATAATTTCTCCTGAAGTTTTTGGTGTCATTACTTTAAAATACTTAACCACATTATAACTTTTGAGCGTTTCGCCTCTATTTTCTCCTCTTGCCACCTTGGTTGTTTCTTCATTAGACACTAAAGCAACGTTGAGATATTTTGTTTGCTTACTCAAATTATTTATAGAATAACTACATGAGACTGTTTCTTCTGATTTTTTTAAATTTAGAATTTTTATTTCATTCTCATTGGATATTTCGATGGCTTTATTGGAATACTCAGTGTTCAATTTACCTTGATTTGAACCCACGAATTCTGATTTTCCATTAATGATGAGTTGTGGAGTGTATATACTACTTATATTAAATATAGTTCCGTACTGTTTTTGCCTATTGCTATAATCTGCATTCCCAAAAACATCTTTCCATCCTAGATAATCCCAATAATCTACATGAAAAGAAAGTAGAACAAGGTTGGGGTTTTGTTTTGAAAAACTACCTAACAATTCTTCTGCTGGGGGACAACTACTACATCCTTGTGAAGTAAATAATTCTGCAACTACTAATTTATTTGAAGTCATTTCATTTGTAATTTTAAGATTAGCGGTTTCGGTTTCTACAGTTGGTTTTGGTGCTTGATTACAAAAAGTAACCAACAGTAAAGGCAGCATATAAAATATTGATTTTATCATTTTAATTCCATTTTAACTGTTTTCTTTCGTCCCAATAAATTTTTGAATCTAAAGCAAATTCTTTGAAAGATTCTAGTTCATTCATTGTTAATTTAAATTTCTTCGCTATTAAATTAGAAGTGAGATGTTCTTCCGAATTTGCGCCACTTAGGGTAATGCTTCCAGGATAGCTATCCATACAAAATCGAATTGCGATAGCATCTTGTGTAGTTTTGTATTTATTTGCTAGTTCATCTAGCTTTTTTCTTATAGCATCATACTGTTGAAATTCTTTAGAAAGTAATCGCCCATTAGCCAGTGCCTCTTTTATGATTATCTTTTTATCCATTAGTAAATCCTCTGCTTCTTTCATGCTTTGGTCTAGGATGTTGAATGTAAATTGAAATGATGTAAACAAAGGCACCCCGTTTTCTTTAACTTGACTGGCCTTTACGACGACTTCTTTTTGAAATGGGCCGCTTGTTGATAGTCCAATATCAATATTGTTTTCTTTTTTAATTTTATAAAGTTCTTCAATTATTTTAAAGTTATCTAAAACATCACTTTCAAGAGTAACAGAGTGAATTTGGTACAGATTTAAATTTGGCAGAAGTTGCTTTGATTTCTCCCATTGCGTTATTAATTTCTCATAACTATGGTCTTTTATTTCATGCTGAATTGCCTCTTTTTCAAAATTAGCAACATAAGTATAGCCCCATTTTGTAGAAACCGTTATACCTGACGTATTGTTTTCTTTTAAAAAGTCGATGAGCATATCTTCTGCAATGCCATAACCAGGTGAAGTGTCAAAATGTGTTATCCCTAACTTATGTGCATTTTTTATAAAGTTCACCCCGTTTTGTTTGTATTCGGCTACGGTATTGTACTCTTTTTTTTCGGAGTTTTCATTTACATTTATGTAAACAGGCCTGCCAATGGCTGCTGTCCCCAAGCCGATGTCAGATACATCTAGATGAGATAATTTTTTTTTGTCGATTACCTTCGAAAAATTCTTTATTAAATAACTTAGCTTGGGGTTAATTGTATTTTGGCAAAAGGGCTTTTCAGGATTTGAGTGATAATAATTTAATTGTTCCTCTATATTTAATTTAAAATTAGAAAAAGGCAAGACCTGTGTAATAATTTGGTTATTAAAGTCGGGTTGTAGTTGTTTGATTATATCAATGGCAGAATTTTTTTCTTCATCATTAAAATAATAAATAGCTGATCTGTATTTTTCTCTCATGCTGTGATTGGCCGTACAACTATGCGTATGCAAATGAATTTCTATAAGTACAGTCAATGAAATCTCATCTGGGTTGAATGAAACGATTACCGCTTCAGAAAAACTCTCATTCTCATCTACAGAGCTAATCCAGCCTTGCTTAACTTCTTTGACCCCAATTAATGACTGAAAAATGGCCTCTGTGCACCAGTGGCAACTTCCTCCAAACCCAATTTTTATTATACTCATAGTTTTATCTCCATTTAAATCCTTTTGCTACGATAGGCATACACTGTTCGTTTTTTTTAATATACGATGAAACAAATGGGCAAAAAGGGAAAATTTCCATATCATTTTCTCTTGCAAATTCTAGAATATTTTCCACAAGCTTCTTTCCAACGCCGCGCCCACCTAATTGTTCAGGAACCAATGTATGGGTTAAGCATAGTTTTCCTGCCATAAAATAAAAATCAGTAAAAGCCGTTTGGTTTTCTGTGTTTAGCTCAAACCTTTTTTGCTCATCATTTTTTATAAAATTATACTCCATTTTTAAATTTTAATTAGGAACCAAGTCCAATTTTTATTTAGCGAATTACAAATCTCCCATGCCCAAAATGAGCCGTGAATTTTTTGCAATAGACCAAAAAGGTATGATGTGTTTCTATATCTATTTTTGGTGTAATTACAATATTATCATTGGGCTTCTTGTAATAATATCTCCCTATATCAATATTTGTTGTTAAAACTTTCCCATTTTGATCTTCCGTAAGAGCCAAGGTTACATCTGGAGCACCAGGAGCCACCCAAAACCCGTCTGTAAAAACAACTTTTTTTACCCCGTCCAACTCATACAATTCAATATTGCCTTTAGCTTCTGGACCGTCAATTTTTGCTGTAGCTATGAGTTTCATTTTTAAAATCCAAGTTTTTCATTTACTAAAATTACGTGAACATCTCGATCTCTAATTTCTTTTTCAAAGATTAATAGTTTCCCTAGTGTAGTTCCTTTTTTGAACCCTGTTTTTTTCATTCTTTCGTTTTCTAGAGGCACTACGTAGTTGTGAATTCTTTCAAAAGCTTCATCTAAATTTTTAACAATTTTTTGAACGCCTACAACAAAAATGATATGTTTGCTAGCATACGCAATTGCAGCAATTTGGTTTCCCATTCCAGAAGCAATTAAAAGCTGTCCATTTTCAGTAACGGCATGGCAGCTTTGTAAATTATAATCTGCCAGAATGCTTTCTCTTCGTAATTCTTCTCGTTTTAAATGATCTACTTCAGTAAAAAGGTTGTCTTTCACATTCTTCCAAGGGTGACTTTTTTCTTTTAAAACAGTTAATAGACCTATTTCTCTCAATGTTTCTGAAGAGCCAGTAGCAATTTCTGCACCTTCTGGAATTATTGCAAAAATTTCTTTCAAAGCGTCTTCTTTGGTTTCTACAAAAACTCCTTTAATGTTTCTTTCGGAGAAAGAACTTATCACTGCGGTTATCCTTTCTTGGCTGGCAAGTTGGTTAAATTTTTCGTTCATGGGTTTGTAAATGATTATTCTTAAATTGTAATTGTCTTATTTTAATAGTGTTAAAGGAAAATATTACTAATAGTATTAATGCAAGGAACAACTGGAGGGTTCCTAAAATCAATAATATTTCAGGCATATTAGTATTGATTGTTGCAAAAACGCCAAAAATACCAGAAAGCACATAAAATCCAGCAGAACTATACAATAGCGTCCCTGCGTAGGTTAATCTTTTTATCTGTTTTATTTTGAGACTTGCAATATGATGCTGAAATTCGGTGCACTCAACGCTAAGTAATGTTCCAACTTCAGAGCTAATACTAAGCATTTGGTTGGTGGTTGAAAAGATAAGCATCCCAATTCCAGGCATAATCGTTATAGGTAAATACCATTCCATGAGTAATTTATTTATAATTTGGGATTTGTCCTTGAGCTAATTTTAGTCTTGTCCAAAGGTTCATGTTAATTACAATATAAGCAATTTCTTGTATCTCTTGGATTGAGAAATGTTGTGCCATCTTTTGGTGGTAAGTTTCAAAATTAGGAGCGACCCCCTTATTTAGAATATCTGTATATTCTAACGCGGCTTTCTCTTTATTGGTATATAAATTAGAGTGCCAATAACTTCCCAAGTTATCAATTTTAGCTGGCGAGATTCCCAATTTTCTAGTGGCATCATAGTGCAAAATGCTACAGTAGCTACATTTATTAAGTGTGGCAATTCTAAGTCTAATCAATTGTGCCAATTCTTTCTCTACAGATAGATTGGCTGTATACCCGTATGCTTTAGCCATCTCAGAGGCAATTGATAGAAAGTCAGAGCCTTCTGGATCAAAATTGAGATTTGTAAATTCTATATTTTCCATTTCTTTCTTGGTTGTTTTTGTTAAAATAGGGTTATTTTATTACTGACAAACATATCATTTAATACAGTCAATGATTCTTTTTATAAATCACTATAAATATGTGATGATTTCAGTTTAGGAGAAATGTAACTAGAATTAGCCAATAAGCACCCCAATGAAATCCATCCGGGTATTTCCGACCCTTTTTTTTTTCATTTTTTTCCTTCTGAGACACGCTTATATCCCCCATCGTTAAAGGATTTTGCTCTATTTTATTATTTAGGGTTCTCCTTTTGGGGAAATTTGAGGGGATAGCCAATCCCATCCGTTTTTTAATATTGGTTAAGTAGTTTTTTCTTTTCAATGCACGAATTATCATAAAATGATGAATATTAATAGACATAATTTGTTTTTTGAATTTATTTAGAGCTGGATTATATTTATTATATATATAAATTATTAGAACAGAAGCAGGAATGATGATTAACAGGATAATAGCGTAAATCATAATATTTGATTTGTAGTTATGATGAAATTTAAAAAAGTAGTATTTATAAACCATTATTAGTTAATAAGTTACGATAGCACATAAAAATATTATTTTATATTAGTTCTGCTGTAATATGCCCCAGGCTTACACAGGGTTAGGTACAGGGTATTTAGGGAGTACCTCTTTTAGATTTTTTTTGTTTTTCTGTAAGATTCTCAATTCGTCTAATTTTTTTAAAATATGTTCAAAGGCCCCATGTTTTTATTTCCAGCTCCAGTTCTGGCACAAATTTTTGCAAAAGCTTAAATGTACAAATATTTAACGAAATCTCATTATTTTCTCAATAGGTACAGTCTTTAAGCGAGAACGAGACAAGAGCCATTCGCAGAATTTAGTAGTTGATATAGTGACAAGGCTATAAATCACTGCTTCTAAAATTTTTGGCCCTTTGGAATCAAAATTTAGATTTGTAAATTCTATATTTTCCATTAAAATTCAAATAAATTTAGTGATTCCAAAAATGATTCAAAAGCATTTCGATATTCTACGTGATTTGTAGTACTTGACCATAAATTTCTACTACCATGGATACCATTTCCTTGTGGTTCATATCCTACTTTAGTTTCACTTGCAGCATTTGAAAATATATTTTTCCACCCCGATACTTCTCCTTTTGCAGAGGTAATAAATATGGGTAATTTTAACTCTTTAGCCCATTCTGCTACAGTATTACCTTCGTAGGTAAAGTATTCGCCAGGGGAAAAAGAGGCAACTGCGGTCAAGCTTTTTGCATGTTTAACGCCTAAAATAATTGCTAGCGAAGAGGAGTAAGAACTTCCTACGAGTACTTTTTTTGCATGTGGGAATTCTTTATCTGCATATGCTATTGCTGCTTCAATATCTGGTACGGCATCTACATATTGTAACGATTTGCCTTTGCTGTGTGCATCCAAAGCAGTTTGGTTTTTTATATCATTGACCTCGTTACCGCTGCGTTGGTCTATTGCTATGCATGAAAACCCTAATTGGGTAAGATATTCAGCTGTTTCAATGTATTCGCCTCTGCTATATCCAGCTTGATGGCATAATATAAGAATTGGACAGTTTATGTGAGGGCTTTTGTAGTAGTCGAATGTGACTTTAACTCCGTCAGAAGATATCGTTTGCAATGTTTCTTTACTCTCCATGTTTATTCAATTATTGAGTTGCTATTGATCGTATTATCTGTTTTGTCTTATTTGATTCCATTATTTTTATAAAACATCATAGGTCCTTGAATGTTGCCAATTATGACATCTTGGTAGCCATTCCCAGTAAAATCATGAGTAATTACTCTAAAGCCAAAATGCGGATTAAGCAATCCTGTTTCTTCTTGGAAAGGTGCAAAAGTACCATCTGCATTTTGCAGTAATACTTTGCCTTTGGAAGGAAATTTCTCGTGGATTTTTGCTGGGAATTTTATATAATTCTCTGTAAGAATAGCATCTTTTCTTCCGTTATTGTTTAGGTCAGCAAGAACTACACCCCACCCAAAAACATTAGAATAGAGATTTTTTTCTTTGGTTACATTTTTGAATTCAAATCCATTTACCTGTTCTAATAGGGCATAATTCGGATCAAAAACCTCATCTTTTTTCATGTCTCCTCTTACTATAAATTCAGGATAGCTATCCCCAATATTACTTAACAAGATATGGTATTTATTAGTTTTATTATCTAATTTTTCTACAGAAAGCCCCATCCAAAAACCATAGTCTATAGGAAGATTATGTTTTTTAAAAGTTCCGTTCCCTAAGTTTTCATAAAGGATTCCAACATTGGTATTGAGCGAAAGAACCAAATCTTGTTTGCCATCATTATTCAGATCAACGAATTTACTTACATAAGTGTTTTCAATTAATTCTAATCCCGCTTCTTTTGTTTTTTCGGTAAAGGTTCCATCTCCATTATTCACCATAAACAGATTTCTACGTTTATTAGATAAATCGTGGTAACGAGCTGATACAAAATGTTTTCTATCTACGAAAGTACATACATACATATCTAGGTTTCCTGAGTTTCTGGTGTCTGCCAATGCAATATTTACAGGGATGGATGCATCTGGAATTTCAAAAAGCTTTACAGGATCAGCATATTTTTTTTGAGCAGAATCATATTTTGAGACATAGATTCCTGAGGCGTACCCTACAATGATTTCTTTAGCTCCATCTTTATCAATATCGCCTTCTGAAATACAATAAGCCGCTTCATTTTTAAGTCCTGTCAAATTGAGTTGCTCTGCAATATCAATAAATCGGCCGTCTTTATATTCTAAAACAGGATTATTTTGTCCAGCGCCACCAGTTTGCATGACCACCACTCGCTCATCTTGAAAAGGGTGAACTAATATTTGATCTAGAAAAGGCATTGACTCACCATTATCTACATATTGATGAGAAAAAGGTAAGGTTGTGCTTACAAATTTTGGTATTTTATTTGCTTTGTTTGATAGGAATTTTTCCTTGAATTTATTTTGTACCGAGTTGTATCGATATTGGTTATAAAAATACATTCCAAAAGGAATTGCAATTATCAATAGTAATAATAGTAAGAGGATTTGCATAATAGTCTTGCGTTTTTTAATTTTTTCCATGTTTTTTAAATGATATATTTTCTAGAAGTTTAGTAGCAACTGCACTAGTGTAAGTTCCATAAGCATCGATTAAGATTCCTTTATGCCCATCTTCAGTTGCTAGTGCGTAAATAACACTTTGACTTCCAGCGTCATCGCCATCATCAAAAATTTGGTGAAAGGCTACTTGAAAATCTTCCGTTTGAAAATCTTTGTTCAGCGCTGTGCAATGGATAAGCTCCTTATCAATATTGAAATCATATTGAAATCCTTGTTTTTTAAGTTCATTTATTGCTTCTGTTAAGCTGTCGCAATGCATAAGATTAGATTCTTTTATAATAGCTCAGTTGTAAAATGTACTGGACTTGCCACGGTTTTATGCACAGGGCATTTGGAGGCTATTTCTTTTAGCTTCCCTTTTTGTTCTTCTGTAAGATTTCCAACTAGTTTAATTTTTTTAGAAATGTGATCTAATTGTCCCATATCTTCTATTTCTAGCCCTAGTTCTGAAGCGTGTTTTTTAGAATAGCTTAAATACACAAATACTTCGCGTAAATCCCATTGTTTTCTTTGCGCATATAATTTTAAAGTAAGAACAGTACAAGAACCAATTGCAGAATTTAGTAATTCATACGGAGACAACCCTAAGTCATCACCCCCAAAATCTTTGGGCTCGTCTCCAAGAATATGATGGGAATTAGTATAAATGTGGTTTGTAAATGGGACAGAAGTTTCGTGGTATACTAAAACTTGTTCCCCATTAGTGTCTTTTAATGTTTTTATTGAGTTATCCTTGATTTCTACGTATCGTTTGACCCAACTACTTATGACTTCGGCTACGTAAAAAGCATCTTTTTTTTCGGTAATAAGGTGATCGGCTCCATTTAAGCTAATAAAACTTTTTGGGTGAATCGCTTGATGATATAAAGATGCCGCATTTTCAATCCCTACAATTAGATCATGTGGGGAGTGCATTATTAGTAATGGTTTTCGTAATTTTTTTACTTCATTTTCTAAATTATGACTCTCCAAGTCTTCTAAAAATTGCTTTTTTATTTTAAACGGTCTTCCACCAATTGATAATGTGGCTTCTCCTTTTTTTGTAATGGTTTCTTCGAGGCCTCCAAAATGTGCTGTGACGTGTTTTACAAATGATGGTGCTGCAATAGAAACCACTGCTTGAATGTTAGGGAGTTTGTTCGCACTTATTATGGCAGCAGCTCCACCAAGGGAATGACCAATTAATATAGATGGAGATACATAATTTTGAGTTAAGAAATCATTAACCGCAATAATATCTGAAATGTTATTTGAAAAGGTAGTTTCGCTAAAGTCCCCATCGCTTTCTCCAAGCCCTGTAAAATCAAAATTCAGGACACTTATTCCTTGATTTGTTAACTCGCTAGAAATATTTCTAACTACAGCCAAACTTGAAGAACAAGTAAAACAATGAGCAAAAATAGCAATGTTGTTAATTTGCCCATTCATGGGGGTTACCAGGTGCGCGGCTAACGTATCCCCATTATTGTTTTTTATATCGAGATTAATTTTTTTCATATTTAGATTCTTATTCGGTTTTTTTCAAAATCATACAGAATGTTTTTATCTTCATTGGCGCTTGTTTTGTAACGAGCTAACTGGTTGAGGGATTCATATTAAATAAAATCAGTAAATATAATACCCTTTAATGCCGAATTCTTCGGAAGCTACCGCTCGAATTTTTTTTGCAATCCCGTCTTCATTATATGATATTTCTTTAACTGTTTTAAAGGTGTTAATCAAATAAGCTGTGTCAGTTGCAGCACAATATAAACAATCGTCTTGAATTTTTTGAGCATAGCAATAATAACTGATTTATCAATTTCTTTTCCTAAAGCTAATTCACCATTTTCATATGCTTTAATAGTTTCAATAGCCTGATTATAATTTTGTTTATTAACCTTAAGAACAACGGGGCTTGTTCCCCCAGGGGATACAGCAAATGGTTCAATTAGCGACATATTGTCATTTTCTACAAATACATGAATGTTTAAATTCTCTAATAGATTTTTCACATTCATTGCTTCAAAATATTGTCCACTATATACCTTTTCCATAATGTTTTTTGTTAAGAATGTTGCACGTTATATTTTTATTAATCGCAATCCACAATATTGCCAACGCATATTTGTTTGGAAAAAGTTGCGATATGTTTTTCTACTATGATTTTTTGGAGTTGCTATTGAAGCTCCTCGTAGCACCATTTGATTGACCATAAATTTTCCATTGTATTCTCCCAAAGCTCCTGTTGCTTTGCTAAAATTTGGGTAGGGTAGATAGGCACTCGATGTCCACTCCCAAAGTTTGCCCCAAGAGAAATACTCAGATGCTACTTCCCACTCAAATTCAGTAGGAAGTCTCATTCCTTTATATTCTGCAAATGCAAACGCCTCGTAAAATGAAATATGTTGTACGGGTTGATCTAATTCTATTTTTTCTAGCCCATTTAAATCATAATGGTACCATTCTCCATCAATTTTATGCCAGTACAAAGGAGCTTCGATTTTGTTATTATTCGCCCAATGCCATCCTTCATCATGCCAAAAATTAAAATTTTGATACCCGCCTTCTTCAATAAATTTAATATATTCTTTATTAGTAACCAAATTTGATGAAATTTCAAATGAAGGGATAAACACTTTATGAACCCCTAATTCGTTATCAAAGCAAAAACTTTCTTCTTGGTGGCCAATAGTATAGAGCCCTTCATCAATTTTTATAAATTCGGGGTGTTTCAGCTCTGACGTATTTTGAAATTTATTGTTATAAATGGGGAACAATGGTTGGTTGCCAAAGATGTATTTTATGTCATAGATAAAAAGTTCTTGATGCTGTTCCTCATGATTAATTCCAACTGCCACAATATCTAAAATCTCTTTTCGAGGATTACTCCCCAAAAAATCAATCATTTGCTGCGTAACGTATAATCGGTATTGATAAACATCATCCACTGATGGCCTTGTCATAAGCCCGCGAGAAGGTCTTATCACTCTTTTCCCGACATTATTATAGTAGCTGTTAAACAGAAACGAAAATTCTTCTTTAAAGACTTTATATCCTTTTTTATATTTGGTTAAAACAAATTCTTCCCAAAACCAAGTAGTATGAGCTAGATGCCATTTTGGTGGAGAAACAAACTCAATTGGTTGCACAGAATAATCTTCTGTAAGAAGAGGTTCACACAATTCTTCTGAGTACTTGCGAGTTTTTATAAATTTATCGGTTATAATTTCTATCATAAAGCTAAAATGTTTGCAACTGTATTTTGTAGCACGGGAATTATTTCTTCTTTAAACCATTTATTTTTTCCATGCCATCTAAAATTAAGAGGGGAGGGGTGCACCAAAGGGAAAAATCTTGGTAAAAATTCGTGATAGTTAATTACTGTTTTAGTCAAATTTTTATAAGGATTATCTTTTAAATAGTAATCTTGAGCGTATTTACCAACAAGAATGATTAATTCTAGATGATCTAATTGTGCTATTATTTTATTGTGCCATTGTGGAGCACACTCTTTTCTGGGGGGCAAGTCCCCTGATTTTCCTTTCCCAGGGAAGCAAAACCCCATAGGCATAATAGCAAAAAGCTCTGGATTATAAAACTGTTCTTTGGTAACACCAAGCCAAGACCTTAAATTATCCCCACTCAAATCATCAAAAGGGATTCCTTTGTCGTGAGCTATTTGTCCTGGTGCTTGTGCTATTATTATAATTTTAGCATTACTATGAAATTGATAAATGGGGCGCGGTAGGTAAGGCAAAAAATCTTTGCAAATTAAACAAGCATTAATATCATTTTTCAATTTCTCGACCATATTCTATAATATCACATTGTATATCTGATTTATATCATAATCTTCACTAATAATATGCTTTTGTCCCGAAATCACCATCAGTTCTACTTTTTTAGCTATTGGCAAAAGAATTTCAAAAGATTTTTTAGATTCTTGCAACCAGCCATAGCCATCTTTTTTGCCATTGGCAAGAACAATTTTCAAATGTCCCCACTCATTAGTAGGGACAACATCAAAAAGTCCCCCAGGGAAAGTAAAAACTGTTTCAAAAAGCTTAGGATTTGCAGCAACGAACAAAAAAGTTGCTTTCCCTCCATTGGAAATTCCGCTGACAGTCCAATTTGCATCGGTTGTAGAAAATAAATGTTTAATAGTATCTATTAAAGCAAAAATTTCTTCTGCAGAATAATCTTTAAAGTTTTTTTGATTTGTGTTTATAGGAACGATATGAATATAATCTTTAAATAGCTCCAAACTGAAGTAGGTGTTAGCACTAAAAGTTACTGTTTCTATCGTTTGCTCTCCTCCTGACAACCCAATAAACACTGGATACTTCATAGTATCTAAGTAATTATCAGGGAGCTTAACTAAGGCTTCTATATTCCCTAATAGGACTTTGTTGTACATGTTATTCTTCGATTTTAACGCCACGCCAAAAAGCTACATGATTTTTGATGCTTTCAGCTAGTGGGGATGGAGATGGATAGTACCAAGCCGCATCATTATTCTCAACGCCATCAACTTCTATTGTGTAATATGATGCTAGACCTTTCCATGGGCATGTGGTGTGTGTGCTACTTTCTTTAAAAAATTCTTTTTTTAGGCTATCAGGTGGGAAATAATGATTTCCTTCGATAACAATAGTTTTATCACTTTCTGCTATAACGATATTATTGTATATTGCTTTCATAATTTAAAGTATTTTGCTAATTGTTTTTAATAAATTTCATTTATAATGAAATCATTCCCATTAAAGCTACACATATCCCCTTTTTTCTTCCCTTTCATGCATTGATAAATAGGAGCTTTTGTTGATATGCTAATAAAATTTTTCCCTTCGAATGTAAAGTTTGCATCTGCTGTGGCGATTACCATATAATTATCATTGACTTTTATAACGGCACCCGGTTCAACAACTTCAGAAGGATTAAAGGTTAGGGCTTCAATTTCTTCAAGGTGGTGATGATGTTCATGCACTTGTTTGTCCAATTGATTGCGTAATCGTTCTTCTTGTCTATGATGTGATTGGTCGTCTTGGTCAATAACATCATTTCTATTTAGCATAGTGCCTTTTACAAAAGATAGAAGTTTTTCTTCTGTATTTTCAATTGTGTGAGATTCATTTTCAATTAAAAACTTTTTTAAATCTTTTTTGTTCATAATAATTAGTTTGTTTTTAAAGTTCATTTTTTAATTCTTGTATTCTATGGAATATTAATGGCGGAAAATTTCCATGATAAATTTCGCACATAGTGCATTTTTTTAACGATAAAGGGTCTTCATTTTCTATTTCTCTGGCAGGGAAAATACTAAAAACTAATTCATGGTGTATTAAAGTATTGTAGAACTCCTTGTCTTCATTTTCTAATTTAGAATTCTTGTTTTTTTGCAAAATTAATTTAGCACTATTAATTATGCTTAATATTTCTCTCACACCATCTATTTTCAAAATATCTTCGTCAGAATGAATGTTAATATTCATTTCTTCGATATCTTGAAAAAAACTTTTAATTGCTCTTTTCCCAAAAACAACTTCTCTTTTCCCTTTAGTTTCTTTTTCGTAACCAAAGCTCTTAATGTTGTTTTGGAAAAAAGAATACAATTCATGAATTTGTTCTAAATCGTGTCTAATTAAAGATTGTTTATTGTCTTCGTTTACTTGATTTTGAATTATTTTATTTGCGTCTAATTGAGCTTTCAGCGCTAAATAAATAAGTATTGATCCTAATAATTGAGAAACAGGGGAAGTTATTCCACCAATTGTATCGCCCACAGTTCCATATTTCCCTAATTGTTCAAGATTAAAGAGATGAATAGAAAAGGGAAGGATCAATGTTAGAATAATTCCTAGAATCAAAGTCCACTTTGCATATATATTATCACGATTTTTAGACTCCATTTATTTTATGTGCCTTTCAAATATTTCACCAACAGAAACGTCGTAGCTTTCAAAAATGTCTGTTTTCCCACGTTCTTTATATTTTTTATGTTCAGGATGTTCGTCCCAAATTAAGAAGGAGTCTTTGTCTTTGAAGTAGACAACAAGCATATGATGCCCATTTTCTCCCGAAAAAACTTCGTGACCTTCATATCCATCAATCATACCAACATGTTTCCTGGCAAATCCATATAATCTTTCAAATTCTTCTTGAAATTTTGGATTAACTTTATATTTAAATGCAGCTACTATCATATATTTAAAAATTTTAATAATTTATAAATCATACCCGACAAAACCTTGAAAATTGAATTTTCCTGTTTTCCCTTGGTATGCCTTTGTTGTTTCAACATTATACTCCCCAGAGTATTTTAGTCCATTATCAGTAATAGAAAAATATTTAATTGTAAAGGTTTGGAACGAACCCAAACAATACGCGTATTTACTATCACTACTAATATACATATCTTTTAAATCGGGGTCATGTCCTTTGTTATTTACTCCAGTATATGAAAGGGTTTTAACAATTTTACCTGTTTCGTCCAAATCATAAGGTGTGATAACATTCGTGCCAAAGCTTACGGCATAAAAACGCTTATAATCAGGTGAAATAGCAGTCCAACAAGCTTCATCAACATCTGCGGAAGCCCCAGTTTCATGACTACTAATTTTATTTATCTTGTCAGAAGTTACTTCCAATACTACTAATCCTTGATTATCTTTTTCTTTAATAGGATTAAAATACGTTACATACAACAAATTATCTTTTTTACTCCAATTAAAGCCTACTGCACCAATTAACCCCTCTTCTTCAAAAACTCTTTTGTTTGAGGGTTCTCCTTCTTTGAAATCATAAATGATTACTTGGCTAGGTTTAACAAACTTTGGATCTGGATTTTCGGTTAAGAAATGTGGAATCCCCCAGGTAGTTAGCGCTAGCTGGTCGCCAGCGTGGTTGAAAATTACTTGAACTGGACCACCCCAATAGCGTTTGTAGGTGTCTAGCAATTTTGTAAAAATTAGCTCACCAGTTTTAGCATTAAATTTATAAAGAGATATATTTCTGTTCTTGTCAGAAGGGTCTTCTTTTTTTAAGTCTTGTTTAAAAAAGTCTTTACTAGGAAGTTCAACATATTTGTTGCCATCATATAGCGCAGTTGGGATCCCCCACTGATTTGCAACAGCTACCCAATAAATATTTGGTTCTTGATTACTTTTAGTATAACTTATACTTACAGGCCTTTCGCCATGAGAAGAAACAACGATATTTTTTTTTTTATGTTCCCCTGTTTTCTTATCCAAATCAAAAACGGTTACAGTGTTGTCTCCTGTGTTAGCCGCTAACAAATGGTTGTCTATTATTTGGATGGCTCCTTGACTATCATAATCGCCATTAACAGGGGCAGAACTATCTGACCCTCCTTTGCCTCCCGTTTCGTATACTTTTTCTTGACCCAAAGTGCCATCAGAATATCGAGCTAGTTTAATAATTTGATTTCCCCCTTCACCATTTGTGGAAGTATAGACGTACCCTACTATCTTTTGCGACTCATTATTGTTTGTGTTGTCTTGTCCTTTTTTTTTATCGCAACTCATAAAAAGGCTAGCGATTGTGGCAAGTGCGATAAGGCCTTTGTTTTTTTTGTGTAATAATTTAACTCTCATAATTATTTTATTAAACTTATTGTTCTATTTTTAATTTGCTATTATATAATTCTTTAAATTTTCTTAACTTAGGATTTATAACAACTGCACAATAAACATTTTTGTCTTTGTTTTCATTATAATAATTTTGATGGTACTCTTCTGCTGGATAAAATTGCTCAAACATTGCTAATTCAGTCACAATCATATCTTCATACTCTTTTTGGACTTCTTTAATAACGTTTAAAGCTGTTGTTTTTTCTTCTTCGTTTCTGTAAAAAATTATACTTCTGTATTGCGTTCCTTTATCTGCCCCTTGTTGGTTTAGAGTTGTGGGATTATGTGTTGTTAAATGTATTTTTACAAGATCTGAGTATGAAATTTCATTTGGATCGTAAGTAAATTCAATTGCTTCAGCATGTCCTGTAACCCCAGAGGTGACTTCTCTATACGTAGGGTTAGAGATTTTTCCTCCACTATACCCATTCTCTACTTTTTCAACACCTTTAAGTTGTTGGAAAATAGCCTCTGTACACCAAAAACATCCGCCTCCAAAGGTTGCTTTTTTAAGTGCATTTTCAACTTTTTTTAATGATATTGCATTCATACAATATCTTAATCCACTTGGCATAGGGCCGTCTTGAAACACATGACCCAAGTGAGCATCGCAGGTGTTACAAGTAGCCTCTATACGATACATACCATGTGATAAATCTTTATGATAAGCGATTGCATTATCTTTGATAGGTTGAGTAAAAGAGGGCCAACCAGTTCCAGAATCAAATTTTTCACCAGAATCAAAAAGGGGAGTATCACAGCAGATACAATTATATTGTCCAGGTTCAAAAAAGGTGCATAAATCAGAGCTATGAGCTCTTTCTGTGCCTTTCTTCCTTGTAATATAATATTGTTCTTCTGTTAAGATGTTTTTCCATTCTTCGTTAGTTTTTACTACTTTTTTATCTGGTACGGGATTACCATGATTTGCATATTTTATTACGTCAAGCCACTTTAGCATAGTTTTGTTGTTTTTATGATATTTTATTTGCGGAAAGTTAGTTATTAAATTTATCTTTAACAATTCTTTTTATTTGTTGTTTAGCAACTCTTGAACTTTCAAATCAATCCGCAATAATGCGTTGTTGGGATCAGAGCCAAAAATGGAATATATTACATTTAGTTTTTCATCGGTGATTATCCAATGAGGTGTCCCACCTGCTTGATAATCGAGGAAAGTGGTGTTGAAATTTGCATCTCGGAAATATTCGAAGTTAATATAAAATTCAGACTTGCAATCAATAAGTTGTTGGTCAGAAAAATCAACTCCTTCAAAATTTGTATGAATTCCTACTACGTTAATCTTGTTTTTATATTCTATGTTTAGCCAGTTGGCAAAAGGGATGGCTCGCCCTTTGCATCCAGGGCATCCAAGATTAAAGAATAGAATTACAAGAGGTTTCCCAAGGTAGTGGTCTACAGGATTTATTTTTATGTTACCAGTGATTGGCAAAATAGACCACTCATTAATTTTTTTTTCTAATTCCAAAATAATGTTTGTATTTTAAGTTAAGCAATTTGTAAATTATGAAAATATAGTATTCTCTTAAATAGTAAGTTAAATTTAGTTTTTTAATTATCCCCCCCCCCCTTTTTTTTTTTTCTTAATTTTCGACAATTTGAAAAATAATTATTTCTTGCAGGCATATTTTTATGAAGGGGGAAGTTACTTAAATATTATTTTATTTGTGTTGGTAAAAACTCCTCGATTTTTGTTTAAATTTCCTAAGCACGTTCTGCTAATGAGGATGTTTTATGTTTTTGTTGTACTTATGTTGTACTAGCTCTTTTTTATTTTTAAGAATGCCAATGAAACAAGTATTTAAGGATGTTTGTTTCCCTAAACTGCTGTTAGCAGTAGTGGTTCTTCTTTCGGTCGTCATTTTGATAGTTTTAGAATTTTAAATGCTCCTTGTCCAACGATGAAAAACACAATTGTCCCAACGATAAGGTCAGGATATTTTGAGTTTGTCAAGTAAACAAGTCCGCCTGCTACAATTACACCAATATTTACGATTACGTCATTTGATGTAAAAATCATACTTGCTTGCATATGTGCTTCTTTGCTTTTACTTTTTTGCAGTAAATACAAACAAAGTCCATTGCCAATAAGTGCAAGAATTGAAATAATAATCATTGTCTGAAATGCTGGAACTGTTTCTGTCCCAACAAATCGTCTGACTACTTCTATGAAACCGAAAACGGCAAGTGTCAACTGAAAATATCCTGCTGACTTTGCAATGTTCTTCTTTCGTGTCATTGTCCCACCGACTGCAAATAGTGCAAGTCCGTAAACAATACTGTCGGCAAGCATATCCAAACTGTCGGCAATCAGTCCCATTGAGTTTGAAATAAAACCTGTCGTAAGCTCAAGTGCAAAAAAGAAAAAGTTAATGGCTAATACTTGCCAAAGCAATTTTTTCTCTCGGTCTGTGTTGTCGGTTGTTGAAATATAATTGTCTGCCGAAACGCTGTCAATAAGTGAAGTGTCAAACTTTAAGTTGTCAAGTCGCTGAAAAATTTGGTCGTGATTGTCTGTATGAAAAACTGTTAGTTGTCTGTTTGCAATGTCAAAGTCCAACGAGTTGATGTTTGTCAAGTCGGCAAGTTTCATCCGTATCATTTGTTCTTCGGATGGGCAGTCCATTTTTGATATTTTAAATGTCGTTTTTTTCATTCTCTATCTTTGTCGGTTGGGTCGTCCTTCCATTACTGCTAACGTATGTGGCTTGCACCAGTTGCTGCTGCAATCACTGACCAAAACAAATCTACAAAATTTCTGAGAAAGACAGAGTTATAGCAACCAGATTATTTTCCACGAAGACGAAAATAGCAAGCGCAAGCCCAGCCTTTAGCTTTGTGCATTGAATTATTCGTAATTTTATGCTAACAACCAAAACTGACAAAGTGAACCATCAAGCCTG
>LNDX01000008.1 GCA_001464475.1 Flavobacteriaceae bacterium Ga0077528 | reverse complement strand
AGAATTTAACAACGGTCAACGTGTAGCAAATAATGCTAATCAGTTCTTCAGAACTACTACTGTAGCTACGCCAACAACGCAAGCAGATGCTATTTGGTTAAACTTAACTGGAACAGGTGCTGAATTTTCTCAAGCAGTTGTTAGTTACTTTGCAAATGCTACTTTAGGAGCTGATGCTTATGATAGTAAGTATTTTAATGATGGAGCAGTTGCATTGAATATGCTTATCGGAAGTACAGCATATGTTATTCAAGGTCGTCCAACCTTCCAAGCAACAGATGTGGTTCCGTTAAACTATAAAGTAACTACTGCAGGTAACTATACTTTTGCAATAGATCATGTTGACGGATTGTTCGCAGGCGGTGCTCAAGCTATTTATATTAAAGACAATCAAGATGGTTCATACCATAACTTGAGTACTCCATATACTTTCACATCGGCTGCTGGAACTTTTGCTGATCGTTTTGAATTGGTTTACCAAACTTCATTAACAACAAATGATAACAACTTTACAGCAAACAGTATCAATGTTATCAAACAACAAAATGATGTAGTTATCCGTACAGGAGGAACTACAATGCAAGAAGTAACTATCTACGATATTAGAGGTAGAGTATTGGTTGCAAAAACCAACATCAATGCTTCAGAAACTAAAATCAATGTGGGAACAACGAATCAAGTATTGCTTGTTCAAGTAACTACTATTGATGGGTTTAAGGCTACTAAGAAAGTGGTTAATTAGTGTTCAGATGTTAGATGTTAGATGTCAGATGTTAGATGTCAGTGTTGAGATTTGAAATTTGAGATTTGAAATTTGAGATTTAGGATTTAGGATTTGGGATTTGAGATTAGGTTAACTCGTCCTTTGGACTCGGAATAATTAGGGAAAGCTCTTTCGGAAACGGAAGGGCTTTTTCACTTCGACAGGCTCAGTGTTCAGTATTCAGTGTTCAGTGTTCAGTGTTTAGTGTTTAGTGTTCAGTGTTCAGTGTTCAGTATTCAGTGTTTAGTGTTCAGTGTTCAGTTTTCTGTTGCCTGTTATCTGCTATCTGTCATCTGCTATCTGTCATCTGCTATCTATTATCTGCTATCTATTATCTGCTATCTATTATCTGCTATCTATTATCTGCTATCTATTATCTATTATCTGCTATCTATTATCTGCTATCTATTATCTGCTATCTATTATCTGCTATCTATTATCTGCTATCTATTATCTGCTATCTATTATCTGTTTTTTGCTTAGTAGTTTAAAAGCCACCTCGTCCTTCGGACACTCCTCCAGAGGAGGAGAATGCTTTATGAAGATAATTTGTTTTTAACTAGGTACTCATGACTCAACTTTGCTTATTTACAATATAATAATTTGGTGGTTTCAAATAAATGAGTACTTTTGTTACTCGTTATTAATGTAACTTGCTATGATATAAACTTTTATTGTTTTTTAATAGTTGGTTTTTTATTTAATGTATTAAATGAAATTTAGATAATAGATAGATGAGTTTTATTTCAAATTTTTTGAAGAAATCTTATGATAAGGAAATCGATGGAACAGGATTAGCTGTTTTTAGAATTGCCTATTCTTTGATATTGTTGTGTGAAATTGCTCAAATGTTTTACTTTAGGCATTTGATTTTTGATAAAATACCTTACCTTGAATTGGCTGAAATAAACTTTGCAATTCCCATAGGTATTTGGTTTTTATCTGTATTTTTTATTTTATTTGGTGCTTTCACCAGATTTTTTTCAATTGTTAATTACATGATGAGTTTGATACTAATTGGTAGTATTGGCTCTTATGAATATCATGTTTTTTACGCTTATATGGGCGTAAACTTTATACTTATATTTCTTCCAATTAGTCAATGTTTTTCTATAGATCGTTTGCTACAGAAATTAAAATATTCTAATACTACTTTTCAATATAATCCTTCTAAAAAAGTAAAACAATTGCATTACTTTTTACCAGTATTTGTTGCAATTGGATTGGTTTATTTTGATTCCATTTTTGTTAAGTTAACAGCAAATAGTTGGTTGCAAGGATTAGGAATGTGGATGCCTAGCTCGTTTCCAATGATGGTGCACAATAACTTTACATTTGTTTTAAACAACAAGATGATAATGTTGTTTTTGGGCTACTTAACTTTAATTTTTGAAGCACTATTTATATTTTTATTTTTTAGAAAAAAATATAGAATAGTACTATTGATAATTGGAATTGGACTTCACTTAGGAATCTTAATTACTTTTCCAATTCCTTGGTTTGCATTGACTTTTATTTCATTGTATCTTTTATTGGTGCCTGTTTCATTTTGGCAAAAAGTTTTTAAACCTAACAATGGCAACAAGACATTAAAATTTTATTATGATTCAGAATGTCCATTATGTGTAAGAACTAAAATTATTATATCTCATTTTGATTTTTTTAATAAAATTGAATTCAAAACCGTTCAGTTTGATGCCTCAGAAGAAGCTAGTTTAAAAGATATAGACCGAAATACTTTGTTGGATGATATACACAGTGTTAATTTAAAAGGAACCGTTTTTTCAGGAGTTGACACTTATATTGAAGTTCTTAAAAGAATATTTTATCTGTATCCAATTTCATTATTATTGCGAATTCCAGGTATTTATCATTTGGCAAAAAAAGTGTATGCTTATGTTGCCTTAAATAGAACTAATGAACGTTGTACAGAGGAAAATTGTGGCTATAATCCACCAGAAATTCCTAATGATTCTAAAATCAAATTATTACAAAACTATACTGTTAATGATTTGAAATTTAGTTTATTTAAATGGTTAATCTATTCGCTATCATTTGCTCAGTTAATTATCATATTAAACAGTCCGATATGCAACAAATTATACGCTTCCATCGGATTTAAAAACAGTAAAATACACAGCTATTTTTCAGTATTTAATAATAATTTAATTTCTATAACAAAACCCTTATTAGGATTAACTTCACATAATGTATTTATTGACGATATTCATTATAAAGGTTATTCACATATTATTGCTGTACTATATAAAAACGAAGTTACCAAAGAAGAATTTTGGTTGCCGTTAATTGATAAAAATGGTCAACCTTCCTACTATAACTATGGAACAAATTGGAGAAAAGTTTCGTTTAGTATGAATAATCCCAATATAGACTTAAAAGTACTTGATAGTGGTGTTCGAGATTTTACCGCTTTTTGGGCTATTAAAAATGGTATAGATTTAAAGAACGCTACTTTTTTAATAAAAGTAAAAAAAATAGATGCTCCTAAAGGTTGGGAAAAAGACTTTCTAAATAAGCAAATCGCAAAGCCATGGATTGATGGTGGATTTGTTCAATGGAAAGACAATCAATTCTCCTCGCAAATAAAAGATATTGAAAGTTTGTAAAAATTAATAGAAGAAGACTACCTTTTAAAATATAAATATGATTCCATTCAATAAACCCTACTTAACCGGAAAAGAAACTCATTATATCTATGATGCTGTTAATTCTGGTAAAATTTCTGGTAACGGAAAATATACTCAAAAATGCCAGACTTTTTTTGAAAGTCATTATGGTTTTAAAAAAGCACTATTGACAACTTCTTGCACAGATGCATTAGAAATGAGTGCTATGTTAGCTAACATTGGACCTGGTGATGAAGTTATAGTGCCAAGTTTTACGTTTGTTTCTACAGCCATAGCTTTTGTTAGACAAGGTGCTACCATCGTTTTTGCTGATTCTTATGCTGATAATCCCAATATTGATGCTGATAAAATTGAAGCGTTAATTACAGATAAAACAAAAGCAATAGTTCCTGTTCACTACGCTGGTGTAGCTTGTGATATGGATAAAATTATGGAGCTGGCTGCAAAGTATAACTTACTTGTTATAGAAGATGCTGCACAAGCCATTGATAGTTTTTATGTAGGTAAAGACGGTGTTAAAAGAGCTTTGGGAAGCATAGGTCATATGGCCGCTTTTTCTTTTCATGAGACTAAAAATATTGTTTCTGGAGAAGGAGGAATGTTGACTATTAATGACGAACGCTTTATTAATAGAGCCGAAATTATTTGGGAAAAAGGAACTAATAGAGCCGAATTTTTTAGAGGTGAAGTCAATAAATATGGTTGGGTAGATACTGGTTCTTCTTTTTTACCTTCTGAAGTTATTGCCGCTTTTCTTTGGGCTCAGATTGAAAATATAGACGTGATTCAAACCAAAAGAAAGTTGCTTTGGAATGCTTATTTTGATGGATTAAAAACGCAATCCAATGTTATTTTGCCACAAGTTCCAGATTATGCTACCAATAATGGTCACATGTTTTATGTTACCGCAAAAGATATTGAGCACAGAACTGCTATTATAGCGAGTTTGAAAGAAAAAGGATATCATGCAGTTTTTCATTATATTTCTTTGCATTCAAGTGATTATTACCAAGCAAAACATGATGGTAGGAGCTTAGAACAATCCGATAAGTTTACCGATTGTCTGTTGCGTTTACCTTTGTTTTTTGAGTTAGAGATAGAACAGGTAAATGCTATTTCAGATTTAATTTCACATAAAGTTAAATAGGATATATATAAACGAGTACTTTTGTTACTCATTATTAGTATAACTGATTATGTTAGAAACTCTTATTACTTCTAAAACACGTATTCGTATCTTGGTAAAGTTCTTTATCAATGCGGCTAATAATGGTCATTTACGTGGCTTGGCAGAAGAGATGAATGAATCTACTAATGCCATAAGAAAGGAATTGAACAACCTTTCTGAAGCTGGCTATCTAGAAAAGAAAGCGGCTCAGAATAGGGTTTCCTATAAAGCCAATATCAAACATCCCTTATTTAAAACCTTGCAACAAATTGTATACAAACATCTAGGTTTGGATGCTATTATTGACATGATTTTGGCTCGAATGGGAAAAGTACAACAAATAGTTGTCTTAGGTGATTATGCTAATGGTATAGATTCTGGTGTAATTGAGGTTTTGATTGTTGGTAAACAATTGAATGCTGATTATATTGACCAATTGGCTTTGAAAATTGAAGATGAAATAAAACGTAAAGTGATCTTCACTTTGCAAGATTTTCCTTCAGAAAGTGGCTTGATTATTTATGAAAATTTTGAATGCTAATTTTATTAAAATATGAGTACTAATAAACAATTGTGGACTGAGGAAATTAAAGCAGATTCTTCTTTATTCTCGGTCAATTTTAAAGAGCTTTGGCATTATCGCGATTTATTACTAATGCTTTTGAAAAGAGATTTTATCACTTTTTACAAGCAAACCATTTTGGGTCCAATATGGTTTTTTGTGCAACCCATAATGACTTCATTGATTTATATGGTTTTATTTGGTCAAGTGGCTAAATTATCAACGGATGATTTACCTCAAATACCATTTTATTTAGCAGGCATTACCATTTGGAATTACTTTGCCGACTCTTTAGTAAAAACTTCTTCTGTGTTTCAAAGTAATGCTTCTATATTTGGTAAAGTATATTTTCCGAGATTGATCATGCCTTTGTCTATTGTTTTTTCTGGATTATTGAAGTTTGTAGTTCAGTTTTTATTATTTATTGCAGTGGTTGTTTATTATAGTTTTACTAATCAAATTCAACCCAATTTATGGATATTAATGACGCCACTTTTAATTCTTCTAATGGCTGGTTTTGCTTTAGGATTGGGAATGATATTTTCGTCAATGACTACAAAGTATAAAGATTTAAGTTTTTTATTAGCTTTTGGAATTCAATTGTATATGTATGCCACTCCGGTAGTTTATCCAATTTCGGCCATGCCAGAAAAATACAGATGGATTGTAAATGCTAACCCATTAACTGGTATTTTTGAATGTTTCAGATATGGTTATTTGGGTTCAGGACATTTTGAACCAAGTAGTTTGATTTATACCACTTTGTTTGTTGTTGTTTTACTTTTTGTGGGTGTCATCACCTTCAATAAAGTAGAAAAAGGATTTATGGACTCTATTTAATTATTATGAAAGAATTAGCAATAATTGCAGAAAATATATCAAAACAATATCGATTGGGAGAAGTAGGTACAGGTACAATAACTCATGATTTAAATCGATTTTGGCATAAAGTTAGAGGAAAAGAAAATCCTTATCTTAAAATTGGAGAAGCCAATGACAGAACTTCTGTTGGTGATAGTGACTATGTTTGGTCCTTGAGAGACATTAATTTTGAGATTCAACAAGGTGATGCTGTTGGTATCATTGGAAGAAATGGTGCTGGAAAAAGCACACTATTGAAACTTTTAAGTAAAGTAACAAAACCAACAACAGGAAGTTTTAAAGTTAACGGTAGAATTGCTTCTTTGTTGGAAGTAGGTACAGGATTTAACCCAGAAATGACAGGAAGAGAAAATATTTATCTTAATGGAGCTATTCTAGGAATGCGTCGTGCAGAAATTACTAGGAAGTTTGATGAAATTGTAGCTTTTTCTGGAGTAGAACGCTATATTGATACACCAGTAAAAAGATATTCTTCTGGTATGTATGTAAGATTAGCCTTTGCTGTTGCTGCTCATTTAGAAAGTGAAATACTTATTGTAGATGAAGTATTAGCAGTTGGAGATGCCGAATTTCAGAAAAAATGTTTGGGCAAAATGGGCGATGTAAGTAAAGGTGAAGGACGAACTGTTTTATTTGTAAGTCATAACTTATCTGCAGTAAAAACACTTTGTAACAAAGGAATGTTATTGCAAAACGGAAGTTTAATTCAATCAGGAATTATTGATGAAACATTAGATCAATATCTTTTTAATTATTTAGATAATGATAATTCTTCTACCCTGATTTTTGAAGAAGATAATTCAAAAGAAGCGCAAATAGTATCTGTTGAGTTGAAAGACGCAGAAGGAAAAAATTGTTTAGAATTTTATACTACTAAAGATATCTATGTTCATATAACTATTAATAATAGAGTCAAGAATGATAATGCAAGGTTAAATTTTTCAATATTAGATAAATACGAAAATGTTTTCTTCATTAATCGTCGTGAACTTGATTTTACAGGAATTAAAACATGGGTTGTGAAAATCCCTAATGAATGTTTAATAGCTAATAATTATATGATAGGATTGGCTTTAGATGTACCAAAAGTTAAGTTGCTAGATTTACCTACCAAAAAAATAGGATTAAATATCGTTAACATCGAACAAGAGGAATTGAAAGATGGTGACTATGAAAATGGAATTTTTAAAATACCAATTCAATGGGAAAAGTAGGTAAAAAAGTATTGTTATTATCAACAAGCGACAAAACAGGTGCTGATGAAGCAATTTATAGAATAAGCCAAATATTAATTAAAATGGGCTGTCAAGTTGTATTGCTAGTTCAAAGAAAAACCAAAAGTGATATTTTTATTAAAGAGTACAAATATGAAATAGTTAAGAAGTTTATACTTTTTAGAATAGTATCTAAAATCATATATTTATTAGGATTGAAGAAAAATGATAAAAGTGTTTTTGATTCTAAATATTATTTTTTTAGTAAGGATGAGAGTTCCATAAATATTTCTGCAAATTCTGTAGTAGAACGAATAGGTTTTAATCCAGATATAATAATTACAGGGATGACAAGTGGTTTTTTTAATTCTACTGATTTATTAAATTTATATAATTTAACGCATGCACAGATTTATAATATTACAGTAGATATGAATCATTTTACTGGTGGTTGTCATTATGCTTGGGATTGTAAGGGATACATTAATGGTTGTACATCAAGTTGTCCAGCTATTATCAGTAGTAATGATAAGAATATTGCAAAAAGAAATTTTGAAAAGAAACGTGATAATGTTAAAAAAGGTAACTTCAAAATAATAACTGGCTCACAATGGACATTAGATCAAGCTAAAAAATCATTACTATATAAAAATCAAGATAGTTTTTTAAATATTAATAGTGTGATTGATGTTAATTTATTCAATAGTAAAAATAGAAAAATTGCAAAATCAATTTTTGATTTAATAGAGGATAAATTTTATATTTTGATGGGTTGTAATAATGCAAAAGATCCTCACAAAGGTTTTGAATACTTGGTTGAAGCTTTAAAAATAGTTTATAACAATTTAGATAATTTTAAAAGAGAAAAAATTCAAGTTTTGATTGTTTCAAAACATGTTTCTGATGATTTCTCTGGAATACCATTTGAAAAAAAGCATATTGATTATATAAAAGACTATAGACTTCTCTCACTATTATATCAAGCAACAGATTTATTTGTTAATTCATCAATTGAAGATGCAGGACCAATGATGGTTTCTGAAGCATTAGCATGTGGAACTCCTGTTGTAGGATTTGATATGGGAATAGTTACAAATATGGTTATTGATGATTTTAATGGATATAAAGCAGTATTAAAAGATTCTAATGATTTAGCAAATGGGATTTTAAAAATTCTTAATCTTTCAGAGGAAGATTATTCTAGTTATTCAAAAAATTCTGTAAAACAGATAGAAAAATATTCCTCTTTTAATTATGTTGAAAATGAACTTTTAAGCATTTTAAAATAGATTAAAGAAATACATTTAATAAATTATTTTATAAAAAATCAGTTAGTTTTAAAAAAAAATATAAAGTTTAAGTATGTCAAAGAATATTAAATTTTTAGCTTACTATTTACCACAGTACCATCCCATTCCAGAGAATGATCAATGGTGGGGAAAAGGATTTACAGAATGGACTAATGTTGCTAAGGCAAAGCCTTTGTTTGAAGGTCATTTCCAACCTCGTTTACCAGCCGATTTGGGATTTTATGATTTAAGAGTTCCAGAGGTAAGAGAACATCAAGCACAATTAGCTAAAGACTATGGTGTTGATGGATTTTGTTATTATCACTATTGGTTTGGTAATGGTAAAAAAGTTCTAGAGCGACCTTTAGAAGAGGTAATCAAATTTAAAACACCCGATTTTCCTTTTTGTGTATGTTGGGCTAACGAAACTTGGAAAGGAATTTGGTTTGGAGGCGATTCTAAACAAACGCTTTTAGAACAACTCTATCCAGGAAAACAAGATTATATTGATCACTTTAATTATCTTCTACCTGCTTTTAAAGATGAACGTTACATAAAAATAGACGGTAAGTGTTTGTTTAATGTATATGCGCCTTACTTAATTGACGATTTAGATTTGTTTGTCACCACTTTTAGAGCATGTGCCAAAGAAGCAGGAATTGGAGATTTATATATTATGGCTACAAGATGTCCAGAAAATTGGAATCCAATAGACTATGGTTTTGATGGTGGCGTTGGAGTTTCACAATTTACTAGTTTACGCTATGTGACTGGTCCGTTGTATCAAACTTTTACAAGAATGGAGTTGTTGAAAAAGCGCGTTAAAAAGTTCTTCTTTGGAGAAGAGAAGTTAGATCTAGATTTTGAAAACAGAAAAAAACCTCTACTTGTAGAATACAAAGAAGCTATCAAATATTTGTTACCGCCAGAACAGTATGATTATGATTTTTTCCCTTGTGCAGTAAATGATTGGGATAATACAGCAAGAGCAGGTCACAAAGGTGTGGTGTTAAATAATTCAACGCCAGAACTTTGGGAACAACACTTAACAGAAGCTTGTGACTATGTAGCTAATAATGATTCTGAACACCAATTGGTTTTCTTAAAGTCTTGGAACGAATGGGCAGAAGGAAATTATTTAGAACCTGATGCTAAATGGGGTCACCAATACCTTGAGGTTATAAAAAGAGTAAAAGAAAAATTTAACGGAGTAAAGCAATAATAGTTGCCTTTGTATAAAGTTATGGCTGAAAAAAAGATTTCTGTAATGATTCCCACCTATAATTGTGCTCATTTGTTGCAAAAAACAATTGAGTCGGTTTTAGACCAAGATTTGGGTGAAGAACTTATGCAGATAGAAGTTATCGACGATTGCTCAACTGATAATCCAGAACAAATAGTTAAGGATCATGGTAGAGGTAGAGTTCGTTTTTTTAGACAAGAAAAGAACGTTAAGCACGTGAAAAATTTTCAAACGGCAATCAATCGTGCCGAAGGTGAAATTATTCATTTGTTGCATGGCGATGATTATGTTTTGCCTGGATTTTATACAGCAATGTTAAAAATGTATGCTGACTTTCCTGAGATAAAGGCTTGTTTTAGTAGAAATTATAATGTCAATGGTGTTGGAGAAATTATCCATACATCAGCTTTAATGCAAGAAAAAAATGGCGTTTTAAAAGATTTTTTTTCAATTGAAGTAACCGATCAATTTATACAAACACCATCGATTACTGTTAAAAAAGAAGTTTATCAAACCATAGGAACTTTTAATCCAGCTTTATCATGGACAGAAGATTGGGAAATGTGGGCACGTATTGCTAAGCATTATCCAATGGGTTACATTACAACACCATTAGCATGTTATCGAGTTCATGATACTTCAAGTACATCGAGTAAGTCGTTAACAGGAGAAAATGTTTTGGATTTGATTCGATTGAAAGAAATTTTATTGAGCTACTGTGATACCAAAGAATTAAGAGAAAAATGTAATAGTTCATTGAATAGAATCATTTTCGAATTTGCTAGTAAAAATTATGTAGCAGCTTCAAAAGTGGATAAAAAACTAAGTAGAACACATCTTTTAATGATTATAAAATATGCACCTAATTTTAAATCAAAATGGTATCATATCATGATTTATATTAGGTTGCTTTTATACTAAATTAGAACAAATTTCTTTCAAAAAAAGTTAAATTATGATAGCATCAGCATTAAAAAAGCTATTACTCAAAAATAAAAAACTAGAGTTTTACTATTGGTATTTGAGAACGCTCAATAAAAGGATTTTTCTGCCTAAAATTAAAGTCATGTCTATGGAAGAAACTATTATTGATTTGGTTAAAAATGACAAGAGTATCACTCGTTATGGAGATGCTGAGTTTAATGTGGTGATGCAAAAAGCAAATCCCAATTATCAAGCCCATGATGCCTTATTGTCTAAACGATTATTAGAAGTATTACAATCTAATTTAGATAATTTAATTGTAGCCATTCCTGGACCTATTTATTCTATGAAAGGTGAGCGACTTAATGCAAAATATTTTTGGTATACCTACATCAACAACAACGGAAAAGAATTGTATCCCTATTTTAAAGGAAGGAAAGTTTTTGGAAATGCCGGAATTACAAGATTTTATTTAGGTCAAACCGATAAAAGTATTTCACATAGAATTGCTAAATTATTGAAACAACTTTGGGACAAGAAAGATTTACTACTTATAGAAGGTGAATTATCAAGAATGGGAGTAGGAAACGACTTGTTTGATAATGCAACCGGAATTAAACGATTGTTGTGTCCGTCAAAGAATGCTTTCAATTCGTATGATGCTATTTTGGAAGCAGCCATAAAACACGGAAAGGATAAAGTAATTCTAATAGCACTAGGACCAACGGCTTCTGTATTGAGTTATGATTTAGCAAAATTAGGATACAAAGCATTAGATGTAGGTCATATAGATGTTGAATATATGTGGATGCTTATGAAAGCGGAACGCGTTATGCCTATCAAAGGAAGATACGTGAGTGAAACAAGAGATAAAGAGGACTATGAAATTCCTGAGCAGTATAAAACCGCTTATTTAGAAAGTATTATTGGTAAAATAGGTTTATAAAATAGCGAATGAAGATTTCAGTAATTATCCCAGTTTATAATGTCGCCCAGTATTTGAGGCAATGTCTTGATAGTGTATTAAGTCAAAGCTATAAAAATATTGAAATCATTTTAGTAAATGATGGTTCTAAGGATAATTCGCTATCAATTTGTGAAGAGTATCTTCAAAAAGATTCTCGAATTTTACTACTTAATAAAACTAATGGAGGATTAAGCGACGCTAGAAATTTTGGACTACCGAAAGCTACAGGAGATTATATTTGGTTTGTTGATAGTGATGACTGGATTGTTTCCAATGCTATAGAAATTCTTGTTTATAATTTATCAAAGTTAGAATGCGAGGTTCTTGGCTTTTCATTTATAAATTATTTTGAAGACACAAATAAGTTTTCTGAAATAGCTTACTCACAATCAATTACACTCACAACAGGAAATGACTATATCTTAAAATCAACTTTTTTCTTTCCAAGTGCTTGGTCACATATTTACAGTAGGGATTTTTTAGAAAAGCATCAGCTTACTTTCAAAGTAAATCAGCTACATGAAGATGATTATTTTAATTTCGGCTGTTTTGGGCGTATAACATCTATTGCTAAAATTAAAGATGGATTATACTATTACAGACGTCGTGAAAATAGTATTACCACCTTAGCATCAAAAGAAAATTTAGTAAAAAGAATGAATTCTTATGTAGCATTATTACAACTTTTCGAAATAATAAATGATATTGATAAATCATTTTTATTAAAAAAAGGAAATGCCTACAAACGTATTTTATATGAATTGTTGAATCAATATGTTTTATTAGAAACAACCACATTTGTTGAAAAGTATTCACAAGTAAAAGCACTTAGTCCTTGGTTAAAAGGTTTTAAATCAGAAGGAACACAATTTAATCATTCTAAAAAAAATTGGCTGATTAAATGTTCCTTGCAACTTAATGCTCTTCTATTTTTAATTGCTTTATCACTACTAAAACCAAACAAATAATTATGAAGTTAAGTATCGTTTTACCCATTTACAACACTGAAAGTTATCTAGTAAGATGTCTTGACAGTGTTTTTAATCAGGATTTATCAGAAGATGATTATGAGCTAATTGCCATTAATGATGGTTCTACTGATAATTCTCTGGCTATTTTAAAAGAGTATGAAAGCAAACATAAAAATCTAGTTTTAATAGATCAAAAAAATGCTGGCGATTCTGAAGCAAGAAATAGAGGACTAGAAAAAGCTCGAGGTACTTATCTTACTTTTTTAGATTCAGACGATGCTATCGAACACTATAGTTTGGGAACAATAATGAAGAAAGCAGAAGGTGAAAACCTAGACATTCTTTACCTAAGAATGACTCAATATGATGAAAACGGAAACTATCTTCAAGAGCTACCTGATTGTGGAAATCCTAAAGAGATTTTGCCTGGATTTGAACATCCAAGAAGAACTTTTCCGGCTACTTTATACAGAAGGTCATTAACCCAAGGGTTTATCTTTGATAAAGAAATCCTTTTAGGAACCGAAACCGTTTTTAATGCGTTGTCGCAAACCAGAGCTTCTCGTTGTTCTTATATTGATATTCCTTACTATAAATATACTTTTAGAATGAACTCTATAAGTAAACAAGGTTATACTGAACGTTCTTATCATGGTTATATCAAAGGGATAAAAAATATTAGAGCTTTTCAAAAAGAAGTTCATCCAAATCCAACTGCAATTCAACAAAAGTTCTTTGATGCAGTTATTACTATTTTTATGACAAGAATAGTAGAGTTAAGTATTATGCCAGAAATGAATGAAAAACGATTTAATGAAGTTCAATCGGTTATGAAAGACCTTGGTTTAAATCGTATTCTTGTTGACATGTCAGAAAAATTTCCTTATCTAAATGGCAGTTTCTTTATGTTTTCAGCCTATCAAAAGTATTTAGTTTATAAGCAGAAAGTATATTTATTGGCTCACAACATTAAAAAGCGTCTAAAAAAATAAAAAGCTATGGTGACCATCTCTGTAATCATTCCTGTTTATAATGCCGACAAGTTCCTTGAGCGCTGTATCAACTCGTTGTTGTCACAAACCTTAGCTTCTTGCGAATTTATTTTTGTGAATGATGGTTCTACAGATGCTAGTCTATCTATTTTGGAACGTTTTCAGCAAAAGGATAGTCGAGTTAAATTAATAAGTCAAGAAAATCAAGGTGTAAGTGAGGCTCGTAACAACGGTTTAAAAATTGCTCAAGGCACCTATATTGGTTTTGTTGACGCTGATGATTATGTAGAATATAATTTCTTTGATACCTTATACCAAACAGCTGAAAAGCACCATTTGGATATAACGGTTTGTAATTATTTTTCCTCACAAGATGGAACTGCATTTACCTCCAAAGCGCCATTTAAAGAACATACAGTTTATGAATCGGTTACTATAAAGAAAGATATTGTTCCTTATTTTATAAGTCATGAAACTATAAATTCCATTTGGAATAAACTCTATAGGACGAGTTTAATAAAAGAAAATGCCATCATTTTTCCTAAAGGCGTTGCGCTTGGAGAAGATGGTTGGTTTAATAGTCTGTGTTTTGCTAAAGCTGACAAAGTATATTTCTTATCTTATGCTGGTTATCATTACATTGATGTTTCAGGAAGTGCTACACGAAATATAGTTGGCAAAAACTATTTTCAACGTATTGAGCAAGAGTATGAAAATGACTATTCACATTTGCAAAATGAATTTTTAGATGCAAAAGAAGTTCAATACTTGAAAGCTTATAAGTACCTTAGTAAGATAGTTTCGTTATTACATGATTACCATAATCCACAAAATGATATAAATGGTGCTACCCGAAAAAGATTGGTTAGTGAGTTACTAAAAAGTAAAACTACAATCAAAATTTTTAAAGACTATTATAAAACTGTATTTTTACAAAAATCGAAATACGAACAACTACTATTATTTGCTATAAAATATAAATTACCTTTTATAATTTCATTGGTTATAGGGTACAGTAATAAAAGAAACAAAAGATAAATTTATGAAGATATTATTATTTTTTCACGCCGGAAGTTTGAATAGAGGATGCGAAGCTATTGTGCGATCGGCAGTTGATTTGATTAAAGCCAAATATCCAGAAACTATCATCAATTTAGCTTCTTTTGATTATCAATCCGATTTGCATATTCCTAAAATCGATAAGGTATATGATACAAGACAATTGGACATAAATAGATTTTCATTTAAAGGAATCGTTTCGGCATTGAAAGTGAAATTTCAAAATGACGAAACCTATTATTATAGAGCAAAGTTTGATGCTATCATTAAATTAATTCCAGAGCATGATGTTTTTCTATCTATTGGAGGCGATAACTATTGTTATGGTGAACAACCTTGGATTTATGAAGTTGATAAACTAATAAAACAAGCAGGAAAGAAATTGATTCTTTGGGGTTCTTCCATTGGTGATGAAGATTTATCTGACGCTAAAATTGCCGATTTAAAATCGATGGATTTAGTCTTAGCACGTGAAACACTTACCTATAACATTCTTAAAGACAAAGGTATTTCTAAAGTAAAATTGGTTGCTGATGGTGCTTTTACTATGCAAAAAGAGGAAATGCAAACGCCTGAAGGTTGGCAAGAGGGTAATACTATTGGGTTCAATTTTAGTCCACTGGTTTGGAAACGCAATGAAGCATCTAAACAAGCGGCTTACCAACTTATTCAGCATATTATTGATACTACAGATATGACCATTGCATTGACACCACATGTGTTTATTAAAGGTAATGATGATTATGAAGTATTGCAACAATTCTATAATGATTTTAAAACTACTGGACGTGTTTTACTTTTGCCAAATAACTTGAATGCTATTGAATATAAAGGGTTAATTTCCAAAATGCGTTTCTTTATTGGCGCCAGAACACATGCTACTATTGCAGCTTATTCGTCTTTAATTCCAACTTTAGTTTTGGGATATAGCGTAAAATCGAAAGGAATAGCTAAAGATATTTTTGGTTCAGAAAAATTAGTTTTAAGTATCAATGAAATTTCAGATAGTAAGAAATTAATTGCCGCCTTTGATGAAATGGTATCAGAAGAACAAGAGCTAATACTAACTTTGGCTAATAACATTCCTACTATAAAAGAAAATGCTAAGAAAGCGGTAACGTATTTATTTGAATTAACTTAATGAAGCAACAATTACTTTTTGTACTTCCAAGTCTTGAAGCCGGAGGCGGTGAAAAGAGTTTGGTGACTTTATTGAACTGCATCGACTATGACCAGTATGATGTAGATTTGATATTGTTTGCGCCAAAAGGAATCTTCTTAAAGCAATTGCCTAAAAATGTTAAGCTACTATATCTTAACGATGATTATAAAACCTTTACTTCTGGATTGTCTTCTGCTATTGTTAGTTTTTTAAAGCAAGGAAAAATGGGTATGGCATTTTCAAGATTGTTTTATACATTTAAATCTAATGTTATCAAAAATAAAGGAAAAGCCGAGCAATATTCTTGGAACCATTTGAAGAAATCAATTGCTTCACTTCCAAAAGAATATGATGCAGCCATTGGATTTTTAGAAAAATCTTCTATTTACTTTGTGGTTGATTGCGTAAAAGCAAAAAGAAAGATTGGTTTTATTCACAACGATTATGTGAAATTGGATTTAGACGCTTCTTTCGATTTGCCTTATTTTGAAAAGTTGAATACCATAGCCACGGTATCGGAGCAATGTGTGACGGTTTTAAAAGAAGTTTTTCCTACTCAAAAAGATAAAGTGCAATTGTTATATAATATAGTTTCTGCCAAATTAATTCATCAAATGGCAGAAGAACAAGTAACCATAGATACTTCAAAACCAAGTTTGTTGTCAATAGGTCGATTGCACCCACAAAAAGGATTTGACATAGCAGTTGAAGCAGCTGCACTATTGAAAAAGCAAGGTTTAAATTTTGTTTGGTACATCATTGGTGAAGGAGCAGAGCGAACAGCTTTAGAACAAGCAATAACTAAGAATGGTTTAGAAAAGTATGTTGTTTTGTTGGGCATTAAAGAGAATCCCTATCCTTATATAAAGCAAACCACAATTTTTGTGCAACCTTCAAGATATGAAGGAAAATCAATTGCATTGGATGAAGCAAAGCTTTTGCATAAACCGATTGTGGTTACCAATTTTACCACAGCAAAAGACCAAATTAACCATTTAAAAAATGGAATTATTTGTGAGATGGATGCCAATAGTTTGGCAGATGCTTTAACAAGTTTATTGCAAAATGAGAGTTTACAAAATGAATTATCTTTACATTTATCTAAAGCATCTTTAGGTTCAGAAGATGAAATAGATAAATTTTATACTATAGTAAATGTCTGAAAATAAAAAAAATCTTCTTTTTATTATCAATAATCTGAACTGTGGCGGTGCTGAGAAATCACTTGTTTCTCTTTTGCAAACCATAGATTATTCAAAGTATGCTGTAGATTTATTTGTGTTCAAGCACGAAGGTGTTTTTTTTGAAAATCTTCCTAAAGAAGTATTGGTTCTAGAGGAACAAGCCATTGTGCCTTATTTGTATTCAAGCACCAAAAGTGCTGTTTTAAAAGCTGTTAAGAGCTTTAATTTTCGTGCTATTTATTTAAGAATTGTTTTGTTTCTATTGTCTAGAAAATATAAAAACGGTGTTTTGCAAGAACAGTATTTCTGGAAGTACTATGCTAAAGCTCTTTCTAAACTTGAGAAAGAATATGATGTCGCGATAGGTTTTCAAGAGAAAAATCCAATCTATTTTTGTATTGATAAAGTAAAAGCTAAAAGCAAAATTGGATGGATTCACACCGATTTAGAAAAACTGCAATTAGATTTTGATAATGATAAATACTATTTCGAAAAATTAAATCATATCGTCACTGTTTCAGATGGATTGACGGAACGATTGCAAAGTAAACTTCCTGAATTTAGTTCTAAAATCGTTACTATTGAAAATATTATTTCATCAAAGGTTATCACAGAATTAAGTAAAGAACGTATTGATGTACATTTTGATTCGACTTATTTTAATCTTATCTATGTTGGTCGAATTGCCAAAGAAAAAGGATTATTCATGGGTTTGGAAGCTCTTAAAATTTTAATTGAAAAAGGTCACAAAGTGCGTTGGTATCTTATTGGAGATGGCGATCAAAAAGAGGCTCTTTTAAATGACGCTAAAAACTATGGAGTTTCTGAGTATTTGTTTTTTCTTGGATTGAAGAGTAATCCGTATGCATACATTAGTAAAGCTTCAGCTTTTATTTTGCCTTCCTTTTTTGAAGGAAAATCCATTTCATTGGAAGAAGCTAAGTTATTGCATAAACCTATAGTGGTTAGCAATTTTAGTTCGGCCAAAGATCAAATAGATCATGGTGTTACAGGTTTGATAGCCGATATGAATGCTATTTCAATTGCCGAAAAAGTTGAACAACTTATCAGTAATAGTTCGCTTCAAGAGGATTTAACCAATAATTTGAAAAATACTACCTTTGGTACTGAAAATGAAGTAACTAAATTTTACAATTTGATTTCTAATGGATAGTGCTAACTTAATCACCATTTTTACGCCTTGTTACAATAGAGCTCACTTGCTTTCACAATTGTATCAAAGTCTATTAGAGCAAAATGCTACTAATTTTGAATGGCTAATCGTTGATGATGGAAGTACAGATACTACTAAAGAAGTTGTAGCTAATTTCATTTCAGAAAATAAAATATCAATTTCATATTACAATAAAACCAATGGCGGAAAGCACACAGCTATTAATTATGGTGTTCAAAAAGCTAAAGGTGCTTTATTTTTTATTGTAGATAGTGATGATTTTTTGTCAAAAGATGCAGTACAATTGACAATTGATGCATGGAAAAAAATTAAAGATAATGACAAAATAGGCGGTATTATAGGTTTGTCAGAATTTACTAATGGTCAACTTGTTGGTGATGCTTTTTTGGAAGACGAATGGCAATTGTCTTTTTCAGATTATTATTTGAAATATCATTTGAGAGGCGACAAATCTGTTGCTTTCAAAACTAGTGTAATGAAGGAATATCCATTTCCGGAAGAAGCAGGAACTCGTTTTGTATTTGAAGCAGTTGTATGGCATGAAATGGCAAAAAAATATGATGTTTTAGCCTTAAATAAAGTAATACAATATAAAGAATATTTAGAAGAAGGTTTGTCTGATAGTTCTTATAAACTATGGTATATCAAATCTTTAGCTTTTTCTTATTTTCAATTGATTGCTAATAAAACCTATTCTTTTTCAAGATATCCTAAAGCTTATATTTGGAGTTTTATTCATTTAGCCATTAACTCTTTGTTGAGTGGTACTACTTATTTTAATAAACTGCCTTCAATTAAAGATAAATGTTTATATTTAATTTTATTTCCAAGAGGATACTACTCTTATTTGAAAATGAGAAAACTAATTGTGAAGTAATATGATACAGAGAATTATTCAAAAAATATATTATAAAATAAAAGGAAAATCTCCAGAGCAACTCACCTTAGAAGCTAATATAAAAGCAGGAATGAAGGTTGGAAAAAATTGTTATGGCTTGATAGGTTGTACTATAGATTATGCTCATAGTTGGTTGATTGAAATTGGTGATGATGTTGTTTTTGCGCCTCAAGTTTATTTGTTAGCACACGATACAAGTACGAAAAGAAGTTTGAACTATACCAGAATTGGAAAAATTAAAATTGGAAATAATTGTTTCATAGGTGCTAGAGCTTTTATTATGCCTGGTGTAACTATTGGTAATAATTCTATAGTTGGAGCAGGAAGTATTGTATCTAAATCAGTTCCTGAAGATGTTGTTGTTGCAGGTAATCCAGCTAGAATTATTTGCACTGTTGCCGAATATGAAACCAAGTTGAAATCAACTTTTGAAACATCACCAAAGTTTGGAGAAGAATATACCTTAGATTTTTCTATCACCGATGCTATGAAGCAAGAAATGATAGAAAAGATGGAAAATACAGTTGGATTTGTTAAATAGAAAATATGGTTTACTTACTACTTATAGTATTTTTTACACTTTTATTGGTTCTAATTATTGACTTGTATCCACAATTGAATACTTGGCAAAGCCGTATTAAAATTGGAAGGTTTTCTAATGATGAAGTGTGGAAAGAAAAAGTAAAAACTATTGCTGTACGATGGTTAAAGCAAACGCCTACCATAAAAGTAACTGACAATACGCGTTTAATAATAATTGATATTTTAAAAAGAAATTATTCTCGAAATGCCATACAAAGTTGGCAAGAAGCAGCTTTACTTCTTGGTTTAAATGAATATAAAAGTGCAACTCGCAACAAGGAATTAGATAATTCCATTAATGCTTTTGTTACTTCAAAATTAGATTCCAATGGAAATTGGATTGTGCCACCAACCGAAGTTGATTCGGTAATTTTAGGATATGCTTTATTGAAATTAGATGATTTTGATTATACAAAGTATAGACCAGCCTTTGATTTTTTGTATGAAATGATTTTAAATTTGAAGGGTTCTGATGGCACCATAGCTTACAGAAAACATACTTCAGATTATCGTTATGTGGATACTATTGGTTTCATTTCTCCATTTTTAGTTCGCTATGGTTTGCTTTTTAATCAACCAGAAGCGATTGCATTAGGAATTAATCAAATACGTGTTTTTAATTCTCACGGAATGTTAGCTAATCATTTTATACCATGTCATACGTACAATATTAAAACAAATTTACCTGTCGGATTATTCGGTTGGGGACGAGGTTTAGGTTGGTATGCTATTGGATTAATTGATGCTTGGAGTGAATTGCCAGATGGACATCCTGAAAAGGAAGAAGTGACTCAAATGGTAATTACTTTTGCAAAAATGGCACTCTCTTTTCAAAATGATAACGGAAGTTGGAATTGGTTAATAACGAACAGGCAATCTCAATTTGATTCCTCTGCTACAGCCACTTTAGCGTGGTTTTTTGCCAAAGCCAAAGCTATTTCAAGTATTGCTAATGAAAGTGAGCAAGCCAAAGTTAAAGCTCTAAATTATTTAAAACAAGTAACTCGAAGAGATGGTGTTGTAGATTTTTCACAAGGAGACACTAAAACTATCGGAGTGCATTCGCAAGAGTTTGATATTTTACCTTTTACACAAGGATTTTGTTTAAGAACGTTATCTATATAATTTTTTATGCTATTTAACTCTATTAATTTTGCCCTCTTTTTACCAATAGTTTTTCTATTGTATTGGTTTGTAGCTAATAAAGATTATAAATACCAAAATATATTACTGCTTGTAGCAAGTTATTTTTTTTATGCCTGTTGGGATTATCGTTTTTTATTTCTTTTAGTTTTTTCTACTCTTTTAGATTACTTCACCGGACTTAAAATGTTTGATTCTAAAACAGTTTCTAGAAAGAAATTTTGGTTTTGGTTGAGTATTTTGGTCAATTTAGGTTTCTTGGGATTTTTTAAATATTACAATTTCTTTGTCAACTCTTTTGCAGAGGCACTTGCAAATTTAGGAATGCACGTTGAGGTTTGGACCTTAAACGTAATTCTTCCTGTAGGAATATCATTTTACACTTTTCATGGTTTGTCTTATGTAATTGATATTTATTATGATAGAATAAAACCAGAACGAAATTTTATAGATTATTCGGTTTTTGTAAGTTTCTTTCCTTTACTAGTAGCTGGTCCTATTGAGCGTGCTACTCATTTACTTCCACAAATACAAAGAGAGCGAAAGTTCAATTATGCTACTGCAGTAGATGGTTTGCGCCAAATTCTTTGGGGTTTATTCAAAAAAGTGGTTATAGCTGATAATTGTGCCGAATATGCTAACATTATTTTTAATAATTCCGAACAGTATTCAGGAAGTACTTTGGTAATGGGAGCTTTGTTTTTCACCTTTCAAATTTATTGTGATTTTTCAGGATATTCCGATATTGCCTTAGGTACTGCACGCCTTTTTGGTATTGATTTATTGCGAAATTTTGCGTTTCCTTATTTTTCTCGAGATATAGCAGAATTTTGGAGGCGTTGGCATATTTCCTTATCTACATGGTTCAGGGACTATTTATATATTCCTTTAGGAGGAAGCCAAGGTGGAACTTGGATGAAAGTACGAAATACTTTTATCATCTTTTTAGTAAGTGGTTTTTGGCATGGCGCCAATTGGACTTTTATCATTTGGGGATTTTTGAATGCACTTTACTTTATACCATTACTATTAGCAAAGAAAAATAGAAATAATATAGGAACCGTTGCAGAAGGTAATGTTTTACCAAATTTTAGAGAGTTTATGAGCATGTTATTTACTTTTAGTTTAACTGTTTTTGCTTGGATTTTCTTTAGAGCCAACTCACTTTCTGATGCTTTCAGTTTTATAGGAGGTATTTTTGATTCCTCATTACTATCATTTCCAACTGTTTTTCCAATTACAATTATAGTATTAGTTATCTTCTTCCTTGTTATTGAATGGATTGGAAGAGAACATCAGTATGCTTTACAAGGTTTTGGAATAAAATGGCCCAAACTTCTTAGATATGGATTTTATTATTTAATAATTGTGCTCATTTTTGCATTTATGGGTAAAGAGCAAGAATTTATTTACTTTCAATTTTAGGTTATGAAAAAGTTTATAACATCACTTTTATGGTTTTTTCTGCCTTTGATTCTAGTAGTCATTCTAATTTCTATTGTTTTAAAAAAGAGTGTTAATGATAAGGTAGATTGTGTAGTAGACGAAAAAATTACAACCTTAGTTTTAGGACATTCTCAAACAGAATGCGGTATTAATGATTCGTTGATTGCGAATGTAAAAAATATTTCAAGCGGTGGTGAGTCGTATTTTTACACCTATCAAAAATTAAAAAAAATGCTATTAGTTAATAAAAACATTAAAACAGTTTTGGTTTCTTTTTCAAATAATCAAACCGAAGTATTAATGAATGAGTGGACTTATGGTGATAAGTATTTAAAGAATTTTTATCCAAAATACAATTTCATGATGGATTCTGATGATGTTAGTACGGTATTAAAAAATAATTTTACAGGATATATAAGTGCAGAGCACCAATCATTTTTGAATAACGCTGATATGGTTATGAAATCAAATTATAATTTATTATCAGATAAAAAATGGGGTAGCTATTTATATTTAAAAAGAAATAAAATTGATTCTTTAAATAAAACAGATACAATAAAAAAGATGTTGCTTAATCGTGTTACTGATTACTCTAAATTAAATGTTGATTATCTTAAAAAAATTGTAACCTTGTGTAAAGAGAAAAATGTTAAAATTACATTAGTTAGAATGCCACTTTATTCTTCTTATTTTAAAACCAAAAATGAGATTTTATTTCAAAGAATTAGAAAAGAATATTTTTCAGATGTTCCTTTTTTAGACTTTCATAGTGTTTCGTTAAATGACGATGAATTTGGTGATTATGACCATTTGAATTATAAAGGAGCAAAGAAATTTTCACTGCTTTTAGATGATTTAATAAAGCAAGGATTATTAAATAAAAATAATCCGCAACAGTTTATAAATGAGTCATTGTCAAAAAGTAAATTGAATTAATTTTAAGTTGTACAAAAAGAATAATGAAACTATTATACATCACAAACGGTTTAAATGGCTCAGGAGGATTGGAACGTGTTCTGTCTATCAAAGCTAGTTATTTAGCCGAAAAGATGGGTTATGAAGTTCATATTGTTTGTTTGAATGATTCGCATCGCAATTTGTTTTACGACTTTAGTTCTAAAATAAATTTGCATAGTATTTCGGTTTCTGGAAATCCAGTATCGTATATAAAAAGTTATATTTCAGGGCTAAATAAATTGGTTTCTCAAATAAATCCTGATGTGATTTTGGTTTGCGACGATGGATTGAAAGCTTTTTTTCTACCATTATTGATTAAGTCAAAAGCCAAAATGATTTATGAACGTCATGTTTCCAAAACTATTTCGATTGGAAAAAATGCTGGATTTTTAAAAAGAATTGCTACAAAGTTTCAATTTTTTTTAATGAATACTTTAGCTAAAAAATACGATAAATTCGTTGTGCTTACTAACGAAAATCGTAAAGAATGGCCTTTGCAAAATTTAGAAGTTATTTCTAATCCGTTGTCTTTTTATCCAGAAGCATCTGCATCACTTACTGCTAAGAAAGTTATTGCAGTTGGTAAACAAAGTCATCAAAAAAGTTATGATTTATTATTGCAAACATGGCAAAAAGTAGTTGCTCAACAACCTGATTGGCAATTAGAAATTTACGGAAAAAAAGAGCCTTCAGAAGGTTTGGAATCTCTTGCGATTGCTCTAAAGATTAATGATAATGTTAGTTTTTTTGAACCAGTTAAATCTATTGAGAAAAAATATTTAGAATCCTCTATTTATGTAATGTCATCTCGTTATGAAGGTTTCGGAATGGTTTTAATTGAAGCTATGGCATGTGGAGTTCCATGTGTGTCGTTTAATTGTCCGTATGGTCCAAGCGATATTATTGCTGATAGTGAAGATGGTTTTTTAGTTGCTAATGGTGATGTAGATTTGTTAGCCCAAAAGTTAGTATTGCTTATAGAAGATGAAGCTTTGAGAACTAATATGGGAAACAATGCTAAAGTTAATGTAAAACGATTTTTGCCTGAAACAATATGCAATCAATGGGATGCACTTTTTAAATCGTTGATGTTATGAGAAAGATAGTTGTCCTTGTCGATCAGATGCATTCTCATGGCGGAATTGAGAAATTGGTTGCTATAAAAGCCAATTATTGGAGTTCTGTTTATGGTTATGAGGTCACTATTTTAAGCACTGAACAAGGAGGAAAACCTTTAATTTATGAGTTAAATAAAGAAGTTGTTTTTCAAGATTTAGCTATAGATTTTGATAGGAATAAAAGTTATTTTAGCATCACTAATGTCTTAAAATTACTCAAAAATATTGTTAGACTTCAACAATTTATAATTAAGAAAAAACCAGATTTTATATTGGTTGCTTCGCATATTCCGATTACTTATGTTTTGCCTTTTTTTATTAAAGGAAAGACTAAAACAATTAAAGAATTTCACTACACAAAATTCTACGATTCCAATTTAGGAATCAAAAATAAACTTCTAATTTTTGTAGAATCAAGATATGATTATTTAGTAACATTAAGTAAAGAAGAACAAAGCTTTTATTATTCAAATAATACGGTGGTTATTCCAAATCCAATTGAGGAAGAGGTAAACGAACCTTTAATTGCTTTATCTCAAAGACCACTTGTAGCCATAGCTATTATTAGATTTGCTCCTGTAAAGCAATTAGAAAGTATGGTTGCGGTATGGGAACAGTTTTACAAAAATCATCCAAAGTGGGAATTGCATTTATATGGTTCTATTGGGAATGAATATTATCAAAAAATTTTTAATTTAGTTCATGAAAAGCAATTAGAATCAACAATACTATTCAAAGGTCAAACCAATGAAGTTTCTAAAGTTTTAGAACAATCAAGAGTTTTGTTGATGACTTCTATTCAAGAATGTTTTCCAATGGTTATTTTGGAAGCCAATGCTGCAGGAGTTCCAGTAATTTCGTATGATTGTCCAACAGGTCCTAGAAATATAATACACAATGAAGAAGATGGATTTATAGTAGCTGTTGGCGATCAAAATGCCTATATAAATTGCTTAGAACAACTTGCTGAAAACACATCACTTTTGAATGCTATGGGAAGTAAGGCTCAAGAGAACGCATCAAATTATATGCTACCAAAAGTGATGAATCTATGGAATACTATTATATTTGCTAAATCATGATGAGAACATTTTTTTTATTTTTTGGTCAACTATTTTTTATTCCACATGGAGTATTGTTTTTGTTGTCTAGTAATAAAGAAGTTATCGTTCGCGATTTGTATGCTAGAACTTCAGCAAAGCAAGGAGTCATTAATCAATGTTATGATTTGACCAAAGCGTTATTGTTGAGTAAGTATTTTAGAACATTGTTTTACTTTAGAACACAAGGAATTTTTTCTAAAATATTACGAATTTTTTATCCAAAACAAGATTCTTTTACTATAGATGTCCAAACTAAAATTGGTGCTGGATTGCAATTGGCACATCCTTATGCAACGATTTTGAACGCTACTTCTATAGGTGAAAATGTTTATGTAAATCATTTAGTTACTTTGGGTGAAAAGGATGGAAAAAAACCAATTATTGGAAATAACGTACAATTGCACGCCGGATGTATTGTAATAGGAGGTGTAACCATTGGTGATAATGCCATAATTGGCGCAGGTGCTGTAGTTGTTAAAGATGTACCAAAACATGGAGTTGCTGTAGGAAATCCTGCAAGAATAATAGAAAAAAATAGTTAATGAATCTAATACCTGCGGAATATTACACTAACTTATATTATCAATTTTTATTGTTAATGACCTTGGTTGTATTGGCACAAGGTGGTGCAAAATTAGAGTCGTCTCAAAATTTGAGTACCAAAAAGGTTCTGGGTTTTGTCATTTTTGTTATTTTATTGTTTTATATAGGTTTACGTCCCTTGAATTATCGATTTGGAGATATGGTAATTTATGATAGACAATTTCAAACCTATGCTTCTGGAGCACCATTAAAGATTGAAAAAGATGCGCTTTTTGAATATTTTAAATTTGGTACAGCCCAAATAGCCAGTTCTTCTGTGTTTTTCTTTCTGTGTACCATTTTGTATTTAGTTCCTTTGTACTTGGCTTGCAAAAAGTTCTTTAAAGACTACTGGTTTTATGGTTTTTTTATGCTTATAATTTCTTTTTCCTTTTGGACCTATGGTACTAATGGACTGCGAAATGGAATTGCCACAAGTCTTTTTTTGTACGGATTGTCTAAAGATAAAAAGTTTGTGATTTTAACAATATTGTTTGCTAGTACTTTTGTGCATAAATCGATGTTGTTGCCATTATTTGCCTATATAGCCACTTTAGTTTACAACAATTCAAAAGCTTATTTTTATTTATGGCTAGCCTGTATTCCTTTATCTTTGGCTTTAGGAGGTTTTTTTACGAATTTCTTTATGACTATTGGAATTGTTGAAGAAAAAGCAGTTGAAGGGTATTTGGGACAGTTTGATCAAGCATCAGAAGGAGTAGAATTGAGTGTAGGTTTTCGTTGGGATTTCTTAGTCTATAGTGCCTCTGGTGTTTTTGCAGGATGGTATTATATTTACAAACAAAAGTATCAAGACAAACTTTATCTTCAATTGCTTAATGTTTTTTTGTTTTGTAATGCTTTTTGGGTTCTAGTAATCCGAGCTAATTATTCTAATAGATTGGCTTATTTATCATGGTTTATGTTGGGTATTATCATTATTTATCCTCTCATAAGAAATAAATTTTTTGAAAATCAACATCAAGTTATCGTCAAAGTAATATTAGCCTATTTTGCATTTACCTATATTATGAACATATTTATTTACAAACTATAAACTACAAATGAATCCATTGATTACAGTTATAATTCCAGTTTATAATGTTTCAAAATATTTGAAGCAATGCTTGGATAGTATTGTAAATCAAACCTATAAAAATCTTGAAATTATTCTTGTAAATGATGGTTCAACGGATGATAGTCTAAAAATATGTGAAGCTTATGAACAATTAGATTCTAGAATCGTTGTTATCTCTCAAGCCAATAAAGGTCTAGCTGGAGCAAGGAATACAGGTATTAAAAATGCAAAAGGTACTTATTTAATGTTTGTTGATAGTGATGATTGGATGGAATTGTACGCCATAGAAACTGCATTTTCCAAAATGGATGAAGTAGATTTGGTTTGTTTTTCTTTTTATAAAGAATATCCAAGTACACAAGTAGCTAGAGTTTTTGGTTTGAATGGAAAATTCGATGCTGCTTTTATGCAAAGAAGAATAACAGGTCCCATTAAAGAAGAATAGAAACTTTAGTTACGGCTTGGGGGAAACTATATAAGACAGCTATCATTAAAGAAAACAAAATTCAAGATAAAAATCTAAGTGAAATTGGAGCTTGGGAAGATGGGTTTTTTACTTGGGAGTATCTCAACCAGTCCAAATCGGTTTACATTTTGGATGTACCAATGTATAACTATAGAAAGTTTAATTCAGAGTCTATAACTTCAAATTACAAAAATAGTTTATTAGACAAGACCAATCATATGTTCGATTTGCTTTCGGAACAATTAAAAAAACATAATAAAGGAACCGACTATCTAGAAGCTTTCAACAATAGAATATGTCTTAGTGTAATTGGGTTGGGTTTGAACGAATCTTTTAATAAAGCTTCTTTTTTTACTAAATGTAAGAACATGAAGACTGTTCTCAATTCTAGATATCATAAAGTAGCCTTTAGAAGTTTGGAATTGCGCTATTTTCCTATACATTGGAAATTATTTTTCTTCTTTTCTAAATATAAGTTAACAGTTCCTTTACAATTATTGTTATTAGCTATAAAAAAAATTATTAAAAAGTAATTTCAAAATGGAATATCCAATTAGAATCTTACAACTTTTTACCATACTCAATCGCGGTGGCGCAGAAACCAACGTGATGAACTACTACCGAAAGTTGGATAGAACTAAGTTTCAGTTTGACTTTATTGTTCATCGTGAAGCGCCAGGTGCTTATGAAGATGAGATTATTGCATTGGGAGGAAAAATATACAGATTACCACCTTTTAATCCGCTAAAGATTAAAGAGTATAAAAAACAGATTGCCTTATTTTTTGACCAACATACTTATCCAATAATTCATGGAAATTGTTCTGAATTGGGGATTTATATTTATCAAGAAGCACAAAAAAGAGGCACGCCAGTTATTATAGCTCACGGTCACAATGCCACCGATGGTTGGAATTTGAAATCGCCTTTTAGATATTATTATAAAAAGCGAATGATGCGCTACATAAATACCTATTTTACTTGTGGTTATGATGCTGCAGTATGGCTTTTTGGTAAAAAAAATGCTAGTAAAGCCTTTACAATGACTAATGCCGTTGATACTAAAATGTTTGCTTATGATGAAGTCAAAAGTCTTCAGATAAGAAAACTATTAGAAGCAATCACAACACAAAATTTTATTCATGTAGGTCGCTTTAACGAACAAAAAAATCATGGGTTTCTTATTGAAGTTTTCGCTGAATTGGTGAAATTGAATTTAAATAGAAAACTTTTTTTGGTAGGCAATGGTGAGTTAATGGAATCTATTCAGAAAAAAGTTGCTAGTTTACAACTTGAAAAAAATGTGGTTTTTCTTGGATTAAGAAGTGATGTAAACGAATTGCTTCAAGCAATGGATGTGTTTTTGTTTCCTTCTCTGTTTGAAGGATTGCCAGTTTCTTTGGTTGAAGCTCAAGCTAGTGGTGTAAAATGTTATATTTCTGATGGTGTTCCTAAAGAAGCAATAATTGTAAATGACAATGTAAAAGTTATTTCTCTTAAAGAATCAGCATTAGTATGGGCGCAAACTATTCATTCTCAAAATGATTTTATAAAAAAAGATGTTTCTCAGGTAGTTATTGATAAAGGATATGATATTAATAAAAATGTAATTTTACTACAAGAAAAATATTTAGAACTATTGCAACAACATTCATGAAGACATTAACCATTTTTACACCTGCTTTTAATAGAGCGCATTTACTACCTAGACTTTATGAAAGTTTGTGCAAACAAACTTGTCAAGATTTTGATTGGTTGGTTGTTGACGATGGATCCTCTGATAATACAAAAGCACTAGTGGCAAGTTGGATTGCAGAAAATAAAATTCCAATCACTTATATTTATCAAGAAAATCAAGGAATGCATGGTGCCCATAATACAGCTTACAGGAATATAAAAGCTACTTTGAATACTTGTATAGATTCTGACGATTACATGCCTTTGAACGGTGTTGCCTTAATTTTATCAAAATGGGAAACTATTGATCAAAAAAAGTATGCTGGAATTATTGGATTAGATGCATTAGAATCTGGTGCGATTTTGGGCTCAAAATTTACTACCGATTATACTACTTTAGAGGATTTTTATTTAAGTGGTGGAACTGGAGATAAAAAATTGGTTTATCGAACAGATGTTATTACTAAGTATCCAGAATATCCAATTTTTGAAGGAGAACGTTATGTAGGATTGGGAACAAAATATCTTTTTGTAGATAAAGACTATGAAATGGCAACTCTTAATGCAGTTTTAGTCATAGTTGATTATCAGCCAACAGGTTCGAGTAATACCATGTTCTATCAATATATGAAATACCCTAAAGGATTTATATACAATAGGATAACCACAATGCGATTTTCAAAATCTACAAAAAGAAAATTCATAGAAGCGATTCATTACATATCGAGTTGTATTATTTTAAAACGTAGTAACTTTTTAAAAGACTCACCAGAAAAATTATTGACTTTATTGGCGGTTCCATTCGGAATAGCTTTATATTTATTAATTCGATTTAAAACCAGAAAGTAATTGTTTTGAAAAAAATAATAAGAACAGCCACCGTTTCTATTTCATTAGATATCTTGCTTAAAGGTCAATTGGCTTTTTTGAAAGAACATTATGAAGTTGTAGCTGTTTCTGGGCAAGATGTACATTTGGATAATGTTGCTAATAGAGAAGGTGTTCGAACGATTCCAGTATCTTTTCAAAGACAAATTTCGCCTTTCAAAGATTTTATTTCATTATTAAAATTGTATAAAGTTTTAAGAAAAGAAAAACCACTAATAGTTCATTCTATAACACCTAAAGCTGGTTTACTCACAATGATTACTGGATATTTTGCAGGTGTTCCCATTAGAATTCATACTTTTACTGGATTGGTTTTTCCTTATAAAAAAGGGTTTTTGCATCATTTATTGTTGTTTTTAGATAAAGTTTTATGTCGTTTTGCAACGCATATAATTCCAGAAGGAGAAGGCGTTAAAAAAGATTTATTAGCTTTCAAGGTTACAAAAAAGCCTTTGAAAGTAATTGCTAATGGAAACGTAAATGGAATTGATTTAGATTTTTTTAATCCCAATAAAGTATCTCAAGATGAACAAGAAAACTTAAAACAACAATTGCATATTAATGCTACAGACTTTGTTTTTGTTTTCGTTGGAAGACTAGTGTCTGATAAAGGAATCAATGAGTTGGTAATTGCTTTTACTAATTTGTGTAAACAAAATTCAAATTGTAAATTACTTTTGGTTGGTCCTTTCGAAAGCGAATTAGATCCCTTAAATCGTGAAACATTAGATTTGATATCCTCAAATAAATCTATCATTAGTGTTGGATTTCAAGAGGATGTTAGGTCTTATTTAGCTATTTCAAATGTTTTTGTTTTTCCAAGTCATAGAGAAGGTTTTCCCAATGTAGTTTTGCAAGCAGGAGCCATGAATTTACCTTGTATTGTAACTGACATTTGTGGTAGTAATGAGATAATTATTTCAAATGAAACTGGGATTATTATACCAGTTAAAAATGAAATTGCTATTTTTGACGCGATGCAATTGCTATATCATAACAAAGATTTGTTTCAAAAATTGCAATCAAAATCAAGAGTTAACATAGTTTCGCGGTTTCAACAAGAACTTGTTTGGAATAACTTACTTCAAGAATACAAAAGATTAGAAAACAATGTATAAAGAACTTTTTAAGCCTTTTTTTGATATTATCTCTGCTTTGATTGGATTGATATTGTTGTTTCCAATTTTTCTTGTAGTAACAGTATTTCTATTTATTGCAAACGATGGTAAGCCGTTTTTCTTTCAATTGCGTCCGGGTAAAGGAGGGAAAATTTTCAAAATTATCAAGTTTAAAACCATGAATGATAGGAAAGATGCCGAAGGTAATTTACTACCAGATTCAGATAGGTTGACCAAAGTAGGAAGTTTTGTTAGAAAAACATCCTTAGATGAAATTCCACAATTATTAAATGTTGTTATTGGCGATATGAGTATTGTAGGTCCTAGACCATTACTAACTACTTACTTGCATTTGTATAGTGATTTTCAAAATAGAAGGCACGAGGTGAAGCCAGGAATTACAGGATGGGCACAAGTTAACGGAAGAAATGCCATTTCGTGGGACAAAAAATTTGAATTAGATGTTTGGTATGTAGATCATATTTCCTTTTTATTAGACCTGAAAATTTTATTTAAAACCGTTCAGAAAGTAATAAAAAGTGATGGAATAAATGCTGCTGATTCGGCAACAATAGAGCCTTTTCAAGGGAGTTGAATAATAAAATAAACTGATATGCAAAATATTGTAATTATTGGAGCAGGAGGTTTTGGGCGTGAAGTAAAAACCATAATAGATGCAGTAAATAAGGTTGAAAAAACCTATAATTTTATTGGATATTATGATGATGGCATTGAAAAAGGTACTGTGATAAATAATTTTCCTGTTTTAGGAAATCTTCATGATTTGAACTCCAGTTCTGAACCAATTTCTGTACTTTTAGGCATAGGAGATCCTACTACTAAAAGTAAGATTATAGCTAAATTGTCTAGTGATAAAATAAATTTTCCTACGCTAATTCATCCTTCAGTTCAAATTTCTGATGATGAGGTTACTATTTCTAAAGGTTGCATTATTTGTGGCGGAACCATAATCACTTGTAATATCGTGATTGGAAGTTTTGTAACATTAAATCTAATGTGTACCATTGGTCATGACACAATTATTGATGATTTTTCATCCTTTATGCCATCAGTTAATATTTCAGGAGAAGTGCATATTCAAGAGAAAGTTTATGTGGGTACTGGAGCAAAAATTATAAATCAACTAACTATAGGAACAGGTACTATTGTTGGTGCCGGAGCCGTAGTTTCAAAAAGTTTACCAGATTATTGTACAGCAGTTGGAATACCTGCTAAACCTATAAAATTTCATAATCATGACTAAATCCAAAATATGGCTTTCTTCACCTCATATGGGTGGTACAGAACTAAAGTATATACATGAAGCTTTTGATAGCAATTGGGTTGCTCCATTAGGACCTAATGTAACTGGTTTTGAACAAGATTTAGAAAATTACATAGGAAATAATGCCTTTGTTGGTGCACTAAGTTCTGGTACTGCTGCACTACATTTAGGTTTGATTTTGCTTGGTGTAAAAGCAGGAGATGAGGTTATTTGTCAGAGTATGACTTTTTCAGCTTCAGCAAATCCAATAGTTTATCAAGGCGCCACACCCATTTTTATTGATAGTGAGCTTGATACTTGGAATTTATGTCCCAACGCCTTGGAAACTGCCATAAAGGATAGAATCTCTAAAGGAAAAAAACCAAAAGCTATTATTGCTGTTCATTTGTATGGAATGCCTTATAAGATTGATGAGGTGCGCAGTATAGCCAATAAATATGAAATTCCGATTCTTGAGGATAGTGCAGAAGCTTTGGGAAGTACTTATAATGGACAAAAATGTGGCACTTTTGGTGATATTAGTGTCTTGTCCTTTAATGGAAATAAGATAATTACTACCTCTGGAGGAGGAGCAATAGTTACCAAGAATAGTGACTTGAAAAATAAAGCTATTTTTTTAGCTACTCAAGCAAGAGACAATGCACCACATTATCAGCATAGTGAAATTGGGTATAATTATAGAATGAGTAATATTAGTGCAGGAATAGGTAGAGGTCAAATGGAAATTTTAGATGATCATGTGGCTAAACGAAGAGCAATGCACGTTTTTTATAAGAATATTTTTAAAGAAAATACTGCAATTACAGTTTTTTCTGAGCCGAATGAAAATTATTTTTCTAATCATTGGTTGTCTGCTATTACCATAAATTCTTCATTAAATGGAGGTAAATCAAGAGAAGACTTGAGACTTTTATTGGAAACTGAAAATATTGAAAGTCGTCCTTTATGGAAGCCTATGCATTTACAACCTGTTTTTAAGGATGCACCCTATTATGGAGGAACTGTTTCTGAAAATTTGTTTGATACAGGTCTTTGTCTTCCTTCGGGCTCTAATTTGACAGATGATGAAAAAGAAAGAATAAAAAATGTTATAAATATTTTTTAAGATTTTTTTAAGAAATTTTTTTTCTTATTTTTACCACTATTAAAAAGAAGTATCCATTGAAAAACAATACCCAAAGAAATTTTTTTACTGATTTTTTTAAAACATTTTCCGATATCAATTTTGGATTTAGTTTTAAAAATTTGAGTTATTTACCTCGATGGGTTATTCTATTGATTGATGTTTTTATTGTTTTACTATCAGGTGTTATTACTTATTTTCTCTTTCAAGGGCTTAAATTAAATTATATTCCCAAAGAACACCTTACAATTGGTTCCATTTTATATCTTTTTGTAAATATTTTTTTCTTTTGGATTTACAGAACTTATTCTGGAATTATCAGACACTCTTCTTACATTGATGCGTTAAAATTGTTTTTTTCTCAGTTTTCTACATTTGTAGTGCTGCTTTTATTTAACTTTTTTGTTTTACTATTAGATAAGCCAAAATTGTACTTAACTACTGGTGCTTTTATTAATGCAGTTTTGTCTTTTAGTTTTTTGTTTGTTTTCAGAATGATTGTTAAGCAAACTTTCGAATTATTGTTTAAAGAAGCCAGTTCAGAAAAAAGAATGTTAGCTATTATTTATGGTTCAGATGCTAATGCCTCTGCCGTAGCTTCTGCATTGAAAGCCGAGACACCCGGGAGGTTCAAACTAGTTGGTTTTATTGATAAAAACAATCAGAATTCGACAAAAAGGATACTAGATCTTCCTATTTTTCAAATAAAGAAAAGTATTCCAGTTTTGATGCGTTCCAAAAAAGTTGAAGCTTTAATTATTGCGGATAAAAGTCTGACCAAAGAAGAACGTTTAACAATAGTGGATGAATGTATAGAATATGGATTTAAAGTATATACACTTCCTGTAGTTTCTGATTGGGATGATGAAAAAGAAATTTCCAAAAATATTAAGAACTTTGAAATTCAAGACTTATTAGAACGAAAACCAATCGTTTTAAATACCGACAGCATTTCCTCTAAACTTAAAGGAAAATCAATAATGGTTACTGGAGCAGCAGGTTCTATCGGTAGTGAAATTGTAAGACAAGTACTTCATTTTAACCCGAAGAAAATTATATTGTTGGATCAAGCAGAAACGCCACTTCATTCTTTATCGTTAGAGATTTTAGGGTTAGGTTTGTCAGTTGAGGTGGTTAATGTCATTGCAGATGTTAGGGATTATGCAATTTTAGAAAGATTGTTTATAACTTATCAACCCGATGTAGTTTATCATGCCGCTGCTTATAAACACGTTCCAATGATGGAAGAAAATCCCTCACAAGCTATTTTTACCAATGTTTTGGGAACAAAGAATGTTGCTGATTTGTCTAATAAATATCATGTGGAGCGTTTTGTGATGATTTCTACAGATAAAGCCGTAAATCCAAGCAGTATTATGGGCGCAAGTAAGCGAATTGCTGAAATGTATGTGCAATCGAAACATTTTAAACATATAAAAAACAATTCAGAGCGTTATACTAAATTTATTACCACTAGATTCGGAAATGTATTAGGTTCCAATGGTTCGGTAGTTCCATTATTTACAAAACAAATTCAAGAAGGTGGTCCAATTACCATAACGCATCCAGAAATCATTCGTTATTTTATGACTATTCCAGAAGCTTGTCAGCTTGTATTGGAAGCATGCTCAATGGGTAATGGAGGTGAAATTTATATTTTTGATATGGGTAAACCAGTTAAAATTATTGATTTAGCAAAAAAAATGATTCGTTTGGCAGGATACCAACCAGATAAGGAGATTAAAATAAAAATTGTTGGTTTACGACCTGGCGAAAAACTTTATGAAGAATTATTGAATGATTCTGCTCAAAATTTGACTACTCATCATGAAAAGATAACTATTGCGGTTGAGGTATGTGATGATTTTGAAATTGTTAGTCAACAAGTAGAAGAGTTGATAAGTATTTCTTATGGTGGCAACTCAGACATGATAGCTGCAAAAATGAAAAATATAGTTCCTGAGTATAAAAGCATGAATTCTGTATTCCAAACTTTAGATATAGAAGTTAAAGACTCTTATGTTTACACCAAATAGAATGTAAATTCAATGGTTTTTAATATATTTGTCACCAATTAATTATATTTTTTTAAGAATGAAAAACTATTTCTTTTATATATCAATACTTTTTCTGTTTCTATTTTCTTCTTGTGTCTCTAAAAAAAAGTTTGTTTATCTTCAAGGTTCACAAGATTTTAGCAATGTATCTACCAACTATGACCCAATTATTCAAAATGATGATTTGTTGTCTATTGTTGTAACTACTCAAGAGGTTGATGCAGCTGCACCTTTTAATTCTCCAAGTTATTTGGTTGATAATGAAGGTAAAATAGATTTTCCTGTTATTGGTAATATACAAGTTTCAGGTTATTCTATAAAAGAGTTAAAAAACATGCTAAAGCAAAAATTGGCCGCACATCTTATAAATCCTGTTATAAACATTAAGATATTAAATTTTAAAGTTACTGTTTTGGGTGATGTGCTTCAACCTGGAATGAAGTCATTTAATAATCATAGAGTAACTCTATTTGACGCTATAGGTGCCTCAGGAGATTTGACGGTTTTTGCTAAAAGATATAATATATTGATTGTAAGAGATATTCAAGGATTAAAAACCTTCAATAGAGTTGATATTACCAAAGCAGATTTTGTGAATTCACCCTTTTATTACATGGATCAAAATGATTTGGTCTATGTAGAACAAAGAAAAGCCAAAATTGATGCTACTGCATTGCCAAATTTACCTGTATATGCCTCAATTTTTAGTTTATTGTTAACTGTTACTTTACTAGTAACTAAATAATAATTATGCAAAATTTATTGTCTCAAGAATCGAATTCAGAAGCACAAAATGAAGTTACTATAAAGGAACAAATCTTTAATTATCTTCAGTATTGGAAGTGGTTTGTATTAAGTGTTTTGGTACTTCTCGCAATCACTTTTGTATATTTAAGATATTATGTTGTAGAATATGGTGCCGCTTCTTCCATTTTGATAAAAGACGAAAAAAAAGGAGGTACCAGTGAGTTCTCTGCTTTCAGTGATTTAAATATTTTCTCAGGAAAGAATAATGTTGACAATGAGATTTTCATTTTAAAATCTAGACAATTATCCCAAGATGTTGTTAAAAAAATGGATTTAGACATCTCTTATTTCAGTGAAGGAAGAGTTGTTTTTAAAGAGCTTTATAATGATTCACCAATAAAAGTTATTTTCACTGACAAAAAAGAGGATTACAATGAAAATTCTTTAAGCTTCGTTATTAGAGTTATTTCAAATAAACAATTTGAAGTACTGGATGTTGAAAAGAAGAATGCTAAGCGCTATAGTTTTGGTCAAAAGGTACCTTCAACATTAGGGAGTTTTATTGTTAAGTTAAATACGTATCCAATGCCTGAGAATATTGTTGATATCATTGTTGTGAAATCAACCTTAGAAGGAAGAGCGAATGGATTTAGAGGTAAGTTATCGGTATTTTCAGTTGAGAAAACTAATGTTATTAATTTAGGTATAACAGATCAAATTCCTCAAAGAAGTGTGGATTTTTTAAATGCATTAGTTGAGCAATATAATGAAGATGCCGTAAGAGATAGAAATCAAGTTGCAGAGTTTACCAAAGAATTTATCAATAACCGATTAGACATCATTACTAAGGAATTAGGTGGTGTAGAAGGACAAGCCGAGCAGTTTAAAAAAGACAAAGGATTAGTTAGTTTAGAGTCAGATGCTGGATTGAGTATTGGTGGTGCAGTGGATTATAATAAATCAATTCTGGCTATTGAAACAGATTTAAAAGTAAGAGATTTTCTATTAGATGAAATTAGAAAAACAAAAAAAGACGAATTGTTACCAACTAATGTTGTCGCAGCTACTGAGACATCTAATACTTATATTACAGAATATAATGCCCTTGTTTTAGAAAAGAGAAGATTATCCAAAAGTGCCACTGAATCTAATCCAAAAGTTAAAAATATTGATTTGAAGATTTCTGAATTGAGAGACAATATCGTTCAAAGTTTATTAAGTAAAAAGAATGATATAGCTATTCAAAAAAGAGATTTGTTAAGACAACGTTCTCTTTATAATGGAAAAGTGTATCAGGTTCCTACCAATGAACGAAATTATAATGAAATCGCAAGACAGCAAAATATAAAGCAATCTTTGTATTTGTACCTTTTACAAAAACGAGAAGAAACAGAAATATCCTTAGCGGTTACTTCTGCCAAAGCTAAAGTAATTGACAATGCTTATCTAACAGGACCAATTTCACTTAAGAAATCGATGTTCTATCTTGGCGCGATTATTTTAGGATTACTAATTCCTTTTGGAATATTATTTTTAATAAACTTCTTTGATACTAAAATAAAATATCGTCAAGATATAGAAGGCAAAGTTTCTATTCCTTTCTTAGGAGATTTGCCAAAATCAGAGTCTAATGAAGAAATTATTCAATCTAATAGTAGGTCCAGTTCTGCAGAAGCGATTAGAATGATTAGAACCAATTTAGAGTTTATGCTCGCGCATGTTCCTGAAAATGCTTGTAAAACTATATTTGTAACATCATCATTGCCTAAAGAAGGAAAAACATTTTGTGCCATTAATTTAGCAACTACAATTGCCTTATCAGGAAAAAAAGTCTTAATAATTGGTTTAGATATTAGAAATCCTAAACTGGATCAATATATTGCACTACCTGTTAAAGGTATTACAAACTATTTGACAAAACCAAACGAAGACATTAAGGATTATATTGTTAAAGTAAAAGATTTTGATAATTTTTATGCATTACCTTCAGGTGTTATTCCGCCAAATCCTGTAGAGTTATTGATGAATGATAAATTAACGCTTTTATTTGATGAACTTAAAAAACAATACGATTATATAGTAGTTGATACTGCTCCTGTGAGTGTTGTAACAGATACTCTATTAATTGCCAAAAATGCTGATGCTTTTATTTATGTAATGCGTGCCAATTATCTAGATAAGCGAATGCTTAAGTTTGCAGAAACATTATATAAAGAGAATAAGTTGCCTAACATGTCAATAGTTCTTAACGATACTGAAGTTAAGAAAACCTATGGATATGGCTACGGTTACGGCTATGGCTATGGTTACGGCTATGGCTATGGGGTTGAAGAAAAAGAATTAACATTTATTGAGAAAATAAAAGCAATTTTTGCCAAAAAGAAATAAACTTTATAAAGGTTCAAAGAATACATTGTTTTGAAAAGCTTCCTTCAATGGATCAAGGTTTTTCAAAACAATTTTTTTATTAAAAGATTCTACATGTTTCATGTGATGTACATCAGAACCAACAAAATCAATCATATTATTTTTTAATAAATAGTCGGCTGTTTTAGCTATCATTGGTCCGTAATAACCCACAGATGAGAGTAGATTAATTTGAAACATACAACCTGCATGTTTCAACTTTTTATATTCTTGGAGGTTATTGTGGTAAAAATTGTATCGTTCAGGATGCGCTAAAACTGGTTTGTAGCCAGCTACTTGTAACTCGAAAATAATATTGTAAAGTTGTAATGGAGCATTAATGTAAGACATCTCAACCAAAACATAATTCTCTTTAAGGGTCAATAATTTTTCTTCTTGAAATAATCTTCTAAAGTTATCATCAAGCATATATTCTGCAGCAGTTTTAAACGAATTGTCAATAGAGTTGTCTTTTAGGCGACTTAATGTTGTTGCAAGAGTATTTTCAATTTTAGTTTTAGAATTTTCCCAAACATGCTCCATAACGTGAGGAGTTGTTATGAAATTACAGAATCCTAACTTTTTTAACTCGTTTATCAATGTCAAGGTGTCTTCGATATCTTTTGATCCATCATCTATTCCAGGTAATAAATGTGAATGAATATCAGTATAATCATTAGGGATTATATCTTTGAGGTAAGTAGATTTTTTATTGAAGAAAAACAAAATTGAATGTATTTTTTACAAAGAAACAAATAATAATTAAAACAACAGAATTGAGTCTTATAATTATGTCAAATTACTATATTTGCTTTTTAAATTTGAGGAAGTTAAATAGTTTCAATCGAATTTTATAGAACTAGATGAAAGATAATCAAGAAGAACAAAATTGGGATTTAATAATCAAAGGGCATTCTTCGCTCTTTGATTTAAATTTCAGTGACTTATGGAGATATAGAGACTTACTTGTTATGTTTGTAAAAAGAGACTTTGTTAGTTTCTATAAACAGACTGTACTGGGGCCACTTTGGTTTTTTATTCAACCCATTTTTACAACTATTGTTTTTTCATTCGTTTTTGGCAATTTAGCAGGGATAAGTACTGATGGTTTACCAAGTTATTTGTTTTATTTAACAGGAATTACATCTTGGGCCTATTTTTCAGATTGCCTTACAAAAACAAGTACTGTTTTTAGAGATAATGCCAATATTTTTGGAAAAGTATATTTCCCAAGATTAATTATGCCGTTAAGTATTGTGGTAAGTAACCTAGTTAGATTTGGAGTTCAACTGCTACTCATGATTTGCATGATGGCGTATTTTTATATTTTCCCAATTGCCGGAACAAGTTTTCATATTACTTTAGGATTATTTTTATTCCCAATATTGGTATTATTAATGGCTCTTTTAGGATTAGGTCTTGGTCTTATAATTACCGCAATGACTACTAAATACCGAGATTTAACGTTTCTTGTTACTTTTGGTGTTCAATTGTTAATGTATGGAACAACAGTGATTTACCCTTTGAGTTATGCTCGTGAAAAGGGTTATGGAAATATTGCAGAATTAAATCCAATGACTGGAATCATAGAAGCATTTAGATATGCTTTTCTTGGAAAAGGAGAGTTTACAGCAGCAAGTTTAGGCTATTCAACAGTAGTTACATTAATTATTTTATTTTTTGGTGTTATTATTTTTAATAAGACAGAAAAAAACTTCGTAGATACCATATAATGAGCAAGCCAATAATAAAAGTTGAGAATTTATCGAAGGCCTATCAAATTGGTCAAATTGGTTCAAGAACGCTTTCTAAAGATGTTGAACGTTTTTGGCAAACAAAAATATTAGGTAAAGAAGATCCATTTCTTAAAATTGGTGAAACAAATAATAGAAGTATTAAAGGAACTAGCAACATTGTTTGGTCCTTAAAAGATATAAATTTTGAAATAAATCAAGGAGATGCTGTTGGAATAATCGGAAAAAACGGAGCTGGGAAAAGTACCTTGTTAAAACTACTTTCAAGAGTAACAAGTCCAACGACAGGACAAATTAAAGTAAAGGGCAGAATTGCCAGTTTACTTGAAGTTGGTACAGGTTTTCATCCCGAACTTTCAGGTAGAGAAAATATTTATCTTAACGGAGCCATTCTTGGCATGCGAAAAAAAGAAATCACTAGAAAACTCGATGAAATCATTGATTTTTCTGGAGTAGAGCGCTATATTGACACACCAGTAAAACGTTATTCCTCAGGAATGTATGTGCGACTTGCCTTTGCTGTTGCAGCACATTTAGAAAGTGAAATTCTAATTGTAGATGAAGTACTAGCTGTTGGCGATGCAGAATTTCAAAAGAAATGTCTAGGAAAAATGGGCGATATTTCTAAAAGCGAAGGCAGAACAGTATTGTTTGTAAGTCATAATATGGCTGCCGTTCAAAATTTATGTAATAAAGGAATTGTGTTGCAAAACGGAATGAATCATTTTCAAGGTGCAGCCGATAAAGCTATTCAAGAATACTTAAAAAACAGTGCAGATATTACTTCTTTAGCCGATTATAAAGGTCGATCTGGAACTGGAATAGTTAAAATAATTAATGCTAAAATCTATGGTGAAAACCAATTTGTTGAACCTCAAGTTGGTCAGCCTCTTCATATTGAATTAGAACTTTATAACCCTTCTAAAATAGACTCATCTCAAATTCGTTTGGATTTGAAAATTGATGATAATTTAGGTCAGCGATTTTTGTGGTTAAGTAATTATCTGTTTGAAAAGCAAACAGTTAATAATGTTACAAAAATGATTTTTAAAATTGATAAACTCATTCTAAATCAAGGTGGTTATTACATTAGCACAGATTTATATGTTGATTATAAGAGAGCTGATTGGTTGCAAAGTGCTATATATTTTGAAGTAATTGATGGTGACTTTTACAAAACTGGTAGAAATATTCCAGTAGAAGAAAGTAAAATTTACCTCGATTTTGATGTTGATTTTTATAATAAATAATAAAAATGTCTAACCCTCGTATTTTTTTTATTTCTCCTGATATTAATTCACCTACTGGTGGAATCAAACAATTGTACCGACAAGTAGATGTATTGAATAACAACGGATACAACGCTTTTGTTCTTCATCAAAATGCCAGGTTTAAATGTACTTGGTTTGTTAATCAAACGAAAGTGGCTTATAGTTATAGCATACATAATGAGATGAATAATTTGATTATGGCTAATAATAATGCAACTGGACTTTTTTCCAAATCCAAAAAAGTTATTAAATCAATTGTAAAAAATCTAAAGCAGTTACAACATTCAACAAAAAACGATATCACCATACTACCAGATGATGTGTTTGTCTTTCCAGAGGTATATGGACCATTATTAGGAAATTTAATAAAAGGAAATCGTAAAGTCATCTATAATCAAGGCGCATATCAAACTTTTTTTCACTATGATTTGAATCTCAAAAACAATGATTCGCCTTATCTTAATAAAGAATTAATCTCTACAATTGTCAATTCTGAAAATGCTAAGGAATACATTCAATATACTTTTCCTAAAATGAATGTTAAACGAGTTCGATATGGTATTGATTCTAAGAATTTTTATCTTAATACACAAAAGAAAAGAAAAATTGCTTTTATGCCTAGACGACTTAGAGTTGATCTAATTCAAGTAATTAATATTTTAAAGTTTAGAGGTGTTTTAGAAAATTGGGAATTGGTAGCCATTGAAAACATGAATGAAAAACAAGTAGCAAATACCTTAAGAGATTGTGCTATTTTTTTAAGTTTTAGTATTAATGAAGGTTTTGGAATGCCTCCAGCAGAAGCTATGGCTTGCGGATGTATTGTTGTTGGTTATGCTGGAAAAGGAGGTAAAGAATTTTTTAAAGAAGATTTCTGCTATCCAATTGAAGATCGTGATGTACTTTCTTTCGCAAAAACTTTAGAAAATGTAATTAAAGAATATGAGAACGAAAACACGCCTTTTATAGAAAAAGGAAAAAAAGCATCTGACTTTATTCTTTCAGAATACAGTATGGAAATGGAAGTAAAAACTATAATAGATTGTTGGAATCAAATACTTAATTAAATGCCAACTCTTTCTATAATAATACCAAGTTATAATCATGCAAAGTTTTTAAATAAACGTTTACAATCTATTTTAAATCAAACATATACAGATTGGGAACTGATTATTATAGACGATTATTCTTCTGATTCTAGTTTAGAGATTTTATCAGAATTTGCTAAAAATAATCCCTCAAAAATAAAATATTTTATTAGCCATGAATCAAATTCTGGCAGTGGTTATTTTTCATGGCAAAAAGGAATTGAATTAGCACAAACAAAATACATTTGGATTGCCGAAACGGATGATTATTCTGAACCAACATTCTTAGAAGAATTAATAGAGGTTTTAGAAAAAAATGAAAATACAAGTTTAGCTTTTTGTGTAAGCAATTATGTTGAAAATGATATTATTATTTATGATTCAACTAGGCGAACTAAAGATTTGAATGTAGAAGAAAACACATTTAAAATTATTTCTTCTCAATTGTTTTTATCAAAAATGCCTCTAGAAACCTATATTACAAATGCAAGTAGTGTTGTTTTTAAAAAGCCAACAGAACCTATTTCAAAAGAAATTTTTTGTAATAAACAATCTTCAGACTTGTTTCTTTGGACACTTTTAGTTCAAAATCATTCGGTTGCTTTTTTGAATAAAAAACTTAATTACTTTAGAAGGCATCAAGATTCTACTACAGTAAAAATGAATGCGACATCTTTAAAGAATATTTATGTTGAAAAAGTTAAGTATTTAAACTATTTTAATCAACAATATAAAGTTCAAGTTTTAATAGATCATTACATTAAGCATTTTGTTTGGAATAATAAAAAGGAGGTATTAAAATACGATTTTTTAAAAAATCTAAAAGGAAATCATTCTATTGAAAGAAAGTATTATCTAACTTTATTGAAATTTATTTTCATCAAATTCAAAACTTTATGGAGCTAAATAAAAATTATTTGGTTAGTGTAATTATTACAACATACAATAGAGATGAGTTTCTTGAGGATGCCATAAATTCTGTAGTAAATCAAACCTACAAAAACATTGAAATTCTTGTAATAGATGATGGTTCTTCAAGAAAATATGCTGAAGCTATTTGTAATAAATTTGAAAACTGCAAGTACTTTTATAAAGTAAATGGAGGAATTTCTTCTGCTAGAAATTTTGGGATACAAAATGCTACAGGAGATTTTATTGCTTTTCTTGACGATGATGATTTGTTTATGCCAGAAAAAATTGAAAAACAAATAGCAATTCTTACAAATAACCTTGATGTTGCTTGTGTACATTCATCGGCAGCTATAATAGATGAGAACGGAATAGTAACTGGCGAAACAATTGGTGCGGCAGTCAATAAAGCAAATAGTAGGTCGGGTTATGTTTTTTGGAATGCACTAGGAAATTGGTGCATAAAGTCACCAACACCTTTGTTTAGAAAAAAAGTTTTCGACAAATTGCAATTCGACGAACAATTAGTTGTTGGTGAAGATTTAGATTTTTACCAAAGAATGTTTTACTTTTATAAAATCTATTACATAAACGAACCATTATCATATTATAGAGATTGTAACTCCATTTCAAGGTTGTCTAAAAATGAAGAGAAATATATTGGAATAGAACGAAGGTTTTTTGAAAATTTTTTAAAAATGGGCATAAAAAATCCATTTACTTTGTATAAAATTGCAGTAAAATTAGCTCGAACAGGAATAAGAAATAGAAATATTTTTTATAAAGACAACAAAGTAATAATTAGCAAATGGAAAATATTTTTAAATCCATTTTATTATTTAAAAAACTTAAACAATTTAAAGAATTAACCCATTATAAATAAGATGAATAACAAAAAAAACATTCTAATAACTGGCGGTGCAGGAAATGTAGCAAGCGCATTAGCTAATAAATTATCTGAAAATAATGATAATTTTATAGTTATAGCGGATAATCTTTCTACTGGAAGTTTGTTAAAAGTGCCTCAAAAAGAAAATGTTAAATTTATTAAAGCAGATGCCAACAATTACAATGATATTGTACCGATTTTTGGCAGGTATAATTTTGATTATGTGTTTCATTATGCAGCTGTAGTTGGGGTAAAAAGAACACTTGAAAATCCAATAATGGTTCTTAATGATATAGAAGGTATAAAAAATATTCTTTCTTTATCTAAAAATTCAGGTGTAAAAAGAGTATTTTATTCGAGTTCATCTGAAGTTTATGGAGAACCATTCGAAATTCCTCAAAACGAAAATACAACTCCACTTAACTCAAGATTGCCTTATGCAATTGTGAAAAATGTTGGTGAAGCTTTTTTTAAATCTTATTTTCAAGAATATGGTTTAGAATATACTATTTTTAGATTTTTTAATACTTACGGACCCAATCAAAGTGAAGATTTTGTTGTTCCAAGATTTATTAAAGCAGCATTAAAAAACGAACCAATTACATTATATGGTGACGGTTTGCAAACACGTTCATTTTGTTATGTTGATGATAATATAGAAGCATGTGTTAAAGCTATGAATAGCGAAAAATGTGTAAATGATGTCTTAAATGTAGGTAGTGATATTGAAATGACTATTCTCGATTTGGCTAAAAAAGTAATTGAAGTAACAGGTTCAAAATCTCAAATCATTCATTTACCTGCACTAGAAGAAGGCGATATGACTCGTCGTTGTCCAGATACTTCAAAAATGAAAAATTTGCTCCAAAGAGATTTGATTGGATTAGAAGTTGGAATCAAAAAACTAATAGATCATTATGAGAATAGGAATTAATCCTGAAAAAAATAATAAAGAAATTGAACTTAATAATTATCATCGCATAGTTATTCCTGTTTATATACCACATTTTGAAGGTTATTTTACTCAAGCTTTTCCAGTTTTTAAACTATGTATAGAATCATTATTACTCACTGTTCATTCTAAAACAAGAATTACAATTTACAACAACAATTGTCATGCTGATGTAAAGGAATATATTGATCAAAAATATAATGAGTCGGAATTAATAGATCAAGTTTTTCACTCCAAAGAGAATTTAGGAAAAATAAACGCCATATTAGCATCTGTAAAGGGAAATTTAGAACCATTAATTACCATTACTGATTCAGATGTTTTTTTTAAACAAAATTGGCAAAAAGCAATGGAAGATTTAATGATAGATTTTCCGCAGGCAGGAATGATTTGTCCTGTTCCTAATAGCAAAGCAGTATCTCAATTTGTAAAAAATAATTGGTATTTTGGATTGTTCAAAAGCAAATTAAAATTTGAACCAGTTTCCGATCCTCAAGCCATGATTCGATTTGATGATAGCTTAGGAAATGCTAAATCATTACTAAAACCAATTCATCTTGAAAAGTATTTAGTAATTTACAATAAGAAAAAAAATGCCAAAGCTGTTATGGGTGGAGGACATTTTGTTGCAACTTTAAGAAGAGAAGTTTTTGATAAAGGAACAAATGGACCTGCATTTATTAAAATTGTAGGTGGTGTTGAAAATAAGTTTATTGATATTCCCAATGAGGAAATGGGTTTCTTAAGAATTTCTACTGTAGATAATTATGCTTTTCATATGGGAAATTCAATAGAAGATTGGATGCACGATGAATTGGCACTTTTGAAAAAAGAACAAACCATGCCTCAACATAGCTCATCAGATTTTAAAGCCAAACCTATTTCTAAAATTGGAAGAACTATTGGATTTGTAATTCAAAAATTAATTGCAAGAAACACAACTATCAAATTAAAAGCACTAAATTATTTAGGACTTAATTCTAAAGACTTTTAAAAACAAACAATAATGTTAAGTAAACTAATCAAACTATTTAGTTTAAATTTTTATTTCGATAAGTTATCAAGAAATACTTACGATACGAACGCTAGTATTTTGTTGCATCGGTTATTTCCAAATGCTACAATATTGCCATTTACAACATTTTCATTAAATCCAAATACTATTCTTCACGTAATTAATGACCTTCAAATTAACAATAGAAAATCAATAATTGAGTTTGGTTCTGGAATTTCAACCGTTATTTTAGCAAAATTTATTGTAGAGAATAAGCTCGATGCTAAAATAATTTCTATAGAAGATAATAAGTCATGGTGCGATTTTATAGCATCTCAACTTGAAAAATACTATTGTAACCAAGTTGTTACTTTACATCACATACCACTAGTAAAAAATTCAAGTGAAGTTTTGTGGTATGATAAAAATGAAGTTGCAAAAGTTGTAAATAACGAAAAATTTGATTTGATACTTGTTGATGGCCCAAGTGGAGGTTTGGGAAAAGAATCAAGAAAACCAGCTGTACCATCAATAATAAATAATATTAATGAAGACTTTAGTATTTTTCTAGATGACGTTAGAAGATTAGATGAAAGAAAAATTCTTAGTGATTGGTTTATTTTATTAAAAGAATCCAAATTTGATGTAAAGAAAATAAATCCTAAGAATAAAGTCTACGGCATTCTTACTTCTGGAAAATCGTTTTCTTCCAATCCAGTCAATCATTAACAATGAATACCGCAAAAGTTATCATATCAGAACATCCAATTCCGTATCCAAAAAATGGATCATGGTCTCAACGAATGGAATATTTTCTGGAAAGTGATTACAATTGTATCGATTATTATATATGCGGTAAAACAAACGGAACATTAAAATCAAAAACCACTTTTTATCGAGTTAATCAATATAAATCTAAATTTATATCTAAGTTTTTTAAAGGGTATAGATATAAAGAATATACCAAATCCATTAGAGACCTTTTATTAAAGCATGATCATTTAATAATTTGTGTTGTAGATAATGTAAAGTTAAAAATAGCAATCAATAGTTATCTTGAAAAAAATAATGCACTTAATAAAGTGACTTTAATTTTTTACAATTGCGGTTATTCCTATTATTTAGATGATACTACAAATGCTACTTTTCTTAAAAATTGTAGTGAAATGATTTTTCTAACTGAAAATGCCTATTTATATAACAAACAAAAATACATAGAATTTACTCCAGAAGTAACAATAATAAATAATCCGGTAAATAAACAAAAGTTTTTTTCAATTCCTAAACTAGAAAAGGAATCGCTTTTAAAAGAGAACCAATTACAAGACAAAATTGTTTATTTATGGTTGTCTCATGACAGAGAAAAAAAAGGATTAAATATCGTTTTGAATGCCTGGAAAGATTGGAATAAATCTCCAGATGAGGCACAACTTTTGGTAGTAGGAGCAAAACGTAGCGAAAAAATAAATGGAGTACAATTTATAGGACAAGTTCCAAGTGATTTGGTCGATAAATATTATAAAATAGCTCATGTTTATTTGTTTCCAACCTTGTGCAAAGAGGGTTTTGGATTAAGCTTAGCTCAAGCAATGTGTTGCGGATGTTTCTCAATTGCAGCAAATAATGGTGGCGTTTCAGATTTCTTTAATTCTGAAAATGGTATTCTAATTGATAGTCCGAATATTGTAGCTAATTGGGTAAAAAGTTTCAATGATAGTTTTGAATTAATGAACAAAAATTATCAGGTGCAATCGTTTGAAAATCAAATTTTAAGTAATGATGAATGGTGTCTAAAATTTGCAAAAGTTTTTGATAAATGGGAACAACGATTTAAAGGTAAAACATAACTATGTGCGGAATTAGTGGTTTGTTACATTGGAGTAAACTTCAACAAAAAGCTATTGAGAATGTAAAGGATTCTTTGATAAATATGGACTATAGAGGTCCCGATTTTTCAGATATTTACATTGATGATAAAATAGTTTTAGGACATAATAGATTGTCAATTTTAGACATAAATGAACGTTCCAATCAACCAATGCAATCCAAAGACGGAAAGTTTATAATTGTTTTTAATGGAGAAATATACAATTTCAAAGAGCTAAAAAACGAACTCGTTACTAAAGGAATCAACTTTCGAACCACTTCAGACACCGAAGTTTTGCTCGAAGGGTATCAATTGTTTGGCGAAAAAATACTCCAAAAAATACGTGGAATGTTTTCTTTTGTAATTTGGGACACAACAAATCAAGTACTTTTTGCAGCAAGAGATCGATTTGGTGAGAAACCATTTTATTATTTTCAAAATAAAGATACTTTTGGATTTGCTTCTAATTTATCGGGAATAGTGCCTTTATGTGAGTTCAATTTAGTAATTAATAAGCAAGCCATTTATGAGTTGTTAACGTATCAAAATATAGACAATAAAACTTGTATTTATAAAGGAATTGAAAAATTACAACCAGGATATTACTTAAAATTATCAAAACACGTAATTGAAACCAAACAATATTGGAATCCATATTATAAAAATAAAATTGAAGATTCTAGTGCAACAATAGAAAATACAATTCATAATTTGCTTCAAAGTTCAGTTGAAGAACAACTTGTGGCCGATGTTCCTGTTGGTTTATATTTAAGTGGAGGAACCGATTCAAGTATAATAGCATCGATAGCTTCTAAAATAAAAAAGGATGTTGTTGCGTATACCTTAACAATGCCAGGAAACAGCAAATATGATGAAACCGAAGAATCTAAAATTGTATCGCAAAAGTTAGGAATAAAACACAAACTTATAAAGCTCGAAGACAGTTGCGTAAATAACCTTCCACATATTTTGAAAACTATTGAGCCAATTGCAGATGCCTCAATTATTCCAAATATGGAAATTGCAAAAGAAGCCAAAACCAATTTTAAAGTAATGCTTTCTGGTGATGGAGGTGATGATATTTTTGGAGGTTATAAAGCACCACTAAATTATTTCCACAACAGTTTTAAAGGTAATTTTCTATCTAAAAAAGTAATAAATACAGTCATTGAGAACTCTTTTAATTATCCTTTTAATGTTCTAAATTATAAATTAAACGATAAAAGAATTTTCAAATGGGCAGGAATTGAAACCTACTACAACAATCATTTACTTTTTCCAAGTGTTGTAAAAAAAATTATTAAGCAAGGTAATTATCACAATAATATTAAAAACTATTTATCCGATTCTAATGAATTTTGCGATAGAGAAGAAGATAAATTGCTTTATGTTGGAATAAAAACTAAATTAGCAAGTGATTACTTGTTCAAGATGGATGCTGCTAATATGTTTTTTTCAGTAGAATCAAGAGCACCATTTTTAGATAATAGAATAATTGATTACACCTCAAAATTATCCATTGAACAACTAATGCCAAATGGAATTGATAAGGAAATTTTAAAGAATATAGGAGCAAAATATCTGCCAAGAGATTTTTTTGATTTACCAAAAAAAGGATTTTCTATTCCTTATGTAAAATACATGAAAAATCAATGGGGAAATTTGCTAGAAGACTTTATTAAAGAAGGAATTTCTTCAGATTTAGGACTCATAAATTCTGAAGAAGTACTTAATTATTTAGCTGTTTTTAGAAAAAATGAATCTAACAAATTGGGTAAAATAATGTACGGATTATTTGTTTTTGAAATTTGGTTACGTGTTTTTCATTTAAAACGAAATCCAGAAGAAATAAAATTATATTAAATGAGTAAAACTATTGCCATAATTCCAGCACGTGGCGGATCTAAAAGATTGCCTAATAAAAATATTCTTTTGTTAGGAAATTATCCGTTGTTGGTGCATAGCATTTCGTATGCTAAAGCAAATAGTGACATTATAGATGAAATTTATGTTTCTACTGATGATGAAAAAATTAAAGAAATAGCACTTCAATTTGGAGCTAAAGTAATCGATAGGCCATCAGCAATTTCAGGCGATTTAGAACCTACAATTACAACCTTGCAACATGTTTTGCAATCTATAAATGACGAAGTTGAAAATGTAGTTTTATTGCAACCAACTAATCCGCTAAGGCCAGAAAATTTATTGAAAGAATGTTTTACTAAATTTCAAGAAACTGGTTCAGACAGTTTATTTACTGTTTCACAAAACCATCATAAATTTGGAAAAATTGTTGCCTCTAAATTTATACCATTTAATTATGAAATTGGACAAAGAAGCCAAGATTTAGAACCACTATTTTTTGAAAATGGATTATTATACATTACAAATGCCAAGTCAATTCTTGATAATAAAATAATTTCAGAAAATGCTTTTCCATTCGTAGTAAATCATATTTTTGCTAACGTCGATATCGATACGCAAGATGATTTTGACTACGCCGAATTTCTTTACCAAAAACTACATTAATGAAAGATAGACTATATTTTAATAACCTTAACGGTTTGCGTTTTATTGCTGCATTAATGGTTATTGTAAGTCATTTAGAACTAAATAAATCGCACTTTGATTTGCCAAACTATTTCCAAAATATCAAAGAAATTGGGCGACTCGGAGTTTCTCTTTTTTTTGTATTAAGTGGTTTTTTAATTACTTTTTTGTTGGTTAAAGAGAAAGAAAAAAATGGGTTTATTGGGATTAAGAACTTTTATCTCAAACGTATTTATAGGATTTGGCCATTATACTATGTAATTGTAATTCTCGCTTTATTTGTATTGCCTCATTTTTCAATTTTTTCAATTCCAAATATGGAATTAGAAATAGTTTCAACCTCGAGGTTGGTAATGATTATTTTGTTTTTTGTTTTCTTCTTAACTAATATTTTGATTAGTATTGTAGGTATTCCGTTTGCTGCACAAACATGGTCTATTGGAACAGAAGAACAGTTTTATTTGATTTGGCCAATCATAATAAATAAATTTCAAAAACTAAAACCAATCTTTTTTGGTCTAATCCTAGCATACAATTTAGTTATTATAAGCATAAGTACGGGTATTTATGATAATATAAAATACAGTAGTATTTTCATTAATTTTGTTTTCGCTTTTCAACTAGATTGCCTTACTATTGGTGCTTTAGCTGCTTACATGCTTTACTGTAAAAGTAAAATTATTAGTATTCTAACCCATAAAATAATTTTTGTTTTGGCGATTTTAACTGTTATTTTGTTATTGGTAAGTCACTACAATTTAGGCTTCCTTAAATCTACCGTTTTTGCATTTTTGTTTGTTATTGTAATAATCAATTTGGTAAATCATCCCAAACTTCAAAACCTACTCGAAAATGATGCTTTTAATTATTTAGGACAAATTTCTTACGGACTATACATGTATCATCAAATAATAATTGTTGTTGTATTAAATTGCCTTTTGAAATTTAATTTATTTAATCACTTTGCATTATATTTAATTTCAATTTTATTAACTATAATTGTTGCTGGAATTTCCTTTAAGTTTATCGAAAAACCTTTTTTATTACGGAAAGAAAAACTGGCTACCTTTACCAATCATAAATAAAAATAATGAGTAATTTGAATTCCTTTATAGAAATCGCAGGTAGAAAAATAGGACCTGATTTTCCACCATTAGTAATCGCCGAAATCGGAATCAACCACGAAGGTTCGTTAACAGTTGCCAAACAAATGGTTGATGCTGCCAAACGCGCTGGAGTTGAGGTGGTAAAACATCAAACCCATATTGTCTCTGATGAAATGAGCGGTGCTGCCAAAAAAGTTATTCCTGGTAATGCCGATGTTTCAATTTATGAAATTATGGAACGTTGTTCTTTAAATGAAGCCGACGAACTAGAACTGAAAAACTATGTAGAGAGCAACGGAATGATTTTTATTTCAACGCCTTTTTCTAGAGCTGCTGCTGAAAGATTAAAGAAATTTGATATTCCAGCCTATAAAATTGGTTCGGGTGAATGCAATAATTATCCACTTTTAGAGCACATTTGTTCGTTTGGGAAACCAGTAATTTTAAGCACTGGAATGAATACAATTGAAAGTGTTCAAAAAGCAGTTGCTATTTTTGATAAACATAATATTCCGGTTGCTTTGTTGCACACTACTAATTTATATCCAACACCAATTCATTTAGTGCGCTTTGGTGCGATGACTCAATTGCATGAGGCTTTTCCAGATAAAGTTTTTGGCTTGTCTGACCATACGTTAAACAACAATGCATGTCTTGGTGCTGTTGCGCTTGGTGCTAGTATTTTAGAACGTCATTTTACAGATCACATGCAACGAACTGGTCCAGATATCGTTTGTAGTATGGACGAAAAGACTACAGCCGAATTAATTATTTCTTCCAATGAAATGTGGCAAATGCGCGGCGGAACAAAAGAACCAGCCAAAGAAGAACAAGTAACCATAGATTTTGCATTTGCAACGGTTTGCTCTATTGCGCCAATTAAAAAAGGTGAAATATTAACTAAAGAAAATATTTGGGTAAAACGACCAGGAACAGGAAAAATACTTGCAGAAAATTTCAATGATCTTCTTGGAAAAGAAGCAACTAGAGATATTGCAAACGACGCACAATTAACTTTTGAAGATTTTAAATAATGGATAAATTATACGATTTAAATAGAAAATTTGAATATGAAAACGGATTTTATGCTACAGCCGATCCATCTCGTTTCAGCAAAATTTTAACCCACTTAGAATTCTTCAAACAAACATCAAACGTACGAGGTGAAATTGTAGAGTTTGGAATTTTTAAAGGAAATTCATTTTTTAGATGGATAAAGTTTAGAGATTTATTAGAACAAACTAACAGCCGAAAAGTAATCGGATTTGATATTTTTGGTGATTTTCCTGAAGCTCATTTTGAGGAAGATAAAGATAAAAGAGATGCGTTTGTTGCCGAAACTAATGGTGGGAAAAGCATTTCATTTGAAGAAATCAACGAATTATTGGACAAACAAGGTTTGAATAAAAATGTAGATATTATTAAAGGAGATATTTTAGTTACTTTAGATGATTATTTAGAAAAAAATCCACATCTAAAGATTTCACTTTTGCATATTGATGTCGATTTGTACGAACCAACCAAGCATATTTTAGAAAAACTTTACGATAAAGTCACTACTGGAGGCATTATAATATTAGACGATTATGGCGCTTTTGCAGGAACAAACAAAGCGGTGGATGATTTTTTTGAGGGAAAAGCAACCGTTAAAAAATTGCCTTATTCGCATGCCATTTCTTATTTAGTTAAAGAATAAATCAAATTAAAATAAACCAAATTCGTGGTAGATTTGTCAATCTGATCTTGTCGAAGACCTTTATAACAATTATAGTCAATATTAAAAGTGAATAAAAAAATTCTATTTCTAACTGGCACACGCGCCGATTTTGGTAAAATAAAATCACTGATTTCAATTTTGGAAAATCAACCTAATTTTGAAGTTTTTGTTTTTGTAACCGGTATGCATTTGCAAAAAGAATACGGATATACCTTAATAGAGATTGAACGTTGTAATTTCAAAAATGTTCACACTTTTGAAAATCACACACACGAAACCACAATGGATTTAACTTTGGCTAAAACCATTGAAGGTTTGTCAAGTTATTGCAAGAATGTGCATCCAGATATGATTTTGGTTCATGGCGATAGAGTAGAGACTTTGGCAGGAGCAATTGTAGGTTCGTTAAATAATATTTTAGTTGCTCACATTGAAGGTGGAGAATTATCTGGAACTGTTGATGAGTTGATTCGTCATAGTGTTTCAAAGTTGAGTCATATTCATTTTGTTTCTAATGAGGAAGCAGCCAAACGATTGGTTCAAATGGGTGAAATGAAATCATCTATTTATACTATTGGTTCGCCAGATATTGATATTATGTTTTCTAATGATTTGCCGACAATTGAAGTTGCAAAAGAATATTATCAAATTCCTTTTGATCAATTTGGTATCGTAATGTTTCATCCTGTTACGACAGAAGCTAACGATATGAAGCACTATGCTCAAAATTTTGTTGCTGCTTTGCAAAACGATTCACATAATTATGTAGTTATTTATCCTAATAACGATTTGGGAAGTCAGTTTATAATTGATGAATACTCGAATCTGAAAGAGAATTCACGTTTTAGAATTTTTCCTTCCTTGCGTTTTGAATATTTTTTAACATTACTAAAGAATTCTCAATTTATAATAGGAAACAGCAGCGCCGGAATACGTGAAGCTCCGTATTACGGAATTCCAATTATTAATATAGGTACACGCCAGCAAAACAGAGCCGTTCATGCTGATATTATAAATGTAGATTATTCAGAAGAAAGTATTTTAAAAGCATTAAATAGTATAGATTCCCATAAAATTCAAAAATCAAATTCCGATTTTGGAGAAGGAAATAGTGCTCAATTGTTTTTAAATTCCTTAAAAAATTCCAGTATTTGGGAGGTAAATCATCAAAAGCAATTTAGAGATTTGTAATTATGTCAAATGAAATAGTGATTACAAAGTTAAAATTTGATTTTTCAATTGACTGTAAATCAGTTGGTAATGCTTTCTGTTTTGAAAATTCAAATTTTCAAAAGGAGAAATCGTTTGATATAAAAATCCAATTTTCGCAACCAATTGTTTCATTTAGAAATCATGATTACACTTGGGTAGATTTATCAAAAGACAGAATTGCAAATGATTTTTCACCCAAAATAATAAAGTTACAAAACGGAAGCTATGTCCAAGCTAACGTAAATTTTGGTATTTGGGAAATCAATAAAAATAAACCTAACGAGTTACTTTGGAGATTCAACCCTGAATTTGCAGCACCACTTACAAGATATTGCAATGAGTTGAACACAAAGAAAATAGTTTCTGCTAACTCAAAACTAGATTTGAATGAAAATTTAGCATTACTTTTTACGAAAAACAATCCAATTGAAGTAAGTCGTTCTAAAATTCCTTTTTCTGCGATTGCTTGTTTTACAGATCATTGTGATTTTGATACTTTAGAAAATTTAAAAATACAGCGTGAATTTTTTAAAAAAATTGATTTAAAAATTACTAAAGGATTCTTTTTAAATCATTTTTCTAAAAGAGACGATAATGCTTCTTTTCAAAACGATAAAGAAGAATTATTAAAATGGAAAAACGACAACCACGAATTGTGTTATCACTCCTTAACGCAATCTATAAGAAGTGACGAAGAGGCTTTTAATGAGTTTTATAATTTTATTCCGCCTTTAGAAAATATAAACATCTGGATAGATCATGGTTTTCAACCCTATAATTTTAGTATGTTTGAGAAAAATGCTATTGCTAAAGAACGCTACGAAGCTTCGCTTTTAGACAAAAATATTTCTGTGCTTTGCAATTATATTGATGCAGCAATGGCAACCAAAGGTATTTTGAATCAGTTGAATCCAAATGATTTTAATCTTGAAAAGTATTATAAATCAATTTCCGATTTACCTTTTTTGAAGCGAATAGTACTGCTTATTAAAAATATCATTTTTCATTATGATAATGATGAATTTAGAGTTAGAAATTATATCGAAACCATTACGCATACCAAACGAATTTTTAAGAAAGGGAAAATTTTAGAAATTTTTGGTTTGTTTAAAAATGCAATTCCAGTAACAATCATGCTTTTAAAAGTTTTTTTTAATTGGAAAAAAGCCAAAAAGCAAACCTACAAAGTAGCCAAATATTCACCATTATTTTTCAAGCATAAAATTGACAAAAACGATTTTTATATCTTTCAAGCCATTGAAATGGTTGATTTTATTAAAGCTTTATGTAAAGAAAATGTTGATGCATTAGTTCAAGATTCAGGATTGTTTATTGCGCATACTTATTTTTCAGTCAACATGAATCATTACAAAGGAAAACTAATCAATTCTGATAATTCTTTGAATGAAAACGTGGTTAGTAATTTTAATTATTTAGCTCAAAAGGTAACCGAGAAAGCCATCTGGAATCCAACTTTGTCAGAATTATTAGATTTTTATAAAAATTTTCAAGAAACCGTTTTTGACATTGATGAAAAAGGTGTTATTTTTATAAAAAACAACACAAATATTCCTTCAAGAAGTATAACATGATACAATCCTTTTTTACAAAAGAGCAAAATTGGCTTGATAAATGGGACAATTATCTTCAGACAACCGAAAGAGGATTGTACAACCAATTATCTTTTTGGATAAAATCTTATGATGTTTATGGCTTTGATCACGATTTTTATATCATCACAGAAAATGATAAAATAATTGGAGGATGCGGAATTGTAATCGCAAAATTTTCTGTTTTTAAATTTTTAATTGTTCCTTGTGGGCCAGTTTTAGATAAAAATCAAGAACATTTAATGGATTCGGTCTTAACTGATTTGAAAGAATATGCGGTTAAAAAGAACTGTTGTTATTTTCAAATTAATTTGCCACTACTTAAAGGTGGTGATGCTTTCCATGATTATACTTTAGATAAAATCTCATCAAATAGTATTTTTTATAGTGGATTGGAAGGAACAAAATTCAAGTATGTTATTCCACTTTTCGGAATGCGATTGGTTGATTTACATAATAAAACCTTTGATGCGGTTGTTCAAGGATTTGGTTCCAATCATAAAAGAAATTTAAAGAAAGTTAGTGCGTTTGATTTTCAATTTCAGCAGGTAACAACTAAAGAAGCTATTGCTGAAGCGTACGAATGTTTTGTTCAAAATGCTCAAAACAAAGGTTATCCGTTGCGTTCTTATGATTCTATTAAAGATACTTTGCAAAACTATGTAGTCAATAATCAGGCAATAATTGCAACTTGTGTTTATCAAAATAAAGTTGTGGGTGCAATTTATGTTATGATTTGCGGACAACGTTTAATTTATATTAATGGAGGCGTTTTAAAACAATATCAAAACTTGCCAATTTCGGTTTATATGCATTGCGAACTAATTAAATATTCTATCGAAAAAGGATATAAATTTTATGATGTTTCTGTGGGTGGAAGTGAGGGTGTTGTTCGATTTAAAGAAGGATTTGGCAGTCAATTATTCAATTTTGAAAACTCAAGATATTGGGTTTTGAAACCATTCTATTTCAAAATTTATATTTTTATGGAAAAATGGCTTAAACCTTACAAGCAATCTATTGCTAAACTACTATTTAATTTAAAAAAAGTTTTTAAATAGCAGAAAATTAAATTTATAAGTTAAATTTGTTTTTTTTAAAATTGAGATGAAGACTAAACAGGAAATAATTGATACCAACGTAAAGCAGAAAGAGTTTTACAACACCAAGAAAAAAAACTTTGCCACTAAGATTTGGTCTTTTTTAAGAGAAAAAATATTAAAGAATATATCTAAAAGTTTAGGAATACTTGAAAAAACTTATGCTACTCATAAAGTTTGGTTTGGAGATTTGTCTAACAAAAAGGTGCTAGATTTAGGTTGTTTTTCTGGAAATAACTTAACACTTCACTTGGCAGAAAATTCTAAACAGTACTTCGGAATTGACTTGAGCGATGTTGCTATTGAAAAATTAAGCGAGAAAATTGCTCCTTTTCCTAATGCAAAAGCGCTCGCAATAGATTTTCTTTCAGATGATTTTGCCGAAAAAGATTTTGATATTATTTATGCCTATGGTGTTTTGCATCACTTTCCCAATGTAGATTTGTTAATTGCCAGATTGAACGAAAAATTAGCTAAAGATGGAGTTGTAATAAGTTACGACCCTTTAGAAACTAGTTTGCCAATTAAATTTATTCGAATGATTTACAGGCCTTTTCAAACCGATGCTGCTTGGGAATGGCCCTTCACAAAAAAAACAGTTTATAAATTTACAAATGCTTTTGATGTAGTTGAAAAACGTGCAATGTTGGGTAAAACCAAATGGGCTTTTTTGTTGTCGTTTATACCAATTTCAGAAGAAAAAAAAATAGCTTTGGGAAAAAAATGGCACCACGACGATTGGGAACAATCAGCAACCTCTTTCTCAAAATTATTTTCTTGCATGCACTTAACGATGTTAATGAAAAAAAAATAGTCACATGAAAATTGAAAATAAAGATTTTTGGGAAATCGATAATGTAATCGAAGTACAAGAAAACATGAAAAAATCTGCTGAATTTGAGATTTTTATGTTTAAAAAAGCTAAAGAGATATACAGTAAAGTTGGTGATATAAAAAGCATAAAAATTTTTGGTTGTGGAACTGGTCGAGAAATTGAAACTATTGAGAATTTTTTTAAACCAAGTGAAATAATTGCCTCTGACATATCATCAAATATGATTGAAAAGTGCAATGAAAACTTAAAAAAATGGAAAGTAGATTCGGTTACTAAAACACTAGTAATTGATGCTAAAGATTATAATAAAGTAGAAAACAAGTTTGATTTAGTAACTATTTTGAACAGTATGCTAACTTATGTTGTAAAAAAACAAGATAGAATTGATATTTTTAAAAATGCCTACAAAATTGCTAAACCAAATGGTGTATTAATTGGAACGGTTCACAATCAAGAAGGAACTTTTTTAAAAACAACCTACTTTAAATTAAGAAATTTATTTTCATTTTATTTTGGTGAAAAAGTTGGAAATAGAACTACTGGTTACAACGGATTTGAAGTAGAGGGTTACTATTATAAAAAAAATGACTTGTTTAATGATATTCAATCGTCTGGATTTAAATCAATCGAAATTTATTCACTAGAAGAATATTACGCATTACTAAATCAAGTTTACGACAGAAAAAAAGGCTATAATAATTTGATTTTTATAGCCCAAAAATAAATCATCAATTTGTTATGAAAATCATTTTAATCATACCTGATGGAGTAGTCGTAAGAAATTATTTGTATTCAGATTTTGTAAACGAATTAACCCAAAGAGGATTTGAAATTTATGTTTTTCATCAAATTCCTAATGCCGCTGTTGCCGAAATTAAAACTGTTTCTCAAGATATAAAAGAATTTATTTTCATTCCATATTTTACTGAACCGTTTATTGCTAGAATTATAAGAGAAGTAGTTGTTTATGCAAGATTATTGATAAACAAAAAGAAACTTAAAAACGAAACTATTTCATACTTTTGGAGCAGAAATCAAAAAGGTTTCAAACGTAAATTTCTTTTAAATTTATCGGAATTTTTAGGTTTTTTTGTTTCAAAATCATATAATGCAATTCTTTTTTTAGAAAAAAAATATGATAATTTAATGCTCAAAACCAATGTTGCACAAGAATTATCAAAAGAAATAGATCTAATTCAGCCTGATATTGTTTTAAATCTGCACCAGCGTTCTATGACAAGTGCGCCAATAATAAATTATTCTAGAAGTAAAGGAATCAAAACAGCAACAGTTATTTATTCATGGGATAACGTTCCTAAAGCAAGGTTGGTGTCTTCTTATGATTATTATTTTGTTTGGTCTGAACTTATGAAGAATGAACTTGATTTGCTTTATCCAGAAATTGATTCTAATAAAGTAATGGTTGTTGGAACGCCACAATTTGAGTTTTATTTTAATAAAAAATTGCATCTAACCAAATCTGAATTCTTTGAAAAATACAAATTGGATGTAAACAAAAAAACCATTTGCTTTTCGTCTAATGATACTTCATCTCCATATGATCCAAATTATTTAGAAGATTTATGTGAAGAAATTAGTAAAATTGAAGTTGCTGTTCGACCACAAATACTTTTCCGAATCAATCCGTTTGATAAATCAGGCAGATTCAATTGTATTTTAGAGAAGTATAAAAATTTAGTTTCTGTAGTAAATCCTGATTGGCGAACCGAAACAGAAGGAGATGGTAATTTTATAAATATTTTTCCAAGTTATAATGATATATCTTTGTTGGTAAATACGGTTTTACATTCTGATGTTGTTGTAAATCTGGGAAGTACTATGGCGCATGATTTTGCTGTATTGGACAAACCTTGTCTGTATTTTAATTATGATCCAGGAGTAAATTCTAAGCTACCGGTAAAAGAGGTTTATCAATTTCAGCATTTTAGAAGTATGAATAATCTTGAAGCTGTAGGTTGGATAACTACTAAATTGGAAATAGGAGCTAAGATTTTAAAAGCAATTGAAGAACCAAGCCAAATAGGAAAAGATAGAAGTAAATGGATGGAACTAATTGTAAAACATCCATTAAATGAAAATAGTAAGAATTTGGCAAACGAATTAGAGAAAACATGCACATCTGTATAATTACACATGAATATCCAAAACCTGGTTTTGTTCACGGCGGTATTGGAAGTTTTGTTAAAACTTTAGCTCCAAAGCTGGTTCAAAATGGCGTTAAAGTCACTATTGTGGGTTTGAATTATGAAAATGAGTATGAATATGTTGAAGACAGAGGTGTAAAAATATACAGATTAAATTATAAGAATATTAATAAATTAGGATGGTATTTTGGTGCAAAAGCAACGAGCCAAAAAATAGCTGAAATTCATAAAAACAATCCAATTGATGTAGTTGAAGCCAGTGAATTAGGTTTATTTTGCATAGATAAAATTAAAAATATAAAATATGTAATTAGATTGCATGGTGGACATCATTTTTTTGCTGAATCTGAAAACCGAAAAATAAATTTTTGGAAAGGTTTTCAAGAGAAGCGTTCTTTTAAGAAAGCAGATGCATTTATTCCTGTTTCTAATTACGTCAAAATTCACACCAATAAGTTTTTAAGTTTCAACAACAAACCAGTTGAATTGATTAATTATCCCATAGATATTGATTTCTTTTCTCCAAAAAATGCAGTTGTAAAAAAGCATAGTATTGTTTTTGTGGGTAGTGTTTGTGAGAAAAAAGGAGTCCGACAACTGATACAATCCTTTCCATACATCAAAAAACAATTTCCTGACGCAACTCTAGAAATTTATGGAAGAGAATGGTTTTATCCTGACGGAACATCCTATACAAAAATGTTGACAGAAGTTGAATTGCCAAAACTTGGTGAATTATCTAAAGATATTTATTTCCACGGATTGGTTGATTATGATAAAATTCCTGAAAAGTATGCAATGGCTCATGTTTGTGTTTTTCCGTCTCACATGGAAACACAAGGATTGGTTGCGCCAGAGGCTATGGCAATGAAAAAAGTTGTAGTATTCACAAAAGAAGGCCCAGGACCAGAAACGATTGCAGAATATGAAACTGGTTTGCTTTGTGATCCCTTCAATCCTGAAGATATTGCTGAAAAAATCAATTGGGTTTTTTCTAATGAAGCAAAGGCTATTGAAATTGAAAATAATGCTAGAACCTTTGTTTTAGAAAAATTTTCTGCTGATAAAATTACCAAAAAGAATATCGATTTTTTCAATTCTTTAATTAAAAACTAAAGTTATGTTTGCATTGATACAATCAGATTATAAAAAGTATAAATCGTATGGAGGCAACTTCATAACGATACTTTTTTTAACGCAAGGATTTTGGGCAATAATGCAATATAGAACAGCAAATTTTTTTCACAGAAGACTTAAAATTCCGGTTTTAAGACAAATCGTTCTTTCCTTTTGTTTACTATGGAGAAAGTCAATTGAAATTGCAACAGGAATTTCAATTCCGGCTTCTGCACAAATAGGGCATTCTTTTTATATAGGTCATTTTGGTGGGATTTTCTTAAACGCAAAGGCTGTCATTGGAAACAATTGTAATATTTCACAAGGAGTAACCATTGGAGTTTCTGGTATTGATGAAAAAAGAGGCGTGCCAATTATTGGGAACAATGTTTATATTGGAGCAAATTCAGTTGTTGCAGGAAATATTATTGTTAGTGATAATGTATTGATTGGAGCATGTTCTTTAGTCACAACCGATGTAGCAGAAAATTCTGTTATGCTTGGAGTTCCAGCAAAAGTTATTTCTCAAAATTCATCTAACGGATATTTATAATGAAGTTTTTAGTCATTTCATCAGCACCTTTTATCAGAAAGTCAGATGGGATTTACGCCTATAGTCCTTACGTAAAAGAAATTGAAGTGTGGCAAAAATATGTAGATGAGATTGCTTTTTCATGTACGTTTTGGGAAAAGGAAGGCGATTTATTGATAACCAAAATTCCTTTTAAAATTGATAAGATTTATGAATTAAAAGAATTTAATTTTAAGACATTTTTTAGTGCTTTAAAAGCCATTCCAATACTATTAATTAATTGTATAATCCTTTTTAAAAGTATTTATAATTCAGATGTTATTCATCTTAGATGTCCAGGGAATATTGGTTTGTTAGCTAGCTGTATTCAGATGTTTTTTCCAAACAAAAAGAAAACTGTAAAATATGCAGGCAATTGGGATTCTAAAGCAAAGCAACCCATAAGTTATAAAATTCAAAAATGGATACTTAGCAATACTTTTCTTACTAAAAATATGCAAGTATTGGTTTATGGAGAATGGAAAAACCAAACTAAAAATATTAAGCCTTTTTTTACTGCTACGTATGCTAAATCTGAAATTATTGAAATTGAGCCAAGAAATATGAATGGTACAATAAAAATGATTTTCGTTGGGATGTTATCAAAAGGAAAACAACCACTTTATGTAATTAAGGTTGTTGAAGAACTGAAAAAACAGAATTTTGATATAGAATTATCAATTTATGGCGATGGAAGTGAACGAGCGATTCTAGAAGAATATATTCATTCAAAAAAATTGAATTCTAATATATTTCTAAAAGGAAATACCGATAGAGAATCTATGAAAAAAATCTATCAAGAAAGTCATTGTTTAATATTGCCTTCCAAAAGCGAAGGTTGGCCAAAAGTGGTTGCCGAAGCCATGTTTTGGGGTTGCTTACCAATAGCAACACCTATTTCTTGTGTGCCAAATATGCTGAATTTTGGTGAAAGAGGAATCTTATTAACTGAAAATTTGCAGACCGATGTTACTTCGATAAGTGACTTATTGTCAAATCAAGAAGAATATAATAAAAAAATAAAAGAGGGAATAAATTGGTCCCGGCAATTTACAATTGATAAATTTGAACAAGAAATAAAGAATATATTAAAATCATGAGGATTATTCAAATTATAGACTCGCTTGATATTGGAGGAGCAGAAAAAATGGCAGTCAGTTTTGCAAATTCTCTTTCGTCAAGAATGGAATTTTCTGGTTTAGTTGTTACCCGAAAAGAAGGCAGTTTAAAAAAAAGCATCAAGGATGATGTAAATTATTTTTTCTTAAGAAGAAAACATCGTTTTGATTTTTGGGCCGTTATGAGGTTAAGGAATTACTGTAAAAAAAATGATGTAAGAACCATTCAGGCACATTCAAGTTCTTTTTTTATTGCTTGTATGGTTAAAATGACATATCCTAAAATACAAATTTTATGGCATGACCATAATGGAATAGGAGTTATACCAAAAAGAGAAGGAGCAATTTATTTACAGTTTTTTTCAATTTTTTTCAAAGGAATAATAGCCGTGAATACTGAATTAGAGGCATGGGCTAGAAGAAAATTATTCTGTAAAAACATCATTTATCTGCAAAATTATGTTGTTGAGAATAACGATTTTGATAAAACAACTCTTTTGAAAGGAGAAGACGGTAAAAGAGTTTTATATTTAGCCAATTTGAGACATCAAAAAAACCATTTTTTATTGATTGATGCTGTTAAAAAAGTTCACAATGATTTTAAAGAATGGACTTTTCATTTAGTTGGTAATGATTCAAATAACGATTATTCAACTAGGCTTAAAGCTAAAATAAAAGAGTACAACTTAGAAAATGTAATTTACATTTATGGCTCTAAACAAGATACTGAACATATAATTAATCAATGTGATATAGCTGTTTTTACATCAAATTCAGAAGGTTTACCAGTTGCATTGTTAGAATATGGACTTTTTTGTAAACCAGTAGTTTCAACAAGCGTAGGACAAATTCCTTATATTGTTCAACATGGGAAATGTGGTTTTATTTCTAAGATAGGTGATTCGGAAGGATTTAGTGTTAATTTAAGTACTTTGATGGCAGATAAAGAATTAAGACTTAAATTTGGAAAAGAAATTCACAAAGTAATTTTAGAGACATACTCAGAGCAAGTAGTTATTGACAAGTATTTTTCTTGGGTTTTAGATTTGAAAAACATTAAAATAAATTGACTGCATGCAAAATAAAGATAAAAATTATATTTGGTTAGTAGTTATTCACATATTTCTGGGAGTTTTAATCTATTTAACACCAGTTATTGTTTCGCAAATTTACGGTTACTTTATTATTTTAGCTGGAGTGATCATTTTAATAAAATCTCAAAATAAAAAAAATGAAGTCCTTTATATTTGTGCCTATATAGTTGGAAGTGAAGTTTTTCTTCGTATGACATATGGAAATCCGAGTCATGAGTTTGCTAAATATAGTGTTTTTATTTTTTTACTTTTTGGAATTGTATATTCAGGATTTTCAAAATATGCGTTACCCTATTGGTTTTTTTTATTAATTCTCATTCCTGGGGTTATTATTGCAAATGAAACCTTAGATTTAAATGTTGAATTCAGAAAAAAAATCATTTTTAATCTTTCAGGCCCAATTTGTTTAGGATTGGCAACAATTTATACTTTTGGTAAACGAATTAGTATGAATGAAATGGGTAATATCTTATTGATGATGGGACTTCCCATAATTTCTACAGCAGCCTATGTAAATTTGTATGCTCCAAATATAAAGGAAGTACTTACTGGTACTGGTTCAAATGAGTTTCTTTCTGGAGGCTTTGGCCCAAATCAAGTTGCCACTATTTTTGGACTAGGAATGTTTATTTTCTTTACTAGATTAATTCTATATTCTAGAACTAAGATAATGTTTGTAATAAACATTGTTATTGCATTTTACATAAGTTATCGCGGTTTTTTAACTTTTTCTCGAGGTGGTATGTTAACTGGTTTTGGAATGATTGCTGTTTTTGTTTTTTTTATGTATATTAATTCAGCATATAGAGGACGAGTAAAATTGAATTATCTTATTATAATTATCATAGCTGCAATGTCGGTTACATGGATATACACCTCCGAACAAACAGGAGGGTTAATTAATAAACGTTATGCAAACAAAAATGCTCTTGGAGTAGAAAAGTCTGATGTTTTGACTGGTAGAGGAACTTTAGCAGAAGACGAGATAGAAATGTTTTTAGAGAATCCATTTTTTGGTGTTGGTGTTGCAAAAGGTACTGATATTCGTACTGAAAAGATGGGTTATGTTGCTGCGTCTCATGATGAAATAACTAGAATGTTAGCCGAACACGGATCGCTTGGTATCATAGGACTAATGATTTTGATTTTTACTCCAATAATTTATTTTTTAGGGAATAAACAAAATTTATATTTATTTTGTTTCCTTGTGTTTTGGTTTTTAACAATAAATCATGCCGCTATGCGAACGGCATCACCCTCATTTATTTATGCATTATCCATGTTAAAAGTAAGATTCGATGACGAAGAAGTTGCTCTATATCGGAAATAAATTATCAAAACATGGTAATAATTTAACCTACATCGAAACTCTTGGTGCTCTTTTAGAGTATGAAGGATATGAAGTTGTATATGCATCAGAAAAAAATAACCAACTTTTTAGAATGCTAGATATGGTTTATGTAACTATATGTAACATTAGAAAAGTTGATACCATAATTATTGATACCTATAGTACATTTAGTTTTTACTATACTTTGATAATAAGCAGTATTTGTAGGCTTTTTAATAAAAAATATATTTCTATATTACATGGTGGAAATTTACCTCATAGGTTAAAATCTAGTCCGATTTTATGTGATTTCATCTTTAATAAAGCGTTTAAACTGGTAGCACCATCTAATTACCTTTTTGAAGCTTTCAAGGATAAATATGCTAAAAATTTAATATTTATTCCTAATACTATAGAATCAAAAAAATATACTTTTAACAAAAGAGAATTTAATTCCCCAAAGTTATTATGGGTACGTTCTTTTTCGAAAATATACAATCCAAAAATGGCAATTGATGTATTATATAATCTCAAGAAAGATTTTCCAAATGCAACTCTAGCAATGGTTGGTCCTGATAAAGAAAACCTTATTGATGATTGTAAGAAGCATGCTTCAGAGTTAAATGTAGAAGTAGAATTTACTGGAAAGTTAGCTAAAGAAGAATGGGTTGCATTGTCTAAAGATTATAATGTTTTTATTAATACAACACATTTTGATAATACTCCAATAAGTGTTATTGAAGCTATGGCATTAGGCTTGCCAATAGTCTCAACCAATGTTGGAGGAATTCCGTTTCTTCTAACGGACAATGAAAATGGACTTTTAGTTGGTGATAGTGATGTTGATGGAATGACCAATGCAATTCTTGAAATTTTCAATAATGAAATTTTAAGAGAAAAAATTACTACAAATGCAAGAAATACTGTAGAATCCTTTGATTGGAATGTAATAAAGCAAAAATGGTTTGAAATATTGAAATAGTACTTAAATTTGTATAGATTTTACTAACTTGCGTCACAGTTGTAAACGTACTAATGAATAGCAATAAAAAAATACATTTTGAGGTATCAGAAAGAAAGGTTCTTCTGAAGATTTTTGATGTAATCTTTGTATTACTATCATTGTACATTATAAGCTCTATTTTTGATTTTAAATATTTTACATTTTCTACTACAAATTATTATTGGGCAATTGTATTAGCTATCTATGTTAATATTTTTGGATCTGTTTTTGAAATGTATAATTTGCAAGTAGCAAGTAATCAATTTCAAATAATAAAAAGTATAATACTTGCTTCTTCTACAACAGTATTAATTTATCTTTTAACTCCAATTTATACACCTGTTTTACCTTCAAATAGACTACAGATTATTATATTTTTTGTAGCTATTTTTGGTTCCTTACTAGCATGGAGAATTTTTTATGTAAAATTTTTAGCATCACATCGATTTGTGAAAAAAGCTATTTTAGTTTGTGATAAGGAGCAATTGCAAGAGCTTGTTACTGGCCTTGAAAATGCAGATCCACATTATAAAATAATAGCATTTGTTAATTCTGATGGAGAAGATTCTTTTAATTTTAAATTCAAATCAATTAAGAATATTCATCCTAATGAATTAGAAAATTTTGTTAGAAATAATTCTATTTCTGAAATAGTAATTGCTTCTCAAAAAACCGAGGGAATAACAGTTAGTTTATATAATCAACTGATTCATTTATTAGAAAATGGTTTTATAATTAGAGAGTATACACAAGTATATGAGGCTATTACACAACGAATTCCTGTGCAATATGTTTCACGAGATTTTTACAGATATTTTCCTTTTAGTAGAAGTAATCAAAATCATTTGTATTTATTGGTATCAAGATTGATTGAAGTGATTTTTTCAGTAATTGGTTTGACTATTGGTTTATTGTTTTTTCCAATAATTTTAATTGGTAATCTCATTGGAAATAGAGGCGGCTTATTTTATACACAAGAGCGTGTAGGTAAAAATGGAGAAGTATTTAAAATATATAAATACAGAACTATGGTGAAAAATGCTGAGGCAAATGGAGCTGTATTTACAACCGCCAATGATAGCAGAATTACGCCTTTCGGTAAGTTTATGCGCAAAACTAGATTAGATGAATTTCCTCAATTTATAAATATATTAAAAGGTGATATGGCAATTATAGGGCCAAGACCAGAACGTCCTATTTTTGTTAATGAAATCGCAGAAATGATGCCATTCTACGAAACTAGGCATGTTGTAAAGCCAGGATTAACAGGTTGGGCACAAGTAAATTACGCTTATGGTGATTCTATTGAAGATAGTTTGATGAAGCTACAATATGATTTATATTATATCAAGCACAGAAGTATTTTTCTTGATATCAATATTATTATCAAAACGTTTAGCACAGTATTGTTTTATAGAGGACAATAAGTTTCTTAAATGCTAGGCTCCAATTTTTTATTTCTCTTTAGTAATTTCAACAAAATATAATTGTTGGCTAAAATAAATGGAATCATTAATGGTAAATGCGGTTTTCCTATCATAATTGCAATATAAACTAAGGTCATTACAAAACAAAAATTAGCCATTTTTCTAAACCAAGAGCTTCCCAAAAATCCTAAGATTATATATATTGGATTAAACAGTAAAGCATTATAATTCCACAAAACTTCTTTATGCTCTGAGTATAATCCTACTAGGCAAAGAAAAATCCCCAATAATCCTGATAGGAATAGATAGGATAATGAAACATACTTATTATTGATTAAAGATATCACTAATAGGATAAGAGCTATGAAATAGATACTATTTATAAAAGAAAAGGAAGAAGTAAGCTCAGCTCCTTTAATTAAGGTTTCTTTTTTTACAACCAAAGGTTTGCTTTCAATTTTGGCTTTGTCTAAACTATTTAACAGCTCAATTGGAAGAAATAGTTTTTCAGCTTTTGCATCTGTTTTTGCTCCAAAAATTATGTTTATACCCAATTTATAATAAAAGTGATTATCAAAATAAGGATAAAGTAATTCTCTATATGAAATGGATTTATCATCCACTTTTTCGATTATTTTTTGACCTACAATGGCATTAATTTTATCTACAACCATCGTAGTACAATTTCGGTCTATAAATTTGTACGTATAATTTCTTTCTTCAGAATAAAGAGAAGCATTTAAAAGTTCAAATAGTTCTTGTTTTTTTGCTAATGGAAATGATAAAGTCTGTTCGATAACTTCGCGATTATCACTTTGATATTCAAAAATAAAGTCGTCATATGAAGTAGCATTGATGAAATATTGTAAGTCACCTTTTACAAATTTTAGATAGAAATTTTCAGTTCTAAAATCGAAAGCACCATAGTTATATACAACGTCTAAGTTATTTATGGAATCTTTAATTCGTATGGCTGTATGACCAAAAGTGGAGTAAAGTTCATTTCCTCTTCCACAAGTAAAAATACTTACAGAAGCATTTTCTGATAGTGCTGGATTTTGAGAGAAACCAAAGGTTTGAAAAAATAAGATAAGTAGAAAAAGTAATTTTTTAATCATAATGGTTATCTAAAAGCACTAAAATCAACTTTTACAGAAAAAATATTTGAATATAAAGCGGCACTTTGATCACCTAAATCGGTCAAAGCATAATCGACTTGAATTCCTTTATATTTAAATCCAAGACCAATGTTAGGCTGAAAACCTACTTTTTTGGAACCATCTAATTGTGTTATGTTTTGAAAATTTCCAACACCTGCTCTTAGAAATACTAAATCAGTATAGTTGTATTCAAATCCTAAAGCAGGATCGATACTTACAAAGTTAGTTGATAATATATCATTGGTTCTAGCAAATTGCATATTCAAATTTCCAGAAGCTTTTAAATACGTTTCATTATGAAAATCGAATGTTTTAGACATTCCAAGTTGTGCTTTTGGTAGTGTAATTTCTGAACTTTCAGGTAAATCTTGATTTTCACCCGGAATGGCATTTTTTATTTTAGCATATTCTTCCTCATTGATAGCCCATACATTATAAGTAGTAGTAATATCTCTCAACATTAAACCAAATTTCCAATCGTCTCTTTCAAATTGTAATCCTAAATCAAAACCAAAACCCCATGAATTTGCAAAATCTCCAATGACACGTCGAATCACTTTTGCATTAACTCCATATTGAAAACCTGGTATTTTAAGTCTTCTGGCATAAGATAAAGTCAATCCATAATCGGCAGTTGAAAATTTACTGATTCTATTATAATCAATATTTCCATCACCATCAATAAGTTGTGTGGTGTTTAATATGTCATCTACTCCAAATCGTATCAAAGAGATTCCCCAAGCACTGTCATCATCAATCGGTTTGGCATAAGCAGCATAATCATATTGTGCAATATTTGCAAAATAACTTGCATGCATCAACGACGCTTGACTATCTTCTAAACCAAGTAAACCTGCTGGATTCCAGTAGCCAGAATTCACATCATTAGTATGCGCGACAACAGCATTAGACATTCCCAATGCAGCAGCATCTACACCTATGTTCATAAACTCGTTAGAATATTTTCTAACAGATTGACTATGAGCTAAAGTGCAGCCTAAAATGAAAGTTAAAAAAAGAATTTTCTTCAAAGCAAATATTTTTTCAAAAATAGAAATTTTTATTGAGCTAACTTCATATACAATTCATAATAATATCTCAAATAAAAACTCTAATTACAAACGTACTTATGTATAAACTTATTGTATTACATTTGTCTTTAGAAAAATTAAAAGCATGAACATCAAAAAACACATTCCTAATATACTAACTTTATTAAATTTATTATGTGGTTGTATTGCCATAGTTTTTGTCTCTAAATTGAGGTTTGATTTGGCATTTTATTTTGTTTGCTTGGGAATATTTTTCGATTTTTTTGACGGTTTCTTCGCCAGAAAGTTTGGTGTAGCCGGACCTTTAGGTGTTCAGTTAGATTCCTTAGCAGATATGGTTACAAGTGGTGTAGCGCCTGGATATGTAATGTATCAAATGTTGTCGTTTGATGGAAGTTTTATGCAAATTACTAATGATTTGTCTTTTTTTCAAGTCTCTTTTTTAGGTTTTGTTATCACACTTGGCGCTTGTTATCGTTTGGCAAATTTCAATATCGATACAAGACAATCTGATTCATTTATTGGTTTGCCAACTCCTGCAAATGCACTTTTTATAATGAGTTTACCATTGGTTATTGAAGAGTGTCATTTTCTTACTTTAAGTGAACTACTAAATATAAAATGGGTTCTTTTGGCAATTACATTGTTAAGTGCTTATGTAATGAATGCTGAAATTCCGTTGTTTTCATTAAAAATAAAGAATTTTAGTTTTCAAAAATATAAATTACAAATTGGTTTTTTAGTTCTTTCAATAGTAATGATTGCAACTTTGCAATATCTTGCAATTCCTTTAATCATAATGACATATGTTTTATTGTCGGTTGCAAATAATATGTTGGCAAAAAAGTAGTTATTTAGTATTAAGATTTTAGTAGTAAGTATCAATACTTTTATGGCAAAAGCTACCACGAGAAAAACACCAATTCGAAAAAGAGCTACTAAGAAAAAGCAAACTTTTTTTTCTTTAAAGTTTATTATTATATCGCTTTTGATTATTCTTTTTTCTTTAGGAATATATCACTATCGTAATGCTATACTATATTATTTTAGTTTCAAAACAGATAAAGTTTTAAAAGAAGATAAAGTGGCTCAAGCTAGAATTTATCAAATTTTGAAAGCTCATAAAGAATTGACTTTTGGGTTTGATGTTTCCCAATATCAAGGTGAAATAGATTGGGAACAAATAGATTCTGTTGAAAATAAATTTCCATTACATTTTGTGCTTATTAGAGCAACAGCCGGAAATAATAAAGAGGATTCAGAGTTTAATGACAATTGGAAAGCTGCCAAAGATCATCATTTTATTCGTGGAGCTTACCATTATTATCGTCCAAACGAAAATTCAATCGAACAAGCCGAAAATTTTATTAAGACAGTAACTTTGCAAAAAGGTGATTTGCCTCCAGTTTTAGATATAGAACAATTGCCAAAAGAACAATCTATTGATAGTTTGAAAGTAGGATTAAAACGTTGGTTGAAAAAAATTGACGAACATTATAAGGTGAAACCTATTATTTACACTGGCGAAAAATATTATGAAGATTTTCTAAAAGAGGAATTTAAAGGATATACTTTTTGGGTTGCTAACTACAATTTCTTTGTAGAAAATATAAAAGAGGATTGGCTTTTTTGGCAGTTTACAGAAAAAGCAACAATAAAAGGAATCAACGAACGAGTTGATTTGAATATCTATAACGGTACGCCTAAGATGTTAGAATATTTGACGATTAATTAGTTACTTTAGAATTATATAGAATAGCAATTACTAAAATCATTACTAATGCAAAAACTAAAACAGATTTTGTATTGGCAAAATTTACAGTCCAACCCATCCATTTTACTCTTTTTGGTGGAAAAATACGTTTGTCTTCTTTGTTATAATAAATGCCACCAAATTTCCAATTATTAGGATCTTTATGCCATTTATCTAATGTCTCTTTCGATGGATGTTCCATTTTTTTAAACGTCTAAATCTACTTTTGGTGCGTTGAAGTCAATTTTGGTTTTACGTAATTCAAAATTTTGACCTAAGTAAACTCTTCTTACCATTTCGTCTTCAACTAATTCTTCAGGTTTTCCAGCTTTTAGAATTCCTCCTTCAAACATCAAATAAGTTTTGTCAGTAATAGCCAAAGTTTCTTGAACATTGTGGTCAGTAATCAAAATTCCGATGTTTTTATTTTTTAATTGGGCTACAATTCTTTGAATATCCTCAACTGCAACAGGATCAACTCCTGCAAAAGGTTCGTCAAGTAAGATGAATTTTGGGTCAGTTGCTAAAGCTCTTGCAATCTCAGTTCTACGTCGCTCTCCTCCAGAAAGTAAATCACCACGATTGGTTCTAATGTGTTCTAAACTGAATTCATGAATTAAGCTTTCCATTTTTGCAATTTGCTCTTCTTTTGTGTGATTTGTCAATTGCAATACACTCAAGATATTATCTTCAATACTTAATTTTCTAAAAACAGATGCTTCTTGAGCCAGATAACCAATACCATTTTGAGCACGTTTGTACATAGGAAACTCAGTAATATTCATATCATCAAGATAAATATTTCCAGAATTTGGTTTTACCAATCCAACAATCATATAGAAAGAAGTAGTTTTTCCAGCACCATTTGGTCCCAAAAGCCCTACGATTTCTCCTTGATTTACTTCAACAGAAATTCCTTTTACAACGCTTCTACCTTTGTAGGTTTTGATTAAATTTTCGGCTCTTAGTTTCATATTTATGCTGAATTTAGTTCAGCATCTCATCAATGCTAAACTCTATTTTTGAATTTAGTTCATTATCTCCTATTAATGAGATACTGTTGTACTGAATTTATTTGTGCAAATTAACAAAAATCATTGGCTTGATTTTACTATTTAACTTCAATTTTGCAATCTGCCAACTGAAATCTGATTACTGAGCACTTTCTTCCAAAGCTTCCCAAAATTCGTAAGCTCTTCTTAAATGAGGAATAACTATAGTTCCACCAACTAAAGTAGCAATTCCCATGGCTTCCATCATTTCTTCTTTTGTAATACCTTCTTTGTGTGAGGTTTCCAAATGGTATTTTATGCAATCATCACATCTAAGAACAGTTGAAGCTACTAAACCCAAAAGTTCTTTAGTTTTTACATCTAATGCACCTTCTGCGTAGGCATTAGTATCTAAATTGAAAATGCGTTTTACAATTTTATTATTGTCAGCCAATAACTTTTCGTTCATTTTAGAACGATATTCATTAAATTCTTTAACTTGATTGCTCATCTGCTTTTAAACTTCTTTTTACTACGAAAGCCGATATAAATATACTGACTTCATAAATTAATAACATAGGAATTGATACTATAACCTGGCTAACCACATCTGGTGGCGTAACTATTGCAGCTACAAAAAGAATAATTACAATGCCATATTTTCTGTATTTTCTAAGAAACTGTGGTGTAACCAAGCCTAATTTGCTTAAGAAATAAATGATAATTGGTAATTCGAAAAACAAACCACATGCAATTACAGATGTTTTTATCATACCTATATAGGAATCAACATTGAATTCGTTTTTAATAATACTACTTACAGTAAATGTGGCAAAAAAGTTTACCGACATTGGAACAATTATGTAGTAACCAAATAAAACGCCTAGAAAGAATAAAATTGAAGCTACAAAAATGAAATATTTAGCATTTTTTCGTTCTTTTTCATAAAGCGCCGGACTAATAAAACTCCATAATAACCATAATATGTATGGAAAAGCAAAAATAAATCCAGCCGTTATACAAGTCCAAATTAATATAGTGACTTGACCTTCCATATCAGTATTTTGAATCACAAAAGGTAATTCAGTAACACAAATACTTTCCTGAAATCCAACATAGTTAGATAACTCACAAAACAAACGATAAGTTATAAAATTTGGATTTGTTGGTCCGAAAATAATATTGTCAAATATAAAATCACTTATGAAAAAAGTTGCTATTGCTCCAATTAGAACAGCAATTGTACTTCTTACCAACAACCATCTTAATTCTTCAAGATGTTCCATAAAGGACATTTCCTTCATTTCTTTTTTAGCCATTATACAATTCCTTCTTTTAAAATATCGTGTAAATGAATCACTCCTTTATATTGATCATTATCAACTACAACTAATTGTGTAATTGAAAAATCTTCCAATATGTTTAGTGCATCAACTACCATATCAGATGTTTTTATTGTTTTTGGATTTACTGTCATAATATCTTTTGCAGTTAATCCTGTAATGGTTTCTGTTTTATTTAGCATTCTTCTGATGTCGCCATCCGTTATAATACCAACTACTTTATCATTTTCAATAACAGCAGCAACACCTAGTCTTTTCTCAGAAATTTCAACAATAACATTTTTGATGCTTGAGTCTGGACTCACAAATGGTTTTCTGCTTGTATCCAACATATCTTGAACTCGCAATAATAATTTTTTACCTAAAGCACCTCCTGGATGATATTTTGCAAAATCTTCAGCTTTAAAATTTCTCATTTCCATTAAAGCAACTGCCATGGCATCACCCATAACTAACTGTGCTGTTGTGCTATTAGTTGGTGCCAAATTATTTGGACAAGCTTCACTTTCTACATAAGTATTTAAGGTAATATCAGATTCTTTTCCTAAAAATGAAGTTATATTACCTGTAATTCCAATTAGTTTATTACCAAACCTTTTTAATAACGGAACCAAAACTTTTATTTCTGGACTATTACCACTTTTTGAGATACAAATAACAACATCTCCATCTTGAACCATACCTAAATCACCATGAATAGCTTCAGATGCATGTAAAAACATAGAAGGAGTTCCAGTTGAGTTCATTGTGGCAACAATTTTTTGTGCGATAATAGCACTTTTTCCAATTCCAGTTACAATTAAACGTCCTTTGGTATTGTAAATAATTTCAACGGCTTCTACAAAGCTATTGTCAATGAAATCAGTAAGTTTTGCAATTGATTGGCTCTCTGATAAGAGTGTTTTTTTGGCCGATTCAATGATATTTTCTTTAGTTATCAAAATAGATTTGTTATAAAATTTGTATGAATAAAAGAAAGTTGTATATTTATGGTTGCAAATTTATGTAAAAATACTATTAAGTAAGAATGAATTCAAACGAAATTGACATACACAAAGAATTAAAAAAATATTTTGGTTTTAACCATTTCAAAGGTTTACAAGAAAAGGTTATTAAAAGTATTTTGGCAAAAGAAAATACATTTGTAATTATGCCAACAGGTGGCGGAAAGTCATTGTGCTATCAACTGCCTTCGCTTGTTCAAGAAGGAACTGCAATTGTAGTTTCTCCTTTGATTGCTTTAATGAAAAATCAAGTTGATGCTATAAGAAGTGTTTCAACTAATGATGGCATTGCGCATGTATTAAATTCGTCATTGACTAAAACCGAAATCAATCAGGTTAAAAAGGATATTACTTCTGGTATAACCAAACTATTATATGTAGCACCAGAATCTTTAACAAAAGAAGAATATGTTGAATTTTTACAATCTGTTCCAATCTCTTTTGTAGCTATTGATGAAGCGCATTGTATTTCAGAATGGGGACATGACTTTAGACCTGAATACAGAAATTTACGAACTATTATTAAACAACTTGGGAATGTTCCTGTTATTGGATTAACCGCTACAGCAACTCCAAAAGTTCAAGAGGATATACTTAAGAATTTAGATATGTCTGATGCTACTACTTACAAAGCATCGTTCAATCGTCCGAATTTATTTTATGAAGTACGAACAAAAACCAAAAATATTGAAGCTGATATAATCCGATTTATAAAACAAAACAAAGGTAAATCAGGAATTATATATTGCTTAAGCCGAAAGAAAGTTGAAGCAATCGCCGAAGTTTTACAAGTAAACGGTATCAGTGCTGTTCCTTATCATGCAGGTTTGGATGCAAAAACTAGAGCAAAACATCAAGACATGTTCCTTATGGAAGATGTTGAAGTTGTTGTTGCAACAATAGCCTTCGGAATGGGAATTGACAAACCAGACGTTCGTTTTGTAATTCATCATGATATTCCAAAATCTTTAGAAAGTTATTATCAAGAAACAGGTCGTGCAGGTCGTGATGGAGGAGAAGGACATTGTTTAGCGTATTACTCTTATAAAGATGTAGAAAAGTTAGAAAAATTCATGTCAGGTAAACCAGTTGCTGAACAAGAAATTGGTTATGCTCTTTTACAAGAAGTAGTTGCCTATGCGGAAACTTCTATGTCAAGACGTAAGTTTTTATTGCATTATTTTGGTGAAGAATTCGATAGTGAAACTGGTGAAGGTGCTGATATGGACGACAATGTTCGTAATCCAAAAGCTAAAGTTGAAGCTAAAGACAATGTCAAAAAATTATTAGAAGTTGTTCGCGATACCAAATATTTATACAAATCTAAAGAAGTTGTTTTTACCTTAATTGGAAGAGTAAATGCAACCATAAAAGCTCATAGAACCGATACGCAATCCTTTTTTGGTTGCGGAAAAGACCAAGAAGAACGCTATTGGATGGCTTTAATTCGTCAAGTTTTAGTTGACGGAATGCTTACTAAAGATATTGAAACCTACGGAATTTTGAAAGTTTCAGATAAAGGGCACGACTTCATTAAGAATCCTACATCGTTTATGATGTCAGAAGATCATGAATATAATGAAGCAGAAGATGATGCCATTGTAACAGCAGCTAAATCTTCAGGAACTGCTGATGAAGCTTTGATGGCGATGTTACGTGATTTACGTAAAAAAGTAGCTAAAAAATTGGGTGTTCCACCTTTCGTTGTTTTTCAAGATCCATCTTTAGAAGATATGGCTTTGAAATATCCAATTACTATGGATGAATTGATAAATATTCATGGAGTAGGAGAAGGTAAAGCGAAGAAGTATGGAAAAGAATTCGTAGAATTAATTAGCAGATATGTAGAAGATAACGATATCATTCGTCCTGATGATTTAGTTGTAAAATCTACTGGAGCTAATTCGGCAAATAAATTATATATCATTCAAAATATCGACAGAAAACTTTCTTTAGAAGATATTGCTTCTGCAAAAGGGATGAAAATGGATGATTTGCTAAAAGAAATGGAGCAAATTGTTTATTCAGGAACAAAATTGAATATCAAATATTGGATTGATGAAATACTAGATGAAGATCAACAAGAAGAGATTCACGATTATTTCATGGATTCAGAAACTGATAAAATTGAAGATGCTCTAAAAGAATTCGACGGTGATTATGATATCGAAGAATTACGATTAATGAGAATTAAGTTTATTAGCGAAGTAGCTAATTAGAAGTTTTCAGTCACAGTTTTCAGTCACACGAATCTGAAAACTGTGACTGCGACTGAAAACTACTCAAACAATTCTCCTCGATGCGGTTTCAAAGCATCACGAACTTGAATCATATTTTCTTCAGTAACTACCATAAATGCTATGGCATACATATCGTTTAAAACTTCAAATCCAGTGATGTTAATTGGTAGTTTTTCTATTGCAATATATTCTTTCAAATGAATTTCGTGATGTTCAGCTGTTTTTGCTGCAACTTCACCACGAAAATCCCATATAAGTTTTATTTTTCTTGACATCTTTAATAAAATTGAATGTCAAAGATAACTTTTTATTAAATTTGAAGAAATTCAAGATTATGAAATGTTTCAAATATGTATTTTTTATTTTCTCAATTACATGTTCAGCTCAAAACCTTACTTTGAGTGATGCAAACCATCTAGCTTCTTTACCTATAAAATGTCTTCAACAAGAATATCCTAATAAGTTAGGTCAAATGCTTATTGATAGTACAGAGATAAAATCTCCAAAAGAGCTTCATCCAACTTTTTATGGATGTTTTGATTGGCATTCTTCTGTTCATGGTCATTGGAGTTTGGTTTATTTACTTAAGAAGTTTCCAAATCTTGAAAAAAGAGATGAGATTATTCAAAAGTTAAAAATAAATCTTTCAAAGCAAAATATTCAATCTGAAATAGATTACTTAAATAAAAAGCATGAAAAATCATTTGAACGAACTTATGGATGGAATTGGTTATTGAAATTACAACTTGAACTTGAAACTTTTGATGATCCATTTGCAAAAGAACTAGCTCAAAACTTAAAGCCTTTGTCTAATTTAATTATTGAAAGATATATAGAGTTTTTACCAAAACTACTATATCCAATTCGAGTTGGAACACATTCTAATTCAGCTTTTGGCTTGACTTATGCTTGGGATTATGCTGTTTTTTCTAATAATATTGAGTTTCAAAATGTAATAAAATTCAATGCAAAGCGATTGTATTTGTCAGATAAAAATTGCCCATTTAGTTGGGAGCCAAGCGGAACCGATTTTCTTTCTCCTTGTTTTGAAGAAATGGCACTTATGCAACGTGTTTTACCAAAAAATGAGTTCATTGTTTGGTTAAAAAAGTTTGCTCCGCAGTTGTTTAGTAAAAAGTTTACTATTGAAACTGCCAAAGTTTCTGATAGAACTGATGGACATTTGGTACATCTAGACGGATTAAATTTTAGTAGAGCATGGAATCTTTATTACCTTATCAATCAATATCCTAAAGAGTTTTCGCATCTAAAAAAAGTTGCCGATATTCATTTAAATTTTTCTTTGCCTTCAATTGTAGATGGAAATTATGAAGGAGAACATTGGTTAGCTTCCTTTGCTTTAAGAGCATTTGAAGAAAAAAAATAATTCATTTGATTACTTTTGTCAAAAAATTACCTTTATGCCTCGCGAAATTCAAACTCAAGTCTCACCAGAAGTAGCTCACAACGAATCATTAATTAAAGAACATGTTGCAAGATTATTAAATACTTCTGTGAAGGAAATTCAAAAGGTTGTGGTTTTAAAACGTTCCATTGATGCTCGTCAAAAAGCTATCAAATTCAATATAAAAGCAACCGTTTTTTTTAAAGGTGAAGATTTTATTGAACAAAAAATTGAACTTCCAGAATATAAAAATGTATCTAATTCACAAGAAGTAATAATTGTTGGTGCTGGTCCAGCTGGACTTTTCGCAGCTTTACAACTTGTAGAACTTGGTTTAAAACCTATTGTAATTGAAAGAGGAAAAGACGTTCGTGGTAGAAGAAGAGATTTGAAAGCCATAAACGTTGACCATATTGTTAATGAGGATTCCAATTACTGTTTTGGTGAAGGTGGCGCAGGAACTTATTCTGACGGAAAATTATACACGCGTTCCAAAAAACGTGGTGATGTTGACAGAATTTTGAGATTATTAGTAGGTTTTGGAGCTTCTGATGATATTTTGGTTGAAGCGCATCCACACATCGGAACTAATAAACTACCACAAATTATTCAAGACATTCGTGAGAAAATTATTGAATGTGGCGGAAAGGTTTTGTTTGAAACTCGCGTAACGGATTTCATTATAAAAAATAATGAAATTCAAGGAATTGTAACTCAAAAAGGCGATACTATTTCGGCAAATAAAGTTATTCTTGCTACAGGACATTCAGCTAGAGATATTTTCGAACTATTGGATAAAAAGAAAATTTTCATCGAAGCTAAACCATTTGCATTAGGAGTTAGAGCAGAACATCCACAGGAATTGATTGATAAAATTCAATATTCATGTGATTTCCGAGGTGAATTTTTACCGCCATCACCATATTCTATTGTAAAACAAGTCAATGGTCGCGGCATGTATTCATTTTGTATGTGTCCAGGAGGCGTAATTGCTCCTTGTGCAACAAGTCCAGGCGAAGTTGTAACTAATGGTTGGTCACCTTCAAAACGTGATCAAGCTACTGCTAATTCGGGAATAGTTGTCGAATTGAAATTAGAAGATTTTAAACCCTTTGCTAAATTCGGAGCACTTGCCGGAATGGAATTTCAAAAAGCTATCGAACAAAAAGCATGGCATTTAGCTGGACAAACTCAAAAAGTTCCAGCACAACGAATGGTTGATTTTACTCAAAATAAAGTTTCGAGTTCCATTCCAAAAACTTCCTATGTTCCAGGAACGACTTCTGTAGAAATGGGACAAGTTTTTCCAGGATTTCTATCTCAAATTATGAGGGAAGGATTTAACGAATTTGGAAAAACAATGCGTGGATATTTAACAAACGAAGCCATTCTTCATGCACCTGAAAGCAGAACATCATCTCCAGTCAGAATTCCGAGAGATAACGACACTTTAGAACATGTTCAAATAAAAGGTTTGTATCCGTGTGGCGAGGGTGCAGGTTATGCAGGCGGAATTATTTCTGCTGCCATCGATGGTGAAAAATGTGCTTTAAAAATAGCTAAAACTTTAAAGATGCTCTAAAAAATAGGTTATGAAGAATTTCATCATTTTAATTTTAATAGTTTTTTCTTTTCAAATTGGTTTTGCTCAAGTTGAACATGTAAATCAATTGTATAGTAATGGCAAACCCAAAGAAGTTGGTACATATGTCGACGGAAAGAAAAATGGTGAATACATTACCTACTACGAAAATGGTAACGTTAGGTCTTATGCCAATTATATTTTCGGAAAACGACAAGGCATACAGAAAGACTATTTTTCTAATGGTCAATTGAGAAACGAGTTAGAATGTGTTAATGATGTTTGTCACGGAATTAGTCGAACCTATTATATAGACGGAAAATTAGAATCTTCTTCTCGTAATAAAAATGGAGTTAAAGATGGAAAAGTTGTCGGTTACAACAAGAATGGGGTATTGACTGTTAAGGAAGAATGGGATAACGGTAAACTTGTGGGTGAAAGTGTTTATTATTACGATTCAGGTCAAATTAGAAGAAGAGTAGTTTTAGATAAAAAAGGAAATGTAAAAACAACAGAATCCTACTATGAAAACGGCAAGAAAAACTTTTTTTCTGATGTTGATAAAAATGGAAATGGCGTTAATTATTCCATATATCCAAATGACACTATAAAGTCTAGAAATTATATAAAAAACCATAAAATAGTTAAAGAAGAAACATTTACAGAGCAAGGAAAACGCAAGAAAATCATTGAATATAACGAAGATAATACTTATAAGAATATCAAAGATTTTGATGAATATGGAACCTTAAAAAGTGATTCAAATTACGAAAAACATAAAATGGTTAATTCCGTAGTATATAATGGTGACATAATTGAAAAAGTGAAACATAAAAATGGTCATCGTGATGGCGATTTTGAGTCTTTTTATTTGAATGGTACTTTAGCAGAAAAAGGAACTTATTTTAAAAGCGAAAAAATAGGAAAGTGGAAATCCTATTATGAAGATGGTGCTATTAAATTTATTGGGAATTACGTAAAAACTAGTGATAGAGGCAATTTTAAAGATAGTATTCATACCTACTATTTCAATTCAGGTCAAATTGAGAAATTAGAAAATTATTACATCGCAAAGATTAATAGAAGTAGTACTAGACCAGATGATTTTTATGAAAGAACCTATAAAACAGGTCAATGGAAAACCTTTTATGAAAATGGTAAATTAAGTCAAATTGCCAATTATAATGAAGATAAATTGCACGGTGAATTTATTGAATATTTTAACGACGAAGCAAATACAATTAAATATAAATGTACTTATCGCAATGGAATGAAAATTGGCTTGGAACAAGAGTATTTTGAAAATGGAAAGCTCTATAAGTCCAAAGAAAAAGACAGTAATGGGTATCAAATAGGAAAAGATATTGTCTATTTTGAAAACGGTATTGTAAAGGAATTAACCGAGTATTTTGATAGTCAAAAGCAGGGAAAATATCTTCAGAATTTTGAAAGTGGAAAACCAAAAGTAGTAGGAAGTTATAACTCTGGACAAGAAATTGGTATATGGAATTATTACTACAACAACGGAAAATTATTTAAGTCAATTAGGTATGATGAAGGCGTTAAAGAGAAAACATTCTTTTATAATGATGGAGTAAAATTTGCACATATTTTATATGATTATGACGAAGATAGTGCCAATGAAACCTATACTTTTTACAATAAATTAGGAGCAACTATTTCGTTTCAAGAGTTGTTTGACAAGAAATGTGATAATTGTAAAATAATCGAATTTAATGTAACTATCAACACAGAAGAAGATGATATCTTTTTTGTAAATTTAAGTGCAATGGATGAAGTTCAGAAAAGATCAATAAGTTCAAATTTTACTTTCAATTCAGTCAATCATAAATAAAAAAACCGCTTATTTTCACAAGCGGTTCTTTAATTAGCAATTAGTTCTTTTTCAATCTATCTTTAAAAACCTTTTCAAATTTTTCAATTTTGGGTTGAATTACCATTTGGCAATAAGGTTTGTCTTTGTTGTTTTCATAATAACCTTGGTGATATTCTTCTGCTTTGTAGAACTTTTTCAAAGGTTCTAAAGTCGTTACAATTTTATTCGCAAATACTTTTTCATTCAATTCAGCAATCAAATTTTGAGCCGCTTTTTTCTCGTTTTCGTTTTTATAAAAAATTACCGAACGGTATTGTGTTCCTGAATCAGCGCCTTGACGATTTAGCGTTGTCGGGTCGTGAACGGTAAAAAACACTTGAAAGATTTCATCTAAGTTAGTTTTAGTTTTATCGTAAGTGATTTCCACAACTTCAGCAGCGCCAGTTCTACCAGTGCAAACTTGCTCATAACTTGGATCTTCTACCATTCCTCCTGCATAACCAGAGTAAACGCTTTTCACACCTTCCAGGTTTTGATAAACGGCTTCTACACACCAAAAACAACCACCACCAAGAACAATAGTTTCTAGATTTGCAGAATTTACAGCTACACCATCTGGAACAAAATCTAGCGAAATAGCATTCATACAATATCTTTTACCTGTTGGCTCTGGACCATCGTCAAATAAATGTCCTAAGTGCGAATCACATCGTCCGCAATTGGCTTCAATTCTTCTCATTCCATAAGAATTATCATCTTTAAAAGTGATGCTTTCTTTGTTTTCTTGTTCAAAAAAGCTAGGCCATCCGCAACTACTTGTAAACTTTTGATTGGATTTGAATAGTTTGTATCCACATGCAGCACAATAATAGGTTCCTTTGGTTTCATCATTCCACATGGTTCCTGTAAAAGCTCTTTCGGTATCTGCTTCTCTCGCTACAGCATACAAATCAGGTGATAAAACTTTTTTCCATTCGGCATTTGAAACATTTAGTTTCTTAGTATCCGTATTTGAATAGTAAGGATTTTCGGGTTTACTAATTACATTTTCCATAGCTGAAGTTTCTTTTTTTGAATTTTTTTTGTTTGATTGCCCACAAGCCGTTAGCGTAAGCAAAGGAATCAAAAACAAAAATGTGATTATTTTTTTCATAACAATTAAATTAATTGATGTACAAATTTACAATAGAAGTACGTTGCAAAATGTCTTACAGATTACAAATTGAGATGATTTAAGGAAAGTTTAACGGTTGTGGAATTTCTCTATTTCTAATAGTAAGTGAGAGTTATATTCACAACTATATTTTTTTAATGCTTCTTCAAGATATTGAACATATTCTTGTGTAAACATATTATCAGATTTACTTAGTTTGTCAAATATATTTTTCTTTATTTGGTTAATATCGTCAGCACAAATAGATGAGATAGCTTCGTAATAATCTAAATTTTCTAAATTTTCGTTTTCTTTGTTTTGAAGAGTTTTAATAAAGGATTCATCTGGAAATTTTGAAATTGCTAAAAACGAAATATCAATGTTTTGATGAAATAATTCTAAATCATCTTTATTTTGAAAATTAGCTAACGTAGCTAATGTTTCTCTTGAAGGGTATTTATTTGCAAAATATTTTACTCTTTCATAGTTATTTAATCTATAATCATTTAGTCTAAAGATTAAACTAATGGTTTGAGATAATGTGGAATCATTTGTTAGAACCATTTCATTGAATTGATTTAAAACACTATCAACTTCTTTTTTTGTCCATTTTGTATTGTAGAAATTATCAAAATCATTATCGTAATACTCTTTTAAAGTAACTTTCATTTCATCGGATGCATTTTTGTAATTGTCAATTTCTTCAATCTTTCCTTTTTGATAAAATACGTAAGTATATAATTCACTAGCAGTAGTAGAATTATAGCCAACACAACCGTTTTGAATTTTTAAGATTTTATCTTCTGTTAGATACTTGGAGAATAATTGAATTAATTTTTCTGATTTTCTGTCGACAAGTGCTAATGATAAATAACCTTTAATAACCTCATTCCCATTTTCTATCATATATAGAATCTCTTCTTCATTAGCTATTGAATCTAATTCTTTATACATTTTATAAGTACTACTTTCTTCACCGCTATAACCTATGGCTTGACTTTCTATTTGATTTTTTTGCATAAGTTCTTTGTAAACAACATTTACCTTTTCAGAAAGTTGAGAAAAAGTTACAATTGGAAATAGTAATAAAATGTAAATTTTTACCTTCATATTTATTCTAACTATAAAAAGTTAAGTTTATTTTATAAAAATACAAAATATAAACACACGTTAAACTTTTCACAAACTCCAAAATCACTTCTCAAGCAATTCTTTTTTCGTATTTTTGACCATCATAAAAAATCTATGAAAGAAGAACAAGTAATTTTAGTTAACGAAAAAGACGAACCTATTGGTTTGATGAACAAACTCGAAGCTCACGAAAAAGCAGTTTTGCATCGTGCGTTTTCGGTATTTGTTTTAAATGATAAAAATGAAGTCATGTTACAGCAACGTGCACATCACAAATATCATTCGCCTTTACTTTGGACAAACACTTGTTGCAGTCACCAACGTGCTGGAGAAACTAATATTGAAGCCGGAAAACGTCGTTTATATGAAGAAATGGGTTTCAAAACTGAATTGAAGGAATTATTTCATTTCATCTACAAAGCTCCATTTGATAACGGTTTAACCGAACACGAACTAGATCATGTTATGATTGGATATTCCAATGAAGAACCAAACATCAATTGTGAAGAAGTAGAAAGTTGGAAATGGATGACCATTGAGGATATCAAAGACGATATGATTCAAAATCCTGATATTTATACAGTTTGGTTTAAAATAATTTTTGATGAGTTTTACCACTATTTAGAAGACCATAAATTATAATTTCTGTTACGCTGAGCTTGTCGAACTGAAAATCCTCAATCCTTTAATCGCAAATCCTTAATCAAAATGAAAGTTACCGTTTCAAGAAAAGCACATTTCAACGCAGCACATCGATTGTATCGAAAAGATTGGTCAATGGAGCAAAACGATTTGGTTTTTGGAAAATGCAATAATCCAAATTTTCATGGACACAATTATGAGTTAATCGTTTCTGTTACAGGAGATATTGACCAAGAAACAGGTTTTGTAATTGATGTAAAAATTTTATCAGATTTGATTAAAGAACATATCGAAAATGCTTTTGATCATAAAAATTTGAATCTTGATGTTCCAGATTTTGCCGATTTAAATCCAACTGCCGAAAATATTGCAGTTGTGATTTGGAATAAATTAAGGAAATACATTGATACTAATAAAGAATTAGAAGTAGTTCTTTATGAAACACCAAGAAATTTTGTAACCTATAAAGGAAACTAATATGTCTTTAAAAATAGGAGATAAGCTTCCGAGTTTTTCAGCAAAAGATACTAATGGAAACATTTTTAATTCGCAAGACTATATTGGAAAACAGCCACTTGTAATTTACTTTTATCCAAAAGATGATACGCCAGGATGCACAGCGCAAGCTTGTAGTTTTAGAGATAATTATCAAGAATTTAAAGATTTAGGAGCTGAGGTAATCGGAATTAGTTCTGATACTGTGACTTCTCATTTAAAGTTCAAAAGCAAATTCAATCTTCCGTTTATTTTACTTTCAGATAATGATAAAAAATTACGAAAGCTCTTTGGTGTTCAAAACAGTTTGTTTATAATTCCTGGTCGTGAAACCTTTGTAATTGATAAACAAGGTCTGGTGGTAATGGTTTTTAATAGTATGTCTTCTGAAATTCATATTACAAAAGCACTAAAAGTTTTGAAAAAATTGACAAATTAGTTTTGGTTAGCTATACTTTTTAACCATTCACCGAACTTGCTATGTAATTGATAGAAATTATTAATACGTTACGTTAAAAATATCCATCTTTGCATTCAAAATTATAACAAATGAAATTTTATCCCTTGCAATTTCAACCTATTCTTAAAGATAGAATTTGGGGAGGAACAAAACTAAAAGATTATTTAAACAAACCAATTTCATCAGAAATCACAGGTGAAAGTTGGGAAATTTCTACCGTAGAAAACGATGTCAGTGTTATTGCTAATGGAGTTTTTGCAGGAAAATCGTTAAACGAATTAATAATTGAATCTCCTGAGGAAGTTTTAGGAACAAAAGTTTATGAAAAGTTCGGAAAACAATTCCCACTACTTTTTAAATATCTTGATGCTCGCGAGGATTTATCTATTCAAGTGCATCCTAATGATGAATTGGCAGCAAAACGTCATAATTCCTTTGGTAAAACCGAGATGTGGTATGTTATGCAAGCCGATCAAGATGCAAGATTAATTGTTGGTTTCAAAGAAAAATCCTCTCAAAAAGAATATTTAGAAAATCTTGAAAACAAAACCTTAATTGATATTCTGGATACTAAAAAAGTAAAAAAAGGAGATGTTTTCTTTTTAGAAACTGGAACGGTTCACGCAATTGGAGCTGGAACTGTAATTGCAGAGATTCAACAAACATCAGACATAACTTATAGATTATACGATTTTGATAGAGTAGATTCAAATGGTAATACACGAGAGCTTCATGTTGATTTAGCTTTAGATGCCATAAATTATGATGTAGTTGATGCTGAAAAAAACTATTCGAAAGTTGAAAACGAAGCTAATGCAATAGTTGATTGTCCTTATTTCACAACAAATTTTATTCCTCTTGATGGAAGTTTAGAAGTAGTAAATGATGAAAAGTCATTTTTAGTTTATATGTGTGTTGAAGGAAGTTTTGAATTAAAACATGATGATGTAACCTATTCTTATAAAACTGGTGATACGGTTTTAATTCCAGCAAAAATGAACGAATTTGAAATTCATGGAAAAGCATCTATGTTAGAAATTTACATTTCTTAACTTGTATTCAAAAGATTATGTGTAATTTTGCACCTGAATTTAAAAAATAAAGAAAATGCCAAGCGTTAAAAATTTAAAAAAAGACATCAACTTCGTTTTAGGAGATATTATTGAAGCAGTTTATATTCACGAAATGACTAGCGAAGGAAAGCCAACAGCAGCTACCAATGCAGTTATAGATGAAGCAATTACATCTTTTGATGCTTTAATCGTTAAGGTTAATGCAAAAAATGTAGAAAATAAAAAAGCGCATTTCAAACAAATCAATGCAGAATTAGAACAAACTGCAAATCAATTGATTGAAAAAATCAACGCACTTTAATAAAAAAAATCATCAAAAAAGTGCAAAAAAATTTTGGAGATTTAAAAATCACTATTATATTTGCACCACAATAATGACGCCAGCGTAGCTCAGTCGGCTAGAGCAGCTGATTTGTAATCAGCAGGTCGTGGGTTCGAGTCCCTCCGCCGGCTCTTCGTAAAACCATCACAGCAATGTGGTGGTTTTTTTTTATTTGAATTAAATCCATAAAAAAAATCCGCCTTGTTTGTACAAGACGGATTTTGTATTTATATAAGAAAAATTATTTTCTTTTAATTACTCTTTCTACAGCTTCAACAATTGCTTCGTTGTTAAGTTTGTATTTATTCATTAATTGTTCTGGAGTTCCGCTTTCACCAAATGAATCTTGAACTGCAACAAACTCTTGTGGTGTAGGATTATTTAAAGCTAATGTTCTTGCAACACTTTCTCCTAAACCACCAAGTATATTATGTTCTTCTGCAGTTACTACACAACCAGTTTTTGCAACAGATTTTAGAATTGAGTCTTCATCCAAAGGTTTAATGGTGTGAATATTGATTACTTCAGCAGAAATTCCTTTTGCTTCAAGTGCTTCAGCTGCAATTAACGCTTCCCAAACTAAATGACCAGTAGCGATAATAGTTACATCGGTTCCTTCGTTTAACATAATTGCTTTTCCAATAACAAAAGGTTCGTCAGCTGGCATAAAATTAGGTACCACTGGACGACCAAAACGCAAATAAGCTGGCCCATGATGATCTGCTAATGCAATTGTTGCTGCTTTGGTTTGATTGTAATCACAAGTGTTGATTACAGTCATTCCTGGTAACATCTTCATCAAACCAATATCTTCTAATATTTGGTGTGTTGCTCCATCTTCACCAAGCGTCAAACCTGCGTGTGAAGCACAAATTTTCACATTCTTGTCAGAATAAGCTACCGATTGACGAATTTGATCGTAAACTCTTCCAGTAGAAAAGTTAGCGAAAGTTCCTGTAAATGGAATTTTTCCACCAATGGTTAATCCAGCTGCAATTCCAATCATGTTTGCTTCTGCAATTCCGATTTGGAAAAAGCGTTCTGGATGATTTTTTTTGAAATCGTCAAACTTTAACGAACCAATTAAATCGGCGCAAAGTGCAACAACATTTTCGTTTTTCTGTCCCAATTCGGTCATTCCTGCGCCAAATCCTGAACGTGTATCTTTACTTCCTGTGTTTGTATATTTTTTCATAATTCTAGTAGTCTCCTAAAGTTGCTGCGTTTTGTCCTAAAGCATTTGCTAATTGTTCGTCACTTGGTGCTTTTCCATGCCAAGCATGAGTGTGCATCATAAAATCTACACCATTACCCATTTCGGTATGAAGAATTACGCAAACCGGTTTTCCTTTTCCAGTTCTTGATTTAGCTTCGTTCATTCCTGCGATAATTGCTTCAATATTATTTCCTTCGGTAATCTCTAAAACATCCCAATCGAAAGCTTCAAATTTTGCTTTCAGATTACCCATGTTCAAAACGTCTTTAGTAGAACCATCAATTTGTTGTCCATTGTAATCAACAGTTGCAATTAAATTGTCTACATTTTTTGCAGAAGCATACATAATTGCTTCCCAATTCTGACCTTCTTGTAATTCGCCATCACCAGTTAGAGTATAAACTAAATGATTGTCGTTATTAAGTTTTTTTGCCTGAGCAGCTCCAATTGCAACAGATAAACCTTGTCCTAATGAACCTGAAGCAACTCTTACACCAGGTAAACCTTCATGTGTCGTTGGATGACCTTGCAAACGCGTGTTTAATTTTCTGAATGTAGCTAATTCAGAAACAGGGAAATAGCCACTTCTTGCTAAAACGCTGTAAAAAACTGGAGAAATATGACCGTTTGACAAGAAGAAAATATCTTCGTTTGTTCCGTTCATTTCAAATCCTTCGTTGCGTTTCATGAGGTCTTGGTAAAGTGCTACTAAAAATTCTGCACAACCAAGAGAACCTCCTGGATGACCTGAATTTACGGCATGAACCATGCGAAGAATGTCTCTTCGTACTTGTGTTGTAAAATCTTGTAGTTGTTGAATGTTAGACATTTTATGTAGTTATAAATTATAATGGTGTAAAAGTAAATCTATTTTTTTGGCGAGGCAAAAGATTTTATTACAAGTTATTAATAGTTTAGAATCACAAATAAATCTAAAATCTAAAATCTAAAATCTAAAATAATTTATCTTTGCCAACTGAAAATGCCAATATGAAATTCGATTTATTACAAAAAGATGCCCACTCAAAAGCTAGAGCTGGAAAAATTACAACAGACCATGGAGTTATTGAAACTCCTATTTTTATGCCAGTTGGAACTGTTGCCTCTGTAAAAGGAGTGCACCAACGCGAGTTAAAAGAAGAAATTAATCCTGATATTATTCTAGGGAATACCTACCATTTATACCTTCGTCCACAAACAGAAATTCTTGAAAAAGCTGGTGGATTACATAAATTTATGAATTGGGATAGAAATATCTTAACTGATTCTGGTGGTTATCAAGTATACTCGCTTTCGGCAAACAGAAAAATTAAGGAAGAAGGCGTAAAGTTCAAATCGCATATTGATGGTTCCTACCACTTTTTTACTCCAGAAAATGTGATGGAAATTCAACGTACCATTGGTGCTGATATTATCATGGCTTTTGATGAATGTACACCTTATCCATGTGATTATCGTTATGCGCAACGTTCCATGAAAATGACACATCGTTGGTTGGATAGATGTATTAATCATTTGGAAAAAGTTCCAGTAAAATATGGTTATGATCAAGCATTTTTTCCAATTGTTCAAGGAAGTACTTATAAAGATTTGAGAATGCAAAGTGCTGAATACATTGCCAATTCTAATCAAGTTGGAAATGCTATTGGTGGACTTTCTGTTGGTGAGCCAGCCGAAGAAATGTATGCTATGACAGAGGTGGTTTGTGATATTCTTCCAGAAGACAAACCACGTTACTTAATGGGCGTTGGAACTCCAATTAATATTTTAGAAAATATAGCACTAGGTGTAGATATGTTCGATTGTGTAATGCCTACTCGTAATGCAAGAAACGGAATGTTATTCACAGCAAACGGAACCATAAACATTAAAAATAAGAAGTGGGAAGATGATTTTTCTCCTTTAGATGAAATGGGAATCACTTTTGTTGATACCGAATACACAAAAGCTTATCTTCGACATTTATTTGCTGCCAATGAGTATCTTGGAAAACAAATTGCAACTATCCACAATTTAGGTTTTTATATGTGGTTGGTTCGTGAAGCAAGAAAACATATTATTGCTGGCGATTTTAGAGTTTGGAAAGAAATGATGGTTAAGCAAATGAGTCAAAGATTATAGAAAAGTTTAAAAAGTTTAAGAGTTTAAGAGTTTAAAGGTTAAAGAGTTTTGTTTGATAAAACAGTATTAAACCATCTAAACTAACTTAAACAATTTTAAACCATATTAAACAAAAGAAAACTATGCTTACAATATTAGATAAATACATATTAAAACGCTATTTAACCACATTTTCTGTAATGTTGTTGATGTTTATTCCTATTGGGATAACCATTGACGTATCTGAAAAGGTCAATAAAATGATTGAGAACAATGTACCTTTTAGTGCGATTGCTCAATATTATGTCGATTTTACTATCTATTTCGCTAATTTACTTTTTCCTATATTTTTATTTCTATCTATTATTTGGTTTACTTCAAAACTTGCTAATAATACTGAAATTATAGCCATATTAAGTTCAGGAATTTCATTTACAAGATTTTTGAGACCTTATATTATAGGAGCTACAATAGTTTCCCTATTTGCTTTGTTGATGGGATTCTTTTTAGTTCCAAAAGCCAGTGAAGGATTTAAAAACTTTAGATACATGTATCTTATTGGAAACGGACAAAATGAGATGCGAGATAACTCAGATGTTTATCGTCAAATCAATAAAGACGAATACATTTATGTAAGTAGTTTTAATTCAGTTTCTAAAATGGCATTCAATTTTTCTATGGAAAAATTTGAAAAAGACAAATTAAAATACAAAGTATCTGCTAGTAGAATAAAATGGAATCCAAGAGATAGCTCCTATACTTTATTTGATTTCAAAAAGAGAAAAGTTGGTGAGTTAGGCGATGTTATTATTTCTGAACAACGAAAAGATACGGTTCTTAATTTTGATTTAGAAGATTTAACACCTGTTGTTTACATTGCAGAAACATTGTCTTATTTTGATTTGATTAAATTTATTGAAAAAGAAAAAACTAGAGGTTCTACAAATATCAACACTTATTTAGTGGTTTTATATAAAAAATATAGCATACCTGTTTCTGCTTTTATTCTTACAATTATTGCTGTAGCCGTTTCTTCAATGAAGCGAAGAGGAGGAATGGGAATTAATCTTGCTATTGGTATTTTGCTTGCTTTTGCTTTTGTATTTTTAGACAAAGTTTTTGGCGTTTTGGCAGAAAAATCATCAGCACCACCAATAATCGCAGTGTGGATTCCAAACATACTTTTTGGAATCTTAGCAATATATTTATTACGTAATGCTAAGCGATAACAACAAAAGTTACTTACACCTTCATTTGATAGTTTTCATTTGGGGTTTCACGGCAATTCTAGGAAGACTAATTACTCTTGACGCTTTACCGTTGGTTTGGTATCGAATGTTGTTTGCTGTTGGCTTTATCTTTATTTACATCAAATACAAAAGAATGCCTATAAAGATTCCTAAGCGAATTCTTTTGAAGTTTCTTGTTGCTGGATTAGTAATTGCACTTCATTGGTTTACTTTTTTTAGAGCCATCAAAGTGTCAAATGTTTCTATTACACTTGCTTGTTTATCAACAGGTGCATTTTTTACTTCTCTTATCGAACCTGTTTTCTTCGGAAAAAAGATTATTTGGTACGAAATTTTCTTCGGATTGATTGTCGTTTTCGGACTTTCAATCATATTTAATGTAGAAGGAAGATATGTTGAAGGAATTGTTTTAGCATTAACTTCTGCTTTTCTTTCTGCTTCTTTTGCAGTTATCAATAGTAAGTTTGTTATAGATTATGATCCAACTGTAATTTCTTATTACGAGTTGGGCGGAGGTGTCTTGTTTTTCTCAATATTTCTACTTTTTACCAATAGTTTTAATTCTGAATTTTTCCAACTGACTACTTCCGATTTTGTTTATTTATTGATATTAAGTTCGGTTTGTACAGCTTATGCTTTTATTGCCTCAACCGCGGTTATGAAATTTTTAAGTCCTTATACCGTGATGCTTACCATTAATTTAGAGCCTATTTACGGAATCATTCTTGCGGTTCTAATTTTTGAAGATAAAGAGCAAATGAGTCCACAATTTTATGTTGGAGCTGTAATTATCTTATTAACTGTTATTTTAAACGGAATTTTAAAAAGCAGATTAAAAGCAACTTAGCTTTTGTTTACAACTTATCGTGTAAAATTACTTTTACAAAAGATTTAAAATTTTATCTTTGTAGTTCGAATTTTAATTAAAACGCACAAATCCTATGGAATATTTAGATTTTGAGCTTCCTATTAAAGAGTTGGAAGACCAATTAGACAAATGTCAGATTATTGGTCTAGAATCAGATGTTGATGTAACCAATACTTGCAAACAAATCGAGAAAAAACTTGAAGAAACAAAGCGTAAAATATACAAAAATTTAACAGCTTGGCAACGTGTTCAACTTTCTCGTCATCCTAATAGACCTTATACTTTAGAGCATATTACAACTTTAACTAAAGGAACTTTTTTAGAGCTTTTTGGAGACAGAAATTTTAAAGATGATAAAGCCATGATTGGTGGTTTAGGTCAAATTGACGGACAATCATTCATGCTTATTGGTCAACAAAAAGGAATCAATACCAAAATGCGTCAGTATAGAAATTTTGGAATGGCAAATCCTGAAGGCTATAGAAAAGCATTGCGTTTGATGAAAATGGCCGAAAAATTTGGAATTCCTGTGGTTACTTTTATTGATACTCCTGGAGCATATCCTGGTTTAGAAGCAGAAGAAAGAGGTCAAGGAGAAGCAATTGCAAGAAATATTTTTGAAATGTGCCGTCTGAAAGTGCCAATTATTTGTGTGATTGTTGGAGAAGGTGCTTCTGGTGGAGCTTTAGGAATTGGTGTTGGTGATAGAGTTTTAATGATGGAAAACACTTGGTATTCTGTAATTTCTCCTGAATCTTGTTCTTCAATTTTATGGAAAAGTTGGGAATATAAAGAGCAAGCTGCCGATGCATTGAAATTGACTTCGGCAGATATGAAAAAACAAAAATTAGTCGACGATATTATTCCAGAACCACTTGGTGGAGCTCATTATGATAAAGTAACAACTTTCAAAACGGTAGAGCAATATATCATGAAAGCTTTTAATGAATTGAAAGATTTATCAACAACTGAATTAGTGTCACAGAGAATGGACAAATACAGCAAAATGGGCGAATATAAAGAGTAAAATCTTACAAAATTAATCAAAATCCGTCTCGTCCTAAAAGCTAGGATTAGACGGATTTTTTTTAGGTTGTTAACAAAAAATACTTAGTTATAAACAATAAATAGTAATAACTAAAGTTCATAAAAATTACAGAATTGGTTACTTTCGCTACATGGAAAATCTCAAAAATATAAACCCAATTAAAGTAGATAAAACTACTATAATCAATCTTGAAAAAGGGAAGTTACCTCCACAAGCGCTTGACCTTGAGGAAGCAGTTCTTGGTGCCATGATGATTGATAAAAAAGGTGTTGATGAGGTTATTGATATTCTACAATCAGATGCCTTTTACAAAGATGCTCATAAGCACATATTTGAAGCAATTTTTCAGTTATTCACAGATTCTCAGCCTATTGACTTGTTAACAGTTTCGGCTCAGTTAAAAAAGAATGCCAAACTTGAATTAGCAGGAGGTGATTTTTACCTTATTCAGCTTACTCAAAAGATATCTTCTTCTGCACATATTGAATTTCACTCGAGAATTATTTTACAAAAATACATTCAAAGAAGTTTGATAAGAATATCTTCAGAAATTATTGAAGAATCTTACGATGAAACTACAGATGTATTCGATTTACTTGACAAAGCTGAATCTAAATTATATGAAGTAACGCAAGGAAATATCAAAAGAAGTTCAGAAACAGCACAAAGTTTAGTAATTCAAGCTAAAAAAAGAATTGAAGAAATTGCCAACAAAGAAGGTTTATCCGGAATTGCAACAGGTTTTGATAAATTAGATAAAGTAACTTCAGGTTGGCAACCATCAGATCTTGTTATTATTGCAGCTCGTCCAGGTATGGGTAAAACAGCTTTTGTACTTTCAATGGCAAGAAATATGGCTATTGATTTCGGTCATCCTGTAGCATTATTTTCTCTTGAGATGTCTTCTGTTCAGTTAATTACTCGTTTGATTTCATCAGAAACTGGTTTGTCATCTGAAAAACTTCGTACAGGAAAATTAGAAAAACATGAATGGGAGCAGCTTTCTGTAAAAGTAAAAGATTTAGAAAAAGCACCTTTATATATAGATGATACTCCATCGTTATCCATTTTTGATTTACGTGCTAAAGCAAGACGTTTATCTTCTCAACACGGAATAAAACTAATTATTGTTGATTACCTTCAATTGATGACAGCAGGAGGAAATGGAAAAGGTGGCGGAAATCGTGAGCAAGAAATTTCAACAATTTCAAGAAACTTAAAAGCTTTAGCAAAAGAATTAGAAGTTCCAGTAATTGCGCTATCACAATTATCTCGTGCCGTTGAAACTCGTGGTTCAAGCAAAAGGCCTTTGCTTTCTGACCTTCGTGAATCAGGTGCAATTGAGCAAGATGCCGATATTGTTTCGTTTATTTATCGTCCAGAATATTACAAAATTGAAGAATGGGATGATGATGAACAATCGCCAACTGCTGGTCAAGCCGAATTTATAATTGCAAAACATAGAAATGGTTCTTTAGAAAATGTTCGTTTAAAATTCATCGGAAACCTTGGAAAATTTGATAACCTTGAAGAATATGGTGGCGGATTTGACGATTTACCTTCTAAAATGAATTTAGGTGATGATAATCCATTTTTCACCAAGAACTTACCTTCTGCAAATGAAGCTTTTGGAAGTAGTTCCAATTCCAATGATGATGATAGTGATGTTCCATTTTAAAATATTGAAAGTTCTGAGAAATCAGGACTTTTTTTTATATTAAAAAACACGTAGTTTTACGTGGTTTTAAACCAAAACATTATTATAATTTTATGCACTTCAAAGTAAGGCATAAATTATATGATTGAAAATAATTTAAATGGTGAGCAATTTATTAATTTGATAAAGATTCTCTTTACGGTTTCTTTGTCAATGGCTCTTTTAATTATTATAATATTTCATTATTACAGAAATAAATATTTAACCCTAACTAAAATTAAATAATCATGGCAGAAAACACAATTACATTGGAGCAAGCTCAAAAATGGGCACAAAATTGGATTGATAATCCAAATAAAGATATTAGAGCTTTTTTAATTCCAGAAGTTGATTTAACTCAAGTAATGGCTGAAGAAAGTACAGTAAATGTTCGTTCTTATTTAGGTATAGATGATAATGGTAATTGTAAATTGATGATTGTTGGAGTAGATGTTAATGGTAAAGATTTAATTGACGATAATAATGGCCAGTATATCTATGATTTTACTTCGGGATGTCCAAGAATTTGTGATGTAGATAGTCCATTATTCAAATTATAAAAATTTATGTTTGATAAATTAAGACTAATAGCCCACATAATTTTAGGTATAAATTTTTTGCTTTTTCTTTCTAAATATAAAATAGGAAGCAATGCATATAAAATTTATTCGATTTATCTGGGCTTTATAGTTTTAATTGAAATTACAATTAAGCTTGTTGTAGATTTTGGATTTGAAAATTTGATATTTTCTCATTTATATTTTACTGGACAGTTTATTTTACTCAGTTTATTTTATTTAGAATTATTGACAGAAAAGTATCAAAAGAAGATTATTAAATTTAATTTGATTTTGATTCCTTTAATCTTGATGGTGAATTTTTTTATAAATCCGTCTGAGATTCATAAATTCAGTTTGCTTGAAATTTTATTAACTTCTATATCAATTATAAGTTATTGTACTTTTCATTTTTATAATATGTTATCAAATAGAAAAGAATTTTATTTGATAAATTGTGGAATAATAATTTATCTTTTTGGGAGTACAGTAACTTTTTTACCAAGAAATCTTCACGTGATATATGGATACTCATTTAGTATGGCATTACACATATTAAATATTATTCTGTATATTGTTTACTTGATTTTTATTTTTTTAGAATGGAGAAATATTAATTTAAGAATTAATAAATGAAAGACACTACTACTTCTTTTTTGAGTAATAATATTAATGAAGCTTTGAGTTATATATTCTTAGTTTTTCTTTTAATGTCAATAATTGTGATTTTATTCTTTTATTTTTCTAGAAAGAAAATCATCCAAAAAGAAATTGAAAAAAAAAATCTAGAAATTAATCATCAAAAGGAACTTTTGCGTTCTGTAATTCTTACTCAAGAAGCAGAAAGAAAACGCATTGCTCAAGATTTACATGATGATATAAGTTCAAAATTAAATGTAGTTTCTTTGAATACACATCTTCTTAAAACACCCAATTTATCTGAAGAAGAATTGTCAGAAATTACTAATAATATTACCGATTTAACTCAAAAAGCATTAGAAAATTCAAGAAGAATAGCTCACGATTTATTACCTCCAGTACTTGAGAAGTTTGGACTTCATGCTGGTGTTGAAGAGTTGGTTGTTGAATTTAATAGCTCTAAGGTCGTTCAAGTGAAATATACTAATGACTTGAATTTTAATATTGATGATATTGATAAGCATCTTCACATTTTTAGAATACTACAAGAGTTGCTAAACAATTCAGTTAGACATGGAAAAGCTACTGAAATTTCAATCGCTTTTAAATCGATTGATAATCAAAACACTTGTGTTTATTCAGATAATGGAATTGGATTTGAGAGCAATTCTGATTCTGCTCAAAAAGGATTAGGTATGAAAAACATTGAAAGTAGGATCAATTTTTTAAATGGAACTTTTTCTTTGAAATCATCTTTAAATAATGGTGTTAAAATCAATTTTACTTTTTAATCTATGGATAATATTATCAAAATAGTTTTAGCTGATGATGAAGAATTATTCCGAAAAGGAATTTATTTTTTGTTACAAAGAGAAAAAAATATTGAAGTTGTTTTCGAAGCTTCTAATGGTGCTGAAATAATTGATTATTTAAAAGCATGCGAAACTCAACCCGATATTATTCTAATGGATTTAAAAATGCCTGGAATAAATGGAGTGGAAGCTACTAAAATTATTCATAAAGAGTTTTCGGATGTTAAAATTATCGCTTTAACTAGTTATAATACAAAATCATTTATAGCTAACATGATCAATGTTGGAGCTGTTTCTTATTTGGTAAAAAACGCTTCTCCATCCGAAATGGTTGAAACAATTAATGAGGTTTCAAAAAAAGGGTTTTATTATAATGATATAGTTTTGGAAGTAATTCAAGATGATATTTTATCAGGTAATAAATCTAATAAAAGTGCTTTTGATGATGAATTTTTGACTAATCGTGAACGAGAGGTTTTAACTTTAATTTGCCAACAATTGAGTACTAATGAAATTGCCGAAAAGTTATTTATAAGTTCTAGAACTGTAGAAGGGCATAGAACTAATTTGATGTTGAAGACAGAATCAAAGAATATTGCAGGTTTAGTTGTATATGCAATACAAAATAAATTATTATTAACAGACGAGCTTTAACTTGCTAAAGAGTGACCGCCCCAACCAATAATTTCAAACAAATTTGGACTAAATGAATTTTCATTTCCAAGAACACTATTTATACCATTAGCAACTGAAGAAAATCTTGTTGCTTCACTTAAAGTAATAATTAATCTTGCAATCGAATCATATTCTGCTTGACCAATTTCTTCACTATTTTTAACATTATTCAGAATATTAATACTGTCAAATAGGTTTTTATCTGTTATTACAGGTAATTTCATTCCAAAGCCTAAACTTTTGTAAGTTCCATTAACAGCTAATTTTTCTGCTTTAATTGTAGTTTCTTCACACGGAAAAGGATTTATATTAAATATAAATTCTTGATTGTTTTTTGTTTTAAAACCTAAGATATTTAATGAAGCAATTATTGGAGGATTTTTCGAATTAGTTTCCAATCCAAAATTCATTAGAAGTGTAATTTCAGCACCATTGGGATGCGAAACATTGATTGAATCACATGTGACTTTATTACCATTTAATTTTATTGAATTAATAATGGTTTGAATATCAGAAATATAAATTCCTTTTGAATCAAGTCTTAGTCTATAATTCATTTAATGATTAGCTTAAAATGAATTTTATAGATAAAGCAAAATAAGCTAATAACATTACTAATAATAATGTAAGTCCTAATTTTTTAAAAATATTCATGCTTTTAAAAGAATTACCCATGGTTATTGTTTCGTTTATGTTCATGATAAATTGTGTTTATTTTCTAATCCAAAAATAAGGACAATAAATTTTTCTCATATACGTAGTTTTACGTGTTTTTAGTTTTAATGTAAAATATTTAACAAAACATTATATTTGACTATATAATCTAAAAATAGTATCTTCGAAGATAAATTTATTCATTCAATATGAAATTATTAAAGTCAGTTTGTCTAATGCTTCTTTTGGTTTGTGTAACCAAGGTTCACGCTAATTTTATATTATTACCAATGGATGATGTTTCTCAAAAAAATCATCTAAAAGCTTATGGTATAACTTATTGGTGTCTTGATAAACAATATAAAGCCAGTTGGTTGTTGAATTATAGAGGAGGTTCTTTTTTGCTACCAGATGCTCCAGAAATAAGAAAAGAATGTCAAATTAGAGGTGTAAGTTTTGAACTTCTTTCTGATGGTGAAGCCAATCAAATTCTTGACGAAATTTCTTCACCTTCTCAAAATATGGAAACTGTTGTTTTAGAAAAGGCACCAAAGATTGCTGTTTATACACCAAAAGGTAAGCAGCCTTGGGACGATGCAGTAACTATGGTTTTAACCTACGCTGAAATCCCTTTTACACCAATTTATGATGAAGAAGTCCTTAATGATCAATTAATATTATACGATTGGTTGCATTTACATCATGAAGATTTTTCTGGTCAATATGGTAAGTTTTATGGCGCCTATAGAAATGCTCCATGGTATATAGATCAAAAAAAGGAAGCAGAAGCTTTGGCTGCAAAACTTGGTTTTTCAAAAGTTTCTGAGGCAAAGTTAGCTGTTGCCAAAAAAATAAGGGATTTTGTAATTGGCGGCGGTTTTATGTTTGCAATGTGTTCAGCGACAGATAGTTTTGATATAGCATTAGCAGCTGAAGGTGTTGATATTTGCGAACCAATGTTCGATGGCGATGATAGTGAAGCTAACTATCAATCAAAAATAGATTATGCTAAAACTTTCGCTTTCAAAAATTTTATTTTGGATAGAAAACCTGAGCATTATGAGTTTTCAGATATTGATATGACCGAAAAAAGAAGAATTCCGATGGAGAAAGACTATTTTACATTGATGGAATATTCTGCAAAATGGGATGTAATTCCTAGTATGTTATGTCAAAATCATACCCAATTAGTAAAAGGTTTTATGGGACAAACAACTTCATTTGAAAGAGAATTGATAAAATCTAATGTTTTAGTTTTAGGTCAGAATGAATTGAATGAAGAGGCAAGATACATACATGGTCAAAAAGGAAAAGGATTTTTCACTTTCTTTGGAGGACATGATCCTGAAGATTACCAACATAGAGTAGGTGATGCACCAACTGTTTTAGATTTGCATCCAAACTCGCCAGGATTCCGTTTGATTTTAAATAATGTTTTGTTTCCTGCAGCTAGAAAGAAAAAGCAAAAAACATGATAGGACATTAATCTATAAATAAAAATCCCAAACTCCATAAGAATTGAAATTTGGGATTTTATGGTAGTAGCTAAAAGTTATATTCATTGACATAATTTGGAAATTTAGTTTTGAAGGTTTTGATAAATTGTATAAGTGGTTGATTTGTAATTATTTATTTTCAATTTAGCGCCAAATCCACTATTTTCCAAACTGCTATTGTATCCTGTTTTTATTGAAGTCCTTTAAAAAAGTTCCAAACTTCTTCAGAATATTCTATATCTCTATTTTGAACTCCACTTGCAGGTGAAGAATTGGTATAAACGGTCTTACTTGGCACAGCATGACCAGCGTTATTTAGAACAAAATAAATCAATGGTTTTGCACCACTGTAAATTCTTTTTTCTACGTTGCCTGCATCTGTTGTGTTCAAGTTAAAAGTTGATATGGTTGGATTAATATTTTGTAAACCGATTCTTTGTAACCAATAATCTAAGGTTGCAGTTTGAGATATTACTTTTCCTCGATTACAATTGCCTCCAATATTAGCAACACAACCACCATTTGCAGGCATTGCAGGATCACTTGTTCCGTGAGTTATCAAGATTGGTAATGGTAGATTAGAGCCATTTGTACAAAGCCCGCTTTCAGGAAACTCTGGTAAATTTCCACTTGAAACAGCTATCGCTTTGATAGTTTCAGGAAATTGAAAAGCATAGGAATACGTCATTAAAGCACCATTACTTGTTCCTGTTAAATACATTTTGTTTGAATTAATATTTAACTCTGAGATTAATTTTGAATTTAACTGATACAAAAAGGAAATGTCGTCACCTTGACTTCCTGATATATCATCACTTCTACAATCATTCCATCCAGGATTTCCTTGAATGTCGAGTGAACCTTCTGGATAGACTACTAAAAACTTTTCATTGTCTGCAATTGTTCGAAAAACGGATAATGGGTGAGTACCAATTTCTGAAACTCCAACACCAAGTCCACCGCCACCGTGCAAAACTGTTACAACAGCATTTACAGTTGTCATTCCTAGTGGTCTATAAACTAAATATTTTCTTGTAATGTTGTTTATTGTTATAAAATTTGTTGTCAAACCTTCTTGGTAAGGAATAATATTAGGATTTGAAGGATTTTGATTGTCGTCATCCTTGTTACAACCAAGGGTAAAAATCACGACAAATAATAAAAATGTTCTAATCATATTTTGTTTATTTTGATAGTCATAAATGGTTAGATATTAATTTCATTAAAAGGTTTAATCTTGGTACGCTATTTTTTAATATAGCACACAACTTGAATATATGTATAATAAATTCAATTCATTTAACAAGTATATCAAAAAGCAATTACGACTTTATTTTAAATTTTTCAATAAAAAATCCCAAACTCCATAAGAATTGGAATTTGGGATTTTAAATTTTGGAATTTGAAACTATTTATTGTTTTCTATAATATAATTCAAAACTTTAGTCATCAAATGCACTCTGTCTTTTCCAATTACATTATGTTTGTGCATTGGATAAGGGAAATAATCTACTTGTTTTCCAGCTTCTACAAATTTCTTTACTAATGATAAATTGTGTTGTTCTACAACTACATCATCATTGGTTCCATGAATTAAAAGGAGTTTTCCTTTCAAATTCTTTACATGAGTTAGCAAACTTGATTCTTCAAATCCTTTAGCATTTTCTGTTGGCGTGTCCATATAGCGTTCGCCATACATTACTTCATACCATTTCCAATCTACAACTGGTCCACCAGCAACTCCAACTTTAAAAGCATCTGGTTTTCTTAGCATTAACGAATTAGTCATAAATCCACCATAACTCCAACCGTGAACCGCTAATCGATTTCCGTCAACAAAAGGTAATGATTTTAAGTATTCTACACCTTTCATTTGATCTTCAATTTCATTAGTTCCACATTTTCCATGAATCACACTTTCAAAAGCAAATCCACGATTGTCAGAACCACGATTATCAACTGTAAATACTAAATAGCCTTGTTCAGCCATCCAATACATCCATAAATTCGCGCCATCTAAATAAGAATTCGTAATCATTTGCGCATGCGGTCCACCATAAACATAAACCATTACTGGATATTTTTTTGAGGCATCAAAATTACTTGGTTTGATTAATCTTGTATATAAATCAGTAGTTCCGTCAGCAGCTTTTATCGTTTTGATTTCAGCCGTTCCCATTTCGTAACCTTCGTATTTATTTTTGCTTTCTAAAAGAGTAATTGCTTTACCTTTTTTGTCGTAAAGTATAGATTTTGAAGGTGTTGAGTGATTAGAATATTCATCAAAAACCCAATTGTAATCAGAAGAAATTGAAACATTATGAACGCCTTCGTCTTTAGTAATCAAGGTTTGTTTTCCTTTCAAATCAACTTTATAAACCAACATATTTGTTGGATTTGGACCAGTTGCTTTAAAATAAATTTCAGTTCCTGCAGGATTTGCTCCTAAAATATCTCTTGTTACAAATTTGTTACTAGTCAATTGTTTAATCAATTTACCATCGATTGTATAATAGTATAAATTTTGAAAACCATCTTTTTCGCTATGCCAAACAAAATTATTTGATTTCTCACTAGGGAAAAAGGCATCGTGTTCTGGTTCAACCCATTTATCACTAATTTCGTTTAAAAGAGTTTTGATAAATGCGCCTGAATTTGCATCATATAAATTCAGACACATATCATTTTGACCGCGATTTAATTCAGCAATTAAGATAAATTTTTCGTCTGGAGTCCACGAAAGATTGGTTAAGTAATCGTCTGCATTATTTCTTGGAGAAATAAAAACTGTTTTTCCTGTTGCCAAATTATAAATTCCAACTCTAGGTTTTTCTGATTTTTGACCAATCATTGGATATTTTATCGAAACCAATTTTCCTGGAGTTTCATTAATGTCTAATAAAGGATAGTCAGCAACTTCGGTTTCATCTTTTTGGTAAAAAGCTAAATAAGATGATTTAGGTGACCAAAAAATACCACCTGATATTCCAAATTCGTTTCTAGAAATAGATTGTCCTGAAACTATATTTTTGTCTGCATTATTAGTAACAGCAACTTTTTCTTTGTTTTTATTTATAAGAAATAAATTGTTCCCTTCGGTGAAAGCTAAATTTTGTTTTGACTTGTCAAAAGTTTGATTTTCAGCTGCTTCTGGAGTTTGTAAAATTTCTTTTCCTGATTTAGAAGTCAATGAATAAGTGAAATATTTTCCGTTTTCTGAAACTAAAATTGTAGAAGCATCTAACCATTCTATTCCAAAGAAATTTTTTAATTTAGTTCCTAAAGCAGTGTTTATGTCTGCTAAAGTTGGTGTCTCAATGAAATTTGGACCTTGAGTTCCTAATATTATCGTTGTCCAAGAATCTTTAAAATAAACATATTTGTTAGTGTTTGGAATCCATTGAAAACCTGTCATTTTATCGGCTCCAAATTTTCTTACTTGTTGCAAAACGCCGTCTTCTAATGTAATTTTCTTCAATTGCGCTTGAGAAGTAACTACTAAAAAAATGGAAATTAGAAATATTATTTTACTTTTCATGAGGTTGATTTATTGATGTGAAATTAAATTTTTCCGGTTGGTTTTATATATTCTAAAAGCTCTTTCGGACTGTAAGCTATGGCGAAATAAATCATGTAAAGTATCATAGCAATTAAAATAAATGCAAAATACGCTACAACAATTAGTAAAAAAATCAACACCACATTTAGTGCAATTTCTTTAAAACTTTTTTCAGGATAATATCCTTTAAAAAACCAAAAATAAATAAGAACGTATAAAATGAATGAAAAGGTTGAAACATTCAAAAACGATTCAGGTGAATTTTTTAAAAAATATAAAATGGGTACAATAAAAACTATATAAATAAGGGTGTAAAACGATAAAACATAGGAATTTATGATGATGTGTTCGTAATAATTTTGTCCCCAATTTTTTAAAATTAACCATGTACAGAAGGCAAAAACAGGAATTAATGCCATCATTAACAAACTATAATAACTCGACATGAACGTATACATATCGGTCATCATCATAGAGTTCATTTTTTTATCTGAATATACTTTCGACATTATTGAACCCATGTCAAGCAATTTAAACATCAAAAGAGCAGAAATTGTAGAAAGAATAAATAGTAGCGAAAGTGGTTTGTAATGGTGTACTCTATTACCTTCAATAAATTCTCGTGCGGTTTTACCTGGATTTTTTGCTAATTTTTTTAACGTATATAAAAATCCTTTGTTAGTGTGAATTATGGTGTATTGTAATTCATCAACTATGTATTTTTTATTTATTCTTTTAAATGATTTTTGTCCACAATTGCTGCAAAAATTATCTAAAATTAAGGTATTACAGTTTTGACAATTTTCTTTCATAATGAATTAAAAATTATTTTAGTGAATTATAAAGGTATAAAATGAAATTGATTTTTAAATAGAAACCATTATTTAATTATCTTCTTCAATTTCAAACTCAGCATCTTTTTCCCAAATTTCCATTTCACATGGTTTGCAGTTGAATTTCAATTTGTATTCCAATTCACCTTGTTTCAACACTAATGGTTCTTTTAGTTTGCCATCCATAGTATCTTTATGGTATTTTGGACATTTTTCTAATTCGTATTTAATACAATATTTAGTTGTCATAACACGAGATTTTCCAGGATCCCATTGCAATTCAAAGGCTTGTTCTATTTCGGTTACACCATGTCTTTCGTAGAATTTACGAGCCGTTTTATTGGCAACATTGTACATAAAATCCAATTTACTTTCTGGATAGGGATGTGATGTTTTAACCATTTGATGTTCTTCACGAACGTAATTTGCCAAACGAATTTCAGACAATTGCTCATAAACTGTTCTACGCATTTCATTGATTTTAGAAATAGGTAAAAACCAATTTTGAGAGAATTCAATTGTAATTTCATCAGCATTATAAGGTGTAAAACCTGTTTTTGCTAAATTTATTTTGAAATTTTCCTCAATCGATTCATTATTTTTAGTTTGCTCTTTTGGATGAACTAAAGTTACAACGCTAACATTTCCGTCTTCGTCAGTAGCTTTTAATTCAAAACCATTTTCATTTTCAGAAAGCAGTAAAGTTGTACTAATTTTACGAATAGCACTGTCTTCACGTTCTACAATTTTGATAAAAGCTGCATCATTGTTCCTATAGATGAAAGTTCCGTCTTTAATTTCTTTAAGAACATTTGGATAAACAAATCCGTTTTCGGCACGGTTTACATAAATTCCGTCTGCTTCATTGTTTTCGTTTATAAAACACAAACCATCACCATTATTAAGCAATTCACCATTTTCAATTTGATACGAATTTCCAACAGTTTTAATAAGTTTTCCTATGTATTGTCCTTTTGATTTCGGACTTTCCCATGAACCAATGGCTTGATGTCTTTCGTTTACAAAATAATCTGTATAACCACGATTAAAAGATTTATCTAATGAAGATTCAAAAGTATAAGTAGATTTTCCTGATGATGCTTTGATGTATCGATCACTATTTTGTTCTAGAAAAGCATCCAATTTTTGACGTAAATACGATACGTTATTTTTTACATAAACGATATCTTTCAAACGTCCTTCAATCTTAAACGAACAAATTCCAGCTTCAATTAAATTTGGAATTTGATCTGAAACATCAAAATCTTTTATAGAAAGTAAATGGCTATTCTTAATTAAAGTATCGCCATTTCCATCAATCAAATTATAAGGTAAACGACAGTTTTGTGCACACGAACCACGATTAGCCGAACGTTCGCCATTGGCAACACTCATATAACAATTTCCGCTAAACGAAACACACAAAGCTCCAGTTACAAAGAATTCCAATTCAACATCTGTAGCTTCATGGATTTCTCTTATTTGATGCAAATTCAACTCACGCGCTAAAACCACACGTTTAATTCCTGCATCTGCTAGAAATTTTATTTTATCTGCATCACGATTATTAGCTTGAGTACTTGCATGAAGCACTATTGGAGGCAAATCCATTTCCATGATTGCCATATCTTGAATGATTAAGGCATCAACACCAATGTCATATAATTCCCAAATTAATTTACGACATGTTTCTAACTCATCGTCATACAATATAGTATTAATAACAACAAAAACCTGTGCATTAAAAAGGTGAGCATATTTCACTAATTCAGCAACATCTTCAATAGAATTGTGTGCGTTAGAACGAGCTCCAAATTGTGGAGCGCCTATATAAACAGCATCGGCACCAGCATTTATAGCAGCCATTCCGTGAATTAAATCTTTTGCAGGAGCAAGAATTTCTATTTTCTTCTTCATATAATTCCTTAAATAAAAGTGTGCAAAGGTCTTACATTTATTGGAGAAATCTAAATTAAATTGATTTTTTAATCATTTTATGATTTGAAATTATGCTTTACAAATATCATTTACAATTTTCAAATGATGGTTGGTATGCAAATTCAAAAACCATTCTGTTGATTTTTTATTCAAATTTCCAAAAAAAGGATGTGGAAAGTAGGCGTTTTTATCAAACGAATCCCATTCTTGAAGTACCGATTTTACTTTTTGCAAACTTAACAATAGTGATTCTTCGGAAATATTCTCATCAGGTAAAACTACTTTTGGTGCTTTGGCTTTGCCTCTTGGAATAAAACCCAAAACTGAAATAAATAATTTACTTTTATTAAACTTCCATTGATATTCTTGTGGATTAGAGTTTTTAACAGCTAAAGTAATTTGATAAATAGTTTTCAAACTATGCTCAATTTGCCAACCAACTGTAGAATTTGAAACATTAGGATTTGTCTTTTCGTGAAAAGGAATTTTAGACTCTAGTTGCGAAATTAGGTTTTGTATCTTTTGCATACTTTAAAATTTAAAAAAATCCCAAAAACCGTTTGGAATTTGGGATTTTGTTTTTTTTAAAATTTATCTATTAAACTGTTTCTTCTTGTTCTTTATCCAAATAACTTTGAACAATTTCAATTGCATTAGTAACGACATCACTTAAAGCTGTAATAAATGTTCCATCTTCGGCAGTGTCAATAGCGTGTTTAATAGCTTCGGTTTCTTTAGAAATTATTTCGTGAGTAACTGTTTTGCCAGAAGCTGCAATACCTTCCATGATTAAACCAATGATTTCTTCTTCGGTTCTTCCACGTAAATATTTTTCTTGACGGATAATAATGTGGTCAAACATTCGAGCAGCAATTGTTGCACATTCTTTAATATCTTCGTCACGTCTATCACCAACTCCGGCAATAATTCCGATTTTTTTGGTAGCTTCAACACTACTTAAATATTCTTCAACACCTTTATATCCTGCAGGATTATGAGCAAAATCAATTAATACTTTGAATTTTTTGAACTCAAAAATATTCATTCTTCCCGGAGTTTGTGCCGCACTTGGAATGAATGTTTGCAATGACAAACTAATATCTTCGGTTTTAAATCCTTGTAAATAAGCTGCTAAAGTAGCTGCCAAAACATTGGCAATCATAAATTTAGCTTTTCCGCCCATTGTTAACGGAACGTGTGTTGCTCTTTCTACTCGAATTTTCCATTCACCTTTTTTGATGGTGATGAATCCGTTTTCGTAAACGGCTACAATTTTTCCTTCTTTAGCAAATTGGACTGCTTTCGGATTGTTTTCGTCCATTGAAAAATAGGCAACATTGCAACTTAATTCGTTTGCAATTTTCAAACATTGGTCGTCTTCTGCATTAAGAATTGCCCAACCATCTTTTTTGATACTGCGAACAACAGTAGCTTTTACACGAGCTAAATCATCTAAAGTATGAATATCTGATAATCCTAAATGGTCTTCTTGAATGTTGGTAATAATTCCGATATCACAACGACTGAAACCTAAACCTGAACGAAGAATTCCTCCACGAGCTGTTTCTAGAACTGCAAATTCAACCGTTGGATCTTTTAAAATATATTCAGCGGAAATTGGTCCTGTGGTGTCACCTTTTTCCATCAAATGGTTTTGAACATAAATTCCATCAGAAGTTGTAAAACCAACACGATAACCATTGTTTTTTACAATGTGCGCTATCAAACGTGTTGTGGTTGTTTTTCCGTTAGTTCCTGTAACGGCAATAATCGGAATTCTACTAGGTTTTCCTGGAGGATATAGCATATCAATAACTGGAGCAGCTACGTTTCTAGGCAAACCTTCGCTTGGTGCTAAATGCATTCTGAAACCAGGAGCAGCATTTACTTCAAGAATACAACCGCCTGTTTCTTTTAATGGTTGCGTTAAATTTTCTGCCATGATGTCAACGCCGCAAATATCTAATCCAATAACACGAGAAATTCTTTCGCAAAGAAAAATATTTTCGGGATGCATCATATCAGTTACATCAACTGAAGTTCCACCTGTACTTAAATTAGCCGTTGATTTTAAATAAACTACTTCATCTTTTCTTGGAACTGTTTCTAACGTATAACCATATTTAATCAATAAATCTTCAGTGTCACGGTCAACATCAATTTGTGTTAATACATTTTCATGACCATAACCACGCCTTGGGTCAAGATTGGTTTCGTCAATTAATTGTTGGATGGTTTGTTTTCCGTCACCTTTTACGTGAGCAGGTTCTCGTTTTGCTGCGGCAACTAATTTATTGTCAATAATTAAAACTCTAAAGTCGTAACCTGTAATGAATTTTTCTACAATTACCCTACGACTGTATTTTTTTGCATATTCCAATCCTGAAACTGCGTCTTCCCAAGTTTTTACATTAATAGAAGCCCCTTTACCATGATTTCCATCAAGTGGTTTGATAACAATTGGATAACCAATTTTCTTTACTACGGTTTCTAAATCTTCTTCATCAACACAAATTCCACCACTAGCAACTGGGATTGATGCTAAATCTAACATACGTTTTGTTTCCTCTTTGTTGCAAGCAATATCTACAGCAATGTTACTGGTTTTACATGTAATTGTGGCTTGAAAACGCATTTGGTTGACACCATAACCTAATTGTACTAATGAATTTGTTCCAAGTCTAATCCATGGAATATCTCTTGCAACAGCTTCTTCAACGATGCTTCCTGTAGAAGGTCCAAGTCTAACGCGCTCACGAATTTCACGCATTTTTTGAATGTCTTCTTCTGGATTGTAATCGGTTCCATCTATTAGAGCCTCTGCAATTCTTACTGCAGCTTCTGCTGCGTATAAACCTACGTTTTCTTCTGTGTAGCTAAAAACAACATTATATATTCCTGGAGTTTTGGTTTCACGAGTTCTTCCGAAACCAGTTTCCATTCCAGCAAGGGTTTGAATTTCTAAAGCAATGTGCTCGATAACGTGTCCCATCCAAGTTCCTCTATCAACACGAGAGAAGAATCCACCGCGACATCCTTCTGAGCAACGGTGCTCAATCATTGTAGGAAACATGGCTTCAATTCGTTCACGAAAACCTTCAATTTTATTTGTAGGACGTTCTTCTAAATCTTCTAAATCTAATCGCATTTGGATTAGCTTTTTTCTTTGTACACTCCAAATATTTGGTCCACGTAACGCTTGAATTTTATCGATCTTCATATTCTATTGGTATTTTGTTTTGTATTGATTGTAATGGATTTGTTAAAAATAGAAAATATTTATTATTATGAAACATTTTTTATGAGAAAAAGTTTGATTTTTATTTGATTTATTATGGTTGTATTGATTTTTAGGGATTTGCTATGCCTTTTACAGCTGGAATTACCGGTTTTTTGTTTTGAAAAAATGAATGAAATGCAATACAAATGCCGTTTAGCCCTGATTATCTCACTAAGGAATATTTTTCATAGGAGTTCGATGAATTTCATTTGAAGCGGCACCTTGTAGAGCGTAAAGCAGGAACATGGTTAATAAGTAGTCAATAAGTTTCGCTTCAAAAAGTAATAAAACGTTTGCGAAATATTATGAAATAGTTATTTTTACTGCATGAAAATACAAGGAAAACTAATAATAATAGGTGGCGCTGTTGATAAAGGCAGTTTTACCGAAACAAATCTAGATAAAGACGCTCCAAAAAATTTAAACTTTTTTGAAGAGGGAATTTTGAAAAGAATCATAAAAGAATCCGCTAAGAAAGAGTTATCTAGGATTGAAGTTATCACTACGGCATCGAAAATTCCAAGAGAGATTGGTCCAGAATATGTAAAAGCTTTTAGCTATTTGGGTGCAAATAATGTTGATGTTTTATATATTGAAAAACGTGAACAAGCAAGCGAACCTGAAGTTTTAGAGCGATTAAAAGCTGCTGATGTGGTTATGTTTACTGGTGGAGATCAATTGCGATTGACTTCTATTTTAGGTGGAACACCATTTGATGATATATTGATTGAAAAGTATAGAAATACCGATTTTATTTATGCAGGAACTTCTGCAGGAGCTGCTGCTGCTAGTAATAGTATGATTTATCAAGGAAGCAGTCATGAAGCTTTGTTGAAAGGTGAGGTGAAAATTACTTCTGGTTTAGGATTAATTGATGATGTTGTAATCGATACGCATTTTGTTCAACGCGGTAGAATCGGAAGGTTATTTCAAGCTGTTGTTGGAAATCCAAAAGTTTTAGGTATTGGTCTTGGAGAAGATACAGGTTTGTTGATTTTGAACGGTCGACAAATGGAAGCTATCGGTTCTGGACTTGTAATTTTAGTAGATGGAAGAGAAGTGAAAGATACTAATTTGACTCAGGTTGAACTTGGTAAACCCATATCTATAAATCATTTAGTGACGCACGTGATGAGTAAGCATGATACTTTTGATTTGGATACTTTTAAAATGACTATTAATAGTTCGCAATACGTTTAAAAAAATTTTATGGTTTGAAGTTTGTTGTTAATTGTTGACCATAAACTATAAACCATAAACTACAAACCAAAACTAATGAAAATAATAATTCACGGTGGTTTTTTTTCAGAATCTTCAACAAGTCATGAGACTAAAGTTGCTAAGCAAAATGCTTTATTGCGAATTGTAAAGGATTCTTATGAGTATTTGAAAACGCATTCGGCTATTGAAACGGTAGTTTATGCAGTTTCGTTGTTAGAAGATGACGAATTGTTTAATGCCGGAATTGGTTCGCAGATTCAAAGTGATGGAAAAATCAGAATGAGCGCTTCTTTGATGGATGGAACTACTCAGAAATTCAGTGGCGTTATTAATATTGAAGAAGTAAAGAATCCTATTCATGTGGCTTTAGAATTGATGAAAGTTGATGATAGAGTTTTGGGTGGAAGTGGAGCAACCGATTTTGCAAGACAACACGGATTTGAAAAATTTTCTACTGAAATTCCTCAGAGAAGAGCCGAATATGAAGCAAAATTAGCCGCAACAGGAACAGGAACTGTAGGTTGTGTGGCTTTAGACTCCAATGGAAATCTTGCTGTTGCAACTTCTACTGGAGGAAAAGGATTTGAAATTCCAGGAAGAATATCAGATAGTGCTACGGTTGCTGGAAATTATGTGAATGAGTTTTGTGGCGTGAGTTTGACTGGAGTTGGAGAAGATATTGTAAGTAATGCAACTGCTGCCAAAATTGTGACACGTGTTACCGACGGATTTTCTTTATACAAAGCATTCGAAAAAACTTTCGCAGAATTGAAACCTTATGATGGTTTTGCTGGAGCAATTGCTATTGATAAAAACGGAAATATGTTTCATCAAGATTCGCATCCAAGTATGGTTTTTGCGAGTTATGATGGTGAGAAAGAAGAAGTTTTTAATTAAAAAATAAGTATAAATGAAAAACCGATAAGCATTACTTATCGGTTTTTTTTATTTTAAATTCGTGGTTATTGTTTTATAATTTTTGTAGTATGTGAGTTGTTTCCTGATGTAATAGTTAAGAAATACATTCCACTAGATTCATTACTTAAATCGATAGAATCTGTTTGTAATCCATTTGATTTATCGGCTTTAGTTTCTGAAATAATTTGACCTTGAATATTTGTTAGTCTAAGAATTACAATAGAAGAATCCTCCAAATTATAATTGATGTTTACTATATTATTTGTTGGATTTGGATATACACTAATTGTGTTTTTATCTAATAAAACTGTATTGTTTGATAATGTTGTTGTAGGACATCCTACCGATTGCAATGTGTTATTAGAAACCCAAGTACCAATACCTAACTGACCTTCAATTCCTCTTCCAGTTGACCATAATGAGGTTGTAGTTTCCATGGCAAGTGAGTGAACATCTCCTGCAGAAATTGCAAACCATGTGTTACTTGTTCCAACTTGATTTAGAATATTCACAGCCGTGTTGTTTCCTAATCCTAATTGTCCACTTGAATTGAATCCTCCAGACCAAAGAGTATTATCATTTTTGATAGCTAATGAGAAACTATTTCCTGCAGAAATTGCAATATATTGAGTTACTACTCCTGAATTACTGAAGCTAATAGGTGTCATTACATTTGAAGCAGTATTTGTACCATCACACAATTGACCATTTGTATTATTACCGAAAGTAAATAAGATTCCACCAGAATCTAACGCCATACTATGATCCCAACCAGCTGAAATTTCTGCCCAATTATTTGAAGTTGAAACTGTTATTGGAAATAAACTATTTGTATTGGTTCCATTTCCAAATTGCCCAAAAGTATTATTACCCCAAGCGTAGATGAATCCTGCATTATCGATTGCTAATGAATGTTGATTACCAGCATCAATTTTAAACCAATTTGAAGCTGTTCCAACTTGAACAGGAAGGTTTTGATCGATTAAATTATTTATTCCCAATTGTCCAAGATTATTTAATCCCCAAGACCATAATGTACCATTTGTTTTAATGGCTAAGCTAAATCTATTTCCTGCTGAAACTGTCAACCAATCATTAGCAGTTCCAACTTGAGTTACTGTCCATGTTGCAGAATTAAATAAACCATTTCCAAGTTGTCCGAATTGTCCATTTCCCCATGACCATAATGTTCCATTTGTTTTTACGGCTAGTGTGTGAACATTTCCAGCGGAAACTGTAACCCAATCATTTGCTGTTCCAATTTGGATTGGTAGATTTTGATTAGCCATATTTCCGTTAAGACCTAATAGATTTCCATTTTGTCCCCAACCCCAAAGAGTTCCGTCTATTTTAATTCCCATTGAGAAATTTTGTCCTGCTGAAACCATGCGCCAGCATCCTGTACCTGTTTGCCCAAAAGTTAATACTGAAAAGAATAGAGCAAAAACTGTTGTAAGTAATAATTTTTTCATGATAGTTTGATTTTAAAGGTTAATTCAACTATATATCAATGAACTTTTTCATTTGTTACCCATAAGAAGATAATACTTTTTAAATATCTGATAATAAATGAATTACGAAGTTAGTGTTTTATTTAATACAATTCAGTTTTTGTTATTAATATTTAAATTTAGGGATTAACTAAAAACAAAAAATCCCAACCTTTCGATTGGGATTTTCTATATATATCTTTTTTATTATAAAAATTTCAATATAATAGTTCTTACACTTTAACACGATTTTGTTCACTTTCAGAACCAGTTCCATTGTATTTTGCTTTTTTACTTGTGTTTTTTCCGAAACGATACGAAAATGTAACAGAGAGTATTCTTGTATCACGTGGACCAAACCAATTTGCTTCTGTTGTACCAAGATTATTTATTGTGCCACGAATTTGATTTGTAAAGAACACATCACTTAAATTGAATTTTAAAGTTCCTAAATCGTTAAGAATTTTCTTTTGACAACCAATTGAAACGAATCCAAAGTCACCTACAGTAAATTGAGCATCGACAGATTCTGATAAGTATTGACCACTTATTTCGCCACTCCATTTCTTAGAAAATTGAATACTATTTGTTGCATTAATAAACCAATATGTTCCAGCTGCATTCAGATTTTGATCGTACAACTGACTTATAAATCTAGAGTGATTTACTTCGGTGTAAAGAACAGTTGTGAGCCACTTTGTAGGATTGAATCGGCTTTGAATTGATAATACATATTGATTACTTTTCCCAATATTGTTTGGACGACTATAGTATATTCCATCATTAATTTCAATTGTTTCTTTTATCTCGTCTTTTCCATAACTATAGGAAAAAGAGGTAGAAAGTAACTCTTTATAATTGTAAGTTAATGAAATGTTATGCCCAAATGTTGGTTTTAAAAATGGATTTCCTTCGTAATAAGTAAATTGATCTAATGGACTTGAAAATGGATTTAAATCCTTATAAAAAGGACGTTCTACTCTTTTTCCGTAGGAAAGATTTATGGTTTTAGTTGCCAAACTGTCTATTTTGTAACTAGCATATAAAGTTGGAAAAATGGAATTGTAATTATTTTTAAATTCTGAATATGGTTTTTCGGGATTTCCTAATTGTTTGCCTTTTAGTTGTGTATCTTCAAAACGCAATCCAGCTTGAAGATCAATTTTTTTAAACGTTTTTGTATAGTTTATATAAGCAGCACTAATGATTTCATCATAGAAAAAGTGGTTGCTTAAATCATAATTTGGCTGTGTTCCATTGGCTTGAGTAGTTTTTGTATAAACTGCATTATTGTCGGTATTTGTTAAACTTACTTTAGCTCCAAAATCTAATTTAGAATTGTTTTTTAATGGAGTAGAATAATCGCTTTTTAAGGCATAAATATTAATTGTAGAAGGTAAATAACCGTTTTGAATATCTTCACTTGAATTAGAACCAACTAAATCTTCAATAGCATTTTTATAAAGTTGATCTATTGTGGCAGAATAAGTTACAAAATCAAAATCTGTTGTAAGCAGTTGTTCTGGTTTTGAAAATTGCTGTCGGTAATTTAGTGTAATTGTTCCGTTATTGAAATCTACTTTTTCAAAATTATCAGCAGTTACAATTTGTTCTATATTTCCGTTTGCATCCTTTACTGTTGCATAATTATATCGTGGACTTTTATTTTTATTGATTAATCCTTTGGCTGCAATTCCTATGGTACTTTTTTCAGAAAGATAATAATCAAAACCAATTCTAGCATTGTATGATTGACGTGAGGATTTTAAATACGTATTTTGTTTAAAGCTTGAAAGTGGCATTAGATCTGGGTTTTTAAATCTGCGTTCTATTGTTAAATCATGATATCCTTCGCCGTTTGTATAACTCAAATTTGAAAATAAAGAAAATTTAGGTGCATTATAATTTAGATTTAAATTATCATTTGTTCTAGCATATTTTCCTTGTCCGAAATTTAAACTTGTATTTCCGTTAAATCCTTTTAGTTTGCTTCTTTTTGTAACGATATTAATTATGCCTCCATTTCCTGAAGCTTCATATTTAGCAGGTGGATTAGTCATGATTTCTACTTGTTTGATTGAATTAGATGGAAGTGATTTAAGATAACTTTCCAGTTCAGATCCAGTTAAATAAGTCGGTTTATCATCAATAAAGATTGTTACACCAGATTTTCCTCTTAGTTTTACATTTCCGTTTTCATCGACTGAAACTCCTGGTGATTTTGACAAAACGTCTAAAGCATTTCCGCCAGCGTTTGAGATTAATGCATCTGGGTTTACAATGGTTTTATCTACTTTTTGAACCACAAATGGAATTTTTTTATCAATTTTGACTTCTTCTAATTCAATAATTTCTTTCTTCTTTAAAATGATATTTGTTAGTTTGACAATTAGATTTTGTTCATTTATATCAATTGAATTGCTAATAAAATTTTCAAAACCATTAATCGATATAGATACAAAATAAGAAGAAAAAGAAACTTCATCAAAAGTGAAACCACCATCATTTTCTGATGAAATTGTTTTTGAAATGGTTATTCCATCAGATTGTAATAAAGATATTATGATACCTTCGAGTTTATTCCCATTATTATCGTAGACAAAACCTTTTATTGTTCCTTTATTTTGAGCAAATGAAATTGAAGATATGAAAACGAATAACAATGCTGAAAACATATGATAAGATAATTTCATAGCTTTTAAATAATTGATTTTCTTATTAGTGTATTTTTTATTTTTTTGTTACATTTTTTTTATTAAATGAAATTTATATAATTTTAATTTCGTTTCAATATTGAATAAAACAAAAAATCCCAACCTTTCGATTGGGATTTTCTATATGTAAGTAAGTTAAACGGGTTGTACAAACGTTTTTTATTTCACTTTTTTCACAACAGCTTTGAAAGCTTCTGGGTGATTCATTGCTAAATCTGCTAATACTTTACGGTTCAATTCGATACCGTTTTTCTTAACTAATCCCATGAATTGAGAGTAAGACATTCCTTCTAATCTAGCTCCAGCGTTAATACGTTGAATCCATAATGAACGGAAGTTTCTCTTGTTTTGTTTTCTATCGCGATAAGCGTAAACCATCGCTTTTTCAACTGCGTTTTTAGCTACAGTCCAAACGTTTTTACGACGACCAAAGAAACCTTTGGCTTGCTTCATTATCTTTTTTCTTCTTGCTCTTTTAGCAACTGAATTTACTGATCTTGGCATAATTTTCTTGTGTTTTTGTAGCAGGCGTCCTGAATTTAATCAAAGGAACTTTATAGCCATACTCCAAGGTTATTAAAATTGTTTTAACCTAAAGAATTATTCTTTAATTGACAAAAGTCGATTAGATAATTCTTAATTGTTGTTTAATGCTTTTTTCATCTACTTTAGCAACTAAAGCAGAGTGAGTTAAAGCTAATTTACGCTTCTTAGACTTTTTAGTCAAGATGTGGCTTTTGAAAGCGTGTTTTCTTTTAATTTTTCCAGAGCCAGTAACTTTAAAACGTTTCTTAGCACTAGATTTTGTTTTCATTTTAGGCATAATTTCCCTAATTTATTTAAATTTAACTTACTTACTTATTTTTGTAATTCATCCTCTGTTTACTGAGACTGAAAACTGTTTACTTTTTCTTCTTCGGAGCAATGTACATAATCATTCTCTTTCCTTCAAGAACTGGTAAAGCTTCTACTTTTCCATGTTCTTCTAAGTCTTGAGCTAAACGTAATAATAATATTTGTCCTTGCTCTTTGTAAATGATTGATCGTCCTTTAAAGAATACAAATGCTTTTAATTTTGAACCTTCTTTAAGGAATTTTTCAGCATTTTTTCTTTTGAACTCATAATCATGTTCGTCTGTTTGAGGACCAAAACGAATTTCCTTAACCACAATTTGCGTTGATTTTGCTTTCAACTCTTTCTCACGCTTTTTTTGCATGTAAACAAACTTTTTATAGTCTATAATTTTACATACTGGTGGTTCAGCATTTGGAGAAATTTCTACCAAATCTAATTCTAATTCATCCGCAAGACGCATAGCATCTGCAGTTTTAAAAATACCTGGTTCTACATTGTCTCCAACAAGACGTACTTCAGGTACACGAATAAAGTTATTTATTCTGTGTTCATCTTTTTTTTCTACTCGAGGTTGATAACCTCTGTTGTTTCTAATTGCTATGGCTTTATTATTTTAGTTAAACTTCAAATGTTTTTAATGTTTTGGCAATTTCTTCGTTCACAATTTTAGCAAATTCTTCAATTGTAACCGTGATATTACCTTTTCCTTCTTGACCGTGACGACGTACAGAAATGGTTCCGTTTTTCTCTTCTTCCTCACCAACTATCAGCATAAACGGCATCTTCTGAACTTCAGCTTCTCTAATTTTCTTACCAATTGTCTCGTTGCGGTTGTCAATTAGGGCGCGAATTTCGTGATTTTCTAGCAATTCTAAAACTTTTTTCGCATAATTTTCATATTTCTCACTCAAAGACAAGATAATAGCTTGTTCTGGCATCAACCAAAGTGGGAAGTTTCCTGCGGTATGTTCTAATAAAATTGCAATAAAACGCTCCATCGAACCAAATGGTGCACGGTGAATCATAACTGGACGGTGTAATTTATCATCTGCACCTTTATAAGTTAATTCAAAACGCTCTGGTAAGTTATAATCAACCTGAATTGTTCCAAGTTGCCAACTTCTTCCTAAAGCATCTTTTACCATAAAATCCAACTTGGGGCCATAGAAAGCAGCTTCACCATATTCAACCACGGTATTCAAACCTTTATCAGCAGCAGCATTGATAATTGCATTTTCAGCTTTTTCCCAATTCTCATCGCTTCCAATATATTTATCTCTGTTTTCTTGATCACGTAATGAAATCTGAGCAGTAAAGTTTTCAAATCCTAACGAGCCAAATACATACAATACAAGGTCAATTACTTTTTTGAACTCACTATCTAATTGGTCTGGTGTACAGAAAATATGTGCGTCATCTTGAGTAAATCCTCTTACACGAGTTAATCCATGCAATTCACCACTTTGTTCATATCTATAAACAGTTCCAAATTCAGCATATCGTTTTGGTAAATCTTTATACGACCATGGTTTTGTATTATAAATTTCACAGTGATGAGGACAGTTCATAGGTTTCAATAAAAACTCTTCGCCTTCAGCAGGAGTTGTTATTGGTTGGAAACTATCAGCTCCATATTTTGCATAATGACCAGAAGTTACATAAAGCTCTTTTTGACCAATATGTGGAGTAACAACCTGTTCGTAACCCGCTTTTTTCTGTGCTTTTTTCAAGAACTGCTCCAATCTATCTCTCAAAGCAGCTCCTTTTGGCAACCACAAAGGTAAACCTTGACCTACTTTTTGTGAAAAAGCAAATAAGTCTAATTCTTTCCCAAGTTTTCTATGATCCCGACGTTTAGCTTCCTCAAGTAATTCAAGATAGTCAGTTAAATCTTTTTGTTTAGGAAATGAAACTCCGTAAACACGAGTTAATTGTTTGTTTTTCTCGTCACCACGCCAATAAGCACCAGCAACACTCATAATCTTCATGGCTTTAATAATTCCGGTATTTGGAATATGCCCACCACGACACAAATCAAAAAAGTTAGCGTGATCACAGAAAGTAATCGTTCCGTCTTCTAAGTTAGAAATCAACTCAGTCTTATATTCATTATCTTTATAGGTAGCCAATGCTTCTGCTTTAGAAACAGCACGCATCTTAAATTCATGCTTCTCTCTAGAAATTTCTAAAACTCTATCTTCAATGGCTTTAAAGTCAGCATCAGTTATTTTGTTATCACCAAAATCAACATCGTAATAAAATCCATTATCAATAGCAGGTCCGAGAGTCAATTTAATACCATTGTATTTTTCCTCCAAAACTTGAGCCATAACATGTGATGTAGAATGCCAAAAAGCTTTTTTACCTTCTTTGTCATTCCATGTATATAATATAAGTGAACCATCGGTCGTTAATTCCGTAGAAGTTTCTATAGTTGTACCATTAAAAGCTGCCGAAATCACATTTCGCGCTAATCCTTCACTGATGCTTTTTGCAACATCCATTGGAGTTGTACCATTTGCAAACTCCTTAACCGAACCGTCAGGTAGAGTAATCTTTATCATTCCTTAAATTTTATGGACTGCAAATATAGGAGATTAACAAAACACATACAATATATATAGGTATAATATCTCAAAGTATTTTTCAGAAGCGAACCATCAGCGCATTTTTGTAATCCATATTCCTGCTTTTTGCGTTACAAGGTAACTGCTTCAATCAGGGCTAGGTTGTATTTGTATCGAATAGATGTAGTGTTTCGAAAGATGTTTTTGTTTACTACGGTTATATTCT
>LNDX01000007.1 GCA_001464475.1 Flavobacteriaceae bacterium Ga0077528 | reverse complement strand
ATGCCTTCAACGGATTACTGGTTTACAGTTGACTATCCAGAAGCTGGTGCGATGAAACAATTTAAAGCCCATTTCTCATTAAAAAGATAAAAAAACAACATATAAACAAACAAAAAACTCCTCAAAAATGAGGAGTTTTTTTATTTAATATAAGAGATAAATTATTCTAAAATAAAACTTACAGAAACATTGGCAGAAACTTCAATCTCTCCAACGGCAAGGGTTTCTCTTGGTGCACCTGCTTCAGCAACCATCATATCGGCTTTGTACATAACAGGAGGCGCATAAAAAGATTGCGTATTATCAGTAATCAAAATCGCCTTCCCTATTTTTTGATTTAAAACAGAAACATAATCCTCTGCTTTGCGTTTAGCATCTTTCATTGCAAGTTTTCTAGCTTCCGATTTATATTCTTCAATTTTAGAAGATTTGAATTCAACATCGCTAATGTTATTGATACCATTATCAACCAATCCCATCATTAAAGCGTCATATTTTGTAATATCTTTTAAGGTAATACTTATTGTCTGCGATGCTTGGTAATTGTATTTCTTCTTTTCATAATCGTAATTTCTATTTAAACTCACGCTTGTTGTTTGAAAATCGGAAGTTGGAATACCAAATTTCTTTACAAATTTCACAACTTTATCAACCGTTTCATCATTAAGTTTTTTTACTTCGGTTGCATCTTTTCCAGTGTTTTCAACACCAAAATTGATGACGATATGGTCTGGTTTTACCATAACTTTTCCTTCTCCTGAAACGGATACTTGTGGGATTTGTTTTTGTTCTTGTGCTTGTGTCATCGTAGCAATGAATGTCATTAAAATTAAAATTGTTTTTTTCATGATTCTATGTTTTATAAAAAGTGATATCCAAAAGCCGTGCCAATTATAGCTTGCCTCGTTTAGCCATTACAAACAAAATAAGAATTGGAATTGCCAAAATCACAACCATAAATGTATTATCTATAAACAAAGAAGGCATTTTCATTAATGTAAATAAGTAGCCACCAATAGCGCCTCCAAAATGTGCTGTGTGTCCAATATTATCGCTTTTTGCTTTCATACCATAAATTGAGTAAAGCAAATATCCTATTCCGAAAATGTAACCTGGAATTGGAATTGGTATAAAAAAGAAATAAATATCTAAACTTGGATCTAATAAAATTGCCGAATAAATAATTCCCATAACTGCTCCAGAAGCTCCAACAGCACTATAACTATAATCATCTTTATGAAAAATCATAGTAAGAAGACTTCCGAAGATAAGACTCGCAAAATAGATTAATACGAATGAAAAATTATTAAGAATTCCATAGACAACTGGTGCAAAAAAGTAAAGTGATAACATATTAAAAGCCAAATGACCAATATCAACATGAAGAAATCCAGACGAAATCATTCTAATCTGCTCTCCAGAACGAATACTTCCAACATGAAATTGATACTTTCTAAAAAAAGACAAGTCATCAAATCCTTTAAAACTAATCACAATATTCAATGCTATCAATCCAATCAAAAACAAATTGTACTCCATATCAAACTATTTTGCGTAAAAATAGGAATTGTTCTTTAGGTTTTGTTAAACCAAAGTTGTTAAATTATCAGAAACTGTATATTTGCATAAAAATAAAGGAATGCAGTTTTTAATTTACCTTCTTGTCTACCCTATTCTATGGCTAATTTCAATTCTGCCATTTCCTATACTATACCTATTTTCTGATTTTGTTTATCTTTTAATCTATCGTGTAATTGGTTATCGAAAAAAAACAGTTAGAAAAAATATTGCCCTTGCACTTCCTCATTTGTCTGAACAAGAGCGATTGATTATTGAGAAAAAATCCTTCCATCACTTGTGCGATATGTTTCTTGAGATGATAAAAACAATGTCGATTTCCGAAAAAGAAATTAATAAACGTTTTAGCTATACAAATCTTGAGGTTTATCTAGATTTAGAAAAAAAAGGAAAAAGTATAGCTCTAATGTGCGCACATTATGCAAGTTACGAATGGGTTTTATCGATGAACAATCACATTACTTTCAAAGGATATGGAATTTATAAAAAAATTGCAAATCCGTATTTTGATAAATTAGTAAAAAATATTCGAGCAAAATTTAAAGCCTACCTTATAACGACCAAAGAAACCAAGAACTGCATTGAAGAAAATGCAAAAAATGGAGTATTAGGAATCTTTGGTTTTGCAAGTGACCAAACTCCTAGAAGATCCGATAATATGTATTGGGATAGCTTTCTAGGAATCCAAACTCCTATTCATGTTGGAGCTGAAATGCTTGCGAAACGATATGATATGAATGTAATTTTCTTAAAAGTAAAGAAAGTAAAACGTGGTTATTATGAAGCTTCTTTCGAAGTACTTTCTGATGATGTAAAATCCATTCCAGATTATAAACTATCAGAAAATTTCATGAGAAAAGTAGAACAACAAATCTACGAAGCACCAGAATTTTACTTGTGGACACACAAACGCTGGAAACATAAGAAGTAGTGTTCAGTTTTCAGTCGCAGTGTTCAGTGTTCAGTATAAAAAAAGGTCTAAAATTAAAATTTTAGACCTTTTTTCTATTTCTTACTTCGTACTTAGTTATACATTTTCTTTCTCAACTCTTGCACTTTATCATCGTCAAGATATTCATCAAATGTCATGTATCTATCGATAACTCCGTTTGGTGTAATTTCTAAAACTCTGTTAGCAACCGTTTGCGCAAACTCGTGGTCATGCGTTGTAAACAAAACCGAACCTTTAAAGTTTTTAAGCGAATTGTTGAACGCTGTAATCGATTCCAAATCCAAGTGATTTGTTGGTTCGTCTAGCATTAAAACGTTAGCACGAATCATCATCATTCGAGACAACATACAACGTACTTTTTCACCTCCAGAAAGCACCGTACATTTTTTCAAAGCTTCTTCTCCAGAGAAAATCATTTTCCCTAAGAATCCACGAACGTACACTTCATCACGCTCTTCTTCTGTTTTCACAAATTGACGTAACCAATCTACTAAATTCAAACTTCCGTCTGTGAAAAAATCACTGTTATCGTTTGGTAAGTATGATTGTGTTGTTGTAATTCCCCAATCATAAGTTCCTTCGTCAGCTTTTTGATTTCCGTTTAAGATTTCATAAAAAGCAGTTGTAGCACGTGAATCTTTTGAAAACACTACCACTTTATCGCCTTTCGCCATGTTCAAATCTACATTTTTAAACAATACTTCACCATCAACTGATGCTGCAAGGTTTTGTATATGTAAAATTTGATCTCCAGCTTCTCTTTCTACATCAAAAATAATCGCAGGATATCTTCTACTTGATGGTTTGATTTCATCAAGATTTAATTTGTCAATCATCTTCTTACGAGAAGTGGCTTGTTTCGATTTAGCCACATTCGCACTAAAACGACGGATAAACTCTTCCAACTCGGCTTTCTTCTCTTCGGCTTTCTTGTTTTGTTGTGCTTTTTGTTTTGCAGCTAACTGACTAGATTCGTACCAAAATGTATAGTTTCCAGAATAGTGATTAATTTTTGAGAAATCAATATCCGAAATGTGTGTACAAACCGAATCCAAAAAGTGTCTGTCGTGCGAAACAACGATTACTGTATTTTCATAATTGGCAAGGAAATTTTCTAACCAAGTGATGGTTTCAAAATCCAAGTCGTTCGTTGGCTCATCCATTACCAAAACGTCAGGATTTCCGAAAAGCGCTTGTGCTAATAACACACGAACTTTAAGTTTTCCTTCCAAATCGGCCATTAAAGTATAATGCAAATCCGAACCAATGCCTAAGTTAGAAAGCATCGAACCAGCATCCGATTCGGCATTCCAACCGTTCATTTCTTCAAATTGCACTTGCAACTCACCTATTCTATCAGCATTTTTATCATCATAATCGGCATACAAAGCATCCATTTCAGATTTCACTGCAAATAGTACTTTGTTACCCATCATTACTGTTTCTAAAACCGTATGTTCATCAAACATGTTGTGATTTTGATTCAAAACCGACATACGTTTTCCAGGTTCCAGAATTACACGACCAGAAGTAGGATCAATATCGCCAGCAAGAATTTTAAGGAACGTAGATTTTCCAGCACCATTGGCACCAATTACGCCATAGCAATTTCCTTGAACAAACGTGGTGTTTACTTCGTCAAATAAGATTCTTTTACCAAATTGAACTGATAAATTAGATACAGTAAGCATTTTTATTATGTTTTAATTTCGGTGCAAAAGTAGTGAAAAGTGTTCAGTTTTCAGTGTTCAATATTCAGTTTTTTTCTAAGCACTTTTGCCCAACATTTTGTTGATAAACAGGTAAAAATACGCGGTTGGTATTTGTAGGAATTTGGTATATTTGTGAGAGATGTGATTATGTTGTTGCATCTATTTATGAGTTATGCAATAGTTTAGAAAAAAAATCTTAAAAAAAATACAAATGACACTTTTAGAACAAGTACAAGAAAAATCAAAAGAAATTCACACAGATGGCTATCCAATGTCGATTGGTGAGTTGGCAAGTATATATAAAGATGGTGAACTGGATATTCATCCTGATTTCCAAAGAATTTTTAGGTGGAATGACATTCAAAAATCAAAGCTTATTGAATCAATTTTATTAGGTATTCCGATACCTTCTATTTTTGTATCTCAAAGAGAAGACGGTATTTGGGATGTTATTGATGGTCTACAAAGGCTTTCCACAATATTTGAATTCATGGAAATTCTAAAAGATGAGAATGGTATTACTTTACCCGGAAGTACTCTTGTTTCAACACCACATCTTGACAAATTAGCTGGATTCAAATGGAGTAACCCTAATAAAAATTATGAAATAGACAATAGCTTAAAATTGGAAATAAAAAGGGTCAAAATTGATGTGAAAATTGTAAAAAAACAAAGTGATAAAAATGTAAAATTTGAACTTTTTCAAAGAATTAACACCCTAGGTTCAAGATTGTCCGACCAAGAGGTAAGAAATTGTTTGTTGATAATGATAAACAAAGAATTTTATTATTGGCTTAAAGATATATCAAATAATGAAAATTTTTTAAATACAATTTCACTTGCTGACAGACTTATTGAAGAACAATATCATATCGAATTAGCATTAAGGTATTTTATCTACAAAAACATAAAAATAGATGAAATAAAAGGAGTTACAGATTTATCAGAATTTATTACAAACAAGATGATTTCTTATGCTGAAGATGATTCATTTGATAAGGATAAAGAAAAAGCAATTTTTGAAGAAACCTTTGGAACTCTCAACAGTTTAATTGGAGAAGATGTCTTTAAAAGGTATGTAAAGCATCATGATAAATTTCAAGGCAAATTTTTATTATCTCTTTTTGAAACTATTAGTATTGGTGTTGGGAAAAATATAGAAAAAGGTACTTTAAGAGACGGAGAAACTTTATTGGAAAACATAAAAAACATATGGGAATTACCACAGTTTTTATCTAAATATGGAAGTGGAGTTAATGTAACATCAAGATTGCCAGTTTTAATTCCTCTTGGGCTAAAATTATTTTCAAATGAGGCTTAATACAAAAGAAGATTTTTTTGATGCATTGAATGAAGATTTGGCTTGGAGAAAAAAAGAATTAACGTATGTCAAATCAAACATAAGAGTTGGAACACCTAATTACAAAACAAATTTGCGAAGTGGTGTGTTGTTGTTGTATGCTCATTTTGAGGGCTACATTAAAAATGCATGCGAAAATTTCCTTAAATATTTAAAATTAAAGAGATTAAATTACAATGAACTAAAAGAAAATTTACTAGCTATTTCAATAAAAAATGAACTCAAAAGTTTTGAAGAATCAAATAAAGTTACAGTTCATTGTCAAATTGTTGATTTTATTTTAAATCAATTAAATCAAAGAGCAACAATACCTACAGAAAATATTATTAAAACAGGGTCAAATTTAAACTCAAATATATTGAGAGAGATTTTAACTTCAGTAGGAATTGACTATTCAAATTATGAATTAAAAAGTAATTTAATCGATCAAATATTATTAAAGAATAGAAATTCTATAGCACATGGAGAATATGTCTTACTTGATGATATTGAATTTTCTGATTTACATCGTGAAATATTATTCATCATGGATGATATAAAAGATAAATTAACAAATATTGTAACATTAGAAGAATACAAAAAAATTCTATAGTGCGGATTTACAATCAGTACCCACAATAAAATCAAAACTAACCGTTCGAAACCAAGTAAAGTATTGTTTGAAATTAGTTTATTTGTCAACAATACAATTTAAGAGTTGTATTTATTTATGAGTTATCAGTATGTTTAAAACAACTCTCATCCTAAAATAAATTGACTAAAAATTAAATCATATGAAATTTTATTATTTAGACACAATATTAAATTTTGGAAAATATCAAGGTAAGACTCTAAAAGATGTTGCGACAGAAAATATTATGTATATTGAGTGGTGCATAATGAACATTGATAACTTTGCTATAAATGACATAACGGTTGATGAAATAAAAAAAATCAACGCAGGTTTTTTTTCATTTGAAGGACCAAGTGAGAGGTTAAAAGATAAAATTGATGAATGGTACGATGACCAATTATGGCAACAACAAAAAGAAGAAGATAGACAGTCTAATGAATATGGAACAAATTGGGATAGCGAATATTATGATGATAGCCTAGATATAGATCAACAAAGTCCAGAATGGTGGGATAATTTATAATTTGCTATAATAAAAATTGCAAAAAACTATAATTTAACACCCAATAGAACCGATAGCTCGGATTTGCAATCCGCGCCAACAATAAAAATTAAAACTAACCTTTCAAAACCAAGCTAAGTCTTTGTTGGAAATTGGTATATTTGTGAAGGATGTGATTGGTTGTTGCATCTAATTATGAGATGTATTTAATTTTAAATTGTGCATTAATAAAAATTTCGTTGTTAAATCATGAAAACATTCCTTATCATATTCTCACTTTTTTGTTTCGAAATCAGCCAAGCTCAGACATTGGAAAATGATTGGAAAGAATTTAAATGTGAAAATTGGGCTATAAAAATTGATGAAGACAAAAGCAGCTTTCTTGGTAAAGAAATCCAATATAATGTTACTTTTATAAATACAAAAGGTAACTCAAAAGAAGTAAAATATTTTGTCTACAAAAAATGAGACATTGATTCAGATTTTAAAAAAGAAGTTCAGTTCTATTACATGATTCAATCTTGCCTTTTTGTAAGTGGAAAATTTAATTTTGACTCTTTTTATTTAAATGATTATTACTATTTTCTTAAGCCTTGTCATTGTAACACAAAAGAGAACAAAGATTGTGGGAATTTGGCGGAGTATATTGAAAAGCATTTAATTAAAAAGTAAAATCAAACTGCGCATTCTATGATAAAAAACTAACAAAAACCCCTACTTCCTACTCTCCTTTTCCAAAGCTACTTTCAAAGCATGATCGTTGGCTAAAACTTTTACAATATTACCGTCTTTATTCACTATAAAATGCGTTGGAAAAGCATTCAATTGCAACACTTCGTTCATGTATTTTTTCATGTTGGGAACTACGGAATATGATAATGGTTTTTTGGCTAAAAACACTTTCAATTGTTCTGGCGTATCTTCAGCTAAACTTACAAAAACAATGTCTTTTCGGTCTTTGTATTGATTAACCATTTCGTTCAACGAAGGAATTTCTTTCACACAAACCGCACAATGAATAAACCAACATTTCACAACCATAATCTTGCCTTTCATAGATTCATTAGAAATGGTATTTCCTTCTAAATCAGTGAAAGTAAACTTCGGAAACGGTTTGCCTTCTTGGTTAAAATTATCATTTTCATCAAACGACACTTGAGCAATAGTCGCTTTAATATTAGCATCAGAATTTGGTAAAAGTTTGAACAATTGGTATTGGAAAATCGTGTCCGCAGTTTTTAAACGAATAGGAATCGTTTTTCCATCCATCAAAGTTTTCAAGAAAGCACTTTTCTCAATTACGGTTCCGTTTTCATCAATTGGCGTAAAATCTCTTGAAAGCATGATGTTTTCATTGTGATATTTCCACCAATTCATAAAATTACTTTGAATCTCTGTTGGATTAACTTCAGGTTCACCCAATTTCGTTTGTCCCGAACAAGAAACTAGCAACAATAGAAACGTAAAACTTAAATATTTGGTCATTGTGAAAACTTTATAGATTTCAAAATTACAAATCAATTTTATTATTCTTCCGTTTTATTGAAATTACTTACATATGCTAAAATTTACAAACACAGCTACCGAGCGAATCGCAGCTACTGCACGAATCCCTTCGCGTGGTGTGGTTCTGCAATTTAAAATATTGAAAAACACAAACACCATCTAACATTCCTTTTTCACCTAAATAACCAGGTTATTTTCATTGTGGGCACGGATTTTCATTCCCACTAAATAACTCATTCTGATAAATGAATTAATTTATGTAATCAAATACATACAAAAAACAATAAAATTACCATTTTATCGTTAAAATATTACCAATAATCGTGTTTTATTAAAATACATTTAGTAGATTTGTTAATAATATTTATTATGAAAAGGTACCTTTACATACTTCATTTTATCTTTCTTCTGAACCAATTTGATGGTTTTGGATTCAACCTTTCTGTTACAAGTGTTAATGAAACTTGTGCTGGAAATGGTAGTTTGCTATTTAATGCAACCAATACTATTCCTGGAGGAAGTATTCAGTACATCATCTATAAATTACCCAATACCACTACTCCTTTTGCAACAACAACTGCTGCAACACTCAACGGATTGGTTGCAGGAGATTATAGAGTAATTGCTAGAGAAACAGTTGGCGCCACTACTACAGAACAACAACAAGATGCGACCATAGTAAACTCGGTTGTGCCCTTAGCTTTTTCGGTTCAAAGTTTAAATCAGGCTTGTTCTAATACTAGTACCATCACTGTTAATACAATCACTGGAACTCCAGTTTCTTATGAAATATTTAGTGGTCCGTTATTGTTTCCATTACAGAGTTCTAATACTTTTTCTGGTTTGCCTGTTGGCGTTTATAGAATTAGAGTTTTTGATAATTGTGGAATAGGTGTTGTAACAACTTTTACGGTGGTTCAAAATACTACTGGTCTTACTATCGGACAACCTCAAACGGCTCAAACTTCACCAGTTAATTGCAATTTGGTTTCGGTTACCAATACCTTGACCGCTGCTACTGGAACTGTTATTGGCTATCCATTAGATATTACTTACACTATTTTTCCACCTAGTGGAGGCGCACCTATTGTTTTGAATAGTACGCTGAATACTGGGAATGCCACATCACAAAATTTGGTGCAAACCATGACCAATTACATCAATCAGAATTTTAGTTATTCGCTTGCTATTCTGGATGCTTGTGGAACAACTTATTCTTCAAATTTTATTGTAAACAACGGTATAAACTTAACAAACACCATTACCACACTCGATTGCAACGAAAACTTTTTTACGTTTATGCTATCGAATTTTGTTCCTCCTTATAACATAAATTTTAATTCATTTCCTGCTGGATTTAATCCTGCGCTTTTCAATAACGCTTATCCTGGTCCTTATAATCAAAATAGTGTTTCTTTTGGAAATGATTCTTTGCCTACACCTATTGGGAATTATGATGCCACCATTACAGATGCCTGTGGTACTATTCAAAGTGTCTCTTTTTCGATAATAGACCGACCTCCTCTTCCAACAGCTACAGGAACTCACAATGGTTGTTTGACAACAACAGGAAATATAAACATCGCTATACCTGGCTATATCATCACCAGTGGCTTAGTTACGGTAGCACCATCGGATTATCCGTTTCCTTTACCTCATAACATCTCTTCTTTGATTGATGCTAATGGTGCTATTACCCTAAATCCGGTTCCTCTTGGGAATTATACTTTTCAGCTGACCAATACTTGTAATGATGTTATACCACCTATTTCAACTGTTGTTCCTGCTTATGTAGATCAAGGTTTAGCTAGTGCCATAAGAAATGGTTGTGGTTTGGGTACTAGTGCTATTAGAATTGAAAGTTTGAATTCAAAATTAACTTCTATTCGTATAACAGCTGCTCCTGCTTCTTTTGGATTTAGTTTACCTTTTAATGTCTCTTCTAACATTGCTCCTGATGGTGTTCTTTATATGAATAATCTACCCGCAGGCAGTTACACTTTTACTGGAACTGACGAATGTAATTTCACTAATACCATTACTGTAAGTGTACAAGGTTATAGCATTACGGCTTCCAATTTTTCATTGCTTCCTAATTGTGGTTCTTTCAATATTGCCTTAAACTTTGTAAGTAACGGAACAGCAGGTCAAACCTATTGGTTGCAAAAATTACTTAATCCGGTTACAAATACTTGGGGTAATCCTAGCACCAATGCAATTTATACGAATGGAACTGTTCCAAACGAAACTAATTCCATTTCCTTAGCCAATAATGCTACCAATTTTAATTTCAGTTTTAATGGTACTTTCCGAATTGTTCGTGCCTTTTTATCATACCATAACGGTAGCGAGTGGAATACGGCTGTTGTAAGTAGCGCTGATAAAAATTGTATTGAAATATTAGCACCAACCTTAAGTTACAACGAGTCCTTAGAATTTATAGATGCCTATAGATTGCCTTGTTCTGCTAGTGGAGCGTTAGATGTTTTTGTTGAAGCCAACGGAACTACTCCTTTGCGCTATACTTTGGTACAAAAAGACGGATTGCCTTTCTTTTTTGATAATGGTACATCCAATACTTTTTACAATTTAGCGCCTGCCATTTATCTTTTTCAAATAGAAGATATTTGCGGCAATATTGTCAACCGCTTGTTTGATGTTAGTACGCTTGGTTCCATCATTTTGATAACAACTCCAAGTGATGTATTGGAATGTAAAACGGTTATTACCAACAACGAAACTTTCGATTTAACGCAACAAACTGCTGTTATTTTGGGTACACAGCCAGCTAGTGATTATACCATAACTTATCACACGACATTGGCTGATGCGCAAAATGGAACTAATGCTATTACTAACTTGGTTAATTTCAATCCGGTAAGTAATCCGCAACTTATTCATACTAGAATCGTACTTAATTCGCTTCCTAATTGTTATGAATTAAGAAGTTTTAATTTAATTGTTGGACAAACTCCTAGTTTGAATCTTAATTCCAGCTATTTAAATTGCTCAACAAATCCTACGGTCGTTGATGCATCGCTCAATAATTTACCAACAACCACTTATCTTTGGTCGAATGGTGCTACTACTCCATCAGTAAGTATTAGTACTATTGGTGTAACCAATCTAACGGTAACTGCAACAAATACTTACAACGGACAAACGTGTACTAACACTAAAGACATCACTGTTATTAATTCGGGACCACCAGTCATAGAAGGTTTTGAAACCTCCGATTGGACTTCGAATGAAAATAGTATAACTGTTATAACTTCTGGAAATGGTTCTTATGAGTACTCTTTAGATGGCACTACGTTTCAAGACGAAAACTACTTTAACAATTTAGCACCAGGATTGTATACCATTTATGTAAAAGACAAAGCCGGTTGCGGCATTACCCTTAAAACCATTTGGTTGCTTTACTACACCAAATATTTCACACCCAATGGTGATGGCTATAACGATTACTGGAGAATTAAAGACGCTGAAAACGAACCTGAATTTAGAGTAGAGATTTTTGATCGTTATGGTAAAACCGTAACAGCTTTCACTTCAAAGAGCGCTGGTTGGGATGGCACTTACAACGGAAATCTACTGGTTTCTGACGACTATTGGTTTGTTGCCTACCGTGCCGATGGTAGAACGCATAAAGGGCATTTTAGTATGAAGCGATAATCTTTTTACATTAAAAAAATTCTTCTCCTCTATAGAATGAGCAAGGTTTATGGTGACTTTTCATTTGCAACACAGATTGGAGAAATCTTTAAAATCTTTAAAATCTTTTGTGTTTTAGAATGGAACGCGGATGAAACGGATGTTACTGATGGTCGCGGACTTTTTTTTGCAACACAGAATGGAATAATCTTAAAAATCTTAAAAATCTTTTATGCCTTTTGTTTTTAAATCAGAACGCGGATGAAAAAGATGTTACTGATGGTTGCGGATTCTTGGTAGCAAAGAGTCTTTTGTGGAACACAGATTGGAATAATCTGAGAAATATTTAAAATCTTTTATGGTTGATTGGAACGAGGATAAATGAGAGGTTGTTCCTAATTGAAGCGTTTTGTAGGAAAGAAGTTTTATATTTTTTTATTGGCTTTTATAGAAATTGATATGATTATGCAACTGCACTACTAGATATTAGACGGTAAGGTTCTAAGTCGTCGAGTGGGATGCTAGAGTATTCTGCATATTCTTTAAAGGTGATTTTGAATCGCTTTTCCGTTTTACCAAAAAAGACACGCATGTCGTTCATCCTTTGGGATGCGGTTCGTGGAGAGCATTCTTCTATTTTTGCAATATCATTAGTTGTAATGCAAATTCTTAATAATCTTTTTTGCATGGTTTATACTCTTACTGTTTCTGATGTTTGATGTCATTTTTTTCATAAAATCTGTTTTAGTTAACTTTTGTTTTGGTGTATCCAATCTTTGAGAATCGAACAACACAAAACTAACAAGAAAATGAAGTTAAAGCAATTGAAGTTTTTAACAATTCAGGGACAATATTTTCACTTTTAGTGCTTTTTTTGCCTTTTTTACCTCAAAATACCTCTTTTTTGTCCAATTTTCACCATTTTGTATGTTAATAAAAAAAAGGTGTTTGCTGTAAAAAGCTTTTCTCTTTTTATTTTTATCGATATCTCTTAGATACCTCATCCATACCTTTGGTATACTTCTAGCATACACTCGGCATACACTATTGATACACTCGGCATACATAAGCCATACACTCCACCCTATTTTTTTGCTCTTATTGAGTAGTAATTACCTAAATAAGTGGATTTTTTAATTACTTCATTATTAGGTTTTTAATTGCTTTTTTCGGTAAAAATGGCAATTCTATGCTTCTTTGGTAAAAACAGTTTTTATTTATTAATTATCGCAAATATTAGCAACTATTAACCTGATTCGGCAAGTTTGACAAGAGCCCGATATGATGCCCTATACCTTTGTGTCATTATTAATTTTAAATTTTTTAAATCATGGCGAAGTTGAAAAGCTTGATTAAGGTTGAAGGGACATTAGATGACCTTACCTTCTACAAAGGAACCGATGGTTACTTTGTGCGCACCAAAGGTGGTGTTAGCAAAAATCGAATTATGAACGACCCTGCGTTTGCTCGTACTCGAGAAAACGGAACGGAGTTTGGCAGTATTGCCGGTTCGGGAAAATTGTTGCGTTCTGCATTAGGACCAATGTTGTTTAAAGCGAAAGACAGTAAACTGACGAGTAGGCTTGTGAAGGTTATGGGACAGATTAAGAATCTGGACAGTGTGAGTGTGCGTGGTGAACGTAACGTAGCCGTTGGAATGACCAATGCTACTGCTACACCGATGCTTGAGGGATTTGATTTTAATGCGCGTGCCACCATGGGAAGTGTATTGAATGCTATTGTAACTGTTGATGCATTGACAGGAGCGATTAGTATTTCTAGTTTTGATCCTTTACAGCAATTGCGTTCTGCTGAAGGTGCTACTCATTTTAGTTTGCAAGCTGGTTTTTTAAAATTGGATTTTGCTACTGAGGTTTATGAGTTGACACAAAGTGCAGAGACGGTTTACCCAATTGTACCAGGCACTATTACACCAGTACTTACTCCTACCGCAGTACCCACCGTAACAGGAACTGGGTTTCATGTGTTGCTGATTGAATTTTTTCAAGAAGTTAATGGTGTTAATTATCTGTTGAACAATGGTGCTTTTAATGTCTTAAACTTAGTTAAGATTAGTTAGCTTTAGTAACTATTTAAACAAGACTTATTGCTTGAGTACTAGCAATTGGTTTAACAGCACAACAAAGTTTAAAACGCTCGACCTGATAGGTTTGAGCGTTTTTTTTTTTGAAAAATACCTATTTGTAGGGATAAATTATTTATTCAATAACGTCTATTTTTGAAATTAATAATTTAACTCATAAACAATAACACATGAAAAAAATTGATTTAAAAATTACAATCGACATCAAGACCAAACGGATTGAGTATGTCATGATTGAAGGAATTAAATTTGAGCCAACCCTTTTTAAGTTTGCTTCAGGACAATGGGTTGCAGAACTAAAAAACCTACCTATAAATGTTGACAATGACCTTGACATATTAGTTGTTGTAGTAGGCATACCACACACAGAATCTAAAATGAATGTTTTTGTAGATTCAAAAACTCAAGGAGAATTTAACACTTTTAAACCTTTTAATACTAATGGATATGCGTTTTTTAGACAAGAAATTAAACTTTAGTGTTTTATTTACACTTCTATTTTGTAATGCAGTTGAAACTAAAGCACAAAATATTGCAAATGAATCTGCTAATGGTATCGTGAATATGAATAGTAATTCTTATTCAGAAAAAAGTAAAATTTTCACTGAAAATAGTTTTGATTTCAGTAATATAACTTTTAACACAAAAGACGCTAGATTAGGATTAAACTATTACTCATACATTGTTAGAGATAAAAAAGCTCCTATTTATTTGAACGTAGTTGCTGCTGGAAAAGTTAAAAATGATATTGCCAATATATTTTCTTCTAATAACGTGGTTGGTGAAGGTGAATTTAGAGTTAATTATGGAATTAGAATTGATAAAAATGAAAATGATTATGATTTAAGTAAAAATCCAACCGATTCAGAAATGCAAAGTTATATTGATAATAAAACTTCTCCAGCGAATGAACTTTGGTTAGTGATTAACTCAACATTTAATGGTTTCAAATTTAAAAGATTTGACAAAACACTAACATTTGAAAATCAAATAATAAAAGAGAATTTTACAGGATATAACTTTAATTTTGGTGTTAACTACTGGAATTTTAACATTAAAAAAATGAATTTTGTTGGTGGTGCAACAATAGGTATTAAGCGCACAAGTAATTTTGATGATTTAGATGAAAATAGTAGAGAAGATAAGCAAACTATTACAGATGCATTAACTAACACTGTTAGAGAGGTTGTTTACAAAGAAACCGTTTACACTGGAAGCTACAAAGAATATACTGTTTATCCAATTAATACAAATTTCTTTTTGGCTCCGCATAAATTAAAAAATCTTTCAATTTCTCTATACAGTACTACCGATATTAGAAAAGATTTTAAACCTAAAACTGGAATTGGAGTTGGCTTTTTTGTTTTGAAAGATTTAGATATTTTTAACCCAGTTGGTGGAATAACTTTTTCTTTAAGTGATACTTTCAATGTGGATAAAAGTGATGACGACAAAGGATTTTCAAACAAATTAACCATTGCATTAACTACTAAAATAAATATATTTAATGGTATAAAGAAAGAATAAAAATGATTTAATATAATATCTAACATTTTTTATCAAAATACGGAAAACCGTAAAACACATCGTTTTGCGGTTTTTATATTTGTAGAAAATCACGTAAAACTACCTATCAAATAAACTTGTTAACCTCATTTTATTTTGATAGTTTTGAGCAATTACATAAACAAACAATGACCCAAGAACAAATTAAACAATTAGAAAAAGAATTATGGGATGCTGCCGATTCCTTAAGAGCGAATAGTAAGCTGACTGCTGCCGAATATAAAGACCCAGTATTAGGTTTAGTTTTATTGCGTTTTGCACAAAATCGTTACGAAGAAGCTACTCCCATTGTACAAGCAAAAATACCAGACGGACCACGAGGCAAACGTGCTGCTACCAAAGAAGATTACCTTGCTGCTGGAGCAATTATGCTTCCTGAAAAAGCCAAATACGAATACCTTGCCAATTTAAGCGAAAGTAAAAATATTGCCGAAGCAATTAACAACGCTATGAAAATTATAGAGGATGAATATCCTGACTTGCAAGGCAACTTACCCAAAAACTACCAAGAATTTGAAAGCGATTTATTGCGCGAACTGATTCGTGTGTTTAATAAAGACGCTGTAAAGAAAGCCACTGGCGATGTATTTGGACGCATTTATGAATATTTCTTGATGAAGTTTTCTATGCAAGGTGCTGGTGCGCAAGAAGGCGGAGAATTCTTTACACCACCAAGTTTGGTGCAATTGATTGTGAACTTTATACAACCTGATCACGGCATTATTCACGACCCTGCTTGTGGCTCGGGCGGTATGTTTGTGCAAACAGGTTATTTTGTAAAAGACCATACCAACAAAGAAGTAAACGAAGCCATAACTTGTTACGGTACCGAACAAAAAACCAACAATACCCGATTAGCCAAAATAAACCTTGCCATTCACGGTATTGAAGGCAAAATTGTTGAAGCTAATAGTTTTTATAGCGACCCACATAGTTTGATAGGTAAATGTGACTTTGTAATGGCGAACCCACCATTTAACGTGAGCAAAGTAGACAAAGGAAAAGACTTTGTAAAAAACGACCCACGATTACCGTTTGGTTTACCAAAAAGCGACAATGCCAACTATATGTGGATGCAGTATTTTTATAGCTATCTCAACGATACTGGACGTGCTGGATTTGTAATGGCAAGCTCTGCGACAGATGCAGGACATAGCGAAAAACTGATACGCCAACAATTAATAGAAACCGAAGCAGTAGATTGTATTGTAAGTGTGGGCAACAATTTTTTTTATACACGAAGTTTGCCTTGCCATTTGTGGTTTTACGACAAAGGCAAAAAGCCCGAAAACAAAAAAAACATTTTAATGCTAGATGCTAGAAATGTTTTTAGAAAAGTAACCACCACCATAAACGATTTTAGCGAAGGTCAATTAATTAATTTAACCACATTAATTAACCTTTACAGAAATAATAATGATGCATATACAGAAGCTTTCTCTCAATATCAAACTATTTTATTTGAATTGTTCGGTGCAGTAAATGAAATACATGGTAAACTGCTTAAAGATTTAGAATATATCTGCAAAACGCACGATATAAAACTAAACCATAATAAAGAAATAAAACACCATTTACCAATTGATTATAATGATGCTAATACTCTTTTAAATAAATTTAATGCAACAGTTGAAGAAATTAATTTAATGGTAAGCCAACTGAATAAAGAAGTGGCAACATTAGAAAAAGAAATTGCTAAAAAACCTAAAAACGAAAAAGATTTAAAAATAAAAGTAATAGCATTAAAACAAAAAAACACAATTCTAAACAAGCCAGTAACTTTATATACAACTAGCACTCAAGAATACTATGAACAAATAAAACAAACCATTAAAGATTGGGAACAATTTATGATTTGGTTTGAAAACGAAGAATACCAAGATATTGAAGGCTTGTGCAAAATAGTAACCATTGATGAAGTAGCCGAAAACGATTACAGCCTAACACCAGGGCGTTATGTAGGCGTTACCCTTACTCAAGACGACGATTTTGATTACCAAGCCCGATTACTGGAGATACAAGAGGAACTAAACGCTTTGAATAACGATGCCATACAATTAAGCAAAATGATTGCTGTTAATTTAAAGGAATTGGTATGAGTTGGAAAGAATTTAAACTTGATGACCTAATTAAAATTAAGCATGGTTATGCATTTAAAGGAGAATATTTTTCAGATGAAACAACTACCGATATACTTGTTACTCCAGGAAATTTTCTTATTGGTGGCGGATTTAAACATGATAAATTAAAATATTATAAAGGTCCAATACTAAAAGATTATATTCTTAAAAAAAACGATATTATCGTTACAATGACTGATTTAAGTAAACAAGCAGATACATTGGGATTTTCAGCAAGAGTGCCTGCAATTGACAACTGTACTTTATTACACAATCAGCGAATAGGGTTATTGCAATTAAAAGATATTGACTTTGATTTAGACTTCATTTATTGGTTGATGAGAACAGAAGAATATCAAAAATTTGTTGCTGGCTCTGCTACTGGTTCGACTGTTAAACATACATCTCCAACTAAAATATGTGCATATAAGTTTTATGCTCCAAGCAATATAAGCACTCAAAAGCACATCGCTTCCATCCTATCTGTTTATGATGATTTAATAGAAAATAATTTAAAACGTATAAAACTACTTGAAGAATTGTCGCAACGTACTTATGAAGAGTGGTTTGTGAAGTATAGAATTCATGGGGAACAGTTGGAAGTTGGAGAGAATGGATTGCCTGATGGGTGGGAAAGGAAAAAATTTAAAGAAACTTTGGTTTTTAAAACCGGGAAACTAGATTCTAATGCGATGGTAGATAATGGCTCATTTGATTTTTATACTTGTTCAAAAGAAATATATAAAACAAATACCTATTGTTTTGAAGGAGAGGCTATTTTATTAGGTGGCAATAATGCAACAGGTAATTTCTCATTGTTCTATGCAAATAGTAAATTTGATGCATATCAACGAACTTATATAGTTACAAGTAAATCTAATGAGATTCCATTAGTTTACGTTTACTATGTCTTAAAAAATTTATTGCCACAATTTCAAAACGTAAGTTCAGGAGCTGCAACAAAATTTTTAACAATGCGAATATTAGATGCAACTGAAATAATAATTCCTAATGAAAAATATTTAATAAATTATTTAAAAATAGTAAAACCAATGTTTGACAAAATAATTAATCTCCAAAATCAAAACCGTCTCTTAAAAGAATCTCGAGATATTTTATTGCCACGGTTGATGAGTGAGAAGATTGGGGTTGGTGAGATTGAAAAAGCACGAAATGAAAGTTTAAAAATGGTCGCTGAGCCAAGAGAAGCATATAGTAAAGAGTAAAAAGTTATGAAAACATTTCAAATTAAAATAGTTGAAGAATTTCTTAAAGGAAAATTCTATTTCAGAAAAAGAGAAATCGATTATGAATTATTACCAAACAAATTGCCAGCTGAGGTAATACTTTATTTAGGAAAAAATTCTCAACAACCTATTCATGCTCTACTCATTGATAGTGGTAAAGGAAATCCAAGAATAAATAAATTTGAATTAATTAATTGGTTCAAAGATGAGAAACTTGAAGTTGGAAATAGCTTTAATATTGATATTATTGATAAAACTACTTATAGGTTGTATAAATAAAAACGAAAAAAGATTGTGAAAAACTTTACTTTGAAATATTTGAAGTTAGATTGGTCATATAAATTATAAAAATATGAAAAAAGTAACAATCCAAGAAAGTCCTAAAGAAATCAATATTGATGACTTAGAAATCAACATCAATCAATGTCAAGACAATTCTATAAAAGTTTTAACTAAATATAACACTGTTGAATATGTAGAGGGAGTATTATTGATAATTGACAAAAATAAACAAGCTAAAGCATTAGCTCATGCTTGGAATAAACTAAATGAAATACACTTTGACACAACAAAAGAAAAAAACTGGAAAGGTGAAGGTTTTGATGAAATAATTGAAGTGAGGTATTTAGAAGTTAAAAGTTATTTAAAAAATGAAATGAATGAAATAACTGATTTTTCTGATAAAACGAAACAAATTGTTAAAGAAATGAATGAGGAATTAACTAAAAGTAAAGACAATGAGCTATAGAGATAGTGCCTCCTACGGAAAACGTCAAGAATTCAAAGCCATTGCAAAATTATTGGGAGAAGGTTTTGATGTTTACTCTACTTTGATTGATGATCAAGGTATCGATTGTATTATCAGAATTAATGCGAACCGCTATTTAGACATTCAAATCAAAGCACGTTCCGTAGAAAAATGTCTTTTAAAAGATAGAGGTTTTTTTCCTCAACTATCAATACCTGAACCTAGAGATAATTATTTTTTTGTTCTTTATTCACAACAAATAGATAGTTATTGGATCATTCCATCTTTAGATATTGTAAGAATGGCAGACGAACAGGGAACAAATATTAGCAAAATGAAAAATGGTGCTAAGGAAGGAAGATATTCCGTTAGGGTTGCTGGTGCAAATTGCAATCCTTTTGAACGGTTTGAGAAATATAGAAATGAGAATGGGTTTAGATTACTTTTTTAGCAAATACAATTAAAAATATGGACAATACGATTCAATTATATTCAATTAGCGAACTCTTAGGCAAAAACTTTTTTATACCATCCTATCAACGAGGTTATAGATGGACTCAAAGACATGTTGAAGAATTACTAAATGACGTTTATTCTTTCGCTTTAAAACCGAATAAGTCTCCAAAAGAGTTCTATTGTCTCCAACCAATTGTACTAAAAAGATGTACTGAAAAAACAATTGAAAAACACGAGCTTTTTAGCGAATTTGACAACAATGAATGGTATGAAATAATAGATGGACAGCAAAGACTAACTACAATAAGAATTTTATTATCTTATTTAGTTCATGAATTGTATCCGGGAAAAACTTTATTTGAAAAACATAAAAAATATCCCTTTAGGTTAGAATATGAAACCCGAAAAGGATGTACTACATTTATAGACGAAAATATATATAGTGATGCTACTATAGATTTTTATTTTATTTCGGAAGCAAGAAAATCAATCCATGATTGGTTTGAAACATCAGAAAACATCAAAGACCCACAGAAAGCAAAAGAAAAAATAAGAAACACATTAATTTACAGTAAAGAAGATCAAGAACCAGAAGGTGTAGTTCAAATTATTTGGTATGAAATAAAAACTCAAGAAAATGAGGTTGAAGAAAATAATGAAAATAATTCTATAGAAACTTTCATTCGTATAAATTTAGGAAAAATACCTCTTACTAGTTCTGAATTAATTAAAGCTTTATTTGTTCAAGAACGTGAATTTTATAAAGATAATGAAAATGAAAATGAAATAGCAAAACAAAAACAATTACAAATTGCAACTGATTGGGATAGAATAGAAAACACACTTCAAAATGAAGATTTTTGGTGGTTCCTAAATGAAAAAGAAAATAATGCATCCTCTCGAATAGATTATCTTTTTAAAATTATTAAAGATGTAGAATTAATTATTAACCCAAAATTAATTGATAAAATTGGAACTGATGAGGATAGTTCTTTTAGGTTTTATTATTTAAAATTTAATAACCATACAGATTTTGATACCTTAAAAAAGGAATGGGATCACGTTCAACATTATTTCCTAACACTCCAAGAATGGTACAATAATCCAATTTGGTATCATTACATTGGTTTTTTAATCTCAAGTGGGGTCTCAATTCTTGACATTTTAAAACTAACAAAAAATGATTATAAAACTGGAGAATTGATTACAACCAAAACAGAAATTACTGCATCGATAAAGAAAAAAATCAAAGAGCATTTTAAAAAAGTTATTTGTGATTATAATGTTATTGATGGAAGCTATTTTATAAACATATCATATTCACCATCAGACGTAAAGTTTATACGTGAATTTTTACTGCTTTATAATTTAGAATATATTGTTAAACAATGTGAGGCAGAAAACATAATTTATAAATTTCCATTCAAAACTTTCAAAGAAATTAGAAATCTAAACGGCGTAAAAATGAGTTGGGATGTAGAACACGTAGACTCATTTACAACTAACAAATTGCCAAATAGAAACTCAAAGGTTTTATGGTTAAGCTATACCAAGGAGGAGATTGAAGACAACACAGATAATAAGGATTTATTAATTAGAATAGAAGAATTTATAACAAATGAAAAAACAAAAATTGATTTCGAGGAATTACAAAACGAAATAATTAAATTGTTTGATGATAATAAGTTTGAAGAAGAAATAAAAAACAATATTGGTAATTTGACCCTTTTAGATGCTGGCACAAACAGAGGATATGGAAATGCCTTATTCCCTACTAAAAGAAAAAAAATCATTGAAAAAGATGAACTTGGGATTTTTATTCCAATATGTACTAAAAATGTTTTTCTAAAATATTTCAATAAAAATGGAAAAACTATGGTAAAATGGAATTATGATGACTTCATCAATTATAGTAATAATATGGCAAAGACACTTGAATATTTTATAAATATAAAACATGTAAACACAACTAAAGATGAATAAATACAGTTTTATTGAAATATTGACTAAAGAAGTTGAAATTAATAAATCAACAATCATTTTTGATGGTATTCAAATTCCTATTATTCAAAGAGACTATGCTCAAGGAAGAAAAAAAGAATTCTCAATAAGGGAACGTTTTTTGAAATCTATTTTTAAGTCACTTAAGAAAAATAAAAACCTTGAACTTGATTTTGTCTATGGTTCCAAAAAAAGTGTTGATACAAGTATTTTTTTTATTCCATTAGACGGTCAACAACGTCTAACAACTTTGTATTTGTTGAATTGGTATATTGGTAATAGGGAATTAGAAGAAAAAGATTTATTTGATTTGAGAGCTATCCTTTCAAAATTTGCTTATGCAACTAGATTTTCATCAAATAAATTTTGTGAAAAACTAGCTTCTGAAAAAATTAGTTTCACTAAAAATCCTAGTGAAGAAATAATGGACTCGTCATGGTTTTTTGATACATTTAAACTTGACCCAACTGTTCAATCGATGCTTGTAATGCTTGATGCCATTCATCAAATTTATGAAAAAACTAATCTAAAATTATACCATCAACTTAATAATATCAAGTTTTATTTTCTTCCTCTCGATGGGTTTGATTTAACTGATGAGTTATATATCAAGATGAATGCAAGAGGAAAACAATTAACAAATTTTGAAAACTTTAAAGCTGATTTAATTAAGTGGATTCAAAACAAGAAAAATCCATTTAAAGATGAGTTTAAAGAGAAACGAAAGTATAATAATCTAGAAGTAGACTATAATCTTTATTTTGAACTCAAATTAGATATTGAATGGACTGGATTATTTTGGAATCATTCCAAAAAAAACACCAATAATGAAGATAAATTGGTTGATCCATATATGATGCAATTTTTTAACAGATACTTATTAAATTCATATATCATTTCAAGCAAATTAAGCCAATCAGAATTAGAAAATGATTCTAAGTTTAAAGCTCTTTATGGAAATCAAGGTGACGATTCAAAAATAGTCTATAATGACTTTGATTATTATTCTAAAATTTTAGAAATAAATCCAAAAAATGATAACAGAATTTATCTTATTGAAAAAGTTCTCAACGCTTTAACAGAGAATTGGACTGAAATAAATAGTTTATTAGCTCCTAGTTGGAACAAAAGCGATGAATGGAATCTTTTTAATAAGTCAATAAATCAAAGACAGAGAATACTGTTATATGCTACAACCGTTTATTTAGAAAAGTTCACTTTTGATTTTGAAAAATTTGCGGATTGGATGCGATTTGTCTGGAATATTATCATAGATCCTAATTTAAGAAGTGTTCCAGCTATGATTGGCGCATTACGTTTTATTGATGAACTTTCTATTCACGCGGATGATATTTTGAATTATTTAAAAAATCCAAATTGTATTTTATTTCCTCCAAGCAATAACACATATCTTACTCAGTTAACAGAAGAGCATCAAAAAGCATTTTTAATAAAACAGTCAAATGAATGGAAAAATGAGATTATTAATGCAGAATCTCATAAATTATTCCAAGGAAATATTTTGTTTTTATTAGATGACGAATTTATCGTTGATTTAGAAACTTTTAAATTATTCAAAAAAACAGCAATTGATATATTTGAAGATAATGATTTAACTGATAATAAGCCCGAGAATTATTTATGGATTAGAGCATTACTAGCAAAAAGCTGCAATGTTGGTTTTCCGCTTGTTCTAACAAATGGGAATTTCAATCATTGGAGATATTTAATAAATAGCTCATTTATCAAAGCAATCAGATTATTATTAAAAGATATGGTAAATAGTGGTTTGCCGGCGAAAGAAAGTATGAAATCTATTTGTAATAATTATTCTTTAGATTTATCAGAAGATTGGATTTACCCACTAGTTAAATGGGTTGGAAAAAATGAAGAGACTTTACTTGGAAATTATTCTGAAACCAGAAAAATTCAGAAGTATAATTATTATGGCACCGCACCTAATAATATTTATCTTTATAACAAAACTGTTTGGACAGAGGGTAATATTATTTTAACTAGTAATAGAAACAAAGTAATTTCAGTATTATTAAATAAACATTCTGATATTAAAATAAATAATGATTGGTTAAACATCCAAAAAGCATTTTTTCGAGGGTGGCATATTAACTTTAAAAGAAATGTAAACTCTTTACCTTTTATTTATATGTTCGATCATGAATATCTCACAATTGGTCTTAAATATACTTTGGAACTTGAAACTGAATTCACTGATTATATAATAAAAGATCAAAATTGGTTTTACAAAAGAAGCTTTAAATATATTGACCTAGAAGAGAACGAGATAGAAAGTTTTATAGATCTAATAGAAAAAGAAATCTTTGACTTAAACAATCCTAAAAGTGAAATTAATAATTTCATAAAATAATACCTATGAGCTACGAATATTCAGAAGACGGACTAATAGAAAACGCTACCGAACAAGTTCTGGAAGAATTGGGTTGGAAAGTGGTTACTGCTTGGAAAAATGAAAGTTTTGGCAGTAATGGTTTATTGGGTAGAGAAAACAAATCAGAAGTGATTCTGAAACGCTATCTATTAGCTGCGCTTCAAAAACTGAATAGTGGTTTGCCTGATACGGCATACCAACAAGCCCTAGAACAAATAGAACAAAAAAGTGCAGATAAAACCTTAGCACGAATCAATAAAGAAAAATACGAACTATTAAAAGAAGGTGTTCCTGTTAGTTTTACCAATACTAACGGAGAACTTGAAAAGAAAAAGTTGCGTGTATTTGATTTTGAAGATTACAATAACAATGATTTTTTGGCAGTTCGCCAACTGGAAGTAGTTGGAGAATTGTATAATAGAAGACCCGATGTGGTTGGGTTTGTGAATGGGATTCCGTTAGTTTTCTTTGAACTCAAAGCCCATCACACCGATTTAAGAAATGCTTATACTGATAACGTAACCGATTATAAAGATACTATTGCACATGTGTTTCATTGCAATGCATTTATTTTATTGAGTAATGGCACCGATGCCAAAGTAGGAACTGTAACGAGTCCGTATAAATTCTTTTTGGACTGGAAACGTATTACCGAAGAGGAAGAAGGTATTGTAAGTTTGGACACGATGCTTCGCGGTACGTGTTCGAAAGAAAACTTGATGGATATTTTTGAGAACTTCCTTTTGTTTGATGATAGCGGTGGCGATGTGGTGAAGATTATGGCAAAAAACCACCAATTTATAGGAGTTAATAAAGTTATTAATCAGGCACAAAACATTGAAGAGTTAAAAGGAAAGTTGGGTGTTTTTTGGCATACACAAGGAAGTGGAAAATCGTATTCAATGGTGTTCATCAGCCAAAAGATACATCGTAAATTTGGTGGCGCTTATACGTTTTTAATAGTCGTTGACCGAAGCGAATTAGAACGTCAATTGTATGATACATATACTGGCGTTGGTGCAGTAAGTAGTAAAGCTGTCGTTGCTGAAAGCCGTGAGCATTTGAGAGAATTGCTGAAAGAAAACCATAGGTATGTGTTTTCTTTGATTCATAAATTTTCTATTGACCCAAAAATTGAAGCTGAATATCCGTTAATTACTGATAGAAAAAACATTATTGTAATTTCCGATGAAGCGCATAGAACACAAGCCGGTACATTTGCACGAAACATGCGTTTTCATGGTATTCCGAATGCTTCCTATTTAGGATTTACAGGTACACCTATTATCAAAGACGAAGCCGAATTGACCAAGAATATCTTTGGTGAATATGTTTCAGTGTATGATTTTAAACGTGCTATTGATGATGGTGCTACGCTACCTTTACGTTATTTGAATAAAGGAGAAAAACTTGGTTTAGAAAATCCAGTTTTGGATGAACAAATGGCAGAAGTTTTAGAAAACGAAGATATTGACGACGACCAAAAACGCAAACTAACCTATTTGTTCCAAAGAGATTATGTCATTTTAACGGCCGAAAAGCGTTTGGATGATATTGCAAAAGATTTGGTTTGGCATTTTAACGAACGTGGTTATCAGGGAAAAGCCATGTTAGTAGCTTTGGATAAACCTACCGCAGTTAGAATGTATGATTTGATGATGAAATATTGGCCTCAATATGTAGCAGAATTAAATCAACGAATTAAAGATGCCAACGATATTGAAGAGCAGCAAGATTTAAAACGTAAACTCAAAAAGGTTGAAGAAACAGAAGTTTGCGTTGTAGTAAGTCCAGAACAAAACGAAGTGGATAAATTCCGAAAAATGAATTTAGAGATTGCGCAACACAGAAAGAAAATTGTTGAACGCGATTTAGAAAAGGAATTTAAAGACGAAGAAAATCCGTTTCGATTAGCGATTGTTTGTGCTATGTGGATTACGGGTTTTGATGCGCCTTGTATTTCTACAGTTTATTTGGACAAACCTATCAAAGGTCATACATTGATGCAAACCATTGCTAGAGCCAATCGTGTATATGATGATGAAAAAGAAAACGGCTTAATTGTAGATTATGGAAACGTATATAAACAATTAGAAAAAGCCTACTCTATCTATGGTGAAGGTGGTTCAAGTACTGGAAATGGTGGAGCCATTGGTGGCACAGAAAGACCTTTTGAATTATTGGAAGGATTGGCTGTGGAGCTGAAAGAAACCATTAAACAAACCAAAGGATACTTGACTGAATTAGGATTTGATTTAAACGATTTAAGCAAAGCCGATGCAAAACCAATGGAGAAGATTGCTAATATTAAAAAAGCTGTTGATTGTGTTTGCTTAAATGAAACCACAAGAACAAAGTTTGAAGTAATGGCGCGTGATGTTTTTAGAAAATACCATGCTTTATATCCAGAGATTCAAGTAAAACCTTTTGTGCGACAGTTCAATGCAATTGAGGCTATTTACCAACAATTGAATCAACAAACTAAAGCTGCTGATGTTATTTCTATCATTATGCAATTACAACAAATCGTTAATGAAAGTATTGTCATTGATGTAAATGCAGCAAAAGAGCCTGAAGATGTTTATGTGGATTTATCAAAATTGGATTTTGACAAATTAAAAGCTGCCTTTGCTAAAACCCAAAAGAAAAATACTTTAGTTTATGATTTGCAAAAAGCGGTGGAAATGAAGTTGGAACAAATGCTAAAAGAGAATCCGTTGCGTATTGCATTTTACGAACGCTATCAAGAAATTATAAAAGAATACAATCAAGGTAAAAGCTTGGAAGATACCATTAATGCTTTCAATAATTTGAACAACTTTATTCAAGACTTAACTTTTGAGGAAGCTAGAGCTTTTAGAGAAGAATTAGACCAAGAATCTTTGGCTATTTTTGATTTACTAAAATCAGGCAAAGAACTTTCAACTAAAGAATTAAAAGAAGTTAAGAAAGTATCTGTAGATTTATTATTAAAACTTAAAGAAGAAAAACTTCGAGTAGATAGATGGCGAGAAAGCCGACAATTAACTGCTCAAGTTAAAACTATTATCTACGATACTTTGCAGTGGTTACCGCAAGAAAGTTACTCTGATGAAGAAGTGGGAACTAAAACAATAAATGTTTATCAGCATATTTATAGTAATTATCCTGGTGGAATGAATAGTGTTTATGGGAGAACGGCTAGTTGATATAAGTAATAAAATGTATTATGAAAATTGATTTAGAATAATTAAAAGAGGTTATTAATTTAGATCAGCAAAAAGAAATGTTGACATATAAAGAACATATAGATTTAAGGTATAAATTGGTCAATGGCGAAATTCAACTAGAAGTCGCAAAAGCTCAATTTTGGTGTGAAATAAAAGAAGGCCAACGTTCTTGGTATACAAAAGACTGGCAAGAGAGAAGACTCAAATTTCTAAAAGATAAATGTGAAATATGCTCTGGCACTGAAACTTTAACCGTACAACATCTTTCTCATCCAAGAAAATTCTCGGAATATTTAAGAGAGATAACAAGGAAGTATGCAAAAGATAGTATAGACATAAATCCAGAAATAAATAAATCAGAGTTTACAGATTACGTAGTAAAAAATCACGACTATTTTCCTGTTCTACTGTGTCCGAATTGTAAGTGCAAAAATCCAAGCGAAAGAGTGAGAAAAAATCCAAAATATCGTTGCGCTGATTGTAAGCATGAATTTGATGAAGCAATTTATAGAACTTTAGACGAACTTATCTCTATTTTTTATGAAGATAAAGAAGCTTACGAAGTTGTAGATAAATGTTTCGAATCAAAGGATAAATGGAGAAATAAGAATAATTTGTCAAGTATCAAATATTGGATGCAAAGAGAACATGCAAAAAATAAAGATTCTGAAACAATTGAAAAAGAGGCATTTTTGCTTCATCTAGATGATTGTATTAAGTATCTTTCTTTTGAAGATGCAATAACTGCATGTAAAAAATGTGCCTATAGCTTTGATATAAAGAAAATGGAATTATGTCCTAAATGTAAACAGCATTACAAAGGTCTTCAATATCTAACCTGTATTGAGTGCTTACCAGAAGACAAACGAAAAGATGCATTAGAAAGCATCCAATTTGGAAAAGAATGGTATGAAATGCATAAAAAACTTGAACTAGAATAAAAATCTGCTGGTACCAGCACCGCAAAGTCTCATGACTTTGTGGAATTTATAAAAAAAAAAAAAACAAAAAAATATAAATAGTCTTGAAATAATTTATGCTTTTTTTGTAAAAATAGAAAATAAAAAAGTTAAGTAAATGTCCTTTAAACCAAATGAAATAACAAGAGAACATGTTCTCAAAGGAATTGAAGAATTAAAAAAATCAACTAAAAAACTAACCGATGGAACAAGATGGGAAGTTTTTATTGATGATGTTCCTTATCCTCCAAAAGAGGTAATGCGATTTGCAAGAGCGCAATATGATGGTTCCAAAGATTGGCCTAGAGGTGGTGGATGGCCAACAAATGAGTTTTTGGAGAAAATGGGATTTGAGGTAAGAGAAAAAAGTAATAATCCTATTTTAACTTTAATAGCTAATTACAAAAAGCATATTAAGGAAACCCGATTAAAAGATGAAGAATATAAATGGGAATTAGTAGACCAATTTAAGGGAAGACCAAATTTAGAAGCTACAGATTTTTTGGAAGAAGTAAAAGGGATTAAATACAATAATTTAATTTACCCAATGGCTTTAGCTGTTTTGCAGATTATTTTAAAAGTTGATGCCGAAGCTATTAGGTCTTTTTTCAAAAATTTATTTAATGAAAGTTTAGATTTGTCTTCAAGAGTTGAGGCCTTTAGTGATGCCACTTTAAAAGTATATGTTGACAATGGTGGTCAAAGACAACATCATCAAGATGAAAGAAGCATCGCCGCTTATTTAACATTTTACAATCCTGAGAAATACACCTTTTATAAATATTCCTTTTATAAAAAACTGTGTGGTTTGCTAAAAGAAAATGAAGCAGGAAAGAATGAAAAATATGAACACTATTTATTGTTGCTAAATAGAATAATTGAAGATTACATTAGAGAGGATTTAGAATTAATTGAATTAGTGAAAAACTATATTCCAGACTATTACGATGGCTCAAATCATTTATTATTGACGCAAGATATTTTGTATCAGATGCTAGATAAAAAAGAGTCTGCTACGGCAATAAATGTAAAATCTGAATTTATTGATTGGATGGCAGCCAATGTTAGTGGTGGTAATTATTTTAAAAACCAATTTGGTTCGAATAGAGAGCGATTTGAAAACGAAATCAATGAATATGAAGTAAAGTATAAAGAGAATTTTAATTCAGAGCTTTTTATTATTACTACTACAGACTATAAAAACGAAATAGAATTAATTAGAACTAACTTATACAATACATCAACTCCTTTTTCAGAATATAGTAACAACCATGCTTCTGGTAGACCGAAGGCAATGTTAGGAAAAAGGCAGTATCTTCGATTTTTAGAAGAACGTTTTGGTACTGGAAGTTCTGTTAACTACTGGATATTTCAAGGTTCTCCAAAAATTTATGATGCAGTAACTGCTATCAATAACAATGCTGTTGCAACTTGGACGGTAAGTGCTCATAAAGACAAAATAAAAGAAGGCGATAAATTTATTTTGTGGTTAACCGGAGCCAATGCTGGCTGTTATGCTTTGGGAACTATAGCTTCTGAAGTAACCATGATGAAAGAGGATGACGCAGAAATGAGTTACTATCTATCTCCTACTCCACAAGTTGAAAACAATAGAGTTAGAATCACTATTGACTATAATTTGACAGAATCACCTGTTTTATGGGAAATGGTTAAAGATGATGAAGCTTTTGCTGATTTTAAAGGCGGTAATCAAGGAACCAACTTTACTGCAACAAAAGAACAATATGAAACATTCTTAGACTTAGCATCGATGGAAAATGACAATTTTGAAAAAGTACTTCAAAAATTTGAATTTGAAGATTTAAAAAGTTACTTCAATTTATTATTTGAAATAATTGATACTTTAAATTTAAAACAAGGTGAAGAACGATTATTATTCACTTATCGTAAAGACAGATTAAGTTTTACCATTGGACAACGCATAGCATTGTTATTACTAAAAAAACATCATAAGGGAAAATATTTTGTAATTACAAAAGACAAAATAAGACCTACAAGTGAAAACTTTGCAGGAAAAGAACCACTACCTTTTGGTACTTATTTAAATGAATTAGATTTAGTCGCAAGTGAAAAACAATCGGTTTTTGATGGCATTCTTCAAGAATTAAAAAGAGTTCAAAGGTCAAGTTATAGAAGTAAAAATTATTCTGATTTTGAAGAAGCTGTTTTTAATCCAGCCTTTAGACTAAGATTTCAAAAAACAACAAATTCTATTATGAGTTATAAAGCACCAATTAATCAAATCCTTTACGGTCCGCCAGGAACTGGGAAAACGTATACTTTAAAAACAGACTATTTCCCAAAATATACTTTAAAGGAAACTTCTATTACAAAAGAATTGTTTTTTGAAGAGACCGTTCGTAATTTAACTTGGTGGCAAGTTATAGCTATTGCTCTTATAGAAAATGGTACTTCAAGAGTAAACGATATTTTGACCAATCGATGGGTAGCTTTAAAGGCTGAACTTTCTGAATCTAAAAATGTTCGTGCTACATTATGGGGTACACTTCAAATGCACACCATTCATGAATCAGTAACTGTTGCTTATACACAAAGACAAACACCTTTTGTTTTTGATAAAAATGAAGATAAAAGTTGGATGCTATTAGAAAATGAATTGAAGGAACAATCTCCTGAATTGTACGATATTTTAGAATCTGTAAATAATTTTAAGGCTAATCCTGAGAAAGAAATCAAACATTATGTGTTTACCACTTTCCATCAGTCGTTTTCCTATGAAGACTTCATTGAAGGTATAAAACCCAAAATGGATGATGAAACTGAAACTACTGAATTGACCTATAAAATTGAATCAGGTATCTTTAAAGAATTATGCTCTAGAGCACAGAGTGATCCTTCAAATCGATATGCTATTTTTATTGACGAGATTAACAGAGGTAATGTTTCTCAAATATTTGGTGAATTAATCACTTTAATTGAAACGGACAAACGATTGGGTGCTGTTAATGAAATGAAAGTGAAGTTGCCTTACTCTAAAAAAGAATTTGGTGTACCAAGTAATATTGATATTTATGGTACAATGAATACAGCCGACCGAAGTGTTGAAGCACTGGACACTGCATTAAGAAGACGATTTAGTTTTAAAGAATTAATGCCTAATAGCGAAGTTGTCAATAGAAAAGGTTTTACAGATTATCCACGTAACGCAATAATGGAAAAAATCAACAATCGAATTGAAGTTCTGTTGGATAGAAACCATACGCTAGGGCATGCTTATTTTATAAAACCTGATTTTAAGAGCTCGTTTGAAAATGAAATAATTCCGTTGTTGCAAGAGTATTTTTATAACGATTATGGAAAAATAGGTTTGGTTTTAGGAAAAGGATTTGTAAGAGAGAAAAGCATAGCTAAAACAAATGACAAATCTATTTTTGCAGATTTTGAGACTAAAAACGAAGTGGATATTATTAAGTCTTATGAGTTAATTCCTTTTAATGAAGTTGACTTTGGTGCAGCTATTACAACATTATTAGCTTAATTATGTTAAAGCAAAACGTTATACAAGTATTTGAACATAGCTTTCTAGCGATAGAAGGTAAGTTTGAACAACGTCATTTTGTGGCATTGTCAAAACTTAATGCTTTGCATAACTACAAGTATTTTGATTTAAAACATAATGGTATTGTGTTCAAGCAATACGTTGGCGTTATTCAAGTAGATGGCTTAACGATTGAGATTCTGCCAAAGATTGACAATGATGGAAAAAGCAAAGCAGTATGGCAAAAAGCTTTAATCAATATGCTTCGAGTAACCCGAAAACTAAAAGTGCAACAAGTGGGCGAAGCTGATGTAAACAAACAACAAATTCATCTGTTAGACATTTACTTTGAGTGGTTTTTGAATGAGGTGCAACTCCTACTCCATCAAGGTTTAATCAAACAATATTATAAAGAAACCAGTAATGTAAAAGCGCTAAAAGGTAAGCTAGAATTTGCTGGTCATATCAATAAGAACTTGGTGCATAAAGAACGATTTTATACTACGCATCAAGTGTACGACAAAGACCATTTGGTACATCAAATTTTGTATAAAGCTTTAGACATTGTAGAAAAATGCAGTAAAGGCAATTATCTATATAGTAAATGCAAAACCGTGCAATTGGATTTTCCAGAAGTAAAAAGCGTCAATGTTAATGAAGCCACTTTTACCAAAGTACCAAAGAATAGAAAAACGGCTCCTTATGAAACGGCTTTGGCTATAGCAAGATTAATTATCTTGAATTATGCGCCCAATGTTTCTAGTGGCAATGAACGAATGTTGGCGTTGTTGTTTGATATGAATTCGCTTTGGGAAGAATATGTTTTGATAAGATTGAAACAAGCTGCTCCAAAGGAGGTAACTATCTATGGTCAAGAATCAAAAACGTTTTGGAAAACTATTTCTATTCGACCTGATATAGTTATTGAGAAAGGAAGTCAGAAATACATCATTGATACCAAATGGAAAAACATAGATTATTCTGAACCATCAACCAATGATTTGAGACAGATGTATGTGTATAACGATTATTGGAAATCCGATAAAGCCATGTTGTTGTATCCATCAAATACGGCATCAATGATTAATGATGATAGCTTTGTTTCATTTGAAAAAATTGAACATAAAAATGAACATCATGCATGCGCCTTAGGAAAAATATCGATTTTTGAAGGTGAAAAATTAGATGAAAATATTGGAGTAAAAATATTGAATTGGTTTGATGTGATTGCTCCTTAACATAAAGAGGACAAACCTATAGATTTGTAATTAATATACTACCGTTATGGCCTTAGACAAACTAAAAAACTTACCTATTTATCAAAATGCGGAATTGCTTTTTCAATTGGTGCAAAGTTTAGTTGCTTCACTTCCTGAGGAGGATGACTACATACAAGCAACAAAACATTTAATGATGGAAGACGCTATGATCATTCCGGCAAAAATTGCTGGTGCTGAAGGTGGTGATATGTATAGCATAAGAATGCAAAATGCAGCTATCATTAGAGAACACGCAATGCATCTGTATGTTCAAGTAGGAAGCCTACGATTTCATAAAGAATATAAAGATTTAGAATATGTGAAGTTGATTCGAAATGAAATTGATGCTTTTAGACTACTTTTTATAGAATGGGTAAAAAACTTTGATACTTCCAACTATTATTGGGATGAATGGGAATTGTTTAATCCAGAAGGCGCAACTCCTCCTGTAGATGATGGTCTAAATGAAGGATTTGATATCAATGATTTTTTGGATTTTGATGATGATGATGAATGATTGGCTTCGAAAGCATTACGTAACGTTGGCTTCGAGAGCATTACGTAACGTTGACTTCGAGTGGCCTCAGCCAACGGAGATATGTAGCTTAAAAAAAGGTTCTAGCGGTGGCTGAGGAAATAACGTAACGTTGACTTCGAGTGGCCTCAGTCAACGGAGATATGTAGCTTAAAAAAAGGTTCTAGCGGTGGCTGAGGTTACTCGAAGCCACTGCTTATTATATATATTATTTTTATGAAAGGTTATATGTACATTTTACTTTGTTCGGATGGTAGTTATTATACTGGAAGTACGAATGATTTAGAAAGACGATTGGCGCAACATCAAAATGGTGAAGGTGCAAATCATACTAAGAAACGATTGCCTGTTTCGCTATTATATTATGAAGAATACCAAAGAATTGATGAGGCTTTCTATCGTGAAAAACAAGTGCAAGGTTGGAGTAGAAAAAAGAAAGAAGCTTTAATGGAAGGTAATTTAGATTTATTGCCTGAATTAGCGAAGGCTTACAGAGATTTGCCTTCGAGTGGCCTCAGGCAATAATAAGACGTTTGCGTAACGTTGGCTTCGAGTGCATTTCGTAACGTTGACTTCGAGAGCCTCAGCCAACGGAGAATATCCTATAATAAAGAGCCTCAGCCAACGGAGGTGTTTTGCTTGAGGAAGAGTTCTAGCGGTGGCTGAGGTATTCACGTAACGTTGACTTCGAGTGACCTCAGCCAACGGAGTTATTTTGCTTAAAAAAAAGATTTGAAAGACGTTCTCGTAACGTTGGCTTCGAGAGCCTCAGCCAACGTAGAATATCCTACATTTAAGGACCTCAGACAACGGAGATATGTAGCTTAAAAAAAGGTTCTAGCGGTGGCTGAGGTTACTCGAAGCCCTGCTTACGTTATGCGGTGGCTGAGGCTCTCGAAGCCCTGCTTATGGTTTTGTGTTGTTTTTCAACAATTGAATTTCTTTTTTAAGATCTTCAATTTGTGCTTGTTGCTCTTTTATAGCTTCTACTAATACTGGAATTACAGCATCAAGGTTTACGGTTTTAACTTGCATTACTTCTACATCCTTTCCTCCTTCTTCTCTACTGGTATTGGTAGTAGAAAGATTTTTGGTAGCCACGGCTTCAGGTAATACTTTCTCTAAATCTTGAGCTATAAAACCTAATTGGTGACGTGGATTTAAGGAGTATTTTTTGTATTTTTCAGTATCGTAATGGTAAGATACACCTTCAATTTTTAGTATTTTGTCTAATGCTTTTTCTATGGGAGCAATATCTTTTTTAAGTCTTCCATCAGAAATTAAAAAATAATTACCAGTAGTTGCAACATCACCATCTGCGCGTACTGCCCAACCATTATATGATATTTCTTGTCCGCTAACTCCAGTGGATTGATTATTACTAATTCCTCTCACACCTGCTCCGCTTAAATTTGTTCCATAATATTCACCTTGAACACCGCCGAAAGCCGTTGTGCCACCAGTAATTTGTCCGAAAGTTCCACTACCATTAAATGAGGAATAACCATTAACTGCCCATGGAAAAGCAACATTGCCGACACCATTCATTAAATCTCCTGCCAAAACAGTGTTGGTGGTTCCTATAAAAAATTCACCTAAATTGGATAATCTACCTCTTACAATATTATTAGAAACCAAATCAATATTCTGGTTAGTAGTTGTACCTAAATATCCAGTAGTAGTAATAGCATTAGTGGATGCTGTATTTGTTCCTACCAACCAAGCAGCCCTAGCTGAAGTAATAGTAGAGGGAATAGAGGTTACAATAGAATGTGTTCCATTATTATTAAAAATGTTAGAAGTAATCGTCCAAGGATTTCCAGTAGCTAAACGAACCCAAACACCATTCCAATAGTAATACCCTGGCGTAACATCTCCAGCCGTATTGATATTGTAAACTAATAACGATGTTGCAGGCGTGGTTACTGGTGCGGCAACAGTAGTTGAAGTTAAACTTACACGAGGTATTAAGACACCTGTATTTAAAGAACTAACATCTAAGCTAGAACTTAAATTAGGAGAAGTGGTACCTATACCTACTTGAGCATTCATTTGAAATCCTAAAGTAGTACTAAATAAAATTGCATAAATAATCTTTCTCATTTTGTTGTTGTTTCCAGGTTAACCTTATTTTTATGAACTATTTTAGCTATCTTAAACTATCTTTTTTAAAGAAATTTGCATTGAAAAAATATCTAAAATCTTTAATTATTGTGAAAAATTACAACTTAATACAAGTATGCATAAAATAAACTCGATTAACGTAATAAAAAAACAGATTAAAGGTTTAAAAGCAATATAAGTCTTTAAAAACCAATTGATTTGAGTTAGATAAAAAAGGGTTTGAAGGATGTTTGCTTAACGTTGGCTTCGAGAGCATTTCGTAACGTTGGCTTCGAGAGCCTCAGCCAACGGAGAATATTCTATAATAAAGAACCTCAGCCAACGGAGGTGTTCACGTAACATTGGCTTCGAGTGGCCTCAGCCAACGGAGATGTTTTGCTTAAAAAAAGTTTTTGAAAGACGTATACGTAACGTTGGCTTCGAGAGCCTCAGCCAACGGAGAATATTCTACAATTAAGAACCTCAGACAACGGAGGTATTCACGTAACATTGGCTTCGAGTGGCCTCAGCCAACGGAGATGTTTTGCTTGAGGAAGAGTTTTTGAAAGACGTTTACGTAACGTTGACTTCGAGTGGCCTCAGCCAACGGAGAATATCCTATAATTAAAAGCATCAGACAACGGAGGTGTTCACGTAACGTTGGCTTCGAGTGGCCTCAGCCAACGGAGAATATTCTATAATAAAGAACCTTAGACAACGGAAATATGTAGCTTGAGGAAGGTTTCTTAGCGGTGGCTGAGGTTACTCGAAGCCACTGCTTACGTTATGCGGAGGCTGAGGTTACTCGAAGCCCTGCTTCAACGCAAATTGTGTTTCTAGACCACTATCGGAGCTACCGCCTACTCTTATTTTGAAGATGCCTGATTCTACTTGATAATTGCCTTCATTGTCGAAAAATCCTAATTCTTTGTCGGTTAGCGTGAATGTGATGGTTTTGGTTTCACCTTTTTTCAAACTGGTTAGTTCGAATCCTTTTAGTTCTTGAACGGGTCTTGCTATACTTGCCACAACGTCGTGAAGGTACAGTTGCACTACTTCTTTTCCGTCGTAATTTCCGGTGTTGGTGACTTCTATGGTGACTTTTACCGTTTCGCCTTTATTGTATTCTGGTTGGCTAACTTTTAGATTTTTGTATTCAAATTTGGTATAGCTTAAGCCATAGCCAAAAGGATATAAAGGTGTGTTTTCAACATCGGTGTAGTGTGACCAAAACACATTTTTCTCATCATTCGTTGGTCTTCCAGTACTGTAATTATTGTAGTATATTGGGCATTGTCCGACGTTTCTTGGAAAACTCATTGGTAATTTGCCACTCGGATTGTAATCACCATATATTACTTGAGCTACTGCGTTTCCGGTTTGTGTTCCAAGTTGCCAAGCTTCTACGATAGCCGGAATGTGTTCCTTTGCCCATGATAGCACTAAAGGTCTACCATTATTTAAAACCAAAACAATATTCGGATTAACTTTATAAACTTCTTCTAACAACTCTTGTTGAACGCCAGGTAAATCTAAATTGGAGCGACTTCTAGCTTCTCCAGATTGAAAGCCATGTTCGCCAAGAACCATCACTACAACATCAGAATTCTTAGCAAGGTTTTTAGCAGCTTCAAATCCGCTTTTATCTGAAGTATTGAAAACTAGTTCGTTTACAAAAGTGGTTTTTCCAATAGTCAAATCGGCTCCTTTTTCAAAAGCTACCGTATTGCCTTTATAACTTTGCATCCCTTCCAAAACAGAAACAGCCGTTCCGTCCTCTGAAGCTACTCTCCAACCACCTAACGAACTTGTTTTATCATTTGCTAAGGAACCAATTAGCGCAATTTTAAGTCCGGACTTCTTTAATGGTAATAGATTATTCTCATTTTTCAATAATACCATTGACTTTTTTGCCATATCTAAAACAGCCTCATTGATGGCTTTGCTTCCAACAACAGCTTTTTCTCGTGCTTCATCACAGTATTTATAAGGATTGTCAAAAAGTCCCAATTCAAATTTAACTCGTAGTATTCTTCGAACGGCATCATCAATCAATGCTTCTTTTACCTTTCCGGATTTAACCAAATTGACTAATTCTGCAACATAAAAATGAGATTCCATGTCCATATCAGAGCCAGCGATAACAGCTTTGGTAGTAGCATCGACAGCATCTTTAGCAAATCCGTGGTTTTTCATTTCTCTTATGGATCCCCAATCGGATACAATAAAACCATCAAAGTTCCATTTCCCTTTCAGAAGTTCACGTTGCAAAAAGCTACTTCCTGTGGCTGGAACTCCATTTAGAATGCTAAACGAATTCATAAAGGTTCTAACTCCAGCTTCTTTAGCCGCTTGAAATGGAGGTAATACAAGATTATATAGATTTGAATTACTGATATCAACAGTGTTGTATTCGCGACCGGCTTCGACAAAACCATAGGCAGCAAAATGTTTGGCACAAGCCACAATAGTATTTGCTTTAGCTAAATCGGCACTAGTTTCACCTTGAAAACCTTGCACTCTTGCCACCGCTATCCTACTACCCAAAAAAGGGTCTTCACCTGCTCCTTCCATAACTCTACCCCATCGTGCCTCACGAGACACATCCATCATAGGTCCGAAGGTCCAATTAATTCCAGAAGCAGAAGCTTCCTCAGCAGCTACTTGAGCTGATTTTTTTATGGCTTCTAAATCCCAACTTGCTGCTTCAGCCAAAGGAATTGGACTCAAGGTTTTATAACCATGAATTACGTCCAATCCGAAAAGTATTGGGATTCCCAATCTAGTTTCTTCTACAGCTATTTTTTGAACTGCTTTTACCTTTTTAACACCTTTAACGCTAAGCATTGCGCCTACCCATCCTTTACGTAGATGTTCGTATTTAATCTCGGCTGTACCACCTTTAGGAGTCGGACCTGTAACGTCCCAAAATCCATTATATTGATTCATTTGACCTACTTTTTCTTCTAAAGTCATTTGATTCATTAGTAAATCGATGCGCTCTTCAATTGGCTTTTTAGAATCGAGATAGTCTTTCTTTTGTGCATTTATGTTAGCTGTTACTAGTAAAACTATTCCTAAGAGAAGTAACTGTTTATTTATCATACTTGTAAATTTATTTTTAACGTATTGTATCGCTTACTGTTTGTATTTATAACACCTCTATGACCGCTTCTTTCTATACCAATCATAAATTGGTTTTTCAAAACCGTAATATAAAGCAATGGATACCAACCATAAAAGTATAAAATTTCGGTCTGGAAAAAACACAAAAGATTTAAGTTTCAAATTAGCATAACTTATGTGAACCAGATAAAAGGCAAAAGAAGCGTTACCCAATAAGACCATGACTTTGGAAGATAAAAACTGCTGTAAATAAGTTCGCTGGCTCATCAAACCTTGAAATAGTAGTACTATAAAAAAAGGCAAAACAATAAAAAACAATAGTTTACCTTGCCAATGGTTGGTGCCGTGATCTACTCTACTCTCTTGGAAAAGTCCGATAACATACAAGGTTAATACAAAACCGAAACCACCAATAGCTGTGGCGTATTTAGAAAATGGTATTTGATTCCAAAATTTAGGATAGTAAGCTAAAAATATTCCAGCAAGAAATAAGAGCGATTGACCTGCAAAAGTGCTCATGGTTACAAATTCTATGGGAACTAAATACTTATCGGGATTTCCGTTGTAAAGTGTCCATAAATGACCTAAAAGCAATGTAGTCGTAAATAGTACTATCAAAAAAAGTAGTAGGTATTTAAGGTGCTTTTCTAAAAGTAAAAGCAGCAATGGTGCGAAAGCGTAAAAGGTCATTTCAACCGTAAGCGACCAAGATTGCGAAATTGCATCTAAGGAGTGAGTTGAAGAAAAACCTTGTAATAAAAGATAATGGGGTAAAGAAAAACGGTAGTTACCAAATCCTGAATCCAAATAATACAAGGTTAGCAACAACCAATACAAAGGCATAATGCGAACAATTCGTTGGGCAAAATACTTTCTGTAATGTGTTAAAGATTGTAAAGGTCTGCTTCCGTAGCTTTTGGCAATAAGAAATCCGCTTAAGACAAAGAACAACTGAACGCCTAGATTTAGTTCGTTACAAAAGCGAAACAGCTCTGGATGTATATCGTCTTTCCAATACTTGCGGTTATGGTAAACAAATATCATTATAGCTGCAATGGCACGAACTCCTGTTAGGGCTTTGAAATGGTTGGGTTTGGGTTGGTCGGCTGTCATTGTGGATTTGTAATGGGGTAAAGTTACAAATTTTTATGAGTGTGGCGTTTGAAGTAAAAAATGGAACACGGATGAAACGGATTGCTTCGCAAACGCAGATTTACGCAGATTTCTTTTTAGGTTTCTCCTCCTTTGGAGGAGTGGCCGAAGGTCGAGGCGGCTTTTTTTTTGTGGCACAGAGTTACACGGAGTTCGGCACAGAGTTACACAATGTAATTTTTGGAAAACAGATTGGAATAATCTTTAAAATCTTTTGTGACTTTTGTGTTTAAAATGGAACTCGGATGAAACGGATTGCTTCGCAAACGCAGATGGTCGCGGATTTCTTTTTAGGTTTCTCCTCCTTTGGAGGAGTGGCCGAAGGTCGAGGTGGTTTTTTATTTGGAGCACAGAGTTGCACGGAGTTGGGCACAGAGTTTCACAATGTAATTTTTGGAACGCGGATGAAACGGATTGCTTCGCAAACGCAGATTTACGCAGATTTCTTTTTTAGGTTTCTCCTCCTCTGGAGGAGTGGCCAAAGGTCGAGGTGGCTTTTTTTTGTGACACAGAGTTGCACGGAGTTGGGCACAGAGTTGCTCAATGTCAATATCTTCGTGTCTTTGCGAGAAATAGAATAATCTGTGAATCAGTGGCGGAATTTAAGGCTGAAAAGAATCGTCTAAAAAAAATCGAGAACCTATTTAAGATTCTCGATTATTACTATTTATAGTTTATTGATATAACTGCTATACAAATCCTTAAACTGATAGCCTACATCTACTCTATCTTTACTTAGTTTATCGTATTCTACCAATCCCCAAAGTATAAATTCTTTTAAGAAGTACTTGTCTTCTAATGGGAATTCTGGTTGGTATTTTTGGATTAAATCTTCTAATGGTGTTACTGCATCCAATTGTTTTTTGTATTCTTCGTCTGTTGCATCATCTAGCAATTCGAAGCCTGTTTCTGCAAAAAACCATTCTAATATTTTGGCATACGGACTGGAATCAGCATCACGTTCTAACTTCTCTATTTTAGGAAAGTAAGCTGGGAAGAACGTCTTAATCGCATCTGCTATTAAATATTGCGCTACAACTGCTGCACCTTCTTGTTCGCCTTCATAAACCAATTCGACTTTACCAGTAATGGCAGGAATAATTCCCATAAAATCGGATAATCGTACCGACGTTTTATTGCTTCCTGATAGCAGTGCTCTTCTTTCGGCAGTACTTAGTAAATTCTCATAAGCTGTGATGCTCATACGCGCACTTACGCCGCTTTTGGCATCAATGTATTCACTTTCTCTTGCTTCAAAACTTATTTGTTCTAGCAAATCTTTCGCTAAATTTGGAACATGAACCAAATCTGATTGTTGTTGGTCTAATTTAGCTTCTTGATGCGTAATCGTTTTAGCAATGGCAACCGTTTCAGGATAATGTGTTAGAATTTGGGAACCAATTCTGTCTTTTAATGGTGTTACAATACTTCCACGATTAGTGTAATCTTCTGGATTGGCTGTGAAAACAAATTGCATGTCTAATGCCATTCGTACTTTAAAACCACGAATTTGAATATCACCTTCTTGCAAAATATTAAATAAAGCCACTTGAATTCTCGCTTGCAAATCAGGTAATTCGTTGATTACAAATATGCAACGGTTTGCTCTTGGAATCATTCCGAAGTGAATTACACGGTCATCAGCATACGATAATTTTAAGTTAGCGGCTTTTATTGGGTCGACATCACCAATTAAATCAGCTACTGTTACATCTGGCGTGGCTAATTTTTCAGAAAAACGTTCGCTTCTGTGAATCCATTTTATTGGAGTAGCATCACCTTTTTCAGCAATTAAATCTTTAGCAAATCTTGAAATCGGATTGAATGGATCGTCGTTAATTTCTGAACCCTCCACAATAGGCATGTATTCGTCTAATAATTCAATCATTTTTCTAGCCAAACGAGTTTTCGCCTGACCACGAAGTCCAAGCAAATTGATGTTGTGACGTGATAAAATAGCACGTTCCAATTCAGGAATTACGGTGTTTTCAAATCCGTGAACACCTTCAAAAACTGGTTTACCCGATTTTATTTTAGTTCGCAAATTATCACGCAACTCGTCTTTAATACTTCTCGATATCCAACCGGATTTTTTTAATTCTGCTAGTGTTTTTATATCTTTCATCTTCTATAAACGTTTGAATCCGCTGGATTCTTTTTTAATATTATATTATTTTCTATAAACGTTTGAATCCGCTGGATTCTTTTTTAATATTATATTATTTTCTATAAAGGTTTAAATCCTCCGGATTTTTTGGATGGTAATAGAATTCTGATATATAAAATCTGCTATCAGCTATCTTAAAACTGAAATCTGCCATCTGTAATCTGCTATCTGAAAACTATTTTATTTTCTTCTTCCTATTAGTCTCGTAATCCTCAAAAATCATTTCTCCCAAACCTTTGAGTCCAGTGTAAAATGCTTTTCCTTGATTGGCTTCGGTAAATCGGTTTACGAATTTCTGCAGGTACGGATCGTTTGCAATCATGAACGTTGTTATTGGAATGTGTAATTTTCTGGCTTGTGCCGCTTGATTGTAGCATTGTTCTACAATATACTCATCCAAACCATTACTGTTCATGTAATAGGTTCCGTCTTTTTCACGAACGCAACTTGGTTTTCCGTCGGTTATCATGAAAATTTGCTTGTTGGTATTTCGTTTTCTACGCAACATGTCCATCGCCAATTGTAATCCGGCAACGGTATTGGTGTGATAAGGTCCGACTTTTAGATAAGGTAAATCTTTTATTGCGATTGGCCAAGCGTCGTTTCCGAAAACTAGAATGTCAATGGTGTCTTTTGGGTAACGTGTTGTGATTAATTCTGCCAAAGCCATCGCCACTTTTTTGGCTGGTGTGATTCGGTCTTCTCCATACAAAATCATACTGTGGCTAATGTCAATCATCAAAACAGTACTCATTTGAGATTTGAATTGAGCATCTTCAACAACCAAATCGTTTTCGGTTAACTTAAAATCATCAACTCCATTATTGATTTGTGCGTTTCGAAGACTTTCGGTTAACGAAATACTTTCTAAGCCGTCACCAAAATGATAGTCGCGGAATTCACCTGTTTTTTCATCACCACTTCCTGAATATTTAGTTTTATGATTTCCGGTACCTGATTTTTTAAGATTCCCAAAAATTTGGTCTAAAGCCGCTTGACGAATAGCTCTTTCGGTTTTGGCTGTAATTCCGGTTCCCGAAGTTCCATCGTCTTTTAGTTCTTCACGGATGTATCCTTTTTTCTTTAAATCTTCAATAAAATCGTCGATGGTGTAATTTTCGTCCGTTAATTTATATTCAACGTCCAAATGTCGTAACCAATCGATGGCTTCATCAAAGTCGCCTGAAGTGTGCGTGATTAACTCTTTGAAAATATCAAAAAGTTTATCAAATGGCGAAAGATTGGGTGCTTCGTATTTCTTGAAGAAAAATCCTTTTCTAGTGTTCTTTTCCATAGCATATAAAATTACTATTTAAAGTTTAGAACCCAACAGAACGAATACTAATTTTTAGTTAAAGTAACTTTATTATTTGATGTAACGTTCACCAATAACTTTTCGAATAGATACAAATCCGATTTTATTTAAGTCGATTTCGCTTCTTTTTATCCAGATTAATGACTTGATTTCATCGGCTGCATTGATGGAAATTACATCACTATTGAGTTGACATTCGTAGAAGATGTCCATAGTTCTATATGGCACATTTTTATAAAGGTAATTATTTGGTGATGTGGTTATATAGGTCAAATCACTTGAAGTAATTGTTAATCCTAATTCTTCGCTTATTTCACGACAAGCAGCTTCTTCTGCAGTTTCATTTGGATCTATAAATCCGCCTGGTAAATCTAGTTTTCCTTTGTCAGGATCGACGTTTCTTTCTGTGAAAAGAATTTTATCTTCATAAGTGAAAATTATAGCTACAGCAGCAGCGATATTGTGATACAAAACAAAATCACAATCGGAACAATGTAATTTGAAATTGTTTACATACGTTAGGTTTTGCGAACTGCAATTGGGACAATATTTAAAGAAAGAAGCTTCGTTATCTGACATACTATTTGGTATAAACTCGATTTTCTTGTTCTAAAACTCTAATAAAAGTGGTTCTTTTAGTTAATTCTTTCAATTTGGAAGCCCCAACATAAGTACAAGTACTTCTAATGCCACCAAGTATATCATGAAGCGTATCAATCACATCGCCTTTAAACGGAACTTGAACCGTTTTTCCTTCACTAGCTCTATATTCCGCTACACCTCCAACATGCTTCTTCATTGCGGTTTCCGAACTCATTCCGTAAAACTGCTTGAACTTTTCTCCGTTAATTTCAATAGTTTCACCACCGCTTTCGGTATGTCCAGCTAACATTCCACCAAGCATTACAAAATCAGCACCAGCTCCAAATGCTTTAGAAACATCACCTGGAATAGCACAACCTCCATCGCTAATAATGTGTCCGCCCAAACCATGAGCCGCATCGGCACATTCAATAATTGCAGAAAGTTGTGGATATCCTACTCCTGTTTTAACTCTTGTAGTACAAACCGAACCAGGTCCGATTCCCACTTTTACAATATCGGCACCTTCTAAAAGTAATTCTTCTACCATTTCGCCAGTAACAACGTTTCCTGCAATGATAACTTTATCAGGATATTGTTTGCGCGCTTGTCTCAAAAACGCCACAAAATGCTCAGAATAGCCATTAGCTACGTCAATGCAAATGAATTTCAATTGTGGATTGTGTTCAAATATCTCTGCAATCTTTTTAAAATCAGCCTTACCTGTTCCAGTGCTAACTGCAATATAATCACAAATATCAGATGGTGCTTTTTTAATAAAATCATTCCATTCTTGAACGGTATAATGCTTATGAATGCATGAAAATAGTTTTTCTTTTGCTAAAGCTAAAGCCATTTCAAAAGTGCCAACAGTATCCATATTAGCTGCCATTATTGGAACTCCTGTCCATGTAACGGTACTGTGTTTAAACTTAAAATCTCTTTCCAATGACACTTGTGATCTACTGTTTAGCGTAGAACGTTTTGGTCTTATCATTACATCTTTAAATCCTAATTTTAGTTCGGTTTCTATTCTCATTTTACATACGTTTTCATTACGTTCAAATGTATTATATCGTTGGGTTTATATGAAATAATATTATTGGAATTTATTAACAAAAAGGTGTGAGTTTTTAGTTTTGGAACGCGGATGAAACGGATGCTTCGCAAACGCGGATTGAGGCGGATTTTTTTGGTGGCACACAGTTAAAGAATGTTATTTATTGCTTCTAAGTTCTCGATACATTTTTTATATAATTGCTTGGTCGCAATTATATAAAAAACACTCGAAGTGACGGTGGTTGTAAACTTGAATACTGAGAACTGAAAACCGAGAACTGAAACTATTTTTCCCTAACTTTACGCTCACAAAATAAAAAACATGCACACCGATTATATTTTAGACCAAGAGTTTAGAGACCAAACGTTTGATGATACCAATACCAAGTTTAAAGATTTTGAGAATTGTACTTTTTACAATTGCGATTTCAGAGCTTGTACGTTTCAAACAGTAACTTTTATTGATTGTAATTTCTTTGATTGCAATTTTGCGGAAACTAAAATCAATTATATTTCTTTACGTGGTGTGTTTTTTACTAAATGTAATTTCACGAATGTGAATTTTGCCATGACTGACCAAGTACTGTTTGAATTCCACTTTAAAGATTGCTTGTTAGACTACGCTAAATTTTATGCTTTAAAGCTTAAGAAAATGCAGTTTATCAATTGCAGTTTGATTTCAGCCGACTTTATGGGAAGTGATTTAACCGAAGTATTGTTTGATAATTGCAACCTAAGAAGAGCTGTTTTCATTGATACCATCGCCAATAAAGCTGATTTTTCTACCAGTTATGATTACGCCTTCGATCCTGATAAAAATAAAATTAAAAAAGCGATTTTTTCACAAGATGGTTTGAAAGGACTTTTGGAGAAATATGATATTGTGGTGAAGTAGGTGTTAGGTGTTAGGTTTTAAATAATATTTCCGTCTTCCATTGTTATGATTCTGTTGGTTCTTGCTGCAAAATCGTTGTCGTGGGTTACGATTAATAACGTTTGCTTCTCTTGTAGCGTAAGTTTTTTAAAAATATCAAAAACTAAATCGCTGTTTTTTTTGTCAAGATTTCCTGTTGGTTCATCGCCCATAATGATTAATGGATTGTTGATTAACGCTCTTGCAATAGCTACACGTTGCTTTTGTCCACCACTCAATTGATTTGGCATTTTTAGAGCTTGTTCTTGCATGTCAAGAGTTTTCAAATGCTCCATCGCATTGTGTTCGATTTCAGAATTTGATAGTTTTCCTAGTTTCATTCCAGGCAACATGACATTTTTTAGTACGTTATATTCTGAAAGTAAATAATGAAACTGAAATACAAACCCAATTTTTTCATTGCGGATTGCGGCTAATTCTTTATCTGATTTTCCTGTTATAAGCTCTTCGTTTATAAACAATTGTCCTTCATAATCGGTATCCATTGTTGAGAGCAAATACAGTAATGTAGATTTTCCGCAACCTGATTTTCCGACTATGGAAACAAATTCGCCATGATTTATGGTCATGTCAATGCCTTTCAGCACTTGAAATTTAACTGGGTCGTAAAAATATTTGGTCAAACCTTTTGTTTCTAATACTTTACTCATTTTATTTTCCTCTAATGATTTCTACAGGATCAATTTTACTGGCTTTGAGTGCTGGAAAAAGTCCAGCGATAATGGTAGTTAGCAAAGCAAAAACAATTCCGATTACGTAAAACAATGGATTGAAATTGATAGGATAAGTTTTTATTGTAGGCAAAGAAGCTGTTTCAAACGGAATTACATCTATGATTGAAGAAAATACAAATCCGAAAATCAATCCAAAAACACCACCAACCAATCCGATGATTAGCGCCAATAAAACAAAAATCCATTTTACGTCATTACCTGAAAAACCAGTTGCTTTAAGAATGGCAATACTGTCCATCTTTTCAAAAATCATCATGTTTAGAATATTATAAATTCCAAATCCAGCTACTATAAGCAACACAACGCCAACAGCATAGGATATAATACTTCGCACAGTGCTTCCTGTTTCAAATTGTGAATTTGCAGTTTGATAATCAATTGCATCGATTTCAAATTTGTTTTGAAATTCAACTGCAACACTGGGAGCTGTGGTTATATCAAACAATTTTACTTGAATGTCGGTAACGTAATTTGTAGACTCGCCAAGCAATTTTTGAGCTGTTGCCAATGAAGTATAACTCATTGTGTTATCATATTCAGCTATACCAAATTGTGAAATTCCAACAATCTTTAACGACGCAAGATTTCCTTTTGCCGAGGTTACTTTTATCATATCACCAACGGCAAGTAACATTTTATCAGCCAATCCTTTACCAATAATAATGCTGTTGTTTTGAATCAAATCAGCTACTTTACCCTCGATAACATAATCGCTTATTTTGAATAATTTTTCTTCTGGCAAAACATCAATTCCGTTAATAACTCCAGAAATTTCAATGGTTCCGGAATTAAAAAAAACAGGTACATTAATTTTGGGCGCCACATCAATAATACGGTTATCTTGCTTTAGATAATTGATAATTGCTTGGCTGTTGTAGATGGCTTTTCCTCTGTCTTTGGGCTTAATAGAGCTTATAAAATTAGTGCTGTTCTTGTATTTTTCGGATAATTCAATAGACTGCTTTAAAGTAGGTTTTATTTCGTTGTAAAGTCTAACATGAGCGGTTCTATTTAGCATTAACCCATCTAATAGATCATTCAAACCATTCATAAAGCTCACTAAAGCTATAAACATTGCAATTCCGAACGTAACTCCGACTGCAGCCACAATTGTTTGTTTGAGTCTGGCTTTAAGTAAATGGATGGCAATATTAAAAATTAGTTTGAAATTCATTATTGTGGTAAATAAATGGTTTCGTCAACAGTTAATCCTGATAAAATTTCAGCATTTTGGTAATCGCTTAATCCTACTTTTACTTTACGTTTCTCGTCTTTGTTAACCAAAACATATTCACCATCAATAAGATAACTTTTAGGAATAGTAATTACGTCTTTTCTAACCTTTATTACAATATTAGCTTCGGCTGTTAAGTTTGGATATAATTGTTGTGGTGTATTTAAAAAATGAGCTTCTATTTTGAATGTTCTAGAACGCTCATCCATAATCGGATAAATTTTATCAACCGTTGCTTCAAATACTTTTCCTTTGTAACTGTCCATACTCACCAACATGGTTTGACCTAATTTAACGCGAACCATATCGTTTTCATCCACTTCTAATTCGAGTAAATACGAATTTTTCTTTCCAATAATGGCTAGTGGTGTTTGTGTAGTAACCATAGAACCTTTTTTGACTAAAACATCAAATAACTCACCATAGAAAGCACTTTTAATGGTATAATCAGCTTTAGTCTTTTGACTAATTTTTAAGTTGATACTATTACGAGTTTGGTCATTTTGCAGTTGCGATTTAAGTTGCGCTAATTGCTTTACAGCTGCTTCATAATTGGATTTAGAATTTTTATAAGCCAATTCAATCCTTTCATAATCTACTTCAGAAATAATGTTGTATTTCTTGATGTTCTTATTTCTGTTATAAATGGATAAATCCAATGCCAATTTATCTTTAGCCGCTTGAACCTTAGTTTCCATTTCGGAAATTTTATCTCGAATGTAATTATTGTCTTGTTTGCTGAGTTGATAAGCAAGTTGAGCATTTTCAGTATTAAGGTTTGCTTTATCACTTTCAATTTGAAATAAAGCTTGACCTTCAGTTATGGTTTGTCCTACTTCAACGTTTATAGTTTGCAAAACACCATTAACCGTTGAATAAACAATATATTGATTTTCGGCTTTTACAATACCTGAAGCATAAACACTTTCGGTTACATCACCTTTTTTAGGTTGTGTTTCGGTTAGTTCTTTTTTAGAACAAGAAATCAATAGAAAACCTATGACTATGGAAGAAATTAGAAAATATCGCATCTGAAAAGGTATTAAACGAATGAAATCGCCTATCAAATATACGAAAATTTAATGAAATTCGAAAGTAATAATTAGATTAATTTACACTCCCAATCTAAAGAAGTGTTGTAAGCAATTTGCCCATTTTTTACTTCTAACGGACTATCAAAATTATTGGTATATAATCCTCCAGTTCCGAGTCCTTGAGGCATTGGATTTTGTTGTAAAAATGTCCATTGTGTGATGGCATTTAAACCGACATTGCTTTCTAAAGCAGAAGTAATCCACCAACCAATATTGTGTTTTTTAGCTAAATCAATCCACTCTTTTGTACCTCGAAAACCGCCAACAAAACTAGGTTTCAAAATGATGTATTGTGGCATTATTTTTTGCAAAAGTTGTTCTTTCTCTTCGTATGAAAACACACCAATAAGCTCTTCGTCTAAAGCGATGGGAAATGGAGTGGTTTTACACAGCTCTGCCATAGTGTCAGTATGATTTTTAGCAATAGGTTGTTCGATACTATGTAATTTATAACCAGATAATTGATTCAATTTATTTAAAGCTAAATCTTCACTAAAAGCACCATTAGCATCCACCCTAATTTCGATAGTGTTTTCATCAAAATTTTGACGAATAAAGTGCAATAAATCGAGTTCTTTTTGAAAATCTATGGCACCAATTTTTAGTTTGATGCAATGAAAACCTTGTGCTAATTTTTCTTCAATTTGCTCCTTCATAAACACCTCATCACCCATCCAAACCAAACCATTAATGTCCATGTTTTTTTTGCCTTCAGTAAACTCCGATGGAAACAATAAAAAAGGATTTTCTGAAGCTAATGATTGGAACGCCATTTCAACGCCAAATTGAATAGAAGGAAATTCTAAAAGTGCTTCCCAAAGTTGGTCTTTACCTAAGTGGATGTTTTGGCAAGTCCATTGTAGTTTTTCTTCATAATCGGGTCTGTCATCTGCTGAAAGTCCGCGAAGGATGCCACACTCTCCTATTCCTTTTTTTCCGTTCTGTTCTAGAATGATGAACCACGTTTCTTTTTCGTTCATAACGCCTCTAGAAGTTCCAGAAGGTCGTTTGAAGTTTAAGATGTATTTTTGGTAAGTGGCTTTCATAAAAAAAGAAAATAGATGATAGAATATAGATAATAGACTTGCGAATTACTCTAGAACTCGTAAAATCTTTTTGAAGTTTTCTGATGGTAGGCCGAATTTTTGGAACTCTTTAAAATCATCATTTACTTGTTCTTTCCAAGTTTTATTGCTTTCTATGTTTTGATTGGAAAATGATTTATGAAGGGCTTTGGCCATTGACAATCGATTGGTAAACATATACACATGAGCCAATTTCAATTGAAAAATAATATCGGAAGGATTAAGTTTTAAACCTGTGTTGTAAGCTTGTTCTGCTTTGGCGAATTGCTTGGTTACTAAATAATAACCTCCTAACAAGGCATAATCAGCACTTGTGGCTTTGTTTTTATTGATGATGTCTGTGTTAATGACCTCAATAGCTTCTTGAATTTTTCCTTTGTTGAATAAGGCAACCGATTTATTTCTTATTGCTCCGTAATATTTATTGATTTCACCCGTTTGACGTAAGCTTTCCTCGATAGCTAACTCTGTAGCTCTATTTTTTTCAACAGCAAGCAATTGGTTGTATTCACTTGCTTTATATTTCTTAGAAATGTTTTCTAGAAACAAAGCGTAGAATTCTTCTTTCTTGTTTAATGATTTAGCTAACTCTAGATTTTGAGCCACTTTGAGTAATTCTTTTTTAGTATCGTTGTTCCAACCGCGGCTGGCTTTGTTGTCAATCCAAGGCACAACTTCTAGGATTACTTTTTCTTTCATCACCCAATTATCGCTTTCGAAAACGAAGTAAAGATTTTGAGTTTTAGCAGTAAAACAATCAGAATCCTTGGCTTTAAGCAAACGCGCTTCTTTGTTTACAGGTGTTTCTTGATACAAACAAGCTTTGTTAGATTTCTCAGCTGTTAGAAACTCCTCTGCGTCTTTGGATTGCGAGAAAATAGCGTATTTGGTTTTGTCGTCACCAGAAATAGAAGATGCTAAAAAAATAACTCCAGCAGTTCCTTGACTGATTCCTGTTGGATCGGGAATGGCTTTAAGAACCGAAACCAAACTAGAAGATAGTTTTTGGTTGTCGTCTAGAAGTGTTATTCTGTAAACTATCTCTGTAGTTCCTTCAGGAAAATCGGCTGTTTTGATTACTTTTTTCTCTCCGGCTTTAAGAACAATGGTTTCGTTGGTAGTTCGAACATTGTCCCAATAACCATCTTTAGATTGTGCAGAAGCTATTGCCACCGCAAGTATTGGTAGGATAAGATATAATTTCTTTAGCATTTAATTTTTAATTAATATTTCAGTCAATATTTTTTTCGGAAAACTATGTTTGATTTCATATGGTTTCTCAGATTTTAATTTTCCATTTTTGTCTGTGTATTGTAAAAATAAAATTACATTTATGTCTTCGGTTGTAATTTGTTCAATCTTACACATTACAATTCGGATTTTATAACCATCAATAAATTCAGTCGATTCCAAATACTGTTTTGAAAACCAGTTGTTATAACCATTATCAACTCTGTGTTCCAAAAATTCTATATCTCTATTTTCAAGTGTGATTACAACTTTATCGCTAAAATCTTTATTTTCAAGTTCCAAACCTCCAAACGAACGATTATAAAAATCTAAATGAGCCATTTTTCCAATGTAAGAATTATCTAGTTTTGATATGCTTACATATTTAATGTCGGAACCATCTTGAGCAACAACTTTTATTGTTAAATTTAGAATTATTAAAAGGATAAGTTTCTTCATTTGTACTTTTTTGAGCATAAGTTACATCTACTGTGTAATGTGTACAGCAGGAATAGGGTTGATAACAATTACCATACCATTCGCTCCAAAAATTAAAGCTTAATACTTTGACCGATTTCTAACAGCATTAGGTCTTTGCCTGCATCAAAGAATTTCTTTTTGGCTTCGTCGTGGTTGATTTCGATATATCCGAAGGTGTCGAAATGCACTCCGAGTACTTTATCGCATTCTACAAAATCGGCAGCTAGAATGGCATCTTCAACATCCATAGTAAAATTGTTTCCGATGGATAAAATTGCCAAATCGAGTTTGGTACGCATTGGAATGAGTTTCATGTCCATTGTAAGCGCTGTATCGCCAGAGATGTAAATGTTTTTGTGTTCGCCTTCGATTACGAAACCGCATGGATTTCCGCCATAGCTTCCGTCTGGGAAAGAGCTTGAGTGGATGGCATTAACTAATTTTACTTTACCAAAATCAAATTGCCAACTTCCGCCATGATTCATTGGATGGTATTTTAAGCCTTTATTTCCGTAATGTACTGCTACTTCATAAGTAGAGACAATCGTTGCGTCTGTGCGCTTTGCAATAGCTTCTGCATCGAGAATGTGGTCTTGATGTGCATGAGTAAGTAAAATATAATCTGCTTTGAGCGAATTAATATCAATGTGACTAGCTTTTGGATTGGCAGTGATGAATGGATCTACCAAGATATTTTTTCCGCTTACTTCAATTCCGATGCAAGCGTGTCCGTAGAATGTGATTTTCATTTTAATTAAATTTTAATTAGTATAAAAAATTAAAAAGTCAGAGAGTAAATAGATAAGTGATAACGACAATAACACCGATAATAGAAATGTGCTAAGCGCCAATTTCTTTAATTCAGGATCTAATAATTTGTGTTCTTTATTTTTAGCTACTCTTTTAAGATGTGCGATTATAGGAAAATAAGCAATTAAGAAGAAATACAAATCAAAATTGAATCGTCCTGGGTTTGGATCTCTGTAGCTGAAATCGAAAATTAATGCAAAAGCTAGCATAAGCAACATTGCTGTAATGATTAGAAAATAATGATATTTCTTAGCCCAAGCACCACCATTTTTAACAACAATAGTATTCTTGCCCGACTTTCTATCGGATTCTTCGTCACGCATGTTGTTTAGGTTTAATACGCCTACACTTAGTAATCCGATTGCTGTTGCAGGAAGAAATAACAACCAATCGATTTGTTTAGCAAACATGAAGTATACTCCAAAAGTACTTACCAATCCGAAGAAGGTAAATACAAAAACATCGCCTAAACCTCTGTATCCATAAGGATTTTTACCTACGGTATAACGAATTGCCGAAGCAATAGCTAGAATTCCTAAAACAAAGAAAATAATGGAATAAAGAAAATACTTCCCTTTGAACGATACATAAATCAATAACATTGCCGAAACTAAGGTCAAAAATGCTGTTATGAATATAGCATAACGCATTGCACCTGGAGTGATTAATCCACTTTGAATAGCGCGCTTTGGCCCTATTCTATCCTCATTGTCTGTTCCTTTTACTCCGTCACCATAATCGTTGGCGAAGTTGGAAAGGATTTGCAATCCTAAGGTAGTAGAAAGTGCTAAAATCACAATTTTCCAATTGAAAATTCCTTGAGACATAGCGTAGAAACTACCTACCAATATTCCGGATACAGAAAGTGGTAAGGTTCTTACTCGTGCGGCTTCAATCCAGTGTTTCATTTTTTAGATTTTTAGATTTTTAGATGTCAGATATCTAATATTATTATATCCAGTTGCTGTCTGAGGTTTCTATTTCGTACAGCCAAAGGTTAACGTATTCTTTTATTGTGTTGTATTCACCTAAATAAAACGATAAGTTTCCTCCTGCTGTGTGCAAAGTTAACGAACCTATATTTAGGTTTTTATGCCAAAACAATTGTGAGGTTGTAATGGCTTGTATTTTTTTGATTTCAATTATTTCATTGTCTACATCCCAAGCGCCACTTTGTTTGATGATATGATTGTCACTTACAAATAAACGGTAATTTCTAAATCCGAATAAGTGAATTAATAACAAAAATACCGTATAAAAAACAGCAAAATGGCTGTATTGAAATACAATGGCATCTACTTTAGTACCAAAGATAAAAAATCCTGTTAAAGGTAAGATAATTGTTAGAAAAATAGAGAAAACTAATTTACGAAAATTAGGTCGCATCATCACTCCTCTTTCTGGTAATTGATTGAAAAGTAGTTTTAGAATTTCATCGCGCTCTTGCGAATTACATCCCGGAATTTCAATTAAATTCTTTTTCTGCTTCTTTTCATCGCTTGTGGCTTGCTTGATTTTGATTTCGAGTACATTAAGTTTTTTCTGAAAGTAATTTCTTGAAATGTTTACGATTTGCACTTTCTCAGGTTTTAGAATAGTACTTTCTGTGTTGATTAATCCGTAAGAAAGTAACAAAGAACCTTTTTGCTTAGCAATAGAAAAATTGAAATACTTGACAATGGTTCTAACAATATTGATTAGAAATATAATAGTAAACATCACTACAACGAATACAAGAATCGCATATATAGCTGGATAATTGCTTATTGCTGTCTCAATTTTATCTTCGTCAATAACATCTTCTTTTCCTATTTGATGCAGGTTTTCTATAATGGTAAAGAAAAACGTTAGAATCAAACCAATGCTTTTAACATAATTAGACGTAATTCCAATCTTAAATAAACTAGTAAGTTTGATTTTAAGAAAAGGATGTGTTTCTGATGTCGGAATTGTTTCTTGAACCTCAACAGTATTTTCATCGGAAACAACTGTTTTTAGATTTTCATTGTCTAATAATTTTGATTTCAATGCCAATGCCAATGGATGCGAAATAGCTTTGATGTTGCCTTCTTTTTTATCACTACCTGCAGTATCGACGCTTAAAGCATAAACGCCAATAAGTCGTTGAATAAGATTTTGATGAATATTTACTTGTTGGATTTTATTGAGCTGAATGGTAGTTTTAGTTTTGTTGATTACACCATCGTTAACAATAAACTCGTCGTTAACATCGTCGATATAGAATGTGAAATTTAAATATCTTAAATAAGCTATGACACCAACAACTACTATTGCACCAATGATTGCTAAAAACACATACAATTTGCTAAGATTATCTACTTTAAAAAGAGAAACTAGAATAATAGGCCAAAAAGCCCTTGCGAATTTCTGCAAAGAATCAACAAACATGACCAAGATTCCAATGGAAGATTGTCTTTGTGGCTGATTGAAATTGGTTTCCATTACAGTTGCTTTTGAATTTTACCCATCAATAACTGTTTGATGTTTTCTGCTTCCTCTTTTTCAATTCCGGGAATTTCTAAATCGCTTGAGCTTCCTCCAGCAGTGAAAATTTCTACTTTGGCTAAACCAAAAATTCGAGAAACAAATCCTTCATGTAGCGCAACGTGTTGTACTCTATTATAGGGAATTACCATAGTATTGGTTGAAATAATACCACTTCTGTAAATTACATCGTGATTTCTGAAGGCATAGGCTTTTTTCTTGAAAGCTATACGATTAATGAATAAAGAGAATAAAAGTACAATGAAATAAGTAATTGCAAAATACAATCCAATATCTGAAAATTCTTCTTTATTGAACCAAAGCAATGTCAAAGCAATACCAATAATAACAAATACGATAGAAAAATTTATAAGTGCAACTTTCCAATACTTTGGATGCAAAGGTGTCAATTGCACTTCTTCATATCGAGGAAGTTGCTTGGTATCTATAACTTCGTTAGTAAATTCTTCCATAAATTAAAATTTTAGACCTATTCCCAAAGCTAGGATATGTGCATTAATGTTAGATTCTATTGGTAAGTATTTATAATCTGTTTGAAAGTAAACTTTATCATTAAAATAAAGTCTAAATCCAGGATTGATTGAAAGACTATTATAAGTTTCTGTGATTTCAAAACTTCTAGCTTGAAAAGCAGGATCCATTGGGTCAAAAAGACTAGGAGTATAAGTTTCAATAACAATTTTAGCTGTAAAAAATGAGTAGCCCAAGTTAAAAAAAGGTTTGAATGTTTTTCCAGCATTAAACTCTACTCCAAAATTTGGATTAACCATTACTCTATTTTTTAAATCAACTTGATTATCAATAAATCGACCTTGAAAATAATCTAATCCCAATCCACCTTGAACACTAATCAATTTGTTGTTGAACAAAACATAATGAGCATTCAAACCAAGAATTCCATTATAGTTATTACTAACAAAATTGTCATTTCTACTATTTCCAGTGTAGTGTAATGAAATCAAAAACTTATTATCATTCTGCTTTACCTTCTCTTGAGAGTTAGACTTAACAGATAATAACAATAGTAAACTTAAAATTATTATGTTTTTCATGGTAATATTAAAACTATAGATTTTAATGAAAATTAACGATAAAACTATTATTTAAAAATGTTACGAAAGATTCTTTCTCAATCACAATCAATATGTAATCTATGTTTGTTGCATTTTTGGCATTGAAATAAATATCCTACTAAACTTCCATCAACCGATAGATTTTCAATTATAAATTCTTTATCATAACCACTACCCTCAATATCATCTTCAATTTCTTCAAGAATTGGTTTTATTACTTTTCCATCTGCATATCCAATAAGTTTACATGGCTCATTACAATGAGTTAACCAAACTTCTTGTTGCCAACTAACATAACTTGGTGTTCGTTCACTCACCTCTAACAATAGCTCTTTATCAATTAATTCGGCGTTTTCAATTCCTTCATAATCATTAAGCTCTCCTTCAAACATTTCTGCAGCTTTACCATTTTCAATGCACCAAGGACAGATATAATCAGGTTCTTCTTCACTATAAAATGAACCAGTATATCTTAAACTTCTATTTTCATTGCAACAATCACAAATTCCCTCTTCATTTTCAAAAACATTAATTCTATATGCGTTTGGACTGTATTTAAATATTGGTAACTCCATTATTAAAAACTTATTACTTTAAATAGTTTATTATTAAAATGCTGTTTTATTGAAATTAATTTAAACAATTAATTTTTGTTTGAAAAAACATTATCCTGAACTTTTTATGAGATTCCTACGGAATGACAAACTGTGTGAGTAAACTGATAACTGAACACTGAACACTGAGCACTGAACACTGAACACTGAGCACTGAACACTGAACACTGACAACTAAATTAAGGCAGCCATTTTTTATCAAAGTTAGGTTTGCGTTTTTCTAGGAACGCATCTCTTCCTTCTTTGGCTTCGTCGGTCATGTAGGCTAATCTTGTTGCTTCTCCTGCAAATACTTGTTGTCCTACCATTCCGTCGTCTGTTAAATTCATTGCGAATTTTAGCATTTTGATAGACGTTGGTGATTTGGCTAATATTTCTTGTGCCCATTCGTAGGCAGTAGCTTCTAATTCATCATGAGGAATTACGGCATTAACCATTCCCATTTCAAAAGCTTCTTGTGCGGAATAATTTCTTCCTAAAAAGAAAATTTCTCTTGCTTTCTTTTGTCCGACCATTTTAGCTAAGTAAGCCGAACCATATCCTCCATCAAAACTTGTTACATCGGCATCGGTTTGTTTGAAAATAGCGTGTTCTTTACTTGCAAGTGTCAAATCGCAAACTACGTGAAGACTGTGTCCGCCACCAACGGCCCAACCAGGAACAACGCAAATTACAGCTTTGGGCATAAAACGAATCAAGCGTTGCACGTCTAAAATATTTAATCTGTGATATCCATCGTCACCCACATATCCTTGATGACCTCTTGCCTTTTGGTCGCCACCACTACAAAATGACCAGATTCCGTCTTTAGAACTTGGACCTTCTGCAGAAAGTAAAACCACTCCAATAGAAGTATCTTCTTGTGCATCGTGAAAGGCTTGTAGTAACTCTGCTGTAGTTTTTGGACGAAACGCATTTCGAACGTCTGGTCGATTGAATGCAATTCTCGCTACTCCATTGCATTTTTTATAGGTTATATCTTCAAATTCTTTAGCGACTACCCAATTAATTTCTGACATATTCTTTTTTTTAAGCGTAAAAATACTATTTTTATGACTTATTTAAAAAGAAAGTTCTTTATGAAAAATTTATTTGTTGCTTTATTTGTTTTAACCTCTTCATTAACAGCTACATCGCAAGTAAAAGCAACCGCTTTTCCTGATGCAGGATTTATGGCTGCCTTTCCAACAAAGCCAGAAGTGGAGAAAAACCAAATTGATACTAAAGTTGGAAAAATACAAAGTACCTCTTACAGTTGTGAAGGTGAAGATTTTGTTATAGTGTTATCGGAAAATGTTTATCCTGCAGAATTAATTACAAAACTTGGAGATACTGGTGTTGATGGAATTCTTGATGGTGTTAAAAACGGAGCTATAAAAAATGTTGAAGCTCAAATGGAAGGAAAATACGCACCTACATTGGATGAAAAATATTTATACAACGAAAAATACAAAGCCATAAGATTTGCAGGAACTACTGCGGAAGTTGATATGGAAACTTTTTGTATTGTTAAAGAAAATCATTTCTTTATTGTGATATTAATGGGAAATACCAAATCAGAAGCTGCTACACAATTTGTAAAATCGTTTAAATTAATTGAAAAATAATAATGAAAAAACTACTTTTCTCCATCGGATTACTTTCCATTGCTTGTGGAAGTTATGCGCAGACTTATGAATTTCAAACCGTTAAAGACATTGAAGCTAATCCTGTAATTTCACAAGATGTTACTGGAACTTGTTGGAGTTTTTCTACCACTTCTTTTTTAGAAGCTGAGATTATTCGTCTTACTGGAAAGAAAATCGATTTATCTGAAATGTATAATGTTCGAAATACCTATCCCAAAAAAGCTTGGAATTATGTAATGCGTCAAGGCAAAGCACAATTTGGCGAAGGTGGTTTGGCACACGATGTTATCAACAGCGCAGAAGATTTTGGTTTGGTACCACAAAGTACTTACACTGGAAAGTTGAATGTTGACGACAAATACAACCATGCAGAAATGACGGCTGTTCTGGAAGCTATGTTGAAAACCTATGTTTCCAATCCGGGACAAAAGTTATCACCACAATGGAAAGAAGCTATCAACGCTGTTTTGGATGTTTACATGGGTAAAAACGTAACTGAATTCACTTTTGAAGGCAAAAAATACTCCCCAATGAGTTTTATGGAATTAACTAAAGTAAATCCGAAAGACTATGTTACGATTTCATCCTTTACTCATGAGGCATACAACAAACCTTTCTTATTAGATATTCCTGATAATTTTTCGAATGGTTTATTTTACAATTTAACTTTAGATGAGTATGTTCAAAATATTGACAATGCTATTGACAATGGTTTTACTGTTGCTTTAGATTGTGATGTTTCTGAAAACACTTTTTCTGGTAAGAATGGTGTGGCTGTAGTAGCTGAAAAAGACGAAGATTCTAAAGTAATTACAACAGAAATCAAACCTGAGAAAAACATTACAGCTGAATACCGTCAATCTCAATTTGAAAATCTTACTACACAAGACGACCATTTGATGCATATCGTTGGAAAAGTAAAAGATCAAACAGGTAAAATTTATTATAAAGTAAAAAATTCTTGGGGTTCAAAATCAGGTAAAGATGGTTTTGTATATATGAGTGTTTCTTATTTGAAATTGAAAAGTATCTCCGTACTTTTGCACAAAGATGGTTTGACAAAAGCTACCAAATCTAAATTAGGATTATAAAAAATGAAACGATTTCTATCCACAAAAAACACTTTTACCATTGCTATCCTATGGGGTTTGGTATTGTTTTTAATTACTATGTTAGTTTTAAACTTAACCAAAGGAAATATTCCTGTTGCTCCCATTATCATTATATCCTTGGTAACTGCTTTTATTCTTTGGGTTTTGTTGGATACAAGATATGTCATTAAAAACAACTTTCTTTTATATCGTTCTGGACCAATTCGTGGTAGAGTTGATATCACAAAAATCAAATCTATAAAGCGTTTTTCAGGATTGAATGTTCCTGTAATGTTGAAACCAGCTTTAGACACTAAAGGTTTTATTGTGACTTACAATCAGTTTGATGATTTGTTTATTTCACCTAAAATGAGTGATATTTTTATTGAGGAAATTAAGAAAATAAATCCGAAAATTGAAGTGATTTAATACACAAAAGGTAAGCGTAATGCTTACCTTTTTTATTTATCCTATTTTCACAGAAGTCATAGTTAACGAGCCACCAACAGGCTTATCATTAAAGAAACTTACCTCGTCTTTACTGTCTTGCAATGCAATGCTGTACAACAACGGATAATAATGATCTGGTGTTGGAATAGCAAGTTTGGCTGCTTCATTAAGTTTCTCGTATTCAATTAGCGATTTAAAATCATTATTTCCTATTTTTTCTTTGAAGATTGTATTCATTTCTATTGCCCAATCAAAACCATATTCTGGTTCTTGAAGTTTGTCCCAAGCAACCATGCGAAGGTTGTGCACCATATTTCCGCTTCCAATAATTAGAACTCCTTTTTTTCTTAACGAAGCCAATTGTTTGGCCAAATCATAATGATATTGTGGAGGTTTGTTATAATCAATACTCAATTGCAATACAGGAATATCTGCATTGGGATACATGTGGCGCACTACTGTCCAAGTTCCGTGGTCTAAACCCCAATCGTGGTCTAAACCAACATCGGTTGAGGTGATTAATTCGGACGTTGCTTTTGCCAATTCTGGACTTCCTTTTGCAGGATATTCAACATCAAACAAAGCTTTCGGAAAACCACCAAAATCATGAATGGTTTTAGGATTATCCATAGCGGTAATGTGAGTTCCATTCGTTAACCAGTGCGCTGAGATAACTAAAACAGCTTTAGGTTTCGGAATTTCTTTTCCGAATTTTGCCCAAGTTCTTGAAAACTCATTGTCTTCAATTCCGTTCATTGGTGAACCGTGACCAATAAACAATGCTGGAAGTTTTTCTTCTTGTTCTGTTAAGTCTTTAGTCCAATTATAAAAAGGCTGTAATGATGCCATAGCTGCTCCTCCTATTAGTGTTTTTATGAATGTTTTTCTTTCCAAGATTCTAACATTTGTATATACAAATATATGAAATTATTTCCTATACTAAATAATAATTAACAACGTTTTAAATCTTAAATAAAACTCATGAAAATTAAAATACTAATACTACTTACGTTTTTTATATTCTCTACTATAAATCAAAATGCAAAAAGTGATTATTCAATAGCTAAAAACAAAATTGAAACACAACGAAAAGCAATAAAAGTTAACTATTTGAAGGCTTCTGCACAAGAAAAGAAAGCATTATTACAATCTACTAAACAAGTAATAACTAAAAATTTAACGTCCACAATAATTCCGTTTTGGTACGGAACAAAATGGTCTTTTGATGGTTACACCGCAATTCCAAAGCAAGGTGAAATTGCTTGTGGTTATTTTGTTTCGACTACTTTAAGTCACGCTGGATTTAAATTAAACCGCTATAAATTGGCTCAAAAAGATCCAAAAAAAGAAGCTGAACTACTTCAAATAAATGGAGCAATTGAAGTTTTAGAAAAAAGTCCGAGTGAACTTAAAAAACATTTTATCGCTACTAAAAAAGACGGACTATATTTTGTGGGTTTAGATTTTCACGTTGGGTATTTACTGAAAGAAAACAATGAAGTATTTTTCATTCATTCCAATTACATCAATCATGAAGGCGTAAAAAAAGAAAGTATAACAGAATCGAAAGCTTTTGTAAGTAAAAAATACTACATCGTTGCTATTACCGAAAATGAAAAACTAGTTGAAAAATGGATTTTGAATGAAACGGTAGTAACTAATTAGATTACTACTTTCAAAATAAATAAAAATTAAATAAAAAACTTGACATTTCGACGCAACCTTTTTGGTTTTTCTGCATCAATAAATAAAACTTTATTTATGAGAAAAACTTTACTCCTCCTATTTTGTTTACAATCTCTTATAATATCTTCTCAAATATTAGACCCTACTTTTGGCACTAATGGCATTGCAAACAATCAGTTGTCAAATTTCATTAACTCAGATATTTGTAACAAAGTAGCTATACAAAGCGATGATAAATTAGTTTACGTCGGACAATGCGATATAGGTTATTACATTGTAAGAACAAATGTTAATGGTACTTTAGATACTTCTTTTAATGACATTGGATATAAACTAAGTAATTATGCAATAAATTCAATCGCCATTCTATCTAATGGACAATTAATGTATGGTGCAGGAACTGCTATATTTTTACTGAATAGTGATGGAAGTGTTGACACATCTTTTGGAAATCAAGGTTTTGTATCACTTGATTATAATTTAAATTATATTTCCATCGTATCAATTAAAATTCAAAACGATGGTAAAATTTTAGTCTTAGGAAAGTCTACAGACGATTTTTTTACAATAAGACTAAATCCAAATGGAAGTTATGATACTACATTTGATGTAGACGGAAAAGCAATTTTAAGTGTAGGCGTTAGTAAAGATGAACCTTCAGAAATAGAAATACAAACAGACGGAAAAATAATAATTACAGGACGTTCAATAGATTACACAGCAAATCCTGACACAAATGAAATAGTAACCTTTAGGTATTTATCCAATGGAACTTTAGATACTAGTTTTGCTGTTAATGGCATTTCAAAAATAGATTTTGGTTCTGGTAGTATGGATTTACCTCAAGATTTAAAATTACAAGCAGACGGAAAAATTGTATTGTTATGTCATACACAAAATTACAAAATAACACTTCTTCGATTTAATAGTAATGGAACTTATGATTCGACTTTTGATTTGGATGGTATACTGAATACAAACTATACAGACTATCAAACTCAAAGTGCAAAACCAAAATTAATTATAAAACCTAACGGTAAAATTCTATTTTCATTTTCACGAAGTAGAATATTTAACTTAATGCAAATTAATTCTGATGGATCACCTGATAATACTTTTGGAGTCAACAGCTTATCGTCTTATAACAATGGTGAACTTTATACTTCAAGATACCTTTTTATCAACTCATTAGGTACTATTGTTACAGGTGGTAGAAGTTTTCCCACAACCACTTCTACAAACTATTCCGCTAAAACTACAAATGTATCATTCAATACAAATGGGATTTTTCAAAATTCAACTAATTTTAATGTTTTTAGTAGTTATGATGACATAAAAAATATTTGTGAATTAAGCACCGGAAAAACAATTGCTTTGACTTTAAATAAAAACAGTAATACACTTGAAACATCTTCTTCACTTGCGCGTTTCAATTCAGATGGAAGTATTGATACTACCTATGGTAGTAACGGTTTGATACCATTGACAATTAAATTTGAAGAATTAAAGAAATGCTCTAATGATAAAGTTATTTTAAATGCATCGTCAAGTCTCCACAAACTTAATGAAGATGGTACCTATGACACCGGCTTTGGAACTAACGGAATTGTCGATTTTAGTAGCTCAAATGGCTCTATTGCAAGATCATTTCGAGCTATTGAAGTTACAGATAATAATCAAATTTATGCATTACTTTATAATGTTAATTCAAGTATAGGTGAAGGATTATTTTCAATGGAATTACTTCGTTTAAATGCAAATGGAACAGTTGATACTACATTTGGAACCAATGGATATGCACTTTATCGCTTCAATAGTAATAGTAATGTTGATAACGAGATTCCATATTGTTTAACTATTTTATCTAACGGACAAATTGTTGTTTCTGGAGCGGTTTATTTAAGTCCACATTATATAAATTATTTTGATTTTGGTATTGGAAGTATAAAATTCAATACCAATGGTACTTTAGACACTTCCTTTGGAACTAATGGTAAAGTTTTAAGTACTTTTAATAATGTCTATGTTCCTAAACAAATTGTTTGTACTACTAATGATGAAATAATAATAAATGCTCTTGATTTTCAAACTGGTAATACTGGAGCTATAATTAAATATAATTCTAATGGTTCATTAGATTCCTCTTATGGAACAAATGGAGTTGTAGATGATTTATTTCTTAATAATGATCTGATTATCCAACCCGATAATAAAATTTTAAAAACTGGTCAACTCAATAATGACATTACTACAGTTCGATACAATACCAATGGAACACTAGATACCACATTTGGAAATCAAGGTTATTTGACTACAATAATTAATCAACATTCGAGTCCAAACGATTTATTGTTACTTTCTAATGGGAGTTTATTGATTGCAGGAAATTCAAGTAATACTGGTATTTATGCTTCTCAAGCAAGATATACCGATTTGAATTTTGTAACTAATAATAACACTCAAAGCAATAAAACTGTTTTCTATCCAAATCCGATTAGAAATACAGCTAATTTTGATTTTTTATTAGAAAAAGATGGCATAATTAGTATTGAAATAGTTGATTTACAAGGAAGAGTTGTTCAAAACATAGTTAAAGAAAAATTTACAAAAAAAGGAAAATATAGTAAAATAGTTACAATGCAAAGTGACATTGCTGCAGGAAACTATTTTATCAGACTTTCAACACCTTTAAAAAATCAATCTTTAAAAATTATAAAAATCGATTAATTAATTCAAAATGAAGTCACAAAAAAAGCACTGAATTCAGTGCTTTTTTTTATTGTATTAAGTAAATCCCATCGTCTTTAATTTCAATCAATTTCTCTTTGTACAAAAGTCCGATTGCTTTCTTGAAGGTTTTCTTACTCATTTTCAAAACCGTCTTAATATCTTCTGGATTAGAATTGTCATTCAATCTTAAGAAACCTCTACTGGCCCTCAATTCGTTCATGATAATTTCTGAATTGGGTTCGATGTTTTCAAAACCTTGTTTATGTAACGAAACATCAATTTTTCCGTCAGGACGAACCAATTTTATATAGCCTTTCATTTTGTCACCTGTACGAATGGCATCATCATAAACCTCGTCTTTATAAACCAAACCTTTGTGTTTTTGGTTGATGATTACGTTAATTCCGATTTCGGTAATGTGTGAAATAATTAAATCTACTTCTTCTCCTTTTTCAACTGTGATGTTTTCGTTGTCTAAAAACTGATTGGTTTTACTAGAAGCCACTAACCTATTGGTTTTTTCGTCCATGTAAAGATACACTAAATAGCGTTTTCCTTTTTCCATAGGACGCGCTTGCTCTTTAAACGGAACCAAAATGTCTTTCTCCATTCCCCAATCCATAAAAGCACCAATTTGATTGATGTAATTTACTCGTAAAAGTGCAAATTCATTTAAGAAAATATAAGGTACTAAAGTAGTAGCTACTGGACGTTCTTCATGATCAAGATAAACGAAGACTGTCATTTCTTCACCAATCTCAAATACTTTTGGAACGTATTTGTTGGGTAATAAAACATCCTCTTTTCCATTGGTAAGAAATAAACCTACTTGAGTATCTCTATCTATCGTTAGTGTATTGAACTGTCCAATTTTCATATATGTAAAATATAATTTTTTAGCGGTCATACATGGAATCGCTTTTTTATTTATTGGTGTTTGCTTGCGCAACTTGTTGTTAATGGCGATTTCATAATATGCGTATAATTTGTGCAAAGGTACAAAATAGCAATTATGAATTATGAATTATAAATTATGATTTGATGGTTTGTAGTGAAATTGATTATATTTGAGTACTATATATTCAAAATGTCAAAAAACGACCAAAATAAAATTCAAGCCGAAGAATCGGATTATTTGTATATCCAAACTTCTCAACTTCCTAGTTCAGGGAATGGATTGTTTACTGCTATTGACATTTATAAAGACGAAATTATTTCGATTTTTAAAGGCGAAATCTTATCTGATATTGAAGCTGAATTGCGAGCAAAAAATAACGCCAATCAATACTTTATGAATCTACACAACGGAAGTATTTTAGATTGCAAAAACACGGATTGCTTTGCTAAATATGCCAATGATGCTAATGGTTTTTCAATCCCAAAGTTTCGGGACAATTTTAAAAATAATGCCAAAATTACTTTAGACGAAAATAATAATGTATGTCTGATTGCAATTAGAAAAATAAAATCTGGCGAAGAAATTTTCTGTGATTATGGGAAACGATATTGGAAGAAACATTCCTAAACCAACTCTCTAAAATACTGTAACAAAACCTTATCGTTTTCTAATGTTGGTGTAAAAACTTCTAACAAAGTTGGTTTTTCATCATTTGAAAACATTGTTTTTAAACTTTCCTCTAAAGTGGTTTCGGTACTGGCTGTAAGATAGTTCAATCCGTACATTTTGCATAAATGTTCCGCTGTTAAGCAATGAGAAGTTTCGAAAAACGTATTAAAAACTGGTGTTTCATCGTGACCGGGAAGAATTCTAAAAATACCTCCACCTCCATTATTAATTAAAATGATTTTGAAATTTTTCGGAATGTAATTGTTCCAAAGTGCGTTGCTATCGTATAAAAATCCGATATCGCCTGCAATGAATACGTTTGGCTTTTTGCTTGCAACAGCCGCTCCAATTGCGGTTGAGGTGCTTCCGTCGATGCCGCTTGTTCCTCTATTGCTGAAAACTTCAATACTTATTTCAATATCAAATAATTGAGCATAACGAATTGGCGAACTGTTACTAATTTGCAACTGCGAATTCTTAGGCAAAGCCGGAATCAATTTTTCAAATACTTTAAAATCGGTAAATGGGATTTTGGCTAAATATTCTAAACTACGTTTTTGACGCAATGCTTTGATATTTTGAGCATATTGATTGTAATTGCTTTCAACAGTTTCTGTCAACATAAAAAACGATTGAAAAAACAAATTGGGTTGCACTTCAAAATGTTTGGTCAAACAATCAAAAGTATCATAAGCTCTTAAATCGTCAATATGCCAATGATGATTTGGTTTGTATTTTCTTAGAAAAGCTTTGATGCGTTTAGAGACAATCATTCCGCCAAAAGTCACTAAAATTTCGGGTTGAAAATCTAGAAAATCTTCATGTGTGAATGGCGTAATTATCGAATCAATGGTATTAATAAACTTTGGATGATGCAAATTGGAAGTTGTTTCAATCATCACCACAACCGAAGGATCGTTGGCTAATTTATCGAGAAACTTTTGTTCAACTGCATTGGGTTCGTTTACTCCAACAAGAACTAATTTCTTTTTGGAAGTGTTCCAAATGTTGGCATATTCTGAAATAGGTTCGTCGTAAATAAATTCTTTTGTAGTTGCCGAAATCACTTTAGGTTCAACTGTCAATTCAGAAACCGTTTCGTATAAAGGTTCTTCAAATGGTGCGTTGATATGCACTGGACCTTTTTTGGCGAAAGCCGTATTGATGGCTTCATTGATTAAAAAATCATTTTCATCAGAGGCATTTTCGGTAAGATTAGCATTGAATAACGAATGATTGGCAAATACGTTTTCTTGACGAATAGTTTGTCCGTCGCCAATATCAATCTTGCTTTGCGGTCTATCAGCAGAAATTACAACAAATGGAATTTGACTATAAAACGCTTCTGCAAAAGCTGGATAATAATTCAGTAATGCCGAACCAGAAGTACAAACCACGGCCACTGGTTTCTTGAGTTGTTGCGCCATTCCTACAGCAAAAAAAGCTGCCGAACGTTCGTCTGCAATGCTATAACAAGTAAAATCTGGATGACTAGCAAATCCGATGGTTAAAGGTGCGTTTCTTGAACCTGGAGAAATTATTATGGTTGTGATTCCTTTGGCACGAAGTATTTCGATGATGGATTGTGCTAAAGGTATTTTTGGGTACGTCATTTTTAAATTTTTATGCCACAAAGGCGCAAAGACACAAAGGCTTTTAATTTATACAAAAGTACAAAGTTATTTTTTGAGTTTAAATTAAACCATTAAGAAAATTAAGTTAATAATAGTGACCTTATAGTTTTTCAAATAACATAAAAATACTACTTTTGAATCATGGAAATCAAAATCAGACCTTACCAAATTGAAGATACGCAAGCTATTTTAGAAATTATTAATTATAATATTCTAAATTCGACTGCTTTATATGATTATGAACCACGAACTTTAGAAAATCAGATTGCGATTTTTGATGACAAACTAAAAAAAGGGTTTCCAATAATTGTGGCTACCGAGAATGAAATCGTGGTTGGATTTGGCTATTACAGTGAATTCCGATTTCGTGAAGCTTATAAATTTACTGTGGAACATTCGGTTTATGCACATCCCAATCACATTGGAAAAGGCATTGGTAAATTGATTTTAGAAAACTTAATTGATTTAGCGAAAGCTCAAAATCTACACACAATGATTGGCGTAATTGATTCAGAAAACCAAAGCAGCATAGATTTTCATAAAAAATTCGGATTTAAAATTGCAGGAACCATAAAAGATTCCGGATTCAAATTTGACCGTTGGTTGCACAGTGTTTTTGTTCAGAAGATGCTTTATTAGTTTTCAGTCGCAGTTAGTAAACTGAAAACTGAGACTGAAAACTGAGACTATTTTAAAATCTCCTCAAAATTCGGTTTAAAATAATTAGGTCCTTTCATTACTTTTCCGTCTTCTCTGTAAATTGGCTTTCCGTCCTCACCTAGTTTACTCATATTACTTCTTTGGATTTCTTCAAATACTTCTTCTATTTTGTGTTGTAATCCGTGTTCTATGATGGTTCCACATAAAATGTAAAGCATATCACCAAGAGCATCAGCAATTTCAACAATATCATCGTTTTGAGCTGCTTCTAGGTACTCTTCATTTTCTTCTTTCATTAAATTAAAGCGAAGTAGGTTTTTACTTTCACCCAAACTAGCTTTCATATTTTCACTGTATCCGATTTTGAAAGCAGTGTGAAACTCTTTTACTGCATTAAGTTTGTCTTGCATTTTATTTGTAATTAATTTATGAAGCCAAAATACAAATTATGATTTCAATTGCCTAAATTTGTTGAAAAATTAGAGAATATGTTTACAACTGGTCAATGGGTATTTGCTGGTCTATTTTTAGTTGCTTTTATCATAGCAATGATTTATGCTTACGGAAAAGATAAAGCATTACACAACAAATTTTATAAAGGAAATTACAAAATACTATTGGGTTTCTTTGGTTTTATCTTGCTTCTTTTTTTAATCAAAATTTTCTTAAAGCATTAAAAATTAGCGCCTAAAAGAAATATTAATTACGAATTCAATTGTAAAATAACTTCTACATTTAGAATTGTTTAATAATAAAATTAATTTCTTACATTTACGTCGCGAATTCTTAACCTCTAATGAGAATACTTAAATACATCTTTTTATTATTATTCCTAATACTCGTAGGACTAACTGTTTTTGTTTCAACTCAGCAAGCAAATTATGATGTAACTCGAAGTAAAGTAATCAAGAATCCTAAAGCAACTGTTTTTAATTACATCAACGATTATAGAAATTGGGAAACCTTTGGTTCCTGGATTCTAGAAGATGAATCTATAAAATTTACTTACCCTGAACTTACTTCCGGAAAAGGAGCTTCGTGTTCTTGGACAGGAGATGATGGCAATGGAAACCTGAAAACTTTTTTTGTAAAAGATAACGAAAGCATTTATCAAAAAATGGTTTCCAATGGAGAAAATTCAGAAATTTTTTGGAAATTTAAAGATACGATTGGTGGAACAAAAGTAACTTGGAGAAGTAAAGGCACTTTAGATTTTAAATCAAAAGTATTGGCCTTTTTTCAAGGCGGAATTAATAGTGTTGTTGGAGATACTTACGAAAAAAGTTTAGAAAATTTAAACAAGACTCTTGATTATGAAATCAACACCTTTAGTATAAAAGTTAACGGAATTGTCAATCGACAAGGAGGATTTTACTTAAAACAGTTTAAAGTTTGTAAAGAAAAAGATGTTACACGCAACGTCAAAATTATGTTGCCAAGAATGAGACGTTTCTTTGAAAAAAATAGTTTGGTAATGAATGGCAAACCGTTCATAATTTATCACAAATATGATAGAACAAACGATTTAGTTGGCTTTTCTGTTTGTATGCCCATAAGAGATTCTATTCATATTTCTGAAGGAAGTGATATGGAATCTGGTGAACTTAAACCTTACACAGCATTGAAAACCACTTTGACTGGAGATTATTCTCATACGCAGCAAACTTGGAACAAAGCTTATCAACATATCGCTAAAAACAACTTGGTTAGAAATACATCGCAACAAATTATTGAGGTTTATTCTAAAAACATGGATGATATTAAAAGTCCATCCAAATGGGTAACTGAAGTTTATGTTCCTGTATACCCAAAAGCTGCTCCTCGACCTGTTTATAGAAAACCTGCCGATTCAACTGTTGTTGCTCCAGTTGTTGCACCTACCGAAACTACTACTCCATAAATTCTTAAAAAAAAGATTTTAAAAGTTTCTGATTAAACCTTTTCAATTATCTTTATTCTAATTGGTATATTAGCTGAACAAAAGATAAATTTTCTGAATTGCAAGAAGAAAAAGATTTCATACAAGAATTGTTAAATCCTAAAACGCAAAATGTCGCGTTTCAAAAACTCTTACGCGATTATCAGAAACCGTTGTATAATCACATCAGAAATATTGTTCTCAATCACGATGATACTGATGATGTTTTACAAAATACCTTTGTCAAAGTATTTCAGCATCTTAAAAACTTTAAAGGCGATAGCAAACTCTTTTCTTGGATGTATAGAATTGCAACTAATGAAGCCATAACTTTTATTAATAACAAAGCCAAACGCAACGGAACTACAAGTGAAGCCATGCAAACCAAAATTGTAGAAAATTTGCAATCCGATTCTTATTTCGATGGTAACGATATTCAAATAAAACTTCAGAAAGCTATTTTACTCTTGCCCGAAAAACAACAATTAGTTTTCAAAATGAAGTACTTTGAAGAAATTAAATATGAAAACATGTCGGAAATTTTAGGCACTTCGGTTGGAGCATTAAAAGCTTCTTACCATCATGCAGTGAAAAAAATTGAAGAATATATGAACTCTAATTAAACCTTTTTAAACAATACTTGTCTTATAGATATGAATAATTTTAAATTAGATACAAACGAAAAAATAACCTCCGGATTCAAGATTCCAGAGGATTACTTTGAAACTTTTTCAGAGAAAGTGCTACATCAGTTGCCTTCTGAAGAACCAAAGGTAATTTCGTTTTATGCAAAATACAGCCGAATATTTTACGCTGCAGCAGCAATAATTGTTTTGGCATTAAGTATTCCAATAGCGAATCAATTACAAAATAATAGCGATGAAATGGCTTCTAATGAAATTGAAACCTATTTAACGCAACATTCAACCATATCTGATGATGATATTGTTAATTTATTGGATACAGAAGATATAGAAAACATTAAAATAGACAATAAAATTGAAAATGAAGCTTTGGAAGAAGTACTTCTTAACAATTCACAAATTGAAGATTACATTACAAACTAAAACAAAACTAAAATGAAAAAATATAAATTAATTACCTTGTTAATCCTACTAATTTCTACAGCAACTTTTGCTCAACCAGGTAGTCGACTAAAAGAGAAAAAGGAACAGGTAAAATCCTTAAAAGTAGCTTTTATAACTAATGAATTGGATTTAACTCCAGAGGAATCGGCTAAATTTTGGCCTCTTTACAATGCTTTTGAGGACAAACAACACGAAATCAGAAAGCAAAAACTAAAAGTTTACATGGACAGAGCAGATAATTCTGTTGAAAAATTATCTGAAAAAGATGCTACTACACTATTGAATCAAATGGAAAGCACTGAAGAAGAATTGCACCAATTAAAAAAGAAATTCATCACTAATTTGAAAAGTGTACTACCTGCAACAAAGATTTTAAAATTGAAAAAAGCAGAAGAAGAGTTTAGCAAAAAATTACTTCAACAATATCGTGATAAGAAAGTTAGAAGATAGTGTTCAGTGTTCAGTGTTCAAAATATTGTAATTAAAAAGGCGATTTTTACTTAAAAATCGCCTTTTTTTTTATGCTGCAAACTGATTACTGAACACTGAATACTATTTTGACAATTTTATCTTTTCCAGCAGCGATTGCAGTGGTTTCATTTATGAATCTTATGGTGTAAAATGTAGCATCTTTGCTAAATTGAGTCCAAGAATTTCCACTATCGTGAGAATAAAACAAACCATTTGCACCAACAGCTACCAATTCTTTACCATTACTATTGGGAACAAACTGGACGCACGATGCATAACCAAAACCATTATTTTCTCCAACTAATTTCCATGTTTTTCCACCATCAGTTGTTAGTGCTTTATTTTGAAAATTTTGATTAGGTTTTTCATAATTTCCACCTGCTACAAATCCGATTTTGTCGTTGTAGAAATCGGCAGTGAATATTCCGGTCATCGCTTCACCTTGAACTATTGGAGTTTCGTAGACTTTCCAAGTTATTCCTTTATCAGAAGAATAAAAAACTCTTGTCTTTTTTCCACCAGAGACCAACCAAGTATTGTTTCCTTTTATAATGATATTGGTGTTGCTTGCAGCAAAAGCTGCTTCTCCTTCGTCCATTTTAGGCAAGTTCTCACATGCAATTTTATTCCAAGTATTTCCTCCATCACGAGTAACAATTACACAAAAACAATTTTCAATTGGATCACCGATAGCAATTCCTTCTTTATCATTCCAAAATTGCATACTGTCGTAAAAGACTTTTTCATGTTTTTCTTCATAAACTAAAGTTTTCTTATTCAAATCTTTAGAAAATTTATACAACAAAGCTGGATTTCCAACATTTAAAACAAAAATAGCATCCGAAGTTTGAGCAATACTTCTAAATTCTAATTTAAGCGAATCTTTATTGATTTTGCGTTCCATTTTATTGGCGTCTATCAAACTAACATATCCTACTCTATTTTTGTCGGCTGCATACCAAACTTTATTAGAAGATACTGTGATAGGTCGAATACTGATTTTATCCTTCAAAATAGTATCAATTTTCACACTTTTAAAAAATGTTTCATCAGAAACTTGAGTTGGTTTGCAGGAAATAAAAGATACCAAAACTAGTAGTAAAATTGCGATTCTATTCATATTTATAGTTTTATTACAGTGCTAAAATACAACTTAATTTTGTGTTAATGATTTGTGAATAATTATTCTTGGCACAAAAATTGGTTTAAGCTAACAAATGCTATTATGAACCATTAATACTTTATATTATGAAAACAAAAATATTACTTTCGTCATTTATGACTTTGCTTTTTGCAACTTCATTTGCCCAAGACAGAACTACTGTAAATGCAACAAGTTCTGAAATCAGTGATAATCTAGACCTTAGAGCCATTGCTTCTATATTTGGAGATTCAAGAGATTTAGAAGATTTTGAAAACCGATTGAATGATCCTAAAACACAAATCTCTAATTTGGATTTAAACAATGATAATCAAGTTGATTATTTGCGTGTAATTGAATCTGTTGAAGGAAGAACCCATTTAATAGTAGTGCAATCTGTTTTAGGTCGTGATCAATTTCAAGATGTTTGTACCGTAGAAGTAGAAAAGGATTCAGATAATCGTGTTCAAGTTCAAGTAGTTGGTGATGTTTACATGTATGGAAGTAACTACATTTATGAGCCAGTTTACGTTCATGTGCCAGTAATATACAATCACTTTTGGATATCAAGCTATCGTCCTTATTGTTCAAGTTGGTATTGGGGTTATTATCCAAGTTATTATACTTATTGGAGTCCATATCCAGTATTTAGATACCGTCACAACATTGGTTTATGGATAAACTTTAGTCACCACTACAATTATGTAAATTATAGAAGATGTCATGTTGCTTACAACAATTACTATGGAAGAAGAGCTAACTACTGCGAAAGACAATATCCAAATCGTGCCTTTAGCCATAGAAACTCAGGATATACTAATAGATATGAGTTAGACCGAACTAGAACTGTAAGAGATGTTGCATTCAACAACACAAGAAATAATGGAAATACAAGAGAGAATTCAAACTTAGGCGGTGTAAGAGGTAACAATAATACAGTAAGAAACAACTCTTCTGAAACTATTAGAACAACAGCTCCTTTAAGAGAGAATTCAAACTTAGGCGGTGTAAGAAGTAGCAATAATACAATAAGAAACAACTCTTCTGAAACTATTAGAACAGCTCCTGTTAGAGAGAATTCAAACCTAGGTGGTGTAAGAAGTAGCAATAATACAGTAAGAAACAACTCTTCTGAAACTATTAGAACTTCTGCTCCTGTTAGAGAGAATTCAAACCTAGGTAGTGTAAGAAGTAGCAATAATACAGTAAGAAACAACTCTTCTGAAACTATTAGAACATCTGCTCCTGTAAGAGAGAATTCAAACTATGGTGGAGTAAGAAGTAATGACAACACAGTAAGAAACAATTCTTCTGAAACTATTAGAACAACTGCACCTGTTAGAGAAAACTCAAACTATGGTGGTGTTAGAAATACTAGCGAACCAGTAAGAAGTGCATCAACATCAAGAGGTAATTCTTATGAGCCATCAAGAAGTTCAGATTCAAACGAAAGAAGTTCAGGTAGTTCTTCAAGAGGTGGAGATTCTGGAGGAAGAGGCGGAAATTCTGGAAGAAGATAACTTATTTAAATATAAACTATAAAGCATCGAAAATATTCGGTGCTTTTTTTATTACCATTTATTAAAATGAGTAACTTTGCAATCTTTTATTTAAAATAAATTATGAGCTCACACGGTCATTCAAATATTCATAGCAAACTTTCTACAGCTGGTTTATTAGTAACATTGGGAATTATTTTTGGTGATATTGGAACATCTCCTCTTTATGTAATGAAAGCCATTCTAGGACAGTATGCCATCACAAGTGACATAGTTTTAGGTGGAATTTCATGTATCTTTTGGACACTTACTTTACAAACAACATTAAAATATGTAATCATCACATTAAGTGCTGATAATCATGGTGAAGGTGGGATTTTTGCCTTATATGCTTTAGTCAAAAAAACTAAGATAAAGTGGTTAATCGTTCCTGCAATCATTGGAGGAAGTACGCTTTTGGCAGATGGAATCATCACACCTCCTATCTCTGTATCTTCTGCGGTTGAGGGTTTAAAAATCTTCAAACCTGAGTTGAATACTATTCCAATTGTAATTGTAATTTTGATAATCCTATTTATCATCCAACAATATGGAACTAAACTAGTTGGAAAGTTTTTTGCTCCAATGATGTTAGTTTGGTTTGCTATGTTGGGTATTTTAGGAACGATTCAAATATTTGGAAATTTTCATGTATTAAAAGCAATCAACCCATACTACGCTTATCATTTATTATCTGCTCATCCTGAAGGTTTCTTTGTACTTGGTGCTGTATTTTTATGTACCACTGGAGCAGAAGCTTTATACTCAGATATGGGACATTGCGGAAGAAAAAACATCCGAGTAAGTTGGATTTTTGTAAAAATAATGTTGCTTTTAAACTATTTTGGTCAAGGTGCTTATTTAATATCTCACGAAGGAAAAACATTGCAAGAACTTGGTGGAAAAAACGGAAATCCATTCTATTTAATTATGGAAACTTGGTTCCAACCTATTGGTGTTGTAATTGCAACATTAGCTGCTGTAATTGCTTCACAAGCCTTAATTAGTGGTTCGTTTACATTAATAAATGAAGCCATGCGTTTGAACTTTTGGCCAAAAGCTAAAATCAAATATCCTACAGAAGAAAAAGGACAATTGTATATTCCATCTATCAACTGGTTGCTATTAGTTGGCTGTATCGGAATTGTATTATACTTCAAAGAGTCAAGTAATATGGAACATGCTTATGGTTTAGCTATTGTTCTAACCATGATTATGACTACAATTTTGCTTAATTTTTATTTGATAATGAAAAGAGTGAAAATGTATTATATCGTTCCATTAATTACGCTTTACTTAGTAATTGAATTCTCTTTCCTTTATGCTAATGTTACTAAATTTTTGCATGGTGGTTTTGTAACGCTTATCATTGCTATAATCCTTATTTCAATAATGTCAACATGGTATTTAGCAAAACAAATTAGTAAAACCTATACCAAAATTGTCAAAATAGACACTTACAAAAAAGTATTGGCTGAGTTAAGTGTTGACTTATCAATTCCTAAATATGCTACCCATTTAGTTTACATGACTAACTCAATGAGAAGTGATGAAATTGAAGAGAAAGTAATGTATTCTATCTTACAAAAAAGACCTAAAAGAGCTGATATCTATTGGTTTGTTCACGTAAATATCTTAAGCGAACCTTATAAAAAAGAATATAAAGTAATTGAACTTGTAAAAGATGATATTTACAGAATTGATTTTTACCTTGGCTTTAGAGAAGCAACAAAAATCAATTTGATGTTCAAACAAGTATTGAAAGATATGGTACAACGTGGTGAAGTTGACATCACAAGTCGTTATGAATCATTGAATAAAAACAATATTATTGGTGATTTCAAATTTGTACTTTCAGAAAAATTCTTATCTAACGATAGTGATTTAACTTTCTTTGAAAATACGGTTATGAGTGCTTATTTCTTCCTTAAAAAATTCAGTTTATCTGAAGAAAAAGGTTTCGGATTGGATAGTAGTTCTGTAAAAGTAGAACAATTCCCATTAGTGCTTCACGCTCCTGAAAAAATAGAAATGAGAAGAATTGAATGTCGAGAAAACTAAATATATAAGAACTGAGGGCAAATTTATTTTTTAATGAATTTGCCCTTTTCTTTTTTATTAGAACTATCATTTATTTCATAATAGTAAACTCCTGATGAAAATTTAGAAACATCAATTTTCAATTTTTCTGTGAACTTACTATTAAAAACTATTTTAGAATTTACATCAAATAACTTTACTTCATACTCCTTTAATTCAAATCCTTTAATCTCAAGAAAATCATTTGCAGGATTTGGAAAAACAATGATTTCATTGCTTTCAAATTTAAAGTTCTCATCAAGTTCTAAGGGACTACATTGAATACAATTTTTTAAATAAGTTATACTAGCATCAGATGTAATTTGAGTATCAAATAAAGTACCTTGAGTACAAATTCCTTTCAATTGGTAATCTAACCAAGGTAATAGATAACTAAATATTTTAGCATGTTGCACAGCACGAGTTATCGTTGCGCTAGGAGAACAAGTTGCTTCACCAAAATTACAAAAAGCATTACTCTGAGCCATTTGACAATGATTTCCTCCAGTAATGCTAATATAGGTTTTACACAAACTAGTTACTGCATTGTACATAGGTAACTGATTGGTACTTGATGGTGTAACACAATCATTAGCTCCAGCAAAAACTAAAGTTGGAATAGTAACAGAAGTTGCAGCACCAATAGCAGATGGATTGGTTTCGGCTGGCGCGAAATTCACCAAAGTCTTAATATTTGAATTTAATGGAACCGCCAAAAAAGAAGCGCCTCCACCCATACTATGTCCCATAACGGCATTAAACGAACTTACTCTATTGAAAAACAAAGAAGACGATTGACTTCCAAGTGAATTCATTTGATTGACTACAAATGCTAAATCTTTTGCAAATTCTAAATGCGATGGAGAAAGAGAACCTTCCGTTTTAGGAAATGCCATTATGTAACCATTTGGTACGACTGTAGACCAAAAATTTTGATAAGCATCCCAGGTCATTACAAAACCATGACCAAAAACCAAACTCGGAAACTGCAAAGTGTTTTGAGTAGTCATAGCAACATTATCGCCATTAGAATCCGCTGGATAATATATTTCCGTTGGAATATTTCTATTATTTCTGCTAGCATCTACAAAAGTTATTGTTGTATGTCCTATTTGATATACTTGACCAAAAAGTGAAGAACTAATAAAAAGTAACAAAATAAAACAATAGTAATGCTTTTTCATAATTATAAGTAATTTGTTCTTTTCAAATGTAGAAAAAAATCAAGAATTTAAAGCCATAAAATTGACAAACAATAAAAAAGCAATACCTTTGCAGACTGATTAAAAAATAATGAGATTACATAGAAATTTAGTTTACACAACGATTGATGCATTGAACGCTATTTTCAATGAAGGTGAATATGCCGATAAAGTTGTAGCACGTTCTTTAAAAAAAGACAAACGTTGGGGAAGCTCCGACAGAAAATTTGTTGCCGAAACCATCTACGAAGTAGTTCGTTGGAAGAGATTATATTCTGAAATTGCTGATGTTAAAGAACCTTACAATCGTGAAGATTTGTGGAGAATGTTCGCAGTTTGGGCTGTTTTAAGAGGTTATCCAATTCCAGATTGGAGACAATTGGAAGGAACTCCTGAACGAAAAATCAAAGGAAAATTTGATGAATTGTCAAAAATCCGAAAAATGCGTGAATCTATTCCAGATTGGATGGATGAAATTGGTGTACAAGAACTTGGAGAAGAACTTTGGACCAAAGAAATTGCAGCTCAAAACCAACAAGCAAAAGTTATTCTTAGAGTAAATACTTTAAAAACGACAAAAGAAAAACTTCGTGCACTTTTGATGGATTTGAATATCGAAACCGAATTCTTAAAAGATCAACCAGATGCTTTAGTTCTTACAGAAAGAGCTAATGTTTTTCTAACCGATGCTTTCAAAGAAGGAATGTTTGAAGTTCAAGATGCTTCATCACAATTAGTAGCTCGTTTTCTTGACGTTCAACCCGGAATGAGAGTTGTTGATACTTGTGCAGGCGCAGGTGGAAAAACATTGCACATGGCTTCCTTAATGGAAAACAAAGGACAATTGATTGCAATGGACTTGTACGAAAGTAAATTAAAGCAATTAAAATTAAGAGCAAAAAGAAACGGAGCTTTCAACATAGAATACAGAATTATTGATACTACAAAAGTTATCAAAAAACTTCACGAAAAAGCTGATAGAGTTCTTATTGACGCACCATGTAGTGGTTTAGGAGTTTTAAAAAGAAACCCAGATGCTAAATGGAAATTACAACCTGAATTCATTGATAACATCAGAAAAGTACAAGCCGAAGTTTTAGAAAATTATTCTAAAATTGTTAAACCAGGTGGAAAATTGGTTTATGCAACTTGTTCGGTTTTACCTTCTGAAAATCAAGAACAAATTAAGCATTTCTTAACTACAGATATTGGTAAAAGTTTTACCTTTGTAAAAGATTCTAAGATACTTGCCTCACAATCAGGTTTTGACGGGTTTTATATGGCATTATTAGAAAGAAAACAATAAAATTGAAAATGAAAAAATACTTTTACCTACTATTATTTGTAAACGCAATCGTTTTTGCACAAATTCCAACAGGATATTATAATTCTGCAACTGGATCAGGTTACGCGCTAAAAACACAATTAAAAACAAGAATAACAACTGGTCACGTAGATCAAGGTTATGGTTCAATTTGGGGTTTATACACGCAATCTGCTTTTAGAGATAACTACTATGAGAATAATGGAAGTCTTTTGGATATGTATTCAGAAAAACCAAGCGGATTAGATTCTTATGAATTTACTAGTACATCGCAACAATGTGGTTCTTATGGTGCAGAAGGAGATTGCTACAATAGAGAACACCTTGTGCCACAATCTTATTTTGATGTTTTTCAAGTAGATCCAATGAAAAACGACCCATTTCACGTAGTTCCATCTGATGGAAAAGTAAATGGAGATAGAAATAACTTCCCTTTTGGAGTAGTTGCTTCTGGAACTTATCTTTCAACTAATGGTTCTAAAAGAGGTACCAATGCAGTAAATGGTTTTTCAAACTATTCAGGAACGGTGTTTGAACCAATTGACGAATTTAAAGGTGACATTGCTAGAGCCTATTTTTATTTCGCAACACGTTATGAAGACTTAATGGATGATTTTTATAATGCTGCAAATGCAACTTCTTGTCCAGCTAAAAATATGTTTGATGGTTCGATTAATAAAGTTTTTAGCGATAATTTTATTCTGTTATTAATTAAATGGCATAAACAAGATCCTGTTTCTCCTAAAGAAATAGCTCAAAATAATGCCATCTATAATTATCAAGGTAATAGAAATCCTTTTATTGATAATCCAGCATATGTGTGCTCCATTTGGAGTGCTCAATGTGCAACAGTTGATGCTCTTTCTGTAGATTCATTTGAATTACTATCAAATATAACTGTTTATCCAAATCCTTCTAACGAACAAAAAATTAATATTACAAGTGCCGTTTCAATTGAAACTATCGAGCTTATAAATATTAACGGACAAATTATAAATGAAGTGAAAAATCCAGTATTTGAAAGCAATACTTTCACCATGGAAAATTTACCTCAAGGATTTTATTTCCTAAAATTAACATCAGGAAATCAATCTGTCACTAAGAAAGTTATTATCAACTAATAAGTTTCAACCCCATAAAAAAAGACCTTTAGAAATTTCTAAAGGTCTTTTTTTTATTCTTCTTCCTCAGAGGCATTTGATTTGGAATAGTTTCGCCATTTTTCAATACAATCAGCCATATCCTTGGGAATTTCTGTATCAAATCGCATCATTTCACCAGTCTTTGGATGAATGAAACCAAGTGTTTTAGCATGAAGTGCTTGACGTGGTAATGTTTTAAAACAATTGTCTATAAACTGTTTGTATTTAGTAAAAGTGGTTCCTTTCAAAATAAGATTTCCACCATAACGTTCATCGTTAAATAAAGTATGACCAATATGCTTCATGTGCACACGAATCTGATGTGTACGACCAGTTTCTAATTTACATGAAACTAAAGTAACATAACCAAATCGCTCTAAAACTTTATAATGAGTAACCGCATGCTTTCCTATTTCTGGATCGGCAAAGACAGCCATCTGCATTCTATCTCTAACATGACGAGCTATATTTCCAACTATTGTACCTTCATCTTCTTTCACATTTCCCCAAACTAAGGCAATATATTCTCTTTCTGAAGTTTTATCTTCAAATTGCTTTGCCAAATGCGTCATAGCAGCTTCAGTCTTGGCAACAACCAAAAGTCCAGAAGTATCTTTGTCAATACGATGCACCAATCCTGGGCGTTCTGAACTGTTTAAAGGTAAATTTTCGAAATGAAAAGCCAATGCATTCACCAAAGTTCCTGTGTAATTTCCGTGACCTGGATGTACAACAAAATTTGGCGGTTTATTAATCACTAATAAAGCGTCGTCTTCATAAACTATATCTAATGGAATATCTTCAGGATCTACCCTATTTTCAAATGGCGGATGCGCTAATAAAATTCTAATTACATCAAATGGTTTTACTTTATAATTAGACTTTACCGGAACGTCATTTACATAAATATCGCCATTGGAAGCCGCATTTTGAATTTTGTTTCTGGTTGCATTCGGAACCATCAACATCAAGTATTTGTCAATTCTTAAAAATGCTTGACCTTTAGGAACGTCAAATCTGTAATGCTCAAAAAGTTCTTCTTCAGGTTCTTGTAAGTCACTATTATTGTTCATTCGGAATGGTATCTATTGGAGTTTCAGTTTCAATAATTGAATCTATCTCTGTTTCATCAAAAACTACTTTTCCGTCTCCAAGAACCAAATCAATTTTGGTAGCTTTATATACTTTCTTTCCTGGTTCAATTTTCACGCCATTAATCCACATTTCACGAACCATATCTTTACCAATGTAAGGTATGTATCTAATAGTTCCTACTTGTAATCCAAGTGCTTTCAATGTTGGAACAGCTTGTCTGTAAGTCTTTTCAATTAAATCTGGAACAGCAACCATTTTGAAAGTTGAGGCATTTAATTTTATATAAATGGTTCTTCCTCCTTTTACCTTAGAACCAGCTGTAGGTTCTTGTTGCACCACTGTAAGTTTAGGAAATTGTGGTTGATAATCAACTGTATCAATAATTTGGTAATCCAAATCTAATTCGTCTAATTTTTCTTCTACTTGTTCTGGATTTAATTTTGCCAAATTGGGAACTGTAATTTCCTCACCATGATTGGTAATAAAAGTAATCCAATGAAAAAACAAATAAGCCAAAACTGCTATTATTGCTAATGCTGCCAGACCTTGAGCAAAAAACACACGACTAGTAAGATATTTACGTAAACTCATAAATAAAATTTATTTATCGCAAAGATATAATTTTTAGTTTCAACAATTGTGCTAAATTTGTATTGTATTTAAAATAAAATCAAATGAACGTAGCCGTTGTTATGGGTGGATATTCGGATGAATCTGTAATATCTTTAAGAAGTGGTCAATTAATCTTAAACAATTTAGACAAATCAAAATACCAAGTATTTGAAGTTCACATCCTTTTGAACGATTGGTATTGCCTAATTGACGGAACAAAATACCCAATAAACAAAGCTGATTTTTCATTAACAAAAGACAATCAAACCATCAAATTTGATGTAATATCCAATACCATTCACGGAACTCCAGGCGAAGATGGACACATGCAAGCGTATTGGGAATTACTAGAAATTCCGTACACAGGTTGCGGATTTTACCAATCGAGTTTGACTTTTAACAAACGTGATACGCTTTCGGTTTTATCAAAATTCAATATCCCAAAAGCCAATTCTATTTATTTATCAAAAGGTGATGCTATTGATGGAAACGAAGTGGCTCAAGAATTAGGTTTGCCGTTCTTTGTAAAACCCAATCAATCCGGAAGTTCTCTTGGTGTTTCAAAAGTAAATTCGCTAGAAGATTTTGACAAAGCTTTAGCCTTTGCTTTCGCAGAAGACAACGATATTTTAATTGAATCCTACTTAAAAGGAAGAGAAGTTTCGGTTGGTGTTATTAAATACAAAGGTGAAACCAAAGTGATGGGAATCACCGAAATTTTATCTGAAAATGATTTCTTCGATTATGAAGCCAAATATTTAGGCAAATCAGAAGAAGTTACGCCAGCTAATTTATCAGAAGAAATTAAAAATAGTGTGGAAGAAACGGCTAAAAAAGTGTATGAAGCACTTGGAATGTCTGGTTTTTCAAGAACCGATTTTATTATTATGAATGACATTCCGCATTTTATCGAAATCAATACCAATCCGGGTTTATCACCACAAAGTATTTTTCCACAACAAGCAGCTTACTCAAATATGCCTATGAGCGATTTGCTAGATAACGAAATTAGTTTAGCTTTACAGAGAAAACTAATTTGGAAAAAGTAAGCTTATGCTTTTAATTTTAGGTACAAAATCAACAGAAATAAAAAAAGGAAATTTTTCAGGTACAATTTGTCCTAAATGTAGAGAAGTTGCCAATTTTGACTATTTTGTAAATACCAATTATACTTTTATAACTCTAATTCCTTTATTTCCTGTTGGAAAAGAAGCTGTTGTTGTATGCAATAATTGTAACGAAATAATTGACATCAACGATTTGGATGATACTATAGTTGAAAAATTAGCTGCAGAAAATAATAATTTAAAAAATCCTATTTGGACTTATTTTGGTAGTTTTTTATTAGCTTTGGCTATTGCTTATGGAATTTATTACTATTTTCAAAGTAATAATGAAACTGAAAAATACGTTCAAAATCCAACTGTAAATGATGTTTATGCTATAAAAGATGCTAAAGGATTTTATTATACTTTTAGAATTGATAGCATTTCAAATGACAGTATTTATGCCACAGAAAGCGATTATCAAGCAGAATTACCGTATGAAGTTGATGAAATAAACATTCCAGAAAATTACACCAGCAAGAAAATAACTTATTCAAAAAAAGAACTAGAAAATCTATACAAAGAAGACAAAATTTCATCAATAATAAGAAACTAACCAAAAACTATGGAAAACTCAAACCCTCAAGAAAACAAAAGCAAAAAATTAAAACCCATTTGGATTGTAATCATAATAATAGTATCAATCGCTCTTTTAATGGGAATTGGTGCTATTTATTACACCTACAAAAGAGACAAAGAAAAAACATATATTGATAATCCTAAAGCTGGAGATGTCTATGAAATGAAAATTGAGGATGGTTTTTATAGCACTGCAAAAGTTCTCTATTTAAGAAATGATACTATTTTTGTTACCGTTAACAATATGAAAACGGATAAAGTTGAAGGAATAAGCGAGATTGATATTGACAGAAATTATGGTCTTTTTAAAGAAGCCTACTCTAAGAAAAAACTAGAAAGTCTGTTCGCGCAAGATTCTATTATTTCTGTTAATAGAGATTAATTATAATAGTACGAAGTAGCATTTTTACAAGTAATTTTAAAACACAAAGTATAAAGAAAATCGAATTACATCAATAAAAAAACTAACCAAAACCAAAACTATGATTTTTTACGGAACAAAAGCAAGCAATATCAAAAACGGACAAGTAATCAATGTAGATTGTCCTCATTGTGAAACCAATACTTCAATGAATTACGCCGTTTTCGGTAAGTATGCTCATGTTTATTGGATTCCGTTTTTTCCAATTGGAAAAACAACTGTAGCTGAATGTAATAATTGCAAAAGAACCTTTGAATACAGCGAATTACCGCAACCTATTCAAACAAAATTAGACAGAGAAAAAGAAAAAGACGGTGCAAAAACTCCAATTTGGATGTTTTCAGGATTGGGAATTGTTGCTGTTTTAGTTGCCATTGGAATTTATAGTTCTGGTGAAACTGAGAAAAAAGAAGCCGAATATCTAAAAGCTCCAAAAGTGGGTGACATTTATAAATTTGAATCAAATCCAGGGTATTATTCTACAATGAAAGTTGAAAGCGTTTTGAAAGATAGTCTTCATGTTCTTGTAAATGATATGGAAACCAACAAAACTTCAGGAATCAATGACATTGACAAACCTGAAAACTACAAAGAGCTTTATGGTTATTCTAAAGAAGAAATTAGAAAAATGTATAAAGACAAGAAAATATACGAAATTGAAAGAAACTAATGAAAAAAGCCATATTTCCAGGTTCCTTTGATCCTATTACAAATGGTCATTACGACATTATTAAAAGAGGCATTTCGCTTTTTGATGAAGTCATTGTAGCCATTGGAATCAATGCCGAAAAAAAATACATGTTTTCTCTTGAAGACCGAAAACGCTTTATCGAAGAAGCTTTTAAAGACGAACCCAAAGTAAAAGTAATCACGTACGAAGGTTTGACGATTGATTTATGCCGAAAAGAAAAAGCCGAATTCATCTTACGTGGCTTGCGAAATCCTGCCGATTTTGAATTTGAAAAAGCCATTGCCCACACCAACAGACGCTTGTCTAAAATTGAAACTGTGTTCTTATTAACCGCATCCAAAACGTCTTATATTTCCTCAAGTATTGTGCGCGATGTATTGCGAAATGGTGGCGATTATACGGTTTTAGTACCAGATTCTGTGAGGATTTAAACTGTTTGCAGATTAAAAATACTATTAAAAAAGCTAAAAGTTAGAACTAATTTTTAGCTTTTTTTTATGGAATGAGGAAAACCGTAATTATTCAAGGTATATTTTTATATATTTACGATTCATTACAAACGCTTACAAATAAATGTAAACTTTTGTTTGTGGCGCATATTAGAGAGTTTTTGGCTATTATACCGCAAGACTCAAAAATCTAACGCAATTTTAAAACTTAAAATCTGTAAATTAAAATATGAAACATAAATTTAAAGCATTATTTTTTTTATTATTAGTTTTTTATTTAACAAATGCACAAAAAATTGATTCAAATTCAAAAGAGAGTATTGCACAGAAAATTAGTACCGAAAAGAAAACTAATCTAACAGAAAGTGGTGCTTATAAATTACTCTATGAAAATGCTAAAGAAAATAATAATTCATTGATAACGACTATTCAATGGGTTATAGGAATATCAGTTGCATTTCTTTTAGCAATTCTTGGAAGCCAAATTTTTTTCAATTGGAGAATAAATAAAAAAGAAATCGATTACATAAAAAAAGACATTGATGAAAAAATAACAGAATTAAAATCTGAACTTAAAAATGATTTTGCAATAATCAATAAAGAGCAAATCGAAAAATTAGATAAATTATTAGAAAAACTCGAAAAAGATGTTGTTGACAAAATAAATAATGAACTTGAAAAATCAAAAAGTTTATTGGACATTAAAGAGGAATTAATTAATTTTAAAATTAGTTCTTACAAAAAAGAGTTGACTGACGAAGTAAAAGCTCTTAAAATCAATGTAGAGAAAAATGAAGGGGATATTTGGAAAATTAAAGGTGTGGAATCAAATGCACTTTCTAGTTATTTGAGAACAGCTCTACTTCAAGTTGAATTGAATAGAGAGGTTAAATATATACTTGATGATATTATCGAAATCCTCAAAAACAGAATTGAAATACACGAATTTGATTATGAAAAACTAAACGATTTAGTAAATAAATTGCCTGAAAAATACAATGATAAAAAAGATTTAATAAATCAAAATTATAAAGAAAAACCTGTTTATGTTTATCAAGATAGACAAACATTAGGATTAGGTTTGCCGAGAATGGCTTTGAAAAAATATGTTAAAAACGAACCTGAAAAATAACAACCACTAACAACCGTTTCACGAAATTGCGGGGTTTGGTATATATCAGAATTGGTAATTTTGAAGCTAAATTTTGTCTATATTTGTAAACGAAAGTGTTGAAAATCCACAACTTCGTGAAGCGACGACACCTTATGCGTCATTCTTTCACGACTATAGCTAAACCAAACCTAAATGATTATTTTTACAAATATTTGAAAGTTTATGATAAAGAGATTTATAAAAATATCGGGTACAGGGAAGTTTCTAAATTATAACCACAGTACAGTTTTATCAGGACATAGAACTACAGATTTTGAAAAGTTAAATCTCATTTACGGAGAAAATGGTAGTGGAAAGACAACAATGGCAATAATACTAAATTCATTGAAAGGAGACAATCTTCTGTTACCAAAGAAAAGAGCTTTTGATACAACTTTTTCTCAAACGATAGAAGTTTTGACAGATAATGCTACAAATCCTAAATCAACTTACAATACTAACGTTTGGGATAATCATTATCCAAATATAGAAATTTTTGACATCCATTTTATCAATGAGAATATATATACTGGTTTAGAAATTCAAACTTCACATAAAAAGAATCTATTTGAGGTAATTTTTGGACAGCAAGGGATTACATTAAAACTAGAAATTCAATCTATAAAAGAAAGAATACAGAATGGTAACAAAATTATTAAAGAAACTTCAGATAAAATTGAACTTGCGATAGACAATGCATACTCTGCTGTAGCTTATACAACTATTCCAGTTGACTTAGACATTGAAAATAAAATATCACTTAAAGAAGCTGAAATTGTAACTGCAAATAACTTTCAAACAATTCAGTCGAAGGTATCATTAAATGAAATTCAATTACTTGAACTTCCTTTTAACATTTCTGAATTAAAGACAACTCTATCAAAATCTATTGATAATATATCCGATACATATCTAGAAAGATTCAATGAACATAAAGAACATCTTGATATGGATGGAACATCTGAACAGTGGATTAAACAAGGATATGAAACAATAGAAAATGAAAATGATGATTGTCCCTTTTGCTTAAGACCATTGGATGATTCAATAGAAATAATTAAAGCGTATAAGCAATACTTTAACGAAGAGTATAAAACATTACTCGAAGAGTTAAAAAAACAAAACTTATCCATTTCAAGTTTTAATTTAGAAGCTCAATTCTTAGAAATAGAAAATAAAATAACTGCAAACTTAAACTTGATCGAATTTTGGAAAACTCACATTCCTCAAATACCTAATTTGACATCAATAATCCATGAAAAAGAAAATTTTAAAGAATCTTTTGATGCAATAAAAGAAAGTTTTCGCCTAAAATCAGAAAATCCGATTGAGGCTCAGGAGTTTTCAAGCCTAACACATTTTGAAAATATAGTCATCGCTTTCAATAAAAAAATTGAGGACTTTAATACTAATATTACGGCATACAATTTGTCAATTAGTGCAATGAAATCTATGAGTCAACCTAATTCAGCGTTACTAGAAACAGATTTAAAAAAACTCAAAGCCATACAAAAAAGAAACGATTCAACTATTAATGGTCTATGCACTGATTTAGTAACTTATAATTCTGCCGTTGAAAATCTTAAAGTAGAAAAAGATACTAAACAAGGTTTACTCGACACATATTCTACAACAATATTTTCAAGTTATTCTACTAAAATTAACCAATATCTTCAAGCGTTTGCTCCGTATTTGGAGATTCGTGGATTAGATAGCGTGTATGTTGGCAGCAGTAAAGAGCCAATGATAAAATATGCATTACACATAAACGGAAATGAAATTAAACTTGAAGAAAATCCAATTACTCAAAGCTTTAAATATTCTTTAAGTGAAGGAGACAAAACCGCTTTAGCTTTAGCTTTCTTTTTAACAAAATTAGAAGTTGATGGAAATATTCAAGATAAGATAATCGTTTTTGACGATCCTGTTTCCAGTTTTGACCTTAATAGAAAATCAACTACTATATCAAAACTGTTATATTTTGGACAACAAGCAAAACAATTATTTGTTCTTACTCATAATATTATTTTTGCTGGAGAATTCTGGAAGAATGCAAACCAAACAAATTTAACTACTCAATGTAGTAAAATAGAATTCATCGGAAATACAAGCTGTATTGTAGAATATTTAATAGACAATGAAACATTATCAAGCGTCCTAAAAGATAGCACTACAATCAAAAACTACTTGGTCAATGGTTGCTATACTGACCAAGACAGAAGAAATATTGCAAGATGCATTAGACCAGCGTTAGAAAGCTATTTTCATCTAAAATTTTTTGATATAGTAACACCTTCTGAATGGCTTGGTAATTTTATTGATAAAGTTAGAAACTCAAATGCCACGGACGCTTACAACAGATTGCTGCCAGAAGTTAATGAATTGGCTGATATAAATGATTATTCTAAAAAGTATCATCATAGACATAATACAAATGCCGACAGCGAACCGATAACAGATGCTGAATTAAGAAATTATTGTGAAAGAACTCTGAAATTGATACAACTAATATAATCAAAAGAACGACGCATAACACATGTTTGCGCTATTGCTGGGCTGGGCTTACTATTTTGTTCTTCGTGAAAAATAATCTGATGACTACAACTCTATTTTCAAAGAAATTTTTAAGGTTTGTTTCGCGCTTGCAGCAGCAACAGACGAAAAGCATGGAACGTTTTTTTTAAACCCTACTCCTCTTTCTTAACAACTTTCCTTGCAACCTCAATTTTAAACTTCTTTCCTTTCATTTTTTCATCACGAATGTTCGCCAAAAATTGTTTTACTTTTTTAGATTTTACGGCAGCAAACGAAATGAAATCTTTTACTTCAATCAAGCCCAAATCACCTTTTTCTAGTTTTCCTTTTTGAGAAAAGAAACCTACAATGTCAATTTTATTCAATTTGTTTTTCTTTCCGCCACTTACATAAATCGTTTGAAATTCGGGTGGTTTTGGTAAAGTTGTTGCGTTTTCTAAATTTAAAACAGGCATTTTATAATCTAAATACTCCATTTTTTTTTCACTTTCATGTGCAATAATGTACGCCGTTCCAGAAGCTAACATTCTAGCTGTACGACCATTTCTATGGGTAAATTCGTCTTCTTTTAACGGCAAATGATAATGAATAACGTGTTTCATTTCGGGAATGTCTAATCCGCGCGCTGCTAAATCGGTCGTGATTAAATAACTCACACTTCCGTTTCTAAACTGAATTAAAGCACGTTCGCGTTCGTCTTGATCCATGCCACCATGATAATACGTCGAGTAAATTCCTTTTTCGTTCAATGTGTCGCTAATGCGTTCGGCAGCATCACGATGGTTGCAAAAGATAATCGCCGCTTCCGATTTTAAAGAACAAAGCAAATTGAAAAGCGCATTAATTTTGTCCTTTTCTTTAGAAACGACCATTTTCAAACTCAAATTGCTACTCGAATCTTCCGTTGGAATAAAATCCAAAACCGTTGGCTGCAAAACTCGTGTGTATTTCGGAATTTCAATATCGGAAGTCGCCGAAACCAAAACGCGTTTGTTCAACTTGTTCAATCTTGAAATGATAAAACTCATTTGCTCATGAAAACCCAATTGCAACGACTTATCAAATTCGTCCAAAACCAACGTTTGGATATCATTTGTATTAAAAGTTCCTCTGTCCAAATGATCGGCAATTCGACCTGGCGTTCCAATTAAAATCGCTGGAGGATTCGATAAATTCTTAATTTCTGTTTCTATAGAATGACCACCATAACAAACATTTACTTTGAAATCGGTGCCCATTTTTTTCCAAACTTGCTCAATCTGCAAACCCAATTCACGCGATGGAACTAAAATCAAACATTGAACGTCTTTGCAAGTATCGCCCAACATTTGAAAAATGGGTAGTAAAAAAGCTAACGTTTTTCCAGAACCTGTAGGTGAAAGTAGTAAAATATTGGCGTCGTTCAAGATGGTTTCTTGAGCAACAACTTGCATTTCGTTTAATTCCTCAATACCTAAATTGAGAAGAACATTATTGGAATGTGGATTTTTATTCATTTGGCAAAGATAAAGCCAATTATGAATTAATAATTATGAATTACGAAATACTAGTTGGAAAAAGTTAATTACTTTTGAAAATCTAAAAAAATTACACTCATGCGTTTTATAAAAGTTGCTTTCCTCCTATTTACAACAATTCTTTTGGCTCAAGATAAATCGAAATACGCTACCTATTTTGAAAAAGGAAATGGCAATCAAAGTGCTGATTATCAAGAAATACTTCGTTATTATGAGCTATTGGATTTGGATTTTGAAAACATTCAAGTTTTAAATATGGGTGAAACCGATAGTGGCGAACGCTTGCAAGTAGTGATTTTCAATCCTGAAAAAGAATTTGATTTAAATTATGCCTCTTCCGAAAAAAGCATCCTATTAATCAATAACGGAATTCACGCAGGCGAACCAGACGGAATTGATGCGACTATGCAATTGTACCGCGATTTGGCTTTAGGAAAAATTAAAGTCCCAAAGAATGTGATTGTAGTTGCGATTCCGGTTTATAATATTGGTGGTTGTTTGAATAGAAATTCGACGACACGCGTCAATCAAGATGGTCCAGAGGAATATGGTTTTCGTGGCAATGCTCGAAATTTTGATTTGAACAGAGATTTCATCAAATCAGACACCAAAAACACGCATAGTTTTTATAAAATATTCCAAGAATTTAATCCCGATATTTTCATAGACAATCACGTGAGCAATGGCGCAGATTATCAATATACGTTGACCTACATCATGACCGAACCTAAGAAATTAGGAACTGCTTTAGGCGATTACATGAAAAACGAATTGACGCCATCGATTATAAAAGATTTACAGCAAAAAAAGATAGAAACCACGCCTTACGTAAACGTTTGGCACGGCACACCAGACGAAGGTTTTCAACAGTTTTTTGAAAGTCCGAGGTATGCTACAGGTTATACTTCTTTGTTTAATACGATTGGTTTTGTTGTTGAAACGCACATGTTGAAAAACTACGCGAGTCGTGTGAAAGCTACTTATGAGTTTATGGTTTCCACAATAAATTTTGCTGATAAAAATTATAAAACTATAAAAGCCAAACGATTGGAAAATCAAAAACAATTTCAACCTAAAAGTGATTACACAATTAAATGGGAAATTGATACGACCAAAATCACCAAAATTCCGTTTCTTGGTTACGAAGGAAAATACAAAAAAAGTGATGTAACTTCAGGCAAACGATTGTATTACGACCGAAAACTTCCGTTTACAAAGTACATTCCTTTCATGGCAGATTATAAATCGGTTCAAACGGTAAAAATTCCGAATGCTTATATTATTCCACAAGGATTTTGGCCTGTAATTGATCGTTTGAAAGAAAATAAATTAGACTTCCGAAGATTAAAAACCGATACGATAATTGAAGTAGAAAGTTATAGAATTGCCGATTATAAAACAGCGAAAAATGCTTACGAAGGACATTATCCACACAACAGTACAAAAATTACAAGTTCTAAAATAAAGATGAATTTTAGAAAAGGTGATTATTTGTTCAAAACCGACCAAATGGGCGTGAAATTTCTACTAGAAACATTAGAACCAGAAGCGATGGACAGCTTTTTCAATTGGAACTTTTTTGACACTTTATTGCAACAAAAAGAAGGCTATTCCGACTATGTTTTTGAAGATTTAGCAAATGACTATTTGAATAAAAATCCAGAATTGCGCGCCAAATTAGAACAAAAGAAATTAGAAGACAAAGCCTTTGCAGAAAACCCAGAAGCTCAATTGGATTGGGTTCATAAAAATTCTATTTATTACGAAAAAGCGCATTTGCAATATCCAGTTTATAGGATAATGGAGTAATTATATCTTCATTTATTTACATTTATAAAAAATAATGGCTGAAATAAAATTATACAAATCAAGCGGAAAAGGGTTTAAAATAATTGCTCTTTCATTGCCTTTTGTAATAATTGGTATTTGGGTGATTTTAAGAGAACAAAATGGCACTTTTGATTATTATATGGGTTGGTTCACTACATTGTTTTTTGGTTTAGGAATTCCAATTGGAATATTTACACTCTTTGATAAAAGAGTACAAATAATTATTAATGAAAATGGAATCTTCGATAAAAAACTAAAACAAGAGCTGATAGAATGGGACTATATCATTGAAGCTTATCCATTAGATATTTATGACCAAAAATTCATTTCAATAATAGTAAACGAAGCTTTTGATAGTGAAACCAAACAATATAAATGGGTAGAAAAATTAAATGAAATAATTGGTGCACAGAAATTAAATTTAAATTTAAGCCAAATAAAAGTTGACGAAATAAAACTTTCAGAATTGATAAATAAATTAATTCATTCCGAAAAAAATGAAAGATCCAATCACATTAGAATATTTTTATCAAATCAAAAATTAAATACAATAATTGGCTTTAATAATTATCTTCTATACTTATTTATACTAATCATTTTATTAGTTGCATCATTGAGTAATTTCATTGCTTTTATGACTATAATCGTAATAATGGGATGTTCTGCTTTGATTGCAAAATGGTACAGCGGCACAAATAATAAATCTTTACTATACAAATGGTCTAAAATAATGACGTTTCTATGTTTTATTAATATGATTGTATTATTGCTTGTATTTGAAATTTATGATGCTACATCAAATAAAATTGGAATAAAAATCACCAATGAAATTGAAGTTCACAAAAGCAAATTTGGTAAATATCCAAATGAAATTAAGAGTATCATTGAGAAACAAGATTTTAACTTGCTACAAAGTTACATTGTAAATAAAATTGAATACAATTGTGATGGACAAGAATATGTATTAGAGCTTGAATATTTAAATCACAACAAAAAAGAATTTGACAAAGAGTTGAAAGAATGGTATTAATGTTTTGATGTAATTAATTTACAATTTATTTTGAAACAATCTTAACAGCAGAAATTTTATCCGTTTCGATTCGAATTCCTTCACAAATTGAAAAACCATTTTTGAGGTAAAAGTGTAATGGTGAAATGTATGTAGTTCCATCAGATTTCAGGTCATTATCATGATCAATAACCCAACCTGAAAGCTTATTTTCAATAGATTTCAAATGATTTAATAATTGCGTTCCGAAACCTTGATTTTTAATTTTTGAATTGATGATGATAGCAAACCATTTTTCGTTTTCTCTTATAAATGTTATCGCCCAACCTTTAATTTCATTGGAATCGTTATAAAGTAAATAATGATTTACATCAGCTAAATTGTTAAGATAAGTTTCTAAATCTTCAATAGAATTATACGAAATTCGCTCAGGATATTCTTCATTCCAAAGTTGGAAGATGATTTCCTTTTCTTCAATTGATACATCAGATTTTGATACTATTTTCATTTTCTTCTTGAAACAACAATTTGATATTTTCGTACGAGTTTTTCAAAGCCTCTTGAACATCTTCAGGTTTTAACCAAACGGCTTTTTTAATGCCTTCTTCTTTTTGAGGTGTTAATTTGTCTTCGAAATTGGTTTTCATTTCAAACCAATGCGTGATTTTTAATCTATATTCACCATTACGTTTGAAAACATGATACGTTTTTTGAAGTTTTTTAGTGATTTTCAAACCTTGAACGCCAGTTTCTTCTTCCACTTCTCTTACAGAACAAGCTTCAATTTCTTCACCTTTATCGCAACCGCCTTTTGGCAAATCCCATTTTCCGTTTCTAAAAATGAATAAAACTTCACCATTTTTGTTGTAAACCAATCCGCCACCAGCTTTTTTTACAGGGATTTTTTCCTTTACTTTTTTCAGAATTTCCTTTTCGTCTGGATAATACAAATAAGCTTTATTAATCTTATTGTTGAACATCTTTACAATAAGCTGTTCAATGTCAACACTTTCAAGTAAAAACAATTGAAAGTCGGTTTCCTTTGCGACTTCATTTGTCAAAAAAAGTGGTTTATCGTTCACAAAAACTTTATACATTTGCAGTATGATTTTTAATAAAGAAACAGCCGAAAAAACAGCCGAATTGCTTTTACAAATAAATGCAATTAAATTGAATCCGTCAAATCCTTTTAAGTGGGCTTCGGGTTGGAACTCACCTATTTATTGCGACAATCGTCTAACGCTTTCATTTCCAGCGATTAGAAATTACATTCGCGACGAATTTTCTAAGCAAATTGAAGAAATTTATGGTAAACCAGATGTCATTGCAGGTGTTGCAACCGGCGCAATTGGCATTGGCATACTTGTTGCAGAAGAATTAGGACTGCCATTTGTGTACGTTAGACCAGAGCCAAAAAAGCATGGAAGACAAAATCAAGTGGAAGGTTTTTTACAAAAAGGTCAGAATGTTGTTGTAGTTGAAGATTTGATTTCGACAGGAAATAGTAGTTTACTTGCTGTTGAAGCTTTAAAAGAAGCCGGAGCAAATGTAAAAGGAATGTTAGCTATTTTCTCTTACGGATTCGATGTTGCGGAAGAAAACTTCAAAAATGCGAATGTAAATTTGAATACATTAAGCAATTACGAACATCTTTTAGAACTTGCAGTAGAAAAACAATACATTACAGAAGAAGAACAAAAAACATTACAAGAATGGCGTAAAAGTCCATCTACTTGGAGTGTTTAACAATGTAAAAATGATTTTTAAAAAAACTATTTTAATTGCCTTATTATCACTTTTACTTACAAGTTGTTCAACTAGTTTAGTTAATTTTACCACTCTTAGTAATAGAGAAACAACAATTACTAATCAAGTTGGTGTAAGAGTTAGTGGAAGTGCAAAAGTGTTTTTAAAAAGTAAAAAAGAAGCTATAGACGAAGCAATTGAAAATGCTCTAAAGTCCGCTGGTGAAGGATATGACATTCTAATAAATGGTACCATTAAAATTAAAATGCATTTATTTTACACTGAATATATTGTTGAAGGAACCGCTATAAAATCAAAAGATACTATTAAATAAAAATATATAATGAACTTAGAAAGTCCAAAAGTTACTGTAGAAAAATCGGCTGAGTATTTATACACTCAATTGTCTGATGTGAAAAATTTTGAAAAATTAATGCCTGAGAACATTGCTAAATTTGAAGTTCTTGGTGATGATATTTTCAACTTTGGTTTGAAAGGTATGCCAGAAATCAAATTACGTTTGAAAGAAGGCGTTCCACATTCAAAAGTGAATCTTGCTGCGGCAAGTGACAAACTTCCATTTACATTAGTAGCGAGTATTGATGCTATTTCTGAAAATTCTAGTGAAGTAAAATTAGATTTTGAAGGTGATTTCAACCCAATGATGGCAATGATGATTAAAGGTCCGATTTCAAAATTTATTGAGACTTTGGCTGAAAATATGCACAAGTTGTAAAGAATAGATTCCAACGGAATACAAAATAGAAAAACCTCGTATCTAATTCGTTACGAGGTTTTTCATTTTTAAAGAATCTATTTTAAAACTAAACTAATTCTTCTTGATTACTAAATTCTGAAATCAATGTTCTTTGTAAATCAAATGGCACAGCTTCATAATGATCAAATTTCATATTAAATCTTGCTCTTCCTTGTGTTAGCGAACGTAAATCGTTACTAAATTCGTGCATTTCTGCATAAGGAATTTGGGCTTTTATAATTGAGAATTGTCCTTCTGCATCCATTCCTTCAACAACAGCTCTGTGCGATTGAATAGTACTCATTATAGAACCTGTAACTTCTTCAGGAGCATGAATCTCAACATAATAAAATGGTTCTAATAATTGTGGATCTGCATTGTGGAAATTTTCTTTAAATGCCATCATTCCAGCCAATTTGAAAGATAAATCATTGCTATCTACAGTGTGCATTTTTCCATCATAAACAATAACTCGCACATCACGAACATAAGAACCTGTAAGCGGTCCTTCATGCATTTTCTCCATAATTCCTTTCATAATGGATGGATGAAAACGAGTGTCAATGGCACCACCAACGACACAATTATAATATACTAATTTTCCACCCCAAGGCAAATCGTGTTCTTCTTTTCCACGAATATTGTAACCTGTTGGCTCTTCAATTCCTTCATACCAAGGTTCAATTTTCATGGAAACTTCAGCAAATTGTCCGTTTCCTCCAGATTGTTTTTTGTGTCTGTAAACCGTATCCGCACTTTTACGAATGGTTTCTCTATAAGGTATTTTTGGAGTTTTAAAATCAACCGAAAGTTTGTAGGTATTTTCCAATTTCCACTTGATGATTGCCAAATGCAACTCACCATGACAGTGCAATAAGGTTTGTTTTAGCTCTGGAGAAACTTCAACTTTTATCGTTGGATCTTCTTCTACTAATTGATGTAATGCCATCGACAATTTTTCTTCTTCACCTTTTTTAGTGCCTTCAACAGCAATAGTTAGCGTTGGATTTGGAAACTGAATCGGAACAATTTCAATGTGTTTTCCTTTTTCGTGAAGTGTATTATTGGTATGCGTATTTTTTAGTTTTAAAGTAGCGCCAATGTCTCCAGCAACCAATTCTTGAACAGGCGTTCTTTTACTTCCTTCTACTTCATAAAGTTGATTGATTCTCTCAATTTGGTCTGTATTTTCATTGGTTAATTCATCACCAACTTTAATTTTTCCAGAAAGTACTTTAAAGAAACTCAAATCACCCACATGAGGTTCTGATAACGTTTTATAAACAAAAATTGAGGTTGATTCGTTTTCATCGCAAGTAATTTCTTTGCCATCGACTGTTTTTTGTTTAGGCATTTCGTAAGCCGATGGACAAACGTTGTCAATGAATCCCATAATTCTTCCACTTCCCATATTCTTTTTGGCAGAAACACAGAAAATTGGAAAAATTTCATGTTTTATTAACGAATGATGTAGTCCTAATTTCATTTCATCTTCATCTAATTCGCCTTTTTCAAAATAACGTTCCATCAATGTTTCGTCATTTCCTGCAATTGTTTCAATTAATTCTTGATGCAATTGGTTGGCTTTTTCTTTTTCAGAATCAGGAATAGGAAGCTTTTCAGGTTTTCCTCCATCTTGCGGATATTTGTATAAAACCATGTTTAAAACATCAACGATAGCATCAAATTTTTCACCTTGATTCATTGGATATTGAACCACAACTACATTATTTCCAAAGTGAGCTTTAGCTTCATTTACAGTTCTATCGTAATCTGATTTTTCGTTATCTAAATGATTTACTGCCAAAAGCATTGGAAGTTTATAATCATTAGTATAATCCCAAATAATATCGGTTCCAACTTCAACGCCCATTGCCGAATTTAATAACATCAATCCACAATCGGCAACTCGCATTGCTCCTATTATTTCGCCTGCAAAATCGTCATATCCAGGCGTATCTAAAAGATTGATTTTATATCCTTTCCATTTGGTGTTTACTAATTTTGAAAAGAATGTTTTTCCTTTTTCGTGTTCAATTTCAGTATAATCTGAAACGGTATTTTTATCAAGAATGGTTCCACGACGATTGATTAATCCAGCTTCAAAAAGCATTGATTCTACCAAAGTCGTTTTACCACTACCCGTGTGTCCAACTAAAACAACATTTTTTATGTGTTTAATATCAAAATTTGCCATAATTACTCGGTTTAGTTATAAATTAATTATACTACCAAATTTCGGAATAGTATAGGAATAACTAAATGATATAAATCATGTTATTGACATTTTTGAGAAGTCGATTTTTTAATTAAAAAAGCATTTGAATTTCTTTTACACCAAAAGTTTTTATAGAGTCGTCGTTAAGAAGTACTTCTAACCTACCTTCATAATTTACGCCTTGAATGATTCCCATAAATTGATTATTTTCATTGTCTGAAAAAGCAATGGGCGTGTTTAATTTGAAAAGATTTTTGTGATACTCATTCCACAGAAAATCATGTTGATTGGAAAGCAACAAACTGCAATGTTTTTTTATTTGAAAAAATAATTTTTCTAAAACCTCATTTAAATCAAATTCTTTCTCTTTTAGTAAGCACAATGAAGACGCTTTTGGCAAATTATCAAAGTTGATTTGATTGACATTTAATCCGATTCCAATTATAGATTCTATTTTGTTGTCAGATTTGAAGCTGTTTTCAATTAAAATGCCACCTATTTTTTTGTTTTCTGCCATAATGTCGTTTGGCCATTTAATAGAAAGTTTGGGCAAGTTTAAAGGTTCTAAAGCTTTAATTACTGAGAGTGCAACAGCAACATTCAAATGAAATATTTCATCAATATCTTTCAACACTTCTTTAACCAAGATACTCATAATTAAGTTTTTACCACTTTCTGTTTCCCATGTAGCGCCCATTTGACCTTTACCTTTTGTTTGATTCTTGGCAGTTACAACGGTAAAGTTTTCTACGATTTGACTTCTTGACATTTCTTTCAAAAAATCGTTTGTAGAATGTATGGCATCGAGTTTGATTAAGTTCATAGGAATTATTTTGATAAAACAGAGTTTAAACTTATGTTAAGCATCAAAAATAATCACAAATTTTGATACCTTTGCAAATTATATAAAATTTAGATGGCAAAAAAGACAATTAGTACCGATGTTTTATTAACAAACATCATTAAAGGAATAGAAGAAGTAAAAGGAAATGATATTGAAATCCTTGATTTAAGAGAAATAGATACCGCTGTTTGCGATTATTTTGTTATTTGCAACGGTTCATCAAATACACAAGTTAACGCTATTGTTAACTCTGTTCAAAAAGTTGTTTCCAAAGAAATAAAAGACAAACCTTGGCATGTAGAAGGAACAGACAATGCAGAATGGGTTTTAATGGATTATGTTAGTATTGTAGTACACGTATTTCAAAAAGAAATTCGTGAATATTATAATATTGAAGGTCTTTGGGGCGATGCCAAAATCACTACTTTAGAAAACAAATACTAAAAGCACTATAAATAATGTCAGAGAACAAAAAGCCAAGCGGTTTAAAATTTAGTCCATGGTGGATTACAGGAGCTATAATTCTTATGTTTGTTATATTGAACATATTAAATGGTTCTACAATGCAAGATCCTTCAAAAATTTCTTCATCAAAATTTGATGAACTTTTGAATAGCGGTCAGATTGAAAAAGTAATTATTTACAATAAAAATCAAGCAGAAGCTTATCTAACGGCTAATGCCTTGAAAGCGAAAGCTAATGAAAAAATAGCCAAAGATGTTTTTGGTAATCCAAATAAAGGACCACATTACATTTTTGATCCTGGAAATGACGAGCTTTTTCAAAAGAAATTAGTTGATGCTAGAGCTCAGAAAAAAATCAAAGATTTCGATTTTCAAACTAAAAGCGATTGGACAGAATTCTTAGTTGGTTTATTGCCAATGATTATTCTTATTGGGGTTTGGTTATATTTCATGAGAAGAATGTCTGGCGGTGGCGCTGGAGGTGGCGGAGGTCAAATCTTCAATATTGGAAAATCTAGAGCTAAGCTTTTTGATGAAAAATCTGAAGTAAAAACCACTTTCAAAGACGTTGCCGGATTAGAAGGTGCTAAAGAAGAAGTGCAAGAAATTGTAGAATTTCTTAAAAACCCAGAAAAATATACTGTTTTAGGTGGAAAAATTCCAAAAGGAGCTCTTTTAGTTGGACCTCCAGGAACAGGAAAAACATTACTTGCAAAAGCCGTTGCTGGTGAAGCAAAAGTTCCTTTCTTCTCACTTTCAGGTTCAGATTTTGTTGAAATGTTTGTTGGTGTTGGAGCTTCGAGAGTAAGAGATTTATTCAAACAAGCAAAAGAAAAATCACCAGCTATTATTTTTATTGATGAGATTGATGCTGTTGGTCGTGCAAGAGGAAAAAATAACATGTCAGGCGGAAACGACGAGCGTGAAAATACTTTGAACCAATTACTAACCGAAATGGATGGTTTTGGAACAAACACTCACGTTATTGTTCTTGCTGCAACGAATAGAGCTGATGTTTTAGACAAAGCTTTAATGCGTGCTGGACGTTTTGACAGACAAATTTATGTCGATTTACCAGACATTAGAGAACGTAAAGAAATCTTCGAAGTGCATTTAGCACCTTTGAAAAAAGTAGAAGGTTTAGATACTGACTTTTTAGCAAAACAAACGCCAGGTTTCTCTGGTGCAGATATTGCAAATGTTTGTAACGAAGCGGCTTTAATTGCTGCTCGTAACAACAAAACAGCTGTAGACAAACAAGATTTCCTAGACGCAGTTGACAGAATTGTTGGCGGATTGGAAAAGAAAAACAAAATAGTTACACCTGCAGAAAAGAGAGCTATTGCAGTTCACGAAGCTGGTCATGCTACCGTAAGTTGGATGTTAGAACATGCTGCGCCACTTATTAAAGTTACTATTGTTCCTAGAGGTCAAAGTTTAGGTGCTGCTTGGTATTTACCTGAAGAAAGACTTATTGTGCGTCCAGATCAAATGCTTGACGAAATGTGTGCTACTATGGGTGGTCGTGCTGCAGAAAAAGTAATCTTTGATACTATTTCTACTGGAGCTTTATCAGATTTAGAAAAAGTTACAAAACAAGCTCGTGCTATGGTAACTATTTATGGTTTGAATGAAAAACTAGGTAATATCACTTATTACGATTCTTCAGGACAAAGCGAATATAGTTTTAGCAAACCTTACTCAGAAGATACTGCAATTACTATTGATAAAGAAATTTCACTTCTTATTGAAGGTCAGTATCAAAGAGCGATTGAAATTCTTAAAGAAAACAAAGATAAATTGTTGCAACTTGCCGATATTTTGATTGAAAAAGAGGTTATTTTCAAAGATGATTTGGAAACTATTTTTGGCAAACGTCCTTATCAAATAGACAGCGAAGAGAACACTGAATTTACTGCTTAAACAACAGTTAAATATAAAAATTTAAAAATCTTAATTCAAAAAATGCTTTTGAATTAAGATTTTTTTATCTTTGAAGGTTTTCAAATGATATTTAAAGAATTTTACACAGCAATATGAGTCTTTTCAGAAAAATATTTGGTTCTAGCAATGATGCTTCCGATGAGGAAAACCAAAGTGAATATAATACTCCCAAACCTTCAAATCTTCCAATTGACGATTTATTTACTTTCAATTTTAAGAAAAATGGCGGTAAGTTTATCTATTGTGAAAACTTAAACGAAGTAAGGGAACAGTTCGAAAATATACTTGAGGAGAATGATTGGTTTGAAAGTGAAGCATTATGTTTTGAACCAAAACTTTACAATCTTTTAGACGAAAATAAATTAAGTTACACCAATCCAACAGAACCAAAATTCTTTTTTGCAAGTTGTGAAAATTTAATAGCTGATGAAGGTTCAGTGTTGTTTTCTTCAAATCAAATTAAACAGAAAAAACCTAACGAATTACCTGACAATATTGTAATACTTGCTACTACAAGTCAGATATTAGAATCTAAAAGTGATGGTTTAAGAGTTATTAAGAAAAAATACGATAAAGACTATCCTACCAATATTACAACTATCAAATATTTTGAAAAAGTACAAGAGGAAGATTTCTTGACCTATGGAAGTTGTGCCAAAAATCTTTACCTACTTCTTTTAGAAGATTTATAACATGAATGAATCGCTAACGAGATTACTTTCGGGTGTAGTTTATGTAACACTTTTACTATTAGCTACTTCCTACTCTGCTAATAGTTTTTTTTTACTATTTGGCATTTTTATGCTCATTGCGATTTATGAGTTTTGCCAATTAATCAATTTAAATAAAATTCTTCCCATAATAGTTGGAGGAGTTGCATTTTACTTGGGAAGTCAATTTAGAACGAACAAAACCAATGATATTTTAATATTAATTGCAACACTTTTTGTTTCCATTAAATGTTTGCTTTTACTTTTCAATACCAAGAAAGAAAAAATTGATACTCTTTCGAAATACATTTACCTTATTGGTTATGTAATCTTACCTTTTATTCTAATTGCCAAAATTCCTTTTGTTGGAAATAATTTCAGACCAAAAATTATCATTAGTATTTTTATCCTTATTTGGACCAACGATACTTTTGCTTACATCGTAGGAAAATCAATTGGAAAACATAAATTATTAGAGAAAATATCACCTAAAAAAACCATTGAAGGCTTTTTTGGAGGAATGGTTTTCTCGGTTTTAGCAGGATTTTTAATATCAAAATACTATTTCGACCCCAATCCGAAATACTTTAATACTTCGGTTTTAATTTGGACCGTTAGTGCCATTATCATTAGTGTTTTTAGTACTTTGGGAGATTTAATTGAATCAAAATTCAAACGTATTGCTGGTGTTAAAGACAGCGGAAAAATTATGCCAGGACATGGAGGTATTCTAGATCGCTTAGATAGTATTATATTTGTAGCTCCATTTGTATTTTTATTTTATCAAATTTTAGATTATGTTTCATAAAGAAGGTGCCAAGATTATTCTTATCTCTACTACTCTATTTGTAGTTTTACTATTAGTTTCTCCAATGGTTATATCAAATCCTTGGATTTTAAAATCAGTACAAATACTAATGCTATTGCTTTTAGTGACCGTATTGCAATTTTTTAGAAATCCGAAAAGACCATTAGAAGTAAACGATTACAATATCATTGCACCAGTAGATGGAAAAGTCGTAGTAATTGAAGAAGTCTTTGAACCTGAATATTTCAAAGACCAACGTTTACAAGTTTCTATCTTTATGTCGCCAATAAATGTACACGTAACTCGTTATGCTACAAGTGGAAAAGTAAGATACAGTAAATATCATCCTGGTAAATATCTTGTAGCTTGGCATCCAAAAGCCAGTACGGAAAACGAAAGAACAACAGTTGTAATTGAAAATAGAATTTTTGGTGAAATCATGTACCGACAAATTGCTGGTGCTTTGGCAAAAAGAATTGTAAATTATGCTGAAGAAGGAATGCAAGTAAGACAAGGTGATGATGCTGGATTTATCAAATTTGGTTCAAGAGTTGATATTTATTTACCAATTGGAACCAATGTAAACGTAAAAATTGGACAAAAAGCAGTCGGAAATCAAACTATAGTTGCTAGCAAATAAATGCAAGAAGATTTAGAAAAACGATTTGAAAATGCCGTAGCCTTGGCAAATACCATAACACAAGCCGAACTACCACAAGATGTTCAGTTGCGTTTGTATGCATTATATAAACAATCAACCCACGGAACAATTACCAATCGCGTTTATCCTGTATATGACTTAAGAAATGCGTTTAAAATGAACGCTTGGATGCAAATAAGCCATCTTACTCAAGATGAATGCAAGGAATTGTATATTGAAGCCATAAATGATTTAGTTAAAAAAAGATAACCAATGAAAAAAGTAATTTTAATTGTATTAAGTTCGATTTTTTTCCTTTCTATTGGTTCTTGCAAAAGGAAAAAATATACCGAAGTAGTTGAAGTGCCTCTTCCGTCTAAAGAAGAAAAAATGACTATTGGTTTACCAGAAGATGTTAAAGCTGATGCTGGTGCTTTTGAATTGCTTAAACTTCCCTATAACTATGATGCCTTAGCGCCAAATATTGATGCTATGACTATGGAAGTACATTACTCTAAACATTATCTAACATACACCAACAACTTAAATAAAACTTTGGCTGGAACCGAGTTAGAAAGTCTTCCAATCGAAGAGATTTTCAAAAAATTAGATTTAAATAATGCCGATTTACGAAACAATTTAGGTGGTTACTACAACCATACTTTGTATTTTGATATTATGGCACCAAAAGCTGGCGGAAAACCTTCTGATACTTTGGCAAGTGCTATTGATAAAGATTTTGGTTCTTTTGATAATTTTAAAATTCAGTTTGAAGATGCAGCTACTAAGCAATTTGGTTCAGGTTGGGCTTGGTTGATAGTTGATAAAGCAGGAAAATTACAAGTTACTAGTACGCCAAATCAAGACAATCCTTTAATGCCAAGATCAGTTGTTGCAGGAACTCCAATCTTAGCTATCGACGTTTGGGAACATGCTTACTATTTGAATTATCAAAACAAAAGAAAGAAATACATTGAAGCTTTTTTTAATGTCATCAATTGGAAAAAAGTTGGCGAAAAATATGAAGAAGCCATTAAAAAATAAATTAAAATCCCAAGTCAACATCTTGGGATTTTTTTTGTTTTATAACAGAATTATAAGTCTAATTCATAATAAGTATTGGTATTAAACATCGAAAAAAAAATACCCAAATGATATTCATTTTTAATAGCGCTTTTTTTGATTTTCATCGCTTAGTTGTAGAAGGGTTAAATTTATTATTTTATATTTACCCTCTAAAACCTAAAATTTTATGAAACATTTGTACTTTAAACTACTTACTATATTCTTTTTTGCGACTGCCAATGCTCAAATCGTGACTATTCCAGATGCCAATTTTAAAGCAAAACTGATTGCAGTTGGAGTTGATACTAATGCTGATGGACAAATACAATTAACTGAAGCCTTAGCGGTTACCAATCTCAATGTGAGTTCAGCTTCTATTTTAGATATGACAGGTATTGAAGCTTTTACAAATCTTGTTACTTTATTTTGCAATAACAACCAACTTACTACCTTAAATGTCCAAGGATTGACAAATCTTCAATATTTACAATGCAGTGCCAACCAACTTACTACCTTAAATGTACAAGGATTGACAAATCTTCAAGAGTTACATTGCTATTCTAACCAACTTCCTACCTTAAATGTACAAGGATTGACAAATCTTAATTGGTTAATATGTTCTAACAACCAACTTCCTACCTTAAATGTGCAAGGATTGACAAATCTTGAATATTTACTTTGTTCTAATAACCAACTTGCTACCTTAAATGTACAAGGATTGACAAATCTTCAAAGGTTAGAATGCTTTAACAACCAACTTCCTATCATAGATGTACAAGGATTGACAAATCTTCAATATTTATTTTGCTATAACAACCAACTTCCTACCTTAAATGTACAAGGATTGACAAATCTTCTATTTTTACATTGCTCTAACAACCAACTTCCTAATTTAGATATACAAGGATTGACAAATCTTATTAATTTAAATTGTTCATACAACCAACTTCCTACCTTAAATGTACAAGGATTGACAAATCTTAAATTTTTACATTGCCAAAACAACCAACTTCCTACCTTAAATGTACAAGGATTGACAAATCTTCAAAAGTTATATTGCAATAACAACCAACTTCCTACCTTAAATGTACTAGGATTGACAAATCTTCAAGAGTTATATTGCAGTGGCAACCAACTTACAAGTTTATTTATAAAAAATGGACGTAATGAAACTATTGATTTTTCTGGAAACCCTAATCTTGCTTACATTTGCGCAGATGATGGTCAGATTACAAGCGTGCAAACTTTAGCAACAGGATATGGTTATACCAATTGTAATGTTAATGGCTATTGTAGCTTTTCTCCTGGAGGTATCTTTTACACTATAAATGGCACCAATAAATATGACTCAAACAACAATGGTTGTGATGTTTTGGATATTTTTTTTCCAAATTTCAAGTTTACTATGAATGACGGCACAAACACAGGTGGTTTAATTGCAGATACAACAGGAAATTACACAATAGCAGTCCAAGCAGGAACTCACACTATTACTCCTGTTTTTGAAAACCCAACTTATTTTACTGTTGCTCCAGCTGCTGCAACAGTTACTTTTCCAACTGCTGCAAGTCCGTTTACTCAAAATTTTTGTGTATCTCCAAATGGTGTTCATCACGATCTAGAAGTGGTTGTTATTCCGCTTTTTCCTGCTCGTCCTGGGTTTGATGCTGCATATAAAATTAAATACAAAAACAAAGGCACTTCTACTGAAACAGCTACTTTGGTTTTTAATTACAACGATGCCGTTTTAGATTATGTTGCTGCAACTTTAGTTCCAACCACTCAAAATGTAGGTTCGATTTCTTGGAATATTGGCACAATGGCACCTTTTCAGAGTGGTGAATTTGTGATAACGTTAAATGTAAATTCTCCTATGGAAACTCCAGCCGTAAATAGTGGTGATATTTTGAGCTATTCTGCAACAATAAATGGTCTAAATACCGATGAAACGCCAATTGATAATACTGCTGTATTAAATCAAACGGTAGTGAACTCTTATGATCCTAATGATAAAACGTGTTTAGAAGGCAACACCATCAACCCAAGCATGATTGGAGATTATGTGCATTACAAAATTCGTTTTGAAAACACAGGTACTTTTCCTGCTCAAAATATTGTAGTAAAAGATATGATAGATATTTCAAAATTTGATATTTCAAGTTTGCAAATGATCGATGCTTCTCATAGTTGCACAACAAGAATAAGCGGCAACAAAGTAGAATTCATTTTTGAAAACATCAATCTTCCTTTTGATGATGCCAATAACGATGGTTATGTGGTTTTTAAAATTAGAACAAAATCAACTTTAGTTGTTGGAAACACTATTAGCAATCAAGCAAATATCTATTTTGATTACAATTTTCCAATTATAACCAACACAGCAACTTCAACTTTTCAAGCATTGAATAATGATGCTTTTGTTTTTGAAAACGAGTTTGTTTTATACCCAAATCCTGCTAAAAATTTGCTGCATATCGAAGTAAAAAACGAAATTGAAATGTCGTCCATTTCAATTTATAATATGTTGGGACAAGTGGTTTTAACAACAACCAATCCTTCAAATACAATTGAGGTATCAAATTTAAAAACTGGTAACTATTTTATAAAAGTAACCACCGATAAAGGAACTGCTACAAGCAAATTCATAAAAGAATAAACCATTTTATAGTATAATAAGCCTTTCAGAAATGAGAGGCTTTTTTGTTTTATGCCAAAATTATAAGACAAATTCATATTAAGTATTGGTATCAGTATTCCCTTAACTAAGTTTTAAATAAACCTATATTTTATTCTAAACCACTAGAGTAAAAAAATCAATTTTACTATCTTTGCTAGTATTAAAAAAATTACTTTATCAAATTATATATGTATCTAAATACTTCAAAACTAAATTATTTTGCTAAGCTCTTTTTTCTTCTGCTTTCTTTGAACGTTGTTGGACAAGAGAAAAACCTTAAAAACATTCAAAAACTAACTAATGGAGGTGACAATGCCGAAGCCTATTTTAGTCCAAACAGTTCGCTTTTGACTTTACAAGTTTCTAATCCGAAAGCTAATATTCTTTGCGATCAGATTTATATGTATGATTTACAAAGCAAAAGTTATTCTTCAGAAAATTTAAAACTGATTTCAACTGGAAAAGGAAGAACCACTTGCTCTTACTTCATGCCAGATGGAAAGCACATCATTTATGCTTCTACGCATGCTTCAAGTGAAGCTTGTCCTGCGCCACCAAAACCAAAAGACGGAAAATACCTTTGGGCAGTTTATCCAGAATTTGATATTTATATTGCCGATTTGAATGGTAACATTGTCAAACAATTAACCAATACTCCAGGATATGATGCTGAAGCTGTAGTTTCTCCGGATGGAAAGAAAATTGCCTTCACTTCTACTCGCTCTGGTGATTTGGAATTGTGGACAATGGACATTGACGGAAGTAATTTGAAACAAGTTACTAATGGTTTAGGTTATGATGGTGGAAGTTTCTTTTCGCACGATAGTAAAAAATTAGTTTTCCGTTCGTCTCGACCAAAAACTGAAAAAGACATTAAAGAATACAAAGATTTATTGGCAGAAAATGTAGTAGCTCCAACTGAAATGGAAATCTACACATGTAATGTTGATGGAACTGATGTTAAACAAGTAACTCACTTAGGAAAAGCCAATTGGGCACCATTTTTTAGTCCAAACGATAAAAAAATCATCTTTTCTTCTAATCATCATTCCACTCGTGGATACGATTTTCAGTTGTACATGATTGATGTTGATGGAACTAATTTGAAACAAATAACATGGGAAAGTGAATTTAACGCGTTTCCAATGTTTTCTCCAGACGGAAAGAAATTGGTTTGGTCTAGTAATCGTCAACAAACTGCAGCTCGTGAAACCAATGTTTTTATTGCGGATTGGGTTGATAGTGACGAAACTGAAAATGTAAAACCAGAACTTCTTAACAAACATATATCTTATTTAGCTTCTGATGAGTTGAAAGGTCGTTTAACAGGTTCTGTAGGTGAACAAAAGGCTGCTGATTATATTTCAGCACAATTCAAAGCTTTAGGTTTAAAACCATATGCTGGAAAAACGTATTTACAAAAATTCGATTACAAAGTTCGATTGAGTCCAAACGATTCTATTACCGATAAGAGCGAAACTAATAATGGTAGAAACGTTATTGCTTATTTAGACAATAAAGCAGCTAAAACTATCGTAATTGGCGCGCATTATGACCATTTGGGATTGAACGAGCACAACAATTCAACCAAACCAAATTCTAAAGGAGAAATTCACAATGGCGCTGATGATAATGCTTCTGGAGTTTCTGGTGTTTTAGAATTGGCTCGTATGTTGACCAAAAATAAAACTACTGAAAAAGCCAACTATATTTTTGCTTTATTTTCTGGTGAAGAAGATGGTTTGATTGGTTCTAAACACATGGCGGAAACATTGAAAACATTGTATCCAAATGTGGTTGCTATGATTAACATGGACATGATTGGCCGTTTGAGCGACAAAAAAGAAATGATTGTTGGTGGTGTTGGAACTTCTCCAGAATTCAAAAAATTGGTAGAGAAAAACAAACCAGCTGGTTTTAATGTAACTACAGAAGACAGTGGCATCGGACCAACCGATCATACTTCGTTTTATTTGAAAGATATTTCGGTTTTAAATTTCTTTACAGGAACGCATGGCGATTACCACAAACCAAGTGATGATACTGATAAAATTAATTTCAATGGTGTAAAAAACATTGTAGAGTTTGTTTTTAGAATCGCTAATGATGTGGCTGATTTAGATAAAGTAGAATTTACTAAAACTAAAGCCAATGCCGGAAAAACAAGACCAAAATACAAAGTAACAATGGGAATCATGCCTGATTACTCAGAGCATCCTGATGGTTTACATGTTGATGGTGTAACAGAAAATAGACCTGCACAAGTTGCTGGAATTAAAGAAGGCGATGTTATTACAAAAATTGGAACAACAACAATTAAAGACGTTTATAACTATATGGAAGCTTTAGGCAAAATCAACCCAGGTGACGAACTAGAGGTTACTTATGTTAGAGACGGCGAAACTAAAGTTACCAAAGTGAAATTTGAATAAACCCTACTATAAAAACTATTTCATCCTCAATTGTTAATTCGATTGAGGATTTTTTTATATTTGAAAAACTAATCTTATGAAAAAGACATTTTTACTTCCTTTATTATTTTTTCAAATAATTGGTTTTTCTCAAATTATTAATATACCAGACATAAATTTTAAGACTAAGTTATTATCGGCAAATGTAAACAATCAAACTGCTGGTTATACAGTGATTGACTTAAATAATAATGATGAAATAGAACAAAGTGAAGCTTTACAGGTAACTTATTTATTTTTAGCAGTATCAAATATTTCTGATTTAACAGGTATAGAATATTTTACTAATGTTCAATATCTTTTCATTAATACTAATTTATTGTCATCAATTAATTTATCAACATTAAATCAATTAATTTTTTTAAGATGTGATTCCAATAATTTAAGTACATTAAATTTAAATGGATTAAATAACATTGAACAACTACAGATTAATAATAACAACTTTACTTCTATTGATTTTTCTGTTTTACCTAATTTAAAATTAGTAAAATGTGATCACAACCTATTTACTTCATTAGATTTTAGTAATAATCTGTTATTTAATGAATTGATTTGTAATAATAATATTAACCTTAATTCAATCAATATTAAAAATGGTTCAATGCAACTAATTGGATTAGCATCTCCATGGCAGGATTGTTGGAATAATGGAAATCCAAATTTAACAAACATTTGCGCAGATACTAACGAGGTTGCACCATTACAAACATTTTTGGCTACTTGTAATGGGATACAGCCAGTAGTTACAAGCAATTGTGGTTTGAGTAGTGAAGAGTTTGCAGCTAATAAAGTAGTTTTATATCCTAATCCAACAAGCTCTATAATCACCATTAATAGTAATGAAATCATCAAAAGTATTGAGTTATATGATAGTTTGAGTAGGCTTTTAGTTTCTAAAATTGTAGAAAGTAATCAATCATCGTTAGATCTTTCTAATTATAGTAATAGTATTTATTTTGTAAAAATTATCACCGATAATGGTGAGAAAATAGAAAAAGTTCTAAAACAATAAAATCATAAAAAAAGTCCTGATTTCTCAGGACTTTTCTATTATTTTAAACCAGCAATACTTTGTTCTATTGTGGCTATTTTAGCTAAAGCATCGGCTTCTTTTTTGCGTTCCATTTCTAATACTTTTTCTGGTGCGCCGTTTACAAACTTCTCGTTAGATAACTTAGATTGTACCGATTTTAAGAATCCTTTGGTGTAGTTTAACTCTTCGGTTAATTTAGCTACTTCGGCTTCAACATCAATATTTCCGGTGATTGGAATAAAGTATTCGTTAGATTTTACTCTGTAAGACAATGCACCATCTACTTTATCGGATACGTACTCTAAAGCAACTACATTTCCTAATTTCATGATAACGGCATCAAAATAAGTTGAAGCATTTTCGTTATTCACTACTTTCAAATCGATAGCATCTTTAAACGGAATGTTCTTATCTTTTCTAATGGTTCTAATTCCTGAGATTACTTCCATAGCAAAATCGAAATCGGCAATAAGCTTTTCGTCATACGCTTTTGCCTTTGGCCATTCTGAAACAATTAAGGCTTGTTCTGGAGTTCTATCAGCAATATGTTGCCAAATTTCTTCCGTTAAAAACGGCATGAATGGATGCAATAACTTCAAGTTGTTTTCCAACATTTCTATTGCTTTGTCAAACGTTGCTTTGTCAACTGGCTGTTGGTAAGCAGGTTTTATCATTTCTAAAAACCACGAACAGAAATCGTCCCAAACCAATTTGTAAATACCCATCAAAGCATCAGAAATTCTGTATTTATCAAAGTTTTCTTCGATTTCGGTTAAGGTTCTTTGCAACTTAGTTTCATACCATTCGATAGCTACTTTAGAAGATTCTGGTTGCGGAATTGCATCAGAAACTTCCCAGCCTTTTATCAATTTGAAGGCATTCCATATTTTGTTAGAAAATGCTTTTCCTTGGCTGCACAATTCTTCATCAAACATGATATCGTTTCCTGCAGAAGCACTTAAAAGCAATCCAACACGAACACCATCGGCACCGAATTTCTCGATTAATTCTAATGGTTCAGGTGAATTTCCTAATGATTTTGACATCTTACGACGTTGTTTATCACGAACTAAACCTGTTAAATATACATTGGTGAATGGTTTTTCACCAGCATATTCGTAACCGGCAATAATCATTCTCGCAACCCAGAAAAACAAAATATCTGGACCAGTTACTAAATCATTTGTTGGATAATAGTATTTGTAATCTTCATTTTCAGGATCAAGTATTCCACCAAAAACTGCCATTGGCCACAACCATGAAGAAAACCAAGTATCTAGTGCATCGGCATCTTGTTTTAAGTCGTTTATGGTTAATTGTTTATTGTTTGTCGCTTCTTGTGCCAAAACTAGAGCTTCTTCTATATTTTTAGCAACTACGAAGTCTTCTTTTCCGTCTCCATAGAAATAAGCTGGAATTTGTTGACCCCACCAAAGTTGACGAGAAATATTCCAATCGCGAATGTTTTCTAACCAATGTTTGTAGGTATTATTGAAACGTGATGGATATAATTTTACTTCTTCGGTTTCAAGAACAGCTTTAATGGCAGGTTTTACCAATTCTTCCATGCTTAAAAACCATTGGTCTGACAAACGTGGTTCGATTACCGCTTTGGTTCTTTCTGAAGTTCCTACTTTATTTAAATGCGTTTCGGTTTTAGCTAAAGCACCAATTGTTTCAAGCTCTTTTGCAATTTCTTCACGAACTACAAAACGATCTTTTCCTTGATAATGCAATCCGAATGAATTTAGAGAAGCATCGTCATTAAAAATATCAATGATTTCTAAATTGTGCTTTTCACCTAAAGTTTTATCATTCATATCGTGCGCTGGAGTCACTTTTAGACAACCAGTTCCGAATTCGATATCTACATATTCATCCTCAATAATAGGAATAACTCTTCCTGAAATTGGGATAATTGCTTTTTTACCTTTCAAATGAGTAAAACGTTCGTCGTTTGGATTGATACAAATAGCTGTATCGCCAAAAATAGTTTCAGGACGCGTTGTTGCAACAATAAGGAAATCTTCTGAACCTTCAATTTTATATTTTAAGAAGTATAATTTTCCCTGACGTTCTTCAAAGATTACTTCTTCATCAGACAAAGTCGTTTTTGCTTCTGGATCCCAATTTACCATTCGATAACCGCGATAAATCAATCCTTTGTTGTATAAATCTACAAATGAATGAATTACAGACGCCGACATATCTTCGTCCATAGTGAATTTGGTTCTGCTCCAATCGCAAGAGCAACCTAATTGCTTTAGTTGTTCTAAAATGGTTCCGCCATATTTGTTGGTCCAATCCCAAGCGTGCTTTAGGAATTCTTCACGCGTTAAATCGTTTTTGTTGATTCCTTCACTTTTTAGTTTGGCAACAACTTTTGCTTCAGTTGCAATAGAGGCATGGTCAGTTCCTGGAACCCAACAAGCATTGAAACCTTTAAGACGCGCACGACGAATCAATACATCTTGAATAGTATTGTTCAACATGTGTCCCATGTGCAAAACTCCAGTCACGTTTGGTGGTGGAATAACAATGGTGTAAGGTGTTCTATGGTCTGGTTTGGATGTGAAATAGTCGTTTTTCATCCAATAGTCATACCATTTTTGTTCTACTTCTTTGGCGTTGAATTGTGCAGGAATCATATAATTTTAGATTTCAGATTTTAGATTTCAGATTTATACTGAAAGTGTTTTATAAAATTAACAAAAGTACAATACAAAAACTTTTTAGCCCTGATTGGAAAAGTTACCATGTAACTCGGAAAGCAGGAATATGGATTGCTGATAAATCCCTAGCCATTCGCTCCTTAAAATCTTTGGTATGTTTTTTGTAATTATTACTGCAAAAGTAAGTAATAAGTACTTTTATAAAAAATTAAGAATTAAAATTTTGCTTATAAATTTAAAGTCGTAATTTTACTAATCCAATGAAACCAAAAATTAACGTAATGAAAAAAATATTATTTATCGCTTTTGTAGTTCTAAACAGTGTAGCTTTTGCTCAAACTGGACCAAAGATTGTTTTTAAAGATAAAGACAATACTATTGACTACGGAACTGTTACCAAAGATACTGACGATGGTTTGAGAAAGTTTGAATTCACCAATACTGGAGATGCTCCTTTGGTGATTACTAATGCCAAATCTACTTGTGGATGTACGGTTGCTGATTATCCAAAAACTCCTATTCAACCTGGTAAAACTGGTATAATTGAGGTGAAATACAATATGAATCCAGGTCCAATAAGAAAAACTATTACAGTTGAAACTAATGCTGTAAATGTTGAAAGTGGAATGGTAGCCTTAAAAATAAAAGGTGAAGTGATTGTAAAGAAAGAAGTCAATCCGCTAGAGAAAAAGCAAAGTTTGATGGAAAAATCATAAATTTAAGACGTTCGCAAACCGCGGACGTTTTTTTTATAATATATTTTTCAATTGGAATCTGAATTTCATGATTTTGCCTTTTCTATCAATTTCAAATTCAATGGATTTACCTTCTTCTGATTTGAGGAGTTCGTTTATTTTTTCTAAAGTAAAATTGTACCCATTTTGATTGTTGATTGTTACAATAATATCTTCTTTTTTCAATCCAGCTATTGCAGCTGGCGAATCTTTTCTTACGTTAGCTATAACGTAAATTGGTTTTAACTCAAACCTGTATTTAAGATTGTTTTCTAATTTGTTGCCATTAGCATCAAATAAATTATTGTTTACAACTGTGTTACTTTTATATGTTTCTGTGATCCATTGTAAGCCTTGATGCTGTACTTCTACTCCAGACATATTGAAACTAAAGGATTCTTTGTAATTACTGTTTTTCTTTAAGTAAATTAAATTATTATTGTAATCGTAAATTGTAGAAAATCTTCTCATAACTTCTGAACCTACAGAACCCAATCTACCTTCAATTTTGTCAATATCTGAAGTTGCAATTGTATCTGGAAAAGCTGCAATTGGATCTTTAAAATTATAATTTCCAATAGAAATTGAAGGAATTCTTCCTCTCTTCCCAAAAACATCACCACTGAATCCTCTACCTAAAAAATCATCAATATTTTTTATTGGTATTTCAATACCTTTGTCTTTATGTTTAAAAAACCAAAAGGCATCTGTATTTCCGGTATCAATTAAAAGTTTTGCATTAAGAGGTTGTTTTTTAGTATTAAAAAAGGCATTAACATTCAAATATGGTTTTCCTTGAACTAACTGTATTGGATAACTATAATAGTTTTTAATAGCTGATATTAATTGTTTTTCATTTTTGTTGTAAATAACAATACGCTTAGAAATATAGTCGATTTTTACACAATTATTTTGAAACAACTTACTACCAATGATTCCATTTACTGGGACACCAACTTGAGAGGAAATGTTAATATTTTGATCTAAAACAAGATAAATATTATGATTGTTATCAATGTAGTTTTTGATTTCTAATTTATTATTATCAGATTTATAGGCGTCAAAAGCATCGTTACTCCCAAATCCTCTTATTCGTATTTTTTCTATTTTTGAAAAATTTACACCATTAGTATCATCAATGCTAAACAAGATTGTTTCTTCGACTCCAGTATCAACCATAAAGTTTAAGGAAACACCATTAACTTGTATTGGAATAATTATTAAATTGTTTATAAACTTGAATGGAATTGAAATTTTTTTCTTGTTAGTCTGAAACTGAAAACCATTTTGAGACCAACTATTGGAACTAAATAAAAAAATGAGAATGGCGATTATCTTAAACTTCATCAAAAATATTTTTCATAAATTTAATAAAATATTGTTGTTGAAAAATCATTTTTAACAATAAATACAATAAAAAATTGCAAATTTGCACAACTAAATTTTCAATCATGCCAAAAGTTTCGAACAAAGGAAAACAAATGCCCGAATCGCCAATAAGAAAATTGGTGCCTTATGCAGATATTGCAAAGAAAAAAGGTAATAAAGTATATCATTTAAATATTGGTCAACCTGATATTAAAACACCTGAAGTTGCATTAAATGCAGTTAAAAATGCAGATATAAGCGTTCTAGAATACAGTCATTCTGCAGGTTTTGAAAGTTACAGAACGAAGCTTTCACAATATTACAAATCTCACGGATTACCAATTGACGTTCAAGACATCATCATTACTACAGGTGGTTCTGAAGCATTATTATTTGCTATGGGAAGCACAATGGATGTTGATGATGAAATTATTATTCCTGAACCTTTTTACGCAAATTATAACGGATTTTCAACTGCATCTGGGGTAAAAGTGGTTCCGGTTATTTCAACTATTGACGATGGATTTGCCTTACCTCCTATTGCTGCTTTTGAGAAATTGATTACATCAAAAACTAAAGCAATTCTTATTTGTAATCCAGGTAACCCAACAGGTTATTTATATTCTAAAGAAGAAATACAACAATTAGCAGAAATTGTAAAAAAACATGACTTATTTTTAATTGCAGATGAAGTTTATCGTGAGTTTATCTATGATGAAAATGATAAACACTATTCTGTTATGAATGTTCCTGGAATTGAAGAAAATGCTATTATGATTGATTCTGTTTCAAAACGTTATAGTATGTGTGGAGCAAGAATTGGTTGCATTGTTTCTAAAAATAAAGAATTGATGGCTACTGCTATGAAGTTTGCACAAGCTCGTTTGAGTCCTCCAACGTTTGCTCAAATTGCAAGTGAAGCTGCTTTAGAAACTCCGCAAAGTTATTTTACAGAAGTAATTGAAGAATATAAAGAAAGAAGAGATACACTTGTTTCTGAATTAAATAAAATTGAAGGTGTAAAAGTGGCTACTCCAAAAGGTGCTTTCTATTGTATTGCTCAATTACCTGTTAAAAATGCAGATGATTTTGCACAATGGTTATTAGAATCTTACGACAACAATGGAGAAACTGTTATGATTGCTCCTGCTGCCGGATTTTATTCAACTCCAAATGTAGGCCTAAATGAAGTAAGAATCGCTTATGTTTTAAAGAAAGAAGACTTAGTTCGTTCTGTACAAATTTTAAAAGAGGCATTAAGAGTTTACAACGCTTAATAAATTATCATAATATTATAAAAAAAATACTCCTCAATAATAAGGAGTATTTTTTTTGCTTTACATATACATATTTATCGTTTCAGTGCAAAATGCGCTTTGAATTCTTTCATCGCACCAGCTTCAGGATATTTGACTGTAAACCAGTAATCCGTTGATGGCATTAGGTTTCCGTTGTAGGTACCATCCCATCCTTTGCTTGATGGACTGATTTGTTTAATAAGTTTACCAAATCTATCAAAGATATTAATTTGTAAACTTGGATAATCTTCCAAACCAACAATATTCCAAGTATCGTTAATTCCGTCACCATTTGGTGTAAAATAGTGAGGGTAATCGATGATTTGTACACCACTTAATTGGAATGGATCACAGCTACTTGCTACGCCACCTTTGTCATCCCATACGGTTATAGTGTGAACTCCAAGTGGTACATTCTCAGTTTGTCTCGGACCTCCATCAAGGCTGTATAAGTAACTTCCATATCCTGTTACAGTTACTGTAATGGTTTGCATATCAGAGAAAGCGTTGCTTACTTCATAGCCTACACCAACAGCCACAGCTTGTCCTGATTGTAATACAGTAAATGATGGCGATTCATCACTACATCCTTGCACAGATGTACTTGTCATAACTACCGTAAAATCACTACTTATCGTATCTGGAAGAGGATTAACTACTTCATAAGTCTGGCTGGTAGCTCCAGGTATTGCAACACCTGCCTGGTCATACCATTGGTAAGTGTAAGTTAATGGTGTGGTTCCAGGTAAGTATGCTGTTGTATTTTCTGCCGTTAAAACTAATGTTCTAACTACTTGTTGGGTATTATAATCCACACAAATCACATCTGTAGGCGCTGTGATAAGCGGTGTTGGTGGTTGTTCAACATAAATATTAAACGATCCTATTTCCTCACAACCTGTTACTTTATTTTTAACACTAATCCAAAGCGTATGTGTGTAAGCTTGATAGTTTACTAAATCGGTAATAGGAGCTG
>LNDX01000006.1 GCA_001464475.1 Flavobacteriaceae bacterium Ga0077528 | reverse complement strand
ATTGCTATCATTATTTTCATTAATGAATTTTTCATTTTGAATAAAATTGTAATCAAAGCAAACTACCTTGATTAGTTGATAAAATAAATTTGGATAAAAGACAGTTGAGAAAGAATGTAATTACAGTACCAATAATGGTATGAAAAACAATACTAAAACTGTTGAATTGGATAGCGAAAAGCTATGAATTTGACACACTTATGGCTATCAAAAATGGATTTAGCTTATTTTAGGAATGAGCCAAATGGAATAAAAACCATCTAAGATTAATGGTATTGTGTATGAAAATTTAACTTTCTCGATTGAAGAATAGCTAAACATGTAATTTTTAAAAACGATTTCAGATAAAAAGCTTACTGAAGAGGTTGGACAGGTTGACGAACATCCACATTTAGAATGACCGCAATTGCCTTTACAACCTTTGTGATCTTTATCTTTCGAATTATCGTTGTCACAACAACTCTTTTTTTCTGATTTAGTAGAGGAAATTTCTTTTTTGCAAGAACTCTTGTCTGAACCTTTACCACAAGCCATAGCACTATTAGGCAAGATAAACATGCCTAAAATCATTATGAGTATGATGTGGTATTTTTTCATTAAACTAATAAAACAATACAAAACTAATTAAAATAAATTAATATTAAGTAAAAATATTGTTAAATAGATTTTCTCTTTGTCAAACAATCTGATTTGAATTTATTTTTCAAAATCTTCATGTCTTCGCTTACTTTTCTATCTAGCACTTTTGCATAATGCTGAGTAGTTCTCAAATTTTTATGACCTAACATTTTGCTTACGCTTTCAATAGGAACTCCGTTTGTCAATGTTACAGTTGTGGCAAAGGTGTGTCTTGCAATGTGAAAAGTTAATTCTTTTTCAATTTCACAAACTCCGGCTATTTCTTTTAAATAAGCGTTCATTTTTTGGTTCGATAGGATAGGTAGTAGTTTTTCTTCATTTAAACATTGTGGATGATTTTCGTATTTATCAATTATCATTTGAGTTACAGGAAGGATTGGAATTTTGGATGCACTTTCTGTTTTTTGTCTGTGAGTAAATATCCATTTTTCGCCATCAATACCGAAGCTTATATGCGACTTTGTTAAGTTTTTGACATCTATGTATGCCAAACCTGTAAAGCAGCTAAAAAGGAAGATATCGCGAACTAGCGAAAGTCTTTCTGTTTTGAAATCTTTTTCAATTATGCTTTGAATTTCAGCTTCGGTCAAATAAACTCGTTCAACTTCTTTAACTTTTGATTTGTAGTTGGCAAAAGGATTTTTTTCTAACCAGTCATTGGCCAAGCAAAGCTTGATAATTTTATTGAAGTTTTTTAGGTATTTAACAGCTGTATTGTTAGCACAATTTCTAACGCTTCGTAACCAAAACTCGTAATCCGTAACAAAGGCGTGGTCAATCTTTGTAATATCAATATCTGAAACGTTGTATTTCCATTGCATAAACTCAATAGTATGCTTGAGTGAAGTAGTGTAGCGTTCTAATGTTCCTGGAGCGTATTCTTTTCCAACTAATTCCTTTATTTTGTTGTTGTGGTCTTGGAAGATGGGAACAAGCATACGCTTGGTTTCTGATAGACCAAACAATTCATTCTTTAGATTTTCTGAATTTAAACTGATGTCTTTTTTGAAAAGTTTCTTCTCAGCTTCTAAAACTTGACTTTTTAAGTAATCAAGATGACTATTGATTGTTCTAGCTTCTTCTGTGGAACCTTTTACTTTGCTGCCTTCTGAGGACCATTTATCAGGATTGATATATTTGTTGGTGCTAAACTCAAAACGTTTGGTATTGACAGTAACTCTAGTGTAGATAGGACAAACCCCTAAATTGTTGGCTTTTGCTCTCTTGATGTAGAAGAGAATTGATACTGATGTGTTCATTGTTGGTGACCTTAAAGTTAGTATTAAATTTATTCGATTTAATAACTACACACAAGATGTACATTTTTTGAATATGTTGTTGAACAACTTGTAGTAGCGGTGCTTTAGTTGCGAGGTGTCACTTAAAATTTATTTTTTTAGTGACACCTTAAAAGACACCTAAACTTTGAGATTTAATGAATAATTTGATACAGCCCTAAAAGAAAAAACCCACTAAATTGTTGAATTTAGTGGGTTTTAGTACCGTTTGTATTTCTACTGGCGGAGAAAGAGGGATTCGAACCCCCGGACCTGTTACAGTCAACAGTTTTCAAGACTGCCGCATTCGACCGCTCTGCCATTTCTCCAGTAAGACGCACATACTTCCGTATTGCGGATGCAAATATAGTAACCTTTTTTTGTTTTCCAAATAGATTTTAAACAAAAAAACGATTAATTTTTATTATAAAAACTAATCGTTTCATTTTCTATACTTTAGGAAACTTAAATTTTGTATTTTTTTGCATTAATAACCCACGTAATCTGTGATTTCTAATCCATATCCAATCATTCCTACGCGTTTTGTGTGTTGCGTATTGGTGATTAATCGTATTTTAGAAATGTCTATGTCGTGCAATATTTGTGCTCCAATTCCAAAATCTTTCGCATCCATTCTAATTTGTGGAGCATTGATGATTCCTTGCTCTTGTAATACTTTAAGTTCTTTCAAACGATTTAATAAATCTAAAGATTGTACTTCTTGATTAATGAAGATAACGGCACCTTTGCCTTCCTCATTAATCAAACGGAACATATCATCCAATTTTTTATCGGCATTGTTGGTCAAGGTTCCTAAAATATCGTTGTTGATTTGCGTCGAATTGATACGCGTTAAGATAGATTCGCCTTTACTCCAACTTCCTTTGGTTAAAGCTACGTGAACTTGTTTATTTGTGGTTTGTAGATAAGCTCGCAAACGAAATTGTCCGAAACGTGTTTCTATTTCAAAATCTTCTTTCTTTACAATTAAGCTATCGTGTTGCATTCTGTAAGCCACCAAAGCTTCAATGGAAACTAATTTTAAATCAAATTTCTTTGCTACTTCAACCAATTGTGGTAAACGAGCCATTGTTCCATCTTCATTCATGATTTCAACAATAACTCCTGCCGATTTGAATCCAGCTAAACGTGCAAAATCAATTGCTGCTTCCGTATGACCAGTTCTTCTCAAAACGCCACCTTGCTTTGCAACCAACGGAAAGATATGTCCAGGACGCGCTAAATCATAGGGTTTTGTGTTTTCATCTACTAAAGAAAGAATAGTTTTGGCTCTATCAGCTGCAGAAATACCTGTAGTAACACCATTTCCTTTTAAATCTACAGAAACCGTAAAAGCAGTTTCCATATGGTCAGTATTGTTTCTAACCATCGCGTGTAAATCCAATTCTTTACAACGACTTTCAGTTAATGGTGCGCAAATTAATCCACGACCATGTGTAGCCATAAAATTAATCATCTCGGGAGTTACTTTTTCGGCAGCAGCCAAGAAATCACCTTCATTCTCTCTATCTTCATCATCAACAACAATGATGACTTTACCTTGACGAATGTCTTCGATAGCTTCTTCTATAGTGTTGAGTTGTATGTTATTTGACATGATCTTAATTAGTAGTTAATGTGTTCAAAACTTTTTTTGTGTAAAGGTAAAGCAAACCATAAAAAGGAAAACCAGTTAATAGTGAAATACCCATACCAGGTTCGATTGCTATACAATGTGCCTTGCTTATTTTTGAAACGATTTGTTGTGATTGATATATAAAATATAGTAATACTATAAGACTTAATCCAAACAAAATTGTGGTGATAATGGAATTATTCATAAACCATAGTAGGCAGGTTATGAATGTTATAGCATAAGCGATTAACCCAAAATTGGCATATTTTTGATATTTTTCGATATGTGATTTAGTATCAAATAAGGCATCAATAGTTTTTGGAGTTGCATTCTCATTCTCTTGTGTTTTTTTTGTAAAAAACTTTTGAAGAGGAAGTAATACACCATCAAAACTTACCATACCTCCAATGTCATTAATAGCTCTATAGGTAAGTAAAACTGCTAGAGGAGTTAATACAATCGACGACATCCAAACGCCCATAAAGGGTGTCATTCCGTCTTCTTGAGCTACTCTTTTTCCAAAAGTATTGATAAAATGAAATACAATAAAAATCGCTACTGCAAATACAATAGGTAATCCCAAACCACCTTTTCGGATGATAGAACCTAGTGGTGCTCCAATAAAAAACATCAATAAGCATGAAAAGGCAATCATGTATTTGTCATGTAATGCAATCCAATGTTTGTTGATACTTTTCTGTTTGGCTTGCATTTCAAAAATAGAACTGTCAATAGAAAAAACAGTATTTTCTATATTACTGAAGGCAATTTTTACTATCTCACTTTTTTGACTATCAGTAAGATTAGCCAATAAATTATTGGAAGAAACTTTGGTTCTTACTTGTGTGCTATCGGGTTGATAGTAAGTGTTGTTTATCCCAGTGCGCAAATAAATGTTTTCGGTGTAGGAGCGAAGGTCTTTTTTGTAATTGGTATTAAGTGAATCAATAGTAAATCGTAACTCACTTATATTAAGCATGGTATTGGTATTTGAAATATCCACTTCATCCATACTCGATTGATTCAATTTTGATAAATCAATATTAATTACATCACGTTTGAAGGTTCCTTTAGCAAATGGAATTCTAGGACGTTCTTCATATTTTTTTGGAATTATATCTTCGTAATAATTTCCGTCTGTTAAAACTAACTTTAAAGTATTGGATGATTCACTACTTATTAGTTCACCTTTTTTAGCTTTAATTACGGTTGTATTTCCTTCACCATTTGGAAGTTTCCTGTGAATGGTTACTCCAGTTAGAAAGTTTCCTTTCTCACCTGATTTTTTATCTACTTTGATGGTGTAATTTCCAACTTCACTAAATTGACCTTCTGCAATAGCCATAGCTGGCTTAACTTGAGCGATATTTCGTCTAAAGTTGATGAACTTATATTCTGCGTAAGGAATTACGTTATTGGCAAAGAAAAAGGATAAAATGCTTAGTAAAATTATAAATACGGTGATGCTTCTCATGGTTCTCTGAAAAGAAATTCCAGAAGATTTCATTGCGGCAAATTCGTAGTTTTCTGCTAAGCTTCCAAAAGTCATAATAGAAGCCAATAATACAGATAAAGGCAATACTAGCGGAACTATTCTTGGCATGGAGAACAGTAAAAATTTCACAACCAAAAGGAAGTCTAAATCTTTACCAGCCAACTCAGAAATGAATAACCAGACCGTTTGAAGTATGAATATAAAAAACAAGATTACAAATACCGTAGTAAATGTAATCAGGAATGATTTTAATAAATACTTGTCTAATATTTTCACAAAAGCTAATCTAATTTATTGATGTAGTAGTTAGGATATTTACTCGCTACAAATGTAAATTGATTTTTTGACAATGGCTGATTGGTTTTGAAAGAATTAACAGTCAATGTAGTTTTTGTTCCATTTTTACCAACTTCTATAAGGTTGTAAATGGTTTTAGTTTGAACATCAATTCCCAACAAAACCTCTTTACGTTGGTCTTTAGCGCTATTCGGAATTAATTTGATGTATTGAATTTTACGTCCTTTAATGTTTTGAGAAATATCCATAGAATATTTATAACCACTATTGAAAAACGTTAGCATTTTGGCAGGTGTAATAGCTTTATCATCTTTGTCATTTACACTTGAAATAGTAACTTCTTCATCTTCTGGATTTATAGTGTAGGATTTTTTTCCATCGTAAATTTTAGTTACGCCCATAAAATTAAGAACATACTTATTTCCTTCCAAAGTTACATTTCCTTTGCTTTCTTGGTTGATGTTTTCTTTGGCGTTATTTAAAGTGTATTTAAAATCAATAACGATGTTCTTATAACTTTTAATTTTTTCAGTTACATCGTCTAAAAGCTCTTTAGCTTTTTTATCTTGTGCATTAGCTGTTAAACTAACAAAAAGTAGTAACGCAATTGACAGAAATTTATTCATTTTAATTATTGTTTTGTTCATTGTTTAAAAATTGATCTAAAGCTACCAAGTCTGGAATATTTACACTTCTAGCTTTGCTACCTTCAAAAGGTCCAACAATTCCGGCTGCTTCTAGTTGGTCTATTAGTCTTCCGGCACGATTGTAACCTAATTTCAATTTTCTTTGCAATAATGATGCCGAACCTTGTTGGGCGGTCACAATTATTTCTGCAGCTTCTCTAAACATAGAATCTCTTTCAGAAATATCGATGTCTAATTTCATGCTGCTTTCTTCACCAACATACTCAGGAAGCATGAAAGCACTTGCATAAGCTTTTTGAGAACCAATATAATCTACAATTTTTTCTACTTCAGGTGTGTCTACAAAGGCACATTGTACACGAACTAAATCATTTCCGTTAGAAAACAATAAATCTCCACGTCCAATCAATTGATCGGCTCCACCAGAATCTAATATAGTTCTTGAGTCAATTTTTGATGTTACTCTAAAAGCAATTCTCGCAGGAAAGTTAGCTTTAATCATACCCGTAATTACATTAACCGAAGGTCTTTGTGTGGCGATGATTAAGTGAATTCCAATAGCACGAGCTAATTGCGCCAAACGAGCAATTGGTGTTTCCACTTCTTTTCCTGCGGTCATAATTAAATCGGCAAACTCATCGACCACTAATACAATGTAAGGTAAAAATTGGTGTCCGTGTTCTGGATTTAATTTTCTTTGTTTGAATTTCTCATTATATTCTTTGATGTTTCTAACCATCGCATCTTTCAATAAAGAATAACGGTTGTCCATTTCGATACAAAGCGAATTCAATGTATTTATTACTTTGCTATTATCGGTGATAATGGCATCTTCAGAATCTGGTAATTTTGCTAAATAATGCCTTTCAATTTTGTTGAAAAGTGTTAACTCCACTTTCTTTGGATCTACCAAAACAAACTTCACTTCTGCAGGATGCTTTTTGTATAATAACGAAGTTAAGACCGCATTCAAACCAACCGATTTTCCTTGTCCAGTTGCTCCAGCCATTAAAAGGTGAGGCATTTTGGCTAAGTCAAATACAAAAGTTTCGTTAGAAATAGTTTTTCCTAATGCAATTGGTAATTCCATTTCGGCTTCTTGAAACTTTGCAGATGCAATCACCGTTTTCATTGGAACCATAGTAGGATTCTTGTTTGGAACCTCAATACCAATTGTTCCTTTTCCTGGAATAGGAGCGATGATACGAATACCCAATGCTGAAAGAGAAAGTGCAATATCGTCTTCCAAACTTTTAATTTTAGAAATACGAATTCCAGCTTCTGGAACAATTTCATAAAGTGTTACCGATGGACCAACAGTCGCTTTGATTTGAGCAATATCGATTTTGTAGTTACGTAACGTTTCTACAATGTTGTTTTTGTTGTCCTCAAGTTCCTCTTGATTGATGGTAATTCCAACGCTTGAGTATTCTTTCAGTAAATCAATAGTTGGAAATTTATAATTAGACAATTCCAATTTAGGGTCAAATAAACCAAAATCGGCTACTAATTTGGCTGCCAAATTTTCTTCAACCGTATCTTCGTCTTGCGATTTTTCAATTACAAAAGCTTCGTCATTGGTTTTGATTATTTCTTTAGCAGGTTCTACTTTTGGAGTTATGGGTTGCTCAACTTCTAGTGAAAGTGAAGGAGTAACTTTTGGTTCGTTTTTTAATGTAGGTTCCAATTCAATTTCAGAATAACTTGAAATTGTTGGTTTCAATGTTTCTTTATTGATTTCAAACTGAGAGGTTACTGGTTTGATATAAGGTTCTTCAAATGCTTCATCTAAATCGTCTTTAGATTCCTCAACGGCATATTCTTCAAGATTGTAAGCTCCACTTGCATCTTCAGAAGGTTTTGATTTCATAGCATCAATATCTTCTTTGAATTCTTTTTGCTTTTTCTCAAAAAACATTTTGATGCTGTCTGGAGAGATTTTGATTTTGAATAATAAATAAATTACTAATCCAAAAAGTAAGACTAAGAAAGTTCCAATTTTTCCGATGTAATCTTGAAAGAATTGATTCATTTCAAAACCAATAGTTCCGCCAAGTTCTGGAATAGAATTGGCAAAGAATCCGAAAAGTATGGATAAGATGATGATGGCAAATAAATCCCAAAACCAAGTTGATTTTAATTTCTTTAATGGCAAATCTAAAACCATAAAAGCTCCAGTAATGAAAAACAATTTCACAAAAAGAAACGATGCGGCTCCAAATCCTTTGTAAATAAAGAAGTCAGCTAAAAAAGCACCTACTTTTCCCAACCAATTTTCTGCAGGTTTATTTCTGTCAGATAATGCGGTAACCACACTTTGATCTTCTTGACCATGCATGAAAAACGAAATGAAAGCCACCAAAAGTCCTATGGATAAAAGTACTAAAAGACAACCAAAAACTACTTTGTATTGTCTTTTCATTTTCCAAGGAAGTTTTTCTCCTAGTTCGTCAGGTTTTGTATTTTCTTTTTTTACTTGTTTTGCCATTCGAAATTAAATAGTTGGTATAAAAATAGAAATTTTATGTTGTAATCAATTAAAATTTTGGAATATAAATAATGCATCCAATAGCAATAGCAGTCATTGCAGCAAAAAATACGGCTCCAGCTGCAATGTCTTTGATAAAACCAATGCGTTCATGGTATTCAGGATGAATAAAATCGGCCACTTTTTCTACTGCAGTGTTTAGACCTTCAATTCCAAGGACTAAACCAATGGCTAAGGTTTGAATCAACCATTCTTCGTGAGAAATTTCAAAGTAAAAACCAGCAATAATCATTATAACAGCCAAACAACTTTGTACCATTACACTGTGTTCGGTTGTAATTAATTTGATGGCGCCTTTAAAGGCAAATCCCATACTTTTAAATCGTCCAGTTAAGAAGGTTTTATCTCTTTCGAATTCCATTATAGTGATGCTAAAGCGGCTTCGTAATTAGGTTCGTCTGCAATTTCACCAACTTGTTCAGCGTGTTTTACAACTCCGTTTTCGTCTAAAACAATCACAACTCTAGAATGTAATCCTGCTAATGGACCATCAACGATTTCTAAACCATAATTTTTCCCGAAACTTCCTTCTTTGAAATCAGATAAATTTTCAACATTTTCTAATCCTTCAGCACCACAAAAACGTTTTTGAGCAAAAGGTAAATCTCTTGAAATACATAAAACTTTTGTGTTTTCTAAAGCACTAGCTTTTGCGTTGAAAGTTCTAACCGAAGTAGCACATGTTCCGGTATCAATACTTGGGAAAATGTTTAAAACCAATTTGCTTCCTGCATAATCAGCTAAAGTAGCTACAGATAAATCGCTTTTTACTAATTGAAAATCGGTTGCTTTTGAACCTACTTGAGGTAATGAACCATTTGTGTTTATTGGGTTTCCACCTAATGTTATTGCTGCCATAGTTAAAGATTTTTTAAGATTTCAAAAGTATGAAATTATTTCTGAATTGAGAAGTTTGATTTGTAGTATAAATTTAACATAATAATTCGCTTTATATAATTGTTTTATCGTAATATTGCAATATAATAATTTTTTATAAAAATGGGAGCATCAAAATCAGAATCATTTTCAGAAGAGCACAACGAAATGGCAACTTTATTCAAAGCACTTTCACATCCAGCAAGAATTGCAATTGTCGATTATTTATTGTCGGTAGATTCCTGTATTTGTGGTGATATAGTTAACGAATTACCATTAGCACAACCTACAATTTCGCAACACCTTAAAGAATTAAAAAACGCCAATATCATAAAAGGAACTATAGAAGGCACAGCCATTTGCTATTGCATAAATCCAGATACGATAGATAAAATAGAAAATCATTTTGGAGTGATTCGACATAAATTAAAGAACAAATGTTGTTAGCTAATCACTTTTTACTAATCACTAATCACTAAAAAAATGAAACTATCAGAAATAAAAAATCAGTTAAAAAATCTTTCACAAATTGCTTTTCAATTGCCTAATGGCGAATTGGTTCCAAGTCATTTTCATGTGACTGAAGTTGGTAAAATTACTAAACATTTCATCGATTGTGGTGGCGTAGTTCGCACTGAAGAAGTTGTGAATTTTCAACTTTGGGAAGCCAACGATTATGATCACCGATTGCATCCTGAAAAATTGGTTCACATCATTGAATTATCGGAAGCTAAATTGCAAATTCCAGATTTAGAAATTGAAGTTGAATACCAAATGAAAGAAACCATTGGGAAATTCGGTTTAGATTTTGACGGAACTAATTTCCAATTAAAATCAAAACTAACCGATTGTTTGGCAAAAGACAATTGCGGAATTCCTCCAGAAAAATTGAAAGTAAAAATAGGAGAGTGGAAACCAAAAGTAACTTCTTGTTGTACACCAGATTCTGGTTGTTGTTAGAAAAAGTAGCACAGAGTTCTTAGAGTTTTGCACAGAGTTTATTGTAAAAAGAAATCTGTGGCGAAAAAGTAAAATCCTTTGCGAACATAGTGTAAATCATTGCGCTCTTTGCGGTAAAAAAAATAATCTATGCTTGAAAATTTATCAAATACAATACAAACAATTACTGAAATTTCTGTTCCTAACGAACGAAAGGAAGTTTTGAAACCTTTGATTGATTATATTCAAAATAAAGTAAACTCCAACGAAGAAATTCGTCTAAACTTCATTTGCACGCACAATTCTAGAAGAAGTCATTTGTCTCAAATTTGGGCACAAACTATGGCGTTTCATTTCGGAATTCAAAAGGTTTTTTGCTATTCTGGCGGAACGGAAGCTACAGCCATGTTTCCAAAAGTTAGTGAAACGTTGACCAATCAAGGTTTTGAAATTCAGAAGTTGAGTGAAGAGCAAAATCCGGTTTATGCGGTTAAGTTTGATGAAAATCAACATCCCATTATTTGTTTTTCAAAAGCGTATTTCGATGATTTTAATCCGAAAAGTAAGTTTGGAGCCATAATGACTTGTAATAATGCAGATGAAGGTTGTCCAATGGTTTTTGGTGCAGAAGCCAGATTTCCAATAAAATACGACGATCCAAAAGCTTTTGACGGAACCGATTTAATGAACGAAAAATACGCAGAAAGAAGTTTACAAATAGCAAGTGAAATGCATTATGTGTTTAGTCAGATTAAATGAGATTCCTACGGAATGACAACTGTGAATATAATAAATCTTAATGAATCTTAATACCTTAATGGTTTAACATGAAAAAAAGACTTAATTTTTTAGATCGATACTTAACACTTTGGATATTTCTAGCTATGCTAATTGGAGTTGGCATTGGTTATTTTATTCCGAATTCAGCCGATTTTATTAACTCGTTTTCATCTGGAACTACAAATATTCCTTTGGCAATTGGACTAATTTTAATGATGTATCCGCCATTAACAAAAATCGATTTTTCGCAAGTTCCTAAAATGTTTGAACAACCCAAATTACTCACAGCTTCGTTTTTCATAACCTGGATTGTTGGTCCTTTTTTGATGTTCTTATTAGCTACTTTTTTCCTAAAAGACTATCCAGAATACATGACAGGATTAATCATCATTGGAATTGCTCCGTGCATTGCAATGGTAATCGTTTGGAACGAACTAGCCGAAGGCAACCGCGAACTAACAGCAGGATTAATCGGAATTAACAGTTTGCTACAAGTGTTTTTCTTCAGTTTGTATGCCTATTTTTATTTGGCAGTGATGTTGCCATTATTCGGAATCAAAGGTTTGGAACTCGATATTACTATTTCAGAAATTGCCAAAACCGTTGGAATTTATCTAGGAATTCCATTTGCATTAGCAGTGATTAGTCGATTTGCGATTAAAAAATATTTAGGAGATAAATTCTTCAATCAGAAATTTATACCGTTTGTTTCGCCAATTACCTTGATAGCGCTTCTTTTTACGATTGTGTTAATGTTCAGTTTGAAAGGCGAAATGATTGTCGATTTACCTATGGATGTTGTTCGAATTGCCATTCCACTAGTGATTTTCTTTGCTATTATGTTTTTCTTGATGTTTTTTGTTTCCAAGAAAATTGGAGCCAATTATCGTGATGCTGTTGCATTATCGTTCACCGCTTCAGGAAATAATTTTGAGTTAGCGATAGCCGTTTCCATAGGCGTTTTCGGAATCAATAGCGGACAAGCATTTGCTGGCGTTATTGGACCTTTAGTTGAAGTTCCGGCATTGATTATTTTGGTTAATGTGGCTTTTTGGTTGAGAAAGAAGTATTTTTGATTTTTATTTCATTGTTATAAATAACACAATAAAGGATACAAGTAGAACAAAGAAAATAATAAAAATGAATAGTGTTAAAAAGGCATTTATTACATTCAAATACCTTTTATTTTGATAATATTCTTTAAAAAATTGATAGTAAATAATGATAATTGTTATTGCAGTTATTAAATTTATGATAGAATTGGTATTTTCATCCAACTTCAATAACTTAAGAATATCAGATAATAAATTGAACAACAAAAAATAAATTAGGCATATACTCGCAATAATACTATGTTCAGCGATATTGAACTTTACTTTGTGATATACCATTCTTGAAGAAATTGCAAATAAAGGGATAAACGAAAGCAAAATGAACTTGATATTCTCACGTGCAAAATTCAAACTTTTTACATAAGAAGGATTGTTGTTTCTAAAACTTGGTTTGTCCATAAAGGATTGCAACAAGAGCGTAAAACCAATAATTACTAACGTCAAATAAAAGAAATTATAATATCTAACTCTTTTTCCTTGAATGTAGTTCTGAGCGACAGTAGCAGGTCTTAGTATGATTTCTTTTAGTGTAAAAGGCAAACCTTTATCTAAATGAAATGCGCCATGAATTATGTCGTGTTGGATAAAATGTTTAATGCCAAGACGTTGTGTATTTGATTTTTGACTGCAATTGTGACAAAATTTACCAATTATCTCGGTATCGCAATTTATACAACGACTATTTTTATACTCACTCATTTCGCAATTCTATATTTAATAATTTAAAACAACTTATTTCAACTAGTAATTGGTCAAATGTAAAAAAACTCTCAAGAAATTGAATGTTTAATTTTATTATTTAGATAAGAATCATGGTCTAAAATTAAAATTGATTAAAACAAATTGAGCTAATTAATGTTTAAATAAATCTATTGTTTTAAATGAATAAAAGATATTGAAATATTACCAAAAACAATAGAAAATATGAATCTTATTTTAGAAATATCATAGTAATCAAATGTGGTAAATAAATGTTACCAGTAGTACTTAACTTATATACATTGTATTATCTCTTTCACTCAAAAGTTGTTTGATAGCAATTCTTGCTTCTTCAGTAATTCTATCTTCATTTTCTCTTCTTAATAATTCTTCGGAAGATAAATTTTGAAATTCACGTTTGTAGAAAGCTATTTTATTAAGTTGTGATTTTTCAATTTCAACAGTTTCAACTCCAAACCATTTTTCTCTCAAATCAATTAATTCGCCAAAGTTTGAAAAAATTAATATAAGTAATAACAAAAAAGGTATCAAACTAATAAAACCAAATTTTAGGCTTAATGATTCATTAAATATAATTACATTAAAAGTAGATAGAAATAATGCAAAAGTTAAAATTCCGAGACTTAAATCTTTTCTTCTCAGAAGCAAAGTTGTTGAAGCACTTATTAAGCTAATACATCCAAATATGAATTGAACGCCAAATTGCGGATTTCTTACAATTGATGTTAAAATACTTATCCAAAGTATTATGATTGTCAAAACTGTGGTTGTCGTTTTACGCATTTTTTAAGTTTTACTGGTAACGTTCGGACACTTGCATCTGTTACTGATACACGCACTAATCAAAACAAAACTAAGGATTTTCTTAGAAATATAAAGTCGTAGCCACCAGATTGTTTTTTACAAAAAAACAAAATAACAAGATTAAGCCTAATTTAAAACTTGGGTTAGTAGAAGTTTTTAATCTGCTTTGAGTATTAAGTTTATTTTGTTATATTCCAGTAAACGATGTTCAATTATTTGACCTTCATGCGTGACTCCTTTTGCACTTTCAACAATATAGTTACCATTAATATCAAATTGTGGTACAAATTCGAAACGGTGAATACAACTTACTCTAAATGCTTGAAACAAATTGACATCAATTTTCTTTAATTTTAAATCAAAATGAATAACGGGTTTTTTTCTTTTGGAGTTTTTAAAAACGTTTAATTTGACTTGTTTATAATCATCATTTTCTTCAGTAGTTTCAAAATCATAAACGTAACTTGTGTAAAATTCCTGACCAGTTTTTAGATAAGAAGTCTCCTTATAAGTAAATTTTGTGATTGTATCATTATTTGATATAACTTCTTCAACGTTATAATAATGTACTTTACATCTTTTGAAGTCATATAGCCTACCTTGTAAAATACCGTCATAACTAAAAATTTTAAAAGAATAGGTTTTATTTTTTGAACTGAAATAGTTTGAAACCGAATTTTGATTCAAACCCAATTTTGTAGAATAAATTGTCATAGTGTCAAATTCATATTCTTGAGCTTTTATGCTCAAAGATGAAACGAATAACAATACATAAAATATTTTTTTCATATAACAGTTGTGTAAAATTTCTGCCAACGGAAACGGCTGTTGGGCGTTCGTTTTTTTATTTATTCTACTCTTTCAATTAAATTTTCTAAATATTCTTTCCATTCTTCAAATGATTCAGATTCCAACCACAAAACATTTAGATGCATTTGGTTGTCTGTTTTAATTTTGTTTATAGTTTCTTTTGCTTTTTGCTTTATTTCAGATGTTAAATTCTGATTTAGTTTTTCAAAATCAATCATTTGAACTTCCATTTCATCATGATATTCATCATCTGGAAGTTTTTCACATGGTTTTCCATTTGCAGTTGCAATAATTTCAGCACAAACCAATGCGTTAATTGGTTCAATGAATCCTTCCATAAGCAAATCGTCCATATTATAATTTTGTGAGATTACAATGTCTAAACAATCTTCCAAATCATTTATTGATTGTTCAGATTCACAAAATTCATCGTAAAATTCCATTGCTGTATCATCTTCAAATGCGGTTATTCCCCAAGTTCCCATATTTTTTTATTTTATGTTTTGTTCTTTTTTTGTTTCGCCAAATGACACCCAACGTTCCTGTTTGCATAAGTTGCAAACTTCGGAACCGATTATTTTCTGTTAAAGATAAAAATTCTTACGAAACGTGGTTGTGAACTTACCACAAAATTTGCAATTGCGAGGAACGCTTACAATATTTAGTTTTATATTTTATCTATATCAATTCTTCTCATCCAGAAAATTTCTGACTCTAGGAACTTAAGTTGAGTTTTTATTATTTCTTCACTTTTATCACGAGGAGATTTTGTAACAAATCTTGCTTTGGTATTTGTAAAATCCAAAGTGTATTTTTCATCAAAATCTTTTTGCTTATCAGAGAAGAATGTAATCACATTATTTTTTATAGTCCAATTTCCTTTTCCATATTTATTTACTTCGGGTGGAATTCCTTGTTTGATATTCGAATAATAATGAAAGGAAAATGTTCCGTCCTGGCTTAAAGTCAATTCATATTCAAATGAGCTATTGTCTTTAGTTTCAAGGATAAGTTTGTAATTTCCAACTACATTCTCAGTTTGTGAAAATAATGTCAAACTGGAAATCAGAAATAGAATCGTAAATATTGGTTTCATATGTTTAAATTTTATTTTTTAGAGGTAACGTATGGTATCGCCTTTTTAATCATTAGTGTTTGTTAGCGCAAACTTGATGTTAATGGCGATTTCATATGATAGAGTTAAGTTTTAAATTAATGTCTTGAATTCTACAAGTGTTTTGGGAATTTTTCACAATGTTCGACCGCTTGTATTCAGTTGCTGCTGCCAGCACTCACCAAAACAAATCTACAAAATTAATTTGAAAGATAGAATTGAAAACATCTGAGTATTTACCACTAAGACGGAAACACAAGCGCAAGCCCAGAAATTGATTCAAACGGCGGTTGTACGATGTATTACTTTTCAAGTTTAAATTTAACACCTACTTCCGCACTTACTTTTATTTTTTCAAATTCAATTTCTTTGTTTTCGGCTTCAGAACCATATTCCCTAAGACTCGCAATTCCTCGAATTTGAATTGCAGAATTCCTACCATAGTTAAGGTTTGTAATGTTTACATCAATGTCAGAAATAAACATTGCTTCACCAACTTTTAGATTAAAAGGTTTGACTAAATATTCAGCATTTTTAATTGCTTTTTTGACAGCTAAACTTTTGAGTTCAAGTTTTAATTGTTCAATTTTTGAATATTCAGTTTTTTCTAAATATATGTTTGATATATTTTCTTCTTCGAGTTTTTGAATTACTAAACCTGCAGTTTTTGCATCAAAAACTAATAAATTAAAAAGTTTAGCTTTTTGTACTTCTTGCTGTTTAAGAAAATATTTTTTGAAGTTACTTGATAAATCTGATAGTGATAATTGTTTTTTTAGATCAATTCCAATAGAATTTAATTTGTTTATCATTTTAGTTTCCAATTCTTCTAGAGATATTTTTCCCCTTGTATCTTTTTCGGAAATTACAATGTTTAAATAAATTCTATCAGGAATTATAAGAGTGTCAGCTTTTGATGTTGTTTCAACGTAAGGTTGATCTATGAAGTTTTTGTTTTGAGAATGAGATTTTACAGTTAAGATTGCGATAACAAAATAGATTAGATTTTTCATAATGTTGATTTAGGTTTATAAAATTAAGATGTATTTTATTTGCTAAAGGTTGGAATTGAATATAAAAATAATTTCCAGAACTTCTATTATGCACATTTTTTTCATAAAATATCGCCCAACGTTCCCATGCTTGCCGTCTGTTGATGCTGCAAGCACTGACCAAAACAAAACTACGACTTTTCTTAGAAAGATAGAATTGTAGCCACCAGATTATTTTCCACGAAGACTAAATAGCAAGCTCAAGTCCAGCAATAGCGCAAAATCGTTGTTAACAGTAGACTTTTATTAATTTGCAACTAAAAAAGCTCGTATTTTCTGACCTTGTAAATTTTTTAATTCCAAAACACAATTAGTTTCTGTACAGGAAATGACTTTAAATTTCATTTTGAATTCATTTTTTTCTTCAACAACTAATAAAATTCCATTTTCTTTATCAAATTCCCATGTTCCAACTTGAGAAACACCGTTGTTTATTGATTCTGATTTATGCTCTTTGGTAAAAATCATTTTATCATTTTCATGCCCAGATTTTGGTGGAAATTTTGCTCCACCAGTTTCATAATATTCTAGAGACCATTCGTTAACAATATATTCCTCAAAATTTTCTAAATTCTGAGATTTCGCTATGTTTGGGATAGATATAAGAAAAAAAATAAAAAGTGTATTTAAATAAGTCTTCATAATTTCCGCTGGTTTTTTTTAAAGCTTACTGTTAACGTTCCGGCGCTTGGCGAGTTTGCGAACTTCGGAACCGATTATTTTCTATCAAAGATAAAATTTCTTGCGAGAAATAAATGTGAATTTACTACAAAATTCGCAATCTTGCCAAACGCCTGTTGTAAGTAGTTTTTATTCATACTGAATTAGATATGCAATTGTTTTTGATTCGGGTTCATAAAAAACATAAAAATCTCCTCCAAAATTTAAGTATGGTTCTATAGATTCTTTTTCCAATACGTCTTGACCTTTTAAAACAATACTTTCTTCAACATAGGTTAATTGAAATAAAAACTTCATTTTTTTTCCATTCTTTGGACAATTCGGCCATTGCTCTTCTTGTATCCAATTCGGGTTTATAAATTGTCCTATTTCACCTGGAACATGTTCAATATTATGTATACCTATTTTTGTTTTAACTGTCTTTGCATAATTAAAACTGAAATTAATTTCTTTATATTCTATAATTGAAGTATTTGGTATATCTTCAAAATATTGATAAAAATTAGTTTCAACATTCTCGGTTATAATAATTGGTTTTTTATAATCTGAATAATCAAAAAAGATTGGTTCAGATAAATCTATAAATATTGGACAAACTATATGTAAGTCAAAATCTAAAAGTTTTAATTCTTTTTCATCTTTTGAGATACAACCAAGATAAACCACAGGACTATACTCAAAATAAGGTATTTCTATTTCCTTATTTCCTTTTCCGCCAATCGTGTTAATACCATTAGGTTCAATTACCAAACTCGGCTTTTCTGTTTTAATTCCAAATATTTTTTTTAGCATTTCCATAAAATTACTTACAACGTGGCGCCGCTTCACGAAGTTGCGGATTTTCAACACTTTTGATTACAAATATAGACAAAATTTAGTTTCAAAAATTACCAATTCTGATAAATCCCAAACCCCGCAATTTCGTGAAACCGCTGTTGGCGGTAGTACTTTTATTTACTTTTGTTGATTTTATTTCATATTTTAGCAAAAATATTAATTAAGTTTCCACAATATGATAATAACCATTCCCAATGATATTAAAAGTGAGTTTGAAGGATATGATTTTATTATAACTTGGATTAATAAACATCAAAATGTAAACAATTCTGAAATTACTTTTGATTTCGAGAAAGTAACTTTTTTAGAAGCTAATTTATGTGCTTTAATTGGCACGATTTTTGAAATTTTAGAATCAAAAAATAATAAAATTAGTTTAAAAAATATAAATACTGCAATAGAAACTATTCTAAGAAAAAATGCTTTTCTAGTTCCTTTCGGTTTTGAAAGAATAGATGATAATTATGATACTTCATTAACTTATATGAAGTTTACTCCAAATGATGATAGTGGTTTTTATAATTATATTCAAAATGAATTATTAAGTAAACCACAATTTCCATCTCATAGTAAAAAATTGGGGAAAGAGATTACAAGAAATATTTTTGAGATATACGAAAATGCTAGAACACACGGAAAGTGTGATTATATACATACTTGCGGTCAATTTTTCCCAAGAAAAGTTGATAAACCATTGCATTTCACAATAGTTGATAAAGGTGTTAATATAAAGCAGAATGTTTCTGACTATTTGAATAAAGAAATTGGAGGAGCTGATGCTATTGAATGGGCTATGATTAAAGGTAATACAACCAAAACAGGTGTAACTTCTGGAGGTTTGGGATTATCTGTTATTTTTGAATTCATTAAATTAAATCGTGGAAAAATACAAATTATTTCATCTGATGGTTTTTATGAATTTAAGAATGGAAATGTTGTAAAAGCTAAATTAAATTCTATATTTGAAGGAACAATTGTAAATATTAAATTTAATCTAAATGATTCCAATCATTATGTGCTAATTCAAGAGGTTGAAGATTTTGATAATATTTTTTAATAACGTACATTTGCATAAAGAAATAAAAACAATGAAACACATAGTAATAAAAGATGTAATTAATTCAGAATTAGCGGTTTCCACTGAAAATGGAATGAAAATTTTTGAGATAGTTGATTCTTGTTTACAGCGAAAAGAAAAAGTTGAATTAGATTTTGCTGGTATTACGATTATGATTACAGCCTTTCTTAATGCTGCAATTGGAAGTTTATATAGTAAAAAAGAATATACAGGAGAGTTTTTAAATGAATATTTAAAACTAGAGAATGTAGAAATGGATGACAGAATACTTTTTAGAGACGTTATTCAAAGAGCAAAAGAATATTTTGCGGATAAAGAATCTTTTGAGAAAAATTCTAATGATGCTTTGTATGGCAACGATTAAATTAAAAGACTTCGAAGTTGGTTATACTGACCAATTCTTTTTTGATACAAATATTTGGCTTTTATTATATGGGACAGTTGCTGGATTTCAAGCAAACGACCAATCTCAATATGCTAGATTGCTTGAAAAATTAATAACTAGAGACTCACCAATTTATATTACTTCAATGGTTGTTTCTGAGTTTGCAAATGTTTTACTTCGTAGAGATTATAATCAATGGATAACAAATAATAAATTTGTCGATAAAGATTTTAAAAGAGACTTTGTGGGAATAAAAGAATATGAGAATTCTGTTGAAACTATTACAATATCAATTAATAAAATTTTTAAACTACCAAATTTAGTAATTGTTGGAGATAATTTTAATGCAATTGATAAAAGTGCTATATTGAAAAATTTTAAAATTGTTGATTTTAATGACGCTTATTACGCTCAATTAGCAATTTTAAATAAGTATAAAGTTGTCACTAATGACAAAGATTATCAAAAATTGGATTTAAATATTGATGTGATAACTACTCAGGTTTAGGAGTATTACCGCCAACGTCCCTTGGCTTTCATTCAGTGGCGACTTTCAGCACTGACCACACAAATATAACCAAAATTTTATTGCATCAGCGTACTTTCCTGATGAGCGCAAGCCTCGCCATTGATGAAAACCAATGTTAGCATGCGTTATTTCATTTAAATATGACTACTAACATTGGCTGAAATTAAGGTCGCGAACCAACAATGATTTGAATTAAATCTGGTTTAAGATCTGATTTTACAACAACTTTTGCATTTATATTATTTTTATTTAAAGCTTCATTAACAATCTTTCCAATTGAGTTTGCATCTGAAGATTTTTCTCGAACTACTAATCCTGGTCCAATACCTCCAATTATTATTTCCTCCCAAACTCCATCAACTTCCCAATTTGATTCAACAAGTAAATCCTTGATAGCATTAGCAAATCTAAAAGATTCTCGGTCTCCTTGAATACTCATTAAAACAACCTTTGTCTTTGAAGCTTTTTTTAAAGCTAATATTAGATTTTCCTTTTGATTTGGTTCAAGTACTCTGCCTTTTTGCTCATTCTCTAATTTCTTTAAATCTTGTGACTGTTCAAAATGGTCAAAGGCAGAAAGCAATAATCCTATTACAAGAATTATTAAAGAAATAATATCAAGGTTTGAATCATCTAAAATAGTTTTTAATCTTATCCATTCACGAAAAAGACCTATTCCTAGTAAGCCACCAAATAACGATAATATTAAACCAAACCAGAATTTCATTTTTTTTAGTTTACGTGGATTTATAATGCTTGCTAACGTATGCAGCTTGCACCAGTTGCTGCTGCAATCACTGACCAAAACAAACCTACAAAATTTCTTAGAAAGATAGAGTAGAAGTCACCAGATTATTTTCCACGAAGAACAAAATAGCAAGCGCAAGCCCAGCAATTGGTGCAAACTGCGGTTATGCTCTGTCATTTATTTTGTTCATGATATATTCCTTAGTTATTGGTTTTATATAATCTACTTCAATAACTCTCCATTCTAAATCTAAAAATTCTGTTTTTAAAAAGTTAATGAAGTCTTTTCTCTCACGATATGATTTTTCCCATCTCTCTTCAATTTCTTCGAGATACTTTTCAAAGCTAGCATTAGGTGGGTTTTGACAAAATTGAATTTTGTAAGTGTCTGGATCTTTTTGTTTAACATACCAAATTTTATTTACTGTTAAACCTAGAGAATTTAGGGAGTTTTTAATAATTTTCAAACCCTCTTTCGAGTATAGACCGACACAAAGAATGTTTGATGATTTAAACTCAATAAACTTATTGATTAAAAAAGATTCAAGGACATAATCAGGAATAATTTCAGCTTCATCAATAAGTTTTTTTACATTACTATTTTCTTCTAATTTTATAAAATGTGTAAACTCATTTCTAAAATTAAGAATTTTAGAATTTTCCTCATCTGAAATTGCCTCTGATGTTTTGGATTCAGAAATATAGATGTCAACTAGCAGAATGTTGATTTTATTCATATTTTTCTATGATAGAGCATAACTTGTATATAGTCGCTATGTTATAGCGGTAATACACCCAAATTGGGTATGATTAGCGCTACTAAATAGCGTATTTATGTCAAATGTATAAAATATAAATTATAAATCATCAAACGGACTTCGGATTTGCTGAATATTTTTGGTACTTACATGTGTGTAAATTTCAGTTGTTTTACTACTGCTATGACCAAGCAATTCTTGAATATATCTTAAATCGGTTCCGCTTTCTAATAAATGAGTAGCAAAACTATGACGAAGCCAATGTAATGTAACTGGCTTAAAAATATTTGCTTTTTGAATTGATTGTTTCATTACTTGTTGTAAACTTTTTTCTGAATAGGGTTCACCAACAATATTTCCTTCAAATAAATATTTAACAGGTTTGTACATAAGATAGTAGGACCTCAATAATTCTAATATTTTTGGACTTAATGGTGCGATTCGATCTTTTTTTCCTTTTGAATTTTTAAGTAAAACAATGTTTCGTTTTGAGTCAATATGTTTAGGTTCAAGTGCCAATAATTCTCCGCTGCGCAAACCACAGCTATAAATTAAACTCAACATCATCTTGTGTTTTAGATTGGTTGGCGCTTCAAGAATGGCTTTTACTTCTTCTTTACTCAAAACATTTGGTAAAGTTTTAGCCCTTTTTGGTCGATGTATTTTTTCAATATCAATTTTGGTATCTCTAATTATTTTGAAATATAACTTTATTGCATTTACAATTTGATTTTGATATGATTCTGATAATTTATTTTTAATTATATATTCATTATTAAAAATTATAACATCTTCATTTGTAATAGATTGTATAGGTTTTTTATTGTAGAAAACTAAAAAGGATTTCAATCCGTCACAATAGGTTATTATAGTTTTTTCGCTGTAACGTTTGGAGCGTAACCAAAGCGTAAACTTAGTAATTGCTTCAATTCCTTCTTCATTAATAAGTTTAGTTTCAGGAAATATAATTTGAAATTGATTTCTATATTTTTCAGTATCTGGCAAATGCCAAACCTTCAAACTTTGACTCCAGCGCGAACCTTCAAGTTTTTTTATTCGTTCTATTAGATCTTTATTCTTTTCAAAATAAACAGCAATTCGTTTTTCGCCGTTATGGCTTATAATTTTGGCACTCCAATTCATGGCATATAATTTAATAATGTAAAAATAATAAAAATTTACTTATGAGTTTAATAAGTTTCAATTATTGAAAATTACTTAAATTTTACTCGATAAATAGGTTATTTTTTAAATTTTAGTTAAAAAACATCGACCAAATGCACATTTATTTGTAAATTGCAAAACTTTTTAATGGCACATTTTAGTGCTGAGAATTATACTTAACTCATGAAATTTTTCAAACTATTTATACTGTTCTTTCTGTTTTTATCTATCCAAACTTTTGCTCAAAAAGTAATTAAACATAAGGTAAAATCAGGCGAATCTATTTATTCTATTGCCAAAAAATACGACGTAACCCAATCGGAAATCTTTGATTTGAATCCGAAATTGAAAGGCGCTGTCTTGGGTTTGAATGCTGAGGTTAAAATTCCGAATAAGAAGTTTAAAGAGAAGGAAAAGCCATCCAAAAAAGAGGTTGCTGAGAAAAAAGAAGTTGCAGAGAAAAGTGAGAATCTGAAACAAGATAAGGTTAAAGATATTGAAGGTGCTTCGAAAGCAACGCATAGTGTAAAATCAAAAGAAACTTTGTACAGCATTTCTAAAAAATATGGTGTTTCTATGGAAACGTTGTGCGAATTAAATCCAACTTTAAAGACAAGTAATCTAAAAGCTGGAATGAAATTGCAATTACCTAATATGGAAGAAGCAACGCTTCCTGAAAAAGTGGTTCAAGAGCAAAATCCAATAAAAGATATCGTTACAGAAACTAAAGTGGAGCATCTTGTTTCTAATGTAGATGTAGTGCACAAAGTATTGCCCAAAGAAACTTTATACGGAATTTCTAAACAAACTGGAGTTTCTATAGAAGAATTGACAAAACTAAATCCGAGTGTAGCTAATGGCTTAAAAGTAGATCAGTTTTTAATCATCAGAAAAGGAACTGGCGAACCAGCGGTAAATAAATCGGAAGTGGTTGAAGTGCAAAAGGAAATTGAAACTGCAAAGCCTTTATCGGCAGCCAACTTAACTAAAGCCGAATTTTTAATAGAAAAAGCTTCAGAACATATTGGAACTCGTTATAGAAGAGGAGGAACAACCAGTGCAGGATTTGATTGCTCAGGTTTAATGTTTCATACTTTTAAAAGCATCGATATGACTTTGCCGCGTTCGTCTCATGAAATGACAGGTGTTGGTGAGCGAATAAATAAATCTCAAGCCCAAAAAGGTGATTTAATCTTCTTTGCCACTTTTGGAGGCTCAAGAATAAGCCATGTTGGAATGATTACGGAAGTTTTGGAAGACGAAATAAAGTTCATTCACTCGTCAACAAGCGCTGGAGTAATGATTTCATCCACCAAAGAAGGCTACTATTCAAGAAGCTTTGTTCAAATCAATAGAGTGTTGAAAGAATAATTATTCAACATTAAATTTGAAACCAATTCCGTGTAAATTTTCAATGGTGATTCCTTTTTCATTGGCTAAAATTTTACGCAATCTAGAGATGAATACATCCAAACTTCTTCCCATAAAATAATCGTCGTTGCCCCAAAGTGATTTAAGTATTTCTTCACGTTTCATTACAACATTTTTGTTGTCTAGAAATAGTTTCAATAATTCGGCTTCACGTTGCGTCAAACTAATTTTTTCGGAATCGGTAAATACCAAATAGTTTTTATGATCGAATTGGTATTTTCCAACAGTATAAATCACGTTTTCTACCGTAGTATTTTTCTGAGAACGCTTTAAGAAAATTTCGATTTTAAGCAACAATTCTTCGATGCTAAAGGGTTTTACTAAATAGTCATCTGCTCCAAGACGTAATCCTTTAATTCGGTCTTCTTTCAAGGTTTTAGCCGACAAAAAGATGATTGGCACATCGGAATTCAACTGACGAATTTTTTCAGCCAGTTCAAAACCATCCATTTTGGGCATCATAATATCAAAAATACAAATATCAAAAGCTTCACTTTTAAAAGCTTTAAGACACATTTCGCCATCTGTGCAATGGGTTACATCGTAGTGCATTTCTAAATTGTCTTTGGTTAGAAAGGCAAGCGTTTCGTCGTCTTCGGCGTAAAGAATTTTATATTTTGTCATATTATGCTGAATTTATTTCAGCATCTCAAAAATGCTGAATTATTTACTTAGTTATTTAGGTATTTCAATTGAAATTGTGATTCCTTTATCGTCATTATTAGTGGCGAAAATTTTCCAATTATGTTGGGTACAGATTTTCTTTACGTAGTACAAACCAAGTCCGAAACCATTCACTTCGTTGCTTTTTGTACTCGGAATTCTGTAAAATTTATCAAAGATAAAATTTAAATTTTTATTTGAAACGCCAATTCCATTATCTGAAAAATCCAATTTGATTTTGTTTTTGTCTTCTAAAATATCAATTGAAATCGTTGGGTTTTCTTCGCAATATTTTATAGAATTATCTAAAAGATTGTAAACGATATTGGTAAAATGAAACTCGTCTGCATTGATTTTTGTAGTTTCATCAGCATTAATTTTTACGGATAAATTAGGATGTTTTAATTGCATGTTTTCAATTACATCTTTTATTATCGGTACCAATAGAATTTCTTTTTTATTCATAGTCATAGGAGCATTATCCGACTTGGCAATGTTTAAAATTTGCTCAATATGACTGTTTAGCTTTTTACTTTGATTGATAATAATCTCGGTGTATTTTTCAAGTTTAGTATCTTTTTGAATGACATCTTGTTTGTTCAAATAGGTTGAAGCGAGTAGGATGGAGGATAGCGGAGTCTTAAACTCGTGCGTCATATTGTTGATGAAATCGCGTTGCAATTCAGAGTATTTTTTTTGTTGGATAATGGTGTAAATGGAATATACGTAAACCAATAAAATGATAATTAATGCTATGGAAAGCACAAACCAAAAACGCAAAGAGCTCAATAAATAACTAGTTTCATCAGGAAAACGAACAGCAAAATAATAGACCAAGTTTTCGTGCTTTGGAAAATAAACTGATTTTTCATCAGGCTTACTATTGTCAAAAGACACGTAATTGCCATAAACCATTTCATCACTTTGACAATTGTACATGGCATATTCAAAATCGGTGTTGATATTGAATTTAGTAAATTCCGATTTTAGATAATGTTCTAAAATATCGGGTTGAAAATCGTTTTCGACATTGACAATATAATAATCATTAGCAATTTTCTTAATCGGATTTTGTATGGGAAGTTCGCTATTTGTTCCTTGGTAAAGTTTTTTAACTACTTCTAAAAGAGCAATATGGGTGCGTTGAGAGAATTTTTTTTCTTCTAAATTGAAGGCTTCTTTTGTCCATAGTAATTGTGCTATCAATATTCCAATGGTAGCAACTAATCCGAGAACGATTATTATGTTGAGGTTTTTAGTTTTCAATATTGATGTGTTTCAAAAGGTAATATTACTAAAAAAAAGCACCAACTTTTTTCAGTTAACAAGTCATTAACAAACATTTGAAATCGATTAACAGAAGTAAAATAGTTGTTGACTTATCTTTGTATTGTTCATTTATAGTGGACTTTAAAACAAAACAAATTTAAACAAATTAAAATATGAAAATTTTAAAAATTTCAATGTTAGCTTTGACTTTAGGATTAATGTCATTTACAGTAATTTCTAAAGAGGAAACTCCAACAGTAAAAACTACGGAAGCAGGTTCTATTGCTTGGAAAAGTGAAACTATCGACGTAGGACAAATTCCTCAAGGAACACCAAAATTGATTGAATTTCAATTTAAAAATACAAGTAATAAAGCAGTTATCATTACAAATGTAAAACCAGCTTGTGGTTGTACAGCTGCCGATTATACAAAAGAATCTATTGCGCCAGGAAAATCTGGATATGTAAAAGCTACATACAATGCTGCTGCTGCTGGTTCATTTACAAAAACTGTTACCGTTACAACAAGCGCTGATGTTAATCCGAAAGTTTTAACTTTTAAAGGTACTGTTGTAGCAAAATCATAATTGATTATAAGGTTGGTTAATAACGCGAAAAACTCCTAAACTTGATTGTTTAGGAGTTTTTTATTTGTGATTTGAGTTTTTATCTCGATCGTTTTTCTTTCAGTTTGTTTAAATTTTCTTTTTTATTTTCAATAAACTTTTTATACTTTTCTTTTTGCTCAGCATTTAAAAAAGTATTTATTGTTGTGTCGGTTTTTTCAGAGATTGCTTCAATTTCTTTAGTTTTGTCTTCTTCAGAAATTTCATCATTTTTTACAACTGCATAAATCTTTTTTGAACTAGTTTCTATTTCTTTACGGATGACAATAATTTGTAGTTCATCTAATTTTAATTCTGTTTTTAAAAATTCAACAGTTTTGTTAATGTTTTCTACTCTTTCTTTTTCTATCTCTTCAGCACTTTTTTCATTGCGTCCAAAATTACTGTTATTTTGGATATTCTGTTGGTTTCTTGTGCCCATTCCCATTCCCATACCATTATTCATTCTATTTCCACCGAATTGAGCTGATGCAAATGTTATAGAGCCTAAGAGTAAACTTATTGTAAAAACTGATTTTAATGTTTTCATATCAAATTGTTTAGAGAGTCAAATTTATAAAAAATATTTCAAATTATATAGGTTCACCGTATAAATCATATTCTGTTGCTTCAATGATTTTTACATTTACAAATTCTCCAGTTTTAACATAGAATTTTGCAGCATCAATCAGTACTTCATTATCTACATCTGGACTATCAAATTCGGTTCTTCCAACAAAATGTTCACCTTCTTTTCTATCAATAATACATTTAAATGTTTGACCCACTTTTTCTTGATTCAAATCCCATGAAATTTGTGATTGTAAGTCCATTATTTCTTGAGCACGAGCTTTTTTAACTTCTTCAGGAACATCATCTTCGAGAACAAAGGCACCAGTATTTTCTTCGTGAGAGTACGTAAAGCAACCCAAACGTTCAAACTTCATTTCTTGAACCCAATCTCTCATGATTTCAAAATCTTCTTGTGTTTCACCTGGATAACCAACAATTAATGTAGTTCTAATCGTCATTCCAGGAACGGCTTCACGAAAATCTTTTAATAATTTGGTAGTTTTTTCTTTTGTTGTACCGCGTTTCATAGATTTCAAAATCTTATCAGAAATATGCTGCAGCGGAATGTCAATATAATTACAGATTTTTGGTTCGCGTTTCATCAATTCCAATACATCCATCGGAAAACCAGTTGGGAAGGCATAATGTAATCGAATCCATTCAATTCCTTCTACTTTCACAAGGTTTTCAAGTAATTCGGCAAGATTACGTTTTTTGTATAAATCCAAACCATAATAGGTTAAATCTTGTGCAATTAGAATTAATTCTTTCACACCATTTTTTGCTAAACCTTCGGCTTCTTTAACCAATTTTTCAATAGATTGGGAAACGTGTTTGCCTCGCATAATTGGAATGGCACAAAAACTACAAGGCCTATCACAACCTTCAGCAATTTTTAAATAGGCATAGTTTTTTGGTGTTGTTGTAAGTCGTTCACCAAGTAATTCGTGTTTGTAATCAGCACCAAGCGCTTTCAACAGAAGAGGTAATTCTGTAGTGCCAAAATATTGATCAACATTCGGGATTTCCTTTTCTAAATCAGGACGATAGCGTTCGGATAAGCATCCGGTAACGAATACTTTATCTACAATTCCGCGTTCTTTTTTATCGGCATATTCCAAAATAGTATTTACAGATTCTGCCTTAGCATTATCAATAAAACCACAAGTGTTTATTACTACAATATTTCCTTCTTGTTCATGCACAACATCTTTGCCACTAGCTTTCAATTGTCCCATTAAAACCTCACTATCGTAAGTGTTTTTAGAACATCCTAGTGTAATGACATTGATTTTGTTTTTCTTTAACGATTTGGTTCTCATACCTTAATTTAATTGGAGTGCAAAATTACAATAATTAATTTGAAGTTGTTTCAGAAACTATGAATTTCATTTGAAGATTATTCCATAAAAAAAACCATCCGAAAACGAATGGTTTATTCAAATGTTTTTTATCAGATTATAATTCAAATATTACAGTAAGAGTTACATTATCTGTTATATTTTCAATTCTTGCTGGATCAACAAGTCCTTGCGAGAAGAATTGTAAATTGTAATTTCTTTTAGCATGAGCGTAAGCCAAGTCAACTTTAGTTGAACCAAAATTATATCCTAATCCACCAGAATAACCTGTTAAATCACCAATAGCATTACCATTTTTATAAGGGCTTTGTTCCCAACGGTAACCACCTCTTAAGCTTAGTTTTTTGATTTTATATTCTGTACCCAATCTAACTTCACTTGAGGTTGTTAACAAGTTTCTCATTGATCTGTTTTCATTAGGGAAATCGTTTTGAGGTCTGTACTCCATATTACTGTAATCTTTCATAGAATAATCAAGACTTATCAATCCTTTTTTTCCGAAGATGTAAGCAAAACTACCAGTCCATTTTCCTGGAGTTTGTAGTTTATAAGGTTGAAAAATCATAGTTACGTTAGGGTCTGTAATTTGAGTAGAATACAAAGTATTATCTTGAGCAGCATTCAATCCATAACCTGAAGTTACAATTCGTTGAGATAATTCATCGTTAAGTCGGTACCACGTAGGAGATTCATAAGCCAGACCTAATCTTACTTCTTTAGTTGGTTTAAAAATTGTTCCAATATTGAAAGAGAAACCTGTTCCGTAGGTATAAAGTTGGTTGTTAAAACGAACTCTATCTACTGTAGACCCAACAGCGTATCTTGGATTATCATTAGCTTCAAAAAAGCTCGAAGATTGTCTATAATCAATAAAGTGTGAGTTTAAATTAATACCAAAAGCGAATTTATCTTTGTATTCTGTAGCTGCGTTAAAAGTAAGTTTTCCATTATAACCAACACTTTCTATAGAATTTTCTTGATAATAATTTCCGCCACCAGCTATATTAGTGAAATATTCTATATTGTTGTTTGTTGTGTTTAAAGGATCAATTATATACGAATTATACCCTAGATAAGCTTGTTGTTCGTTAAAAAATAAATCCTCATAATTAAAACTATTTAAGTTTCCAAAGGGCACACCATTGGCATAACTTAAAAAGTAATTATCTATTGAATTTTGTCTATTTACTCCAGATGAAAATAACGAGTTATCTAAATTTCTAGCATTTTCATAATTTATAGCTATGGAGAATTTCTTCCAATCGCTTTTAGCACTTCCATTTTCAAATATAAAAACGGCACCAGCCTGATTTAAATCAAAACTATTATCATTTTCAGAAGTTTTATTTCCGAAATAATTGGAATTGTTTTTAATATTAAAATTGCTTAGAGTTAATCCCACTTGATTGTTAGCAAATATTACAGAACCTGCTGGATTTAGATTAAGTGAAGAAAAATCACCACCTAATGCTCCAAAAGCGCCACCCATTGCTCTAAAGCGTGCAGTTCCGTTCAAATCAGTTTGACCATAACGTAAGGCATCGTTTATATCTTGTGCTTGAATTGATGAGACAGCTAATGTTGCTATCGCAATTGCAAATATCTTTTTCATATATGTAAAAGTTGTTTATTAGTTGTCATATATGTTATCGCCTTTTATTTATTGGTGTTTGCTTATGCAACCTTGTTGTTAATGGCGATTTCATAAATTTTTACTTTAGATTGATGATTATCTTCTACCTCCGCCAGACGATCTACCTCCACCGCCTCCACCGCCGAAGCTACCGCCTCCACCACCGAAGCTACCACCTCTGCTACCGCTATTACTTGGGCTTGGAGAGTAAGATCTCGGACTATCACTTCTAGTGTTATTGTTCGTTCTAACTGGAGTTGTTGATGGTCTAACAGTGTTATTATCATTTCTAGTAGAACCAGTAGTAGGTCTTACGCCACCAGTTTGAGAATCATTTCTAGTCGTATTTGGATTTCTAACAGTGGTATTAGTTCGTCTAACTCCACCAGTTTGATAATTGCTTCTTGTAGTATTTGTATTTCTAGTATTTCCTAAATTAGAAACTCTTCTGTTTCCCAAACCATTATTTATATTGTTGTTGTAATTGGTATTTCTTCTTCCGTTAGAAAAAGCATAATTATTACCATTCCATCCGTTATTCCATCCCCAACCATTTCCATACCAACCATTATTCCAACCCCATCCTGGCCCGTACCAGTTATTCCAACCCCATCCGTTGTTCCAACCCCAGTTGTTCCAACCCCAGTTATTCCAGCCCCAGTTGTTCCAACCCCAGTTATTCCAGCCCCAGTTATTCCAACCCCAGTTATTCCAACCCCAACCATTATCATAAACATTAACGATAATATTTTCAGAATTGTTAGATCCCCAACCAGCGTAGTTTATATCAGTTTGAGATTGATTTCTTGAAACGGTATCATTATAAGACGAGTAAGTTTCAACATCTGTAAAAACCTCCTCACTTTCTTGCTTTAAAGAACTAAAGTATTCTTTATAATAAGCACTGTTAGCTTTCGATTCTTCAGTTTGTTTAGGTTTATTGTCGGTAGAACCATAAATTCCATCATTATCATAATATGAAGTGTTTTGGTATGAACCACAAGAAGTTCCAATTAATGCTAAAAGTCCAAATACAGAATAAATGGAGATTTTTTTGGTAAAAAAATAATTTGTTTTCATATCTATAGCTTTTTTATTGTTGGACATTACAAAAATAGTTAGTTTTGCCGAACTATTTAGTTAAAATAAGTTAAACAATTTTTATGCCAAACTATTCATTATGAGTAAGAACTTAACAAAAAGAGAAGAGGATTATTCCAAATGGTATAACGAACTTGTAGTTAAAGCAGATTTAGCGGAGAACTCAGGTGTAAGAGGTTGTATGGTAATTAAGCCATACGGTTATGCAATATGGGAAAAAATGCAAGCAGAATTAGACAGAATGTTTAAAGAAACAGGGCATAGTAATGCCTATTTTCCTTTATTTGTTCCTAAGAGTATGTTTGAAGCTGAAGAAAAAAATGCTGAAGGTTTTGCAAAAGAATGTGCCATTGTTACTCATTATCGTTTAAAAAATGATGAGACACGTCCAGGTAAATTAATTGTAGATCCTAATGCTAAATTGGAAGAAGAATTAATTGTTCGTCCTACAAGTGAAGCTATCATCTGGTCTACTTATAAAGGATGGGTTCAATCCTATAGAGATTTGCCTTTACTGATAAATCAATGGGCAAATGTGGTTCGTTGGGAGATGAGAACGCGTTTGTTTTTAAGAACTGCTGAGTTTTTGTGGCAAGAAGGTCATACAGCACATGCTACCAAGGCAGAAGCTATTGAAGAGTCTGAAAAAATGATGAATGTTTATGCAGATTTTGCAGAAAATTTCATGGCTATTCCTGTAATAAAAGGATTAAAAACTGAAACTGAACGATTTGCTGGTGCAGAAGAAACCTATTGTATTGAGGCATTAATGCAAGATGGGAAGGCACTTCAAGCAGGAACTTCACATTTTTTAGGGCAAAATTTCGCAAAAGCTTTTGATGTTAAATATGCTAATCAAGAAGGAAAGCAAGAATATGTTTGGGGAACATCTTGGGGTGTGTCTACCCGTTTAATGGGAGCATTAGTTATGACTCATTCTGATGATAATGGATTGGTATTGCCACCAAATCTAGCTCCAATACAAGTTGTTATTGTTCCAATCTTTAAAACGGATGATGAATTTGAAAAAATATCTGAAGTTGTAAATGGTTTGATGGCTCAATTCAAAAAAATGAATATTTCTATCAAATATGATAATAGAACTACTCAAAAACCAGGATTCAAATTTGCAGAATGGGAATTAAAAGGAGTTCCAGTTAGAATTGCAGTTGGACCGAAAGATCTTGAAAATGGAACTTTTGAGGTAGCAAGAAGAGATACACTAACTAAAGAAGTAGTTTCTAAAGAAGAAATTGTTACTTATGTAAGTGATTTGTTAGATACAATTCAAAAAGATTTATTCCAAAAAGCTATAGATTACAGAACTGCTCATATAACAGAGGTGAATTCTTTCGAAGAATTTAAAGATGTATTAGAAAATAAAGGAGGTTTTATTTCGGCTCATTGGGATGGGACACCAGAAACAGAAGAAAAAATTAAAGATTTGACTAAAGCTACCATCAGATGTATCCCATTAGATAGAGTGGAAGAGGATGGAAAATGTATTTTTTCTGGAGCTAAATCTACTGGTAGAGTGTTGTTTGCAAAAGCATATTAAAAAATAATTAAAAAAAGTGCTTACTACTATTGCGTGAATTAAAAATAGTTGTATTTTTGCACTCGCATTACAAAATAATGTAATGGCCCGTTCGTCTATCGGTTAGGACGCATGGTTTTCATCCATGTAAGAGGGGTTCGATTCCCCTACGGGCTACAAGTTCAGTTTACTGAAAATAAAGATTAACGAAGGATGATATTGGCCCGTTCGTCTATCGGTTAGGACGCATGGTTTTCATCCATGTAAGAGGGGTTCGATTCCCCTACGGGCTACAAAATTAGTTGTAAATAAGTTTTGTAAAATAATGACTGGTGTCTCTGTTATTATTTTATTAGTTAAAACCAAAGTGACTTTAAATTAAGTTGTGGGAGGTTTTTCTTTTTTAACTAGTAGTTTATAACAATTATTACAATTAAAAAAAGGAAAAAATGGCAAATCATAAGTCAGCTTTAAAAAGAATCAGAAGTAACGAAAAGAAAAGAGTGTTAAATAGATATCAGCACAAAACTACTCGTAATGCAATAAAAGCATTAAGATTAGCTACTGATAAATCTGATGCCTCTTCAAAATTATCTAGTGTAATCTCTATGATTGATAGACTAGCTAAGAAAAACATTATTCATGACAACAAAGCATCAAACTTAAAATCTAAGTTAACAAAACATGTTGCAAAATTGTAATGTTTTAATTACGATAAAATAAAAAAGCTTCCAATTTGGAAGCTTTTTTTATTGTGTATTGTTACTAAAGGAGTAAAGCATTTCTTTGGTAATAGGTTTGGATAGAAAATCGATAACCATTGAGTAAGACTTTGATTTTTCTATATCTCTAGGGTCAATAGTTGAAGATAATACAATTACTTTTAGTTCAGGAAAAAAATCGTGATACTTGTTTTCGGAGAATATATCAAGAAATTCCCATCCTCCCATTACGGGCATATTTAAATCTAAAAACATAAGTTGAGGTAGAATAATGTTGTTATCTTCTTCTAAACTATTTTTTAAGTTGTCAAAATATTTAAGTGCATCTTCACCATTGTGTGCTGTATCTATTTGTTTAGAAAAATCAGATTTTTCAATTACTTTTTTACACAGCATAAGTGTTATGGGATCGTCATCAACACATAATATTTTATTATACATCTTTATTGTTTTTAAAAATTATTGTGAAAGTAGTTCCAACTCCAACTGTGCTATCAATGCTAATAGTGCCTCCCATTGATTCTACTTGAGATTTTACTAAGTACAAGCCTAATCCTTTACTATCTGGATAGTCATGAAATCTTTGGTATAATCCAAATACTTTATCTTTATTTCTTTCTAAATCAATTCCAATTCCGTTATCTTTGAATGTGATAATTGTTTCATTTCCCACTTTTTTTGAAGCGATTGAAATTTTTAATTGTCTAACTGGATCGCAATAACGTAGCGAATTTGACATCAAATTTAATAAAATACTTTCAATGTAAGATTTGTTTAAGTAAACTATTTGATCCTTATTTAAATCCATTTTGATAATTGGTTTTTTTACTCCAATTAAAAAACTTAATTGATTAAAAACATTTTCAAATACATCCTTAATGACAATACCTTCTTTTTGAATTGATGGACTATCTTTGATGATAATTACATTTACTAAATCATTTATGGTTTCATTAAGTTGGTGTGTAGATTTAGAAAAACCACTAATAATTTCTTTTAATTCTTGATTTTCTATAGGAATATCCTCAACTAGATTTAATAGTCCAGTTAGATTAGATAGCGGAGCTCTAAGATTATGTGAGGTTATATATGAAAACTGCTTTAGATCTTTATTGTTTTGTGTAAGTTCGCTAATAAGATGTTCACGTTCTTTTTCACGTTCTTTTTCGACTGAAATATCTCTTTGTATTGAAATCCAATGAGAATGTTGATTATCTTTGTTAGTAATAGGAATCATTGTAAGATTTACCCAGTATTGCTCGCCGTTTTTTCTTTTATTTAGTGCTTCAAAAGTAAATTCTTCTTTCTTTTTAATGACTTCTGCTAATTTTTTTATATCATTCCTAACACTAAATTTATTCATCAAAATAGTAGCATTTTTTCCAATTACTTCTTTTGATTTATATCCTGTCATTTTTGAAAATGCAGGATTGACAAAAACAATTTTTGGTTGTTCTTTTTCTGTATTACTTGTTTCTGTAATTATTACGGTGTCTTTTGTTTGAGTAATAACGGTTTCTAACAGTTTTAATCTTTGTTCTTCTTCTTTTTGTTTGGTGATATCTTGAATAGCACCTATCATACGAATTACATTTCTGTCATCATCCATTACTAAAAAGCCTCTATCGAAAACATATTTATAAGTTCCATCAGCGCACATGAATCTGTAATAATCTTGCCATTTTTCAGTTTTCTGTTCAATGAATGAATAAAGTTTTACAGACATTTTTAAGCTGTCTTCTGGATGAATTTTTTCAAACCACCACTGAAGATTATCTCCTACATCTTCTTTTTTGTAACCAAAAACGCCTTGTATTCCTTTGTTCCAAATGAAACCACCAGTTTTAATATCCCAATCCCAAATAGTATCACTGGTTGCTTTGGCAACTATATCATATCTTTCATTTGATTCATAAAGGTCTTTGTTGATTCTTTTTAAGTTGGTAATAGAATCATTATTTTTTTTATCAATTGTCTTAAAAATAATTATTAAAGCTATTGGTGAGCAAATAATTAGAAAGATAAAAATATAAAGACTGTAAAATAATTGATCATTAACAGAAATGAAGTTTACAATATAGTAGTGGCTTATTAAAGCCAAAATGAGGATTGTTAGGAAATAAATTACTATACTTTTGTAAAAAAAACTTTTCATTACTCAAAAATAAAAAAAAAATAATGAAACCATCTTTTTTATCAAAAAAATAATCAAATTTTTAAACATTCAAATAATAATAGTTATTAAAATGTAAACTCTTGTAAGCAAGGTTTTTTATATCAAAATAAAGTGTACCTTTGCACATTCTAAAAAAATCAGATGGAATCTATCAGAAACATTGCAATTATTGCCCACGTTGACCACGGTAAGACTACTTTGGTTGACAAAATTATGTATCATTGTCAGCTTTTTCGCGAAAATGAAAACACAGGTGACCTAATTCTTGACAACAACGATTTAGAGCGTGAAAGAGGTATTACTATTACTTCTAAAAACGTTTCTGTTTCGTATAAAGGAACAAAAATTAACATTATTGATACTCCAGGTCACGCCGATTTTGGTGGTGAAGTAGAACGTGTATTAAATATGGCTGACGGAGTTTGTCTTTTAGTAGACGCATTTGAAGGTCCTATGCCTCAAACTCGTTTCGTGTTGCAAAAAGCTATTGACTTAGGATTAAAACCATGTGTGGTTATTAATAAAGTTGATAAAGAAAATTGTACACCTGAAGAAGTGCATGAAAAAGTTTTTGATTTGATGTTTGAATTGGGTGCAGAAGAATGGCAGTTGGATTTTCCTACAGTTTATGGTTCAGCTAAAAATAACTGGATGTCAGATCATTGGGAAAATATGACAGATAATATTGAGCCTTTATTAGATATGGTTGTAGAACATGTTCCTGCGCCAAAGGTTTCTGAAGGTACACCACAAATGTTAATCACTTCTTTAGATTTCTCATCATTTACAGGTCGTATTGCGATTGGTAGATTGGAAAGAGGTGTATTGAAAGAAGGTATGCCAATTTCTTTAGTAAAAAGAGATGGTTCTGTAATGAAATCGAGAATTAAAGAGTTACATACTTTTGAAGGTTTAGGTCGTAAAAAAGTACAAGAAGTTATAGCTGGTGATATTTGTGCAATTGTTGGTGTTGAAGGATTTGAAATTGGTGATACTATTGCTGATTTTGAAAATCCAGAGGCGTTACAAACTATTGCTATTGATGAGCCAACAATGAGTATGTTGTTTACCATTAACGATTCGCCTTTCTTTGGTAAAGAAGGGAAGTTTGTTACTTCAAGACACATTAGAGATAGATTGACAAAAGAATTAGAGAAAAACCTTGCAATGCGTATGGGTGAAACTGATTCAGCTGATAAATTTATGGTTTTTGGTCGTGGAGTACTTCACTTATCGGTTCTTATTGAAACAATGAGAAGAGAAGGATATGAATTACAAATTGGTCAACCACAGGTTATTATAAAAGAAATTGATGGTAAAAAATGTGAGCCAATTGAAGAATTGACTATTGATTTACCTGAGCACCTTTCTGGACGTGCTGTTGAATTTGTTTCTATCCGTAAAGGTGAAATGCTTTCGATGGAAGGTAAAGGTGAGCGTATGATTGTTAAATTTAATATTCCATCACGTGGGATTATCGGTTTGAGAAACCAATTACTTACTGCAACTGCTGGTGAAGCTATTATGTCACACCGTTACATAGGTTACGAACCATACAAAGGAGAGATTCCGGGAAGAAATAATGGTTCATTGATTTCTATGGAAAACGGAAAAGCAATTCCTTATTCTATTGATAAATTACAAGATCGTGGTAAATTCTTCGTTAATCCAAATGATGAAATTTACGAAGGTCAAGTTATTGGAGAAAATTCTCGTAGTGATGATATGTGTATTAATGTAACCAAAGCTAAGAAACAATCAAACGTACGTTCCTCTGGAAATGATGAAAAAGCTAGAATTATTCCACCAATTATTTTCTCATTAGAGGAAGCTTTAGAATACATTCAAAAAGATGAATATGTTGAGGTTACTCCAAAAACTATTCGTTTGAGAAAAATATATTTAACTGAAAATGATAGAAAAAGATTTAAAATCTAATTCTTAAATTTGAATATAAAAAAAACCATCAGGGAAAACTGATGGTTTTTTTATGTAGTTAATTTTATGATTATCTTTTGAGAGCGAAGTGATCAAAAGTAATATTATACCAGTAATCATCTGAAGGTGCTAAATTACCATTATAAGTTCCGTCCCAACCTTGACCAATAGCTGATATTTGTTTTACTAGTTTGCCATATCGATCATAAATGTGGATTATTGAGTTAGCATAGAATTGCTCATTCGCTCCTTTAATATTCCAAGTGTCGTTAAACCCATCACCATTTGGAGTAAAATATTGAGGAACTCCAAGTACAGAAATTAATTGTTCTGTTATTCCACAACCATTCAAATCTTTTACATAAACAGTATGGAATCCCATTGGTACATTATTAAAAATATTTAAATCTTGATATAGGCCATAAGGTTCTTGAATACTATATACATAATCTCCATTTCCAGAAACAATAACTTCTACAGAGTTGTTTTCTGCTAAATCAGTAATATTAATATTGTCGATTGTAGCAATTACTGAACCAGTTACAAGAATATTTAGTGTTTTAGAGCAAGAAGTTGTATTATTTGTTACTGTTACTGTGTAAGTTCCATTTTGAGTGACGTCTATACTTTGAGTTGTTTCGTTGGTTGGAGTCCATAAAAAACTATGACTTAATGGATTTACCATTTGAGCAGTTAATTGCGTCGACTTCGAAACATCGTTTAAACATAACAAACCGAATTGAGTAATTGTAAAATTGGGTAACGGTTTTATAATTAAATTAATCACGTTAACACCAATACAATCATTACCATTTTCGATTCGTGCATAAACAGTTTGAGTTGTAAAAGTGGTCGTAGTTATTTGATTTAGCTCCAGCAGTGCATCATTTGGAGTAGAAAAATAGGTTACAGTATTTCCTGATTGTTCAAATCCGGCATCGGCTAAATTGAATGTTGTTATTCCATCTTCTGTACCATCATCATCACATTTCTCTATCGTGACAACTTGCGTAGGATTTACAGATACATTAAGTGTTAATTGTGTTATTGAAAAACATCCGGTTACAGAATTTGTAACTCTAACAGAAATTATTTGAGGATTTGAAATATTGGTATAATTAGACGATAACGCATTAATATTTGCAACAGCATCGGCATTATTCAAATAAAATGACGTAACATAATTAGCATTATTATTTGTAATTATATTGTTGGCTTCGTTCAAATTAAAAGTGGTTAATCCGTTAGGAAAAACTTCAAAATCGCATTGAGTAAGTTGTGATGCAACAGCAACTGGTGCTGGATTTATGATGATATCAAATGGTTTGTAGGCATAACAACTAGTACTACTATCACTAATTTTTGCCCAAAGAGTTTCATTTGTAAAAGCAACTTGATTGGTGTAATTGTTTGGTAAAGTAGTAGTATCATTGTTTGTAGGATGATAAGTTACCACTAAATTAGGATCGCCATTAGTTAAAATAAAAGTATTTTCTAATAAATTAAAAGTTGCAAATCCGTTGTTATCAAAATCACAAGATTCAATATTTATAGGATTTTGTGTTTGAAATGGAGTTACCGTCAAACTAAAATTGGATGTAGTAAAGCAACCTGTCAATGCATTTTCAAGTCTAATATAGATGATTTGAGGATTTGATGTATTAGTAAAATTTGTTGTGTTTATAATTTTATTAGAACCAACAATGGCATCATTTTCTGAAATGTGAAATGTGGCAAGAATATTGGTTTGCAAACCTATTGCTAAGGATTGGTTTTGAGTTAAATCAAATGAGGTGCTGTTATCTTGAACCGCGTCAGAATCACATTTACTGATGTTTAATGTTGAGCCAGCCGTTGTATTATTAATTATAGGAGCATCACTAAAAGTTGCGGTTCCTGTCCATTGAAGACTGAAGTTACTGTCACCACTAAATCTGTCAATTACTAAATAATAAGTCTCGTTTGCCAGAACATTTAAAGCACTTACAAAATTATTACCCTGTGCGGCTGGACCTTCAAAGGTATCTGTTTCTGTAGCATTCATTCCAGTTTGATTATTGGATGCATAAGATAACTGCGGATTTGTCGTGGAACATCTTATTGTTTGCCCAAGATTTGAACAGCTTGCCGTTGGACCAAATACCCAAAAATCAAAGTCGATATTCAAAGAAGCATTATTTGGAATTAAAGTGAAACCTAAAGTTCCCGGGTTTTGAATAGTAACTTTAATCCACAACGAATTGTTTTCTTGACCAGTACATGAGTTCGTAAAATCAATTTCGCTAATGCCTGGACCAACAATTGATATGTTGTTATAGTTACTATTTCCGCAGGCTACGAGTGCATCAACACAATCATTTTGTGAAAAACTAAATTGCGCAAAAAAGGATACAAAAAGGTAAATTATTTTTTTGTAAAAATTCATGTACTATCGTTTAAGAGAAAAAATCAAAAGTAATATTATACCAGTAATCATCTGAAGGTGCTAAATTACCATTATAAGTTCCGTCCCAACCTTGACCAATAGCTGATATTTGTTTTACTAATTTACCATATCTATCATATATATGTATAACGGAGTTAGAATAGAATTGCTCATTCGCGCCTTTAATATTCCAGGTGTCATTAAACCCATCACCATTTGGAGTAAAATATTGAGGAACTCCTAAAACAGAAATTAATTGTTCTGTTATTCCACATCCATTTAAATCTTTTACATAAACAGTATGGAATCCCATTGGTACATTGTTAAAAATATTTGAATCTTGATAAGGTCCATAAGGCTCTTGAATACTATAAACATAATCACCATTTCCAGATACAATTACCTCTACAGAATTATTTTCAGATAAATCAATAATATTGATATCATCAATTGTTGCAATTACTGAAGTGGTAACTTCAATTGTTCTCGTTTTTGGGCAACCCAATGAATTGGTAACAACAACTGTATAAGTTCCACCAGTATTAACAGTTATAGAATAATTTGTTTCACCTACCAGTATATTTCCTTCTAAATACCATTGGTATGTGTAGGCACTTGAAGGTGTTGCATCTGTAATACCAGCATCTAATGTTACCGTGAAAGTTGGCAGATTGGTACAAACAAGTTGATTTGCCCAACCATTTTGATTGATATCAATATTTGGAGTTGGATTTACAACAAAATTTAAAATTGTAGAAACCGGACAACTTGGGTTTAAAGGATTTGTTAATGTTAAGGTTACATTTTGAGTTCCAGTTGTAAAAGTTGGTGGTAAATTATTCAGAATTACTGTACCATCTTGAAGTGTAAAAGATATATCAAACCCAGTTTGTCCTTGCAAAATTGTTGGAAGTATATTAGTTGTATCAAAATCTAATAACCCATCTTGGTCAGCAGGATCGGTTTCATCATCACAAAATGTTAATTGATTTGGTAACAATGGAAATATTTGTGGCAAATCATCTACTATAAACTGAATTGTTTTCTCATAATAGCAAGGACCATCTGTTGCTAATGAAGGATTATTAGTTAATCTTACTGTAATAGTTTGAGAAGTATTTACAGAAAAAGGATTTGTCATAGCAAATTGAACTCCAGTTGCATCGTAATAGGTTACGTCAATATTTGTTTGACCTTGAAGAATATCGCTCTCAAGAGTTGAAGTATCGAATCCGTAAATTCCATCATGGTCGTCATCACAATGGCGAATGACATTATTTACCCCAACTGTATTGAAAACAGGAGTTGGTTCAACGATAACATTAAAAGTTTTGAAACCATAACATCCGTTATTAATATTGCTATCTACACGCACCCAAATGGTTTGTGAATTTGGATAGCCAATATTTCTATAATTTGAAATATTTGTTATAGCTAATGAATTACCATTACTATCATTTTCAGCATTAAAATCAGCCAGATTTTTATAAAATTTTATTGTAAAATCTGAAGTTGGTGTTGGTAATTGAGCTAAAGTGTTGTTGTATATTTGCGTCAAGTCAAATGTTGCAATTCCATCATATTCGTTATTGGTTGCATTAATATAATCATCACATTTTACTTGATTAGGTATGATAAAACTAGCTGGTAATTGTGGTGTAGATACTATCAAGTCTAATCTTGCGATACTGGGACAGTTATTTGCATTTTGGACTCTTACCCACACGGATGTGTTACTTGTTGTAAATGCTAATGGGCTTGAAATTAAAAATGCAGTATCATTGGTTTGAGCAGCAGTTTGATTTGTGAAAAAAGTAAAAGTTTCACTTGCTGAATTAGTAGAAATAAACGTATTTTTCTCAGTTAAATTGAAGGTAGAAATACCATCAGTATTATCATCACATTGTATTAATGATAATGGTGAAACCACCACTGGTAATGCATAAATTGATAAAGAAGCATCACCAGAAATCAGTCCGCAAGAGTTTCCTATTCTATTTAATATTACTCTGTATTTATAACCTGCCATTGACATTGTGATGTTATTTACAGCTAAAACATCAGTTGTTGCACCGTTATAATTTGTGTTGTTTGTAATATTTGTCCACGTCAAACCATTATCTGATGATACTTGCCATTGATAAGTGGTTATTGGTGTTGAAGTTGTGAATGTAAATGTTGTTCCTTGTAATTCACAAGAAAATTGATTCGCCGGTTGAGTCGTTATTACAATTGGAGCAGGTGTGAAATAGTTAGAATTTGGATTAACATAACCAGTTCCGCTTGTTACAACACCATTGTTTGGATTTACTGTTGGTGGAGTTGTAGTTCCTAAAATTCCATCGTTATTTCCATCGGCATAGCCAGCTTCAATTACATCATTGCAACCATCTCCATCACTATCTAAATCTAAGTAATTATTTAATAAATCACTATCAGTATTAGCGATACTGTTTGCAATAATTCCGCTATCTGGAGTTGTTTCTAAAGTGTTTAACCATCCGTTAATACCAAAATTTGCACCATCAATTATTCCATTAGAATTTGCATCAGTTAAAGTATATCCAGATTCATTTAAATCGTAAATTCCATCATTGTCAGAATCTAGGTCGATATAATCTGCTATTCCATCATTATCAGAATCAACTGGTGTTAGACCAGTATTGTAGGCATCATCAATTCCATCATTATTAGCATCAATATTTGATACAGCAACAAAAGAAGTGCCTTGTACTTCAATATAATCAGGAATTCCATCATTATCACTATCATAATCAAACTGGTCAAATACGCCATCACCATCATAGTCCTTTGGCACACAGGTTGCTATAATTTTGAATGTTGATTTGTTAGGTAAAGCATCAGATAAATTTCTATGAGAAAAACTTATTGAAGTTACTTGACTGGCCATGAATTTAAATGTTCCAGTTCCTGCAGCTAATGGAATTGTGCTGTTTAATCTAAATCGAATTTCGAATGAAGAATATTCTGTAACACCGCTTTCAAAAATTCCATCATAGTTGGTATCAATTAATAATTGATTTGTTGGATTTAAAACGGTTATTGTTTTATTTATTGGCGAATTAATAATAAACTCAGCATTAGCATCTAATAAATCAGTTGAGTTTGCTGTTGCAACATACTCAATTGCTAACGATATAGGTTGAGGAAAAGTAAGTTGATATTTAACTGTATTTGTTTTTCCTGGTGGAATATCTGTTACAAAACTTCCATCTGCATTTCCAATAAAAGGCGCTGCACTTGCCGTTGTTGAAGTTGAAATTGCTCCTGTAAATGAGTTAGAATATGTTCCAACAGCAACTGTTCCTGCAAGAGGATTTGCTAAGGAAACATTTTGATTTCCAAACGATTCATCACAATTTGTAATTCCATCACCATCATAATCTTGATCAATGTTATCGTTAGCGTTATCACTATCTGAATTTGTTGAACATATACTTACAGGAATTTCGTCAGAAAACAAATCGATTCCACATTCAGTTAATGTAGCTTTTACTTTGTAATATCCTGGACCAAATGCTGACAGCGTAGGTGTATATGAGCTACTATTTGCACCAGGTATAGGATTGCCATTAAAATACCATTGAAAGACATCAAAACCACTTAATGAGCTTATTTCCAAGTTCACATTGGGAATACAATTGGAACTGCTACCAGCTACAGGTTGGAAAACTACTTCTGGTCTGAAAGTAAACCCTGAGTAAAATCCACCATAAGTTGCAGCACCACTTGAACCATAATAAGATAAATATACTTGCTCTGAGGAAAATACGGAAACATTACCGTTTAATCCGTCAAAAGTATAGGTTACATAATTTGGATTTCCTGTTACTACAAATGGTCCGTTAACATTAATACTTCCTGGCAAACTTGCTAAAGTGTAACTTGTTCCATTAATTATAAAATTTAAAGTAGCACCAGTTTTTGTAACTAGACATACCGTTCCATCAAAATTAGATTGGTTTCCAACTTCATTAATGAAAGGAATGTTGTCTATTGTTTTTGGTGTTTGGCAACTTAAAGGAGGTAAAAAGTACATGTTTTGATTGGCTTGACTAGAAGAACCTCCAATTCCTTGATAAGCAAAAACATTTTTTGAAGTGTTTACATATAAATTTCCATTAGCAGAAAACTGAGAACCATCAAGTGCTAGATATTCTCCTGCGTTCAGCGTTGCAATTGGGGTTGTTAATCCATTTGTGAATACTTGAGTGTTGTCTTCATGAGCAACAATTAATGGCCTTTCGGTAACATTAACTCCAGAACCTTTTATAAAAATATATTCTTGACCTGTTCTTTCAGCTGAAACAATTTGGTCGAAACCTAAATCTAAATTACTTGTAGAACCATTACTTCCTGCAAAAGAACCACAATTTACTGCGATTGGTTTATTGGAATTTATTAGCATTCCAATTAAACCATCTCTATTTGGATCTGATGGACCTTTTACGGCAATTACATAACTATCACCTGCATTAAGAGTAACATTTGCAGGTGTATTTCCTGCAGCAACATTATTTAATAATGTTACACCTGTTTTTATATCATCAAATGTAATTGTAGTATTATTTTCTGTTGCGAGTATAGAGGCAAAAGTAAAGTAGTTTTCGGATGAAGATGGAGCTCCGGTATTAATGAAACCACCAATTCTAAAGTTAGTACCTAAAGCAGCACTACCTTTGGCGACAAGTCCACCAGCATGTAGACTATTTTGGGCAGTCAATCTAACAGTCACATAGATTAAATCTTGTGCTTGAATAATAAATCCTTTGTTGTTTTTAACAACACTTACATCAAATTCATTAGTTATAAGTTGAGTATCAGTTCCAAAACCAATTGAATATACGTAAGGCGCGTCTCTACTTACAGTACCATCAATTGTTGTACCACCAATTTCTTGAATTTGAAAGTTGATGGGAACCAAACTTGGGCTTGAAATATATAGAAACTGTTCTTGAGGATCAACAGAATTTGTATGAGATAATGGTGGGATGTAATGCGTTTTGCTAAATTGTGCAAAGCAATTAGCTGATAATAAAATGGTTAGTAGGTATAGTAAAACTCTCTTTTTCATTTGATAAAAATAGCAAATAAATTAGAGTTATTCTAATGAACTTATATTTTTTAACATTCTTAAAAAGTCTCTATAAATCTCTTCTTTTTAAAAGATAATAGGATGAAGAAATGAAAATAGCAGTCCAAGCTAATACTATAAGAATGGAATACCAATGTACATCATAATCTTTTAAGTTTGCTGCACCACCAATAGTTGTCTCAATATTTTTGATAACTGATAGTTTTGTAAATGGTTCAACTATAAGATTACTCATTGATTCTAAAGGTAAAAATTGAGTAATGTTTTTATCAAAATCACTATCTGGGAAAATTTTAAAATTCAAGATTCCAATAATTATTCCTTCAATTATATTCCATACGAATAAGAATCCTAGTGCAAAAGCAGAGCGTTTTATTAAAATTCCAATAAATAAACAAAAAGAGAAAAATCCTGTTAGTTTTACAAAATATGCTATAAGATATTCCATTTCAGAAAAGATTATTCCAACCTCATTATAGGATGAAAATGATAATCCAAGAATAAGTGAAAGAATAAATATGAATAATGTTGATACTCCAGCAAATACTACAACAGTTAAGAATTTTGATGTTACAAATTCTTTTTTACTCATTCCATCGATTAAGTTTTGTTTTAAAGTACCATAACTATATTCGTTTGCCATCATCGATACAATGACAACAGCAAGGAAGAATTTTAAAATAGCAGCAATGTAGGTGTTAAAGTGCCAAATGTATGGGAAATTGAAGATTCCTTGTTCGGCAATATGAAGTTGAAAATTACCAATATTAATTTTTATAGAGGCAATTAAAGCTATAAAAGTTAGCAAAATAAAATAACTTAAAGTTAAAATTTTACTTGCTTTATTTTTCCAGATTTTTTGTAATTCTATTGAGAGTAAACGTTTCATTTTTCTGTAGATTATTTGCCTGTTAATTGTAAAAATTGTGCTTCTAAACTGTTTTTACGTTTAGCTAAATGGTTTAGGTAAATTGATTTTTCAACCAAAAATTTATTTAATTCTGAAGGATCAATATTGGTGTTAGAATAAATCAAAACTTTACCTTCTTCTTCCTCAATTTTAGTAATATTTGGATGATTTTGAAGCGCAGCAATCAATGCTTTATTGTCATTGGCTTGAAGTTCGATAAAACCATTATTAGTCGACATTCCTTCTACAGTACCAGAGTAAAGAATTTCTCCTTTTCTCAAAACCAAGACATGCGAACATACTTTTTCAACTTCATCCAATAGGTGAGAAGCTAATAAAATTGTAGTTCCTTGTGAGGCAATTAATCTTATAATATCTCTAATTTGATGAATTCCTTGTGGATCTAAACCATTAGTTGGCTCGTCTAAAATAAGAATTTCTGGATCGTTTAGTAAAGCTGAAGCAATAGCCAAACGCTGTTTCATTCCAAGTGAGAAAGTATTGAATTTGCTGTCTTTTCTATCATACAAACCTACAACTTCAAGTTTTTCTTGTACTTTATTGTAGCTGATTCCTTTTATTTTGCAAACCAATTCTAGGTTTTCTTTTGCCGTCATGTAAGGATAGAAATTTGGACGTTCAATAATAGCACCAACTTTTTTCAAAGCTTCATGTGTTTGCATTGTTCCTCCAAACCAAGAATACTCTCCTGAAGTTTTATTGACAACATTCAATACTATACCAAGAGTGGTAGATTTTCCACTTCCGTTTGGTCCTAAAATGCCATAGACATTTCCTTTTTGAATTTCTAGTGAAACGTTTTTAACAGCTTGTAATTTGCCATAACGTTTGTGAAGATTTTTGATGCTTAGAATCGTTTCCACAATAATTTGTTGTTTGGTTTAAGAGTAAGACGATGAATGTAAGAATTTGTTACTAAGTAATAAAAAAAATCCTCAACTGATTGAATTACAGTTGAGGATTTAAATTATTTTGATAAATTATTATCTTAATCCATTTACAATTCCAACGAAATCGTCTGCTTTTAGTGCAGCGCCACCAATTAATCCTCCATCAACATCTGGTTTACCAAAAATTTCTTTTGCATTATCTGGTTTTACACTTCCTCCGTAAAGGATTGAAACATCTTCAGCGATGTCACTTCCAAAACGTTTACGGATTGTTTCTCTGATGAATTCGTGCATTTCTTGAGCTTGGTCAGGTGAAGCAGTTTCTCCTGTTCCAATCGCCCAAACTGGTTCGTATGCTAAGATGATATTTTCCCAAGATTCATTGTTTATATGAAATAATCCATCACGTAATTGATTTTCAACAATATTAAAATGTTGATTGTCTTGACGGTCTTTTAATTCTTCGCCAAAGCAAAAAATTACTGTCATATTGTGTTTTAATGCTGTATCAACTTTGTATGCCAATTGAGAATCGGTTTCATTGAAGTAAGCTCTTCTTTCAGAATGACCTAGAATAACAGTATTTACTCCAATGCTTTGTAACATATCTGCAGAAATTTCTCCTGTGTAAGCTCCATTTTCTGCTTGATGCATATTTTGAGCAGCTACCACAATATTTGTAAATTCTAAATGATCAGAAGCTGATGCTAAATTTACAAACGTTGGAGCAACAATAATTTGTGCTTCGATATCGTTAGGTAATTTATCAATAAGTTCATTCAATAAATCTTCAGTTTCTTCGGCATTTTTGTTCATTTTCCAATTGCCAGCAACGATTTTCTTTCTCATTATTCTAGTGTTTTTAAAGTAGCGTTAATTTTTTCAAAGTCAGTTTCAATAGCACGATACAATTCAATTTGACCTTTTTTATTAATAATCATGTATCTCGGAATCCAATCTAAATCAACTGATTTTCCAAAAGTACCTTTCATACCTTTTTCGTCATTAACCCAATAGTGTTCTCCTGCTAATTCGTGTTTTTCTATTCCGGCTTTCCATTTATCAAAAGTTTTATCCAAAGAAATGAAAATGTAAACTACGTTTGGATTATTAGCTTGCATCTCTTTAACTTTTGGCATTGCTTTTACACAATCACTGCACCAAGAAGCCCAAAATTCAATGACAACAGTTTTGCCTTTATGTTTCTTTAAAATTTCTTTCAAAGTAACTTCTTTAGATTCGGTGCCTGTTAATTTACCTTTAAGAGCATCTTTCGAAAACTCTTTTTTTTGTGCATTGCCACAAGATATTGAAGTCATTATTATCGCTACTATTACTATTATTTTTTTCATTTTCAATTAATTATAAGTTTATAATTTAGGATGGGTTTTCTTAAGTTCTTCATACGATTGGTTCAAATATTTTTTCAAATCCTCACCAACAAATTTATCGTCAGTTATTCCCCAATAGTATTTTATTTCGTTTCCATTCCAAAGATATTTTACACCAGGTGTATCTTTTCCGCTTCCTAGAGCATTCCAAAACGGAATGATTTCAATAATTTTATAAGGATAGGTAGCACCAGCTTCTTTGAAAAAGGCAGGAATTAAATCGGCTTCTTCATTCATGAAAATAATAGAAAGTGGCGGTAAACTAGCATCTTTCTTTCTCATTTCTGTTAGTTCTTTGGCCGCATCTCTACAATGGTCACAACCAGGAACAAAATAGCAAAGTAATTTTTTACCTTTATCTATACTTGGAAAAAGAGCAGCATTTCCTGATTTTACCTTTTTAGGTTCATTCAAGTTTTGAACTTCTACTTTTTTAGCGGTATCTTTTTTAACTTCATTGGTTAATTTTTCATTTTCCAAAGGATTTTGAAGTGTCATAGTTGTTGAATCTATTGTAGGCATTGAATCATCAAAACCTTCAGTAGGTTCTTCAATTTCAGAAATAGGAAGTGCAGTTGCAACAGGTTGAATAGGAGCTACCATGTATATTCCTAAAATAGTAGCAAAAAGAACTGTTGTTAAAATCCAAAAGTTATGATTTGAAGTTTCTTTCGGAAGAATATAATACAAGTATCCAAGTAATCCAATGGCTACAACATTTTTGATAATGGCTTCAATTGGTGTCATCGGAATTAACTCACCAAAACAACCACAATTACCAGAATCTCCACCGCTCAAAAAAGTTACATAAGTTAAATGTCCAACAAAAACGGCTAAAAGTAAAATAGTCATTGGTACAATGAAACGTTTCAGCCAATGGTTTTGCAACAATAAAAATCCCATTGCCAATTCGATTCCAATAAGAGTTCTTGAAAAATAAGGTGCAACATGCTCAGAAAAACCTAATGTATAAAGCTGTTTAACTTCAAAAGTTGATATAGCAAAATAAGGTGAAGGATACATTTTGGCAACCGCTGAAACAATAAATAGTAACGAAACTAAAATTCTAATTGACCAAGATATGTATGATTTTTTTGTTTCCATAAAATATGTTTTTACAAAGGTAAAAAGGCTTTTAATTGTAAGTTGTTAACGATATGTTATTGTCCGTATTTCATTAAAATCAATGCAAATACAGAATAATTGATCATGTCTTGATAATTAGCATCAATGCCTTCAGAAACTAAAGTTTTTCCTTTGTTGTCCTCAATTTGTTTTACACGAAGTAATTTTTGTAAGATTAAATCAGTCAGTGAACTTACGCGCATTTCTCTCCAAGCTTCACCATAATCGTGGTTTTTGTCTTCCATCAATTGTTTGGTTAAAGCAATTTTTTCGTTGTATAATTTTATTGCTTGCTCGGTATTCAAATCTGGTTGGTCAACAACACCTAATTCTAATTGAATCAAAGCCATTATGCAATAATTGATGATGCCAATAAATTCGCCAGTTTCATCTTCGTCTACTTTTCTAACTTCGTTTTCTTGAAGACTTCTTATGCGTTGTGCTTTTATAAAAATTTGATCGGTTAATGATGGCAAACGTAAAATGCGCCATGCACTTCCATAATCACTCATTTTTTTACTAAATAAATCTCGGCAAATGCCAATTACTTTGTCGTATTCTTGTGAAGTATTCTTCATTAATGGTATCTTTGTATAATAATTTTTACTACTTACGATTCGAACCAAAGTGGTCTCGGGTCAAAAGTAAAGAATTCAAATTGAAGTACAAAGTACAATGACGATTAACTGTAAAGGAAAACTTATCGATTTATCTGCTCCCAAAGTAATGGGAATTCTCAATGTTACTCCCAATTCTTTTTATGATGGTGGAAAACATATAGATGAAAAATCAATTTTACTGCAAGTCGAAAAAATGCTTTTAGAAGGTGCAACTTTTATCGATATTGGTGGATATTCAAGTAAACCAAATGCTGAGTTTGTTTCAGAAGAAGAGGAATTGCAAAGAATACTTCCTATAGTTCAAAAGGTGCTTAATGAATTTCCTGAAACCATTATTTCAATTGATACTTTCAGAAGCAAAGTTGCAAAAGAGACTGTAGAAAGAGGCGCAGCGATGATGAATGATATTTCTGCTGGAAACTTGGATGATGCCATGTTTCAAACTATTGCAGATCTTCAAGTGCCTTACATTATGATGCACATGAGAGGAACACCTCAAACAATGCAATCGATGACGCAATATGAAAATATTGTAAAAGAAATGATATTTTATTTTTCTGAAAGAGTAGCCAAAGCAAGAAGTTTAGGAATCAATGATTTGATTATCGATCCTGGATTTGGATTTGCAAAAACATTGGAACAAAATTTTGAAGTTTTAAATAAATTAGAATTGTTTCAAATGTTAGAATTGCCATTACTTGCAGGAGTTTCAAGAAAATCTATGATATATAAAACGTTAGATACAACAGCCGAATTTGCTTTAAATGGAACTACGTCATTAAATACGATTTCTTTGCTAAAAGGAGCGAAAATATTACGCGTTCATGATGTAAAGGAAGCTTTGGAATGTGTCAAATTATTCAATCAATTAAATCATTAAAATGAAAAAATACTTAGTATTATTAATAGCTTTTGGAATAGTATCTTGTGAAGGAAAGAAAGAAATTCAATTGCCAAAAGCAGATAGAACGATCATTGGTGATGTGAAAGAACATTCACCAATTTATATATTTTTTAAAGTTGAAGGAAAAGATACTATTGCTGATGTAAATAGAAAAAATGCCATAGTTTCAACCAATTGGATTTTTAATATTGACAAACGTTTGCCTTTAAAATTAGTGATGCCAGAACTAGTAAAATTGCAAGCTAAAAAAGATAAAAGCATTCATAAAAATGAAGCTGCCGAGAATTATTTTTCATATGCTAATGACAAGAAAAAAACATTAGCATTCTTACCTTTTGCAAGTCTAAAATTTAAACTTGAAAAGCCAAAATCTGGAGTTGAGATTTATTTCACCAAAGGCGATAAAGTTTTAGTTAATAAAAACATTGTTGAAAAATCTAATTTGATAAATTATTTAGATAGTTTAGAAAGTGATAAACCTTTGAAATACAACTTTTGTTTTGACAAAGAAGCTAGCTACGATACTTTTATCAAAAATGCAGTTTTTATTAATACTTTAGAAATAGAAATGATTATTAGTGAAATCTATATTTTCTAAATCTATCAATAAACTTCGTACTTCGTACTTTCTATTGGTGGTGATAAGGTTCGTTTCTCAAAATAGTAAACCCTCGATAAATTTGCTCGATTACAAACAAACGAACCATTTGATGCGAAAAAGTCATTTCTGATAGGGAAACTTTTCCTTGGGCTTTTTTATAAAATTCATCACTAAAGCCATACGGTCCGCCAATAACAAATACTAAGGTTTTTATTCCTGCGTTCATTTTTTTTTGCAAATATTCAGAAAAACCTATACTAGAAAATGTGGTTCCGTTTTCATCTAACAGTATTAATTGGTCAGTTGCAGCAAGTTTAGATAAAATTAGCTCACCTTCTTTTTCTTTTTGTTGCGCTTCCGACAGGTTTTTTACATTTTTTATATCTGGAATTACGTCCAAATCAAATTTCACATAAAACGACAATCTTTTTGTATAATCGTCAATTAATGTTTGAAGTGCTTTATTATCGGTTTTGCCAATGGCTAGAAGTCGAATGTTCATTGTTGGTTTAGTATAAGTCGCAAATTTACAAATAGATTTTTATTTTCTTTCCACTTCCAACATTCAACTCCAAACAATTTTCTATTTTTGCAAAACACAACTTCAATAAAATGTACAAACTACTAATTCGTCCAATTCTTTTTCAATTTGATCCTGAAAAAGTACATTATTTTACCTTTTCATTAATCCGATTTTTATCTAAAATACCAGGATGTTCTTCTCTTTTCAAATCGTTATATTTAGTAAACGACAAACGATTAGAAACGGAAGTTTTCGGATTAAAATTTCCAAATCCTGTTGGATTAGCTGCAGGTTTTGATAAAAATGCTGTTTTATACAAAGAACTTTCCAATTTTGGATTCGGATTCATAGAAATTGGAACGTTAACGCCAGTTGGTCAAGAAGGAAATCCTAAAAAACGATTATTCCGATTGAAAGAAGATTCGGCAATTATTAACAGAATGGGTTTCAATAACGGCGGAGTTCAAGAAGCTGTTGAAAGATTAAAGAAGAATAAAAGCGTTTTAATTGGAGGAAATATTGGAAAGAACAAGCTTACGCCAAACGAAAATGCCACGCAAGATTACGAAATTTGCTTCGAAGCACTTTTTGATTATGTAGATTATTTTGTGGTAAATGTAAGTTCGCCAAATACACCAAATTTAAGAGAACTTCAAGATAAAAAACCATTAACCGAACTTTTAACAACACTCGAAACTCGCAACTCGAAACACGCAACCAAAAAACCAATTCTTCTAAAAATTGCTCCAGATTTAACTGATTCTCAACTTTTAGACATTATTGATATTGTAAACGAAACCAAAATTGCAGGTGTAATTGCAACTAATACAACACTTTCAAGAGAAGGTTTACAATCTGATAATAAATCAGAAATGGGTGGATTATCAGGAAAACCATTGACAAAACGTTCTACAGAAGTCATTCGATTTTTATCTGAGAAAAGTAATAAATCTTTCCCAATTATTGGTGTTGGCGGAATCCATTCGGCTCAAGATGCTATCGAAAAATTAGATGCAGGAGCAAGTTTGATTCAACTTTACACCGGTTTTATTTATGAAGGACCAAAATTGGTAAAGGAAATAAATAAGGCAATTTTAAAGAGAAAGTCCTAAACTTATTTGTACTAAAAGTCCAATTAATAAAGCAATTCCGAAACTTAATAACGTTCCGATTAGAACATATTCGGTAAGTTTTCTATCTTTCGCTTCTTTCAAATCTCCAAATCGGAAGATTGATTTTGCTGCTATTAAAAATCCAATGGCTTCAAAATGACTTGTTAGAATAAAGCAGAATACAAAAAGACGCTCCAAAATTCCAATATAATTTCCGGCATTTTGTAGCGAATCGTCATTGGTTTTATTTTCAGGTGTCCAAACAGAAATGATGTTTTTGATGATGAGTGAAGTTGGTTTTGTCAATAAGATAAAACCTGTAATTGTAATCCAAAATGGATTTCCAAAACTTATAAAATCTAGGATAGTATTGTTGTAAATTAATGTAACTACAATAATAACAAGTAAATGCAAAATTTGGTCTATAGAAAACCAAATGCGTTTTGTTTTTGATTTTTGATAATGTAACTTCAAAAAATCTATAAAACCGTGTAATGCTGCTAATGCGAAGGCATACCAACCAAAATCAGTAGTTCCAACTAAAATCCAAGCCAAAGCAAAGTGCAGAAAGGTGTGCAAATACAAGTAGATGCTCTTGTGTTTTTTCTGTTCTTTATCTTTTACCCACGAAGTTGGTTGCAGTAAAAAATCACCTAATAAGTGCGCTAAAAGTAATTTTACAAAGACAATCATACTTCAAGAGTTTTAATTTTTTTTCTAAAATAATGATTTACTTGAAGTAGTAATTCATAGTTAGAACGCTTTTGTCTTCTGCTCACAGCGGCTTGATTAATACCTAATATTTCGCCAAGTTCTTCTTGTGAAAGCGTAGGATTTTGAATAGCAACTAGCACAAATTCAGCTGATTGTTGCAGCCAATTGTCCATAAAAGATAAGCTTAGTTTTAGCATTAAATTCAGTTCTTCGTCTAATGCTAGATTTCCAGAATTGATGGCTAAATTTAGTTTTTGCTTTTTTAAAGTTTCAAATGTTTCTCCCGAACGAATAAAAGCGCTTCCGTTACTTTCTGTTATTTTTCGAGTTTTATGTGTTTTATCACCAAAACCCATACTGATTCTTACATCTAAATCTATAGATTTAAAAAATGCTTTAATTTGAAAAGCAATAGTCAGAGCGTCTTCTATGTTCTTGATTTCCAATTGAAATTCATCGCCACGATAGATTTCCCAATCGTTTGGAGATTTCCCAATCGTTTGAAAAATAGACTTCAAATCTTCCATCCATTTTTTTGAAGAAGCCTTTCTTGAATTAATAATGTCGCCTGTAAGTATCACAATCATAGGTCAAATGTATTAATTTTTTTTCAAAAAACAACAATTATTACCAAAATACGTAATATTTCAATTTATTACCAAAATACGTAATATTTTAAATTATTACCAAAATGTGTAATATTTCAATTTATTACCGATAAGTGTAATAATTTATTTTACTACTTCTATAAAAAACGATTTCGTAAAAAGAAATTCTTTAGTATCTTTGACAACCTATGGAAAAAATCAAAATAATAGAATGTCCACGTGATGCTATGCAAGGCATCAAATCGTTTATTCCAACCCAACGAAAAGTGGATTATATTCAAGCGCTACTTCGTGTAGGCTTTGATACTATTGATTTTGGTAGTTTTGTTTCGCCCAAAGCTATTCCGCAAATGGTCGATACTGCTGAGGTTTTAGCACAATTAGATTTGTCTCAAACCCAAAGTAAATTACTTGCCATTATTGCCAATACACAAGGTGCTGAGTTGGCTTCCGTTCATAAGGAAATACAATATTTAGGTTTCCCATTTTCTATTTCTGAGAATTTTCAAATGCGAAATACGCACAAAACTATTGCCGAAAGTTTAATCACCTTACAAGAAATTTTGGATATAGCAGACAAATCTAATAAAGAAGTCGTGACCTACATTTCAATGGGTTTCGGAAATCCTTATGGTGATGTTTGGAACGTTGACGTAGTAGGCGAGTGGACCGAAAAATTAGCCAATATGGGTGTGAAAATTTTATCACTTTCAGATACTATTGGAAGTTCAACGCCCGAAGTTATTGACTATTTATTTTCGAATTTAATTCCAAAATATCCTAAAATTGAATTTGGAGCGCATTTGCACACTACTCCAGATAAATGGCACGAAAAGATTGATGCAGCTTTCAAAGCAGGTTGTCGTCGTTATGATGGTGCGATTCAAGGTTTTGGTGGTTGTCCAATGGCAAAAGACGATTTAACAGGCAATATGCCAACCGAGAAAATGTTATCCTATTTCACCCAACAAAAAGCAGATACCAATACTAGTCCAATGAGTTTTGAAAGCGCTTATAATGTGGCTTCACGTTTATTTGGAGAATTTCACTGAGAAGTTTTCAGTCTCAGTTCTCAGTCTCAGTTTTCAGTTCTCAGTAATAGTTTTCAGTTAGTTGTACTTCGTGTAATTTTAAAGTAATTTAATTCGTGCAAATTCGTGCAATTCGTGTTTGACGACAAGCAGGTTCGTGTCTGAAAATCAACGTCTTTTAAACAGCTTATAAAATTCAATCCATATTACTGATACAAATCCAACTAAAATACTAAATCCAATTTGTGTGTAATCTACCATTTCAAACAAAAAGAATTTTGAAAAAACAGATACAAAAAGCAAGAGCGATGTTAGTACTATTGTTATTCCAATAATTATTAAAACCAAATTGTTTTTATAACGAATTGTGGTAAAAATTGAATAATAAAACGAACGATTTTCTAACGTCAGAAAAATATTTGATGCAATCAAAGTTAGAAAAATTGATGTTCGTGTATAGCTTTCCGAAAAGTTATTTTGAATACAATATTGATACATAAAAAGCAATCCTAAAGTAATGACAACTCCTTGAATAATACTAATGGTAATCTCTTTAAAGTTGAAAAATGTAGTTGTCAATGGTCTTGGTTTTTCTAACATTAAATTGCGTTCCATAGGTTCATTTTCATAAATGATAGAACAAGTTGGTCCCATAATTATTTCCAAGAAAATTATATGAACTGGTGTAAAAATATTAGGGTATATCCAGCCTAATGCTAATGGTATAAACACAACCAAAATTATTGGAATATGGATTGAAATTATGTATTGAATAGCTTTTTTTAAATTAACATAAATTTTTCTTCCCATTGCAATGGCGTCGGTCATTTTTGCAAAGTCATCGTCAATCAAAATTAAATTGGCGGCTTGTTTAGCAATTTCAGTTCCTTTTTTACCCATAGCAATTCCGATATGAGCCGATTTCAACGCCGGACCATCGTTTGATTATTGTCTTTTAGAGCTTGAATAATTTTTAGTTTTGCTTCAGGAAACATTCTTGTAAAAATGGCAGTTTCCATCACTTTTACTTTTAATGTTGCTTCGTCCATTGCCATTAATTCGTCGCCGTTTAGTACTTTATCAGCATCTTTAAAACCAACTTGTTTTGCTATTGTTGTCGTGGTTTGAGCATTATCGCCTGTAACTATTTTTAATTCAATTCCAGCTTTGTAAAACGTCTCAAAAACGTTTTGAATATTAGCTTTAGGCGGATCATAAAAAGCAACTAATCCTTTAAAATTAAACTTAAATTCTTGTTGTGTTTTTGGATAATCTGTTCCTGGAAATTCGGTTACGCCAACACCCAAAACACGATAACCTTCGTTAGCCATTTTTTTCATTTTCCGATAATTGACTGACCGCTATAATTGCTTCGGGCGCACCTTTAGCCGCTATAATTTTTGTACCCTTAGAATCTTCAAAAATATGCGTCATCATAGGAGGTTTTCCGCCCAAAGGATATTCGTGAACTAATTTAAAATTCGGACGTTCATCAACTGAGTCTAATTTGGCGTAAGTTTCGTGAATAGCAAGTTCCATAGTATCAAACGGAATGGGTTCGCTTGACCACATTGCATCTTTTAAAACTTCTATTGCATCAAGATTTAGGCTATTTTTTGTATCAACAATTTCATTTGATTTAAAAACATATAATTGTGCCAAACTCATTTTGTTTTCAGTAATTGTTCCAGTTTTATCTGTGCAAATTACCGTGGCACTTCCAAGAGTTTCAACGGTTTTAGTTTGTTTGGTTATGATTCCCATTTTCATTAATCGCCAAGCTCCAAGCGCCATAAAAGAGGCAAAAGCTACCGGAATTTCCTCAGGAATCACACTCATTGCAATGGTTAAAGCTTTTAACAAACTATCTAAAACAACTCTTGAATGATAATAGTTGATTGCCCAAACAATAAGGAAAACAACTAAACCAATAACCGACATTTTGGTTACAAAATTGTTGATTTGTATTTGTAAAGGTGTTTTTTCTTCAACGATAGTTGCAATGCTTTTACCAATTTTACCCAAGCTAGTTTGATTTCCGATGGCAATAACTTCGCCAATTGCCAAACCAGTTGCGACAGTAGTTCCTTGGTAAATGGTTTTATTTTCGGAAGTTTCATTTTTAAAAACCGATAACGATTCTCCAGTCAAAATGGATTCATTTACCGAAAAATCATTAGATTGTATGATGTTTGCATCAGCAGGAATAAAGGTTCCTTCTTCCACTTGAATGAAATCACCAAGCACTATTTCTTCACTCGGAATTTCAATTAATTCACTGTTTCTTATTACTTTACTTTTGGGTTGCGATAGCTTTTTTAGCGTTTCAATTGCATTCCTGCTTCGTGCTTCTTGGAAAAGTGAAATCGCTGCCACTAAAAAGATAGCAACCGTCATAAAAATTCCATCACCATAATCGCCCGAAATATAATAAATGCTTGCAGCAGCCACCAATAATAAAAACATAGGTTCTTTAACCATTTCTAGCAAAGACATCAAAAAATGATTTTTTTCTTGATGTTCTAAAGAATTGCTACCATTTTTGGTTCTAGAGGAAGTAACTTCTTCATTGGAAAGCCCTGAAATTTTATCTTTAGAATCTATCATAAAACTGAATTAAGAAGTTACACTAAAGTTAATCATTTTTATTGGATTTTTAGTCATTTTAATTTACAAAATGATAAAACTAATCACTATTCACTAATTACTATTTACTTTTTCACTATATTTGCACGCAATTTAACTACAACTACAAATTGCAAAATGAAAGCACACACTACTAAGATCGTTGGCGAAGGTTTAACCTATGACGATGTACTGCTAATTCCAAATTATTCCGAAGTTTTACCGCGCGAAGTTAATATTCAATCGAAAATATCTAGAAATATTACGTTGAATGTTCCAGTTGTTTCTGCAGCTATGGATACCGTTACCGAAAGTTCTATGGCAATTGCTATGGCGCAAGAAGGCGGAATTGGTGTTTTACACAAAAATATGACTATTGAGCAACAAGCTGCAAAGGTTAGAAAAGTAAAACGTGCCGAAGCTGGTATGATTATAGATCCAGTAACTTTGCCTTTGAATTCGACCGTTGGTGATGCTAAAATGTTGATGAAAGAACACGGAATTGGCGGAATTCCTGTTGTTGATGAAAACGGAATTTTAAAAGGAATTGTGACTAATAGAGATTTGCGTTTTGAGAAAATCAATTCGCGTTCTATTTTAGAAGTAATGACTTCGGAACATCTTGTTACGGCTGCCGAAGGAACAACTTTGCAAGAAGCAGAGGGAATTTTGCAACAAAATAAAATTGAAAAACTACCAGTAGTTGATTCTAATAATAAATTAGTTGGATTAATTACGTTTAGAGATATTACCAAATTAGCACAAAAACCTGTTGCTAATAAAGATAAATTTGGTCGTCTTCGAGTTGCTGCAGCTCTTGGAGTTACTGCCGATGCTGTAGAAAGAGCAACCGCTTTAGTAAACGCAGGAGTTGATGCTGTAATTATTGATACGGCTCACGGTCACACAAAAGGTGTGGTTGATGTTTTGAAATTGGTGAAAGCTAAATTCCCAAATCTTGATGTTATTGTTGGAAATATTGCGACTGCAGAAGCTGCTTTATATTTAGTAGAAAATGGTGCTGATGGCGTAAAAGTCGGAATTGGTCCAGGTTCTATTTGTACTACAAGAGTTGTTGCTGGAGTTGGTTTTCCACAATTTTCAGCAGTTTTGGAAGTTGCTGCGGCTTTGAGAGGTTCAGGAGTTCCAGTAATTGCAGATGGTGGAATTCGTTACACAGGAGATATTCCAAAAGCGATTGCTGCTGGAGCTGATTGTGTAATGCTTGGTTCACTTTTAGCAGGAACAAAAGAATCTCCTGGAGAAACTATTATTTTTGAAGGAAGAAAATTCAAATCGTATCGCGGAATGGGTTCTGTTGAAGCAATGCAAGAAGGTTCAAAAGACAGATATTTCCAAGATGTTGAAGACGATATTAAAAAGCTAGTTCCAGAAGGAATTGTGGGTCGTGTTCCATATAAAGGTGAATTAAACGAGAGTATGCAACAATTCGTTGGTGGACTTCGTGCCGGAATGGGTTATTGCGGTGCTAAAGATATTCCAACGCTTCAAGAAACAGGAAGATTTGTAAGAATCACAACTAGCGGAATTGGCGAAAGTCATCCTCATAATGTTACGATTACTAAAGAAGCTCCGAATTATTCTAGATAGTTTAGTGCTTAGTTTTCAGTTTGCAGATTTCAGTTCGCAGTTGTCATTCCGTAGGAATCTCACTTCATTATCGCTTATATGAGTATCAAATTTAATATTCAAGACACAACAGAATCAGAAATATTTTATGGTTCTTATGTTATCTATATTCTTGGTGGACATCATATCAAAACGAATCCTGATTTTTATGTTCAAATTGTAAATTTAGAAACTAATGAAGATATTGAATTAAGGGAGTTTTACCTTAAAGGAAGAGATTTTAAATGTGGAAAAAAAGCAATTAAGTTTTATGCTTTTGACATTAATAACTACGGAAAATTCAAAATATCGGTTCACAATTATAATGATATCATTTTAAAAGATTCAATTTTAGAGTTTTTCTCTTTTCCATTTAATATTCCAAATATTGTAATGTCTAAAGTATTAGGTAGAAGTAGACGTAATCGAAATTTAGATGATATCGAAATATTAATTGTATAATTCGTTTTCTAAACAAAAAATAAAGCTCACAAAGGATATAAATACTTTGTGAGCTTTGTGCTTTTTAATCTTCGTGTCTTTGTGGTTAAATTTAAATACCCAAATAATTACTAGGACTAATCTGCATCAATTCCACTTTAATTTCATCTGAAACGTTAAGTGTTTGAATGAAATTATGAATAGCTTCTTTATTGATAATAGTATTAGTTCTAGTTAAATCCTTTAAAGCTTCATAAGGATTTGGATAACCTTCACGACGTAAAATCGTTTGAATTGCTTCGGCTACAACTGCCCAGTTTTTCTCTAAATCTTCTTCAAATTTAACTTCGTTTAAAACTAATTTATTCAGCCCTTTCAAAGTAGCTTCAAATGCAATTAAAGTATGTCCCATCGGAACTCCTATGTTTCTTAAAACCGTACTATCAGTCAAATCGCGTTGCAATCTTGAAATTGGTAATTTAGCAGAAAGATGTTCGAAAATAGCATTCGCAATTCCTAAATTTCCTTCTGAATTTTCAAAGTCAATTGGATTCACTTTATGTGGCATTGCTGACGAACCAATTTCTCCAGCTTTGATTTTTTGTTTGAAATAATCCATCGAAACATACGTCCAAATATCTCTATCTAAGTCAATAAGGATGGTGTTAATTCGTTTTAAAGCATCAAAAAATGCTGCAAAATGATCGTAATGTTCTATTTGTGTTGTTGGAAAAGAATGTTGTAATCCTAAAGTTGATTCTACGAAATCGGTTCCGAATTTTTTCCAATCGGTGTTTGGATAAGCTACATGATGTGCGTTGTAATTTCCAGTAGCGCCACCAAATTTTGCTGCAAATGGAACATTAAATAACAATCGCATTTGCTCTTCCAAACGTTCTACAAAAACCAAAATTTCTTTTCCCAATCGAGTAGGAGAAGCCGGTTGTCCGTGTGTTCTTGCTAACATTGGAATATCTTTCCATTCCATTGCTAATTCTTTTAATTTTGCAATTACAGCAATCAAACTTGGTAAATATACTTTTTCAAAAGCTTCTTTTGTTGATAAAGGAATCGCAGTGTTATTGATGTCTTGAGAAGTCAATCCGAAGTGGATGAATTCTTTGAAAGGTTCTAATCCTAATTCATCAAATTTACTTTTAATGAAGTATTCAACAGCTTTTACATCGTGATTAGTCGTTTTTTCGGTTTCTTTTATCCAAAGTGCATCTTCCGTTGAAAAGTTAGTATAAATTTGACGTAAGGCATCAAAAACCGATTTGTTTACACCTGAAAGTTGTGGTAAATCGGCTTCGCATAAAGCAATAAAATATTCGACTTCAATTAAAACTCGGTATTTTATAAGTGCTTCTTCCGAAAAAAATGGTGATAAAGAAACGGTTTTACTTCGATATCTTCCGTCAATTGGTGAAATAGCGTTTAATTCTGTTAGTTGCATTGTTGTTGTGTTGTTTATTCTGAACTTGATTCAGAATCTAGTTATTTTTAAAGCGCAAAAATAGTTAAACGATTTTAGAATATAGAATATAGAACAAAGAAAATAGACTATCCATAGAATCTATTTTCTATTCTCTGTTTTCTATTCTCTTCTTCGCAATTTTTCTCTCAAAAACGGAACACCTTCGGTTGCATTCATAGGAATTACTTCTAGCGGATTGGCTAATTCATATATCGTTGCAGGTTTTGGGTCAATATAATAAATAGGTGTGTTTGGTTTTCCGTAATGAATCAATCCTGCTGCTGGATATACTTGTAATGAAGTGCCAATTACGGCAATAATATCTGCAGTTTGAACAATTTGCAAAGCTTCTTCAAGCGCTGGAACATCTTCGCCAAACCAAACGATATGTGGTCGTAATTGATGTCCGTTTTTATCAACATCACCACTTTTTAAATCGTGTGACCAATCTAAAATGTAGTTGCTGTCTTTTACACTTCTCACTTTTAATAGTTCACCATGAAGATGTAAAACCTTTGAACTTCCAGCTTGTTCGTGCAAATTATCTACGTTTTGAGTAATTATATGAACGTCAAAATCGTTCTCTAAATCTGCTAAAGTTTTATGTCCTAAATTAGGTTTCACTTGATGTAATTGTCTTCGTCTTTGATTGTAAAAATCTAAAACCAATTCTTGATTATTGCGCCAACCTTCAGGCGAAGCAACTTCCATTACATCGTGTCCTTCCCATAAACCATCAGCATCACGAAAGGTTTTGATACCACTTTCTGCAGAAATTCCTGCACCAGTTAAAACTACTAATTTCTTTTTCATTTAATTTACATATAGTTTGTCATTTCGACGAAGGAGAAATCTCACTTGAAATTTACATTATGTGATTTCTCCTTCGTCGAAATGACAAAACGGTAACTTCTTCAAAGATATAAAAGTAAAAGTTTCGAATAAATCTTGTTTTACTATTTTTGCCAAAATTATTTTTTTAAAATGGTCGATTTAGATTACTTAGCATATTTAGAAGATATCCTTACTGAAAACAGAAAAGAACGCTTTTTAGAGGTTTTAAAGAATAGAACCAATCATTTTACGATTGCAATGGAAGACGTTTTTCAGTTGCACAATACTAGCGCGGTGATGCGTAGTTGTGAAGTTTTTGGAATTCAACAATTGAATGTTATTGAAGAAAAATTTGGTAAAAGAATCGATGCCGAAATTGCCATGGGTGCACAAAAATGGGTTGATGTAAACCGATTCAACTCAGTGCAAAGTTGCATGGATGCTATGCGTGAAAAAGGTTATCAAATTATCGCCACAACGCCACACAATGATTCGTGCTTGATTCACGAATTTGATATAACAAAACGAAGCGCTATTTTTTTTGGAACTGAAAAAGAAGGACTTTCGCCAGAAGTTATAGACCAAGCCGATGGTTATATCAAAATACCGATGGTTGGCTTTACAGAAAGTTTAAATATTTCGGTTTCCGCGGCAATTATCATTCAAGATATTACTAATAGATTGCGTCAATCGAACTTAAATTGGCAACTAACCGAAGAAGAAATTCTTGAAAAACGATTGGATTGGGCTAGAAATTCTATCAAAGATATTAAACGAATTGAAGAACGTTATTATTCAAATCTTAAAGAATAGCTTACAACGATTGAGTTTTATAAAATATAAAAAAGCTTTACAAAGTCAGGAGAGATTTGTGCAGCTTTTTATTTAAACTCTTTGGTGAATTTGGCTCTTATCTTTAGCAACCATTATTTTTACTAAGGTCACGTTTGTAAAGTACCTTATTGTCTTTTGCAATATAATCGCTCGATATAATCAAATAGGGATGATTAGGCGAACATCCTGCGCTGCGGCTTTTTACAATTATTTTGTCGTTGACTTTAAGACTTTTTAACAGCTCAAATTCTTCTTTGACAAATTGCATCATATAATCTTCATCACCAATCTTTACTATAAGCCATTTTGGTCCTGATGGTGACGCGTTTTCACGTTGAAAAGTAACAGAGGTTACCACAGCTTCCATATCTCTGAAAGCTTCTATATTCTTGCTTATTTTATCATAACTGGCACTCACTTTTTTGCCTTCAGGAGAATCTTCCCATTTTTTGTACATTATACCATCTGGAGAAGCTTCCCATTTTTTCTTTTCCGTAATTGGGTCTTTCTTTTTAACAACGGCCAACTGCTTTTGGGATGGCTTTGGTTTACTTTTTATTTCACAATTAGTAAATACTAGTCCGATTACCACAGCCAGCGGTAAGATCAGGAAAAAGAGACTTTTTTTCATAGGTTCATATTCTTTTAAAATTGATTAAGCGAATATAGTTTGATATTTTTCTGACCTAGTGATTTGGATTGTAAATAAAAATGTAAATTTTGTAAAATAAATAGTAAATATAGGTGTTGAGAGGATTTCTGTGATTTACTTGAGGTATTAACTTATCGATTACGTTTTATTAAATATAAAAAATGCGCAAAGTCAGGAGAGATTTAGCAGGTTTTAACGGAACACTTTGCCGATCTAGCTATCCTCAAATGCGTTTACAAGTTTTTTTACTACCGATTTATACTCATTATTTGTTTTCTCATGATGAATTCCAAAATGTCCATCTAAATCGCCATCAATTTGGTTTAGAACAGATGTTTTTCTTGTAATTATAAACGAACCTCTTAAATATCTATATATTTTTTTTCGACTAAATTTCTTATTTTCAGAATATTTTCCTTTTTTAGTTAAATATAAAATTTCTCTAACATTAGTTTTATTTTCTTCAATGATTGAATCCATTTTATTCAGTTCTAACATAAAATAACTAAAGTCCAAGTTTCCCATTGATTCAAAATAAAGACGCTTTGGACTTATAACTAAATAGTCATTAATTAAGAGACAATTTTCCTCTGTGGCAAATTCAATCTTTGTAAAATCATTTCCGCCGTGTTCTGGGAAAAAAGCATAGTTTAAATTATCATATTCTTTAGAGATAAGCTGTAAAATAGTATGAATTTCTTTAATATTTGTCCACGAGCAATTTTCTGGAATTGACATTGGAAATATTGTTGTCAAACAATGTTCCCATTCATATATATTTCTCTTATGGAAAACAGAACTTGTATTGTACCATTCTTCAAGTCTTTCTAAAAAAAATAAGGCTTCGGGTCTTTTATTTGGGTCATTATTCGTTGAATCTATAAGTAAGTTTTCTAATAAAATAACTGAATTATATTCCCATTCACCAATAGTTGAATAAGGATCATTTATTTTCAGTTCAACAAAGTTGTCAATTGATATTGAACTTTTAGCTATATATTGACCTTCAAATCCGTAATCTTGTTTGGTTATTAAAATCCAAAGTGTTTTTGCAAAAGAATATATATCAGCTTTTTTAAATTCTGCTGTTGAAGATATCCTTTTCATTTCTGGAGCAATTGTCCATTTGGGGCCGATTTTTTCCTTTGGGTCAGAAATTTTTTCTTTTTTAGGAAAATGTGCCAATCCAAAATCAGAAAATACAGGTTCATTATCGACAACTAAAATATTATCTGGTTTTATATCTCTATGTGTAATACCTTGTTCATGAAGCATTACTAAAGTCTTAGCGAGTTTAATTATTATACTGTAAAATTGTGTAAGAGTTCTGCTTCGTAGGTATTCGTCTAATCTAACACCCAAAGGCATAACATAATATGGTTTGTTTTCAGATGTTATCTCTTTTGGTAAATTGTATTCAAATATTTTTATTATTCCATTAGCACCATCAAGTTTTTTTAGAATTTCAATTTCATCTTTAAACCTTTCATATGCTTTGTCAGTTTTTGTGCGATTCAAAACTTTTACTGCATAAAATTTTCCATCATCTTTTCTTATTCGAAAGACATTTCCATTTCCTCCTTGTCCAATTAATTTTTTATCTTTCCAACTTTTATTCATGATTATTAATCTGGTTGTCAAAAAACATCACGGCTAACATTCTTAGGCTATACGACTGTTGCGGATTAAAGATTCCGAAAATTTCGGTTTTGCACTGACTTCAAAGATACAAAACAAACTTTAAATTAATTCCAAAACCCACAATAGCTTGAAATCTGTGTTGGTAGTAGAACTAAAAATAGTTATTTCGAGTTCTCTTTCCAAAAATAACAATTGGTTCTACACATTTTTCAATTGATGTTAGAGCAAAAACTTCTTTCTTGTGTTCAAGAGTTTCTTTTATTACTGTTGAACAATAAGCTTCATTTTCATCAATTCTTTCAATTACCCATTTTACTGCGGAATTTGATTTGTGGAAAATATTATCTCCAATTTTAAAATCACTCATGATATTAGTTTGTATGTTTTCTCATAAATAAATTAACACCTTCAATAGCATTTAATATTCTTTGTCTATCATTAACTTCATCAAAGTTTCCATGAGTTGCATCATTTCTGATTCCTGCCCATGAAGTTATGTCTTTCAAATCTTGTTTAGATATGATTTTCTTATCATAAAGTTCCTTTGAAATTGGATCTATTGTTTTCTTAATTTCAGTCAAATCAATCTTTTTATCTTCAGCGAGTTGTTTTAAGAATTCTTCAAGTGAAGCTCCCATTAATATTCCTGCAGCTGCTGGATGAAATTTTTTATTTGTAGACAATTCTATTGCTTGAATCATAAAATCACTGATAATATCAATTTTTATATTGTATTTTTCAGTTCGATACAATTCTAAGTTTAGTATTAAATAATCTTTAAGTGACTTTAGAACTTTTTTTGCTGCCCAAGCTTTGTCAGTTTCGTTTCCACTTCCTGTTTTTTGACTATAATCTCTTAAAGTTTTATAAAATTCAGTATCCTCTCCAATATAATTTTTTATAAATTGACTTGTTGTTATGAAAAAAGAATGACAAATATAATATGTCCATTGATTAGAATCAGATGGAATAATTTTTTCAATTTCTTCTATTTTGTTGATTAATTCGGTTGTTTCCATAATATTACTGCTAACTTGTATATTGTCGCTACAAAAAATAACATTTATAAATTCTCATAAATGTATGTAAGCATCTGTAAAAATAAAAAAATCCTCAATCGTTTTTACAATTAAGGATTTAATGTTTTAGATTAAAAAAATAATTTTATTTTTTTAAGACTTTGTATTGCTCGTAACATTGACTTATGGCATCCAAAATCTGTAAATCATTTGCTGTTTGTATAAATGCTTCAGAGTAGCTGCAATGTTGCAGAATTTCTGCAATTTCGTTCTTAGTTACTCCTAATAAAATGCAAATGGTTTCTCTGTCGAACTTGGTTTCAAGAAGATTTTTTACCGTATCGTCTTTCTTCATTTCCTTTAACCTGCGGAGTTCTTTGGGTTTTTTTCCAAAGAAATTGTACAACATATCGGCAGGATTGAAAATAGAATTCATCACACGTGAAAACGCATTTGGTGAACGTTCACCCATTTCATAAGCTGCAGGAAGTCCAGAAATGCTATAACGGAAATTTTCTTCTTCAGGAATAAGTTTTGAGTCAACTTCTAGATATCCGGTAAGGTTGTAGCGTTTTATTTTTACTTCTTCAAGTGCAATGGCTTTTTCTGTAAGTATTAATTTTGCTGTACCGTTTTTAATCCAGTCATTGGTTACTCTAACTCTCAAGGATTGAAAACCAATCATGGTGATGTGAAGCGTGTCATTTACATCGGCATCAATTTCAAAAGCACCTTTTGTATCGGTTGTAGAACCTCTTACTTTGTTGATATTTATTATGTTAGCATTGGGTAATGCTAAAGAAGTTGTTCCGTTTATTACTGTTCCATACACTTTCTTCTTCGTCAAAAGCTCTTGCGAAAAAGCATTTGAGTTGAAAAGGAAGAGTAAAATTAGAGCAAAATATCTCATGTGTCTGTTTGAAAGTTTAAAAGTATAAAACTCTTAAAGAATTTCGATAGGTTTTGTAAATTATTATAAGAAAATTAACAATCCAATAAAATTACAAAAAAAATTCCAAATCCCAAAAGTATATGATTGGAATTTGGAATTTTAAAAATTGTTATTTTTTTAAAAAAGCTTAGCTTCTTCTTGGCCTTCTTACTTTAGCTGCGTCAAAAGAACGACTTGCTGGTCGGTCAGAATTGTCATCAGAACGTCTTGGAGCTCTTTCTTCTCTTTGAGCCGAACCTGGTTCTCTTCTTGGAGCTGAACTTCTTTCGCTTCTAAAACCGCCTTCTCTTGCTGGTCTGTCTGATGAAAAACCACCTTCACGTTTTGGAGCCGAACTTCTGTCTCCGCCACTTCTTGGACCGAAACTTCCAGAACCTCTTCTTTCGCCACCAGAATTTCTATCGCCTCTAAAACCACCTGAGCTTCTTCCGCCACCGAAACCGCCACCACTTCTTCCGTTATGGTCACGTCTTTCACGGCTTCCGCCATCGTTTTTAGAAATTTCAACGTTGATTCTTCTTCCGTTAAGGTCAAATCCATTAAGGACAGACATAACTTTATCAGTATGTTCTCCGTCAGTATTAAAGAAAGAGAAACCTTCTTTTACGTCAACTTTGAAAACGTCATCACGACCCAAATCTAATGTTTCTTTCAAGAAGTCTTTCAATTGCATCCAATCGAAATCGTCTCTAGCACCAATATTTACGAAATAACGAACAGGATCACCAGCTCTAATTTCTCTTGGTTCAGAACTTCTTTCGCTTCTGTCACTACCTTTTTCACCTGATAAATCACGTTTCTTTTTGTAGTAATTGATGAATCTATTAAATTCTACAGAAACCATTTTCTTGATTAATTCCTCTTTTGTTAATCCGTCAAGAACTTCGTTGATTGCCGGTAAATAGTTGTCTATTTCGTGGTCAACTTCAGTATCTTTAATCTTATTAGCTAAGTGCAACAATTGGATTTCGCAGATTTCCATTCCAGAAGGAATAGTTTTTTCTTGAAATTTTTGTTGAATAATTCTTTCGATAGACGAAATTTTACGAATCTCACTTTTAGTGATGATTACGATTGAAGTTCCTAATTTACCAGCACGACCAGTTCTTCCTGAACGGTGATTATAGGTTTCAATTTCGTCAGGTAATTGATAATTTACTACGTGAGTAATGTTATCAACGTCAATTCCACGAGCAGCAACGTCTGTCGCAACAAGCATTTGAATTTGACGACCTCTAAAAGATTTCATAACGCCATCACGTTGCGCTTGAGATAAATCTCCGTGCAATGCAGCAGCACTGTAACCATCTTCAATTAATTTTTCTGCAACAGCTTGCGTGTCGCGTTTTGTTCTACAAAAAACTACAGAAAAAATATCTGGATTTGCATCGGCTAAACGTTTTAAAGCTTCGTAACGGTCACGAGCATTCACACAATAAAATTCGTGAGAAACAGTCGCTGAACCTGAATTTTTGCTACCCACAGTAACTTCTGCTGGATCGTGCATAAATTTCTTTGCAATTCTTGCTACTTCTGCAGGCATTGTTGCAGAGAATAACCAAGTATTTTTCTCATCTGGAGTATCCGATAAAATGGATACAATGTCTTCATAAAAACCCATGTTCAACATCTCATCTGCTTCGTCAAGAATACAGAAATTGATGTTTTTAATGTTTACAAGACCACGATTAATCATGTCTTGCATTCTTCCTGGAGTTGCTACAATAATTTGCGCACCTCTTTTAATTTCTCGGGCTTGTTCTGTAATGCTTGCACCACCATAAACTGCCACTGTATGTAAACCTTTTACATATTTTGAGTATTGTTTAATCTCGTTGGTGATTTGTAAGCATAGCTCACGCGTTGGTGATAAAATTAACGCTTGTGTGCTTCTGTCTTCGGCATCGATTTTTTGGATTAGCGGAAAACCAAAAGCTGCTGTTTTCCCTGTACCTGTTTGTGCTAAAGCTACTAAGTCTGTGTTTTTTTCCAATAAGACTGGAATGGCTTTTTCTTGCACTTCTGACGGATTCTCAAATCCTAGATCTTTGATCGCCAGCAGTAACGACTCATTCAGACCTAATTGTTCAAATTTATTCATAAAGTATTTTAAATTGGGTGCAAAGGTAGTCTTTAAAAACAATATAAACTAATTTGTTTTTATTTGATTTTCAAGTAGTTGTGTTTTGAGATGGAAGTTGGAAGTTGGAAGTTGGGTGTTATTTGTAAATTTAGAAACTATTTTTTCAAGAATTCAATCAATTGTTTTACTGCAATTCCGCGGTGACTAATGTTTGATTTTTCTTCGATAGAAAGTTCTGCAAAGGTCTTTGTGTAGTCGTTTGCAATAAAAATTGGATCGTAACCAAAACCATTGTCTCCAATTTTTTCATCAATGATTTTTCCGTTAATAATTCCTGTGAAAAGATGTTGTTGGCCTTTATAATTCAAACAAATAACAGTTTTGAAATTGGCTTTTCTGTTGGTTTTATCTTTAAGATTTGATAATAATTTATTCATATTATTATCATCGTTTTTTGGTTCACCTGCATATCTAGCAGAGAAAACGCCTGGTTCACCATTTAGTGCGTCAACCTCCAAACCAGAATCGTCTGCAAAACAATCGTATCCATATTTTTCAGTAACATAATTGGCTTTCAAAATAGCATTACCTTCTATTGTATCAGCGGTTTCTGGAATTTCTTCTGTGCAACCAATTTCTTCAAGACTTACTATTTGAATTGAAGTTGGAACCAAAAGTTGGATTTCTTTAATTTTATTTTTGTTGTTGGAGGCAAAAACTAGTTTCATGTTTTTATTGCAAATTTAATGATTAATGTATTTTTTGCTTTAAAATAAACCCAAAAAATATTTTAATTCGTAAATAACAATTGTACAACCCCAAATCGTACTATTTCATGAAACAAATCTACACTAAGTTACTATTTTTAGTAGCGTTTTTATTTTTTATTTCAAGCAATACCTTTGCTCAATTTGTTGTTAATAAAACAAATTCTGAATTTTTAGAAGAGTTATCACTTCACGAGCATACTTCTTTAATAAATGTAAAACAAAAGAATTTATCAATTGAGGAAGTACTAAAAATTAATAGATCAAAATTCAAATTATTAGAAAATGAAAATTCAGATTTGGGATTTTCGAAGGATAATTATTGGTTGCATTTTTCTATTAAGAACGAGACTAACAGTGATGTAAAATATTATTTAGAATCTTCTCGACCAATTATTGATTATGCTAATCTTTATAAAGTTGCTAATGGAAAAGTGATTGATTATCAAAAGAGCGGCGATAATATTCCGTTTAACGAAAGGAGTTTTAAGCATAGAAAAACGCTATTCACGATTTATTTGCTACCAAATGAATCTGCAGATTACTTCATTCATTTAAAGAGTGATGGAGAGGTAATTAATGCTCCAGTGATTTTGAGAAAACCAATGAAACTTGTAGAAGTAACTTCTTTCGAACAAATTGTTTTCGGTTTCTTCTATGGAATTTTGGTTATAGCATCTATCCTTTACTTTTTCTTTTTTTATGCGATGAGAGAAAGAGTCTTTTTGTATTATAGTTTGTATGTTGTTTTTATTGGATTACTTCAATTTTCATTAGATGGTTATTTTTATCAGTTTATAACGCCAGATTCAGGATGGTTATCACACAAATCAGTGTTGTTGTTTGCTATAATTTCTGGTGTTTTTCTCGGAAAATATGCTCAAACATTTTTGGAGGTAAAAAAGATAAGTAGTAGTTTGAATTTTTGTTATAACCTTCTTTATTTTTTATTTGCTGGACTCTTATCTATGATTGTTTTTGTTCCAACATTGTTTGAATATGGTTATCCGATTATGAATGCATTAGGTTTGTTTTTATTGGTTCTAATAATTTCATCCTTAATAATTCTATATAATAAGACAGGTATAGTTTACCAATTTTTCACCTTGGGTATTCTTTCATTAGTTACCGGTTTTGTAATATTTATTTTAAAGAATTTTAGTTTATTGCCTTATAATTTTATTACGGAAAACAGTTCAAAACTAGGAACAGGTTTGGAGGTGGTTTTTCTATCATTATCAATGGCTAATTTGATTAAAAAACTGAAAGAGGATAAAGAAAAACTTCAAGCTGTTGCTCTTCAAAAATCGGAGGAAATGAACGAGATGAAGTCTTACTTTCTATCCAATATAAGTCATGAGTTGAGAACGCCTTTAAATACAATCATGAATTTTATTGAATCTATAGAAGGTGAAACTGATAGTAAATCAATACAAGAAAAATGTGAAGTGATAAGAAGTTCATCTAGTAGTTTATTAAGTTCAGTAAACGATATTTTAGATTTTTCTAAAATTGAAAAAGAAGAGATTAAATTGGAAGAAGCCGAGATCAATTTGCATCAATTACTAGAGGAAGTGCGTGGTGATATTTCGCTAAGAGCAAAAAGCAAGAATTTAGATTTTCAAATATTTCTTCCTAAAGAATTACCTAAAACTTTGAAAGGTGATAGCAGTAGAATAAGGCAAATTATAATGAATTTATTGTGTAATGCTCTGAAATTTACAAATGAAGGCATTGTAAAATTTAGAGTTGAATCATTTGTTGAAAATGGAAAAGTAAATTTAACTTTTATTATTTCCGACACTGGCGAAGGTATTGCTAAAGAAAAAATTGACAGTATTTTCGATTCGTTTTCACAACAATCTATTGACAATAAACGGAAGTATGGTGGACTAGGGTTGGGATTGTATATTGTAAAAGCTTTGGTTACACTTCACAAAGGTTCTGTAGAAATTCAAAGTATTGAAAATCAAGGAACTGTTTGTACTGTAAAATTAAGCCTTGAGGAAGTTGTAAAACGAGAAGAAGTTTTGAAAACAGCTACTAAAGAATACAATTTGAAAGGAAAACGAATTTTGGTTGTAGAGGATAATGCTATGAATCAAATGGTTTTAAAAATGATTACTAAAAAGTGGCTGAATACTGAGGTGGATTATGCTTTTAATGGTGAAGAAGGTTTGCAGATGATGCATCAATCAAAGTACGATATAGTCTTAATGGATTTGCAAATGCCCATAATGGATGGTTATGAGGCAACCATTGAAATTCGAAAAGGGAATTCAGGAGTAAATGATAAAAACATACCAATTATTGCAGTAACAGCAGATGTTATGGAAACAACTAAGGACAGAGTTAAGGAAATAGGAATGAATTATTATTTATCTAAACCAATAAATAAAGATGTTTTATTTGAAACTATTCAAAAATGTGCTTAATAATATTTTTAAAAACACGTAAAACTACGCTATTCTATTTCAAAAATGGAACTTAAATTTGTCCCAAGTAGTTAGGTTAATTTTTGTTATACAGAGGATTTTTAAAATTCTAAAAGTTTTAGCAAAAAAAATAATAATTCCTTGATACCATATTCTTCGTTTAGATTTTTTCTAAGGTATAAATTGATTTGGGGTCTTTTATATAAAGGTATTAAAGGAGTTATTAGAATTAAATGTGAGAAAAAGCAGCTTTTTATAGCTGCTTTTTTGATTATTATGTATTTTTTATTGTCATTTAAAATTGAAATAAATATTTCTAAACCAATAAAAAAATAATCACTACTTTTGCATCGTTTTTTAACAACATATTTATCATGGTAAAAGATTTATTTGAAAGAATACAAAATAATAAAGGACCATTAGGAAAATGGGCTTCACAAGCAGAAGGATACTTTGTGTTTCCTAAACTGGAAGGAGAATTAGGTCCAAGAATGCAATTTCAAGGAAAAGATATTTTGAATTGGAGTTTGAATGACTATTTAGGTTTAGCCAATCATCCAGAAGTTCGTCAAGCTGATACAGATGCAGCAATAAAATATGGCGCGGCTTACCCAATGGGAGCAAGAATGATGAGTGGTCATACAAATGCTCATGAGCAATTAGAAAGAGAATTGGCAGAGTTTGTTCAAAAAGAATCAGCTTATTTATTGAACTTTGGTTATCAAGGAATAATGTCTTGTATTGATGCTTTAGTTACAAAAAATGATATTATTGTTTATGATGTAGATGCACACGCTTGTATTATTGATGGCGTTCGTCTTCACATGGGAAAACGTTTTACTTACAAGCATAATGACCTTGAAAGTATGGAGAAAAACCTTCAACGTGCCACTAAAATGGCTACAGAAACTGGAGGAGGAATTTTATTCATTACTGAAGGAGTTTTTGGAATGCGTGGTCAACAAGGAAAATTGAAAGAAATTGTAGAGATGAAAAAGAAATACAATTTCCGTTTATTAGTTGATGATGCTCACGGTTTTGGTACTTTAGGTAAAACTGGAGCAGGAGCAGGAGAAGAGCAAGGTTGCCAAGACGGAATTGATGTTTACTTTTCAACTTTTGCAAAATCGATGGCTAGTATTGGTGCTTTCTTAGCTGCTGATAAAGATATTATTGATTATTTAAAATATAACTTACGTTCACAAATGTTTGCTAAAGCATTGCCAATGATACAAACAGTTGGTGCTTTAAAACGTTTGGAATTATTACGTAAATCATCAGAATTGAAAGACAAACTTTGGGAAAATGTTAATGCATTACAAGGTGGTTTAAAATCTAGAGGATTTAATATTGGTGATACAAATACTTGTGTAACTCCTGTTTACCTTGAAGGTTCAATTCCGGAAGCAATGATTATGGTAAATGACTTGAGAGAAAACTATGGTATCTTCTTATCAATTGTGGTTTACCCTGTAATTCCAAAAGGAATAATTTTACTTAGAATGATTCCTACAGCTTCTCACACTTTGGCTGATATTGATGAAACGTTGGCAGCATTTGAAGCTATTCGTGAAAAATTAGTAAACGGAACTTATGCAAAAATTGCAGAGGCAAGTGTTGAAAATGTAGAATAATTTTTTACAATATATTTCATAAAAAATCCATCAGCAATGATGGATTTTTTGTTTTATAAATCAATTTTATAAGTTCTACGTCTTCTGAAAATCACAGGATCAAAATGTTTCCATATTTGATGGATTGCTGTATTGTCTTCTAATTCAGGAGTTCTTATGCAGTTTTTAATTCCTTTTTCGGTAAATGTATTGTAACATTCATTAAAAATTATTGCAGTTACACCTTTGTTTTGATATTCTGGTAAAACTCCAATTAAGTAGAATAAAACGTCTTTACTTTCTCTTTTAGCTTTTAATAAATGATAAAATCCAAAAGGAAATAATTTACCGTTTGCTTTTTTCAATGCTTCCGAAAAACTCGGCATTACAATACTAAAAGCTACCATTTTATCGTCTTTGTCTAAAACAAATTTGATGTATTCTGGATTAATAAAACTAATGTATTTCTTTTTGAAATATTCTTTCTGAACTTCGGTAATAGCTACAAACGAAGATAAACTTGCATACGATTCATTAAAAACATCAAACATCTCATCAACATAAGGCATGATGTCTTTTGTTTTAGTAAAATTAACTGGTTTAAGTTGATAGCGTTTCTTAATTAGCTCTTGAATTTTAAAGAAAAACTCTGGTTTTACATTTTCAAAAGGAAATTTATTTTCGAGATATTCTTTCTCTTTAACATATCCTAATTGTTCCAAATGCTCTTTATAATAAGGATAATTGTACCAAGTTATCATGGAACCCATTTCGTCAAAACCTTCGGTTAAAACGCCAACTTTATCCAAATTTGAAAATCCCATCGGACCTTCAACATATTCTAAATTGTTTTTTCTTCCTAATTCATATACTTTTTCAAGTAACGCTTTTGTTACTTCTATATCATCAATAACGTCCCACCAACCAAAACGAACTTTCTTTTTTTGTTGGTCGTTTACTTCATCCCAATTGATGATTGCTGCAATTCTTCCTACTATTTTATTGTCTTTATAAGCCAAATAAAAATATGCTTCGGCACTATGAAATGCTGGATTTTTAGTTTTATCAAATGTTTCTAAATCATCTTGAATTAACGGTGGAACCCAGTAAGGATGATTCTTGTATAATGAAAACGGAAACTTTACATAGTCTTTTAATAACGCCTTAGTATTGGCTTCAATAATTGTAATCATTTTTGATTATGGTTTTTCAACTTGAACTTCGTCTAGACGCTTTTTCTTTTTATCTTTTTCTTTGTCTTTTTTACTCTTGTCTTTCTTTTTGTCTCCTTTTGGAGCTCTAATCATGACGTCTTTGTAATTAGTTGTAGAACGCCAAGAAAGTCCAAATCCAACAAATAAAAAATCAGGTGTGGTTTTGAAGTTTTTACTCACATAAGCATCAACTTGAAGGTTTTCATTTACTAAATAAGCTGCTCCAGTTGAGAAAAAGCCATCTGCATAATAATCTCCTTGAAGCCCTTTATTTTCAAGATAAGCTGACCATTTATCATTAAATCCTTTGGTTAAAGTTGCAATATAACCAAGTGTTTGATTGTTAGTTCCAACTTTATCAATAAATACATTGGTAACAAAAACCCAAGCTCCTGGAAAAATTTGCTGAGTAATCAACATAGCTTTCGGACTAATTCTACTAATTTCTTCACCACCAAATAAGAATGGATTGGAACTAAAATTCAAATTAGCACCAGCATAAACAGAAACCGCAGGAATTAATTGACGCCATTTAAACTTATGATTGGCTTTCCAACTGTATAAATTTACTTTTTCTTCATAATTTTTAAATGGATCATAAACCAAATATTTTAAACCAAGGGTTGAAGTTTTTAATCCTTTTCTAGTAATTTCTGTAAAATCATCAGCAGTGTACGTATCATTTTGATAGTTTAACTCTAAAATTGTTTCCAATTGTTCTTTAAAAAAGCCATATCTTACATTAAAATCTCCACTGAATCCGGTAGCACTATAATCTAAAATACTATGCTTTTCATTAACATAACTCAAACCAGATTCAATTTGAATGACAGTTTTTCCAACAGCAAATGCAGACATAGACTCTCCAGGACGATTAGAATTAATAACATCAGTATGCTGAGCATTAACTTTAGTAATCGTTGTAAGTAGAATAAAAAGAGCAAAAAGATTTATTTTCATTTTATGTGAGTTTGCTATTTTGATTTAGAAATTCAAATGTACTATTAATTTATTATTTATTTAAGAGCTAATGCTAATTTTGAATGTGGGAATTTAGTATTTTTGACAAAATTTTTATTTTATGCAAGAAGCAGATTTTCGAGGTGTTGTAAAAATGTTATTTTATTTAATAGCTATTTATTACATTATTAAGTTTTTAGCACGTTTATTTTTACCAGTGATTGCTAAAAAAGTGGTTGAAAAAGCAACCCAACAGTTTCAAGAACAAGCACAGCAACAAAATCAACAATATCAAGATAATTACAATACATCAACAAAAAGCGATAAACCTCGTGAAACAAAAAAAGTTGGTGAATATATTGATTATGAAGAAGTTGATTAACTAAATTGTTTAAAGTTAGAATGTTTAAAATCTAACATCTAATATCAAAAATCTAATATTTAAAATGAAGCAACTTCAAAAATTATATCCTCATATACTTGCCATTGGTGGTTTTATTCTAATTGCGTTAATTTATTTTTATCCTGTATTGCAAGGGAAAAAAATATCTCAATCAGATATTGTGCAATATACGGCAATGGCTAAAGAGCAAAATGACTTTAGAGCATCTGAAAACGCTGAACCCTATTGGACCAATTCCGCTTTTGGAGGAATGCCAACTTATCAATTGGGAGCTAAATATCCAAATGATTTTATTGGTCATATTGATGACGCATTACGTTTTTTACCTCGTCCTGCCGATTATTTGTTTCTATATTTCTTAGGATTTTATGGATTGATGTTGGTCTTGAAAATCGATCCATTAAAAGCTTTTTTCGGAGCTTTGGCTTTCGGATTTTCAACTTATTTGATAATTATTCTTGGCGTTGGACATAATGCTAAAGCACATGCAATAGCCTACATGCCATTGGTCGTTGCAGGTGTAATCATGGTTTTTCAAAAAAGATTTTTCTATGGAGGAATGCTGACCATGTTTGCTGTTGCTTTAGAAATTAATGCCAATCACTTTCAAATGACTTATTATTTGTTGATTGTTCTTATTGGCTTAGGAATTTACTACTCTTATAAGTTTATTAAAAATAAAGATTTTAAAGGTTTATTAAATGTTGCTGGAACTTTTGCAGTTGCTCTAATTTTTGCAATTGGTTCGAATGCAACAAGTTTATTGGCTACAAAAGAATATGCCGATTTTAGTACAAGAGGAAAAAGCGACTTAAAATTACAACCAGACGGAACTAAAAAGGTAAGTACTTCTACATTAGATAAGGAATACATAAATGAATACAGTTACGGAATTGCAGAAAGTTTTAATTTAATTGCACCAAGACTTTTTGGAGGAGGAAGTGCAGAAGAGCTTGATGAAAATTCAGCAGTTTACGATTACATGTTAAAATATGGAGCATCAGAAGGAGAAGCTAAACAGTTTACTTCCTATTATGCAAGAACTTATTGGGGTGAACAACCAAGTGTTGCAGCACCAGCCTACATTGGAGCGATAGTTTTCTTTTTGTTTGTTTTGGCAATGTTTCACGATAAGAGAAAACTTAAGTATGTTTTTCTAGTAGGAGCAATCGTTTCTTTGATGTTATCTTGGGGAAAAAACTTCTCAATTATTACCGATTTATTTATCGATTACATGCCATTGTATGACAAGTTTAGAGCAGTTTCTTCAATACAAGTTATTTTGGAGTTGTGTATTCCTATTTTGGCTGTTATGGGACTTCATTCGTTTTTTACAACAAATAAGGAAAAACAATGGGATAGTTTGTGGAAAGCTGCTGGAACATCATTAGGTTTAATAATAGTTTTATTCATATGTAAAGGAGCATTTGATTTTGTTGGAACGATGGATGGAGATTTACGCCAAATGTTGAGTCAAAGTCAAGATAAATCGTTTGGAATTGGTTTTATAGATGCAGTTAGAGCCGATAGAAGAACTATGTATTCTGCAGATTTACTTCGTTCAGGATTCTTTATTTTTTTGGCTGCTTTAGTACTTTGGATGTATACCAAAAATAAAGTGGCTCAATCTACAGCGATTATTCTTGTTGGAATTCTTATGGTTTCCGATTTGTTTTTTGTGGATAAAAAGTATGTTAGTAGTAGAGATTTCGTAAGCGCAAGAGAAGTGGATGTTCCATTTGAACCAACAACTTCAGATATGCAAATACTTCAAGATACAACACATTATAGAGTTTTAGAAGTTGAAGGAAATTTATCAAGTGCTCGTGCGTCTTATTTTCACAAATCAATTGGTGGTTATAGTGCTGTGAAACCAAGAGCAATGCAAGAATTATTTGACTATCAAATTGCCAAAAACAACAAAGAGGTAATTGATATGTTGAATGTAAAATACATCATTCAAACTAACGAAAAAGGAGAAGAATTCCCAACATTAAATCCAGATGCTAATGGAAACGTTTGGTTTGTTTCAAAAATTCAAAGTGTAAATTCAGCTGATGAAGAAATGAAAGCTTTGAACGACTTAAATACAAAAGAAGTAGCTGTTAGAAGAAAGGAAAAAGATGAAAAAAACTTTGAATTATCGTTGCCTTTCAAACTTGATAGTTTAGCAACAATCAAACTTACATCATACAAACCAAATCATCTGAAATACGTTTCAAATAATAAAAACAATGGTTTTGCTGTGTTTTCTGAAATGTATTATAAGAATGGTTGGATTGCAACTATTGACGGAAAAGAGACACCAATTTTAAGAGTAAATTACGCTTTAAGAGGATTAAATATTCCAGTAGGAAATCATAAAATTGAATTCAAATTTGAACCTCAAGTCGTAAAAACTGGAAGTACAATTGCTTTAGTTAGTTTTATTGGAATGATGTTACTTTTGGTTGGTGGAATATATTTAGATAGAAAGAAGAAAGTTGCTTAAATTTTGGAACAAAAAAAACTTTTAATCATAACCTACTATTGGCCTCCTGCTGGCGGACCAGGTGTACAACGTTGGTTAAAATTTGTAAAATATTTGCCCGATTTTAATGTTCAACCTATAGTTTATATTCCTGAAAACCCAACTTATCCTATTGTTGATGAAGGTTTGATGAGTGAAGTTTCTGATAAAGCAATTATTCTTAAAAATAAAATATTCGAACCCTATCAATTAGCCGGATTTTTATCTAAAAAAGAAACCAAAAAAATAAGCTCAGGAATTATTCCAGCAGCCAAAAAACAAAGTTTTGTTGAGAAAATGATGCTTTGGGTTCGTGGTAATTTATTTATTCCTGATGCACGTAAATTTTGGGTAAATCCTTCTGTGACTTATTTAAAAAAATACATTCAAGAAAATAATATTGATACCATTGTAACTTCTGGTCCACCACATTCATTGCATTTAATTGGTTTGAAATTAAAACAAGAACTAGGAGTGAAGTGGTTTGCCGATTTTCGTGATCCTTGGACAACCATTGGTTATCATAAAGCATTAAAATTATCTTCTTACGCCGATAGAAAGCATAAAGCATTAGAACATCAAGTTTTAAATACTGCTGACACGATTATAGTTACAAGCAAAACTACAAAAACTGAATTTCAAGCTATTACTAATAAACCAATTGAAGTAATTACTAATGGTTATGATGTTGAAAACGTTCCAAAACAAACTTTAGATGAAAAGTTTACGATGGCACACATTGGTTCGTTTTTATCGGATAGAAATCCGAAGATTTTGTGGGAATCTTTACAAGAATTAATTTCAGAAAATGAATTGTTTAAAACTCATTTTCAATTGAAGCTTATTGGTAAAGTAAGTCAAGAAATTTTAGACTCAATTTCAGAATTTAAATTAGATTCTTATCTCAATAATTTAGGATATGTTTCTCATTCAGAAGCGATAAAACATCAGAAAGCTTCACAAGTTTTGTTATTAATCGAAATTGACTCTGAAGAAACCAAAAGTATTATTCCTGGAAAATTATTTGAATACATGGTTTCTGAACGACCAATAATCGCCATCGGACCAAAAGATTCTGATTTTGCAGAAATCATCACGTCAACTAATACTGGTGTTTTCTTTACTTACAATGAAAAAGAGCGTTTAAAAAAGACTATTTTGTTTAATTTTGAGTTGTATTTAGAAAATAAATTACAAGTTTACCCAGTTGGTTTACAACAATATTCTCGAAAGAGTTTGACCGAAAAACTCGCAAAACTCATAACTCAAAACTCATAACACCTCCATGGGAATAGTAATCAACCAATCTATCAAAAATACTATCATAACTTATATTGGTTTTGGTATTGGTGCAGCTAATGCCTTGTTTATGTATCCCATTTTTCTCGGAGAAACTTATTATGGTTTAACAGGTTATTTATTGTCTTCAGCTAATGTTATTTTTCCTCTTTTGGCGTTTGGTGTACACAATACTTTGATTAAGTTTTTCTCTCATTACAAAACTGATGACGAAAAAAGTTCCTTTCTAACATTTGTTTTGGTATTGCCACTTTTGTTAATAATTCCTGTTCTATTAATTGGATTTTTTGAATACGATTGGATAGCGACATCATTATCAAAAATGAACCCAATTGTCTATGATTATGTATGGCAAATTCCAATAATTGGACTTTGTATGGGTTATTTTGAAATCTTTTATGCATGGGTAAAAGTGCACATGCAGTCTGTTTTTGGTAGTTTTATAAAGGAAATACTATTACGTGTTTTTATTTCTATTTTTCTATTTGCCGTTTATTTCAAATGGATTACACCTCTTGAATTTATTAATTCTTTAATGGGAATTTATTTAGCAACCACATTGGTAATGCTTTTTTATGCAATGAAAATTAGGCCAATTACATACAATTTCAAAATACCTCACAATAGTAAAGAAGTTTTTATTTATTCCTTGTTTATAATTTTGTCAGGAAGTATAGCAAACATGCTTTTGGATATTGATAAAGCGATGATTAATCAATACATAAAAATTGAGAATATAGCTTATTATTCTGTAGCAATTTTTATTGCAACTGTTATTGCTGTTCCAAGTAGAGCAATGCATCAAATTACCTATCCAATTACTGCAAAGTTGATGGCAGAAGATAAGCATGAAGAATTAAATGAACTTTACAAAAAGACTTCTATAACGTTACAAATAATAGGAGGATTGGTTTTAGTTGGAATTTTAGTCAATATCAATCAAATGTATTTGCTATTGCCTAAAAATTATAGTACCGGAATTTTTGTTGTTTTTACCATTGGAATTTCAAAATATTTTGATTTGATATTAGGTAATAATAATGCTATCATTTTTAATTCTAAATATTATAAAGCAGTTCTTTTTTTGGGATTATTACTAGCTTTTTTAGCGATTTCACTAAACATGATTTTTATACCAATATATGGAATTAACGGAGCAGCGATAGCAACTTTAATTTCAATTACACTATATAGTCTTGCAAAACTACTTTTTGTGGTTTTAAAGATGAAATTATATCCATTTTCCAATCAAACTTTATATTGTTTAGGAGTTTTAATAGTAACATTCTTTCTCTTTTACTTTTGGGATTTTTCTTTTAATCCTATTGTAAATATTGTTTTGAAATCTATGTTAGTTTCGGTTTTTTATATTTTTATGAATTACAAGTTAAAGCTGTCTTCAGATTTTAATAATGTTATGAACTCAATTTTGAAGAAAGTAAGATAGATTCTGAATCAAGTTCAGAATGAAAAATCCTGCATCATCTTCCCAGAATCCGCAGGATTTAAACAAACCTAACCAACCAATCAATCTTTTATTCTTTATCTTCTTTAGCAGCATCATCTTCTACTAAAGCTTTTGTTCCGTCTGTTCTGTAATAGTAGTAACCATTTCCATTATTACCGTTTCCGTAAGTTGTTGCAGTAGCGTTATTGTTGTATATAAAACCACTATTTCTTTTCACTTGACCAATCATGTCGATTATTTCACCACGACGGTTGTAAACAATTCTCATTCCACCTACTTGTGTAAGAGCAAATCTGTTGTATCTCATATATACTGAACCAATTCTACTAACTCTATCACGGCTATCGTAGTTGATGAAAGTGTTTCCAACTCTACGAACTCTACCAAAACTATCATGTTCAATTAAGACACCAAAGTTCACTGGATTGGTTCTATTTACTTCAGAAGTTCTCTTTCCTGCTAATCTATAGTGATGGTCTCCTTGAGAGTCATCTGGACGTGTATTAAAATCAAAGTCTCCATTGGTAAAAACGAAAAACTCAATGCCTCGTTCTGTAAATGAAATTGGTTCATCAAAATTACAACTTGCAGTTGTGTTGTGATTTAAACTTCTTGTTTCTTGTGCAATTGTTACACTTGTTGTTAACAAAATGCTTGCTACTAATAAAGTAATTGTTCTCATAATAAATCGTTTTAAAGCTTTTGCTTACTCGTTCGATTTTCAGCTTCTTCGATCAGATAATCTTTCTGATGTTTAGTACATTCCAACATGTGTGCCAAAGCCATTATAATGATTTGTCAACGATTTGTTAATGATTTTTAAGCTATTGAAAAACAATTTGTTATTTAATAATTAATCTCTAAGAAATTAATTTAGTAAGTAACCAAAATTTTATTACTTTTGATGCCATTATCTAAATAACTATCATTTTTTGTTATGAATTTCACAAAACGAAACCTACTATTAATTGTTTTTACTTTATTATTAATTACCAATTCATTTGGTCAAACGTTTGAGCAAGCTTATGCTAATGTTGTAAATCAATGTTCTCAAAGTAACATTACTACCAATTTAACCCAATATGAAGCTTTAGGCGTTAAGAGAAGAGGAACTCCAGCTTTACAAAATACTTTAGATTGGTTAAAAAATAAATACTTAAGTTATGGATATACTTCCAATCAACTTCAAGAATATTCTTATACTTACACTGGATCAACAGCAGTTTGTAAAAATTTAGTAGTAACAAAAATAGGAACTCTTTATCCGAATACATTTCTAATAGTTTGTGGTCATTATGATTCAATTGTTGGAACAGGAACCAACGATAACGGAAGTGGTGTTGTTTCTATACTTGAAATTGCAAGATTGTTGCAAAATGTACCAACAGAATATTCTATAAAGTTCATCAATTTCAGTGGAGAAGAAGACGGATTAAAAGGAAGTCAGAATTATGTTTCTGCAGTAGTTAATTCTACAACTCCAAAAATGGATATTCGTTTAGTTTTCAATTTAGACGAAGTTGGAGGAGTTGCCGGAATGGTAAACAATACCATCACTTGTGAACGCGATACTTCATCACCTACAGTAAATAATGCAGCATCAAATACATTTACCAATCAACTTATAACTTGTGTTGGACTGTATTCTCCATTAGATACTTTATTAGCATCGGCTTATGGCTCAGATTATATGTCATTTCAAAGTAATAGCGATATTATTACAGGTTTTTACGAAACAAACGAAACAACTCACAGACATACTTCAACCGATTTATTAGTAAATATGGATCCTGTTTATAATTATAACGTTGCCAAAGCTGCAATAGGAGCAACAATGCATTTTGCTAGAGCAAGTACAACAGTATTATCATTAGATGCTAATAGTTCTAATTTTAATGTAAGTTTCTTTCCTAATCCAACAAAAGATATTTTAAACATCAATTTAGGTTCGATTACAGAAACAAATTATACTTTTTCTTTAATAGATATCAACGGAAAAGAAATTTTAAATATTCCTATTCAAAATGCAAAATTGATTGAATCTATTCCAGTTGCCAATTTGTCTAAAGGGATTTATTTAGGTGTTTTGAATGTAGGTGATAAGAGAATTACTAAAAAAGTAGTTATAGATTAGTTTTAAGTTTTGTTTATGAGTAAGTTGAAAATTGTAGTTGTTTTTGTTTTTTTATTTTTTTTAAATTCAAACTTAATTTATTCTCAATATAATTTTGGGTTAAAGTCAGGTTTGAATTTTGCCAATGTTAAAGGAAATATTGATGAAAAAACTAAAACCAGCGTTTATTTGGGCTTGTATTCTAAAATTAAGTTAAACGAAATGTTTAATTTTCAACCTGAAATTGTTTATTCTAGACAAGGATATAATTTAAAAGGAATTAGCAATAAATTAAGATATAATTTTGATTACATTAATGTTCCTTTAATGTTTGCTTTTAAAGATTTAGAAAATTTTCATTTAGAGTTTGGTCCTCAATTCGGATTACTTTTAAAATCAGAAATTAAAGATAATTTAGATTTAAAAAAAGTCACTACAAATTTTGATTTTGGTTTTAATATAGGTGCAAATGCATTTGTCACAAAGAAGTTATTTATAAACTTAAGATACAATTTAGGATTTATAAATATCAATAATGAAGACAATACGGATTTAAATATAAGAAACTCCATATTAAGTCTAGGAGTTGGATATGATCTTTTTAAAATTTAGTCTTAATCAAATCAGAAAAGATTAAAAAACTTTTCTCTAAGTATACTTTAGAATTTAGTTTTGTATATAAAACATAAAAATAAAAAAATGGCTTCTAAATTTAGAAGCCATTTTTTATGATTTATTAAAATAAACAAATTACATTTTGATTATTTTCTTTATAATAGTTTCATTTTCAGAAACAATTTTCAGAATATAAATTCCTGATTCAAATGATTTTGTGTCAATTACAGTTCCAGAAGTAGCATCTTGATTACTTTGTATTAATTTTCCGCTAACATTATAAATATCATAGCTAAAATTTGATTTCAAACCTTCTATTACAACATAATCATTAAAAGGATTTGGATACAAGGTCACTGAAGATGAACTTATTTCAGTAGTATTTAAAGTTGTTGGTGTGAATCTGTAAACTGTGTTTGGCGCAGGAGTTCCAGTTATTGTAACATCAGTAGTTGCAAGAGTAGGATTAGAAGCTTGTCCTGTTAAAAAATGTGCATTTGAAAAATTATCATTAATATCAACACCGCTTACTCCTATTATAGCACCAGAATCGCCTCCATAAAAACTCACACTATCTGTTACTAAACTTGGGCCATAACGATATTCAATAATATTAGTTCCTTCATATAGCCAAATTTGAAAATTCACAAACATTGCAAGAGAATTATCGTTGAATGATCCACAATTTTTAAATTCTATCTTTGCAATTCTATTTCCAGTAACTCCATCAATTTTATAACTAATAGGTGATAATGAAGTTGAACCGCCATCACCACGATCAATCAAATCAGTAGCAAATGAGGCAACCGCTTGGAAAATCGTACCAGTAGTTTGTTGAACAATATAACTATCATAAACTTTAAAATTTGAGTTTGTATTACCATTGATGGTAAATGAAAAAGGTAATACTAAATCATATTCTGGATCATCCCAAATTTCACCATTACTTATAGAGGTTGTTCCTGTTAAATCGGAGTAAGTTCCTGTAAGATTACTAAAAGTGTAATTTTGAGCTTGAATTGATAAACTCAAAAGTAATAATAGAATAATTGTAGTTTTTTTCATGTTTTATTTTTTTTGCAAAATTATAATTTCTCTTTCAAATATTTCCCAGTAATCGACGCTTTGTTTTTCACAACATCTTCAGGAGTTCCTACTGCTAATAGTAATCCACCATTTTCACCACCTTCTGGACCTAAATCAATGATCCAATCAGCACATTTTATTAAATCTAAGTTGTGTTCAACAACAATAATAGAATGTCCTTTATCAATTAAAGCTTCAAACGATGTCAATAATTTCTGAATATCATGAAAATGCAATCCAGTTGTAGGTTCATCAAAAACAAATAAAGCTTTGTCTTTGGTATTTCCTTTTACAAGAAATGAAGCTAATTTAATACGCTGTGCTTCACCACCAGAAAGAGTAGAAGAGGATTGTCCTAATTGAACATAACCTAAACCAACGTCTTGCAAAGGTTGTAATTTTTGCATAATTTTAGCCTGTTTGTGCTCGCTAAAGAATGAAATGGCATCATCAATTGTCATCGTTAGAATGTCATCAATGTTTTTTCCTTCAAAAGTTACTTCTAGAATTTCTTTTTTAAATCGTTTTCCGTTACAAGTTTCACATGGTAATTCTACATCGGCCATAAAAACCATTTCTACATTAATAGAACCATCACCTTTACAAGTTTCACATCTTCCGCCATCAACATTGAATGAAAAATGTTTGGGTTGATAGCCACGAATTTTAGATAATTTAGTTTTAGAAAACAAATCACGAATATCATCGTAAGCTTTAATATATGTCACAGGATTAGAACGCGAACTTCTTCCTATTGGATTTTGATCTACATATTCAATATGATGAATTCTATGATAATGTCCTTGCATATCTGAGAATTGACCGGCTTTTTCACCTACGCCTTCCAATCTTTTTTGAATGGCAGGAAATAATATTTTTTTAACCAAAGTACTTTTTCCACTTCCAGAAACTCCAGTTACAACAGTTAAACACTCTAATGGAAAACGAACATCAAGATTCTGTAAATTGTTTTCTCTTGCTCCAAGAATATCTATATAAGTATTCCATTTTCGACGTGTTCTTGGAACTTTAATTTCTAATTCACCATTAAGATATTTAGCTGTTAGTGAATCTGATTTTAAAATTTCATCAAATGTTCCTTGTGCCACTAAATTTCCACCATGAGTTCCGGCTTCTGGACCAATATCAATAATCATATCGGCTTGTTTCATAATATCTTCGTCGTGTTCAACAACGATTACGGTATTTCCTAAATCACGAAGATTTTTTAGAACTCCAATCAATAATTCCGTGTCTTTTGGATGTAATCCGATGCTTGGTTCGTCCAAAATATACATCGAACCTACCAAACTACTTCCTAACGAAGTTGCTAGGTTAATTCGCTGTGATTCTCCACCAGAAAGCGTTGCTGAATTTCTATTTAAGGTCAAATATTCTAATCCAACGTTACTCAAGAAAGCCAATCGGCTATTGATTTCAATTAAAAGTCGTTTGGCAACCGTTTTATCATAATCAGACAATTGCAAATCAGCAAAAAACGGAATTAATCTCTTGATTGATAAATCTACTAAATCAGAAATGGTTTTTCCACCAACTTGAATGTAATTGGCTTCAATTCGTAAACGTTTTCCTTTACAAACATTACATTTGGTTTTCCCACGATAACGTGAAAGCATCACACGATTCTGAATTTTATAGTTTTTTTCCTCTAATTCCTTAAAGAAATCGTTTAATCCTTGAAAATATTGATTTCCTTTCCAAACCAAGTCTTTTTGTTGCTCAGAAAGCTCAAAATATGGTTTATGAATAGGAAAATCAAACTTGTAAGCTTTGTTTACCAATTCATCACGATACCAACCCATGCTTTCGCCACGCCAAGGATAAATAGCGTTTTCAAAAACTGAAAGTGCAGTATTTGGAATCACTAAATCTTCATCAATTCCTATGATATTTCCATATCCTTCACAAGTAGGACAAGCACCATAAGGATTATTAAAACTAAATAAATGAACGTTGGGTTCTAAAAATGTCATGCCATCCAATTCAAAATTAGAACTGAATTCTAAACGATTATTATTTGATAAATCTTGTAGATAGCATTCTCCTTTTCCTTCAAAAAAAGCAGTTTGAATAGCATCAGAAAGGCGATTAAAGAACTCTTCTTCCTCTTTAACAATGATTCTATCAATAATTAATAAAACATCTTTATTATCTAGTGAATGTTGGTCAATTTCATCTAAACGAACCATTTCGTTATTAACCAAAATCCTAGCAAATCCTTGTTGTAGAAGAACTTTTAGTTTGTCTTCTAGTTTTCTTCCTTGTTCTAAATGAATAGGAGCAAGAAGTAGCCAACGACTTTCTAATTGGAATGTTTTTACTTTATTGATTACATCAGAAACAGTATCTTTTTTAACTTCGTTTCCAGAAACAAGAGAAATTGTTTTACCAATTCTAGCAAAAAGCAATTTTAAGTAATCATAAATTTCTGTAGAAGTTCCAACAGTTGAACGAGCATTGGTAGTATTTACTTTTTGTTCAATAGCAATTGCAGGAGCTATTCCTTTTATATATTCAACTTTAGGTTTGTCTAAACGTCCTAAAAATTGCCTTGCATAGGAAGATAAACTTTCTACATATCTACGTTGACCTTCGGCATACAAAGTATCAAATGCTAAAGATGATTTTCCCGAGCCTGAAAGTCCTGTTATTACAACCAATTTATTTCTTGGAATAGCAACATCAAGTGACTTTAAGTTGTGAATTTCAGCACCTTTTATTAAGATGTTCTTTTTAGGTTCAAGTTTAGAAAAATCTTTTGTAATCATAGCAAGATTAGAATTTTTGCAAAGATAATGATTTATGAAATGTGATATAGTATTATGCGGTCAGTAATAATGATGAAATGTTAATTTGAGAATAATGTATATGTTATTATTTTATGAATGATTTTATGATATTGACAAAATTGTGTATAAAATTTAATGTATCATTAATTATTTTAATCATGATTTTGCACTTGTATGTTAAAATTACCTATACATTAACACAACATTATTATTTTCTTTCAAATTTTGATTATGATTGTTAAATATTACAAAATCAAGGATTTTCTTGTAATTTCAAACGATTTAGTGATTTTTTATTTTGTATAGTTTTTATATAGTCGCATAAAATTTTATTTATCCAATAGTTGTGTAAATTTACAATTCAACTAAATTTAAAAAATTATGAAAAAAATTACTTTGATGTTATTCGCTATATTTACATTTAGCGGATTTGCTCAAAACATTGTCACTAATGGTGACTTTAGTGGTGGTTTAAGTTCTTGGACTACTTATTTTGCAGATTTTGCAGGAGTTTCTGGAGTTGTAAATGCCAGTAACAATGAAGCAAATGTAACAACTCTTGTTGGTGCAGGTGGTCAAACATGGCACGTTCAACTAAACCAAGTGTTGACTTCAACTCAAATCTCATCTTTAACAGCAGGACAAACCTATAAAATTACTTTTGATGCAAGAGGAGCTAGTGCTCGTCCCGTTAGATTGTTTTTTGGTGAAGATGGTGGTGGTTTTGCTGCTATTCATACACAAGATTTCAATTTAACCACTACAATGGCAAATTATGAAGCTACATTTGTTGTAAGTCAAACTTATCCAACAATGAAATTAGGTTTTGAAGGTGGATTAAGTAACACTAGTTTTTTCATTGATAATGTAACATTAACTCAAGTTCCAACTGTTCCAGTTTCGTTACCATTAGTTTTAGGTTTTGAATCATCTGAGAGTGGTGGTATTAACGGTGCTTCTTTTGGAGCTGGTCCACAACCAGTTTTAGAAGCTGGAACAGGAACAAATACAACACAAGTGATGAAAATTACTGGAAATCCTGCTGGCGAACCTTGGCAAGGTATTAATTTGAATTTAACTACTCCAGTAAATTTAACTGCATCACAAACAATGACTATGGATGTATTTTCTGCAGATCCTGTTGTTTTTTTAGTTAAGGTTACTAACGGTGTTGCTCCTGCTGCTACTGTAGCTGCTTCTGCATCACATCCAGGTGGTAGTACATGGCAAACAGTTACGTTTACTTTCAATACATCGTTAGATGGGCAACCTGCACCTGCGTCTGGAACTTATACTGGTTTTGTGATTCACACTTATTGGACTGCTGGAGGAACATCTTTCTTTACGCAGCCAGGTAATGTTCCAATACCAAGACCAACTAGAACTTTTTATGTTGATAACATAAGAGGACCTCTTGGAACTGCTCCGGTAATTCCAACACCTTTAACTCCAGCTCCAGTTCCTACAGCTCCAAATAGCCAGGTATATAGTATTTACAACGATACTAATAGTTATACTACAACATTTCCAGTAGTATATGACTTCGGAATTTTATCGGCTGAACCAGATTTAGATGCTACATCTGTTGTAAACAAAGCATTACGTTATAATTTTGGTATTGCAGGATGGGGTCAAGGTGAGGCAAATGCTAATGTTTCATCATATGGTTTTGTTTCATTTGATTATTGGGCTCAACCAAATTTACCAAATGGTTTTAGATTTGTATTGATAAGCAATAATGGTGGTGTAACTGAACATGTTTATCAAGTAGGTACACAAGAGCCTTTATTAACAGGTCAATGGAAAAAAGTTGAGATTCCTTTATCATATTTTACTGGTATTGGTTTCGCAAGTACGAATTTTTTCCAATGGAAATGTAGTCCTTTCAATGATAGTGTAGATAATGCTGGTTATGTTTACATTGATAATATCATGTTCACAACTAATTCACAATTATCTAATACTTCTTTCAATGCTTCAAATGTAAAACTTTATCCAATTCCAGCTAAAGATTTATTAAATATTGAAGCTCCTTCAACTGTTGAAAGAGTAGCTATATATAACATCTTAGGTCAAGAAGTACTTAATGAAGTTACAAATAATGAAATAGTTTCTGTTAATGTTTCTAGCTTAACTTCTGGTATTTATGTAATAAAAGCTACTATTGACGGAAAAGTTTCTTCAACAAAATTCATCAAAGAATAAGTTTAAATTATTCTATATTTAAAGGCTGTCTATACGACAGCCTTTTTTATGTCAAGTTATTAAAATTACTTTTATTTATTAAGTGTAGTTCTTTGACTATTATTATTTTTTAATTATATTTAACCTCAATATTAATTTATCAAAAAAATGAAACGAGTTAAACTTGTCTTTATATTATTTAGTCTTTTCTTACTAAATAACTATTGTATTGGTCAAGAATTGCCTCCAATCATTAAATATAATTCTTCTGTATATAACGCTGGTAATCAAAACTGGATGATTTCTCAAGATAGTAAACACTTTGTTTATTTTGCAAATAATGAAGGTTTACTTGAATTCAACGGCTCAACTTGGAATTTGTATAAATCACCAAACGAAACAATTATTCGTTCTGTAAAAGTAATCGGAAATAGAATATATACAGGTTGCTACATGGAGTTTGGTTTTTGGACTAGAAAAAGTAACGGTCATTTAAATTATACTTCATTAAGTAATAAAATTAAATCAAAAGTTCTTGACGATGAGCAATTCTGGAATATAATTAGCTACGATCAATGGGTTGTTTTTCAATCATTAAACAGAATTTATATTTATGATACAAAAGCAAATACTTTTAAAATAGTAATGCCCAAAAATGGGGTTTTAAAATCATTCAAAACCTCAAATTCAATTTATTATCAAACTACAGATTATTCTTTATTTGAAATTGAGAATGGAACTAGTAAGTTGATTTCGAATAATTCTGTTTTAAAAGGAAATAAAATTGTTAACATTTTTTCTATAGATGAAGGACTTCTAATTCATACTCAATTTAATGGTTTTTATAAGTTAATAAATGGAAGTTTATTAAAATATAATGCCGAGGCAGATTCAGAAATTGCTGCAAGTAGTATTTATAGCAGTCAAATTCTCTCAGATGGAAGTTTTGCAGTAGGTACCATATCAAATGGTGTTTTTATTGTAACTAAAGAGGGAAAAGTAAAATACCACATTACTCAAAGTAAAGGTTTATGTAACAACACGGTTTTGTCTTTAATGGAAGATGCAGAAAAAAATCTTTGGATTGGTTTAGATAACGGAATCAATTGTATCAATCTGCAGTCACCAATAAAGAGTTTTACTGACGAAACTGGAATTTTAGGAACAGTTTATACTTCTATAGTACACAATCAAAAGTTATATATAGGAACCAATCAAGGTCTTTTTTGTAAAAATTATTTAAATGAGGAACAATTCAGATTTATTAAAGGGACTAAAGGTCAAGTATGGTCTCTTTTTGTTCATGACAACACTCTTTTTTGTGGCCATGATTCTGGAACTTTTGTGATTGAAAATGAAAATTCAAAATCAATTTTTTCTCAATCTGGCACATGGAAATTTGAGAGTGTACCAAGTAATAAAAATAGGATAATCCAAGGAAATTATTATGGACTCTCGGTTTTAGAGAAAGTAAATAATCAATGGGTTTTTAAGAATAAGATTGAAGGTTTCAATTATTCTTCTAAATATTTTGAAATTACTAATCATAACGAAGTTTATGTAAGTCATGAATACAAAGGAGTTTTTCGTTTTCAAGTTGATAATAGCTTTAAGAAATGTTTTAAATTATTTACTTACACCAATCCTCCAAAAGGGAAAAATGCAGGATTAGCCAAATTTAATAATTCAATATACTATGCTTATAAAGAGGGAATTTATAAACTAAATGAAAAGACTAAATTATTTACAAAAGATAATTCTTTAAGTAGTGTTTTTGATAATGATGAATATAATTCAGGGAAATTAATTTTAGATAATTCTAATAAATTATGGCTTTTTTCTAAAAATTACATCAATTATTTTACATTAAATAAGTTAAACACTAGTTTAAAAAAGAATGTCATTTCAATTCCTTCTACACTAACAAATTCAATGTTAGGATATGAAAATATTTCGCAATTATCAAATTATCAATATCTAATAGGTACTACTGATGGTTATTATGTAATCAATATTAATGATTTAAGTACTAAAAGTCACAATGTATCAATTACTGATTTAAGTATCAATAAGTTAAATGATAAACAAACAAGTTTTGCTTTGTCTGAAGAAGGAATCTTCGATTATGACGAAAATAATGTAACTTTTAGTTATACAGTGCCGGAATATAATAAATACATTTATGCAGAATACCAATATCTTTTAGAAGGATTTCAAGATGAATGGAGCGAATGGAGTGCTAAGCCAATGGTGAATTTTAAAAATCTTCCACCTGGTGATTATGTTTTTAAAGTTAGATCCAGGGTTTCAAATGCTGCAAATGATAATTTGGCAACTTACTCATTTACTATAAAAAAACCATGGTACGCTACTAATTTTGCTATTCTAATTTATGGTTTAATAATAATTTCATCATTAATTTACGTTAATAAGCTTTATAAAAATTATTATAACACGCAACGTGAAAAACTAATTGAAGAAAATAATTTATTGTTAGAAATAAAAGAATTGGAAAACGAACAGCAATTAATGAAAATTAAGAACGAGCAGTTAGCTCAGGAATTCGATGCCAAAAACAAAGAATTAGCTGTTTCGACAATGAGTTTAATCAAAAAAGACGAATTATTATCATTAATTAAAGAAGATTTGAAGAAATCTTCAGAGGAAAGTAATAATAGAAGTATCAAATCTGTAATTTCAACCATTACAAAAAATATATCTCAGGAAGATACATGGAATGTGTTTAAAGAAGCTTTCGATACAGCGGATAAAGACTTTTTAAAGAAGATTAAGCAAGCGCATCCTTCACTTACTCCAAACGATTTGCGTCTTTGTGCTTACTTAAGGTTAAACCTTTCATCCAAAGAAATAGCTCCATTATTAAATATTTCTGTGCGAAGTATTGAGATAAAGCGATATCGTTTGCGTAAAAAAATGGATTTGCCACACGAAAAAGGACTTGTAGAATATATTCTATCAATATAATCAATAAAATTTCCACCAAAACACCTATACATTTCCTCAACAAAAATGTTTGATATGGATTTTTTTATTTCAATAATGTTCTAATAATATTAATCTTTTCGAATGTTTTCAATGATAAATCAATAACTATACAGTTATTTTTTTTGAGTGTATGTTTTTTGTTGTGGTTGTTTTTGCCAATTGTATAATAAATCATTAGTATTTTTATGAAATCATTAAAACTTAACAAGAGATTTATATTTAACTATTAACCTAATCTAGTACTTCAAATGAAAAAAATTATTTTTCTACTAATTTTTTGCAGTTCTATCAACTCTTTTTCACAAACAGAAAAAGTAACAATTCAAAAAAATAATTCCGATCAAAAACTTACAGTAGATGGAAGAGATTTTATTGTCAACGGAATGAACTGGGATTATTTTCCAATTGGAACAAATTATACATACAGCCTTTGGAAACAGCCTGATGCATTTATTCAACAAGCTCTTGATGATGAAATGGGATTGTTAAAAAATATGGGAGTAAATACCATTCGTGTTTATTCGGGAATGCCAAAAAAATGGATTGAATACATTCATACAAATTATGGAATTTATACCATGTTAAATCACTCTTTTGGTAGATATGGTTTGACAATTGATGGTGTTTGGAAGCCAAATACAGAATATTCAGATGCTAAAACTCGTGAACTTTTACTTAAGGAAGTAACTGAAATGGCTAGTGAATATAAAAATACTAAAGGTTTGTTATTATTCCTATTAGGAAATGAAAATAACTATGGTTTGTTTTGGGATGGAGCAGAAACAGAAAATATTCCAGTAAAAGATAGAAAGTCTACTGTTCGTGCACGTTCAATGTACAAATTATTCAATGAAGCTGTTGTTAAAATGAAAGCAATAGATTCAAATCACCCAATGGCAATATGTAATGGAGATTTACTTTTCTTAGACATAGTTGCAGAAGAATGTAAGGATGTTGATATATATGGTACAAATGTTTACCGTGGAGTTTCTTTCGGTGATCTGTTTGATAGAGTAAAAAAGGAATACGGTAAACCGGTTTTATTTACCGAATTTGGTTCAGATGCTTTTAATGTTCTAACAAATCAAGAAGATCAAAATGCACAAGCTTTTTACTTAAAAGGAAATTGGAAAGAAATTTATGAAAACGCAGCTGGGATGGGTAAAAACGGAAATTGTCTTGGTGGTTTTACTTTTCAGTTTAGTGATGGATGGTGGAAATATGGTCAAACAAAAAATTTAGATCAACATGATAGTAATGCTTCATGGTCTAATGGTGGTTATCAAAAAGATTTTACTGAAGGACAAAACAACATGAATGAAGAGTGGTTTGGTATTTGTGCTAAAGGACCAACAAACGAAAAAGGGTTTTATCAATTGTATCCTAGATCTGCTTATTACGTTTTAAAAGATATTCATAAGTTTAATCCGTTTGCTGAAACAGCAAATAAAGCCAAAATGAACACTCACTTTGATGAAGCAAATCTTATGGACGCTTCACTAAGAGCTAGAGCAGATAAAGCAGCTTTAGGAAGTAATGATAGTCAAATTTTAAAAATTAGTAATCTTAGAGCAGAATTTACAACCTTTAATACTGGTGGTACTTTAATTTCAACACCTAAGAGTGATGATCCAGCTACAACTAATTTTCCTAATAGATTAGGTTTTGATCACATGCAGTCCTATTTTGTTGGTGTTGAGGGTAATCCATCTTCTAACATGAAAGCAAATGTAAATTTTAATATTTTAGGAAGAGTTGCTGAAAATCCAATTAACGAAATCTTTTATGAAAATAGAGGTAGAGCTCAAACTTTTAACACGCCTGATGGTCCTCTAGTTGTAAGTGATTTTAATAGGGTTCAAGTATATAATGCATCTTACACTTGGAGTGCAAAGGATTTTGAAGTTAGAGGTTTTTATAGAACAGGACATTACCATTGGGGTTATGAAGGAGATTTCTTTGCTTTATATTCTGAAGCTAACTATGGACCTAATTTAGATATCTATAATGGAGAAACTTTAGGGTTTGAAGTTGATGGTAAAAGAAGTTTAAAAGGTTTTAAAGCTGCATTCGGACCACAATTATGGTGGGGAGCAAACCCAGCATATCTTGTAAAGTATGGAACAAAATTAGGTAAAGTAGATGCTACAGCAGTATATCACGAAGATATAAATCAAGTAGAAATTTCTCAAGCCGTTTCTTCAATTGCATTTCCAGTTCCTAAAACAAGAAGAGCAACTATTCATTTCAAAACAAAGCTAGGCGATCTTGGTGTTGAAGCTGGTGGTATTTGGGCAGGACAACCTTTAAATGGTAGAGAGTTTCAAATGATGGATGGTAATATCGTTAAAGTAGATAAGATAAATAATAAAGATAACTGGGGAGGAAAAGCAAAGTTAACATTTTCTAAGGGTAGATTTAATGTCTACACTCAAGGTGCAATTCAAGGTTTAGTTGCTAATGGAGGAGCAGACAATGTTCAGACATTTACAGGATGGAGACTAAAAGATTCAGGAAGTGGTAACCAAATGAACTTTCTTGCTGGATTTACTTACAACATTAACTCAAAACTTCAAATTGCTCCAAATATGTTGTGGCAACAACCTATTGTTGATGCTATGCCAAATGGTGTTGATGCTCCTGGAAGATTAAGAAATGTATTAGACGATCCGTTTTTTGTTAGAAGTAATAGAAGAACATTAGGTGGAGAGCTATTACTTACTTTCGACCCAACTCCAGCAACTTGGATGTATGAGTGGAATAATGATATGGTTGAAGATGCAAAATTTGCTTTCAGTACAGGTTTTGTGTATAGAAAACTGCCTACAACAATGGATGCGGCTATCGGATTTTTAGCAAATCGTACTCCTTTTGCTTTCCCTAATTCAGCTCCAGCTCAAAATTTATGGGAATCAAATACTAGAATAGTTTCAAAAATTAGCCCAGATTTAGGAATGATAGCTAACTTATACTTTGGTAATGGTCAAGCAAATGGTGATTCAGATAGAACAATCAATAGAATGGGTGGTGATTTAAGAGTGATTTATAAAAAAGTAAAAGTAGTTTCTTCTTTAAAAATAAATGACTGGGGTCCATTTGATTATCACCGTGACTTTAACTTAACATACCCTGTACAAAGTTCTATTGACATTTCAACCTCTGTTGGAAAACCAAATTGGTTTATTTTACCAGATACTAAAATAGGTATTATGGGTATTTGGCGTTCATTAGACCAATATTCTCCAAGGTATTCTCCAACTTTCGTTCCAGCAAATACTTTTCCAGCAGTACCTGTTTTAACTCCAGTAGGATTTGGAAATGGATCTGAATGGGAAATCAGAACATACATTCATATAAATATTGGTAAATAATTTAAAAAAATTGAAAAAATGAAAAATAGAAAAATTAATTATTTAAGAAATTCGCTTTTATTTGGATTGATTATTTTAATCAATATTAGCTGCGAAAGAGATTTGTCAGATGAAGCTACAAACGCAACATTTCCTAAAACTGCAGATGTATTTATTGACGCACCTGTAGCAATGGGTACAGATTTTTACTTTCCTTACGGAGGTTCTAAAGCAACCGCATGGTCTATAGATAATCAAGTAAGTTACAAAGGAACTGCATCGATGCGTTTTGATGTGCCAAACGAGAATGATCCTGAGGGAAATTATGCTGGTGCAATATTTAGAGTAGATGGAGCTGGACGAGATTTAACAAGCTATGATGCTTTAACTTTTTACGCAAAGGCCTCTCGAGGTATTATTCCTAATGCTTTAGGTCAGGGTGGTTGTGAATTTGGATTTGGTGAAGATTTTTTTCCAAACAAATATATTGCAAGCATTACACAAGTAAGCGTTGGAACTGCTTGGACAAAATATATTATACCCATTCCTGACGCATCCAAGTTGTTACAAGAAAAAGGAATGTTCAGAATTGCTGCAGGCACACAAAATACTGGTGGAGCTGGCTATTCTTTGTGGATTGATGAGTTAAAATTTGAAAAATTAGGTACAATTCTACCTTTAAACGCTTCAATCATGAATGGTACTAACGTTACAAGAACAACTTTTGTGGGCGTAACTTCTGTTGTAAACGGTGTAGTTGCAAATTTTAATATGCCAAATGGTATTAACCAATCTGTTACAATCGCACCAGCATATTTAAATTTTGTTTCTTCAAATCCATCAGTCGCAACGGTAAATGATGCTGGCGTAGTTACCCCAATTGCAGCTGGAACAGCAACAATAACAGCTACTTTCAATGGTCAACCTACAACAGGAAGCTTAATAATAAATTGTACTGGTACCTATGTTAATGCTCCAACTCCAACTCTAAATCCATCAAATGTAATTTCAATATTTTCAGATGCCTACACTAATGTACCTGTTGAATATTATAATGGTTATTGGCAACCATGGCAAACAACAGTTTCAAATGATTTTTCTGTTTTAGGTGACAATGTTTTAAATTATACTAACTTTAATTTTGTTGGAATTGAGTTTGATGGTCCAACAGTTAATGCTACTTCAATGACTCATTTTCATATGGATGCATTTATTCCAGGTCCAATCGCTCCAGGAAGACAATTACGTGTTATTGTTGTGGATTTTGGTGCAAATGGCGTTTTTGGTGGTGGTGACGATACAAGACACTCTACAACATTTACTGCGACAACTCCAACTCCAATTGTCTCTCAAAATTGGATTTCAATTGAAATTCCATTTTCTGCAATGCCAGGTCTTTTGAATAGAAACAATCTAGCTCAAATTATTCTTGAAGGAGGTGATAATTCAATATTATATGTCGATAATATATATTTCCATAACTAAAAAAAATAAAAATGATTTCAATTAAAAATAAGAATAGTTTAATTCTTTCATTATCGATAGTTTTATTGTTTAATAGCTGTTCTACAGATGAAAAGCAAACAGTTGTTACTAAAAATCAATTAGTAATGAGTGATGAATTTAGTGTTAATGGAGCTCCAGATTCTAATCTGTGGTCTTACAATATTGGAACTGGTACAGATGGTTGGGGTAATAACGAACTTCAATATTACACAGATAGACCAGTAAATATTAAAGTTGAAAACGGTTTACTTAAAATTACTGCTAGAAGAGAACAGTATATGGGAGAAGCTTTTACTTCTGCTCGAATTTTATCAAAAGGTAAATTTGAAACCAAGTATGGTAGATTAGAAGCTAGAATAAAATTGCCTAGAGGAAAAGGTCTATGGCCAGCATTTTGGATGCTTGGAAGCAATTCCGATACTGCTATATGGCCACAATGTGGAGAAATCGATATTATGGAATACCTTGGAAATAGTCCTACTAAAGTTTTTGGAACTGTTCATGGTCCAGGATATTCAGCTGGAAACGCAATAACTAAAACATTTACATTACCAAACAGCAGATTTGATACAGATTTTCACGTTTTTGGAATTGAATGGGGAGAAAATTACATTAATTTTTATGTAGATGATGCTCTATACAATCAAATAACTCCATTTGATGTCACTGGTGATTGGGTTTTTAACCAACCGTTTTACATAATACTTAATATGGCAGTTGGTGGAAACTATCCAGGAGCACCAAATAGTGAAACTCCATTTCCACAAGAAATGTTAGTCGATTATGTAAGAGTTTATCAATAAGTTTTTTTTTCAAATAATAATCTAATAGACTTTTTAAGTTTAGTCTATTAGATTATTTAATTTTTTTAAATTTCAATTAAAGAGTGTTTATGAGCCTATCCCAAAATAGTATTGAAAAAGCAAACAATAATTTAACTGCAAAATCTGTTGAAATGAATATTATTTCAATAGAAGGAGAAGTTTTCTATAAAATTTCCAATAACGATGCAATGCGACCATTTTTTATGAGCATCGTTAGTGATTCTAATCATTGGATGTTTATTTCAAGTAATGGTGGTTTAACAGCAGGAAGAAAAAATGCTGAATTTGCCCTTTTTCCTTATTATACAGATGATAAAATAACCGAATTCGCTGATATTACTGGAAGTAAAACTATTTTTCAAATTACATATAATGATGAAAAATATATTTGGGAACCTTTTTCAGAACGATTTAATGATAAGTATTCTATAACTCGAAATTTATACAAGAACGAGTTTGGTAATAAAATCATATTCGAAGAAATTCATAATGATTTTCAACTTACGTTCAGATACCAATGGAATTCTAGCAATTTATTCGGATTTGTAAAAAAATCAGAATTAATTAATAACTCTGAAAATGATTATAAAATAACACTTCTTGATGGAATCCAAAATGTTTTACCTCAAGGAGTTAATAGTGATTTGCAAGCCACAACAAGTAATTTAGTTGATGCATACAAAAGAAACGAACTTCATTCAGAAAGTGGTTTAGGAATTTTTGCTCTAAGTGCTATTATTGTTGATAAAGCCGAACCAAGCGAAGCGCTAAAAGCTAATATAGCTTGGTCTTTAGGTTTGGATAATCCAACTTATTTGCTTTCATCATTACAACTTTCTGCTTTCAGAAAATTTCAAAAACCTTATCAAGAAACTGATGTTAAAGGTGAAAAAGGTGCTTATTTTGTTTCAACTGACTTATTTTTAACAAAGAATTCTTCTAAATCTTGGAAGATTATTGCTAATGTAAATCAAAATCAAGCTCAAGTTATTGAGTTAGCAGATGCTATTTGTAATGATAAAACGTTAGATAATCAAATAATTCAAGATATAGATTTAGGTACTCAAAATCTTATCGCTCTAAATGCAACTGCAGACGGATTGCAATTCACAGCAGATAAACGTAAAGATACACGTCATTTTTCAAATGTTTTATTCAACATCATGCGTGGTGGAATTTTTGATAATAACTACACCATCGAGAAAAATGATTTTGTAAATTATATAGCTAAAGCAAACAAAACCTTATTTCAAGAAGAAAGTAAATTTCTAAACGATTTACCTAAAACTTTTGACTATTCACATCTTCAAGAATTAATTTCAAATTCTCAAAATGCGGATTTAGTTCGTCTTTGTACTGAATATCTTCCTCTTAAATTTAGTAGAAGACACGGTGATCCAAGTCGTCCATGGAACAAATTTTCGATTAACACCAGAAGTGAAATTGATGGTTCAAAAATATTAGATTATGAAGGAAACTGGCGCGATATTTTTCAAAATTGGGAATCGTTAGCTAATGCTTATCCTGAGTTTATCGACGGAATGATTCACAAGTTTTTGAACGCCTCAACTTTCGATGGATATAATCCATACAGAGTAACAAAAAGTGGCTTTGATTGGGAAACTATCGAACCAGATAATCCTTGGTCTTACATTGGTTATTGGGGTGATCATCAAATTATCTATTTGTTGAAGTTTTTAGAGTTTATAGAAAAGTACCAACCAGGAAAACTAAACGCGTATTTTGATAAAGAGTGTTTTGTTTATGCTGCAGTTCCTTATATTATTAAACCGTATCAAGATATTTTAAAAAATCCAAAAGATACAATCGAGTTTGATCATGAATGGGATGCTAAAATTCAAAAACGTAGAATTGAAAATGGTGCAGATGGTGCTTTACTAAGAGATAATACTGATGAAATTTATCATGTAAATCTTATTGAGAAATTATTAGCTACTGTTCTGGCAAAAATGTCCAATTTTATTCCAGAAGCAGGAATTTGGATGAATACCCAACGTCCAGAATGGAATGACGCTAACAATGCTTTGGTAGGTAACGGTGTTTCAATGGTTACGCTTTATTATTTGAGAAGATTTCTAAAGTTTTTCCAACAATTATTAGATAATTCTAATCAGGAAACCATCAAAATATCTAATGAAATGGTAGAATTTTATCATGCCATCAGACAAATTTTATTAGATAATCAACATTTGTTATCAGGTTCAATCTCTAATGAAGAAAGACAAAAGATACTTAATGCTTTAGGTCAAGTTGCTTCCGAATATCGTTTTCAAGTTTACAATAGCGGTTTTTGGGGTAAAAAGAGAACGCATTCCATGCAAGGATTGAAGAACTTTGCTCAAGTTAGTATTGATTTTATCGAACATTCTATAAAAGCCAATCAAAGAGAAGATAAATTGTATCATGCATATAATTTAATGTCTATTGAAAATAATGGCGTTTCGATTTCCTATTTACCAGAAATGCTTGAAGGTCAAGTAGCTATTTTAAGTTCAGGCTTTTTATCAGGAAAACAATCTTTAGAAGTATTGGATGCTTTAAGAAAAAGTGCTTTGTACAGAAAAGATCAAAACAGCTATATTTTATATCCAAATAAAGAACTTCCTAAGTTTTTAGAAAAGAATATAATTCCAAGAGAGAAAGTAGAAAATTCTCATTTGCTAAAACAACTTTTAAGCGACAATAATTTCCAATTAATCAATAAAGACATTAAAGGAAACTATCATTTTAATGGTAATTTTCATAATGCTAATGATTTAAAGATTGCTTTAGATTTATTGGCTTCGAATGCAGATTATAAAGAATTGGTTTCAAAAGATTCAGATGCTGTACTTCAAATATTTGAAGACGTATTCAATCACAAAGCTTTTACAGGTCGTTCGGGAACTTTTTATGGCTATGAAGGTTTAGGTTCTATTTATTGGCATATGGTTTCCAAATTGTATTTGGCTGTAATGGAAGTTATAAATAAATCTATCGAAAATAAAGAAGATGAAACTGTAATTGATGCTTTAGTAAATCATTTTGATGAAATTGGAGCCGGAATTGGAATTCATAAATCACCAGAAGTTTATGGTGCTTTCCCAACCGATCCTTATTCACACACACCTTTTGGAAAAGGCGCACAACAACCAGGAATGACAGGTCAAGTTAAAGAAGATATTTTAACTAGAATTGGAGAATTAGGTGTGAAAATGAACGACGGAAAATTACAATTCCAACCAAACTTCCTCAAAAAAGAAGAGTTTTTATCAAAAGATACAGAAGTAACTTTCATGATGGTTGATGGTTCACAAAAAGTAATGAATCTCGAAAAAGACTCTTTAGCATTTACAACATGTCAAGTGCCAGTTATTTATAAAATTAATACAACAAGTAAAATTGTTTTGAACTATAAAAATGGAGCAACAAAAACTTTTGAAACATTAGAATTAAACAAAGAAGAAAGCAAAAAAATATTCGATAGAACTGATGAAATTACATTGGTTGAAGTCTATTTAAACGCAACTATTTTAAGATAATGAGGAACCTGATTTACATCTTATTACTATTGTTTATATCATGTAAACCAATGAATACAAGAAATTTAGTTTCAAAAGAAATGACGGCAGAAAAATTATTAGGAAATACAAATTATCAAGCTATTTGTTATGGTGGATACAGAGCAAATTCTAGAGAAATTCAACCAACAATATCTGAAATAAAAGAAGATTTAAGAATTCTTTCTGCATTGAATATTAAAGTTTTACGAACTTATAATGTGCATTATGAAGAAGTATCCAATTTATTAAAAGCCATTACAGAATTAAAAAAAGCGGATGAAAATTTTGAAATGTATGTAATGCTTGGTGCTTGGATTGATTGTAAAAATGCATGGACAAATTTGCAACCAATTCATAATGAAGAAAGTGAGAGAAATGCGATTGAAATTGAAGAAGCAGTAAGATTAACTAATAAATATCCTGAGATAATTAAAATCATTGCCGTTGGGAATGAAGCGATGGTGAAATGGGCAACTAGTTATTATGTCACGCCAAATATCATTTTGAAATGGGTAAATCATTTACAGAATTTAAAGAAAGAGAATAAATTACCTAAACAAGTTTGGATAACAAGTTCAGATAATTTTGCTTCTTGGGGCGGACATACTGCCGATTATCATGTGGAGGATTTGAATAAATTAATAAAAGCAGTAGATTATATTTCGATGCATACTTATCCAATGCACGACACTCATTATCATCCAGTTTTTTGGGGAATAAAAGAGAATGAATTGCAGTTTTCTGAAAAAGAAAAAGTAGATGCTGCAATGTTAAGAGCTAGAAATTATGCCATCAATCAATACGAAAGTGTTGTAAGTTATATGAAATCAATTGGTGTGAATAAACCAGTTCATATTGGTGAAACAGGTTGGGCAACAAAGTCAAATGAGCATTATGGAAATGATGGTTCTAAAGCAACTGATGAATATAAATCAGCTTTGTATTATGACTTAATGAGAGAATGGAGCAACAAAAATAATATTTCGTGTTTCTATTTTGAGGCTTTTGATGAAAATTGGAAAGATGCTGCCAATCCGTTAGGTTCAGAAAATCATTTTGGCTTAATTAATTTGCAATCACAAGCTAAATATGTACTTTGGAAAAATGTAGATAGTGGAACTTTTAAGGGTTTAACTAGAGATGGAAAACCAATAGCAAAAACGTATAATGGTGATGAAAAAGCTTTATGGTTGGATGTCAAAACACCTAATTCTGTTTTAAAGAATTAAAAGAATGGTAAATAACAAAGGTAAAATAGTAGAGAGTAAATATTTGATAATAGCTTGTATTATGGCGTTTTCATTGCATAGTTGTAAAGTTGGAGATAAATTAAATGTTCAAGTTTATGAAACTTCCGAACGTGGAAATTCATTGACAAAAATTACCCAATTTTCTAACGAAGGAACTCCAGTTGTTGTTACCATTAATCCAGATGAAAAATTTCAAACCATTACAGGTTTTGGAGGTTCTTTTACAGAATCTTCGGCTTATTTACTCAATCGATTGAGTAAAGAAAATCGTAAGAAAATCTTGGATGCTTACTTCAGTGAATCAGGAGCCAATTATTCGCTTACTCGAACACACATTGCGTCTTGCGATTTTTCGTTAAGCAATTACACTTACGCCAAAGTCGAAAACGACATGACTTTGGAACATTTTACCATAGAAGACGATAAATCCGATTTAATTCCGATGATTTTAGATGCAAAAGCTATTTCTAAAGAAGGTTTTAAAATCATTTCTTCACCTTGGTCGTGTCCGCCATGGATGAAAGACAATAAAAAATATGTAGGTGGGAAATTATTGCCAGAATTCAATGATGCTTTTGCCTTGTATTTTTCAAAATATTTGAATGCATACAAAAAAGAAGGTATTGATATTTGGGGTGTAACAGTAATAAATGAACCACACGGAAACGGAAACAATTGGGAAAGCACTCTTTTTTCTCCAAAAGAAATGACCGATTTTGTAATGAATCACATGGGGCCAAAATTAGAAAAAGACGGCTGGGGAAATGTCAAGATACTTGGATATGATCAAAATCGTGCAGGTATCAAAGAATGGGCAAACGAAATGTATAAAGATGAAAACACCTCTAAATATTTTGACGGAATGGCAATTCATTGGTATGAAAGTACCTATGAAGTTTTCCCAGAAGATTTACAATATGCACACCAAAAAGCACCTAACAAATATTTAATAGAAACCGAAGGTTGTGTAGATTCTGAAATTCCGCATTGGCAAGACGATGCTTGGTATTGGAAAAAAGAAGCTACCGATTGGGGTTGGGATTGGGCAAGTGAAAAAGAAAAATATTTGCATCCAAAATACGCTCCAGTAAACCGTTATGCTAATGATATAATAGGATGCATAAATAATAGAGTAGATGGCTGGATAGACTGGAACATGGTTCTTGACAGACAAGGTGGACCAAATTGGTTCAAAAATTGGTGCGTAGCTCCAGTCATTGTAGATGATAAAAATGATGAAGTCTATCTTACACCTTTATATTATGTGATGGCTCATTTTAGTAAGTTCATGCGACCTGGTGCTGTTAAAATTGGTTGTGAGATAAATTCTAAAGAATTGGTTTCAACTGCTGTCCAAAATCCAGATGGCTCTATTGCAATAGCAGTTTTTAATCCAACAGAATCTAAACAAACAATTGATATCAAATTAAATAATAAAAATGCTTTAATCTCAATTGATTCAAAAGCATTACAAACTATAATAATCAAACCAAACTAACTAATAATTAAAAAAACTCTATATGTCAAATACTAATTCAACTTCATCAGGAAAAGTTCCAATGGGTCAAAAAATTGCATTTGGTATAGGTATGCTTGCCAACCAAATCTTTCCAGCTGTGTTGGGTATTTTCGCAGTAATACTAGTTGAAAGACTTGGTTTTAGTGGTTTTTTACAAGGGATTGCTTTTTTTATACCTAAATTTTATGATGCTTTGTTTGACCTTGTAATGGGTTACGTTAGTGATAATACAAAATCAAAATGGGGTAGAAGACGACAATATGTTTTAGCAGGTGCTATTATTTTAGGAATTTCATTTGCGTTAATGTGGCAAATGTATCCAGAAAATGGTGTAACCTATAATTTTACATACTTTTTAGGTATTTCCTTTATTTTTTATACAGGACTTACTATTTTTAGTATTCCATTTGTTGCCATGGGTTATGAAATGAGCGATGATTTTCATGAGCGAACCAGTATTATGGCAACTTCTCAACTAATTGGTCAGTTAGCATGGGTTGCAGCTCCTTGGCTGTATGTTGTAATGTATAATACAAAATTATATCCAACTACCGATTTTGCTGTGCGAGATTTAGCGATTTACGTTGCAATTGGTTGTGCTATTTTAGCAGCAATTCCAGCATTTTTCATTTCAAGTAAATCTACAATCAATGAAAACTACAGTCCAATAGATTTAAAAGGAATCCTTGGGAGTTTTGGAGAAATAAAAGAAGGTTTAAAAGCTTCTGCAGAAATTATGCCTTTCAGAAAAATTTGTATTGCAACTTTCTTAATTTTTAATGCATTTCAAACCACTGCTGGTTTTTCATATTTTATTATTAAATACTATTTGTTTAAAGGAAACGAAAATGGTTTTGGATTATGGCCTACTTTATTCGGATGTATTGGAGCAATTATAACTACTGTAGTTGTAATACCAATAGTTGCAAGAATGTCAAAAACAATGGGAAAAAAGAAAGCGTTTTTAGTTTCTCAGAGTATTTCTATTTTAGGGTACATATTATTATATTTTCTTTTTGTTCCTGGAAAACCTTATTTGTTTTTATTTGCATTGCCATTTTTCTCTTTTGGTATTGGCGGTTTATTTACTATTATGATGTCTATGACTTCTGATGTTATTGATATTGATGAATTAAACACAGGTAAAAGAAGAGAAGGAAGTTTGGGTGCCATTTATTGGTGGATGGTTAAATTTGGTACTGCAGTGGCAGCTTTATTAAGCGGAATTATTCTTTCTTTAGTTGATTTTAAATCTAATGCTGATACCCAAACTGATCAAACAATGTTTTGGCTACTTATAGCTTTTGTTGGTATTCCAATTCTAGGAACATCTTTTGCAATTTGGGTGATGAAAGATTATGATGTAGACGAAGCCAAAGCTAGAGAAGTGAGAGATGTTTTAGATAAACGAAAAGGAAAAACGAAAACCCAATCTTCAGCCTATCTTTCTGGAAAACTTGTTTCATTATTAAAAAATGGTTCGATTAATTCTTCAATTGATAACGAATTGAATACTAAAAGCGAGACTGAATTAAAAGCTATTTATTCTGAAATACTAAATAATGGATTACACGGATTATGTTTCAGTCCTTATGTAGAAAACCAAAAAGCTGGTGATATTCTTTCTGCTGATCAAATTAGAAGAAGATTAGACATTATTGCTCCTCACACCAATTGGATACGTACTTTTTCCTGCACAGAAGGTAACGAGTTAATTCCTGAAATTGCTCATCAGAAAGGATTGAAAACTGTTGTTGGAGCTTGGATTAGCAATGACAAAGCTAGAAACGAAAAAGAAATTGAAGCATTAATCAAACTAGCTAAATCAGGTTTGGTAGATATAGCTGCAGTAGGAAATGAAGTATTACATCGTAATGAAATTTCTGAACAAGAACTTATTGGTTACATCAAAAGAGTGAAAGAAGCAGTACCAAATATCTCTGTTAGTTATGTTGATGCTTATTATCAGTTTTTAGATAAACCAAATTTGATTTCTAGTTGCGATTTACTGCTAGTTAATTTCTATCCATTTTGGGAAGGAGCAAATGTAGATTTTACAACTTCTTATTTACAAAATATGATGGAAGTAACTAAAAACGTGGCTCAAGGAAAGAAAATCATAATTTCAGAAACAGGTTGGCCAAGTAAAGGAGAAACGGTTGAGGAAGCAATTCCATCAGAAATTAATGCTATGAAATATTTTGTTTCTTCTCAAAAATGGGCAAAAAACAACAATATTGAGCTATTCCATTTCTCTTCTTTTGACGAATCTTGGAAAGCCTTGCAAGAAGGAACCGTGGGAACTGCTTGGGGAATTTGGGATAAAAATGAGAAGCTTAAATTTTAAAAATTACAAATCATGTCGTTTAGAGAAGGTCACTATTTTTCATTAGAAAATAATTATAATAATAGCAATAGCAATAATACTAACAAAAGTGATTATCAGAGTTTTGATTTTTCCGATATTCCTGCAAAGAAATTAGCAGAACTTTGGAGAGAAACTTTAGAAAATGGCATGCATGGAATTTGCTTCAGCTTATACGAAGACGGACAAAAACCAGGCGATATTATTACTGCCGAACAAGTAAATCGTCGTATTCAAATTTTAAAGCCATATTCTAAATGGGTTCGTTCTTTTTCATGTATCGAAGGCAACGAACATATTCCAAGAATTGCCAAAGAAAACGGAATGCAAACTTTAGTTGGTGCTTGGCTTGGAGATGATTTAGAACTGAATGAAAAAGAAATAGAGAGTTTAATCACTTTAGCTAAAGAAGGTTCTGTAGATATAGCAGCAGTAGGAAACGAAGTAATGTACAGAGGTGATTTGACAGAAGATCAATTGTTAGAATACATTAAACGAGTTAAAGAAGCTTTGCCTAATATTCCAGTAGGTTATGTAGATGCTTATTATGAGTTTTCTCACCGACCAAGAATTACTGAGGTTTGTGATGTGATTTTGACAAATTGTTATCCTTATTGGGAAGGTTGTCCTATTGAATATTCTTTGCCACATATGCAAAGTATGTTTAATTCTGCAAAAGATGCAGGTCAAGGAAAACGTGTTATTATAACAGAAACTGGTTGGCCAAGCGAAGGCGGTTCATTAAAAGGTGCAGTAGCAACCAATGAAAATGCAATGAAATATTTTATAGAAAGTCAGAATTGGTCGAAATTTAATGATATTGAAATTTTCTATTTTTCTTCGTTTGACGAATCTTGGAAAGTAGGACCAGAAGGTGCAGTTGGAGCTTATTGGGGATTATGGGATAAAAACGAAAAACTTAAATTTTAATAAAAATGTATATGAGAAATAAATTACAAATACTTTTACTATTGATTTTTTTTACATCAAGTTATTCTCAAGTAGATGTAGTTTACACTAATCTAGTATGGTCTGATGAGTTTGATACTAATGGCGCTGTAAACTCTGCTAAATGGCATCATCAAACGCAATTGCCAGCAGGTGGAAGTTGGTATAATGGAGAAGTGCAGCATTACACTGACCAACTTACTAATTCATCTGTAAATGCAGGTTTCCTAAATATTGTTGCCAAAAAGGAACCTTATACTAACCAAGGTGTAACCAAACAATATACATCAGCAAGATTGAATTCTAAATTCGCCTTTCTTTATGGTAGAGTTGATATTCGTGCCAAAATACCTACTAATCAAGGCACATGGCCAGCGTTATGGTTACTTGGAAAAAATATAAATGAAGATGGCGGTTTTTTTGACTCTCAGTTCGGAACAACCAATTGGCCTGCTTGTGGTGAAATTGATATTATGGAACACGGAATCACACCGTCTCAACCAGCAGGGTACATACAAAGTGCGCTTCACACACCTTCATCTTTCGGAAATACTGTAAATCATGGAGGAACAATAGCTTCCAATTTAGGAAATAGTTTTCATGTCTATTCTATGAACTGGTCACCTTATCAAATTACATTTTTGTTAGACGGTGTAGCTTTTTATTCCTACAATCCTGCTGTGAAAACCCCAAGTAATTGGCCTTTTAATGCAGAACAATATCTGTTACTTAACATTGCAATGGGCGGAGTTGCTGGAACAATTCCTTCAAATTTTAACCAAGCAACTATGGAAATTGATTATGTAAGAGTATATCAAAATATTGCTGGAGATACACAACCACCAACTAATTTTACAGCTACAGTTGGAACTGTTACAAGTTCAACGATTCAATTATTATTGAATGCAAATGACAATTCAGGAAACGTTTCTTATAGTATTAATTATAGTGGCGGAACTATCAATACAGCCAATCCATCTGGAGTTCAAAAATCGGTAATTGTGCCTAATTTGTCTCCTAATACAAATTATAGTTTTTCAATAACTGCGAGCGATTTGGCAGGAAACAACTATGTTTCAAATCCGATAGTTTTAAACGCAACAACTACAGGAGTTATTGGTTGCTCTGGAACGAGTTCAGCGGCTCAAGCAAATTCTTTTTCAACTGGATATAATTATGCTTTTGAAACTTTAGGAACAGATGTAAAAATAACTTTTGAAATGTTAGACACAGACAAAGTAGGAGTAGTGGCTTTTCTTTGGAAACAAAGTCCGTTTACAGAAACTCAAATGACTAATGTTTCAGGAAATATTTTTACTAAAACAATTACAAACCAAACAATAGGTGCAACGATTACTTATGCAGTTAAGTTTGCTTATGCAAATGGTTTTTCAGTCACAACATACTATAATTATGTGGTTGGAAGCAATTGCGCTTTAGAAGTAGCCTCAATTCAAGATACTGTTGATTTTTCTTTCTTAAATCCTGTTAAAGAATTTGTCAGCATAAATTCTGAATCTAAAATTGATAAAGTAGAAATTTATAATATGGTTGGAACTTTAGTTTTAGAAACAAAAGAGGATACTAATAAAGTTGATATAAAAAATCTTTCACAAGGAATATATTTAATCGCAGTTTATTCAGACAATAAAAAGAGCGATAAAAAAATGATTGTGAAATAGATTAAATTTCAATTTGATACTTTTATAACTTTTAAAGGCCTTACAAGATAATCCCATTTTGTAAGGTCTTTTTGTCGTTTTTATGCTACTTTTTCAATTTTATTGCATTTGAAATGTTAAAATTTTAAATTTTATTTGCATATTAAGAAAAGTTTATGTTACATTTGGCTATAATTTAATCAAATTTTAACAGTCGCCTATCGCAAAAAATTACTTTTAGAAAAAACATTACGATTTTTTAACCCAAAACTAAAAGGTAATTTTATGGCTACTATTCAAATCCCAGACGCTTTATTGGTAAAGAATTATATAGCCGGCGACGAGAACGCTTTGGCTGTATTAATCAACAGACATCAGTCTAAAATTTATGGATTTATTTATTCCAAAATGGCCGACCGTGATGTAGCTGACGACGTATTTCAAGATACTTTTATCAAAGTAATCAAGACTTTAAAATCTAATTCATACAACGAAGAAGGTAAATTTTTACCTTGGGTAATGCGTATTTCACATAATCTTATTGTGGATCATTATCGTAAGAACAAAAAAATGCCAATGCTTCGCGAAACCGAAGAGTTTTCAATTTTTTCTGTTTTAACGGATACTTCAATGAATGCTGAAGGTAGAATTATTACAGAAGTTATTGAAAAAGATTTGCAAAAAATAATAAAACAACTTCCTGATGATCAGAGAGAAGTGTTGACTATGCGAATCTATCAAGACTTAAGTTTTAACGAAATTGCTGAATTAACAGGTGTTAGCATTAATACTGCTTTGGGTAGAATGCGATATGCACTAATGAACTTGAGAAAATTAATTGAAAAAAATCAAATTATTTTGACCAATTAAACAATATATGTAAAGTTATAACGTTATAGTAGTATAATTTAAATCACTCTATGGCAAAACTTTACTCTAAAAAAGCATTAGCAAACACAAAAATGTTACCAAAAAAAGAAACAATTAATTTCATACTTAATTATTCGAAAGCTTTGAAAATGGTCAAAGTAGGTAATATGAACTTCGAACTCCTTGCTAATTAACATATCGCGTCTAGTTTTATTTAACTGGACGCGATATTTTTTTATCAAATTCTTTTAGAACTTCTTTTCTTCCAATAGTTTTTGTAATTATATCTTTTTCAATATCCCAACCTCGCGCTGGAGAATATTCTCTTCCGTACCAAATGATTTGTAAGTGTAAATCATTCCATAAATCTTTAGGAAAAATGGCTTTGGCATCTTTTTCAGTTTGAACCACATTTTTGCCCGAAGTTAAATTCCATCGATACATTAACCTATGAATATGAGTATCCACAGGAAATGCAGGAACTCCAAACGCCTGACTCATAACAACGCTAGCTGTTTTGTGTCCAACAGCCGGAAGTGCTTCCAGAGCCTCAAAACTCTGCGGAACTTCTCCATTATATTTGTCGATTAATATTTGCGATAAACCATGAATTCCTTTTGATTTCATTGGAGATAAGCCACAAGGACGAATAATTTCCTTAATTTCTTCCACACTCATTTTTATCATATCGTAGGGATTGTCTGCTTTCGCAAAAAGTAAAGGTGTGATTTGATTCACACGAACATCAGTACATTGTGCAGAAAGCAGCACAGCAACCAACAAAGTATAAGGATCTTTATGGTCTAAAGGAATCGGAATGGTTGGATAAAGTTCTTTTAACGTATTTATAACAAACGTTGCACGCTCTTTCTTGGTCATTTTTAACTAAATTTGGATTGTAAAATAAGTCAATTTAAAGGACAATTCAAATATCAAATTTTGTTGGCTGAGGCACTCGAAGTCAACTTTTAAACCATAAATAATGACAACACTTAAAAAAGGAGACAAAGCTCCAAGTTTTTCAGGTAAAGACCAAGATGGAAACCTACACACATTAGCAGATTATAAAGGAAAAAAATTAGTAGTTTTCTTTTATCCAAAAGCCAATACGCCAGGATGTACTGCAGAAGCTTGCGATTTGAGAGATAATTTTGAACGTTTCCAAGCTAATAATTATGCTTTATTAGGAGTAAGTGCTGATAGTGAAAAAGCACAATTCAAATTCAAAGAAAAATTTGATTTTCCATTTCCATTACTTGCTGATGAGGACAAATCTGTAATTCAAGCCTTTGGCGTTTGGGGTCCAAAAAAGTTTATGGGAAAAGAATACGATGGAATTCACAGAACGACTTTCGTAATAGACGAAAATGGAGTAATCGATGAAGTTATTACTGACGTAAAAACTAAAGTTCACGCTTCACAGATTCTGAAATAAAACAAAAAACCTCGTTAGTTAGTAACGAGGTTTTTTTTCTATTCTTTATATTCTAGCAAATCGGCTGGTTGACAGTCTAATGCTTTACAAATGGCTTCTAGTGTACTAAAACGAACCGCTTTGGCTTTTCCAGTTTTGAGTATAGAAAGATTGGCTAAGGTCAAATCAACTTTTTCTGAAAGTTCATTTAATGACATTTTTCTTTTAGCCATCATCACGTCGAGGTTTACAATTATTGGCATAGCTTATACAGTTAGTTCGTTTTCTTCTTGAATTTCGATTCCTCTTTTAAAAATTTGAGCAATTATAAATAAGACAACGCTCATAAATAACCATACTCCAGCGCCATCTATTTTAAGTAAATTAATATCTGGCATTATAACACCTTTACTTTCAAACCATTCTGCATAATTCACAGCCCAACTTGAGAATAACCCAATTCCAAAAGTCAAAAAAACCAAAGTGAAGATGAATTTTCTAACTTCATTACTAAAAGGTTTTAAAAGATTTAATTTTTTATCGTGTATTAATTTTATAATTAGATAAAACATAATTGCTTTCATAATGCCTACAATCGACATTAGAAAAGTTTCTACTAAAAAATAGCCACGATCAAATTGAAAGAGCGAAGACAAATCTAAGCCATTCCAAAAATATTTTGCAACAATTGGCTTAAAGAAAAACGCATAAATCGCATTAAATATAACACCTCCAGTGTCTATACAAATTCCAACAAAGATAAGCCAAGATAAAATGTATAAAACTTTTAGTATTTGCCTAGTAGTAATTTTGATTTCCATAATTGTTTGTTTTAAAATTATGGTACAAATATAATAAATAATTATTGATAAACAATAAATATTTATTTTTTAACATTTTATTTTTGTTGTTTAAGTAGATTTTAAAATATATAAAGTATTTTTAATGTTATCTTTATTTATATATTTTGATTACAGATCTTTCATTTTATTTGCAATCACAATTAAATAAATATAAAAAAAAAATCCCCAGTTTTGAACTGAGGATTTCTATATTAAGCTTCTTCAAGCACGCGATTTGGGTCGTAACCAAATAGCTTGTGTTGTTTTATTAATTCGGCTGTACCTTCTGGTAACATTCTTTCCCAGCCAGGTGTTCCATTGTTGATCATTTTTAATACTTCTCTTGAGAAAATTTTTAGATTTTGCTTTTCGTTTACTGGTACATCAACAACTTTTCCGTTGTATGCGAAGAATTTGTACAATTCTTTCATTCTAGGATGTACTTTCAAGTTTTGTGAAGTAATGATTTCGCCATTTTCTTCCATTGGATACAGATAAACTTTTAAGTCTCTGTAGAATAATTTTCCAAAAGCTTCAAGGATTCCACCACTTAAATGACGGTAGTATTTCTCGTCAAAAATATCAACCAAATTGTTTACTCCCATAACCAATCCCATACGAGCTTTGGTATAACTAGAGAAATATTCAACTACTTTATAATATTCTTGGAAGTTAGAAATCATAACGGTTTGACCCAACGAACAAAGCAATTCGGCTCTGTCCATAAAGTCACGTTCGTCAATTTCTCCTTCAGAACGTAAGTTGGAAAGTGTAATTTCAAAAATTACGAACGTATTGTCTTTTTCAACTTTATTTTCTTCCACAAACATTTCAAGAGATTTCTCATACATGTCCATATTTACCTTAGTAACCGGACGGAAACTTCCTCTTAATGCTAAAATATTTTTCTTGTAAAGAACCGCAGCCGGAAGTATGTTTTTTCCATCTGGACCAAACATCACGGCATCCGTCATTCCATTTTTAACCAATTGTAAACTCATCAAACGATTATCTACATTAGCAAAACGTGGTCCTGAGAAGTTGATAGTATCAATTTCTAATTGGTCTTTGTCTAAGTGGTCATACAAATAACGCAATAATTTTTTAGGATCATTGTATTTGTAAAACGCACCATATATTAAATTCACACCAAGAATACCAAGTGTTTCTTGTTGCAAACGAGCATCAGTTTCTTTAAAACGTATGTGAAGTATAATTTCGTTGTATTCTTCGTCTGGTTCGATTTGGTATTTTATTCCAACCCAACCATGACCTTTGAACTGCTTAGCAAAATCAATAGTTGCCACTGTATTTGCATAACTAAAGAACATTTTGTTAGGATGTTTTTCTCTATCCAAACGTTTTTCAATTAAGTCAACTTCATGCGTAAGCATTTTTTTAAGACGACTTTCTGTTACATAACGACCATCACCTTCAATACCATAAATGGCATCACTAAAGTCTTTATCGTAAGCCGACATTGCCTTTGCAATAGTTCCAGAAGAACCTCCAGATCTAAAAAAGTGACGAACAGTTTCTTGTCCAGCGCCAATTTCAGCGAATGTTCCATAAATATTTTCGTTCAAGTTAATTCTAAGCGCTTTGTCTTTTATAGACGGAATTTGCTCAATTACTTTGTCTCCTTTTAACTTAATATCTAATCCGTTATTTCCCATAATCATTATTATACATTGCAAAGTTACTAAAACGATTGCGGTATTAAAAGATAAATAGTTCTATTTTTGTAGAAAATTAACATCTAATACTTTTTTATAAAAAGTATAACAAAAATCGTGCTAAATGAAGGTTTATTTTTTAGGAACAGGAACTTCGCAAGGTATTCCAGTAATTGGAAGTCATCATTCGGTATGTTTGAGTGACGATTTGAAAGACAAACGTTTACGTGTTTCTGTTTGGGTTCATGACGACGAAAACTCCGTGGTAGTTGATTGTGGTCCCGATTTTAGACAACAAATGTTAACTTCTAAATGTTCGAAAATTAATGCTATTTTATTCACGCACGAACATTCTGATCACACTGCCGGAATTGATGATATTCGTCCGTTTAATTTCCGACAAGGAGAGATTCCAATTTATGCGCATGAACGTGTAATTAAAAATCTGGAAAAAAGATTTGATTATGTGTTTGAAACGGAGAATAAATATCCAGGAGCTCCATCTGTAAAAGCTATTGAGGTTTCTAATAATAAAGATTTTGTCATCGGTAATTTTAAAGTTACACCAATCGATGCAATGCATGGAAATTTACAAGTTTTTGGTTTCAGAATAAATGATTTTGCTTATTTAACCGATGTAAAAACTATAGCTTCGGAAGAAGTTGAAAAAATAAAAGGTGTGAAAGTGTTGGTTATTAATGCCTTGCGAGAAGAACCGCACCATTCACATTTTAGTTTGCAAGATGCGTTAGATTTTGTAACTTTGGTACAACCTGAAAAAACTTATTTGACGCACATAAGTCATTTACTAGGTTTTCATGAAGAGGTACAAAAAAGGTTGCCAAAGAATGTTTTTTTGGCTTATGATAATTTAGAAATTTCTATATAGTATGAAAAGACAATTGTATTTGTATTTATTTATTTGTTCGGCTTTAATTGCTGCATTTACTTATATGTATTACAACAAACAAATGGCTCACGAAAAGAGCATTAGTTTATCAAACGAAAAAAGTGCAAAAGATACTATCAATCTTTTAATCAATCAGTTGAGTGATGCAGATAGTTTTTCACTTGAGAAGAATGAATACGCACAAAACTATTTTGAAGGTAAAGATGTAACTAAATTAGTTCCTCAAATTAGAGAGGCATTGTTAGCTTATAATGATAAACCTGAAGGCAATATCTATACTGGTCAAGAAAAATTAGGAGCACAAAAATTCATTATCAATAAAATAAAAATATTAAATCATCGTTGGATAATAGCCAACTATAGTGATGGAACTTATTGGGGCGATGTAATGTTGAAGTATTTCATAGATGAAACCGGAAAGGTAACTTTTCAAGTTATGGATAGCTTTATTTATCCAAAAGAAGAATATTAAATAATATCATATGATTAAAAATATAACCACTTTAGTTCTTTTGTTGATTGTCTTAGTTTCTTGCAAACAGCAAGATGATGCTATTCAAGATGAGACAAAAACTCAACCAAAAGATTCAACAATAGTAGGAGCAGATCAAGATGAGAATGGATGTTTGGCATCTGCTGGATATACTTGGTCTAAATTGAATAAAGAATGTGTTAGAGCATTCACAGGAATTCAATTAAATCCATCGGATGATATTGCTACAGAAGATGTAACGCTTTGTGCTTATGTGCTTTTTAATGATAATGGTGATAAAGCTGAAGTATTTATGCCAGACGAAAAGTCATTCATTTTAACAAGAAGTGCTGAGGGAAAACCATGGATTTTTGAAGATTATCAATTGGTTCCTTGGAAAGGATATGTGCTTAAAAAAGCAGGTGTAACTATTTATTCTGGTGATGGTGAAATTGGAAATAAAGTTACCGGAAGCGATAATCCAGAAGAAGGTGAATAAATTATTACTATAGATTTAAATAAAAATGGCTCGTTATTAATGAGCCATTTTTTTTATCTGTTTTGTAACCAATTTTTAAAATCGAAGAAATTTTGTGGTGCAACACCATGTCCAACAGGATATTCTTTATATACAATATCAATTCCAAGTTCTTTAAGTTTTGGAATTGAATTACTTGCCCAATCTACAGGAACAACTTGATCTACTGAACCATGAGAAGCAAATATTCTTAATTTAGATAAATCATTTTCTTTGAAATTTTCAATAGCAATTTCTTCATTAAAATAACCACTCATTGCAACGACACGTTGTACTTTCTGAGGATAAGAAACAGCGATAGCATAACTCAAAATGCAACCTTGACTAAATCCAATAAGTGTTACATCATTGGCATCAATAGCATAATTGGCAACTAATTCATCTATAAATGTAGCTATCAAATCTCTAGATTGCTGTGCCTGACCGATGTCTGAAAATTTGTTTTCATCGGCATCGAAGTTTATGGCATACCAAGCGTAGCTTCCATACATCATATCGTATGGAGCACGAGCAGAAACTACATAATATTCCTCTGGTAATTCTGATGCAAAAGAGAATAAATCTTCTTCATTACTTCCATATCCATGAAGTAAAAGCAGTAACGGATTTTTGTCTTTCTTTATTTTGGGTTCACGAACTAAGTGATGTAATGTCATTATATAAAATTAAATATTTTTAAACCATTTTTGATACAATCCACCAAGTAATGGTAATTTGATAGTTTCACCGCGAGCTGCTGTAAAAATTCCATAAATCGTTAATACAGAAATGAAAATCCACATTGGTGCTGCAACCATAACACTTTCAAAATGACTTATAGAAATACCCAAAACTACAAATGTTAAGGTCAATCCTAATCCTTGTCTAATGTGGAATGAAGCAAACGGATTTTTGTTTTCCGAATTCATTGATAGTGCAATTAAAACACCAATTATCAGAATGTAACTAGTGATTGCAGTTGATTTTCCTTCATCAATTGTTTTCTTGTCCATTAAGCTAAAACTAATTTATTGTTGTTGTAAATTCCAATTACTTTTCCTTTCATTTTTGTTCCAAGAAAAGCACTATTTTTTGATTTTGATAAAATATGCTCTTTAGTAAAAATCCATTCAGTATCTGTAGTGAATAAAGTGATATTGGCTTTATTTCCTTCAGCAATTTCCGTTTGATTTAGATTGAAAATAGTACTACTTGAAGTAAGTTTTTCTACTATTTTTTCTAATGGTAAAACGGTTAACAATGCTCCAAAAGCACTTTCTAAACCAATAGTTCCGTTTTTAGCTAAATCAAATTCCATCTTTTTGTGTTCAATATCCATCGGATTGTGGTCTGATGTTATCGTATCAATAGTATTATCTAAAATTCCAGAAATTAAAGCGATTCTATCATTGTCTGTTCGCAATGGTGGTGCAACTTTAAATCGAGTATCAAATCCTTCTAATTTTTCATCCGTTAATACCAAATTATGAACGGCAACACTACAGGTAACTTTTAGTCCTTTTGCTTTAGCATTTCGAATAAGTTCTACCGATTTTGCTGATGAAATGGTTGGAATATGTAATTTTCCACCTGTATATTCAAGTAAAAACAAGTTTCGAGCAACTATCAATTCTTCTGCAAGATTTGGAATTCCTTTTAAACCTAATCTAGTAGAAACAATTCCTTCGTTTACAACACCACTTCCTTTTATCTTTTCATCTTGGCAAAAAGCGATTACCAAGCTGTCAAAATCTTGAACGTATTGCAATCCAATTTTAAGCAAATTAGCATTAGACAAACTTTTCCCATAATCACCAAAGGCAATCGCTCCAGCATTTTTCATGTCAAAAAGTTCGGCTAAATCGTTTCCTTCGCTATTTTTTGTTAAAGCACCAATCGGAAATAAATCAGTTGCAGTATCTTTAGTTTTTTGTTTTACAAATAAAATCTGTGATTGATTGTCAAGAATTGGAGCAGAATTTGGTTGAAGTGCTACAGCAGTAAAACCACTTTTTGCAGCTACATTCAATCCGTTAGCAATAGTTTCTCTGTCTTCAAAACCTGGTTCTCCAAAAGAAACACTACTATCAAACCATCCTTGAGAAAGATGTAAATTAGATTGTTTTATTTCTTGATAATCATCTGAAGGCGAGAGGTTGGTTCCTATTTTTTCTAGGATTCCATCATTGATTTTTACATCAACTACCTGATTGTGAAAAGGACTTTTTGAGTCGATAATCTTGGCTTCTCTGATTATGATTTTCATTTTACAAATTTTTGAATTAAAACTTCCAACGTGATGAATAGCAAGGCTAAAATAACAAACCATTTCCAAAGTTGATTATCGGCTCGATTGGCTTGTAGCGTATCAAATATTGCATCTACATTGCTTATCTCCCTGTAATCACTTACAGCATCTGGATTAGCGTTAGCTAAATTACTTTCGGTTCTATTATAATTAAAACTTAAATTTTCTATGGATTTAGAGGAATTAAAAATCTCAAAGTTTCCAGCTTCTTTCGGATTATCATTGAAAGTCAACTTTACTTTGTCATTAAGTATTTGTTGCACAGGAATAAAACTTTCTGTTCCGTTTTTAATGTTAACGATTTCGTCTTTGCTTAATGAAGTTTGCGCAATAAAAGGTTTGTTATCTCCAATTACTATAGCATTAATTCCGGCTTTCTGAGCGTTTTGTCCCATGTTATAAAAAGTTGGAACAATGATGGGAGAATTCTGAAAATTACTATTGATTTTGTTAATTGGAGCAGCAAAAACATAAACAGACGAAATACTATTTTGAATAGCACTCAAAAAGGAAGTTTGATCACTATAGCCCAAAACCATTGGAGCGGAGTTGCTTATTTCAAAGGAGTTTTTTGTATTTGGATATTGAAAATTATCTACTTTTTTCTCAAAAACACTGCTAAATAATGGATGACTAAAATTAATTTTTGTAATCATTTTTTCCTTATTCGACAAAGCTTTAAACTGAACGCCACCAAAATTGGATAAAAAGCCATTTAAGTTGGTTGTGCTGCTTTCTTCGTTTGGAATTAAAACTACATTTCCGCCTTTTTCTACAAATGATTTTAAAGTAGTTTGTAGTGCTTGTGGAATATCTTTCAGTTCGTTTAAAACAATGGCATCTTGTTTGTCAAGTAAATTATAATCTAATGATTGGAGTGAATAATTGATATAGTTGAATTCATCAGAGGTATAAATCCTTGATAAAAAACTACTTTTTTCAGGTTCACCAATACTAATCACATTGCTTTTTTCAGGTTTTGAGATACTGAAGTAGTAATTGTTGTCATATTCCAAACTGTTATCAACTATAGTAACATAACCATGAAAATCTTCTTTTGGAATGGTGAAATTGATGGTTTTTGTTTTGGATTCAAAATTGACTAAAGTTTTGGCAGCCAACTTCTTTTTGTTGTACAAGGCAATTGGAATATCTTTGAAATCGTCTCCATAAGCATCTAATTTCACACCGATTTCATAAAAATTATCCATCGTTTGATTGATGTAAACACTATCAATAGCAATGTTGTCGGTTTTTTCAGCTTCTGGAATTATGAAATATAAATTTTCGTCGTCTTTGATATTTTTAACTTGATTAGGTTGTAAACCAACACCATCAGTAATTACCACAATGTCTTTGTTGAAAGCAGATTTGTGTGCTTTTATTTTGGACAAAAGATTATCCAATTGAAATGGAGAAGCACTGTATTTCAGGTTCTGAAGTTCTTTCTGAATAGATTTTATATCAGTATTCCAAAAGTTGTCAGAGCACGTTATTAAGGAGAAATTTGCATTTTCTGGTGTATGTTCTAGTAAATCTTGAACGGCACGTTTTAGCAATTCGCCTTTTTGACCTTTTGCTTGCATACTGAAAGAATTGTCAAGAACGATGTACAATTCATTAGTAGCATTTTTACTGTCTTTGGCTTTAAAAAAAGGCTGAGCAAAGGCAATTATCAAGAAAGTTAGTAACAACAATCTTGTAGCTAAAAGTAAATATTTTTTGATTTTAGAACTTTTTCTAGTTTGAACAACAAGTTCTTTTAAGAATTTTACGTTGGTAAAATATTCTGTTTTGAATTTTCGCAACTGAAAAAGATGCACCAGAATCGGAATGACCAATAAGAATAGGAAATAGAGAATTTCTGGATGTTTAAACTGCATTTCTATTTAGAATTTACTTCACTAAGTATAATTTTGTAGCGGAGTTCAGTGATTTCTTAATTGTCAAAAGTAACAAAAAGTTAATAGGTTTAAAAGTTTAAAGGTTTAAAAGTTTCATAAAACTATCAACTATTACAGCTTGCTGAAAACTATTTCTTCTTCTTAGCAGCTCTTTTACGTTCAACAGCACGATTTCTAGGTTCTGTTTTTCTAGGTTTAGTTTTTGCAGGTCCACCAAGGTTTACTTTTTGATTTTTCTTAGATTTTTCATGAAAAGCATCGCCACCTTCAATTTTTGGTTTCTTTAAAAGTTGTTTTACTTTTTTTCTATCTTTTTCAAATTCTAATAATCTTACGGCTACTTCAACTCCTTCTGGGAAATCTAAAAATTTGATTTCTTTTTCCATCAAAATTTCAGCTTGAATTTGAATTTCTTCTTCACTCGGACTTATAAAACTAATTGCGATTCCCGATTTATCAGCACGACCCGTTCTACCAATTCTGTGAATGTATTGCTCTGGAATTTCAGTAAATTCAAAATTGATAACATGAGTAACATCAGAAATATCCAAACCACGAGCCATTACATCTGTAGTAATAATTCCTCTTAATTCGCCAGCTTGAAAAGAAGCCATGGTATTCAAACGATAATTTTGTGATTTATTAGAGTGAATTACACCAAATTGCTCAGGATGACTTTCTTCAATACTATTGGCAATTAAGTCAACAGTCTTTTTATTATTGGCAAAAATCAAAACTCTTGAAGTACTTTCGTCAGTATCTAAAAGATGATTTAATAGATTTAGTTTGGTTAAAAAATTAGGTGCATAGTAACCCAATTGTTCAATTTTTTCTAATGGAGTTCCAGAAGCTGCAAGTGAAACTTCTTCTGGTAATTCAAAATATTCGTCAAGCATGGCATCTACTTCATCAGTCATGGTTGCAGAAAATAAGATATTTTGACGTTTGTTTTTCATCATTGTCAATAATGAAGTCACTTGGGTTCTAAAACCTAAATTTAAGATTTCATCAAATTCATCAATGACTAATTTTTGCAAAGAATCAAAACGGATTACGTTGTCTAGACCCAAATCCATAGTTCTTCCTGGAGTTCCAACAAGAATATCGATTCCTTCGTAAACGGCTTTTTTCTGTGTGTTGATGTTAACGCCACCATAAATACCAAGCGTTCGCACGGACATGTATTTGGTTAAACTTTCAATAACTTCAACAATTTGAACCACCAATTCACGCGTAGGAACTAAAATCACTACACGAGCCGAATCGGTATTTACAAACTTCCATTGTTTTAAAAGAGGTAATAAATAGGCTAAGGTTTTACCTGTACCAGTTTGTGCAATTCCCATCACATCGCGTCCTGACATAATAACAGAAAACGATTTTTCCTGAATTGGAGTAGGAGTAGTCAACCCCATTTCGTCAATTGCTTTTTGTAAAGATTTAGGAAGATTAAATTGCTCAAAAGTATTCATTGCGTCTAATTTTTTGCAAAGGTAGGGAATTCTTTTTTGGGAAGGAAAAGAGGTGTTTGTATCAATAATTTACTTATCTATAATTGATAAGTAAATTTTGTAAAAAGTATCGTCATTATTTAAATTCTGAATATTATTTGAAAAAAGAGTTATGATTTCATTTAAATAAATACTATTATTTGATAAACAATCATTGTTCTTAGAATCAAAAACCATAACTGAGGCAAACATTTCTCCCCAACCTTCTATTCCACATGCTGCAACACTAAATAGTTCCTCTTTATCATCAAATAGTTTAACGTTTTCCCAAATTAAAATTAAATTTCTATTATCACCAGCAGGAACTGCGGTTGTCCATTTTCCAAATTTATCGAACATAATTTTTTGTGTATACATTGCAGAGGATACTGCATTAAATTTTAAAGTATATACAAATGAAGTATCTTTACCATTTAAAGTTATTTGTTTTACAATTTTATAATCACTAAAACCATTTTTGTAAATGTAAGGAATATTTGGATTTGAAGTTCTTGATCTCTCACCAACAGGTTTTGGCTTTTTTATTTTTTGTGCATAACTATTGTTTGAAAAACAAACAAGGAGAAGAATAATTGATAGGTATTTTATATTTTTCATCTTGAAATTTGTAAAATCAAATATAATAAAAGAAATCAACTTATTAAAATTGCTAATTCACAACCTTCCCATATTCATCAATTATAACTTCCCTTTCAACCAGAGTTTATTTCACTTGATTTTTATTTATTTTATTTAGGAGTTCGATGAATGGTATATCATTACTTGGTTTTCAAACGCAACTAAACTATAGCTGTTGTCAATGTGTTTATTGAAAAACAAATGGCTTTGTTTGTCTAGGTATTTTAACAATATGAAATGGTTGTGTTAAAACGTTATATCCACTTCCGCTATTATTGTTATTTACATTTACAATTATATCATTTTCGTTTTCAATAATATTAGTTATACTAACTGAATATCCTGTATTTGGTCTAACAAGATCTATAACAGCAATTAAAAAATAGTTATTAAAATCAATGTTAGTTTCCGTAAATTGATTTGTTACATTTGGAGTCATTTGATTCATTAAATTATTCCACTGTGTATTATTTTGTATTACTAAATTAGATGTTACTGCATTTCCTGAATCTGGTCCATTACCAATTAATGTAAAAGGGATATTTTGCGGTGTAAAACTACTACTTGGTTCATCATCACTTTTGTTACAAGATAGTAAAACAAAAAATAAAGTAAATGATAAAATGGATATTTTACTCATTTGTAAAATAGTGTTTTTTTTGTATACGTTACTTGTTGATTTCATATGTAAATATTATTTGTTTTTTGGGGCATATGTATCGCTATTTTCATTGGTGTTTGCAAGCAAACGAGTTTGTTTATGGCGATTTCATAATTTTAAATTAAGCCCAAAACCCGATTGCTCTGATTTGCATTCTGTAACCACATTCAATATCAAAAAATCTTGATAATAACTTTTAAAATCATTATTTAAACCTGCAATTTAATAAAAAACTACAACTTTTTATTGTTTTAATAGGTGTTTTTATTCTCTAAGTAGTCACAGATTGCAAATCTGTTCTATCCACTATGGAAAGATGATTTTTTAAAAAATCTTATTTTATCGGTTTCCCAAATTCATCAATAATAACTTCCTTTCCTCTTAAATTCACTTTTGCTCTTAGTTTTTTCTCAGCGTTATAGATGAAATCGGTTGGTTTCTCATAATAGAAATGGGTTATTTCTTTTCCAGAAGTATCTATAAAGCCGTATCCAAAATCAAGTTTGGCAATACAAAAACCATTTCTATAGCGGTAAATTTCATCATATTTTACAGGAGTAATTTCTTTTCCTTCTTTGTTGAGAACGCCAAATTTTGTATCGATTCTAACACGATAAAATCCGTAATCAATCGTTTCGATTTCATCATATATAAAAGAGGTCATAAGTTTACCATTGGCATCCAATAAACCTACTTTTCTATTTCTATTGGTTTTATCATTGGCATCAATAAGAGTGGCTACAATGGTATTATCAACTGTAAAGTATAAATCATCATATTTACAAGGAATTACTACAATTCCTTTACTAGTAATGACTCCATATTTTTTGTTTTTTATTAGTGTACCCAATTCGTTTCTTGATTCTTCCCAAAAAGAATCATATTCGCAGGGTAATACTACTTTATTGTTCAAATCTATCAAGCCAAATTTAGTGCCTTTTTTTACAGTAAAGAGTAAGTTTTTCCAGTCATAAATTAAATCGTAATTTTTTCCAATTTCTTCAAAATCCAAATTCAAAATGTAGTGTTTGTTGCTGTCCCTATAGCCAGTAGTTCGATAATATTTGTTGTATGGATTTTGAGGCATCGGACCATATTTAAATTTTGAAATTTCATTTCCGTTTTTGTCTATGGCACCACAACCTTCAGTTTTACAGGTCCAATATTTTCCAGAAGGATAGTAATTTTCAATAATGTCTTCGAGATTGCTATAAATAGGTTGTGTTTTTATTTTAAAATTCGAATCAATGATTCCGTAAAGTGTTGTATACTTATCTATATTTTCAATAGCATCTTTGGTATAAAGATAAAAATCATTTTTGTAAATTAAGTCTGTGTAAATGGGTTCAATTAGACTTTCTTCTTTATAATTTATCAAACCATATTTATCAGTTTTTTTAATCTTAAAGACATTATTTTTTAGAGGTATCAACTCTTCATATTTTGGCTCTATTGCTAGTTTATCACTTTTGAATCCCCATTTTCCGTTGCGTTTCATCGTGTAGAAACAAGTTTCATCTGCTCTATCGTTTCTAGTATCAAACATTACATAAGAATAAAGGTTGTAGTTATCACCATAGCTGAGTATGGCATCATAAGCAACTTCTAAAATTGGAGTACCTAAAGTATCAATTATACCAGCTTTGTTGTTTTCAGTAACATAAAAACTGTATTTCCCATAGAAAGGATAATTGGTTTTGGCTATATAGTTTGCATCTAATCTTGAGGCGTGTGATACAGTAATGCATTTTTCAGATGGAAGGAAATCGGTTGATTTAAAAGTTTTTCCTCTCAAGTTGTATTGGTGTAACAGTTCACCATTTTTAGTTCTAAAAATAATAGTATTGTGTCCGTAATTTCTTGGTCGGATACTGCTTATTGGCTTAATGGCATCTTGATGATCTACTCGAGCTTTTTCATAATTATTATAATCGATTTCAATCATTTGAATTCCATTATAAAAATTATAATAAATGGTGTTAGGTCCTTTTTTATCTTTGTCAAATTCCAGGGAAGACATCGTAATTTGACCATTTGAAATGTCAAAAATAAGCAATGATAAAATTGTAAATAAGTAGTTTTTTAGATGCATTGAAATACTATTTATGTTGTGAAACTATAAATAATATTCAATAAATGGATTGATTTTAACAAGATATTAAAGGTGTTTATTCATAAGGCAAAACATAAGGTTGCCCAATTTGGAAGTTATTCAAGTTGATATCGGTGTTTTGAAACGTATTGGTTTTAATGATATTGCTTCCATCAATAGGAAGTGAAGGATAATAAGAAAACGAAAATTGAAAACTATTGAAAACTAGATAATTGTTATTGATTAAGACACCAAGTCCAATTTGAGAATACATTTTATTGCTGAAAAATTTATGATTTCCGTTGTCTAGAAATCCGACAGTAAAATTCATAAACGGACTCAAATTGAAACCATACCAATTTCTTGGATTGTAAGATTGCGTTTGAAATGTAGTTAGAAATTTTTTCGTTCCCACAAGTGGTGAGCTATTAAAACCTGGAATTCCGTTTACGTCAATTAAGTTCAATCGGTCTTTTGGAGTATTTAATCGATTATTTCCTAAAACTAAAACTGGTCTAACAAATTGTCTAAATTTCCAACTTCCAATCGAAAATAAGTTAGTAAAGTAATTGGTTTCAATTTTGACGGTGGTTTGTTCAGTTTTTCCGTTATTAAGGAAGGAACCATATTCTATGTTGGCACTTATGTAACCGAAATCAAGATAGTCGCCATAGGAAAATCTTCCACCAAAATAGGCTCTGTTTAAGTTGTTTTTATTTTCAAAGCCGCCAGTGAAGGAGAATACTTTTCCGTAAGGAATATCTTCAATCACACCAAAACGAAACAAGTATTTGTCTTGATAAAACTGCTGACTAGAAATTCCGATGGTAGCTAAATAGCGTTTTGATGAATTAGAAAAGCGAATAGGGTCATAGCTAAGTTCGGGTTGCTTCAAGTAAGTTGTGTTTGTAAAACCTAAAGAAGTAATCAGATTAGTAGCTCTCGAGAAATCGGAATTTCCTGCAAATATTTTACTCGAATGTGCTGCCCAAAATTCATAGGTTTTTATTTTAAAATTTTGAGCTGAGGTAACCAAACTTGAATTGGTCATATTTTCGTTATAAAATCTATAATCATAATAAAAGCCACCAGCCAAATGTGTTAAAGCAGAATAAAAAGGTCTTTCAATTCTAGCAGTTTTGTAAGTGTTGTTTAACAAATCTGTTCTTGAGGAAACAGTTGCATTTACAAACGAATTTTTAAAATTACGAATCGTATATCTTGAGTCGTAAGCAAATGTATTATTTGTAAAACTTCGAATATAATCCAAGCTGACTTCGTGTCCTAAACCAAAAAAATTACGCTCTGTAAGTTCTAGATTGGCTTTAGAATTTGAAAAAGCACCAGTTGGAATCAAACTCCACGTATCTAAAACTCTTACAGAAATATCTATAGAATCTTGACAATTTTCTATTGCGATTGGTTTGATAACAACACTTCTAACAAATCGTTGGCTCCTTATTAAACGTTCAGATTCTTTTACAAGTAAGGAATCTAATTCTTGATTTTTTTTGAAAAGCAATAAATTTCTAATGGTCCATTTTTTACTTTTGATGTGTAAAGAGTTTCCAAAACGTTCTAATTTTTTTTCTGGAACTTCTTTTTCATTTTCGGCAGAATAGCCAAAAGGATCTGTGGTTTCAATAGTTATATTTCGGATGATTCTACAATTGTATTTTTCAAATGATTTCTGAATAGGAGAGGCACCTTTTTTCTTTTGTTTTTTTGCAGCTTCTGTTTTTTTGGGTCTAAACATCAACTTGTGCATCAGTTTGAAGAATTTTCTTTCTTTAGAAAAGTCATCAATTTTTTTGTAAACACTATCCGATTTAGTAGGAATGGTATTTTGAGCTGACAAAATTTGACAACTAAATAGCAATATCACTAAATAAAGATAATAGCGCATTTTTCTCGGTTATTATTAAATATAACGATTTAAAACTTAAAAACTGAATGTTTAACATTTTAGTATAAAAATTAATCCTCAATTGCTTTCAACAATTGAGGATTAATTTTTATTTTTCACTGAACACTGAACACTGAACACTAACTCTTCTGTTCTTTATTAAAGTAAACTAAGTAGTAATACATTTGTTTTTCTTCATCCCAACCTTTTTCTACAAATTTTTCGGCACTTTCCGGATTGATAAAGTCTAATTTAATCTGAATGTTGGTATCAAGATTAATAACGTTTTTAATCGATTTTCTGGCGTCAGAAACAGCTGCATTGGCTATTGGAAATGAAGTTACATCTTCAATACTATATTTTTCGCCTCTATCGGCTTTGTAATTTTTGAACTCTGGAATTAAATCAGGGTTGTCCATTACTTCATTTAAGAAAGCTGTTTCTTCAAAATTATCGTTTTTAGCAAAATGATTTACCGCACGATTCATAAACATAACTTCTTGCTTTTTATCTTCGGCAGGAAAAACCACTTCTTTAGCAAACTCTTGACAGAATTTTAAATACTTTTTAGTCATGAAATTCTCATCTTGAAATGCATCCACAGCAAGGAAATGTTCTAACCAGTAGCGAGCATCATAACGATTGCTATCAACAGTCAAAATTTTATATCCTTCTTCTTTTTTGTGATTGAAGATTAAGCAACCTTTATCTAGTTTATTTAAATTAATTCCTTCTTGAAGAACCATTTCTAAATTACTATCTTTTTCTTCAAATTGAAGGAAATCGGTGCGCAACTCACTTTTAAAAACACCAATAGCATCTACAACGTTATTATCGATAGAAACATTCGTTAAATAAGTCACATAAACTTCTCCGTTTTTGATGTGCGGATGATTGGATTGTTCAAAAAGGTGATTGGTTATTTTTTTAGAAACTTCATGCACCGAACTTGGATTTGTAAAAATCTCAGTAGCTAAATTGAACATATCGTTGTATTCCAAATCAACTTCATGCGCAAATTGAAAGTAGTTTTCTTCTTTTTCACGAAATGATTTAAAGAAATATTCCTTCAATAAAGGAACAATTTCATCGTTTAATCCGTATTGGTTTTCTGATAGAAAAATGGCTTCGTTACGGCTTTTATTTCCAACTCTATGGATGGATAAAGATTCTATGTGGGTATTGAAAAGGTTAATCATTTATTTTTATAATTTTTGAAGTCTATTTTCTATTCTCTTTTTTCTATTTTCTCAAATTTAATTCCAATTCTCCTCAAATCCGTAATCTTCAAAGCTGTCGTCACTTCCAAAAGCGTCTAAATCGTCTTCATCTAAATCGTCTTCAAATTCGTTGTAGCTTTCTTCCTCTTCAAAATCAGCTTGAAAATGTTTTTCCATAGCTTCTGCAGGCATTTCACCATGAGAAAATAAAAGGTTAGGATAAACCATTCCAACTTCAACTGAATCTTCAACTGCGGCAAGTTCAACTAAGAATGTCCACATATTGATGAAATCATAAACATAAATGATTTTAGTGTTTTCAGTATCTAAAATATCATTCAGCTTATAATCACTCATAATTTTGTTCTCACCAGGAACATCACCAGAGTCAAACATTGGGATTTCATCTTCTTGATTCCAAGTGTCGTCACAAGTGTAGAAAGATGCGACTTCTAAACCGTCAAATCCAAAAGCATTTACGATTGCATTGTGCAAATCTTCTAAAGTGTCGTTTTCAAGTATAGCAATATCTCTGAAAATATCTTCTTCTGCATCGAGAATTACTCTAAATTTATAAACCATGATTCTATTTTTTTGAAAGGTCAAAGGTAAAATATAAATTAGAAAAACGAATTACGAAATGCGAATTGTTGATAAGATTTTAGTCAAACTTCATAAAACTCTATCGGTAAATCATCTGGATCATTAGTAAAGAAAAAACGTTTGTTGGTGTATTCATCCATGCGAATTTCTTCAGCAAAAAGATTGTTTTCTAAAATATACTTTCTAGTAATCTCAATGTCATTGACTTCAAAAGCTAAATGACGCAATCCAGAAGCTTCAGGTCTTGATACACGCTTTGGAGGATTTGGGAACGAGAATAATTCGATGCAATAATTATCATTTAATGCCAAATCTAATTTATAGGATTCACGTTCTTTTCTGTAAATTTCTTGAATAATTTTTAAACCTAAAATTTCAGTGTAGAAATGTTTAGAAATTTCATAATTTGAGCAAATAATGGCGATATGGTGGATTTTATTGAGAGATAGCATATAATCTGGTAAAAAAGTAAAAATAATAAATTCTGTTGATAGTTAAATCGAAACTAATCATTTTAACGTATTTAATTTCAAATTGAAATTTGTATTTTTGACTCGAGCCATTTTGAAGGCGAACAGACGAAGTAAATAATAAAAAGAAGTCATGAAAATCGTAATATCACCAGCCAAATCATTGGATTTTGAAAGTCAGTTGCCAACAAAATTGTATTCTGAATATAGTTTTGTAAAGCAATCGTTAGCTATTGACAAAGTTTTGAAAAAGCAAAAGCCAAAACAATTGATTGAATTGATGGATATTTCAGATAAGTTGGCGGATTTAAATTGGCAAAGAAATCAAGAACGAAATCTTGCCGAAATGACTGTTGAAAATGCTAGACCAGCAGTTTTTGCTTTTAGTGGAGATGTTTACATTGGATTAGACGCTTATTCGCTTTCAGAAGATAAAATAAACGTTTTGCAAGACAAACTTAGAATTTTGTCAGGATTGTATGGATTATTGAAACCACTTGATTTAATGCAGCCTTATCGTCTCGAAATGGGAACTAAACTTCCGGTAGGAAAAAATAAAAATCTATACGAATTTTGGAAACCCTTAATTGCAAAACAATTAAATGCAGAACTTCAAAAAGAGGAGCTGTTTGTTAATCTGGCAAGCAATGAATACTTTGATGCCGTTGATGTAAAGACATTAAAAGTGCCAGTAATTATACCTGAATTTAAAGATTACAAAGACGGAAAACTAAAAATGATAAGTTTCTTCGCTAAGAAGGCGAGAGGTATGATGGTACGCTACATTATTGATACCAATGCAGAAACAATTGATGATTTAAAAGGGTTTAATTACGAAGGATACGCTTTTGATGCTAATTTAAGCAAAGGGAATAAGTTGGTCTTTACTCGCTAATTAAACATATAAATATTCTTGATATTCTCTAATGGTTTCTCTTGTGGCTTTTCTTTGGTCACGAGCTAATTCTCTCATAGATTCAACTCCTTTCTTTGCACATCGTTTTACTTTAGTTAATCTTGAAGAGAATTCTAAAAGTTTGTTTGCATCTTCTGGTGCTAGTTTAGTTTTGAGTTCATTTACAAAATCATGAAATTCATTGACTACTTTACTATTTTCATCATACTCAGTTTTTAGTTCAATTAGTAGTTCATCAATTTCATTTGTGATGTCTTTGCTAATGTCTTCACTTTTTTTGCAAAGTTCTTTAATGATTCTCTTCTCATTATTGTTAAAAAGTCCCATAACTATTTGAATTAAAATTGATTAAAAACTAAATGTACTATCTCAAATTTAATTAAATATCTTCTTCATTTCATATTCTGTTGATAACTAGTTGTTTTAGTTAATAAGAATTGAAATTTGAAAGTTTTTTCTAACAAATATCAAGTATTTTGATTTTTTGTAGTTATAGTAAAAATCTATAGTAATTCTTTAAATAATTATAATTCAGAATTATATATCAATTTATATAAAGTAAAAATTTATATTAATTAATTTGATAACCAATTTTCCAAAATGGTTTTTCCGTGTGGTGTTAAGATACTTTCAGGGTGAAATTGAACACCTTTTACATTAAAGTGTTTGTGTCGGATTGACATAATCTCGCCATTTTCTGCAACAGATGTTATCTCTAAGTCTTCAGGAAAATCAACAGGATTGATAACCCATGAGTGATAACGGCCTACTTCGAGTTCTTTCGGTAAGTTTTTAAATAATATTTCATCAGCAACAATTACATTAATAAATGAAGAAACACCATGATGAACATTATCTAAATTAATAAGAGAGCCGCCAAAAACTTCACCAATGGCTTGTTGACCCAGACATATTCCAAGTATTTTTTTACTTGAAGCGTAAGTTGATATAACTTTATTTAACAGTCCTGATTCTGATGGTATTCCGGGTCCAGGAGATAGAATTATGTCATCAAAATATTTTAGTTCTTCAAGCTCAAATTCGTCATTTCTAAGTACGGTTACATCACAGTTTAGTTCTTCTAAATAATGAACTAAATTAAATGTAAAACTGTCGTAATTATCTATGAGAAGGATTTTTTTCATTGGGCAAATATAATCATAAGTTAGTTTCTAAAAAGCATAAAAAAAACCTCAAAGATTTCTCTCTGAGGTTTTCTTAGGATAGCAATTTTTCCCTTTTTCTTAGAACTGTAAAGACACAGTTAATTCGAAATCATCGTTGATAGTTTTATCTCCTAAATTGTCAAAGAAACTACCAGAACCATATTTTATTCCGAATTTTGTTCTATCTACTTTGAATGACGTTGTTGCAGTATTTCCTTTTACAGTGATGTCAAATTTTACTGGAGCAGTTACATCTTTAATTGTCAAATCTGCAGTTACAGTATATACACCATTTCCTTTTGAAGCAATTTTTTTGAAAACTAATTTTGAAGTTGGATATTTATCCGTTCCAAAGAAATCGTCAGCTTTTAAATGGCCATCTAATTTTGCAGCATATTCACCTTTAATATCTGTAGCTGTTATTGAAGTCATGTCTACTACAAATGTTCCACCAGTTAATTTTTTACCTTTAAAAATTAAGTTTCCACTTTGAATGTTTACGGTTCCACTGTGTTGACCAGTTACTTTTTTTCCAACCCAGTTGATAGTACTTTTAGAAGCGTCTACTTTCTTAGATTGTGCTGTAGCGATTGTTGAAACTGCTACGAATAATGCGATTGCGATTGTTTTTAAATTTTTCATTTTCTTTTAAATTTGAGTTATTGATTTTACTTATTAATTATATTGTTACAAATAATTCTTCTTCAGATTTACGCACTTTTGCGTAATGTTGTGTAGCATCTTCTTCATGACGATATCCAATTGTTGCTACTAGTGATGCGTTCAAACCTAATTTTTCAAGACCTAAAATTTCATTGTATTTCTCTGGTTCAAAACCTTCCATAGGAGTTACATCAATCTTTAATTCGGCAGCAGCGTTCAATAAATTTCCTAAAGCCAAATAAGTTTGTTTTGAAGTCCAAGTATTTTTTACATCTTCTGGGAGTGAAACCAATTTAGATTTCATAAAATCTCCATATCCTTGAAGTGCTTCTAAAGGTAAATTTCTTGTAGTTGCCATATTATTAATGGTTGCATCAATTTCTTTTTCTCCAAAGTTGATAATGTTTGCAAAAACTAATAAATGAGAAGCATCAACAATTTGAGATTGTCCCCAAGAAACTGGCTGCAATTGAGCTCTTAACTCTGGATTTTCAACAATTAGTACTTTGTAAGGTTGTAATCCGTATGATGAAGCTGTTAATCGAATTGCTTCTTTTAAACTTACTAAATCTTCTGATGAAATTTTTTTTGTTGCATCAAATTTTTTAGTAGCATAACGCCAATTTGCGTCTTTTATAAATTGTGTCATAGTAATTTTATTTAAGGTTTCTATATTTTTCTAATAAGGTGTTTAATTCAACTAATTCTTTTTGGTTCAGATTTGCGGCAAATAATTTTTCGTTTTCTAAAACTTTAGGATCTAATTCTTCTAATAGTTCCAATCCTTTTTCTGTAATTAAAACTTCTATTTTTCTTCTGTTTTCAGGACAAACCTCTCTTGTAACTAGATTTTTTAATAATAATTTATCAATCAATCGGGTAGTGTTACTGTTTTTTGCAATCATTCGTTCTTGAATGACACACATATTAGCAGGATTCCCTTTCTGACCTCTTAAAATTCTCAGTACATTGTACTGTTCGCCTGATAAATCATAAGGTTTCAAAACCTCATTAAATTTTTCAGAAAGTACATTTTGGGTAACCATAATGTTTAGGACAACTTTTTTAGCATCATCCATAGTAACATTTGATTTTATTATATCTTCAATTCTCATAATTGTAATTACCAAATTTGTAGGTACAAATGTAAAATTATTTTTATTTGTATATACAAATGTTGTGTTATTTTTTTGTTAATACTTTTATGACCATGTAAAATGAAATTTATAAATTTGGAAAAAAATAATAGAAATGAACTTATCTCAACAAGAATGGGCTTCACAATTGGAAGCGGATACGAATGCAGTAATTTTAGATGTAAGAACCGAAGACGAATGGAGTGAAGGAATTATTCCAGGAGCAATTTTAAATGATATTTATAAAGGACAAGGATTCATCTACCGACTAGAAGAACTAGATAAATCAAAAAACTACTATGTTTATTGCAAAGCAGGAGGAAGAAGTGCTCAAGCATGCAGTATTATGATGCAAATGGGTTTTGAAAACACATTTAACTTAGAAGGTGGTTTTATGAATTGGGAAGGCGAAGTTGGTTTTACAGAGTAAAAATCTACTTTTTTGGAATTTTCTTAATAATGGCATTATAAAATTCTTTAATGCTCTTTCTGTTCAATTGCGTAGTTTTTACCTCAATCAATGTTTGGTCTTTTTCTTTTATGATTAGTCTGTATGTATAAAATTTATGAACAATTGAAAATAGGAATAGTACAATACCAATAAAAATTAATCCATAAAAAAAGAATAGTCTTTCTGAATTGAACATAAAATAGGAATAAATAAAAACAGAAGCGCTTAACAAAAACAATAAAATATTCAAATAAAAGACTCTACTTTTTATTAAGTTAACTCTGTTGATAGAATTAAAAGGGACTTTACTTTTCTTAGAACCTTTGGTTATAATTACTTGGTTATCAGTGATTAATCCAAATTTATCATTGATAAGAATTGTTTCGTTATTTGCTTGAAATGTCGTCATTATTTTAGTTTATATGCATATACGAAGTTGATGATAATTTTGGATTTATTAGGGTAGAATGTTTTCTACAAAAAAAGGGATAACTCAGTGCAATGAGTTATCCCTTTTTATTTGTGGAGACGCCGAGAATCGAACTCGGGTCCAAACAAGCAATCAAAAAGCTTTCTACACGTTTAGTCCTTAATTGAATTTTCGTCAAAAAGCAAGGCCAAGAACCGCCACTTTTTGCTTAGCTTTATCAGTGTCAGAAAGGATTTAAAGCGTTACCTTTCTTAGGTTTACTTTTACGGTTCACCTTAACCAACCGCCATAAACCAAGGCTTTTGAGGTGAATCCAGCTTTCCTACCTTGTAGGAACGTGGCAAAATCGTACTAAAATTCGGATTATGCAGCTAAAGCGTAGTTATTTTCGCCGTTTATAAGTTTGAACCTTTGGATTTACGAGCTAAAGGTACAATGCTCGACGTGCTTACTGATTAATTCCACTTGCTGTCAAAACCAGTCGTCCCCAATAATTATTGTGTTTCAATACAAAAATTAGACCACAAAGGTACTACCGAAAAAATCAATAAACAAACACTTTATTCGTCTTTGGCAACAGTATCTTTCAATGTAAATGGATAATCACCAAACAATGCAGACAATCGTTTCATTTGAAAGGTTTTACGAGTAAATTTATTAGACAATGCAATAATTACAGCATTTTCTTTTCTTAAAGTGATGTAACTAGCTGTATTTCCATGCCACCATCCATTGTGATAAAATAATTTTTGTCCAGTATCCCATTCGCGCAATCGAATTCCCAAACCATAATTTTTAGAGCCTTTACTTTCATAGCTGTATCCTTTGTACACTTGTTCTAAAAGATCTTTGCTCAAAAAACCTGGCGCATTTCTAGCCAAATCAAATTTCAATAAATCTCTAGGAGTTGAATAAATATTTTTATCACCATAAACAGCATCAAGAAAATCGAATGGATATTTTACGTAATTATACTTATAAGAAGGTGTTCCTTTTTCTTTTGGAGTAGTTTCGTCAAAAACAAAAGTATTTTTCATACCTAATGGTTCAAAAATGATTTTCTTCATCGCCTGACTGTATTTCATTCCTGTAACCTTTTCAATAATTAATGCCAAAAGTGCATAATTGGTGTTGTTATAACTAAAATGCGTATCAGTTTTAGTTTCTAACGGAATATTTTTATTGATAATTACTTCAAGTAAATCTTTGTTTGTAAGTGTTTTATTTCTTCCCCAGTTGGCTTTGTCATCACAAAAATAATTGTACTTTTTCATGCCACTTCTGTGATTTAATAAAGTTTTTATAGTCACATCTGGATAAGGGAATTTTTCAAAAAGTGTTGTCAATTTTTGATCTAAGCTAATTTTCTTAGCATCAATCAATTTTAAAATGGCTGAGGCTGTTAGTACTTTTGAAACTGATGCTATGTGTAAAGGCGTTTCAGGTGAGTTTAAAATATTATTTTCTTTATCGGCAAATCCATCATATTTCTCATAAATAATTTGTCCATTTTTTGCCACAAGAAAACTCATGTTCTCAAAATCATTGGCAAAATTATTAGTAAAGAAATTTTCAATTTCTCTCTTTTTAGTGTTTTTGTATGAATCTGAAAGTTTTGGTAAAGAATCTTCTAGCGGAAGCATTGCATATTCTAAACCAGATTTATTTTTTTTAAATGGATTCTTAATTTTTCCTGATTTATCGCAACTTATAAGTAATAAAAAAGTTAAAAAAAACAATAGATATGTTACTTTGTTATTGGTCATTTTGGGTTTGGTTGAAAAACAAATATAATAAACAAAATGACAAACAAATTTCATGAAATGTTATATTAATTATAAAATTATCAACAAAATATTCCAATTAATTGAAATTCAATAAATAACTTCGATTTTATTTTGGGTAAAAAGTTTTGAAAACGTTTTCGTTACTATTACTTTTGATGTCTCAAAAAAATACTGTTAAAATGAAGTTCGGAATTATTAAAGAAAGAAAAAATCCACCAGATAGAAGAGTTGTTTTTACTCCAGAAGAATTAGTTAGATTAAAAACAGAACATCCAGAAGCTCAAGTAAAAGTTGAAAGTTCTGATATTAGAGTATTTTCTGATGAGCAATACAGCAGTTTAGGTATCGAAGTTACTACAGATATGAGCGATTGCGATGTTTTATTTGGTGTAAAAGAAGTTCCAGTTGATGCCTTAATTCCCAATAAAAAGTACTTTTTCTTTTCGCATACTATTAAATTTCAACCTTACAATAGAAAGTTACTTCAAGCAATTTTAGAGAAAAATATCGAATTATTTGACCACGAAACTATTGTTGATGCTAAAAACCGTCGCTTAATCGGTTTCGGAAGATATGCAGGAATTGTTGGTGCTTATAACGGATTTAGAGCTTTCGGAATTAAATATGATTTATTCAATTTAGTAAAAGCCGAAACCTTAAAAAGTAAGGAAGAATTAATCGAACGATTGCGCAGACCAATGCTTCCGAACATTAAAATTGTTTTAACAGGTCGCGGAAAAGTGGGAATGGGAGCGAAAGAAATGCTTGATGGAATGAAAATTAAGCAAGTTTCAGCAGATGATTTTATAAACAAAGTTTACACGCAACCAGTTTATACTCAAATTGATGTACTAGATTATAACAAAAGAATCGATGGACAAGTTTTAGATAATCAAGATTTTTATAAGAATCCACAAGATTATGTTTCTGATTTTGAACGTTTTTCACAAGTTGCAGATATTTATATGGCAGGACATTTTCACGGAAATGGCGCGCCAGATATTTTAACAAGAGAAATGCTTAACGCTCCAAAGAACAAAATTCAAGTTGTTGCGGATATTTCTTGTGATGTTAATGGACCAATTGCTTGTACTATAAAAGCATCTACCATTGCCGAACCATTTTTTGGCTATTTACCAAGTGAACACAAAGAAGTTTCTTATACACATCCTGGTTCAATTATGGTAATGTCGGTTGATAATTTACCTTGTGAATTGCCTAAAGATGCGAGTGAAGGATTTGGAGAAATGTTTATGGAACACGTGATTCCAGCTTTTTTTAATGGTGATAAAGACGGAATTTTACAAAGAGCTAAAATGACTGAAAATGGCAAACTAACAGAAAGATTCAAATATTTACAAGATTATGTAGATGGAAAATAAAATCTAAATTTATTTATTTTCCAATTCAAAACTGAATTATAAGAAATCGATTTCGTTAATAACTAATTATTACGAAATCGATTTATTTTTAGGATAAAATGTATTTTTATAAAAAAATATAATCAAAAATGAGAAAATTACATTTATTGGTATTCTTGATTTCAATTTTATCAGTTGAAGCTCAGAATGTTTCCTCACCATCTAAAACTATTTCGTTAAGTTTTAAATTGTCTTCAGATGGAAAACCTACTTATTCGGTAAGTTACAAAACTAAACCTATTGTAAAGGAAAGCACACTTGGAATTACAATAAAAGAGTCAAAAAGTTTAGAGGCCAATTTCAAAATTGATAGCATTGGTCAAAAAAGTTTTAATGAGACTTGGCAGCCAGTTTTGGGTGAACAATCCAATATAAAAAATAGCTACAATGAAATGACTGTGGCACTTTCGCAACCATCAACTGATAGAAGGATAAATATCATTTTTAGAGTTTTTGATGAAGGTATTGCTTTTCGCTACGAATTTCCAAAGCAAAAAAACCTGAATTATTTTATAATTTCCGATGAAAAATCGCAGTTTAATTTAGCAGGAAACCACAAAGTATTTTGGATTCCAGGAGATTATGACAGTCAAGAATATGCTTACAATGAAACAAAATTATCTGAAATCGATAATTCTAAATTAGATTTGAATAATGGGATAGGAGTAAAGACCATCGCAAGTTCTTTTAGAGTGCAATCGCCTTTAATGATGAAATCAGCTGACGGAATTTACATCAATGTTTTTGAAGCAGCTGTTGTTAATTATCCTATTATGCATTTAGATGTTGACACCAAAAACTTTGGATTAACTTCTAATTTAGTTCCAAATGCAATAGGAGATAAAGCCTATCTTCAAGCACCATGTGTTTCGCCTTGGAGAACAATTATGATGAGTGATGATGCTCGTGAAATTGTAAGTTCAAAAATGATTTTAAACCTAAACGAACCATCAAAAATTGAAGATACGTCTTGGATAAAACCAATGAAATATGTTGGTGTTTGGTGGGAAATGCACGTTGGAAAATCAACTTGGGATTATGCAGGTTCGCAAAATGCACAAAATGCTGCAGACGGAAGTTTGAAACCATCAGGAAAACACGGTGCAACAACTGAAAACACTAAAAGATATATAGATTTTGCTGCTAAAAATGGTTTTGATGGCGTTTTGGTAGAAGGTTGGAATGTTGGTTGGGAAGATTGGTTTGGAAATTGGAAAGAAGAAGTATTCGATTTTACAACGCCATATCCTGATTATAATTTGAAAGAAATTAACGATTATGCTAAATCAAAAGGAATAAAAATGATAATGCATCACGAAACATCTGGTTCTGTGGCTAATTATGAAAGACATTTGGATAGAGCCTTAAATCTTATGAAAGACTATGGTTATCCTGCGGCTAAATCAGGTTATGTGGGAAGAATTATTCCACGTGGTGAGTTTCACGATGGACAAACAATGGTGAATCATTTTAACTTCGTTGCAAGAAGATTTGCTGATTATAAATTGATGGTCAATTCGCATGAAAGTTCTCGTCCAACTGGATATTCAAGAACGTATCCGAATTATATCGCAGCCGAAGCAGCTCGCGGAAATGAGTTTAACGCTTGGTCTGTTGGAAATCCGCCAATGCACGAAACCATTTTGCCATTCACAAGATTATTAGGAGGAGCAATGGATTACACTCCAGGAATTTTTGAAATCAAAATGAGTTATTATGATAAAACTAAAACAGAACAAGTTCATACAACTTTGGCTAAACAATTAGCGCTATACGTAACGATGTATTCACCATTACAAATGGCAGCCGATTTACCTGAAAATTATGAAAGATATGCCGATGCTTTTCAATTCATAAAAGACGTTGCTGTAGATTGGCAAGATTCTAAATATCTTGAAGCTGAACCAGGAGATTATTTAACTGTAGTTAGAAAAGAGAAAAATGGAGAACGTTGGTTTTTAGGAGCAATTACCGATGAAAATGCTCGTAAAACAGAAATAAAATTAGATTTCTTGACGCCAAATAAAAAGTACCAAGCCATTATCTATCAAGATGGTACTGATGCTGATTGGAAAAATAATCCAAAATCTTATGCTATAAAAACCATTGAAGTTACTTCTAAGTCAAAAATTAAATTAAATTTGGCTAACGGTGGCGGAACTGCTATAAGTTTCAAACCAATAAACTAAAAACCAAACCAAACAAACTAAAATTTATGAGTTCAGAACAAATTAAAACAAACTATCCTGCATTGTATACGCTGATTACAGTGTTTTTTTTCTGGGGATTTATTGCTGCTGGAAACAGTATTTTTATTCCGTTTTGTAAAAGTTATTTTTCGTTAGATCAATTTCAATCGCAATTGGTTGATTTTGCTTTTTACACCGCTTATTACGTTGGCGCTTTATTATTGTTTGCTTTAGGCGATATGTCAGGAAAAGATATCGTTGGAAAATGGGGTTACAAAAAAAGTATTGTTTACGGATTGTTATTTTCAGCGCTTGGAGCTGGAGCTATGATTATTGCAGTTGAAGCTAGTATTTACGCAGGAATGTTGGTTGGATTATTTATTGTAGCCTTAGGTTTTTCATTGCAACAAACTGCGGCCAATCCGTTTGCGATATTATTAGGTGATCCAAAAACTGGTGCAAGTCGTGTAAATCTAGGTGGCGGAATCAACTCTTTTGGAACTACTATTGGTCCAATTGTGGTGGCTTTGGCTTTATTTGGAACGGCAAAATCAATTTCAGATGAGCAAATAAAAGCTTTAGAATTGAGTAAAGTTGTGATTTTATATATTGGTGTTGGATTGTTGTTTATTGCAGCAGCGGCTTTGTTTTACTTTTCTAAAAAAGTACCAAGTGGCATCGCAAACGAACCAATGGAAAAAGCGAACAAAGCATTACGTACACTAGTTATTATGACTGTTTTACTTGGTATTATGTTTACTCCGGTTTTTCAAAGTTATAAGAGTGATGAAGCTATAAAAATAGAAGCTTTAACAAAAGAAGTTGATGTTGCAAAAGAAGAATTAGCAAGAACAACCTATGTAGCTAATTCTCCTGAACTTTTAAAAATTAATGATAAAATTACTGCTAACGAAAGTGAAGCATTGCAACTTAAACAAGGTTTAGAGAAAAACAGAATGTTGTGGCTTTCTGGAGCTTTGTTAGTGGTGCTTGGCGGAATTTTATTTTCATACACATCAGCTAGAAAGAATTCTGAAGGTTGGGGTGCAATGCAATATCCACAATTGGTATTGGGAATGTTGGCTATTTTTACCTACGTTGGAGTAGAAGTTGCTATTGGAAGTAATCTTGGAGAACTTTTAAAATTAAAAGAATTCGGAAGTTTGCAATCGTCAGATATTGCGCCTTATATTTCTATGTATTGGGGAAGTTTGATGATTGGTCGTTGGGCTGGAGCTATTAGTGTTTTTAATCTTCAAGGAAGTAAAAAAACAATAGCTTTAATCATTGTTCCGTTGGTGGCTTTTGGAATTATTTTGGGTGTTAATATCCTTTCAGGAAAAGATATGAAGCCACTTTATTATTATGTAGTTTGTGTATTGGTGCAAATTGGAGCTTTCTTTTTGAGTAAAGACAAACCAGCAAGAACCTTAATGATTTTTGGAAGTTTCGGAATGATTGCCATGTTAATTGGTTTGTTTACTACAGGAACTATTGCTATCTATGCTTTCCTTGCTGGAGGTTTGGCTTGTAGTATTATGTGGCCATCTATTTTTAGTTTGTCTATTATCGGATTAGGAAAATATACTTCTCAAGGTTCAGCGTTTTTGATTATGATGATATTGGGTGGAGGAATAATTCCGCCAATTCAAGGTAAATTATCTGATATTATTGGAATTCATCAATCGTATATTATTACGGTAGTTTGTTTTGCCTATTTGACTTTATTTGCTGTTTTAGTTAAAGGTCTTTTGAAAAAACAAAACATTGATGTTGATGCTATTGAAGTGGAAGGAAGTCATTAAGTAGTTTTCAGTTGAAAGTTTTCAGTTGAAAGTTTTCAGTTGTGACTGAATGTTAATATAAAAACTCCGAAGGAAAATAATTTTCTTTCGGAGTTTTTTTATATTTTGGTGCTATGGAAACACGTTTTATTATTCTTATTTCAATTGTTTTAATAGTATTTATCATCAATCGATTGTATGTTCGAGCTGATGAGAAAAGAAAAATAGCTCTTAAAGACAAGAAAACCCTCTCTGATAAAGAGATTATATCAATGTTTGAAGATCCTTTGACTGGCGAAAAAGCAAAAGTTAGTGAAACTCAAACTAACTACAAATATTCAGATGAAATTTCAGATGAAGTTGTTTTTTATAATGAACAAAGAAAAACTTCAGAAGAAGTTATAGATAAGTATTATTCAGAAGGTGAATTAGAAAGAGAATTTATTATAATTAAAAACTTTCTATTAGACAATGGATATAAGTTTAAATTTTTTTCAGATTCTGAATTTAATTTTCTTGAAAAAACAATAACTTTTTCAAGTTTTGAAGATTGGAATAGTACTGATTCTTATCATAAAAATCAGTTTTCAATTTTTATTGCCAATACAACAGCTAAGGTATACAATAGTAAATATAGTTCAAGAACAGAAAATTATAGTATTGTTTTTTGGATTAAAGATTTTAATTTTTTTGGTCATTATTGTTTTTTTAAGAAACCAATTGTTCAAAATATAATTGATGTTTTCATTGATGAGGAGAAGGAGATAATTAAAGGATATCAAACAGAAATTATTAAAAAGTCACATCAAGAAAATGCAATTAAAGATTATTTTAAAACTATTAATTTTGAGAATGATTTAGAAATTGAAATTATTGATTCAAATATTATTATAAGAATTACCAATGTTGCTTCTCGTGAAAATTTAATCAAACTTTTTAATAGTATTAAAAACTCCGAAGGAAAGTAAAATTTCTTTCGGAGTTTTATTTTTATTCAAATGGTTGGCTGTTTAGCCCTGATTGCAGTGGAAATCCTTTTTTTTGCCTTCGAGAGCCTCAGGTAACAAAAAAGGATTGGAACGGAAAGCAGGAATAAGGATTACAAGAGTTCGCAAGCCATTCGCTCCTAATCCTTATTTATTCCATTCAATTTTTCTTGAGAAATACATTACTGAGGCTAGTATTAAGAATAATCCGATGCTTCCTACCAAAAGTGCGTAATCTTCGAGTTGGATGATTACATAAATAAATGTATAAAGTACTGAAAGTGATATTGCAATGAAGGTTGGAAATTTTTTATCTTTTAAAATGGAGATAGAATAGAGTGAAATTAAAGCTACAACTGATATTCCAGCAACGGCATAAGCAAAACTGAAGGAACTGTGTTCTGTGATTGAAATGAGTAAAGTATAAAACATAATTAATGCAATTCCAATCATGCAATATTGGAAGATATGGATGCTAATTTTGCTGATAGATTGAATTAGGAAAAAGATTAAAAAGGTTAATCCAATTACGAGAAAACCGTATTTAGAAGCGCGTTCGTTTTGTTGGTATTCGTCTACTGGAGTTATGAAATCTACTGCAAAGGCATATTTGCTTAGTTCGGGTAAAACTTCAAAATTTTCTTGTGAGAATGGTCTGTTGAAGTGAAGAATTTTCCAAGTGGCGTCGAAACCTTTGTTGGTAATTTTCTTGTCATTCGGAATAAAACTTCCGTTAAAATTAGGTGATGCCCAATTAGAAGTCATCTTAGCAGAAGTAGTTTTCCCAATTGGAACAATGCTGATTCTTTTACTTCCGTTGTAGGTGATGCTCATGTTGAAATTGGTGTTTTTCAAATCATTATATTTGAAGTAGCCTGTTTCAAGTGATTCTAAGGAATCGTTGTTTTGGTTGTTATGAACCGGTTCAAAGGTAAAACTGTTGCTTCCGATGTTGATTTTTACTTCATCGTTTACACTTTTTAAATTGGTGGTTCTAATGATAATTGTGACTTTATCCCAAAATACATTTTCATTAGGTATGTTTTTCTTGTAGAATTTGGGTTGGACATAGCTTCCTTTAAATTGCATTTTTGTGGTAAATACATTCGATTTGTAAATGCTTCTTTGTAATGGAGTTTTGATTTCAGTATTCGATGCATTTGAAAGTTCTTCAGGAAAGAAAAACGCATTTTCAACTTGATTTGTAATTGGGTCTTTATAGGGTATTTTTAGAATTGGGCCATAAAAATAGACGCTTTCACCCCATTTGGAAGTGGTTTCTGCAACAACTTCTTTTTGACGTTGGCTGCGTTCAGAGATTAAGTCTTGAACAAAGAACAACGGAATTAATAACACTAAAGTTAACAAACCTACCATAATCATTTTGGCAGTTGTAGATTGAAAGAAACCTTGTTTAGGTTGATTTTGATAATTTTCCATGATTTTTATTGAATTTTAGATTGATATTGAAATTGATTTTTGATATTGAAATTGATTACTTCCAAGTTTCTCCAACGATTCGTAAATACACAAAAGCAATGGGAATGTTGGCTAAAAGAATTAGTATTTTGATGGTAAAATAGTCTTGATGATTTTTTTGGGTGAAAGCTAAATAAGCAAGTCGGAATAGCATAATTAAGTTAATTACAAAAGCTATAATTAAATAGTATAAACCAACGCCAAAAAGAGCTCCAGTTGGATTTATTAGATGTAAAATCAATAGAATAGTTCCTATTATGAATGAGCCAAAGGCTAATTGAGTGGAGAAAATGCCTGTTGCGTTTTCGTATTGTTTTTTTGTCATGATTTTAGATATTAGATTTTGATTTAATATAGATTAGGTTTACTATCGTAATTAGTGTTCCTAGTCCAAGAGTGAATGTCCAGGTTTCATTTTCGAAAAGGCAATTGAATGTAGATTCAGCCAAAAAAAGAGGATAACTAATAATATCCCAACTATTGAAACGAAGAAAGCGTCCTATATAAATACCAAAAGCACATAAATAGCTTATTGAAATTGTAAATAAATAGGATGTTTTTGAAGTATAGAAAAATTGAATTTGTTGCTGAATTGTGAAAATAGATAGTATGCCAAAATAGAATCCAGCAATGGTAAAGCTTAAAAGCAAAATGAAGTCGAAGCAAAATTGTATCAAATTAGTGTGATTCAAATGCACAAAATCAGTAATAAGATAAAAGGTGTTTGGAAGAAAAAGCAACCATGTCACAATGAAAAATAAATTTTTGAAATTATATTTCTTTATAGAAAAATCAATTTTTATGAAATTGGAAATTATATAAGGAATAACTGCAAGAATTAAATTCCAAATAAGAAATAGTAGGTAAAATGAATGGGTGATTTTTACACGTATTAAAAGTAAAGCAATTGCAGTTATCGAACTAAAAATTAAAAAATTGTTTTGTTTTTTATTCAAAACATAAAGTGAAAATAAATTATTCATAGTTACTTAATATTAAATGTTGATTGAATCGTTTTAACAGGAATGGTTAGCATTTTATAAAAATCTAAATCATGAAATTGATGTGCTTTTTTACCACGATTGTAAGTGTGAATAAAATGTTTGATTTGAGTAGGATAGAAGATAGTTCCAATACAGATTACCATAAATAAGTAGGCACTTTTTTTGCCATTTCCCAATAAAAAATATTGCATTGCAATTTCATCAACTACAGAAACTCCTGTGTTTGTTAGCACATGAATTACATCGTGATCTTCCAATTTTGGTTGCATTTCGAAATTGTATTTTAGTAGAAAACATCCTAAATGAAATCCCAAACTGTCTTGCTGGTAGTTTATTAAATCGCTTGGTGTTTCTTTCCAAGGAATACCTTTTTTGAAGAATTTTTGGTAAGGTTTCTTCGTGATTTCATACATTTTTTCAATTAGTAAATCTCTCATTAGTGCAATAATTGATGGTTTATAGTGTTTCGTATTTTCCGATGTTTTTAATAGATTGTTTGTGTTTTTTTGGAAGTAGAATCGCTTTTACTAGATAATCTACTTTAAGTGTTTTACTAATTTTATACAGCTTTAAAAGTGTTTTTGTTGGAAAAATGGATGTTTCAAAGAGCATTTTATAAACTATTTTCGGAACTAATATTTTTTGAATTTCTTTTAGAATGAAATATCTAGAATTACCCAAATGCTTTTTATATTGTTCAAATAAATTAATGGTAAATGTTCCTTTTTGAAAGTTGTTTTCGAGATGAATTGTTCTGTCAATTAACCAATCGTTATAGTTGGTTGGTAAATTTTTCAAACCCATTCTAATTCCTAACCTAGAAAACACATCAAAAATTTCTTCTTTTTCAGAGGTTTCTAACTTTCTTTCTAACAATTCAAAAGAGCAAATCGAATAATCTATAAGCATATAAAGTACATCTCTATAAGCCCAATCCGGAATGGTCTGTCCACGACTTTTTTCAACTCCTTGATGAATCTGTGTTATTTTATCAATTGTTGCTAATGCCAAATCGTTTTCTGCAAAGACAATGTTCTGAGCATATTCAACGGTAGAAAACAATCGTTCCAATGGATTTGTCGGAATCTTTCCTGTAAAGTACAACCAATCAACTGCTTTATTTAATGCAAATTCTGCTGCAGAACCTGCAAAAATTAATAGAACAGTATCTGTATTCTTCCAAATTTCTCTTACAATCGATTTTTCTTCAACAAAGTGTCTCATTTTAATGTTTTTTATAATTATGAATTATCAAAACAGTCAGTATTCCAAGAGTATAAGCAAGCATATCAGTCCACGAAAAAGAGTTTCCGAGTAAGATGTTTAGGATTTTGATTTTATCTAATTGAAGTAGTTCCAGAATATGGATGTATTGTAAAAATTCAATGGTATAACTAATCAATAATGATAGGATTGCAATTTTATTCAAATCGGTTTTCAGAATTGTCGCCAATAAGTAAAACACGAGAATTGATGCTAGATAATCACCAAATATTGGTCTTATGAATTGGTCGTTTACGAACAGTGCAATAGTTATCTCTATGATTAAGATGGCACAACTGATGATTAGATATTTTATTTTTATATTTTTCATAATATTTAAAAGTACTTTGTTTTTCAAAGTAATTATATAAAAAAATAGATTTAACTTTTTGATATTAATTTTTCAAGTGCATCAATATGATCTTTGAATGCTTTTTTTCCTTCTTTTGTAGCTATGTATCTCGTGTTTGGTTTTTTACCAATAAACTGTTTTTCAATTTGAATATAATTTTCAGATTCAAGAGCTTTGGTATGAGAGGCGAGGTTGCCATCAGTTACTCCAAGAAGTTCTTTAAGCATATTAAAATCGGCGCTTTCGTTTACCATCAATACCGACATAATCCCCAAACGAATTCGGTGATCAAAGGCTTTGTTGATATTTTGTATGATGGTTTTCAAATTATTTGTATGTTTTTTAAAATCTGTATTCTAACTTCTGTAATCTGCTATCTCAAAATTAATTTCTATCATATTTAAAATACATCATACTTCCGTAAATTATATGGCAAACTCCAAATCCTAAAGCCCAAAATAATAATCCATATCCTAAAAACCAAGTTGAAAGTAATCCTAATATGATCATCGTAATTCCTAAATATCGTACATCACCAAGTGTGTATTTACTAGCATTTACACACGCCAAACCATAAAACAATAAGGTTAATGGGGCAACCAAACTTAGCATTTCTTTCTCTATCAAAAATAGAATAAAAAAACCACCTGTTGCTAACGGAATTGCAAAGTTAATAACCAATCTTTTTGATGAAACATTCCAAATTTTATCTTCTGTTTTTTTTGCTTTTCTAACACTTAATGCTATTCCTGTAATAATTGATAAAATTAATACGGAGAAAGCAATTATAAAAAGTTTGTTTATGGAATCTTGAGAGATAATAAGATTTCTATAGTTTCCCATTGACGTTGTATCAAGATAAATTGTTTTGTAAGCTAGCCAAGCTCCAATCAAAGAATAAATCCCAGCAAGAACACCTGATAATCCACTAAGTGAAATAAATCTTGATGATTGGTTCATCATGTTTTTTATTTCAGAAATGTCGTTAAGATATTTTTCGTTTTCCATATAAAAGTACTTTGAAGCACAAAGTAAATAAATAAAAATTGTTCAACCAAATGTTTTTTGGTTTATTTTTGAAATAAAATAAATAGAAATGAAGAAAATAGTTTTTTTGTTGTTAGTAAATTCTACGTTAATGTTCTCTCAAACCAATGATGAAGCAATGTTGAAACAAATTTATAAAGTTGCATTAACCGAAAGCAAAGCCTATCCATGGTTAGACGATTTGTCAAATAAAATTGGTCATCGTTTGTCTGGTTCATCTGGAGCAGCAAAAGCCGTTACTTATACAAAGCAACAAATGGAACTTTTAGGTTTAGATAAAGTTTATCTACAAGAAGTTATGGTTCCACAATGGGTGAGAGGTGAGAAGGAAGTAGCCTATTTACAAGTTGAAAAGCAAAAAAAATCTTTTCCAATCTGTGCTTTAGGGATGTCGGTTGCAACGCCCAAAAATGGTTTATTAGCAAATGTAATTGAAGTTAAAAGTTTAGAGGAGTTAAAAGCTTTAGGAACAGATAAAGTAAAAGGGAAAATTATTTTTTTCAACAGACCAATGAATCCTGAGTTTATTGAAACTTTTCATGCTTATGGAAGTTGTGTTGACCAACGTTCTTCTGGAGCAAGAGAAGCAGGAGAATTAGGTGCTGTTGGAGTAATTGTTCGTTCCATGAATTTGAGATTGGACGATTTTCCACACACGGGTTCAACAAATTATAAAGATATTGCGATGGATAAACGTATTCCAGCTGCAGCAATTTCTACAAATGGTGCTGAAGAGTTGAGTAAGTTATTAAAACAAAATCCTAATTATAAATTATATTTTAAACAATCGTGTAAAATTCTAGAAGATGTTTTATCATACAATGTTGTTGGTGAAATAACGGGTTCTGAGCATCCGAATAAAATTATGGTTGTTGGAGGACATTTAGATTCTTGGGATTTAGGAGATGGTTCTCACGATGATGGTGCTGGTTGTGTTCAAAGTATGGCAGTTTTGGAAATATTTAGAAAATTGAACTACAAACCTAAAAATACAATTAGAGTAGTTTTGTTTATGAATGAAGAGAATGGTGTTAAAGGCGGTTTAAAATATGAAGAATTGTCTAGCAAGAATAAAGAGAATCACATTTTTGCTTTAGAAAGTGATTCAGGAGGCTTTACACCAAGAGGTTTTTCAATTGAAGCGGATGATTCTAATTTTGATAAAATCACCACTTGGAAGAACTTATTTGAGCCTTATTTAATTCATATTTTTAGAAAAGGACATACAGGAGTTGATATTGGTCCTTTAAAGTCAGAAAAGATTGTAAAAGTAGCGTTGCAACCCGATTCACAACGTTATTTTGATTATCATCATGCTGCAAATGATACTTTTGATGCTGTAAATAAAAGAGAATTAGAATTAGGAGCCGCTTCAATGGCATCGCTTATGTATTTGTTTGATCAATATGGATTGCAATAGATGAAACCTGCAGAAGTTTATATTTTAAACCAACCAGAACCTTATCGTTCTATAATTTTTAATCTGCAAATTGTAATTGAAAGTCAAATTCCAAATTTAGAATTATTGTACAAATGGAAGATTCCTTTTTATTATTATAGAGGAAAACCATTTTGTTTTATAAATGTAAGTCATAAAAGAAAGTATGTTGACCTAGGAATAGTAAAAGGTTTTCAAATCAAAAATCATCAAGAACATCTTATTTCAGAGAATAGGAGTATAATGAAATCACTAAGGTATTCTTCACTTGAAGAAATTGATAATAAAATTTTAATAGAAATCATTCAAGAAATTTCAGAATTATATTAAACAAAAAAAGAGACTGAAATTCAGTCTCTTTTTTATTATTAAGGTTTAAATTATTTGATTTCTCTGTTAATGTATACCCATCCAGATTTAGCTTCAACACCATTACGTTCAATTACATAATAGTAAGTACCATCTGGTAGTTCATTTCCAGCGTCAGATTGTCCGCCCCATTCATTAACATAGTTAGTTTTTGAATATACTTTAGTTCCATATCTATTGTAGATACTTAATACTTTAACATTTAACCCTGTTAAATCGAAAGTATCATTTAGTGTATCACCATTTGGAGAAATACCTCTTGGAATAGAACAAGTTACATCATTTGCAATAAAGACTTCAGAGTCAGAACATGTTCCAGAGCCATTAGGAATTGTAACGAAACAAGTATAACTACCAGCAGCATTTGCAGGAACTTGTAAAGTTGGACTATTACCTCCAACAACTCCTGTTGGACCAGTCCACGAATAAGTAGCTAAAGAAGTATCAAAATTATTTGACATTACTTCAAGAACATAATTTGTTCCAACACAACCTCCTGTCAATGTGAATGATGGAGAAGGTGAAATGGTTATCGTAAATGATTCTTGATCTGTACAACTTCCGTTTGCAGCATACACATATAAAGTTGTATTTGCAGTAATTATAGCTCCAGTATTTAATTGAGTTCCAGTTCCATTTGGACCTGTGAAATAATTCCCAACGCTTGGTGCTGGTAATATATAATTATCACATGCTGTAACATTACTAATTGGATTTATAACTGGTGTAGCATTTATTACTATAGTCATTGTAGTAGTTGTTGCACAAAGTCCAACATTTGGTGTAAATGTATAAGTAGTGCTTCCTGCAGTAGATGTGTCAATAGTACTTGGACTCCATGTACCTGCAATACCATTTATAGATGTGTTATTAAGTGAAGGTGCAATTGACCCTTGACAAAATGGACCAATTTGACTAAATGTTGGTACAGTTTGAGGATTAATTGTAATTACCATCGTAGCAGTAGTTGCACAAAGTCCAGCATTTGGTGTAAATGTGTAAGTTGTATTTCCAACTACTGAAGTATTAATTGTAGCAGGACTCCAAGTTCCAGCTATTCCACCATTATTTGATGTTGAAGGAAGTGATGGAGCAGTTCCATTTAAACAAATACTTGCTATCTGAGTAAATGTTGGAACAGTCGGTGCATCAATTGTAACAGATAAAGTAGCTGTAGTTGCACAAATTCCTGCATTTGGTGTAAATGTGTACGTTGTAGTTCCTGGAGTTGTTGTATCAATTACTGTTGGATTCCATGTTCCTGCTATTCCTTCATTCGAAGTAGAAGAAAGAGAAGGAGCAACTCCATTTTGACAAATGTTTGCAATTGAATTAAACGTACTAACAATTTGTGGATCAATAGTAACAGAAAGAGTTGTTGTTAATACACAAGCTTGACTTGGAATAGCGTCTGGAGTAAATGTATAAGTTACCGAACCAGCAGTTGAAGTATCAATTGTTGAAGGACTCCAAGTTCCTGTTATTCCATTTACTGATGTTAATGGTAAACTAGGTGCTGTGCTATTTTGACAAATAGATGCAATACTATTAAATGTTGGTGTAACTTGATTTATGATTGTAACATTCAATGTTGCGGTTGTCGCACAAATTCCTGCATTAGGCGTGAAAGTATAAGTAGTTGTCCCAACTGCTGATGTGTCTACTGTACTCGGAGACCAAGTTCCAGCAATTCCATTATTTGAAGTTGTTGGTAAAGTAGGAGCCGTTCCATTTAAACAAATATCAGGAATTGCAGTAAACGTTGGAGTATCTGGAGTTGTAATTGTAACTACTCCTGAAGTTGGTTGTGATGGACAACTTAAACTAGATATTGAAATTGAATCTAATAAGTTACCAATACTTGGACTTCCTCCAGCGCTTGAAACAGAAACAAAGCGTAAAGTATAATTATTTCCTCCTGTAGTAGGAACTACATAATTTACAGTATGTAATACCCAAGCGGTGTTATTATCTGTAAAGTTACCAAGACTAACATAAGGTCCTCCAAGAGGTCCTATTTCAACACCAACAACATCATTACCTTGTCTTCCTCTATGAGCAAAAGAAATTGTTAAAGCAGTTCCTGGTAAAACACTAAAATCTTGGAATAATGTTCCTGGTGTATTTCCATTTAATTCAATTAACTGATTTCCTGAATATGCGTTAACACCTTCAAATCCTGGAGGCCAAATTTCTATTATTCCATCTGCAGAAGTAGTATCCCAACAAGGAACTAAATTCTCATCAAATAGGTTAGGGAAAGCTCCAGTTGCTGTTGGACTTTCAAAATCTGTATTACAGAAATTAGTTACTTGATTAATAACAACAGTATAAGTTCCTGGTACTGTTGTATTAAATGATGCAACGTTACCAGGATTAGTAAATGGTGAAGGAACTGTCCAAGTATAAGAATAATTTCCAGGTATTGCAGGAGTAGCAGTCACAGTTGCACTTGAACCAGCACAAACAGTTGGATTGTTTACTGTAACAACCAAATTTGGATTTACAATTATTGTTAAAGTTGTAGCTAAGGCACATTGTCCAGTAGCTGGTGTAAATGTATATGTTGTTGTAGCTGTATTATCTAATGCTGGCGACCAAGTTCCTGTAATTCCATTATTAGAGGTAGTAGGTAATGCAGATAATGTATCACCAATACAAATTGGAGCAACAGAAGTAAATGTTGGTACAATTGTAGGAGTATTAACTACAATAGTCATTGTAACTGAACCTGCACAAATTCCGGCATTAGGAGTAAATGTATAGGTAGTAGTTGCAGTATTATTCATTGCCGGTGCCCATGTTCCTACAACGCCATTATTAGATGTTGTTGGTAAATCGGCTAATGGTGCTCCAGGGCAAATTGGCTGTACTTGCGTGAATGTTGGAGTTGTTGAACCTACTCCAATTGTCATCGTAGCTGTAGTAGCACATAATCCTGCAGTAGGAGTAAATGTGTATGTTGTTGTAGCTGTATTATTCATTGCTGGTGACCAAGTTCCTGTAACTCCATTGTTAGAGGTTGTTGGTAAATCAGCTAATACATCTCCAGGACATATAGGAGCAACTTGTGTAAAGGCAGGGACTGTAGCTGGAATAATCACAACTTGAGTAGTTGTTGAAAAAGCTGCACATCCACCGGAAGCTGGTACTGAATAAGTTATTATATAAGTATTTGGTACACTAGCACTCGGTACAAAATTTCCGGTAATAGGATCAATTGATAGTCCAGAAGGAGTTGCACTATAAGTACCACCTACTGTTCCTGTTCTTGTTACTGTTTGTAATGCTGTTATATTATTACAATAAGATGCATTTGAATAGGAAATAGTTGCACTTGCAGGAGCAGTAATAATGATTGTTCTTGTAGTTGTAATAAAAGGAATTGTATTACAAGTACCACCAATAGTTGTAGCTGTTGAACTTGTAACAATATAAGCACCAGGTGTACTTGCAGATAAATCTACAGTTCCAGTTACACTATCAATTACTAAACCAGGAGTTGATGTATAAGTTCCAGCAGAAGCTCCTGGAGCTAATACTGGTGTCGGATCAACACCGTCTTGACAATAAGTTGTTTGCGGATAGTTAAAAGTGTTAATTGGGAAACAAGCAGTTGTACCTCCACCTGAATTTGTTTGGGTAAATGTTACAGTTCCAGCTTGATTAGAGAAATTAGTAATCATGATTACATAAACTTCACATAATTGAGCATTTGGAATACACATAATTTCTGTAGGAGCTGCAGAATAACTACAAGCATGTAAAGTTCCTGGACAACCTGCAGCAGGTGTTGGAGCTGGAATTATTCCAGGAAGTGGATTTTGCGGCACTCCTGTACAAGCAGTTTGTAAATCTGTAAATGGACCCCAAGCAACATAATCAACGTCTCTACCAATTCCATTAGTATCAACTTGTGATATTAAGTAAGTTAATGGACCAGCTTGATTTACTTGTAAAAAGAAGAAAGCTGGGTTAGGTGAAGTGAATAAACATCCAATTTGACCTAAACTTGGAACATTTGTTGAGTTTGCATAAGTTACTGTTTGACCTGTACAGAAAGCAGGTGCTTCCGTACAAGGAAGTGTACCGATACATAGATTAAAATTAACTAGTTGTTGATTTGCTGAAGCAGAGTAAACTCTTAAATAATATGTAACACCTGCAGTAAGTCCATCAGCAGCATTACAATTTAATTGAGTTAATGCACCACAACTATTTCCGGTAAAGATTGCATAATCTAAATCAGTATTTAAAGGAACAACGTTATTGAAAGAGATGATATGTGTTGCTGCGGTAGCTGTAAATGTATACCATACATCATCATTTGCAACACCTGGAGGACAGTTTACTGCAGGTAATGATTGAGTTGCTCCAATTAATGTACCTGGAGTTGTTTGAACGCAATTAAGATTTTGGTTTACAATAGCAAATGTTGCATTAGTACATTCGTCATTAACAGGTAATGTACCAAATGTTAATGGTTGTGACCAAAGGCTAGAGTCAGTTGGCGAACAAATTGCTCTTACATAGAATGTATAAGCAGTTCCAGGAGGTAAATTAGTTAATGTATATGGGTTAGTTGTTACAATTCCTAATGATGTAGGAGTTGGAGCAGCAGATCCTGCTGGAACAATAAATATTTCCCATGAAGTTGCTGTTCCTTGTTCAGTCCAACTTAATACAGCTGAAGTTTGTGTAACACTTGTAGCTGTTAAACTAATTGGTTTCGGACAAGTTGGTAAGAAACACTCACCAGTACCATTATATAATGTAGTTCCTTGTGCACCAGTTCCTGGAGCTTTGGTATATATTGTAGCCTGTGGAGCTAAAGCTTCTTGGATAGAAACTCCAACTTCATTAGCAAAAGCACCTCCTGCATTCCATTGTAATTGGAAAGCAATTCCATGACAAAGTGGAAACTGAACAGTAACTGGTCCGGTACCATTTGTAAATGTTGCACCAAATGTTCCAACTACAATACCATTTTGAATAACGCTCATTGTATTACCATTCCATCCATCTCCAAAGGTATCTGTCATTGTGAAAGTATACAAACACTGATCAGTAGGTGGACAAATTGTAGTATTAAATGTTCCAGCTAAACTTGGATCACCAGTATTTGTTGGAGAACAAATAGGTCTTACATAAAAATTATAAGCTGTACCTGATGTCAATCCATTAACTGTAAATGGATTTGTTGGCGCTGCTGTCCATAAAGGGTTATTTGGAAGTGGAGCAGGAGAACCGACAGGAAGCACAATTACTTCCCAAGAAGTTTCAGGACCTGTTGTTGTCCATCCTAATGTTGCTGATGTTTGAGATAAATTTGTTGCAACTAAATTAGTTGGAGGTAAACATGATGGTACTAAACAGTTTACAGTACCTGTATATAAAGAAGTATTCTGTGCACCAGTTCCTGGAGCTTTAGTGAAAATTACTTGTGAAAAAGAGTTGGTAATAGTTACACCTACTTCATTTGCAAATGCACCACCAGCATTCCAGAATAATTCAACAGGTAGAGCATTACATAATGGTACTTGAACAATAACTGGTCCATTACCATTTGTAAATGTTGCACCAATTGTAGCAATTACGATTCCATTTTGTATTACATTCATTGTATTTCCATTCCAACCATCACCAAAAGTATCGGTCATTGTAAATGTATAATTACATTGGTTTACAGGATCACAAATTGTAGTGTTAAATGTTCTAGGTCCAGCTGGATCACCAATATTTGAAGGAGAACAAAGAGGTCTTACATAAAAATCATAAGCAGTACCAGAAGTAAGTCCGCCAACAGTAAATGGATTAGTTGGAGCTGCAGTCCATAAAGGATTATTTGGAAGTGGAGCAGGTGAACCTGCAGGAAGTACAATTATTTCCCAAGAAGTTTCTGGTCCTGTTGTAGTCCAACCCAATGTAGCTCCTGTTTGTGATAAATTTGTAGCTACTAAATTTGTTGGAGGTAAACATGCTGGAGTTAAACAGTTTACAGTTCCAGTATACAAGGAACTGTTTTGAGTTCCTGTTCCTGCTGCTTTGGTATAAATAGTTTGATTAAATGAATTGATAATAGTAACTCCTACTTCACCAGCAAAAGCACCACCAGCATTCCAAAACAATTCAAATGGTAATCCATCACACATCGGAACGGTAATGTTTATTGGTCCTCCACCAGCAGTGAAAGTTGGTCCTAAAAGCGCAACTTCAATACCATTTTGTCTAACACTCATAGTATTTCCATTCCATCCGTCACCAAATGAATCTGTTAATCTAAAAGTATAGTTACATTGTTGTGAAACATCACAAATGTTAGTGTTAAATAAGAATGGTCCAGACCAAGCACTAAATGTACCATTACCACAATCAGCTCTAACATAATATTCATAAGCAGTTGCTTGAGTTAGTCCAAGAGCTGAATAACTTGTATTTGTGTTTGTAGTGTTACCAGTTCCTGTTGGAATACCTAAGTTTGGCGTTTGAACTACAACTTCCCAAGAAGTTGCTCCACCTGGATTATCCCAAGTAAGAGTAGCAGAAGTTTGTCCAATATTTGAAGCATTTAAATTTGTAGGTTGTGGACAATTCACTTCTTGAATAACTAAACTATATCCAACAGTTTGTGGAGTAGCGTTGGTTGAAATTACTATAATATATGGTAAACCAGCCGTAACACTTAAACTTGGTATAGATCTAATACCTCCACCATTATTTGCTACACCAGCTACACAAGTTACTCCAACATTTGCGCATCCTTGATAAACAAAAATACCAGACCAATCGTCATTTGGAGTCATTGTTATACTTATAGTACCAGAAGTTGCTGGAGTATAAGAATAAAACACATCATTACCTGTCATGTAATTTGCTGCAGTTCCAGCGCATGCTGCTGGTTGAGCTGTATCTGTAGAATCACCATAATTTGCAGTATTGTCATTTGTACTGTAAGGTAAAGTCGTTATAGCAATTGGTGCCGTACATGTTAAGCCTGGTGGGACAGTACAGAAGTTAAAGGGTCCTACCCAGGTACTTGAACCATCAGTACATAAAGATCTTACATAATATACATAACAAGTATTTGGTGATAAGCCTGAAGCTACATATGGTAATGCTCCATTATAAACAACACCAACACCAGTTTGAGTACCTCCAACAGCAGGGATAACCTCAATTTCCCATGAAGTTGATCCACTTGGGTTTGACCAATTTAAATCCGCTGTAGTTTGAGTGATACCTGTTGCGGATAAATTCGTTGGTTCTAAACATCTTTGAATTAAACTGACTCTATCAATCAACCATCTATCTCCACCTAAACCGGCAGAAGGTTGTGTAAATTTCATTACAAAAGCGATGTAAACTTGTTGGCCTGCATAAGCCGAAAGATCAACTACTTTCTCTTCATATATATTATATGTTGCATTTAAAGTTGTTTCAGTCCATTGAGCTGGAGTTGCTGTATAATTTGCAACTGTAGTTTGTGAACCAGCAGAAACGTTGGTATTAACTTTTATAAGGTATTCTGTAGTTGATACTGTAGCAATTGTTGATCTAGTCCAAAAACGTAATTCTCCATTTGCAGGAACAGTTACTAAAGGTGTAGCTAAATAATCTTCTGAAGTATTTCCTTGGCCTATATTTTCACGATCCATATAAGCGGCATTTACACCTTGGTATACATTTGTTGCAACGGTGTTTATATTCCATCTTCTTGTGAGACCGACACCATTGTCAAAAACTGCCCATTGATTTCCTGTTGCTCCTGTTCCTAATGTCCATGGTGAAGAAGCTGTTGGAAGAGGAACATCTGGTCCAGTTGTTCCTTCAAAACCTTCAACACCTGGAGTTGGAAATTGGGAATATCCAACAATTGAGAAAAATAATGTTAGAATTAGTAAAATAATTTTTTTCATAAAAAATATAAATTGATTGGTTTGTTGTTTAATAGATAATTACCAAAAATATAAAAAAAATATAAAATATTTAATTTAAATTTTGAAAATTCCTCCAAATGCTATAATTCTTTGTAAAAAAAGAAAGTGTTGGCTTGCTTTATCAGTATTTTCATTAGTTGTTTTAATATCATTCATGTCAATATATCCTGCTTTTATCTCCGTTTGAACGAAAAAGTATTTAAAAAAAGTAAAATTCTATCCAACTTTTGCAGAAATTCCATAACCAGAAACATGAAAATCATCATAACGTTGTTTTCCTAGTACTCTAGAATTTGTTTTTGGATATAATAGTCCTAATCCTAAACCTTCAGTTAAGTTTAATTGAAATTTATCGGTATTTGAAATTTTAAAAACCTTTGAAATATCATCAACTCTACAAAATTCTGAATTGATATAATTCAGTCCGTCAGTATGCTCAAATGTTAGGAATGGAGGAGTTGGTGAAGTATCTAATCCGGTGTAATTGTCAAAAAAATTAACAGGAGAATTATTGTATGTTCCGTTGTATATTGAACCACTTTCAGTTGAAGGTAAATTTATATTTCCTGAAACATTTGCTATTTGGCGTTGTCTCATTACATATTTCATGTGATCTAATCCAACTGAAATATTATAATGGTCATTTATGAAGTAACCCATTCTAAAATTTGTTTGTGGAATGGTAATAGATCCTGGTTTTATATAATCGATGTGCCAACCTTTTGGTTTATCATCTGCTACAGCATCATGAACTATGAAATCATAATTTTGCCCTGTAAAATGAATGTCAGATTTGGTGTAACTTTCTCTGTTTCCTCCCCAAAAAAAGTAAAATTTACCTTTGTTATGACTTGTGTACTTTTCAGATTTTGATTTTTCTTGTGCTATTAAAAATTGTGAAAAAATAGCCAATACAATAACTATTTTACCTTTTATGTTAAAAAACATTTATTTTAGATTAAAATTGATTTATTGTTTTACGAATCGCTACTAGTTTGGTCATTAGATTCTCAAAATAATCTAAGTGAAGCATATTGGCTCCATCACTTTTTGCATTTGCTGGATCAAAATGAGTTTCGATAAAAATTCCATCTACTCCAACTGCTATTCCAGCTTTAGCAACTGTTTCAATCATATCGGGTCTTCCTCCAGTTACTCCTGCAGTTTGATTGGGTTGTTGAAGTGAATGTGTTACATCTAAAACGGTAGTTGCATATTGTTGCATGGTTGGAATACCTCTATAATCAACAATCATATCTTGGTACCCAAACATAGTACCTCTATCAGTTACCATAACATTTTCGTTATGACAATCCAATACTTTTTGTACGGCATGTTTCATGCTTTCTGGACTCATGAATTGTCCTTTTTTTAAGTTGACCGTTTTTCCAGTTTTTGCTGCAGCTACAACCAAGTCGGTTTGTCTTACTAAGAAAGCTGGAATTTGTAAAACATCTACATATTCTGCAGCCATAGCAGCGTCTTCATTAGTATGAATGTCTGTTACAGTTGGAACATGAAAAGTCTCAGAAACTTTACGAAGAATTTTTAATGCTTTTTCATCTCCAATACCAGAAAAGCTATCAATTCTTGAACGATTGGCTTTTTTGAATGAACCTTTAAAGACATAAGGAATTTCTAAATTATCTGTTATTGTAATTAGTTTTTCAGCAATTTTCATAGCCATTTCTTCTCCTTCAATAGCACAAGGACCGGCTAATAAAAAGAAATTACCACTTTCAATATGCTTGATTTGTGGAATATTGTTAATGTTCATATTGTATAATTTTGAAGTGCAAATATAATAAGAAAAAACCTTCTAACTTGTTAATTAGAAGGTTTTCTATTAGCTTATATGTTCAGAAAAGATAAAGTGTTTAGGATTGATTTTTTATACTAAATCCTTTTGGACAGAGCACTTTTCCTTTCTCATATATATTAAGATAAAGGATTATTTTTTTTTCGGTTCCTTCAAATGAAATTTGATATATGTCTAATGTACCTGCTCCAACTGCACTTTTTTTAGTTGGAAATGGACAACAAGTATCTATTTTTTCATAACTGATTTTTTCCCCATTTGGACCACTTATAGCATTAAAAAAGTACTCAACATTTTTAGGAGAATATTTTTCATTTTCAAAGCCAAGATTTATAGGATAATCCATATCATATCCATATTTTCCGTCTTTATCATATTCTGTTAGCACAAATTGCTTGTTTTTAATAGGAGGTTTGATAGCAGAATTATCAATATTTTGTATAGTTGATTTAATGTTTCCGCAGGAAGACAGCATTATGATTGAGGTAAATAGGAGAAATACAATTTTGCTTTTCATTTTATCGACAAATTAGGAGTATGATATTTTTATTCAAATTTCACAAATAATAATCAAAAATCAAACCATATAGTTATTTTTGTAAAAAAAAGCGATGGAATTTATTACAAATACTTGGCATTGGTCAATTTCAGGTTTTCTTATAGGATTGGTTATGCTTTCACTTATCTATTTTGGAAAAGTTTTTGGCATGTCATCTAATTTGAGAAGTCTTTGTTCAATGACAGGAATTGGTAAAAGGGTCCCATTTTTTGATTGGGATTGGAAATCACAACGTTGGAACTTAGTTGTTGTTGCTGGAACAATGTTAGGAGGATATGTAGCAACACATTTTTTAAGCTCCGATTCTAATGTTGCCATTAATGAAATAACTATTCAAAAATTACAAAACATAGGGATTGAGGCTCCAAATTCAAAGTTATTGCCAGATTCATTGTTTGGAAAAAATGTATTTGAATCTCCAAAAATGATATTATTTCTTTTGATTGGAGGTTTACTTATAGGCTTTGGTTCAAGATATGCTGGCGGATGTACTTCTGGTCATGCCATTTCAGGATTGAGTAATTTTCAATTACCTTCTCTAAAAGCAGTTATTGGCTTTTTTGTTGGAGGACTTATAATGGTTAATTTTATTTTCCCTTTAATTTTTAAATAGTCAATTATGAATTTAATAAAATACTTACTAGTAGGTTTTATCTTTGGTGTTGTGTTAACTAAAGCAGAAGCCGTTTCATGGTATAGAATTTATGAGATGTTTCAATTTGATTCTTTTCATATGTATGGAATCATTATGACAGCTATTGCCACTGGAGTTGTTGGTATACAAATAATAAAGCGAAAAAAACTAAATGATATTAAAGGACTTCCAATTGAAATTCTTGATAAAGAAAAAGGAACTTTTCGTTATTGGATTGGAGGCTTGATTTTTGGGTTGGGATGGGCTATGGTTGGAGCATGTCCTGGGCCAATATTTATATTAATTGGCGCAGGTTTTATCTCAGTTGGAATTGTATTAATAGGTGCTTTGTTAGGTACTTTCTTTTACGGATTGATAAAAGACAAATTACCCCATTAAATTATTTCGGCACTTAAACCAGCTTCAAGCAATTGAGTGCATTGAGGTTTCAATTCATTGAAAGCTCCAGTTTTTACAGTACATTGTCCTTTGTAATGAACCAATATAGCACATTGTTCAGCTTGTTCTGATGTGTGTTCGCATACTCTAATAAGTGTATCAATTACATGATCAAAAGTATTTACATCATCATTGTAAAGTACTATTTCATTGTTAACTCCAACCAATTCCTGTACGGATACTTCTTCTTTTGTTTTTTCTATCGTACTCATAACTATCTATTCTATTTGAAGATTTAGCAAAAAGTAAAATTAATTATTTTTTAGATATTTTAATGATACCCAATTGTTTCTTTCAAATTTTTTAACATACGTTAATCCTTTTTCTTTACAAGATGCATCTATGAAAGGAATGTCTTCATTGTAAAATCCGCTTAAAAGCAATATACCATTTTTATTTAAACAATCAACATAAGTCTGCATATCGTTTAATAAAATATTTCTATTGATGTTAGCAATTATTAAATCATAACTTTTATCTTTTAATAGTTCTGCATCACCTTCATAGACACTTATTTCTGTGCAATTATTACGTTCAGCATTTTCTATTGAATTCAAATAACACCAATTGTCAATGTCAATAGCATCAATTGGTTTAGCACCTTTCATTTCTGCTAAAATAGCTAAAATAGCAGTTCCACAACCCATGTCAAGTGTTTTTAAACCAGTAACATCTGTTTCCAATAAATGTTGAATCATCATGTGAGTAGTTTCATGATGTCCTGTTCCGAAACTCATTTTAGGTTCAATAATTATATCAAATTCAGCTTCTGTTTTATTATGAAATGGAGCTCTAACATGACATTTTCCATCAACATCTATTGGCTCAAAATTCTTTTCCCATTCTTCATTCCAATTCACTTGATCTATTTCCTCTATAATGTAAGAAATTTTAAATTCATCAGAACCCAAAATGTAAATATCTTCAAGAACATCTTCTGTCCAAAGGTCTTTTTGAATAAATGCACTAAAGCCTGTTTCAGTTTCAATAAAACTTTCAAATGGTTTTTCACCCAATTCGGCAATTAATATTTCTGATCCTAGTTCTTTTGGTTCAATAGTAAAATGATATCCTAAGTAGATATTTGACATGATATTTTTTTTGCAAAGGTAGTAATGAATTTTGGATAGAAATTGTTTTTCAAAAAAAAACCTAGCACTTGGCTAGGTTAATTATTTATTTTTTTGGTTCATATAAACTAAGTAATCGGTCATATGTCTCATTTAATTTTTGGAAAGACTTCATAATTTCAACATCAGATGCTTTTGTTCTAACAAGTTCTGCAACTAACTTAGTTTGTCTTTTTAAAACTACAATTGCTTCATCAGCTTTAGGATTTCTTAAATCTTGTGGCATAGTGTTAACATCTAATGCTTGAGCTTTTTCAACTAAATATTCACAAGAATTTTTTATTGGTCCAAAATTTCCTTCTCCTGCTGGTTCAAATGTTTTAACTAATAGTTCTTGAAAATCATTAAGTTGTGGCCATTTTGAAGCTATTGATTGAGCTGAAACAGTATTAATTGCAAAGAAAAATGCAATTGCGAATAAAGATTTTATTAATTTCATTGTTGTATGATTTAAATGTTATGCAATAATAATAATTTTTTTTATACAACCGAGTTAAATTTTATAAAATTAAATCTACAATTCATCACTAATTTTCAACATTTCAGTTACTTTTAGTTTTTGTGTTCATATAGTTGCTGCAACTTTGCTTCATCAAATTACAAACAATCATGAAAACAATTATTACATTTTTAATTTTATTTATTTCATCATTTGGGATTTCTCAAACCAAAATTTCTGGTAAAGTTGTAGATGAAAAAAACAATCCTATAGCTGGAGCTAATATTTACATTGATGGAACATACGATGGTGCAACTTCAAATGAAATTGGTGAATTTACTTTTAGTACATCTGAAAAAGGCAATAAAATTCTTGTAATTTCATTTCTTACTTATGAAACTTTAAAAACTACAATTGAAATTGAAACCTACCAAAATAAAACTTTCAAACTAAAAGAAAGTATCAATACTTTAGATGAAGTTGTTATTAATGCTGGAACTTTTGAAGCTGGAGATAAAGCTAAAAATACGGTTTTAAAACCATTAGATATTGTGACAACTGCTGGTTCTAATGGCGATATTGTTTCGGCTTTGCAAACTTTACCAGGAACGCAAACTGTTGGTGAAAGTGGACGATTGTTCGTTCGTGGTGGTGAAGCCGACGAAACGCAAACATATGTTGACGGAATTCGTGTGGCACAACCTTTTGGTTCGACAACCCAAAATTTACCAACTCGTGGACGATTTTCACCTTTTCTTTTTAGTGGAATTTCGTTTTCAACTGGTGGTTATTCTGCCGAATATGGTGAAGCTTTATCAAGTGTTTTATTATTGAACACAACTGATATGGCAACAGAAAACAAAACCGATATTTCATTTATGACTGTAGGTTTAGGAGTTGCAAATACTCAAAAATGGAAAAAAAGTTCGCTTACATTTAATACTGCTTACATTGATTTAGCTCCATATCAAGTGGCAATTCCACAGAATGTAGATTGGAACAAAGCTTTTCAATCACTTTCGGGAGAAATTGTTTATCGCTATGAATTGGAACGAGGTTTGTTCAAACTTTACACGGCTTTCGACGCATCAAGATTTGATTTGAATCAAGAAAGTATTAATTCTGTTGTTAAAACTAGAGTCGATTTGAAAAACAATAATCTTTATGTAAATGCATCTTACAAAGGAAATTTTGGATCAAATTGGCAACTTACAACTGGTTTGAGTTATGGTTTAGGAAACAATAAAATTGGCTTGGATAACCAAAGAATAGAGAATACCGAACACGCATCACATTTAAAATTAAAAATTAAAAAACCAATTTCAGATAGAATCAAATTGTCTTTTGGTGCGGATTATTTTATAACAAAATTTGATGAAAAATATTCATTTATTACAAATCAAACAGGTTATAATTCCAATATTTTAGCTGGATATACTGAAGCCGATATTTTCTTTTCTAAAAAGTTAGCAATGAAAGTTGGTGTGAGAGCTGTAAATAATGATTTATTGAATGAAACTTCCATTTCTCCTCGAACATCATTGGCTTATAAAGTTAGTAAATCAAGTCAGTTTTCTGTTGCTTATGGCGAATTCGAACAAGCTCCAAGACAAGATTATTTGAAATTCACTTCAGATTTTAAAAACGAAAGAGCTTCTCATTACATTTTGAATTATCAATTTAGTAAAGACAAACGTACTTTTAGAAGTGAAATTTACTTTAAAGATTATAATGACTTGGTAAAATATGATACTCAAATAGCACAATACAATTCTAATTTTAACAATAACGGATTTGGATTTGCAAAAGGATTAGATATTTTTTGGAGAGACAATAAATCAATTAAAAATTTAGAATATTGGGTTTCTTATTCCTACATCGATACTAAAAGAGATTATAGAAATTATGAAGCCGAAGTTACTCCAAGTTTTGTAGCTAAAAATAATTTTTCGATAGTAACTAAATATTGGATAAACGATTGGAAGTCAAGTGTTGGTTTGTCTTATAGTTTTAATTCGGGACGACCTTATGACAATCCAAATGAAATGAGTTTCATGAACGGAAAAACTAAAAGTTATAATAATGTGAGTATGAGTTGGGCTTATTTATTAAGTCAACAAAAGATATTATTCATTTCAATTAGTAATGTTTTAGGAACTCAAAATGTCTTCGGATATGACTATGCTAACTCACCTGATTCAAATGGCGTTTTTCAAAGAAATGAAATAATTCCAACAGCAGACAGATTTTTCTTCGTTGGATTCTTTTGGACGATAAGTGATAATAAAAAGGACAATCAATTGGATAATTTATAGTTTACAATTCATCCCAAAAAATCAACATTTCAGTAAGTATAAATTTCACAGCACATACAAACAGAATACTTTTACATCAGAATTAAGAACAAGAGTTTTAATCATCAATTAATCAATAACAATTTAAAAATTAGAAATCATGACAAAAGTTATCACAACATTAGTAGTATTTTTAACAACAGTTTTAACTGTAAATGCACAACAGTATGAGCAAGGAATGGGAAAAGCATTCGCAACATGGAAAACAGGAAACGCAACAGAAGCATCGGCTTTATTTGAAAGAATTGCATCGGTTGAAAAAACAAATTGGTTGCCAAATTATTACGTGGCTTTAGTAAACACAACAGAAGCTTTCAATCCAGCAAATGCTAAAAATGCAACAGCTTTAATCAACAAAGCACAAACTGCCTTAGATGCAGCCGAATTAATTTCGCCAAACAATGCAGAAATTCTAATTATGCAAGCTATGATCAACACCGCTTTAATCGTTCAAGATCCAATGACAAACGGAATGAAACTTTCTGCTCCAACTATTGAATTGTATGAAAGAGCATTAAAATTAGCTCCAGAAAATCCAAGAGCTGTTTTCGGAAAAGCAGATTTTGAAATCGGTGGAGCTCAATATTGGGGAACAGATACCAAACCAATGTGTGAGCAAGTTGCAAAATCTATCGAATTATTTGCTAAATTTAAACCAGAAACAGAATTTCATCCAACTTGGGGTTTAGATAGAGCTCAAGAAACATTGAAAAACTGCGGAAAGTAATTTCAAAAATAAAATTTTAAGAAGATGATAACCAAATTAATCAAAGAATTACCAAGAGCGATTTTTATTTCTATAAGCATCTTTTTAGTTCTATTAATCATAAGATTCTTATCAGGAGTTCGAATTGAATTCAACTCAAGTTTATTAATCAATTTTGGTTATTCAACTTTATACAGTTTCATGTTGTACTATGCGAATGCTATTTTATTCATGAAACTTGATGAGATTTTTAGTAAAGAAAGGTTCAATAGAAAAAGAATTCTAATAGGTTTTATAGGTTCATTTATTATTTCAGTTGGAGTAATCTTTTTGTTGCGAATTTTTGAAGATGTAATAATTGAAGGAAGTTCATTTGCTTTATTTTTTGAAAAAGAAAAGTTTAGTAATTATCTAGTTACCATTATAATAACATTTGTAGTTACACTTGCTTTTCACGCATTTTACCTTTACAAAGCCTACCAAGAAACCCGTTTAAAAGAACAAAAGATAATCGCCGGAACTGCCAATGCTAAATTTGAAAGTTTAAAGAATCAAATTGATCCTCATTTTCTCTTTAATAGTTTGAATGTTTTGAGTTCATTGATTGAGGAAAATCCTGAAAACGCTCAACAGTTTACTACTTCATTATCTAAAATTTATCGTTATGTTTTAGAACAAAAAGATAAAGAATTAGTTACAGTTGCAGAAGAATTAGCTTTCGCAAAAACCTATATGAAGTTATTAAAAATGCGTTTCGAAAACAGCATCACTTTTGAACTTCCAGCTGATTTTGAAAATCCTGATGCCAAAGTGGTTCCGTTGTCATTGCAATTATTATTAGAAAATACCATTAAACATAATGTGGTTAGTGAAAACAAGCCACTTCATATCAAAAGTTATATAAAAGATAATTTTTTAGTAGTAGAAAATAACCTGCAAAAGAAAGAAGTTTTACAAGATAGAAAAGGTGTCGGACTTCAAAATATAGTAAGTCGCTATGCTATTCTTTCAGAACGAAAAGTCTTAATTGACGAGACTAAAGAAACGTTTGCAGTATATCTACCTATTTTAACAAAACAAATAAGTATCATGGAAACAACAAATACATTTAACGAAAACACTTCTTACTTAAGAGCTAAAGAACGTGTAGAAAAAATAAAAGGGTTTTATGGAAATCTTGCATCCTATTGTGTAGTAATTCCAATATTAATCATCATCAATTTAACCACAAATAGCAGAGGATTTCAATGGTTTTGGTTTCCAATGTTGGGTTGGGGTTTAGGAGTACTATTTCATGCTTTTGAAACTTTTGGATACGGAAAATCTTGGGAAGAGAAAAAGATTCAAGAAATATTGAATAAACAAAATAATACTAACAACAAATGGAAGTAATTATGAATACTAATCAAGATTTTGAGAACTATCAAAAAGCAAAAAAGCAGGTTGAAGAAATCAAAGGATTTTATTCGCATTTAACATTTTTTATAATTTTTAATGCAATAATAATTTTTATCAATTTAAAATATTCACCCAATCATCTTTGGTTTTTTTGGACGACTTTCAGTTGGGGAATTGGATTGTTTTTTCATGCGTTAAAAGTCTTTAATTGGTTTCCTTTTTTTGGAAAAAGTTGGGAAGAAAAAAAGATGCAACAGTTTATAGAAGAAGAAAAGAACAAACAAAATAAATACGAATAATTATGACACCAGAAGAGCAAATGCAATACGAAAGAGCACTTAAACGTGTCAAAAAGATTAAAGGTTTTTATACGCATTTATTGGTTTATGTGGTTATAAACCTGATGATTGTAATAATAAATATTCAAAATCTTAAAACTGGAGAAAGTTATTTTAAATTGGAGAATTTTTTCACGGCTTTCTTTTGGGGAATTGGTTTGGTAGCTCACGGATTATCAACTTTTGGTGGTGAAATTTTCTTTGGAAGCGATTGGGAAGACAAGAAAATTAAAGAGTTGATGGAGAAGGAGAAGAGCGAACAACAAAAATGGGACTAATGATAAATTCGGAACTTATTTTTAAAATTTTACTTGTAATTCACATCATTGCAGGAAGCATTGGTTTGATTACCGGAACTATTAATATTACTAGAAAAAAAGGAGATAAGTTGCATAAAAATGTTGGTTTGTTTTTTCTTTATGGTATGATAATTAATGGAATTGCAGGTTTATTAATGACCTTAATTCACAGTAATCCTTTTCTGTTTATTGTTGGGATTTTTTCAATATACATGGCAGCAACAGGACAACGATATCTTTCTCTAAAAGGATTGTTGAAAGGTGAAAAAGCCAAAAATATAGATTGGATTTTAAGTGCAATAATGTTACTTTTCGGAATTGGATTTGTGATTTATGGAATCTTAATATTATTTTCAAGTAATAATTTCGGAATCGTATTATTAGTCTTCGGATTCATCAGTATTTCTATGGTTTATCAAGATTTTAAAAATTATAAAGGTCAAAATTCAATAAAAAACTTTTGGTTGTTAGTTCACATTCAGCGAATGATAGGAAGTTATATTGCTGCTGCAACAGCTTTTTTAGTAGTCAATAATACTTTTTTACCAGCAGTTGTTGCTTGGCTTTTACCAACTGTAATACTAGTTCCATTAATTATTAAATGGTCAAATAAATATAAAATCGTTCCAAAATAAGAATATGAACATAATTATTATAGAAGACGAAAAACCTGCTGCAAGATTGTTGCAACGCAAGGTTGAAAAATTAGGATTGCAAGTCAATCAAATGCTTCATTCTGTGGAAGAATCCATAAGTTGGTTTCAGAATAATCCGCATCCAGATTTGATATTTTTGGATATTCAATTGTCTGATGGTTTATCGTTTGAAATATTCGAGAATATCGATATAAAAAGCGCTGTGATTTTCACAACTGCTTACGATGAATATGCGTTGCGAGCTTTTAAATTAAACAGTATTGATTATCTTCTAAAACCAATTGACGAAGAAGATTTAGAAACTGCTGTAAACAAATTTAAAGCAAGAAATGTAGCAACTCCAAATTTATCATTGGATTTTGAAATGATAAAAAAAATGTTGGTAAACCCAATTGATAGAGAATATAAAAAGCGATTCACTATTAAAATGGGACAACAACTCAAAATGATAACTATTGATGAAGTTGAATGTTTTTATAGTGAAAACAAAGGAACTTACCTGCACACATTTGATGGACGAGATTATTTGTTGGACAACACTTTAGAAAGTTTAGAAAACGAATTAAATCCAAAGGATTTCTATCGAGTTTCAAGAAAATTTATCATTCCGTTAAAAGGAATAAAAGAAATTCAAATGCATAGTAATTCCCGATTAAAAGTGATTTTACCAACTTACAAAGACGATGAAGTAATTGTTGCAAGAGAAAAAGTTAGTGATTTTAAAACTTGGTTGGGATAAAAAAAAGCCATCAATAATTAGTTATTTGATGGCTTTTTTTTTGAGAATAATTTATTCAAATAATGATTTGATTTCTTATTCGGTTTTACCTAATTTTTCTTTTAGTTTTCCCCACATTTCTTGTTCTTTTCCTTCTTCATATAACAAATCATCATCAGTTAATTCTGCAAATTTTTGTTTCATTTTTCCTTTTAATTGTTCCCAATTACCTTTAATTTCTTTTGAATTCGGCATAATGATTTTTTTTAAAATTAATAATTTTTATCTATTCAAATTTCAGAAATTAAATTTCAAAAATGTTTTACATTTCTAGATAAAAGTTACATAATTACTTTATTGCGACTTTGCGAATTGCAATTAAAAAAAACACTAATAAAGTATAAATAATAAAAAATGGAACAATAAATTCAATCCAACCCAAAGGCAACATAACGGCAATAATTAGCAATTGAAATCCCAATCCATAAAGCGATAGCAAGGTCATGAACCAATTAGGAAACGTTTTTACTTTGTAAGCATCTTTATCTAAGGCATGAATTATTTTATCAAAAACGCCATAGACTATGGTATAAATTCCAAATAAAATATCAACCGATTTTTGTTTTTCTCCAGGTAAAGCTTTCGGTGATTTGTATTCAAATACTTTGCTAGTAGTATCGCCACCAACTGATTTATTTCGAAGAATTACATAGTAATAGTTATACAAAGTTCCTTGTAATTGGATTCCAATAAATGCTAATAAACTAAACCAAATAGTTGTTTTTGATACATAACAAATGGTCATCAGAAATAGAAAGTTCAAGATGATATCAAATACACTATCCAAATATCTTCCTACGTATGATGGTGTGTTTTTCAATCTTGCCAATTCGCCATCGGCAGCATCAATTCCAGATTTTAGAACAATAAAAAATGCAGCCCAAAAATACTGTTGTGTTAGAATACAATAAATCGCAATTAAACCCGATATTCCAAATAAAATGGTAACGTGAATAGGAGTGAAGCGTGTATTTTTTAATTGATTAGCAAGGAATTTTCCAAAAGGTCTTCCGTAATCTGATAAGTCAAGAAATTTATCTTGAGCTGTAAGTTTTGACATTTAAAGTTTCTAAATAGAACTGCGACAATATAGTCTGAAAATTTATTTTGAAAGGCGATGTAACGTATACGTCATGGTTGCTAACAAAATAAAAGCCATTATTTGATGTGTTAATCCCAACCACAATGGCACACCTAATAATAAGGTTAAAACCCCTAATGTAAATTGCAAAAATACTATAAAAACCAATAGGTTTAATCCATTTTTCTGTTGCGTTGAAACTGCAAATTTTTTACTCTGAAAGTATAAAAATAAAATTAACCCAACAACAACATAAGCCAAAGTTCTGTGTACAAATTGAACGCCACTTTTACCTTCAGTTAATCGCAATAGCCAAGAATCTTTTTCTAAAATAATACTTTCGTGGAAAAATTTCCCATCGCTCATCAATGGCCAATGGTTGTGAATTAATCCGGCATTCAATCCTGCTACAAATCCACCATAAATGATTTGGATTACAAGTAAAACGATAGCAATTCGAGCATAATTTCTTAAAATTGTATTGACTTCTTTTTTATCAGGATAGATTAAATCTAACGCAACCCAAAGTGTGTAGGCAAAAGTTATAAATGCAAAAGTTAAGTGTAGAGCTAATCTAAAATGACTTACATCAGGATTATCAATTAGTCCACTTTTCACCATAAACCAACCTAAAAACCCTTGAAATGCTCCCATTCCTAGAAGGACGATACATTTTTTAATGGTTTCAGAATCTAATTTCTTTTTGATTAAAAAGTAAACAAATGGAATGATGAAAACCAATCCAATTATTCTTCCAATAAAGCGGTGAAACCATTCCCAGAAATAAATAAATTTATAATCAGAAAGTTGAAAATCGTTATGAATATTGATTTTTTGATATTCAGGGAATTTCTTGTATTCATCAAATGCTGCTTGCCATTTTTCTTCTGTCAAAGGAGGAAAAGTGTCTGTTACCAAATGCCAATCGGTCATTGAAAGTCCAGAATTGGTCAAACGTGTAATTCCACCAACAGTAACCATGATAAAGAGTAAGATACAACCTGAAAGTAGCCAATAAATGACTGATTTGTTATTCTTCATTTGAGAAGTAATTTTTATGCAAAATTATTTTTAATCCTTTGATTAACTGATTTAACAAAAGTTAATCTTTACTTATTATTTCCAACTTTTTTTAATCCTAATTTTTCTGCTCTTTTTAGAACAAAATCGTAAGCTGCTTGATATTCATTCGGAATTTTTCCGTCCAAAATAGCTTCTTTTACCGATTCTTTTAACATTCCAATTTCTTTTGAAGGCTTTAAATTGAATAGTTCCATAATTTCTTCACCAGAAATTGGCGGTTGAAATTGACGAACATGATCGCGTTCTTCAACTTCAATAATTTTCTTTCGAACGATATCAAAATTATTATGGTATTTCTTGAATTTCGTTGGATTTTTAGTTGTGATATCAGCTTCACAAAGCGTCATTAAATGGTCTACATCTTCGCCAGCATCAAAAACCAAACGTCTTACAGCAGAATCAGTTACAATATCTTCAGCCAAAACAATTGGTCGAGAACTCAGCATAACCATTTTCTGAACAAACTTCATTTTTTGATTCAAAGGCATGTGCAATCTTTCAAAGATTTTTTTTACCATTTTTCCACCAAGAAATTCGTGTCCGTGAAACGTCCAACCTTGTTTTTTGTTGAATTTTTTTGTTGGGGCTTTTCCAATATCGTGCAATAAAGCTGCCCATCTTAACCAAACATCATCGGTATTCGGGCAAATATTATCAACAACTTCTAAGGTGTGATAAAAGTTGTTTTTATGAGTATGACCTTCAATTTCTTCTACATTATTCAATGCCGTTAATTCGGGTAAAATAATGTCTAAAAGACCTGTTTTATATAAATGTAAAAAACCTATTGATGGTTTATCAGTTGATAGAATTTTGTTTAACTCATCCACAATGCGTTCTCCAGAAATAATATTGATTCTATCTTTATTTCTAGAAATAGCTTCTAATGATTCAGCTTCAATTTCAAAGTTTAATTGTGTTGCAAAACGAATTCCACGTAACATTCGCAATGGATCATCAGAATAAGTTATGTCAGGATTCAAAGGCGTTTTGATGATTTTATTTTCCAAATCAGCCAATCCGTTGAATGGATCTACCAATTCACCATAATTTCTTTCATTCAAAGAAAAAGCCATTGAATTTATGGTAAAATCACGACGGTTTTGGTCGTCTTCCAATGTTCCGTTTTCTACAATTGGATTTCTACTGTCTTGATTGTAGCTTTCTTTTCTTGCGCCAACAAATTCAATATCAATTTCTTTGTAACGAAGCATTGCTGTTCCGTAATTTTTAAAAACTTGAACTTTAGGTTTGTTGGGTAATAATTCAGAAACTTTCAAAGCCAAGTCAATTCCCGAACCTACAGCAACAATATCAATATCTTTTTTAAAATCCCTTTGAAGTAAAAAATCACGAACAAAACCACCAATAACATAACTATCAACATTAAGTTCTTGGCTTGCCTGTGCAATTATTTTAAAAATAGGATTATTAAGTGCTTTTGTATAATTCATTATATTGATTTCAATTTCAGTTTAATCAACTGAAAACTGTGACTGCGACTGCAAACTATTTACGTATGATTTTTACCTGATTATCTAGTGAAAGTTTTATTATCGTTGATGGATTTTTGCAAACTTTATCGCGGTGCAAATTTACTACATAGTCAACACCTTTAATAATTTCTGGACTAATTTCTTTAAATGTTTTGGGAGTAACATTTCCAGAAACATTTGCCGATGTTGAAACTAGTGGTCGTTTCATGCGTTCCATTAATTTAAAACAAAATGGTTCTTTCACTAGTCTAACACCAAGTGTTTTATCATCTGCTATAATATTTGAAGCTACATTTCTTGGGTTATCAAGAATTAATGTTGTTGCTTTTTGCTTTTCTAACTCACCATCAGTTGGATTAGATAAATCCCAAATTTCCCAAGCTAAATCAGGAATTGCTGAAAAAATATTATACATCATCTTTTCACCATTCATGAGTACAATCATGCTTTTTGAATCGTCTCGCTGTTTTAAATCATAAATTTTCTTAACAGCTTCTTCATTAGTAGCATCACAACCAATTCCCCAAACAGTATCTGTTGGATAAAGTATAATGCCACCATTTTTAATGACTTCGTATGCGTTGTGAACTTCAGTGTTAATATCACTCATAAACCTTTGTTTTCTTTATCGCAAAGATATAACTTTACTATTTAATTTTCGAAACTGCTTTATTTTCTCGAATCGTTAGTTTTTTTTGGTAAATAAATTATCTTTGTTCTTTGAAAAAATATCATTGTAAAGGTGTTTTTTTCTTATTGATATTTTAAAATTCGCATCTTAATGATAGGTATTACGGGCTCTACAGGTGTTTTAGGCAGCATCATTTGTGATAAACTAGAAAAACAAAATATAGCTTTTTCTAGATTTACCGCAGATATCCGAGACGACAACGCTGTTTTGAATTGGGTTCGCGATAATGAGTTAAATTATATTATTCATTTGGCTTCTAAAGTTGCCGTTTCTGATGTTGAAAATAATATTGATGAAGCTTATGATATTAATATTTCTGGAACAATAAATCTTGTTAAAGCTATAAAAAAGTATAACCAACCTATTGGTTTTTTTTATGCAAGCACAAGCCACGTTTATGCGAGTTCCTCATTAGCAATTAAGGAAACCGATGCTATTAGCCCAATTAATTCATATGGACTTACAAAGTGGATGTCAGAATTAATTCTTAATGATTTCAAAAAGAAATATTCAAATATTAATTTGTGTATAGGAAGGATTTTTAGTTTTTATCATCAGTCACAAAAACCGCCATTTCTGTACGCTAACTTAGTAAAACGTTTTGAAGAGGAAGATTTATCACTACCATTCAAATTATTTGGAGCTAATTCAACGAGAGATTTTTTAAATGCCGAAGAAGTTTGCGATATCATTATAAAATTAGTTCTTGGTAATTGTGAAGGGACTATCAATATAGCTTCTGGTCAATCTATAAAAATTATTGATTTTGCACAAAAAATAGCACCTCAAAAGATAAATTTTGATTTTGATGCTACTGAAAATGTGAACCATTTAAATGCCGATATTTCCTTATTAAATTCTATATTAAAAAATGACTAACAAAGAAGTTTCAATAGTAATACCAACATTCAATAGGGCTGATTATTTAGTTGAATGTATTGATTCGTGCCTAGCTCAAACACAAGCGTGTGAAATAATTGTTTGCGATCATGGTAGTACTGACAATACACCTGAAGTTGTTAAAAAATATGGTGACAAAATAAAATATGTTAGAAGAACATTAGATTCTGGTGTACATTTTTGTTGGATGGATGGGATTTTGCATTGTTCTAATGATTTAATCCATATAAACTATGATGATGATTGGATAAAACCTAATTTTATAGAAGATTGTGTTAAATTATTTGACGAAAATGTAGGTTTTGTATTCTCGAATGCTACAGTTTATTATGAAAATCAAAAAGAATACAGTGATAATTTGTTCAAATTAAATGATACTTCTGGAGTTTTTCCCGTCAAGAATTTTTTAAAATTTAGCACTAGTAATATGGTTTCACCAGGCGCTGCTATTTTTAGAAAAAAACAGCTTTTGGATAACTTGTTTGTTGGAAAAGTTCCTTTTACTCAAAATGAATATCACGGCGTTGGTCCCGATATTTTATTTTCAATAATGAGTTGTATTGAGTATCCATCCTATGGTTTTATTAACGAACCATTAGCAATATTTAGAGCCCACGATAAATCAATCACTATTGATGCATTGTCGGATTCATCAAAACAGATAAAAATTAAGAACGCATACAATGATGCTAGAGTATATTTTTATTTATCTAAAATAATTAAAAGTTACAATTTGTTTTCATTGTTAAAAAAAATTAAAATTAAAAAATAGAGATGATAAGATTAGCAGAAAATACCATAACTCAAGAAGAATTAGTAGCTTTAAGCCAATGGATTCCGAATGCTCCGCAATTAACTAAAGGTCCACTTGTTGTTGAATTTGAAAAACAATTTGCTGCTTACACTGGAACTAAGCATTGTGTAATGGTAAATAGTGGTTCATCAGCAAATTTGTTAATGGCTTATTCCTTATTAGAAGGGAATTATCTTAAAAACAAAAAAGTTGTTGTGCCAGCAATCAGTTGGATTACAACACTTTCTCCTTTTTTACAATTCGGATTTGATGTTTTGTTATGTGATAGTGATAAAAAGAGTTTAGGTTTAGATGTTGCTATGCTTGAAGAACTTTTCATCAAAGAAAAACCAGCTTTGTTAATAATCGTGCACGTACTTGCACATCTTAACGATATGGACGCTATTACAAAATTGTGTCAAAAATATGATGTTTTGTTAATTGAAGATGCTTGTGAAGCACTTGGTACCTCTAATACAGACGGAAGAAAAGCTGGGAACTTATCTTTAGCAGGATCATTTTCATTTTATTATGGTCACCACATTTCTACTATTGAAGGTGGTGCTGTGACTACCAACGATACCAAACTTTATAATTTAATGTTGTCTATTCGTTCACATGGTTGGTCAAGAGATGTTGATAGTAATTTCAAAAATGAATGGAAAGAAACCTTCAATATTGATGAGGTTAGAGAATTCTATACTTTCTATTATCCTGGATTTAATTTGCGTTCGACAGATTTAAATGCCTTTTTAGGAATAAGTCAACTTACTAAAATGGAAGAAATCACTAAAGTTAGAGAAGAAAATTTTAATTTATATAAAAAATATCTCGGTGATAAATATTGGAGTCAAGAAAGCCAATACAATCAGTTATCGAGTTTTGCTTTTGGTACGATTGTAGAAAATAGAGTTGAGGTATTTAATCATTTAAAAAAGAATGATATTGAAGTTAGACCATTAATTTGTGGCTCAATGGGAAAACAACCATTTTGGATAAAACGATATGGCTACACACCTTTAGAAGTAGCAGATATCGTTCACGATTATGGACTTTATCTTCCAAATCACCTTTACATCAACGAAGAAAAAATTAAATTTATAACAGAAAAATTTATGGAAGTTGCAATTCCAAAGTTTTTCTAAAATATATGCAAAATGAAAGTAGCATTAATTACAGGAATTACAGGACAAGATGGAGCTTATTTAGCCGAATTATTATTGTCAAAAGGTTATATGGTACACGGAGTAAAAAGAAGAAGTTCTTTGTTTAATACACAAAGAATTGACCACCTTTATGAAGATCCGCATATTGATAATCAAAAATTTAAGTTACATTATGGTGATTTAAGTGATTCTACTAACTTGATTAGAATCATTCAAGAAATTCAGCCTGATGAAATTTATAATTTAGGTGCGATGAGTCATGTAAAAGTAAGTTTTGATGTACCAGAATATACCGCAAATACTGATGGAATTGGAACATTGAGAATTCTAGATGCAGTAAGATTACTTGGATTGACCAAAAAAACAAGAATTTATCAAGCTTCAACATCTGAACTGTATGGTTTAGTACAAGAAGTTCCACAAAAGGAAACAACACCATTTTATCCGCGTTCTCCTTATGCTGTAGCTAAAATGTATGCTTATTGGATTACAGTAAACTATAGAGAAGCTTATGATATGTATGCTTGTAACGGTATTCTTTTTAATCACGAAAGTCCGTTAAGAGGAGAAACATTTGTTACTAGAAAAATCACTAGAGGTGTTGCTCAAATGGCATTGGGAATGCAAGAAACTCTCTATATGGGAAATATTGACTCACAAAGAGATTGGGGTCACGCTAAAGACTATGTTGAGGCAATGTGGTTGATGTTACAACAAGATAAACCGGAAGATTTTGTAATTTCAACAGGTGTTACAACTCCAGTGAGAGAGTTTATCAGAATGGCTTTTAGAGAAGTTGGAGTAGAGCTTGAATTTAAAGGCGAAGGTGTTGATGAAAAAGGAATTGTGATCTCGACTTCTAATCCTGATTATCAGTTTAAAATTGGGCAAGTAGTTTTGCAAATTGATCCAACATATTTCAGACCAACAGAAGTAGATTTGCTTATTGGCGATAATACTAAAGCAAAAACTAAATTAGGTTGGACTCCAAAATACACTCTTGATATGTTGGTTAAGGAGATGGTTCAAGCTGATATAGAGATTTTTAAAAAAGAAAAATATTTAATGAATTACAAATCGTAATATTTAATGAATCATAATTCAAAAATATTTGTTGCTGGTCATCGCGGAATGGTTGGAAGCGCCATCGTCAATGACTTAAAAAGTAAAGGTTATACTAATATTATAACCCGAACTTCAAGCGAACTAAATTTAATTAATCAAGATAAAGTTGCTGAGTTTTTTGAAACTGAAAAACCGGAATATGTTTTTTTAGCGGCAGCTAAAGTCGGCGGAATTATTGCTAATAATACTTACAGAGCTGATTTTATCTATGAAAATATACTTATTCAAAGCAATGTGATTCATCAAAGCTACAAATCTGGTGTTAAAAAACTTTTGTTTTTAGGGTCGACATGTATCTATCCTAAACTTGCACCACAACCTTTAAAAGAAGAATATCTTTTGACAGGACTTCTTGAAGAAACTAATGAACCTTACGCTATTGCAAAAATCTCAGGTATAAAAATGTGTGATGCCTACAGATACCAATACGGTTGTAATTTTATATCTGTAATGCCAACCAATCTGTATGGATTTAATGATAATTATGATATAGAGAATTCTCACGTTTTACCTGCTTTGATCAGAAAATTCCACGAAGCTAAAATCAACAATTCTGATAATGTTGTTGTATGGGGTACCGGAACACCTTTAAGGGAGTTTCTTCATGCAACAGATATGGCTAATGCTTGTGTTTATTTAATGCAACATTACAATGAAAAAGGCTTTGTTAACATTGGAACTGGCGTTGAGATTTCAATTAAAGATTTAGCTTATTTAATTAAAGACATTGTAGGTTTTGAAGGAAATATAGTTTTTGATGAATCGAAGCCAAATGGAACTCCAAGAAAACTAACCGATATTACTAAACTTACCAATCTAGGTTGGAAATATTCTATTGAATTAAGAGACGGAATCACCAAAGTTTATAACGATAAGTTTTTGTCTGTAAAATAAAAAATCAATGACTAAGATATCTATTATTACTATTAATTACAACGACTTAGTTGGTTTAGAAAAAACCTTTAATAGTGTTGTTAGTCAATCAAATACAGATTTTGAATACATAGTTATTGATGGCGGAAGTACTGACGGAAGTAAAGAATTTCTCGAGCAAAATTTAGATAAATTAGCTTATTGGATTTCAGAGAAAGATTCTGGGGTTTATAACGCTATGAACAAAGGAATTAAAGCTGCCAAAGGAGATTATATTATGTTCCTAAACAGCAGAGATTTCTTAATAGATACTACCATAATCGATAAAGTAGGAAAGGATTTAGATGGTTCTACAGCCATTTATTACGGAAATCTTATTTATAGCTTAAATGGAGTGAATACACAATTGTGGTCACCTCCAGATACTTTATCTTTTACCTATTTTTTAAGTGATTCATTGCCACATCCGTCAAGTTTTATCAAACGAGAATTGTTTGATACACACTTTTATTATTCTGAACATTTTAAAATTGTATCCGATTGGGAATTTTTCATTTACTGCATTTGTAAAATGAATGCATCCTATAAACATTTAGATTATGTTATTTCAAATTTTGATAATAGCGGAATGTCGAGTGTTAAAGAAAATTTAATTAAAATTGACACAGAAAAACAACAAGTTTTTGAAAAACATTTTCCTCTGTTTTTAGAAGATATAAAGGTTTTAAAAGATGGAAATTCGCAACGATTTAAGCAATATCAAGCTATAAAAAGTAATAAATTTAAATTTACCTTACTAAAAGGATTGATGAGTTTGTTGCTTTTGTTTCAACCTAAAGTAAAAATGAAAAGGTACATCACTAAAATCTAATTTTTAAATTCTGTAATGACTTTTTCATAATAGTTGATGGTTTCTTCAATCATTTTTTCTTGACTAAAACGTTCCATAATTGACTTTCTGGCATTTGATTTTATTCTATTTGCTTCATTTGAATCAGAAAATGTTTTAAGTATAACATTACAATATTCCTCAACAGTATCTACGATATAGCCATTTTCACCAGATGTAATTATTTCATTGAAAGAAGGAATATTTGAAGCAATTACTACTTTGTTTAGCGCCATTGCCTCGCACAAAGCCAATCCAAAGGTTTCACCTGTCGAAGGAAAAATCACGACTTCAGCTTGAGCTAATAGGGAAATAAGATTTTGCGTTTTTTGAAAACCATAAAATGAAACTTTATTTTCAAGTTGGTGTTCCTCAATTATTTTTTGAAGTGCTATTTTATGATTTTGATTCTCAGTTCCAATAAAATTCAGACTTGTATTTGGTTCTGATTGAATGGTTTTAATCAAAATTTGTACCGCAATATCAGCTCCTTTTTCATAGGCAACAGTTCCAAAATAAAATATTGATTTCGGAATTATTACTTGGTTTTCAGCTGTTTTATAAACAGTTGTGTCAATACCATTATAGATACGTTTGAAACTTTTGATACCAAATAATTGCCTATTCATTTGTTCTGAAAACTCCGAAATAGAAATAATATTTTTGGCTTTTTTAAATGCTAATTCCTCACAGTGTTTTTTACCAACTTCAATTCCTTTGTAGTTAAAATAAT
>LNDX01000005.1 GCA_001464475.1 Flavobacteriaceae bacterium Ga0077528 | reverse complement strand
TTGTAAATTGATATTTTTTCGGATTTCCTTCTTTGGCAAATTTATCAATCAAAGGTCCGCCAGGATAGGGAAGTCCCATTATTTTCGCAGATTTATCAAAAGCTTCTCCTACAGCATCATCAGTTGTTTCGCCGATAATTTCCATATTAAAAAAGCTATTTACTTTAACAATTTGGGTATGTCCACCAGAAATTGTTAAAGCTAAAAAAGGAAACTCTGGTTTGTCAAAACCTTCCTCATCTATAAAATGAGCCAAAATATGAGCATGCATATGATTCACAGCTATCAATGGAATATCAAGCGAAAGCGAAAGTGATTTTGCAAAAGAAGTTCCCACTAAAAGAGAACCCATAAGGCCTGGACCTTGAGTAAAAGCTATTGCTCTCTTTAAAGCCATATCAACAACTGGAACAATGTTTTGTTGGTGCGCTCTTGAAGCCAATTCAGGTACAACACCACCATATTCTTCATGTATTTTTTGACCAGCAACAACATTCGATAAAACTTTATTATTTCTTAAAACAGCAGCAGCAGTATCATCACACGAACTCTCAATTGCGAGAATAAAAACATCATTATGTAACATTGGGCACAATTTTTGAATTATATTTGAATAACCATTATAAAACGATTATTTTTACAACGAATACAAAAGTAACTATTTTCGGGGTTTCTTATTCAATGCCAAAATTAAATTTTGAAAGAAAAAAAAGTAAATACTCGTTTTAAAAAAATCAGGAAAATTGTTTTTCGCGTTTTTCTTGCGCTTTTATTTCTGTTATTATTGACTGGTATTGCTCTTTCTTTGCCGTCAGTTCAAACAAGAATTGCCCATTACTACACCGAAGAACTTAACAAACAATACGGAACTAATATTTATGTAGACCAAGTAGAAGTCACAATATTTGGAGGTATTCAAATGAAAGGTGTTATGGTTAAGGATGAGAAAAAAGACACCTTAATTTTTGCCAAAAGAATAATTACAAACATTTTAGACTCTAAAAGATTGTTGGATGGTGATTTGCTTTTTGGAGACATTAAAGCAGATGAACTAACTTTAAATGTAAAAACATACAAAGGTGATAAAGATACCAATCTTGATAAATTTGTAGCTGCTTTTGATGATGGTAAACCTTCTTCTGGTAAGTTTTTAATGACTTCTGATAAAATTACCTTAGTAAATAGCCGTTTTATTCTGCATGATTACAACAGAGAAAATCCTAAAGATGTTGATTTTACTCAGCTTAATGTATCAGCTACAGATTTTAAAATTCAAGGACCAGATGTAACTACAAATATAAAAGAAATGTCTTTCAAAGACCATCGAGGATTGTTTGTAGAGAATTTAAAATCTAAATTTACCTATACAAAGAAGAATATTAGATTAGAAGAAACTAGTATTAAAACCGCTCAATCTGATTTTGAAGGAGACGTTATATTAAAATATGATAGAAAAGATTTTGCCGATTTTAATAACAAAGTAATTTTTGATGTAAATTCTAAAAAAGCAACCATCGCTTCTAATGATATTCGTTATTTTTATGATGAATTGGGTAAAAATCAACTCTTCGATTTTAGAGGTAAAGTTGATGGTACTTTAAATGATTTTACTATCAAAAACCTAAAATTAAAAGATACAAGAAATTCAGAGATTGTTGGAGATGTAAACTTTAAAAATCTTTTTGCTAAAAAAGGACAAGGAGAATTTTACATGAATGGTTCATTCGACAAAGTAACTTCTAGTTATGAAAATCTAGTATCAATTCTACCGAATGTTTTAGGTAAAAAATTACCTTCTTCTTTGAAAAAGTTAGGCCAATTTAATCTGAATGGAGATGCCGAGATTACTACGAAAAGTATCGATGCCGATTTTGATTTAAAAACAAGATTAGGTAATGTTTCTTCAAAACTTTTAATGACTGATATTGATAACATTGACAATGCTTCTTATTCTGGTAATATAGTTTTAGATAACTTTGATGTAGGTAGTTTTTTAAACAGAAAGGATATTGGAAAAGTTTCAATGGATGTTGATGTGGATGGAAAAGGATTTGTTGAAAAATACCTTGACACAAAGTTTTCAGGTGAAGTTAAAAGCGTTAGATATAATGGCTATACTTACAAAAATATTTTGGCCGATGGAAGTTTTAAAAAACCAATTTTTAAAGGAAACATCAATGTTAATGATCCTAATTTGTTTTTTGATTTCAATGGAATAGTTGACTTAAGTAAAAGAGAAAATATATATGATTTTCATGCTAAAGTAGATTATGCAAATCTTAAAAATTTAAACTTCATGAATGATGCAGTATCCGTTTTTAAAGGTGATGTTGTCATGAAAGTTACTGGAAGTAATCTCAATAATATGAGAGGTGATGTTGTCATTACAAATGCATCCTATCAAAATCCTAAAGACATTTATTTCTTTGATAATTTAACTGTTAACTCAAGTTTTGATGCTGAAAATATTAGAACAATTTCATTGTATTCACCAAATGAAGTTAATGGAAAAGTAGAAGGTAAATTTGATATCAATCAAATACCAGGTATGATTGAAAATTCGTTAGGAAGTTTATACACCAATTATAAACCAAATAATCTAAAAAAAGGTCAATTTTTAAAATTTGAATTTACAGAGTTTAATAAAATTATAGAAATTATAAATCCTGATATATCGTTCAGTGATGACGCTGTTATTAACGGAATTATTAAGTCGGATGATAATGATTTTAAATTGAATTTCACCTCCAAAACTATTGATGCTTTTGGAACACATTTAGATAAAGTGTTACTTGAAGTAGATAATAAAAATCCATTGTATAATACTTATGTTCAAATGGACAGTATCAAAGTTAAAAACTATAAAATAAGAGATTTTTCACTTATTAATGCTACTTCCAAAGATACTTTATCGTTTAGAACAGAGTTTAAAGGAGGCGAAAAAGGAAATGACTTTTATAATTTAAATTTATATCACACCATTGATAAAAATAACCAAAACATTGTCGGTTTTAACAAATCTGAAATGATGTTTAAGGACTTTCTTTGGTATATAAATGAAGAGGAAAACGATAAAAACAAAATAGTTTTTGATAAAAAGTTAAGTAGTTTCACTTTTGATGATATTGTAGTTTCTCACGAAAATCAATCCATAGCATTAAAGGGATTATTGAGTGGAAAAACAGAGAAAGACATTCAACTAACATTTCATGATGTGAACCTAAACAAGGTTACACCAGATGTAAAACAATTTAAGTTTGATGGAAATCTAAATGGCGAAGTGTTTCTAAAACAAAAAAATGCTATTTATCAACCAACTGCATCTGTTGAAATAAGTAATCTTATAATAAACGACAACGAGTTAGGAAACTTAAACCTAGATATTGCAGGAAATAATGATTTTACCAGATTTGATATTGAATCAAAAATTGAAAATGAAAATTTCAAATCATTTACTGCTGATGGAAATCTTCAAATTGTAGATAATTCTACATTAATTGATTTGGATTTAAATTTCCAAAAATTCAATTTAGGTGTATTGGGTAATCTTGGTGGCGAAGTATTATCTAATATTAGAGGCTTTGTTTCAGGTAAAGCTAGTTTGAGTGGTGACGTTAATAATATTGATTACAACGGAAGATTATTTGTTAATGATGCTGGAGTAACTATTCCATATTTGAATGTTGATTATGCTCTTAAAGATAATTCAATTATTGATGTTACTCAAAATAAATTCATTATCCAAAAAACTAAAGTAAATGATACTAAATTCAATACTGAAGGTGATTTGCAAGGATTTATAAAACACAAACAATTTGGCGATTGGGAATTAGATTTAACAATTGATTCCAATAATATTCTTGCTTTAGATACACAAGATAAAGAAGATGTGGCCTATTTTGGTAGAGCATTCATAGATGGTTATGCAACGATTAAAGGTCCAACAAATGGATTAGAAATTAATGTCAATGCTAAGTCTAATAAAGGAACCGATATTAAGATTCCTATTAATGATGCTGATGCAGTTAGTGAAAATAACTACATACAATTCTTGACCAAAAACGAGAAATTAGGTCTTAATACCAAACAAGCCGAATTTATTAGAAACTACAATGGACTTCAAATGAATTTTGAGTTTGATATCACTACAGATGCAAGTATCGAAGTTATTCTTGACAGAGATTCTAAACATGGTATGAAAGGAAAAGGAGTAGGAACACTTTATATGAACATTAATACTCTAGGTAAGTTTGAAATGAATGGTGACTTTCAAGTTTGGGAAGGTTCCTATAATTTTAAATATGGAGGTTTAATCGATAAGAAATTTGATGTCAAAAAATTTGGTTCTATCGTTTGGACAGGAAATCCATTTAATGCAACATTAAACCTTGAAGCTGTATCTAGAAATATTACTGCAAACCCGGCCGTATTAATTGATAACGCTTCTTTCAATAGAAAAATTCCAGTTGAAGTTATCATAGATCTAAAAGGAACAATCAATAATCCTGAACCCGATTTTAATATTAATTTTCCAAACGTAAGTTCTGTTTTAAGATCTGAAATTGAGACCAAGCTTAGTGATAAAGATACGCGACAAAAACAAGCTTTATATTTACTTTCAACTGGTGGATTCTTAAGTCCAGAAGGAATAAGTCAATCGCAAATAACTAATAGTTTTTACGAAAAAGCTGGAGCCTTATTTGGAGACTTATTTAATGACAAAGATGGCAAAATGATAGTTGACGTTTCCTATACAGCTGGTGATAGAACCGCATTAAATCCAACAGATGGTAGAGTAGTAGCTTCTGTTACTACACAAATTAACGAACGAATTACCATTAATGGAAAAGTAGGTGTGCCAACTGGTGGTGTTTCTGAAACAGCTATTGTTGGAAATTTTGAAGCACAATACCGAGTTAACGAAGATGGTACTTTGAACCTAAGAATATTTAATCGTGAAAACGATATCAATTATATCGGACAAGGTATAGGATATACACAAGGCGCCGGAATTTCCTATGAAGTTGACTTTGATACTTTCAAAGAATTGATCAATAAAATTTTCAAATCTAAAATAGATAGAGAGAAAAAGAATCTTGTTGAAACTCACGATGATTCTGATATGCTTCCTGGTTTCATTGAAATGGAAAAAGAAAAAAAGGAAGATAAGAAAAAATCAGAACTAGAAAACAAACCTAATACTGATGCAAAACCTGAAGATGAATGATTCAGGTTTTTTTTATGCATTTCTCAATTTAGTTTCTTAATAACTTAAAACTTATCAACGAAAACGATTGAATTTCGATGGTTTTATCAAATCAGTAAAAATCTCATCACTTATATGCATATTCTTTGCTAAATTTACATTTTAAAACATAAAAATATGTCAAAAACGATAAAAAAAATAGGTGTACTTACTTCAGGAGGCGACTCTCCAGGAATGAATGCAGCTATTCGATCTGTTGTTAGAACTTGTGCTTACCACAACATTGAATGTGTTGGAATTTATAGAGGTTACCAAGGAATGATAGAAGGCGATTTTAAAGAAATGGGACCACGTTCTGTAAACAATATTGTAAACAAAGGTGGAACAATTTTAAAATCAGCTCGTTCTAAAGAGTTTATGACAGTTGAAGGTCGTAAAAAAGCTCACCAAAACCTTGTTGCTGCTGGTATTGATGCTTTAGTAGTTATTGGTGGAGATGGTTCTTTTACTGGTGCTGAAATTTTTAATAACGAATTTGGATATCCAGTAATGGGAATTCCTGGTACGATTGACAATGATATTTTTGGAACTAGTCACACATTAGGATTTGACACAGCATTAAACACCGTTGTTGATTGTATTGATAAAATTCGTGATACTGCCAGTTCACACAATCGTTTATTTCTTGTAGAGGTTATGGGACGTGACGCAGGTCATATCGCTCTTAATGCCGGAATTGGCGCAGGAGCAGAAGAAATTCTTATCCCAGAAGAAGATTTAGGATTAGAACGTCTTTTAGATTCTCTTCGTAAAAGTAAAGCTTCAGGTAAATCATCAAGTATTGTGGTGATTGCAGAAGGTGATAAAATTGGTAAAAACGTATTCGAATTAAAAGATTATATCGAAGAGAATTTTCCAGAATATGATATTCGTGTTTCTGTTCTTGGTCACATGCAACGTGGTGGTTCGCCTTCATGTTTTGATAGAGTTCTTGCCAGTAGGTTAGGAGTGAAAGCTGTTGAATCTATTCTTGAAGGAAAATCCAATTATATGGTGGGAATGTTAAACGATAAAGTTGCCTTAACACCATTAGAACAAGCTATAAAAGGTCATTCAGAAATTGATAGAGAACTATTGAGAGTTTCTGATATCATGACAACTTAATACAACTTCAAAAGTCAATTTCAATAATTAATAATAAAATATAAAATTAAAATAAAATGTCTAAAGTAAAATTAGGAATTAACGGATTCGGAAGAATTGGAAGAATCGTTTTCAGAGAAACATTTAACAGAGATAATGTAGAAGTAGTAGCTATCAATGATTTACTTGATGTAGAGCATTTGGCTTACTTATTAAAATATGATTCAGTTCACGGTCGTTTTAATGGTAAAGTAGAAGTTAAAGACGGACAACTTTATGTAAACGATAAATTTATCAGAGTAACTGCAGAAAAAGATCCAAAACTAATCAAATGGGATGATAAAGATGTTGATGTTGATGTAGTTGCAGAATGTACTGGAATTTTCACAACATTAGAAACAGCTCAATATCACATTGATGGTGGTGCTAAAAAAGTAGTTATTTCAGCTCCATCGGCAGATGCTCCAATGTTTGTTATGGGTGTAAATCATACCGAAGCAAAAGCAACAGATACAATCGTCTCTAACGCTTCTTGTACTACAAACTGTTTAGCTCCATTAGCAAAAGTTATCAATGATAATTTCGGAATTGTAGAAGGATTAATGACTACAGTTCACGCTACAACAGCTACTCAATTAACTGCAGATGGTCCTTCAAGAAAAGATTGGAGAGGTGGTCGTGCTGCAAGTGTAAACATCATTCCATCTTCAACTGGTGCTGCTAAAGCGGTTGGAAAAGTAATTCCAGCGTTGAATGGTAAATTAACAGGTATGTCATTCCGTGTTCCTACAGTTGACGTTTCTGTTGTTGATTTAACAGTTAAAGTTGCTAAAGAAACTTCTTACGATGAAATTATGGCAGTTTTGAAAAAAGCGTCTGAAAACGAATTGAAAGGTATTTTAGGATTTACAGAAGATGATGTAGTTTCTCAAGATTTTGTTGGAGATTCTAGAACTTCTGTAGTTGATGCTAAAGCTGGAATTGGTTTAAATTCAACGTTCTTCAAATTAGTTTCTTGGTACGATAACGAATATGGTTATTCAAGTAAATTAATCGATTTGTCAGTTCACGTAGCTGGTTTATAATAAAAAGAAAAAAGAGAATAGAATATAGAGAATAGATTTTTCGATATTTTTGTTCTCTTTTTTATTTTCTTTTCTATACTTTTAAAATATGAAATTATTAGTTGACAGTGGATCTACAAAAGCCGATTGGATAGCAATAGACGAAAACGGAAAAGTTTTGTTCACAACACAAACCTTAGGATTAAATCCTGAAGTTTTAGACAAAGAAGAAATTATCAATCGTCTTGACGACAAATTTGATATTTCTCACAATAAAGAAAAAGCAACACATTTATTCTTTTATGGTGCCGGATGCGGAACTGATAGAATGAAAGACTTTCTTACTATTGTATTTAAAGAATATTTTTCAAATGCTGCTATTTCTGTACATGAAGATACTTATGCTGCCGTTTATGCAACTACTCCAAAAGACGAAAAAGCCATTGTTTGCATCTTAGGAACTGGTTCTAATTGCAGTTTTTTTGACGGAAAAGTGTTGCATCAAAAAGTGCAATCGCTTGGCTATATAGCTATGGACGATTGCTCAGGAAATCGCTTCGGACGTCATTTATTGCGTGGGTATTATTTTAATAAAATGCCTAAGGAATTAGCCAAAGAATTTGAAGAAGAATACAACCTTGATGCTGATTACATTAAGAATAATTTATACAAAGAACCCAACCCAAATGCCTATTTAGCGACGTTTGCCAAGTTCTTAATCAAACATAAAGATGATGCTTTCTGCAAAGAAATTATCAAAGCAGAAATGAAAGACTTTGTTGAAAATTATATCATGCAATTCGATAATTGTCATGATGTATTAGTTCACTTTGTAGGTTCAATTGCCTTCTATCTAAAAGACGAATTGGAAGAAGTTTTAGAACACTATGATATAAAAGTAGGTAATGTTCTTAGAAGACCAATTGACGGATTAATTGCTTATCATATTTTAAATAAATAATTAGAAAAACCTGACAATCACGTCAGGTTTTTTTATTTTTACATCAATAATAATTCAGTATGAAAGATACTGAAATAAATTCAGCATAAATGGAAATTGCAATAATAGCGCACGACGGAAAGAAAGCCGATTTAGTTCAGTTTTTAAACAAGAACAAAGAAATTCTTATAAAAGAAAATATCAAACTAATTGCCACCGGAACCACAGGAGGAAAGGCAGAAGCAGCTGGATTTAAAGTAAAGAAAATGCTTTCTGGACCATTGGGTGGTGATGCTCAAATTGCTGCAAGAGTAGCCGAAGGAAAAACTAAAATGGTGTTATTCTTCAAAGATCCTATGTCGAATCATCCTCATGAAGTGGATATCAATATGTTGATTCGTGTGTGTGATGTTCACAATGTGCCTTTAGCTACCAATGAAGCTACAGCACAATTATTGCTTTTGGGAATTGATGGGTTGGAGTAGGAGACTTGAAATCTTAATTTCTTTAAATAGCCGTTAGCGTAAGTAATTATTCTCTTTTAAATACTCCTCTAATTCAATACCTACATTATTAAAAATTACAGTAACTTCAATTGGTGGAGAATATTTATCATCAACTTTATTTGATGTTTCAGTTGCTATTGGTTCAGAATTACTACTTGGCGCAGGAGAAGGTTCTGCTTCCATATTATTTGTAACTTTTAAAAAGATGGTTTTGTCTTTTAATTTCAAATTGTAATAATCTTGCAATGCAAAAGTTTTAACATCTGAATTCTCATCTTGAATATTATATTTTTTTATAAACTTAAATAATTCATTAAATTTTTGAACTCCACCATATAGCTTAAATGCAATTGTTTTATTTTCATTATCAGAATAAATTTCAAAACGATTGAATTTTAAATTTTCAAATTTGAATAGTGTATCACTTTCTGTATATCTTTCAATTGCATAGAGTTGACCAATAATTTTATTTTGGTCGTTTGTTATTTCATTTTGAACTGCATACCTAGTTTGTTTGTATTTTTTAAATACCTCTAAAGCAGTGTAATTTACATTTTCAATTTCAAAAATATCTTTGTCTTTTGCAACTACATTTTTTAAAAATAGTTCCTTGGTTAATGTTTCTCTTTTGATTGTATCAAACTGTATTGAATTAAAGTTTTGACTATAACCCGATAACATTGAGAGTAATACAAATAATGTAATTAGTTTTATTTTCATTTTTTTTTATTTCTGCTAATGTTTCTCGTCTTCATGAATAAGCAATAAACTAAGACCAAGCCTTTATAAATATAGATAAAACTTTAAATTAATAACCTTTCCAATTTCAGATAAATCATGTTCCACGCTATTTCTTGGAACCGTTGTCATAGCCAGTCTTTACATATAGAATTGTGATACAACTCCATCTATCAAGTCATCAAATGTAACAATTTCGATATCTTTATAATCATCAATTATCTCTTTCCATACATCACTAGAAAAATCCCAACGTCTTCCTACAACTAATATTCTTTTTGGATATCTCACTTTAATATTAAATTTTTGTTCTATCCAATTTCGATTATTTGGATCTTCAAAATACTCTTTGTAAGCTCTAGTTTGAGAAATATATGAATTTACTTCTGCTGAAAACGTTTCCCTATTTGATTTACCAACAATTGTTTTACTTTTTAAATTTGGCAACTTAAATTCTAAAATATCAGCAAATCCATTTGGTCTGACAATCAGAAAATCAGGTTGAATCCCATCTCTTACTTCAGATTGCCATTCGCACAAAATTTGTGGATGTATTTGTTTTGATAAAAATCCCATGGTTAAAATAAACTGATTTTCGGGTTGTTCTAAAAACTTAGTTAGCTCTGGTTCAGTAGTTTTTATATTTCCAACAAGTTCGACAAATCTATTTATTTGAGGTAATTTATTAAACTTGAAATCTTCCTTTGGTGGTAAAGGATAAATATAATGAGCATCATGTTCAATTAAAGATTTCAACTCAGTCATTGAAATTCTAAGCTCATGAGTTTCTTCTGTTTCATTTTCAATTTGAAGAGGCAATAAATCTAACCATTTTATGTGTCTAGTTTTTAAACCATTTTCATCTGCATCGAAAAACCTAGCATTTATTATTCTAGCAAACTTACCTTTTTCAGCATGAAACATAGGTGAATTAATACCGAGAAATGAATCTTGAGCCATCCAATTCCATTTTAACTCAATAAGTTTGTCCATACCTTTATTAGTTGGATAAACTAAATCTTCAGAAAAAGAAGGCAATGGCAAAATTATATCTATTGTACTTGTGAATTTAAAACCAATTATTTCTTCAAGTAAGTTGGTCTTTAACTCTGTAAAATCATAATGAGTTACTTTTACATTTCTACTTTCAGGTAATTTGTTAGTTTGTTCCTTTCCGAAATATTCTATTCCCAAATGTGTCCGACCAAAATACAAGACAATTTGTTCATAATCGAGTAAAAAAGCCGAAAAGGTTTTAACCAAACTTTGATTTTCATTCAGATAATTGTACAATGGATGCCAATAATGTTCATTTATGGAATTCATAACTGAAAGAACTAAGTTCTTTTCATTTTCCGGTAATTCTTCTTCTGTAAAGGGATGTTCCATAAAATTGGCTATAACGTTCAGGCACTACTGCGGATTTGGTACTAAATTAAGCCTATTCTTCGGATTTGCCAAATCATCCCAAATACAAGGCCATTTTTCCATTATGCCAAATGCCCAAATCCGTTGTAGTGGCTATTACAAACTGGGCTTTTGGTCTTATTGCTTAAATCCCAATTTAGACATAAAATGCATTCCTTTTTCATATTCTTTAAGTCCATCTTCAATCATTTTTTCATTATTATAATGGAATCCTTTCATTGTTGTTAAAAGACCAATTTTTGTATGTATCAGAGGAAAATCATCATCAAGTTTTAGAATATCTTTTAGCAGATTAATTGTTTCATCAATTCTAGCTACATAAATTTCATTATATTTTTCTGTACCTTTTTCCATATATTTTATTACCTCTGAAATTGTCAATAAAATAAAGGGATTGGTTTTATCTAACTTAGAAAATTCTTCACTCAAAGAATTTCGTATTTTTTCAGTATTTTCTCTTTTTAGAATTTCCTTTACGATCTGATAATTAAAGGTTGCTTCGACAAACTCAACTTGTTGTTCCAAATTTTGTTTTACACTATCATTTTCACTTTCGTCAAGTTCTAAATCAAGTTCTTTTATTACGTCATTAATTGAAGGAGCCAAGTCAATCCCATATTTTTTTGTGAAGTCTTGTTTTAATGTTACATAATCAAAATATGGATAATATGGATTCAACGATATAGATTTCATTATATGTTGAATTGCTCCTAAAAATTGATTTTGTTCGATCAATACTATAGCTCGATATCTTTCAATATAACTTTTCCAATAATTAATAAATTCTAAAATTGAGCTTTTATGTTTATCTGCTAAATCAGATGAAATATTAAATATTTCAGATAATAGTTTTTCTGAATCATCTAAAATAGAATGTACTTCGACAAATTTTTTAAAATCAATCATCATATCAATCATTGTTTGTCCAAAAATCAGAAAATAAATTTTGGTACCAATATCAATAATTTTTAAATTATTAATATTTGAATCGGATGAAAGGCTACTTATTAAATTTTCAGCATTATCTAAAGGTGAAGTATGAACTAAGTTTGCTTTATCAAAATTAATAATTGCAGTTAAATTTTGTTTATTAATATCTCTAATAAAATGTATAGAAGCAATGTGTTTTTTTGACACAATCCTTTTTTGTATAAATTTATTAATTCCTTTTGATCCTATTAAAATACATATAAATTTAGGTATTTTAACAATGTTAGTTTTAATTAAGCTATTTTTGTAGCAATAATGATTAGCAATAATATTTTGATGGAGTTTTTCAAATCTCTCGTTTAAATTTTCTGAATCTAAATCAATCGTTAAATATTCATTTTCCTTAACACTAAAGCAACCATAGTAAGCTATATTGAAAGGTTTAAATGTTTTAAATAGTTGAATTAGTAAAGCTATAACTGGAACAATTATGATATTTGAAATTAATACTACTGATAAAAATGTTATCGAATAAAATTGGTCAAGATATTTACAATCAGTTTTATAATTTATAAAAAAGATTAACCCTGTTACCAAAGTCATTATATACCAATATCTTATTAAAGAAATGAAAATGAATTTTATTAATTCTCGAATTAGCGTAATAAAATGTTTAGGGAGAAAAATTGATAAGATAAATGTGGCTGTTCCAACAACTAGTTGGTCAATAAATTTTGACATCTTATAATTATTAAGTTCTTGAATTCTCTCATTTTTTTGCCTTGCTGGTAACTTCCGCGGCTTGCATAAGTTTCGAGCTTCGGAACCGATTACTTTCCGCTAAAGTAATAAATCTTGCGGAAGAAATACGTCCGGCTTGCTAAAGTTTCGCAATTTTTGTAAACCGTTGTTAGCAAAAGTGCTTTAAATTTATTCTACTTTCCAAGCTGTTGCTTTTTTGGGAAACAACTCGCTTTCTCCACTTTTTGTTTTCCATTCAAGTAATTTTCCATTCAAAGTTAATTTTGCAACTCCATAAGTCAAAAGTCTTTGCTGCGAATAGTGAGTAATCTCAACAATCGCAGAATTATATTTTAGTTTACCATTAATAGAAAGTACAATAGGATAACGTTCATTGTTAGTATTAAATACTCCAGTTATTTCACCATCTTCTGGGTCAACATCTAATTCGAAATCAATAAAAGGAGTTGGCTGTGGAGTTGTAAGATCTCCTTCAGTACCCCATTTTCCATTTAGAAATTTTCTTAGTTTTATTTTCTTCTCTCTGTATGCCTTATAAAAAAAATATGATAATAGACTTATCGCAGTTACCAATGAAAGTAGAGCAGAAAAGCCGCTTATATAATCTGAATAAGATAATTCGTTATTTCTTTTTTCTAGAGCTATTGTTCTATTTTGCAAGTCTTGAATTGTTGCACTTTTTAAAGTATTCAATTCAGATTTTATTTCATTTGATTTTTCGAGTGCAGAAATTCTATTTTGTTGCTCGATAATTAACGAATCCTTTTTTGTCATCTGTCAAAGTTTAGGTGGTTTCACCATTGTTGCTAACGTCTTGCGACTTGCAACAGTTGCAAAGATTAATCACCGCCGAATCCAAATATAAAACTACTTTTTGAATTTTCAGAGAAAATTCGGTGAAAGCCCGAACCTTGCAATTGTTGCAAACTGCTGTTACCAGCAGTATTATTAATTAAACTTTTCTACTAAAATTGGAAAGCTTCTGTATGTGTAAATCGTTTCTTTTGCTTTTCCGGGCTGAAATTCACCTGAATTTATTAATAATCCATTTTGAGATTTCATTTTATAATAAAACCAAAAGGTTTGTCTGTTAGTTTTCAATTGAGAAATTTTCTCACCAATTTTTCCAGCAACAATTGCCTCAATATTATTTTCAATCTTATTTGTTGAAACTCTATTTTTCGTTACAATTACTAAACTATCCTGATCTTTAACAAAATGTAAAAGTTTATAATTTCCCAAACGACTTTCAGCAAAAACCTTAAATTTAGTTTGGCAATACATAGAACTCGTAGTTAGAAAAACTATAAGTCCATATAAAAAAATCGTCTTATGAAATGCTTTCGTCATAATATTGCTGGTAACGTTTTGCAGCTTGGCGATGTGGCGGATTAACGAAGCCTAAACTTTCGGTTAAACACTGAACTTCGCAAGTACAAAACCAACTTCAAATTAAGCCCAAAAACCGCCATATTGCCAAACTGCTGTTGGTGGCTGGCGTTTTGGGCGGTTTCGTTTTTCCGTTTTCTATTTCATCATTTTTAATGCGTTTTCTAATCTTTCGGATGCGTTATCCCAATTTATTATGCTGAATAAATTGTCGACAAAATCGGTTCGTTTGTTTCTGAATTTTAGATAATATGCGTGTTCCCAAACGTCAATTACAAGTAATGGAATTACGCCCCATTGTGTTAATTTTTCGTGATTTTCACATTGTAAAATTGTCAATTTGTCGGTGTAAGGTTGGTAACCTAAAATTCCCCAACCATTTCCATCAACATCTTTTGAAGTTTTTGCTAAATACATTTTTAATTTATCAAAACTTCCAAAATCTTTTTCTATTCGTTTTAATAAATCGCCTTTCGGTAAATTTGCTTTATTGGTTAAATTTGTCCAAAATATAGAATGTAAAATGTGAGAAGAAAGATGATAAGATAATTTTCTTGTCCAATAATCGACAGTTTCAAGATTATTCTCGTCTAAAGATTTTTTTATCATTTGCAAATCTTTGTTTGCACCTTTTACAGCTCCGCCGTGATGAAAAGTGTAATGCAGATGTAAAGTTTCTGCGTCCATAAAAGGTTCAAGAAAACTTTCAGAATAAAGTAAAGGTTGTTGGAAAAAATTTCCGTCTTTGTCAACTAACAAATCAGTTTTGTTTTCGATTAGACTTTGGCTAAAAACAGAATTTGTTGGTAACAAAGTTGCTCCGCCTAAAATTAATCCACTTTTTAAAAAATCTTTTCTGTTCATTTTGTTAATTTTTGATTGTAAAGTTACACGGATTTTGTTTAATGCTGTCTCTTTTTTTTGTTAATGTTTTTAATTCTTGAGTATTTAAATTTGATGTTAATTTTTTGAATTGAGCATTCAGATAATTTAAATCGTATTGCAAATTTTCTAATTGCTTTGAATATTTTTCTTTTATAGAAATATATTCTTCAGCTATTTCAGATTTAATTTTACCTTCTTTAGCTTTCAGTTCTTGATATTTATTGTTTTCAGCTAATTTTTGATTTAAAAACTCAATTTTGTTTTCAAAAACTTTGGTTTTTGAATTTGCTTCTTTTTCATTTTGAGAAAGTTTCTTTTCAAATTCAGGTGTTGAGTTATGACCAAATTTGTCAGTTTGTTGGTCTATAATTTGATTACTTTTACTTAAATATTCAACAACAATTTCACTTCTTGAATTTTCTAAATTTGCTAATTCTTCAATAATTGGTTTGTCTATTTTACTAATTTCAGTTTTAATTTCGGCTAATTCTTTTCCTAATTTATTGATTTTATTTAAACTGTCATTTCTTCTTAATTCCTCGATTTTTGCGTATTTGCATTTGATTTCCTTGTAATTATTCAGCCAAGAATTTTCTTTGTATTTGCAGGATGCAAATACAAAGAAAATTAAAAATATTGAAGCTGTTTTCGGCATTTTTAAGATTTGTTTCTCGTTAGTTTTCGGTTCTCGGACGCTTGCCACCAACTTGTATATAAGTCTTACACTATCATCCTAATACAACCTATATATACATGATTAGTCTGATAAATCTTTTCAAATATAGCTAATTCCTACAAATAAAAACTACGTAAAAACACCTGTTTTTATAAAACCATTACTTTTTATTCACTAAAACTACACTCATTTGTTGTCCACCAGAAATAAGTGTTTTAATTTGAAAATAGTATTTATCGTTTTCATACAATTTATCGCCAAAAAGAATTTCCATTTTGTTGGCTTTCTTTTCTTTAGAAGTTTCAATTTTCTTGAATCCCATTTTTTCTAGAGTCTCAGGATAGCTATGAGCTTTGCCAAAAGTGGTTATCAATCGCACTTCATTGTCAGTAATCATAACTGCTGTATTGTTTTTCTCGTTCATCCAAGCATCGCTTTTTTGCTCCCAACCAAAAGAAATGTTTTCTAATGTAGCTTTAATGTTTTCTTTTTTAGTAGTCATCAAAGTCAATAAATCATTAGGAGTAAAATCTCTTTGTTGGGTGTTTTTCAACTCTTTAATGCTTTCGTCGTCAATCAGCAAATCAATATTAGAAGGATCTTCACTCGAGTAAACGATGTTAAGTTGTTGTCCTAAATAGAAATCTTTAAAACGATAACTCGAAATATCTTCGGTAGCTCTAACGGTTTTTCCTTCTTTAGTTTCAAATTCAACAGTTATCGATGCAAAAGAAGCGCCACCAGAGCGAAGCACTCTTTTTACTTCGGTCACGCCACCATCAACAACGGTTCCAACAGCATCAACTTGAGTCGCTTTTAGAATTCTATCGGCTCCATTAGAAAAACATTCTGAAAAAATAAAATAAACAATCACCGCCGGAATTAGCATTAGTGTCATTAACGTAAAATCAATTCTTGGCTTGTCTCTAATTTTTAGAAACTCTGGCTTCCATGTTCCGTAATAGGCTATTGCCAAGAAACTTACAAAGCAAAAAGCAGCCGTTCCTAATATTGATAAAAAGGTTTTGTTTTGTGAAACGTTGGTGTTGGGTAAGTAGAAAGCAAACAGGTAAAGTGTTGCTATAATCAAAACCACAAGCACTACAAACACAGCTAGATTCTTTTTAGGCATAGTCTTAAGACGTTCTTCAAGAACTTGAGCACGAGCCGTTTCAATAATAGATTTAAACTCGTCTGGGTTGACTTCTTTACGCTTTAAAAAGGTTTCTATTTCGTGATCGTATTCGTTGTCTTTAATACGTTCCACTACTTTTTGTAAAATTTCTTCTTTAGTCATAGTTTTATTTTATAAAATCGCTTTAAGCAGCAATTGTTCCATTATTTTATATCCTTCTTTGTTGGGATGAACGCCGTCATCACCATATATTTTCTTTAAACCTTTATTGTCATCTACCATATTTGAGTAATAATCAACATGGTTTAGGGCATTTTCTTTAGCAAATTTTTGAATTAGTTTATTCAATTCCAGTACTTTATCTGCAGGTTGAATTTTGTGATTCCAATCGAATTTATTTGCCGGAAGCACTGAACATAAAACAACTTCAAAGTGATTAGCTTTTGCCAATTCTACCATAGAAATGATATTTCCCATGATATTTTCAATTGAAATGGGTCCAGTATTTTCGGCAATATCATTAATTCCTGCCAAAATAACAACTTTTGAAGGTTGCAATTGAATCACATCTTGACGAAAACGGAGTAACATTTGCGAAGTTGTTTGACCGCTAATACCACGATTGACGCATCCATTTTCTGTAAAAAAGGAACTATTGTAATTCGACCAAAACTCAGTTATGGAATCACCCATAAAAACAATAGGAGTGAAGCCCGATTGAATTAAAGCAAGGTTTTCGCTATGATATTTCCTTAAGTTAGCCCAATCCATAGTGCTTGCTTTGTTGATTTTTTTAAAATAAGATGCTACTTTAATCCTAATCTGCTTTTTAGTTTTAAGAACAATAAAGCAATAGTGTAAGCATCGTCTGTAGTTGAGATGCGTTCAGTTTTAGCAATTTTGAAAAGGTGGCTTAACTCATCTAACGAAAAGTTTTTGTCATTGATATCATGCAGTTTTTTGTACATAATTTCAATATCTAAAGCTTCATTTTTAAGTCTACCACAAGAAGATTTTTCTAATACTTCGTTAATCATTTCTATATCAAAATGTATACGATGTCCGACCAAAGTGGCATTACCAATAAAGTTGATAAACATTTCAATAGCTTGAATTTCAGATAATTTAGGTTGCGAACTTTCTAAAAGAAAATCATTAGATAAACCGTTGTCGTGAAGGAATTTATATTGAGGAATAACTACTTCAAAAACATCACCAATAAGAATATTATCATTTACAACGCCAACAGCTCCAAAAGATAAGATTACGTCTTTCTTAGGATTAAGTCCAGTTGTTTCGGTAGATAAAACAACATATCGATTTGATTTTTTATCAAATTTAGATAAATAAGTTTTCCAAAATTCAGGATATTCTTTGTTGATATTTTTAAGCCAGTCGAGCATATACTATGAAAATTGAGTCAGTTGAAAACGATCTTTTATTAGTTCTTCTAAGTCACGCATTGGATTGAGTGCATTTTTCAGTTTCTCTCTATCTACTTTATTCAGTTCATCCAGATTAATATATTGACCAGAACTATCATTTTTTAATCCCTCTACAGCTCTAAATTTTGATAAAACCAAATATGCATCGGCACAATTCAAATATACTTCTGAGAATTTAGGATCTACAATTGCTAATTGTTTGTATCTTAAATAAGTACTGTTGATTCCTTTGATACCATTGCTCATCGTCAACATTCTTGCACCATCAACAAGTGGCATTAAAGCTCTTGTTTTTATGTCAAATTTACCTTTATTTTCACCTTCTTCTTCCAAATTGAATTTTTTGAAGAAGTTTAAAGGCGTAGGTTTTTTTATAGCATCATTTCCTAAATAATCGAAGAAAAGGACATTGTTTTTAGCATTTTTGAAAATAGTTTCCGTGATGGCATCTTCAATTTTTTGTTCACCAAAAGCCATTTCATAATCAAAGAAAACACTACTAATTTCATTAGAGTTTTCACCTGGAGTATTCATCCAACTGTTGTATTGTTTTGTCCAGTCTGTCAATGACTTACACCAAAGCATATTACTAGCCATATGACCTTGTGGACAGAATGCAAATCCAACTTTTTCTAAAGTTGCTGTTGCTTTTTTAGCTAATTTTAGAAAGTAATCTTTTACATCTCGGTATTTTTCCGCAGAAACATCTTCAAAAACCAAAATACTATCTTGATCTGTCAATAACAATTGCTCTTTACGACCTTGACTACCAATGCTTAACCAAGCAAATCGAGCAGGAGGTGAGCCCAAATCTAAAATGGATTGTTCTACAGCTCTTTTAACGATTGCCAGAGTAATTTCGCCAGCAATACTATTAATATGTGTAAGAGGAATGTTTTTATTTAATGAAGATTGAATGATATCTGTTAATTTATCACGAACTAATTTAAGTTCTTTGGCTGTTTGTGAACGTTTAATTTCTTTAAGAAGTACACCAGGATTATTGGCTTGAGCAACCACTAAATCATGTTCAGAAATAATACCTTTCACTTCAGATTTATCGGTTCCGTCTTGGGTTACACATAGGTGAGTGACACCATGTTTAAGCATAACTAACTGTGCTTCAGCAACCGAAATGTTTTCAGTAACAGTTATTACTGGAGAAGCCATAATTTTATCAATAGCATTTGATAATGGAAAACGACCAGTAGCAACTTTCGATCTAAAATCTTTATCAGTAACAATTCCAACAGGTAAACCTTGATCGGTAATTAATACACTATCAATCATGTTCTCTGTAGCCAATAATGCGGCATCTTTGATAGGAGTGGTGCTACTTATTTTTAAAGGCGTTTTATTGTAAGTCAATGATTGAAAATACAACATATCAGATTGATTGTCAGTATATCCAACATTATCAGAAAGCGATGCATGGCTTTGATTATCAAAGTTATTTTTGGTGTTGGCTGCAAAACTTTCTAATAAGAAATTTAAAACTTCAGTATTTTGAGCCACAAAAGGTTTGAAAGTCGCGATAGGAATGGCGTAAACAATACTTTCTTCACGAGCTTTGGCAGTCATTTGATAATTATTTTTAGCAAAAAACGGACGTAAACCAAAGATATCACCAGCATAACATTTATTCAATAACGTTTCTTCAGCATCTGAAATAACGGTTAGATGAATAACACCAGAAGCTACAACATAGAAAGAATCATGAAGTTTATCATTAATTTGAAACAACGACTTGTGTTTTTCCAAATTAATAACACGAATGGTATTGGCAATTTTAATTAAATCATCAAATGATAAATAATTAAACGGTTCGTATTCTTTTAGAAAATTTGCAACACGTTCAGAAATAGCATTACTCATAGTATAAGTTATTTTTATAAAAATATAAAAAATCAATCAATGTGCAAAAGTAATAAAGATAAAGATTCAATCAACCTTTAAGTTTGTAGTTTTAAAACTATAATTCTGAAGATTTATTATGAAACAGTGTAGTGCTTTTGAAATATTCTATTTTACATAATATAAATTATAGTGCAAATAGATAATTATTGTAAAACAGCAGAAAGCACGTGTTTTAAAGCTCTGACATGATTTTAATACGATATAATCTTCCAATTGCAATTGTTAGTTTTAACGTGTAATCTTCTATTAACCAACTTCTGTAGTTTTTAGTAACGTTTCCTAAACAAATACAATATTGTTTAATTCGATATTCAATATCGTCGTTTAATTCTTTTGAAAGTTTTCTGGCGTCAATTAATTCTTCCGTATTTTCCACACACATTGTTGCGTGTTGTTCCAAAGATTTTTCAATAATGGTTTTGGCTTTCAAATTATTTTTAACTGTAAATTTGAATTCCTCATGAATATCCATAGAAATATCAATAGATTTTGAAAATTTCTTACGAAGTTCGTCAGGCATTATATATTTGAAATTACTTTCAATATCTGCATCATCACGCAAACTTTCTAGATAATATTCTGGAGATTTAAAAATATGTTGCCAATCTACAGGATTATTCCACAAACCAAAGCGTAATGCGTTGTTTCCTAAGTCAATAACGGTAAAATGATCTTTATGAGGTAATTTTCTAGAACCACGTCCAATCATCTGAAAATAAAGCGTTAACGACTTCGTAGCTCGATTTAAAATAATGGTTTCTACTGTGGGTTCATCAAATCCTGTGGTTAAGATTCCAACTGAAGTTAAAATAGCATCTGGAGTTTTCTTAAACCATTGCAAAATATCTTTTCTATCTTCTGTAGAAGTTGTATTATCAAGATGCCTAATGTTGTATCCGGCATGTCTAAAGCTCTCATAAACATGCAATGAAGTATTGATTCCGTTGTTGAAAATCAAAGTTTTCTTCCCAAGGGCTTTTTCTGTATAGGCATGCAATAATTTCTCTTGCATCACCATATTACTGTACAAATCGTCTGAAGATTTTACAGTATAATCACCATTTATTCCAACTTTTAACGAAGTTAATCCAACATCATAGCTATATGTTGTTGCTTTTGCCAAGAATCCTTTATCTATAAGGTTTTGAATCGTATCTCCAACAATCAATTCGCTGTAATTTTCATACATCGGAAGTTTGATATTTGAACTCAAAGGCGTTGCTGTTACTCCTAGAATAAATGCATTTTCAAAAGCACTAAACAACTTCCTAAATGAATTGAAGTGAGCTTCATCAATTATCACTAAACCAACATTTTGTATTTCTAATTTTTCATCATTAAGACGGTTTTTTAACGTCTCAATCATAGCTACAAAACAAGAATATTCTTCTTGATCTGGAAGCTCCTTAATGGCACTGTTGATGACTTTATTTTTAACATCAAACGCTTTAAGCATTTTTGAAGTTTGCTTACAAAGTTCTATTCGATGCGTTAGAACAACAACTTTCTTATTATGTTGCTCCAAGTAACGTCTTGTGATTTCAGAAAATATTACAGTTTTTCCGCCACCTGTAGGCAATTGATATAATAAATGATAATTGTGTGGCGCATTATCTAATCGCTCAAAAATTTTGTCGATATCGCCTTTCTGGTAACCGTAAAGTTCCTTTTTATCTTCAATTTCGGCAAGAATATCTTTTTTTGACATAGCGATTTTTACAATTTTGCAAAAATACATCTAAAAAAGAGTTTGAACGCTATGTTTTTGGAAATATATAGAAAATTTAATAATCAAATCGTTCCACAATAGCGTTGAATTCGTATTTGTTCATCCAATTTTGTTTGATACTTTCTTCTTTTATAGCCACTACTCTACTTCTAAATTCGTCTAAAATTCCTTTCTCAATCATGAAACTTATGGCTTGTTCAAAGGAATTGAGCATACTTTTATAAAATGCTTCTTGATTAATTTGCTTTTCAGATGATAAGGTTTGCGCAATTTCAATGTTATAAAGCATGACATCAACAATTATAAAAGAATCTACTCCAAGTGTAATAAAATGTTTGATGAATTTCTGTGCTGTAGAGCGACGCATTTTAGGCTTTTTACCTCGAATTGGATAATATTCGTTAGAAATTTTGAGTTTAGCATCTTTAACCAAATTTCGTTCGTTTGGATTAAAAACAAAATCATAATACACTTTTACGTCTTTAAATTTGTCGTAAAGCTCTATTAATTGTTCTTCCAATTGTTCTTTATTCAATTCGGATAAATACTTTTTTAAATCGCGTTTGCTCATATAAATGCTAAATTATTGCAAAAGTAAGTCAGATTGTAGGTTTTTAAATAATGATATGCTTAATTTTGTATACCAAAATAAAAATCGATGTTGAAATTTTTTAAAAAATTAGCCCTAATAGAAGGAATATCAGCAATTCTTCTTTTTTTCTTTGCCATGCCAATGAAATATATTTTTGGAGATCCAATTTATGTAAAACATATTGGAATGGCTCATGGTGTATTGTTTACTTTATATATCATAGTTGCGACCTATCTTAAATTCTCTGAAAAATGGGAAGCTAGAAAATATGTTGAGATTTGTTTGGCTTCTATTCCTCCATTTGGAACTTTTTACATTGAAAGAAAGTATTTAAAGAATGCATAAAACGTTAGAGAAAATATTTGGTTGGTTGTATCCCTTACTTCGTAAAATGAGTTTTGGTGATACCACAGCATCTTATATTAGCTTGGCTATAAACATTGTTGTTTTATGTGTTTTGGCTTATCTAATATATGTAATATTTCGATTAACATTGGTTACAATTATGGCAATTGTGGCTAAAAAGACCAAAACTAACTTCGATGATTTGTTAGTTTCCAATCAAACTGCCAAATATATTGCTCATTTAATTCCGTTTTTATTCATCTATAAATCAGTTCCGGTTATTCTTGAAGCTTATGTTTATTGGGAAACCGTTTTCGGAAAATTAGTTGGAATTTATATAATTTTATTATCACTTTGGATAGTTCGAAGTGTGCTAAAAGCCATTCGCGATTACTTAAAAGATCAACCCAAATATAGTGATAAACCGATAGATAGTTACATTCAGGTAATTATGATAATCCTTTGGATTGTTGGTGTTGGTGTTATTATTTCAAAGATATTTGATATAACTACAAACACATTATTTGGAACTTTAGGAGCAATTTCGGCCATCGTAATCTTAATTTTTAGAGATACCATTCTCGGATTTGTAGCAAGTGTTCAAGTTTCTTTAAACGATATGGTTCGAATTGGAGATTGGATTACATTTGATAAATATGGTGCTGATGGTGATGTAATTGAAATCAATTTAGCAACAGTAAAAGTTCGAAATTTTGATAATACTACAACTACAATTCCAACTTACAGCTTAATTTCTGATTCATTTAGAAATTGGAGAGGAATGTTAGATTCTGATGGAAGACGAATCAAAAGACATATTTTAGTTAAAGCAAAAAGTATCAGATTTTTGACGGAGGACGATTTGCAAAAAATGAAGCGAATTCAATTGGTTTCTCATTATATAGATGTACGTCAAGAAGAAATTAATAAGTATAACAAAACTTATAATGTAGATAAATCGCTATCTATTAATGGTAGAAATATGACTAATTTTGGGTTATTCAGAAAATATATTACAAATTATTTGGAACATTATCCTGGAATTAATAAAAATATGATTCTTCTATGTCGTCAATTGCAGCCTACTCCACACGGAATGCCTTTAGAAATTTATGTTTTTTCTAAAGACCAACGATTTGAGCAATACGAATATATTATGGCAGATATTTTTGACCATATTATCGCATCTATAGCGTATTTTGATTTAGAAATTTACGAAATGCCAACCGACAGAATGACTTTAGAAGAATAATTATTTTTTCAATCTATCTTCTACATATTCGATTTTAGTCTTACCATGAGCTTGTGGTTTTCCATCTAAACCAACACTAACCATTGTGATTGTGTCAATAGTAATGATGGTTTCTTTGGTCATCATGTTTCGTACTTCGCACATTAAAGTTAAAGATGTTGTTCCGAATTTTACTACATCAATTCCAATTTCAACGATATCACCTTGTTTTGCGGATGCTCTAAAATTAATTTCCGACATATGTTTGGTAACAATTCTAGGACTTTCAAGTTGAATTATAGCATATAAAGCTATTTCTTCATCAATCCACGCTAATAATCTACCGCCAAATAAAGTACTGTTTGGGTTCAAATCTTCGGGCTTAACCCATTTTCTGGTATGAAATCTCATTTGAATATAATTTATTTAGCAAATTTAGGGATTTCGTTTTTGCATTCTGATAAATTGATTATAAATTAAAATTGTTTTGCCTAGTAAAATTATTTCTACAAATTGCTTTTTGTTTTCAAAAAAGTTGTTAATTACGTGTAAACCATTATATTTGCAAATTAATAGTATATATAACCTATTTTATAATATGAAAAAAATTACATTATTGTCCTTATTGTTGACTTCTTCTATGTCAGTTCTTGCGCAAGAAAATGAAGTTAAAAAAGATACAGCATCTTCTGAATATAACAAATGGACAATTGAAGCAACTGTTGGTCAGGCAAAAGGAGTTAGACCATATTCTATTGGATATTTTTCAAGTGACCCAGGTACTTTTTTAGGTAAACCGCAAGCAAATGGTTTCTCATTAGCTGCTAGATATATGTTTAGTCCTGTTTTTGGTATTAAAGGAGGCTTACATTTTGAAGAAATAAAAAACATCAAAAATAATGGTAGTTTACCTTTTAAAATGCAACAAATTGGTGTTTCATTTCAAGGTGTTGTAAATGCTAATCGTTTATTCAAAATTCAAGAGCCAATGGGTAGACTTGCAATTTTAATACATGGTGGTTTGAAAATTGATGCGATGACATCTAAAACTCCAAATATTATTGAACACGATCATAACTACAATGTAACTGAATACAACGGAGGTCTATTAATTGGTGTAACTCCTGAATTTAGAATCTCTAAAAAAATGTCTGTTATTCTTGATGTAACTGTTCAAAACAATTACAGACAACATTTTAATTGGGATGGAACATACTCAGAAATTGAGAATAACTTAAATGGTCAATTAGTAACAACATCATTAGGTTTAACTTATTCTTTCGGAAGAAATGAACTTCATGGAGATTATACTATCTTAAAGGATAAAAACATTGAAGAAATTGAAGCTCTTAACAAAAGAATTGGTGATGTAGAAACATTAATGAATGATACAGATAAAGATGGTGTAGCTGATTATTTAGATCAAGAAAACAATTCTGTAGCTGGTGTTGCTGTTGATACAAGAGGTAAAATGGTTGATATCAATAGAAATGGTGTTCCAGATGAATTAGAACGATATATTGACAAATCATCTAAAGAAACTTCAGAAAAATCTAATTCTGACATGATTAAACGTTTAGTAAACGAAGGTTATGTTACAACGTATTTCGATACAGCTAAAGTTAAACCTACAAATGTTTCAACTGAAGGAATTGACTTTATCAGAACTTATTTGAAAAACAACCCTACTGCATCTGTAGACATTATCGGTCATGCAGACGAAATTGGATCTAATGAGCGTAATGATGCATTATCTAAAGGACGTGCAGAAGCTGTTAAAGCAATTTTAGTTAAAGCAGGAATTGATGCTTCAAGACTTAATATAGTTGGTTCAGGTGAAGATACATCAGTAGATGTTGATTCTGAAGGAGCTAGAAAACTTGTTAGAAGAGTAACTTTCAAAATCAAAGACTAATTAACAATTAGTTCTTAATAAATATAAATCAACCTCTGTTTTACGACAGAGGTTTTTTTATAACTTTAAATAAAAAAATATGGAAGCAAGAGATATTTCAATTTTAGAATTACGTGGCTCTTCAATAGGAAACATTACTGAGCAATCTTCGTCAGAAGAAATCTTTCAAAACAAGACCTTGAGACCAATACTAAAATTTCAAAATGATTTATTTATTGAAGTTTTTACCAACTATGCTGTAAAGCAAAAAGGCGTTTTCTTCACACTTTCACCTGATAAAAAGATGGCTTATATAGAAAATACAATCCAACGCGATATCAAATTTAGAAACTCGCTAAAAGGAATGGTAATTGGTTTATTTACTACAGAGGAATACAATACTTATATTAAAAATTCTTCCAATTTGAATAAGAGAATGATGAATATGTTGATAGAACGATTGAAAAGTCAAGTGCTTTTACTTGAAGTTGCTAGTTAATATCGGTTTATTTTATTTAAAAACTTATAGATTTTTTTCCAACTTGTGGTTTGTAAAGCAATAAATGCATCTAATTCTTCTCTTTTAGAATTGATCTCTGTTGCTCCCAATGCTTCATCATTATTGATGAAAATTCCTTTTGCTCCAAGATTTTTGGCAAATTCTATATCGGTTAATCTATCACCTATCATGAAAGATTTTTTTAAATTGTATTTAGGATTATCTATATATTCTGTAACCATACCTATTCCTGGCTTACGAGTTGGTTTTTTATCTTCGGGATAAGAATCATCAATGAAAACTTTGCTGAAAACAATTCCTTCATTTTCGAATGCTTTCATGATTTTGTTGTGAATGTTCCAGAAAGTTTCAGTTGGAAGAGCTTTAGTTCCTAACCCATCTTGATTGGTAACCATTACAATTTCGTAATCTAATTTTCGAACAATTTTTCCTAAATAGCGAAACACTTCAGGGTAAAATTCTAATTCTTCAAAAGAATCTAAAACATAATCTGGTGCTTTTGCTTCTTTTACAATAGTTCCGTCGCGGTCGATGAAAAGGATTTTCTTCATTTTATAAAATTTAATTCAAAGCTAAATAAAAAAACCGCTTTATCACGACTAATAAAGCGGTTTTTAAAATATAAATGGTTATTTAATCTTCATCTTCTACGGCTTCATCTCCACTTTGAGTTGCTTCTGTAGCTGTTCCCAAATTTGCTCTTATTTCAGTATGACGAACTTCTCCTCCAGTTGTTCCTGTTTGTTTTCCTAAAAAGATTCCAACAGCAGCAATGGTTAATGCTAAGAATGATACTAATTTAGCTTGTGAGTGTTTTTTGATATTGGTATACAATCCAGCAATTGAAACTACTCCTAAAAGATATAATACTATGGCTAGTTTTTCAGCCATTTCTTCATGCTCGTGAATGATTTGTTTTCCAACAGAAGGCATATCTTCTACCATTTCCTCTGCTCCTTCTCCTGTTGCCATACTTATAGCAGCAAAAATAGCTCCTACGATAAACAAGCTATAAGCTGTATTTTTTACAGAATCATTTTTAAAAACAATTCCTGCAATTAAAACTCCAAAACCAAGAATTATTCCAATAATTGGAAAGTGGTTTACTACCATGTGCAAATGTGCGTCGTTCATAATTTAATTTTTTAAGTTTTTTATTTAGTTCTATTGGTTAGCCTAAATTAGTCATTTATTTAAATTTAATTTTTGTAAAATACTTTAAATAAATTACATAAATCTCATATATTTTATTGATTAAGTTTTATACCCTAACTCCAAAGATATACCCAACTAATGCTGATAATACCATTGCGATTGTACCCCAAATGGTTATACGTAAAATAGCTTTTTTAATACTTGAGCCTCCAGTTTTAGCAGCTATACTTCCCAATACCATTAGAAAAATTATTGTGAAAGCATATAGCCAATATTCCATATTTTTTATGGGTGCAAAAAGAATAACAAGCAATGGCAATACACCACCAACAGTAAAAGCAGCACCTGATGAAATAGCCGCTTGAATAGGATTTGCTTGACTTATCTCATTTATTCCTAATTCATCTCTGATATGAGCGCCTAATGCATCTTTTTCCGTGAATTCAATGGCTACTTGCATAGCGGTTTCTTTTTTTAATCCTCTTTTTTCATATATTTGAGCTAATATTTTCAACTCTTCTTCAGGCATTTCTTCTAATTCTTTTATTTCTCTTTCAATATCTGCCTTTTCTGTATCCGTTTGTGAACTTACAGATACATATTCTCCAGCTGCCATTGACAATGCACCAGCAACAAGTCCGGCTACTGTAGCTAAAACAATTGGTTCTCTTGTTGAACTTGCCGCAGCAACTCCAATAGCAAGACTAGAAATAGATATTATTCCATCATTTGCGCCTAAAACTGCAGCTCTTAACCAATTACTTCTATGAATGTAATGACTGTCTAGATAATTATCTATTGTTATTGTTTCCTTTTCTTTTTTAGATTTAATCATCTTTATATATTTTTAGTAATTGAGTGATTGTTTTTTTTATCCTTTTTTTAGTTAATAATATCAAAAACTCCTTTGGTTAATAGTTTTGAATTGGCATTAACTTGCTCATTTGGTAGAATTTCAACAAAATTTTCTGAAGCAGTTCCTTTTTGAACTTGAACCTTTTCAAATGAATATCCTTTTGCGTCTTCATTCTTTAATAAAAGTACGAAATATTTCTGGTTTTCAAAGATTAAAGCGTCTTTCGGTATGGCTAAACCTTTTTTAGAATCGGTTATGATTTGAGATTCAACAAACATACCTGTTAATAATCTTTGTTTGATAGCGTCATCAAGATGCCCATGAACATTGATAGTTCTGTCGTTACCTTCAATAGATTTTCCTACCAAATGAACGTCAGCATCAAAAATTTCCTTTGAAGCTTCTGGAACAGTGAATTTAATTTTTTGACCAACTTTGATTTTCAAAATATCTTTTTCAAAAACTGCTAATTCCAAATGCAAATGACTTGTGTCAACAATTTCTAAAATTACATCAGAAGCTGCAATGTACATTCCGACATTAGCATTCATGATTACAATATCACCTGAAATTGGAGAGAAAATAGTAACAACAGAAGTCAATTTTCCTTTTTCAACATTACTTGGATTGATGTTTAGCAAAAGTAATTTAGCTCTTAAACTTTGATACATTCCTTTGGCTCTTCTATAATCACTTTCCGCTTTTAAGTAGTTCTTTTGAGAAGTAATTTTCTCATCATACAACGTTTTTTGTCTTTCAAATTCCGATTTTAAATAGGTGATTTGTTCAGCAACTTCAAGATAATCTTTCTGAATATCAAGAAATTCTGTGTTTTCCATAGTCAAGAGTGGCTGACCTTTAATTACTTTATTTCCAACCAAAAGGCTCGTAGATTTTACATATCCTCCAATAAATGAAGTAATTTTAGCTCTATTTTGAGGTGGAACGTCTATCTTACCTGAAGCCTTTACAGTGACATCAAAATCTTGTTCTACTGGAGTTCCAACTTCCATTGCCATAGTTTTAAATTGATTGGTAGAAATTATAGTTAAACCATCATTTTTGTCTGCTGGAGCTTCTGTTTTTGCATCTTTACATGAAACTAGTAAAGTAGTCGCTGCAAGTATATATAGTATTTTTTTCATCGTAAATTAGTAATTAAGATAGTGTAAATCAAATTGGGTTTTGTTGTATTGTAACACATTTTCAAGATAATCCACTTGAATTGATGTGGCGTTTTCTAAAGAGGTAATGTATTGAAAAAAATCTATTTCTCCATGTTTATAGCTCATATCCGCTACTTTTATAATTTCTTTAGCCAATTTTTCTCCGTAATCTTTATAGTATTTTATTCCTTCTTCATGTTTGATTAATTCATTTTTCTTTTGTGAAATGAATTGCTCCATTTTAATTTGTTCACTTTGTTTTTGTTGCTCCCAACTTTGTAATTCTAAATTGGCAACATTGATTTTAGCTTTTGTACCTCCAAATAAAATTGGAACTGATAACCCAACTTGAAATCCATATAAAGACTGCGATAAACCATTATTCGTACCTTGAAAATACTCTAGATTTATATCTGGCAAATAGTGTTGTTTTTGAAGTTTAGTATTAGATTGAAATGTTTTTGTAATATTCTCAAAATAAGAATTATATAAGTCTTTACTTGTACTTTCAATTATTGTATTGTTTGGAATTAATTTGTCATTTTTTATAATAGTTTTTTCATCAGATTGTAACAACCCTTTTAGCATTTCATAATTAGCCAATTTGTCTTTTTCTATTTGAGCTAATCTAGTTCTGATTTGTCTAAACTTACTTTGAGCTGTAATTTTTTCAAGGTAATTGGTTTCTCCTAATTCAAAACGTCTATCACTTGCTTTCGAGAAATTTTGATACAAACTATCTAAATATTTGAATAATTTTTCTTGATTTTGATAATAAACAATATGATTATAAACTTTAGCAACCTCATTTGATAATCTATTTTTGGTGATTTCAAAATTTGCTTTTTCTCTTTCATATTCAGCAGAATATAATTTCTTTTGAGCACCATAAACCGATGGAAATAAAAATCGTTGTTGTACTCCGAATACTTTTAAAGGCAGATTATTTAAAGCCAAATTGTTCTGATCATAGCTGTAATAAATATTAGTTTTATCAAACGAGTAAGCCGATTTTATATTCGCTTTAGCTTTATCAACTGATAATTGACCAGCTTTTATGGCTTTGTTATTTTGATGCGCTTTTGAAATTAAACTATCTAATTCAGGATTACTATTTTGTGAAAACGCCAATGATGAACTCAATAGTAACAAAATGATTGTGGCATTGGCATGAATTTTAAACTTAGCTTTTTTGCCTTCTTTTTTGTCTAAAAGTTTGTATAAAATTGGAAGTACAATCATGGTTAAAATGGTTGCTGTAAACAATCCACCAATAACAACTGTTGCTAACGGACGTTGAACCTCTGCTCCTGCTGATGACGAAATTGCCATTGGCAAAAATCCTAAAGCTGCAGCAGCTGCTGTTAGTAAAACTGGACGTAATCTATCGGTTGTACCTTTCAAAATTAGTTCGTTTATATCTTTCATTCCTTGATGTTTTAGTTCTTTAAAATGTTCAATAAGTACAATTCCGTTAAGGACTGCGATTCCGAAAAGAGCAATAAATCCAACACCTGCGGAAATACTAAATGGTAAATCACGAATCCAAAGAAATAATATTCCTCCAACCGCTGAAAGTGGAATTGCAGAATAAACCATCAAAGCTTCCTTTACCGAACCAAACGCAAAATACAAAAGAATAAATATTAAAAATAATGCGATTGGAACAGCAATCAACAAACGCGCTTTGGCACTTTGAAGGTTTTCAAATTGACCACCATAAGTTACATAATAACCTTCCGGTAATTTTATTTTCTCGTTAACAATTTTTTGAACATCGTTTACAACACTTTGCAAATCGCGGTTTCTAACGTTGATTCCAACAACAATTCTTCTACGAGTATTGTCTCTTGAAATTTTTGCTGGACCTTCTGTATATTCAATTTGTGCCAATTCTTGAAGTGGAATTTGTTCACCATTTGGAGTTGGAACATACAGATTTCTCAAATTATCGATATCTTGACGGTTGGTTTTATCTAAACGAATTACCATATCAAAACGCTTTTCACCTTCGAATACAGTTCCAACAGTTTTTCCTGCAAAACCAAGTGCTATCATTTCATTCAAATCAGCAATATTCAATCCGTATCGAGCAATTTTTGAACGATTGTAAACTACACTCATTTGTGGCAAACCTTCTGTTTTTTCAATAATAATATCAGAAGCGCCTTCTACATCTGCAATAGCATATTTAATTTGTTGTGCTCTTTTTGCTAATACATTCAAATCTTCCCCAAATATTTTAATAGCAACATCACTTCTAGTTCCTGAGATTAATTCGTTAAATCGCATTTCTATAGGTTGCGTGAATTCGATTTCCATGTTTGGAATTTGCTTTTCTATCTCAGTTTTAATTTTATCTGCTAATTCGTCTTTTGAATCTGCAGAAACCCAATCACCTTTTGGTTTCAGTTTTACAATAACATCCGATTCTTCCATGCTCATTGGATCGGTTGGCACTTCAGCTGCTCCAATTCTACTTACAACTTGCGTAACTTCTGGGAAATTTTTTAGAATTATTTTTTCAATTTTGGTAGTTGTTTCTATTGTTTTAGTCAATGAAGTCCCTGTTTTTAAAACCGGTTGAATTACAAAATCACCTTCATCTAAAGTAGGAATAAACTCGCCACCCATTGTTGTAAAAAGTACGATTGCAAAGACTAATAATGATATGGCTCCATAAATTACTTTCTTAGTATTACTTAGAGCCCAAGTGATTACAGGCAAATACCACGAATTCATTTTGGTTATTAATCGAGAAGAAAAAGAATTTGGATTTTCTTCTTTAGGTTTTAAAAACAATGAAGAAACTACAGGAACATAAGTGAAACAAAGTAGCATTGCTCCTACTAATGCAAAACTAAATGTCATTGCCATTGGTTTGAACATTTTTCCTTCAACGCCAGATAGTGAAAGAATTGGAATGAAAACTATTAGAATAATTAACTGACCAAAAACAGCTGAATTCATCATTTTGGAAGCACTTTTATAAGTGATTTCATCAATTTGAATTTGACGTTCCTCTTTGGATAAATTAACTAAATGTCTTGATTTGTGAGCAATTTGAAAAGCGATAAACTCAACAATAATTACGGCTCCATCAATTATAATCCCGAAATCTATTGCGCCTAAACTCATTAAGTTTGCATCAATTCCAAAGATGTTCATAAACGAAATTGCAAATAATAAACATAATGGAATTACTGAAGCAACAACCAATCCTGAACGCCAATTTCCTAACAAAAGAACGACTACAAAAATTACAATTAAACAACCTAAAATAAGGTTTTCTGCTACAGTAAAAGTAGTTTTTCCGACTAGTTCACTTCTTTCTAAAAATGGGTTGATATAAACGCCTTTTGGTAATGTTTTTTCGATTTCGGCAACTCTTGCTTTTACATCACCAATTACTTGCTTAGAGTTTCCTCCTTTTAGCATCATTACTTGCCCAAGTACCTTCTCTCCTTCTCCATTTCCGGTAATTGCTCCAAAACGATTGGCACTTCCAAAACCAATTTGTGCTACATCTTTTACATAAATTGGAATTCCATTGTCATTTTTAACAACAATATTTTCTATGTCATCAAGCGATTTTACTTTTCCTTCGCCACGAATAAAATAGCTTTGATTTACCTTTTCAATGTAAGCGCCACCAGCAATGCTATTGTTATTTTCTAAAGCATTGAAAACATCAATAGTTGAAATATTCATCGCTTTAAGTTTAGATGAATTTATGGCAACTTCATATTGTTTTAAATAACCTCCCCAAGTATTTATTTCTACAACACCTTTTATTCCAGATAATTGACGTTTTACAACCCAATCTTGAATGGTTCTTAAATCGGTTACAGAATATTGATTTTTATATTCAGGTTTAACATCTAAAACATATTGATAAATTTCACCTAAACCAGTTGTGATTGGACCCATTTCTGGAGTTCCAAAACCTTGAGGTATTTTTTCGGAAGCTGTTTTTATTTTTTCGGCAATTAATTGTCTTGGAAGATACGAACCCATATCGTCTTCAAAAACAATGGTTACTACAGAAAGTCCAAATTTTGAAATAGAGCGAATTTCTTTTACTCCAGGCAAGTTTGCCATTTCAATTTCTACTGGATAAGTAATGAATTGTTCAATATCTTGAGTGGAAAGATTTCTAGAAGTTGTAATTACTTGAACCTGATTATTAGTTACATCTGGCACAGCACCAATTGAAATTTGGAATACAGAATATACTCCGAATCCGAAAATTCCTAGTGTAAATAGTAAAACTATTAGTTTGTTTTTTAAGCTAAAGGCGATGATTTTTTCAAGCATTTTCTTTCAATTTTCTTTTAACAAAGATAGTCAATTGATGAAAATTAAAACTTAGTATAAACTTAATATCTAATTAGGAAATCCTTAAATTTACAGAAGTACCTTCCTCTTTTATACTTTTAATATTTAATTCTATAGAAAGCAAATTGCAGAGTCTTTTAACAATTGATAGACTAAGTCCAGTTCCTTTAATTTCAGGATGATTAGAAATATCTGAACGGTAGAAAGAGTTGAATATTTTTTCTAAATCTTCCGCTACAATTCCAATACCATTATCTGAAATACTGCAATAAACGTTCTCCTTATCTTTTTTCAATTCAATATCAATTTTTCCACTTTTATTACTGTACTTTATTGCATTAGATATTATATTACTTAAAATGATAGAAACTAAATAAGTATCTGATTTTATATAATAATCCTCTTGAAAATTGGCAACAATTGTTATCTTTTTTTCTTTAATTTTTTCAGAAAATCTAGCTATTGTATCAAGTATTAGAGAGTTAAGATATACTTGTTCGTTTCTAATATTTTGCTTTTGATTTTCAAAACGTGCTAATAAAAGTAACTGGTCAACTAGATTATTTAATCTATCAACTTCTGTTATGCAAAAATTGATTTTATCTTCATATTCTTGCTTTTCTCTAGGTTTTCTTATTAATACTTCCATTGTTCCTTTTATTACAGCCAATGGTGTTCGAAGTTCATGTGAGGCATCTGAGGTAAATTGTTTCTCACGTTCAATTGCATTTTCAATTCTATCTAAAAGATTATTTATCGTTTCAGAAAGCGTGTATAATTCATCTTTATTATTTGGAAGTTGAATCCTAGATTTTAAATTATCTCTAGTTATGGTGCTAGATGTTTCAATTATTGAAGTAACTGGTTTAATACTTCTTCCTGCAATAAGTCTTGCAATCAAGAATAAAACAACTAATATTAGAGGAAATGCAATTAAAAGTATTTTCTTTAAATTGGATAATATCATTGTGGCATCATCAAGTGACATTGCTACAATTACATGTCCAATAATTTTATTATTATCTACAAGTGGAACTTGAATTTGTCTTATTGGTTTATTATTTAAATAGGTATCAACAAGAACGTTGTCTTTGTCTTTATCATTTAGTTTTAATAAAATTCCTTTAAGATTAGGTGATTTATCAATAAGTTGGTTGTTAATGTCATGAAACTGAACAAATACTGGATTAACATCAACAGTGTTATGTTCTCTTGCCCTCCATTGATCAACTTGTATTAGGTAAGTATTATTTCTATCGATTTCTATTTCACCTAGATGCTTTTTGACTTCATCATTTATATCATCATTTATATGATTATCAACACTATAATAAATGACTTGATAAATTACAATAAATACAAAGGCTATTAGTAAAGCAGTACTAATAATATAATTGAAAGCAATTCTATTTCTGAATGAAAATGTGAACATATTTAATTAATATCATTAGCTATATAGCCTACTCCTCTTATTGTTTTAATGCAATCATTTTCTTTACTTAAGTTAAGTTTTTTTCGAATAGCATTCATAAAAACATCTATTACTCCAGTATCATATTCGAAATGAATGTCCCAAACATCTTCAATAATTTGAACTCTTGTACAAACGTTTCCTTTATTTTTTATTAGATAAACTAATAATTCAAATTCTCTTTGTGTTAGAGAAACTTCTTTATCATCAACAAAAACTTGATATTTACTTAAATCAACTTTAATATTTGAAAGCACTAACTGTTTTACTTCATCAATAGTTCTAAAATGAATTTTTATTCTTTCTAATAATTCTTCAAAGCTAAAAGGCTTTTTAATATAATCATTAGCGCCAGATTTTAATCCTTCTATAGTTTCTTGAATAGTATCTTTGGCTGTAAGAAAAATAATTGGTGTTTTTGAATCTGTTTTTCTAAATTCTTTACAAACATCAATTCCAGACATTTTAGGCAACATCCAATCTAACAAAATTAAATCTGGCTTATTTGTAATAGCTAAATCCAAACCTGACAAGCCATCTGATGCCACGATTATTTCATAACTTTCTTCTTCTAAACCTTGTTTTAGAAAATCTGAAATTCCTTTTTCGTCTTCAACTATTAAAATTTTCATTGCTATTGCATTACAAATTTGAATCCTAAACTAGCTATATTTGAACTTAGACCATCACTTCTATCGTAGTGATTGAATCTAAAATCAATATTTTTTAAACCAAATTTCCAAATTTTTGAGCTCGTAAAAATATCCGTGTAAGATACTCCAAGTCCGTATTGATTTGCATTAAATGATGATAAATCATAATCTGAAGTATAGAATTCTTCTGTTGATAAATGTTTTTCAAACGGAGCAAAATATTTAGATTGTGTTTGTGTATAATAACGATACATTGGAGATACAGTAAATTTATCTGTCAATTTAATGGGCACTTCTATAGATGCTGTATGCGCTGTAATATCCCAATTATCTGTATAATATCTGTAATACGTTCGAACAACAAATGTTTCATTGATATAGTAATTCCAACGCAAACCAATAGGCAATTTGAAACGAGAACTTGGCAATTTTTCTATGGCATCAGCTAATCTGTAAACTCCTGCATTAGAAGTGTTTTCATAATTTGGTATAAAACTTGGATTACCAAAATAATAATCAGGTTTATCTGCAAAATAAATTCTGTGATAAGGTGTTGAAAGTTTACCATCTTGTTGCACTAAATCGAAGAAAATAGAAAATTGTGTTTTCTTAGTAAGTACTTGAGAGAAACTTATTGAAGCTGAATAAGAATTACGAGCTGTACTGTCCCAAGCAACAAAATTTGGGCTAAATAATGGATTATAACTAGGATAATTTCCATTACGCAATTCTCCAGGATAAATTGGTCTCCATTGATCTAGATAAGCATTTACCTTTACTGAAACTTCAGAATTTTTATCGTTAAATAACTTTGAAATTCCTCCTCCAAAACCTATTGAAGTGTAATCATATTCGTTAGAAAATGAAACATCTGCATTCCAAATAAAGTTTCTATCATCACTACTATGACTGTAATTAGCTACTAAAGAAACTAAAGCGTCTTGCTCTGAAGCTCCTGACGAACTTTGCCATGGAGTTGGATTTTTAGAATCGTAAGGGTTAATGTTACTTGATGAGGCAGATGTGTACGCAGAGATTCCAGCATCAATAGTAAGTACATCATCATCATTCATAGGAATTGCCACAACTATATTAGAAGCAATATCGGTCAGTTTTTCTGAACCAATTCCTCCAGATACAGAGGAATGAATTCCGTCTTGATTGTAATAACTGAGCATAAAATCAACTTCTGTTGACTCTAATACTCTTTTTTTGAAAGTTACTGTAGTATCTTTTACCACTTCGGTTTCTTGTGAAAAGACCAAGGCTGAAAAAAGGAAAAATACTATTACTAATTTATTTTGCATGATTTTATTAAAAATTAATTGCATCCACAACCACCACCAGATTTTCCTCCATTTGCTCCAGCTGCAGCTTCTCTATAAACTTGAAAAGCAGTTTCATATCGTTCTGAAGACTTTGCAGAAAGCTTCATTTCTGTACTGTTAACTTTAGCTTTTTCATATTGTTTTACTGAATTACATGATTGTAAAACCATTATCGAAAAAACTACTAATGTTATTTTCTTAAACATGGTGTAATTAATTAAGATTTATATTTTTGAATATCAATTCCTTTTGATGTATGTATTTTTCCTTTGTCGTCAACTATAATACATTCTATTCCTTTAAGTTGGTTTACTAAATCCAATCCAACATCAATTCCTAATACAAAAATTCCAGTTGCTAAAGCATCTGCTATTTCAGTTTGTTTTGCAAATACCGATACACTGACAATTCCTGTTGCTGGATAACCTGTTCTTGGATCGATGATATGCGAATATCTTACACCATTAAACATTACAAATTTTTCATAGCTACCTGATGTTTCTACTGCACTATCTTCAAGTGGAAATGTTGCAAAAACCTTATTTTTGTTCATCGGATTTATAATTCCGATTGTCCAAGGCTTGCCATCAATTTGTTTTCCCCAAGTATTTATATCGCCAGAAACATTTACAATTCCAGACTGGCATCCTTCTTTTTGCAATAATGCCTTTACTTTATCTGCAATGTATCCTTGACCAATTCCTCCTAAACCCAACTTCATTCCTTTTTGTTCCAAGAAAATAGTTTTAGCAGAATCGTTCATTATAATTTTTTCATATCCAATTTTTTCAACCGAATTTTTGATTGCTTCCTTGGTTGGCATTTCTTTCATGCTGCCATCAAACTTCCAAATTTTATCCATTGAAGCATATGAAATATCAAAGGCTCCATTGGTTAGTTTTGAAATTTTATTTGCTCTTGTTACCAATTGAAAAACTTCATCATCAACTTTTACAGGAATGATTCCAGCATTTTTGTTGACTTCAGAAATTTGTGTGGTTGGAATCCAATCAGAAATCAAATTCTCAATTCTTTTAACTTCAGCAACGGCTTTGTCAATGAAATAGTTACCTTGAATAGTATCTTTAGCTACTAAAGTAATTTCAAACGGACTTCCTAACATTGACAACTTTCTTTTATGCACAATTTGCCCAAAAGAATTGATTGTAATTAGTGAAATAAATAGTAATAAGAAATGTTTCATTATTTATTTAATGATTCTATTAGCTTAACATACTCCTCTGCAGTAACGTTTTTAAAACCTGTCATCCCTATAACTTTTCCAGACTTATCTATAAGAACAACAAGTGGAAAATTACCTTCTTTATTATATTTTTCAGATAATTTTTTATTTCCTTCTGCAATTTCTTTTGGCAATTGATTAGCTCGTTTATTTGGAAAATCAGCTCTTAATAAGATTAATTTTTTTTCAGAATATTGTTTAAAAACTTCAGATTTCCAAACTACTTTTTCTAATTTTATACATGGTGCACACCAATCAGAACCTGAAAAAACTAATAATATATTTTTATTTTCTTTAGCTGCTGCTGCTTTTGCCTCTTCAAAATTAGTTTTCCAATCTTGTGAATAGCCAATTGCACTAATGATTAGCATAATAAGAACAATACCTTTTTTCATAGAAGTTTATTTTAAGTACAATTTACAAATTTAATTCAAATCTATAACGCAAAATTATTCATAATATTCATGTAACGATTGATTATTTAGTTTTCTTAAGCGAATTTTAATCTTAAGCTAATATTAAGTTGATATTAAGTTATCCTTAAACAAAATTCAATGTAAATAAAATAGGTTTGTTTAAATTTTTTATAATGCAATTATTCAACAAACGTTCACCAATAATAAATTTAGGGCTTCTTTATTTGTTAGTTAGTTTTATAACAAGAATTATATTGTTATGTCATCCTATAACCCAATCTAGCTTTTCATTTGTTGACATAGTAAAAATATTTTCTTTGGGATTATTATCCGATGTATTTATTTTTATACTATCAAGTTGTTTTCTTTGGATTTACTTATTGTTTTTATCCAATTCTAAATACCAAAAACCCTGGGGTTATATCATTTTTGGATTACTAATTTTACTTTTATTATACCTTCTATCTGGTAAATCCATTTTACATGAATATGGAGGTTCCTTACCAGAAATTGGAATTGCTTTCGTCTCTTTGAAGGCCATTTTATTTGGATTGATGCTGATTTTACCTAGATATAGAAGTAAAATTAGATTGATATTATTCTCTGTTACTATCTTCATTTTTGTTTTGATAATTATACAAAATGCTGTTAGTGAATACTTTTTTTGGAATGAATTTGGCGTTAGATACAACTTTATAGCTGTAGATTATCTAGTTTACACTAATGAAGTAATTAAAAACATTATGGAATCTTATCCTGTGATTCCTTTGTTTACAGGAGTTGGTATATTAACATTACTTATTACCTTACTTATTGTAAAACGCTCTAAATCATTTTTAAATAAGTTGCCTTCATTCAATGAGAAAGTCAAATCATCTATTCTATATTCTATCATTTTTGTTGGTGCAATATACATTATACCATTTTTAGCAAAACAAGAAACTTCGCATAATGTTTTTACTAACGAATTACAATCTAATGGTATACATCGTTTTTATTTAGCCTTTATGAATAGTGAATTGGATTATAACAAATTTTACAAAACATTACCTGATGATAAAGCTTTTGCGACTATTGAAAAATTAGTACCTGGAATATCTCAAGATTTTACAACAAGAACTATATCAAGTATAAATCCTGAAAACAGAAAAAATGTTGTATTAATTACCATTGAAAGTTTGAGCGCTGATTTTTTGAAAGCTTATGGAAATGATCAAAACATTACTCCTTTTCTTGATAGCTTAGCAAGTCAAAGCTTGCAATTTTCAAATCTTTATGCTGTTGGAAATAGGACCATTAGAGGCTTAGAATCAGTTACATTATGTCTTCCTCCTACTGCTGGAGAAAGCGTTGTAAAAAGAAAAGACAATAAAAATAAATTTTCAACTGCATCTATTTTTAAATCGAAAGGATATCAAGTTAACTTTCTTTATGGAGGTGACGCTTACTTTGATAATATGGAAGATTTTTTCGGAGGAAATGGTTATAAAATAACTGACAAAAAAACTTTAAAACCAGAAGAAATTACATTTTCAAATGTTTGGGGAGTTTGTGATGAGGATATGGCTAAAAAAGCGATACAAGTTATGAACGAAGAATCAAAAACTGGAAAGCCCTTCTTCAACCATTGGATGACTGTTAGCAATCATCGACCTTTTACTTATCCTGATGGAAAAATTGATATTGATTCACATTCTAAATCTCGTGAAGGTGGCGTAAAATATACCGATTATGCATTGAAACAATTTTTTGAAATGGCTAAAAAACAGTCTTGGTTTAAAAATACTGTCTTTGTAATTGTTGCAGATCATTGCGCATCGAGCTCTGGTAAAACACAATTACCATTAGATAAATATAGAATTCCAGCATTAATTTATTCTCCAGGGTTTATTCAACCTGCTGTCTATAATAAAATGGTTTCACAAATTGACTTAATGCCTACATTATTTGGTTTGTTAAACTTTAATTATAAAACCAAATTTTTTGGGCAAGATGTTTTAAAAACAGATTATCAACCTAGAGCATTCATTGCAACATATCAAGATTTAGGATTGCTGAAAGACAATGTTTTAACCATTCTTTCTCCAAAACAAAAAGTAAAACAATTTAATCTAAAATTAGAACCCAAAGATAATGTAACTGCAGATTTTCAAATTCACTACGAACAAATTCCTATTGCAAAAGAGAATTCAAAGTTGGTTAATGAAACTATTTCATACTATCAAACTGCAAGCTCAATATTAAAGAATAAGAAGTACGAAAAATAAAAACTCCACAGTACATAGAATTGCATTTGTGGAGTTTTAAAAAGTGTTAAAGTCTAACTTAACTTTACAAAAGTATAGCTCATTTTTATTATGGCTATACGTAGTTTTACGTGTTTTACAACAATCCGTTATATTTTCTAATAAACCATTCTGCAGCAAGTGAAATCGCAATTAAAACGAGTAGCCAAATCCAATCAATGAAAGGCGTTTTCTTTACAATATCTTTCTGAATGGCTTTATAATCTTCGTTTTCAAGCAATTTTTTAATTAAATCATCTACTTGATTTGGAACAAAAACAGCACCTTTTGTTTGTAAAGCCAATTGTTTCAATTTAGCCATATCCGGATTTACGAATTGCTTTTCGATATCAAAATCTAATATTTCAAAAGTACTAGAATAACTTGCATTTGAATTAAGTTCTTTTACAGTAAACGAATATTGCCCAGCAGCTAAACCATCGAGATTTACTTTGAAACTATTATTTGTTTTTAACAAATCGTAGCGTTTTACTTGTTTTGTTTTAGAATTTGTTACAGCAATTGTCAAACGAGCTTTCTCGTCAAATTCATAATTTTTATTAAAATATTGTGCCGTAATTTCTAAAGCATCACCAGAATTATAAAAACGCTCATGATTCACAATAAGTGATTTTTTAGAGTCATTTGTAGCTAAAAATTGAATGGTTTTATCTAAAAAAACATCAAACTCTTCAAATGATTTTTTCTCAATAAAACTATGTGCACGCCATTTCCAAATGTTTTCTCCCATCAAAAAAGCACTTCTTCTTCCTTGATTATCAGAAAAAGCTAGTAAAGGCTGGTTTGTTTCTACATTTCTAATTCTTGAAGATAAAAGCACGGTTACATTTTCATTCGGAGTTATAGTTCCATAGGCATTCTCAAGTGGTGGAAAATTTTCAAAACCAATATTTTCAGCAGCAAATAAATTAAAATCAGAACTAAAATTAGCTAGAAAATCTTCTTTCTGAGATGACATTCTAAAGCTTATTTGATTTTGTTGCAGATTTAAAAACCCAAAATCGGTGTTATTACCAGTTATAATCCAAGTATTTATTTTCAAATTTTTATTAGCTTCAAATACTTGCTTAAATTCAGCATTTGGTTGAAATAAAACTAAAACATTATACTTATTTAAATCATTGACTTTATTAGGTTTAAGAATAGTTACTTTACGTTGTGCATTAGTTTCAATACCTCGTTTTAAAGCACCTATATCAGGATGGTTTATAGAAGAAATTATAGCTATTTCTGTTTTCTGATCGATGATTTCTACAGCACATTTCTTTGAATTATTGTAGGTGTTTTTTTCAGATTCGTTAGAAGAAATTCTTGCGTTAAAAATCTGCAATTCAGTTTTATCAGCAGGCAATAAAATATTTAAAACCGCCGATTTATTTGATGGAGAAAATGAAATACTTTGCTTATTTAAAACATTATTTCCTTGAGAAATAGCAAAATTAGCTGTTACCGATTTCGTACCTGAATATTGAAGAAAAACTTCCACAGGAAATTTATTCTTATGAAAAGCATATTTATTAACGTTTATCTGACTTATTTTTAAATCTAAATAAGTGGTTGTATCTCCAACAACCAAAGGATAAACTTTATTATTTGCATCAAAACTAAAAACAAAATCCGAACCTGAAGTTTGATTTCCATCAGAAATTAAAACCGTTGGAAAAGAAAGATTTTTATTGATGCTTTTTAAGTTTTTTGCAACTTCATCAAGATTAGTTTGTTTTCCTTTAAAATTCAACTCATCTCCAGATTCAATAGGTTGAAATTCAGAATCAAAACTATAGGTTTGAACATCAAATTTATCTTTCAGTTTTGAGTTAGAACTTATTTTTTCATAAAGTTCTTTTGCAACTTGATTCGCTTTTAAATCTACAATTGAACTTGAATTATCCACTACAATTGGTAAAGGAGTTTTTACAGTTTCAAAAGTACTTCTGCTCACAATTGGATTTATTAATAAAAGTAGTAAGCCAAAAACAGATAGAAAACGTAAAAAAGCTAAGAGTTTAGTCATATTAGACTTACTCTTAGCTTTATAAAAATATTGAAAATAAGACAAACCACCAGCTACTAAAACTGACAAGATTATTAATACTAAAGTGGATTTGTTCATTTTTTAGATTAAAATAATTTTATGTTAACATTCCTCCATCAACATTAAGTACTTGTCCAGAAACATAAGCACTCATGTCTGATGCAAAGAAAAGACAAGCATTAGCTACATCTTCAGGAGTTCCACCACGTTTTAACGGAATAGAATCTCTCCAACCTTGAACAACATCTTCGTTAAGTTTTGCAGTCATTTCGGTTTCGATGAATCCTGGAGCGATTGCATTACAACGAATATTTCTTGAACCAAGTTCTAATGCAATAGATTTAGTAAAACCAATCATTCCTGCTTTTGATGCAGCATAGTTTGCTTGTCCAGCATTTCCTTTCACTCCTACTACACTACTCATGTTTACAATAGAACCTTTTCTGTTTTTCAACATTACTTTTTGAACCGCTTTAGTCATGTTGAAAACCGATTTTAAGTTGATTTCGATTACTTTATCAAAATCCTCTTCGCTCATTCTCATTAACAAATTATCTTTTGTGATTCCGGCATTGTTGATTAAAACATCAATGTTTCCGAATTCTGCCATAACATCGTCAACTAATTTTTGAGCTTCGTTAAAATCTGCTGCATTTGATTTATATCCTTTTGCTTTAATTCCTAAAGCTGATAATTCATTTTCTAAAGCCAAAGCTGATTCGGCAGATGAACTGTAAGTAAAAGCTACGTTTGCTCCGTGTTGTGCAAATACTTTTGCAATTCCGCTACCAATTCCACGGCTAGCACCTGTAATAATAGCTACTTTTCCTTCAAGTAATTTCATATCTAAAAAGTTTGTGTTATGTTTGATTTTTAAAAGCCAAATATAGGAATAATTTAAAGTATAAAAAAAATGATATTTCCAATTAAACCTTATTAATTTGTTAAAGTCTAATTGTAAACAAACCAAAACCAAACAACATGAAAAACCAATTGATGATTTTATTTTCTTCACTTTTTTTATTTACTTCTTGTAGTAAATCTAGTGATGAAAATTACGTTCCTATCGAAACTTATCCGAATGTTACAACTGCATTTGGAAATAATATCAATTTATCTAACCTAGCAAATTATGCTAATCAAACTGTTCCTGCTTATATTACAAAAAGCAATGTAGGTTCCAATTTGATAACAAATAAAGGAGCTACTTTAGGAAGAGTTTTATTTTATGATAAAAAGCTTTCTTCAAATAATACCATTTCATGTGCAAGTTGTCACCAACAAGCTAATGCTTTTAGTGATGTTGCAGTTGCGAGTCAAGGTGTAAACGGAACAACAGGAAGACATTCAATGCGATTAATCAATAATCGTTTTGCAAATGAAGCAAAATTCTTTTGGGATGAACGAGCTATTAATTTAGAAACACAAACCACAATGCCTATAAAAGATCATGGTGAAATGGGTTATAGTGGTACTAATGGTGACGAAGCTTTTTCAGGATTAATCACAAAATTATCAGCCATTGGTTATTATAAGGAATTGTTCAAATTTGTTTATGGTTCTGAAGAAATTACTGAAAACAAAATGCAATTAGCTTTAGCTCAATTTATTAAAAGCATACAATCATTTGATTCTAAATATGATGCAGGAAGAGCCTTAGCAGCCAATGATGGGCAACCATTCTCAAATTTTACTGCACAAGAAAATCAAGGAAAAAATTTATTTTTATTGCCTCCTGTTTTTAATTCAACTGGAAGTAGAACTGGTGGAGGTTTAGGATGTGCTGGTTGTCATGCCGCTCCTGAATTTGATATCGATCCCAATTCAAGAAATAATGGAATAATTGGAACTATAAGCGGTGTTGGAATTGACATTACTAATACTCGTGCGCCATCTTTACGAGATTTAGTTAAAACAGATGGAACCACAAATGGTCCTATGATGCATACAGGAGTTATTACAACTTTACAAGCGGCTGTTGGACATTATGGAACTATTAACTTAGCTCCAGGAAATACTAATTTAGATCCAAGATTACGTCCAAATGGTTTTGGTCAACAATTAAATTTAACTGCTCCTGAAGTTAATGCTGTCATAGCTTTCTTAAGAACACTTTCTGGGACAAATGTTTATGTTGATAGTAAATGGTCTAATCCTTTTTTGAATTAAATTATTAAACTATTTAAATAAAAAAAGAGCTTTCAGTTATTGAAAGCTCTTTTTTTATCTATAAACGAGATTTTGATTATCCCATTACTTCTTTTACTTTTTTACCAATTTCTGCTGGAGAATCTACAACATGAATTCCGTTTTCTCTCATGATACGTTTTTTAGCTTCAGCTGTATCATCAGCTCCACCAACAATTGCACCTGCGTGACCCATTGTTCTTCCTTTAGGAGCAGTTTCACCTGCAATGAATCCAACAACTGGTTTACGGTTTCCATCAGCTTTAATCCATTTTGCAGCATCAGCTTCAAGTTGACCTCCAATTTCACCAATCATAACGATACAATGAGTTTCAGGATCATTCATTAATAATTCAACTGCTTCTTTAGTTGTTGTTCCAATGATTGGATCTCCACCAATTCCGATTGCTGTAGTAATTCCCATTCCTTGTTTTACAACTTGGTCAGCAGCTTCGTAAGTTAAAGTTCCTGATTTAGAAACGATTCCAACATTACCTTTTTTGAAAACAAAACCTGGCATGATACCAACTTTAGCTTCTTCTGGAGTAATTACTCCTGGGCAGTTTGGTCCGATTAATCTACAATCTCTGTCTTTTATGTATGAATACGCTTTAATCATATCTGCAACTGGAATTCCTTCTGTGATGCAAATAATTACTTTAATTCCTGCATCAGCAGCTTCCATAATAGCATCAGCAGCAAAAGCTGGCGGAACGAAAATGATTGTTGTATCTGCACCTGCTTGTTCAACAGCATCTTTTACAGTGTTGAAAACTGGTCTGTCTAAATGTGTAGAACCACCTTTTCCTGGAGTAACTCCACCAACAACGTTTGTTCCATATTCAATCATTTGAGATGCGTGAAAAGTACCTTCACTTCCTGTAAATCCTTGAACTATTATTTTTGAATTCTTGTTAACTAAAACGCTCATATTATGTTTTTTTATTTAGTTTTATTGTTTGTGTTGCAAAAGTATTAAAAAGTGTTCAGTATTCAGTATTCAGTATTCAGTTTTTTTCTACTTATTTGCAAATTTTCTATATATGATTTTATGAAAATTGACTCATTTGATAACCTCTATATAATTTTCCGTCTTTCACTTCCCAAATTACAAAAAAGTGTGCTAAAAGCATTTCTTCTCTAGGATTTTCAATTGTTTTTACAAAATGAGAATAACGTACAGAAACCATATTTCCTTCTTCAACTACATGTGTAATTCTCATTTTAGAACGAACGTAGGCTTTACTCAATTCATCAGATAAATTAAGTACATCTTGCTTTTTCATTTGAACAAAACCTTTACTACTGTTCCATTCGATGATTAAATCTTCGTGCAGAAATTCAGTAACTTCTGATTTATGTAAAAGCAAATCATTTTTATAAAAATCCAATACTAATTGTTTTGCTGTCATTACTTTAGATTTTTTATTATTTCTGGGATACGTTTTATATTAGCTAATTGTTTCAGTTTTTCACGTGATTCTTCAATTGGCGTTCCAAAATAGGACTTTCCGCCTTCTATTGATTTTGTTACACCAGTTTGACCAAGAACTACAGCCTTTGCTCCTATTGTAATTCCACTTGTGGTTCCAACTTGTCCCCAAAGTGTTACTTCGTCTTCAATAATAACACAACCTGCAATTCCGGTTTGAGCTGCTATTAGACATTTTTTACCAATTACTGTATCGTGTCCAACATGAACTTGATTGTCAATTTTTGTTCCTTCTCCAATAGTTGTATCACCTGTAACTCCTTTGTCAATAGTACAAAGAGCTCCAATTCCAACATTATTTTCTATAACAACTCTTCCTCCAGAAAGTAATTGATCAAAACCTTCTGGACGTTTTTTATAATAAAATGCATCTGCTCCAAGAATGGTTCCAGCTTGAATAATTACATTATCACCAATGATACAATTATCGTAAATTGAAACATTAGAATGAATTATACAGTTTTTACCAATTTGAACATTATGTCCAATAAAACAATTGGGCTGAATTACTGTTCCGTCACCAACTATTGCAGAATTCGAAATAGAAACATTTGCAAAAGTAAAAGGTCTAAAGTGATTGGTTAATTTATTAAAGTCTCTAAACGGATCATCAGAAATTAATAATGCTTTACCTAATGGACATTCAACTTCTTTGTTAATTAAAACAATTGTTGCAGCTGATTGTAATGCTTTATCATAATATTTTGGATGATCTACAAATACTATATCGCCTGAAGTTACCACATGAATCTCGTTCATGCCATAAACAGGAAAATCATCGGCACCAACATATTGGCAACCAATGATTTCTGCAATTTCTTTAAGAGTATGTGTTTTTGAAAACTTCATATTTTTAGTGTTCAGTATTCAGTGTTCAGTTTTACCTGATTTTGTTCACTAAAACTATTCTTTTACACGTTCCATATAAGAACCTGTAGCTGTATCAATTTTGATTTTATCACCTTCATTAATAAATAAAGGAACATTTACAGAAGCACCTGTTTCTACTTTTGCAGGTTTAGTAGCATTTGTAGCTGTATTTCCTTTAACTCCTGGTTCAGCATAAGTAACTTCAAGAACAATTGAAGCTGGCATATCTACAGAAAGAGGTATGTCAGTTTCAGTGTTAATTTGAACCATTACATTAGTTCCTTCTTTCAATAAATCTGGAGCATCTAAGATTTTTTTATCTAAAGTAATTTGCTCGTAAGATTCAGTATTCATGAAGTGAAATTGATCACCTTCAGCATATAAATACTGAAATGTTTGAGTTTCAACACGAATATCTTCAATTTTGTGACCTGCAGAAAAAGTATTGTCTAAAACTTTTCCGTTAGTTAAACTTTTTAATTTAGTTCTCACGAAAGCAGGACCTTTTCCTGGTTTAACGTGAAGAAATTCGATAATTTTATAAATATCGTGATTGAATTTAATACATAATCCGTTTCTAATATCTGATGTAGATGCCATTTTTATTGTTTTTAATTTTTATTTTTAATTAATAAGAACCTGAATAACCTTTCATGATTCCGCGTGATGAGTTTCTTATAAAATCTAATATTTCGTCACGTTCTGGAGATGCAGCCATTTCGGCTTCAATGATTCCAACAGCTTGTGAAGTATTGTAATTTTTTTGATATAAAATTCTATAAATATCTTGAATTTCTCTAATTTTTTCAGAAGTAAAACCTCTTCTTCTTAAACCAACAGAGTTGATTCCAACATAAGACAAAGGTTCCTTTGCTGCTTTTGTATAAGGAGGAACATCTTTTCTAACCAATGAACCACCAGAAATCATGGCGTGATCACCAATATGAATAAACTGATGTATTGCAGCCAATCCACCTATTATGGCATAATTACCAACAATAACGTGACCTGCCAAAGCAACTCCATTAACAATAATTGCATTATCTCCAATATGACAATCGTGAGCAATGTGAGCTGTTGCCATAATCAAACAATTTTTTCCAATTTTAGTTTGACCTGAAGCTACAGTACCTCTATTAATTGTAACACATTCTCTTACAGTAGTATTATCTCCAATTATTGCAAGTGATTCTTCACCTCCAAATTTTAAATCTTGTGGAACTGCTGAAATAACTGAACCTGGAAAAATATTGCAATTTTTACCAATTCTTGCGCCTTCCATTATGGTAACATTAGAACCAATCCAAGTTCCTTCTCCTATTTCAACATTATTGTGAATAGTCGTGAAAGGATCAATTACAACATTTCTTGCAATTTTTGCTCCCGGATGTACGTATGCTAGTGGTTGATTCATACTTTATATTTTTATTGCTTTTTAGCTATTTGTGCCATTAATTCAGCTTCTGCAACTAACTTTCCATTAGCATAAGCATTGGCTTGCATGTGACAAATTCCTCTTCTAATTGGTGAAATTAAATCACATTTGAATAATAAGGTATCTCCAGGCAACACTTTATGCTTGAATTTTACATTATCAATTTTCATAAAATAAGTAAGGTAATTTTCTGGATCTGGAACAGTACTTAATACTAATATTCCTCCTGATTGAGCCATAGCCTCAACAATTAAAACTCCTGGCATAACTGGTGCATCTGGAAAATGTCCAACAAAGAAATTTTCATTCATTGTAACATTTTTCATACCTACCACATGTGTTTCTGACATTTCAATAATCCTATCGATTAATAAAAATGGTGGTCTGTGTGGTAAAATATTCATAATTTGATGAATATCCATCAATGGTGGCAAATTCAAATCATAACATGGAACATGATTTTTTTGCTCAATCTTAATGATTTTTGATAATTTTTTAGCAAATTGTGTATTTACAAAATGTCCTGGTTTATTTGCTATAACTTTACCTTTAATTCTAATTCCGACTAAAGCTAAATCACCAATAACATCTAACAGTTTATGACGTGCCGCTTCGTTAGGATAATGCAACGTTAAATTATCAAGAATTCCATTTTCTTTTACAGAAATGGAGTCTTTTCCGAATGCTTTTTTAAGGTTCTCCATTGTATTTGCAGAAATCTCTTTATCTACATATACAATTGCATTATTTAAGTCACCACCTTTAATTAAACCATTATCCAATAAACTTTCTAACTCGTGAAGAAAACTAAATGTTCTACAATCTGCAATTTCAGTTTTAAATTCAGACAGACTTTTCATTGTGGCGTTTTGAGTACCAAGAACTTTGGTTCCAAAATCAACCATTGCTGTTACTTGATAATCTTCACTTGGCATAACAAGTATTTCGCTTCCTGTAGCTTCATCTGCAAAAGAAATAACCTCTTTTACAACATAATACTTACGTTCGGCTTCTTGCTCTTCTACGCCTACTTTTTCAATTGCTTCTACAAAATACTTTGATGAACCATCCATAATTGGTGGCTCAGAAGCATCTAATTCTATAATTGCATTGTCAACATCACAACCTACAAAAGCAGCTAAAACGTGCTCTGAAGTTTGAATCTTAACACCCAGTTTCTCTAAGTTGGTACCTCTTTGTGTATTGACTACATAATTAGCATCTGCTTCAATAATTGGACTTCCTTCTAAATCAACTCTTACAAATGTAAAACCGTTGTTTATAGGCGCAGGTTTAAAAGTCATTTTAACTTCTTTTCCTGTATGTAATCCAACACCTACAAGTGAAATTTCACTTTTGATGGTTTTTTGCTTAACCATAATATTCAATCTAGTTTATGTTTGTTATTTAATTTTCTTTTTTAAATCGTCTATATCGGAAACAATTTTAGGTAAATTTCTAAAATGAACATACGACTTACTGAAATCACCATAATTAAAGGCTGGTGTTCCTTGCACTACTTCACCATCACCAATACTTTTTCCAATTCCAGATTGGGCTTGTATTCTAACATTGTTTCCAATTGTGATGTGCCCAACAATACCTACTTGTCCGCCAATCATGCAATTTTTACCAATTTTTGTTGAACCAGCAATACCTGTTTGAGAGGCAATTACTGTATTCTCTCCGATTTCAACATTATGAGCTATTTGGATTTGATTGTCCAACTTCACTCCTTTTCTAATTATTGTCGAGCCCATTGTTGCTCTATCAATTGTGGTACACGAACCAACTTCTACATCATCTTCAAGGATTACATTCCCAATTTGAGGAATCTTACTGTAAGTTCCATCTTCATGTGGTGCAAAACCAAATCCATCAGAACCAACAATAGTTCCTGAATGAATTACACAATTATTTCCTATTTCTGTTTCTGAATAAACTCTAACTCCAGCAAAAAACACACAATTATCACCAATAACTACATTATCTCCAATAAAAGTATTTGGATAAATCTTTACATTATTTCCAATTTTCACATTCTTTCCAACATAACAAAAGCTTCCTAAGTACAAATCAGTACCATAAGTAACATTTTCAGAAAGCACTGAAGGTTGTTCAATACCGGACTTCATTAACTTTACCTGATTGTAATATTCCAACAATTTAGAAAAGGCTTGATAAGCGTCTTCAACTTTAATCAATGTTGTTGAAATAGCTTGCTCTGGTTCAAAAGTTTTATTTACAATTGTAACAGATGCTTCTGTGGAATAGATAAAATTTTGATATTTTGGATTGGACAAAAATGTAAGCGAACCAATAGTTCCCTCCTCTATTTTGGACAATTTGAAAACTTCAGCATTAGGATTACCTATTACTTCACCTTCTAGAATACCTGCAATTTGTTCAGCTGTAAATTTCATTTTATAAAAAAATATTTTCCATAGGAATAAAATGGAACTCGCAAATATACTCAAAAATAAAATTTACAAATTTAAAGGCTCGTTTCATCGCTGCAAAAATATTAAAATTTAATGAAATACTATGTATCTAGTAACACTTTTGGAAAACATATAAAATATTTGGTCACTGGTTTTGACAATGCTTTCAAATGCAATTGATCTGAAGCTTCTACAACATCTTCTATTGTTCTGTCTTTTTTCAGAATTCGAATAGGCTCGCTTGATTTACTATAAGCCTGATTTTTAAGTTTTCCTTTGAAAATAAAGTAATCTGCTTCTTTTTCTGAAATTGGATGTAATTTCATGAATTTTTGTTTTAAAACTACCAAATTCTCTTTTTCAGGTTTTTCATCAGACATTTGAATTTTCAATAAATCTCTATTGATAATCATCTTACACAACGAACTCAAAACAAAATCATCATTGAATTGCCAAGCTTTTATTGCGCCCATTACATCGTGATCATCTAACAAAGCAAAAGTCTTAATCGTTTCTTTATCAAATGTTTCTAATGAAATTTTATTTTCCATAAAAAACAAAAGTGGTTTACTACATTCCAAATGAATTCCTTTTTGAGTTAACTCTTTAGCTCTTTTTAAGATTTTCATTAAAATGATTTCTGCAACAACACTTGTTTTATGCAAATAAGCTTGCCAATACATCAATCGTCTTGCTACTAAAAATTTTTCAACTGAATAAATTCCTTTTTCTTCAATTACTAAAAAATCATCTTGAACATTCATCATCTGAATTAAACGCTCACTATTGATATTACCTTCAGCAACACCGCTGTAGAAACTATCTCTACGCAAATAATCCATTCTATCCATATCCAACTGACTTGATATCAATTGATACATGAATTTTCTATGGTATTCACCTTTGAATATTTTAATTGCTAATGACAATTTGCCATCAAATTCTTCATTCAATTCATTCATAAAAAGCAATGAAATTTCTTCATGATGCACATCTTCTACAATACTGTGTTCCATAGCATGCGAAAATGGGCCATGTCCAATATCGTGTAATAAAATAGCAATTAACAAAGCATTTTCTTCATCCTTTGAAATTGCAACATCTTTAAATTGAAGTGTTTGAATAGCTTTTTGCATTATGTGCATACATCCCAAAGCATGATGAAATCTAGTATGATGTGCACCTGGATAAACCAAATACGACATTCCCATTTGAGAAATACGTCGCAAACGTTGAAAATAGGGATGTTGAATTAAATCGTAAATTAAGGTATTTGGTATGGTTATAAATCCGTAGATTGGATCATTGAATATCTTGAGTTTATTGGTAGGATTCACAAACGAGCAATTTTATTTTAAACAAATATAAGCTAATTGTTAAAAACAAAAAACTATTTTTTTAATGAGATTCTTTATCTTGGTAGTAATTTTTATAAATTTGCTTAAACAATAGTTAATTTTTAGTTTCAACAAATGGGAAGTAAAACAAAAATAACCGTAGAATGTACCATAAAAAGTAGTTTGGATAAAGTATGGAAATACTGGACAACACCTGAGCAAATAATGTTATGGAATCATGCTTCAGACGATTGGCACTGTCCTAAAGCGACCAACAATCTTAAAATTGGTGAACGATTCAACTATACTATGGCTGCTAAAGATGGAAGTTTTAGTTTTGATTTTGAAGGAACTTACACTGAAGTAATTGAAAACAAATCTATTAAATATGTTTTAGACGACGAAAGAGAAGTAAGTATAGATTTTATTTCAATTGGTGACACTGTAGAAGTTGTAGAGACTTTTGAAGCAGAAACTCAAAACCCAGTAGAATTACAGCAATTTGGATGGCAAGCTATTCTTACTAATTTTAAAAAGTTGGTAGAAAATAACTAACTATTCTTTTTCTTTTCTACCACGTAAAATATCTTCTAGAGTAGAGCACTTTACGATTTCTTCTTCACCAAAAACTAACATCGGCAAATGGATATACTCCACTGCCGATAAGTCTTCATTTAAATAAAATTTCATATCGTCCAAATTGTAAAACCATTCCTTGTCAAATTGAACTTTGTGAACAGTAGCGTCTTCCAACAACAATTTTTCCGTTAAAGGTTTCATGCCAATTAATAGTTCAATAATTCCAATAATCCTTCTTCAAATCTAACTTTAGGCAAATATTGATCTTCCAATGCTTTCACAAATGGAATAGCGCTTTCAATACTTCCAACACGTTTTACAGGCGCATCTAAATATTCAAAACAATTCTCCATAATCATTGAAGAAATATCACTTGAAATACCACCAAATAAAGTGTCTTCTTGTAAAATAATACATTTTCCTGTTTTCTTAACCGAAGCAAAAATTGTCTCAGTATCTAAAGGTTGTAATGTTCTCAAATCAATCAAATCTGCTTTGATTTCAGGGTTTTTAGATAAAGTTTCTAAAGCCCAATGAACTCCTGCTCCAAAAGAAATAATAGTAACATCATTACCTTCTTTAAGCACAGAAGCTTTTCCAAAAGGCAACGTATAATAATCTTTAGGAACATCTTGATAAACGGAACGATACAATTGTTTGTGCTCAAAAAACACAACTGGATTCGTGTCATTAATTGCTGTATTCAATAAACCTTTAAAATCGTATGGAAATGCTGGATAAACCACTTTCAAACCTGGTGTTTTGGTAAACCAAGCTTCGTTAGTTTGAGAATGAAATGGCCCAGCTTGAGTGCCACCACCGCAAGGCATTCTAACCACAACATCCGATTTTTCATTCCAACGATAATGTTGTTTGGCTAATAAATTTACAATTGGATTAAATCCTGAAGAAACAAAATCAGCAAATTGCATTTCAACAATAGCTTTATGACCATTTATTGACAAACCATTTGCAGCAGAAACCACAGCACTTTCGCAAATTGGCGTATTTCTAACTCTTCCTTTTCCAAATTGTTCTACAAAACCTTCAGTAATTTTGAAGGCACCACCATATTCCGCAATATCTTGTCCCATAATAACCAAATTATCATGGCGTTCCATAGATTGTCTTAAAGCGGTTGAAATGGCATCAATTACTCTTATATTTTCTGTTTCGTTTGAAGGATTAACTTCTTCAAATTGATATGGTTGAAACATATCATTTAACTCTTCACTCAAATCAGCTTTAACTTCAGGTTCAGCTTGTGTAATTGCCCAATGTTCATCGATTTCAGCTTTTATAGTTGCTTTAAATTCGGCATCTAATTCTTCTGATAAAACACCAACATTAACCAAATACTCTTTATAATTTGAAATTGGATCTTTAATTGCCCACATGTCCATCAACTCTTGCGGAACATATTTTGTACCACTCGCCTCTTCGTGACCACGCATTCTAAACGTTTTAAATTCCAATAAAACTGGTCGCGGATTTACAGCTAAAGATGCTTTCAATTCGGCAATTTTAGTATAAACTTCTAAGATGTTATTTCCATCAATAATGTGGCTTTCCATTCCGTAACCAATGCCTTTGTCAGCAAGGTTTTCACAACGATATTGCTCGTTAGTTGGAGTTGAAAGTCCGTAACCATTATTCTCAATTACAAACAAAACCGGCAATTCCCAAACTGCTGCAATGTTTAATGCTTCGTGAAAATCACCTTCACTTGTAGCACCTTCACCAGTGAAAACTGCGGTTACTTTACCATTTTGTTTTAATTTATTAGCCAAAGCAATTCCGTCAGCAACACCCATTTGTGGACCAAGATGCGAAATCATTCCAATAATTTTGAATTCTTGTGTTCCAAAGTGAAAACTTCTGTCACGACCTTTGGTAAAACCAGTTTTCTTTCCTTGCCATTGCGAAAACAATCGATGCAAAGGAATATCTCTACCAGTAAAAACACCCAAATTTCGATGCATTGGTAAAATATATTCGTCTTGGTCTAAAGCAGCCGTAATTCCTACAGAAATAGCTTCTTGACCAATACCAGAAAACCATTTTGAAACTTTACCTTGACGAAGAAGAATAAGCATCTTTTCCTCTATTAATCTAGGTTTTAGCAGTTTTTTATATAAATCCAACAATTGAATATTGGACAATTCTTTTCTATCAAAGTTCATGTGATTGTTTATTTACGATTGCAAAAATATAAAAAAAGGATTCTTTTATACTAACCTTTTTGCGGAATTGTTTACGATTTTGATAGTTTTTTGATAATTCTATTCCTTACATAAGAATGATAGAAAGTCAAGTAGTTTTTTGGAACAGAGATTCTAAGAAATTAGAAAAATTTTAAAAATTCATTGATTACCTGAATCTGTGTTACAAAACACAATAAATATTTGTTAATAACTTCCACACCAATAAAATAAAATTTTCATACATTTGTAGTTATGATTGGTATAAATCCAATTTTAGTTATTAACAAAAAAGTTTTAGTAAATGCAACAAATTCCTAGTGTTGACTTACGTGATTTCCTGTCGGATGATCCGGCACGTAAACAAAAATTTGTAAATGAAATCGGAAAAGCTTACGAAGAAATTGGTTTCGTAGCGTTAAAAGGTCACTTCCTTGATGACCAATTAGTGGAAAATCTTTATGCTGAAGTGCGTAATTTCTTTAATCTTCCTCTTGAAGTAAAAGAAAAATACGAAATTCCGGGCATTGGCGGTCAACGTGGCTACATTTCTTTTGGAAAAGAACATGCCAAAGGTCGTTCTGCAGGAGATTTGAAAGAATTTTGGCACTTCGGACAATACGTTTCGGAAGGTTCAAAATATGCTAATGAATATCCAGAAAATGTAACTGTAAATGAATTAGCTAACTTCAATGCTACAGGTAAAGAAGCTTATCAAATGCTTGAAAAAACAGGTGTTTATGTATTGCGTGCTTTAGCTATACACATTGGATTAGACGAGTTCTATTTTGACAATTACATCAAAGACGGTAACAGTATTTTACGTCCAATTCACTATCCACCAATCACTGACGAACCTAAAGATGGTGCTGTTCGTGCCGCTGCGCATGGTGACATCAACTTGATTACACTTTTAATGGGTGCACAAGGAAAAGGATTACAAGTGCAAAATCATGATGGTGAATGGATTGATGCTATGGCGCAACCAGACGAATTGATGATTAACGTTGGCGATATGTTGTCAAGACATACTAACAACAAATTGAAATCAACGATTCACCAAGTTGTAAATCCACCAAGAGAATTGTGGAATACTTCAAGATATTCTATTCCTTTCTTCATGCATCCTGTAAGCGATATGAAATTAAATTGCTTACCAGAGTGCATCGACGAAAACAACCCAAAATTATATGAAGACATTACCGCAGGTGACTATTTATATGAAAGATTGGTTGATTTAGGATTGATTAAGAAATAAAGGGAAGAAATTCCAATATTAAAATTCCAAATTCCAAATTCCAATTACTATTTTCTATTGGAATTTGGAATTTGATTTTTATTTGGAATTTGGGTTTTAAATTTTGGAATTTAAAGAAATATGGATTTACAAGAACAACTAAAAAAACTATTTCCAGACCACGAAGTTTCTAACGAACCAGAAATCGTTGAGGAAAAAGAACACGAATTATTCGTTCAAAAAGAACCAATGATTTGTAAATTTGAAAAACGCAAAGGAAAACCCACAACCATAATTTCAGGTTATGAAGGTGAAGATGAAGATTTCAAATTATTAGCAAAAGAATTAAAAAACAAACTCGCTGTTGGAGGAACATTCAAAGATGGCGAAATCATTATTCAAGGCGATTATCGCGATAAAATAATGAAGTTATTACAAGACAAAGGATTTAAAACAAAACGAGTTGGGGGTTAGTTCAGTTGACAGTTATCAGTCACAGTAAGCAGTAACTTTTAAACTCATAAACAATAAAAAAATGATTGCATCATCAGAATTAATATTAAATCCGGATGGAAGTGTTTATCACTTGAACCTAAAACCGGAACATATTGCAAAAGACATCATCTTTGTAGGTGATCAAAATAGAGTGGAGAAAATTACCAAACATTTCTCTAGTATTGAATTTTCACAACAAAAACGTGAATTCAAAACACAAACCGGAATTTACAAAGGAAAACGAATTACAGTAATGTCATCAGGAATTGGTCCAGATAATATTGACATTGTCATGAACGAATTGGATGCTTTAGTAAACATCGATTTAAAAACTCGTGAAATCAAAGAAGAATTAACTTCGTTGAATATTGTCCGAATTGGAACTTCAGGTTCATTACAAGCCGAGATTCCTTGCGATATTTTTGTTATGAGTCAATACGGATTGGGATTAGACAACATGCTTCGCTCGTATTTGATTGATGAAATTTCAGAAACTGCTATGGAAGACGCTTTTATTGCTCAAACCAATTGGGATATGAAAAAAGGTCGTCCATATGTAATTAAAGGAAGTGAAATTCTTGAAAAACGTTTGGAAAGTGACAAGATTTTCAAAGGATTTACTGGAACAGCAGGCGGATTTTATGGTCCACAAGGAAGAGTTTTGAGATTAGATATTCAAGATCCAGAATTGAACAGTAAAATGGACAAATTTGAATTTGAAGGTATCAAAATGACCAATCTTGAAATGGAAACCGGAGCCATTTATGGTTTAGGAAAATTACTTGGACATCAATGTTTATCGTTAAACGCCATAATTGCCAATCGTGCAACAGGAACTTTTAGCGAAGATCCATACAAAGCTGTTGATGCGTTGATTGAATATGCTTTGGATAAATTAGCGGAGTAGATTAATTACTAATTAAAATTACGAATTTTATAATAAATGATTGGACATTTAATTCAAAAACTATTTTTTGCTTTAGGCGGTTTTGCTCGTTGGATTTATTGCATGTTTATGAATATTGTTTTTGATAAAAATTATGAAAAGAATATTGGATATTATTTATTTGAAGAAGAAGTAATTGATAATAGTGGGATGAATTCCAATAAGAAAAATTTTGTACTTGGAATATTTGTTTTTTGTTTGATGATAATGGCTTTAGAATATTTTGAATAAAATTTATGACTTTCAGATTTGCTAGACATACCAATAATTTAGAACAACTCAAATCCTTTTATATTGATATTTTAGGATTGGAATTGCTTGGTGGTTTTGAAAATCACGACGGTTATGATGGCGTTTTTATTGGTAAATCAAATGAAAATTGGCATTTAGAATTTACCAAATCGGACGAGATTGTTACATTTAATTTTGGTGAGGAAGATATTTTGGTTTTTTATCCAAATACTAAATTAGAATTTGAACTGATTCAAGATAGAATTGAATCAAACTCAATCAAATTTATTGATTCAAAAAATCCCTATTGGAATGAAAATGGTAAGATGATTCTAGATCCTGATGGATATCGCGTAGTAATTTCTCATTTGAAGATAGAATAAAACTCAAAACTAAACAATGAAAGAAAAAATAACAAAATTTGAATTCGTTTTGAATGAGTTAACGGCTTCAAATATTTTTATAAAAGCTACGGATTTTGAAATAAAACCATCAGAAAACAAATGGTCTAAAAAGGAAGTCTTAGGTCATTTAATTGATTCGGCGATTAATAATATTCAGCGATTTACTGAAATTCAAACATTTGAAAAACCTTATAAAATTAGAACTTACAATCCTGATGGATTAGTAAAATCTAATGATTATCAAAATAAAAACAATCAAGAATTATTTGATTTATGGATGAATTTAAATCTTCATATTTTGCATATTGTAAAAAATCAAACTGTTGAAACTCTAACTTTTCAATTAATTCTTCCAAATGGTGAGCTGTCTGATTTACAATTCTTAATAGAAGATTACTTCGACCATTTGTATCATCATTTAAATCAAATTAACCCAGAATGGATTTAATATTAGAAACTGAAAGACTACTACTTCGACCATTTGAAAAATCAGATGCTGAAGCATTATTTGAAATGGATAAAAATCCAGAAGTCCATAATTATTTATGGCAAAAGCCTTGTATTGATATTCAAGAAGTTTACGATTATATTGAAATGGTTCAAAAACAATATCTAGAAAGAGGAATTGGTCGTTTTTCTACTATTTTAAAAGAAACAAACGAGCTAATAGGTTGGACAGGAATCAAATTTGTAAATGACCATGTTGAAAATGGTAATACAAATTTCTTTGATTATGGTTATCGCTTGAATGAAAAATTTTGGAACAAAGGTTATGCAACAGAAGCATCACTTGCTTGGCTTGATTATGGTTTTAACCAAATGAAAATCAAAGAAATGAATGCTTACACACATGCAGAAAATGGAGCTTCAAATCATGTTTTGCAAAAAGTAGGTTTCAATTTCATGGAAGATTATCCTGATAATGATGGAGTTATTTGGAAATGGTGGAAAATTAGTAGGCAGTCGCAGTAAGCAGTTTTCAGTTTATGAACTTTGAAGAACTAATAGAAAAAGTAAAACATGTTTCTTATGGAAGAAATTCTAATAGGTATGATTTTTCGTTAGTACTTTCTGAAAATAAAGGAACTTGTAGCTCAAAACATGCTTTTTTAAAGGATTATGCTGATGAAAATGATATTGAAAACGTAAAATTATATATTGGAATTTTTAAAATGAACGAAGTAAATACACCTAAATTAGGAGATTTACTTTCAAAAAGTGGTATTGACTACATTCCAGAGGCACATTGTTATTTAAAGATTAATGGTATTCCGTTAGATGTCACAACTTCGGAATCATTTTACGATAAAATAAAAGAAGAAATTTTAGAAGAAATCGAGATAATTCCTAAACAGGTTAGCGATTTTAAAGTAGATTATCACAAAGCTTTCTTGAAAAAATGGATTGAAGAAACCAATCAAAATTATACCTTTGATGAAATTTGGAACATTAGAGAAGAATGTATTCAAAAACTCTCTGAACAGTCTTAATACTTAATACTCCAATTAATACAAGCATCGAAAGATGATGAAATAAATTCAGCATAAAAATGAAAACTATAAAAATAGCAGGCGTTCCAGAGCATTTCAATCTTCCTTGGCATTTGTGTATTGAAAATGGCGAATTTGAAGCCGTTGGAATCGATTTACAATGGACTGATGTTCCTGAAGGTACTGGTAAAATGTGTCAAATGCTTCGCGATGGTGAAACTGATATTGCTGTAATTTTATCAGAAGGAATCGTAAAAGATATTAATGCTGAAAATCCTTCTAAAATTGTGCAAGTTTATGTTGAAAGTCCTTTAATTTGGGGAATTCATGTGGCTGCTAACTCCAATTTTAAAACGCTTTCTGATTTAGAAAATAAAAAAGTGGCTATCTCAAGATTAGGTTCAGGTTCACAATTAATGGCTTATGTTAATGCTAATAATCAAGGTTGGAATACTGAAAACCTGCAATTTGAAATCGTAAACACAATTGATGGCGCTGTTGAAAGTTTAACCAAAGGAGAATCCGATTATTTCATGTGGGAACATTTTATGACCAAACCTCTTGTAGATAAAGGAATTTTCAGAAGAATTGACGATTGCCCCACACCTTGGCCTTGTTTTGTAATTGCCGTTCGTGAAGAAATTTTGAAAAAGTATCCTAATGCCATTGAGCAAATTCTTGAAATTATTAATATCACAACGCAAGAGTTCAAAGAAATTCCGAGTATTGATAGAACATTAGCTACAAAATACCATCAAAAAATAGAAGATATTCAAGAATGGTTGCGATTAACAGAATGGTCTCAAAAGCCATTATCTGAAAAAATGTTAAACAAAATTCAAAATCAATTATTTGACCTCAAAATTATTGAGAAAAAAGGTACTTTTGCTGAACTTGTAAAAGCCATCTAGCTTTTTGCAAATTCTTAAAATGATAGAAAAAACAAAACTTTATTATTTGTACTTAAAAGACAAACTTACGGTAAAAAAACCGTGGGATATGGTAATTATTTTTGTTTTGAATGTACTTATAACCATACCAATTTTTATCATTTTACATCAAAATATTATTGAGTTAGAATGGTCTTTACACATAGATAGAATACTTCTTTTTATTGTTCTTTTAATTTTAATACAACTTATATTGAGAGCCATGAGAAAAATTACATTAATAAGTATTTTTCTCTATTTAATAGCATTAGTTTATGGAACTATTTTTGGAGGTTATGGCTTTCAAACCGTTTTTGAAGACTATCAATCAATGCTTTACACAATGAGTTATAATCCATATCCTCAAGATATTATTATTGACAAATTACTTCCTTTTCCAAATAAATCTAAGATACTTAATGCCATAGATTATTCTAATCCTAAAGTTAGAAATTTCTCTTTGATGGCAGTAAACAAACATTTTAAAGACGAAAAAGGATACAATGATTATTTTACCATAATTCAATGTTTTTCTGTGTTTAAAGAAATAAATAGCAATTGGAATTATGTAAGTGACCCAAAAGGTAGAGAATATATTGCTAGCGCTAGTGAATCAGCAAAATACTTGTCTGGTGATTGTGATGATCACTCTATTTTAATGGCGGCTTGTATTCGATCTATTGGTGGAATACCGAGACTTATTCACACTGACGGACATATTTATCCTGAAATCTTAATTGGAAAACAAGCCGATTTAGAAACCATAAATTATTTGGTGAAAAAAGTGCTTTTTCCTGAAGAAAGTAAAGGAAAATCTTTGCATTACCATATTGATGAGCGTGGCAATATTTGGCTAAATTTAGATTATACAGCTAAATATCCTGGTGGACCATTTATGAATGAAGAAATTTTGAGTGCACTTACTTTAAATTAATTTTTCAAAACACATCAAATAAAATAGTATATTAGCTATTTAAAATCAGAATTATATGAAAAAAATAATAGGTTTATTCTTGTTAGGAACTTTGTTTGTTTCTGCACAAGAAAGTAGTCCTTTTGACAATAAAAAAAATGAATTTCGTGTAGATGTGCTATCAGCAATAGCTTACGGAAAGCTAAGTTTTAGTTATGAACGTTTTCTTGGAAAGGATTTTTCACTTGGAGTAAATACTAATTTTTCTAATAGTCAAAAAATAGAAGATGATTTTAATGATGGTTTTAGAAATAACTTACCCAAGTATGAAATCAATCCATATGTGAGATATGCTTTGTCAAAAAGTAAATCACGTTATTATTTCGCTGAAATTTTTGCTTCTGCTAATGGTGGCGATTTTAAAGAAATTATAAGAGATACTGATTCAAATGGAAATGGGTTTTACACCATAAAAAAATCAAAATATACCGATTTTGGACTTGGAGGAAGTTTAGGATACAAAATGTACTTTAAAGAATCTTGGGCGTTAGAATTCTTAGTTGGTTTTGGTTCTAACTTAACCAAAAGAGAGCAAAGTCCAGATGTAATATCACGAGTTGGAATTAATTTAGGTTATAGATTTTAAAAAAAAATAGTATGAAGACATTAAAAATAATAACACTACTAATTTTATTTGTAACAACATTCAATTCATGTGATACAAATGATGATGATTTTTATAATACAGAATATATATCTGTTCCAAATTTAGTTTCAATTCAAACGCAAGCTAATTATAATGTTGGCGATTATCTTTATGTAAATTCCTATATCAATCGTCTCTTAGCTGAACCAAATCAAACAAATTTATTAGATATTAGAAAAACGACCAACAATGCTCCTTCATTTGCTTTTAGCTATTTATTAGAAAAAAAAGTTGGAGATGAATGGATATTAGTTGATGCAAGCACTCCAAATATTGATTTAAATTTGGGTAAATTTGTAACAGGTGGTTTTTATAATGCCACAGCAGAATTTAATGTTGCTAATGATCGATATGAATTTTTATGTGGAATAAAATTGCCTTCTTCTGGGCAGTATCGTTTAAGTTTTGGTTACAATAGTTCTTCTACAAGTCAAGTTGAGATACGTTCCAACAGTAGTTCTGAAAGTATATCACTAACCATTTTTTCTGATGTAAGTAATTTAGATTCTGAAGGTTATTATAACTTTACAGTAAATTAAAATAGTAAATCCATCCTAAGTGATGGATTTTTTTTTACCATTCAATTTCTTTAAAGTTTTTACTTTTTAAAAATGAATTTGTTGCACTAAAATGTTTATTTCCAAACCAGAAACCTCTATTTGCACTCAACGGAGATGGATGTCCTGTTTCTAAAACAAAATGTTTGGTTCTATCAATCTTTGCTCCTTTCTTCTTTGCAAATCCTCCCCATAAAAGAAAAACTACATTTTCTTTTTCATTAGAAATTTTTTGGATGACTGCATCAGTAAATTGCTCCCATCCTTTTTTTTGATGACTACCTGCTTCACTTTCTCTAACAGTTAAGGTAGCGTTTAGCAAAAGTACTCCTTGCCTAGCCCATCTTTCAAGATTTCCTGATATTGGAATTGGTAATTTCAAATCTTGTTCAATTTCTTTAAAAATATTAATTAGTGATGGAGGAAAAGTTACGCCATCATTTACAGAAAAACACAATCCGTTTGCTTGACCAAATCCGTGATAAGGATCTTGTCCTATTATTACAACTTTTACATCATTAAATGGACAATAATCGAAAGCTGAAAATATTAGATTATCATTAGGAAAACATCTGTGAGTTGCATATTCACTTTTAACAAATTCAACTAAATTGGCAAAATAGCTCTTATCGAACTCCTCTTTCAATTTTTCCTTCCATGAGGGATTAATTTTAATCAACATATCTTAATTTTTTACCAAAAATATAAAAATCTATTGCAATATGCTTGTCAACATTCGTAACTTTGAATTCACAAAATATTAGAATGATTTCTATCACCAATAAAACGCTTCAAGATTTAGAATTTGACACTATATTAAATACTATTTCAGAGCGATGTAATACCGAATTAGGCAAAATAAAAGCCCTTGAAATTACTCCATTTAAAGAAAAAAATCTTTTAATGGATAATTTGCTGCAAACCTCTGAGTACGTTTCCTCCTACTCAAATAATAATGCTATTCCAAATCACGGTTTTGATTCTATAAATAACGAGTTAAAATTTTTAGCCATTGATGGAAGTCAATTAGAAGTTTCTGGATTTAGAAAAATAGCAACGGTTTCAGAAACTGCAAATACTTTGATTTTATTTTTCAAGAAATTTCAAGAGTATTATCCTAAACTGAATGAGAAAGCCAGTCAAATACAAGTTACTAAGGAAATTGTAAAATACATTGATGAAGTTATTGATAAACACGGAGAAGTAAGAGATAATGCTTCGCCAGATTTATTGAATATTCGTCGTGATATGAATGTTGTTCGTGGAAAAGTCAATCAAAGTTTTGGTATGGCAATGAGCCAATATAATTCTTTGGGATATTTGGATGACATCAAAGAAAGTTTTGTCGAAAACAGAAGAGTTTTAGCTGTTTTAGCAATGTACAGAAGAAAAGTGAAAGGTTCTATTTTAGGAAGTTCCAAAACAGGAAGTATTGCCTACATTGAGCCAGAAGCCACCTTAAAATATTCTAGAGAGTTGAACAACTTAGAATATGAAGAGAAAGAAGAAGTTACACGAATTTTGAAACAACTTACCAATGACATTCGTCCGTTTCATGAATTAATTGTTAGTTATCAAGAGTTTTTGAGTGATGTTGATGTTATTGCTGCAAAAGCTAAGTATGCCAATAAAATCAATGGAATTCTACCAAATATTTCGGATAAAAAACGTTTGTATTTTAGAGATGCTTTGCATCCTATTCTTTATTTGAATAACAAATTAAAAAATGAGATAACACATCCGCAAACAATCGAATTGAATCCTGAAAGTACCATTATAGTTATTTCTGGACCAAATGCAGGTGGAAAAACAATTTCACTTAAAACGGTGGGATTACTTCAATTAATGCTACAAAGTGGTATCTTAATTCCTGTTCATGAACGTAGCGAAACCTTTCTTTTTGATAGAATTTTGACTGATATTGGAGATAATCAATCTATTGAAAATCATTTAAGTACCTACAGTTATCGTTTAAAAAACATGAATTATTTTTTGAAAAAATGTAATTCTAAAACGCTATTTTTAATAGACGAATTTGGTACTGGTTCTGACCCTGATTTGGGTGGCGCTTTGGCAGAAGTTTTTTTAGAAGAGTTTTATCACAGAGAAGCTTTTGGTATTATTACAACGCATTATACTAATTTAAAAATATTAGCAAATGAATTGCCAAATGCCACAAATGCCAATATGTTATTTGATGAAAGAACATTAGAACCAATGTATAAGTTGCACTTAGGACAAGCAGGAAGTTCTTTTACTTTTGAAGTTGCACAGAAAAATGGAATTCCATTTGGATTGATAAATAGAGCCAAAAAGAAAATTGAAGGTGGCAAAGTTAGATTTGACAAGACTATTGCAACTTTGCAAAAAGAGCGTTCTAAAATGGAAAAAACTTCATTAAATTTGAAAGAAGAAGAATCTAAAGCTCGTGAAGAAAGCAAAAAAATGGAATCTATTAACGCTAAGATAAAAGATAAATTAGAACGTTACCAAGAATTGTATGATGCCAATCAGCGATTGATTTATATGGGACAAAAGATTGATGAAATTTCTTCAAATTATTTTAACAATAAAGACAAAAAAACACTTATTGGTGAATTTTTAAAAGTAGTAGAAATTGAAAATTCAAAACGAAAAAAAGCATCTGCTAAAGAATTAAAGGAAAAAGAAGTTATTCAAAAAAAGGTTGCCGAAGAGGTTAAAGTAAAAGTTGAGGAGATTCGACAAGAAAAGAAAGAGAAGAAATTAAAATTAAAAGAAGTTCCAGAAAAGCCAAAAGTTGCACTTAAAATTGGTGATCGAGTTAGAATGTTTGATGGCAAAGCAGTTGGAACACTTGATGGTATTGAAAAAAACAAAGCAACTGTAAATTATGGAGTATTTACATCAAAAGTTAGTTTGGATGCTTTAGAATTTGTAGAAAGACCTAAATAATATGGAAGAATTACCAAAAGATAAAAAAATCATTCTTTTTGATGGTGTATGCAATTTGTGTGATGCCACGGTACAATATGTGATAAAAAAAGATGTTAAAGACACTTTTAGATTTGTTGCTATTCAATCTGAGCTAGGACAAAAAATTATTGATTACATTAAGGTTGATACTTCTCAAACGGATAGTATTATTCTTTATATTCCAGGAAAGGCCTATTATGTTAAAGCTGATGCGGCTTTTAATATTGCAAAAGATTTAAGAGGATTAATCAGTTTAACGAGTTATCTATCTATACTTCCAAATTTTTTAAAAAATTTCGGATATGATTTTGTTGCCAAAAATAGATACAAATGGTATGGCAAAAAAGATAGCTGCATGATGCCAACTCCAGAGTTAAAATCTAAATTTCTCTAGTATGATATTTGTCATATTTCAATAAGTTTATTTGAAATACTTTTGAGTATCCTAAACAATTGAAATCATGAACAACTTATTGTTACCTCTTTATTCTCATGATAATGGAACTTTCATTATGATTGGAGTCTTTGCTTTAGTTATAATTGGATTAGTTGGAGCCGTTTTCCTTATGATGGGAAGTGATAAAAAGAAAAAAGACTAAGCAAATGCTTAGTCTTTTTTTTATTTAATAAAGAATACTAATTATTCTTTTATTACTTTTTTAGTAACCGTACCATCTGAGGTAACAACTTTCAATAAATAAACTCCTGAAGCTAAGTCAGCTATATTAATTTGAGCTTCTGTTCCGTTTAAAGAAGTATTCCTAACTACTCTTCCATTGATGTCAGATATACTAATATTGTTTAAAGTATATTTGCTATTTATATTCAATATATCATTAACTGGATTAGGATATAAATTTATAGTAACCAAAGAATCTTCAGCAAAAGTTACATTATTTAATAAGGTATCTGTATTTGATGCTTTTACTAACAGATTATCCATAATTACAGATCCAGCTGCAGTATTTGGAACAGCTGTAGTATTTCCAGAAAATCCAACAAAGTCAATTTCTGCAGGATCAGATCCAGCAGAACTACCTGCAACTCCTGCACCAGCAGCAGCTAATCCTGGAGCTTTAATGATTGCTTGACCTGTTGTTTTATTATAAGAAATACCAACTCTACTAAATACATCGGCAGGTAATTGTATTCCTGGTGCAGCGCTTAAACTGTAAGTATAATTTCCAACAGGATTTCCAGTTGGTGTAGAATAAGCAACTAAAAATAATTCTCTTGTAGCAGCTTTTACAACTACTCCAGCAAGAACTCTATCTCCAGCAGCATTAAAAATGTAAACACCAATATTATTTCTGCTTAATGTTGTTCCAGCACCAGGATTGATATCAACTTCTAATTCGATGATGTTATTTCCAACTGTTCGGGCTGTCCATAATGCAGGAAAACCATCTTTCCACATAAAACGTGATCCTTTGTCTCCGTTTGGACCAGTAATTTGAAGACCTAAACTAGCATTTCCGCCAGCTACAATTTGAGCATTTGTTACACCAGCATTTGTACTAGTCGTTGGAGCAGTTCCGTTGGTTGCAAACAGAAAATAACTGTCTTGACCAGGAATTGTACCCGTAATTTCAGTAGAAACATCTCCAGCTACCAAAGAGTTAAAATTTTCAGTAACTAATGTTTGCGCAGTAGTAGCAAACGACGCTCCCATAAATAAGTAAAGTAAAGTTTTTTTCATAAAAATAATTTAAAGTTTTTTTTCGATATCAAATTTAGTTATTAATTTTTAAATTTTTAACTTTTTAACTTTCTTTTTCCCATTTTCCTACAACTGATGTAGCCAAAGCATTACCTAAAACATTAGTTGCACTTCTAAACATATCACAGAAATGATCAATCGGAAGAATTAAAGCTATACCTTCAATTGGAATATCAAACATTCCACAAGTAGCAGCTACTACAACTAAACTAGCTCTTGGAACACCAGCAATTCCTTTACTAGTTAGCATTAAAACCAAAAGCATTGTCATTTGTGTCCCTAAATCTAATGGGACACCATAAGCTTGTGCAATGAAAATACTAGCAAAAGTCATATACATCATGCTTCCATCAAGATTAAATGAATATCCAAGTGGAAGCATAAATGAAACTATTTTATCTTTTACGCCAAATCGTTCTAATTCTTCTGTCAATTTTGGAAAAACGGCTTCACTACTTGTGGTTCCAAAGGCAATTATTAATGGACTAAGAATTCTTTTAAGTAAAGTTGTCATATGTCCTTTTAAAAATAAGTATCCTACAAGTAGAAGAACTATCCAAAGAGAAGAAATTCCAACTAAAAAAGAACCGAAAAATTTGGCATAAGTCAACAACAATTCTTGCAAATCTCTAATGGCAAAAACTCCTGCAATGGCGCCAAATACTCCAATTGGAGCAAATTTCATTACATAATTTACCATTTTCAAAATGATGTGTGAAATAACATCTAAAACTTTCACAACAGGTTTTGCGTGATCACCAATAGATGCAGCTGCTAATCCGAAAAAAATTGAAAAAATTACAATCTGTAATATTTCATTGGTTGCTAGTGCTTCAAAAATACTTTTGGGAATAATATGTTCTACAAAATTTTGCGCAGAAAAACTTTTAGTTTTATCAGTAACTTCAGCAGCAGTAGAAACATCAACATCGGTCAAATTCAAACCAACTCCAGGTTGAAGAATATTTACCCAAAACAAACCTATCAATAACGAAATAAAAGAAGCAGTAAAAAACCATCCCATGGCTTTACCTCCTATTCTACCAACCGATTTTATATCACCCAACTTGGCAATTCCAACAACCAAAGTCGTAATTACTAACGGCGCAATAATCATTTGAACTAATCTAATGAAAATGGTTGCTAACATTTTAATTTTATCACTAAAATTCTTTGCAAATTCAGTATCAAAATTATTATGAATATAAATTCCGAGAATGGCTCCAAGAACCATTGCTATTAAAATTTGAACTGTTAGATTACTAAAAAATGATTTTTTTTGTTCTATTTGTGATGTCATTATTTTGTTTGATAAATTTTGTTTATTAAATAAAAATCGGCCAATACGATAGCAGCCATTGCTTCCACAATTGGAACCGCTCTTGGCACAACACAAGGGTCATGACGACCTTTACCTTGCTGTTCTATGATTTCATTTTGATTAGTTAAAACTTCTTGCTTTTGAATTAAAGTTGCAACTGGTTTGAATGCAACTCTGAAATAGATGTCCATTCCATTAGAAATTCCGCCTTGAATTCCGCCTGACAGATTTGATTTTGTAGTTCCGTCTTCGTTGTACAAATCATTATGTTCACTACCTTTCATTTTGGCTCCGCAAAAACCGCTTCCAAATTCAAATCCTTTTACAGCATTTATGGATAGCATAGCTTTTCCTAATTCTGCGTGAAGCTTATCAAAAACTGGTTCACCTAATCCGATTGGAACATTTTGAATAACACAAGTTATGGTTCCGCCAATAGTATCACCTTGCTTTTTTATTTCTTTTATGTAAGCTTCCATTTTTTCGGCAGAAGCTAAATCTGGGCATCGAACGGCATTGGTTTCGGTTAATGAAAAATCTAAATCCTGATAAGGTTTATCAATAAAAATTTCACCAACTGATGAAACAAATGCATTGATTTTAATATCATTTAAAACTTGTTTAGCAATAGCTCCAGCAACTACTCTACTCGCTGTTTCTCTTGCTGAACTTCTTCCACCGCCACGATAATCACGAATTCCGTATTTTTTTTCGTAAACATAATCAGCATGACTTGGTCGATAAGAATCTTTTATATGTGAATAATCATCCGATTTTTGATTGGTATTTGGAATGATAAAACCAATTGGAGTTCCAGTTGTTTTTCCTTCAAATATTCCGGATAATAATTGAACTTCATCTTCTTCTTTTCGTTGCGTAACGATAGTAGATTGTCCTGGTTTACGACGTTGCATTTCTTTTTGAATAGCTTCAATATCTAATTCAATTCCTGCCGGACATCCATCAATTATTCCTCCGAGCGCATCTCCATGAGATTCTCCAAAAGTTGTAATCCTAAAAAGTGTTCCGTAGCTATTTCCAGCCATTTTTAATAGTTTTGAACAAATATAGTTGAATTGTTTATAGTTTAAAAGTTTAACAATTAAATTTAATTAAGAATTCAATTTGTAAAATGATTATTACATTTGATTAGTGTTAAATTATTTTTATTAATTTAGCCAAAATCAAATAAATTAGATATGAAAACTAAATTTTTAATTACATCATTGTTACTTATTTTATTAACTTCTTGCTCAAGCGATAATGACAATAATACTGATGATGGAAATGAAGTACCAACTGAATTCATGCCTTTAAAAAACAGTAACTTTTGGACCTACAATGTTGATAGTGATATTAGTAGTAGCATAAATCCTTTAACAAGGGATTCGATATATGTTTCTGGTGATACATTAATAAATTCAGTAACTTATAAAAAAATTAAATCCTTAACAATTCCTACAGGTTTTTTCAGTTCAACTTTAAGAAATAATGGAATAAAAATTGACGGTAGTAAATTACTTATGACTGGGAATTTTAGTTTTGATTTCGGTTTGACCTCACCTATTAATCTTGGAGTTACAGATTTTATTTTTTTTAAAGAAAATGCTACTGTTGGTCAAGTCTTAAGTACTGCTTCAGGTACAATTAATCAAACAGTTCAAACTTATCCTTTAACTATTGATTATACTTTAAAATCAGTATATAATGGTAGTCAAGCTACTTACGTTTTTCCAAATGGAGATGATTATAATGATATTAGAAAAACAAAAATTATATTAAACTTAAAGATTACAACTGTTCAAACTTTATCTGGAGTTACATTTCCTATAACTATAATGAATGCACAAGATGTAATCGTATCTGATCAATTTTATAGTAAAAATGTTGGTATGATCTATGCAAATACTGTTTTAAATTATCAACTAAACAGTATTCCAAATGTAACTTTACCAATTCCTTCAACATTCAGTCAAACTCAGACAGAAAGTATAAATTCTTTTCTAATAAACTAAGTTTTTTTAAATAGCATTATTAAAGTGACAAATTGTGGTATATTCCAATTTGTCACTTTTTTTATCTAAAAATCAATGACTTAACTAGTATAAACTTGCATTTAGTATATTTTAACAACTAATGGCACAATAATTGACGATTAAACGATGTTATAATATAAACTTAAATAACAATTTTATGAAGAAAGTAATTCTATCAGCGATGATGTTAATTGGATTAGCATTTACTGCACAAGCACAGGACATTTCAAAAAACGCATTAGGTTTGCGACTTGGAGACAACGATGGGTTTGGTGGTGAAATATCCTATCAAAGAGGTTTATCTAAAAACAATCGTTTAGAACTTGATTTGGGTTTTAGAAATAGTAATAATGTAGATGCCTTCAAACTAACTGGAATTTATCAATGGGTTTGGAATATTGATGGTGGTTTTAACTGGTACGCTGGTGTTGGTGGTGGTTTAGGAAGTTGGAGCTATGATTACAGAGCTAATGGAACTCAGTTCAAAGACAACGGAACGTTTGTTTTTGTTGCTGGTGATTTAGGTATTGAATATAACTTTAAAGAAGTGCCTATTCAATTATCTTTAGACATTAGACCTGAACTTTATTTTAACTCTGATAATTATCGAGATGATAATTTTGGTCCAGATTTAGCTTTAGGAATTAGATACAAATTCTAATAAAAAAATCCCGATTTTTCAATCGGGATTTTTTTATCTTATTTCTATTGGCTTCTTAGATTTTATTTTAATTACATAACATGGTTTAGTAACTGCCATTGTGGCTACTCCTTTAGGTTCAATTTCTTTTAAAGTGACAATTACTTTGTCAGCTAATTCTTCTACCTTTTGAACTTCTAAAGTATAACCACCTGATTTTTTTTCACCCATGTTGACTAATATAAAATTACAAGTTTCTATATCTTCCTTTTTAACATAAGGCTTTATCATTTCATCTGTTAGTAAAATATTAAATTCCTTTTCATCTGATACAATTTCGTAAAATTGAAAAGAAGCTCCACCATATTCACTACCAAAAAGAACATCATACATAGGTTCTGAAATCATTGGAGGTTTTGATGAAGAGCAAGAAAAAAGTGTTATAACTAATAAAATTGTACCGAGTTTTTTTATCATGATAAATTTATTTGCTTAGATTTTTCAATTGCATTGTGATAGATTTCTTCATAAATTGGCAATATGTTTTTTATGTCAAATTGTTTTGCTACCGATAATGCATTTTCTTTAAACGTATTTAAAGTGTCAATATTGCTTAAAATTTTTATAGCATTCTCAGCCATCTCCTCTACATTACCTACATTACTTAAATATCCTGACTTTCCATGAAAGTTCACTTCAGGCAAACCTCCAGAATTACTTGAAATAACTGGAACTGACCATGCCATAGCTTCTAAAGCGGCTAAACCAAAACTTTCTGTCTCAGATGGCAATAAAAATAAATCTGAATAAGAAAGAATTTGATCAATTTCATTGCTATTTCCAAAGAAAATCACCTTATCTTGAATTCCAAGTTCTTCGCACATTCTTTCGGCAATCTCTCGTTCTGGACCATCGCCTACCATCATTAATTTGGCAGGAATTTTTTGTTGTATTTTGAAGAAAATCTTAACAACATCAGGAATTCTTTTTACTTTTCTGAAATTACTTATGTGAGTAATTATACTTTCATGCTTTTCAGCCATTACAGAACGTTGGCAAGATATCAAGGGTTCATTGCGATGCTTTTCTAACTCTATAAAGTTTGGAATAACATGAATTTCTTTATTTATATCAAAATGTTTATACGTATCGTCTTTTAAACTCTGCGAAACAGAAGTAACTACATCCGATTTGTTGATGCTAAAACAAACAGCTGTTTTATAAAATGGATGTTTTCCTACTAAGGTAATATCGGTTCCGTGAAGCGTAGTAACCATTGGAATATTAATTCCTTCATCTTTCAACATCTGCTTAGCCATATAACCTGCATAAGCATGTGGAATTGCATAATGTACATGTAATAACTCAATACCATATAATTTTACCATATCTACCAATTTGCTAGATAGTGCCAATTCATAAGGTTGATAATGAAACAAAGCGTATTCAGGAACATTAACTTCGTGATAATGCACATTTGAGTTTAAAAGTGCTAAACGAACAGGTTGCTTGTAGGTAATAAAATGAATTTCGTGTCCGCGATGTGCTAATTCAAGACCGAGTTCAGTAGCGACAACACCACTCCCACCAAAAGTTGGATAACAAACGATTGCTATTTTCATTGCTGATTTTTAGAAGTACGAAGTTACTGAAAATCCTAATGAAATTCGTTAACAAATAATTAAAAATCTATTTATCTAAAATAGCTTCTTGAATAATCTTCTGAATATCTTCTCTAATGTTTTCTTTGGAAAGTTTATTTACCTCTGTATTACCGGGATAAGTTCTGTTTGACAAAAACACATATACTATTTCAGTTTCTGGGTCAGCCCAAGCTATAGTTCCAGTAAAACCTGTATGTCCAAAACTCGACATCGATACACATCCACAAGTTGGACCTTCTTTTCCTAATTGAGGTTTGTCAAAACCTAATCCTCTTCTATTTCCTTCTGAACAGAAATGACACGTATTGAAAGTATCAAATGTTGATGGTGAAAAATATTGTTTATCACCATAGTTACCTTTTTGAAGATACAATTGCATCATTTTGGCAATATCCATAGCATTTGAAAAAATTCCGGCATGTCCAGCAACACCACCTTGCATCGCAGCTGTCATGTCATGAACATAACCTTGAATTATAGTATGACGAAAATAGTTGTCATTTTCTGTTGGTGGAATTACACCATAATCAAATTTTCTAAGTGGATTAAACATGGTGTTGTTCATTCCTAAAGTTTTATAGAAATTCTCTGTACTCAATTTATCAAGAGTTTTTCCAGTAGCTTTTTCTAAATATTCTTTTAAAATGATAAAAGTAAAATCGCTGTATTTATATTCTTTTTTGTCTAAAAGTTTACTATCAGCAATCTGTTTTAAAATACTATCTTGATAGTCATTTCTGATGTATAGATTCTCAGCAACTTGATAATTAAATCCTTCTTTATTATATAAACTATATATTTTATCAGATGGACATTTGTCAGCATCTAAAGTGTTTTTATAAAAAGGAATCCACGCTTGTAGTTTTGCATAATGTGAAAGCAAATCTTTAAACACAATATCTTGCTTATTGGTTCCTTGAAACATTGGTAACATATCTCCCAATTTGGAATCTAAAGTAACTTTTCCTTTATCATATTGTTGCATTACATTTGGTAATGTAGCTACCATTTTTGTAATCGAAGCTACATCATAAATATCTGAATTAGATACTTTTGTTTGCTTGTCATAAGTGTGATATCCATACGACTTTTGAAAAATAACTTTACCTCTTCTAGCTACTAAAATTTGCATTCCTGGAGCCATTTTACCATCAATAGCCTTTTTAGCATAAGTATCAATTTTAGATAAAATACTCGGACTCATACCAACATTTTCTGGTGCAGTGAATCCTAATCTATTTAACTTATCAGTTCTTAGTCCGAAACCTTCTTTAAATTCTTCGTTGATTGTTACTGGTAATTTTCCTTGCGGTTCAAAAGCTCCAAAAAGTAATTGAGCACTAACTTCTTGAGCAATGTCACCATTTTGATAAGACATTACCACTCCTTCAATATCATCAAAACTTGATATTGCAGACAAAGAATAAGGTTTAGTAAATGCATCTAAAATAACTACATTATTTTTAGCAATTTCTTGAAGCCAAACCAATTCTGTTTCAGAAAAATCATGCTTTTTCCAAGCTCTATCCGATTTGTGAAAACCTACTATGACAGTGTTATAGTCTTTAAGTCTTACTTTAAGTGAATCAATGTTATCTTCTGAAATTTCAGTTATTTCAGTATATTTTTTTATAGTGCTAACAAAAGAAGAATTTACATCATCTCCTAATTTCACATAAGCAATTTTTTGGTCAAGATTTTTAATGGGAAGAATGTTGTCCTTATTTTTTAAAACCGTGGTAGCATGTTCGAAAAGTTGATATTGTAGCGCATCTTTAAACGTCGTATTCAAATCGGATGCTATATTTTTTATATCAACAGGTTTATAATTGTTTAATCCTATTTTAAATTTATGAGCCAATATTTTTTTTACAGATTTTGCTAAACGCTCTTCTGTAATTAGTCCATTATTATAGGCTTCAGAAATTTTTTGATACGCCAAAGGAACATTTTCTGCAAAAAGTAAAATATCATTTCCAGCCATAAAAGCTTCTAAATCGATATCTCCAGGTTTCATAAACTTACTTGCCGCTTTCATATTCAAGGCATCGGTAAAAATCAAACCATCAAATCCCAATTCCTCTTGAAGTAAATTAGTTACCACATTATACGAAACAGAAGTCGGAAAATTATCTCGTGGCTCAATACTTGGAATGTTCAAATGAGCTACCATAACAGAAACTAATCCTTCATCAAACATTCTCTTGTAAGGATACAATTCAACTTTTTCTAATCGATCTTTAGTGAAATTCACCAAAGGCAAAGCATAATGTGAGTCTAAAGCAGTATCGCCATGTCCTGGAAAATGCTTTCCTGTACAAAAGACACCTTCACTTTGAATTCCTTCCATAATAGCAATGGCGTGCTCGGTAACATTTACTTTGTTTTCACCAAAAGAACGGTGTCCAATGATAGGATTTTTAGGATTGGTATTGATGTCTAAAACTGGAACGAAGTTGAAATGAGCTCCAATTCGTTTAGCTTCTTGAGCCATATTTCTACCCACTTTTTCTATAAGTCGTAAATCTTTTATTGCACCAAGTGTGGTATTCCAAGGATATTTGTAAGTGGAATCTAAACGCATACTCAATCCCCATTCAGCGTCAATTCCAATAAACAAAGGCACTTTTGATTTTGATTGAAAACGATTAGTTAATTTGGCTTGACGAACTGGACCTCCTTGAAAAAAGATTAAACCACCAACTTTATTTTGAGTAACTAACTTTTCAACAGCATTGAAATGAACTGTATCCTTATTAGAATATGCAGCAACCATAAACAATTGCCCAACTTTTTCTTCAAAAGTCATTTGAGTATAAATACTATCAACCCATTTTGTTTCTAATGAAGTTTCTTTGAAATAATTTTTACGTTCCGATTTTGGAATTGGAATATAAAGGTCTTCCTCAATTGCCAACTCAGGTTTTTTAATTACACCAACAGAAGATTTGCCCTTTGTAGGTCCGCAGTTGGTTACAAAAGTTATTATTACAAACAATAAAAGTAGCTTACTTATATTTTTCATGAAAGGAGATAAAGATTAAAAGAATCTACTGTGCCAGCTTTCACTTGCAGGAATTTCCCAACCTTCATTGAGTTCTTCAATAGTATTAACGAGATTATTGAAAACTATTGTGTTTTCAGAAACCGATTTATCTTTTGCTAGTTTTTTAAATTCTAAAAGTGTTTTATAAGTAATAAATTCGCCTTGTTTAAAAGCAACATTCATTTTATCTAATAAATCTACACTGTATTTTTGTTCTAAATTTTGAATAAATCCAACTGATGAATCTATAGAACAACCTGTTGCAGGATGAAATTCTTGATTGACTGAGAGAATTATAAATCGATTGTATCTAATAGTGAAGGAAGCTTCTAGTGAAGTTCCGTGAGCTGACCAATTTTCAATAAATTGCATCAAATCTTTTTCAATTTCAGCAACTTCTTCATCAGAAAATTTTCTACTGGATTGGTAAATCCAAATTCTAGATTCTTGAGGTAAATTTTCAAATGGTATGTACATTGTAATATCAGATTTTTGATATTAGATATTAGATATTTAAAAACTAATATTTAATTTATTATTTTATAAATCTTGAGCGTTTGCTATTAATTCGGCAATATCAAGAACTTTAACTTCTGCTTCTTTTTCTTTGTTTTTAACACCATCAGTCATCATCGTATTACAAAATGGACAACCTGCAGCTATAATATCTGGTTTAGTTTCAAGAGCATCCTCTGTTCTTTCGATATTGATTTCTTTGTTTCCTTTTTCAGCATCTTTAAACATTTGCGCTCCACCTGCTCCGCAACAAAGTCCGTTGGCTTTAGAACGTTTCATTTCAACCAACTCGGCATCCAATTTTTGAATTAAATCTCTTGGTGCTTCATAGATATTGTTAGCACGTCCTAAATAACATGGATCATGAAAAGTAATTCTTTTGCCTTTAAATTGTCCACCTTCAATGGTTAATCTGCCTGAATCTAGTAATGATTTAAGAAATTCTGTATGGTGAATAACTTCATATTTTCCTCCTAATTCTGGATATTCATTTTTCAAAGTATTGAAACAATGCGGACAAGCTGTTACGATTTTCTTAGCTTCATAAGCATTTAGAACTTCAATATTCATCATGGCTTGCATTTGAAAAAGAAACTCATTACCCGCACGTTTTGCAGGATCACCGGTGCAACTTTCTTCTGTTCCAAGAACGGCAAATTCTACATTAGCACGATTTAAAATTCGTACAAATGCTTTGGTTATTCTTTTTGCTCTATCGTCAAAACTTCCTGCGCAACCTACCCAAAATAATACTTCTGGTTGCTTGCCTTGAGCTAACATCTCTGCCATTGTTGGCACGTTCAATACTTCTGACATCTTTTAATTTTAGATTTTAGATTTTAGATATTAGATATATTTTGAAAATCTAATATCTAAAATCATATATTTAATATTACTCATGTTGTCCATCGTCAAAAACTTCGATGGTTACTTCTTTTTCTATTAAATCAGTGAATTTTCCTCTGTAACGAGTCGCTTTCACTAAATGATTATCAATCCAATGGTAATTTCCTCCACGAGGTTTTCCCATTACCATTCCATGATATTTGAAACCGTGTTGTTTTAACCAACGCTCAGTATATTCTCTATGCGCTTCTGTTCTAGAAGTGAAGAAAAAGATAATGTGACCTTCGTCATACCAACGATTTAATGTTACTAATGCATCTGGATAAACCTCTGCGGTTAACATTCTCTCTGGTTCTTCGTTTGGAATATCATCACAGATAGTTCCGTCAATGTCAATTAAATAATTCTTAACTCCTTCTGGTAAAATTGGACTTAAATGTTGTCCGTTTTCAGTAACTGGTTGTAAGGTTTTGTCAATGTCTTCCGCTTTCATTTTTTTTTAATTTTATTATTTCACATTCATTTAGACAAGTTTCCAATCCTCACAACATGGAAAATTATCATTTATTTTTATATATAATTGCGATAAATCACAATCCAAATCAGATGAATTTTATTCATCAATTATTGTTCATCTTTCCAATTCAATCGATCCATTTGATTGTATTGCCATGGTGCACCATTATTTTCAATATTGGTCATCATTGCATTTAATGATTGTGGCGCAGCACTTTCCTCCATAACCAAGAAACGACGCATATCCATTATAATTGACAATGGACTAATATTAACTGGACATTCTTCAACACACGCATTACATGAAGTACACGCCCATAATTCTTCTGCTGTAATGTAGTTGTTTAATAACGATACGTTATCTGGAACAAAAACACCTTTATTTTTATCAATATTTCTTCCAACTTCTTCCAATCTGTCTCTTGTATCCATCATGATTTTACGTGGAGACAATTTTTTTCCTGTTTGATTAGCAGGACAAGCCGAAGTACAACGTCCACATTCGGTACATGTGTAGGCGTTTAATAATTGTACCCAATTCAAATCCATTACATCGGAAGCACCAAATTTACTTGGAACTGCGTTTTCATCAACTGGTTGCGCTGCGAATGGATCGGCATTCGGATCCATCATTAACTTTACTTCTTTGGTAACACTTTCTAAGTTATCAAATTTTCCTTTAGCATTTAAATCTGCAAAATAGGTATTTGGGAATGCTAAAAGAATGTGTAAATGCTTAGAAAAGTATAAATAGTTTAAGAAAATTAAAATTCCGATAATGTGTAACCACCAAAATGTTCTTTCTAACATGAATACCAATTGTGTACTCATTCCGTCAAAAATTGGAGTTAGAAACTGTGAAATTGGAAACGAACCTGCTTTTTCATAATGACCAAAAACTTCTGGAAGATTTTGAAGATGCAAATCAGCTGCGTTCATTAAAAGGAATAATGACATCAAAACTACTTCAAAATATAAGATATAATTTGCGTCATTTCTTGGTTTTCCATTCAAATCGGAACTTGCAAAACGTTTCAATTTGGTTACATTTCTTCTTATCCAAAAAATAATTACAGCAACAAGAACTAAAAAGGCAAGAATTTCAAATGAACCAATAAGCACATCATACAAACCACCCATGAATTTGAAAACTCGATGCGTACTAAAAAGTCCGTCAATGATGATTTCTAATAATTCTATATTGATGATTACAAAACCTACATATACAATAATATGAAGAAAACCTGAAACAGGTCTTTTTACCATTTTAGATTGACCAAGAGCAATCATTGCCATATTCTTCCATCTTTCAGATGAATTATCGGAACGGTTTACATCTTGTCCAAGTTTAATGTTTCGGATAAGTTTCTTTACATTGATTGTAAAATATCCAAAACCTATAATTAATAATAGTGCAAAAAATATATTGGCTAAAATTCCCATGATAGTCGTTTTATTCTATTTAATTGTATCGTTTATTGGCGCAACGTAAGGTTTGTTTTTCTTTCCGAAAAGTGAAACGTTAACATAGCGTGTTGGGTTTAATCTTAAGTCTTGCAACAATAACTCCAATTCTTTAGAAGTTTTGGTAAAATTATTATACATAGCGTCGTCTTTCATCAATTTACCCATTGTTCCTTTACCAGCTTGCATATCGCCCATCATTTTATCAACGTTGGCAAGTGTTTTTTCTAAATTCTTAACCGTTTGACCGATATTTGCTTTAGCCAAAGAATCAGAAACTTTAGAGAAATTTGCTGAAGCTTTTTCAACATTCGACATAGTTCCACTAATTTTAGACTTGTTTTGAGCTAACATTTCATTTACTTCTTTTGAAGCACCTTTAAATTGTGCTAAAGTCTCGTTTAAGTTAGCCAAACTATTTCTAAGATTCTCTTTAGATTTTGCATCCAAAACTTGATTTACATTTTCTAACATTACATTAGCATTATCAAGGAGTTTGGTAATTTTATCTTTTAGTGGTTCTATTTGCTTAGCTAATTCATCTGTCAAACCAAGTTTACTTGAAGAAACTAGAAAATCGCCATCAACAGCATCTTGACCTTCTTTAGTTGGTATAATAGCAATTTGTTTTCCACCAATTGGACTTGGAGCATAAATTTCTGCTACACTAGTTTTCTTAATAGGAAAATCAGAATTGATTTGCATTTCAACTTTGATTTTTCCAGTTTCATTATTGATAACTATGCTATTTACTTTTCCAACTACCAATCCGTTAATTGTAACTGGCGAAGAAACCGTTAATCCTTCAACATTGACATATTCTACATATAAATTTTTGTAGTTAGTAAATAAGTCTCTTCCTTTTAAAAAGCTATAACCCCAAATAAATAATAAAATAGAGGCAATAACTAAAATAGCGGTTTTAATTTCTCTTGATAATTTCAAAATTGTTGTTTTTTTTAGGTTACAAAAATAGTATATTATTTGATAACATCTTTCACATCTATGCTTTTCCCATCTTTAAAAGCAATAATAAATGCTGATGCGTAACCTTTGTTTTTGGCATCTTGCAATAATTTTTTGGCTTCATCATAATTTGAAGTTTCACCATACATATACTTATAAATACTATTATTATAAGAACTAGATATGTTTTTCAATCCATTGAAGTTGCTTGGTGTAGTTTCTAACTTCTTAGAACTAGCCGATATTTGAATTTTAAACACCACTCCTTTTGCAGTTGGTTTTGATTCAACTTTAGGTTCCGTTTTTTTAATAACAGAATCTACTTTCTTTGGCTCTGGAGTAGTTTTTATTGGTTTATCTTCAACTCTTTGTGATGGTTTAATATCTGGAGTTGCATCTGCTTCACCACCATCAAAAAAATCTTTTTTGTAACTTATAATGGCTTTAGCAATAGCTTCAGCAATATCTTGTTGCCCTTCTTCAGAATCTAAAATAGCTCCTTCAACTGGATTTGATAAAAAACCTGTTTCAATAAGAACTCTTGGCATATAAGCTTTGTGTAATACCATAAATGCTGCTTGTTTTACTCCTCCAGCTCTACTTTTCTTTCCCAAATCTTGTACAAATCGATCTTGAATTTTTCCTGCTAAAGCAATGCTATTTTCAATAAATTCTTCCTGCATGATTGTCATTCCCAACATAGTTTCTGGCTTATTAGGATCAAATCCTTGGTATTTTTGCTTATAATCCTTTTCATAAGTAATTACCTCATTTTCCCTTTTTGCAGCTTCAAGATTAGAAGCATTTTTAGACATACCCATTACATAAGTCTCAGTTCCATCTGCAGCGGTATTCTTATTTGCATTGCAATGAATAGATACAAAAATATTAGCATCCGCTCTATTGGCAATATTAGCTCTTTCAATTAATCCGATAAAAACATCCGTTTTTCTTGTATAAATGACCTCTATACTAGAATTCTTTTCTAATATCTTACCAACCTTTAAAGCTATGGCTAAGTTAATGTTCTTTTCGATGTGACCATTATATACTGCACCAAAATCATGATCTCCATGTCCGGCATCTAAAGCTACTTTAAATTTATTGGATTGCGAAAAACCAAGTAAGGAACACAACAATAATGTTAAAGAAAAGGTATATTTGATTCTATTTGTGTTAATCATTGTTACAAAAGTTAATTTTAATTAAAACTTCAAGGTTATAAATTTATTATTTATCTATTTTTGACGAAAAATAATATGTAAGTTTGGCTCTTCAAAAATCAAGCCATATTTTTACAAAAATAGCATTTAAACCTTTGCGTACAAACTTATTTTATATCGTTTTATCAGCATATTTCCTAACAATTGGAAGTTCCAATTTATTTGCGCAAGATTTACCTAAAAGTAAGAAATCTTTTCCTGCTAAAAATCAAGCAACTAAGCCTGAAAAACCGTTAGAATCAGAACCTGAATTACCTAATCCTACAATTAAAAAAATTGATACTTTAAAGCTCGATACAGTTAAAAAAATGAAATCGGTGCTTGAAGGAAAGGTAAAATATCGTGCAAAAAAATACGCCAAGTTTGACCAAAAGAAAAAAATAATCACACTCTACGATGGTGCCGAATTAAATTACTTAGACTACGAATTAAAATCGGGAATTATTGTTTTTGACTATGAAAAGAACGAAGTTTATGCTGGTAGATTGAAAGATTCTTTAGGTAATTACACTCAACTTCCTTTATTTAAACAAGGCTCTAATGTGGTTGAACCTGATTCCATTCGATTTAACTACAAAACTAAGAAAGCGTTAATTTGGAATTCTAGAACCTCGCAACAAGAGATGAATATTAAAACAGAAATCGTTAAAAAAGAAAACGATTCTGTTTATTTTATGAAAGGCGCTCGAATCACTACTGCTAAAGATCTTGATGATCCTGAATACTATTTCTTTGCAAGAAAAGCCAAATTAGTTCCAGGTAAAAAAGTAGTGGTTGGATTGACAAACATGTACATAGCCAATGTGCCAACACCAATTGCGTTGCCTTTTGCCTTCTTTCCTATTACAGAAAAAAGTCGTTCTGGAATTATTCCGCCAAGTTTTGGTCAAAATAATACTCGTGGTTATGCTTTGCAAAACGGAGGATACTATTTTGCTTTGAGCGATAAATATGATTTGACCGTTCTCGGGGATTATTTTACTAATGGAAGTTATGCCTTGCGGTTTGAATCGAGTTATGCCAGTAAGTATAATTTTAACGGAAATGTAAACGTACGTTTTGAAAACCAAATTAATAGCGAAAGAGGTTTTCCAGATTATTCTAAAAGTAGAGTTTACAACATTCAATGGTCGCACATGAAAGACCCTAAATCGAATCCGAATTCTAGATTTTCGGCTTCTGTAAATTTAGGAAGTAGTCAGTATTTTCAACAATCTATAAATATTGCAAATATTGGTTCTTCGTTAAACAATACTTTAAATTCGTCTATTTCCTATCAGAGAACATTCAATTCTGTGCCGCAAGTAAACTTATCGGTTACGGCAAATCATTCACAGAATACCCAAACCAAGCAAATAAGTATGACTTTACCAACGCTTCAGGCAAGTGTTGACAGAATATTTCCGTTTGCACCAAAAGACGGAATCAAAAAAGGGTTTATCAAAAACATCAATTTACAATACAACCTAAGAGCTGAAAACCAATTTCAAACAACGGACACATTGTTCTTTAAAAAAGAAATGTTTGACAAAGCTAGAACAGGAATGCAACACACTATTCCGTTAAGTACTAACTTTAAAGTATTCAAACATTTTAGTGTGTCAACCTCAGTAAATTATCAAGAAACTTGGTATTTAAAAACTATTAGAAAAGAGTTTCAAGTCACTTCAAATCCACCTGTTCTTCCTGCTGGAAAAGTGGTTACTAGAGATGTAAATGGTTTTGATGCTTTTAGAACTTACTCGTTTTCAAACTCTATTGGAACGGTAATTTATGGTACTTTCAAATTTAAAGAAACTGCAAAAATTCAATCGATTCGTCATACTATTACACCTTCTATTTCTCATAGTTATTTGCCAAGTTTTGAAAAGTATTACGATACTTATGCTACAGATGCAAGCGGAACGATGGCAAGATATACAAGATTTGAAAACGGTGCTTTTGGTGCACCAAGTGAATCATTTGCTAACAATATTGGATTTAGCATTAACAATAAATTTGAAGCCAAAGTAAGAGATAAAGATTCTACCGCAACTGCACCAAAGAAGATTATTTTATTGAATAACTTGACCTTTTCAGGTAGTTATGATATGGCAGCAGATTCCTTACGTTGGTCGCCAATGCGTATTAGTGGTGGAACTTTATTGTTCAAAGATAAAATGAATGTGAACTTTGCTGCAACTTTAGATCCTTATGCACTTGATGCTAAAAATCAACGAATCAATACTTTTAATATTGAAAATGGTGGAGGACTTTTTAGAATGACCAGCGCCAATATGACTATAAATTATTCGTTAACAAGTTCTAAAGACGAAAAAAAGAAAAATATTCAAGGTGCCAGAAATGGTGGACGTGAAGATGATTTATTTGGAAATAATGCCGAAATAAATTCACCTCAAGTAACTGATCCAAATGAGGAGGAAGAAGAGGAATTTAGTGGTTTTTACAATGCCGAAATACCCTGGGATGTTAATTTAGCCTATTCGGTCACCTACTCCAATATAACTGGTGAAAAGAAAATCTCCAGTCATTCCTTGATGGTTTCTGCAAATACTAATTTGACACCCAAATGGACTATAGGAGTTTCCTCTGGATATGATTTCACCAATAAAGGTGTAACTTTTACACAAATACGTTTAAATCGTGATTTAATGAGCTGGAACATGAGTTTCAACTGGTCGCCATTTGGACAAAATTCATTTTGGGGATTCTTCATTGGAATCAAAGCTGGTGTCTTGAGTGATATTAAGTATGACAAGCAACAGCAGAGAGATCAAACGTTAAGGTAGTGTTGGTTGTTAGATGTTAGGTGTTAGGTGTTGGATTTTAGATTTTAGATATTAAATTTTATGAAGAAGATAATTATTACAGATAAGGCTCCTGCTCCTATTGGACCTTACAATCAGGCTGTTTTGGTAGGCAATACACTTTATACTTCTGGACAAATTGCTTTGAATCCTGCAACAATGGAATTGGTTTTAGACGATATCGAAACCGAAACCAAACAAGTAATGGAAAATATGAAAGCCGTTCTAGAAGCTGCTGAAATGACTTTTGAAAACGTAGTAAAAACAACGATTTTCATCATGGACATGAACGATTTCGCTAGAATAAACAGCGTTTACGGAAGCTACTTCGACGAAAAAACAGCACCAGCTAGAGAAACCGTTCAAGTAGCTGGTTTGCCTAAAGGTGTAAATGTTGAAATATCGATGACAGCTGTCAAGTAGAAATCCCCAAATACTAAGGTAAATTTGAAAATTATTTTGTAGCTTTGATTACTACAAACTACTTTTTAGTAATGAAACGCCTTATAAATTTAGCTTTACTAATTGCCTTTCAATTTTGTTATTTAGAATGGCCTCCTAACAATGCTATGTTTATTTTTCAAGGTGAAATAGAAATTTTCTCTAAAACTGAAAATTGGTTTAGCAACTTCACACATCCTATAATTCTTATTGGATTTTTAACTCAAATCGTATTGCTTTTAGGAGCTGTTATTCCCAACTTTAATAAAAAACTCAACACTTTAGCCGTAATCCTTTTAGGCATTTTAGTGCTTTTCTTTTTCTTTATTGGAATTATGGCTTTGAATTACAAAATTGCTCTATCAACTCTTCCCTATTTAGTATTAATGCTTTTGTATTTTACTAAGTATAGAAAATTGTGATTTTAAAATCAAGTAAAACTACTTAGTGACTTTTTGAAACTATTTATCTATATTTGATTATTACTTTTCATCTAATCTAAAGCTATGAAACAAGCTGGCCTATTGCTTTTACTTCTTTGTATCAACTTTTCTTTTGCTCAAGATAAAGAAACTATTACCATACCAAAAGGAATTGTTTACAATTATTGTGATCCTAAAGTAGTTGAAAAAGCCAAAAAATTAATCACACAAAATTTATCAAATTCCGATAACAATAAATTATTGCAAAATACTTTAATCATTGGTCCAGAGTTGTGGAAACGCTACAAAGACAATAAAAAAATTCAAGCAATTGAAAAAGGACGAGTTGAATTTCATGTAGATAATTTAATTATCGAAGGAAAAATGAGTCAGGACGTTAAAGATACTAAGATTATTTGGGAAGAGTTTAAAAATGAAGTGGGGCAAGATTTCACAATACGAAAAGCTAATGAGCACGAACTTCGTTATTATTGGTCGGTTATATCTTTTGACATTGATGAGCCGTTGCTGATTGTTGAAACTAAAGAGCATAATTACATTTTAAACATTCTAAAAAAAGATTTAAAATTGATGTGGTTAGACGAAGCTCCAAGATTGAAAACCGAAAAAACTATAGCTGAAAAAGGAAAAAAAGAAACTAGGATTGAAAAAATTCAGTTGATGAATACCGATAATGAGCTTAAAGAAAATAGCAGTTTTGAAGATATTAAATTCATTCTAGACAGAACCAACTCAATTTTTGAAGAGCTATTCAAAACTTCTACTAAATCTGGAAGAATTTTTGTTCAATTTGAATTAAAAAAAGACACCAATGAAATGCGATATGCTGTAAAAGATGACATTGATGAAGAACTAATGAAAGAATTTGAGAAAAAAATCAACAACGAGAAGTTTCCCAATTCTAAAAAAGATGCTGTAAAATTTCAAATAGTTTTTATAGTAAATTCGGTTAGTGATATGGAGTAATTGATTTGTTATTAATTATATATAAATTTTAGTTGGACTTATTGAAAAAACAGGTATTTCTACGTAGTTTTTGTTTGTAGGAATTGGTTATATTTGGGGATAATTATATAAAAATTTTGATTTTGAAATATCTAGTGTGATTTAATCATACATAAATAATAGTTATAAGTAAATTTATGAATGTAATAGACCATTATAAAAAACTTGGAAAAGATGCCATTGAAATTATCGATAAATCAATGGATAATGAAGACTTAGACTTACTATCTTCAAACCACGCTTTTCTTCATGACTTTGCTATTTGGCTAGATATTTTAGAGGATAGACCTGAAAGTAGTATTTTAAAAAATGCAATCAAAGAATATCAACTTGCACTATTAAATAATAATCAAGGAATGTATCAACAAGCATTTATGGGATTAAGATTTTTTCTTGAAAGAACTTTTGCTGCAATTCTATTTTCTGCAAATGAGATTGAACTAAATCTATGGAAAATTGGAGAAAGAGATACATACTGGAGTGAAATTGCAAGTATTGATAAGGACAACAAACAAATTCAAGGAATCTTTTCGAATAAATTTTGCAAAGCTTTTTTTCCAGAATTAAAAAATGAACTAAATCATTTTTTTACAATAACTATTAAAGTTTATCGCGAGTGTTCTGAGTATGTTCATGGTAACAAAAGTGTGATTGATAAAATACCTGATAAACTTGAATACTCAAAAGAACTTTTTTATGAATGGAATGTAAAAGCTGATATTATCAAAAGAGTCATTCTATTTGCATTTTGTCTTAGATATTTGAACCAATTAAAATCTGAAGAAGTTAAACAGATTTCTGTGACAATTTCAGAAGAGTTCAAATCACTACCTCAGATTATAGATAAAATTAAAATTTAAATTCATGTCAGATTTATTATTTAGAACAGAAGATATACCAAATGAAGATATTCTTGATTTATTTGTTGAGACTAATCAAGATAGGGATGTTATTGAAAAACTTAAATCAGTATCTCCAATCATTTTAGTAGGCAGTCGTGGTGTTGGGAAATCCTTTTTAATGAAAGTAGCTGAAGAAGAGCTCAATAAAACATTTATTTCAGATAAGGTTTTGCCGGTATACTTAACCTTCAATAAGAGTTCATTAATACATTCAAGTGATAAAAGTCAATTTTCAAATTGGATGTTATCGTTGATATGCTCAAAAGTTATAAGGCAATTGAGAAGAAAAGGAATGTTAGCCAATTTACCAAATTCTATTAATGTTTTAAGTGGAGGCGAATATTCCGAAGATAGTCTTAAAATAGAGGATGTAGCAAAGTTGTATGAAGAATCTTGGAAAAATCCTACAAATGTAATTGCTACAACCTCAATACCTACCGTTGACAATTTCAAAGATGCAATTCAAGAAATTTGTGAAGACCTTGGAATTAAAAGAATAAACTTACTTATCGATGAAGCCGCTCATATTTTTAGGCCTGAACAACAAAGACAATTTTTTACATTATTTCGAGACCTTAGATCACCATATATTTCATGCAACGCTGCTGTTTATCCTGGAGTAACATCGTATGGGGATGTATTTCAATATACACAAGACGCGACTTTTATAAACATTAATAGGGATATTTTTTCTGATTCTTATATTGACCGAATGCGTGAAATTGTCGAAAAACAAACAGACGCTGACAGTAATTTATTAACTGAAATATCAAGAAACAGAAACAATTTTGAAATTCTTGCTTATGCTGCATCGGGTAATCCTAGATTTTTACTGAAATCTATTTCAAGAACTCCTAAATTGAGTTCAACTCAATTAAACGAAACTATTAGAGAGTTTTACAAGGTAGAATTACTTGCAGAACATTCAAATCTTAGTGAAAAATATCCTGGACAAACAGGATTAATTGATTGGGGAAGACAATTTATTGAGAATATAGTATTACCTGAAATACAAAAAAAGAACAATAGTTATCTTCAAGGTGATAAACAAACTTCATGTTTTATTTGGGTTCATAAAGATGTTCCTCAAACTGTTAAGGAGTCAATACGATTATTAGAATATACAGGAATCATTCAAGAACATGGAAAAGGAATTAAAGCAACTAAAGCAGAAATTGGTACACGTTTTTTAATTAATCTTGGTTGTATTTTTTCTCAAGAATCGGCGCCTTCATCTTCTTCACTTTCAATTGCAAGAAACATTACCTCTAAAAGAATGACCGAATTTGGAATGAGTAATCCATATTTTAGGGACTTGGTTGATAAAATTCCTGATTTCAAAGAGAATGATATGAATGAAATATTATCAAAAGAGCTTGCCAAATCAATTGATGTTTTGGATTTGAGTGGATGGATTAAAGAAACATTGAAAGGTATAAATATTTTTACAGTTAAAGACATTTTGACAACTACTGAAGCAACTCTAAAAACCGCATATTATGTTGGTGATAAAAGAGCTAGATTAGTTAAAAGTGCCGCAACAACATCTGTATATGAATATTTAAATGGATAAAAGTCAGAATAAAACAAGTATATTGTAAAAGTTGGTTAATTCTTAAATTATGCTTTGTGTTCCGTATTAAGTTCATTAATGGCAGACTGTATACTGCTCCGAAATGCACTTTTTTTCCAAGTAGAGAACCAATAAAATAATATGAATACTATGAAAAAACTATTTATCGTTTTGTTCTTATTGTTTTTTAGTATCAACTCATTATTTGCACAAAATAAAGCTCTTAGTGATGGAAAATATCTTGTAAAATTAGATTCCATAAGTAAAAAATCGGGATTTAAAGACTATGAGGTTTACATAGAAAAGGAAAGTGTTTACTTATTTTTAGCCAATAAATTGGAAAGGTTAGAAATAGTTTGGATAGATGACAAATCATTCAAAATACTAGGTCTTACCGAACCTTTAAACCCAACAGAACTAGAAAAGAAAATTTTAAAAGACACGAATATTTGCTTTGAAATTATTACTATTGTTGGCAATGAAAGTTCTTTTAAATTAGAAGACAAAAAAAACAATAGTATTATATATTCTGGAACGTTTATAAAAACATAAAACACATGGAGAAAAACAACCCACCAGTATTTACTTTAACCATTGTCGCTATCATTGTTGGCGTGGCTTTGTTCAAGCAAATTGATTTTCAAAACTTTACTGTGGAGAAAAAAGCGCTTTCGGCTATTTACTTTGTAACGTTTGCTGCTTCTGTTTTTATTTTGGCAAAGCATTACATTGGTAAATCTAAGAAATAAAAAAACTGCTCCGTTTCCAAAGCAGTTTTTAACTAAAATAAACTATAATTTTCCGTTTTTGATTTCGTCAACAATCTCAGTGTTTAATTACGTTGAGATATCTCCAAAGTTTGAGAAGTCGCCTTCTGCTATTTTTCTTAAAATTCTACGCATGGTTTTTCCAAAAAGAGTTTTTAGTAAACCGCTCACAAACTTTATTTAATCCAACTTCGCAACTGGTCTATTGTTTAATAAATTTAGTACAAGCATTTCCTTTTTTAGTATTTAATTTTAAATAATACGTTCCAGGAACTAAATTTGCTACATCAACTTGATTAACAACATTAGTTACAGCTAAAATAATTTGACCTAATTGATTATAAATTTCAATAGAATTTACTTCTAAATCTTCTTTAGTTTGAATGTTTACTATATCAACAACAGGATTTGGATACAAGCTGAAATAGGTATCGAATTTAAAATCTTGTGAATTTAATGCAGCAACAGTTGTAGTATAGGTATTTGTTGTAATTGGAAAATTATAATCAAAATAAATGTTTGCGTTGTTAGTGAAAGTATCACCTAAAACTAATGTTGATTTAGTTTTGATTTTAAAAACAATATAACCATCATTAGAGGCATCATTAAAATCTAAATTTATATTTTCAAAAATAAATTCAAGTTTATTTCCATTGATTCTGGTATAAAAATCGTGACTACTATTAAAAGGAGTTAAAGTAGCTATATCAAACTTATTCAAATCAATAATATCTTTTATTACAATATTTTCTGCTGGGAAGGTTCCTGTATTTTCAAAACGAATAACATAATGCACGTATTCACCAACTTGAATTGGAGTAATCGTTTCACCTTCCAAACAAATTTTATCATTTGGGTCATAAGAATTGACAACTCTTTGACGTATACCAAAAAAATTATCACTTAGAACATCATCTGTATTGCTTAAACTAATTTGTGCATCAAAACTCAATAAATCACCAGAATTTACAGGAGGCGTTTCCATTGGTGAATTGATGTTTAGAACAATATTTATTTCTCTTGTTTCAAAAGGATTCAAATTACTATAATTCCATGTAAATGTTTCTAAAATAGGATTTATTGTTTGAGTATTAAAATTTGGTAAACTTGAAACAAAATCTACTATCTCTGGATTGTACATTGAAAAAGTAACGGTTCCATTTTCTACTTGGTTTCCTTTATTGTGATAAACCAATTTGTAATTTGCATCAAAACCAGGTCGAGCTGGAGTTGTTGCAACCAAAACTACTTCAACATCAGAATGAGCACCATTAGCAACTAAACAAAAATCTTGAATAAACGGACTGATTTGTGCTGGAAAATTAACACTAAAATTTGTTGGTGAAACATTGAAATACGATGGGTTTTCGAGATTTGGAGTAATGGTATGGCTTCCATCAGAAACTGCAATATTATAATTTCCTGATAGATTAGAAATCATTGAACCAGAATTTGTTCCGTTAGTAATAGTGAAATTTAAGTTGGGATATATGATATCATTAACGTCACAACCGTTGTTGTTTGAATCAAATTTTGTATTTCCAGAAATATCATAAAAAGTTCCTCCAGGAGTGAAGGAGCAATAAGAATTCACATGGCAGTTTTGATAGTTATAATAAAACATTTGTTGTTGCACATTAACAATATCTTCTTCATCACAACATATATAATTTAGATTAGGATTTGTTGAAAAATTTAAAATATCCCAATTATCATTTCCATTTTTTAAATTTAACCAAGTTAATGGATTATTAGAACACCATAATTTATTTAAACTATTTGAGTTACTCACATCTAAAGTTGTTAATAAATTATTACTACAATTTAACTCTTCAAGATTACTTAACCCACTTAAATTTAAATTATCAATTTGATTATATCCACAAGCTAAGTTAATCAAATTACTATTCTGAGAAACGTCTAAATCAGTCAAAAAATTTGAATCACATGACATGTACCTTAGATTAATCAAATCAGAAACATCTAAAGATGTTATTTCATTGGAACTACACATAAGGTCTTCAAGACTTGATAAATTAGAAAGGTCGAGATTAGTTAAATTGTTATTAAAAGTAATCAATCTTTTCATGTTAGTCAAACCCGAAACGTTCAAATTAGTTAATGTATTGACATTACAAAATAAATATTTTAGATTTACATTTTGTGAAAGATTTAAATTGGTTAAATAATTTGAACTGCAATCTAAATACTCAAGATTAATATTGTTTGTAAGATTCAAACTAGTTAATGCATTATAATTGCAATGTAAAGTAATTAAATTAATATTTTGTGAAAGATTCAAATTACCATAAAAACTACATGAGTATAATTCTAAACTTTTCAATGCAACATTTTGAGTTAAATTTATACTAGTTAAACCACAATATCTGCTAGATAAATACAATAAATTTGTAAAACTTTCAATACCTGTTAAATCAGTTATGTTATAATTTCCTGGTGAAGAGGTTACAGACAAGTATTTTATTGCTTGTGCTTCACTGACTTGAATTTCGCCATCTCCATTTGTATCAATAATATCATAACTTGTAACTCCCCATGTCTGACTAATAGGATTATAAATTGGTGTTTGAGTTGATGCATAAAGACCACCACTAGCACTTATTAAACTTGATTTGAAATTAATATCTGGTATATACACATTTTGTGCACAAACAAAATAAGTAGACAATAAGAATAACGTAATATATAATTTTTTCATTATGAGTAATTAAAGTTTCAAAATTATAAGAAAAAAGATAAAAATTGTAAAATATTTAAGTTTAAAATTTTAAAAATGAAAATAAATTATGTGTACTATTTCTATCATAAATTAAAAACATAATAAAATTACTAAAATTAAGGTCGCATCGAAACATTAGTTGGAGTTAAAGTTTAAATAAAAAAACTGCTCCGTTTCCGAAGCAGTTTTTCAACTAAAATAAACTAAAATAAACTATAATTTTCCGTTTTTAATTTCGTCAACAATCTCAGGGTTTAATAACGTTGAAATATCTCCGAAGTTCGAGAAGTCGCCTTCTGCAATTTTTCTTAAAATTCTACGCATGATTTTTCCAGAACGTGTTTTTGGTAAACCACTCACAAACTGAATTTTATCTAACTTAGCAATTGGTCCAATTTGGTCAGAAATCAATTGATTAATCTCTTTAGCAAGATTAGCTCTATCACGACTTTCACCAGTCTCTTTCAAGATTACAAATCCATAAAGTGCATTTCCTTTGATATCATGTGGGAATCCAACGATTGCACTTTCTGCCACAGCTGGGTGTTCGTTGATAGCATCTTCAATTGGAGCCGTTCCTAAATTATGTCCAGAAACAATGATTACATCATCTACTCTACCGGTAATTCTGTAGTAACCTACTTCATCTCGTAAAGCTCCGTCACCAGTAAAATATTTTCCTGGGAAAGCTGTGAAATACGTTTCTTTATAACGTTGATGGTCACCCCAAATCGTTCTAGCCATAGACGGCCATGGGAATTTGATACACAAACTACCTGTTACTTGATTACCTTCTATTTCGTTGCGCAATTCGTCCATTAAAACGGGTTGAATTCCTGGTAGTGGCAACGAAGCATAAGTTGGTTTTGTAGGTGTTACAAATGGAACTGGCGAAATCATAATTCCACCGGTTTCTGTTTGCCACCAAGTATCTACTAAAGGACAACGCTTTCCTCCTACGTGATCGTTGTACCAGTGCCAAGCTTCTTCGTTAATCGGTTCACCAACAGAACCAATGACTTTTAAGGAACTTAATGGAAATCTTTGAACATAATCTAAACTTTCTTTTGCCAAAGCACGAATGGCAGTTGGCGCAGTGTAGAATTGATTCACTTGATGTTTTTCAATTACTTCCCAAAAACGACTGAAATCTGGATATGAAGGAACTCCTTCAAAAATTACGGTTGTAGCACCATTCAAAAGTGGTCCGTAAAGAATATAGGAATGTCCTGTAATCCAACCGATATCGGCAGTACACCAATACACGTCGTTTTCTTCGTATTTGAATATATTTTTGAAAGTATAAGCGGTGTAAACCATGTAACCTGCTGTAGTATGCACCATTCCTTTAGGTTTTCCAGTTGAACCAGAAGTATAAAGAATGAATAATGGATCTTCTGCATCCATAATTTCGGCTACACAATTAGGAATCGCTGCGTCCATTAATGGTTGTAACCAAATATCACGACCTTCTTTCATTTTTACTTCCGAATTGGTTCTTTTTACAACCAAAACTTTTTCAACACAAGGCGATTTCTCTAGAGCTTCATCTACAATTCCTTTTAGGTCGATGGCTTTATTTCCGCGGTAACTTCCGTCAGATGTAATAACCATTTTACATTCAGAATCATTAATACGTGCCGAAACAGCCGAAGATGAAAATCCTGCAAAAACTACTGAATGGATAGCGCCAATTCGAGCACAAGCCAAAATTGAAACGGCCAATTCAGGAATCATTGGAAGATAAATACAAACGCGGTCGCCTTTTTTAATGCCTTGCTCACGAAGAATATTCGCCATTTTGGAAACTCTTGCGTATAATTCGTTGTAAGAAATATGTTGTGCTGCTTCGCTAGGATCATTCGGTTCAAAAATGATAGCCGTTTTATCGCCTCTTTTTGCCAAATGTCTGTCAATACAGTTTTTAGTAATATTTACTTTGGCATCCAAAAACCACTTGAATTTGGCTTCTTGAAAATCAAATTCCATTACTTTTTCCCATTTTTGGTACCACGTAAAGTTTTCATCAGCTACTCTGTCCCAAAATTTTCTTGGTTCACGAACTGATTTCTTATACATTTTAAAGTAATGCTCTAAATTGTCTATTGTATAGTAACTCATTATTATTCTATTTTTTATTCGTTTGTTAATGTAAATGTAACGATAAAATAAATGTAGAAAAGAATTTTCTTGCTAAATTACTATACATAATATAAAAAACAGATAGCTTAACTGATAATTCTTCCGTCTTTCATTTCAATGATACGATCGCTTTTATGAGCAAAGTCATCATCGTGCGTGACAGCAATAATGGTTTGACCAAAATTTTGAGTGAGTTCTTGAAAAATATCAAAAACAATAGCTGTATTTTTACTGTCGAGATTTCCTGTAGGTTCATCACCCATAATTAATAACGGATCATTTATCAAAGCTCGTGCAATGGCTACACGTTGTTGTTGTCCACCAGAAAGTTTGCTTGCTGGTTTTAAAGCTTGGTCTTGTAAACATAATATTTCTAATTTTTGATAAGCGCGTGCTTCAATTTCTTTTTCAGATAATTTGCCAAGTTTCAAAGCAGGAATCATCACATTTCTCAGACAAGAAAACTCTGGAAGTAAATAGTGAAATTGGAACACAAACCCAATTTTTTCGTTTCTTATTTCGGCTAATTGGTCTGTTGATAAACCAGTCATCAATTTATTATCAATATATAATTCACCTTTATAATCGGTATCCATCGTGGAAAGTATGTATAAAAGTGTTGACTTACCACTACCCGATTTTCCAACCATGGAAAGAAATTCACCTTTTTTTACATCAAATGAAATTTCTTTCAAAACTTGAAATTCGGTTGGCTCGTGGAAGAATTTATCGATATTTTTGGTTTCTAGAATGTTCATTTTTATTTCCTTAAAATTTCAACTGGATCTACATTAGCTGCTTTCTTCGCTGGAATGTAACCTGCAAAAAATGTAATTACTAATCCGATTACAACACCTTGCACGAATTTTTTTGGTTCGTAATCAATTGGAAAATAACCGATATCACCACCTAAATAGACTCTTTTTAGAATTGTAATTAAAATTGTTGCTAAAATTACACCACCAATAACGCCCATAATTCCTATAGTAACTGCTTGTGTTACAAATATTATGATGACATCTTTACCTTTAAAACCCATGGCTTTTAGAATAGCAATATCATTTATTTTTTGAGAAACCGTCATGTTCAAAATATTATAAATTCCAAACCCTGCAACTAATAAAATAGTGAATGAAACAAATGTGATAATCATTTTTCGCATTTTGTTTGTTGCCATGATAGTAGCATTTGCTTCTTTCCAACCTTCGGCTTTGTAACCTGTTATTTGTGTAAGTTTGGAAGCCACTTTTTCTGCAATTTCTGGATCGGTAACATTTACGTTGATATCTGTTATATATGAATTTCCTTCTTTTAGTAATTGCTGAGATGCTGAAAGATTGATATATGATTTTGTTTTATCTGTAACGGAATTATTGGTTTTAAAAATACCAACAACCTTAAAAGTTCTATTGATTCCTTTGGAAGAAGTTAAGTTTAAATTATCGCCTAGAGCTAAATTCATTTTTTCAGAAATTCCACTTCCAATGACAATTCCATTGGGATTAGACTTCAGCAAATCGAAATTTCCATCGACCATAAACGATTTAATATTGTACATTAAATTGGCTTCGTCTGGTTTTATTCCGACAGAAATTCCTGCTATTTGTGATTTTCCATTATTATAAAAAACACTTGTGTTAACTTGTGGAGTTGCAACAATAACATCTTTTTGTTTTAGAATAGTTTCCAAAATCATTTTCGGATTGATAATGGTATTGTTGTTTGGAACTACTTTTGGATTAACAATTAAATAATTATCTTCAGAATTTTTGACTAATACTTTGCTGATTTCATCATCTTTATATACTCTAATATGAGCTGTGTTTCTAAAAATTGAAGTATTGGAACTTTTATCGAAACCAACCAATAAACTATTCATAAATATATAAACCGACATTCCCAATAAAACACCTAAAACAGCAACTGCAGTAAGTTTTTTATTTGAGAAAATATAAGTTTTAGCAATGACAGAATTGATGTTCATTTTTATAATTTTAAAGGTAAAAGAACATCGTTTTTATCAACTCCTTCTATTACTTCAACGTATTCTGTAGAAATGATTCCGGGTTTTATAATTACATATTCATCTTTACCTTTTACATTTACTTTGTTTCCAAAGCCAACATAATTTCTTGGAACTAAAAGCGCATTTTTCTTTTCTCCAACCAAAATATTAGCTTCCAATTGTGTTCCAAAAAGAGAATTGTCTAATGATTTATCAAATGTAACTTTGCATATAAACGATTGAGATTGGTCATCAAAAGCAGACAGAATTTCGGTTACTTTTCCGTTGTAAGTTTTGTTTTTATTGGTATTTAATTGAACGAAAACCATTTGTCCTAATTTTACTTTACCAATGCTATTTTCGTCCACATTCAAAACCGCTTCTACTTTTTGAGCATTAGCGATTGTAGCAATGACTTCACCTTTTTTTACATAATCGCCATTGGATTTTAGTTTTTTGATAATCGTTCCGCTTTCTGTTACAACAATCGAATTGTAATTTTGGATAACTTGATTACTTTTCAATTGACCTTTGGTAGCAATTTGTTGTTGCTTGGCTTGTTGCAAAATAACTCGGTATTGTTTTTTCAACGAATTCAAATTGGATAACGAATTTTTAGCAGCCAATTGTGCATTTTCATATTCTACTTTCGAACCAATATTCTGCTGATTCAAGCGTTCGTAGCGTTCGGCTTGCTTTTTGTCTTGTAAATATTTGCTTTCGGCAAACTGAATATTTTGTTCCAATTGGGTTAAAGCTGGCGCATTTGATGTTACATTTTCATTAGAAATTACTAATTGTTCTTGAGAAGTTTCGGCGTTAATTTTGTTGATTTCATTATCCAAAGTCGCGATAGTTTTTCCTTTAGCAACCGTATTTCCAACTTCAAAATTGGCATTTTGTAAAACACCATCCGTTTGAGCTGTAAGATTATACGAATCGTCCCATTCCAATTGCCCAGACGCAAAAACCAATTCTTTTATATCTTGATTTACCGGTTGAATTTCCTCACTTTTTCCACATGAAAAAAGCGTTAAAACTATTAGTATGGCTAGTGTTTTTATCGAATATTTCATTTGAAATTTATTTAATCAATAACAAATTTGTATTTTCAATTCCTTTAACCCAATGTTTTACATTTGGTTCAATTTTTACAAAATCACCTGAAAATAAAACTGCTTTAGTTCCTTTTTCATCTTCATAAACAGCAGTTCCTGAAACACATACAAGCAAAGCAGAAACTTTTGTAACATGCTCTTCTAGTGTATTATCTTTCAAAATTTGTAAGGAAATAACTTTTCCATCTGTTGCAGGAAATAACATGTTTGTTTGTACTCCTTTTGCTTCTGTGTGTAATTCTTTTAAGTTCATTTTACTTTTATTTTGTGTTTGTGAAAAAGCGATTGTACTTGTTGCAACCAATAAAATTGCGATAACATTTTTTGATATTTTCATATTACTTCTTTAAAAGAGTTAGTAAATTGGTCATAGTTTTCAATCCTTGAGTTTCTATATCAAAGCTAAAATTGGATATTTTCCATTGAAGCATTTGCAAACGAAAACTTCCCATTGCAAAGTGCACCAAGCTATCTGCTTCCATTTCTTGATTGAATAAATTGGATTCTTGACCTTCAATCATTATTCGCTTTAATGCTCCAAAATTTGTTTCAATCAATTTTTTTATGCTGTTTTTTATATCTTCTGAATTATCCATCAAACCATCAGATAAAACGATGACAATAAAATGAGGATTTGTTTTAAAAAACTGAAATTGACTTTTAAAAAGTGCTAAATATTTTTCTTCAGCATTGATTTCTGAATTCAGAATTGTATTAAATCGTGAATTGATATTATCCGACAGAAAGCTAATTAACAATAAAACAATATCTTCTTTGTTTTTAAAATGTCGGTACAACGCACTTTCAGAAAAGTTCATTTCATGAGCTAAATTCTTTGTGGTCAACCCTTTTATACCTTTTTCCATCAAGAGTTTTCCTGCGGATTCTATAATTTCTTGTTGTCTTTTGGAAGTAGTGTCTACCATAATTAAATAAGTTAGTGAGTATTCACTCTGCAAATTTATACAAAAAAAGCCAACAAAAATATTTATTGGCTTTTTTAACTTGTTTTTATCTAAACGAACCTATTCTAGCTTTCTCAAATTCTTCTCTTACTTCGTCAATGATAGCTTCATCGTCAATAGTTGAAGGAATTTGGAAGTTTTCACCGTCGGCGATACTTCTTAATAATTTTCTTAAGATTTTCCCTGAACGTGTTTTAGGTAATCGTTGAACAATTACAACATCTCGTAATGAAGCAACAGCACCAATTTGATCTCTTACCAAATGAACCACTTCGTGTTGCAATTGAAAATGCTCAATATCTTCACCTGATTTATTAACTACTAAAGCTAATGGAACTTGACCTTTCAATTCGTCATTAATACCGATAACAGCGCATTCTGCAACTGAATGATGAGAGGAAACTATTTCTTCCATTTCGGCTGTAGAAAGTCTATGACCTGCTACATTTATAACGTCATCTACTCTACCTGTAATGAAAATATAGTTTTCATCATCTTTAAATCCACCATCGCCTGAGAAATAATAACCTGGAAATTTATTCAAGTAACCTGCTTTGAAACGCTCGTTATCTTTCCACAAATCCAACATGGTTCCTGGTGGCAATGGTAATTTAATTACCACATAACCTTCTTCATTTGGACCTAATTCTTGTCCGTTTTCTCCAAAAATTCTGATGTCGTAACCTGTAACGGCTTTTCCTGCAGAACCTGGTTTTATTGGTAAATACTCTACGCCCATCATATTCGCAATCATTGGCCAACCTGATTCAGTTTGCCACCAATGGTCAATTGCTGGAACCGGAATGTGTTCGCGATACCATTCTAAAGTGGCTACATCGCAACGTTCACCTGCTAAGAATTGTGTTCTCAAACAAGACAAATCATATTGTTTGATAAATTCACCATTTGGATCTTCTTTCTTGATGGCACGAATGGCTGTTGGAGCAGTAAACATGATACTTACTTTATGCTCGGCAATCACTCTCCAAAATGTACTTGCATCTGGCGTTCGTATTGGTTTTCCTTCAAAAATTACGGTTGTATTTCTATTAATTAATGGTCCGTAAACGATATAACTGTGTCCGACAACCCAACCCACATCAGAAGCTGCCCAAAAAACTTCGTCTTGTTTGGCTCCATAAATGTATTGCATTGAAAATTTAAGTGCCGTAGCATAACCTCCTGTATCTCTGACAATTCCTTTTGGTTTTCCTGTAGTTCCAGAAGTGTATAAAACGTACAATGGATGTGTTGCATTTACAGGAACACAAGGAGCTTCTTCAGAGCCATAAACTAGTGCATCATAATCAACATCATATTTTTTGAAAGGAATTCTAGCTCCTAATTTTCTATTGAAAACGATGACTTTTTTAGGTTTGTGTTCGGCTAATTCTATGGCTTCGTCCACTAAAGGTTTGTAAGCTATTAGTCTGTCTATTTCAATTCCTGAAGAGGCTGTTATAATTAACCTTGGTTTGCAATCGTCGATTCTTATGGCTAATTCGTGTGGTGCAAAACCTCCAAAAACCACAGAATGCGTTACTCCTATTCGAGCGCAAGCCAACATGGCAAAAGCTGCTTGAGGAATCATTGGCATATAAATTACAGCCGTGTCACCTTTTTTCAATCCTAAAGAAATCATTCCGCCTGCTAGTTTAGCTACTTCCGATTTGACTTCGTTATAAGTATATCGCTTTACATTTTGAGTTACTGGCGAATCGTAGATGATAGCCGTTTGTTCTCCGTAACCATCTTGAATATGCTTATCTAAAGCTAAATAACACATATTTAATTCTCCATCTTTAAACCATAATGGATAATCGTTTTCATCTTTTGATAAAATGGTAGATGGTTTTGTATACCACTCTATTTGGTCTGCTTGCTCTTTCCAAAAAGCTTCAGGTGATTGAATACTTTGGTTGTAAAATTCTTGGTAATTCATTAGTATTGATTGGTTTGCGGTTGTTTTAATTACATAAGTAAATGTAAATAATTAATCAATACGAGTTAAAATATTCTTGCTAAATAGGTATATACGAAATCGTTTGCGTAATCCTCTATTCAAACTAAAAATTAATTCTTAATTTCTAATTTATAACCAACACCATGAATGTTTACGATATTTATTGAGGAATCTTTATCTAATTTTTTTCTAAGTTTTGAAATAAACATATCTAAACTTCTAGTAACTATTACACCTTCGTTTTCCCAGATTTCCTTTTGTAAAGTGTTTCTATCGATAATTTCATTGGGCGATAATGAAAGAATATGTAATAATTTAGATTCTTTGGGAGTCAATGAAATTTGTTCGTTTTCAAATTGAAGTTGATTTTTTTGGAAGTAAAAACTATATTTTCCTATTGTTATATTGGTTTCATCGTCAGCAATAATAGTTTCTTTTTTACTTTTTGTATTTCTAAATCTTATCAAAAAGAAAAGTGAAACTACTAAAAACAAAATAACAAAAAAGGAATATTTAGTAAATAAAATATTGGTTTTTGAAGCAAATTTTAAAGTTATAACATAACAATCTAGTGGCATTTTTCTTCCAACACATGCAATAACATTTTTACTTGAATCAGCATCAATATGAAAACCATAAACAATAGCATCGTTGGAACATTTCTGAACTGAGACAGAATATTCTTTTGGAAAAGTACTTTTTGAAATGTTATTTTTAACAATGTTTATAAGAGAATCTGGAGCAAAAGCAAACTTATTTTCAAAGCTAATTTGAAATTCATTTTTTGAAATTACTTTTATAGGTAGTACTTTGGAAGTTTTATCATTGGAACTAATCAAAACCTCATGCCCTATTTTTCTTAATAGTATTTCATTTTTTGGATCATCTATTGCAGATTCTGTTAGATGAGAACAACTAAACGGAATTATAAAAATGGCTAAGACTAATAAAAATAATGTGTAAATATGCTTTTGTTTCATATCCCAAAAGTATTTAGTTTTTGGTTTATTAAAAACGTATTTAATAAAGATTTACATTTTTTTTACAAACAAATTATTTAGAGTAGAATAAAAAACGCTATTATTTAGAAAGTAACTCCATCACTTGATCTACCACTTTTTTAATTGAAAATGGTTTTGTTAGATATGCATCTGCTCCAAGAGCCATTCCTTTTTCAATGTCACTTTCTTTATTTTTAGCAGAAAGAAAAATTACTTTGGTGTGTTTTAAGTTGTCGTCTTTTCTAATTTGCTCAATGGTAGCATAACCATCAACCATAGGCATCATTACGTCAAGAATGATCATATCTGGATAATTGGTTTTCACAATATCCAAAGCTTCTTGTCCATCACGTGCAATGAATACTTCAAAATTATTTTTTTTGAAAGTATATTCAAGTGACATTACTATGTTAGGTTCGTCGTCGACTATTAAAATCTTTTTCATTTTTATAATTCTATATTCTTATTTTTCGGCAAAGTAAACACGATACAAGCACCTTTTATACTTGGTTGTGCCAAAATTTTACCTTTGTGATGGTCAATTATTTGTTTGCAAATAGCTAATCCTAATCCGCTACCAACAGGTTTTTTAATATTCTGATTGGTTGATTGATAAAATTTATCAAAAATGGCTTCAAAATCATTTGGGTTAATCCCTTTTCCGTTATCATGTACGAAAGTATGAATAAAATTATCTTTTTCAATAATTTGAATCGTAATTAATCCTTCACTATCGGGACAAAATTTGATAGCATTTGATAATAAATTAGTTACAACTTGTACAATTCTATCTTCGTCGTAGTAAGCATTGATTTTATCTTTACTTTCAATATGAATTGTAATTTTTTTATTTCTAATGAGTTGTTGTAAAGGTTCGATAGATTTTTCGACAGTTTCCACCAAATTATTTTTACTTGGATTGATGGTTTGCTTTCCTGTTTCAAATTTCTCTAAATCCAAAATTTTATCAATCAAACGATTCAGTCTATCTGATTCAGAAATGATATTTTGAAGAAATTGCTTTTTCAAATCTTCTGGAATTTCGTCATCATCGTGCAAAATCTCGCTTGCTGCACGAATAGCAGTTATTGGCGTTCGAAGTTCGTGAGTAACCGTATCTAAAAACTCATCTTTTTGTTTGTCTTTTATTATCAAAGATGCATTGGCATTCTGCAATTTGGCTGTGATTTCTTTTAATTCGTTAGAAGTTTCCGTCAGTTTTTTGTTGATGATAATGTTTTCTTTAGATTCTTCTAATATTTTTAAAACTTCAGGCAAAGTGATTTTTTCTTCTTTTACAACACTCGAAATTAGTATTCGAGCCGAAGCCGTTCCGATATGACCTGTAAGAAGATTTTCGGCAAATTTGATTAATCTGGCATCAGCAAGTTCAATATTTTTATCGACATTGTATTTTACATTGAAAATATTCATGGCACGTTTGGTACGTTCTTCACCAAGAAAACGAATCAATACTTTTTCAATATCATTTCTGTAAGCTGTTCCTTTCCAAATAAATGCGTCTTCGTGATTTGTGATGTATTTGTTTATGTCAACAAACATTTCGGCATAGTTACGTTCACGATAATTTCCTTTAAAACTTACAGAGACTGCAAAATATGTAACAGAATTAAACAACAAACTCCAAAATAATGCATGCGGAACCGGTTGTAAGTAATCCAATCCGAAAAGTTGGAATGGTTTTAACAATTGAAATCCCATGTAACCTTCAGAAATAAAATTACTTGAACTATTCGTAATTCCGATAGCATAAGGAATTAGCAAAGTATAAATACAAATTGCAAATCCGACCAAAATACTATAAACTGCTCCTAATCGTGAACCTCTTCTCCAAAACAAAGCTCCGAAAAAAGCTGGTGCTAATTGTGAAATAATTACAAAAGCAACCAATCCAATGGAAACTAAATTATAATCTAATCCGAAAAATCTATAGATGAAATAGGATAAAATGATTAATGAAAAAATACCTATTTTTCTACTATTTAAAATGCTTTTACTACTTACGGAATCTTCACTTTTTAGTTTTCCTAATAAATTGTAAGGAATTAAAATGTTATTGGTAATCATGGTTGAAAGTCCGATAGATGAAACAATAATCATTGAAATTGCTGCTGAAAATCCACCAAGAAATACCATTACAGTTAATGTCTTTTCATCAAAGAATTGCGGAATTAACAACGAATAAGTATCTGAATTTACATTCTTTCCATCAAACAAAATATTTCCACCCCAAGCTATTGGATACACAAAAATATTAAACAATAAAAGATACAATGGAAATAACCAAACGGCAGTATTGATATGATTTTCGCGATTGTTTTCAATTACTGAAACTTGAAATTGCCTTGGTAAAAGAAAAATAGCAAACATAGAAAGCACGCAAAGTAAAAACCAATTGATTGCTTGTGGCAAACCACCAATGGTATTTTTTTCTTTAAAATGTTCTAATAAACTTGCTTTTTGATAAATATCATCAAATCCATCAAAGACAAAAAAAGTAACGTAAACGCCAATGATGACAAAGAATACTAATTTTAAAACACTCTCCATTGCAACAGCAGTAACAATACCTTTTCGTTTTTCGGAAGCATCGACATATCGAGTTCCGTAATAAGAAGCAAAAAGTGCTAATGCAACTGCAACAAGTGTTGTAGTGTCATCAAAAATATTTTTACTTGTTGGCGTGTTGGTTACAACATGAAAAGTTTCAGAAATTGCCTTGAGTTGTAATGAAATATAAGGAATGATTCCTGTGAGACAAATAACCGTTACAATGGCTCCAAGAAATCTACTATTTCCGTAGCGTAGTGAAATAAAATCGGCAATACTTGAAATTTTGTTAACTCTCGAAATTCGGATAATTTTTCGGAGAATTAATATCCATGATGGTGCAATAATTATTGGTCCGAGATATATTGGAAGATAACTCAAACCGCTATCAGCAGCAACTCCAATACTTCCGTAATACGTCCAAGCGGTACAATAAACGGCTAATGATAAAGTATAAACATAAGGATTATTTGTCCATTTACTATTTCCTTTTTTTTCTGCCCAATGAGCGATATAAAAAAGAACAGCTAAATATCCTGAAAGAATTATTAAAAGCGCTATACTATTCATTATATCGTTTTACAATTAGAAGTGAAACCAATATTGAAAACAACCAAATAGAGAAAAAGTAAATGTAAACTACAGGAAAACCAAGAAAATTTTGTGCAGAATCAAATAGCAATGCAATAGGAAGATTAAAACCTATTAACAAGACTATAGAAACGATAACTAATTTTTGTTGATGTCTTTTTTTCATAGTATTTGCCACAAAGGCACCAAGTCACAAAGTTTTTATATGTAAAAGAATATCTTACGAAAATACACAAACTTTTAAACTTATTAAACTTTTAAACTCATAAACTTCTTAAAATGCTCAAAAGCCCTTAAGTGAATAAGAGCTTCTGAGACTAACCAATAAAATTATTTAATCTTCGTATTCATCGGTGATTGCATACCAACCAAAAATGGTTAAACCAGTAACAATCATAGGTAATAATATGAAGAAAACAATAATTCCAAAAACTAAATCGTCTTGTTTTCCTGTAGTTAATTTATAACCAAAGATTCCAATTGAAAAGTAAGCAACTGCTGCAGCAAGAGCAATCCAAACAATTCCTAAATATTTTTTTAATGCGTTCATAGTTTTATATTTTAGTCGTGAAGAGTATTAATTTTTCTATCAATGTAAATCATTCCGATAACGAAACAAACTGCGGCAATACCAATTGGATACCATAATCCTTCAAGGTAAAATTCTACATCACCTGCTTCTTTTGCATTCGTTACAAAGTAAGTTGAAATTGCAGGAAGTAATCCTCCAAAGATACCATTTCCAACGTGATAAGGCAATGACATCGACGTATATCTAATTTTAACTGGGAACATTTCAACAAGGAATGCAGCAATTGGACCATAAACCATGGTTACAAAAATTACTTGAATGAAGACCATAAAGATTAAGAACCAACGATCGCTACTGTTAATCATTTTGGTAACTTTAGTTTCAATTTTGTCTTTTCCTTTGTCGTCAACCATTACTTTTCCGGCTTCAAAATGGATAGTTTTGATTTCTTCAACTGTAGTTCCATCTGTGTAAGCTTTTGTAGTTGTATAGATGGAATCCATTTTTGTAGCATCAACTTCTTTGATAGAAGGAACTACTTTCGTTTGAGCAACAATTTCGGTTTTCTTAGTCAAATCTGTTGAATTATACATTGCTCTATAAATTGGACGATATAATAAAATCGCTAATAACATTCCTGCCATCATAATTGATTTTCTACCCCATTTATCACTTAACCATCCAAAAAACACGAAGAATGGAGTTCCAAGAATTAATGCTACTCCTAGAAGCATATCAACTTGTGAAGAATCAATACTTTGAACCGTTTTCAAGAAATTCATTGCATAGAATTGTCCAGTGTACCAAACAACACCTTGTCCCATAGTAGCTCCAAATAATGCAAGAAGAACGAATTTTAAATTGAATTTATTTCCAAAACTTTCTTTTAATGGATTTGTAGAAGTTTTTCCTTCTGCTTTAGTTTTTGCGAAAGCTGGAGATTCGTGCATATTTTTACGAATCAAGTAGGATACATAAACCATTAAGATTGAAACCCAAAATGGTACTCTCCAACCCCATTCGTCAAACGCTTCTTTTGATAATGATGCTTTTGTAATTAAAATTACCATTAACGAAATAAATAAACCTACAGTTGCTGTTGTTTGAATCCATGAAGTCCAATATCCTTTTTGTCCTGCTGGCGCGTGTTCTGCAACATAAGTTGCGGCTCCACCATATTCTCCTCCAAGAGCTAAACCTTGAAGTAAACGAAGAATTAATACTAAAATCGGAGCTGCAAAACCAATAGTTTCATAACTTGGAATACATCCAATTACAAATGTTGCTCCACCCATTAACATTAACGTTACCATGAACGTATACTTTCTTCCAATTAAATCACCTAATCTACCGAAGAAAAGTGCTCCAAACGGACGTACTACGAAACCAGCAGCAAATGTTGCTAACGTTGACAAGAAAGCAGCTGTTGGATTATCTGTTGGAAAGAATTTGGTAGATAATACTACGGCCAAACTACCGAAGATGTAAAAGTCATACCATTCAATCATTGTTCCCATTGAGGAAGCGGAAATTACTTTCCAAATACCTGTTGTTTTTTTATCGCTCATATTTATATAGTTTTTAGTTTTTAATTATTTTTAAAATGAATACACAGCAGAAACTGTTGCTCTAAAATTTCCAACTTTATTTTCGGCTCCAGAAATAGATAAATCATTTTGTGTTTTTCCGTGAGTAGCAGCAGTATACTCTAATTCTGGTGTTAATCTGAATTTATTTTGTTTAAAGTCTACTCTTGCAGAAGCTCTCCACATATCTTTTACTCCACGTGTTGCATTAATTCCTCTCGCATAAATATTAGCTGGTGCAACTGATGATGAGGTTCCTTCTTGATTTGTATAACCAAAGAAAAATCCTGGTGCAGTTTTTTTGCTGTTACTAGCAATATCAATCCAAACCGAATTAGTTTTAATTCCTTCATATGTAACAGGTTGAGTGCCATTTGCATAACTTGCATATCCACCAAGCATTACAAGATGGTGAAGATTTTCACCTGTAATTCCATATGCTTTTATATGAAATTTTTCGTTGTTATATTTGAAATATCCAACAAGTGATGTAGAATTTAAAGTTTCGTTAGATTTTAAACCATTAGACTCAATTAATGGTTTATTTGGATAAAATTCAGCTCCTAAACCAGCTAAAACAGATTTGTTTCTGAATTCAAATTTACCGTGCATTGCAGGAATCACACTATTATAAACAGGAGAGTTTTGATTTCCATCTGCTGGAAATGCTCCAAATTCTCTGTCTTTATAGGCTATAAAAGAAAATCTAAATTTATCATTCAATTTTTGATCAATTCTAAACTGAGTTGCCCATCCAAACGGATTGAAAGGAATTCCAGTAGAGAAGTTTGCAACACCAGGAAAAACTTCAGGTATGAAAGTAGGATACCAAGTTTGTCCAAAAGTTATTGCTGTTTTTTCCCAATCAAGTTTAGCATAAGCGTGTCTTAATCTAAGCAAACCTATTGACTGCTGTGTGTTTCCAAAAAAGTCGCCTTCCAGAACACCGTAAACTTTTGCACCCCAAACATTTGGACCAGTAGCCTTAACACCTAATCTTGAAACTACAGACAAAAAGTTTGATGCGCCTGTTTGATTGATATCCTCTCCATTAGTATCAAGTTTTTCATCTAATGGCCACAGATTTAAGTGATATTCTCTTACTTGTGCTGATTGTCTTGTATCCCAACTATAATCAACACGGGCAAAACCATATACATCAACTTTATAGGGTACTTCCTGAGCTTTTTGCTCTTGAGAAAATACTAAGGATGAAAATAGTATTGTAATAATTAATAATTTTTTTTTCATAAGGTTTAAAATTTGGTTAGTAATTTATTTTTGCTTGACCAAATTCTAAATTTTTGTTAATGAAAAAAATTATGATATATATTTATGTTAATACTATAGTTAATCCTTGAAACGTTCCCATTTTATTAGCATAAATTTATCTCCAAGTTCGGTAATAATCATACCAGCTCCTTTTAATTGGTCTTTATTTTTTAAAAATTCTACCAATTCTAAGTGGTTATATATCTTATAAGTAGGATGATAATCGGTATGATTGGGTTTTGTTACTTTATATTCTTTAACCCAATTACTAACAGTTACATGAGAAACACCGATAATGCGCTCTATTTCTCTAAAACTCAAACCTTCCAAATAAAGTTGTAAAGCCTTAGTAACATAGTAACTATCAATCTTTTTTCCGAGTTTATTTACGGTAAAGTAATAATTGCATTTTTTACATAAAAACCTTTGTCTGTCTTTGATTACACCACTTTTTACAATGTTGTCACTTTGACATTTTGGACATGCTAAAATCTCCATATATATAAATTTTGCATAAATATACTAATTTAGCAAATATACAAAAACATTTTTGCTATTTTTTTTAGTATAAAATTATATAGTATGCAATTTTACTGGGAAATTATTTCATTTATACTAATTTTTAGCTAAAAATTACTTTTTCAATGGTTTAAACAGCCCTTTCAATATAAAATATATAAAGTTGATAATTTTTAGCAATCGATTTTAGAATATTCCTATTAATTTCATTTAATTTGTAAAAACAATACAACAAAATGCAATTTGATCCTAAAGAACTAGAGCAATCTGCCATATACAAACTTCTAACTGGTTCAGTAATTCCTAGACCAATAGGTTGGATATCTACTATTGATGAAGAGGGAATCAATAATTTAGCACCATTCTCCTATTTCAATATTTTAGGAGACGACCCACCTCACGTAATGTTTTCTACAAGAAGAGATAATAATAGTAATAAAGATACTTTAAATAATGTATTAGCGAATAAACAATTTGTAGTTAATATGGTCACTGAAAATGTAGTTGAGGCAATGAATACAACTGCTGCAAGTGTAGCTTCGGATATAGACGAATTTCAATTAGCTAAAGTCACTCCTATCTCATCACTTCTTGTAAAACCAATGAGCGTTAAAGAAAGTCCAATTCATTTTGAATGCGAAATGGTACATCATTATTTTCTTGAAGACCATAATCAAGGTGGCGCATGCGTTGTTATAGGAAAAATTGTAATGATGCACTTTGATGACAAGGTTCTTTTAGATGACTACAAAATCAATATGGAAAATTACAAACCTGTTTCAAGATTAGCAGGTTCAAATTATAGTAAAATTGGAGAAATATTCTCTATCAAAAGAAGTTAAATAAAAAAATTCGCGGAACTCAGCGTTGCATAGCATCCGTTTCATCCGCGTTCCATAAAAATATGAAAATAGCAGTAATTGGTGGTGGTCCAGGCGGACTTTACTTTTCAATCCTTACAAAAAAAGCAATGCCACATTGCCAAATCGATATTTACGAACGTAATAAATCGGACGACAGTTTTGGCTTTGGAGTTGTTTTTTCTGATGAAACTTTGGGAGAATTTCTAAAGCGTGACATGCAATCGTATGAACTCATTCGTAGCAAATTTGCCTATTGGGATGATATTATAATTGCTCGTGACGGACAAACTATAAACATAGCAGGAAATGGATTTTGCGGATGTTCAAGAAAAACTTTACTACAATTATTACAACAAAGATGCACAGAAGAAGGTGTGAATTTGCATTTCGAACACAATGTAGATGATTTGAGTCAATTTGAAGATGCTGATATTATTATCGCTTCTGATGGAATTGGAAGTCAAATAAGAACAAAATTTGCATCAGAATTTGGAACCAAAATCGAACTAAAGCAAAACCGATTTGTTTGGTTGGGCTCAACAAAACCTTTAGACGCATTCACCTATTTTTTCAGAAATACAGAACATGGATTAATCGTAGCACATTCCTATCAATATGAAGTCGGAATGAGTACTTGGATATTTGAATGTTCTGACGAGACTTGGCAAAAATTCCAATTTGAAGTTACTAACGAAGAAGATACGATTGCAAAAATTGCTGAAATTTTCAAAGAAGAACTCGATGGTCATCCACTAATTTCTAACAAATCACATTGGCGTCAATTTCCGCATGTAACTAATGAAAATTGGTATCATAAGAATATAGTTTTACTTGGTGATGCTAAAGCTACAGCCCACTACTCTATTGGTTCGGGAACAAAATTAGCGATGGATTCTGCTATAGGTTTGTTTGATGCCTTGATGGCGAATCCAAACGATGTTCAAGCAGTTTTTCAACATTATGATAAATCCCGAAGAAATACTGTAGAAATGATTCAGTATGCTGCGTTAGTATCGTTAGATTGGTTTGAAAATATGAACCGACACAATCAACATCCTTTTTATCAGTTTGCTTTCGGATGTATGACACGTGCTAAAAAAGTAACTTATGAAAACTTGCGTTTGCGTGATAAATCATTTACAGATAAAGTTTTAGAAGAATTTTTGTTGCCTTCGAGTGCCTCAGGCAACAAAAATGAAACGTTGCCTGAGGCTCTCGAAGGCAAAAGTGCTGCTTTTTCAACTTTCAAATTAAGAGATTTAGAATTACAAAATCGAATTACAATGTCATCAATGGGACAATATTCGGCAGAAAACGGATTGGTAAACGATTGGCATTTTCAGCATTATACCTCAAGAGCCATTGGTGGATTAGGATTGATTTTAACGGAAATGACTACAGTTTCAGAAACCGGACGCATTACTTTAGGTTGCGCAGGTATATATAATGAAAATCAAACAGTTGAATGGAAACGAATAAATGATTTTATTCATAAAAATACACAGACTAAAATCGGAATTCAATTAGGACATTCTGGTCGAAAAGGTTGCTCTAAAATTCCTTGGGAAGATAGTTTTTCTGGAGAAAGTTGGGAATTACTTAGTGCGTCTGCAATTCCATTTAATGAAAATTCTGCAACACCTAAAGAAATGACTTTGGACGACATGGATTTGGTTACTTCACAATTCGTTCAAGCTACTATAAATTCTGATAAAGCTGGATTTGATTTAATCGAATTACAAGCGCATCATGGATTTTTATTAGCTTCTTTTCTATCACCTTTGACAAATATAAGAACAGATGAATTCGGCGGAAGCATCGAAAACCGATTGAAATTTCCGCTAAGAGTTTTCAATGAAATGCGAAATGTTTTCCCAAAAGAAAAACCAATGTCAGTTCGAATTTCAGCAACCGATTGGGCAGAAAACGGAATTTCTGAAGAAGATGTAATTGCAATTGCAACTGCTTTTAAAAACGCTGGAGCAGATATTATAAATGTTTCGACAGGAAATACTATTGCAAATCAAAAACCAATTACAGGTAGAATGTGGCAAACACCATTTTCAGATGCGGTAAGAAATACAGTTCATATTCCAACGATTACGACTGGTTACATTCAAGATATTGATCAAATTAATACAATAATTTTGAATGGTCGTGCCGATTTAGTAGCTTTAGGAAGACCATTATTATTAGATGCAAATTTTGTTAGAAACGCTCAAGCATACGAACAATTTCAGCCAAATGACATTCCAAATCAATACAAAATGGGAATTTCACATTTATATCCATTAAAAGCTTCAGAAAGAAAACAAGCGGAAGGAATGAAAAAAGCTTTGAAACCGAAGAGTAATAAGAAGTAAAAACTGTATATTGTATAAATGTATATTGTAAAATTGAATCAATATACATTTATACAATATACAATATACAATATATCAAATGAATCATTACGAAGATAATTTTGCACACATAAACCTACCAAGTTTAGACTTACAGCCAAATTATGTTTTTACTGATTTACCGCAATTTCAACATCCTGAAATGCTGAATTGTGTTGAAAAATTATTAGATAATCATATTACTGAAGGTCGAGGTAATAACATATGCATTAGAACATTTGAAGAAACTTGGACTTATCGAGATTTGTATGAGAAAGCCAATCAAATTGCACATGTTTTAGTTGATGATTTAGGTTTGAAATCAGGAAACAGAGTTTTAATTCGTTCTGCAAACAATCCAATGATGGTGGCCTGTTGGTTTGCTGTTTTAAAAGCTGGCGGAATTGTTGTAGCAACCATGCCTCTACTTCGTTCTAAAGAATTGACAACAATTATAGATTGTGCCGAAATTTCTCATGCATTTTGTGATAAAGAATTAGAAGAAGAAATGCATTTGGTGAAATCTGATTTTTTAAAGAAAACCTGTTTCTATGGTAATTCTCAATTAGAAGAATTGATGGCTTCTAAACCAAAGACATTTGATAATTATCATTCAAAATCCGATTCGGTTGCATTAATTGGATTCACTTCTGGAACTACAGGTTTGCCCAAAATGACCGCACATTTTCACAAAGATATTTTGAATATTTGCGAATGTTTTCCACAATATTCATTACAACCAACTCAAAATGATATTTTTACTGGAAGTCCACCATTAGGTTTTACCTTTGGTTTAGGTGGTTTGGTTTTGTTTCCAATGTATTTTGGAGCATCAACATTTTTAATCGAAAAACCAAGTCCTGATTTACTTTTAAAAGCCATTCAAGATTATAAAATCTCCATTTGTTTCACAGCACCAACCGCTTGGCGTATCATTACTACTAAAGTTAAAGAATTTGATATATCTAGCTTACGCAAATGTGTTTCTGCAGGTGAAACTCTACCATTAAAGGTTTGGCAAGATTGGTATGATACAACAGGATTGAAAATTATTGACGGAATTGGAGCAACAGAAATGCTACATATTTTTATTTCATCTAATGAAGAAAACATTAAACCTGGAGCAACAGGATTAGCCATCACAGGTTATGAAGCCAAAATTATTGATGCAAAAGGAAATGAATTACCAAAAAACGAAGCAGGAAGATTAGCCGTTAGAGGAATTACAGGTTGTAAGTATTTGAACAGAGAAGACAAACAAAAAGAATATGTTGAAAACGGTTGGAACATCACTGGCGATATTTTCCGTCAAGATGAAGAAGGCTATTTCTGGTTTGTAGCTCGTGGCGATGATATGATTATTTCTTCTGGCTACAATATTGCCGCAATTGAAGTAGAATCCGTACTTTTAACACACGAAGATATTCTAGAATGTGCAGTAGTCGGAATGCCAGATGAGGAACGTGGAATGTTAGTTTGTGCACATATTGTGCTAAATGATCAATCTAAAGCAACAGATGCAATGAAAAACCGTATCCAACATTGGTTCAAAGAAGTAGCAGCTCCATATAAATATCCAAGAGTAATTAATTTTATAGAAGCATTACCCAAAACAGAAACAGGAAAAATTCAACGATTTAAGTTGAAATAGTAGTAAAAAGTGATTAGTAAATAGTCCATAGTTATAAAACAATGAGAAAAGCATTTCTAATAATAAGCATCACCATTCTTTCCTTAACAGGAATATTAATCTACGTCAATTGGAAATTCAGTTTTCTACTTTTGATATTCATTCCATTGATTTTAATGGGATTATATGATATGTATCAATCCAAAAAAACCATTCGTAAAAATTTTCCATTATTAGGTAGAATGCGTTATTTATTAGAAGGGCTTGGTCCAGAAATCCGTCAATATTTTGTAGAAACCGATTTAGAAGGAAAACCATTCAATCGTTTGCAAAGAAGTATTGTTTACCAACGAAGCAAAAAAGAGTCTGATTCAATGCCTTTCGGAACACAATTAGATGTTTATCAAGATGGTTATGAGTGGATTAATCATAGTATTCGCGCCATTCCTTTCTCTAAAGTAAATGAAAATCCTAAAGTTCATATTGGTTCGTCTCAATGTACTAAACCCCATAATGCAAGTATGTTCAATATCAGTGCAATGAGTTTTGGTTCATTAAGTAAAAATGCGATTTTAGCATTGAATAATGGAGCAAAACAAGGCGGATTCTACCACAACACAGGCGAAGGTGGACTTTCTCCTTATCATCTTCAAGGTGGTGATGTCGTTTGGAATATCGGAACCGGCTATTTCAGTTGTCGCACCGATGAAGGAAAATTCAATTACGATGAATTTGTAAAAAGAGCTACTTTAGACAATGTCAAAATGATTGAAATTAAGTTCTCACAAGGTGCAAAACCTGGTCATGGTGGCATTTTGCCAAAAGAAAAAGTAACCGATGAAATTGCAGCTATCAGATTAGTTTCAAAAGGTCAAGATATTTTGTCACCTCCAACCCACTCTGCTTTTTCAACGCCATTAGAACTAATGGAGTTTGTGAAACTATTGCGAAAAGGTTCCGAAGGAAAACCAATTGGAATCAAAATTTGTATCGGAAATAAATCAGAGTTTTTGTCGATTTGTAAAGCAATGGTCGAAACCAAAACATATTTAGATTTTATCACTGTTGATGGTGGCGAAGGCGGAACTGGTGCTGCACCACAAGAATATTCTGATCACGTTGGAATGCCTTTGCGCGATGCGATTGCTTTTGTTTATGATTCATTAAATGGCTTCGGAATCAAAGATCAAATCAAAATAATTGCTTCTGGAAAAGTTATAACTGGTTTTGATATTGTTCGCACACTTTCATTAGGTGCCGATTTATGTAATTCTGCACGTGGAATGATGTTTGCCTTGGGTTGTATTCAAGCACTCGAATGTCACAACAACACTTGTCCAACCGGAGTTGCTACACAAAATCCAGATTTAATGAAAGGATTAGTTCCTGAAGAAAAAAGCGTTCGTGTTGCTCGTTTCCAACACGAAACAGTAAAATCTGCCATGGATTTAATGGCATCAGCAGGATTATCACATCCAGATGAAGTAACACGTGATGTAATCACTACAAGAATAGACCGAAACAAAGTAGAAACCTTTGCCGAAATATTTCCCGAATTAGAAACCGGTTGTTTGTTATTTGAAAGCACAGTTCCAAAAGAATTTTTGTATTTTTGGAGAAAAGCAAGTAGTGAGAAATTTTAATTTGTTCAAAATTCAAAAATCGTTAATCTTCAATCGTTATTCAATATGAGCCAACCTTTCATTAAACAAGAAAAAATCCGTTTCAAACACATTGACTACGCTGGAATAGTATTCTATCCGCGTTTTCTTGAAATGCTTAATGATTTAGTTGAAGATTGGTTTGAAGAAGCCTTAGAAAGACCATTCTCCAAAATGCACGAAACCAACGGAATTCCAACAGTAGATTTGAAAGTACAATTCAAAAACGCTGCAAGAATTGGAGAAACTCTAACCAAAAAACTTTGGGTAAAAGAACTAAAAACTTCCTCTATAATTTGCGGATTCCAATTTGTTAATCAAAACGAACAAACTGTATTAGAAGGCGAAGTAACTTTGGTAAACGTAAAAATTCAAGAAGATAGACAAAACATCAAAGCAGAACCTTTTAATGAGGAAATGAAGAGTAAGATTTCTAAATTTACAATTTAAATGAAAAAAATAATTTTCATATTATTTATTATTTCTTCAATTAAAGCTATTGGTTGTTCTTGTGGTGTTTCAACATTTAGTCAACAGTTTATCAATGCAGATTTTATAGCAAAAATTAAAGTTAGTAAAGTTAGTAATGAATGGAATGGAAATAATGAACACGAACCATATTTTATCGAATTTGAAACAATTGAAATATATAAAGGAAATGTAAAATCTAACATAGTAAATCTGCAGAGTTTTTATGAAATGTTTTTTACGTTAAATTCAGAATGGATTATTTTTGCTTATTCAAATACTAGTAACAATCAATACTCTACAAATTCTTGTTCCGGTTCCAAGCAAATAGACAAAGTATTTGATGAAAATTTATACCCAAAATTTAATACACAATATCAAAAAAACATAAATAATTTGACTAAACTCCTAACAAATTTAAAAGCTAATAATATTGAAATAAGTAATAAACTAAACATATTAAATTCATGTAGCTATTATAATTTTTTGATAAGTCAGCAAGATTTAAAAACCGATAAAGACTTTGCTTTTTATAAAATAATTTTAAATTCTAAATTTGAAATTAAAAACATTCAAGTTATAAATGGATTTAATAGAAAATTTGACAAAAGTTTTAAAAAAGAAATTATTAATAATAATGGATGGATAAACTTACGTGGGAAAAATAATGAAATTCCTGAAAATACAGAATGGTTAATCATCATAAAAAGAAGTGATGACTTTACTTACGATACTATTAAATATAAAGAAATAACATACGACCCATAATATGGACTTTAAAAAATTCAAAGCCGCAACAGTTCAAACATCACCAGTTTTTCTGAATGTAGAAAAAACGATTGATAAAGCTATTTCTTTTATCAAAGAAGCCAGCCAAAACGGAGCGCAATTAATAGCTTTTCCGGAGGTTTTTATCGCTGGTTATCCTTATTGGAATTGGATTATGACGCCTGTTCAAGGAAGTAAATGGTACGAGCAATTGTATAAAAATTCTGTTGCCGTTTCTGATGAATCAATGAAACCATTATTCCAAGCTGCAAAAGACAACAACATACATATCGTTATCGGAATCAATGAACGTGGCGATTCTTATGGCGAAATTTACAACACTAATTTAATCATAGACAACAACGGAACTCTAATAGGAAAACACAGAAAACTTGTTCCGACTTGGGCAGAAAAATTAACGTGGACAAGTGGCGATGGTTCTTCTTTAAAGGTTTACAACACTGAAATTGGTCCAATCGGAACTTTAGCTTGTGGTGAAAACACTAATACTTTAGCACGTTTTACGTTACTTTCTCAAGGCGAATTAATTCACATTGCAAATTATATTTCGCTTCCAGTCGCACCACCAGATTACAATATGGCTGAAGCAATTAAAATTCGTGCAGCAGCTCATTCATTTGAAGGAAAGTTATTTACCATAGTTTCGTGTTCTACAGTTTCTCAAGAAATAAAAGACGCTTTACGAGAAGATGTTCCAAATGTTGATGAACTTTTAACTAGAAAAAATTCAGCATTTTCAGGATTTATTGGTCCAAATGGCGCCGTAATTGGAGAGCCACTAATTGACGATGACGGAATGGTTTACGCCGATATTGATTTGGAAAAATGCATCCAACCAAAACAAATGCATGATATTCTCGGACATTACAATAGATTTGATATTTTTGATTTAAGAGTAAATATTGCTCCTACTCGAAAAATTACGTTTATTGATAATCACGAAGAGTTTAATAAAAGATAGTAAAAATGATGACTTCGAGAGCCTCAGTCAACATTTTTTTTTAAATAATAATTATGGAAGATAAATTTTCAGACGACGTTATTGGTCGCGCAAGAGTACAAGATTCTCCTGAATTGATAGCCTATTACAAAGAATTAGAAACACTTGGTGCTGGTGCATTGTGGACGGTTGCCAACGATATCGAACCTTGGGAACCAAGAAGTTCATCGGTTCCAATGCTTTGGAAATATGATGATTTACGCGAATTAGTTTTAAAATCCTCCGAATTAGTTACACCAGAACAAGCAGGAAGACGCGTGGTTTATTTAGTTAATGATAAACGAAAAGACGTTTCTGCTGCTGTGGGTTGGTTGTATACCGGAATTCAAGTAACTCGTCCTGGAGAAAGTACTTCGGCTCATCGTCATCGTGCTTCTGCCCTACGCTTTATTATGGAAGGCGAAAAAGGATATACCGTTGTCGATGGCAATAAAATAATGTTGGAAGTCAATGATTTTGTTATCACACCCAATTCCACTTGGCACGAACACGGCGTCGAGGAAGGCGGAAAAACTTGCATTTGGCAAGATGGTTTGGATATTCCACTAGTTAATGCATTAGAAGCAAATGATTATGCGGTTTACGATGGTAAACAAGAATTAGTAAAACCATTAAATTATTCACCAATAACTTATGGTTGTGCAGGATTAATTCCAGCCGATAAAACTTGGGACAAACCTTATTCACCATTATTCAAATATTCTTGGAAGAATGTCTATCCTGCTTTATTGGAAGCTCAAAAAGTAAACGAGGTCAATCCGTTTGATGGTATATTTATGCAATATTCCAATCCGTTAACTGGCGGACATGTGATGCAAACTATGGGTGCGGCAATGCAATTATTACCAGCAGGTTTCAAAGGAAAAGCGCATAAACACACAGGATCATTTGTATATCAATGTGCCAAAGGAAAAGGATATTCCATAATTAATGGAAAACGTTTTTATTGGAAAGAACGTGATATTTTCTGTGTTCCATCTTGGGCTTGGCACGAACATCACAATTTATCTGAAACTGAAGACGCTTGCTTGTTCAATTTCAATGATTTACCAGTAATTGAAAGTTTAGGATTATTTCAAGGAAGAGAATTGGAAGAAAATAATGGACATCAGAAAATAGATTAAAGAGAATAGATAATAGACTTTTAACTTGGCGCCTTTGCGTCTTAGCGGCTTAAACATGAAACTACTTACTTACAAAACAAACGACACCGAACCAAGATTAGGATTCATTCATAACAACCAAGTGATAGATATGGAAGATTTTGGAGAGATATCCAATTTTCCATTACCAACTTCAATGTTAGAACTAATCGACATGGGATTCGAATTGGTTGAAGAACTTAACGATATGATTGCTGAAACAGATGCTGAACTATTTGATGAAATCGCCTACGAAATGGACGAAGTAACGTTCCTTGCTCCTATTCCAAAACCTCGAAAAAATATCATCGGAATTGGTTTAAATTATACAGAGCACGTTGCTGAAAGTGCTAGAACATTAGACACCACAGGCAAATTACCTCAAAAACCAATCATTTTTTCAAAACCACCAACAACAGTAACTGCTACCAATACAGAAATTATAAAAAACACCAAACTTACAGAACAATTAGATTGGGAAGTGGAATTGGCAGTTGTTATTGGTAAAAAAGGAAAATATGTTCCAAAAGCCGATGCAATGGATTATGTTTTTGGTTATACAGTAATTAATGATATTTCAGCTCGTGATTGTCGTCGTGAAGGACAATGGATTGTTTCAAAAGGACAAGACACTTTCGCACCAATGGGACCAATTTTGGTAACCAAAGACGAAATCGAAAACCCACACAATTTGAATTTATCTTTAAAAGTAAATGGAGTTGAAAAGCAAAATTCAAATACAAAATTCTTATTATTCAATATCAATGATTTAATCGAAGATTTGAGTATCGTTTTCACTTTAGAACCAGGTGACATTATTGCAACAGGAACGCCAGCAGGTGTTGGAGCTGGAAGAAACCCACAAGAATGGTTGTATGATGGCGATGTTGTAGAAGCAACTGTTGATGGAATTGGAACAATTGTGAATACGGTTAGAGAAATATAAAATTAGTATTCAGTCTCAGTTTTCAGTTTTCAGACTGCTAACTGTGACTGAGACTGCAAACTAAATATAAATGAAATACAGAATAGGACAAATAGTTCCATCTTCAAACGTAACGATGGAAACCGAAATACCAGCAATCTTTCGTTCACGCGAAACAATTTTGCCAGAGCGCTTTACCTTCCACAGCAGTAGAATGCGAATGAAAAAAGTAACGAAAGAAGAACTCGAAACTATGGATGCCATGAGTTTGAAATGTGCACAAGAACTTTCTGACGCTCATGTCGATGTTATGGGTTATGCTTGTTTGGTAGCGATAATGAGTATGGGTCGTGGATATCATTGCGTTTCGGAAGTCAATTTACATCAAGAAACTGTTGCTAACGACTTCCCTACTCCAATTGTAACTTCTGCCGGAGCTTTGATAAATGGTTTGAAGGTTTTAGGAGCCAAACAAATTTCAATTATTACACCTTATATGCGACCATTGACTGATATGGTTGTCGATTATATCGAAAATCAAGGTATCAAAGTAAAACAAAGTATTGCATTAGAAATTCCAGATAATTTGGAAGTTGCAGCACAAAACCCATTGAATTTGTTAGAAATATACAAACAATTAGATTTGACCGATGTTGATGTTTTAGTAGCATCTGCTTGTGTGCAAATGCCATCGTTAGAAGCTATTGATTTAATTCAGGCTGAATGTGGAATTCCAGTAACATCGGCTGCAGTCTGCACAACATATGAAATGATGAAAAAATTAGGAATCGAAGCTAAATCTGCCATTGGTGGCGAACTATTAAATGGAAAATATTAATTGGGAAACCGTAAACGGAAAATTAGTAACTAATTTAAAGTTCAAGTCACAAACAGAATTGGTTGAATTTCTTCTGAAAGTAGCTAAACTTGCTGATGAAATGAATCATCATCCGGATTGTAAAATTCATAAAGCATTTCAATTAGAAATTTCATTATTTACACACGACAAAGGCGAAATTACAGATTTAGATTATCAATTAGCGCAAAAAATAGATGGTATAATTAATAAATAGAAATTATGAAAAACTTAATTGCATTCATCGCAGCATTTTTTGCCGCCAAGAAAACAAAATTTGGTTGCTTTGGAACCGTAATCGTTTTTATTGTAGTTTATTGGTTAGTGAAAAAAATTTTATAATTAAAAAAGGAGTTCAAAATTGTTTGAACTCCTTTTCTAATTTACTTTTTTATTACTTTTTATCCAGCATCAATTCTTTGATATGTTTAACTGGTGCACTGCCATAACTTAAGAACTTTTCGTGGAATTTCTTTAAATCAAATTGGTCACCTTCATTCTTTTTTAAGGTTTCCCTAAAGTCATAAATCTCTGTATAACCTGTAAAATAGGAACACAATTGTACTTGCGATAAAGTAGCTCTCTTCCATTTACCATCAGCTTCAGCTTGTTGTTGAAAGGCTTCATTGGTTAGCAAACTAATCGCTTCTTCTTTTGACATATTTTTGGTGTGAACACTATAATCTAAAATAGTATTGCATGTTGTTCTCAAATTCCATTTGTAATACATTAACCACATTTCGTCGGAGTTTTTGTAGCCACTTTCCAACATCATTCGTTCGGTATAAACTGCCCAACCTTCAACCATTGCTCCGTTTCCTAAAATAGATTTGATAATACTTGGCGATTGATTGCTGTAAACCAATTGCGTGTAATGACCAGGAACGGCTTCGTGAATATTTAAAATTTGTAAAATATAATCGTTGTATTCTCTCAAATAACTTTCAGAACGTTCGGCTTCCCAACCTGACATACTTCCTACGTTGTAATATGTATTAGCATTTTTGTCATAAGGTCCAGGCGACGAAATAGACGCACCAGCAACACCAGCCATATAATCAGGTTCTTTTCGCACTACCAAAGGTTTTGAAGGATCGATATATAATAAGTTTTTAGCTTTTACATAAGCCGTAAGTTCTGGAATTTGCTTTTCTATTTCCGATTGAAATTTTTCTGGCGTTGTATGTTGCAATGATATTTTATCAATAACTTGACGGATAACTTGCAATTTATCAGTTGGCTTCGGAGCTGAACCGAGATATTTTGACCACAATTTATCGGCTAAAACAAACATTTTTTCATGCAAATCTTTCTTGTGATTAATTGCTTTCTGATAGATTTCGTCAGCTGAATAACTTGATTGAATATCAAAATCAAATTTCTTAGCATATAGTTCTTTTCCTAATCGGAATGATCTCGGCGATTTGTTTTCCAGTTTTTGCAACCAAGTAACATAGCTTTTAATAGCTTCAACAGATTTTTGAGCTTTGTTTAAAATAGTAGTTTTCTCTGATTCCGATAATTTACTTTTGTCTAAAGCAGTTTTTAAATCGGATTCAAACACCGAAATGCCACCTAAATTCTGGTCGATTGCTAACTGCGTATGTTCAATTGTTGGATTTTTTATATTGTTTTTTGCAGCTTCATAATACGCTGGTATGTTGTTCATTTTAGTTCCGAAATTCTTCAATCGAGTTTCTAACGTGTCGTAACTTCCGTTTAATATTTCGGCGAAAGCACCACAAACATTGTACTCAGAAGGATTCCAAGTATCTGCTTTTAATTCGTTAATAGAAAAAAGAGAACCTTCTGCATAATTCTTAATCATATAGAAATCCGTTTTATTATTATCTGATAAATTGTCTACAGAATAAGTTTCTAACGAATCTAAATTGGCTTTAGCAAAATCTACCAATTTCTTGGAATAATCCGCATTTGGTACAACCAAAACGCTATCATATTTATGAAAACCTACATTGGAAGCCCAACCTGGATTCAATTTCCACAAATTGTCTACAAAGGTTTTTTTGTAAGTTTCAAAATCTGAATCCGTTTTAACGCGTTCTTCTTTTTTACAAGAGGCAAATAATAAAACAAGACTTAAAGCAACAATACTTTTTTTCATAAACTATGTACTATAAATTAATTTGGGTTTTCGGAATATTTAAAACAAAATCTTTTGAATGAAATGTTGTTTTCATTTGTAAATTTTGTTGGTCTAATGCCTTTCCTTTTACTATTATATTTTAAATATTACCAAATCACAACTCTCAAAGAATCTGGTTGATACATTGCACTTCCGGGTTTAATATTGAATGCTTTGTGAAACTCTGGAATATTTGCCAACGGACCATTAATTCTATATTTTGCTGGCGAATGAACGTCGGTCATTACTTGCTGCGATAAATACTCTTTGGTTCCATTAACCATCCAAGCGTAACCATAAGCTAGAAAATATCTTTGGTCTGGAGTTAATCCACTAATTTTTTCGTTGGTTTTAAATTGCTTTGTTTTTTTGAATGCTTCATATCCCATAACTACTCCACCTAAATCAGCAATGTTTTCTCCTTGTGTAGCGTCTCCATTCACATTCTTATCACCTACTTTAAATTTACTATACTGAGCAACAATTAACGCTGTTTTTTGTTTGAATTTCTTCAAATCTTCAGCGGTCCACCAATTGTTTAAATTTCCTTTGTCATCATACTGGCTTCCTTGATCATCAAAACCATGTGTAATTTCGTGACCAAAGGTAGAACCTCCAATAATTCCATATAAAATAGCATCATCAGGCATTCTTCCTTCAAATCCTGGAACAATAATATTACATGCTGGAACACAAATTTCATTATTACTTGGATTGTAATATGCATTATATGTTTGTGGATACATGCCCCATTCCGTTCTGTCAACTGGTTTACCATATTTATTTGTCATATAATCGTAAGACCATTTGTTAACTGCCATCACATTCTTTAAATAATTATTTCTGTCAATGGTTACAGAACTTAAATCTTTCCATTTATCAGGATAACCGACTTTCATTACAATTTTGCTCAATTTATCTAAAGCTTTTTTCTTAGTTGGTTCACTCATCCAATCAAGATTTTTGATACGAACTGCATAAACATCACGAATATTATTACCAATTTCAAGAAGTTTTTCTTTCGTTCCTTTTGGCAAATATTCATCAACATAAACTTGACCAATCAATTCTCCTAAAGAACCATCTGTTTGCTCAACAATACGCTTCCATCTTGGTTTTTGAACCTTAACACCGCTCATCACAGTAGAATAAAATTTGAAATTTTGATCTTCAACTTCTTTATTCAAATAAGAAGCATACGTATTAACTAAATCCCATTTTAAATATGTCTTCCAATCTTCGATTGCATAAGATTTTAGCATTCCATTTAATGCTTTATAAAATTCTGGTTGTCCAACTATTACAGTATCTACTTTAGCAATTCCGAAATCTTTAAGAGTTACATTCCAATCAATATTTGGAGTAATTCCATTCAATTGGGCAATACTCATTTTGTTATAGTTCTTAATTGGATCACGCAAAGCTTCTAATTTCCTTGAAGCTTTCGCTAAATCGGTTTCTAATTTCATGATTGAAGCCGCATTTTTTGAAGCTAAATCTTGTTTAACTCCTATCAACTCCATCATCTTTTGAACATGTTTAACGTATTCTGTACGAATAGTAACAGTTTCTTCATCAGTATTGAAATAGTAATCTCTCTGTCCTAATCCTAAACCTCCTTGATGAAGAAAAATAGCATTTTTAGCACTATTTTTATCATCTTGCCCAACATAAAAACCGAAACCAGCTCCAGAACCAATAGTATGCAAATGACCTATTTCTTTCAACAAACTTGGAACATCTTTAATGGCATCAATTTTAGAAAATTCGTCTTTTAAAGGATTTATTCCTAGTTTATTGATGGTTGTAGAATCCATTCCAGAAGCATAAAAATCGCCAATCTTTTGTTTATTACTACCTTTTTCAGCACCAGCTTCAGCGGAAGTTTCACAAATAGATTTTATTTGATTGTTGATGGTGTCCTGAATCATTCTAAAAATACCATTACTTCTCTCAGAAGAAGGAATAGGATGTTTTTTAAACCAACCTCCATTAGCATAATTAAAAAAATCATCTGATGGATTGATGGTTGTATCTCTATTAGTTAATAAAGGATCAACAAAAGTGGTTTCTTTCTTGTTACAACTTACTATTGTTATTGTAGCTAAAGTTATAAGTGATAAACGTTGCAATAATTTCATATATGTAAATTTTGATTTGTTAGCGGTCATATATGTTATCGCCTTTACTTATTGGTGTTTGTTTGCAACAAACTCTTTTTTTGTGGCGATTTCATATAAAATATTTTTAAAATTCAAATTTAATCATTTTTATCTTTTAATATACCTAATGCTATTTATTACTATTTTTTTTACAATAATTTTAATACATCGTTCGTTCTATAAATAGTAAATTGCACCAAATTAAATACCATTATGGATAAAATCAAAATACTTTGGGTGGATGACGAGATTGATTTGTTAAAACCACACATCCTTTTTTTAGAGAAGAAAAATTATGAAGTAACTACTTGTAATAATGGTCGTGACGCAGTAGATATTTTTGCTGAAAACAATTTTGATGTAGTTTTTTTAGATGAAAATATGCCGGGAATGAGCGGATTAGAAACGCTATCAGAAATTAAAGAGAAAAAATCTTCTACGCCAGTAATAATGATTACAAAAAGCGAAGAGGAATATATCATGGAAGAAGCAATTGGTTCTAAAATTGCCGATTACCTTATCAAACCAGTAAATCCAAATCAGATTTTATTGAGTTTGAAAAAGAATTTAGACCATTCTAGATTGATTTCAGAAAAAACAACTTTAGATTATCAAAAGGAATTTAGAAAAATTGCTTTAGAACTTTCTATGGTGAATTCCTATGAAGATTGGATTGAGTTATACAAAAAGTTAATCTTTTGGGAATTAGAATTAGAAAACATTGAAGACTCTAATTTAATTACTATTTTAGAATCACAAAAAGTAGAAGCCAATTCACAATTTGGAAAGTTTATTGAAAGAAATTATGAAGATTGGTTCAGTCCTAAAGCAGATAAACCTATTCAATCTCACACTTTATTCAGAGAATTAGTTGTTCCCGAGTTAGTAAAAAAAGATAAACCGGTACTTTTTATTGTAATTGACAATTTACGTTATGATCAATGGAAAGCTATGGAAAGTACCATCAATAATTATTACAAATTAGAGAAAGAAACGCCCTATTTTGCTATACTTCCAACGGCAACACAATATGCTAGAAATGCTATATTCTCAGGATTAACTCCTTTAGAAATGGAAAAACAATTTCCTCAATACTGGAAGAATGATGTTGAAGAAGGTGGTAAAAACTTATTTGAAGCCGAATTTTTAACAGCACATTTAAAACGTTTGGGATTAAATATAAAACAAGATTATTTCAAAATCACAAATTTGGCTGGTGGAAAAAAATTAGCTGATAATTTTAGAGCTCTAAAAGACAATAATTTAGTTACTGTTGTATACAATTTTGTAGACATGCTATCTCATGCTAAAACTGAAATGGATGTTGTAAAGGAATTAGCATCAGATGATAAAGCCTACCGTTCATTGACATTGAGTTGGTTTAAAAACTCGCCATTGATAGATATAATTCAACAAGGTCAAAAACTTGGATTTAAATTAATAATCACAACAGATCACGGAACTATAAATGTGAAAAATCCATCAAAAGTGATTGGTGATAAGAATACAAGTTTAAACTTAAGATACAAAACAGGACGAAGTTTAACTTATGAAGATAAGGATGTTTACGCCATAAAGGACCCAAAAAAAATTGGCTTACCAGCAATAAATATGAGTAGTTCTTATATTTTTGCAAAGAATGATAACTTTTTGGCTTACGTAAACAATTATAACCATTATGTAAGTTATTACAGAAATACCTATCAACATGGTGGAATTTCTCTAGAAGAAGTTATTGTTCCCTTTTTAGTTTTCAATCCTAGATAAAATAGTTGGCAGTATTCAGTGTTAGCAATAATTTTAAAAAAACTTAGAATGAAAAAATATTTTATATTTTTCTTATTTATATTTCTAGGTTGTCAAAAAGATACAAATAAAGATAAAAGTAATGTACCAACATCAAGGAAAGAAAAAAGTATAAAAGAATCTACAAAAACGAATAAAATTGAGAGTAATAATGAGTATTTAGAAAGTATTTATAATTGTGAAAATGATAAGTTTATTTCAGTACTTGAAGAAATTCCCAATCGAAATTCAGATGCATATAAATTGACAATAGTATCGAAAAAAGGAAATAGTAAGTTTACTAAAATTATTGATACACGACCTAAAATGTCGCAAATTCATGAATGTAATAATTTATATACTGAAGTTGGATTTCCATGTGGTGGACCATGTTATTCAAGAGTTTTTGTATTTACAGATAAAAATAGACCAATTGAGCAATATTCTCACGTCCAAAAAGTAAAAAACAATTCCAACTTTATTGCGCACATCAAAAACGAAGAGTTTGAAAAATTGATTATTCATAACTTCACGAACAGTAAAGAATTAAGCGTTAACATTTCTGACGCTATTTTATTGAATTATGGACAAATGGACTCCTTAATTTTTGCAAAAGATAATTTAGTTCTTTACTATACGTCTAATAAAAATAAAAGCATCGTAAAAAAAATAAATTTAAAGTTGATACTTTAAAATAAAAATTATTACAAACTGAGTGACGCAAGATTCACATAAAAAAACTGATAACTAAAATCTAAAACAACAATGGAAATAATTTTCACTTTAGATGAAATTTTCAGAAAATCCCAAAAAAGTTATTCTTTTTAATGGATTAATGGGCGTTGGAAAGACAACTTTAATAAAATCTTTAGCCAAAAATTTAGGTGTAAATGACGCAACAAGCAGTCCAACCTTTTCTTTAGTTAATGAGTATCAAATATCTAATAATCAATATATTTATCATTTTGATGTTTATCGATTAAAAAATGAAACTGAAGCATTAGATATGGGTATTGATGAATATCTTTATTCAGGTAATTGGTGCTTTATCGAATGGGCAGCAAATATTCCAAATTTAATTCCCGAAGAACATTCTAATATTAAAATCGTGATGCTTCCAGACGGAAGAAGACATTTAACTTTAACATAGAATAGATAGCTAAATTAAAATTGCTATTGTAATTACTATTTAATTTTTTGTAACTTGTGCCATAATTCATTTGTAACTATGTCACTTACACCTTTTACAAAACAACAACTTCTTCCTCAAGAAGAAAAATTAGAAATTGCTCGTCACAAAAGCGAATTGTTTATTGGTATTCCAAAAGAGACAAGTTATCAAGAGCGACGCATTTGCCTAACTCCTGATGCAGTAAATTCATTAACCTCACACGGACATCGAGTTATGATGGAAGCTGGTGCAGGTGAAAGCTCAAGTTATACTGATAAAGAATATAGCGATGCTGGTGCTGAAATTACAAAGGATACTAAAAAGGTGCTTTCTTGCCCAATGCTTTTAAAGGTTGAGCCGCCAACTATGTCAGAAATTGAATTAATGAATCCCAATTCTTTAATCATTTCAGCTATTCAATTAAAAACCAGAAAGAAAGAATATTTTGAAGCACTTACCAAAAAGAAAATTACAGCATTAGCATTTGAATACATAAAAGATGAAGACGGTTCTTATCCTGCTGTTAAATCATTGAGTGAAATTGCAGGAACTGCTTCGGTTCTTATCGCAGCTGAATTAATGATAAACAATCAATTTGGAAAAGGATTATTATTTGGAAATATAACTGGAGTTCCTCCTACTGATGTTGTTATACTTGGCGCAGGAACAGTTGGTGAATTTGCAGCAAAAACAGCTATTGGACTTGGAGCAAGTGTAAAAGTATTTGATAATTCAATCACTAAACTAAGACGACTTCAAAATAATTTGAATCACCGAGTTTTTACCTCTACAATTCAGCCAAAATCATTATTGAAAGCTTTGCGTCGTTGTGATGTTGCTATTGGAGCCATGAGAGGTAAAGATCGTTGTCCTGTAGTGGTTACAGAAACAATGGTTGAACATATGAAAAAAGGAGCTGTAATTGTTGATGTAAGTATCGATACTGGAGGTTGTTTTGAAACTTCTGAGATTACTACTCATGAAAAGCCAACCTTTATTAAGAGTAATGTTATTCACTATTGTGTCCCTAATATTCCGTCAAGATATTCTAAAACAGCTTCACTTTCTATTAGTAACATTATTACTCCATATCTCCTTCAAATAGCAGAAGATGGCGGAATTGAAAGCGCCATAAGATGCAATAAAGGTCTAAAAAATGGTATTTACTTATATCATGGCATTTTAACAAATAAAGCGATTGGAGATTGGTTTAATCTTCCGGATAGTGATATAAATTTAATAGTTTTTTAAATTAGTATTCCTTCCTAAATAATTTTGTTTAGTTTACATTTGCAAAAAAATTAACAATGAAATTTTATCAAAGATTAGCTTATTATCTTGTAGGTTTGGTTATGGGTGCATTTGTTGTGGCCCTTGTTTTATCTGGTAAAGATACGCGTTGTAATTATTTTCCAAATGCACGTGTTTTAAATGATTTAAGAAATAAACCTTTCAATTATAGTATAGAAGCTTCAAGAAAACTTTCAGAAGATTGGATTGATACCATTGATATAAAAAATACACTTACTTATGGTGATGTAGATTTTGATAAAAGCAATGTTGTTTATCAAAAAGGGAAGTTATATGTAATTGAAGGAAAAACAACAAAGAATGATACAATTACTTTGAGAGTAATAAATTATCCTAGTAAAGCTGTTTTAGAAGATATTATTAGAAAGAAATAAAAAAACTCCGATAATTTATCGGAGTTTTTTTTATATAAAAAGTAAATCTATTACTTAATAAATTCAATTTTTTGAGCTTCTTCAACATTAACACTGTCAAAAAAACCTTGCTCATTCATCCAATCATCACTAAATACTTTGCTCATGTATCTTGAACCGTGATCAGGGAAAATTACAACTACATTACTTTCAGAAGTAAATTCACCTTCTTCAGCAAATTGTTTTACCGCTTGCAAAGCAGCTCCAGAAGTATATCCTACAAATAAACCTTCTGTTTTAGCAATTTCTCGTGTAGTGTGAGCACTTTCTTCGTCAGTAACTTTCATGAATTTATCAATAGATTCAAAATCGGTAGCTGTTGGAATTAAATTTTTTCCTAAACCTTCAATTCTGTATGGATAAATCTCATCGTTATCAAATTCTTTAGTTTCATGGTATTTTTTCAAAACAGAACCAAATGCATCAACTCCTAAAATTCTAACGTTTGGATTTTTTTCTTTTAAAAATTTTGCAATTCCTGAAATAGTTCCTCCTGTTCCACTACAAGCAACAAGATGTGTTATTTTTCCTGAAGTTTGTTCCCAAATTTCTGGACCTGTAGTCATATAATGTGCATCAATATTCAATTGATTAAAATATTGATTGATATAAACAGAACCTTTAGTTTCTTCGTGCAAACGTTTTGCAACGTTGTAATAAGAACGCTCATCATCAGCAGAAACGTGAGCTGGACAAACATAAACTTTTGCTCCTAAACTACGAAGCATGTCGATTTTGTCCTTAGATGATTTTGAACTTACTGCTAAAATACAGTTATAACCTTTTATGATACTTACCATAGCTATACTAAAACCAGTATTTCCAGAAGTAGTTTCAATAATTGTATCGCCAGGAGTCAAAATTCCTTTTCTCTCGGCTTCTTCGATAATATATAATGCAATTCTGTCTTTTGAAGAATGTCCTGGATTGAAGGCTTCAACCTTAGCATAGAAGTTTCCTTCTAAATTTTCGGTTACTTTGTTCAGCTTAATAAGAGGTGTATTTCCTATTAATTCCAAAACATTATTATAGGCTTTTATTTCTTCTTTCATAAATAAAAAATTAGTGTCGAGGCAAAATTTTTAAAATTAGCTTGCCACAAAACCTTGCAAATTTAATAAATTAATTTTTAATTTTTTCTAAATCTAACAAAAAACTGAATTCTTTGGCAACTTCTTTAAGAGATTCAAATCTTCCAGACGCGCCACCATGTCCTGCATCCATATTTGTGTCCATAAATAATTGCTTAGAATTAGTTTTTAACACTCTTAATTTAGCTACCCATTTAGCTGGTTCCCAATACTGTACCTGAGAATCATGCAATCCTGTAGAAATATATAAATTTGGATAATCTTGCTCTTTCACATTATCATAAGGCGAATACGACAACATATAATCATAATATTTTTTAACATTTGGATTTCCCCATTCGTCATATTCTCCTGTTGTTAATGGAATAGTATCATCAAGCATCGTTGTTACAACATCAACAAATGGCACTTGAGCAATCACACCATTATATAATTCGGGATTCATGTTGATAATTGCACCCATTAATAATCCTCCAGCAGATCCACCTTCAGCATATAAATGCTCTTCAGATGTATATTTTTCAGCAATTACATGTTTGGAACAATCAATAAAATCGGTAAAAGTGTTTTTCTTTTTTAATAATTTTCCGTCTTCATACCACATTCTTCCCATGTCTTCACCTCCGCGAACATGAGCTATGGCATAGATAAATCCTCTATCCAATAAACTTAATCGCGTTGTTGAAAAATAAGGCTCCATTGTCATTCCATAAGAACCATAAGCATACAAAAGAAACGGATTTTTACCATTCAACACCATTCCTTTTCTATACACCACAGACATTGGAATTTTGGTTCCGTCTTGAGCTGTTGCCCAAATTCGTTCTTCGATGTAATTGTTTTTATCAAATTTTCCTCCAAGAACTTCTTGCTCCTTCAAGATGGTTTTCTCTTTAGTACGCATATTAAAATCAATCACCGATGACGGAATTGCCATGGATTGATAGCCATAGCGAAGGATTTCAGTATCAAAATCAATATTAGTTGTGGTGTATGCAGTGTAAGTTTCTAGTTCAAAAGGCAAATAGTATTCTCCTTCTCCACTCCAAGGCATAATTCGGATTTTATTCAGACCATCAAAACGTTCAGAAACAACCAAATAATCTTTAAAAATATCAATGCCTTCTAATAAAACCTCTTCTCTGTGCGGAATTAAATCTTCCCAATTTTCCTTTGAAGTTTTATCTTCAGGAGTTTTCATCACTTTAAAATTGGTAGCATCATCTTTATTGGTAACGATATAAAAACTATCTTCATAATGTGAAATAGAATATTCTAACTCACGAGTACGTTTTTGAAAAACTTTAAATTGTTCATCAGGTGTCTCCGATAAAAGAATCTGAAATTCAGAAGTTAAAGTACTTTCTGAAGAAATAATCAAATATTTTTTTGATTTTGATTTGTAAATAGAAACATTGAAAGTGTCGTCTTTTTCGAAATAAACCACAACATCTTCTGATGGATTTGAACCTAATTTATGTTTGTAAATTCTATCAGGACGAAGTGTTACTTCATCTTTTCTTGAGTAAAACAAAGTTTTATTATCACTTGCCCAAGTTGCGCCACCAGTAGTGTTTTCAATTTTGAGAGGAAGAATTTCGTTAGTTTCTAAATTCTTAATTTGAATGGTATATTGACGTCTTGAAACCGTATCAACACCAAAAGAAACCCATTTGTTATCTTCACTGATATTAATACCGTTTAAGTTAAAATACGAATGTCCTTTTGCCATTTCGTTGCAATCAAACATTATTTCTTCTTTGGCATCTAACGAACCTTTTTTTCGAGAATGAATTGGATAATCTTTACCTTTTTCAAATCTAGTAATGTAATAATAACCATTGTAAAAATAAGGAACCGACGAATCATCTTCCTTAATTCTTGCTTTCATTTCTTCAAATAAATCCTTTTGAAAATCTTTGGTATGCGCTGTTGATTGATTGTAATAATCGTTTTCTTTATTCAAATAATCAATAACTTCTGGATTTTCTCTATCGTTTAACCAATAATAATTATCAATTCTAACATGTCCATGTTTTTCAAGTTCATGAGGAATAATTTTAGCAATTGGTGGTTGTATTTTTGTACTCATAATTGTATTAAAATTCAAAGCAAATGTATTGCAAACTAGTCTTTAATAAATGTTAAGTGATACGATTGATATTAACATTGTTATTGACATTTTTTTGCAACACAGATGAGAGAAATTTTTGAAATTTTTGAAATTGAAGTTGATTTTTGAAGTTGATTTTTGATATTGACTTTTGAAATTGAATTCCCTAATTTTGCAAAACTAAATACTTAAAATTATGTTTGGAGATATCATGGGAATGATGGGTAAACTAAAGGAAACCCAACAAAAAATTGAAGAAACTAAAAAACGATTGGATACTGTTTTAGTGGACGAACAAAGCAATGACGGCTTGTTAAAAGTAACTTTAAATGCCAATAGAAAAATAAAGACAATAGAAATTGATGAAAGTTTGTTGCAAGACAAAGAACAACTTGAAGATTACTTGATTTTAACTTTAAATAAAGCAATAGAAAAGGCAACCAACGTTAACGAAGCTGAATTAGGAGCTGTTGCCAAAGATGGAATGCCAAATATTCCAGGAATGGATATGTTTAAATAAATTCCAAATTCCAATTTTTGATAATTAAAGATTGGTATTTGGAATTTTTAAAATTTGATTTTTGAGAGTGCTTCCATTACATAACTATGCATCACTTCTTTGTAATCTAAATGGGTTACAATACGTAGTTTTCCTTGTCCCATAGAACTTATGTGGATGTTTTTTTGTTTTAATTTTTCAATAACCCATTTATCTTCCAATGATGGTCTTACTGAAAAAATTAAGATATTAGTTTCAATTGGCTCCACTTTTTCGACCCAAGGAAGTTTACTCAATAATTCACCTAATTCTTTAGCACGTCTATGATCATCTTCCAATCGAAGCATGTTGTGTTGCAAAGCATACATTCCGGCTGCAGCTAAATATCCTGATTGACGCATTCCGCCACCAAATATTTTTCTAATACGAAGCGCACGTTTCATATCGGCTTTAGTTCCTAATAATAAGGAGCCAATTGGAGCGCCAAGTCCTTTAGATAAACAAACTGAAATCGTATCGAACAATTCACCAAATTGTTTTGGATGTTGTTTTTTGGCTACCATGGCATTCCACAATCGAGCACCATCCAAATGATATTTTAGATTATTCTCTGTGCAAACTTGTTTTATTTTTCTTAATTCTGCTAAATCATAACAAGCGCCACCACCTTTGTTTGTTGTGTTTTCAATACTTACTAAAGTAGTTAAAGGTGCGTGATAAAATTCGGGATCATTTATTGCGTTTTTTACTAAATCGGCAGTAATCATTCCTCGTTTTCCATCAACCAAACAACAAGAAACACCACTATTAAAAGATGCTCCACCACCTTCATAATGGTAAATATGAGAATATTTATCGCAAATTACTTGTTCACCAGGTTGCGTATGTAGTTTGATTGCCGTTTGATTAGCCATAGTTCCACTCGGGAAAAACAAAGCAGCTTCCATTCCAAATAACTGAGCAACAGCAGATTCTAATTCATTTACTGTTGGATCTTGCTTGTAAACATCATCACCTACTTTTGCGTTAAACATAAACTGCAACATTTCGTTGCTAGGTTTGGTTACAGTGTCACTAACTAAATTTATTTCCATATCAATTTCTGATGCATTACATTTGCGTTTACAAAATTACATTATTTATGACAAATACCGAACAAATTAAAGGTATTGTAGAACGTCTTGGTGCGTTGAGGAGGTATCTTTGACATTGATGCCAAGCTTATCGAGATAACCAACGAAGAGGAAAAGACCTTTGCGCCAGACTTTTGGAACAATGCCAAAGAAGCAGAATTGATTGTAAGAAACCTGCGTTCTAAGAAAAAATGGGTGGAAGATTTTGAAAAAGCAAATTCGCTTGCCGAAGAACTTCAAATGACCTATGACTTTTATAAAGAAGGTGATGCCACTGAAGAAGAACTAGATACACAATATGATTTAACCAATAATTTATTGGAAGATATCGAATTCAGGAATATGCTTTCTGATGAAGGTGATAATTTGAGTGCTGTATTGCAAATTACCGCCGGTGCTGGTGGAACTGAAAGTTGTGATTGGGCTTCTATGTTGATGCGAATGTATTTAATGTGGGCAGAAAAGCAAAAATACAAAGTAAAAGAATTAAACTTTCAAGAAGGTGATGTTGCCGGAATTAAAACGGTGACTTTAGAAATTGAAGGTGATTTTGCTTTTGGATATTTAAAAGGTGAAAATGGTGTACATCGATTGGTGCGAATTTCTCCTTTTGATAGTAATGCCAAACGTCATACTTCCTTTGCTTCCGTTTATGTTTATCCTTTGGTTGATGATACTATAGAAATTGAAATCAACCCAGCTGATATTGAAATTACGACTGCTCGCTCAAGTGGCGCTGGTGGACAAAATGTAAACAAAGTTGAAACCAAAGTACAATTAGTTCACAAGCCAACTGGAATTCAAATTCAGTGTTCAGAAACGCGTTCGCAACATGATAATAGACAACGTGCAATGCAGATGTTACGTTCCCAATTATATGAAATTGAGTTGAAAAAACAATTAGCCCAAAGAGCTGATATAGAAGCTGGAAAGATGAAAATTGAATGGGGTTCGCAAATTAGAAATTACGTAATGCAACCTTATAAATTGGTCAAAGACGTTCGCACTGGAAAAGAAACTAGTGATGTTGATGGCGTAATGAATGGCGAAATTGACGGATTTTTGAAAGCTTATTTAATGATGATGGGACAGAAAGAGGAATAGTGTTTAGTGTTAAAAAATACAACCTTTGCAATTGCATCAGTTTCTTTCTAAATTAAAACTAAAATAGCCGATCTAAAGTGATCGGCTATTTTAGTTTATAATCAATATAAAAAACTACCTATTCGGATTCAGTGCTTTATCAATTCTAGCTACCAAATCAGCAATATGAAATTTACTTATTCTATCGGTTGCAGTTGCACTTGCTACTTTTAGTTGAGTTCTTAGTTCTATTAAATGTCCTCTTGCAATTGAAGGCACATCAGTATCTGCAATAATTATTCTTTTTCCGTTAAAATTTGCGACAACATTTCTATCTAAACTAATGGCATCAATTAATTTAGATACAAAACCTTTTTGTAAATTTCTTCTGTAAATATTAATTTCAGAATTTGATTTTAGTTCAGAAAAAATACCTCGTTTTAAATCAGTCAATAACTCGTCTACAGAATAATTTGCTTTACTTAAGGAAGAAGTTTCAAGTAAACGTACCATTCGATCAGCAGATAATAAATTAGATAATGTTCCATCTTGTATTCCTTTCATAAGCTCTACACCGTTATCTGGATTAATTTTTGCTAAAATATTTTGATCAAGTAACCAAGAAGGTGTCTTAAAAACTTGTTCATTTAAAAAAGCAACTGCTTCATTTTGTATTGCTGATGGAACAACTTCATATTCATTACCAACCATATCATAAGTTTTTGGAGTCTCGTAAATTCCACCGACATTTTTGGTAACATGACCCATGTAGCGACGAAATTGACCAACCAAAGAGTTGTACAAACCTTCAAGTTCAGAATAATCCTCACCTTTTTCTTTGCTCCATTCAAGCAAATTAGGCAAGATTCTTTTTAAATTTTTAATCCCATATTCAGATGCTTTCATTGCATTATCACCTAAATCCTCAGTTTGATATCTCGGATCGAATGGATTAGATTCAGTTCCAAACCACAATCTACGATTTTTATATGCTTCTTTCGTCATTTCATTTAACAATGCTTTTTCATCATCATCCGATTTTGCATCGCTAAAATAAGAATAACCCCATTTTATAGCCCATTTGTCGTAATCACCAATTCTTGGAAATAAGTCGGTAACACCATCTTCTGGCTGTGCTACGTAATTGAAACGAGCATAATCCATAATGGATGATGTATGTCCGTTTTTCTTCTGAAACTCAGGATTTCTCAACATTTCTACTGGAGTGGCATTACTTGCTCCCATATTGTGACGTAATCCTAGTGTATGACCAACTTCATGGGCCGCAACAAATCTAATTAACTCACCCATTAATTTATCATCAAACTTTTTGTTTCTTGCTTTTGGATCGACAGCAGCTGTTTGTATCAAATACCAATCACGCAATAAACTCATTATGTTGTGGTACCATCCAATATGACTTTCCATAATTTCACCTGTTCTTGGATCGTGAACATTTGGTCCGTAGGCATTTTGAATTTCAGCAGCAAAATATCTTAGTACAGAAAAACGTGCATCTTCTAAACTCATTGTTGGATCATTTTCTGGCCAATATTCACCACGAATGGCATTTTTCCAGCCAGCAAATTCGAATGCAGCTTGCCAATCATCGATACCTTGTTTTATAAAAGGTTTCCATTTATCTGGAGTGGCTGGATCTAGATAATAAACTATTGGTTTTTTTGGTTCAATTAATTCACCACGCTTTTGCTTTTGAGCATCTTCTTCATTTTTTGGTTCTAAACGCCATCTTACAGCAAAAATGTCAGTGTCAGCTTTTTGCGAATCCTCTTCAAAAACATCATATCCATTAGCGAAATAGCCCACTCTTTTATCAAAAGTTCGCTTGCGCATCGGATTTTCTGGAAGTAAAATAAACGAAGTATTTATTTCCATTGAAACCACACCAGCATCTAAAGCGGCAGGAAAATCTGTACCTATTTTTGGTGTTGGAGTTCTTGAAATTTGAGGAGCAACTGTGGCAAATGTTTTTGTTGTTCGTATTTCAGTATTTATAGGAAAACTTTTTACAAATTGAATAAACGACTTATCTTTTTGAAATGCTTGTATGCTTAATAATTGTTTATTAATAGGATTCAATGAAAAAATTTGAGTATCCGAATCGAAAGCAGTGGTCATATCGATTACACTTGATAGGTTTTCTTTACCAGATTCAGACTTTTTGTACGCCAAAACATCATAAATTCCAATAATTGGATCAGCACTCGAATTTTTTACTGATTTTGTTATAGGTTTATCTTCATCGGGTGTTGTAATTACATAGGTTATTGAACGTAAGATAATAGTATTGTTCATTCCTTTTTCAAAGCGAACCACCTGACGATTAATCTCTTCACCTCCAAATATTCCACCACCAGCAGGAGTTTTAGAATATCTAGTTATGGTCATAATTTCTTTACCTAGTAGTGATTCAGAAATTTCAAATAAATATTTTTCACCTACTTTGTGTACATCAATTAAACCTTTTTGAGTAACAGCTGTTGAGTCAATAACTTTTTTGTACGGCTTTGGTTCTTTTTTGGCTTCTGGCTTTTTAGCATCAGCAGCAACTGTTGGTGGAGGAGTTTCGTTTTTCTTTTTGTCTTTCTTTTGTGAAAAACTCGAAGCATTTGTCAAAAGAAGAAGACAAAAAACAATTTGGATTGATTTTTTAATCATAAAATTTAGTTTAGTTAATTTAAACAAATATAAATTGAAAAAAGTTGAAACTTTCCAAGTTAATTAAAGTTTAATAAAAAATTATGAATTTATTTAAATTATAAGCTTATCTTTGCACCGAGGATTCCGAAAGGAAGTTACACCTCACCACAATAGCCGATCGCTCCAGATCGGCTTTTGTATTTTATATACCTATTGAAACTAAAAAAGCCACCTTAAAAAGATGGCTTATTATTTTATTTTTAAATTTTGTATTAATTTCCTGCAACAAAATTTGATTTGAAATTAGTAACTGAAACAATTGCATTATTTGAATAAGAAACTTCTTTAGTTGCAATTGAATTATCAAAATATTTCCATACTCCAGATTTTACTCCGTTAGAATATTCAGCAATAGTTTGAATCGTACCATTTTCAGAATAGGATGTCCATTGTCCATCTAATTTACCGTCTTTAAAGAAACCTACTTGTTGTACATTACCATTATCATAGTAATAAGTCGCTTTTACTAATTGTCCAACAGCTTCTAATTGTGGTTCGCCTTTTGCAAAAATTACACCTGAAACCATCATTAAAGCAATTAAAATTATCTTTTTCATAAGTAGTTTGGGTTTTTAATTAATATTCCTATAACAAATATACTTTTTATTTTACAATAAAAAAACTTTTACTTAACAATTTAATAACATTAGATAAATTTTAACTTTTTTTACAAAAAAAACCGATGAATTTCATCGGTTTTTTATAATTATTTTTTAGACTTAGCTTTCTTTTTAGATTTAGCTTTTTTCTTTGCTTGTTCTTTCTTTTTAGCTTTATATTTAGACTTTTGCTTTTTAGCTTTCTCTTTCTTTTTAGCTTTTTTCTTTTTCTCTTTGTCTTTTTCTTTTTGCTTGTCTTTCTTAGCTTTAGCTTTCTTTTTGTCTTTTTCTTTTTTCTCTATTTCTTTAGCTTTAGATTTTTTTTCTTTTTCTGAGTCTTTCATAATTTCAGTGTTTTCGCTATTTACAGAGACAGTTTCTTCAAGAACTTCTTCTGCTTTAGCTTCTGTTACTGTTGCTTCTTTAACAACTTTTGTTCTTGTTCGAGTTGGAGTTGCTTTAACTGTTGAAGTTCTAGTCGCTCTTGTTCGTGTCTTTGGTTTTTCAGAAACTACTTCTTCTTTAGAATCTACAACAATAGCTGTTGATTCTTGTAAATTTTCATTCGTTTCCAAGTTATTGTCTTCTGTGTTTTCTTTTTTAGTTATCATTGTGAGCTTGTTTTCGTATTTATTAAACGTAAATTCAATGTAAATTTTACGTTAACAAAAATACAATATAAAACAATTGCCCAATGTTAAGTTTTCGATTTCGGTGAAAACTTAACATTGGGCAATAAAAACTAATAAAAATATTTTAGCTAGTATTTATAAAAGAATTTATTAATTAAAATAAATTTATAAAGTAATAAACTATAGCAGCTATAACAGAAGAAACAGAAATAGTTAAAACCCAAGTCTAAAGTAATTTAACGGTTACATGCCAACTTAAAAACAAAAACTCATTTAGCAACACCTTAACGCAATAGCCAATTCCTTCAAATTTGCTTTTGTACTTAATAGACATTTTAAAATAAAAAAAAGTGACTCGAAAGTCACTTAGTTTAGATTAAAAATTAAATTGTGCTTGTAAACGTAATAAATTACCCCTTTGCGAATTATTTATTTTTGTAGCATCTTCATATCTTCTTGAAGAAATTGTATAATCTGCAACTAATTCAAAGTTTTTAAAAGGTTGCCATTCTGCTCCAATCTCGAAATCATTTACATTATAACTGCGTGCATCAAGTTCATGTTTTTTTCCTCCATCGTACCAATGATATTTCGCAAAAGGAATTAAAGTTTGCTCTTTTATTTTTAGCATATACATAGTCTGAACATAACCTCCTTTTAAATTAGTATCTTCAATAATTTTATTATTCACATTAAACTCGGGACCTCTTCCAACATTATATTCAGCTTGAAATCCGAAAGGCTTTGGATATAATAAAACCGATGCAGCCACACGCTGATCTAAAAATTCGGGATTATTATTTTGGAATCGTACTCCTGTACTTGATGCTGAAACCATATTTACAACAAATTTACCATTATACCCTTGAATACCAGCTTCAAAAACTTGACCATTTTTAAACTCAAACGGATATGTAAATCTAGCTACCACATGCTGACTATTATTAGCTTCACTCCTATTTGCTGTCTGTCCGTTATACAAACCTATACCAAACAAGCCATAGTCACCACTTCCTTTTAAACCATCATCAATTAATTTTTTAAATAATGCTCTTTTCTCTTTAGTAGCCCAATAAAAGAAAACTCCAATATCACGTTCATTTGAAACTGCACTGTTAATGGCATCAGCTCTATCTAAGGCAATCCTATTTTGAGACGATTGCATATTTTCAAAACCATAAGGAACTTTACTTTGACCTAATCTAAAACGAAACTCTCTATCTTTATCAAGCGACAAATCAAAATAAGCATCTCTAATTTGAAATAACTGGTTAGTTGTCCCAGCAGATGAAGCAAAGTCTGGTTGAATATAAATAAAAACCCTATCATGTACTTGACCAGATAAAATTATTCGACCTCGTCTAAAGAAAAATCCACCATTATTTCCCCATGATCTATCGCATTGTTCACATCCTAAATCACTATTTGTTTCTAGTAATCTATTGTATCTAAGTTGTGCATATCCTCTAATATTGATACTCTCATACCATTTTTTAATCATATTTTCAACTTGAGAGACTTTTTTTGGCTCTTCGATTTTACTTTCAATCTGAGCGAAATTTATATTAAAGAATAAAAGTAGTATCACTACATAGATTTTTTTTCTCATTTTTTAAAATTTGTGTTGTTTATGTTAAGTAGTTGTTATGTGTTGTTTTTTAAATAGTTTTAAAATTCTTAATTTAAGATTATGAAAAAAAATAGACACAACTTTAAATTAACATTGAAAAAAATGATTTAAAAAAAACTGTCCGAAGACAGTTATTTTATAATATGATAATTTTATTAAATAAATATTTTTAATAAATAATATACAATTGCTGCTAAAACAGCTGAAACTGGAATGGTTAAAACCCACGCCCAAAGAAGTTTAACTGTTACACCCCAACGAACTGCAGAAACTCTTTTAGTAACTCCTACTCCAATAATTGATCCAGTAATAGTATGAGTTGTAGAAACAGGTATTTTAAAATGCTCTGTTGTAAACAAGGTTAATGCTCCTGCAGATTCAGCTACAACGCCTTCAAAAGCAGTTACTTTTGTAATTTTAGAACCCATTGTTTTTACAATTTTCCATCCACCACTTAAAGTTCCCAATGCAATAACTGTATAACATGTTAATGGAATCCATCCTGGCATTACACCATCAATTTTTACTCCATCTTTTTCGGAAGGCAATACAACATTTAAATCTAACCAACCAGCTGACATATCAATATTTGGATTAGTTTTAATGTAAACTGCAACAGCAGCTGCAATAATACCCATTACCTTTTGTGAATCATTTCCACCATGACCTAAACTAAAAGCTGCTGATGACAACAATTGCATTTTCTTTAAAACTGCTTCAGCTTTAGCTGTAGAAAGTCTACTAAAAAACAAGTTAAAAATTGCTAAACTAAAAAAAATGAAGGCTACTAACAACCATTTGATATTATGTGGTTCTGTAACTACACTCCAAAAATGACTATCAAATCTTGGTTTTTTAATATCTTCATAAGATATCATTACAGATGTTAGAAACCAAATCATTAAAATCATTAAAGTAACAGTTACAATCTTTGGATAAATGTTTTTCTTAGAAGAATACATTAACCAAATTGACATGAAATAGGATATTATCATCCCTAATAAAGGAGCAAAAACTATAAAAATGATTACAATTACAACTCCAGAAGGCATTAACTCTCCTTCTTTAGCTGCTTTAAACCAATTTACAATTTTGAATCCTGCATGTTCAGGATCGGTAACACTTGAAAGTCCGTGAGCAATGGCTGCTCCTGCAAAACCACCAATTAAAGTATGTGATGATGAAGACGGAATTCCTTTCCACCAAGTCAATAGATTCCAAATAATTGCAGCGATGACTCCGGCTAAAATTGTAATTAAATCAATACTACCTGTATGAGCCGTTTTGGCAACTGTATCAGCAACACCAAATCCGAAAACCCAATAGGCCAAAAAGTTGAAAAAAGCTGCCCAAGCTACTGCTTGAAAAGGAGTCAATACTTTAGTTGCAACAATAGTAGCAATTGAGTTTGCTGCATCGTGAAAACCATTGATGTAATCAAATACTAATGCTAGAAATATGATTACTATTAATAGAGTAAAATCCATAAAAGTGATTTTTTTTAGCTAACTATTTATGAATGTTTAACAGAAATTTGCTCCATTACATTAGAAACGCTCTTACATTTGTCAGAAGCTGATTCTAATGCAGACAAAACTTCTTTATATTTAATGATATTTTTAGCATCGGTTTCATTTTCAAAAATATCAGCTACTGCTTTATCAAAAACTGAATCAGCTTTGCTTTCAAGTTTATTTATTTTTTTACAAGTTTCTTTGATAGCTTTATGATCCTTCATATCTTTTAAATCCTTGATTCCTGCACCAATCAATTGACAAGCTTCCAAATTAATTTCAGTTAATTTTCTGATTGATTTCGTGATTTTTTCAACTTGATACAATCTCATTTTACTTGCAGCACCATGCATATAATCAGCCACATTATCAATAGCTTTGATTAATGAATGAATATCTTCTCTATCAAATGGAGTAATAAAATTTCTACTCAACTCTAAGTGCGTTTTGTGTGTAATTTCTTCAATGGTAGCTTCTAATTCTTCAATTTTCTTATAATAATCTTCACGTTCTTCTTTTGGAGCATTAACAGCGTCATGTAGTGTTGATGCTAATAAAATTAAATTTGCCGAAGCTTGTTCAAATAATGGAAAGAACTTTTTATCTTTCGGAACAAAAAACTGAAAAATGTTGTTTAATGACATTTGGATATCTATTTAATAATTTTGACGCAAAAGTAGTAGCATAATGTTAAATTATCGTTAACATAACAACAAATAGAAGTTATTAATTTTAACATTTTATAATAATAATTTAACATCAAAAAAGTTTTGCAATAGTAATATTTCAAACGTTTTCGTACTTTAGCAAAAACAAAATAAGCATCAAATTTTATGGACTTAAACTTCAACAAAAACGAAGATCATAACAAACTTTTATTATCTGATTTAAAGCAAAAATTCGCCAAAGTTAAACTTGGTGGTGGTGAAAAAAGAATTGAAAAACTTCATGCAGAAGGCAAAATGACTGCACGAGAACGTATCGATTATTTACTTGATAATAAATCAAATAGCATAGAAATTGGTGCCTTTGTTGGAGACGGAATGTATGCCGAACATGGTGGTTGTCCTTCTGGCGGCGTTGTGGTGAAAATAGGATATATTTCCGGAAAACAATGTATCGTTGTTGCCAATGATGCCACTGTAAAAGCTGGTGCTTGGTTTCCAATTACTGGAAAGAAAAACCTTCGTGCGCAAGAAATTGCTATGGAAAATCGTCTTCCTATTATCTATTTGGTCGATTCTGCTGGAGTTTATTTGCCAATGCAAGATGAAATTTTCCCTGACAAAGAACATTTTGGAAGAATTTTTAGAAATAATGCGATAATGTCAAGCATGGGAATTACTCAAATTGCTGCTGTTATGGGAAGTTGTGTTGCTGGTGGCGCTTATCTTCCAATTATGAGTGATGAAGCCATGATTGTAGATAAAACTGGAAGTATTTTTCTTGCTGGAAGTTATTTAGTAAAAGCTGCCATTGGTGAAAATATTGATAATGAAACACTTGGTGGCGCAACAACACATTGCGAAATTTCTGGAGTAACCGATTATAAAGCCAAAGATGATAAAGACGCATTAGATAGAATCAAAAGCATCGTTGGAAAAATTGGTGATTATGAAAAAGCTGGTTTCAATAGGGAAAAACCTCAAAAACCTGCCTTAAAAGAAGAAGATATTTATGGAATTATTCCAAAATCTCGTTCCGATCAATATGATATGATGGAAGTTATCAAACGATTGGTTGACAACTCTGAAATGGATATGTATAAGGAAGATTACGGAAAATCAATCATCACTTGTTATGCAAGAATTGATGGTTGGGCTGTTGGAATTGTGGCTAATCAAAGAACGGTTTCTAAAACCAAAAAAGGTGAAATTGAATTTGGAGGTGTTATTTATTCAAGTTCTGCAGATAAAGCAACTCGTTTTATTGCCAATTGTAATCAGAAAAAAATTCCGTTAGTTTTCTTGCAAGACGTTACTGGATTTATGGTAGGAAGTAAATCAGAACATGGCGGAATTATTAAAGATGGAGCTAAAATGGTAAACGCAGTTTCAAATTCAGTAGTTCCAAAATTTACTGTGGTTGTTGGAAATTCTTATGGTGCAGGAAATTATGCTATGTGCGGAAAAGCTTATGATCCAAGATTAATTTTCGCTTGGCCAAGTGCCGAATTAGCCGTTATGGGTGGAACACAAGCCGCTAAAGTTTTAGCACAAATTGAAGCATCATCACTAAAAGCAAAAGGCGAAACTGTTGATGAAAAAGTGGAGCAAGAATTATTTGATAAAATCAAAGCAAGATACGATGCACAAGTTTCTCCTTATTATGCAGCATCAAGACTTTGGACAGATGCAATCATTGATCCATTAGAAACTAGAACATGGATTTCTATGGGAATTGAAGCAGCCAACCACTCACCTATTGAGAAGAAATTTAATTTGGGAGTTATTCAGGTTTAATATTAGATATCAAATTTTAGATATTAGATATCTACAAACTTATCATCCACAAGAAAAATTATAACATTTAGATTAATGAAGTTAGCAAAGAAAAGAGATAGAATTTTAGCTTTTATAATTGATTTTTTAATCTATGCTGTTTTTATTTTTATCTTCGGATATTTCTTTGGAGAAAAAAACGAAAACGGATATCAAATAACAGGTTTTCCTGCTTTTCTTCTTTTTATAATTGGATTAGGATTGTGGCCAATAAATGAAGCTTTTACAGGTCAAACCTTTGGAAAAAAGATAGTTGGACTTAAAGTCATGAATAAAACTAACAATAAAGATATTAGCGGAACTCAAGCTTTTGTAAGATTTGGTATGGGTATTTTTGATTGCTTTTTTATGATTGGATTACTTGTTGCATCAACAAATAAAAGCAAACAACGAATCGGTGATTTAGTTGCTGATTCAGTTGTAATTGATACTAATAAATGAATGAAATAAGTAAAAAAATACTAAAAGTAGTATTTATCATTTTAGTTGGTTTTCCATCAAGCATTTTCTTTTATATTAAAATTGAAGAGCTAATTATAGAAGATAACGGTGGTTTCGGTAATAGATATAGAAATCCAAAATTAAGTTGGTTGTTTGATTATTTCTATAATTTAAATGACTATCGATATACTGCTAATGCTCTATTTTCAATTATAATGTTTTTCTTTGGATTTTGCTTTGCAATAGTACTGATGCATTCTTTAAATAAATTATTAAAATTAATCAAGTAACAAATCCCTAAAACCATCTACTAATCAATTATAAATCAAATCATCATGAAAAAAATCTTTATTATTGGTTTAACTATACTTGGTTTTCAAACTGTTTTTTCACAAAACTTTACACGTAGAGATTCGCTTCAAGGTGGTTTGCGCCTTGAGAGAACTTGCTATGATGTGCAACGATATGATTTGAATATCAAAATAAATCCTGACGAAAAAACTATTGTAGGTTACAATGAAATTGCTTTTAAAGTAGTTGAGAATTCTTCAAAAATTCAAATAGATTTATTTGAAAACATGCAAATTGATAGTATCATTTACAACAATAAGAAACTAGAATACAAACGTGAATTTGACGCCGTTTTTATTAATTTCCCAAATGGTTTAACTGCAAATTCTTCTGAAAAAATTCGCTTTTATTATTCTGGTAAACCTAAAGTCGCTAAAAATGCACCTTGGGATGGCGGATTTGTTTTCAAAAAAGACAAACAAGGAAAACATTGGATTGGTGTGGCTGTTCAAGGAACTGGAGCAAGTTTATGGTATCCTGTAAAAGATTCACAAACGGATGAACCTGATTTGGGTTCAACCATAAAAGTAGAAGTTCCAAACGGATTAATGAATGTTTCTAATGGCAGATTTATTGGAAGTGAAGATCTGAAAAATGGATATACAAGATGGGATTGGGAAGTTAAAAATCCAATAAACAATTATGATATTACTGTAAATATTGCCGATTATGCTCATATTCACGACAATCACAATGGTTTAGATTTAGATTATTATGTGTTGCGTGATAATGAAGAAATTGCAAAAAAACATTTTGAAGAAGTAAAACCAATGATGGATTGTTTTCAAAGCAAATTTGGGAAATATCCTTTTGCTGAAGATGGTTATAAATTGGTTGAAACTCCTTATTTAGGTATGGAGCATCAAAGTGCTGTAGCTTACGGAAATAAGTACAAAAAAGGTTATATGGGAAGTGACTTATCTATGTCTGGCGTAGGTTTACTTTTTGATTATATCACTATTCACGAAAGTGGTCACGAATGGTTTGGAAACAGCATCACATCGTCAGATATTGCTGATATGTGGATTCACGAAGGATTTACACAATATACAGAATTGGTATATATCGAATGTCAATTTGGCTATGAAAAAGCTATGAAGTATGCCAAAGGTTTAAAACTAAACGTAAGAAACGACCGACCAATTATTGGTACTTGTTGTGTAAATAATGAAGGTTCTGGCGATATGTATCCAAAAGGTGCTTTGCTTTTAAACACTTTGCGTCATGTGATAAATAACGATGAATTATGGTGGAAAATTATTCTGAAATACTCTGAAACTTATCGTCATAAAATTATTGATACACCAACGGTTATTGCGTTTTTTAATCAAGAAAGCAACATGAATCTTACTCCTATCTTCAATCAATATTTGAGTTACAAAAAGATTCCTGCATTAGAATTGAAATTGAACAAAAAGAAATTAGAATTTCAATGGAAAACAGATGTAACGGATTTCAACATGCCAATTGACATCAAAGTAAACGGTAAAGAAATTAGAATCGAACCAACAAACAAATGGAAAAAATCTAAATTCAAAATCAAATCATTAGATGAAGTTGAAGTTTTGAATAATGAGTTTTTTGTCTATGTTTTCAAATAAAATAAAAATAACGTAAATCTTTAAATTTGATTTACGTTTTTTTTATTTAAAACTCTCTTTTCTCAAAATCTTACCATTTTCTGTTTCTTTGAATTTAGAAACAAAAACAATTTCTTTTGGACGTTCATATTTGTCTAAACCTTCAAAAATAGCTTTGTCAATATCAAACGATTCACCCTCAACGACCAAAACTACTTTTTCACCAAGTTCAGCATCATCTTTTGATGCAATGAAAAATCTTCTATCAACTTTTCCGTCAAGTTTTTTCTCTACTTGTTCGGGCATAATTTTTACGCCACCACTATTGATAATATTGTCAATCCTACCTAAAAACAAAAACTGATTTTCGTTAACTAATTCTACCAAATCATTAGTAATAACAGTTTCTTCTGCAATAATTTGTGGTGCGTGAATAACCAAACAATTTCTGTCGTCATAACTAATTGTAACATGTGGTAAAACTGTAAACTCCTTCTCACCAACTTTTTTAGCAGCAATATGCGTTATGGTTTCGGTCATTCCATAAGTTTCATAAACTTCAGTTGGAAGCTTCATCAACTCTTTTTCTAAACTTTTACTAATTCTTGCGCCACCAACAATAAGCTTTTTAACATTTTTAAGTTCTTTCAACGAATTTTGTGCTTGCATTGGAACCATTGCAACAAAATCATAATTAGTATCATCCAAATTTTCCATTGGATGAGAAGTTGGAGCAACATAATCTAAATCTAAACCAAGAATTATTGAACGAATCAACATCATTTTTCCGGCAACATATTTCACTGGAAGACATTGTAAAGCTCTATTTCCAGAATGTAAACCAAAGAAATCTCCTGTCGCTAATGCAGAATTTACCATGGCTTGTTTATCAACACGAATGGTTTTTGGCGTTCCTGTTGAACCCGATGTTTTCATCTCGATATAGGTTTTTCCATCAAACCAATCTAAAAGAAAATCTCCAACAGGTTTTTCCCAATCGTCACCTTCCTTAATAAAACTATAAGCCACACGACACAAATCTTCTTTGTTAAGATGGAAACCATTTAATTTAAAATGATTGTGAACGTTATCGTAAGTTGGATTAGTCATTGTTTAATTCGTTAATTGTTGTTTTATATTTTATAGCTCCAGTCAATTTTTCTTTCCAATCGGACCATTTGTATTTCCTACTAAACAAAAGTAATAGTAATGGGAAAATCACAAAAACCGGAATAATAATTTCAAGCCCAGCCGATGGATCAGAAATATCTTTAAATATGGAATTCGTTTGCAAAGCCGACCAATCGGAAGTAACCAATAATGCAGTCACTAAGTTATTCGCAGCATGAAATCCTAAAGCCAATTCCATTCCTTCATCCATTAGTGTTATTATTCCTAAAAACAAACCAGTTCCGATGTAATAAACCAAAACAATATTTCCCATTTTATCAATCTCTGGATTGAAAATATGCATGGTTCCAAAAATTACAGAAGTCATTAGTAATGGAAACCATTTGTTTTTAGAAAGATTAGCAAATCCTTGCATCAAATAACCTCTAAATACATATTCTTCAGTACTTGTTTGTATTGGTATTAAAATGACTCCGATAAGCACTAGAATTGCAAATGGAATGGGTTTGAAATTCCAAATCATTTCTTCTGGACTCAAATAATAGGTCAACAAAACACTCGATATTGTAAAAATAGACCACAACCCAAAAGAGAAAAACACTCTACTCCAATCTACTTTACTTCTTGATGTAGTTACTTCTAAAATGGTTTGCTTGTGAAAATATTTGATTACGATAAAAACGCCTAATAATGCAAAAACAAACGAAAGCATCATCAAAAACAAAGACAAATTAGATTCCAAAACTCGCAACATTCCAGCACTATCGGTTGGCATTGTTCCAGATTTCATGGTTTTCATCAAAACGGCAATACCAAATGGTATTTGACCAATAGTTGAAGCTAAAATGATTAAAATAGATCCTACAATATATTTCCAAAAAGGATTTTCTTTCTTTACGCCTTGTTCTATAAACATAATTCTGTTAAATTTATTTTTTACTAAAATACTATATTTATTGCAATATTCACTTAATTTACAGAAAAAAATATGATAACAATTTACCATAATCCACGTTGTGGAAAATCTAGAGAATGTTTGGCATTTATAGAAAATTCAAAGCAAGAATTTGAAATTGTAAAATATCTTGAAAATCCATTAAATTTCAAAGAATTAGAAGTTATAATTAAAAAGCTGAATATCAAACCAATAGAATTAATTAGAACCAAAGAATCTATTTGGATTGAAAATTTTAAAGGGAAAACTTTATCCGATAAAGAAATCATTCAATCTATGGTTGATTTTCCTATTTTAATGGAACGACCTATAGCTGTAAATGGAAACAAAGCTGTTATTGCCAGACCATTTGAAAAAGTTAAAGAAATTATTTAGATTAATTCAATTTTACTTTTAACAAACCTTTGTGATTTGTTGCTTAAACGAAAGTTTATTTTTGCAGTCAAATGAGAACTGTGAAATATAAACATCAAATCATGAAAAAAATTAAATTCCTTTTAACTTTAGCTTTTTTATTAAGCACTCTATTAAATTATTCGCAACAAAAGCCTGAAGGTAAAAAGGTAAAAGTAACAGGTAAAATTACCGAAAAAGTAAGTAATCTACCCTTAGAATATTCTACAATATCGTTAGTAAATACTACAACAAACAAAATTACTGCCGGTGGAATTACAGATGCAAAAGGTGATTTTAGCTTTGATGCTTCTCCAGGAACTTACAATGTAAAAGTAGAGTTTATTTCATTCAAACCACTCGAAATTAAAGGAAAAGTTATTAAAGAAAACACAAATTTAGGCACAATTTCTCTTGAAGCTGAAGCTACAAAACTAGATGAAGTAGTAATTCGTTCAGAAAAAACATCTGTTGAAATAAAACTAGACAAAAAAGTTTATAATGTCGGACAAGATTTAATGGTAAAAGGAGGAACAGTAAGTGATGTTTTAGACAATATTCCTTCTGTTGCTGTAAGTGCTGAAGGTAATGTAAGTTTAAGAGGAAACGAAAATGTTAGAATTCTTATAGACGGAAAACCTTCTAACGCCATTAATATCAATGACGCTTTAAGAATGATTCCTGCTGATGCCATTGACAAAGTTGAAGTTATTACCAATCCATCAGCAAGATATGACGCTGAAGGTGGTGGAGGTTTATTAAACATCATCCTTAAAAAAGGTAAAACCAACGGATTAAATGGTGTAATCATTGCAACCACAGGTTATCCTGATAACCATGGTTTGAGTGGAAACTTGAATTACAAAACAGGTGAATTCAACTTATTTACAACACAAGGTTATAATTACAGAAATAATCCTGGTAACTCTTTGTTAGAAACTAATTATTTGAATGTTGGTGCATCTTCTCCTAATTTTATTAATGAAACAAGAGATAATGATAGAATAAATAAAGGTTACAACGGAAACTTTGGTGCTGAATGGTTTTTAGACAAAAATACTACTTGGACAAATACTGTTAACTATCGTAAAATATCTGGTGACAACCAAGATAATGTTTTCTTTGATAGACAATATGCTAATTCGAGTTTGAACAACAAACAAACACGTATTAACTTTGAAGATGGGAAAAGTGAAAACATTGAATTTTCATCTAATTTATTGAAAAAATTCAAAAAAGATGGTCATAAATTAACTATAGATACTCAGTTTTCTAAAAACAACGATGACAACATAGCAACAATTATAGATAGTCAAGATGGTACTGATGCAACAGTTAATATTCAAAGACAAAGTCGTAATTTAATTCAAGCAGATTATGTTTTGCCATTAGGTAAGTCAATGCAACTTGAAGCTGGATATCGTGGCGATTTTTTAGAACAAGGTACAGATGTAACTGTTTTTAATGAAGGAGTTGTAAATACTCTTTTCACAAATAATTTAGTTTACAAAGAAAAAGTACATGCACTTTATTCTCAATACGGATTTAAAGTAAAAAAATTATCTGTTTTGTTGGGTATGCGTTGGGAAGATTCTGATATTGATGTAAATCAAATTACAACAAGTGATTTTAATAACAAACGATATAACAATTTCTTTCCAAGTGCTTTCTTTACTTATGAAATATCAGATAAAACAAATGCTTCTATCAGCTATAGCAGAAGAATTCAAAGACCAAGAGGAAGACAAATTAATCCTTTTAGTAACTACTCAAGTAACATCAATATCTTTCAAGGAAATCCTGATTTAGATCCAGCTTTTACAGATGCTATAGATTTAGGATTCTTGAAAAGTTGGGAGAAGTTTACATTAAATACTTCTTTATATGTAAATAAAACAACTGATGCATTTCAATTTGTAAGAAAAGAATCTGGTGCTTTTGTAAATGGAATTCCAGTTATCTTAAGTTCACCAATAAACCTTGCTACAGAATATAGAGCTGGTTTTGAATTCACTTTAAATTATTCTCCTTACAAATGGTGGAAATTAAACACTAACTTCAATTTATTTAGAGTAGAAACGCAAGGAGATTTTACTTACACTAATTTCTTAAACAATCAGGTAACTCAAAACTTTGATAACGTCGCAACCGCATGGACAGCAAGACTAACATCTAAAGTAACTTTGCCTAAAAAGATTGATTGGCAAACCAATGCAACCTATAATGGTCCGCAAACCAATGCTCAAGGTAGAAGTTTAGGTGTTTTTGCTATGAATCTTGCTTTCAGCAAAGATGTTCTTAAAGATAAAGGAACACTTTCTTTAAATGTAAGTGACGTTTTTAATTCTAGAAAAAGAATAATGGAAACTAATATTCCTAATTTTATAAACTCTTATGCTGAAATGCAATGGAGAGTGCGTCAAGTAACGCTTTCGCAAACCTAAAAATGAAAGAGATAGACAACCTAAGAGAAATCAAGACGAAGGTGGTGGAGATTATCCAGGTTAATAATAACCAAACTGCATAAAAAAAAGTCCCAATTACTTGGGACTTTTTTATTTTTAAAACAAAACAATTAAGCTTGTTCTAATTCTCTGTTAGCTTTTCTTTCTTTCAATAACTCTCTTGTAGCACCGAATATCCAATAGAATACAAAGTGAATTAAGAAAATCATTAACCAAAAACCAATGGTTAAAATGGTTAAGAAAAGTAAGAAGCCTAAATACTGTTGTAAAGTAAACATGTTTTACAGAATTTAATGTATATACAGGTCAAAGGTAATTGATAATTTTCTTATGAGCAATAATTCTCAAATAATTATTAACTACTTTTTAAACAATCAATACCATTTCTTCTTTTTAAAATAATAAATCATTCCCAAAAGCAATAACAACATGAATCCAAGAACAATAAAATAACCATATTCCCAATGCAATTCAGGCATGTTGTCAAAATTCATTCCATAGACTCCAACTATAAAAGTTAAAGGCATAAAAAACACCGAAACCACAGTTAATGTTTTCATTACTTCATTCAACTTATGATTTTGAGTTGAAAAATAAAAGTTAGAAGCACTATCTAATGAAGCCGAATCATATTCAATTTGTTCCAAAAGTTCTAAACATTTTTGATGTAAACGATCAAAGAAACTATAGTTTTCTAATTCTATACTATTAAAAACATTGTCGTCTTTCATACTTTTTATAGAATACAACGAATCCCTTAAAGGAATAATTGAACGTTTTAAAAAATTAAAGTTGTCACGATGTTTTTCAATTTGAATTAAAATATCTGGACTTGTACTTGTTTTAGAAACATTAATCAACTCTTCTACTCTGTCTTCTTCATTTTCTATTGTAATGTAGAAATTTTCCATTACAGCATCTAACAATAAATAAAGTAAATAGTCAGCTTTTTTTTCACGTACAATTCCAGAATGAGTTCGAATACGTTCACGAATATGAGTAAAAAAATCACTACGCTTCTCTTGAAAAGAAACTAAAATATCATTTTTTAAAAGAAAACTAATTTGCTCCACATTAATATTATCCGAATTTTCAACTGGCAACAACGATTTAATATTAAAAAACAAAACATCGTGGTATTCGTCTAGTTTAGTTCGTTTTGTGGTGTTTAAAATATCTCCAAGCATAAAATTGTCCACTTTCAAATAGTCTCCAACTGATTTTATAACTTCAATATTATTTAACCCATGAACATTAAGCCAATTTACTTTATTCAAATCTACATTTGCGCCTATTTCATGAACGTTTAATTCTTCAAATTCCGTAATATCGTTAGTATCATAAACAAACAATTGCAATTCTGTTTTTATTTGCTTGTGAACTCCAGTGTAGTCAAAAAAACTAGGGATTACTTTTCTTCCTTTTTTATATTTAATTTTTCTCACGAATTCAAATTTTGTCTAAATTTAGAAATTATTATTATTTAAAAAGTAATTTTACGGAAATTTAGTTTCATGACAACACTAATCACCAACATTCAAGAGTTACTTCAAGTTAGAGACGCATCCATTAGAAAAGTTTCTGGCAGCGAAATGGCTATTCTACCTTCTATAAAAAACGCTTATTTATTAATAGAAAACGACCTAATTGCCGACTTTGGTTTAATGGAAAATTGCCCAAAGATTAATGCTGATGAAACTATTGACGCTACCGGAAAAGTAGTGCTTCCGGCTTGGTGTGACAGTCATACACATATTGTTTATGCAGGCAATCGCATTCAAGAATTTGTAGATAGAATCAACGGATTGAGTTACGAAGAAATAGCCAATCGTGGTGGCGGCATCTTAAATTCAGCCAAAAAACTAAACGAAACTTCAGAAGAAGAACTTTACAACCAATCGAAAGCTCGTCTTAAAGAAGTCATCAAACAAGGAACTGGTGCAGTCGAAATCAAATCGGGTTACGGTTTGACTGTTGATGGCGAAATCAAAATGCTTCGTGTGATTAAGAAACTTGCTCAAAATTATCCGATTGCCATAAAAGCTACTTTTCTTGGCGCACATGCATTTCCTGTTGAATACAAAGAAAACCATTCTGGCTATATCGATTTGATAATAAATGAAATGCTTCCAAAAATCGCTCAAGAAAACTTAGCTGATTATATCGATGCTTTCTGCGAAACTGGTTATTTCTCTGTAGAAGAAACCGAAAGAATCATGGAAGCTGGAAAAAAATACGGATTGCGTTCCAAAATTCACGTTAACCAATTCAACGCTATTAACGGAATTGCAGCTTGCGTAAAACACAACGCTCTTTCTGTAGATCATCTTGAAGTAGTTACCGACGAAGACATTGAAGTTCTAAAAAATACCGAAACCATGCCAGTGGCTTTGCCTTCTTGCTCCTATTTTATCAGCATTCCTTACACGCCAGCACGCCGAATGTTGAACGCAGGTTTGCCTTTAGCGTTAGCCACCGATTTTAATCCAGGAACTACACCATCAGGTAATATGAATTTTGTAGTTGCTACAGCTTGTATCAAAATGAAAATGACACCAGAAGAAGCTATAAATGCAGCTACAATAAACGGCGCCTACGCCATGGGATTAGAAAAAACTCACGGAAGTATCACTTTAGGTAAAAAAGCCAACATCATTATAAGTAAAGAAGTTACCTCTTTCTACCAACTACCCTATTGCTTTGGAACCGATTTAATTGATAGCGTGATTATTGAAGGTAAAAAGATTGTGTGATTTTTTATATATTTCAAGACAATTATAGAAAAATAGTAATTATATGAAAACCTATCTCTTAGTTATAATATTATGTGTTTTATTTTATAGTTGTTCTGAGAATAAAAAACGTTGTTACTCTAGTTTTACTTATTTCAAAGGAAATATTAGGTATAGTTATTATTTAAAGTTTACATCATCTGATACAGTGTATTTCTATGACAGATATCCTTTTGGTAAAAAAGGAACTTACTACTTTTTACTTGATGAAATTACCAGAAATGAATTAGATAAAATTGTTTGGAAAGTTAATTTATAAAAGATTCTGTTCAATTAAATAGTGATGTAGAAGATGGAACGACAATAGCATTTGAAATGTACAAAAAAAGAGTAATGTTGCATGGCAAGAAAGGACCAAAAGAGTTTTGGAATTTTGAAGAAACCATGAGTAGTATTCAATTTTTAGATTTACTGAAGCCCTTAAATAGAAATGTGAAGTTTGAAAACTTTGATAAAATGTTACCTGCCCCACCAATTCTTGCCCCAAGTTCTAGTTTGAATTATAAAAACTGATTAAATGAACTTATATGATTTATTATTTGGTCTATTTTTATCGATTGTTTCTTTTTGGCTTTTTGTGAGAGAAATGACAAAAAGCAAGAAACCAATAGATGGTTATAAAATACGAATAATTGGAGGTCTATTTGGACTTTATCTATTGGGAATCTATCTTGTTTTTTCTGAACTTATGAAATTATAATGACATATATTTTGGATACTACTGAAAGCGAAAAGAAATGGTTGTAAATTATTTTTTACCACTTTACGGTTTTCCGTAAAATATTTATAAAACACTTTTTTATCTTTGAATGAAATAGGTAGTTCTACTTGGTTTTAGTAGTAGAATATTTATTAAATTAGCGAAATGTAAATTAGCATTTGTAATCCTAATGCTAGCAAATATTTGGTGTAATAGGATTACTAGCGTAAGACTTATACTCTGGTTGTGAGATATATTAAACCAAAATCGTAAAAAAATGATTTATTTAAAACCAACGGAAAGATGAAAAAAAAATTAAAACAAATTACAAAGACATTGCTTTTATGTCTAATTGTCTTTTTTACAAGTTGTAATAAAGACGAACTGTATGAAGCCGACAATTTGTCAAAAGCAAAAGCAACATCACGCTATGTGACATTTAATGAACTCAAAAAGAACCAAAAAGCATTTAGAGAGTTTCAAGAAGTTGAAAATAAAATTAGCTTGGCAAAAACTTCAAACCAAGCTGGATTAAGTTCAAGACTTGTTTATCTAAGTCAATATAATTTTTCAATTGATACCGATAAAATACTTTTGATAGAAAATGGAGATTACAAATCGTATACTTTTCCTGTTTACAGAGATGACGAAACAGAGAAAACAGAAAATCTTGTAATTACTCAAAAGAATAATGAAGTAAATGCTTATTTGTCAAAATATACTTTAACAGAATTCGAAAAGCAAAAAATTGAAAATAAGGAATATCTTGATTTGACCAACAAAACAGAAATAACAAAACTACAAAATGAAACATTCGGTGGTCCTTGCGATCCTGTAGTTTTAAAAATTGAAGCCGTTTATAATGAAAACGGTGAAATGATTGGTAGTATAATATATTGGTTTTTTCCATGCAGTGGAAGTGGATCTGGTGGAGGTGGCGGCGGAAGCTCAGGTGGTGCTGGTTCGACAGGAGGAAGTAGTAGTTCGACAGGAGGAAGTAGTTCGACAGGAGGAAGTGGATCAAGCAATAGTGGAGGTTTAACTAGTGGTAGTAACAATCCTGGAGACGGATGGTTTGGTAGCGTTGGTGGAGGAGCATATACTGGAGGAGGTTCTTCGGAAAGTAGTGGCGCTGGTGGTCCAAATCCTAACAACTATCAAGACCCGAGTATATCTGA
>LNDX01000004.1 GCA_001464475.1 Flavobacteriaceae bacterium Ga0077528 | reverse complement strand
CAAAAAAATTCCCAATTATAAATTTATAATTGGGAATTATGATTTTGATTAACTTTTAAAAATTATTTTATCACAAGTTTTTTGTTTTGTTTTAAACCATTTTCAGTAGTTATTTCTAATAAATAAACACCTTTAGATAAACTTGATGTCTCAATTTTAGTTGTATTTGAAGCTATAGATTTTACTTCTTTAATGATTTTGCCTAAAACATCATAAATAATCACATTGTCAATAATTTCAGAAGTATTATTTAAACTGATATTTATAAATTGACTTGCTGGATTTGGATACAATGTAAAATTAGTACTATCAAATGCTTGATTGTTTAATGCTGCTGTGAACTCAGTTGTAAAAGTATTTGTTACAATTGCAGGATTGGTATCAAAATAGATATTTGCGGTATTTGGTATTATTGAACCAACAGCAAAACCTGGGTTTAACTTAACTCTAAATTGTACATATCCCATACTTAATTCTTCATTTACTGATATAGGAACTAGCTGTATGTTGTTGAAATTCCAAACGATATTGTTATTAACTCTTGTCATAACATAATTGTGACTTGAACTAATCATTCTAATACTTTCAGGATCAATTTGTG
>LNDX01000003.1 GCA_001464475.1 Flavobacteriaceae bacterium Ga0077528 | reverse complement strand
ATTGTAACATAAAACACTCTTGTTTCATTAGGAAGAAGATTTGTAAAGTTATAAGTGAATCCAGTCGCATTAGCGATAGTTCCTGTTTGACTAATTGCTGTAATGGTTACTTGTGATGGCTTTTCAAAAGTTATTGTTCCATCTGTTGCAGCTACTCCTAAGTTTTTATATACAATTTTATTTGTATAAGTTAGTCCTGGTCTTGGAGAGCCCATTGGAACAATAGAAATAGTAACATCATTATAAGCTTGAGTTAGAACAATAGGGAAGTAAAGAATTTGAGTTCCACTTCCTACTGGAATATTTACATCATTGAATGAAGTTGTTCCAGAGCTATAGTAAGGAAGGTATTCTGTTTGGATACTATATGAGAAGTCATAAGTATTTACAGGGTTTGAATCGTAAACTGTTTGTCTTCCAGTTGATGAAAAGGCATTTGTAATTGGTCCGGTATTATTTTGCTGATAAACAAATGAACCATTTGTAAAGTAGGTTTCGCCTGAATCTTTAATACCATTATTATTTTGGTCATTGAAGGCAACAAGAATAATTTTATCCAAATCTGGACCACAAGTAACATTTGAAGACCAGCCAGATCTTACAACAGAAGAATCACTTCTAAATCTAAAGGTCAAGCAACCACTAGGATCTGAAGATGTAAATGGTCCTGGAACAGTTGTACCCCAGAAAGAACCAGCTAAACCACCAGGAACTTGTGCAGCTCCATTTGTACTAGCGATTTGTGGAGAAGTAATTGAGTTACCATCAAAAACATATAAACCATCCCAATTTGTTTCAGTATCAAATTGTGTAAATGTTACTGTCACAACCTCTCCAGGATTTGTAGGGCATATAGTATAAGTATTGTCAGCGTTATTGGTATAATTAGCGTTTGAGCCACCATTGTCAACAAATACACCTCCGCATGCAGGTGGAGCCGGTGTTGTATTAATGCTAATTCCGTTTGACCAATCACTTGAATCACTTGCTGAACAAATTGCTCTTACAAAAATACTATAGCAAGTGTTTGCTGTTAGACCATTTAAAATAAATGGATTAGTTGTTGTAATTGTACCTATTGTTGTGCTATCAGGAACTGTGTTACAAGGAAGGACAACAACTTCCCATGAAGTAGCAGTACTATTATTTGTCCAAGCTACCGAAGCAGATTGTGATGTAATTGCAGATGTAACCAATGCAGTTGGTTTTGGACATGTTGCAGGTGTATTAAGAGTTGCACCAATAGACCAATCGCTCATATCTGAAGGAGAACAAATTGCTCTAACATACAATTGGTAGCAACTATTTGGAGTCAAGTTTGTAAATGTATAAGGATTAACAGTTGTTACTATACCTACTGATGTTGCAGTCGGAGCAGTTCCGCATGGTAAAGCAATTACTTCCCAACTTGTTGCTGAGCTATTGTTAACCCATCCTAAAGTTGCTGAAGTTGTAGTAATTCCAGTAACAACTATGTTTGTTGGCTTTGGACAAGTTGGCGCTACACCGCATGTAATATTTGCTATCCAACCAGATTGTACAACTGAGCCATCACTTCTAAAAACAAAAGTTAAACATCCACTAGAATGTGTTGAAGTAAATGGACCAGGTAATGTTGTTCCCCAATAAGCTCCAGCTAGACCTCCAGGAACGTTTGACGCTCCATTTGCACTTGCTATTTGAGGTGATGTAATTGAATTTCCATTATAAACATACAACCCATCAAAATTTGATTCAAGAGAGAATGAAGTGAAAGTAACTGTAACTTGATCGCCTGTATTGATTGGACAAATTGTAACAGTTGAATTAGTGTTATTTGAGTAATTTGCATTAGCACCTGCAGGATCTGTAAAAATACCTCCACATGTAAATGGGTTTGTTGTATTTGCTAATGTAGTGAATGTATAGGCTTGCGACCAAGAACTAGTTGATGTAGTAGAACAGATCGATCTAATAAAAACAGAATAGCAAGTATTAGGATTCAATCCAACGGCTTGATAGGTATTTGTAGTAACCAATACTCCGGTATTATTTGGTGTTGGATTTGGTGTTCCACATGGCGCAATAAAAACTTCCCATTGAGAATTGTTAGAAGAAATGGCCCAATTTAAATTAGCTGTAGTTGATGTTATACCAGAAATAGCTATGTTAGTTGGTTCAATACATGTTGCTGTTGTTGCTGTTGTAAAAGTTATCGGAGATGACCAATTGCTTGGAGTATTTGCACAAATCGATCTTACAGAAGCTGTATAAATTACACCAGGTGTTAATCCAGTTAAGTCAAATGGATTTGATTGTGCTATAATTGGTTGCGAAATTGCAGTGCCATTTGCAGTTAACAAGATTTCCCATGGACCAGTTCCTTGATTAGGATCTAACCAATTCAATACTACAGTAGTATTGGTTGTTGGAGTTGCATTTACGGAAATAGGCGCTAAACATGTTGGAGTTGATCCACAAGTAATGTTTGCAACCCAACCTGCCTGATTTATTGAAGAATCAGATGTAAAAACGAATGTTAAACATCCACTTATATCACTTGATGTGTATGCAGGTGGAATTGTATTTCCTGTTAAATCTGCAATTAAAGTTGCACTTGCAGAAGTTCCGTTATAGATTTTTAACCTATCAAAATTGTTTTCTAATGCAAATGATGTAAAAGAAACAGTAACAAATTCTCCTGGATTAGACGGACAAATAGTTGTTGTTACGTTAGAATTATTTGCATAATTTGCAGTTGCACCAGCAGGATCAGTAAAAGTTCCTCCACAAACAGGAGTAGTTTGTGCAAGAGTTAAAAATGTTCCTAAAAAGAGTGCAAAAAAACTTAAAAGTAATTGTTTTTTCATGTTTGTTTGTTTTTTGGTAAATCAAATATAGGTTGATTTTTAAATACTTACAAACAAAATATAGTTTTATTTTATTGAAAAATACTCAGTTTCAATGATATCAAGGGATGCGAAATTTTAAATTAATTAACAATTGTTTGAGCAATTATAAAACCGCCTGTCCAAGCATTTTGAAAATTGAATCCGCCAGTTATTGCATCAATATTTAAAATCTCTCCAGCGAAATATAAATTAGGATGTAATTTACTTTCCATAGTTTTGAAATTGATTTCTTTTAAATCGATTCCGCCAGCAGTTACAAATTCTTCTTTGAAAGTGCTTTTTCCGTTTACCTGAAATTCACCATTTGTTAATTGATTGGCTAAATTGGATAGTTGATTTTTAGATAAATCCGCCCATTTAGTATCTTCTGAAATACCAGAAGCTAAAACCAAACTTTCCCAAAGTCTGTTCGGAAATTCAAACGGAGATTTCTTTGAAACCGCTTTTTTAGAATGTTCTAATTTTAGTTCCTTAAGTTTTTCTTGAGTTTCTTCAAATGTTAGGTCGTTCAACCAATTGACTTGTAAAACAAACTGATAATTTTTATCTGCCAATATTCGTGCGCCCCAAGCTGAAAGTCTTAATATTCCTGGTCCAGACATTCCCCAATGGGTTATTAATAATGGTCCATAAGATTCCAATTTTGTGTTTTTAACTTTTACAGATGCAAAAGCCGATAAGCCCATTAAATCTTTAATTCGTTTGTCTTTTATATTAAAGGTGAACAATGATGGAACAGCCGAAACAATTGAATGACCAAGTTCAGTAAGCATTTCCCAAACTTTTGGATTACTTCCGGTGGTCATCACTAATTTTTGACAAGAAAATGTTTCGACATTGGTTTCCACTTTCCAATAATTTTCTCCTTTGAAAAGTGATTGCACACTTTGATTGGTTAAAATGTCAATTTTTAATTTTTGAATAGAAGTCAAAAAACAATCAATAATTGTTTGAGAAGAATCGGAAGTTGGAAACATTCTACCATCGTCTTCGATTTTTAATTCAACGCCGTGTTTTTCAAACCATTCAATTGTATCACCAGAACAAAATTGATGAAAAGGTCCGCGAAGTTCTTTTTCGCCACGAGGATAAAATTTGACTAAATCATTCGGAACAAAACACGCGTGTGTAACATTGCAACGTCCGCCACCAGAAATTCTAACCTTTGAAAGAACTTCTTTTCCACGTTCTAAAATAGCGACTTTTAATTTGGGATTTCGCTCAACAATGTTAATTGCTGTAAAAAAACCTGCAGCACCACCACCAACAATTAGTATGTCGTATTTTGAATTCATTTTTGTTTATTAAGACCTAAAGTAAATATATTCTTTTGTCATTTCGAAGAGAGAAATCATACAAGCTTGATAATTTGATGCGATTTCTCCTTAATCGAAATGACAAAGTGATGTTTAAATCCTATCGGGAAAATCCGAAATTATACCATCAACTTGTAATGATTTTACAAAGGTAAGGTCTTCTTCTGAATTTACTGTCCAAGGAAAGATTTTAAATCCATAACTATGAATTTCTTTAACATTTTCTACATTAAGTAACTTAAAATATGGATTTATAGAGTAGGCATTTATTTTTTTGGCGAAAGTTAAAGCATTTTCAATAGAATCATCAGTTAAAACTCCCAGTTGAATATGATTGCTTTTAAGAGAACAAGATTCTAATACGTTCCAATTAAAACTCGAAATTTGAAATAAATGTGTACTCCAATTTTTTTCTAAAATATAATTTTGTAATAATTTTAAAACAGATGTAGTAGCTTTAAAATCTTTAATTTCAATATTTATAAAACAACTTTTGTTTATAAAGTCAAAAACTTCTTCTAATCTTGGAATTCCATATTTTTTTAGTTGTGATGCAGTAAAATCTTTTACAAAACCTTTTCCAGAAGTTGTTCTATCAATTGTTTCATCATGAATTACCATTATTTTTCCATCAGAACAAAGGTGTACATCCAATTCGATGCCATTAACACCCAACTCGATTGCTTTTTGAAAGGAAGCTAACGTATTTTCGACAATATATCCTTTTGCTCCACGATGACCAATTTTTAGCATATAATTATTTTAATAAGGCATTTGTTCTCTTAAATGCTTCTTCATCTTTGTAATCTAACCATGCTTGTCCTTTCCTTTTTCTCATCCAATTATCATAATTGCGAATGAAAAACATATTTTTAAATCCTTGAAATAGATTTTTTGGATTTCCTGCCAAAGCACGCAGACTTAATGAGAATCCTGGGGTTAAGTATTTCATGTAATGCCACCAACCTTCTGGCATATATAACATTTCACCGTGTTGAAGATTTGTAATGTAAGGTCGTATTTTTTTCAATGCCGGAAACTTTTCAAAATCGGGATTTTCAAAATCAATATCTTCATTACAAATCCACGAATATGGCAGTCGATACATGTATTTCGTGTCTTTTGGGTCAACTAAAACGCATTGTTTTTTTCCATCAAAATGAATGTGAAAAATATTTGATAAATCTATATCGTAATGCATAAAAACTTTTGCATCTTCACCACCGAAGAAAACTAAAGGTAAACTTTTTATTAATCGGATTCCTAATTTTGGCCATCTCATATCAGATTTCAATGATGGTACATCTTTCATTAAATTATATAAAAAAATGCGAAGATCTGTTGGTCCTTTTTTGAGCAAATCAATATAATCAGACATGCTCATTTGAGAATCTGGCTCGTTTACTTTTTTGGTGTAGTCTGTTTTTCTACTATCGTAAAGTGGCACGATTTTATCACCTGCAACTTCTCTAATATATTCTAAATTCCATTTAGTAAATGCTGGCCAATCTTCAATTTGATTGGTGATCACTACAGGTTTTTGAGGTTTGTAGTAGTTTTTTATAAACTCTTCTTTAGTTAATTTTTCTACTCTTTCAATTTCGATGTAATCAAACATTATAAAGTGTTATTAAAAAATTAATAATCAATTAAATTTGATAATTAAAAATTAAAATTACAAAATTGAGATAAAGATAAGTTCAAATTAACATTTTTTTACAACAAAAAAGTTGTCTAGAAAAGACAACTTTTTTCAATAGTTAGAATATTTAAACTTATTCTGTTTCAATTAAAAGTATTGATTCATCAGTGTCTAAAGTAATTTTACCATTTATTACTTCCGTCGTTTTTCCAGAATAAGCATCTTTCACTTTTGTTCCGTTTTCAAAAATAGTTCCAACAGATATTTCTTTTTTTCCGATAGGTAAATCCAATCCAACAACAACTTTATCAGAATAATTTCCGTTAGAATAATCACGACTAAATACATAAGGAGAACTCGTAATCTGCTTGTGAATTCCTGCTCCAACCGATGGATGATTTTTTCTAAATTGTCCTAATTTTTGCCAATGATTTAATAGTTTGAAAGTCATTTTATTGGTTTTCAAATCATCCCAATTCATCATTGAACGTAATGTTGCATCACCATTTGTTCCTTCAATATCTAAAGAACGAGCAGTTTCATCTCCATAATATACTTGAGAAACTCCAGGAGTAAGCAATAATTTGGTTCCAGATTCAAATGTTTTTTCACGTTTTTTGTCAAATGGCCAACCATCATCATGAGACGAAACATAGTTCATAACGGTTTTTCCTTTCAAATCATTTTGAAGAATATTAGAATACTTAGAAAACAACTCTTCATAATTCATTTTGGCCTCATTTCTAAAATCAAAATTGATTAAACTAGTAAATCCGTTGGCATAATAATCTACTTTTTTGTCACCGTAATCATATAATCTTTTGCTTCCTATGTTGTAACCATAAACTTCTCCAACAGTAAAAAATGCATTATTGTCTAAAATTTTTGAAGGATTTTTAGCTTTAAATTCTGCAAATGACATTTCACAAACTTTTCCAAAATCATACCAAACATCTTCCATAGTATGCTTTACAGTATCCACACGATAAGCGTCAATTCCGAAATCCAAAATATAATCGGCTAACCATTTCATGATGTAATATCTTGGTGCTCTTGGATAACCTGTTTTTTTGAAAAAAGCATCCAATTCGGCTACTTCTTCTTCATAACGACCTTCTTTTTTCCATTTTGCAATTAAAAAAGGAGGTAATTCGACATTTTCTTTGCTTTCGGTTTTAACGTCAAAAAGTCCAGTGACTAAAGTACAATTTATATTGGTGTCATAAGAATTGTATTTGCAATTTGGAGTAGAACGAACCCAATCATCAGGATATTTTTCGTCTAATTCTGTGGCGTGACCAGTGTGATTTATAACCGCATCAAGCATAATTCTAATTCCTTTTGCATGTGCTTTATCAACCAATTCTTTCAAATCTTCGCGCGTTCCATAACTTGGATCTAATGCTGTCCAGTCTTTAGCCCAATAACCATGAAAACCATAAGTATTTCCAGTTCCTTCATCAACTGAGCCGTGAATTTGTTCTACAACAGGCGTCATCCAAATGGCATTGATTCCTAAATCGGTGAAATATCCTTCGTCTAGTTTTTGAATCACACCACGAATATCGCCACCTTCAAAACCTCGTAATTTTGCTGTTGGTTTATCTCTTTTAATTATAGCATTGTTGTTTGGATTTCCATCCAAAAACCTATCGGTTAATAAGAAATAAACATTGGCACTTTCCCAAACGAAAGGTGTTTTGGTTTTTTGAGTATAAGTTACCTCTTTGGTTGAGTTACAACTTGAGAAAGTAATAGCAAGTAGTAGGAGTAAGGCTGTTTTTTTCATCTATAGTTTTATTTCAATTTTTTGATTTTTATCTAATTCACATTGTAAAGAAATGTAGATTAGATTATTTTCAAATTTGTATTGGTTATTATTTAAAATCTTATTATTCAGAAGAATGGTGGTTGGATTTTTGTCAAATCCGTGAATAATTATATTTATTGTTTTGGAGGTTGTGGTAGAATAGGTTTTGTCAAATTCAACATCTAAAAAAAGTGAGTTATTATCAATAGCACTTTCAAAATCAAATTCTTCATAAATCGATTTTTCAATGGAAGTAGTTGATAATCCATCATCATTAAACAATTCTAGTTCCGATTTTTTTGTTTCTTTATCAAAATAAAAATGCACATCAAAATCATTTAAAATATAATTCTGTGTGTTTTGTTGCACTTTGCTCATCGGAATAAAACTTCCGCCACGAACAAATGTTGGAATGTTATTTTTATTTAATTCAACTTTTTGAGTTGTTCCAGCATCGTATTTTTTTCCAGTGTAGAAATCATACCAATTTGAATTTTTTGGAAAATAAACTTCCTTTTGAGTTTGACCTTTTTCTATAATTGGATAAACTAAAAAATCATTTCCCCAAAGATAACCATCAGATTTTGAAAGTAATTCTTTGTTGTTTGGTTCATTAAAAAATAATGGTCGCATTAAAGGTGTTCCTTCTGTAGCATTTTCAAAAGCCAATTGATAATTATAAGGCAATAATTGATAGCGTAATTCAACAGCTTTTTTAGCAATTTCTTTCGTGTCAACGTCTTTATAAGCCACTTCTGAAGCTACATCTTCTTGAGCGTGCGGACGAAAAATTGGGTTGAAAACACCATATTGCAACCAACGCAAATACAATTCGTTGTCAAAATAATCTCCAGCAAAACCACCTAAATCACTGTGCATATAAGCCATTCCTTGCATTCCCATTTGAAGCGCAATTTCCATCTGACTTTGTAATCCGCCCCAACTTCTAGAAACATCACCACTCCAAGGAATCATTCCAAAACGTTGACTTCCAGAATATCCAGAACGCATTAAAATAAATGGACGTTGATTAGAAAAATCTTTTTTGTAACCATCAGCAATTAACTTTGCCCAATTGTGACCGTAAACGTTGTGAATTTCATCGGCTGTTCCTGCAAATGTATTGGCATAAGAAGGAAAAACTTCAGGTTCGCCCAAATCACCCCAAAGTCCAGCAACTCCTTGATTGATTAATCGTTTATAAACATTCCAAAACCATTCTTTTCCTTCGGGTTTGAATACGTCAACAATTCCTGTGTTTCCAAAATAGAAATCCCAAGTGGCAGGTCTTCCATCTTTTAAGGTTGCTAAGACTTTTTTATCAACGGTTTCTTGCCATTTAGATGAGGTTGTAAGGATAAAAGGTTCTGTTATTAAAACTGTTTTTACGCCTTTTGCATTCAAATCGGAAATCATTTTATCAGGATTTGGAAAGTTATCTTTATCCCATTCTAGATTTCCCATTGTGCCTTGAACGGTTTTTCCGAACCAATATAAATCTAGAATTATTGCATCAACAGGAATTTTACTTTCTTCAAATTTACGGATGGTTTTTTCAACTTCTTCTTGAGTATGGTAGCCAAAACGAGAAGAGAAATTTCCGAAAGCCCAACGTGGAGGCAAAGGTTGTTTTCCGGTTAAATCGGTGTAATTTTTTACTAAATCTCCCCAAGAATTCCCAACAATTACTTGATAGGTTTTTCTACCAGAAATAGTTTCATATTCTAAGGTGTTATCTTTTTTAGAATCTAAATCTAAATATCCAATGGCTTCATTATCAAAATGAACAGCATACAATTTGGATGATAAAACCAACGGAATGCAGAAATTCATTAATTCGGCACGTGTTTCATAACCATATTGAGCTCTGTTATAAAGTGCTAATTTATTACCACGACGATTCATTCCTAAAGCTCTTGCGCCACCACCATAAAGTACTTCATCTGAAGAAATATTGAATTGTAAAACTTCAGTAGAATCGACAGTAATATTTCCTTTAACATTATCAAGTGGAATATGTTTGCGTTTTAAATAACCTGATTTTTCAGAAATAATTTCTAAGTTATTATTTAAATAGGATATTTTGAATGGTGTTTTTTGAATAACGACCTTCAAATTACTTGATTTGGAACTACATTCAACTGAGTTTTTATTCTCTTTGAAAGAAATGTTTTTCAATTTATTTTTTAATACAACTGCATCCGATGGATTGTTATGTTTTTCTCCTTTTGGTGTAAATGAAGTTTCAATAATTTTATCATTTAGAAAATTTATTAAATAATTTCCATCTGAAACTCTAACCGAAAATCCATTAGAAAGTTTTTCAATTTTAATGAATTTTCTATCTGCATTTTGAGCAAATGAAATTGTTGATATAAATAGTAGTGCAAATATTTTTTTCATTTTCATTGTTTATTTTTCAAACATAAATTCTACAGGAATATTAATTCGTTTTTGCCAAGAAGCTTCCGAATGGTTTTCTCCTTCAAATTTAAGACTTTTATAATTTTCTGTTGTATATCCTTTGGATTGTAATACTTCATCAACACGATATTCATACTTTAAATAACTCGCGTCAAGTGTTTCTGTTCCGTAATCGAAATAGATTTTATGATTTTTTGAATCAGGTAAATTTTTCTGCATATAAGTAAAAAAACTTTCCGGAATAGGATTGTTTTCAAAATCACGAAATCCAACCCAATGCGTTGATAGACAACTCGCTTTTCCAAATACATTTGGATATTCACAAATAGCATACATCGAAATCAATCCGCCCATACTTGAACCCATAATTCCGGTATGTTCAGCATCAGTGTAGACAGAATAATTTTGATCGATATAAGGTTTTAATTCCGTGACAATAAATTGAAGATAGTTATCAGAATTTATCTTTTTGTCATCAAATGGGAATTTTGCCTTTTTTACTTCTGTTTGAATTTGTTCTTGAATTTCTTTTGATAGTAATTGATATGGTTTGTTTGGATATAAATCCATATGACGCAAGTTTGGAATGTTCCAAATGGCAACAACAATAATATCTTGAATTTTATTTTCAGAATTCAATTTTGAAACTACTTCATCAACCATCCATTCTTGTTTGTTCCAAGTTGAAGAGGCATCAAATAGCATTTGTCCGTCGTGCATATACAAAACGCTGTATTTTTTATCTTTAGAATAATTGGATGGTAACCAAACGTCAACAGTTCTCGGAACAATGAATTTTGTTGGAAAGCTATCAATTCGATTGATAATTCCTTCAATTTTTTCTGTGTTAATGATTTGGTGGCTTTCAATTTTGCTTTGGGCAAATGAAAATGTAGCGGTTAATAAGATTAAAAGTAGTTTTTTCATTTTACTTCAATTCTAAAATTAAAACTGATTTACCTTCAATTTCAATATCATTTTTTAAATCAAATGATTTTTCAGATAAAATATCTTTTCCTGAAGTATTGTTCTTGATACTTTCTTTAAAGTGATTAATGTTCATTTTTTGTTTTTCAACACTATTATTCATTATTACCATTACACTTTCCTTTTCATTATATCTGAAATAAACATAAACATTGTTTTCTGGTATATAGTGAGTTGTTTTTCCAGAATGAATTACTTCTTTATTTTTTCTCCAATTGAAAAGTTTCTTAGTTACTGCATGATATTTTTCTTGTTCAGCAGTTCGTCCTTCTTTTGTAAAGGCGTTTTGTTTATGGTCGGACCATCCACCAGGGAATTCTCGACGAATATCACCATCACCTACATTTTTACTTCCAGTCATACCAATTTCTGAACCATAATACAACTGAGGAATGCCTCGAATAGTTGCTATTAAAGCCATTGTAATTTTGTAATCTTCAAATTTTGGATAGACAAAATTGATACGTTGTGTATCATGATTTTCTGCAAAAACAAACATATTGTTGATGTTTGGATATAAGAAATCATTTGAAAAGGTGTCATAAAATTTGGTTACACCTTCATTCCAATTTTGCTTTTCTTCTTTCAAAACACCTTTTTCTAAAATGGTTTGCAACATAAAATCCATTACAGTTGGGCAATAAGAATTATAGCTTTGAATAGCTGAAATTTTACTGTCTTTTTGCCAATAAGAAATTTGTGCATGAGAATATAACCATGCTTCGGCAGCAATATTGAAATTTGGATATTCGTCAGTTACAGCTTTTGTCCAAAGAGCAATAGATTCTTTATCGGTATAAGGATAAGTGTCTACTCTAAAACCATCAAGATTTGCATATTCTATCCACCAAATGGCATTTTGAATTAAATAGTTAAGCACTAAAGGATTTTTCTGATTCAAATCGGGCATTGATTTTACAAACCAACCACTTGTTGCTAAGTTTTTATCAGTTTCAGAGGCATTTGTATCAGAATGTGTTGTGGTTTTAAAATTGGTCTGCTTGAATCCTGGAAATTGATGAAACCAATCGTATGTTGGCATGTCTTTCATCATCCAATGGTTATAACTCCAGTGATTAGTTACATAATCCATGATTAATTTCATGTTACGATTATGTAGTTCATTACTTAATTTTACATAGTCTTCATTTGTGCCAAATCGTGGATCAATTTTATAAACATCTGATTGACCATAAGTGTGATATGAGCCTCTTTCATCATTATCTTCACAAAGTGGTGTTGGCCATAAAGTTGTTGCGCCTAAATCTTTAATGTAATCTAAATTTTTAATCATCCCATCAATATCGCCACCATAACGACCATCAATTTTTGTTCTATCAGCTTTTTCAATTACTGATGGATGGCTGTCATTGTTTGGGTTTCCATTTGCAAATCTATCAGGCATTATTAGATAAATCATATCAGAGCTATCGAAACTCTTTCTGAATTTAGAATTTTCCTTTCTCGATTTTAAAGAATAGTTTTGAGTAAACGACTTGTTTTTGTTTTTGAAAGTGAAAACTAAATCTTGAGCCGAAATATTTTTAGTGTCGATGGTTACGAAAACGTAGTTAGGATTTTCGGTTTTTTGAATGCCTTTAATGATAATTCCATTGGAAACGGAAACTTGATTTTCTGCGATATTTTTTCCGTAGAACATTATTTGAATATCAGAATGTTCCATGCCATTCCACCAAAAAGGGGGTTCAACTCGGTCAACTTGAGCGAATGATAAAGAAGTTATTAGTAAAAGAAAGAAGATTTTTTTCATATTTTTTTATTTAAAAACCCTTTCAGAATCCAAAACTCTGAAAGGGTTAAATTAATTTTTTTATTCTAAACCGTTACTAAACTATTCGGCTCAACTAATACTTCTTTTCCGTTGACGAAAACAGTAATTTCTTTATTTCCTTCTAATGAAAATTTCGTTTCATTTTGTTGTACTTCAACTTTTAAAATTTGATTTCTGAAGTTTATTTTGAACGAATAACCTTGCCATTGTGAAGGAATTTTTGGTTCAAAATGTAGGGTGTCATTTTTAACTCTCATTCCACCAAAACCTTCTACAATACTCATCCAAGTTCCAGCCATTGATGTGATGTGACAACCTTCTTCTACTTCTTTGTTGTAATCATCTAAATCTAAACGAGAAGTTCTTAAGTAGAAAGTGTATGCTTGTTCCATTCTATCAAGAGTTGCTGCTTGAATAGAGTGAACGCAAGGTGAAAGCGAACTTTCATGAACAGTAAATGGTTCGTAAAAATCGAAATGTTTTTCTAATTGTTCTTTGGTAAAATGATCTTCAAAGAAATAAAAACCTTGTAAAGTATCGGCTTGTTTTATGTATGGCGAACGCAAGATTCTATCCCAAGACCATTTTTGGTTAATTGGACGTTGACTCTTGTCTAAATCATGAACTTTTACCAATTCTTTATCTAAGAAGCCATCTTGTTGTAAGTAAACATCATGTTCTTTAGAATATGGGAAATACATATTATCAGCAACTGCTTTCCAATGTGCGATTTCTGCATTATCCAAATTTACTTTACTCATTATTCGAGAATAATCTGAAGTATATTCTTTTTCTACTTTATTAATTTGTTCAACGGCATAATCTATACACCATTTAGCCAAATAATTAGTATAGAAATTATTATTTACGTTGTTTTCGTATTCATTCGGGCCTGTTACTCCAAGAATCACATATTGATTTCTGTAAGTAGAATAGGTTGCTCTTTGGTGCCAAAAACGTGCAATTCCAATAAGAACTTCTAATCCTTTTTCAGGAATGTATGAGTAATCTCCTGTGAATCTGTGATAATTAAATATCGCAAAAGCAATCGCACCGTTTCTATGAATTTCTTCAAAAGTGATTTCCCATTCGTTATGACATTCTTCGCCATTCATGGTAACCATTGGATACAAAGCAGCTCCGTTTTTGAAACCTAATTTACCTGCATTTTCAATCGCTTTATCCAATTGATTGTATCGGTAGGTCAATAAATTTCTAGCCACTTGTTGGTCTTTCGTAGCCATATAAAAAGGAATGCAATAAGCTTCGGTATCCCAATAGGTAGAACCACCATATTTTTCACCTGTAAATCCTTTTGGGCCAATATTTAAACGAGAATCTTTTCCTAAATACGTTTGATTTAATTGGAAAATGTTGAAACGAATTCCTTGTTGCGCTTTTACATCACCATCAATAGTAATGTCGCTCATTTCCCAAATTTTTGCCCAAGCTTGAATCTGATTTTCTTTCAAATTTGAATAACCAATTTTCAAACCTTCAGCAATAACATTTTGAGCGGCAACTTGTGTGTTTTCATGATTTAATGAAACCGTATAACCACCTAATTTTTGAATGGTAGCAGTTTGTTCTTTAGCTACATTTATTTCATACGAAAATTGAACTTTTTCGTTGTTTTTTTCAATATTAATAGGTGAAGCATTTACGTTTGAACCGTTCAACAGAATGGTATTTTGCATAAAAGTTGTTGCTGTAAAATGCGTTTTGAAAGTCCTAGCAGTTACAAATGCTTCATTATTTGAATGTTGAACGTTTAATGGTTCCCAAAATTTTTCTTCCCAGTTAGCATCTTCGTTGTGAACTCCGGCATCAATATAAGGTTTGTAAACAATTTTGGCATCACTATTTAATGGAGTAATCTCAAAATTAATCACACCTAGTTCGTCAATATCTAATGATAGAAAACGCGTTACTTTAACCGAAATTTCCAATCCGTTTTGCAGTGTAGCAGAGAAAGAGCGATAATAAATACCTTCTTTCATATTCAACTCACGTTTGAAATTTGCAATAGATTTGCATTTAGCCAAATCAAAAACTTCATTGTTTATTTCAATGTCAATTCCAATCCAATTTGGAGCATTTAATACTTTTGCAAAATATTCAGGGTATCCATTTTTCCACCAACCCACTTTTGTTTTGTCAGGATAATAAATTCCTGCAATATAGCTTCCTTGAAATGTTTTGCCTGAATAGTATTCTTCAAAATTGGCACGTTGTCCCATAGCACCGTTTCCGATACTGAATAAACTTTCAGACGATTTTACTCTTTCTGCATCAAATCCTTCTTCAATGATGGACCAATTGTCTGCTTTGATATAATCTTGGTTCATTTTATTTTAAGTTTAAAAGTTTAGAGGTCTAAAAGTCTAAAAGTTAATTCTTAAACTTTCAAAACATTTATTCTCTATGTTCTATTCTCTTTTTTCTAATTTATTAACGATTCTATAAAAGAAACATCAATAAATGTAAAATCTTTAAATATATATTTTGCTTCGTGTAATGTTGCTGCTTCTCCAATTCCAATGCTGGTCATATTTGCAATATTAGCGGCTTGAATTCCTGCAACTGAATCTTCAAAAACAATTGAATTCTCGTTGGTTGCGCCTAATTTTTTTGCAGCTTGAAGAAATACTTCCGGATCTGGTTTTGCATTGGAAACGTCATTTCCATCAACTATTGTATCAAATAGATTTAAAATTCCTGTTTTTTCTAAAATTGGTCTTGCATTTTTACTTGCAGAACCTAATGCAATTAGTTGATTTTTATCTTTTAAATAGTGCAATACAGGAAGTACACCTGGTAAAATTTCACTTTCATCAATATCTACCAAATAGGATAGATAATCTTCATTTTTTTGAATAAGCCATTTGTTTTTGTCTTCTTGAGAAGCTTGAATTCCTCCAAGTTCTAAAATAATATCAAGAGAACGAACACGGCTAACTCCTTTTAATTCTTCGTTGTGTTCGGGTGTAAATTCGATTCCAAGTTCTTGAGCTAATTTTTGCCACGCCAAAAAATGATATTTTGCTGTGTCAACAATTACTCCGTCAAGGTCGAATATGAATGCTTTTTTGTTATTCATTATAGTTTTTTTAACCTGAAATTGCGTTTTTATCCGTTATAAAGAAATTACACAATCCAGCAATAATTAGTGATAATCCTGCTAAAAGCATAGCATTAATGTGAGCTTCTCCAATTAATTTGTATAAATAATTGATTCCACCAAGAGCTGCAATAATTTGAGGAATTACAATAAACATATTGAATAATCCCATCATCATTCCCATTTTATTAGGGTTAACTGAACTTGATAACATTGCATAAGGCATAGATAGAATACTTCCCCAGGCAAAACCTATTAATATAAAGCTATACATTAAAGTTGAAGGCGTTGCATAAAACATAAAAATGAAACCTAATCCACCAAGAATTAATGAACCCATATGGATATATTTTCTATTTATCTTATTTTTCATTGTATAAAAAGTAAGTAATAAGGCAAAAGCCATTGAGGATAATCCATAAACTCCAGTTGCCGATCCTACTAAATCTGCAGCATCATTATAAACTTTGTCTTTAGATTCGTATTCTAATTTTTTCTCGGCATTTAGATAAATAACTTCTTTCTTGTCATTTTTTAATGCTTTTCCTTCTTTATCTAATTGTGCATATTCTTTAACATCAGGTTTTGGAGAATTGAAAACGTGTTCAGTTAATGCAGGCATTGATAGACTCCACATTGTAAAAAATGCAAACCAACTAAAAAACTGAATCAGTCCAAGTTTTTTCATAGTTGAAGGCATGTCTTTTAAACTTTCAACTAAATCAGGAATAAAACGCGATTCTTTTTTTTCAGAAAGAAATTTTTCTAAATCTTTTGGTGGATCTTCTTTTGTTGTAAATATTGTATATAATATACTTGCAAAAAAAACAAAAGCTCCAACAGAAAAAGCTACTATTACAGAGTTTGGAATAATTCCTGCTGCTGCTTCGTTTGAAACACCTAATTTATTTACTAACCAAGGTAAATTACTAGCAATCCAAGTTCCAATACCAATAATTAGTGTTTGAATCACAAACCCATTTGAGCGTTGAGATTCAGGTAATTTGTCGGCAACAAGAGCACGAAAAGGTTCCATACTAATGTTTATTGAAGAATCTAAAACCCATAATAATCCTGCAGCAATCCATAAAGCTGGTGAATGAGGCATGAAAAATAAAGTTATAGATGCTAAAATCGCTCCGATAAGGAAAAATGGTTTTCTTCTACCAAATTTTGGACTCCAAGTATTATCAGATAAATATCCTATAATTGGTTGAACTAAAAGACCTGTTAAAGGTGCTGCAATCCATAAACCTGGAATGTCATCTACTTCAGCACCAAGAGTTTGAAAAATTCTAGACATGAATCCACCTTGTAGGGCAAATCCAAATTGTATCCCTAGAAATCCGAAACTCATGTTCCAAATTTGCCAGAAACTTAACTTACGCTTTTCCATTATCGTAATTTATTGATTAGAAATACGATAAGCGCGATGCTTATCAAAACTTATTTTTTGTTTTCGAAGTAAAAAGTATAAGCTTTGATTCGGTAAAGATATTTAAAAATTTCAGATTTCAGATTTCAGATTTCAGAAATTTGAATAAATGAGTAACGAAAACGTTTTTTTGTTGATAAAATTTTTGAAGTTATTTTGTGGATTCTCTTTCAACTAGTTCGGTTTCAATCACTTCTGTCTTGTATTGTTCTTCGTAGTCTTCTTCTTCGATTTCAAGTTTTTCGAGAAGCATTCTTGCTGCTTTTTCACCCATTTTCACTCCATTTTGACTAACAGTAGTAATGGAAGGTGAAGAATATTTAGAGATAATTCCATCGGTAAAACCAATTACAGAAACATCATTTGGAACTGATTTTCCTAATCGTGTTGCAACTTTAATTGCGGTTACTGCAAAAATTTCGTTTACTGCGAAAATTGCATCTAAATCATTGTTCAATATTAAGTTTTCGATTTGATCTTCAAAGTTGTCGGTATCTTCTATTTTAACAATTAAATTTTCATCCACTTTAAGATCATTAGTTTTTAAAGCTTTGATGTAACCTTCAGTTCTTAATTTTCCTACACTGACATAATCTACGGTAGTTAATAACGCAATTTTTTTAAATCCTTTATCGATTAGAAATTGAGTTGCATTGAAAGCAGCTAAGTTGTCGTCAATAATTACTTTATCGCACAAAATATCATTAGTAATTCTATCAAACATTACAACTGGCATTCCTTGACTAATTACTTCTGTAATATGATGAAAATCTCTTTTTTGTTGGGTTTCTTTTGATAATGACATGATGAAACCATCAATACTTCCATTGGCTAACATTTCCATGTTAATTACCTCTTTATCAAATGATTCGTCAGAAAGACAAACAATTACATTGTATCCGTTTTCATTGGCAACATGTTCAACACCGCTAATTACAGTAGCAAAAAAATGATGAATAATTTCAGGGATTATTATGCAGATAGTTTTAGATTTTCTATTCTTTAAACTTAAAGCAATATTGTTGGGTTTATAGTTGTATAATTTGGCAAAAGCTTGCACTTTTTGTCTTGTATCTTCACTGATTTCTGAGCTGTCTCTCAATGATTTCGAAACTGTTGAAATTGATACATCTAATTCCTTGGCAATTTGCTTTAAAGTGACTTTTCTTCTCATTATGCGATTTTGATAAATGTTTAATTTTCAATAAAGGTATATTTATTTTTTTATACTATCAATTTTGTAACAAAAAATGTGAAATATTCAGAAAGTTTTCAACACGAAAACGTTTTCGGTGACATATAATTAAGGTGTCATTTTTTTATCTGAAAATTTATCTTAAATTTAACATTCGAAGTTAAAGTATAAGCAAAAAACAAATTTATTAACCTAAACAAAATGTATGAAAACAATTTATAAAAAGTTGTTATTTTTATTGCTAATGCTCCCATTAAGTGTTTTGGCTCAAACCACTGTGGATGGAGTTGTTGTTGATTCAAAATCAAATCAACCAATTCCTGGAGTAAATGTAATTATTCAAGGTACTCAAGTGGGTACATCAACTGACTTTGATGGGAAGTTTAAATTAACCAAACTTAAAAGTGGAGACAAATTAGTGTTTTCTTTTATTGGTTATAAAAACGAAACCATTACTTTCGATGGTCAAAAATCGATTACTGTTTCTATGACAGAAGAAGCTAACGTATTACAAGAAGTTGTAGTACAGGTTGGTTATGGAGCTGTTAAGAAAAAAGACGCTACAGGTGCTGTAGATTTATTAACAACAAAAGATTTCAACAAAGGATTTAATTCAAACACTGAATCTTTATTAAATGGTCGTGTTGCCGGTGTTGTTGTAACACAAGGAGGTCGTCCAGGAGATGGTGCGGCTATTAGAATTCGTGGAGGAGCTTCACTTCAAGCTTCTAACGATCCTTTAATTGTGTTAGATGGATTGCCAATTGATGGTAATTTACAAACAATTAATCCAAATGATATTGAGAACATATCAATCCTAAAAGATGCTTCTGCTACTGCGATTTATGGTAACAGAGGATCTAATGGTGTTATTTTAGTTACTACTAAAAAAGGAGCAAAAGGAGCTTTGAAGGTTTCTGTTGGAACTACATTTACAGTTAATACTTTAGCTGAAAAAATTAACACTACTTCAGCTGCTGATTTTAGAAGTTTTATGACTAATCCAGCTAACATTGCTCAATACAACATTGCGCCTTCTAGATTGGCTAGATTAGGTAATTCTAATACAGATTGGCAAGAAGAGATTTTTTCAAATTCTGTTTCTATTGATAATACTGTAGGTTTGAGAGGAGCTTTGTTTGGTAAATTGCCAACATCGTTTACTTATGGTCATACATACATACCAGGTATTTTAGAAACATCTAAGTTTGACAGAACTACTGCTTCGCTTAGATTAAATCCTTCTTTATTTAAAGATCATTTAAAAATTGCAATTAATGGTAACTTCTCAGTTGTAAAAGAAAGATTTGCAGATGAAGGAGCAATTAGTAGTGCTATTAATTTTGATCCAACTCAACCAGTTAATGTAAATAGCCAACAATTTGGCGGATATTTTGAATGGTTAGATGGTTCTAATAACCCAAATTTCTTAGCAACAGATAACCCAGTTGCAGCACTTCAACAAAGAAATAATCAAACAAAAAGATACCGTTACTATGGTAATGTACAATTAGATTATAAATTTCATTTCTTACCTGAGTTAAAATTTACTGTTTTAGCAGGTATCGATAGAGAACAATCAGAAGGTAGAAATGAATTAAGTACACAAAGTATTAATGGATTTTTTAATGGTTCTAATAATTTAGGAAGATATAGCGAATTCTGGAATAATAGAACCAATACAGCACTTGATGCTTACGTGAATTATACTAAAGCTTTTGGAAAATTAAATGTAGATGTTACAGCTGGTCATACTTATTATGAAAGAAATAATGTTGGTTATGGTTCAGGTGAATTAAGAAATCCTGCTAATGTTATAAATTCTTTAAATACATTTACAAGTCCTGTTAGTAAGTTAGAATCTTACTTCGGAAGAGCTAATGTAGGTTTTGATAATAAATACCTTTTAACATTAAACTTAAGAAACGATATCACCAACAACTTCTTTAAAGATGTAAGATCTGGAATTTTCCCAGGAGCTGCATTTGCTTGGAATATGTCTAATGAAAACTTCTTAAAAGACAGTAAATCTCTAACTAACTTAAAATTAAGATTAGGATGGGGAGTTACAGGTCAACAAGAATTATCAACTAGTTTCTCATACATACCTCAATATGTTGCTGGAAATCCACAAGCACAATATCAATTCGGAAACACATTTGTAACAACTGTTAGACCTTCATTTTATTCTAATACTGTTAAATGGGAAGAAACGACTACTTACAATGCAGGTTTAGACTTTGAGTTGTTCAGAAAAGTAAAAGGTACTTTAGATGTTTATCAAAAAGAAACTAAAGATTTATTAGCTTTTGTTGCATATCCAGATGGAGCAAATTTAACAAATAATGGTCCTAGAAACTTTGGTAATTTAGAAGTTAAAGGTATTGAGCTTGGTTTAAATTTTGATGTTTTAAAAACTGCTGATTTAAATTGGAATGTTAATTTTAATGCAAATTATCAAGATAGAAAGCTCACAGCTACTGCACTTGATGGAACAGAGTCTCCGGGTTTCTTTACAGGAGGAATTAGAGGAGGTGTTGGTAACACAATTCAAATTAATTCAACAGGTTTTGCTCCAAATGCATTTTATGTATATGAGCAAGTTTATGGAACGGATGGTAAACCATTAGAAGGTGTTTATGTTGATAGAAATGGTGATGGTTTAATCACACCAAAAGATATGTACCAATACAAACAACCTTATGCAGATTTTACATTTGGTTTAATGTCTTCATTTAGTTATAAAAAATGGGATATGTCTATGTCATGGAGAGCTAGTTTAGGAAACTATATTTATGATAACAATGGTTCATCTTATGGTTATTTAGACAACTCAATCAATCAAATTACACCACTTAACAATATTAATCCATCTTTCTTTGAAACTGGTTTTGTTAATGAAGGAAATAATAGATATTTCTCAGACCATTATGTTAAAGACGCTTCATTTATTAAGTTAGATAATATTAGTTTTGGATATAGCTTTGCAGAGCCATTTGGTAATGCAACTACAGCTAGACTAAGTTTTGGTGTACAAAACGCACTTATCATTAGTAAATACAAAGGTTTAGATCCTGAAATTTTATCTGGTATTGATCAAACAATTTACCCAAGAGCAAGAATGTTTGTTTTTGGATGTAATGTAAATTTTTAAATAAAAAGTTATGAAAAAAAGTAGAATTATTAAAATGTTAGTTCTTTCAGTGGTGACCATTTTATCAATGACGTCATGTACTAAAGAACTAGATAAAATCGAAATTGATGAAGACATCTATTCATCAGAAGTATTTTATCAAGATGAAGCTTCTTACAAGCAGTTTCTTGCAAAGCTATATGCAGGACTGGCTATTTCAGGCCAAAAGGGGCCAAATGATGGTGATTCTGATATTCAAGGTATCGATTCAGGATTTGGACAGTATTTGAGAGCTTATTGGGTAATGAATGAGATTACTACTGACGAAGCAATTATTGCTTGGGCTGATGGTAACTTACCTTCATTAAACAATCATACATGGGCGTCAAATAATGAGTTTATTTATGCAATGTTTTCACGTTGTATGTATCAAGTATCTTTATGTAATGAGTTCTTGAGACAAACAACTGCAGACAAATTGAACTCAAGAAATGTATCTGCTGCTACTCGTGCTCAAATTGTTAATTTCAGAGCAGAAGCTCGTTTCTTAAGAGCTTTTTCTTACTGGCATTTAATGGATATGTTTGGGAACGTTCCATTTACAACAGAAAATGATGCTGTTGGTTTCAGTTTCCCACAACAAAAAAGCAGAGCTTTTATATTTGACTTTGTTGTAAGTGAATTAAATTCAATTGATGCAGATTTATTAGCATCAGGTTCAAATGAATTCGGTAGAGTTGATAAAATTGCAGGTAAAATGCTATTGGCAAAAGTTTATTTGAATGCTCAAGTTTACATCAATCAAAATAAATTTGCAGAAGCTTCTGCTGCTTTAGCTCCTGTATTGAGTTCTACATATTCAATCAACACAAGTTCAAGCTATGGTAAAGTATTTATGGCAGACAATGATAGTAATGGTTCTCAAAGTGAGATGATTTTTCCTATCAGATATAGCGGATTGAATACTCAAACTTATGGAGGAACAACTTTTATTACTCACGCTGCAATTGGAGGATCAATGAATCCTGCTAACTTTGGTGTTAACGGAGGTTGGTTTGGTTTAAGAACACGACAAGAATTTGTAGCTAAATTTGCAGGTGATCCAAGAGGGATGTTCTACACATCGGGACAGACTTTATCTATAGGTAATATTGGTAACTTTGGTGATGGATACGCAGTTGAAAAATATAAAAATATTAAATCAACAGGTGGTCAAGGTTCTGATGTTTCTGGAAACTTTGTAGATATTGATTTTCCTGTATTTAGATTAGCGGATGCTTATTTAATGTATGCTGAGTTGGCAGCAAGAGGACAAGGAAGTGCTTCACAAGCAGCTACTTATGTAAATACATTAAGAACAAGAGCTGGAGGTTCTGCAACAATTACTGCTGGTGATATTACTCTAGATTTTGTGCTTGATGAAAGAGGTCGTGAATTATATTGGGAAGGACATAGAAGACAAGATTTAATTCGTTTCGGTAAATATACTGGAAGTAATTATAATTGGCAATGGAAAGGTGGAGTTCAAGCAGGAACAAGTATTGATGATAAATTCAAAATTTTCCCAATACCAGCTACTGCAATTGGTTCTAACCCAACTTTACAACAAAATCCTGGTTATTAATTATAACAAAATATCCTCGGAAATGGTAAGCCACTTCCGAGGAATTTAAAATAGAAAATTATGAAAAAAATATTTTTAAGTTTAATTTTATTAGCAGGAACAATTACATCAATTGTTTCTTGTAGTGATGAAAATTTAGACCCTCAGGCCTCGTCAAGTTCAATAAACATGACTTCACCTGCAGGAGGAAGTTTTAATTTAACTGGTTCAACAGCAGGAAATACAGCATTTACTTCAAAATGGTCTTCAGCCAACTTTGGTTTTTCTGCATCTATAACTTATTCATTGCAAGCAGTTAAGAGTACAGAAAGTTTTTCAAATTCTTCACAAGCAATTGTTTTAGGAACTTACAGCTCTGATGCAGACGTAAATGAAAAAGCAGTTACAGAAAGAATTTTGAATAACTTGTTATTGAGCGCAGGAGGTTCAATAGGAACATCAGGTAGTTTTAAATTAAGAATTATAGGGAAACCATCAACTCAACTCTCAAGCTCAACTAATGGTGTTAGCGCTGTTTCTAATGAAGTCACTATCACAGCTACTCCTTATGATACTTTTGATGAATTTGAAAGATTATATGTGCCAGGAGGATATCAAAGTGCTAGTGGTTATGGAAATGATTGGTCTCCAGATAATGTAAATGTAGCTAAGTTATTTTCTGCTGGAAATGATGGAAAATATGAAGGTTTTGTATGGATGGATGTCTCAAACCCAGCATTTAAATTTTGTCCAGTTCCAGCATGGTCTGGAGATAAAGGAGATATTGCTGAAAACCCAAATACTTTTACAACTTTAGTTCAATCTGGAGGAAAAGACATCAAGCCAACTGAAGGTGCTGGAACTTACTTCTTGACAGTGAATTGGAATGCTAATACTTATTCAATTGGCAAAAGACAAGTTGCAATTATTGGTCAAGCTACACCAAATGGTTGGGGTTCACCTACGTATTTAACTTTTGATGAAAATCCTTCATCTCCATATTATCAAATGTATACTTTAGATTTAGCATTGACTAATGATGAGTTTTTAATTCGTTTAAAAGATGATTGGTCTGTGAAAATGGGAACATTATCAGGTAATACTGAAAATACTACTACAGGTGGTCAATACAAAATAAAATTGAATGGAGGAAACATGAAAGTTCCTACAGCAGGTAATTATAAAGTTGTTTTAGATATCAGAAATTCTGCTAACTACAACTTGAGATTAATGCCAATATAATACATAAATAATAACACATTCTCGATTTATGAAAGTAGTCGAGAATGTGTTTTTTTAAATCAAATCTACGCTATGAAAAGATTTTTACTATTATGCTTACTATTTCCAGTTATTGTTTTTGCACAACAACAAACAGTAACTTATACAATTGCACCTGCAGTTTTTGAAGAAAATCAATCAATTACTATTACTTTTAATGGAAGTAGTATTAATGAATCTACTTGGGGTGTATCTAATAATGCACTATATCTTTGGGCTTGGAGCTTTGACGCTAGTGACGCTAATATTCAGGATTGTCCAACTAATGGTACATGGACAAGTTCTAGTGAAACTAATAGACTTACCTATAATTCTGGTAATGATACTTATACTATAACTTTTGTGCCAAATACTTTTTACAACAGAACTGGTATTGGTAAAATAGGATTTTTAATTAAAGCAAAAGATGGAAGTGGGGATAAAAAATCTCAAGATATCACTTCAGAAGTCGGCGCTTTTCAAATGTCTTTAATCTCTCCTCTAGAGAACAGCAATACTATTATCAATTCAGGAGCTAATGTAAGTATTGTAGCCTCAAACACAGGTGGCAATGCTACTTATTCTGTAACGGCTAATGGTGTTCCAATTACATGTCCAACTGCAGCAACATCATTTTTTACTTGTGGTGACACAAATGTGACTACAACTAAAGTATATGTTGTTTCAGCTACATTAGGAACTACAACTGTGACTAAAAGGTTTACTGTTATTGTTAATCCAGGAATAATAAGTGAGCCATTAACAGCTGGCTTAGTTGATGGTATAAACTATGATTCATCTGATGCAACCAAAGCAACGTTAGTTTTAAATGCGCCATTTAAAGATTTTGTATATGTGGCAGGTAGTTTCAATAACTGGTCTCCTACAACTGCATATGCTATGAAAAAAGATCCTACAACAGGTAAATTTTGGTTAGAACTTACAGGATTAACTCCAAATCAAGTATATGCTTATCAATATTGGGTGTGTGATAATACAAACAGACCTGCAAATTCTCCAGCAATTGTTAAAACCGCAGATCCATATTCTAAATTGGTATTGTCTCCTTTTGATGATCCAGAAATTATATCACTTGGTGCTTTTCCTGGGCTTCCTGTATATGCAACAATTGCACCAGGTCAAGAGAGAGAAGTAACTGTTCTTCAGACAGGATCTAATACTTTATTTACTTATAATTGGAGTAGTGCTACTACAAATTTTGTAAAGCCAAAAAAGAAAGATTTAGTTTTTTATGAGGTATTAGTTCGTGATTTTGATGCAAATAGAACTTATCAAGATTTAATTAATAAAATAGATTATTTTAGAAATCTTAAAATCAATGCAATCAAAATAATGCCTGTAATGGAGTTTGAAGGAAATATGAGCTGGGGTTACAATACAGTTTTTCATATGGCTTTAGACAAACGTTATGGGCCTCCTACAAAACTTAAAGAGTTTATTGATTTGTGCCATCAAAATGGAATCGCAGTTATTTTAGATTTAGCATTAAATCACGTTTTTGGTCGTTCTCCTCTTGAAAGAATGTGGATGTTAGATTCTGATAATGATGGATGGGCAAATTCTACTGGATCAAGAGTATCGTCTGAAAATCCTTATATAAACCAAGATGCTATGCACTCTTATAGTGTTGGTAGTGATTTAAATCATTTTAGAGAACCAGATAATTTAACAAATGCGTATTCAGTTGCAACAATAAAATATTGGATTCAAGAGTTTAAAATTGATGGTTACAGATGGGATTTAACCAAAGGTTTTACACAACAGTGCCCATCAAACGTAGCTGGTGGACAAGAAGCTTGTACTAATGGATATCGTTCAGATAGAGTAGCAAAAATGAAATGGTATGCCGACAAACAATGGGAAGTTGATCCTAATTTTCTTGTGATTTTTGAACACTTAGGAAATGGTGGATCATACACAGAAGAAGTAGAATGGGCGAATTATCTTCGTTCAGGTGATACAAAAGGTATTATGCAGTGGAGAAAAATGACAGATCCGTATGCTAATTTGTTGAAAGGTAATTTTGCAGATATTTCAGGAATAGCAGATGCGACAGACCGATTTATAGGTTATGCAGAAAGCCATGATGAAGAAAGAGTTGCTTATAAAGCTTTAAATGAAGCTGGACAAACTTTTGGCAATCTTAACAAAGTGCATCAAAGACTTCAAGCAATGGGTTCAGTTCTTTTTCTTGTTCCTGGACCAAAAATGATCTGGCATTTTGGAGATCTTGGATGGGAATATTCATTATTTACATGCAGCAATGGTTCTGTTCAGTTTAATGATGGTTGCAAATTAGACACCAAACCACAACCTCAATGGACTGGAAACTGGTTAACAGATACAAATAGAAGTGCTATTTACAATAGTTGGGCAAAAATGATAGACATGAAAAAAACTGAAAATGTTTTTGAAAATGGAACTTATGCTTGGAATATTGGAAACACAGGGCGTCCTAGATTAGATGTTTGGACAAGCCAAACTCAAACCTCTGCTTTAAGTTATGTTTTTGTTTTGACTAATTTTTCTGATAATACTTACAATGTTGTTGGAGGATTTCCGTTCACTGGAACTTGGGCAAATCTAATGGATAATACCACTTTTAATGTTACAGATGTTAATATGAATATTAGTATTGAGCCAGGTGGATACAGAGTTTTTGGAAACAGAGCTCTTCTTAATAATGATACATTTGATGCTTTAGATTTTGTAGCGTTGTCTCCAAATCCAGCTTCAACTTATTTCACAATTAATACTTTGGTAGAGAAAGTTCAAATCTATTCTATCACAGGACAATTAGTGAAATCGTTCTCAAGCACTTCAATAAACGATAGTTTTTCAATTGAAGATTTAACGAAAGGTGTTTATATCGTTAAAGTTTCTGATGCAAATAATCGTGAAAAAACTTTGAGATTAATAAAAGAATAATTTTGTTGAGTTAGTTTAAAATAGAATTTTCTAAAAGGCCCTTCATAATTTTGAAGGGTCTTTTTTATACTATAACTTTGCAAAGTTATATTTCAATTGTTAAATGAAGAAAATAGTAGTAAAATCTTTAAAAATTTTAGGAATTTCAATCGCAATTTTATTGTTAGGAATGTTTCTGTTTCCAATAATCTTTCCAGATAAAATTGAAAAAGAAATTAAAAGTTTTGCAAATGAAAATCTAAAAGGTGAACTAAATTTTAAAGAAGCAAATCTTTCATTTTTCAATCATTTCCCATCATTAACTTTATCGCTTGAAAAATTTAGTTTAAAAGGTTCCGAACCATTCAAAAAAGACACATTAGTTTCTGCAAACGAAATTGCTTTCGGGATTAACCTTAAAGATTTAATCTTTGACGGAAAAGTAACTATTGATGAAATATATCTTTCTGATGCTTTTATGAACGTAAAAGTTAATGAAAAAGGAGAAGCAAACTACAATGTATACGTCTCTGAAAACAAAAAAGTTTCTAAAGACACGGCATCTACGGCTATACGATTGGATAAAATTTCTATAAAAAATAGTCATTTAGTTTATGATGATAAATCAACAAAAATTCTAATCAATGCTAAAGGATTTAATTATCAAGGGAAAGGTGATTTAGATAAAGCTGTATTTGACTTAAAAACCGAAGCTAAAATCGATGATTTTAATTTCACTTTTGGTGAAGATCAATATCTTAAAAATAAAAAAGTAAATGCTGATTTGATTACAAAAATCAATACCAATTCGCTTTCCTTTATTTTTGAAGAAAATAATTTAAAAGTAAATAAACTTCCAATTGAGTTTATAGGAAAGTTAGATTTCCTGAAAAATGGTTATGATTTAGATTTTAATGTCAAATCACATAATAGTAAATTGAATGACTTTTTTACAGCATTGCCACCAGCTTATGTTACATGGTTAGAGAAAACAAAAGTTAAAGGAAGTACAGATTTACTATTGACTCTAAAAGGAAAGTATATAGCTTCTACAAATGAAAAACCAGATTTAGCTTTCAATATGAAAATTAGAGAAGGTGAGATTAATCATAAAGAAACACCTCTTCCAGCTTCAAATATATTTTTGAATTTTGACACAAAACTACCTTCATTAGATACAGAAAGATTGAAGGTCAACATCGATTCTGTTTTTTTTAATGTTGGAAAAGATTATGTAAAAGCGATTATAAAATCAGAAGGTTTATCAAGTCCTAAAATAGATGCTAGAATAAAAACAGCAATAGATTTAGCCAAATTAGATAAAGCTATTGGAATCCAAAATATGGATTTGAAAGGGCAATTAAATTTGGATGTCAATTCTAAAGGTGTTTATGATTCAAAAAATAAAATTGTTCCTATAACCAAAGGAAAAGTTTTATTCAAAAATGGTTATATCAAAACAGATTATTACCCTAATCCAATAACTAATATAAATGTTTTAGCTGATGTTTCAGACAATACAGGTTCGTTAAAAGATTTAAAAGTTGCCATAAAGCCAGCTTCTTTCAATTTTGAAGGAAAACCAGTATATGTGACTGCAAATCTAGAAAATCTAGAAAATGTCAAATATGATATAGTCGCAAAAGGCGAATTGGATTTAGCCAAAATTTATAAAGTATTTTCACAAAAAGGCCTTGACTTACAAGGTTACATAAAAGCAGATGTTGCTTTCAAAGGATCTCAAGCCGATGCAGTAGCTGGAAATTACAATAGGTTGAATAATAAAGGAACACTACTTTTAAGAAACATAAAAACTAGTTCTGAATATTTGCCAAAACAATTTGTTATAAAAGAAGGTGAATTTGTTTTCAATCAAGACAAAATGAATTTCAATAACTTCTCTGCTGTTTATGGTCAATCCGATTTTAAAATGGACGGATACATGCAGAATGTTATTGATTTTGTTCTTTCAGAAAAAGGTGTTTTAAAAGGGAATTTCAACATCAACGCTAACTATATTAATATTGACGAATTCATGTCTAATTCAGCAAAAAATCAAGCTGAGAACAATCCAACAACAGTTGCGACTGGAGTTGTAATTATTCCACCAAATCTTGATTTGCAATTTAATTGTTTGGCTCAAAAAGTTGATTTTAAAGAATTGAAAATGCAAAATCTTAAAGGAAATGTAACAATCAACAACGGAAAACTGCAATTGAAAAAATCTGGTTTTGATATTATTGGTTCCAATGTAAATATGGATGTTATTTACGGAAGTGAATCACCAGAAAAAGCTTTTTTTGAGTTTGAAGTACTAGCTAAAGATTTTGATGTAAAACGTGCTTACAACGAAGTTAAAATGTTCAGAGAAATGGCTTCAGCTGCAGAAAGTGCAGAGGGAATAGTTTCATTAGAATACAAAGTTGGTGGAAAATTGAATAATGCAATGCAACCCATTTATCCTTCATTAAAAGGTGGCGGAACTCTATCTGTGAAAAATGTAAAGATGAAAGGGTTTAAAATGTTTGGAGCTGTAAGTAAGAAAACGGGTAAAGATGCCATAAAAAATCCTGATTTGTCCAAAGTTGATATTAAAACAACTGTAAAAAACAATATAATTACAATCGAAAGATTCAAATTTAAAGTAGCAGGATTCCGACCAAGGATTGAAGGAACAACAAGTTTTGACGGAAAATTGAATATTAAAATGCGCCTTGGATTACCACCATTAGGAATCATCGGGATTCCATTAATAGTTACAGGTACTCAAGAAAATCCAAAAGTAAAACTTGGAAGAAAAGGAGAGGATATTGAAGAAACAGAATATGATGATACAAATCCTGAAATAGTAAAGCCTTAAATAAAAAAAGCATCAAGTCATTAATTGATGCTTTTTTTATTTATCAGATTTTTTAAAACAAAAAACCCGAATATTGCTATTCGGGTTTTGTGGTACCTCCAGGGATCGAACCAGGGACACATGGATTTTCAGTCCATTGCTCTACCATCTGAGCTAAGGTACCTTTACAATTTAAAGCATTACTGCTACTTGATTGCGGGTGCAAATATAGAACGATTTTTAATTTATCCAAAACAATTTTTAAAAAAAATCTATTTGTAACTTTGCAACTCTAAACTTAAAAATATGCTTTTAGTCATCGATGTGGGAAATACACAAATCAAAGCGGCTGTTTTTGAACAGAATACGCTTTTGAAAAAAGAAATAATAGCCTATGAAGATTGGCAAATATCATTGAAAAAAGTCATAAAAAATTTTTCAGAAATCAGTATTTTAGTAGTAGCATCGGTTGGGAAACTAGAAAAAAGTGATTTTTTGACATTAGATTCAGGACTAAATGTTTATTTCATTACTAAAGAAAGTAAGTTTCCTTTTAATAATCTTTATGCTTCTCCATCAACCTTAGGCATCGACAGAATGATTCTTGCATCAGGCGCCGTTCTCCAATTTCCGAAAAAAAACAGATTGGTTATTGATGCTGGAACTTGTATTACCTATGATTTTATTGATTCAAATGATAATTATTTAGGCGGAGCTATATCGCCTGGAATAAGATTGAGATACGAATCTTTGCACAATTACACTGCTAAATTGCCGTTATTAAAAAAAGAAAAACCTATCGATATTGTTGGAAATTCGACAACACAATCCATTCATTCTGGTGTTATTAATGGTGTTTCTTTTGAAATTGAAGGTTTTATTAACTCTGTTTTAGATAAAAATGATAACTTTATCATAATTTTAACTGGTGGAGACGCAGTTTTTTTGGCTGAACGATTAAAAAATACCATATTTGCCAATCCAAATTTTCTTTTAGAAAGTTTGAACCAAACTTTTCAATATAATAACAATGATTAAAAAAATTATAGTAAGCGTTTGTTTACTTTTTTCGCTAGTTTCATTTGCTCAAGAAGGAACATCTTCTCCCTATTCATTCTACGGAATTGGCGATGTTAGATTTAGAGGTACAATAGAAAATCGTTCTATGGCAGGTTTAGCTATAGTTCCAGATAGTATTCACATCAATCTTCAGAATCCTGCAATGTATTCTAGTTTGAAATATACTTCTTTTACTGTTGGAGGTACTTTTTCAGCAAATCAATTGAAAACAAATCAGAAAGAAGAAAAAGCACAACGTACCACTCTTGATTATCTTGCAGTTGGTATACCTTTAAAAAAATTAGGTCTTGGTTTTGGATTAATTCCTTATTCATCTGTTGGATATAATATTAGAAATTCTGAATATTCTAATGAAAATAACATTGTTAACTATAATAGAACGGATAACTTTTATAAAGGTTCTGGGGGATTAAACAAGGTTTTCTTTGGTTTTGGATATCAATTAGCTAAAAACTTGAGTATTGGTGCAGATGTACAATACAATTTTGGAAAAATAGACACTAGAAGCTTATCGACACAGTTTACCTTAAATTCGTCAAATATATATGAGCAAGTGCAATACAGTACTAGAGAAACTAATTCGTCGTCTGCCAGTGGAGTGAATTTTAATACAGGGATCTCTTACAACACTAAATTATATAAAAATATTTCTCTTTTTTCTAGTCTAACTTATTCGCCAGAAGCAACAATTACTTTAAATAATGAAAGATTTATAGCAATTGTTCAATCTGCTAATGGTGTTTTAGATACCGTTGATGATGAAGTAGAGATTCAAGTAGCAGATACGAAATTAAAAATGCCTTCTAAATTTTCTTTCGGATTAGGTATTGGTGATACAAAAAAATGGATTGTTGGTTCAGAACTTACTTTTCAAGGAACAAGTAATTTTGGGAATAGATTTAATGATATCGATAATGTAACCTACGAAAATGCTACAAGATTTACTGTAGGAGGTTATTATATTCCAAATTATAAGTCATTTTCAAATTACTTTGAAAGAGTAGTGTATCGTGGTGGTTTTAGATTTGAAAATACTGGTTTGGTAATTAACAACCAACCTATAGAAGATGCGGCAGTTACAATTGGATTAGGTTTGCCACTAAGAGGAGCTTTCTCAAATGTAAATGTAGGTTTCGAACTAGGAAATAGAGGAACTCAAAATAGAGGATTAGTCAGAGAACATTACATGAACTTTAGCATTGGATTATCTCTTAACGATAGATGGTTTATTAAAAGAAAATACAACTAATTTTAAATCTCAATTAGCATGAAACGTAAATTAATTATTCTATTAATGATTTTTGCTTTCCAATTTGGAACTGCTCAAGAAACGAATTGTGCTGATAAAGAAAGTAAACTTGCAAAGTATTTATCAGAAAGTGATTATGTTAAAGCAAAAGAAGTTTGGAACGACATAAAAATGACTTGTCTTACTTCAAGCGAAAAGTCTTTTCAACTAGGATTGCAATTACAACAATATAACATCGAGATTGCTTCAAGAGAAGATAAAGAAAAAGAAGTTCGCGAAATTCTAGGTCTATTTAAATTATACGACAAAACATTTCCAAACAATAGTAATGGGAACTTTGAGAAAAGCGCAATGGCTTTGTACTTAAATAAAGTTGGAACCAATAACGAAATCTATAGCTTATTAGATCAAGCATTTGAGTTACAGAAAAAAACATTTCAAGATCCAGAAGCAATTTTTGTTTACCTTCAATTGTATGTAGAAAAGTATAAAGCTGAAAAATCAACAATTACTAGCGATAAATTGTTAAGCAAATACACAGATGTAATTTCATTAATAGAAATGAATAAGGAAACTGTTCCTGCTAACCAAGAAATTTATGATAGAGTTCTTGTTTCTATGGAATCTCTTATGAAAGATTTTTTGGTTTGTGAAAACATTGTTTCTCATGCTAAAAACAATTTCCAAAATAAAACAAACGATGTTTATTGGTTGCAATCTGTAGCAAAAATGCTCTCAGTTTCTTGTAAAAACGCTCCAATATTTGAATCGATTGCCACAGAATTACATACTAGAAAACCTTCTGCTAAATCGGCTTATTATCTTGCAACCTACAATTTAAATACAGCCAAACAAGATAAAGCTATAGAGTTCTTTTCGGAGTCAGTTAAATTAGAAAGTGATAAAATGACTAAAGCAACTACGGCCTACACAATTGCATCAATACTTTCTACAACAGATAAAGAAAAATCAAAAGAAATGGTACTTACTGCAATAGAAAACAATCCAACTAATGGAAGATACTACATCTTTTTAGGAAATTTATATGCAAATGCTGTTTCAGAATGTGGCACAAATGATTTAGAAAAAAATGCTATTTACAAATTGGCTTCCGATACAGTTTTAAAAGCAATTTTAGTTGAGCCAAGATTAAAAGGTACTTCAGAAGAATTGTCTAAATCTTATTTGCAGAAAATAATTACTACTAAAGCAAATACAAAATCTGTAAAAATCGGATGTTGGATTAATCAAACAGTAATTTTGTAATGCAATTAATGTTTAAAAAATCACTACTTTTTTCATTTACTACAATAGTGGTTTTTATACTATTTGCTTGCGAAAGTAATTTTAAAGAAGTTCAAAAATCTACTTTTGCAGAGTTTACTCCAAGTGGTGAGGCTGATTCTATAAATATTAAATACACAGATTCTGGTAGAATTAAATCTATTCTTATTAGCGATAAGATGTTAGATTATGCTGCAGTTGAATTTCCTTTTACAGAATTTCCAAAAGGTGTAAATGTAACTTTGTATGATGAAAACGGAAAGCGAACCTTTGTAACTTCAAAATACGCTGTGACATTCAAAAACACCGATTTAATTGATTTGCAAGGAAGTGTGAAAATCACAAATGAAACAGGACAATTATTTGAAACAGAACAATTGTATTTTGATCAAAAAAACGAATGGTTTTATACCGAAAAAAGATATAAATTTACAGATCCAAAAGGAGTTTCTTTTGGTGAAGGTGTAGATTTTAGTAAAGATTTTAAAATAATAAACTCTCAGAGTGTAACTGGAGAAGTTGAAAACAATAATTAAACATGAACTATCTTAAAATAACAAAATATATTTATTTGCTAATCGGTTTCATCATGGTTTATGATGCAATTTCTAAATGGAATGATGCCGAAAAACCATGGTTGAGCGTTGTTCTTGCTGGATTAGCTTTTTTCACTTTTTTCTTTAGAACTCGTTTTGCAAAGAAATTTGAAGATAGAAAAAATCAGAATAATCAAGGTAATCAAAATAATACTTAGTGGAAATAACAGTAATCATAATATGTTTATTACTGTCTGCTTTCTTCTCTGGGATGGAAATAGCTTATATTTCATCCAACAAAATCTATCTTGAAATTGAAAAAAAACAAGATACATTCCTTTCTAAAATTTTAACTAAAATAACAGAAAAGCCATCCAAATTTATTGCGACAATGCTTGTTGGTAACAATATTGCAATTGTTGTTTACGGTTTTTTTATGGGTGATTTGTTAATGAATTGGATTAATTCGTTCGGATTTCAATTGTCTGAATTTTCAAATGTTCTACTTCAAACAATCATTTCAACGCTAATTATCTTAGTGACTTCAGAATTCTTGCCAAAAGTATTTTTTCAGATTTATTCTAATAGTTTGATGAAATTTTTTGCATTTCCTACCTATGTGTTTTATTTAGTATTCAATTATATTTCAACCTTTATCATATGGATTTCTGATTTTATTTTAAAAAAATTCTTTAATACAGAAGGCGATTATGTGCCGTCATTTTTTAGTAAAGTAGAATTAGGAAACTATATAAACGAACAAATGAGTTCTGTTGAAGACCATGAAGATGTTGATTCTGAAATTCAGATATTTCAAAATGCACTTGAGTTTTCAGGTGTAAAAGCAAGAGATATTATGACGCCAAGAACAGAGCTAGTTGCGGTAGATATATATGATTCTGTGGTAGAGTTGAGAGAATTGTTTATCAAAACAGGGTATTCAAAAATATTAGTTTATCAAAATTCAATAGATGATATTATAGGTTACGTTCATTCTTTTGAATTATTTAAAAAACCTCGAAGTATAAAATCGGTAATGATTCCAGTTGAGTATGTGCCTGAAACTATTTTTATAAAGGATGGTTTAAATTTACTAACCAAGAAAAGAAAGAGTGTTGCAGTAATTCTGGATGAATATGGAGGAACTGCAGGAATAATGACTGTGGAAGATATTATTGAAGAGCTTTTTGGAGAGATTGAAGATGAGCACGATAGCGATGAAGAATTGGTAGAACAACAACTAGATGAAACTTCCTATCTTTTTTCTGCTCGTTTAGATGTAGAATATCTTAATCAAGAATATAAACTCAATATTCCTGAAAATGATTCCTACGGAACTCTTGGCGGATTTATAGTAAATACTTCAAAAGAGATTCCGCAAAAAGGCAATCAAATTACAATTGACAACTTTCATTTTGTGATTGAAGAGGCAACAAACACCAAAATTGAAGTAGTAAAAATGACTATTTCCGACTAAGAATAAAAAAAAATCACATTTTATTGTAAATTATAGCATATCAACTATAATTATTTCATAGATAATTGTATTTTCGCAAACTGAATTAAAAAATTAACATATATAAAAATGGCAGTTTTACAAAAAATTAGAAAGCGCTCGGGATTACTTTTATTAGTTATTGGTCTTGCTTTGTTAGCATTTGTTATTCAAGATTTGTTTTCAAATGGAATCAAAAGTCAATCTCATGATGTAGGAAGCGTAAATGGAAAAGACATTGCTTTTGAAGACTTTAGAATTAAAGTTGCAAATACTGAAAAGAACGGACAAAACGGACAACCTATAACACAAACGCAAGCAGCTAATCAAGTTTGGGAGCAAGAAGTTGCAATTGCTTTAATAAATGAGCAATTTGAAAAAGCTGGTATTCGTACTAGTGATAATCATATTGTTGAATTTTTCAAAAAAGATCCAAATATTGGTCAAAATCCAATGTTCTTAAATCAATTAGGAAAATTTGACTTGGCTAAGTTTAAAGAATATTTTAAAAATAATCCAGAACAAGCTCAGATGATGAAAGATAGAGAAAAAGATGCTGACATCAACTCTAAATTCCAAATCTACAGCTCAATGATCAAAGCTGGAATGTATGTTACAAATGCTGACGGAAAATTCAAATATGAATTGGAAGCTAACAAAGTAAATTTTGATTACGTTTCTGTGTTATATTCTACAATTAAAGATAGTGATGTAAAAGTTACAGATGCTGACATTTTAGAATACATGAAGAAAAATGAAAAACGTTTCAAATCTGAGGAAACTCGTGAAATTGAATACGTTTTAATTGAAGACAAACCATCTGCAAAAGATGAAGAAGAAATGAAAGCTAAAATCAACGGACTTTTAACAGGTAGCGTTGTTTATAATAAAGAAACAGGTAAAAACGATACATTACCAAGTTTTAGAAACGCTACAAATGTTGCTGATTTCGTTGCTGCAAATTCAGATAAACCATACGATTCTACATATGTAACAAAACAAAATTTGCCTGCAGAGCATGCTGATAAATTATTTGCTTTGCCAGCAGGTGAAATCTACGGGCCATACATCAACGGAAACTACTACTGCATTTCTAAAGTGATGGGTAGAAAAGCTGGTGATCAAGTTAAATCTAGTCACATCTTAATTAGTTGGGTTGGTGCTGAAAGAGCTGCTCCAAAAGAAAAAAGAACTAAAGAAGAAGCTAAAGTTAAAGCTGATGCATTGTTAGCTCAAGTTTTGGCAAATCCTTCAATGTTCCAAATGATGGCATTAACAAATTCTGAAGACCCATCTGTTCAACAAAATGGTGGTGATATGGGATTCATCTCTAGAGAAACTGGTTTTGCTAAAGGATATAAAGATTTCGTTTTTAATAATCCAGTTGGAAAAATTGGTATTGCAGAAACAGAATTTGGTTACCATATTATTAATGTTACCGATAAGCAAGATGCAATTCGTTTAGCTACTGTTGCTCAAAAAATTGAAGCATCAGAGCAAACAACAAACGAAGCTTTTACAAAAGCTACACAGTTTGAAATGGATGCAGCAGGTAAAGATTTTGCTACAGTTGCAAAGGCGGCTAAACTTACTGTAAATCCATCAATAAAAGCTAAACCAATGGATGAAGCTTTTGGTGCTGCTGGTAATCAAAGACAAGTTATAAAATGGGCTTACAGTGATGATACTAATGTTGGTGACGTAAAAAGATTTGAAGTTGTTAATGTTGGAAACATCATTGCTAGATTGAAAAAAATCAACGAAAAAGGTCTAATGACAGTTGAAGAAGCTAAACCATTAGTTGAAAGTATTATCAAAAACAAAAAGAAAGCTGAAAAAATTATGGCTAAAATGAAAGGTTCTTCATTAGAAGCAATTGCTAAAGCTAATGCAACTACTGTTCAAAATGCGCCAGCTGCATCTGTTGATAATGCTGTTTTAGCAAATGTTGGATTAGAAGCTAAAGTAGTTGGAACTGCTTTTGGATCTCCAGCAAATAAAGTATCTGCTCCAATCGAAGGAAATTCTGGAGTTTATGTTATCAAAACAAAATCTGTTGCTAAAGCACCAAAATTGCCTAAGTATGACGATTATGTAAACAAATTGAAAGCTAATGCAGGTCAAGCTTCAGGAAGAGTTTTCCCAGCATTGAAAAATGATGCAAAAATTGACGATAATAGATTAGAATTCTATTAGTAGATTCTTTCTAAAAATTATATAAAAAATCCCGAAGTAATTCGGGATTTTTTAGTTTTATAATATCATATCTTTATAAGGTATCACTACCTTGTATCCTTTATTGTTGAAATACTCTATTGGGTTTTCTTTAGAAATTGCTAAAACAAAATCGCCACCCCAAGCACCAAGACTTTTGATAACTCCACTAAAATCATCAAACAAAGCTTCTTGAACTGTTTGAAGTTCTAAAACATTACTCATTTCAATTTCATGTTTATGTAATGCTAATGCAAATTCTTTTGGTCCTGTTGCATCTACAATTGTCTTTGTAATTGCATCAATTACTTTTACAGTTTTCCCAATATCTCCTTGTTTGTCTAGATATGAAGCAATTGCAGATTTGCTACTTTGCTTTCTGTTCAAATAAACGAAATGTATTTTATCAGTAAAATCAGGTTCGAAAGCTATTTTTTCTATTATTGGTTTTTCATTGACTAATTGGTAGATAATTGCCGAATCATTTTGAGCACAAGCCAAGTCATATCCACTTCCTCCAAAACTTCTTTTAAGTAATTCGTAGGCGTCAATTTCTAACCATTGAGCAATATTGTTAATTAGAGTAGAAGAAGTGCCCAAACCCCAAAATTTAGGAAAGGTGAGTTCCGTTGTAATCTTATAACCTTTTGAATTTGTAATAAAGTCAGAATTCATAAGATATGCTTCGTGCAAAATCTCAATTAGTGTGTTTTTTATGTTATGAATTTCATCATAATTTTTCTTCTCAATGATACTAGAAAATGGGATAGTGTCTTCAAACCAAATACTTCCATCATGGTCATGACTTCTCCATTGAATAACTTCATTTTCTGAAGATTCAATAATTAAATTCTGACCAAATTTTGTTGGTAACGCTAACGCTTTTGCGCCATCAAGAACCACATATTCTCCTGTGATTAATAATTTTCCGTTGCTGTAGAATTCTTTTTTCACAAAATTATTTTCTTAAATTTTCAATAAATTCTACAACTGCAGCATGAGAAATAGTGTTGTTTTCAAAGTGCTTTTTAATCATTATTCTTTCTTCATCAGAAGTTTGAAACTGATTCAAAATATTATTAATGTGCATTTTCATGTGTCCTTCTTGAATTCCAGTTGTGGTTAACGAACGCAAAGCTGCAAAATTTTGTGCCAATCCAGTTACTGCAACTATCTGCATTAATTCATGTGCCGATGGTTTTCCTAAAATCTGTAAAGCCATTTTCACTAATGGATGCAATGAAGTTAATCCGCCAACAGTTCCTAAAGCTAATGGAATTTCCATCCAAAAAGTAAAGACACCATTTTCTATTTTAGCATGAGATAAACTTGAATATTTTCCGTTTCGAGAAGCATAAGCATGAACGCCAGCTTCAACAGCTCGGAAATCATTTCCAGTTGCAAGAATTACTGAGTCAATTCCGTTCATAATTCCTTTATTGTGCGTTACTGCTCTAAAAGGTTCTATTTCTGCAATCTTGACCGCTTGAACAAATTTCTCTGCAAATTCTTCTGGATTCTCGATTTTCTTTTCGGCTAAATCTTCAATTTTACATGAAACTTCAGCACGAACAATACAATTGGGAACATAATTAGAAAGAATGCTCATCACTACTTGAATGTTTTTTTCTTCTTCAGAAAAACCATCATAATTTTGAGCTTCTACTTTTAATGTTTTTGCAAATTGCTCTAAACAAGAATTTATAAAATTTGCTCCCATAGAATCTTTCGTTTCAAAAGTGGCATGCAGTTGAAAGTAGTTTTCTAATTCATTGGTTTTATTTCTTAGTTCAATATCCAAAATTCCACCACCGCGTTTTTGCATGTTTTTGGTGATGTTTTCGGTTTCTTCAACCAATTTTGATTTTGTTACTTTAAAGAAATTTTCTAATTTTTGAACATCACCTTTATAAATAAAATGTACCTGTCCAATTTTTTCTGAATTCAAAACCGTTGCTTTAAATCCGCCACGAGTACTCCAATATTTAGCTGATTTTGCAGCTGCAGCAACAACTGAACTCTCTTCAATCACCATTGGAACCGAATAATAGTTGTTATTGATTAGAAAATTTGGAGCAATTCCCATTGGTAAATAGAAATTTGTAATCGTGTTTTCAATAAATTCATCATGCAATTGTTGCAATTTAGAATCGTTGTTCCAATATTGTTTTATTGTCGTAATAGCTTCTGATGGATTGGTAAAGTATTCAGTAGCAATCCAATTGATTTTATCTTCTTTTGATAGTTTTGAAAATCCGGCAACAGCGTTATTCATGTTCAAATGATTATATCTTATTTTTAGCAAAGATACGCTTTAGAATTAATTCTTATATTTTGTTTTGGAGGAATTTAAAAATACTAAAAACTGCATTTAACATAAAAATATGCCATTATTTGGGAATTTTTCACTAAAATTGAACTCGTTTTATAATCAATCAAGAAAATGAAAATTACTAAAATTATTACGCTCTTTCTTTTAACAACTTTTTCTGTTGTTGCACAGCAAAAAATTTCGGTTGAAGAAATCTACACAGGCGCTTTTCGTGCCAAAGGAATGGACGCCTTGCAATCCATGAAAAACACCAATCAGTACACTGTTTTAAATACTGATAGAGCTACAAAAAGCCAGCAAATCGATCTTTATGATTTTGCTACACTAAAAAAAGTTTCTACATTAATAGATACTAAAAACTTCAAGGAATTATCAGATAATGGAATAGATAGTTACGTATTTAGTAATGATGAAAAGCAAATTTTAATTGCTAATAATTCAAACTCAATTTTCCGTCATTCTTTTACTGCAGATTATTACTTATATAACCTTGCATCAAAAGCGTTAACTAAAGTATTAGAACAAGTTCAAGAGCCAACTTTTTCTCCTGACGGAACTAAAATTGCCTATGCCAAAACAAATGATTTATACATTTATGATATTGCTTCAAAAAATACAACACGAGTTACTAATGATGGTGTGAAAAATGCTGTTATTAACGGAATTACTGATTGGGTTTACGAAGAAGAATTTGCTTTTGTTCGTGCTTTCGATTGGAGTACGGATAGTAAAAAACTAGCTTACATTCGTTTTGACGAAAGCGAAGTGCCACAATTTTCAATGGATTTGTATAAAAAGGACTTATATCCAACTTCAGAAACGTTTAAATATCCAAAAGCTGGTGAGAAAAATGCTTTAGTTTCATTGCATATTTATAATTTAAGTGGCAATATTTCTCAACCAATTAATTTAGGAAATTATTCTGATTTCTATATTGCAAGAATGAAATGGACTAACGATGCTAATTTAGTTTCAGTTCAAGTTCTTAATCGTCATCAAGATAATTTAGATTTGATTTTTGTTGATGCAACTACAGCTAGTCCAAAAGTAGTTTTGAATGAAAAAGATAAGGCTTATGTAGATGTTACTGATAATTTAACATTTTTGAAAGACAACAGTTTTATTTGGACATCAGAAAAAGATGGTTTCAATCATATCTATTTGTACGATAAAAACGGAAAATTAAAAAATCAAGTTACTAAAGGAAATTGGGATGTAACTTCTTATTATGGTTTTGACGAAAAAACTAAAACGGTTTTCTATCAATCTGTAGAGAAAGGTTCTATTTTGAGAGACGTTTATAAAATTTCACTTGACGGAAAAAAGAAAGTAAAATTATCTTCACTAGTTGGAACAAATGCAGCGACTTTTAGTCCAGATTTCACTTATTTTATTAATACTTATTCTAGTGCAACTGTTCCGCCAACTTATACTTTGAATAGTTCTAAAGACGGAAAACAAGCTCAAGAAATTGTAAACAACACAGCTTTGGTTGAAAAATTAAAAAAATATGATTTGCCAACAAAAGAATTTTTCGAACTTACAACTGAAAAAGGGCACAAACTAAATGCTTGGATGATTAAGCCAAAAGATTTTGATGCTACAAAAAAATATCCAGTTTTCATGTATCAATATTCAGGACCAGGTTCGCAAGAAGTAGCTAATAATTGGTTAGATACCAACGATATGTGGTTCATGATGTTGTCTCAACAAGGTTATATTATTGCTTGTGTTGACGGTCGTGGAACAGGTTATAAAGGTGCAGCTTTCAAGAAATGTACTCAAAAAGAGTTAGGAAAATTTGAAGTTGAAGATCAAATCGATGCTGCAAAAGTAATAGGAAGCTATGCTTATGTAGATAAATCTAGAATTGGTATATTTGGCTGGTCTTATGGCGGATTCATGTCGAGCAATTGTTTGTTCAAAGGTGCAGATGTTTTCAAAATGGCAATTGCCGTTGCTCCAGTTACTAATTGGAGATTTTATGATAGTATTTACACCGAAAGATACATGACAACACCACAAGAAAATGCCAGTGGTTATGATGACAATTCGCCAATCAATCATGTGAGTAAATTAAAAGGTAACTTTTTACTAATTCACGGAACAGCGGATGATAACGTTCATGTTCAAAATTCAATGCAAATGATTGAAGCACTAGTTCAAGCTAATAAGCAGTTTGATTGGGCAATTTACCCTGACAAAAACCACGGAATATTTGGTGGAAAAACAAGAATTCAGTTGTACAATAAAATGACGAATTACATAAAAGAGAAACTATAATCAACTAAATACAAACTAAAAACAAATTAAAATGAGTGAACAGGTAAAAACAGGACATCCAAAAGGACTTTACTTCCTATTTTTCACAGAAATGTGGGAACGTTTCAGTTATTATGGAATGAGAGCAATTTTCATTTTATTTATGACAGATCAGGCTATTGGATTATCAATGAATGATGCTGATGCTTCTCAAATATATGGGAGTTATACTGGATTAGTATATTTAACACCACTTTTAGGTGGTTATTTATGTGATAAATATTTGGGTAATAGAAGAAGTATTATTATTGGAGGTTTGTTAATGGCAATTGGACAATTTTTTATGTTTTTTAGTGCTGCTGCAGGTGCAAATGGTGGTATTTCATTAATGTGGATGGGATTAACAGCAATCATTATTGGAAATGGATTCTTTAAGCCAAATATTTCTACAATGGTTGGTCAGTTGTATCCTGCAAATGATAGAAGAATTGATAGCGCATTTACCATTTTCTACATGGGAATTAACCTTGGCGCTTTCTTTTCGCCATTAGTTTGTGGTTCTATGGATTTCAAATGGGGATTTTTAGCAGCAGGAATCGGAATGTTAATTGGTCTTGTAGCTTTTATTCTGGGTCAAAAGAAATATCTTATTTCTGAGGATGGAAAACATATTGGTTTGCCTGTTAAAAAATTAGATGCAAAAAGCATCGGAATGATAATTGGTTCAATCGCAATTATTTTCTTCATGTTGAATTTCAAACAAATGTTCAAAAGCGATATTGATATCATAAGCTACTTTATTTATGGGGCTATGGTTGCCATGCCAGTTTTAATTTTTAGTGATAAAAGTTTGTCTAAAATTGAAACACAAAGAATTACAGTGATTTTTATACTTGCCTTCTTCGTAATTTTCTTTTGGGGTGCATTTGAACAAGCTGGTGCATCATTAACATTATTTGCTGATAGACAAACTGAGAGATCACTTTTTGGATGGGAAATGCCAGCTTCTTATTTTCAATCTGTAAATCCATTAGCTGTTATTTCACTTGCACCAATTATGACAATGGTTTGGGGATTTTTATATGCAAGAAAATTAGAACCATCATCTCCAAAGAAAATGGCAATAGGACTAGGTCTAGTAGCTATGGGATATGTTGTAATTGCTATAGCTGTTAAAGGTTTAGGATTGGGTGAAAAAGTTTCTATGTGGTGGTTGATAGGTTTATATGTAATTCACACTATTGGCGAATTATGTTTATCACCAATTGGATTATCAATGGTTTCAAAATTAGCGCCTTTACGTTTATCATCTTTAATGATGGGAACTTGGTTTTTAGCAAATGCTGCTGCAAATAAATTTGCTGGAACTTTAAGTGCCTTAATTCCTGGTGGAGAAGATGGAACTGGTGGAGCAACTAGTTTCTTAGGTTTTCAAATTACAAATCTATATGAGTTTTTTGTATTATTCATAATCATGTCAGGAGTTGCCGCTGCAATTTTATTTGTATTGAGTTCTTGGTTAGAAAAAAGAATGCACAACGATCATGTTGAAGTTATTCCTGAATTAGATAGATAATCATTTAAAAATATTTTTATATCTTTCAAACCTACAAGAAATCCTTGTAGGTTTGTTTTTTTAAATTGAATTATTATGTGGAAAAGTCATCCTAAAGCATTGCCTTACTTATTTTTATCTGAAATGTGGGAACGTTTTGGTTATTATTTAATGATTGGAATTTTTACTTTGTATCTTAAAGATGTCGAAGCAGGTTTCGCCATGACAGAGAAAGAAGCTTCCGATTTGTACGGAACTTTTATTGCTTTGGTGTTTTTAACACCGTTTATTGGTGGTTTAGTTGCCGACAGATATCTTGGTTATAAAAAGTCAATTGTTATTGGTGGAATAATGATGGGTGCTGGTTATTTTATGATGGGAATTCATAGTCTACCAATGTTATATGTTGCAATGACTTTAGTAATTCTTGGAAACGGATTTTTCAAACCCAATATTTCAACATTATTAGGTAATTTCTACAACGATGAGCAATACAAAGAAAAGAAAGATGAAGGTTACAATATTTTCTATATGGGAATAAATATTGGTGCTTTCATTTGTAACTTTTTTGGCGCTGCTTTGCAAATTTTATTAGGTTGGCAATATGCCTTTATGGCGGCAGGTTTAGGAATGTTTATCGGTGTAATCGTATTTCTTCTAGGAACAAAACATTACGGCGATAAAACCGATAAAAAAGGAATTCAAGAAGGAGACATGCCATTTTCTAAAATTGTATTATACATTTTAGTTCCGTCAGTGGTTTTTGGAGTTATTGGTTGGTTGATTAAAGGAGTTCAGTCTGATGTAAATTTAGATAGTTCGATTTTTGGTTCTGATAGTACAGATGCCTTTATTTTTGCTTGTCTTCCAGTAGTTTACTTTTATGGTAGTTTATATTTCAAAGCAAAACCGGAGGAAAAACGACCAATCGGAGCATTACTTTCCATATTTGCAGTTGTGATTTTATTTTGGGCAGTTTTCAAATTAAATGGTTCGGCATTAACAACATGGGCAGATAGGTACACCGATAGAGAAATAAGCGGAACAACTCAAGCTGTTTTTAGTAATTTAAAATTGGCAAAAGATATAGAATACAAAAAGGATTCAACTGAATTATACGATGCAAGTTTCCGACTTCAAAAAGAAAATGGAAAAGTAGTTAAGGAAGTAAACTACCCTGTTTATTTTAGAAATGTTGAAAAAAATAAGTTACCTCAAGAAGGTTCGACAGTTTCCATTTGGGCAACCAATTTAAGTCAGTCTATAAATCCAGGTTGGGTTATTATATTAACGCCGCTTGTTGTTGCCTTTTTTACCTTTTTAAGAAGCAGAAAAAAAGAACCATCAACTCCAACAAAAATCGCTTTCGGATTATTAATTTCAGCTTTATCTGTTCTAGTAATGGTTGCTGCAGTTCATATTGGAAACAATGGAATGGAAAAAGTATCCGTTTGGTGGTTGGTTGCTAATTACGGAATTATAACAATCGGAGAACTGTTCCTAAGTCCAATGGGATTATCGATTGTTTCTAAATTATCTCCAAAAAATATTACGGCATTAATGATGGGCGGATGGTTTTTAGCAACTTCAATAGGAAATAAATTATCTGGAGTTTTAGCTAGTATGTGGGATACTTACGACGATAAAGCCAATTTCTTTTGGGTAAACTTCGGATTGTTGATGTTTGCAACTGTATTAATGTTTGCCCTAGTGAAAAACTTAAATAAAGTAATGAAAGACCACGGAATCAATTAATTATGGAGATCAATCAGTCAATAGAACAAATTCAAGACTTTAAAGGAAAATATCCAAAACAATTATGGTATTTGTTTTTCTCTGAAATGTGGGAACGCTTTAGTTTCTATGGAATGAGAGGAATGTTAGCAGTGTTTATGGTTAGTCAACTAAAAATGGATGAAACCACTGCTAATCTTCAGTATGGAGCAACTCAAGCATGGGTTTATGCTTTTACTTTTATTGGTGGATTGTTTGCCGATAAAATCCTTGGATTGAGAAAATCGCTTTTTTGGGGTGGAATTTTGATGATTGTTGGAAGTGTAATATTAGCATTTAGCCCAAAAGATTTATTTTTTACAGGAATTGGTTTTACAATTGTTGGAACAGGTTTTTTCAAACCAAATATTTCATCAATGGTTGGTCAACTGTATAAAGATAATGATATTAGACGTGATGCAGGTTTTTCTCTTTTCTATGCCGGAATTAATTTAGGAGCATTACTTGGCGGATATGTTTGCATTGCAGTTGCTAACGGCACACTTTGGCATGGGTTTGTACCCGAAAATCTGCGTTGGAATTACGCCTTTGGTTTTGCAGCAATAGTTATGGTTATTAGTTTATTAACTTTTACACAGACACAAAAAAGTTTGGGCGAAATAGGATTATCTCCACTTAAAAATATTGAGAATTCTAAAAGAAAAATATATGAAATTGCAACTTATATTGGGTCGTTAATTTTAATTCCAATCATAATATTAATGGTTGCCAACACCGTTTATACAGATTATTTCATGATGATAATTGGACCAGTTTCTATTCTGTATTTATTTTATGAAATGCGAAATTTTTCGATAGCTGAAAACAAAAAACTTATAGCAGCATTAGTATTTATTATTTTTTCCATTTTCTTTTGGGCGTTTTACGAGCAAAGTGGAGGTTCTTTAAGTTTATTTGCAGCAAATAATTTGAATACTAATTTGTTAGGTATTGAACTTGATCCTAATGGAGTAAATAATTCATCAGGAGCATTTTTTGTAATTGTTTTTGCAGCTTTACTTGGCGTTTTATGGATTTGGATGGCAAAAAGAAAAATTGAACCCAATACTGTTGTTAAGTTTGGATTAGGTTTTCTATTCTTAGCAGGTGGTTTTTGGGTGTTTTATTACACAAAGTTTTTTGCAGGTGCTGATGGAAAAACATCTCTAAATTTATTCACTTTTGGTTGGTTTGTCATCACTTTTGGTGAATTATGTTTATCTCCAATTGGAATGAGTGCTATGACGAAATTATCACCACAAAAACTTCAAGCAGTAATTATGGGAATGTGGTTTTTAGCATCTGCTTATGGACAGTATTTTGCAGGTTTACTTGGAGCAAATATTGCAGAAGCTTCCAAAGATGCAACTAATTTAGAAAAGTTAAATACCTATGCAGATGGCTATCAACAATTAGCAATTTACGCTTTAGTTGCAGGAATACTTTTAATAGCAATTTCGCCATTAATTAAAAAACTAATGCAAGAAGTAAAGTAGCCGACATTTTTTGGTACTATTTTTGAATATATTTGTAAAAAAAAAGAAATGAAGAAATTATTTATAACATTATTACTTGTCGTTTCCTCAATGACAATTCAAGCCCAAGAGAAATTAACTTGGCATACTAATATCGATGAAGCCATTGCAGTTTCAAAAACTGAAAACAAACCATTATTCTTGTTTTTTACAGGAAGTGACTGGTGCGGATGGTGTATTCGTTTGCAAAATGAGGTTTTTAAAACACCTGAGTTTATCGCATGGGCAAAAGAAAATGTGGTTTTAGTAGAGCTTGATTTTCCAAGGAGAACTCCACAATCAGATGCTTTAAAAATTCAAAATAGTCAATTGCAACAATTTTTTGCAATACGAGGATATCCTTCAGTTAGAATTGCAAAAGCTGGTGCACCGGTTGATGGTAAAACTAGTTTTGAGCTTCTAGGTGAAACTGGTTATGTAGCTGGTGGACCAACAGTATGGTTAGATGGAGCCAATAAAATGGTTGCTAAGTTTGTTCCTTACACAGAAGAAGAACAAAAAACTGCAAAAAAAGCTACCAAAAAGAAAAAAGCAACTAAGAAAAAAGCTTAGTTATAATTTATAGAATCCCTTTTCTGATGTATCATGAAAAGGGATTTTTTCTTTTCTACAAGTTTCTCGCCACACTTTGATATAGGTTTTATAATTGGTAGCATCGACAACAACTTGTTGAGGTTTCCATGATTGAAAGATACGCTCTAGATTTACTTTTGGCGAATTTGTAAGTAATAGAATATCTGGTTTTTCTTCTTCAATAAAAACGGCACTACTATCTATTAAAAGAATTTTCTTGTCTTTGAAATAAAACAAGTTTGACAAAGCTTTTTTCTTTTCAATCTCACAAAAATTGGCAACTAAATAAGATTTTAAAGCAAGATTGTCGTCAGTTGTTTTTAGAATGCTATCGTTACTATAAAGCGTAACTTTATTTCCTTGTCTTTCTGTAATTATAGTTACTTTCTTTTTGCTAAAAACGATAAATTCACTGTTCTTCTGACTGTCATATTTTGCATAAATTGTAACAAGTTGTAATCCAATAATGGCAATCATACTAAATGCCAATTTCTTGAAAGTGGGTTTTTTGAACCAAAGAATTATTCCGATGATGACTAAATACCAACACCACATCATGTAGGAGTTGAGTGACAAATCTTTAAATATAAAATTTTCAAACGATGCTACCCAAGAAATAATCTTGTTCAGTAACCAAATGCTCCATTCTAACAGTTTCATCATCGGAATCCATACAACATTGAATACAGCAAGAATCATTACAATAACTCCAATGCCAAGAATTACACTCAAACCCGGAAGAATTACAATATTAGTAATAAAAAATAATCCTGGAAATTGATGAAAATAGTAGATACTTAGAGGAAATGTTCCAATCTGAGCGGCAAATGAAACAGTAATTATGTCCCAAAAATAGTTGATGATTTTGTTTTTAGGTGTCCAAATGGAAGTTAAGAGCGGTTGTAGCCAAACAATAAAAAATAAAGCAACATAACTTAATTGGAATCCAATATCAAAAAGAAAAGAAGGTTTTACTAATAAGATTAACAAAGCAGAAACCAGCAATGTGTTATAAATATTGATGCTTCGTCTTAAAAACATTCCAACAGCTACAAACGAAAACATTGTTACCGAACGAACAACAGATGGTGCAAGTCCTGCTAATATTCCAAAAGTCCAAAGTGATAGAATGACAAGAACTAATTTAATAATTGACCCTCTTTTTGTATTTGGAATTGGAGTTAGTAAAAAGGTTACGAATAATAAAATACATCCAACATGCAAACCTGAAACTGATAAAACATGAACGGCTCCAGCATATTGATAATCACGAATTACTTCTTGAGAAATATCTTGTTGTTGACCAAGAATTAAGGCGATAACAACACTTAATTCGGTTTTGTTAAAATTATTTTTTTCTAGATTTTGTATAATCCTATTTCGAAGTTTACTTGCATAATAAGAAATGCTTTTATCTACAATTGGATTGATTTTGATATCGGTCACATCGGCATAAATCTGAGCATAGATTTGCTGATTTTCAAGGTACTTTCCATAGTCAAATTGATTGGGATTGTTTGGTTTTCTGTTTTTGTAGAAAGAACCATTAACCATTAAATGAGAACCAATTTCTATAGTGGGAAGCACACTATCTTTTCTGATATTTAAAATTATTTTACCGTAACTTTTTTTACCATTCAATTGAATCATTTCGGTAACATAACGATCATTATTCAAAGTGTTTTTTAGTTTTTCTTTGATAATTAGTTCTGTAGAAATTTCATTTTCTGTTTCTTTTACTTGATGTAAATAATGATTCTTATTCAACGTTTGATTACTAATACTCAAATTAATCATTCCGATTAGGAAAGAAGTAAAAAGTGCTACAAATCCAAATAAAGGTTTTTGAATTAAGTCGTTTTTATTTTTGAAATAGAAAAAAATCAAAGAAAAAATGCAAAGTAATAGAGCTATAAAAAGCAATAATAAATTAGGTTTTGTGATTTGAGAAAAAATTATTCCAAGCACAAAACAAAGCGTTATTCTTACTAATGGGAATTGTAATACTTTCATTTCTATAAAAGTATGCAAAAAAGTATATTCCTACAAAAAAAATAATTATTCTAAAATTCGATTAATTTGAACAAAGGATTTTCTGTAATAATCTTCGGTTATTGAAGAAATGATTACACCTTTTTTGGTAGAAGAATGAACAAATTTTATATCATCGCGATTAACATCTACAATTAATCCAACATGATTAATTTGACTAGAACCGCCAGTTTTGAAGAAAATTAAATCGCCTTTTTGAGCGTTACTTTTAGTAATAATTTTTCCTTCTTTAGCCATTTCTTTTGAAGTTCTAGGAAGTGATAAATCATATTTTTTAAAAGATGTAAATACTAATCCAGAACAATCGTAGCCAGCATTTGTAGTTCCACCAAAACGATAAGGAGAACCAATTTTACTTGTTGCATCATCTATAATTTTTTCTGCTAATTTATTGTTTGAACTAGTAGTCGACGAACTTGTTTTACAAGAAGAAACCAAAATGAGTAGTGTGAAAAGTAGTAGGATTTTTTTCAAAACAATAGGGCTTTATTATTTTTAACGATAAAAAGAGGCTAATATTATTTTAAAGCGCTAACTATCAAATGAGCCGTTTTTTCGCTTGCTCCAATTCCGCCCAGTTTTTGTTCTAAATCATCATACTTTTTAAGTAACTGTTTTCTGTGATTTTCATCAAGAATTTTAGTCAATTCAGATTTAATTCTTTTTGGATTGCATTCTTCTTGAATCAATTCAGTTACTACTTCTTCATCCATTATTAAATTTACCAACGAAATATATTTTAAAGTAATAATTCGTTTTGCAATCTGATAAGAAATCCAACCACCTTTGTAGCAAACCACTTCTGGGACTTTGAAAAGAGCCGTTTCTAAAGTAGCCGTTCCAGAGGTAACTAAAGCTGCATAAGAATTACTTAATAAATCATAAGTTTTATTTGAAATAAACTTGATGTTTTTATTGTTTAAAAATGTTTCATAAAAAGAATATTCCTGACTTGGAGCGCCAGCAATCACAAATTGATACTCTGGAAAATCATCAACTACGCTCAGCATTACCGAAAGCATTTTAGAAATTTCTTGTTTTCTACTTCCTGGTAAAATGGCTATAATCGGTTTGTTGTCTAATTTATGTTCTTTTCGAAAAGATTCAGAATCAATAACAGTTCGATTATGAATAGCATCGATTAACGGATGACCAACAAATTCTACCGGAAAATTATGTTTTACTTCATAAAAATCTTTTTCAAATGGAAGAATGACATAAAGTTTATCAAAATCACGTTTGATGTCTTTGATTCTACTTTCTTTCCATGCCCAAATTTGTGGTGAAATATAATAGTGTGTTTTTATACCTCGTTCTTTTGCCCATTTTGCAATGCGCATATTAAAACCAGGATAATCAATAAAAATTATCACATCTGGGTTGAATTTTTCAATGTCTGATTTACAAATTTTGATGTTGTTTAAAATGGTTTTTAGATTCATAACCACTTCAGCAAATCCCATGAAAGCTAGTTCACGATAGTGCTTTACTAAAGTTCCGCCTACATTTTGCATCAAATCGCCACCCCAAAATCGGATGTCAGCATTTGTATCTTCTTTATACAATGCTTTCATCAAATTGGAACCATGTAAATCGCCTGATGCTTCTCCAGCAATGATATAATATTTCATATAAACTATAAGAACATTGTGGTTATTGCTAAAATTATTGTTGCCATTACAACACCTCTTGCCATAAATTCTTTATTCTTTTTTAACAAAATGAAGAAAATTATTATGTTTAAAACAGCTCCAAGCGCCACAACTTTTCCAAGTAATCCTTCAGTTTTTAATATGGAAAAATCTTCTATTAAATCATACTCGGTTTGGGTTTTTAAAAATAAATAAGAACCTATAAATGTAGCAACCAACCCAATAAAAAATCCGATAAGTAAATCTGTTTTCTTCATTTTAATAATATTTTTTATCTAAAATTATAAATCCCAAGTATTTAATGTTTGAATGGCATGATGAGCTGTCAAATCAAATTGAACTGGAACAATAGAAATGTAGCCGTTTGCCAAAGCAAATTCGTCAGTATCTTCTCCTTTATCTTGATTAATGAATTCGCCAGTTAACCAGTAATATTCTTTTCCAAAAGGTGTTACTCGTTTATCGAATTTTTCTTGCCACATAGCTTTCGCTTGACGACAAATCTTAATTCCTTTTATTTCATCTGTTTTTAATTTAGGAAAATTGACATTCAAAACCGTTCCATCAGGTAAACCATGTTCTAAAACTTGCAGTGCAATTTTCTTTACAAAAGGTTTGATTTGTTCAAAATCGGCATTCCAATTATAATCTAAAAGTGAAAATCCAATGGCAGGAATTCCTTCAATTCCGGCTTCAACAGCAGCACTCATTGTCCCTGAATAAATTACATTTATGGAAGAATTAGAACCGTGATTGATTCCGGAAACACATAAATCAGGTTTCCTTTTCAGGATTTCATTTACAGCCATTTTCACACAATCTACAGGAGTTCCAGAACAACTGTATTCCAAAATCTCAGCATTTTCTGCAGAAATTTTATTCAAATGCAAGGTGTTGTTGATAGTAATAGCATGCCCCATAGCACTTTGCGGACTATCAGGCGCAACCACAACAACTTCTCCAATTTCAGACATAACTGCTATTAATGTTCGAATTCCTGGTGCAGAAATACTATCGTCGTTGGTTATTAGAATTAAAGGTTTTTTAGACATTTGAATTTTATTTGTGTAACAAAAGTAATTATTTTAAGACTTATTCCATTACAAATTTTATAACTTTGAGCCATAGCAATGGTTTTAACAAAAAATTATGCGATATCACAATTTAATGGCATAGTTTTTTATGTAATTTAGTAGAAAAATTAATGAATACAATAGTTCAATTTATGAAAAGACATTATAAAATAGTACTTCTTGTACTAGCACTTTCCGTTGGTTTATGGAGTTTTATCCCAAAAGATAAAAATGATCCAGAAAAAGATAAATTGCTTATTGAGTTATTGACGTATGTAATTGAAAAAGGACATTACAGTCCGGCTCAAATAGATGATACTTTTTCTAAAGGTGTTTACAAAGATTATATCACGGCTTTAGATCCATCAAAAAGATTCTTTTTGCAATCAGATATAGATGAGTTTTCTAAATACGAAACACAGATTGATGATCAAATCAACAACAAACAACTTACTTTTTTTGATTTGACTTATACACGTCTTATCAAAAGAATGAAAGAAAGTGAAAGCTACTATAAAGCTGCATTAGAAAATCCTATTGATTATTCTATTAATGAAGATATTGATACAGACTATGAGAAAGCACCTTATTCTAAAAATGTTTCTGATTTAAAAGAACGTTGGAGAAAACAAGTGAAGCTCTCAACATTATCTTCTTTAGTTGAAAAACAAAAAATTCAAGAAGACATTCAAAAGAATAAAAATAAATCTCCAGAAGAGCGTTTGAAAGAATATCGTTTAAAAATGGGTGATAAGCTAACTCCTGAATTGGAGAAAAAGTTTCAAGAAAGTATTGCTAAAACTGAGAATGACGCACCAAAAACATTTGAGCAATTAGAAAAAGAGACAAGAGAAAGTACTTTAAAATCATTGAATGAAAATTTCACTTTTATAAGTAAAGAATTAGATCGTTCTGATTGGTTTTCGGTTTATGTAAATGCCATCGCGTCTAGATTTGACCCACATACTTCTTATTTTGCACCAGACGAAAAAGAACGTTTTGATGTTAGTATGAGTGGAAAATTAGAAGGAATTGGAGCACGTCTTCAAAAGAAAAATGACTTCACTGAAATCACAGAATTAATTTCTGGAGGACCAGCTTGGAGAGGAAAAGAATTAGAAGCAGGCGATGTAGTTCTTAAAGTTGCTCAAGGTGATAGCGATCCTGTAGATGTAGTTGGAATGCGTTTGGATGACGTCGTTAAAAAAATAAAAGGTCCAAAAGGAACAGAAGTTCGTCTTACTGTTAAGAAAACAGATGGTTCGCTTAAAGTAATTTCAATTATAAGAGATGAAGTTGAAATTGAAGAAACCTATGCAAAATCTAGTGTAGTTGAGAAAAATGGTGTGAAGTATGGAATTATCTATTTACCAAAATTCTACATCGATTTTGAAAATAAAGACAGTAGAGATGCCGGAAAAGATGTTGCTCAAGAAGTTGCCAGATTGAAAAGTGAAGGTGTTCAAGGAATTATTGTTGACGTTAGAGATAATGGAGGAGGTTCTTTAAAAACAGTAGTTGATATTGGCGGATTGTTTATTGAGCAAGGACCAATTGTACAAATTAAATCAGCTGCAGGGAAAAGAGAAGTTCTTTATGATAAAGATGCTAAAGTAGAGTGGGACGGACCATTAGTTATTATGACCAATGAGTTTTCTGCTTCTGCTTCTGAGATTTTGGCTGCAGCAATGCAAGATTATAAACGTGCTGTGATTATAGGAAGTAAGCAAACTTATGGTAAAGGAACCGTTCAAAATGTTATCGATTTGAATCAGTTTGTGAGAGGTAATACTTTGGGTGATTTAGGTGCGTTAAAAACCACTACTCAAAAGTTTTACAGAATCAATGGAGGTTCAACTCAATTAGAAGGAGTAAGCAGTGATATTGTGATGCCAGATAGTTATGCTTATTTAAAAATGGGTGAACGTGACGTAGACAATGCAATGCCTTGGGATAAAATAGAAGCTGCTGATTACAAACTTTGGAATAAAGCTGCTAATTATGATTTGGCTATTCAAAATAGCAAGAAACGTATTGCAAGTAATCCGCAAATGAATTTGATTGATGATAATGCTAAATGGCGTCAAGAGCGTAATGAAGAAAATGTATATAGTTTGCAAATTGACAAATTCAAGCAAGAGCAAAAGCAATTAGAGGAAACTAATAAAAAGTATAAGTCAATTGCTGATTATACAAATGCGTTTAAGTTTAAATCGTTGCCTTATGAAGAAGAGCAGATGAAAACCGATGTAACACTAAAAGAAAAACGCGAAAGATGGCATGAAAGTCTTTCTAAAGATATTTATATTGAAGAGGCAATCCATGTTCTTGATGATTTACAGTCAGGAAATACTAAAAAAGCATTGACAACTAAATTGAAAAAAGAAAAAGTTATTAAATCTTAATAGAATTTAAGTAATAAAAAAACGCTCCTAAATATAGGAGCGTTTTTTTTATCTAAGTTTTTTTAGTTTCTTTTGAGCTTTTTCTAAATCTTCTTCAGCTTCTTTTATTTTAAGTTGTTGTTTTGTTAAAGCAACATTTCCTTTTTCAATTTCAACTGGAGAAAGTTTTCCTTTAGCTATTGCTTTCTCATGTTTGGCTTGCATTTTTTCAAGATTCTTTCTTTCTTTTTCAATTTTACTTTGAGCTTTTTCAACATCTTTCTCAGCGTTTGCTAATTTCTTTTGCTCTTTTTCAAACTTCTTTTGTTCTTTTTCTAATTTGTCTTGTTGTTTTTCGGCTTTTTTTTCAGCATTCTTAGCTTCTTTTTCTGCTTTTTCAACTTTCTCTTCAGCTTTTTCTTTTTCTTTTAAAGCTTTTTTTTCTTCTTTTAGTTGTTTTTCTAAACGTTCTTTTTCAAGAGCTCTTTGTTTTTCTACATCTATTACATTTTGTTTGACAGAATCAACAGCTTGTTTAACTGGCGTTTCTTGTGCAAAAAAGTTTTGAAAACTTACAAGAAGAATGGCTGTAAGTAAAAATTTAATTTTCATATTTGTTAAGTTTTAAATTTATTAGTTTCAACTACCTATATGTTGAAATAGGACAGTTAAATCAATTTATAAAATTATGAAAAATTCTTTAGTACTTGCTATCATTTTATGTCTAATATTTTCTACAATAACTGTTTCTTGCAGAAAAGAGTTAGATTCTAGTTTGGAACCTAAAGTTTCAACTGGTTCAACAGAAAAAAATGAAACTTCAATGCAAACTGATAATACGGAGTTTGATTTTCTGCCTTCTTCAACAACTAATCAAGTTGTAAAGCATAAGTATTATACATTATCCTATAATGAAGCATTTGAGCAAGCAGAATGGGTTGCGTATGAACTTAAAGGAATAAAATCATACCATGATTATGATAGGCCTTTTTTTATTGAAGATGAAAAGGTAAAAACTGGTTCTGCAGATTGGAGAAATTACAAACGTTCTGGTTATGATAAAGGTCATTTATGTCCAGCTGGTGATATGAAATTTTCTAAAGAAGCTTATGATGAAACTTTTTTAACATCAAATATTTCGCCTCAAAAGAATGATTTCAATAATGGTATTTGGAATACTTTAGAGCAAAAAGTTCGTTATTGGGCATCAAAATATGATGGGATTTATGTTGTAACAGGAGGTGTTTTGAATGATGATTTAAAAACTATTGGACGGGAAGATGTTGCTGTTCCTGAATATTTTTATAAAGTTTTATTAGATACTTCAAGAAGTGAGTATAAGATGATAGGCTTTTTGGTTCCAGCAGTTGATAGTAATAAACCGCTTTACGAGTTTGTCGTTCCGGTTGATGAAATAGAAAAAATGACCGGAATTGATTTCTATCCGAGTTTGAATGATAAAATTGAAAATAATTTGGAAAAAAGCAGCGATTATAAATCGTGGAGTTTCAATTAAACTACCATTCATTTACTTTGTTAGCATCCATTTTTAAGAAAATAAACAATAAAATGGTAAAACCCCAAAGTCCGGAACCTCCATATGAAAAGAAAGGTAATGGAACCCCAATTGTTGGAAAAACACCTACAACCATTGCTATATTTACAAAAAAGTGAATAAAAAGAATTCCGGCGACGCAATAGCCATAGACTCGACTGAATTTTGTTTTTTGTCGTTCGGCTAAATAAATCACTCTTAGTATTAATCCAACAAACAAACCTATTACAAAGATTGAACCCAAGAAACCCCATTCTTCACCAACGGTTGTAAAAATATAATCGGTGTGCTGTTCTGGTACAAAACCTCCTTTGGTTTGTGTTCCTTCAAGGTAACCTTTCCCAAAAAATCCTCCCGAACCAATAGCAATTTCAGATTGATTTGTGTTATAACCAACACCTTTCATATCAACTTCTTTACCAAGTAAAATATTGAAACGATCTCTATGGTGTTGTTTGAACACATTGTTAAAAACAAAATTTACAGAAAATGAAAAAGCAGTAATAACAATCAAAAGAATAGCACTTGCAATAATGTTTCTGTCAACTAATCTACTTCTAAAATAGTTTATAATTAATACTAAAGCAGTAATTCCTATTACAATGTATGGGTTGTTGGTTGCTAAAGTTAAAACGAATAAAATTATAGCTATAAAACCAGTAAGTAAATACCAACCTGGCAAACCTTCTCTGTAAAGTACTATGAAGAATACACTGTAAATTAAGGCACTTCCAGGATCGGGTTGTGGAAGAATCAACATTACAGGAAGGAAAATGATAATTAAAACTTGAATTTGCCTATTAACGTCTTTTAAGTTAACCTGAACATCACTTAAGTATTTAGCCAAAGCTAGTGAAGTCGCAGCTTTTGCAAACTCTGAAGGTTGTAAGGTAAAACTTCCTATGGCATACCAACAACGCTGGCCAGCAATAGTTTTTCCGAAAAGGAATAATCCAATTAATGATAAAAGAGCTACTGCGAAAATAATTATAGAATACTTTTCATAAAATTTAGCTTCTACAGATAAAACCACAAAAATGATTGGAATAGAGAAAATGATAAAAAGAAACTGCTTTCCATAAATTTGAGTAAAATCAAAAATAGAAGCATCTTCTGAAACGGTAGACAATGATGACGAATAAATATTGAGCCATCCCATTACAACTAATGCAATGTAAATGACAATACTAATCCAGTCGATATTATTGGTTACACTTTGGTTTCTCATTTTTAACTTAAACTAGGGATTTTGTAAAGTATCAATTTTTATTTCCTTTTTCAAAACTCCGTTTATTGAATCTCTTGTTCTTTTAATTTTTGCTAAACTATCTTTAATTCTATTATTAATTAATGAAATACTATCTTGATGTTTCTTAGGATATAACTTGTCGTATTGTGCTTTCAAACTTCCAGTTAGCATTCTTTTTTCGAAATCAACTTTAGTGATTTTTTTGTTTAAATATTTCTCAATCATTAAAGTTGTAATTGGTCCAGCCCAACGTTTACCCCAATATCCATTTTCAACAAATACTGCAATTGCAATTTTTGGATTGTCTCTAGGAGCAAAAGCAACAAATATCGAGTGATCTTGAAGTTTTACACGCTTACCATTAACTTTCAAATAATTCTCTGCTGTACCTGTTTTTCCGCAGATTTCAATTCCTGCAACTCCAAGTCCTGATGCTGTTCCGCCTGGACCATAAACTGCATTCATACCTGTGATTATAGGCTCAAAATATTTTCTATCAATAGTAGTAGTATGTTTGGTTCTGTATTTTTTATCAATAATATTACCTTTAATTCTCTTAACAATGTGAGGTGTATAATAATAACCTCTATTGGCAACAGTAGCCATGAAATTGGCGAGTTGAATAGGAGTCATCAAAACCTCTCCTTGTCCAATGGCATTTGAAACGATTGTTTTTCCATCCCAATTCCAACCATTATAAACCCTATTATAGGTTTTAGAGGTTGGTATGTTTCCTTTTTTACCAATTGGTAAATCATAACCCATAAAAGCGCCTAAACCAAAACTTTTTAAATGGTCTGCCCATCTGTCAACTGCATAACTATGGTCTTTGTATTTGTTAATCAATTTGATATAACAATTAGAAAAATAGGTATTACAAGATTGATAAATTCCTCTGTGTAATTGAACTGCTCCACCAGAACAGTGACATTTCATAAAACGTCCACGAGCATAACTAAAACCTCGATGACATGAAAATCGTGTACTATCAGTGACAACTCCTTCTTGTAAAGCAATTAATCCAGTTAGAATTTTAAAAGGCGAACCTGGTGTGTATTCTGCCAAAAGACCTCTGTCGTATAATGGTTTTGCAATAGAATCATTATGTAGCAAAGTATAATTTTTTGAACGTTGTCTACCTACTAACAAAGCAGGATTAAAACTTGGCGCACTTACTAATGCTAAAATTTCACCAGTTTTTGGTTCGATTGCCACAATTCCACCCCATTTATTAATCATTAATTCTTCACCATATTTTTGAAGTTCTCCATCAATAGTTAAAGTTAAATCACTTCCTTGTTTGGAAATCGTATCGTATTTTCCTTCTTTATAAGAACCAATTTCTCTATTGAATTTATCTCTTAAAATGTATTTTACACCTTTTTGACCTCTTAAGAATTCTTCATAACTTTGTTCGATACCTTGTTTTCCAATTAAATCACCACCTATATAATAAGGATTCTTCTTTACAATATTCTCATTTACTTGTGTGATAAAACCAAAAACATTAGCACCATAATCAACTTGATAATCTCTTAATGAACGTTTTTGAATATAAAAACCACCAAATTTTCTAATTTTTTCTTGAAAAGCAGCATATTCCAATTTGTTTAATTGAGGTAAAAAAACAGAAGGAAGCATTGGGCTATAGACTTTAGCTTTATTAATTTTTTTGATAAAAAATTCTTTGCTAATATCAAGTAGTGAACAAAACTCTAAAGTATCTATGTTTTTTACATCTTTTGGCACAACCATAATATCATAGGATGGTTGATTGGCAATTAATAATTTTCCATTTCTATCATATACATAACCTCTTTCGGGATAATCGTATTTGATTTTAATGGCGTTATTCTCCGACTTTAGTTTGAAAGAGTCGTCTATAACTTGCAAATAAAAAATTCGGAGCAACAACAAAGATGCTGCGATAATTACTACAGAAGGTAATAATGCTTTTCTCATCGTTTACTTGGCTTGATTAAGTAAATAATTAAGATACAAATTATTATAGTAAAAATGGTGCTAATAATAGTTCTAAGAACAATATCCCAAAGGTATTCAAAAGTGAAAACTTCAAGGACAAAAAGTGTTAAATGATGAATTATTACTGCTAATAGGATAAATGAAAAACGCTCTGGTGTTAAAGTATCATTCAGTCTAACAGTTTGATATTCATAACTTAAACCAAATGAAAATTTAAAAATAGATGGCCTTACAAATGCTAATAGTAGACAAGCTGCAGCATGGACTCCTCCAGAATTACAAAATAAATCCATCGTAATACCTAGAAAAAAACTTGACATTAGTAAAGCATATTTATTTCCATTAACTGGATAAAGAATAATAAAAAGGATGTAAGGAAACGGATTGATATAACCTAAGAAATTGAAATTATTAAAAATAACAACTTGTACCGCAAGCAGTAAAATAAAACGGGCCATATTGAACAACATAGCACTATTCATTTTTTTGAGTTTTCTTTTCTAAGTTAATGATTTCTTCTCTATCTTTATTTCTGATAATGTATACGTGACCTAAACTTGTCATATCATTGAAAAGTCTTACGTCTATCATATACAAATTAGTTTCATTGTCGATGTAAATTTTTTCAATTGTTCCAATTCCGATGTTTTCTGGAAAGATGGTAGACTGCGCTCCAGTAACAATAGTATCACCTTTTCTAACAGTTGCCAATCTTGGAACGTCTGTTAGTTGAACGAAACCAGTATTTTTACCATTCCAAGTTAATGAACCAATATGATTAGATTTTTTAACTTTAGCATTTAAAGGAGATTCAGTATTTAAAATACTTAATACAGTACTATAATTTGCTGAGGTATTTTCTACAACTCCTACAATTCCTAAACTATTAATTACACCCATTTCTGGTTTAACACCTTGATTAGAACCAGAGTTCAGTGTCAAGAAGTTAACCTGATTGCTATAAGAGTTTTTGATAACTTTCGAAATAATGATGTCAGTTTTCTTAACTCCTTTGATAGAATCTAAATTTGGGACTTTAGTAGAGTCTTTAATATTAAAAAGTAATCCTTTCAAACGAGCATTTTCTTTGGCAAGTTCTTCGTTTTGTACTTTTAAATTGAAATAACCTTCCACATTGCTAGTCATTTCATAAACACCTCCAGTGAAGAAATTAGCAGAACTAATAACTTTACTTTTGTGATAGGAATGCGATTGAATAGTTAAAGAAACAGCTATTATCATAAGCAGCAAAAACAGCATACGATAGCTGTTTTTAAATATGAAATTAAATATTTGCTGCATCTTTTAAAAGTTATAAAACTTCAAATTCCAAATTCCAATATAGATTTTAAAACGCTATTTGGAATTTGGGATTTAAAAAAATTGGAATTTTATTTAATTAATATGCTTCTAAATTTTGGGATGTTTTTCAACGCCATACCTGTTCCTCTTACAACTGCTTTCAAAGGATCTTCAGCGATGTAAACTGGTAAATCTGTTTTAAGAGAAATACGTTTATCTAATCCTCTCAACATCGAACCACCACCCGCTAAATAAATACCAGTATTATAAATATCGGCAGCTAATTCTGGCGGAGTTTGAGATAAAGTCTCCATCACAGCATCTTCAATACGTTGAATTGATTTGTCTAGTGCTTTAGCAATTTCTCTAAAAGAAACTTCTACTTGTTTTGGTTTACCAGTAAGTAAATCTCTACCTTGAACTGACATGTCATCTGGTGGAGAATCTAAAGTATCTGTAGCGGCACCGATTTGAATTTTGATTTTCTCTGCAGTAGTCTCTCCAACAAATAAATTGTGTTGTGTTCTCATGTAGTAGATAATATCATTTGTAAAAACGTCACCGGCAATTTTTACCGATTTGTCACAAACAATTCCACCAAGAGCAATTACAGCAATTTCTGTTGTTCCACCACCAATATCAACAATCATGTTTCCTTTTGGTTGCATAATATCGATACCAATACCGATTGCTGCAGCCATTGGCTCATGAATTAAGTAAACTTCTTTTCCGTTTACACGCTCACACGATTCTTTTACCGCACGCATTTCTACTTCAGTAATTCCTGATGGAATACAAACCACCATACGTAAAGCAGGAGTAAACATTTTTTTCTTTAAAGCAGGAATACTTTTGATAAACATGCTAATCATCTTTTCTGATGCATCAAAATCGGCAATAACTCCGTCTTTTAATGGTCGAATGGTTTTGATGTTTTCATGGGTTTTACCTTGCATCATGTTGGCTTCTTTACCAACTGCGATGATTTTTCCAGTGATTCTATCTCTTGCAACAATAGAAGGACTATCAATAACAACTTTGTCGTTGTGAATGATTAGTGTATTAGCGGTACCAAGGTCAATTGCTATATCCTCGGTCATGAAATCAAAAAATCCCATATTCAAAAAAGGGTGTTTAGTTTGTTAAATTTTTATCAGCCTACAAAAATAATAAAATTAATGTTTAAAATGACGTGTTCCTGTAAATACCATTGCAACTTTATTTTCGTTACAATAATTGATGCTCAATTCGTCTTTTATAGAACCTCCTGGTTGAATAACAGCCGTAATTCCAGCATGATTTGCAATCTCTACACAATCAGGAAATGGGAAGAAAGCATCGCTTGCCATCACAGCTCCATGTAAATCAAATCCGAAAGTGTTTGCTTTTTCAATGGCTTGTTTTAAAGCATCTACACGAGAGGTTTGTCCCGTTCCAGAAGCAATTAAAGTATTGTTTTTGGCAAAAACTATAGTATTTGACTTGGTGTTTTTACAGATTTTAGAAGCAAACAATAAATCTTCTACTTCTTGCTCTGTAGGTATTGTTATAGTAACGTTTTTTATGTCTTGTTTAGTATCTGTGATGTTGTTTTTATCTTGTACCAACAATCCGTTTAAACAAGTTCTTACTTGGCGTTGAGGTAAAGGTACATCATTTATTGTCAATACAATTCGGTTCTTTTTTTCTTGTAGAATATTTAACGCTTCAGCATCATAACTTGGTGCAATTACTACTTCACAAAATAAAGAATTGATTTCGGTAGCCGTGGCAGTATCAATATGACCGTTTGCCATCAAAACACCTCCAAAAGCAGAGGTTGGATCGCAGGCTAAAGCAGCAAGATAAGCTTCTTTCATTGTTGGTCTAGTTGCTAATCCGCAAGCGTTATTGTGTTTTAGAATGGCAAAAGTTGGTTCGTTGTTTTTAAATTCTTCAATCAAATTTACAGCAGCGTCAACATCTAACAAGTTGTTATATGATAATTCTTTTCCGTGAAGTTTGGTAAACATAGCGTCAAAATCGCCAAAGAAGAATCCTTTTTGATGAGGATTTTCTCCATAACGCAACACTTGACCATTAGCAATACTTTCTTTGTAATAAGTATCTTCTGTATTAAAATAATTGAAAATCGCGGTATCGTAATTTGATGAAACGTGAAATGCTCTTGTAGCCAAGTATTTTCTTTGTTCTAAAGTTGTAGCGCCGTTTCCTTCAGTAATCATTCCTAGGAACAATTCATATTCTGCAACTGATGGAACAATTACGGTGTCTTTAAAGTTTTTTGCAGCAGCACGAATTAATGAAATTCCTCCGATATCAATTTTTTCAATAACATCGGTTTCATTTGCACCAGAAGCTACTGTTTTTTCAAACGGATATAAATCAACAATAACCAAGTCGATTTGCGGAATCTCAAACTGTTTCATTTGTTCCACATCGGTTGGGTTGTCTTGACGGTTTAAAATACCACCAAAAATTTTAGGATGTAATGTTTTTACTCTTCCACCAAGAATCTCTGGAAAGGCAGTAATATCTTCTACAGGAACTACAGGAATACCAAGATTTTTAATAAATTCTTCGGTTCCTCCAGTAGAATAAATAGTTGCGTTTTGTTTGTGAAGTTGTTTCACAATAGGCTCTAATCCCGTTTTATCAAATACAGAAATAAGAGCAGATTGAATTGTTTTTGTAGTGCTCATTGTGTTGTGTTGTTAAGCACGCAAAAGTAGTTTTTTTTATCGGATTTTATTTTAGTTTTTTGTAGAATATTTTAACAAAATTGGATGTTTTTTAGGTTTATAAAATGATAGTTATTAGTTGATTTTTCAAAAATATTATGACAACTTACAATTTCACTTTATTTTCTGTAACAATTCCATCATTCTATTTACTAATATCTTAAATTTGACCTAGAAAATAAAACCGATATGCTTGTTTACCTTCGATTATTGAGTGAAAGTTTCAGTTTTGCAATGAATGCGTTGCGAAACAATAAGTTGCGTACACTTCTTTCGCTGCTTGGAGTAACGATTGGAATATTTTCTATCATTGCTGTTTTAGCAGCGGTCGATTCTTTAGATCAAAAAATCAAAAAGGAGTTAAGTAGTTTAGATAAAAATACTATTTATTTGTTCAAAGGTAGTTTTGGTCCTTCAGAAGTGCCAAGATGGAAGCGAGAGCAATTTCCAGATGTGACTTACACCGAATATGAATATCTTAAAACGTCACTTCCAGACGCACAAGAATTAGCTTTTCAGATTTTCTTGAGTTGGGAAACCGTAAAATATGAAGAGAAATCGGTTAGTAATGTAAATGTGGTTCCAGTTTCTTATGAGTTTATTGATATTCAAGGTTTAGAATTTACCGATGGACGTTTTTACAACGAATCGGAATCGAATTCTGGAGCTGCTGTAACGGTAATTGGTCATGAATTAGCCAATAGTCTTTTTGAAAATTTAGATCCCATCGGAAAAGAAATCAGACTTTACGGACAGCGTTTCACTGTGATTGGCGTGTTGAAAAAACAAGGCGCCGGAATGTTTGGAGACGATGATACTTCGGCATTTATTCCTGTGAATTTCATTAGAAGAATGTATGGCGATAATAACGATTCGATGACGCCTGTAATTGTTATCAAACCTAAAAAAGGCATCGATATGGAAGCCTTCAAAGCCGATTTAAAACAAAAACTACGTATGTTTAGAGGTGTTAAAACTGGTGAAATTGACAACTTTTTTGTGAATGTTTTTTCAGGTTTTACCGATTTAATTGATGGTGTAATTGGTTTTATGAATCTTGGTGGATGGGTTATTGCAGGATTTTCTCTTTTAGTTGGAGGTTTTGGAGTAGCCAACATTATGTTTGTTTCTGTAAAAGAACGAACCAACTTAATCGGAATTCAGAAATCTCTTGGTGCTAAAAATAGATTCATCTTATTTCAGTTTTTATTTGAAGCCGTAATCTTGTGTTTAATTGGCGGATTAATAGGAATTTTTCTAGTCTGGATTATTGCAATTACCTTAACAAAACTTCTCGACTTTGAGTTTGTATTGAGTTTAAGCAATATTATGTTAGGCTCAGGATTAGCCATAATAATTGGATTAATTGCAGGAATTTTACCGGCAATCTCAGCTTCAAAACTTGATCCAGTAGAAGCTATTCGTAGTGGAATGTAATTTGGAAGTACGAAGGTAGAAGTAAGAAGTACGGAGTTTAAAATAAATAAATAAAAAAAACACAAAGCAATTACTTTGTGTTTTTTGTTTTTAAATATCTTTTAAAATCTATCTAATTTCTTGATTCAAAATTAAATCGATGTATAGATTGATTTTGTCTTTTAGTTCCTTTCTTGGAGTGATAAAATCTAAGAAACCGTGTTCTAACAAAAATTCTGATGTTTGAAAACCTTCTGGTAAATCTTTACCTGTTGTATCACGAACTACTCTAGGACCAGCAAATCCAATTAATGCTCCTGGTTCAGCGATATTAATATCACCTAACATAGCGTAAGATGCTGTAGTTCCACCAGTTGTTGGGTCTGTACATAATGAAATGTATGGGATTTTTGCTTCGGCCAATTGCGCTAATTTTGCTGAGGTTTTAGCTAATTGCATTAATGAAAAAGCCGCTTCCATCATACGAGCACCACCTGATTTTGAAATCATTAAAAATGGCACGTTATGTTTGATAGAATAATCAATTCCACGAGCAATTTTTTCTCCAACAACTGCACCCATTGATCCACCAATAAAGGCAAAATCCATACAACAAACTACTAAATCTTTACCTTTAGATTTTCCAACGCCTGTTCTAACCGCATCTTTCAATTTGGTTTTGTCCATTACGTCTTTTAATCGGTCAGAATATTTTTTAGTATCCACAAAGTTCAATGGATCTTTAGATGTCATTTTTGCATCCAATTCTTTGAACTCGTTGTTATCGAACAAAATTTCGAAATATTCTTTACTTCCAATTCTAACATGAAAATCGTCTTCTGGACTAACCCAAAGATTTCTAGCTAATTCGTCAGTATCAATAATTTTTCCTGTTGGCGATTTGTACCACAATCCTTTAGGAACATCTTTTTTGTCCTCAGTTGCAGTAGTAATTCCTTTTTCTTTTCTTTTAAACCAAGCCATAATTTTGTATTTTGGAATTAGGAATCTGAGAATTAGGATTTTAAAATCCTTAATCCCAAATCCTTAATCTTACATTATAAAGTATTCACGTTGTTTAAATCAGCAAATGCTTGCTCTAATCTTTTGTTGAAAGTAACTTCTCCTTCACGAACCCATTTTCTTGGGTCATAATGTTTTTTATTTGGTGAATCAGCACCTTCTGGATTACCGATTTGAGTTTTTAAATACTCAATATTGTTTACCATATAATCACGAATACCTTCTGTGAAAGCAAATTGTAAGTCAGTATCAATATTCATTTTGATCACACCATAAGAAATAGCTTCTCTAATTTCTTCTAATGTAGAACCAGAACCTCCGTGGAATACAAAATCAACAGGATTAGCACCAGTATTGAATTTGTTTTGAACATACTCTTGAGAGTTTTTCAAGATTTTTGGAGTTAATTTTACATTTCCTGGTTTGTAAACACCGTGAACATTTCCGAAAGAAGCTGCGATTGTGAATCTTGGGCTAACTTTTAAAAGTTCTTCATAAGCATAAGCAACTTCTGAAGGTTGTGTGTATAATTTAGAACTATCAACATCAGAATTATCAACTCCGTCTTCTTCACCACCGGTAATTCCTAATTCAATTTCTAAAGTCATTCCCATTTTACTCATACGAGCTAAATAAGTTTTACAGATTTCGATATTTTCTTCAATTGGTTCTTCAGACAAGTCAATCATGTGTGATGAATACAAAGGTTTTCCTGTTTCTGCAAAATGTTTTTCAGAAGCATCTAATAAACCATCAATCCAAGGTAATAATTTTTTTGCACAGTGATCTGTATGAAGAATAACAGTTGCTCCATAAGCTTCTGCTAAAGTGTGAACGTGTTTTGCTCCAGCTATTCCACCAGCAATAGCCGATTTTTCGCCAGCATTTGAAAGTCCTTTTCCAGCATTAAATTGTGCTCCACCATTAGAAAATTGAATGATAACAGGTGCATTTAATTTGGCTGCTGTTTCTAAAACACCATTGATGGTACTTGAACCAGTTACGTTTACCGCAGGAAGCGCGAATCCTTTTTCTTTTGCATAAGCAAAAATTGCTTGAACTTCATCTCCAGTGGCAACTCCAGGTTTGATATTGTGTGACATCTTGTAGTTATGTTTTTTAGTTAAGTTTACAAAAGTAATAATTTCTAAAATTAGAAAGGATAATTTATTCCAATATTTAATACTGATTTAGAAAAATTCAATTCTCTAAACCATCTTTCATTTTCAATTTTTGAAGGATTATAGGTTTTAAATCCGAGGTCAAATCGCACTACAAAAAGACCTTGGTCGTATCGTAAACCTACTCCAGTTCCTACAGCAAGTTCTTTCATGGATTCTAATCCTTTAAATTTATTTGCTTCGTCGGTAACATTGTCAAAAACATTCCAAATATTTCCGATATCAGTAAAAATCGCACTGTTGAATTTTCCGAATAAGTTATATCGAAGTTCCGCACTAAAAGCTAGTTTCATGTTGGCTTCATTAAAGTCGTTGATAGCGCCACTGCTTCCTGGACCTAAACTATAGGGTTGCCAAGAACGGTTATCGTTAGAACCACCAGAAAAATAACTTCGAGAGAAAGGAATACTATTAGAATTACCATAAGGAACAGCTATTCCAGCAAAACTTCTCATTGCAATAACTTTTTTTGTGCCAAAATTCCAGTGTTTAATAAATTCAAACTCGCCTTTTATGTATTGAGAATATTCTACTTCAAAGAAAGTGTTGGCGCCAGATTGATTTTCAAGCTGTTTGGAAGCTCTAGCCAAGATTGAAAGTAGATTTCCTGCAGATTCAATTTTAGTTTTATACGAATAGAAACTATTGTCGTTTAGACCTTTGCTAGTGGTTTTAGAGTAGCTTATATTCGTCGCAAAAATCAAGTTGTTCTCAGTTAATCTTTTTCTTCTTTCTTCAATACTTCTAATGGTTTTTAAATCGCTTGCGCTTATAGAACTTGACAAAGTACCAAATAAAGCATCGTTTACAAAACCATCTGTTCCTGATCCAATAATCAATTTATTATTATCGAAATAGTCTTGATTAGTCGAATAGTTGTTTGCTAAAAGATTCAAAACATTATAAGAAGATTGATAAATATTGAAATAATTTCCAATGTTTACGTTTTTAACAAATTGAATATTCAAAATATCAAATCGGAATGCAGTATTTCTTGTTGGTGTCCAATTGTAGGAAAAAGCACTCGTAAAGTTTTGTTTGTCCAATCCGATGTTTCTTTGTTTTGCAAAACCCACACTTATTGAAGTGGATGGAATCATACTTTTTGCAATAATTTTTTCGGTATTAAATGGGAAGAAAATTCTCGGAAAATTCAACTTGGCATCAATACCAATTTCAGATATATTAAAAAAATTATTGTTTGGATTAGCATTATCTCTTGATGCACCAACGTTTCCTCTAAATCCAAGTTCAAAAGTTTCTGCTCCGTTAAATACGTTTCTAATTCCCATAGAAGTGTTTCCGGAAATACCAAAATCTTGAATATTAGAATGTGTGAAATCTACAGATGCTCCAAAAGTATATTTCTTTCTTGGAGTTAAGAAAATATTTGCAATCAAAGCATTTTCATCTTTAGGGTCAACTTTATATTGAATTGTTGGATAGTTAAATACTTTTAGATTACTCAAATATCGAGTGGTAAGCACATTAGAATTATCAGAATACAGACTTCCTTTGGTAATGAAAACAGCATCTGTAATTGCTTTTGGACGGTATTTTAATTTGTTTTCGCTGTACAAGAAAAAGTCTTTGTATTCTAGACTATCTTTTATTTTTATATCGTTTTTATTGGTTGTGTGGTCAGTATAAATGGCAACTTTACTTATCTTATATAATTTAAAAGGAGCGGTTTTAGAAGAATCATCTTCTCTGTAAGAATAATCTTTTATGAGTAATTTTACATTTACTTTTTTGTTAGTGTCAATGGTATCTAGCTTATAAGTAATGTAATTTTGTTGAAAAAGGAAAGCGCCATTGTTTCTAAAATGAGTGGTTATTCTATTTCTTTCATTATTAAAATCTTCTGTATTGTATTGTACATTTGATTTAATAATCGAATTGCTTTTCCTTGTTTGATACAACGAATCTAGAGCCGGAGTTTCAATTACAGTTTTTAGAGAATCAATTATGTAAGGTTTTTTTAAATCAACATTATATTTAATGCCAATTTTTTTAGAAACACTTGTATCTCTTGTGTAATTTGCTTTGACATCAAAATAACCTCTGTTGTAGTAGAAAGATTCTAATCTTCTAAGGGATTTTTTTGTGCTAATTGTATCAAAAACTACTGGAGCTTCACCAGTTTTCATCAAAAAATTACTAAATCCAGAAACTAAAAAGGATTTTCCAAGGCGATCAACTTGTTTTTCAGAAAGTAATTTGGCTAGATTTTTTCTGCGATTAGGTTTTTTTGCCAACCATTTTGCATAAGAAGTGTCGGCGTTTTTCTTTGCCAGATTGTATAAATTCAAACGCAAACGATAGCCAAGAATGGAACTATTGGGTTTTTGATACAATTGAATAAACACATCTTCTTGCTTGGTCTCTTTATTATCAACGGTTATTTCGTTTTTAACAAGAAGTCGTTTTCCAGCAGGCACTTTTTTTGTGACATTACAAGAGACAATTATGAGTCCGATTAAAATAAATAATGATATTTTTGTAACGTGTTTTTTCAATGGGTTGGAAAATTTAATTCAAAAGTACATTTTTTTATGGTTAGTAAAAACCAAATAAAGCTAATTACGAGTTTACAACAAAAAAAATTCAGACAAATTCATCAATTGTTTATTGCTGAAGGTGTAAAGGTAATCCAAGAACTCTTACAATCAAATTTTGTGCTAGAACATTTGTATGTGACACAGAATATTTTTGAAACAATAAGTTCTGATAAAAAAACACAAATTTCGGATCAAGATTTGAAAAGAATATCTTGTTTATCAACTCCTAATAATTGTTTGGCATTATTTCAAATTCCGGAACAAAAACCAAGAAATGATAAGGGTTTAATAGTTGCGTTAGACGATATTAGAGACCCTGGAAATTTAGGTACAATTGTTAGATTGTGTGATTGGTATGGCATTAATCAAATGGTTTGTAGTGAACAAACAGTTGATGTTTACAATCCAAAAGTAGTTCAGGCAACAATGGGTTCGATTTCGAGAGTTTCTGTAGCTTATTTGGATTTAGAGAAATATCTAAAAAGAGCAAGCACTCCAATTTTTGGAACTTTTATGGATGGAAAAAACGTTTACAAAGAAAATTTATCTCAAGAAGGAATTTTAGTTTTAGGTAATGAAGCCAACGGAATTTCAGAAAAAATAGAAAAATTAGTTTCCGATAGATTGGCTATTCCAAGATTTGGTGATTTACAACAAACAGAAAGTTTGAATGTAGCAACAGCAACCGCCATTTTCTTAAGTGAATTTAAAAGAAATTCTTAGTGGAAAGTGAAATTCACAAAAATACCACGAGACTGCATAGATTTGATGTTTCCTGTCCAAGGACTATTTGGATTATTGTCGCGAATTAGCTCGTCATTCAAGCCAAAAACACCTCTAATAGATGGTGAGAATTTGAAATATTCTAAATATAAATCAACTCCAAAACCAATTTGATAGTTTTGTGTCCAAGGTTTCACTCTAAAACGCTGTTGGTAGTTATCGTCCAAAGATTTTGAATTACTTGCAAGGTTTAATGTTGCAGAAACTCCACCTACAAGATAAGGTCTAATATTTCCAGTTCTTAATGAAGAAAATTTCACTAATAGCGGAAAATCAATATAAGTTGACCTAACTTCTCTTTCAGCATCAAGTTTTTTGGTAAAACCTGAGTAAGTTAGATTTCTTTGCGAATAATAAAGACCTGGTTCAAATCTCAAATCAATGTGTTCATGAAGTCTTAGGTTTCCAACTAAACCAACATTAAAACCAGTATTTCGTTTTACTGCAATATCAACATCTGGTGTGTCTAAATAATCAATTTTAAAATCATAGATATTAAATCCTAAAAAATAACCCCAATGAACTCGCTGTTTGTCGAAGTTTTCTAAATTCAAAATCGGGTTTTTAGAAAAAATTCCTTTAGATTGCGAGTACGTCGTAATGCTAAGTAATAATAGTATAATATAAAGTAGTTTCTTCATTTTAATTTAGCTTGAACTTAATCAAGTGTACCTATTTTATTTTTTTGATGCTTTGTAAATAGTTGCAACTCCAAATGTTTGTGGCATTGCTTCAACATCTATAAACCCAATTTTCCTCAAAATATTGTTTAACTTCTCACCATAAGGAAAAACAGAAGCAGATTCAGATAAATATCCGTAGGCAACATTGTCTTTCGAGAAAAGTTTTCCAATGATAGGTAAAATATTTTTACTATAAAAATTATATCCTTGTTTGAAAGGTGTTTTTTCTGGGACAGAAGTTTCTAAAATAACAAAAATCCCTTGTGGTTTCAATACTCTCAAGATTTCTGAAAGTCCTTTTTCAAGTGTTTCAAAATTTCTAATTCCGAACGAAACGGTTATTGCATCAAAGTGATTGTCTGGAAAAGGCATGTTTTCTGAATCACCTATTACCATGTCGATAATATGGTCTAATTTTTTTTCAGCAATTTTCTTTTTTCCTACTTCAAGCATTCCAGCAGAAATGTCTAATCCAATGATTTTTTTGGCTTTAGTTTTGGTCATTAATATTGCCAAATCACCAGTTCCTGTAGCAATGTCTAAAATGTTTTCAGGGTTTTTTGCACTTACAAGATCTAAAACTTTCTTACGCCATTTTACATCAATTCCAAAAGAAATTACACGGTTTAAACCATCATAATTTCCTGAAATGTTATCGAACATTTGAGTAACTTGTTCTTTTTTTCCTAAAGTAGAATCTTTATATGGAGTAACATTTTTTGACATTTTCAGCGCTTTTTAGGGTGCAAAAGTACAAATAATAAAAGTCAAAACATCAAAAACAAAATCTAAAAGTATCTTAATAAAGCGATTACTTTTTCACAAAAGTTTGAAAGGTAAAATCAAAATTATGTTTTTCGTCTTTGGTGTGAAATTCTTCAAAAATTAATTCCCATTCATTGAGATTGATTTCCGCATGAACTTTTGTTAGTTCAATTTTGTCAGCAAAATCAATAGATTGGTTGTATATTTCTGCACCACCAATAATAAAAACCTCTTCGTCTTTTGGGCTAATTTCAATTGCTTTTTCAATTGAATTTACAACGTGACAGCCTTCAACTTTGTAGTTTTTTTGTCTTGTAATAATAATGTGAGTTCTGTTGGGTAATGGTTTAGGAAAACTTTCAAATGTTTTTCTTCCCATAATGATATAATGACCAGAAGTTATTTGTTTGAAACGTTTAAAATCGTTAGGTAAGTGCCAAACTAATTGATTGTCTTTTCCTAAAGCATTATTTTCAGCCGCAGCTGCTATGAGAGTTATCATTAAACAATTTTTTTATTTTCAACTTCGTTTTTAAGTTGTTCTATTTTTTTTTCTTGCATGGTCATCAAACGATTAATCTGTTCTCGTTCCCAGTTTTTGTTCATAAAACTATCTGTTATAAAGACTTTGATGAAGTGCAAAATAAAAATGAAAAACCATGCTGTTATAACCCAAATATACCAATTTGTTGGTTCTCCAACATTCATCCATTTATTTAATGCAAATATAAAAAGGCCTCCAAGGAAAAATAAAACAAAATGAAAATATAATCCTTTTTTTTGTTTAATTCTTCTTCGTGCGTATTCATACATTTCGTGTTGTTCTGTATTCATAAGTCGAAAATTTGAATTTAAAGATACAAATATTTTTGAAATTATAAAAATGACAAATGGATATTATTTATTAAGAAAACGTTTTCTTATTTTAATATCAAAATTTAACTGCTTAAAAATTAAGAATGTATCTTGTTTTTTTGAGCAAATATGATAAAATAATAATTCGTCATTTCGATGTAAAATCTATATTTTTATTCCTTTACTTTGTCGCATTAATCTATAAATGAAATAGTTATGGCAATTAAGAAACAATTTATAAAAACAAAACCAGTTTGTAAAGTTACTTTTTCAATAGAAGCAAAAGAAGCAAATACAACTGCTGTTGTTGGTGATTTCAATAATTGGAATCCATCAGAAGGAGAATTATCTAAGTTAAAAAACGGAACGTTCAAAGCGGCTTTCGATTTACCAAAAGATAATTCATTTGAATTTAGATACATCGTTGATGGTTCTTACATAAACGAACCACAAGCAGATAGCTATCGTTGGAATGAATTCGCAAATGCTGAAAACAGCGTTTTAGAAGTATAGGTTTAGTTTGTTTGTTTAAAAATCCGTTTGGCAATTTTGTTAAGCGGATTTTTTTATTCATTCTCAGCAGCTTCTATTGTGATTGGAATGCTGTAACTAGTCTTGACTTTAATTCCTCTAAATTCTCCAATTCCCCAATCGGGATATTTATTAATTAATCTAATGGCTTCGTTATTTGCACTTTCATTATCTCCTTTTAGTATCTTGATGTCAGTGATTCTGCCGTCTTTTTCTATAGAAAATTGTACAATTATTTTTCCAGAATTATTTCCAAAACTTTTTGGAATTCTAAAGTTTTTTTCAATGTATTTGTAAAAATGTTCTAGTCCTTTTTTTGGTTTAGGTGGTATAAAAAGAGCTTTATATTCGTATTCTACATTTGATGAATCTATACTTTTTCCTGAAGTTAATTTACCGTTTTGATAGTATTCTGTGTAAGAGATTTTTAAATTTAAATCTTGACCTTTCCACTCACCCTCTTTCCAACCCTCTTTTACTTTTCCAATGGAGTTATGTAATGGCTCAATTTCATTAAAAGTTCCTGTTCCATTAACTACGGTTTGGTTTTTTTTGGTGTCCCAAAATTGATATATTTTTAAATCATAAGTTAATTCTTTATCATCTTGGATGTATTCTCCAATTAACTTTTTTGAGCCATCAACGTACCATTTTTCTGTTTCTCCACTTGGTCTTCCTTTTTTAAAAAAAATTACTTCCTTTTTATTGCCATTTTCAAAATAAAAAGTCCAAGTGTCATCATAAATTATTTTGTTTTTTGTGGGCGAAACACCTTCTTTTTTTAAGCTTCCAGTTTTGTAATATTCTTCAATTTTATATGAAGGTTTTTCTAAAAAGAAATCTTTAATGATTCGGTAGTGTGTATATGATAATTCTGAAGATTCATTTCCAAGTGAATCCAAATAAATAATTTTATCGTTTGATTCTTGTGAAAAAACTACTTTAGAGAAAAGCAGAAAGAAAAGAATAATTTTTCTCATAATTTAAATTTATACAGCAACAATTCCTTTAATATGTGGATGCGGATCATATCCTTCTAAAGTGAAATCTTCAAATGTAAAATCGAAAATATTTTTCACATTAGGATTTAATATCATCTTCGGAAGTGGTTTTGGTTCACGTGACAATTGTAATTCCACTTGTTCAAAATGATTGTTATAAATGTGTGCGTCTCCAAAAGTATGAATGAATTCGCCAACTTGTAAATCACAAACTTGTGCTATCATCATGGTAAATAATGCGTAAGAAGCAATATTGAATGGAACACCAAGAAATATATCAGCACTTCTTTGGTATAGTTGACAAGATAATTTTCCGTCGGCAACATAAAACTGAAAGAACGCATGACATGGAGGTAAAGCCGCTTTTCCGTTGGCAACATTTTCAGAAAATGATTTAGATGTATCTGGTAAAACCGATGGATTCCATGCAGAAACTAACATTCTTCTGCTGTTTGGATTGGTTTTTAAAGTGTCAATTAATTCGGTAATTTGGTCGATTTCTTCACTATTCCAATTGCGCCATTGGTGACCATAAACTGGACCTAAATCGCCGTTTTCATCAGCCCATTCGTCCCAAATTTTTACGCCATTTTCTTTTAAATAGCCTATGTTGGTATCACCTTTCAAAAACCAAAGCAATTCGTAAACTATCGATTTTAGATGCAACTTTTTAGTGGTAACCATCGGAAAACCGTCAGCTAAATCAAAACGCATTTGATAACCAAAAACACTTTTGGTTCCTGTTCCTGTGCGGTCGCCTTTTTGAGTTCCGTTTTCTAAAACGTGCTTTACTAAATCGTGGTATTGTTTCACTTTGAAAAAAGGTTTAAAAGTTTATGTGTTTAAAAGTTTAAGAGTTAAGACTCTCTTTTCGAAATTTCATCTCTTATTCTTGCTGCTTTTTCGTAATCTTCGTCTTGAACAGCGCTTTCTAAAAGTTCGTGAAGTTCAGATAAACTTAGTTTTGTATAAGAATTTTCAGCATTTGAATCGCTTTCAATTCCGAAAGTTTCTGGAGTTGAAAGTGCGCCTTCATCTTCTGTATTTTCAGTTTCAGATGGATTGGCATTCAAATAAATTCCGGCTTTATCAAGAATATTTTTATAGGTAAAAATTGGTGCAGAAAAACGCAATGCTAATGCAATAGCGTCAGAAGTTCTAGCATCAATAATCTCTTCAATTTTGTCTCTTTCACAAATGATACTTGAATAGAACACACCATCAACTAGTTTATGAATAATGACTTGTTTAACTACTATATCAAATCGGTCTGCAAAACTTTTAAATAAATCGTGCGTTAATGGTCTTGGAGGTTTGATTTCCTTTTCTAAAGCTATTGCGATGGATTGTGCTTCAAAAGCTCCAATAACGATTGGTAGTTTTCTTTCTCCATCAACTTCGTTTAAAATCAAGGCATAAGCTCCATTTTGGGTTTGACTGTACGAAATTCCTTTTATGGTAAGTTTTACTAAACTCATTTTTATATTTTATCAAATTTGGAAAACAATAATACTTTGTATTTGTATTGATTGCAAAGTAACAAAAAACTTTCTCTTTTTTAAACAAAAAAAATAAGCTACCTAAAAATAATTTCAGATAGCTTATCACGTTTGAGTTAGTTTTATTTTTAGCTATTATTTGCTTTAAATTCTTTTAATTTTTGAGTCAATCTTGGAACAATATCTAAAGCATCACCCACAATTCCGTAGTCAGCTACTTTGAAAAATGGCGCTTCAGCATCAGTATTGATAACCACTTTTACTTTAGAAGAGTTGATTCCAGCAATGTGTTGAATTGCTCCAGAAATTCCTACTGCAATGTATAAATTACTTGCAACTGGTTTTCCTGTTTGACCAACGTGCTCACTGTGAGGACGCCATCCAATATCTGATACTGGTTTAGAACAAGCTGTTGCTGCTCCAAGTACTGATGCTAATTCTTCTAACATTCCCCAATTTTCTGGACCTTTCATTCCGCGTCCACCAGAAACAACGATGTCAGCATCTGCAATAGTTACTTTTCCTGTAGTTTTTTCTACAGATTCAACTTTCACTGAAAAATCGGCATCATTTAATGTTGGTGCAAAATCTTCTTCAGATAAAGATGAAGCAGTTTCAACTAAACCAAAAGAGTTTTTGCTAATTGAAAGTACTTTTACATCTGTTGAAATTTCTGTGATATTGAATGCTTTGTTTGAAAAAGCGGTTCTTTTTACTTGAAATGGTGAAGTTGATAGTGGTAATCCAACAACATTTGAAGCAAAACCTGCTTCTAATCCAACGGATACAAGAGGAGCAAGGTATAAACTGTCTGTTGTTGAAGAAAGTACAATTACTTTTGCGCCTTCTTTTTGTGCAGCTTGTTTTACTACATCTGCGTAAGCTTTTGCGTTAAAGTTAGCTAACTTATCGTTAGTTACTTTTAAAACTTTATCTACACCATATTTAGATAACTCAGAAACATTTCCTGCGTTAACTGTTACAGCGGTTACTGTTGTGCCAAGTGATTCGGCAACTTTTTTTGCATAAGACGCTAATTCGAAAGCAACTTTCTTGAATTTTCCGTCTGCTGATTCTGCATATATTAATACTGACATAATAATTTAGGATTAAGGATTTTTTTATTAAGGATTTTGAGAGTTAGGAGTTTAGATTAAGGATTATAAATCCCAATTCCAGAATCCTAATTCTTAAATAACTTTTGCTTCGTTGTGTAATGCGCTAACTAATCCGTCTAAATCGTCAGCTGAAAACAATTTTACTGCCGATTTTGCTGCTGGTTTTTCAAATTTCACAGCTTTAGTGTTATTGTCAGCTGCTACTGGCTCAAGTACAGTTAAAACTTTAGTTCTTGCGGTCATAATTCCTCTCATATTTGGAATACGTAGGTCTTTTTCTTCAACCAAGCCTTTTTGTCCACCTACAATTAAAGGTAACGATGCAGAAACGATTTCTTTTCCACCATCAATTTCTCTTCCTACTTTTGCAGAAGTTCCATCAACGGTCATTTCAACAGCTGAATTTACAAAGTTATATCCTAGTAAACCTGCCAACATTCCTGGAACCATTCCACCATTATAATCTAATGATTCTTTTCCGCAGATTACTAAATCATAACCACCAGATTTTACAACCTCTGCTAATTGTTTTGCAACGAAGAAACCATCAGTTGGAGTTGCATTTACACGAATGGCTTCGTTCGCTCCGATAGCTAATGCTTTTCTTAAAGTTGGTTCTGTATCTGGTCCGCCAACATTCACAACTGTTACGTTAGCTGCTTGTTGTTCTTGAAACCAAATGGCTCTAGTTAATCCGAATTCATCATTTGGATTGATAACATACTGAACTCCGTTGGTATCAAATTCAGAATCGCCATTCACGAAGTTGATTTTTGAAGTAGTATCAGGCACATGGCTGATGCAAACTAATATTTTCATTATATATTTTTTAAAAAGTTTTTTCTGAGCGTAAAAGTATAAAATATATTTCGAATATTTGTATGCGTGCATACTATTTTTTAAAAAAAAGTCAGTATTATATCGATTTCGCTGCTATTACATGAAACCATAACAGAAGATTTAACTTTTGTTGAATTAAAATTTGGATGAATTCAAATGGAGTTGAAAATAAGTGCTTATCTATTTAAGTAATTTTTGATACAGATTATTGTAAACTTTATTATTGTTTGAAATTATTTTTATATTGAGATAAGGAATGCTATTCTGTGCGATTGAGGTTAGATAGTTAAATTGTATAAAAATGTTTGATACTAACTTTGATATGTTACTTTTTTTTATTTTTAGGCTCATCAATCACAACAACTTTGTGAATAACTCTTTCTTCATTTTCAATATATCTAACCATTTTCTTTCCTTTTTTGTCTCTCTTTTTTAAATCAATTATTACAAAGTCACTAATAATTCCATCAATGTAAAAAAGTCCACAGCTATTAAATTTTACGTCGAAAAAGGAAATTTGATTATTGTTGTCTGCTCCAAATTCTTTTGCGTTTTTTTTCAAAAGATTATGATCAGATTCTATTTTGCTTACTTGTTTTAAATAAAAAATAGCATAACGAATTTTAGATTTGTCATCAAAACTTGTTGTGATTGTATCTAAATAACTTTTAAATTTTATTACACCATTATATGAATGGTTTTTTATTATTGTATCTGGAAATAATACTTTGTATTTAATTTTATTTTCGATATTTTTTTTCTTTTTATGGTCTATTTTTTCTGTATCTTTTTTACAGGATAAAATTGTTAATATAGTTAAAAAAAAAATCAGAAATTTTGTTTTCATTTTTTAAAATTTAATATAAACCGATTGAACTGATTTATAATCCGTGCCAAAATTCTAAATCAAAACAAATCTAACAAATTAATCACTTAATTAAAGTTTTCTTTTTTGATTTTTTGAGTGAATGAAATTTTCTGAGTAATCAGTTTAAATGTTATTCAAGCAATTAAAATAATACATTACATCGTTTTCGTTAAAAACAAAATAGTAAATCTAATAATCTACCAATCTAAATATCCAATAATCTAAATAAAATTTTTACTTTTGCTATCCTAAATAGATTTTAAGAAACAATATATATGAGAACGATACAATTTAGAGAAGCGATTGCCGAAGCGATGAGTGAAGAAATGCGTCGCGATGAAGCCGTATATTTAATGGGTGAAGAAGTTGCCGAATATAATGGTGCTTACAAAGCATCAAAAGGAATGCTTGACGAATTCGGTCCAAAAAGAGTGATTGATACTCCTATTGCTGAGTTAGGTTTTGCAGGAATTGCAGTTGGTTCAGCTATGAACGGTTGTCGTCCTATTGTAGAATACATGACCTTCAACTTTTCATTAGTTGGAATTGACCAAATTATAAATAATGCTGCTAAAATGCGTCAGATGTCGGCTGGACAATTTCCAATGCCAATGGTTTTTCGTGGGCCAACAGCTTCTGCCGGACAATTAGGAGCAACACACTCACAAGCTTTTGAAAATTGGTTTGCTAATACGCCAGGTTTAAAAGTTGTAGTTCCATCCACTGTTTATGATGCTAAAGGTTTATTGAAAGCAGCAATTCGTGATAATGATCCAGTTATTTTCATGGAATCAGAACAAATGTATGGTGACAAAGGTGAAGTGCCAGATGGTGAATACATTATTCCATTAGGAGTTGCCGATATTAAAAGAGAAGGAACTGATGTAACTATCGTTTCTTTTGGTAAAATCATCAAAGAAGCTTTCATTGCTGCTGACGAATTAGCTAAAGAAGGAATTTCTTGTGAAATTATCGACTTAAGAACGGTTCGCCCAATGGACTATGATGCGATTATCAATTCTGTGAAGAAAACAAATCGTTTAGTAGTTCTTGAAGAAGCTTGGCCTTTTGCTAGTGTTGCTTCTGAAATCACTTATATGGTTCAAGATAAAGCATTCGACTTCCTTGATGCGCCAGTTCAAAGAATCACAACTGCTGATACTCCTGCGCCATATTCACCAACTTTATTGAAAGAATGGTTGCCAAATGCGCAAGATGTTGTTAAAGCAGTAAAAAAAGTAATGTACAAATAATATAATCTATTATATTTGAAGCTTCATCGGAGAAATCTTGATGAAGCTTTTTTTTTACCAAAAATTCGCAAATAGTATTATGCTTAAAAAAATATCTTTTTCTATAGTTCTTTTTCTTCTTTTTTCTTCTTTTGTTTTTTCTCAAACAAAAGTAAGTGGAGTTGTTGTTGATAAGAAAAACCAACCAGTTTCCTATGCAAATATCGTGTTTAAAGGTTCTAACGAAGGAACTGTTAGTGATGAAAACGGTAAGTTTTACTTAGAATCATCAAAAAATTATACAACATTAGTAGTAGCTTTCGTTGGTTTTACTACTAAAGATGTGGATTTAGAAAAGCTGGTGACTTACAACATGAAAGTGGTTTTGAATGAAGAGGAAATGTTGCAAGAAGTTGTTATTTACAAAGGAAAAACATCAAAGAAAAATAATCCAGCATTAGATATTCTGAGAAAAATTTGGGAAAGAAAAAGAAAGAATGGCTTGCGTATGTTTGATCAATATCAATACGAAAAATACGAGAAAGTTGAATTTGATTTGAATACCATAGATAGTGCTTTTATGAAGCAAAAAATCTTCAAAGGAATGGAGTTTGTTTTCAATAAAGTAGATACTTCTAAAGTTACAGGGAAAACCTATTTGCCTATTTTTATCAACGAATCTATGTATGATGTCTATGGTGATAATAAATTAAAGAAGGAAAAATCAATTATCAAAGCCAATAAAAACTCAGGTTTAGGAAATGGAGATGGTGTAAACACTTTCATTAAAGACCTTTACAACGATTACAATATCTATAATAATCACTTAACTTTTTTTGATAAAAGCTTTACAAGTCCATTATCAACAACTGGGATAGATGTTTATAATTATGTATTAAGAGACAGCTCCTTTATTGATAATAAATGGTGTTACAACATTGTGTTTTATCCAAGAAGAAAAAATGAATTAACTTTTAAAGGAGATTTTTGGGTTAATGATTCTACTTATGCTATCAAAACCATCAATATGGCAGTTTCTAAAAGTGCTAATATTAACTGGGTAAAAGATATTTATATTGAGCAAGAATTTGAAGTAGTAAGTGATTCTGTTTTTCTCCTTACAAGAGATTACATGATGTCAGATTTTGCAATCAACAAAAAAGAAGAATCTAAAGGTGTTTATGGAAAACGAACAACTTTAGTGAGAAATCATAAATTTAACGAAGTAAAACCTGATAAGTTTTATAAAGAAGAAGTCAATTTTATTGATAATGCAGTTTACACCAAGTCAGATGAATATTGGGAAGAAAACCGATTTGAGAAACTAAATAAAGATGAAATTGGAGTGTACAAAATGCTTGATACCTTAAAAACGGTTAAAAAATTCAAGCAAATGTATAATCTTGTTACCATTTTAGGAAGCGGATATATACAAAAAGGGAATATAGATTTCGGACCTATTTTTTCAACATTCGGATTTAATGTTGTAGAAGGAATTCGTGTTCGTGTTGGTGGAAGAACCTATTTCGGACCAAACGATAAATGGCGTTTCCAAGGTTATACTGCTTACGGATTTGATGATAATAAATTCAAATATGGTTTGTCAGGAAAATGGATGGTGGATTCTAAAAGACGAATTATTGTTGAGGCCGGAAATAGAAGAGATGTAGAGCAAATTGGAGCCAGTTTAACAACAACAAATGATGTTTTAGGAAGAAGTTTTGCATCTTCTGCTTTATTTGCTTCTGGGAATAATGGAAAATTAACTAATATCAATCTTACCATGGCTTCTGTTGAAATAGAGCCTATAAAAAATTTAATTTTTAAAACAGGATTTTCTTATCGAACTCTAGAATCAGCTTCACCAACATTTAGTTTAGATTATTATTCTGATGATACTTATACAACAACTAAAAGTGAAGTAAAACAATCTGAGGTTAATCTTCAAGTAGAATATACTCCTGGACGAAAAACAGTAGGTTACGGAGTAGAACGTCTTAATGTAGATAGTCCGTATAGTCGCTTTTTTGTAAATTACAGTCAAGGATTTAAAGGATTAATAGATAGTGATTTTGATTATAGTAAACTACAATTATATTATAAACAACCAATAACAATAGGACCATTAGGAAGAACAAACTTAACTATGGAACTAGGTAAAACTTTCGGACAAGTGCCACTTGGATTGATGAGTGTAATTCCCGGAAATCAAACTTATTTCATTATTGGCAACACCTTTAATAATTTAAATTTTTACGAGTTTGTTTCCGACGAATATGCTACTTTACAATGGGATCATAATTTTCAAGGAAGATTACTATCTAGAATTCCATTGATGCGAAAACTTAATTGGAGAGAAATTATTGGAGTAAGAGGAGTTTATGGTTCTATTTCCAATGAAAATCAATTAATTAATGCCTCAGGATTAGTATACAAAGCACCAAAGCAACCTTATTGGGAATACAGTGTAGGAATCGGAAACATATTTAAAGTTTTCCGAATTGATGCTAGCTGGAGAGGAAATTACAGAGACATTCCAGGAACAAATAATTTTACAATTAAAGGAGAATTTGGTTTCTATTTTTAATTCAATCTAGTTTCTTTAATTATGGAGCAAGTTGTTGAATTTCTGACTTCTAAAGATGAAACTTTAAAATTTATTCTTGATACTTACGGTCATCCAATTATTCAAAAGCGCCAAGAAGGATTTGCTTCGATGTGTCATATTATTCTTGAGCAACAAGTTTCAATAGAATCTGCCAAAGCATGTTATGTTAAACTAGAAAATTATTTCAAGAAAATCACACCAGAAAACATCTATTATTCTTCAGATGATGAATTAAAATCATGCGGTTTATCTCGACAAAAAATAGTTTATATCAAAGATTTAGCATCCAAAGTACTTTCCAACGAAATTAATTTTGATAGCTTTTCATCCAAATCCGAACAGCAAATCCGACAAGAATTAATCAAAGTCAAAGGAGTCGGAAATTGGAGTATTGAAGTTTATTTAATGTTTTGTCTTCAGTCACCAGATGTTGTACCGCTTGGCGATATCGCAATTAAAAACACATTAATAGAATTGTATAATTGTCAATCACTAGAAGAAATGGAACAAGTTTCTAATCATTGGAAGCCTTATCGAACCTTCGCATCATTTGTTATTTGGCATTATTATTTGGTTAAAAGGAACAAAATTAAATTGTAAATTTACTATACATTTCTTTTGCTTTTTTCTTTTATTACTTACCTTTGCGACCCTTAAAAAAAAGAAAGTAAAATGACTGCAGATAAATTGAAAACATTCGATGTTTTAATCGAAATTCCAAGAGGAAGTAGAAATAAATATGAATATGATTTTGCTATAAAAAGAATGCGTTTTGATAGAATGTTATTTTCATCAATGATGTATCCAGCAGATTATGGATTTATTCCTCAAACATTAGCATTAGACGGCGATCCGTTAGATGTATTAGTTTTAATTAACGAACCAACATTTCCTGGTTGTGTAATCGAAGTAAAACCTATAGGAGTTTTCCATATGGCTGATGATAAAGGCCCAGATGAGAAAATAATTTGTGTTCCTGTTTCTGATCCAATATGGAATACTTTAGAAAATTTATCTGATATCAATCCACACTTGTTAAAGGAAATTGAGCATTTCTTTCAAGTTTATAAAGATTTAGAAAACAAGCAAGTAGATGTAGAAGGTTGGGGTGATGTTAAAGAAGCCTACAGAATCATTAGAGAATGTGTAGATCGTTTTGAAGCAATCCCTGATAGACCAAAAGGATTATTCAGTATAAAAAGTTAATAACATTATTAATAAAAGACAATTTAGATAAATTTAAATTGTCTTTTTTTTTATATGTTTGTTAACATTAATAAATAGTAACAAACATTAACAACCTATCTAATTAGTTTATTATGAATGAATTTATGATTTATGTGCCAATAGTCATGGCATTAATAGGATTAGCTTTTATGGCAATCAAAAGATCTTGGGTATTAAAACAAGACGCTGGAGATGGAAAAATGAAAGAAATTTCAGATTACATTTATGAAGGTGCATTAGCTTTCCTAAAAGCAGAATACAGATTATTAGCTTTCTTCGTAGTCGGAGCAAGTATTGTGTTAGCTGGAATTTCATTTATAGTTCCAACAACACACATATTAATTGTTGTGGCTTTTATTTTTGGAGCTTTCTTTTCAGCTTTAGCAGGAAACATGGGAATGAAAATTGCCACAAAAACTAACGTAAGAACTACACAAGCTGCTCGTACTAGTTTACCACAAGCATTAAAAGTTTCTTTTGGTGGTGGAACTGTTATGGGACTTGGAGTTGCTGGTTTAGCAGTTCTTGGTTTAACAGGTTTCTTTATTATATTATTCCAATATTTCATGAAAGGTGTTTGGACTTCTACAGAAGACATGACTATCGTTCTTGAAACTCTAGCTGGTTTCTCTCTTGGAGCAGAATCTATTGCTTTGTTTGCTCGTGTTGGTGGTGGTATTTATACAAAAGCTGCCGATGTTGGTGCTGACTTAGTAGGTAAAGTAGAAGCTGGTATTCCAGAAGATGATCCAAGAAATCCTGCTACAATTGCAGATAACGTTGGAGATAACGTTGGAGACGTTGCTGGTATGGGTGCCGATTTATTTGGTTCTTATGTGGCTACAGTTCTTGCTGCAATGGTTCTTGGAAACTACGTAATTAAAGACATGGGTGGTAAAATAGAAGACGCTTTCGGTGGAATCGGACCAATTTTATTACCAATGGCTATAGCTGGTTTCGGAATCTTATTCTCAATCATCGGTACTATGTTAGTGAAAATATCAAGTGATGATGCTAAAGAAAAACAAGTTCAAGGTGCTTTAAACGTTGGAAACTGGGTTTCTATCGCGTTAACAGCTGTTTCATGTTTTGCTTTGGTAAAATATATGTTGCCAGAAGTAATGCAAATGGAATTCTACGGTGAAGGATTAAAAGAAATTTCTTCAATGAGAGTTTTCTATGCAACAATTGTAGGTTTAGTAGTTGGTGGAGTTATCTCTTCTGTAACTGAATATTACACAGGTTTAGGTACAAAACCAGTTTTGGCAATCGTACAAAAATCTTCAACAGGTGCAGGAACTAACGTAATCGCTGGTTTAGCAACTGGTATGATTTCTACTTTCCCAACCGTATTATTATTTGCTGGTGCTATTTGGGCTTCTTATGCTTTCGCTGGTTTTTACGGTGTAGCTCTTGCAGCTTCTGCAATGATGGCAACAACTGCAATGCAATTAGCAATTGACGCTTTCGGACCAATTTCTGATAACGCAGGTGGAATCGCTGAAATGAGTGAATTACCTAAAGAAGTTCGTACTCGTACAGATATTTTAGATTCAGTTGGTAATACAACTGCTGCAACAGGAAAAGGTTTTGCAATCGCTTCTGCTGCATTAACATCGTTAGCTTTATTTGCTGCTTATGTAACTTTTACTGGAATTGATGGTATCAACATCTTCAAAGCTCCAGTATTAGCAATGTTATTTGTTGGAGGTATGATTCCTGTAGTTTTCTCTGCATTGGCAATGAACTCTGTAGGTAAAGCAGCAATGGACATGGTTTATGAAGTACGTCGTCAGTTCAAAGAAATTCCAGGAATTATGGAAGGAACTGGAAAACCAGAATATGGTAAATGTGTTGAAATTTCTACAAAAGCTGCATTACGTGAAATGATGTTGCCAGGAATCTTAACTATTGGTTTTCCAATTGCAATTGTACTTTTGGGTAAATTAGTTTACGGAGATAACAACCAATTAATCGCTGAAATGTTAGGTGGTTATATGGCTGGAGTTACTGTTTCTGGTGTACTTTGGGCTGTGTTCCAAAACAATGCTGGTGGTGCTTGGGATAATGCTAAAAAATCGTTCGAAGCTGGTGTTGAAATCAACGGTGAAATGACTTACAAAGGTTCTGATGCTCACAAAGCAGCTGTAACTGGAGATACTGTTGGTGATCCATTCAAAGATACTTCAGGTCCATCTATGAACATCCTAATCAAATTAACTTGTTTAATTGGTTTAGTAATAGCTCCAATTTTAGGTGGGCATACAGTAGGTGCAGCAACTGATAAAGCTTCATGTTGTGCTAAAACTGAACAATGCGCATCTATGAGCAAAGAAGAGTGTGAAGAAAAAGGATGTACAAACGCTTCATGCGAAGTTAAAGGTGCAGCTGCTGGAAAATGTGATATGAGCAAATGTGCTACAATGACCAAAGAAGAATGTGCAGCAATGTGCGATAAAAATGGTTGTTCTGCAGAAGACAAAGCTAAATGTATGGCTATGTACGATGAAAATGGTAAATTTAAAGGTGAAGTAAAAGAAAATATTTCAGTTAAAGTTATCATGGAAAAAGTAAGTAATGATAAAGTTAAAGCTACTGTCACTAAAACAAACAATGGTAAAGTAACTGAAGAAATTATCGAAGGAACTGAAGCTGAAGTAAAAGCTAAAGTTGATGCTTTAAAATAATAGAATAAAATGTTTTATATAAAATGCCTCACGAAAGTGGGGCATTTTTTTTGACTTTTTTTATGTAAATTTAGCCATTGATAAATTCAAAATTGCATGAAAAAGAAATTTCTATTTTTACTACTATTGATATTCAACACTGTTTTTTCACAAAATCAATTACCTATAATTCCATATCCTTCTCAAGTAGAGTTAGGCTCAGGAAGTTTTGTACTTAATGATAAAACTACAATACAAGCTTCTGGAAATTCTTTTGAAGCAAAATATTTGAAAGAAATACTTAAATCAAAATCAGGATTAGATTTAAGTATAAGTGAAGTTTATAGTTCAAATAGTATTCAGCTTATAATGAAACTTCCAGACACTATAAATTTTGATAAAGAACACTATGAATTAAATGTTTCAAATAGTAAAATTACAATAACATCATTTTCAAATCAAGGTATTTTTTATGGAATTCAAACACTTTTACAATTAATTCCTTCTGAGAAAAAGAATGAAATCTCAATACCTTGTTTACATATAAATGATTACTCAAAATACAAATGGCGCGGAATGCACCTTGATGTAAGCCGACATTTCTTTCCAAAAGAGTTTATTAAAAAGTACATTGATTATCTCGTTAGATACAAAATGAATGTTTTCCATTGGCATTTAACCGATGATCAAGGTTGGCGTATTGAAATAAAGAAATATCCAAAACTTACCGAAATCGGAGCATGGCGAAAAGGTTCGATGATTGGTCACTACAGAGAACAAAAATTTGATGATAAACCTTATGGTGGTTTCTACACCCAAGAGGAAATTAAAGAAATTGTAGCTTATGCAACAGAACGTCACATTACCGTAGTTCCAGAAATTGAAATGCCTGGGCATGCAGTAGCTGCATTAGCTTCATATCCTCAATATTCCTGCACTGGTGGACCATTTGAGGTAGCTTTGAAATGGGGTGTTTTAGATGATGTGTTTTGTCCAAAAGAAGAAACTTTTGAATTCCTAGAAAATATTTTATCAGAAGTATTGACTTTATTTCCATCGGAATATATCCACATTGGTGGAGATGAGTGTCCGAAAACTCGTTGGAAAAAATGTGCAAATTGCCAATCTGTGATAAAAAGAGAAGGTTTGAAAGACGAGCATGAACTACAAAGTTATTTTATTCGAAGAATTGAAAAATTTGTAAACAGCAGAGGAAGAAAAATAATGGGTTGGGATGAAATTCTCGAAGGTGGTTTGGCACCAAATGCTGCTGTAATGAGTTGGCGCGGAACAAAAGGAGGAATTGAAGCGGCTAAACAAAATCATTTTGTAGTAATGACGCCAGGATCACATTGCTATTTTGACCATTATCAAGGTGAACCAAAAAACGAACCTTTAGCCATAGGAGGTTTCACAACAGTTGAAAAAGTCTATGGTTTTAATCCAACACCAACAACTCTAAATAAAAACGAAGCCAACTATATTTTGGGCGCACAAGGAAATGTTTGGACCGAATACATGGAAGATGCGAATAAAGTTGAATATATGATTTTCCCAAGAATGTTGGCGCTTTCAGAAGTGCTTTGGGGCACATCCAATACTGAAAAATATAAAGAGTTTCAAGATAGAATGATACAGCATTTTCAATTTTTTGAAGAAAATAAAATCAATTACAGCAAGGCGATTTTCGAATTAACTTCCAAAATAAGCCAGTCAGAAGTTGATAAAAACATTCTATTTTCAATAAAATCTTCTAAAAATCAAGAAGGTATCCGATTTACTTCTGACGGTTCTAATCCTAATTTAAATTCTAATAGTTATCAAAATCCAATTGCAATAACAAAAAGTCAAACAATTAAAGCTGCTTATTTTGAAAACGGAGAGCAAAAAAGCGCAACCATTGAACAATCATTTTCTATAAATAAAGCAACAGGCAAAAAGATTTCTTTACAAAATCAACCAAGCGAAAGTTATGCTGCAAGTGGTGCTTTTACCTTAGTTGATGGAGTTATTGGTGATAGACAAAAGTTTGGCCGTGATTGGCTTGGATTTTCAGGTAAAGATATGGTTGCAATCATCGATTTTGGAAAAGTTGAGGTTATAAATAAAGTTTCAATAAGTAGTTTAGCTAATGAAGGAAGTTGGATTTATTTTCCAAAAAGTATTGAATTTTTACTATCAGATGATGGTGTAAATTTCAAAAGTTTACAATCAATTTCAACCAAAGAGATTATTGAAAAAAGAGGAGAAATTACAATTGAAGTAAATACCAATAAAGCAAAATTCATTAAAGTAATTGCTTCAAATTTGGGTAAAATTCCGGAAGGAAATCCAGGCGCTGGTTCGAATGCATGGTTGTTTATTGATGAAATTGGTGTGGAATAAAAAACATGAGTATGGCAAATCGTAGAAATTTTATAAAAACTGCTGCAATTGGTTCAGTAGCCATTGCTTTGAATTCGTTTAAATCAAAAACAAGATGAAATAACGTTTGAAGATAGTAAAGTAAATAAACCAATCGTCATTTCCACTTGGAATTTTGGGGTTCAAGCCAATGGAGCCGCATGGGAAGTCTTAAAAAATAATGGAAGAGCTTTAGATGCTGTTGAAGCTGGAGTGAAAATTCCTGAAGGCGATCCAAACGAAAGAAGTGTTGGCTATGGAGGAAGACCAGACAGAGATGGAAGAGTTACTCTAGATTCATGCATTATGGATGAGTTTTCAAATATTGGTTCGGTTGCTTGTTTAGAACACATCAAACATCCAATTTCTGTAGCTAGAGCTGTTATGGAAAAAACACCACACGTAATGTTAGTAGGTGATGGCGCCTTACAATTTGCTCTTTCTCAAGGATTCAAAAAAGAGAATTTGTTAGTAGAAGCATCAGAAAAAGAATGGAAAGAATGGCTCAAAACAAGTGAATATTTACCCAAAGCCAATATCGAAAATCACGATACCATCGGAATGATTGCACTAGATAGTCACGGAAATTTATCCGGAGCATGTACGACAAGCGGAATGGCTTTTAAAATGCACGGAAGAGTTGGAGATTCACCAATTATAGGCGCTGGATTATATGTAGATAACGAAATTGGTGCTGCAACGGCTACAGGTCACGGCGAAGAAGTTATAAGAATTACAGGTTGTCATCTTGTAGTAGAATTGATGCGTCAAGGAAAGTCACCACAAAAAGCTTGTGAAGAAGCTGTGGCAAGAATTGTAAAATTGACTAAAAATCGAGGTAAAGAACTCAAAGATATTCAAGTAGGTTTTATTGCTTTAAATAAGAAAGGACAATACGGTTCTTATTGTATTCAAAGCGGATTTAATTATGCAGTTAACGATAATTCTGGAAATAAATTAATTGACGCGGCTTATTATTTGAAGTAATGAATAAATTAGAAATTGCTTGTTTTAATGTTGAATTAGCCGTAATAGCACAACAAAATGGTGCTGATAGAGTGGAGTTGTGTGACGGAATTGAAGTTGGCGGAACAACTCCAAACTTTGAAGTCACCACTAAAGTAAGACAATTAATCGATATCGATTTGAATGTAATGATTCGACCAAGTGGTGGAGATTTCGTTTATTCTAATGAAGAGTTTAAAAAAATGAAATCGGATATTTTACACTTTAAATCACTAAAAGTGAATGGTTTTGTTTTTGGAATTTTAGATGAAAATAATAAAATAGATATCGAAAGAAATACCGAATTAGTAAATTTAGCTAAACCATTTCCATGTACGTTTCACCGTGCTTTTGATGAGGTTGCAGATTATGAGCAAGCATTGGAAGATGTCATTTCTTGTGGATTTTCGACTATTTTAACATCAGGAACGCACTCCAATGTTATGGATGGAATTGATGTTTTAAAAAAGTTGGTTAGTCAAGCACAAAATAGAATTACAATTATGCCTGGTGGTGGATTACGATCTACAAATATCAATCATATTCAAGAAGTTACACAAGCCACTTTCTATCATTCTTCAGCAATTACAGATGGAAGTCAAATTGCAAATCCAGAAGAAATTTTCAAATTAAAAAGTAATTTAAAGTAATGAAGTGTCAATTTAAATTTTTAATTCTAATGTTGTTACCATTAATCTTATGGTCGCAAAATTCTGAACGAAATTTGAATTCTGAAAATTGGAGTTTCAAAAAAATATCAGATTCCAATTGGCTTCCTGCGAAAGTTCCTGGAACGGTTCACACCGATTTATACAACAACAAAATTATCCCAAATCCTTTCTTCGGAAACAATGAAAAAGACTTGCAGTGGATTGAAAATGAAACTTGGGAATATCAAACAAGTTTTAAAATTTCAAAAGAAGAATTAAAGAATCAAAACACTATTTTGCAATTTGAAGGATTAGATACTTATGCCGAAGTCTTTTTGAATAATAAAAAGATTTTAGATGCCAACAACATGTTTCGTACTTGGAAAGTTGATGTGAAAAATAATTTGAAAGTTGGTAAAAATAATCTAAAAATTGTTTTCAAATCGGCTGTTGAAATTGGTAAAGCAAAAGCTCAAAAGTTACCTTATACATTACCTGAAAAAGAGCGAATTTTTTCAAGAAAAGCGCAATATCATTTCGGTTGGGATTGGGGACCACGATTTGTAACTTCTGGAATTTATCGTCCAATTAAACTTCTTTTTTGGAATAATGCCACAATAGAAAATGTACGTTTCGAGCAAAATGAACTCAGTAATAATCTTGCCAAAGTAAATTTTAGTTTCACCATCAATGTTCAAAATGCAGGAGATTATGTGATAAAAATGGACATAATGCCGTTCAGGTTCAAGCTCAAAAAAGGGATAAATGTAGTTAATGTTCCTATCGAAATTAAGAATCCGATTTTGTGGTGGTGCAATGGTTTGGGCGTGCCACATCAATACTTATTTCGCTTTTCATTAGAAAAAAATAATGATAAACTTGATAATAAACTTATAAAAGTTGGTTTGCGAACCATCGAGTTAATTCAAGAAAAAGACAGCATTGGTAAAAGTTTTTATTTCAAACTAAACGGAAAACCAGTTTTAATGAAAGGTGCCAATTATATTCCGCCGGATAGTTTTTTACCAAGTGCAACAAATTCTACATACAAAGAGATTGTACAAAACGCTGTTGATGCTAATATGAATATGCTGAGAGTTTGGGGTGGAGGCGTTTATGCAGAAGATACTTTTTACGATGAATGTGATAAAAACGGAATTTTGGTTTGGCAAGACTTTATGTTTGCATGCGCCATGTATCCTGGCAATGAGGAATTTCTTGATAATGTTAAAAATGAAGTAATCGACAATGTAACTCGTTTGCAAAACCATCCAAGTATTGCGCTTTGGTGTGGCAATAATGAAAATGACGAAGGTTGGAAAAATTGGGGTTGGCAAAAACAATTCAATTATTCAAAGCAAGATTCCACCCAAATTTGGAACGATTATGAAAAACTTTTTCATCAATTAATTCCGAAAACTTTAGATAGTTTATTGTCCAAAAAAGAGAATCGATATTGGCCTACATCACCATCAATTGGTTGGGGTAAAAAGGAGAGTTTGACTCAAGGCGATTCCCATTATTGGGGAGTTTGGTGGGGCAAAGAGCCTTTTGAAGTGTACAAGAAAAAAGTAGGTCGCTTCATGAGTGAATACGGTTTTCAAGGAATGCCAAATATAGAAACATTAGAAAAAGTCATCCAAAAAGAAGATTTGAATTTTACTTCGGAAGCCTTTAAGAACCATCAAAAGCATCCAACAGGTTTTGAAACCATCAATGAATATATGGCACGCGATTTTCCGGTTCCAAAATCTTTAGAAAAATACAATTATGTATCGCAAATTTTGCAAGCTTACGGCATGAAAACCGCTATAGAAGCGCATCGTCTTACAAAACCTTATTGCATGGGTTCATTGTATTGGCAATTGAATGATTGTTGGCCTGTCACTTCGTGGAGCACTTTAGATTATTATGGAAATTGGAAAGCCTCTCATTACCAAGTTAAGGAAAGTTTTGCACCCACACTTTTAATGGTAACAGAAATCACTAACGGACTTTCAATTATTGGTAGTAATGACAATCTTGAAGAGCAAAAAGGAACACTAAATGCTAAGTTAATTGATTTTTCTGGAAAAGAACTTTGGGCAGCTTCAAAAGATTGCGAACTTAATTCTGAAATAAACACAAATTGTATGGATATTCTTTTTACTGATTTACCAAAATTTGCAAAAGAAAAAACGGTACTACAATTAGAATTTATATGCAAAAACAAGAAAACTGTTGCCTATCATTATTTTGTTAAACCAAAAGAACTACAACTAGAAAAACCAACAATTGAAATGAAAATTGTAGGCGAAACATTAATTGAACTTAAAACAAATACGCTAGTTAAAGATTTGTATTTACAATCCAATGATAGTTTTTTTAAAGAAAACTATTTTGATTTATTGCCTGGAATTCCCAAAATCATTAAGACTGATAAACCATCAGTAAATATAAAGATGGTTTCTTTATTTGATATGTTAAATGAATAAAAAAAGCACCTCAATTGAAGTGCTTTGTATATTAGAATAGTCCGTTTATTTCGGCATCGATTCTGTTGATAATCATTCCTAAATCTTCTGGGTTATTTACGAAATCAATATCATCAACATCAATGATTAATAATTTTCCTTTGTTGTATGTAGTAATCCAAGCTTCATATCTTTCATTCAATCTACTTAAATAGTCAATCGAAATAGTGTTTTCATATTCACGACCTCTTTTGTGAATTTGACCAACAAGATTTGGAATAGAACTTCTCAAATAAATTAACAAATCTGGAGCTTCCACAAGACTTTCCATTAATTCAAATAAGGAAGAATAGTTTTCAAAATCACGATTGGTCATCAATCCCATAGCGTGAAGATTCGGAGCAAAAATATGCGCATCTTCATAAATCGTTCTGTCTTGAATGATTTTTTTACCACTTTCACGAATTTGCAAAACTTGTCTAAAACGACTATTTAAAAAGTAAATCTGTAAGTTAAACGACCAACGTTCCATTTGATGATAAAAATCGTCCAAATACGGATTGTCAACTACGTCCTCAAAATGAGGTTCCCATTTAAAATGTTTTGCCAAAAAACGAGTTAATGTTGTTTTTCCTGCACCTATATTTCCTGCTACTGCTATATGCATTATGGTATTGTAATTTTATAATTTGTAATTCCTTGGTCGGTAAAAATAGATAAAATTTGTTCTTTGTAATAAAAATTTTTAAACGATTTCTCAACAATTTCAATTTCATACAATTTGTTGATGTTGCGATCTCTTAGAAACAACTTGCTATCCTTAGAAAAAAGTATTTTGTTTTGAGGAAGTAATTGTAAGTCATTAGTTATTTCAACTTTTCCATTGCTAACAATTCTGCCGAAAATAGTTGAGGTGTACCAATTGTTTTGTTTGTCAATCCACTGAAAATAATTGAAATCTGTTTGATAGTATGTAATGCTTTCATTTAAAGGAATGCTTTTGTTTTCATAAGTATTTGAATTCAAATCATACAATCCTATTTGTTGATTTAAATTATTAAAAACCCATAATTTATTTTGTCCAGATATTCCAATTGCTGTTGCTAAAATTGGTGTTTCTATACTTGAAAATTCAATTTTTTGTATTTCATTCAATTGATTATCTAACACAATTACAGCATTAAATTCTTCGTAAAAAATAATAATTTTAAGCGGATTTGTAATATCAACTTTGGTTATTTTCCCCAATCCAAGATTTTGGTATTGTAAAATTGAACCGTCTACTTTTTTATATAAGACATTGTTTTTTATGTAAATACAATTATTAAATCCATCGAATCCAACAAAACCATCAGCATTTATTGCAATGGAATCTAATCTTGTTACAATTAGCTTTTCATTTTGGGAATAGCCATTAGAAGCTAATAATAAAAGTAGTATATAAAATATTCTTTTCATCGTGATGCTAAATTACATTAAAGTATTTGAAATATAAGAAGTCAAACTAAAATATTTAACAAATCTTTGGTAACAAAACACAAATTCAATCGTCATATTTGTTACGTCAAATAATTAAGATACTTCAAATGAAAAAAATAACGTTCACTTTAGCACTTTTATTAGTTTTTGTTGCATCAAATGCTCAAAAAGATTTTCAAGGGATGGCTGTTTACGAATCAAAAACAAGTACAGCCGATTTCAAATCTAGAATGTCTGGAAATAAAGATATTACTCCAGAAATGCAAAAAATGATTGAAGAACGAATGAAAAAGATGTTTGAAAAAACATTCATTCTTAATTTCGATAAAACATCATCTATTTACAAAGAAGAAGAAAAGTTAGACGCTCCTGGTCAAGGTCAAGGAGGTTTTAGAATGATGTCATCCATGATGGGTGGCGGTGGAACTTACTACAAAAATGCAAAAGAAAAAACGTTTACAGTCGATAAAGAATTCATGGGAAAAGAGTTTCTTGTAAAAGATACTTTAAGAAATTACAACTGGAAAATGGAAGGTGAAACTAGAGAAATTGGTGGTTATATGTGTTATAAAGCAACTGCAGTAATTCCTGCAAGTAAAACCGATTTTAGAAATTTCAGACCTAAGAAAGAAGAAGATGTAAAGAAAAAAGAAGAAGAAGCTAAAAAGGAAGGTGAGAATAAAAGTGCAGATGCAAAAGCAGAAGATAAAAAAGAAAAGAAAACAAGTTTTTTTGATGAAGTAGATTTGCCAAAAGAAATCACAATTACAGCTTGGTACACAATGGATATTCCAGTAAATCAAGGTCCAGAAGGATATTGGGGTTTGCCAGGTTTAATTCTTGAAGTTAACGACGGAAAAACAACTATTTTATGTTCTAAAATTGTTATCAATCCTAAAGAAAAAACAGAAATCAAAGCGCCAAATAATGGTAAAGTAGTTACACAAAAAGAATATGATGATATTGTAACAAAGAAAATGGAAGAGATGATGGAAATGAATCAAGGTCAAGGTAGAGGTGGAATGCAAATGAGAATGGGAAGATAGTTTTTAACAAATCAATTTATATCCTCGACCTCTGAGATTTATTATTTCAATCGATTGGTCGAGGATTAATTTTTTTCTAAGTTTGGTTATAAAAACATCTAAACTTCTTCCACTAAAGAAATCATCACTTTTCCAAAGTGTATTTAAAATAGTGCTACGATCAATTATTTCACCTTTGTTTTGTGAAAGAAATTCTAATAAAGTAGCTTCTTTGTGTGTTAGTTTATAAGTCACTTTTTCATGAGATAAAACTTGAGAATCTGTATCAAAAACATAGGTTCCAATGTGGTGTTTTTTCTCTAGTGTGAGATTAGATTTTCTTTCAATTAAAGCAATAATTCTAACAATTAATTCCTCCATACTGAAAGGTTTTTTAATGTAATCATTACATCCAATTTTAAATCCTTCAACAATATCTTGTGTTTGTGTTTTTGCAGATAGAAAAAGGATAGGGATGTTTTTATTAAGCAATCTTATTTCTTTAGCAAGTGTAAATCCATCCTTTTTTGGCATCATGACATCAAATACTAAAGCATCAAAATCTGATTTCTTGAATTCTTCGAGTGCATTTTCTCCATTTTCACAAAATGTAACTTTGAAATCCCTACTTTCTAAACTATCTTTTATAATTGTTCCAAGTGAAATTTCATCTTCCGCTAGTAATATTTTTATATGATTTTTCATTTTTCATTTATTGAATTAACAGAGTAAAAAACACTTCTAAATATGGTTTCTGTAGATTGAATTAATTCTAAAGTTCCTTGATGTTTTTCGATAATACTTTTACTGTAAAATAAACCAATTCCATATCCTTTTACATCATGTAGATTGCCTTTTGGGATTCTATAAAATTTTTCAAAAATTGCTTTTTCTTCTTTCTTGTTTATTCCTTTTCCATTATCTTTTACATCGATTCTAATTTTATCATTCATTTTATTAATTGAAATTGTTATTGTATTTCCGCCATACTTTATAGCGTTATCAATCAAATTAGAAAATGCATTCTCTAAATGAAATGCATCACCTTCAATAATTTTTTCAGATCCATTAGAGATAAAATTTATTTTTTTGTCCGTTACTAATTGATGTTTTTCTTGAACTGTTTTTAAAAGTAAATTTAAATCAATTGACTCTTTTAAAAGATTCATTTTTTCAGTTTTAAGCGCTGCAGTTTCTAATATTTTTTCAACCATTATCTCTAGTTTGTTTAGTTGGATTTTAGAAATAGAAATATATTTTTTGTTTTTTTCTGCGTCATTTGTAGGATTAAAATTACTCATTCCTTCAAGAGCAGAAGTAATTGTAGTAATAGGAGTTTTAAATTCATGTGTAATATTGCTAATAAAATCGTTTTTAATTTCATCTATTTTCTTTTGTCGTTGAATGATATGAAGAAGAAAAAACAAGCAACCAATAACTGCTAATGCAAAAATGAGGGATAAAATTAATTCACTTCCCATTCTTTTTATTAATAGTGTATTCGTATAATTATATTTTAAATTTAGTCTTTCAAAAGGATTGAAATAGCTAGATTTTGGTGTTACTTTGAAAGGTAGTTTTTCATTTCCTTCTTTATATTTATGTATTAAAGAATCATTTTTATAATGTTCAAAACAATATTTTAGCGATATTTCTTTCCTGTTCAATTCGATTTTGAAGATTGAATCTAATTTTTTGTAATTCAAACTATCTTGAACTATTGATATCGTTATTCTATTTGGGAAATTTTCAATACCATTAATGTTTTCAATGTCTTTTTTACCCTTTAAAACGGTTATTGATTTAATATTTTTTACATTTATTTTCTTTAAATCGGTATTTTTAAGAGTCCTTTGCTGAAATTTAATTACAGTATCATTAATTGTTTTTATATTTTTTTTGAAGTCAAAATTATTTATTATATCATTAGTACTAACAGTAGAATCATTACTAAAAATATTAAGCAATGTATTTTTTGATTCTTCATTAAAATAAAGTTCCAATGCTTTGTCATATGCTATTTGAATCTCATTTTTTAATCTAAGTTTATTAGAATTAAAATTTTTGTAATTCCAATATACCTGAAGACCAATAGTGCCAAAAATTATCAGTGTGATGAATAATAATATTTTCTTTTTATTTAGTATCATAAGTCAAAAATAACAAGTTTTTAAGTGTCAAAATTGCTATTAACATACGTTAACATAGATTTACTATTGGTTAAAACTAAGTTGATTTTATTTGTAATTGTAATTTTAAAATATAGTAGTATGAAAAATTTAATTTATGGTTTATTGTTTTTGTGCGTTGTTGAGTTTGGTTATTCACAAAATTTTCAGGGAGTTGCTTATTATTTTTCCAAAACTCAAATGAAAGATTTTAACTTTTCAAGTCCAAATATGACTGAAGCTCAGCAAAAAGAGATGAAAGAAGAACTATCAAAAGCATTTGAAAAAACGTATGTGCTTGAATTTAAAAATTTTGAGTCAACTTACAGGCAAGAAGAAAAATTAGACAAACCAAAACCAGTCGATGGAAGACAAATACAAGTTTCATTTGGCGGTCAAGTTGGCTCAAAATTGTATAAAAATTTAAAAAATAATTATTTTTCGGAAGAAAAAGACTTATTTGGAAAAGAGTTTTTAGTTAAAGATTCTTTAGAAACTTTTAAATGGGAATTTATAAATGAAGAAAAGAAAATAGGAAATTATACGTGTTCTAAAGCTCAAATTTTAATTCCAGTTTCTGAAAAAGATAAAAAAGAATATGAAGAATTTAAGGCGAAAAAGAATGAAGGTAAAACAAGTTTTATTCAAATGTCTGAACCAAAAGAGCAAATAATTGAAGCTTGGTACACAACTGAAATTCCTATTTCAAATGGACCAGACAAATATTGGGGATTACCAGGACTAATTTTAGAATTGCATGATGGAACTACTAGCCTTTTGTGCACAAAAATAATTCTCAACCCAGAGAAGAAAGTTGAAATAAAGGAACCAACAAATGGGAAAAGAGTAAATCAAAAGCAATTCAAAGAAATTGAGGAAGAAAAAGTCAAGAGTATGATGAATGAAGATGGAGTTATCGAAATAAAAATGAATTAAAAATGTTAATATTTAACACTAATTTGGTAACATTTCTCCTATTATTTAGTCATATTTGTTTCATCAATCAAATATAAAAATGAATAAATTATTATTTCTTGGAATTTTTTTATTAAGTGCTGTAAGTTTTTCTCAAACTATCCGATTTGAAGGTGTTGTTTTAGAATCTGGAAAAGCACCTCTTGAAATGGCTAATATTATGGCTGTTAATCAAGCAACAAAAGGAATGGATGGTTACGCAATAACCAATGACAAAGGAAGATTTGTTTTAAATCTAAAACCAAATTCAACCTATTTGATTAAGTTGAGTTATATTGGAATGGAAAATAAACAAATCACCGTTGAAACCAAAACAGAAAACATTACACAAAATATTTCAATGGAACCAGGCGGAATTCAGCTTGATGGTGTTGAAATTGTTCGTGAAATGCCAGTTTCAATCAAAGGTGATACTATTGTTTACAATGCCGATTCTTTTAAATCGGGTACAGAAAGAAAGCTTGAAGATGTTCTAAAAAAATTACCTGGTGTAGAAGTAAATGCTGATGGAGAAGTAGAAGTAGAAGGTAAAAAAGTAACCAAATTGATGGTAGAAGGAAAAGACTTTTTTGATGGTGATACCAAACTTGGTGTAAAAAATATTCCAGCAGATGCTATTGATAAAATTCAAGTGCTAAGAAATTATAATGAAAATTCTATCCTAAAAGGTGTTGAAAATAATCAGGATAATCTGGCAATGAACATCAAACTAAAAGAAGGTAAGAAAAACTTTTGGTTTGGTGACATGACTGCAGGTGGCGGAACAGCCGATGATAACAAATATGACCGTTATTTTATTAATCCTAAGTTGTTTTATTACAATCCTAAGTATAGTATTAATTTGATTTCAAATTTTAATAATATTGGAGAATTACCTTTAACGGTGCAAGATTATTTTAAGTTCACAGGTGGTTTTAGAAGTATGATGGCTAAAGGTGGTTCAAACTTTAATGTAGCTTCTAACGATTTAGGAATTTCATTACTAAGAAACAATCGTGCAAAAGAAATTGAAACACAATTTGGAGCTACAAATTTTTCATACAATCCAACAAAAGCATGGACATTAAGTGGTTTTGGAATTCTTTCTTCGTCAATAACCGATTTAGAAACAAAAACACAAACTAATTTTCTACAACCAAATTCTTCTAATGTTGCTTCAACTGAAAACAGAAATGAAGTAGCACATCAAAAAAGTAATTTAGCACTTTTTAAATTAAGTTCTAGCTACAAACCAAGCGCAAGATTTCAATTTGACTACGACATTCTATCAAAGTTTTCTAAACAAGATGAAGATAATTCTTTGCTAAGACAATCAATAGTAGGTAGTTCATCAAATACAGAAAATATTTTAACAGCTAAAAGACAAGATCCTAAATCTGTAAACCAGAATTTGAGTTTTTATTATACACACAACGATAAAAATATTTTTGCACTAGAAATGCAACATTTGTATCAGGATGAAGATCCTTTTTACAATGCTAATTTACAAACACAGCCTTTCAGTTTTGCGGGTTATTTAGCAGGTCAAAATAGAAATGATATTAATCAAACACGTTTTGTAAGAACTAATAAATTAGATACAAAACTAGATTATTACTATATGCTGACGGCTAAAAGTAATATCAATATAACTCTAGGAAATACATACTCATTTCAAAGCTTTGATTCATCAATCTATCAAATATTAGATAACGGAACCCAAAATAATTTGACTGATGCCAGTACTACCAATAATGTAAATTATAACTTTAATGACGCTTTCTTAGGATTACATTACAAAATTTTAACTGGAAAATTCACGTTCACTCCTGGAGTAAGTTTACACGCCTATAATATGACAAACAGTCAATTGGGAACCGATTTTTCATTAAATTTCTATAGAGTACTGCCAGATTTCTTAGCGTTATATCAAATCAAAAAAGCAGAAACATTGACATATAATTATGCTATGACCAACAGTTTTACTGATATCAATAGGTTAGCTGAAGGTTTTGTGTTAAACGGATTTAATAGTTTGTCTAGAGGAAGTAGAACGCTTGAAAATGCTACACAGCAAACTCATTCGCTGCGTTATTTTAAATATAATATGTTCAACTTTGAAAATATTACTGGTTTTATTACTTATGCCAGAACAATTGATGCTGTAAAATCAAGAGCAAATTTCGTTGGTGTAAACCAAACTTCTTCACCTTTCAATACTGATTTTGCAGAAGAAACTTTATCTGGTTTTGGTAGTTATGGTCGTTCTTTCTCAAAAAACTATAAAGCTTCGTTTAATACAAGATTAAATTGGGCAAAGTTTAATAATTTTCAAAATGGTGTTTTTGCTACAGCAGAAAGTTTTACTCAAGTTCATACATTAACAGCGTCTACAAATTATAAAAATGCACCAAATATTGAATTAGGGTATTCTTATACTGTAAACGATTACAATAATGCTAAATTCTTCACCGATAAACCTTTTGTAAGATTAGATTATTACTTCTTAAAGAGTTTTTCTTTTGTCTCAGAGTATGAATTCTATCACTACTACAACAAGGATAAAACGGTCGAAAATGAATATGATTTCTTGTCTGCAAGTTTAATTTATCAAAAAACAAAAGACAGCAAATGGGAATATAAAATTGCAGCTACCAATATTTTGAATACCAAATCTTTGAACGACGATAGTTTTTCTCAATTTTCAACAAGAACATCGCAATATATAGTTCAACCAAGGTATTTAATATTTAGTTTGAAATACAATTTATAAAACAAAAAACCTGACTAGAAATAGTCAGGTTTTTCTTTGCGAACTTCGCAATATAACTTTGTGTCTTGGTGGTTAAATTCCAAAAGCAGCTTTTACTTGATCTACAAAATCTAATTTTTCCCAAGTAAACAATTCAACAGTTACAGTTTTAGATTCACCATTTGGCAATTTAAATGTTTTAGTTACCGTTTCAGATTTTCTTCCCATGTGACCATAAGCAGCCGTTTCGCTGTAGATTGGGTTTCTCAATTTCAATCGTTGCTCGATGAAGTAAGGACGCATGTCAAAAATTCCTTCAACAATTTTGCTAACCTCCCCATCAGTCATATTTACTTTAGAAGTTCCATAAGTATTTACGTTAATAGAAGTAGGTTTAGCAACACCAATAGCATACGATACTTGAACTAAAACTTCGTCACACAAACCTGCAGCAACCAAGTTTTTAGCAATATGTCTTGTAGCATAAGCAGCAGAACGGTCCACTTTACTTGGATCTTTACCAGAAAATGCTCCACCACCGTGAGCTCCTTTTCCACCATAAGTATCTACAATAATTTTTCTTCCAGTTAATCCTGTGTCACCGTGAGGTCCACCAATTACGAATTTTCCAGTTGGATTAATATGGTATGTTATGTCATCATTAAAGAAGTGAGCATATTGAGGATATTTCGCTTTAATTCTTGGAATCAAAATCGAAATCAAATCACTTTTAATTTTAGCCAACATTGTTGCTTCATCAGCAAAATCATCATGCTGAGTTGAAATTACAATAGCATCAATTCTTTGTGGTTTATTATCATCAGAATATTCTAAAGTCACTTGCGATTTAGCATCAGGACGTAAATAAGTAATTTCAGAATTCTCTCTTCTTATATTAGCCAATTCAATTAATAAAGCGTGTGCAATATCTAAAGCTAATGGCATGTAGTTTTCAGTTTCATTAGTTGCATAACCAAACATCATTCCTTGGTCACCAGCACCTTGCTCTTCTTTACTAGCTCTATCAACTCCTTGATTAATATCAGCAGATTGTTCGTGAATTGCAGATAATACACCACAAGAATTTGCCTCAAACATATATTCACTTTTAGTGTAACCAATTTTTTTGATTACATCTCTTGCAATTGTTTGCACATCTAAATAAGTGTCAGATTTTACTTCTCCAGCAAGAATTACTTGACCAGTTGTAACTAAAGTTTCACACGCTACTTTAGATTCAGCATCAAATGCTAAAAAGTTATCAATTAATGCATCACTAATTTGATCAGCTACTTTGTCCGGATGTCCTTCACTCACTGACTCTGACGTAAATAAATAAGCCATAATATAATTTATTTTAAAATTAATTTTAGTGAAGAAAAAAGAAAAATTGCAAGTAAAAGCTAAAGAAGGTATTCTGCTTTAGCATTTTTTTACGAGGTTGCAATCAGTTCAAATTTTTCCTCTTTATTTCGAGTGCAAATGTATGAAATCAATTTGAATTGCAAATTATTATCAACTTTTTTTTGAAAAATCACTAAATCGTTATAGTTTTTATTTTTTCACAAACACTTGCAAAATAAGTTTCTATGTTATTACTTTGCACTGTTCATAAACTTATTGATTGTTATCACGAAAGCCCGAGGGAATAGACCCGATGAAAGCTTAGCAACCCTACACTGTAGAAGGTGCTACATTCTAGTTTAAAGTAAATTTAAGCAAAGATAACCACGAGAATTCCTTCTCACTTTCCATGATAACATATAATTAAACAACAGCAACTTTAAAAGTTGTGCTATTTATATGTCAAAAATAAACCAAGCAATAAAAGAAAGAATCCTAGTTCTCGATGGAGCAATGGGAACCATGCTACAACGCAACAATTTCTCTGAAGAAGATTTTCGTGGCGAACGTTTCAAAGATTTTCCTCATCCGTTAAAAGGAAATAACGATTTACTTTCAATAACACAGCCAGAAGCCGTAAAACAAGTCCACCGTTTGTATTTTCAAGCAGGAGCAGATATCGTAGAAACCAACACATTTTCTGGAACTACCATCGGAATGGCTGACTATCACATGGAAGATTTGGTTTACGAATTAAACTACGAATCAGCTAAAATTGCCAGAGAAGTAGCAGATGAATTTACAGACCGAACACGTTTTGTAGCAGGTTCAATAGGTCCAACAAATAGAACAGCATCCATGAGTCCAGATGTAAATGACCCAGGTTATAGAGCTGTAACGTTTGACGATTTAAAAACTGCCTATCGTCAACAAGTAGAAGCTCTAATCGATGGTGGTTGTGATGTTTTATTAGTAGAAACCATTTTCGATACACTAAACGCCAAAGCTGCACTTTTCGCTATTGAAGAAGTAAAAGAAGAACGAAATTTAGATATTCCAGTAATGGTTTCAGGCACAATTACAGATGCTTCAGGAAGAACGCTTTCAGGTCAAACAGTCGAGGCATTTTTAATTTCTATTCAACATATAGATTTATTAAGCATCGGATTCAATTGTGCACTTGGAGCAGACCAATTAAAACCCTATTTACAGCGTTTAGCCATGAATACGCAATTAAATATTTCTGCACATCCAAACGCAGGTTTACCAAACGCTTTCGGGCAATACGATCAAACACCATTAGAGATGCAAGCCTTAATTAGAGAATATCTAAAAGATAATTTAGTAAATATTATTGGTGGTTGTTGCGGGACAACACCAGAGCACATTAAAGCAATTGCAGAGGTTGCCAAAGAATTCAAACCAAGACAAATTTTAGAAACAATATAATGACGGAAGTAAAGAATAAATATCTAAAATTATCAGGATTAGAACCTTTAATCGTAACACCCGAAACCAATTTTGTTAATGTTGGAGAACGAACTAATGTTACAGGTTCACGTAAATTTTTACGATTAATAAAAGAAGAAAAATACGAAGAAGCACTTGATATTGCAAGAAATCAAGTAGAGGGTGGTGCCCAAATTATCGATGTCAATATGGATGAAGGAATGTTAGATGGCGTTTATGCTATGACCAAGTTCTTAAATCTAATCGCCGCTGAGCCTGATATTGCTAGAGTTCCAGTAATGATTGATAGTTCTAAATGGGAAATAATCGAAGCTGGATTAAAAGTCATTCAAGGAAAAGGTGTGGTGAATTCTATTTCACTTAAAGAAGGGAAAGAAGTTTTTATTCATCATGCCAAATTGATAAAAAGATACGGAGCAGCTGTAATCGTAATGGCATTTGATGAAGAAGGTCAAGCTGATACTTATGAAAGACGTATCGAAATTTGTAAAAGAAGTTATGATATTCTGGTTAATGAAGTTCATTTTCCAGCAGAAGACATCATTTTTGACCCAAATATTTTCCCTGTAGCAACAGGAATGGACGAACATAAATTAAACGCATTAGATTTTTTCAGAGCGACCAAATGGATTCGTGAAAATCTTCCTTTTGCAAATATTTCAGGTGGTGTGAGTAATGTTTCATTTTCGTTTCGTGGAAATGATAAAGTTCGTGAAGCAATGCATTCGGCTTTTCTTTATCACGCCATCAAAAACGGTATGACCATGGGAATTGTAAATCCAGAAATGTTAGAGATTTACGATGAAATCGATCCAATTTTATTAGAGCATGTAGAAGATGTTTTGTTAAATAGAAGAGAAGATGCTACCGAAAGATTATTAGATTTAGCAGAAAGTTTCAAAGGCGATTTCAAAACAAATGAAAAAGCAATTCAAGAATGGCGAAATGGTTCTGTTCAAGAAAGATTGACACATTCTTTAGTAAAAGGAATTGACGAATTCATAGAAATAGATGTTGAAGAAGCGCGAGTAAATTCAGAAAAAGCTATTGATGTAATCGAAATCAATTTAATGGCAGGAATGAATGTGGTGGGTGATTTGTTCGGTAGCGGAAAAATGTTTTTACCTCAGGTAGTAAAATCGGCACGTGTTATGAAGAAAGCCGTTGCTTATTTACTTCCATTTATCGAAGCACAAAAAGACGGAAAATCATCTTCAGCAGGAAAAGTATTGATGGCAACTGTAAAAGGTGATGTTCACGATATTGGTAAAAATATTGTTGCGGTAGTTTTGGGTTGTAATAATTTCGAAATCATTGATTTAGGAGTGATGGTTCCGCCAGAAAAAATCATTCAAGCAGCCATTGAACATAATGTAGATATTATCGGATTGAGTGGATTGATTACGCCATCGTTGGACGAAATGGTTTATTTAGCAAAAGAGTTAGATAAATTAAACATCAAAATTCCAATTATGATTGGTGGCGCAACGACTTCACGTGCACACACAGCCGTAAAAATTGCTCCAGAATATAAAGAAACAGTAGTTCACGTAAACGATGCTTCTCGTGCCGTAACTGTTGCAAGTAACTTGTTGCAAGAAGAGACTAAAGAAGGCTATGTAAAAGCCATTCGAGAAGAATATGACAAACTTCGTGAAGGCTATCTAAGCAGAAGTCGCGATAAAAATTATCTTTCCATAGAAGAAGCTCGTAAGAATAAATTGCAATTAAATTGGGATAATTTCCAACCAGCAAAACCAAATTTTATTGGAACAAAAACCATAGAAGTTGAACTTTCAGAATTGGTAGATTTCATCGATTGGACACCGTTTTTTCAATCGTGGGAATTACACGGAAAATTTCCAGCGATTTTGACTGATGAAGTTGTTGGTGAACAAGCCACAAGTTTATTTGATGATGCTCAAAAAATGCTAAATCAAATCGTTTCAGAAAAATGGCTAACTGCCAAAGGAATTCTAGGAATTTTTCCATCAAATACAATTAATGATGATGACATTGAGGTTCAACTTCCAACTTCCAACTTCCAACTTCTAACTCTAAGACAACAATCTCAAAAAACTGCTGGCGCACCAAACATCGCTTTAGCCGATTTTATTGCGCCAAAAGATTCAGGAAAACAAGATTACATGGGTTGTTTTTGTGTAACAACAGGTTTTGGTGTAGATGAAAAAGCATCCGAATTTGAAAAGCAATTAGACGATTATAATTCCATTTTGGTAAAGGCTCTTGGCGATAGATTAGCCGAGGCATTTGCAGAATATTTACACCTAAAAGTTCGTAAAGAAATTTGGGGTTATGCTTCTGATGAAAATTTGAGTAATCAAGATTTAATTGATGAAGAATATAAAGGTATTCGTCCTGCACCAGGTTATCCTGCTTGTCCAGACCATTTGGAAAAACCAACCATTTGGAAATTGCTTAATGTAGAACAAGAAATAGGAGTAACCTTAACAGAAAGTATGGCAATGTGGCCAGCAGCATCGGTTTCGGGATATTATTTTGCCAATCCAGAAAGCAAGTATTTTGGATTAGGAAAAATAAAAGAAGATCAAGTAATTGATTACGCAAAACGTAGAGGAATTTCAACAGAAATAGCAAGTAAATGGCTTGCGCCAAATATAGCAGACTAAGAAAGTTTATAGTTTATTGTTTGTAGTTCTGCAACCATAAACAATGAACCAAAAACCATAAACATATTAAAATGAAAGTAACCCAACACATAGAAAACGCCAAAGGAAAACCCTTATTCTCTTTTGAGATTCTTCCACCATTGAAAGGGCAAAATATTCAATTTATTTATGATGGAATTGATCCTTTAATGGAATTTAAACCACCATTTATTGATGTAACCTATCATCGTGAAGAATATGAATTTAAAGAATTACCAAGTGGACTTTTGCAAAAGAAAATTGTAAAAAAACGTCCAGGTACAGTTGGTATTTGTGCCGGAATTCAAAATAAGTATTCAGTTGATGCTATTCCGCATATTTTGTGTGGCGGATTTACCAAAGAAGACACTGAAAATCTGCTAATCGATTTAGATTTTCTTGGAATTGACAATGTGGTTGCACTTCGTGGAGATGCTTTAAAAAATGAAACTTATTTTAAACCTGAAAAAGAAGGTAATGAATATGCAACCGATTTGGTTTTACAAATCAATAATTTAAACAACGGAATTTATTTAGATGAAGATTTGCAAAATTCAGCTTGTACTAATTTTTGTATTGGAGTTGCAGGTTATCCAGAAAAACACATGGAAGCACCAAGTTTAGATAGTGATATTCACTTTTTAAAGCAAAAAATTAAAAATGGAGCCGATTACATAATTACGCAAATGTTTTTTGACAATAAAAAATTCTTTGATTTTGTGGCTAAATGTCGAGCTGCAGGAATTACAGTGCCAATTATTCCAGGTTTGAAACCTATTGCAACCAAGAAGCAGCTGAATTTAATTCCGCATCGTTTTTCTTTAGAATTGCCAGACGATTTGATTATGGCAGTTGTAAAAGCAAAAGACAACGACCATGTAAAACAAATTGGAATTGAATGGTGTATTGAGCAAAGTAAAGAATTAGTTGCGGCAGGAATTCCAGTTTTACACTATTATTCAATGGGAAAAGCAGAAAACATCAAAGCTATTGCTAAAGAGATTTTTTAAAAATAGATAGAATAATCAAGAAATCAATAATTACTCTAAATCAAAAAGATTTAATTCTTTAACTTATTCTGTTATATTTGTGCGAATTAATTTTTTGAAATGAGGAGATTTTACTATCTATTTTTATTGATTTCTTTAGGTTGTTTTTCGCAAAATAATCAAGACACACCTTCTGTAAGCGTAACTTATTTTAGAGGTAATGTTCTTCCGCATACTCCAGATTTAGAACATCTTAAAGGGCATCCAACTGGAGTAATGGTTGACTTTGTAAAACAAACTCATGGCAACAGCGAATGGCATGCAGCATACAATTATCCAGAGTACGGTGCTTTTTTTCTTTATCAAAATTTTAATAATCCCTACATAGGAAGTAATTATTCAGTTGGAGCTTTATATAATTTTTATTTTTTGAATAGAAATGTAAAGTTGCTTTTGTCACAAGGAGTTGCGCTTACAACTACACCTTATGATAAAGTAGAAAACAGTAAAAATAAAGCTTTTGGTTCTAAGATAATGGCGAATACTAATCTTGGGCTTTTCTACAAAAAAGAAAATATTATTGATAGGTTCGGAATTGAAGCAGGAATTCTTTTCACGCATTATTCAAATGGAAGAACAAAATCTCCTAATAGTGGAATAAATACTTATGGTTTAAATCTTGGAATCAATTACAATTTTGAGGAGTCAAAAACCAATAGTGTTGATTCAACTATGATTAAAAAAACATATAAAGAACCAATAAAATATAATTTAGTTTTTAGATCTGGTGTTAACGAAAGTGCCGTTATTGGAAGTGGTCAACATCCATTTTATCATATAGGTGTTTATGCTGATAAAAGATTAAATAGAAAAAGCGCCATTCAATTTGGTTCTGAAATTTTTCTTACTACTAGCTTTAAAGATTTTATCAAATATAAATCTATTGCTTATCCTGACTTAAATTTAGATCCAAATACAGATTACAAAAGAGTTGGAGTTTTTATCGGTCACGAATTGTTTGTTAATAGAATTTCACTCGAAGCTCAAATAGGATATTATGTTTATGATCCATTCAAAAATGAAATCCCTATTTATGATAGAGTAGGAATGAAATATTACATCACCAATAAAATTTTTGCCGGATTTACAATAAAAACCCATCTGTTTCTTGCCGAAGCATTGGAGTTTGGAGTTGGAGTACGTTTATAAAATAAGTATGACATGAAGAAAATAATAATTGCAACAGTATTATTTATAACATTAATCTCCTGCGAAAAGCCAAGTGATTGTATAGAATCTGCTGGAAATACTATTACAAAAATTGTAGAAGTAACACCATTCACAAGAGTAGAAGTTTACACTGGTATTGAACTTATCATAACTCAAGGAACGGAATATAAAGTAGAAATTGTTACTGGTGAAAATATAATAGAAAACGTTGAGGTTAAGCAAGAAGGTAGTGTTTTGAAGCTAAAAGAAAATTCGTCTTGCAATTGGGTTAGAGAATACGGACAAACCAAAGTATATATCACGGCGCCTAATATTGAAGATATTTACTCTAAAAGTGATCGAAAAATTTCATCCAATGGTGTACTTACTTATCCTATTTTAAGATTGTATGCACTAGATAAAGATGGTGATGGAAAAGAAGGAGCAGGGACAAGTGATTTTTATATTAATGTAAATAATAGCCAGTTAGTTATTGAAAACAATAATGTTGCTAGATATTTTATTTCGGGAAGTACAAACCAAGCATTCTTTAATTTCTATGCTGGAGATGGAAGAATTGAGGCTCCTAATTTAACAGCACAAACTATCAAAGTTTTTCACAGAGGTTCTAATGATATGATTGTAAAACCAATACAAAGTATTGTGGGGAAAATGGTAAGTACAGGAGATATAATTCTAAAGAACAATCCACCAATTGTAGATGTTGAAGAATTATATCAAGGACAAGTTATTTATAATTAACCTATTTCTTAGCTGTTTTTTCTCTAAAAATCTGTTCTAAATTTTTACTTTTCAAAGTCAATTGAAGCGCACGTAATCCATTTTCTTGAGCAAAGTCAAAAACTGATGGACGCTTGTCTTCTTCAGTTTCAAAAGTTAATTCCCAAACTTTATCGTGTGTATTCTTGAATGATTTTAAATCTGATAATTTTGAAAATAAAGCTTCGTTAATTTCTTTATCAAATTCTACTTCAATAATTTGTTCAACAATATCTGAAACCAATTTATCAAGTTTTTTATCAGTAACAATTTTTCCATTGTTGATGATAATAACTCTGTCGCAAATCGCTTCAACTTCTTGCATAATATGTGTAGAAAGAAAAACGGTTTTGTTTTTACCTACATTTTTAATCACATTTCTAATCTCAACCAACTGATTTGGATCTAATCCTGTTGTTGGTTCGTCCAAAATTAAAACATCTGGATTATGTAATAAAGCCGTTGCCAAACCAACACGCTGACGATAACCTTTAGATAATTGTCCAATTTTTTTATGGCTTTCAGAAGATAAACCAGTCAATTGGATTACTTCTTCAATTCGAGATTTAGCAACTTTATATACATCAGCATTGAATTCTAAATACTCACGAACATACAAATCTAAATACAACGGATTATGCTCAGGCAAATACCCAACTGATTGCTGTACTGCTTTCTGATTTTCGTTTACATCGTTTCCATTTACTGATGCTTTTCCCTCATCAGAATTGATATAAGTCGTCAAAATTTTCATTAAAGTAGATTTTCCAGCACCATTCGGACCAAGAAAACCAACAATTTCTCCTTTTTTTACCGAAAATGAAACATTGTCTAATGCTTTTTGAGCACCATAACTTTTTGAAATATTTTGAACTTCTATAGACATAATTTGATATTTGAAGCAAATGTAATAAATACTAAAGGAAATCTAAAACCAATAAGGTTAATAACGTTTAAATTAAACTTTTATGATTTTAAACTTCGTGCTAATATTATTTTAAGATATATTCGTGCTAATTTGAGTAATTCGTGGCTAAAACAAATTCACGAAAACGTTTCCGTAACTTTTTTAAATTTTTTGTCAAGGTTTAGGAAAATTTATTACTTTAGCAAAACATAAAAACAACAATGAGCAAAATTTTCGCAACATATTATAACAATTTTTCTTATTTCTTCTTTTGGAAGAGACAGGGATTGTTATTGTGTTATGTAAAAAAGTAATTTATATAGAAAACATAAATAGTAATCCCGATGCAAATCGGGATTTTTTTTTTGACTAAAATGAAAGAAAAAATAGCCATACAAGGAATTAAAGGATCATTTCACCATCAAGTAGCTTTGGAGTATTTTCAAGAGAATGTTGCTATTGATGAATGCTTGTCATTTGAAGCACTTGCAGATAGTTTGTTAAAGAACCATTCACAATTGGCTGTAATGGCAATTGAAAATTCTATTGCAGGTTCGATTATTCCAAATTACGCTTTGATTGATAAGAATAATTTCCACATTATTGGCGAATATTATTTAGATATTATTCAGAATTTAATGGTTTTAAACGGACAAAATTTAGAAGAAATTCAAGAAGTTCATTCCCATCCAATGGCATTGTTACAATGTATGGATTTCTTAAAAAAACATCCGAATATTAAATTGGTTGAAGATAAAGATACTGCCGAAACAGCTCGAAGAATTCATCAAAATCAAATAAAAGGAATCGCAGCAATAGGAAGTAAAGTTGCAGCAGAATTATACGATTTAACCATAATCGCGCCAGAAATTCAAACGGTAAACAATAACATGACTCGTTTTTTTATCATTAGTAAAGAAAAAAGTCAAGTAAATAAAGAAGAAATTAATAAAGCATCCATAAAGTTTGAGTTAGACGACACACCAGGAAGTTTGGCAACAGTTTTAAATGTAATGACCAATTGCAAATTAAATCTAACCAAAATCCAATCGATGCCCATAATTGAAACACCTTTTCAATATTCATTCTTTGTAGATGTAGTTTTTGAAAAGTATAAACATTATGAAAAAGCGGTTAAAGTTTTAGAAATAATGACCAATCAATTCAAGGTTTTGGGAGAATACAAGAATAAAAAACAATAACAAAAAGCAATTTCAAAATTCAATTAGTGAATTTTTAAAAAGTATGAATTCGTGAAAATTTGTGCAATTCGTGTTAAAAAATGATTACAACAGCAAAAAGACTAGAAACCGTTCAAGAATACTACTTCTCAAGAAAGTTGAAAGAAGTGCGACAACTAATGTCTGAAGGAAAACCAATCATCAATATGGGAATTGGAAGTCCAGATTTGGCACCACATTCTTCTGTAATTGAAGCTATTCAAAATGCAATGTTTGATGAAAAAGCACATGAGTATCAAAGCTATCAAGGTTTGCCAGAATTGCGTCAAGGTTTTGCTGATTTTTATAAGAACAATTTCAGCGTAGAATTAAATACAAATACAGAAATTCTGCCATTAATGGGTTCGAAAGAAGGAATTATGCATATTTCATTAGCGTTTTTAAACGAAGGCGACGAAGTTTTAATTCCAAATCCTGGCTATCCAACTTATGCTTCTGTGACCGAATTGGTTCAAGCAAAAGCAGTTTATTACGATTTAAAAGCAGTCAACAATTGGCAACCAGATTTTGAAACATTAGAAAAAACCGATTTATCAAAAGTGAAATTGATGTGGGTTTCGTATCCACACATGCCAACTGGTGCAAACGGAACTTTAGAATTGTATCAAAAATTAATTGCTTTTGGAAAAAAGCATAACATTTTAATTGTGAATGACAATCCATATAGTTTTGTTTTAAACCATAATCCGTTGTCCATTTTTCAAATTGAAGGTTCAAAAGAAATTGCTTTAGAATTGAATTCATTGAGTAAAACATTCAATATGGCAGGTTGGCGTGTCGGAATGGTTTTAGGAAATGCAATTTTAATTGATGCTGTTCTAAAAGTAAAAAGTAACATGGATTCGGGAATGTTTTATGGAATTCAAAAAGGAGCAATTGCCGCATTAAAATTAGGAAAAGATTGGTTTGAAAGTCAAAATGAAATTTACACCAAAAGAAGAAATTTGATTTTTGAATTAGCAAAAAAAATGAATTGTACTTTCGATAAAAACGCTGTAGGAATGTTTGTTTGGGCAAAATTACCAGCCGGAATTCAATCGGAAGAATTCATAGATAATTTATTATACGAAAAACATATTTTTCTAACACCAGGAACCATTTTTGGCAGCAACGGTGAAGGATATATTCGATTTTCATTGTGTGTAAAAGAAGAAAATATCGTTGAAGTAATAAAAAGATTTAGCTAATTGTCATATAGAAATTCTAATCAAACAATTGGAATTTGGAATTTAAATATTGGAATTTATGAATATTTACATAATCGGAACAGGACTAATCGGCGGTTCAATGGCATTAGACATCAAATCTATTTATGATGATGCCACGATTTTCGGAATTGATGCCAATGAAAAACATCTTGAAGAAGCAATAAATCTCGGAATTATCGACCAAAAAGCAACCGAGAATGATTTAATTAACGCAGATTTAGTAATCGTTGCTGTGCCAGTTGATGTTGCTTTAGTAATTTTGCCGGAGATTTTGAATAAAATTGGAGAACAAAGCTTGGTTTTTGATGTTGGTTCAACCAAAAATCCAATTTGTGAAGCAATTGAAAATCATCCAAAAAGAAGAAATTTCATGGCTTGTCATCCAATTGCAGGAACAGAATTTTCAGGACCTAAAGCAGCAATTAAAGGTTTGTATGAAGGCAAAACAAACATCATTTGTGAAGTTGAAAAAACGACTTTCAAATTACAAGAAAAAGCAATGGATTTGTTCAAAAAACTCGGAATGCGCATTCGATATATGGATCCAAAATCGCATGATAAACATATAGCTTATGTTTCACATTTGTCGCATATAAGTTCGTTCATGCTTGGAAAAACTGTTATTGAAAAAGAAAAAGATGAACAAGATATTTTTGACATGGCTGGTTCCGGATTTGAAAGTACGGTTCGTTTAGCCAAAAGTTCACCAGCCATGTGGACACCAATTTTTAAACAAAACAAAAAACAAGTTATAAAATCGTTAGAAGAATACATTCAGAATTTATCTAATTTCAAGAAATTGTTAGAAGATGATAATTACGAAGAAGTTTATAACGAAATGCAAAACACGAATAGAATTAAAGAAATATTGAAATAGAACATAGAAAAAAGAGAAAATAATATAGACACTTTTAAAGTCTATTTCTTTATTCTATTCTCTATTTTCTCAAAAAGGAAAAAATGAAAAATAAAAAAGAAATGAGAACGTGGTTAAATAATTTCAATTTACCACATCCACTAGTAATCGCTGGACCTTGTAGCGCTGAGACCGAAGAACAAGTTTTGAAAATTGCACGTGAATTGAAAGATTCTAAAGTTTCAGTTTACAGAGCTGGAATTTGGAAACCAAGAACGCGTCCAGGTGGATTTGAAGGTGTGGGCGAAATCGGACTAAAATGGTTGCAAAAAGCAAAAGCAGAAACAGGTTTATTAATGGCTACCGAAGTAGCAACTGCTGCTCACGTAAAATTGGCGTTAGAACATGATATTGATGTATTATGGATTGGTGCGCGTACAACAGTAAATCCGTTTGCAGTGCAAGAAATTGCCGATGCTTTACAAAATACTGATAAAATTGTATTGGTAAAAAATCCTGTAAATCCTGATTTGGCTTTGTGGATTGGTGGTGTGGAACGTTTGTTCAATGCCAATATCAAGAATCTTGGAGTGATTCACAGAGGATTTTCTACTTATGAAAAAACAAAATATCGTAATAATCCCGAATGGCAAATTGCTATTGATTTTCAGAATAAATTTCCAGATATACCATTGATTATTGATCCATCACATATTACTGGAAATCGCGACATGATTTTTCAAGTTACGCAAGAAGCATTGGATTTGAATTATGACGGCATGATAATCGAAACACATATTGACCCAGATAACGCATGGAGTGATGCGGCACAACAAGTTACACCAATGCGTTTGAAACAGATAATTTTTGATTTAACCATCAGAAAAGAAACCGATGATGCCGATGATTATCAAACTAGATTAGCAAAATTGAGAAGTAAAATAGATGAATTTGATGCTAAATTATTAGATGTTATCGGAAAAAGAATGAAGGTTTCTGAAGATATTGGAGCTTTAAAAAAAGAAAAAAACGTAGCTGTTTTGCAAAACAAACGTTGGAATGAAATTCTAGAAAAAATGGTAAATGACGGAAGTCAAAAAGGATTGAGCGAAGAATTTATCATTCAGTTTTTCAAAGCCATTCACCAAGAGAGTATTACGCATCAGGAGAAAATATTTAATTCATAAAGATGTTTAGAAGTTTATTTAGTTTAAAAGGATTGAAAACTAAACTCTTAAACTCACAAACTTCTAAACTCTTTTTTCTACTTTTGTAATCAATAATTTTAGATGTTAATTTGATAGAAAACTACTTCTAACTTCTAACTTCTAACTTCTAACTTTTTTCATGACAGGACTAGTTTATAAATCTACAGGAAGTTGGTACACCGTAAAATCTGAACAAGGAGATTTCATGGAATGTCGTATTAAAGGAAAATTCCGAATTAAAGGTATTAAAAGTACCAATCCAATTGCTGTTGGCGATGTAGTAGATTATGAACTTGATGAATCATCAGACACTACAACTGGAGTTATAAACAACATCCATGATAGAAAAAATTATATCGTTAGGAAGTCAGTCAATTTGTCGCATCAAATGCATATTATTGCTTCCAATTTAGATTATGTTTTTCTGTTAATCACTGTAAATAATCCGCCAACAACATTCAATTTTATAGATCGATTTTTGGTAACAGCCGAAGCTTATGGTATTGAAACGATTTTAGTTTTTAATAAAATTGATACTTTAAAAGACGAAACATTAGATGAACAATTATATATGCAACATGTTTACCAACAAATTGGATATAAATGTTTGCGCGTTTCATCAACAGAAGGAAAAGGAATTGAAGAATTAAAAGGACTGATGATAGGAAAAACCACAATGTTTTCTGGTCATTCAGGCGTTGGTAAATCTACATTAGTAAACGCTTTAGAACCAACATTAAATTTAAAAACAAAAACTATTTCAGAGCAAAGTATGCAAGGTCAACATACAACGACTTTTGCTGAAATGTATGATTTATCTTTTGGAGCAAAAATAATTGATACACCAGGAATCAAAGGTTTCGGAATTGTTGATATGGAAAAAGAGGAAATAAGTGGCTATTTTCCAGAATTTTTTAAATTAAAAGATCAATGCAAATTCAATAATTGCTTACACAAAGAAGAACCAAAATGCGCCATTAAAGAAGCATTAGAAAAAGACGAAATCTCTTGGACAAGATATAATAGTTATCTAAAAATATTAGAAGGTGATGACGAACATTATCGAACTGATATTTATAATGACGACCGAATTGCAAGTGATGCAACTAGGAATAAGTAATAATCTATTTATTTTACAAAACTCCAAAAACGCAATAATCATCTAACTGTTAATAACTTAACTTCCTATTTTTGTTTTCAAAAATCAAAAGTTTTATAAAAAGAAAAAAAGTTTTCAAAATGAGGAAAACCGTAAGGAATTCTAAAAGATAACTTTTACCTTTGATGAGTAATTTTTTTTTAAAACTTGTTGTATTTAATGAAAACTGTTATTCAAAGAGTCTTACAATCTTTTGTTTCAATTGATTCTAAAGTAGTTGCTAATATCCAAAATGGACTTCTCGTTTTAATCGGAATTGAAGAAGCAGATTCAAGCGAAGATATCGAATGGCTAACCTCAAAAATTGCCAATCTGCGCATCTTTGGTGATGAGAATGATGTAATGAATTTATCGCTAAAAGATATTGATGGTGATGTAATTATTGTGAGTCAATTTACACTTCATGCCTTAACCAAAAAAGGAAATCGCCCAAGTTATATAAAAGCCGCAAAACCTGAAATTGCAATTCCAATTTACGAAAATTTCATAGCTCAAATGGAACTAGAAATAGGTAAAAAAGTACAAACAGGACAGTTTGGAGCCGACATGAAAGTAGCACTTATAAACGATGGTCCAGTGACAATAATTATTGATACAAAAAATAAAGAGTAATAATTTTTTTTATATTTGAATAAAAGTAACTGCATGAAATCTCTTATATTTATTTATTTAGTTTTATCCACTTCAATTTCATTTAGTCAATCTGTAAATTATTCTCTACTTCAGATACCTGATAGTTTAAAAGAAAATTCAAATTCTGTACTTTTAAATCAAGAAGTTGAAATAATTATTAATTCTCAAAAATCTTACACAAAAAAAATCTATAAAGTTATTAGAGTTTTTAATGAATTAGGATTGAAAAATATTGATGCTGTTGAGTACTATAATAAATCTTTAAAAATAAAATGGTTAGATGTAACTGTTTATAATATTTTTGGGAAAGAAATAAAAAAATTTAAACAAAAAGACTTCAAAGATACTAGTGTAGCCGATGGATTTTCTGTATTAACAGATAATAGAATGGTTTATTTGGATTATACACCAACAGAATATCCTTTTACTTTAATTTATTATAGTGAAACAGAATCTTCAAATACCGCATTTTTACCAAGATGGTTTGCTGTAGAAAATCCATATGAAAGTGTTTTGAAAAACTCTATTAAAATAACTTATCCTAATGATTTAGGATTTAAATATAAAACACAAAATTTTACTGGAAATATAATTAAAAAAGAATCTATAAATAGCTTGTCATTTCAGGGAGAAAACATAAAAGCATTTAGATATGAAGATATGTCGCCAACTTTTAATTCTATTTCTCCTATGTTAATGTGCGGATTAGAAAAGTTTAATTTAGAAGGTTATGATGGAGTAGCAACAAACTGGAAAGATTTTGGTTTATGGATGTATAATAATTTATTAAAAGAAACTGAAGAAATTAATTCAGAAACCATTGAAAAAGTAAGTAAATTAATTGGAACAGAAACAAATCCTGAAACAAAAGCTAAAATAATTTATAAGTATTTACAAGATAAAACAAGATATGTTAGTGTGCAATTAGGTATTGGCGGTTGGAAACCAATGTTAGCTAAAGACGTAGATAGACTAGGTTACGGAGATTGTAAAGCGCTTTCTAATTACACCAGATCTTTATTAAAATATTTTAACATTCCTGCTTATTACACAATAATTTATGCTGGTAATGATAAAAGAAATATTGACTCAGATTTTGTTTCTATGCAAGGGAATCATGCAATTTTAGCTTATCCAATTAATGAAAAGTATAAGTTTTTAGAATGTACAAATCAAACTTCACCTTTTGGATTTGAAGGCGATTTTACAGACGATCGATTTGCTCTTGTAATAAAACCTGATGGTGGAGAAATTGTAAAAACAAATAGCTACAATGAAAAAAATAACAATCAAAAAATAAATGCATCCTACATAATTAAAGAAAATGGCGATATTTCTGCAAATGTAACAGCAGTATCTAAAGGGATTTATTATGATAATGCATATCCAATTGAGTTAAAAGAAAAAGATAAAATTATTGAACATTATAAAAATGTATTTAGTGAAATGTTATATTTAAAAATAGATAATTATAAATTTCAAAACAATAAAGATAGACTAGAATTTGTAGAAACAATTAATTGCAATGCAACAAGTTATGCTAAAATTTCAGGAAATAGTTTAATGTTTACTCTTAATGCGTTCAATAAATTTCAAAATGTGCCACAGCGATATAGAGATAGAAAAAATCCTTTTGAAATTCAAAGAGGATTTTTTGATGAAGATGAAATAGAAATTACAATGCCAGAAAACTATATAATAGATGCTAAACCAAATAATGTAATTATTAATGACAAGTTTGGCGAATATAAATTAGAATTAATTGTTTTAAACTCAACAACTCTAAAATACAAAAGAACATTTTTATTGAAAAAAGGAATTTACGATAAGTCAGAATATGAAGCATACAGAAAATTTTCAGAGCAAATAGCAAAAGCTGATGCTTCAAAAATATTAATAACTAAAAAACTATAATTCGCATGAAAAATTATCTAATTATTTTAATTGTTTTTTTATTTCAAATTTCATTTGCTCAAAAAAAATGTGAATTAGGAAAAGTTACTATCGAAGAACTAAATCAAAAAGTTCATGCTGTTGATTCTTCTGCTAGTGCCTCAATTATTTTTAAAAGTGGAGTATCAAAATTAACACTAACTGGTGATAAATGGGTTATTAGAACTACAGTAAAATACAAAATCAAAATTTATAAAAAAGAAGGATTAAAATTCGCAGATTTTTCTGTGCCTTATTATAGTGCAAGTAATAATGAAAATGTATTTTTTTCTAATGCTTATACTTATAACTTAGTTGATGGTAAAATTGAAAAAACTAAATTAAAATCTGAAGGAGAATTTAAAGAAAAAATTAATGAAAATTGGTCAAAAAAGAAAATTACATTACCAAATGTTAAGGTTGGATCTATTATAGAATTTTCTTATGATTCAGAGTCTTCTTTAATTTCAACATTTGACGATTGGAGATTTCAAACTACTATACCTACTGATTATGTGGAATATTACACTTACATACCAAAATATTTTAATTATAACACAGTAATTACGGGTTATGAGCAAATAAATAACAAATCAGAAATATTATCATCTGGTTCTTATGAAGAAATAAAATCATCATATTTTAAAGCAGATATTCCAGCAATGAAAGATGAGGAGTATGTTGACAATATAGATAATTATTCTACAATTCTTAAATATGAATTAGCGGCAATTCAATATCCAAATCAACCTTTAGAAAATTTTGCAATGGATTGGGAAGGTGTTGTTAAAAACATTTATTCAAACGATAGATTTGGTAATGAACTAAATAAAAATGGTTATTATGAAGAAGATTTAAAATTGATTTTAAAAGACCTAACTACTCAAGAAGAAAAAATTAACACAATATTCAATTTCGTAAAATCTAAGGTGAAGTGGAATGAATATAGAGGTGTTTATTGTTCAAGTAATGGGGTTAAAGGAGCATATAAAGATGGTGTTGGGAATGTTGCTGAAATTAATCTTATGTTAACTTCTATGTTGAGGTTTGCACAAATCGAGGCTAACCCGATTTTAGTGAGTACTAGACAAAACGGCGTTACAGTTTTTCCAAGTAGAACTTCTTATGATTATGTAATTTGCGGTATTGAAATTGCAAATGAAGTAATTCTTCTTGATGCAACTGATAAAAATACAGTTTCTGGACAATTACCTACAAGAGCAATAAATTGGACAGGTAGAATAATTAGAAAAAATGAATCTTCAGCAGAAATAAGTTTATTTCCTAAGAAAATTTCAAATTTATATACAAACATTATGGTGACCATTGCTGAAGATGGATCAGTTGAGGGTTCAGTTAGAGAGCAACATTTTGATTATAATGCATTTCGTTTTAGAACAAAATATGGTGATTTATCAAAAGAAAGTTATTTGGAAGGATTAGAAAAGAGAAGGGAAAATATTGAAATTAATGATTATGAAATACTTAATAAAAAAGAGTTAGATAAACCTGTGGTAGAAAATTATTCTTTTAAAAGCACAAATAGTGTTGAAATAATTGGTGATAAATTAATTTTTTCTCCGTTATTATTTTTTGTAACTAATGAAAATCCATTTAAACAAGAAAATAGAAAATACCCTATAGACTTTATATATCCTAAACAATTAAAATATATCGTAAATATATCAACTCCAGAAGGTTATGTTTTTGAGTCAATTCCAAATTCAGTTTCAATTCCAATGACAGATAAAGTAATAGATGTTAAATACTTAATTAGTGGTGCTGATAATCGAGTTCAATTAATTTATTCAATAAATATAAATGAATCAATGATTTCTGCAGAATATTACGAAGAATTAAAAGCTATTTTTGATGAAATTATTAAAAAAGAAAATGAAAAAATAATCATGAAAAAAGCTTAACCATGAACCTAAAAAACTCCCAACTAGAAGTCGACAACTGGATTAAAAACCATGGAGTTCGCTATTTTAATGAACTAACTAATATGGCACAACTTACCGAAGAAGTTGGTGAAGTGGCACGTATTATTGCACGTCGCTACGGAGAACAATCCGAAAAAGAAAGTGATAAAAACAAAGACTTAGGCGAAGAACTTGCCGATGTAGTTTTCGTAGTCTTATGTCTTGCCAACCAAACAGGAATAGACCTTCAAGCTGCTTTTGATAAAAAAATGGATTTAAAAACCAATCGCGATCACGATAGACATCATAATAATGAGAAACTTAAGTAGTATTAAGACTAGAGTATAAGAATTAAGACTTCAGAAAATTGGATTTAAGACTTCAACAATCAACAATTAGCAATCAACAATCAACAATAAAAATCACTGGTTCCAAATCGGAAACCAATAGGTTATTATTGCTGCAAGCTTTGTATCCAAATATTTCATTAGAAAACACCTCAAATTCAGATGATTCTGAAGTTATGGTTGAAGCACTTCTTAAATCAAAAATCAAAAATCAAAAATCGTTAATCATAGATGTGCATCACGCTGGAACAGCCATGCGTTTTCTTACAGCTTTTTTTGCTATTCAAGAAGGTAAAGAAGTAGTTTTAACTGGTTCTTCGAGAATGAAAGAACGTCCAATAAAGATTTTGGTTGAAGCACTTAAACAGCTTGGAGCAGAAATAACTTATGAAGAGAATGAGGGATTTCCTCCAATAAAAATTAAAGGAAAAAAATTAACGAAAAGTAAAGTTTCACTTCCAGCAAATGTTAGTAGTCAATACATTTCAGCATTATTACTAATCGCTCCGAAATTAGAAAATGGATTGGAATTGATCTTAGAAGGAGAAATTACATCTATTCCATACATCAAAATGACTCTAGCGTTGCTAAATGAAATAGGCGCAACAACTTCATTTGTAGAAAATAAAATAATTGTAAAACCGCTGCAATCTGCAATCTGCAATTTGCAATCTGTTGAATCCGATTGGTCATCAGCGTCCTATTGGTATTCTATTGTCGCACTTTCAGAAATTGGAACACAAATTACACTTTCAAGTTACAAGCAAAATAGTTTGCAAGGCGATTCGGTATTATCGAAGATATACAAAGACTTCGGAGTTGAAACCATTTTCAATGCCAATAAATCAATTACAATTTTAAAGTCTGCAATCTGTAATCTGCAATCTTTAATTTGTAATTTAAACAACTCTCCAGACATCGCACAAACCATTGCAGTAACTTGTTTTGGATTAGGAATTGGCTGCAATCTAACAGGCTTGCACACACTAAAAATTAAAGAAACCGATAGATTAGAAGCGTTAAAAACAGAACTTTCTAAGTTAGGAGCAAACATTTCTGTGACAGATGATTCTCTAACAATCCAACAATCTAACACTCTAAATTCTAATATAGCAATTGCAACCTATCAAGATCATAGAATGGCAATGGCATTCGCACCTTTAGCCTTAAAAACGTCATTGATTATTCAAGATGCAGAAGTAGTTTCTAAATCGTATCCAACTTTTTGGGAAGATTTGAAAAGCATTGGTTTTCAATTAGAAGAAGTGTAATTAACGTTTTACAATTTGAATTCGTTCCATAATTAAACTACTTTTTTCTGAAGAAATTGGAATAGAATTGCCGTTTTTCATATCCAACCAGCCACCATCCGATTTATTGAAGGAAACAACTTCATCAAAATTGACAATGTAAGATTTATGAGTTCTTAAAAAACGCTTGTCTTTTAATAAAATTTCTTCAAAATTTTTCAGGTTGCGGCTTACCATATGTTTGCTTTTATCTTGCATATAAATCTCAGAATAAGAACCTTCACCTTTGATATAAACAATGTCTGAAATTTTTATAAGTATCAAGGTATTTCCTGATGGAACAGCAATTTTTTCAAAGAATTCGTTTTGAATATTTTCTGCTAATGCTTTAAATTGAAGTGATTTTTGACGTTCCATTCTTGAAATAGCATTTATTAATTCTTCAGGAATGATTGGTTTTAAAAGATAATCTAAAGCTGATAGTTTAAATGCTTGTATAGCATATTCATTGTAAGCAGTTGTGAAAATTATTGAGAAATTGATTTCTTTTTCATCAAAAAAATCTACCAATTCCAATCCACTATGTCCGGGCATTTCAATATCAAGAAGTACTAAATCCGGATTGAATTTGCGTATAGCTTTTACTCCTTCAGGTAAATTTTCGCATTCAGCAACAAGTTCAACTTCGGGACAATATTCTTGTAGAAGTAGTGAAAGCGACACACGAGCTCTTTTTTCATCATCAATTATAATAGCCTTCATAATATATTAATTTATTGGAATTTCAATAACAACTGTTGTTCCCTGTGATTGTTGACTTTGGTTCATCTTATCAATGAAATCAATTGTTATTTTGTTTTTATTATTCTTGTTTAGTAAGTCAATTCTGTTTTGCATGGCGTTTGTTGCAAACGAATTATGATTTTTATTTTTTATGGCATTTAATTCAGCACTTTTTTGTCTTCCAATACCATTGTCATCGATTTCAATTCTTATTTTATCGCCATTTTTAGAAAAAGTAATTAATAGTTTTTTCAAACCATTTTTGTGAAGTAATCCGTGTTTAACAGCATTTTCTATATAAGGTTGCAACAACATAGAAGGAATTTTGTGCTCTAAATCGGAAATATTTTCGGTATTAATTTCGTATTCAAAATCCTTGTCAAACCTTGCTTTTTCAATATCTAGATACAAACTCATAGTAGTAATTTCTTCATTTATAGAAATAAATTCTTTTTCAGTCATTTCTAAGATGTTTCTGGTAAGAGAAGAAAACTTTGACAAATAATTAACCGCTTGCTTTTTATCATTTGCTAAAATATAGGATTGAATCGTGTTTAAAGCATTATAAAAGAAATGCGGATTCATTTGCGATTTAATAGCTTTTAATGTCGACAAGTTAAGGTTTTTTTCTAGCTCGTTTTTTTGTAATAAGATTTCATTTTGTTTCTCAATTTTTCTAATTTGATACTTGTAAAATATATAGAAAAGCAATAGCAATACAAGACTTGATATAAAAATAAAGAAATAACTCAACCAAAAGGGTTTTTTAATTTCAAACTTTATTTGCTGAAAATCAATTTTTTGGTTGTTGTAATTTAAAGCTAATAGAATTGTATAATTTCCTGATGATAAAGCAGAAAGTTTTAAGTTTTTGGTAGCTGCATCAAGAATTTTCCAATCAGAATCATTTATTTTGTAAAATACAGAATAACTTTCGTTAGGAATAAATGAAAGTGTTGAAAAGTTAATACTAATATCATTTTCATCGGGTTGCAATAATAAAAACTTATTAAGTTCTCTTTGCTTTCCATTAACTTGAAATTCATTTATGAATAGTTTTGGTTTTGGATAATTGCCAATTTCTTTTCTGTTTTTAATTACAATTCCTTTAGAAGTAGCAAAAAAAAGTTTGTTGTTTTTTAAAATTACATCTGTGGCTTCAATGTCACTGCTTAAAGACAAAACCTTTTGAACTTTACCCGAGATAAAATTAAATTCATAAACGCTATGAGAAGTAAATAAATAGCAATATTGATTACAAATAAAAAATTTATTGAAATTCTCGTTAGATAAAAAATAGGGTAATTTTAATGGCGAAACTTCATTAGATGAATTTATAACATACATTTTTTCTGAAGTTGAAAGTCCATATAGTTGGTCTTTATATTTTTGAATTTTAATTAAATGTAATGTTTTGTTTCTGTATTTTATTTCTTCGTTTTTTCCATCATTTGTAACAGAAATTAATCCGTTGTTTGTAGCGTAATAAATAGTTTTATTTGCAACATTATACTCTGTTGATTTCCCATTAACTCTTTTTATTAACATGGATTGTCCAAAACCAGAAAATTCTTTAGATTTTTTTTTATTATAAATTATGTCCCAATCACTTTTTAAATTTTCATCAATATAAAAGAGTCTATGATCTACTTTTTTAACATCTTTAATAGCGACAGCATAGTCACTTATTATTTTGTTATTCTTTAAAATATTGAATTTAAAAGAAGTAAAAAAAAGATTATTTGTTATGGTGTCAGCAAAAATTTGACCTGTAGCATGATTGTTTTCCGTTTCAAAATTTTTTCTGTTACAAGTTTTTTGAAATTCAATTTGTAAACTAAATCTTTCTCAGCTCCAATATAAATTTCGTTTTTACCAAGAGATAATGTTAACGGTCTTGGTTGTATGTCAATGTAATTATTTTCGAAATCTTCTATAAATAAAATTCCTTTATTTAATGTTGAAATCCAATAATTTTTGTGATTATCTCTAAAAAGGTAAGAGATATTTTGGTCTGCAAAATAGCTTATAGTTTCTTTAGAGTCTAAATCATTTTTGATAATTCCATTTGTAGTGCAAATCCAAATAGTGTTATTTACAATGGAAGTATTTTGATTAAAATTTGTAGTAGTATTGAGTGCGTTTCTTGTAAATTCGCCATCCTTAAAACTATAATAAATATTGTTTGATTTTGAATTTATAATTAATTTATGGTCCCAATAGTTCATAATAGAACCATTAATTTCGTCATAAAATTTATTTGGCAATGGATGTTTTGTATATGTTTTCGAATCATTGAATTCATACAAAGAAGCACCTAGAATATAAAATTTTTCTGGACTAGCATAAGAGAAACTTATTTGTTTATCTGAAATTTTGATTTTTGATTTTACTTTTAAAGTTCTCAAATCATATACTAAAACCATGTTAGGTTGTAATAAAAACAATTCATCTTTGATTATTCCAAATCTAAAGTATCCTAGAGAAGTTGGCTGTTTCAATGATTTCAATACGTTTTTTTCTACATAATACAAATAGCCATCAAAATTGGAATACCAAATTCTACCGAAACCATCTTCTACTAGACAAGAACCTGATTTAGAGGTTTGTTCATCAGAAGAAAATGTTTTAAAAGTAGAACCGTCATAACGACAAATTCCTTTTCCAGTTGCAAACCACATAAATCCTTTACTGTCTTGCAAGATATCGTAAACACTATTAGAAGGTAAACCAGAAGTTTTATCTATAGAAACATAAAACGGATTTTGACAAAAGCCAAGATTCGTGAATAAAAGAATAAATAAGAAAGCAAAAATTTTCAAACGCTTTTGATTTTAAACAAATGTAGAAAAAAGAGAAACAGTATTCATAATGAAGTTTACCAAAGTGGGTTTTCAATTCATAAAAAGAATATTCATTTAAATATAAGATAATTCTAATTTTTGTAAACTCATAACGGCATTTTATAAACTAAGTAATTGTTTGGCTTTGTACTAAGCTACTTTTGAATAAACTTTAAAAGTTAAAGTATAAATAAAATTACCTTTACCAAAGGAGCATTAATTTTAAAGGCTTCAAAAGATATACATAGAAAAGTTCAACTGTTAAGTATGATTTAAAGATAAGTAGTTTTTTAGTTTTTTTTCTTGGCGTTGTCAAGTAAAATGGGAGATTTATAAAATAAACCCCTTTTTACTTGACAACGCCTATTTCACAATCGTATATTTGCACTCGATTTAATTTTTATGATTTCAATATCTAAAATTTAATATCTAATATCTAAAATTTAATTATGAAATTATCTCATTTTCAATTCAATTTACCAGTAGAATTACTTGCTGAATATCCAGCAGAAAACCGTGACGAATCTCGTTTAATGGTTATCGACAGAAAAAAAGGAACTATCGAGCACAAAATGTTCAAAGACGTTATCGATTATTTCGGTGATGGCGACGTAATGATTCTTAACAATACCAAAGTTTTTCCTGCACGTATGTATGGAAACAAAGAAAAAACAGGTGCAAGAATTGAAGTTTTCTTACTAAGAGAACTAAATGCAGAGCAACGCCTTTGGGATGTTTTAGTTGATCCTGCTCGTAAAATCAGAATTGGAAACAAATTATATTTTGGTGATGACGATTCATTAGTAGCTGAAGTTATCGACAACACAACATCTCGTGGAAGAACGTTACGTTTCCTTTACAATGGTTCTTACGAAGAATTCAGAAAAAAATTAACAGAACTTGGTGAAACTCCAATCCCAAAATACATCAATCGTGAAGTAACAGAAGAAGATGCAGAACGTTACCAAACAATTTATGCAAAAGAAGAAGGTGCAGTAGCAGCTCCAACCGCAGGTTTACACTTCTCAAAACATCTTTTGAAAAGATTAGAAATCAAAGGAGTTGACTTTGCGGAAGTAACACTTCACGTAGGTTTAGGAACTTTTAATCCAGTTGAGGTTGAAGATTTATCTAAACACAAAATGGATTCTGAAGAACTAAAAATCACTCAAAAAGCTTGCGATATTGTTAACAATGCTAAAGCTAAAAAGAAAAAAGTATGTGTTGTTGGAACAACTTCAATGCGCGCTGTTGAAAGTTCAGTTTCATCACAAAGAACATTAAATCCTTTTGATGGTTGGACTAACAAATTCATTTTTCCACCATACGATTTTAGTATCGCAGACGCAATGATTACCAATTTTCACACACCAAAATCAACATTATTAATGATGATTTCAGCGTTCTGTGGACACGATTTAATGAAAAAAGCATACGAAGAAGCCATCAAAGAAGGATACAAATTCTATTCTTATGGCGATGCCATGTTAATATTGTAATCAAGTATTTCAATAATTTAAAATCTCATCAGTTATGGTGAGATTTTTTTTTACCCACAATTTTGTCATTCCGTAGGAATCTAATTAAGAGCGAATCACTAGGAATTATTACAAACCATTTTCCTGCTGCTGAAACTCGCTTTTTTCTAATGTTGCCTGAGGTTTTACATTGAGCTTGTCGAAATGCTCTCGAAGGCAACATTAGAAAAAGAGCTCAAACAATTTCAGCATCAGGGCTAGTTGGCAATTGTCTTACATCAAATCAACTTTCACAACACAAACTTTTAAACGACTAAACTTTTAAACTTTTAAACTTTTATCTACATTTACACCACAAACAAATTTCACAATGACCTTTCAAAATACACTAGAATTCGCAAAACAATTAGATTCACAAGACGAATTAAAAAAATACAGGCAAGAATTCATTTTTCCACAACATGATGGTAAGGATGTAATCTACTTCACAGGAAATTCATTGGGTTTACAACCAAAATCTGCTAAAACCTATGTTGATGAAGTAATGAACGATTGGGCAAATCTAGCTGTCGAAGGTCATTTCTATGCAGATAAACCTTGGTGGGATTACCACGAGCGTTTTGCTGAACCATTAAGCAAAATAGTAGGAGCAAAACCTTCAGAAGTTTCAGTAATGAACACGTTAACTATCAATCTACACTTATTGATGGTTTCGTTTTATCGTCCAACTAAGTCGCGTTACAAAATCATTTGCGAAGAAAAAGCATTTCCGTCAGACCAATATATGTTTCAATCGCAAGTCAATCATCACGGTTATAAACCAGAAGATGCTATTGTTGAAATTAAAAGGAGAGAAGGCGAAAATAACATTCGTTTAGAAGACATTTTAGCTAAAATTGAAGAAGTTGGTGATGAATTAGCATTAGTTTTATTTGGTGGCGTGAATTACTATACTGGACAAGTTTTCGACATGAAAACCATCACCGAAGCCGGACACAAAGTAGGAGCAAACGTTGGTTTCGACCTTGCGCACGCAGCCGGAAATATAAAATTAGAATTACACAATTGGAAAGTAGATTTCGCTGCATGGTGTTCATATAAATATATGAATTCCGGACCAGGAAATGCGTCAGGTGTTTTTGTTCATGAAAAGCACCATCATTCTAACTTACCAAGATTCGCTGGTTGGTGGGGACACAACAAAGAAAGACGTTTCAAAATGGAACCAACTTTCGATCCTGTTCACGGTGCTGACGGTTGGCAAGTATCTAATTTACCAATTCTATCACTTGCACCATATTTAGCATCAGTAGAACTATTTGCTGAAGTTGGAATGGATAAACTAATAGCAAAAAGAAATCAAATAACAGCTTATTTAGAATTTATTCTTCACGAAATAGACAAAGAAGTAGATAGCACATTTGAAGTAATTACACCATCCAACCAAGAAGAAAGAGCTTGTCAATTATCAGTTTTTCTTCATGGAGAAGGCAGAAGTTTATTTGATTATTTAATGAGCAACGGTGTCATAACAGATTGGCGCGAACCAAACGTAATTCGTCTTGCACCAGTTCCGTTATATACTTCGTATGAAGATATGTACAACTTTGGACAGATTCTTAAACAAGGAATTCTAACATTACATAAATAAAATTTTTGCGCCTTTGTGCCTTTGCGAGAAATTATGACAAAACAAGAAATAATAAACAACTTCGATCCGTCACAACCAGGATTAGCCGATGCAACTATTTTCGGATTACCATTTTCATCAGAACAATCAGAAATCATTATAATTCCAGTGCCTTGGGAAGTAACTGTAAGTTATGGAGCTGGTGCTTCAGAAGGTCCAGAAGCTATTTTGGATGCTTCTTTTCAAGTGGATTTGAATCATCAAGATTTTCCAGAATTATGGAAACTCGGAATGTATTACGCAGAAATTCCAGATTCATGGAAAACCAATTCTGATAAATACAAAGCATTAGCTCAACCCATTATAGAAGCTTTGGAAGACGGTCAAGATGTGTCTGAAATTCCTGTATTGAAAGCAGATTTAGATATAATAAATACTGTTTGTAGAGATTTGCATTCAGAAGTTAGAGAAACTGTTTTGCATTGGATGAACCAAGGTAAAAAGGTCGTTCTTCTTGGTGGTGATCATTCAACGCCACTTGGTTATTACGAAGCTTTGGCAACAAAACATGATAATTTCGGAATTTTACACCTTGATGCGCACATGGATTTGCGTATTGCCTACGAAGGTTTTATTTATTCGCATGCATCAATTATGTACAATGCGTTACAAATTCCGCAGATTTCTAAAATTGTTCAAGTTGGAATTCGTGATTTCTGTGAACAAGAAGTTGACGTTGTAAAATCACAAAACGGAAGAGTTTTAGTTCACACAGATTCCGATTTGAAAAAAGAAACTTTCGAAGGCAAAACGTGGCAACAACAATGCGATGCCATCATAGCTTCACTACCACAAAAAGTTTGCATTTCATTTGATATTGATGGAATGTATCCTTGGTATTGCCCAAACACAGGAACTCCAGTTCCAGGCGGATTTTCATTTGAACAAGCCACTTATTTATTCAACAAATTATCCGAAAGCGGTAAAGAAATTATAGGTTTCGATTTAGTAGAAGTTGCACCAGGTGAAAATGATGATTGGGATGGAAATGTAGGAGCAAGAATGTTATTTCACATGTGTGGTGTTTTAGCCAAAAATAACGGATTGAATGTTGGGACAAAAATAGAGTTTCCAAGAAAATAAGTTTTAGGAAACGTTAAATTAAACACCTTAAAAAACTTATCAGCTAGTAATAACGTACCTTTAAAAAAATATAAAAAGGTACATATGAGGAATTTATTAGTTTCGGTAACAATTTTAGGAATGATGTTTTTTACTTCTTGTAAAAATTCAGACAAATCTGGTGTTGTAGATTCAGAAAAACAAGTTGTTATTGATTCAATGAAAGTTGTAGCAGAAAAACAAAGAATTATTGATTCGATGAAAGTTGATGCTGCTAAAATTGCAAAAGAGAAAGAAGTAATTGTAGTTAATAATGCTTCAAGAACTCAGTCATCAGGTGCAACAACTACAGCAACAACAAAAAGAAAAGGATGGAGTGGAGCAGCAAAAGGCGCTGTAATTGGAGCTGGAGTTGGTGCAATAACTGGTGCTGCAATTAGCAAGAAAAAAGGTGAAGGTGCCATTATTGGCGGACTTGCTGGAGCTGGAGTTGGCGCTGGAACAGGTGCAATAATTGACAGTAGTAAAAAATAAAAATTTAAAATAAAATTTTTAAAATCCGCAGCAGTAATTGTTGCGGATTTTTTATTTAACTTTGAGTTTTATCTTACTTTATGAAAAAATTCAAAAAAGCATTACTCATTTTTGTCGCACTACTACTTCTAATTGCACTTTCACTTTACATTTATCTTCAAACAACAAAACCTCAATACGAAGGTGAAGTTGACATAAAAAACATTTCTAAAAACACAGAAGTTTTCTTTGACGAATATGGAATTCCACATATTTATGCCGCTAATCAAACCGATGCTCAAGTAGTTTTAGGTTATGTTCATGCGCAAGATAGATTATGGCAAATGGAATTGTTAAGAAGAATTGCTGCAGGAAGATTATCGGAACTTTTTGGGAGTAAAGTTTCTAAAACGGATATGTTTTTTGTTGGTTTAGGTATTGATGAAAATTCTGAAAAAGCTGTGGCGAATATTGATAAAAATTCAGAAAGTTATAAATTATCAATGGCTTATCTTGATGGAATAAATCAATACATTGAAAACGGAAAAACTCCAGTCGAATACACTTTATTAGGTTTAGAAAAGAAACCATTTACTCTAAAAGATGTTTATAATATCTTCGGATTTATGTCATTTAGTTTTGCAATGGCTCAAAAAACAGATCCTTTAATGACCGATATTCGTGATAATTTGGGTTCAGAATATTTGAAAGATTTTGGACTTGATGGTTCTTTTGGTGCTGTTCAATTAAAAAGTTTTGAAGGCGAAGTTTCCAATTATTCCGAGATTTCTAAACAAGTAGCAAGTATTTTAGACAATTCACCAGTTCCAGCATTTATTGGAAGTAATAGTTGGGTAATAGGTTCACAAAAAACCAAAAATGGAAAAGTAATTTTTGCCAACGATCCGCATATCGGTTTTGCACAACCTTGTACTTGGTATGAGGCACATATTTCTTGTCCAGATTACGAAATTTATGGCTACTATTTGGCAGGAACTCCATTTCCACTTTTAGGACATAATCGAGACTATGCTTATGGATTAACGATGTTTGAAAACGACGATATAGATTTGTTTCAAGAGGAAATTAATCAGAAGAATGAAAATCAATACAAGTATAAAAATGAGTTTTTAGATTTTAAGAATCGAAAAAAAACCATCAAAGTAAAAGACAGTTTCGATATTGTTTTAAACATAAAAGAAAGTATACATGGACCCATTATGAATGGAGTTTTGAATACTATTTCTATCGATAAACCTATTGCACTTTCGTGGATTTATACACAGCAAAAAAATCAAATTTTAGATGCAGTTTATCATTTAAGTCATTCTAAAAATATAACCGATTTTAGAACAAATATTGAACTTATTCATGCGCCAGGATTGAACATTATGTATGGCGATGCTCAAAATAATATCTCATGGACTGCCGCAGGAAAATTGTATAAATTACCAAAAAATGTCAACCCAAATTTCATTTTAAATGGAAGTAATGGTGAAGATGATAAAAAAGAGTTTCTTGATTTTTCTAAAAATCCAACAGCCTTAAATCCGAGTTGGAATTATGTATATTCTTCCAATAATCAGACAGAAGCCGTTGATGGTTATTTGTATCCTGGATATTATTTACCAAAAGATAGAGCAATGAGAATTGAAAGTATACTTTTTCCAAAAAACAATTGGACTTCTAAGGATGTTGAAAAAATGATTTTGGATAATACTTCAACCAATTCAGCAAAAAATGCCATATCAATTGTTTCAAGTTTGAATACCAATGATTTTTCTCGTTTAGAAAAAGACGCAATGTATTCTTTAGTAAAATGGGATGGCGAAAACGAATTAACTACTATTCAATCAACTATTTATAATAAATTAATCTATAGATATTTAGAAAATACTTTTCAAGACGAATTGGGTAAAGATAAATTTTCGGCTTTGCTTTCAACACATGTGATTAAGCAAATAATTGAACCTCAAGTAGCTAACGAAAATTCAGTTTGGTGGGATAATTCTAAAACTAAAGATAAAAAAGAAACTCGTAAAGAAATTCTAACAAAATCATTTAGAGAAACTGTTGCCGAACTCGAAAAGCAACTTGGAAATGACATTTCAAAATGGACTTGGAATAGGGTTCATACTTTGGAACACGTTCATCCAATTGGTCAAATTGAACTTTTATCTTCATTTTTTAATGTCGGAAAATTTGAAGTAGCAGGAAGCAATGAAGTGATTAATAATTTAGCAATGGGTTTTTCTGCTAATGGGAAATATGAGGTAAAATCTGGACCATCAACAAGAAGAATTATCGATTTTTCTGATGTTGAAAATAGTGTGAGTATTTTGCCAACAGGAAATTCAGGAAATCCAATGAGTAAGCATTATAATGACCAAGCCGAAATGTACAATCAAGGCAAATTCAGAAAAATGAAGATGAATAAGAAAGAGATTATGGAAACATCAACAAAGTTGGTTTTTGTCAGTAAGATGTAAATATAATTCGATAAATTTGCAAAACCGCTTATAAAAAGATAATGCAAACTCCCAAAAAAATAGCCATTGTAGGTTCAGGTTTAGTAGGAACCTTATTGGCAATCTACCTTAAAAAACTTGGTCATACAGTTCATGTTTATGACAGAAGTCCTGATATTAGAAAAATTAATTTTTCAGGTCGTTCTATTAATCTAGTACTTTCTGATAGAGGAATAAAAGCACTAAAAGATGTTGGTTTAGAAGATGAAGTGCTTGGAATAGGTATTCCTGTTGAAAAAAGAGCGATTCATGTTGGTGTAGATACTGTAAACGAGCAATTTTATGGTAAAGATGGTGAAGTAATTTATTCGCTTTCAAGAGGATTGTTGAATAAAAAAATGGTAGACTTAGCGGAACAAGCCGGAGTTGATTTTTACTTTGAGCAAAAGGTTTGGGATGTAGATTTAAACACTGCAACAATTTCAATTGGTGAAACCGAAAGAGGCGAGTGGTTTACTAAAGACTATGATATTACTTTTGGTGCCGATGGTGCGTTTTCAAGAATTAGACATAGAATGCAACGCCAGAGTATGTTTAACTATTCACAAGAGTTTTTAAATATTGGTTACAAAGAATTAAATATTCCTGCAAATCCTGATGGAACACATAAGCTAAATAAAAACGCATTGCATATATGGCCAAGAGGAAATTTCATGCTTATGGCATTAGCAAATCCTAATGGAAGTTTTACCTGTACATTGTTTATGCCTCACGATGGAGAAAATTCTTTTGAAGAATTAAAAACAAAGGAACAATTAGTTGAATTTTTCGCAAAACATTTTCCAGATACAAAAGAAGTAATTCCAAATCTTGTGGAAGATTTCTTTAAAAATCCAACGAGTTATTTGGTTACTATGAAATGTTTTCCATGGACTTTTAGTGATAAAGTTGCTCTAATAGGTGATGCTTGTCATGCTATAGTTCCATTTTATGGTCACGGAATGAACGCCGGATTTGAAGATATTACCGTTTTAAACAATATGATTGAAAAATATGGTGATGATTGGGCAAATTTGTTAAACGATTACGAAAACTCTAGAAAACCAAATACAGATGCTATTGCCGAACTTTCCTATAGAAATTTCATGGAAATGAGTTCGAAAACCGCTGATGAAAAATTTCTTCTTCAAAAGAAAATTGAAAAATGGTTTTCAGACAAACATCCTGACAAATGGATGCCGCTTTATAGTCGAGTAACTTTTAGTTTGCAACCTTATTCTGAAGCATTAGCCATAGGTGATTTTCAAAATAAAATCATGGAAGATATTTTGAAAATAGAAAATATTGAAAATAAATGGAATTCAGAAGAAGTAGAGAACTTGATTCTACAAAAACTGAAAACTGAAAACTGAAAACTGTTTACTAAATTTCCTCTCTATTCACTTTTGTGAAATCGAATGCCGGTTTGCAAATTGCAATATATTCACAAGGTTCATCAAACGGATTAGAATATTGAACTCTTGTATTTGCTTCAATTTTTATAGATTGACCAGTTTCTAAAACAACAACTTCACTTTCAATAATGAATTGCTTTTTACCTGAAATAATATAAGTGTATTCTTCAAATTCAGGTGTTTGAAACGGTTCACTCCATTTTGGTGGTGCAATCATGTGAGCAATTGAAATGTCATTATTATTTGTAGCGACTTTTCCATGATGTTCTTCAATCAATTTGCCATCAGTAGTTGGAACTACAAAAGGTGTTTTTTGGATTAAGTATTTTTTCATAATATCATTGTCTAAATTCTTTTTCCAATTTAGTTACTTTCTAAAAATCTTCATCAAAATTCCAAAAACGCCACGAATGAAACTTGCACTCGTAACCACTTTAGTAACCGATTTACCGATAACTTCTGCAGTACTAGGTTCGTTGCTTTTCTTTTCTTCTACTTCAGTTTCTTCAGCTTGTTCAAATGCTTCTTCAATTTTTTTAGTTAGAATTTCGTAAGCACTTTCTCTGTCGATTTCTTCGGCATATTTTTTTACAAGTTTTGATTTTGCATTGATAGCTTCAATTTCTGAATCCACCAAAATATCCATTCTACTTTGAGGAGCGCGAAGCATTGTTGCAGCCAAAGGTGTTGGAATTCCTTTTTCATTTAATGCAGTCACAAAAGCTTCTCCAATTCCAAGCGAAGTCAAAACTTCATCAGTTTGATAGTAATCAGAAGTTGGATAATTATCTGCAGTTTGTTTGATGGCTTGTCTATCATTTGCTGTAAAAGCTCTCAATGCATGTTGAATTTTCAAACCTAATTGAGCCAAAACACCTTTAGGAATATCCATAGGGTTTTGTGTAACAAAGTAAACACCAATTCCTTTTGAACGAATAAGCTTGATAATTGTTTCTATTTGATCTAAAAGTACTTTACTAGCTTCGTCAAAAATTAAATGTGCTTCATCAATGAATAAAACTAATTCTGGTTGATCAACATCACCTTTTTCAGGCATTTGTTGATAAATTTCAGCCAATAAACTCAACATAAATGTCGAGAATAATTTTGGTTTATCTTGAATATCTGTTAGACGTAATATATTAATGTATCCTTTTCCGTTTTCGTCGATTCTCATTAAATCATCAATTTCGAATGATTTTTCTCCAAAAAAGAAATCGCCTCCTTGTTGTTCTAGTTCAATAATTTTTCTTAGAATTGTTCCGGTAGTAGCCGTTGATATCTTTCCGTAGTTTTCAGAAATTTCATCTTTTCCCTCTTCAGTTATATAATTAAGGACTTTTTTGATGTCTTTTAAATCCAACAAAGGCATTTTGTTATCATCACAATATTTAAAGATAACCGCCATCACTCCAGCTTGAGTATCATTTAAATCTAATATTCTTGAAAATAATACAGGTCCAAATTCAGAAATGGTTGCTCTCATTCTCACACCATCTTGAGCAGAAAGTGTCATTAGCTCAACTGGAAAAGAACTTGTAGAGTAGGGAATATTAATTTTTGCATGACGTTCTGTAATAAAAGGTTTCTCTTCACCAGGTTGCGCTATTCCAGAAAAATCACCTTTGATATCCATCATTAAAACAGGAATTCCAAAAGAAGACAATTGCTCAGAAAGTACTTGAATGGTTTTAGTTTTTCCAGTTCCAGTTGCTCCTGCAATTAATCCATGACGGTTTAATGTTTTCAGTGGAATTCTAACTTGAGTTTCTCCAACAGGTTCGGCGTCTAATATTGCAGCTCCTAGAATTATACTTTCTCCTTTAGAAGTGTAACCTTCTTTAATGTGCTGAATGAAGTTATCTTTTTTACTCATTATTATGAAAATTAGAATGATTTTTTAATTTAAAGCGAATATAATACATTTTTTCACTTCTCTAAATGTCCCTATATGATTCATTTTTTTACCTCTTCCCAACCTTTTCTGCTTTTTTCACCTCTATAATAATAATAAATGCAGTTAATTAAACGTTATTAAGATTAGGATTTATTGAGTTTTTAATTAGTTATAATTGAAACTTTTAAATATTTAACATTAAAATTAAATTTTCAATAGAATAAATTCTATGAATTTGTGTGATTAAAGATAATGTTATAAATAACAAAAAAAGTTTTTTTATTTAAACTAAAAAATTAAATTTGCTCCTATTCAAGTTTACTTACAACTAAAACTTATAAATTATTAAAAACTTAAAATTTTAAAAAATGGCAAACGTTAAAAAAGACAACGGTTCAAACGGAGGAGGAATGATTTCTGGAATTATCATCGTAGCATGTATTTTTGTTGGATGGATAATTTGGCAATTTATTATGGGTAATGGTGCAAACTTCGAAGGAGGAGTTAACACAGGACATCCACTTCCTGGAAATTATTTAGCGATGGTATACAAAGGAGGTCCAATTGTACCAGTCTTAATGGGATTATTATTAATGGTAATCGTTTTCTCTTTCGAAAGATATTTCGTTATTTCTAAAGCTGCTGGAAAAGGTAACTTAGATGCTTTTATGAAAAAAGTTCAATCTAGCATTGCTGGTGGTAACATTGAAGATGCAATTGATGCTTGTGATAAACAAAAAGGTTCAGTAGCAAATGCTATTAGAGCTGCATTAGTTAAATACCAAGACGTTAAAAAAGAAGGTTTCTCAAGCGAAGAAGCTGCTGAAATGATTCACAAAGAAATCGAAGAAGCTACTTCATTAGAAATGCCAATGTTAGAAAAACACATGACTATTCTTTCTACATTAGTATCTTTAGGAACTCTTGCAGGATTATTAGGAACAGTAACAGGTATGATTAAAGCGTTTGGTGCATTAGCAACTGCTGGTACTCCTGACCAAGCTTTATTAGCAAATGGTATCTCTGAAGCACTTATCAATACTGCAACAGGAATTTCTACTTCTGCTTTAGCAATTGTTACTTACAACTTATTTACTTCTAAAATCGATACTTTAACGTATTCTATTGACGAAGCTGGTACAGCAATCGTTAATACTTACAGAAGATTGAGAGGAAGTTTAAAATAATAGTAACTTTTTTTTAGCACAGATTAAAATGTGTTAGATAAAAAAATATATAACAAATGGCAAAAATAAAAATGTCTAAAAAGGCGGCATCTATCGACATGACAGCAATGTGTGACGTAGCTTTCCTTTTGCTTACGTTCTTCATTTTGACAGCTACAGCAAAGACTCCTGAGCCATTGCCTGTAGAAACGCCAGCGTCAACAGTAGAAGTGAAACTTCCTGAAACTGGTTTAGTGACGTTGACTGTTGGTAAAAGTGAAGGAAAAGATAAGGTGTTTTTTGGAATGAAGGACAGAGATGTTCGTGAAAAAACACTTGAGTTAATGGGTAATAAATATGGAGTGAAATTCACACCAGAAGAATCAGCTCAATTTGCTCTAATCGATGAGTTTGGTGTGCCAATACAAGCACTTAAACAAATTATTGCTATGAAAGGCGCAGAAAGAAACAAGGCTGGTTTACAACCAGGAATCCCGATGGATTCTTTAGACAATCAATTAAAAGATTGGATTTATACTGCGCGTCAAGCAAATATTGAATTAGGTAAAGAAAAAGATCTCGACTTCGCCATTAGAGGTGATGCTAAACAAGAATATCCAAACATCAAAAAAATTATGGATATTTTACAGGACCAAAAAATCAATAGCTTTAATTTAGTTACTGGTACAAGAGGTAAAAATTATTAATTCAAAAAAGATAGTACAAAATGGCTGAATTAAATACTGGCGACGGTGGCGGTAAAAAAGGCGGAGGTAAGGTAAGAAGTAAAAAGCAAAACTCTAAAGTTGACTTAACTGCAATGGTGGATTTAGCATTCTTATTAATCACGTTCTTTATGTTAACGACATCGTTATCTAAACCTAAAGCAATGGATTTGGGTTTGCCTGATAAAGAAACTGATGATAAACCACCTGTTGATATTAAAGTTGACCAAAGGAGGACAGTTACTGTTATTCTAGGAGATAATGATAAAATCAAATGGTTTCATGGACTTATTGAAACTCCAGAACCAGGAGGAAAACCTCAAGATATTGGTTATGGAAAAGAAGGAATTAGAACTGTTTTACTTCCTAGAGTTAAATCAATTCCAGAGGTAACAGGTGACAAGGATAAAGGTTTAATTGTAATTATCAAACCTACTAAAAAATCAACTTATAAAAACTTAGTTGATATCCTAGATGAAATGGCAATATGTAAAGTGCCTACTTATGCAATAGTTAATGATTTTTCTGATCCAGAGAAAAAATTAGCTGAAGAACTTAATAAAGGTGCTAAATAAGTACTAACAATAAAAAGAAACAAAATGAAGTTAGACCTATTAAATAATAAATGGCTAGACATCGTTTTTGAAGGACGTAACAAAAGTTATGGTGCTTATGAATTGCGTAAAGACAATACTAAGACCAATGTTCGTGCTTTAATAATTGGTGCGGTTATTTTCTCTTTTGCAGTGGCAACTCCATTATTGATAAATTTAATCCCAGATTCTTCTGATGATGATTTGTCATTAAATGAGAAAATTACAACTGTAAAATTACCACCAAAAGAAGAAAAGCCTAAAGAAAATCTTCCGCCACCTCCACCGCCTCCACCAAAAGTGGATCAAGTGAAATTTGTTAAACCAGTAGTGGCAAAAACAAATGAGGTAACAGAAGAGCCACCAAAAGTAGAGGATATTAAAGACAAAAATCTTGGTAAAGAAGACATCAAAGGTGATCCAAATGCCGATTTAGTTTTAACACCTCCAGGTGATGGACCTAAAGGTCCAGCAGTAGTTGAAGAAGATAATACAATTTATAATTCAGCTGGTATCGAAGTAAAACCTGAGTTTCCAGGTGGTATGGCTAAATTTTATAAATTTATCGAAAACAACTATAACGTTCCTTCTGATAGTCCGGGTGGAAAAGTTTTTATTCAATTCGTAGTTGAAAAAGATGGTTCATTAACAGATATCAAAGTTTTAAGAGATATTGGTTATGGAACTGGAAAAGAAGCAGAAAGAGTATTAAGAAAATCTCCAAAATGGACTCCAGCTGAGCAAAATGGTAAAAAAGTAAGATGTTCTTACCAATTGCCTATCACGCTACAAGCTCCTCAAGAAGAATAGTAATGATTAAGAAATTAATTTCAAACTATAAGAAGAAATCGCTTAACGAGCGATTTCTTCTATTTATAGGATTTTTGTTTTTTTTGATTTATTTAACATTTGGTATTGTGCTAATTTTTTGGACTAGTTTTCCAATACGATTGCAACCACAATATAGAATAGCTCTAGGTATATTATTAATGGCTTACGGTTTTTTCAGATTCTATAGATATTTTAATACTAACAATGATGAAGAATAAAAAGATTTTATTTTTGATTTTAGTTCCAATTCTTATTTTAGGAATTGTAATATCATGTGTGAAAAAAGATAAAAATGATCCTAAGTCAGACACAATCATTGAAGGAAAAACTACAATTTTAGTAGATGAAACTTTAATGCCTATTGTTGAAGATCAAGTAACTATCTTTGAGACACAGTATGATGCAAAAATAACTTTACTTCCTAAGTCTGAAAAAGAAAGTATTATTGATTTTACAAATGAGAAATCAGGAATTATAGTGCTTTCTAGAGAATTGAATAAGGAGGAAACCGCTATTTTTAATCAGAAAAAAATTAAACCTAGAACAACAGCATTTGCAATAGATGCCATAACATTTATAAAGAATAAAAAATCAAACGATACTTTGATTGATTTAAAAGAAGTAATTGATTATTTAAAAGGAACTAAAAATAGCATAAAAGGATTGGTTTTTGATAATCCTAACTCAAGTACAGTTAGCTATTTATGCAGATTAGCAAAGATAGAATCACTGCCAAGTGAAGGTGTTTTTTCATTCAAAACTAATGATGAAGTAATAAAACACGTTTCAGAAAATGACGGAATGATTGGTGTAATTGGAATAAATTGGTTAACACAACCAAAAGCAGCAATGCAAAAATATGTAAATAGTGTAAAAATTTTAAGTGTGAAAACTGCTGATAATAAGTATGTTTACCCATCACAAGAGAACATAGGAAGTAGAGCATACCCTTTGGCACGTGTTTTGTATATTATCAATTGTCAAGGATATGAAGGATTAGGAATGGGCTTTGCTTCATTCATAGCCGGAGAGATAGGACAAAGAATAATTACACAATCGGGACTGTCTCCAATGAGAGAACCAAGCCGAAACATTAGAATTAGAAATCAAATAGAAAACAAGAAATAAATTACAATAAGATGAGCAAATTTAAAATTTTCAGTATTGCTTTGTTAGCTTCAGCCGCAGTGAGCCAAGCACAAGACTTAGATCAAGCTAGAAAAGCGATTGATGCTGAACAGTATGAAAAAGCTAAGTCATTATTAAAGAGTATTATTCAAACCAAAAGTAATGGTAGAGCATCATTTCTTTTAGGGAATATATATCTAACTCAAAACATCGAGGATTCTGCAAAAATTGCTTTTGACAGAGGTTTATCTTCTGAAGAAGGAAAAATCAATAACATTGGTCTAGGTCAATTAGAATTGAATAGTGGTAATGTTGCTGCTGCAAAATCTAAATTTGATTCAGTAACCAAAGATCTTAAAAAGAAAGATGTTGAAGAGTACATCTATATTGCAAAAGCTTATATGAATGCTGACAAACCTGACTATAAAGCAGCGATTGAAGTTTTGAATAAAGCTAAAGTTGCAAATCCAACTAATGCCTACATACAATTAGCGTTAGGTGATGCTTATTATGGTGAGAAAAATCAAAACGAAGCTTATGCTGCCTACAGAAACGCATACCAATCAGATAGTTCTTTAATTAGAGCTAAAATGCAGTTAGGTGTTTTGTTGAAAGGAGCTAAAGCTTACGGTGAAGCAATTAAAGCGTATGATGAAGTTATTGCAATCAACAAAAGTTATGGTCCTGTTTACAGAGAATTAGCAGAGACTTACTATTTGTGGGCTAACAATAAACCTTCTACTTATACAGAAAACATCAAAAAAGCATTAGATAGCTATAATGAGTACATGAAATTAACAGATTATTCATTAACATCTCGTATGCGTCATGCAGACTTCTTAATCTTAGCAAGAGATTATGTAGCTCTAGAAGCAGAAGCAAATGAAATGAAAAAACTAGATAAAGTTAATCCAAGAATTCTGCGTTATTTAGGTTATTCTGCTTATGAAAATGGAAATACAGAAGCAGCTATTACAGCACTTAATGAGTTTATTGCTAAAGGAACTAAAATTATACCTGGTGATTACTATTACTTAGGATTAGCTCTTGTGAAAAAATCAATTGGTGCTGATGGGAAAACGGTTGACGCAACAATGTTAAAAAATGGAGCCGCTGAGATTCAGAAAGCACTTAATATGGAGCCAGTTTTAGCAAATGGTCTGAACGAAATTGGTAAAAAGTATTTTGGACAAAAGTTGTATGATGTTTCTTCAGCTATTTTTGAAGCAGCAATTTCTAACCCAACGTCTAAAAACTATCTTGAAGATAATGTTTATTATGGTCTTTCTGTTTTTACAATTAATAGAGGTAAAGATGCTAAAACTATTGATGTAGTAAGTTTAGAAAAAGCAGATAAAGCTATGGATAATGTAATTACAGCATCACCAACTTATCAAGAGGCTTATTTATACAAAGCAAGAATTAACAGTTCATTGGATAAAGATGATGTGATGGCAGCTACTTATCAAAAATATTTAGATATCGTATTACCTAAAGGTGACGAAGAGATAGCTAAAAATAAAGCAAAAGTTACAGAATCTTATAACAGTATTGGAGCGCATTATGCTAATACTGATAAAGTAAAAGCAAAAGAGTTTTTCAGCAAAACTTTAGCTTTAGATCCAACAAATAATTATGCTTTAGAGTCTATGAAATTGTTGAAATGAGGAGCGGACCCAATAATACCCGAAACTAAAGCTCCTGTAACTACCAAGAAGAAAGTTGTAAAAAAGACAACTAAAAAGAAGAAATAAAAATAAGAAACGTCCAAGAAATTGGACGTTTTTTTATTTACATATGTTAAAGTTTTGTAAGAAATTATTTCTTTAAATACTAAAGTCTTTATTTCGCAGTTATTTAGAAAAACTAACCAATAAATTTATGCCTAAAACGTTCTACGTCGTACTTGCAATTCTATTCTGCTCCTTTACTTATGGTCAAAACACCTTTAATTTAAAAGGAAAAGTAATTGATGAAGTAACCAAATTACCTATTGAATCTGCAACAGTTTACCTTTCATCAGCTAAAGATTCTACAGTGATTGATTATACGATTACAGACAAATTTGGAAAATTTGATTTCAAATTAAAGAAAATAGACAAACCAGTTTTTCTAAAAATCTCTTTTGTAACTTATGATGAATATAAAATACCTTTAGAGAATGTGTCTGCCGACAAAGATTTTGGAACATTAGCATTAAAAGTTGCTATAAATAATCTAGATGAAGTCATCATCAAGAAAGAAACTCCTCCAATTAGAATTAAAAAAGACACTTTAGAGTTTAATGCATCTTCATTTAAGGTGCGTCCAGATGCTAATGTAGAAACTTTATTGAAACAATTGCCTGGCGTAGAAATTGACGCTGATGGAAAAATAACGGTAAACGGAAAAGAAGTAAATCAAATCCTAGTCAACGGAAAACCATTTTTTGATAAAGACGGAAAAATTGCACTTCAAAATTTGCCTTCAGATATCATCAATAAAGTTCAAGTTTCTGACACTAAAACTAAAAAAGAAGAGCAAACAGGTGCTGCAGCAAGTGCCAATACAGCTAGTATAAATCTAACCATTGACGAAGATAAAAACAAAGGATTTTTTGGCAAGTTCATGGGCGGACGCGGTTCTGATAAGCGATATGAATCTAGTACTTTAGTAAATTATTTTAAAAATAAACGAAAGATTAGTGTCTTAGCATCATCCAATAATATCAATGCAACTGGATTCTCAATGGATGAAGTTTTTGATAATATGGGTGGCGGAAGAAATAGGAGTGTATGGATTGGTGACAACGGTTCGTTTGGGATAAACGGAAGAAGTTTTGGAGGAAATAAAGGGATTACGCAGTCTAATTTAGTTGGATTGAATTATTCTGATGAATGGTTTAAAGATGCAGAAACTTCTTTGAGTTACTTTTATTCTGGAGCAAATTCTAAAAATACCAATAGAACAAGTTTGACTAATTTCTTACCTTCAGGAAATTTCTCAACAAATTCAAATTCAAATACAAACGAAGACAGATATGTTCATAATGTAACTTCATTATTTGAATTTAAAATAGATTCATTAACAACAATATCATTAGAGCCAAATTTCACGAAGTCGAATAACAAAAATAGAAATGTTGCTTCTCAATCTTCTTTTGATGCGGCTAATGCTCTTTTAAACGAAAGTAGTTCAAATAATTTCTATGAAAACAATAATGACTCGTTCAATAATACTTTGTCTTTTACCAAATCATTTAAAAGAAAAGGGAAGAGTCTAAGTTTTGTTTTTGATAGCGAAAATTCTAACACAAAAGAAGATGAAATTGTTAGATCAACAACTATTTTTTATCAAGGAGCCGATCCAGATGATGTCAGGAATCAGACCAATAATTCTAAAAACATAAGTTCCAATTACAGGGCAGAACTAGAGTTTTATCAACCAATTACAGATTCACTTCAAATAAAATTGGGTGTAGAATATAAAATTGATAAAAACAGAGATAGAAGAAATTCTTTTGATTTTGATGCAACAAATGAAACTTATTCGATTGCAAATGATGAATTATCTAATGTTTTCAATTCGTTAGAGCGAACAATTACCCCAAACACAGGTTTAGCCTACAATAGCAAAAAAATGAATTTCAATTTGAATGTTGGAACAACTTTAATCAATTTTGATAATGATTCAGAATATTTAAATGTAAAAACTAGTTTAGAAAAAGAATTTGTTTTACCCTATATAAACACTTATGCTAGTTATCGTTTTTCAAAAAGTAAAAACTTATGGATTAACTACAATTACTCTTACACGCTTCCAACTGCAAGACAAATTTTGCCAGTAGAAGATTTAGCCAATCCATTGAATACTATAATTGGTAATCCAAATTTAGATTTGAATCAAAATCATGGTATCTATTTTTCTTATAGAGATTTCGATTACGCAACACGTTCTGGATATGGAGTTTATACAGGAGGAAATTTTTACGATAATCAAATCGTTTCCTCAACAACATTTGATGCCAATAGAAAACGAACAACTTCATACGAAAATGTATCTGGTACATATAACTCGTGGTTTGGGTTATATTGGAATAAATCCATCAAAAAAGACGGACACAAATATAGATTTGAACTTAGAGCAAACAATAATTTTGGTTTGTCTAAAGGATATACCGATGGAGAATTGTTTAGTGCAAAAACATTTACATTCAATCCAAGAGTTAATTTTACATATGAATATGGTGAACTGTTAACGATTAATCCATCGTATACTTATTCTTATAACAAAACTAATTTTTCAAATTATGTGATTGAATCGGCATCCAATTTTATACATCGATTAAACATACAAGTAACAAGTTTTTGGCCAAAAAACTGGACTTTCGGAAACGACTTTGGATACACGTACAACTCAAACATAGCAAGCGGATTCAAGAAAGATTTCTACTTATGGAATACCAGTTTGTCTTATAGTTTTTATCAAAAGAAATTAATGGCAAAAGTAAAAGTGTATGATATGTTGAATCAAAATCAAAACGCAACAAGAAGCATCACAGCAACGTCAATTAGAGATGAAGAAAACGTAGTGCTAAGACGTTACGTAATGTTTTCATTAACCTACAAGCTAGAAAAATTCGCAGGAAAAGAGAAGAAATCAGGCGGAATGATGTGGTTTTAATTCAGAAATAAATTAGATAAAAATATACCCCAAAAGCAATTCACTTTTGGGGTATTTATTTTTATATATAGAAGATTTTGATTTTACCAATCACCACTTGCGCCTCCACCGCCAAAACCGCCTCCGCCGCCAAAACCGCCGAAACCGCCTCCGCCAGACGAGCCGCCAAATCCACCACCAAATCCACCACCAGAGCTTCGTCCCATATTACTCAATATGATAATATCAAGTAAGCTTGGTCCTCCAGATGAATTTCCAGAGTTTCCGCCGCCTTTATTTCTTGATGCTAAAATCATGATAACAACGAAAATTACTATGAATAAGAGAATAGGAGCAAAGCCATCATTTGATGATTTTTTGTCATTTTTATACTCGCCTTTCATAACTTTGAAAATAGCATTTACGCCATTGTCAATGCCCTCGTAATATCGACTTTCTTTAAAGAATGGTTTTACATCTTGTTCAATGATTCTCCTAGAAAGAGCATCAGTAAGCAAATGTTCGGTTCCATATCCTGTTTGAATAGTCATCTTTCTATCGTCTTTAGCGATTAGAAATACGATTCCGTTATCTTTTCCTTTCTGACCAATTTTCCATTTATCAGCAATGTCAAAACCATATTTAGAAACATCTTGTCCTTGCGTTGTAGAAACAATCATAACAAAAATTTCTGTCGATGTACTATCTGAATATACTCTTAATTTTTCGTATAGATTTTTTATTTCAGAATCAGATAGTGTTTTCGTACTATCGATTATTGGTGGAATAAACGAAGGTTTTTTAGGAATTTCATACTGAGAAAATCCAAGTTGATGTAGCAACAACAATGATACAATCAAGAGAAATTTTACGATTCTAAAAACTAGTTGTATCATCCTTTTGATATTTCGTTAGAAAGTTCGTCAGTATCATTATCCACAAAAGGAAAATGTTTTTTAAGTTGTTCGCCTGCATTGTTAATTCCGTCAACCAATGCTTGTTTGTTGTTGCCGTTTTTAAAATGGTTTAGCATGATGTCTTTGGTACAATTCCAAAAATCATCAGCCACTTTTTCATTAATACCTTTGTCTCCATAAATTGCAAATTGTTTGCTTTTTACAGCCACATAAATAATGACACCATTTCGATCTTTAGTATTGTCCATTTTTAATAGATTAAAAACCTCCACAGCTCTTTCAATTGGAGCTATGGATGTTTCTTTTTCTATATGAACACGAAGTTCACCTGAAGTATTTTTTTCAGCCAAACGAATAGCTTCAACTACTTCTTCCTCTTCGGCTTTAGTTAAAAAATCTTCTACTTTTGACATTATTTTGCTTCAGCTTTTTTATCAAAGTTAAATTCTACTTCTGGTGCTTTTTCAGCCCCAGCTTCTGCTTTAAATCTTGCTATTTCATTAAAACCAAAAAGTTTAGCAAAAATAACACTTGGAAAACTTCTTATTTTCTTGTCATAAAGATTTGCAGCATCGTTAAAACGATCTCTTTCAACATTAATTCTGTTTTCTGTTCCTTCAAGTTGAGATTGCAATTCAAGAAAGTTTTGATTAGCTTTTAAGTTTGGATATTGTTCCACAGAAACTAACAATCTTGATAAAGAAGAGGTTAATCCAGATTGAGCTTGTTGAAATTGAGCTAACTGTTCAGGTGAAATGTTTGCAGGATCAATTGTTACAGCAGTTGCTTTTGCACGAGCTTCAATAACCGCTGTCAATGTTCCTTTTTCAAAATCTGCAGCACCTTGAACGGTTTTTACTAAATTACCAATAAGGTCATTTCTTCTTTGATAAGCACTTTCTACTTTTGACCAAGCAGTTTTTGTATCGGCTTCAATGCCTACTAATCCGTTGTACGATGATACTGCCAAAAGTAGTAAAACTACAATTATACCAACAGGTATTAACCATTTTCTCATAATTTCTAATTGTTTAAAGTTTATTTATTGTTTTTGTTTATTGATTTATAAATTGTTTTTAATGTTTGTCAACTCCGCTTTAATTCCTTCAAGTTTTGAAATGATATCAAATTTGTCTAAGGTTTTTTTCTGACCTTCTTTTAAATGCGTTTTTGCTCCTTCCAAAGTAAATCCACGTTCTTTTACTAAATGATAAATTAGTTGCAAATTCTTCACATCTTCTTGTGTGAACATTCTATTTCCTTTGGCATTTTTCTTTGGTTTTAAGATGTCAAATTCTTTATCCCAAAACCTTATAAGTGATGCGTTTACATCAAAAGCTTCGGCAATTTCACCAATACTAAAGTATAATTTGTCTTTTGATAATTCTATGTGCATTTTTTTCTATTTATTTAATTTTGAACACTCAACACTAGTCTAAAGACTGATTCTCTTGATTAGCAATTTTTGAAATTGCTACGTATTCTGCTGCCGAAATATTTCCGTAATAAAAATTAATCGGATTTGTTACTTTTCCGTCTTTGTGAACTTCATAATGTAAATGTGGCGCCTGACTTCTTCCTGTGCTTCCTACATATCCTATTATGTCACCGCGTTTTACTCGTTGTCCTGGTCTTACTTTGTACTTGCTTAAATGGGCATACAATGTTAAATAGCCAAAACCATGATTAATCTCAATATGATTTCCATAACCCGAAAGTGAATTATCTGCACTTTTCACAACACCATCACCAGTAGCATAGATTGGAGTTCCGGTTTTAGCTGTAAAATCCATTCCTTCATGCATTTTTCTTGCTTTTGTAAACGGATCAGTTCTGTATCCAAATCCAGATGCCATATGCTTCAAATCCTCATTTTTTACTGGTTGAATTGCTGGAACAGCACTCAATAATTTGTCTTTTGCTTTTGCCAATTTCAAAATTTCGTCCAATGATTTTGATTGAACTGTCAATGCTTTTGAAATCGCATCCACTTTTTCGGATGTATTAATAACTAACTCAGAATTATTAAATCCTTCTAATTCTTTATATCTTTTTCTGTCGATAATTCCTCTTCTTTTTTCGTTTGAAATGGGCGAGGAGTTAAAATAAACACGATATAAATTATTATCTCGTTCTTCCAAATCGGAAGCTACTTGATCGATATCTTCAATTTTCTTATTTAAAAGAGCGTAACTCAACTTCAAATTTTCAATTTCTCTGGCTTGAATCTTATCTTTTGGTGTTTCAAAATAGGGTATATTCATTAAAACCACAAAACAAAGAAATCCAAATAAAGCCGATGCAACCAAGAATAACAAGGCATAACCAAATTTTTTCCTTTTCTTCGGACTAATAATTCGGTAAGCTAAACTTTCTGGGTCGTAATAATACTTAACTTTCTTCGACATTTCTTAAATTATACTATTTTTGTAATCGTTTTAAGAATAACAATGGTTATACGAACAAATTTAAGAAATGTTTCAAACTAAACTATTATTTATTTTTAAATCGTACTAATTTCGTGCATTAATATTTAAGTCATGGGTGTAATAAAAGTAGAAGCTGTTTTCGATGCTACTAAATCGAAAGTTTGGGAAGCATTAACAAATTCAGAAATTATGAAAATTTGGTATTTTGATATAACAAATTTCAATTTGAATATTGGAAATAAATTCTCCTTTTATGAAGGTGAGAAAAAAGAATATCTTCACGAAGGTGAAATTTTGCAAGTGGAAGAAAATAAATTATTGCAACACACTTGGACACACCCAGAACAATCTAGTGGAACTTCTGTTTTAACTTGGAATATTGATGAGATTGATGGAAAAACAAAAGTAACATTGACTCACGAAGGTGTTGAAAGTTTTGCAGATGCTGGACCAAATTTCACACCAGCAAATTACGAAATGGGTTGGAATGCCCTAGTAAAAACCAATTTGAGAAACTACCTTTACGGAATTAAAAAAATAGTTTTTACTCAAGAAATCAATGCTTCTGCAGAAACAGTTTGGAATAAAATGTGGGATAAAAAATCTTATACTGAATGGACAACGCCATTTTGTGCTGGAACTTATTTTACAGGCGAAATAGAGCTAGGAAGTAGAATTCATTTTATTGCGCCAAGTTTTGAAGGAATGTATAGCGATGTCTTTTATCTTATTCCAAATAAATTAATCATTTTTAAACACATTGGAAATTTAAAAGATTTAAAAGAATTACCAATTGACGCAGAAGCTGAAAAATGGACAGGAAGTTTTGAAACTTACAAACTAAATGAAGTTGATGGGATTACAACAGTAACTGCCGAAATTGACTGCGTTCCAGAATACATTGATTATATGAACGAAAAGTTTCCGTTAGCATTACAAGAATTAAAAAAAATATCAGAAAATAAATAAAAACCAAATAATGAAATCGCAAGACATTAGAAAAGCTTATCTCAATTTCTTTGAATCAAAAGGACATTTAATTGTTCCATCGGCACCAATTGTGCTTAAAGACGATCCAACCTTGATGTTTAACAACTCAGGAATGGCGCAATTCAAAGAATACTTTTTAGGAAACGGAACTCCAAAAAGTCCAAGAATTGCCGATACGCAAAAATGTCTTCGTGTTTCAGGAAAGCACAATGATCTTGAAGATGTAGGTTTTGATACTTATCATCACACTATGTTCGAAATGCTTGGAAATTGGTCTTTTGGAGATTATTTCAAGAAAGAAGCATTGGATTGGGCTTGGGAATTTCTTACAGAAGTTTTAAAATTGGATAAAGACCGTTTGTATGTTTCTGTATTTGAAGGAAATCCTGCAGAAAATGTTGCTTTCGACCAAGAAGCTTGGGATATTTGGAAACAATACGTTCCAGAAGATCGTATCATTCTTGGAAATAAAAAAGATAACTTCTGGGAAATGGGCGATCAAGGTCCGTGTGGTCCATGTTCAGAAATTCATATCGATTTAAGAACCGACGCGGAAAGAGCTACAGTTTCTGGAAGAAGTTTAGTAAATGCCGATCATCCGCAAGTGGTTGAAATTTGGAACAACGTTTTCATGGAATTCAATCGAAAAGCGGATGGAAGTTTAGAAAAATTACCAGCGCAACACGTTGATACAGGAATGGGATTTGAGCGTTTGTGTATGGCAATGCAAAATGTAACTTCCAATTATGATACGGATGTTTTCACTCCTCTAATCGAAAAAATTGAACAAATTACAGGATTAAAATATACTTCAAACGAAGTTAAAAACGTTTCAGAAGAACAAAATAAAACCAACATAGCTATTCGTGTAATTGTTGATCACGTTCGTGCCGTTGCGTTTGCAATTGCTGACGGACAATTACCATCTAACACTGGTGCAGGTTATGTAATTCGTAGAATTTTACGTCGTGCCATTCGTTACGGATTTACATTTTTGAATACAAAAGAACCTTTCATCAATAAATTAGTTGAAGTTTTAGCTAATCAAATGGGTGAATTTTTCCCAGAAATTAAATCACAACAACAATTGGTTACTAACGTAATTCGTGAAGAAGAAGCTTCGTTTTTAAGAACTTTAGATCAAGGATTACAATTATTGGATAAAGTAGTTGCTGAAACTAGTGGAAAAGAAGTTTCAGGTGCAAAAGTTTTTGAATTGTACGATACTTTCGGATTTCCAAAAGATTTAACAGCTTTAATTTTAAAAGAAAAAGGATTTTCATATAACGAATCAGATTTCGAATCTGAATTACAAAAGCAAAAAGCGCGTTCTCGTGCAGCATCAGAAGTTTCAACTGAAGATTGGTCGGTTTTAATTCCAGGAAATGTGGAAACATTCGTTGGTTATGACCAAACCAAAAACGAAGTAAAAATCACTAGAATTCGTAAAGTAGATTCTAAAAAAGATGGAGTTTTATATCAAATAGTTTTAGACAACACACCTTTTTATCCTGAAGGTGGAGGACAAGTTGGTGATAAAGGAACTTTAGTTTCTGCAAACGAAACCATTGATATCATTGATACCAAGAAAGAGAACAACTTAATATTACATTTTGCAAAACAACTTCCTGAGAATCTTGAAGCTGGATTTGTAGCAAAAGTAAACACAGATTTAAGAACATCAACTTCCAAAAATCATTCGGCTACGCATTTGATGCATTTGGCTTTGAGAAATATTCTTGGAACTCATGTCGAGCAAAAAGGTTCGTTGGTAAATCCAAATTACTTGCGTTTCGACTTTTCGCATTTCTCTAAAGTTTCGGATGAAGAATTACGTCAGGTTGAAGCAAGTGTAAATGAGCAAATCGAGGCACAATTGCAATTGCAAGAATATAGAAATATTCCAATTCAAGAAGCGTTAGATAAAGGCGCAATGGCTTTGTTTGGAGAAAAATATGGTGATTCAGTAAGAATGATTGAATTTGGCGAAAGCAAAGAACTTTGTGGTGGAATTCACGTAAAAAATACTGCAGATATTTGGCATTTCAAAATCATTTCAGAAGGTGCCGTTGCTGCCGGAATTCGTCGTATTGAAGCAATTACTGGTGATGCTGTGAAAGATTTCTACAAAAATCAAGAAAGTACTTTGGCAGAGATTAAAGAAACATTGAAAAACCCACAAGATATTTTGAAATCGGTTGCTTCATTGCAAGATGATAATGTGAAGTTGAAAAAACAAATTGAGCAGTTATTAAAAGAAAAAGTGGATGGATTAAAAGACAATTTACTTGCAGATTTTCAAGAAATAAACGGAATTAACTTTTTAGCAAAACAAGTTGATTTGTCAATGAGTTCCACTAAAGATTTAGCTCAAGCTATTGGAACATCTAAACCAAATTCATTCGTGTTTTTAGCTTCGGTTGAAGATGACGCTCCTAATATTCACTGCTACATTTCAAAAGAATTGGTTGCAGAAAAATCATTAAATGCAGGAAATGTAATCAGAGAATTAGGTAAGTACATCGATGGAAATGGTGGAGGACAACCGTTCTTCGCATCTGGAAAAGGGAAAAATGTAAACGGAATTAAGGAAGCTTTGGAGAAAGTGGTTACTTTTTTAGTCTAAAAAACTAACAAAATAAAAATCACTTATAATTAAATAAAAATGAAAAATATACTAAGAATAGCATTGTTTTTTTTATTTGTAAATGCTGCTTTTTCACAAGGCAACAACAATTTTCATATGCAGAATAACATGCGTAATATGCAACAAAATCAGCAAATTATGAGGCAGCAAGATCAAATGAGAATGCAGCAACAAAATCAAATGAGAATGCAACAACGACAAATGCAAATGCAGCAACAACAAATGAGAATGATGATGCAAATGCAAAGAAATCAGATATCAGCAGAGGATTTATTAAAAAAAGAAATTCTAAAAAAAGATAAAAAAGTAGCCAAAAATGCCGAAATGGCTCAAGAGGTTGCGCAGTTAAAAAATGATTTAAGTCAAAGCCAAGATAAAGAGGCATCTGAAAAAATTGAAAAAAAGATTGAAAAATTAAATGCTAAGATTGCTAAAAACAATAAAAAAATTGAATCATCTTCTCAAACTATTACTGGTTTAAATGTTTCAATTCAAAAAAGAAATGCAGAAATAGAAAAAAAGAAATTGGAAATTGCCGCTAAGAAAGAAGAAAAAAAATTAGAAAAAGAAAGCAAAAAGAAAAGCAAAAAAGAAAAAAAAGCGACTAATTAATTTTTTTTTCACACGTAAATGAATTTCACTACCAAAGTTCCAATCAATAAATATCAAAATCCTATAGATTATAACTCTAAAATTATTTCTATTGGTTCGTGTTTTGCTGAGAATATGGGAGAAAAATTCGAGTATTTTAAGTTTCAGAATTCTGTAAATCCTTTTGGAATAATTTTCAATCCAATATCTATTGAAAATCTTATAAACAGAGCTGTAAATAAAATTGAGTTTACAGAAAATGACATTTTTTTTCATAATGATTTATGGCATTGTTATGAGGTTCATTCCCTTTTAAGTGATACATCTTCAGAGTTAATAGTACAAAATTTGAATAGAGTTCTACATCTTTTTAGAACTCAAATTATAGAAGCATCTCATTTTATTATTACTTACGGAACGTCTTGGGTTTATAGACATAAAGCGTCAAATAAAATTGTAGCAAACTGCCATAAAGTACCACAAAATCAATTTGACAAAGAAATTTTATCTGTAGAAATTATTGAAAAATCAATTGAGAATTCAATCAATTTAATTCAGAAAATTAATCCAAATTGTAATTTTATTTTTACGATTTCGCCTGTGCGACATATCAAAGATGGATTTGTTGAAAACCAAAGAAGCAAAGCGCATTTGATTACTGCTTTACAATCTGCAATCTGCAATCTGCAATCTGCAATCTATTTTCCTTCCTACGAAATTATGATGGACGAACTTCGTGATTATCGTTTTTATGCCGATGATATGCTACATCCAAGTCAATTGGCTATCGATTATATTTGGATAAAATTCTTCGAAAATTACGTTTCTGAAAGTGAATTCGGATTAATGAATCAAGTTTGTGAAATTCAAAGAGCTTTAAAACACAGACCATTCAATCCAAATTCTGAAAGTCATCAAAAATTTTTAGCCAACCTTGAAGCTAAAATAGAACAACTTCAGCAAAAATTGCCATTCTTGCATTTTAGTTAAAATACGTATTTTTTCGTATTTCCCTCGATTTGTTTAAGTTATAAGTTTGCCTTGTAACATTAAACAAATTAGTCATGCGTATAATCAGACTTGTTTTCGGATTAACATTCTTACTATTAATTTCTCCTGCAATCAATGCTCAAAAACCAGTTTTAACTGATGAAGAAGTCGTTGCAGAAACTGTAACAAAGGAAATTGATGAAGTATTTCAATCACAAGAATTTACAAAAAAGAAAAACAAAAAATTTGCCGACGTAAAAGGAACTATGGTAATTGATATTAGTGTAGTTCAAAATGGTAAAGTTGCTACTTTCTTCAAAGTTGATAGCGATATAAAGAATATTGACTTTATCAATTTTATGTCATCTTACATTTTAGATCACAAATTTCAATTCAAACTTCAAAAACAACAACGATATAAAATTCGTTACACAGTAACCTTTTAACAACAACCTCTAAACATTATTTAACAATGAAAAAATTATCAATTTTAATGCTTTCCATTTGTATGATGGGAACATTGCAATCCAATGCACAATTTGGAAAATTATTAGGCAAAGTAACTGGCGGTGGAAAATCGGCTGGTAAAAAATCAGGAAATTTCTCTACAGTTTGGGAATCAGAATTTGATAACAAAGCTAGTAGATTGGCAGTAAATGATGGTGATGGTTCTTATATTCTTGGTACAGATGACAATTCTGCTACAGTATTAGATGCCAACGGAAAAATGTTATGGAGCGGTGATTATAAAAAACTTACCACAAATAAAACTAATAAAAGTGAATACCAATATGTTATTTGGAAACAGAAAGGTGGTTACTTGTTTTTATTTGACGAAAGAAAAATGGGAACTGATAGAGTAGCTGTTTTAGATATTGCAACTGGAAAAGAGTTATGGAATTCTGAAGAATATCAAAACTTGATGCCTAAAGGAACAAAATCAGAAGATGGAGCAGATCAAGGTGAGTTGGAAACTGTAAAATACATTTCAGAGTTGGACGCTTTTTTAATTTCTCAAAAGGCTTCAGTAATATTAGTAAAAGCCAATACTGGTGAAAAAGTTTGGGAAACTAATCGTTTTAAAGGTGGTGTTGGAAAATATATTTACGATGCTAAAAGAAACGAAATTATCATGGTGAACTTCAAACCAACAGCTTTAGGAGCTTTATTCGCTGGATTCAAAAATCAGTTAGTGAAAATTAATGCTGTAAATGGTGAAGTCCTTTGGGATGCAACTTTCTTGGGAACAGTTGAGAAAGAATTGGTTACAAGAAGAGCTATTCTAGATTTATGGATAAAAGGCGATAAAATTTATATGTATCTAAATGGTCTTCAGGTTTATAATATCAATAATGGTCAAAAACTTTGGGAAGCTATCTATGAAAACGATATGGATGGTGGAAAAGGTTTGTTCTCAAATTCAACAAACAAAAAATATTACAGAACTATTGCTGATCCAGTATTTGAAGAAAATGCAGTTTATTTAGTGATGTTAGGTACAAGAGATAGAACTAAATATGTTGAAAAACACGATTTAGAATCTGGTAAATTATTATGGGCATCAGAAAAAATTACAGGAGCTTTTAGTATGCCAAACTTATACAAAACTGGAGATAAAATCATGCTTCAAATTGGAGGTAAAGTTCAAGTTCAAGAATATAGAATGGAAACAAGATCATCTCCAATGGGTGGAACTTACAGAGAAAGCGTACCATACATCTACTGGGATTATAAAGCTCAAAAAAATGGAGTTTTGGCAATCGATGATAAAACAGGTTTAACGTCATGGCGTTCTGAAAAATTCGATAAGAGAATTACTGATATAATTATTGATCAAGATAAAACAGCTTTTGTTGGTGATGGTGATGAGTTTTACGGATATGATATCGCTTCAGGAAAACAATTATTTGATGTAAAACACAATGATGCAGGAGTAGGAAAAGCATCTGATGTAATTGATTTTGGTGATAAAGTAGTTGTGCTTTCTGAAAAAGGATTAGCTTCTTACAACAAAAAAGATGGTTCAAGAGCTTATGCAACAGACAAAATTAGAGGTGTTGATTTCTTCTATGAAATTGAAGGTAATTATTATCTAAGAGATCAAAGAAATAGCAAAAACATTATTTACGGAATTGATATGACTAATGGAGAAACCAAAGGGTCTGTTCAATCTAAAGGTAAAGGAGGAAGCCCAAAATATGGTAGCGGAATCGACATTACTTCTGATGGTGAATTCATCTTCGCTTTCAAAGGTAAAAAAGTAGAAAAAATCAAAGTAAATAATTAGAGGTTATTACACTTTGTTGCTTGGGCTGTGACTTTGTTGCAGCCCATTTTTTAAATGAAATAATTATGAAATCGCCACTAACAAAAAGTTTGTTGCAAACAAACACCAATGATTAAATAGGCGATACCATATGTTACCTCTAAAAAAATAAAATTTAAACATATGAAAAAATATCTATATCTATCCGCTATTTTGTTTACTTTATTTTCTGTTAATGCTCAACAGGTTCAATGGGCATCTAAGTTGATAAAATTTTCTTCTGATTTAGGCGGAAAACAATTCGGAATCAAAAGGATTTTAGGAAAACCAGATGTATTTCCGCAAGGAGGTTACAGCGGAAATGCATGGACACCCAAAAATGCTTTAGATGGAAGAGAAACCGTTATTGTTGGTTTTGAAAAAGCACAAACAGTAAAGCAAGTTGCTGTATTTGAAAATCTTAATGCGGGTTGTGTTGTTGCTGTTGCAGTTTCTACAGATGGCGAAAAGTTTCAATACGTTTGGTCAAGAAAACCCAATTATAAAACACCATTATACAGAACTACTTTAAATACAGACAGAGCTTATTATTTTGGAAGAAAAAGAAGAAAAATTCAAGAAGTTCCCAACGTTTTTAATCCAGGAGTTGAATATGCAATATTAGAAAGTTCAGTTTCGGGAGTAATTGCTGTTAAAGTAGAATTTAATTTCGCACTATTACCTGGTCAAAAACAAATTGACGCTATAGGAATTTCAGATTCTGAAACTCCAATTGAAGTTAGCATAAATTCAAAACCTGATTTTGAAAATTTACCTAATGTTCGAAAAGTTGATTTAGCAGAGGTTATTCCTTCAACAGTTTGTATTTCTGAAGACGGAAATAAATTGTATGCATCAATAAATATATCAGATAAAGAGGAAATTATATCTTATTCAAAAAAAGGAGATTCGTGGACGAATAAACAAGTAGAATCCCAATTAAATTCTGGTGATTATTATAATTTTGTTGATGTTGTTAATTCAAGTTTTGTTTTAAAAGGTGGTTCAACCTATACTCCAGGTTCAAATAGTACTGGATTTGAAATTTTTAATTTGGTAGATGGGAAACCTCAATCTCAAGGACAAATAAAAGTAGCTGCTTACAACAGTTATGGAGATTTTGCAGATGCAACTATGACTAATGATAGTAAAACATTGATAATAGCTGTTGAAACCGATTTTACTCAAGGCGGTGTCGATCTTTATTTTGCCAATAAAAAAGAAGACGGAACTTATGGCATGTTGCAAAATATGGGTAAAGTCATAAATAGTGCAAATGATGATTTTACACCTCAATTATTATCTGATGGAAAAACATTATTATTTGCTTCCAATGGATTTAGCACGCTAGGGAATCACGATATTTTTGTATCGTATAGACAAGATGATACTTGGAAAAACTGGAGTGAACCAATAAATTTAGGAAGCAAAATCAACTCAGCCGAATTTGATGGACAACCTTTTTATGATGAAAAAAATGAAATATTATATTACATATCAGCAGTAGAAGGCAAAAACCAAATCAATCAAGTTAAAATTTCTAAAGATGTTCTATTAAAGAAGAATTGATTTTATATCTTCGTTGTCAAATATATAATTCATGGCACGACAAACATCTACCGAGACCGATATTAAAAATGTAATGACTCCTTTGGTTCAAGCATTAATTCGCTCTGGAAAGATTATTTACCTAATTCTCTTTGCAATTATTGGTTTTTTAATCTACCAATTGGTTACTGTAAAAAAAGATTCATCTTCAGTAGAATACGATACCAATCTCATTCAAGAGCAAATTAAAAACGTAGGTAAATTAGTAGTTACCGAAGGACATTTCTCTCAAGTGATGACCTATAAAGACCAAAATAAGTACCTTGGAGATTTAATTTCATTTGACAAAAAAGCACTTGTAGTTATCAATGCAGATGTAACAGTAAGTTTTGATTTAAGTAAAGTGCAATATGACATCGATGCTCCAAACAAAACATTGACTATTACAAGTATTCCAAAAGAGGAAATAAAAATCAGTCCAGATATTAAATATTACAATGTAGATCAAAGTACATTTAATGAATTTACAGGAGACGATTACAATAAGATTAATAAAATTGCCAAAGAAAATTTAGCAAAAAAAATAGAAAAATCTTCTTTAAAATCGAATGCAAAAAATCGTTTGATAAGCGAATTGTCAAAAATATTAGTTGTAACTAATTCAATGGGTTGGAAATTGCAATATAACGGAGAAGTAGTTAATTCTGATAAAGAATTTACTCAAAAAATAAAAGGATAAATACGCATTTATACGTATTGTTTTTTTAAAGCCATTAAGTCAAATTTGTATTGATTTAATGGCTTTTTTTATGATTTATATTCTCACTTTCTTTATACTTGTTTTGATGGTAGTACTCGTGTTTTTGATTTTTCAAAATTCAAAAATTGAGCAAAATCACCTATCTAATATCCGAAAATTAGAAGAAATAATATCTTCTCTACATAAAAAGCAACTTTACCTGAATGAAAAAGTAGCTATCTCTTCTGATTATGATTTGAATTACAAAAATAAATTGAAGAACCTTTCAGAGGAAATCGTCGAGCTACAAAATGTGTTTATTAGCATTATTAATAAAAAAAATTAATAGTAATATTGATATGGTTATCATATATGTTAATTTTTTTGTTAATTTTAATCAATGCAAAATAAAATTTATGAATAAAATAAGCTTTGTAATTCTTCTTCTAATAACTTCAACTTGTTTTGCCCAAAACAAAAATGAAAAAGATAGTTTGTTGATTCTTGCTAGAAATTCAAAATATGACACAGTAAAAGTAGATTGCTATAATAAACTTTTTTTTGGCGAAGTATTCTCTGATGTAAAAATGTCCAAAAAATATTTTGAAGCTATGTTTTTGATTGCAAAGCAGAAAAAATTAAACTATGCTTATGCAAAAGCATTCAATGCCAAAGGTGTTTATTTTGATATGATAGGAAAACTAGATAGTGCCTACATTAGTTATAACACTGCAATTCATTATTCCAAAAAAGCCAAGCTACTTTCCACTGAAGGTTCGGCATATAATAACTTAGGATTGTTAGATTGGAATAAAGGAGATTTCTACAAAGCACTTAAAAATTACAACAAATCATTAGAGTTATTTGAAAAAATAGAAAACATAAATTATCAAGGAAATACGTTAAGTAATATCGGTTTGATTTATGATGAAATAGATGAACCTAAAAAAGCCGAATTCTATTTAAAGAAAGCTTTAAATATCAGAAAAAAAGCCAATGATGATTATGGTCTTTCTGTTTCTTACGTCAATCTTGGAAAACTTTATGAAAAGCAAGGTAAATATCATATTGCAATTCAGAATTATGAAAAAGCGATTGTAATTAAGAAAAAAATTAATGATGACTTAGGAATCGCTATCGCAAAATATAACATGTCAACTTCTTTAATGAAGTTAAATAAATTAGATGAAGCACTTGCTGTATTGAATGATGCTGAGAAAATTTGCAAAGAAAATGAAGCAGAATCTAATATAGTTGAAAATGTTTATTCAGGATTATGTCAAGTTTATTTGGGTAAAAATGATTTGAAGAAAGCTAAAGAATATAGTAGCAAATTGTATGTTATAACTCAAAAGAATAAAGATTTAGAACGACTTTCTGTTTATTATAAAATTGAGTCTGAAATAGCATTAAAAGAGAAAAATTTTCAAAAAGCTTATTTTTGTTTAAGTTCAAAAGATTCACTAGATAAAATTACAAGCGGATTAGAAATAAAAAAAGCCATAAATCTTTATGAAGCTAAATACCAATCTGAAAAGAAAGAAAAGCAATTATTATTGGCCAAAAATGAGTTAATAAAAAAAGAACTTTTAATAAAAAAGAAGAATACTCAATTCCAAATTTTGATTCTTATTTCCTTGGCATTAATAACGATTGGATATCTTATTTATCGTCAGCAAAAACTTAAAAACAAGCAGCAAGAACAAGAGTTTCAGCTAAAATCGGCTATAAAAGAAATTGAAGCACAAAATAATTTACACGAGCAGCGACTTTCAATCTCAAGAGATTTACACGATAATATTGGAGCACAATTGACTTTTGTCATTTCGTCTGTAGATAATTTAAAATTCGGTAATCAAATAAATGATAATAAAGTTCTAAATCAATTAACTAAGATTAGTGATTTTACAAAAGCTACAATAATTGAACTTCGAGATACCATTTGGGCAATGAACAAGGATGAATTTTCTTTTGAAGATTTGCGTTCACGAATTTTTAATTTCATAGAAAAAGCCAAAATGGCTAAAGAAGACATTGGTTTTGAATTTAAAATTGATGAGAAGCTTGCCGAAATAAAACTATCATCAATTGTAGGAATTAATATTTATAGAACCATTCAAGAAGCAATTAACAATGCAATTAAATATTCTAAAGGTGATAAAATCATAGTTGATGTAAAAAGTTTTCATGATAAAATTCAAATTGAAATTAAAGATAATGGAAAAGGTTTCGAAATAGAAAATATCGATTTTGGAAATGGTTTAAATAATATGAAAAAACGAATTGAAGAAATTGATGGAACATTCGAAATCAATACCTTAGTCAATAAAGGAACAATAATCTCAATATTGATATGAAAGGACTCAAAAAGATTTTAACGTTAGTATTTTTTATAGTATCAATTATTGGTTATTCACAAAATACTCAAGAAATAATAAATGATTTAAAAAAGGATTTACAATCAAATCCAGACGAGAAAAAACGAGCAATCATTTATTCTGATTTAACTTGGTATTACTCGAATATATCAATAGATTCGGCACTAGTTTATGGACAAAAAGCTATTAATCAATCTTTAAAACTTGGTGATTCAACAATTATTGCGCAAGCATATGGAGATGTAAGTACCGTTTACTTAAAAAAAGGTGATTACAATCAATCATTAAAATATTTGAAAAATGTATTGGCTATAAGGAAAGCAAAAAATGATGTTTTAGGATTAGCAAAAGTTTACTCAGGAATAGGACTTTTATACTACAATCAAAATGAATCTGATTTATCAATGAAAAATTATTTGATTGGTCTTGAGTATGCAAATAGAGCAAATGATGAAAAAGTTATACACAATATCAAAAATGCAATGTCTGGATTACTAGTTGATTTAAAAGACTATAAAAAAGCATTAGTATATAGCCAAAGTGCCATTAATTATTATGAAAAAATTAATGCAACTGCTACACTCTGTCCAATGTATATAAACAAAGGGAATATTTACTTAGGATTGAAAGATACATTAAACGCCTTAAAAATGTTTGAAAAAGGAAAACAAATTTGCAATGAAACAGGCAATAAGTTATTTCTTGCAAAAGCATTAAATAATATTGGTGTAATTCGAGTAGCTCAGAAAAAATTTGAAGAATCAAAAAAAGTATTTGATGAGTCCAAGAAAAGTACTGAAAATTTGAATTCTGATTTTATGGATTTTAAAATGAAACTCAATGATGTTGAAGTTTTAAATAGAGCTGAAAAATTCAAAGAATCTAAAGTTTTGTTGTTACAATTAAAAAAATATTTTGAAAAACAAAATGGCTTAGATAATCTTCTTCTAACCTATCAATATTTTATTCCTGTTTGCTCTTATCTGTCTGAAAAAGATAGTGTTGCTTTTTATCAAGAAAAATATTTGAAATTAAATCAAAAAATAAATGACTCAGAAGTACTAAAAAAAACAATTGAACTCGAAACCAAATATCAAACTGCAAAAAAAGAAAAACAATTACTTGAAAAAGATATTCAGGTAAAAAATAAAAATAATTTAATATTCTCATTAGTAGGTATTTCAATTTTTTTATTCCTTTTAGGGTTATTGATTTATAGACAACAAAAATTAAAAAACAAACAGCAAGAACAAGAGTTTCAATTGAAATCAGCGATTGCTCAAATTGAAACTCAAAATCAATTACAAGAACAACGACTTTCAATTTCTAGAGATTTACATGATAATATTGGAGCACAATTAACCTTTGTAATTTCATCAGTAGATAATTTAAAGTTCGGAAATCAAATTAGTGATAACAAAATTGTAAATCAACTTACAAAAATTAGCGATTTCACAAAATCAACCATTATTGAATTGCGTGACACTATTTGGGCAATGAACAACAACGAATTTTCATTTGAAGATTTACGTTCAAGAATTTTTAATTTCATAGAAAAAGCAAAATCTGCTAAAGAAAATATTGATTTTAAATTCAATGTTGATGAATCGTTACAAGATATAAAATTTTCTTCAATTGTAGGAATAAATCTTTACAGAACTATTCAAGAATCGGTAAATAACGCTGTTAAATATGCTGATGCAAATGAAATAATCGTTGATGTTAAAAATGGTTCCAATAAAATTCAAATCGAAATTCAAGATAACGGAAAAGGATTTGACATTGAAAATACCGAATTCGGAAACGGACTTTACAATATGAAAAAACGAGTAGAAGAGATTGATGGAACTTTTGAAATCAATTCTTTAATCGATAGAGGAACAAAAATAAGATTTGACATTCCTAAAATTTAAAATTATGATAAAAATAGCTATAGTTGATGATAATACCTTTCTTCAAAAAGCAATTCAAGATAAACTTGCTTTTTTTGATGATATTGATATAAAATTCAAAGCCAATCACGGTCAAGATTTACTAGAAAAATTAGAAAAAAACCACAACATAGATTTAATTCTAATGGATATTGAAATGCCTAAAATGAACGGCATCGAAGCTACAGAAGCAGTAAAAAATAAGTATCCGCAAATCAAAATCATAATGCTTACCGTTTTTGATAATGATGAAAATATTTTCAAATCAATAAAAGCTGGTGCAGACGGCTATTTTCTTAAAGAAGTAAATCCACAAGATTTATACAATGCAATTATTGAAACTCTAAATGGTGGAGCAGCAATGACGCCATCAATTGCACTAAAAACTTTGAAATTATTAAGAGAACCAATGGTTTTTGATAATTGTGAACCTTGTGAAGAAATCAATCTAACCAATAGAGAAGTTGAGGTTTTAGAACAATTAAGCAAAGGATTAAAATATAATGCAATTGCTGATAATTTATTCCTATCTGTTGGAACTATTCGCAAGCATGTGGAGAATATATATACCAAACTTCAGGTTCATAATAAATTAGAAGCTATTCAAAAAGCAAAAACCAATAAACTGATATAAAATTATTGATAATCATTTTTCTAAATTTATAAAAAAATACGTATTAATACGTATTTTTTGATTTTAATTATAAATCTAATTTTGAAATATTAAATTTATAAAAAATGAAAAAATTCTACTCTTTATTTTTATTATTATCAGGACTAATAATATTTGCACAAAATCCTCTTGTGGTAAAAGATGTTACATCTTCATTAAAGCCAACTGGTAATTCAGATAAAGCCGATTTGAATTATGCCAAATGGAATGGTAAAATATTTTACGCTGGTACAGGAAGCAACATGCTTTGCGTAACCGATGGAACAACGGCAGGGACAATAGGTATTTCTAATTTAGGAGGAACAACTAATATATCAGCGATAATACCAGCACAAGATTTTGTTTATATTATTACTAGTGACGTAACATTTACACCAACAATTGGATCTACTGATAAAATATGGAAATCCAATGGAACTATTTCAGGGACTTCATTAGTTTACACTTTTGAAACATCCTCAGGTTTTTCAAATGTTGGTGTATATTATAGTGTTTCTGCACACAATAAAAATTATTCGGTTGATGGAAACACACTTTACTTTTCAGCTTATGATAGTATTAATGGGAAAGAGCTATGGAAAACAGATGGTACTACAGCAGGAACTATAATGCTAAAAGATATTAAAGTAGGAACTGGGAGCAGCCAATCATCTGGGTTCTGTAAAATACCAAGCACTACATTGTTTATTGCACAAAGCGTTGGTCTTGAAAGTAAATTGTGGAAAACAAATGGTACTACAGCCGGTACAGAACAAATTCCGGTAGCAGAACCTTTCTATATTGTAAATCAAGATATGGCAAAGTTGGGCGATAAAGTGATTTTCTTTGCTCATAATACCGTTGATGGTTACGAACCATATGTTAGTGATGGAACAGCAGTGGGTACTTTTATGTTGAAAAATATAAATCTATCTGGGAATTCATTGACTACTCAAGCAATGGGATTACATTTAAAAATAGCGGGTCAATATTGCTATTTCATTGCGAATAACGGAACAACTAATGGGCTGTGGAGAACAGATGGAACAATTGCTGGAACAATAGAAGTTATTCCAAATGTTACTAACGGAATTAGCGATACGGGTTACTCAACAACAGATGCAGAAAATATATGGTTTGTAAATTTTACAGGTAGTAATGCAAATCAACAATTGTATAAATCTAATGGAACTGTTGAAGGAAGTTCTCAAGTTTTTTCTAACCTGAGTTATGCACAAAATTTAACTACCTATAAAGGAGCTTTATGGTTTAGATCGGCAAATATTGGAACGCCTGCAAATGCCGAAGTTTGGAGAAGTGATGGATTAACAGTAAATACAGAATTAGCATTGGATTTAGAACCAGCAGTTATATCTGGAACGCCTTTTAGTAGTAATCCAAATGCTTTCTTTGAGTTAAATGATAAATTATATTTTTTTGGAAAAGGAAACAATAATAATTCACACTATTTATACCAATATACAGGAGATTTTACTTTTAATGGAAGTGTTAGTAACGATTGGAATAACAAAAACAATTGGAATAGCACGTTGAAGCCAGGAATAACAGATGAAGTAACAATTCCAGTAGGTCAAAATGTAAATGTGAGTTCTAATGCCTATGCTAAAAATGCAATGATAAATGGAAATGTGAATTTAATAACAGGAAATTTAGATTTGTATGGCTATGCATTAATAAACAACAATGCTAAAATAACTCTAAATACAAATAATTTGAATTTAAAAGGAGCTAATTCATCTTTAGTGGGTTCAATCACAAGTCATGTTGTTACTAATGGAACTGGTAAAGTTACTATTGAAAAAATGAATGCTTCCAGAGGAACTGTTTTGTTACCAATTGGAACAGGAACTTCATTTCATGAAACAGGAATTTTAAATAATGGCACTTCAGATACGTTTAGTGTAAGAGTTGAAAATGGAGTTGCTTCAAATTACACCGGCGAAACACAAGTAACAGCAATAACTGAAAAAGCAGTAAATACTACTTGGCATATTAGTGAAACAACACCAGGAGGAAGTAATGTGGCTTTAACTTTTAGATGGAATGCATCTCAAGAATTACCAAATTTTAATAGAAATACTGCAAAAATTGGTCACTACAATGGTTCTGGTTGGGACATGCTAACAAGCACTTTTTCAGGTAGTGGGCCCTATACATTGCAAACTTACAATGTTTCAAGTTTTTCACCTTTCATTGTAGTAAATGAAGAATTATTATCGAGCAAGCAATTTGAAAACTCGAATGATTTTATAGTTTATCCAAATCCATCAAATGGTAATTTCATCATTCAAGTTCCAGATAGTTTTATTGGAAGTAAAGCCATAATCTATAATTTGTTAGGTCAGGCTATCAAAGAGTTTTCTATTGATGAGGTAAATCAAAATGCCAATCTTGATAAAGGGGTTTATCTACTTCAAATTCAAAAAGTGAATGAAGTTAGTACTAAAAAAATCATAATTCAATAAGTATAAAAAAAGCGTTTTATTTGATAATGATTAAAATACAACTCAATTGCTGATAATTTATTCCTTTCTGTTGGAACTATTAGAAAGCACATAGAAAATATTTATAACAAACTACAAGTCCATAATAAGCTGGGAGCAATACAAAAATAAAAAACCAATAAATTAATATAGATTTCTGATATTCAGAATATTGAATTCATAAAAATACGCATTTTAGCGTATTTTTTTATGTTTTGTTGTAAGGTAAGTTTGTCCTATAACTTTTAACAATCAATACGATGAAATCAAAAAATTATTTTTCAAAAATTGCTTCGGCACTATTTTTATTATTTGCAATTAATACAAATGCAAATAACGTAGAAATTACAGGAACATCTGTTTCTGGAAACGATATTACTTTCAATATTTCTTGGGAAAACAGTTGGAATGCCAATGTTGCTCCTGCTAATTGGGATGCCGTTTGGATATTCGTAAAATTTCAAGATTGTAACACACGTTTATGGGCACACACTAGTTTAAGTACAGTAGCTGGAGATCATTCTGCTGCTTCTCCATTACAAGTAGACCCAGTTGCAGATGGTAGAGGTGTTTTTATCAGAAGAAGTGCTCTTGGTGGCGGAAATATTTCGGCAACATCAATTACATTAAGAATGACAGGTCTTGGTGCTGGACCATATAATTTCAAAGTTTTCGGAATTGAAATGGTAAATGTTCCTCAAGGAAATTTTGAAATTGGTGATGCTACAAGTGCTTCAACCTTCAATAGCATAAATGTGACAGCAACTTCTCAATCAAGTGGAATAACATCTGCATCAATAGGTGGTGGAGGACCAACTGTACCAGCTACTTTCCCAATGGGATACAATTCATTTTATTGTATGAAATACGAAATTTCTCAATTACAATATGTTGAATTTTTAAACTCATTAACTTTTGCACAACAACAAACAAGAATAACTACTGATCCAACATCTGCTTCAGGAACTTATGTGACTTTTGGGGCAAATTACTATAGAAATGGTATTGTTATTGAAACACCTGGGAATAATGCGGCAATACCTGCTGTTTTTGGATGCGATGCAACTAATGGAGTTTTCAACAATGTGAATGATGGACAAAGTGGAGCTATGAATAATTTATCATGGGCAGATTTAGCAGCTTATTTAGATTGGGCAGCTTTAAGACCAATGACTGAATTAGAATTTGAAAAAGTATGTCGTGGAACAATGCCAAGAGTTGCAGGAGAATATCCTTGGGGTGATACTACAATTAATGCATTTTACAGCACTACAGTTGTAAATCCATTACAGCCAACTGAAGCAGCCAACGCTGTAGTAAATGGTAGATGTGCTGTAGCAATTGGTACATCAAATCCAGCTTACGGACCATTAAAAGTTGGTGTTTTTGCAACTGCTACATCAGGTAGATCTTCAGCTGGAGCTTCTTATTATGGAGCTATGGAAATGGGTGGAAATGTTGTTGAAAGAACGATTACTGTAGCAAATGCATCAGGAGTTGCCTTTAATGGAACTTTAGGTGACGGAACTTTAACAGCAATAGGAAATGCAAACCAAGCTACTTGGCCATCAATTTCTACAGCTACAGGAGTTGGTCAAAGAGGTGGAGATTACGTAAATCCTGCTTCATATGCTAGAACATCAGATAGAACAGTTGCTGGTTCAACTGATGCAGCAAGAAATTACACTTATGGAGGAAGAGGTGTAAGATAGTAATCCAATTTGATTTGCAAGTAACTTCTTGCTTGTAATACAATGAATTATAATAATTTAAAAAATCAAATTAGATGAAAACAACAAAAATATATTTAGTTGTTTGCTTAACATTTATTTTGACACAATTTACCGCATTTGCTCAATATAATGGTGGAGCTTCAGATGGAGCTACATTAAATCAATTAAGTGCAACAAGTTGTTCAACTCCAGCGCATTTTTATGCCTATTTTGGAGGAAACAACGATGGTTCAAGTGTCGAAGAGTTAAGTACAACAACCTGTGGAACAGCACCGTTTCAGTTTGCCTATATGGGAGGAACGGCTGATGGTGCAGCTACAGAAGAGCTAAGTGCTACTGTCTGTGGTATTCCGCCTTCTTTCTTTGCCTATATGGGAGGAAATAATGATGGTGCAGCCGTAGAAACTTTTGAGGCAAATGTTTGCGCATTTCCACCTCAGTTTTATGCTTACTTTGGTGGTGATGGAGATGGTTTTACATTAGATAAAACGGCTCCAATTTGCCCAACAGAACCACCAGTAGCAAGTTTTACAGCTTCAGTTACCCAAATTTGTGTAGGTCAAACAGTGACATTTACAGATACTTCAACCAATATTCCATCAGCTTGGACATGGACATTTGAAGGAGGAACTCCAGCTACGTCAACAGATCAAAACCCTGTAATTACATATAATACGCCAGGTGTTTATGATGTAACTTTAATGGCAGCAAATTACAACGGAACAAATACTGTAGTTGCAACAGACCAAATAATAGTTTATGCTTATCCAGTTATTACTTCAACAATTCCAGCGAGTAGATGTGATTCAGGAACTGTAACTTTACAAGCTTCAACAAATGTTGGAACTTTAAATTGGTACAATGCAGCAACAGGTGGAACTTTAGTTGGAACTGGAACAAGTTTTACAACTCCAAGTTTGACTTCAACTACAACTTATTATGTTGAATCATTAAATGGAGTATGTTCTTCGTCAAGAAGCGCAGTTGTGGCAACAGTAAATACTACGCCAACAATAACATCAACAACACCAGCAACACGTTGTGGTTCAGGTTCTGTTACAATTTCTGCAACAGCAAGCGCAGGAACAATTTGGTGGTATGATGCTCCAACAGCAGGAACTTTACTTGCTTCAGGAACTAGTTTTTCTCCAAATGTTAATGCAACAACAACTTATTATGTTGAAACAACTTTAAATGGTTGTACTTCAGCAAGAACAGCTGTAGTTGTAACGGTAAATACTACACCAACAATAACATCAACAACTCCAGCGAGTAGATGTGATGCTGGAACGGTAACATTACAAGCAACAGCTTCTAGTGGAACTTTAAATTGGTATGACGCACCAACTGGAGGAAATTTAGTGGGAACAGGAACAAGTTTTACAACTCCTAGTATATCATCAACTACAACTTATTATGTTGAAGCAGTTTTGGCAACTTGTACAACATCAAGAACACCGGTAACTGCAACAATTAACGTTACTCCGAGTATAACATCTACAACACCGGGAAGTAGATGCGATTCAGGTAGTGTTACTCTTTTTGCATCCGCAAATGCTGGAACGTTAAATTGGTATGACTTACCAACAGGTGGAACACTTTTAGGAACAGGAACAAGTTTTGTAACTCCAAGTATTTCAACAACTACAATTTATTATGTAGAGGCAGTAAATGGTTCTTGTATATCTACAAGATCATCAGTTGTGGCAACAGTAAATGTTAGCCCAACTATTACTTCAACAACTCCAGCGAGCATTTGTAGTAACGATTCATTTACTATTTCTGCAACGGCTAGTTCAGGAACAATTAACTGGTATAATATACCAACTGGTGGAATTTTGCTTGCAACAGGAAGTAATTATTCACTTTCAAGTTTGAGTGCAACAACAACTTTTTATGCTCAAGCAACTGATGGAAGTTGTTCATCAGTAAGAACTCCAGTTGAAGTTACAGTAACCAATAGGCCAACAAATACATCAGCAATACCAGCTTCACGTTGCGGAAATGGTTCGGTTACTTTATCGGCAACTTTTTCATCTGGTACCGTAAATTGGTATGATGCTCCAGTTGGAGGAAATTTAGTTGCAACAGGAACAAGTTTTACAACACCAAGTTTGTCTTCTACAACATCTTATTATGTTGAAGCTGCAAATGGAACTTGTATTTCAGCATCTAGAACGGCAATAACGGCAACAATTAATGCAATTCCAGTTATAACTTCAACAACTCCAGCTAGTAGATGTGGTGATGGAAGTGTAACATTACAAGCAACAGCAAGTATCGGAACTATTAATTGGTACAACACTCCAACAGGTGGAACTTTAGTTGCCACAGGTGGAACTTTTACAACTCCTGTTTTAGGAACAACAACAATTTATTACGTTGAGGTTGTTAATGGAGGTTGTAATTCAGCTAGAACTGCTGTTAATGCAACTGTATTTGCAGTAGCAACAATCACTTCAACAACTCCAGCGAGTAGATGTGATGCAGGTAGTTTAACAATAAATGCAACTTCAAATGTTGGAACTCTAAGTTGGTATGATGCACCATCTGGAGGAACTTTGTTAGGTTCTGGAACTAGTTTTACAACACCTAGTATTTCAGTTTCTACAACTTATTATGTTGAAGCAACAAATGGTTCTTGTACTTCTGCTAGAGTTGCAGTAACTGCTTCAATAAATCCAACAGCTGCACCAACAGGATTTGCAAATCAAACGTTTTGCGCAGGAGAAACTGTCGGATTAATATCTGTCACAGGTTCAAACATAATTTGGTATGATGCACCGTCAAGCGGAAATATAATTCCAGTAGGAACGCCTTTAGTTTCAGGAACAACATACTATGCTTCTCAAACAATTACAAGTTGTGAAAGTCCTACAAGATTGGCAGTTACAATGACGTTAGGTGGATGTTTAGGAACTGAGGAATTTGTAGCAAATGTTATCAAATTGTATCCAAATCCAGTTGTTGATATTGTGACTATTTCTTCAACAGAAATGATGACAAATTTAGAAGTTGTGAATATACTTGGTCAGATTGTCTTTTCAAAATCGGTAAACGAAAATGAAACAACAATAGATATGTCAAGATATTCTTCGGGTTCTTATATTGTTAGAGTTTTAGTTGATGAAAAGGTTAAAATCTTTAAAGTAATTAAAAAGTAGTAAGTAGTTTTTATAGTTTAGTTTTTTTGAAACCATCTCGTTAATTCGGGATGGTTTTTTAATATACGAAATTTTACGTATTTTTTTAACTTTGTTCTGATGATAAATTTGTGTATCAATTTTTAAATTTTTTAAGATGAAAAGTTCACTCATTGCTGTTTTTTTTCTTTTTTCATTGATTGGTTTCGGACAAAATACAGCAACCACTGTAGTTACTAAAGAACTTTTTCCTGAATTATTTCAATTGAAATTACCGATTGAAATCCCTAAAATTCAATTCGTTCCTGAAAAAGAATTGTATATAAAAAAAAGCAAATTAAAAGGAGATCAATACACAGACACTTTTATATTAAATTTTAAAGATAAAAGTGTTTTCAAAGGAAGGGTAAGTAGCAATTATGGCGGACATGAAAACACGGTTTCCATTAATTTTGGCGAGATGAGTTTTTCCAACGGAGATACTTATAAAGGACATTTTTATGAAGGAAACCCTATTGAAGGTCAATATGTTTTTGGCAATGGAGATAGTCTCGAAATAACTTCCGCTAACCGAAATGGCTGCTGTAATTTTACTGGAAAATCAATCAATCAATTGTATAAATTCAAAGATGGAACAACACTGAAAATGCATGGTTACGAAGGCAAGACAAAGTTCTATTTTGAAAAGCCAGATGGAACAAAAATTGTTTCACTTCTAAATCCAGACAAAAGTTTGGATGGTTATACTGAATACTTCACCAAAGATGGTTTTTTTTACAAAGGCGAATTGTCCAAAAACAGACCAATACAAAAATGGGAAATTCAAAATGACAAAGGTGCTTTTATTGCCATATTTAATATGGATGGGATAACGGGTTATGTTCCCTACAAAGACGAATCAAATACTATTAAGTGGGGCAAATTTTATTTGGAAAAATTAGTTCAACCTATAACTTATTTAGCACCTTACACTTTTTGCGTTAAAGGCGATTGTCAAAACGGCGAAGCTACTATTTATGTTGCTAAAAATCCAGACACAGGTTTCGGTTTTGAAATGGTTGGAAATTTTGCAAACGGAAAGCCAATTGACGACTTTGTAATGAATGATGAAGACATAAATAAAAATAAGTACACCATTATTGGTCCAATAAAAAACTATAAATTTCATGGAAAATGCGCAAAAGCATATCTTGATAAGAAAATTGTATTTACAGGTGAATTCCAAAACGGATTACCTCAAAACGGAAACCTTACTGTTGATGAAAAATTAATAGAAGTTAAGGGTTTTAAAGAAGGTAAGTACATTGGTAAACAAACTTTTCCTCGTACAGAAAAACGTATGTACAGCCGATACTATGAAGGTGAGTTTAATCAATATGGACAGATGGAAGGTACTGGAACCGTCTATATTACCGATAATAATCATTGGGGTTATGAAGGTTGTAAAGTGTCCGCTACAGATTGGAAAGATGGGTATTCATCACATTGTTGTTTCGTGAGAAAAAATGGAGAGGAAGATTGTCAACGTGTCTATTTTGTAAATCGTTCTGATTTTCCAGATTTTAGTTTTGAACATCCTGTTTCCCTAAGAAATTTAGCTGCATATCAGCAACAAAAAGAGCAAGAACGAATAGCCCAGGAAGCTGCTAATACTAAACTCCAAAACGAATACCAATGCAATCAATGCAATGGTTTAGGTGTAATTAAAACCCAATGTCCAATGTGTAAAGGCGCTGGATACCGAAAAGATATGGTTACTTACGATAGACATACCGGTAACACAGGTGGTTTGGCTAAATGCAGTCATTGTGCAGGAACAGGTCAATATACCGTAATGGGTTGCTCCAAATGCGACGGAAAAGGTTTTGTAAAAAAATAAAAAAAGACTCTGAATTTCAGAGCCTTTTTTACAAAAACCAATAACTATTTAATCAATAAACTATAATTTATTTTTCAAACTTTGCCATCCACCACCATTCATCACATCAATACCACTGTTTTTCAAAATCGATGCGGCTTGAGCACTTCTCATTCCGCTTCTGCAACATACAATTACAGGTTTTTCTAACCTTTTAATTTCATTAACTTTTGAAAAAATGTTGTCTAATGGAATATTCTTAGAGTTCTTAATATGACCTTCTCTAAACTCACCAACTGTTCTTACATCAATAATAACAGCTCCTTTGTCCATGTATTCTTTTACGCTCTCCGATTTTCCACCTAAACCTAACATACTTAATAATCCCATGTTTTATATTTTTAATTTATTTTCTATTTCAGATTTCTACAGCAAAATTAATGGTATACATCTTACAAAGTTGTAACAAAAGTTACCCAACTAAAAATATTCTATATATTTGACATCGATGAAGATTACCGACCGCAAAACCGAAATTGTAAATGTATCCGCAAAACTTTTTAAAGAAAAGGGATATAGTGCCGTAACTATGCGCGACATCGCTCAAGCTATGGACATCAAAGCCGCAAGTTTGTATAATCACATCAAGTCTAAGCAAGAAATTCTAGTTTTAATCATAATTGAAATAGCCGAAGAATTTACAAACGTAATGAACGAAATAGTAGCTTCCGAAATTTCATCCATACATAAAATAGAACGAGTAATAGATTTGCATATCGATATTACTTTGCGAAATCCAGATGCATTAGCTTGCCTAAACAACGATTGGATGCATCTAGAAGACAACGATTTGAAGTATTTTATCAAAATGCGAAATGACTACGAACAAAGTTTCCGAAATATTGTAAAAAATGGGATTCTTAAGAACGAAATAGTAAATCTTAACATAGAAGTCATCATTTTCTCAACACTTTCCACTTTGCGAACTTTATACATTTGGTACGACAAAACAAAAAGCCTAAACGAAAAAATTCTAAAAAGTAATATGAAAAAAGTATTGCTTAACGGAATAATATAAACTCAGTTATTAGAATCTTTCATTTTTTTAGATTTCTCCAACCTGCCTGTCGGTAGACAGGTCGGTGTTCCAAAACAATTGTTAACGATTAAATAAAAATTACAACGTTTTCGTAACATATTAAAATTTTCACTAAATTTGCATAACAAACTAACAAGTGTTAGTTAAAAATTATTCAGTGGTTATGTCAAAATTTCACAGCATAAAAATTGCCGATATTTACAAGGAAACCAAAGATTGTTCTGTACTTTCTTTTGAAATTCCACAAGAATTAAAGCAAGAATTTCAATACAAACCAGGACAACATCTTACCCTAAAAGCAATAATTGAAGGTGAAGATGTGCGTCGTTCATATTCTTTATGTTCTTCACCTCTTGAAAATAAATGGAAAGTAGCCGTTAAAAAAATCAATGGCGGATTGTTCTCAACCTACGTAAACGAAACCCTAAAAAGTGGTGACGTGCTAGAAATAATGCCACCAAGCGGAAAGTTTAATGTAGAAATCGATACCGAAAAAGCCAAAAATTACATAGCATTCGCAGCAGGAAGCGGCATCACGCCAATTCTGTCTATCATAAAAACACATTTAAAATCTGAGCCAAACAGCACATTTAAATTATTTTATTTAAATCGTTCCGTAAAATCCATTATCTTTAAAGAAGAAATTGAACAGCTTAAAAACTTGTATTTCAATCGTTTCGAAATTTTTCATTTCCTAACCAAAGAGCATCGTGCATCCGAATTGTTTAATGGAAGATTTACAAAAGAAAAAATCCAAGTTTTAACCAAAAAAATAATCGACATTCCTGCAACCGACGATTGTTTCATCTGCGGACCAGAAGATATGATTTTCCTATTACGCGACGAATTAACAGCTGCGGGATTAGATAGCAATAAAATACATTACGAGTTGTTCACTTCCGGAATTTCCGAAGAAGACAAAAAACGTATTCAAAGAATAGTAGAAAATAAAGTAAACGGAACCGATATCACCATCATCGACGGCGGAAAAGAATTCCATTTCGTGATGGACGAAGCCTACGACAACATTCTCGATGGAGCATTAGCCGCTGGAGCCGATTTACCATTTGCCTGCAAAGGCGGTGTATGCAGCACCTGCAAATGCAAAGTTTTAGAAGGAGAAGTAGAAATGAAAGTCAATTACGCACTAGACGCACACGAAGTCGCCAAAGGATTGGTTTTGAGCTGTCAAGCCGTTCCAACAACCGACAAAGTAGTAGTCGATTTTGGCGTGTAATGTAGGCTGAGCTTGTCGAAGTCAGGAGCGAATGGCTCGGGCATTTTTGCAATCCATTTTCCTGCTTTCCGCAGTATCTTTTTTTGCAAAAAAGGATACTTGCTCCAATCAGGGCTAGAAAGCAAACGAATTGAATAAAATTTAGAAATAAAAAACAACAAAATCTTAATGAACCTTAATAGCTTAATGGTTCAAAAAGAAAAAATATAATTTGCGAATTTGCGGTAAATAATAATCAGTGTAAATCTGTATAATCCGTTAAATCCGTGGCAAAAAAATAAAACAATAATCGTTCAAAGTTACTGCAAAGTAAAGTATTACGGCGACTGAACACTGAACACTAATTCAAAAAAGTATGTCAGAAAAAGAAGTAAAAAATTTAGAAGCAATTTTCGACGCAAGAATAGCTCGTGACGAAAAAATCGAGCCCAAAGATTGGATGCCCGAAAAATACCGTCAAACACACATTCGTCAAATTTCTCAACACGCACATTCCGAAATCGTAGGAATGCTACCAGAAGGAAATTGGATAACAAGAGCGCCATCGTTAAAACGAAAAGTAGCGCTTTTGGCTAAAATCCAAGACGAAGCCGGACACGGATTATACCTATATTCAGCTTGTGAAACTTTAGGCGTATCACGCGAAGAATTATACGAACAACTGCATTCTGGAAAAGCAAAATATTCTAGTATTTTTAATTATCCAACATTAACTTGGGCAGATATGGGAGCAATCGGTTGGCTAGTTGATGGTGCAGCCATTATCAATCAAGTTCCTTTGTGTTCAACCTCTTTCGGACCATACGCAAGAGCAATGGTTCGTGTATGTAAAGAAGAAAGTTTTCATCAACGTCAAGGTTTTCAAATTATGATGACCTTAGCAGAAGGAACTCCAGAGCAAAAAGAAATGGCGCAAGATGCATTAAACCGTTGGTGGTGGCCAGCATTAATGATGCTCGGACCATTAGATGCCGAATCAGTTCACACTGAGCAATCAATGAAATGGAAACTAAAACGTAAAAGCAACGACGATTTGCGTCAACAATTTGTAGACCAAACCGTTCCTCAAGCAAAAATGATAGGTCTAACCATTCCAGATCCAGATTTAAAATGGAATGAAGAAAAACAATCCTATGATTTCGGAGAAATGAATTGGGACGAATTTTGGCAAGTTGTAAAAGGCCACGGACCATGTAATAAAGAACGTATCTCAGCAAGAGTAAACGCTTGGGAAAAAGGAAAATGGGTTCGCGACGCAGCAATGGCATACGCCGAAAAACAAGCAAACAAAGAAGTAAAACAAGCAATATAAAATAGTTCACAGTCACAGTTTTCAGTTTTCAGACTGCCAACTGCGACTGCGACTGAAAACTATAAGAGTATGAAGAATTGGCCACTTTGGGAAGTATTTATAAGAAGTAAAAACGGATTAGAACACCGCCACTGCGGAAGTTTACACGCAAGCGATGCAACAATGGCATTAGAAAACGCACGCGACGTTTATACACGTAGAATGGAAGGTGTAAGCATTTGGGTTGTTCCATCAGCACAAATCACAGCGTCAAATCCAGACGACAGCGCCGAACTTTTCGATCCAGCAAAAGACAAAGCCTACCGTCATCCAACTTTTTACGAGTTACCAGACGAGTTAAAACATATGTAGAATTTGTTTTCAATTAAATCTAAATAGGTTTAAAAGCAATTTAAATTCGTGAAATTTATTTAACACAATGAATTCGTGCTAATTCGTGCAATTCGTGTCAAAAACAAAAAAATGAACAACAATTTAATTCAATACATCTACGGAATTGCAGATAATTCTCTAATTCTAGGACAACGCCTCGGTGAACTTTGCGGTCACGGACCAAGTCTAGAAACAGATATTGCAATGACGAATATTTCTCTAGATTTATTCGGTCAAGTACGAAGTTATTTTCAATATGCTGCCAAATTAATCGGAGGCGATGCCACAGAAGATACAATCGCTTTCTTGAGAAAAGAAAGAGAATATAAAAACGTTTTGTTGGTTGAACAACCTAATCAAGATTTTGCTTATTCTATCGCAAGACAATTTCTATTCGATGTTTATCATTTATTAGTATTAGAAGAATTACAAAATAGCAAAGACGAAACCTTATCAGCCATAGCAAAAAAAAGCATCAAAGAAGTTTCTTATCACACAAGATTTTCTTCCGATTGGATTAGAAGATTAGGCGACGGAACAGAGGAAAGTCATAACAGAATCCAAACCGCAATCAACGATTTATGGATTTTTACAGACGAATTATTTCATCAAACCGACGCAGATAAAGCAATGGTAACTGAGGGAATTGGAGTAGATGTAACACTTTTGAAATCAAATTACTTTAAAAAAGTAAATGAAATTTTAGAAGAAGCAACATTGCAAATTCCAACAATAGAATACTTCCAAAAAGGAGGAAAACAAGGAATTCACAGCGAACATATGGGATATCTTTTAGCACAAATGCAATACATGCAATTAGCTTATCCGAATATGAATTGGTAAGAAATGATTTGTCATTCTGAACTTGTTTCAGAATCTCATAAAAACAAAAATGACAGAAGCAACAGAACATATCGACCAAAAACTCTTCGAAATACTAGAAACAGTATCCGATCCAGAAATTCCAGTACTATCAATAATGGAAATGGGAGTAGTACGTTCTGCTAAAATAATAAACGGAATTGTTGAAGTTCAAATCACACCAACCTACAGCGGTTGCCCAGCAATGGATGTAATTGGAGATGACATAAAATTAGCATTCAAACAAAAAGGCTACGAAGCCAAAATAGAACTAATCCTTTCGCCAGCGTGGACAACCGATTGGATTACTCCAAAAGGCAGAGCAGCATTAGAAAAATACGGAATTGCTTCTCCATTATCAGAATCAGCCGATAAAGAAGCACTTCTTGGGAATAAAAAAGTAGTAAAATGTCCGCAATGCGGTTCATTCAATACAAAATTAGTAAGTCAATTTGGTTCCACAGCTTGCAAAGCATTTTTCCAATGCGAAGATTGTCTAGAACCATTCGACTATTTTAAATGTTTAAAGTAACCTGCAAGGTTTCCAAAACATTGTAGGTTTTAATATAATAATAAAGTTAGCGAATTTGCAGTAAAATAGTCTTTGCGACTCTGCGACTTTGCGAGAATCAAACCATTATGAAACTTAATTCCTTAATGGTTCAATAAAATAAAATAAGGTATGAGCAATTCAATAGAACTAAAAATTGAAAACAATGTTGCGTGGATTTCACTCAACAGACCCGAAGTTTTCAATAGTTTCAATCGGGAAATGGCGTTTCTTCTTCAAGAAACCCTAGATAATTGTGCAAACGATACAAATATCCGAGCAATAGTAATCACCGGAAACGGAAAAGCATTTTGCGCCGGACAAGACCTAAAAGAAGTAACCGATCCACAATTAAATCCAGGTTTCAGAAAAATATTGGAAGAACACTACAATCCAATTATTCAAAAAATCAGAAATATCGAAAAGCCAATTATTGCTGCTGTAAATGGTGTTGCAGCTGGAGCAGGAGCAAACATCGCTTTAGCTTGTGATATAGTTGTAGCTTCTGAAAATGCATCGTTCATTCAAGCTTTTAGTAAAATTGGATTGATTCCGGACAGCGCAGGAACTTTCTTCTTGCCAAGATTAATTGGTTTTCAAAAAGCTTCAGCATTAATGATGTTAGGCGACAAGGTTTCAGCAGTAGAAGCTTTAAATATGGGAATGATTTATAAAATTTTCCCTGCCGGATTATTCGATGAAGAAGTAATGACTTTAGCAACCACTTTAGCTCAAATGCCAACAAAAGCAATCGGTTTAACCAAAAGATTATTAAATCAATCAATGACAAACAATCTAGAACAACAACTAGCTTTAGAATCAGATTTACAAATCGAAGCCAGTTCGTCCAACGATTACAAAGAAGGAGTAACCGCTTTCGTAGAAAAAAGAAAACCCGAATTCAAAGGAAATTAAAGTTCCGTTAGTACAAAATATAGGTAGAATGAAAATAGCAATAATCGGTTCAGGAACAATGGGAAGTGGCATCGCACAGGTAGCCGCAACAGCAGGTTGTGAAGTAAAAATTTACGACACCAATCTCGATGCGCTTGCCAAAAGCAAATCCAATCTCGAAAATACGCTATCGAAATTAGTCGAAAAAGCAAAAATAGACGAGCACGAAAAATCCCGAATCGAAAACAACATTTCCTACGTACACACATTAGGAGAATTATCGCATTCCGATTTAGTGATTGAAGCTATAATTGAAAATATGGAAATCAAGAGAAAATTATTTTCAGAACTAGAAAATTATGTCTCGCCAGAAACCATTTTAGCATCCAATACATCTTCATTATCAATAGCTTCCATTGCTGCTTCTTGCCAAAAACCAGAACGCGTTATTGGAATTCACTTTTTTAATCCAGCACCATTAATGCAATTGGTTGAGGTAATTCCAGCGGTTCAAACCAGCGAAGAAGTGCTTCAAAAATCAGTACAAATTATCTCCGATTGGAAAAAAGTAGTTGCCGTTGCAAAAGACACACCAGGATTTATAGTAAACCGTGTCGCAAGACCATTTTACAGTGAAAGTTTACGAATTTACGAGGAAGGTGTAGCCGATTTTGCAACAATAGATTGGGCTTTAAAAACCATCGGCGGATTTAGAATGGGACCATTCGAATTAATGGATATGATTGGTCACGATGTTAATTATATAGTAACTGAAACTGTATTCACAGCTTTCTATTTCGATCCAAAATTCAAACCATCATTCACCCAAAAAAGATTATTAGAAGCAGGATTTTTGGGTAAAAAATCAGGTAGAGGATTTTACAATTACAATCAAGAATTACCAAAACCAACAGAAGATACAGTTTTAGCAAAATCAATTTTCGAAAGAGTAATCGTAATGCTAATCAACGAAGCTGCGGACACATTCTTTTTAAATATCGCATCAGCCAAAGACATCGACAACGCCATGACCAAAGGAGTAAATTACCCAAAAGGATTACTAGCTTGGGCAGACGAACTCGGCATTCAATGGTGCGTTGAAAAGCTAGACGAATTATACAACGAATACCACGAAGATCGATACCGATGCAGTCCAATTTTGCGAAGAATGGCTAAAGAAAATCAAAACTTTTTCTAAATGGAAGGAACAAAAATACCATACAAAATGTTAAGTCAAGATGCTTACAGCCAATGGCTCGGCATCGAAATTCTCGAATGCGAAATCGGTCGTTGCAAAGTCGCCATGACGGTTCGCAAAGAAATGCTCAACAGTATGTTCAAAGCCCACGGCGGAATCACCTATTCGTTAGCCGACACCGCTTTCGGATTCGCAGCCAACACACACGGTAAATTTTCCGTTTCCATCGAAACCTCAATAAATCACATCGAAGCCGTAAATGAAGGAGATTATTTAACTGCCGAATCAGTAATAGAAAAAGTAAATAATAAATTAGGATTCAATATAATAGAAGTAAAACGAGGCAACGAATTGGTAGCGCTTTTCAAAGGCGTAGTTTATCGCACCCAAAAAGATTGGGAAGAATAGAAACTGTCAGGCTGAGCTTGTCGAAGTCAGGAGCGAATGGCTCGGGCATTTTCAGTAATGGCAATTCCTGCTTTCCGTTCCAAGTCCCGAAAAAATCGGGAGCTTTCCTCTCCAATCAGGGCTAAAAAGGAAATGTATTGATTAGATAATAAAATAAAAAACAAAAATAAGTTCAAAGTTGCGCAACTGAAAACTGCCAACTGAAAACTGCCAACAGAAATATGGAAGCATACATAATAGACGGAGTGAGAACTCCAATCGGAAGTTACCAAGGAACACTAGCATCGGTTCGTCCAGATGATTTAGGAGCATTGGTAATAAAATCCGTAGTAGAAAAAAATCCAAACATTCCAAAAGAAGCCTACGACGATGTAATCATAGGTTGCGCCAATCAAGCCGGAGAAGACAACCGTAATGTGGCTAGAATGTCATTATTACTAGCAGGATTACCATATTCTGTTCCAGGCGAAACGGTAAATCGTTTATGCAGTTCAGGTTTATCAGCAATAATCCAAGCCAATCGCGCCATAAAAGCAGGCGACGGACACATTTTCATAGCAGGCGGAATCGAAAACATGACACGCGGACCATTAGTAGTTTCAAAGCCATCATCAGCTTACGGAACCGATTCTAAAATGTACGACACTAGTTTTGGATGGAGATTTATAAATCCAAAACTACACGCAATGTACGGCACAGACGCAATGGGTGAAACTGCAGAAAATCTGGTCGAAAAATACAATATCACTCGCGAAGACCAAGATGCATTCGCTTTAAATAGCCAACAAAAAGCAACTGCAGCACAAACTTCAGGAAGATTAGCCAAAGAAATAGTAACCGTAGAAATTCCTCAACGAAAAGGCGATGCGATTCAATTCTCAAAAGACGAATTTATAAAACCTACTACTTCAATGGAAGGTTTATCAAAGTTACGTCCGGCCTTCAAAAAAGACGGAAGTGTAACCGCAGGAAACGCCTCAGGATTAAATGACGGAGCTTGCGCAACAATCATTGCATCAGAAGAAGCTGTAAAAAAATACAACCTAAAACCATTGGCTCGAATAGTAAGTTCATCGGTAGTAGGAGTAGAACCAAGAATCATGGGAATTGGTCCAGTAGAAGCCACCAAAAAAGCACTAGAAAAAGCCAATTTAACATTAGATCAAATCGACATAATAGAATTAAACGAAGCTTTTGCAGCACAAAGTATAGCGTGCATTCGCGAATTAGGATTAAAAGACAACGATCCAAGAATAAATCCAAACGGTGGCGCAATCGCAATCGGACATCCATTAGGAGTTACCGGTGCAAGAATAGCCTATTCAGCAGCCTTAGAATTACAACTAACAGGAAAACGATACGCATTAATCACAATGTGCATCGGCGTTGGACAAGGCTACGCCGCAATTATCGAACGCGTAGCTGAATAGCCGTTGGCTTTAGCCAATGGAAAAAATGGAAAAAATGGAAAAAATGGAAAAAAGATATTTATTTTAATATAAAAGCTCCGTGGGAGCGACATATCGGTAATATGAACAAAACACAACATTACGTACAAGGAAAATGGACATCAGCAACAGGAGAAGGAAAACCTTCTTACGATGCTGTAACCGGTGAATTCATCTCAGAAACCTCTGTCGAAGGATTAGATATCCCAGCCATTTTGCATTATGGAAGAACAAAAGGCGGTGAAAAACTCCGCAAAATGACCTTCCAAGAACGCGGAAATATGATTAAAAGTTTGGCGATGTATTTAACCAAACGCAAAGAAGGATTCTACGAAATTAGCTATAGAACCGGTGCAACTCGCATCGATTCATGGATTGATATCGAAGGTGGTTTTGGAAACTTATATGCTAATGCGTCGTTGCGAAAATTATTCCCAAACCAATCTTATCACGTAGAAGGCGATCCAATTGATTTGTCAAAAGGCGGTCGATTTATGGCGCATCATATTTTGGTTCCGAAAAAAGGAGTTGCCATTCACATTAATGCTTTCAATTTCCCAATTTGGGGAATGTTAGAAAAATGTGCGTGCAATTGGATGGCCGGAATGCCAGCGGTTGTTTTGCCAGCTCCAGTTACAGCCTATTTAACCGAAGCTGTTGTTCGTGAAATAATCGCATCCAATATATTGCCAGAAGGCGCATTACAATTAATTTCTGGAACTGCTAGAGATATTTTCGATACTGTTGAAAGCCAAGATGTAATCACATTTACAGGTTCAGCTGCAACTGGAAGATTATTAAAATCACATCCAAGATTAATACAAGAATCGGTTCCGTTTACAATGGAAGCCGATAGTTTGAACGCATCCATTTTAGGAGAAGACGCCGTTCCAGGAACTCCAGAATTCGATTTATTCATCAACCAAGCACGAAGCGAAATCACAGTAAAAGCTGGACAAAAATGTACAGCAATTCGCCGTATGATTGTTCCAGAAAAATTGATGGATGATGTTCAATCTGCTCTTGCAAAATCATTAGACAAAGTAGCTATCGGTGACCCAAGATTGAAAGAAGTACGAATGGGAGCATTGGTAAGTAAAGACCAAGTCGATGTTTTAAAAGGAAGAGTTCAAGAATTATCAAAATCTGCCAAAATTGTTTACGGCGATTTAGAAAAAACCAACATAATCGGAGCCGATGAAAAAGGAGCGTTCGTTAGTCCAATTTTACTTCGAGAAGATAATCCGTTTACCAATTTAGCGGTTCACGAAACCGAAGCTTTCGGGCCAGTTTCTACAATTATGCCTTATAAAAACCTTGACGAAGCTATCGAATTAGCTCAAATGGGTAAAGGTTCGTTAGTTTCATCAATCGTAACCAATTCAGACGAAATTGCTAAAGAATATGTGGTAAACGCAGCATCACATCACGGTAGAATTTTAGTTCTAAATCGTGAAAACGCCAAACAAAGTACAGGTCACGGTTCGCCATTGCCATTGTTGATTCACGGTGGTCCAGGTCGCGCTGGTGGCGGTGAAGAAATGGGTGGCGTTCGCGGAATCAAACATTATATGCAACGTTGCGCTATTCAAGGTTCGCCTACAACTTTAACCGAAATCACCGGAATTTATCAAGCGAATTCGGAATACAAAGAAATCACGCAACATCCGTTTCAATATCATTGGGAAGACATCCAACCCGGAATGTCATTGCGAACTCATAATAGGACGGTTACCGATACAGACATCATCAATTTTGCCAATATCACTTGGGATCATTTCTACGCACACACCGATATTACTTCGCTTGATGGAAGTATCTTCAAAAAACGAACAGCTCACGGCTACTTCATTTTGGCAGCCGCTGCAGGTTTGTTCGTATATCCAAATAAAGGTCCAGTTGCCGCTAATTACGGATTGGAAGAATGCCGATTCTTGCGTCCAATTTACCACAACGATACGGTTTATGTGCGTTTAACGTGTAAGCAAAAAGTCGATAGAGACGTCGCTTCAGCCGAACATCCAAGCGGAATTGTAAAATGGTTTGTTGAGGTTTTTGATGCCAATAATGACGAGTTGGTAGCTGTAGCCACAATTCTAACAATGGTGCAGAAAAAACAAGAAGTTTTCGTTGAAATGACTGATGAAAAAATAGCAGAATGTTTGAATAAACTAACCGAAAACACCAAACCAAGTTGGGGAATTCTAACGCCACAACATTTGTTAGAACATTTGGAACAAGGTTACCGAATTATGTCGGGAGAAATTCAGGATTTCGAAATAGCAACACCTGAAAAGATTTTGGATAAAGTTCATAATTCGTTATATAATTACGATAAATTCCCAATGGGAACTAAGTTTCCAACGATGAAAAAAGACGAATTGGAAGATTTAATCCATCCCGATTTTGAAACAGCCAAAACCAAATTTTTCGAAGCCAGAGAAAATTATAAAACCTATTTCAAAGAAAATCCAGAAGCCGTTCTAAAGAACATGGTTTTCGGAGAAATGAATAAATACGCTTCTTATTTATTAGAAAGAAAGCATTTGAACCATCACTTTGAACAATTTGGATTAATATAATTAACGATTGAAGATTAACGATTTTTGATTTTAGAAGTTTTGAAATCAACAATCAACAATCAACAATCAACAATCAACAATTTATGAACGCATACGTAAAACAAAACATACATAACAACATCGCCACCATCGAGTTTTTTCATCCAGAACAAAACTCATTGCCTAGCGATATATTAGCACAATTAGCCAACACGATAACCGAAGTTGGAAATAATTCAGAAGTTAAAGTAATTATCCTAAAAAGTGGTGGCGATAGAACATTTTGCGCCGGAGCCAGTTTTCAAGAACTAATTTCCATCAACGATGCCGCAACTGGAAAAGTATTTTTCTCAGGATTTGCCAACGTAATCAACGCTATGAGAAAATGTCCAAAATTCATCATAGGAAGAATTCAAGGAAAAACCGTTGGTGGCGGAGTAGGAATAGCAGCATCAACCGATTATTGCATGGCAACAAAATTTGCAGCCATAAAGTTATCAGAACTAAATGTCGGAATCGGACCATTTGTAGTTTCACCAGCTATTGAAAGAAAAATGGGAGTTTCAGCAATGTCACAAATAGCAATCGATGCCAATACATTTTATGATGCAAATTGGGCAAAAGAAAAAGGATTGTATGCTCAAGTATTTGAAAACATAGAAGAAATGGACGAAGCCGTTCAAAAATTCGCCGAGCATTTATGCTCTTACAATCCAGAAGCGATGACCGAAATGAAAAAAGTTTTTTGGAGAGGAACAGAAGATTGGGACAATTTATTAGCAGAAAGAGCAGCTATCAGCGGAAGATTAGTGTTGTCTGATTTTACAAAAGAAACGTTGAAGAAATTTAAATAGGAGTGAATAGTAATTAGAAATGCCAAAAATTGAAAATTTATATTTAAAAAATGCACTGTTTACAATAGGATTTTATATTCTATTTTTAATAATAAGTTATTTTTTACATAAATGGTTTCCTTCAGGAGTATGTAATCCAGGAGGAGTTCTATTTTTATTTACATTACCATTTATAAGTGGGTTGTTGTTATCAATAAATATTTTTAGATACTTTCTTTATAAAAAAGAATTGATATCATCAATTATTATTCATTTTATAATTTTCATTTCATTATTAATTTTCATTAAAACATTATAAAGAGGAAAAGCTAATCACTAATTACTCTTCACTAATTACTAAAAAATGATATACGAATTTAAAGGGTTCATCCCAGTAATACACGAAAGTAGTTTCATCCATCCGCAAGCAGCGGTTACGGGTAATGTGATTATTGGGAAAAATGTTTACGTTGGTCCAGGTGCTGCTATTCGTGGCGATTGGGGAGAGATTATAATTGAAGACGGTTGTAACGTACAGGAAAATTGCACTATTCATATGTTCCCAGGAAAGACAATGGTTTTGAAAGCAGGTGCACATATAGGTCACGGAGCGATAATTCACGGAGCTAACATCGGAGCTAATTGCCTTGTAGGAATGAACGCTGTAATTATGGATGACGTAAATGTTGGTGATGAAAGTATTATTGGCGCATTAAGTTTCATAAAAGCCGGAATGCAAATCCCAAACCGAAAAATGGTAGTGGGAAATCCAGCCACAATTATAAAAGACGTTTCCGATGAAATGATTGATTGGAAAACCAAAGGAACTGCTTTATATCAGCAATTGCCAAAAGAATGTTACGAAACATTAAAAGCCGTTGAACCATTGCGAGAAATTCCAAATGACAGACCAACTCAAGAAGCTTTTTATGCTACATTAAATGAATTTAAGAAGAAATAATTTTAATGATTGAAAATACAAAATATAGAAGTGCATTAGTTACAATATTATTTTATGTAATATTAAGTTTTTTGATTACAATTATTTATTATATAAAGCCTGAAGGAATGTTGTGGTTTATATTAGGAACGATAGCACCTTTAGTTTTGCCAATATTAGTTATTGTTGTTCTATTAAAAAACATTTGGCAATATTATTACAAATCAAAAACAAATATTTTTTCAATTATAATTCATTCAACTGTATTTTTGATTTGTTTTTTTTTAATACTAAAATATCAAGGTTAATTATTATAACCAACCGAACAAATGATAACAGAATTCAAAATGCCCAAGATGGGTGAAAGTATATCCGAAGCAACAATAATCAGTTGGTTGAAAAACGTAGGTGATTTTGTTGAAGCCGAAGAAACCATTCTAGAAGTAGCTACCGATAAAGTCGATAGTGATGTTCCCGCGCCTGTTTCGGGAGTAATCACGGAAATTCGTTTTCAAAAAGATGATGTCGTTGAGGTTGGAACCGTTTTGGCTTTGATTGATTCAAGTCAGCAGATAGCAGATAGCAGTTTGCAGTCAGCAGAAAAAGTTCAGAATTCAGAAGTTGTTTCACCAAATAAAGTTGAAGTATCTCAACCGAAAACCGAAAACCGAAAACTGACAACCAATCCAAACGCTTTCATTTCACCCTTAATCATTTCAATTGCCCAAAAAGAAAACCTTTCGATCGAAGAATTACAAACCATTCCGGGTTCAGGAACGGATGGACGTTTGCAAAAAAGTGACGTTTTTAATTATCTAAAAAATCGTAAATATCCTATTCAGTCAAAACCATCAATGATTAACCATCAACAATCAACTTCTTCCTTCCCAAAGCCAAAAATCAATTTTTTAGAAGGAAAAGATCGCATTGTAGAAATGGACAGAATGCGCAAGATGATTGCCGATCACATGGTATATTCAAAGCAAACATCGCCTCACGTAACTTCTTACATTGAAGTTGATGTCACGAATTTGGTAAATTGGAGAAACGAAAATAAAGACAAATTTCAAGAAAAACACAACGAAAAATTAACGTTTACACCAGTATTCGTTCAAGCTGTAGCAAAAGCTGTAGCCGATTTTCCAATGATTAATGTTTCTGTGGATGAGAAAAATATCATTGTCCACAACGACATCAATATCGGAATGGCAACCGCATTACCATCAGGGAATTTGATCGTTCCTGTAGTGAAAAATGCCAATGAAAAAGATTTAGTTGCTTTAGCAAAAGATGTGAATTCATTAGCCGAAGCTTCAAGAAATAACAAATTAAAACCAGAGCAAATACAAGGAAGTACTTTCACCATTTCTAATGTTGGAACTTTTGGGAGTTTGATGGGAACACCAATTATCAACCAACCTGAAGTTGCGATTTTAGCACTCGGAATTATCAAAAAACGTCCCGAAGTAATTACAACTGAAAAAGGAGACGAAATCGCAATAAGAAGTATGATGTATCTTTCTTTATCGTTCGACCATAGAGTAGTGGACGGATTTTTAGGAGGTTCATTCTTACGAAAAGTAGGCGATTATTTAGAACAATTTGACGCAAACACAACAATATAACATTATGGAAACAGTAATGACACAAGCAATAAAAATAACTAAAGTTTCACAATCACGAGTTTCAGAAGTGAATCTTGAAAACATCACGATGGGAACCAATTTCACTGATCACATGTTCATATGCGATTATGAAAATGGAGAATGGAGCAATCCAAGAATTGAACCTTTGGCATTAATTCCAACGCATCCTGCAGCTATGGCTTTGCATTACGGACAAGCCATTTTTGAAGGAATGAAAGCCACTTTAGGAAAAGATGGAACGCCATTATTATTTCGTCCGGATGAAAACGCAAAACGAATGAATTTTAGTGCGGATAGAATGGGAATGCCTTCATTTCCTGAAGATTTATTTGTGGAAGCATTAAAGCAATTCACTGCTTTGGAGAAAAATTGGATTCCAACTTCTACAGGAAGTGCATTGTATTTGCGTCCGTTTATGTATGCTGATGAAGCTTTTATCGGAATGCGAGCAGCAACGAGTTTCAAATTCATCGTAATGGCATCACCAGCAGGACCTTTTTTCAGTAGAAAAATCAAATTATACGCAGAAAAAAAATACGTTCGTGCCGTAAATGGTGGAACCGGAGAAGCCAAAGCAGCTGGAAATTACGCAGCAGCCATTCGTCCAACAGAATATGCAAAAGCAAAAGGTTTCGACCAAGTGTTGTGGTTAGACGCTCAAGATTTTGAATACATTCAAGAAGTGGGAACGATGAATATTTTCTTCAAAATTGATGGAAAATTCATTACGCCAAGTTTAACAGGTTCGATTTTATCAGGAATAACTCGAATGAGCGTAATCGATTTGTTAAGAAGTAAAGGATTTGAAGTAACCGAAAGACCAATCACGATTTCAGAAATCATCGAAGCATCGAAAAATGGAACTTTAGAAGAAGCTTTCGGAACAGGAACAGCAGTTGGAATAGCAATGGTAGAAGAAATCGGAAATAATGATTTGTCGATTAAATTTCCAGAAGAAAATCCAGTTTCTGTGATGGTAAATGATACTTTGAATGCTATTAAAGTTCAAGATATTAACGACGAATTTGGTTGGATTGTAGAAGCAAAATAAATTCTAAACCACTAAGACACTAAGAAGGCACAATGAACACAAAGTTACTTAAATAGTGAGCTTCGCGCTTTCTTTGTGAACTTTGTGGTTAAATTTTAAAATAAATGTTAGATAAAAAAATACTAGAAAAAGCGTTTTCAACAATGGCAACTGCCAAAGCTATGGCAACTTTGTATGAAGATAATTTCAAAATAGTTTCCAAATACGTACATGCAACCTCACGCGGACACGAAGCGATTCAGATTGCGATGGCGATGCAACTTTTGCCACAAGATTACGCGTTTCCATATTATCGTGATGATGCTATGATGCTCGGAATCGGAATGCAACCTTACGATTTGATGTTGCAATTGATGGCGAAAAAAGACGATCCTTTTTCAGGCGGACGTACGTATTATTGTCATCCGAGTTTGAAAGATGCCGATAAACCTAAAATTCCGCATCAATCATCAGCAACTGGAATGCAAGCTATTCCGGCAACTGGTGCAGCAATGGGATTTTGGTACAAAGAAAATATTGGAATTCAAGATACTACTCAAGAGAATCCATTAGTTGTTTGTTCTCTTGGCGATGCTTCCGTAACCGAAGGAGAAATCGCGGAAGCATTACAAATGGCAGCTTTAAAACAACTTCCGATTTTGTATTTGGTACAAGATAACGGTTGGGATATTTCTGCAAATGCTGCTGAAACTCGTGCGCAAAACGCGTTTGAATATGCTAAAGGTTTTCACGGAATTGAAGCCATTTCGATTGACGGAGCGAATTTTACAGAAAGTTATTTAGCAGTTCAAAAAGTAGTGAAAACCATTCGTGAAGAACGTCGTCCTTTTTTGGTTCATGCTAAAGTTCCGTTGTTAAATCATCATACTTCAGGTGTTCGAATGGAATGGTATCGTGACGATTTGGAAGAAGCACAATCACGTGATCCATTTCCAGTTTTGATACAACAATTATTGAAAGCTGGATTTACACAAGAAGAAATTCAAACTATAGAAAATACGGCTGTTACAAGAGTCCAAGCTGATTTTGATAAAGCACAACTAGCCGAAGATCCAACACCAGAAGATTTATTTACACACGATTTTGCTCCAACACCAATCACGGAAGAAGTTGGCGAACGAAATCCGGAACGTGAAGATAAAGTAGTGATGGTGGATTGCGCGCTTTTTGCAGTGGAAGAATTAATGAAAGAACACCAAGAATGTTTGCTGTACGGACAAGACGTTGGCGGACGATTAGGTGGAGTTTTTAGAGAAGCAGCAACTTTAGCACAAAAATTCGGAGACGAACGTGTATTCAATACGCCAATTCAAGAAGCGTTTATTGTTGGTTCAACAGTAGGAATGTCGGCGGTTGGTTTGAAACCAATTGTTGAGGTGCAGTTTGCCGATTACATTTGGCCAGGATTGAATCAATTGTTTACCGAAGTCAGTCGCTCGTGTTATTTGTCTAACGGAAAATGGCCTGTGAGTATGATTTTGCGTGTTCCAATTGGTGCTTACGGAAGTGGCGGACCCTATCATTCATCGTCTGTAGAAAGTGTTTTAACAAATATTCGCGGAATAAAAATCGCTTATCCAAGTAATGGTGCCGATTTAAAAGGACTTTTGAAAGCCGCTTATTACGACCCAAATCCTGTAGTGATTTTGGAGCATAAAGGTTTGTATTGGAGCAAAGTGAAAGGAACCGATGCTGCAAGAGTCAACGAACCAAGCGAAGATTACATTTTGCCTTTCGGAAAAGCTAATATTGTTCAAGAGATTTGGGAACAAGAAACCTATGAAACTATTACGGTAATTACATATGGAATGGGAGTTCATTGGGCTTTGAATGCTTCAGCAGCGATGAAGAACCAAGTAGAAATTATTGATTTACGAACTCTTTATCCGCTTGATGAAGAAACTATCTTTAAATCGGTTAAAAAAGCTAAAAAATGTCTTGTAGTAACCGAAGAACCATCTAACAATTCGTTTGCAAGAAGTTTAGCTGGATTGATTCAAGAAAAATGTTTCAAATACCTTGATGCACCAGTAATGGTTATAGGTTCAGAAAATATGCCTGCCATTCCATTGAATAGTACTTTGGAGTTTACTATGATTCCGAATGTGGATAAAGTGAAAGCTAAAATGGAGGAACTTTTGAATTATTAGTTTGCAGTCTCAGTCATAAATAATTGCTAACTGCGACTGAAAACAGAATACTTTTTTAGAAGCTAATCCAGCTTTCCATTCCAAGTTTTTGCAAACAATGCTTTTTTTGTACGCCATAAAAAGAGCTTCCGTTGGTCGCTTTTTTATGCCAACAAAAAATAGCATTCTTTCACAAAAAGCTTTCCATTGCAATCTGGGCTAGTAATGAATCGTGTCAATTACTCAATAAATCTGCTCAATACAAAAAAGTAGTTATTCATTTAGCTTTTTTTCCTAATTTGCAACTACTTTATGAAAACAAAGTGGTACATAATAATTTTTCTTTGGATTTTGAGCTGGTTTACTATGGCTCAAAATCCTAATTTGCCCTTCATTAACTTCAATGAAAAGGAAGGTTTACCCGAAAAATACATCTACAGCATAACTCAAGATGAAAGCGGTCTAATCTGGATTGGAACAGGAAGTGGTCTGTACCAATTCAACGGAAAATACTTTACTAAAATCAATAGTAATCAAGACAAAGCCGGTCACCAAATCAACAATATTCTCCAACATGTTTACCGCGATTACGATGGTAAATTATTGCTTTCAAGTTTGAACGCCATTCAAAAATTCGATCCAAAAACTGGCGAATTTTCATCCTTTGATTATTCCAAACCAGCCATTAATCAACTGTTAAAAGCGCAACCTTCGGGATTTTTCAGAGATTCAAACCGCGATTTATGGATTGCTACTAAAGAATTTTGGGTATTATTTGACGAAAAAAATAACAACATAAAAAAATTTACTCCCAAAAGCGAATTCATCACGCTCGATTCTAAAATCATCAATAAAATCATTCAAACACCCAATGGACAATTATGGGCATTATCCAACAATGGTATGTTTGAGTTCAATAGTAACGGAACCATTATTTCGCATTTTAACCTTGAAAATAATCAACCCAAAAAGAATACTTTTTTTGATGGTTATTACGATGCAAAGAGAAATTGTATTTGGCTTGCCTGTGGTTACGACGGAATTGCTCAATTTGATTTAGCTACTCAAAAAATTAATTACAATCCATTAATTGATAAAAAATCATTGAATGCTAATCCAGCCAATTATGTAACCTTAATTACTCCAAAAAACGATAATGAAATTTGGTTTGTATCATTTAATTTAGGCGTTTACTCGATCTCCAATAAACAATTTTTTAGTTTTGAACAGTCGTATAAAGATGAGTATTCGTTTAAAACAATTCCTGTTTCAAAACTCTTCGAAGACAAAGAAAATAATTTGTGGATAGCTTCTTATAATGGTTTATCTCAACTTCCGTGGCAAAACAACCAAATCAAAACGATTCCGCTTTTTAATACCGCAGCCCAATATACGGTTGAACCTTTTGGCGTTTTAGATTACAATGGTTCGGATATTCTAATAGCCAACAACACGAGTAACGGCTTACTTTGGTGGAACAATCAAGCCCAAAAATTGTCGGTAATTGAAAACCCTTTTTATAAAGGAAAGAAGCGAGAACTCAAAGGTATTCAATGTGTGGCTCGTAATTCAAAAGGTGAAATTTTTGCAGCCAGCGAGGAACATTTTTTCAGCTTCAAAAACAATCAATTACTTCCGCTTTCTATTCGGGACCAAAATGGTAAACTACCAACCAATATCACTAGAATTATATTTGATAAAAACGATAATGCGTTTCTTTATTCACCGTACAATGGTTTTTACTTTTTGGATGTCAAAAATAATACGCTGAAGCATTTCAATGTAGCTGATGTTGATGCAAAAAGTGCGAGTGTTTCATCTAATTTGATTGCACCAAGAACCATCGATAACCAAAATAATACCTGGTTTGCCATGACCGAAGGTGTATATTGTTGGCAAAAATCAACCGGAAAATTTCTGCATTACGCAAATGGAAAAGCCGAAAATACACAAGCTAAAATCATACAATCGATAGATGTGATTCAAGATCGTCAAGGACATTTTTGGATTACAACAATTGATAACGGAATTTTTGAACTGATTGTTAAAGGCAAACAATCCAAATTACTCAATTATAATAAAGAAAATTCAGGTTTGCCTTCGGATTATTGCAGTAGATTAATTTTAGATAAAAAAGGGTTTTTATGGATTGGAACGTTAAATGGTTTGACCAAATTTGACACCAAAACCAAAAAAGTAATAAGTGTTTTAAATCGTCAACACGGATTAGCGGATAATGGTGCTGTTGTAATGTTAAATTTACTTCCGAACGATAATTTGGTGGTCAATCATTACGGTGTACTTTCAGTTGTTAATCTTTCAAAGTATAAAACCAATCAACTGCAACCCAAAGTTACCATTACATCAATAAAAGTGTTAGATGTTTTTCTGAACCCAAAAACGATTAAAGAGAAGTCAATTGAATTGAAGCACAATGAAAATTTCATCAGTTTTGAATGGGCTTCTGACGTGTTTAATAATGCCAATCAAAATCGCTTTGCCTACCAACTTTCTGGAGTTGATGCAGCATGGAACTACACCGATAAAAACTCCATTTCCTATTCGAATTTGAACTATGGAGATTATGAATTTAAAGTAAAATCAGTCAATAATGACGGCGTTTGGGGAGAAGTTACCACGTTCAAAATAACCATTGCAACACCTTTCTGGAAAACGTGGTGGTTTTACGGATTGTTAGTGCTTTTGGTAGGCGGAATTTTATATGCTTTTTATCAATTCAAATTGAATCAAGTCAAAAAAGAGGAAAGTCTTAAATCAGTATACGCACAACAAATTGCCGAAATTGAGATGAAAGCATTGCGCGCGCAAATGAATCCGCATTTTATTTTCAATTCGCTCAATAGTATTCAAAAATACATCTTAAAAAACGACAGTTTTGAAGCTTCACAATACTTGACGAAATTCTCCAAACTAATCCGTTTGATATTGGATCACAGCAATCAGAATTACATTTTGTTAAGTAGTGAAGCCGAGTTATTAAAACTCTATATCGAAATTGAAGCCTTGCGATTTGATAACCAATTCGAATACGAAATTGTTGTAGATGATTCACTCAATACCGTAATCATCCAAATTCCGTCGATGATTATTCAACCTTATGTTGAAAATGCCATTTGGCACGGATTGTTGCACAAAGAAACCAAAGGCAAATTGACGTTACACATCACTCGTTTTGACGAAAATAACATCAAAGTCTTAGTGACTGATGATGGCATTGGTCGTCAAAAAGCACATGAGCTAAAAAGCAAACAAGTCTTGAAAAAGAAAAGCTACGGGTTGCAAATTACTGAAGATCGCATTTCGATTTTAAACAAAACACAAAGCAATAAAACCACTCTGAAAATTTACGATTTAATAGACGAAAACGGCAATGCTTCAGGAACACAAATAGAGTTAATTATTCCAGTTCAAATCCTAAACGAATAACCATGATTAAAGCAGTAATCATAGACGACGAAAAAAATGCACTTGAAGTACTCGAAATGCAACTCCATCAGTTTTGCAAGGAAGTTTTGGTTGTAGCTGCATGCACTGGTGGAAAAGAAGGCGTGAAAGCGATCAAAGAAATGCAACCTGATTTGGTTTTTTTAGACATCGAAATGCCGCACATCAATGGTTTTGACGTTTTGGACCAAACAAAAAATCTAAATTACAAAGTTATTTTTACCACGGCTTACGATCAGTTTGCCATTAAAGCATTTAAATTCTCAGCTATTGATTATTTACTCAAACCCATTGATATAGTCGATTTACAAAACGCAGTGGAGAAAGCGCAAAAAGAATCGCTAAATCACAATTTAGAAGACAAAATTAAATTGTTAGTAGAGCAATATTATCCACAAAAAAATCGTCAAAAAGTAGCACTTCCAGTCGGAAATATGCTCGAGTTTTTCGATGTAGATGAAATCATTCGCGTAGAAAGTGACAGCAATTATTCGCATATTTTTCTTGCCAATCAAAAGAAAATCACACTGAGTAAAACATTAAAAGATGTCGAAGAAAACATCAAGGGAGAACCGTTTTTTAGAGTACATCAATCGCATTTAATCAACACCAATCACGTTGAAAAAGCGGTTAAAGGAGAAAACGCTTATGTAATGATGAGAGACGGAACTACAATCACTGTTAGTCGTAATAGAAAAGAAGAATTCTTCGAACTTTTCCGCCGAATTTAAATACTCAAAAAATCTGCCGAATACTCATTTGTGCTGACTGTCAATTAAAAAATATAGTTATTTTGATGTCAAACCAAACTTTTTTTGGCTATGAAGACAACAAAACTACTCTTTTTTATTTTTTTTAGTTGGGGTTCCTATTCCCAAGTCGGAATTAATACTACAACTCCAAGTGCGCAATTGGATATTAGGTCGTCCAATCAAGTTACGCCGAGCAATACCGACGGAATTCTCATTCCGAAAGTCGATGCGTTTCCTGTTGCCAATCCAACGGCAGCACAAAACGGTATGATGGTGTTTTTAACCACAGCATCAGGAAGCAATCAACCCGGTTTTTACTATTGGGATAATGCAACCGCTTCTTGGATTGGCTTTACGTCAACCAAAAATGCCGATGCCGATTTTTATGAAGTAGGAGGAACATTTGCGCCTGACAATATCAACGATGAGATGTATCATTTGGGTAAAGTCAAAATTGGAAACACTACTGATTTAGAGGGTAAACTCGAAGTGGTTTCAGATGAAAATGTGCAATTTGGTATACGCAATCAGCGCAACCTAAATCCGTCAGTTGCAACCAAAAGGGTTGGAATTTATAACGAACTAAACGGAACTTCCAATGCCGAGTTGAACGGTAATGGAAACGATATTTTTACCAATGGTGATTGAATTCATTATGGAACTACCAATTTTTTGAATGGTGGTGGAATTGGTGCTCGAGTGGGATTCAACTCAATTCTAACCGGAACCGGAACCGGAAACCGTTACGGAACCAGAAGCATCTTTTTAGGATCTGGCGATGGAATCAATTTTGGCTCTCGAATCGAAAATGGCAATTCAGGCAACGGAATTCATTACGGAAGCTATGTTCTTTTGAGTGGAGCTGGAAATGGGAATCAAGCAGGTTCAGAGACGTTTATTGATAATTCAGGAACAGGTACACATTATGGTGCCATTTATAATTTAGCTGGAACAGGTACCGGAGTTCGTATAGGTGTTACTAATGCAATAAGCAGTACTAGTAATAGTAATAAAATAGGTGTGTCTAACAGTATCACAGGTGCAGGAAATAGTTCTCACTATGGAATGTATAATTCATTAACTGGAAATACAAATTTGAATAAATTTGGCGTTTTTACACAAGCGTCTGGCTCAGGAAATGGAGATGTATTTGGTCAATATAATCAACTATCCACTTCGGGTACGGGTGCAATTTACGGAACTTCAAATACGATAACTATTCCCAATACTGGAGCCACTTTCGGTCTTCAAAATCTTTTACTAGGAAATAATGCTTCTACTAGTACAGGTGTTTCCAATTTTATGTCGGGTGGTGGAGCAGGTAATCGCTACGGTTCTTTTACCACATTTGCCGGAAACAATTCGGGTAGTCAATACGGAACCTATTCACTTTTTACCACTACTGGAACCGGAATTCATACAGGGAATCACATCGAAATTAATAATTTGAATGCTTCTCAAGTCAATGGTACAGTTTCGTTGCTCACTTCGGGAGGTAATGCACCTGCTTCTGGAGTAAATACTACTATTTACGGAAGTTCAACCGGAAATCAATCTGGGGTTTCAACAACTCATTTTGGTCTTGGAGACGGAACGCAATTCGGCGTAAATAACACCATCAATAACAATGCAAACGCATTAAAATACGGTGTCCAAAATCTAATCTCAGGCGGAGGAACAGGTAATAAATTGGGTGTTAATAACGAATTATCAGCATTGGGTTCGGGTAATCATATTGGAGTGCAAAATACATTATCCGGAACAGGAACGGGTAATCAAACGGGAGTTTTAAATGCATTAACAAATAACAATAATACTCCGCATATAGCAGTTGATAATCAATTGTCTGGTACAGGGACTGGACCTAAATACGGCGTTAGAAATGCAATAAGCAGTGGCGGTTTAGGAGCAAAATACGGTAATTACACACTCATCACAGGTACAGGTAACGATTCCCATTTTGGTACTTACAGCCAAATAGGTTCGGCGGGTTCAGGATTCAGATACGGAAGTTATAATGAATTATCAGGTGCCGGAACCGGAAAACAATATGCCAATTTCAACTTTATCGATAATTCAGGTAATGAAGAACATTTCGGAAGTTATTCCCAACTTTTAGGTGAAGGATCAGGTAATCACATCGGAAATTATAATGAATTGGGAGGTTCAGGAATCGGAATTCAAACTGGAGTGAAAAATACTATCAACAATACGGCAAGTTTAACTAATTATGGAGTTACAAACGATTTAACATCTTCAGTAGCTACAACTAAAACAGCAATTTTAAATACAATAAGCAATTCAACTTCCGGAAATATAAAAGGTGTACAAAATGATATCGTAGTGAGTTCAGGAGCGCCAATATCTATAGGTGTGGAAAACAATTTATCTGGGGCTAATGATGGATTACGTTATGCAATAAAGAATAACATAAGCGGTATATCTACCGTTGCTCAATATGGTATTCACAATACTTTTTTAAACAACGCCACTGAACATTTTGGACTTTTTAATCAAATGAATGGAAATTCTAATAAATATGGTGTAAGAAATAATTTTGATGGGAGTTTAGGTGATAATTATGGGGCAAGAAGTATTTTTACAACATATTCGTCTATCAATAATAATGGTAGTTATAATGAATTTTATAGAGGAGTATATAACAGAGGGGTATACAACAGATTTGAAAATTATGATTTCACATTATGGCAGGAAAATTATGGCATGAATAATGATTTTATACTTTACAATAACATTGGACGTCAATACTACGGTATGCGTAATAATGTGACAGGAGCTTCAGGAAACTGTGCTTTTGCTGGATTATATAATGATATCAGCGGTTTCAGTTATTATAACTCGGGTTTTAAGGGCGTTTACAATAATTTCACAGCTTCTGGAGATCAAATTTTTTGGGGAATGTACAATGTAATTGCGGGTACACAAGAAGGAAATAAAGCTGGAGTAGACAACCAAATTTCAAATTCGGGCAATGGTGTTCACTACGGAACTATTAACGTTCTATCGGGTTCAGGTACAGGCGATAAATTAGGAAGCTATAGTTACATCAATCCAGTTGCTGGAGGAACCCAAATCGGAGTCTTTTCTAGTGTAACAAAAGTGGGTCAATACGCAGGTTATTTTCTTGGCAACGTCTTCGTCTCAGGCGTTTTTACTAATCCTTCAGACGAATCGCTCAAAGAAAACATCGCACCAACCCAAACAATTCTGGACAAAATTAATGAATTGCAAGTCAAAGATTATTTGTTCAAATCCGATTTGTCTCAAAAATACGGTTTTGCACGAGGTCAACAAACGGGTTTTATCGCCCAAGAAATGGAACAAATCTTTCCTAATTTAGTCAAAGAAGAAACGCTATCAACTCCAAATGATCCAACCAAAATCGTCGAAACCACCCACGAAGAACGCAAAATAAAATCTATTAATTACGTAGGATTAATTCCGTACCTCACCAAAGCCATTCAAGAACAACAAAACATCATAGAAGATGAAAAAGCAAAAAATAAACTTTTAGAAATAGAAATAAATAACTTAAAAGAGGCTCTTAATGAAATTAATAAAAGATTAGAAAAAATAGAGATAAAAAAACCGTAATTTTAGTTACGGTTTTTTTAAATTATTTAACAACTGGTGGATATTGCGCTAGAATTTTATCTACAAATTCTTTGATTCTTGCATCTTTCTTTTCTGTGTCTTTGGTCAAGTAGCCGTTTCCTTCGCCTTGCCATACTAATTCTTTGGTTTTAGCATCGATTAGGTCAATGAATAAAGTGCCTTCGGGAGTTCTTGAAACATTTGTGTAATTCATTCCCATTCCCCACCAAGGATTCCAACCCCAACCAAAACCATTGTTGTTGTAAATGTCAATACGTTCTGTTTCTTTTGTGAAAATACCGATTAGTAAATCGGGAGTTTCGCTTTTGGTAAAACCTTTCGCTGCTAACGCTTCATCAATGGAACGTAAAATTCTTTTTTTATCCAAATCGGAAATTTCTACTTTGTCTATGGCATTTTTGGAATAAGCATAGGTTTTGTAGTTTTCGAAATTGGCTTTTTTGTCGTAATCAGAATATACTCTTACTGAACCGCAAGACGCTAAAACAAGAAGTAATAGTAAAGGTAAAAATTTTGTTGTTTTCATAGTATTTAATTTTTGTGTTTCAAGTTTGATGTATCAGGTTCAATAGTCCAACTTGAAACTTTAAACCTGAAATTATAATAAATTTTCGTCCACTATATTAGGGATGGTAACTTTCAATAAAGGTTGCGTCTCCATGGCTCTTTTTATTGCAAAAACGGCTCCTTCATTTCTAGCCCAACTTCTTCTTGAAATTCCGTTGTTTACATCCCAGAAAAGCATTGACTCTAAACGTTTTGATGCTTCTTTAGTTCCATCAAGAACCATACCAAAACCACCATTAATTACTTCGCCCCAGCCAACACCGCCACCATTGTGAATAGAAACCCAAGTAGCACCACGGAAACTGTCTCCAATCACGTTTTGAATTGCCATATCGGCTGTGAATCGTGAGCCATCATAAATGTTAGAAGTTTCTCTGTAAGGCGAATCAGTTCCAGAAACGTCGTGATGATCGCGTCCTAAAATTACGTATCCAATTTCGCCACGAGCAATGGCTTGATTGAAAGCTTCTGCGATTTTGATTCTTCCTTCGGCATCGGCATAAAGAATTCTTGCTTGTGAACCAACTACCAATTTATTTTCTTGAGCGCCTTTTATCCACTGAATGTTATCAGCCATTTGCTGTTGGATTTCTTCTGGAGAATTCTTCATCATTTCCTCAAGAACATCGCAGGCAATTTTATCGGTTTTAGCTAAATCTTCAGGATTTCCTGAGGCACAAACCCAACGGAATGGCCCAAATCCGTAGTCGAAACACATTGGTCCCATAATATCTTGAACGTAGCTGTTGTATTTGAAATCTATATGGTTTTCTGCAAAAACATCTGCCCCAGCTCGAGAAGCTTCTAATAAAAAGGCATTTCCATAATCGAAGAAATACGTTCCTTTTTCAGTATGTTTATTAATCGCAGCCGCATGACGACGCAATGTTTTTTGAACTTCTTCTTTGAATTTATCAGGATTATTTGCCATTAAATCGTTTGATTCTTCGAAAGTGTAACCGATTGGGTAATAACCTCCAGCCCAAGGATTGTGTAATGAAGTTTGATCGGAACCTAAGTCAATATGCAGATTTTCTTGGTCGAAACGTTCCCAAACATCGACTACATTTCCGAGATAAGCAATGGAAACTACCTCATTATTTGCTAGAGCGTTTTTAACTCTTGGAACTAATTCTTCAATATTCTCAATCACTTCATTAATCCAACCTTGTGAATGACGAATGTGCGTTATTTTCGGATTTACCTCCGCACAAACGGTTACGCAACCAGCAATATTTCCAGCTTTTGGTTGTGCGCCAGACATTCCTCCAAGTCCGGATGTAACGAATAATCCTCCTTTTGGAGATTTTTTTATTTTTCTAAAACCATTTAAAACTGTAATTGTAGTTCCATGAACAATTCCTTGCGGACCAATATACATATAACTTCCAGCAGTCATTTGTCCGTATTGCGAAACGCCTAATGCATTCATTTTTTCCCAATCGTCCGGTTTAGAATAATTTGGAATAACCATTCCGTTAGTAACAACTACTCTCGGCGCTTCTTTATGTGAAGGAAATAATCCCATAGGATGACCAGAATACATGGCTAAAGTTTGCTCATCGGTCATTTCTGCCAAATATTTCATCGTCAATAAATACTGCGCCCAATTTTGAAAAACAGCTCCGTTTCCACCATAAGTAATTAGTTCATGTGGATGTTGTGCTACTGCGTAATCCAAATTATTTTGAATCATCAACATAATGGCTTTTGCTTGTTCGGATTTTCCTGGATATTCTGAAATTGGACGTGCATACATTTTATAATCAGGACGCAAACGGTACATGTAAATTCTTCCGTAGGTTTCTAATTCGGCTTTGAATTCAGGAAGTAATTCCGCGTGATGTTTAGGTTCAAAATAGCGTAAAGCATTTTTTAAGGCTAATTTTTTTTCCTCTTCTGAAAGTATTTCTTTTCGCTTTGGTGCATGATTTATTTCAACTTCATAAGGTTTTGGTTTCGGTAGAACCGATGGAATTCCTTGTAGTATTTGTTCTTGAAAAGTCATTTTGAGTTTATGGTTTATAGTTTGTTGTTTGCTATTTACTAATTACTTGTCACTAATCACTTCTTAATTGTTCCAGTCTTCTTGTCAAATCCGTAAGGGCAATGTCTGCAACCACTTTTGCAACAATAACCGCGTTTTAAATGGTATTTTTCGGTAAAACAGCGATAGCCTTCAGGAGTTAAATAGTAATCTTCTCCTTCTTTTAAATTTTTCGGATTTAAATCTTCATTCATAGCTACAAATTTAGCAACTTTGCACGATATGATTCTAATTGTTTTTAAATATTTAACGCCAAGAGGTTTTCGAGGTTTGACATTTTATCCGTTTGTTTTTTTAGCAGATAAGGATGATAAGTTGAATAAAGTATTTATTAATCATGAAAAAATTCATATTAGACAACAAATAGAGCTACTCATTTTACCTTTTTATTTATGGTATTTTACGGAATATTTGTTACGATTGATTCAATACAAAGATAGAAAAGAAGCTTATTTTAATATCTCTTTTGAAAGAGAAGCTTATAAAAACGAAAAAGACCTTAACTATTTAAAGCAAAGGTCTTTTTGGAGGTTTTTAAAGTATGTTAAAAAATAATTTTTTCGTTTTTTAGTACTCCATTTTCAAGTTTAATTTGTAAAAATAAAGCTGTATTGTTTTTCAATAGATTTTTGATAGTAAATTCAGTTGAATTGATGTCTTTGTAAACTCCTAAATTTCTTCCTAAAACATCAAAAACTGTTATAGAATGAAGCTTTTCATTTGATGAACGGATAACAATGTTCTCATTGGTTATTACAGCTATATTATTGTTTAATGATAGGTCATTGTTACTTAATGCTCCATTCAAATATACTATTTTGAAACGATTGTTTATTGTTCCGCTTTGAGCACTAAAGCGATATGGAGATACTTTTAAATCGTGTATTATATCTAATTCTTTATCTTTTAAATAAATGTTTTGAGTAGTAAAGATTCCATCTAAACCACCAATTCCAATATCATAACTGCCAGAATTTTGTAGGTGAACTCCAATAGGTACTTCATCATAAACATCAAAAGGAAGTTGGCGTCCTTGAATCAAAAATTTATCAGAATTTATCAAAGAATAAATTGACATAGAACCTGTTTTTAGCGTTTGGCTATCAAAGAAACTATCTCTTCCCATTGTGGCTCCTTCAATATATCCGAATAAAGTTCTATCTGATTGATTGTTGTTGCTTATTAAATCTAACCAAATTCTATTTCTTTCCAAAGTATTTACATCAAAAGTTGAATTAGTTTGTGTTAAAGGAGTGCTCATTCTGTAGAATAAGCTGTTGTCGTAGGAAGCGCTTCTTAAACCATTGTTGAATGTAACGATGTCTGAGCCAGCTGGTCCATCTATCATTTGAACAAAAAATCCTTGTCCAGCTCCTATAAATAAATCAGAAGCTGCAGCTGGACAACAACTAGTTCCTGTAAAATTATAGGTCAAGTAATCTCCTGGACTATAATTATAGAGATAACTATTGTAAAACGGACTAGCAATAATTGAAGGAAGAGTTCCATGAGTCCAAAGTTTAATATTTCCTTCAATTTTTGTGTTGTTATTGAACAGAAATTGACTTCCTCTAATAGCTGATGGATATGGATTTCCAAGAAGATTCCAATTGTCACTGAAGTTAGTAATTTCAGTTCCATTTATTCCTTGATGATATGCTGTGTTTTGGTCAGAACCTCTTGAAATTGTATAATTAATAATTCCATTATTTGGAGTTCCAACAAATGTTCCATTCAACGGTGCAGGAACTGTTGGACTAAAAGAACTTGGTCCTCTTACAATGTAACCTTTAGCAGGTAACATAGTATCTCCAGAAGCAACTTCCCAATTTCCTTGTCCACCATTAGTATTTGCAATTGTTGGATTCCATCTCCAAATTGGACCGGGAATTAATGGAGAAATTATATTGTTTACATTATAGTTTGAAACTGGTGAAGACCAATAAACATAGTCTAAACTTCTTATGTTATTAGCAGTTCTTCTGTAGGTAATGTTTCCAGTGTTTGTTGTATTGTTTATTTGAACCAAACTAGCAGCATTATTTATAATAAATGATCCAGTAGCTTGAACATTAACCCAATCTGTTACAGTAACGCTATTAGTAGAATTTATGGTTAAAGTAGCTCCATTTAATACTGACAATGTTCCAGCAAGGCCATTATAATTTGTTCCTGATACGATTGGGTTATTCGGTGTAATAGGTATTACAACGCAATCACTTCCGTTAGGAATTCCAGTTGGTGTCCAGTTGTTTGCTTTATTCCAATCAGTATCAACAGAACCATTCCATGTTTTTCTGTCGTTTATTGTTATAGTAGTAGTGTCTGTAAGGTCTAAAGTTGTTCCATTGCAGAAAGTATAAGTTACTCTAGCTGTGTAGGTTGTTGTTGCTGTAGGACAAACATTTATAGAAGCCGTACTTCCCACAACTGGTCCAGTAATGCCATTTCCTTCATACCAAGTTATCGTTGTTAAAGAGGTTCCAGAAGGAACAAATCTCCATGCTTCATTTGTTATTGTCCAATCTGTGCTTGTTGAGTTTCTATTCGGAGCAACAGTTGCTTGACTTCCTGTTGCATTTTGAACACCAACTACAGCATTTCCAGAATTCCATGAGGCACAAACTCTTTTTTCTTTCATGTAAACCTCAATAATATTTGTGTTTTCGTATAAAACAATCATTCCTGTGTAAAGTAATGAATTACAAGAGGCAGAAAACATTGGTATTTCATTCCAAGAAGCGACTAAAGCACGACAACCCGAACTTAAAGTAACCAATTCCCAACCAACTTCACCGCCTACACTAGGGTCAATATCATGATAAGCACCAAAAATACTGTTTAAAAATAGTGAAGTGCTAGGTAAGTCATTTGAGAAAGACCATGTAGAATATCCTCCTGGGGTATTACTTGTTTGATCAAAAGTGATTACACCGTTTGAACCAATCAAACATTGATTGTAGGTATTGCCATAATAACAAAAGTTAAAAGGTAGGCTAATTGTTGGAGACCAAACATCATCAACATTAATACTTACAGAGTTTTGTAAACAACCGAATTGATAAGGAGGTGCATATGGAATTGATTGAACTGTATAGCTTGTAGTTTGTCCAAGTTGTAAAAAAGTTGCTTCTAAATTGGTGCAAGTTGAAGTAGAGCAATCTAAAATTGGAGACGGATCTAAGCCATTTAATCCAAGTCCACCAGCAACATTTGTTGGACATCCCATACTAGACAAACCAACTCCACTTCCCGGAATACATGGTGTTGTTACGCAAATACTAAAAGTTCCTTGGCCGCTTCCGTTTGCATTACTATAAACTCTTATTGTGTAGATTGCTCCAATTGTAAGTCCTGTTAATGTTGTTGTTTCAACGCTTGCGCCTGTTGTATTATTAATACATGCTGAACTAATTAAACTACCACATGTCCCAGTAAAAATTTGAAAAACTGCATTTGTTAATGTGTTTGGAGTAATAGTTACAGTATGGCTAATATCATTAGCAACAAATTGATACCAAACATCATCATCTGCATTTCCTGTACAACCTGCTTGCGATTGAGTAGCTCCTAAAGTTGTTCCTGTTGTACTTACAGTACAAGTTATGGTTGGGTTGACAGTTATTGTTTCTGCTGTAACACACTCATCGTTAGTTGGTGGTATAGGACTTGTAACACAAATACCAAATGTACCATTGTTGTTATTTCCATATTCCCAAACTCTAATATATACTATTTGAGCTGGCGTTAGACCAGTTAAAGTTAGATTTGGCATTGCACCATTTAAACTTGAATCATCGTCACATCCTAAAACTGTAAGACTTCCACATGAACCCGAATAAACTTCCATTCCTCCATCAGTAATAACACCTGTTTGAGTATCTATAATTAATATTCCATTAGAAGGGACAACAGCTGTAAACCATACATCTCCTCCAGAATAACTTGAGCATCCTGGAGCTGGTGCGCCTGAACTTGCTGTGGCACCTGCATTTGTATAAGTTGCATAAGAACATACTGCATTTACAGTTAATGGTATAGCATTTGAACAATCATCATTTGTTGGAGGAGTTAAAGGACAGTTAAGTATAAAACTAACACTTCCTCCTATAGTAGTTTCTGGATCTAAAAGAATATAATATTGGATGCCAGAAGTTAATGTGAAACTAGGACTAGTGATTGCTCCAGACATATCGTCTATACAAGTCCATCCAGTTCCATTACATCCTAATGAAGCCGCTTTAAATTGGTAATCAATAAAACCAAATGAACCAAGTTGACTTATTGTATAACTTCCAGTTTGAGTTGGTGTAAAGGTGTATATTTGCTCATTTCCTGGTGTTGTCCATCCACATGAAGAAGGACTATAAATTCCAGTACCACTTGGAATAGTTGCGTTTATGGTTGTTCCACAACTAGAGATATTAGGAATAGCAACACATGGATTTGGAGCTACTGCACAAGATCTAGATATTGTAAAAGTTCCAGTTGTAGTACTTCCTGATAAATAATGTGCAACATAAACATAGTAATTCACACCCAAAATTGTTGAAAAAGTATAAGTTTCAGTTCCATTTGATAATGCTGAGTCTTGACAAGTAATATTTGTCAATGAACCACATGAGCCGCTAGAAATTGACATTTCAATATCATATCCTGTAGTCGTTACGGATATTGTTGAATTATTACCATCACCAACAAATGTATACCAAACTCCATAGTCAGCCATACTGCAACCAGAGTTGTTTACTATATTATTTGTGTTTACAGTTGTTCCTGCAAGATTTGTAGTAGCACAAGGTAAAGCAGTTGCATTAGTACATAAGTTATTGGATGGCGGAGGTGGAGGCGAAGTAACACATATTGAGAACGTACCTTGATCCGTTCCATTAGCATTGCTGTATACTCTAACATAATACGTGTTGGTTGCTGTTAGTCCAGATAAAGTTATGGTTTCAGTACTTGAACCTGTTGTTAAATTGACACAATTCAAGCTTGTTAACCCTCCACAAGAACCACTAAAGACTTCAAAAACAGCGTTTGTTAATGTAGTAGGAGTTACAGTAATTGCGTGAGTACTTGCTGTGGCAATAAAACTATACCAAACATCATCATCAGCATTACCAGTGCATCCAACTTGTGATTGTGTTGCTCCAATTGTTGTTCCAGATGTGCTAGTTGTACACGTCGCAGTTGGATTGGTTGTAACCAATGTAGCATTAGAGCAATTATTGTTTGAAGGAGCAACAATAGCTGCTGATGTTAAGGAAATATTGTCAACAGCAGCAGGAGGGTTTGTGCCTAAACTTCCATCATTCGCCCACTCAAAAACCAATCTAAAAGTTGTTCCAGCGTAGGAGGTTGGGAGGTTAAAGCTCACGTTTGCCCATGATCCTTGAAGACTATAATTAGCTAGTCCTACTTGAATTCTGCCTGTTGGAGCTGTTCCAATGGTTGTTATTTCAGTTCCGTATACAGGATTGTAAGCTGTTGGAACCAGCCATATTCTTAGTCTGTCAAAAGTTGATTCACCTTGTCCAATCCAACTAAAAGATAATATAATGTTAGTTTCACCACCAGGAACAGTCACATTTCTGTAAAAGTGTGATGCTCTTGCAGCGCCAGTCGCATAGGCGTGTGGAGGAATTCCTGTTGCATTATTAGTGATATACGCTGAACTAGTACCTGAAAAACCTGCAGTAGCACCTGTATTACAAACCCATTGATTTCTTCCAGTTTGTGCAGGATTGTTTGTGGTCCAACCGTTTAATGCAAATGTAGTTCCAGTTTCAAAACCACCATCGCCAGTTGGAGATATTATAGTGGTTTGTGATTGAATTTGAAACGAAATGAAAAATAATACAATACATAATAAATATTGTACTTTTATTAGAATCAAATTATTGTTAAAAAATACAGGTAATTTTTTCAGCATATCAAGTTGTTTGTATTTATCAAAAATAAATAAAAACATTTAAAAAATAAGTTTTAATGCATAAAAAATGTTAAATATTTAAATAAAAAAAAACTACAGAAATTTCCGATTTCTAACCTTTTTAAATCCATTATAAACTGCCTTGTTTTTAAAATTATCAAAGAAAAGATAAACAGATTATAATTTGTTTTAAAAAATTGAGATAAAAAAATGGTTTTAGAAGCAAATATATTTAAGAATTATTTTAGTAAAAATTCGAATTCAACAAAAATAATCGATTAAAAACAAATTTATTCGACTAAATGATTTGTTGTGTTTTTTTTCAATTTTTTTTTTAACTTCTTTAATTTTTTTTTCTAATTTTATAAATTAAATGTTTGATTATGAAGAAGTTTATAGTATTTAGTTTTTTGGTAACAAGTTTGTTTACAAGCAATTTAGTTGCTCAAATCTATGTTAGTAATAATAGCTACGTTTTTAATAGAGGTTCATTAGTGTATTCTAGAGGAAATCTTGAACTTAATGGATTGAATAGTAATTTCTATGTTAGAAACGAAGGACAATTTCTTCAAGGAACAACCGGAAGCTCAACAAATACTGGTACTGGAAAATTATCTGTTTTTCAAGAAGGAACTGTAAATAATTTTGCATACAACTATTGGTGTTCTCCAGTTGGAAATGCATCTGCTGCATCTGGAAATGAAGATTTTGGGATTACTATGTTAAATGTTCCTACAACTAGTACATCAAGCACTCCTGTAACAATTACTAGTACAAGTTATAATGGAGTTTCTAATACTGGAACTTTAACAATTGCATCTTATTGGATTTGGCGATTTTTATCTTCGAATGGATATTTTCAATGGGTTCAGTCTGCTGCATTATCAAATATTTCTGCTGGTCAAGGATTCACAATGAAAGGTACAAGTGGAACTGATACTACAAATCCTAGTGAAGCTGTTACAAATAATCCTGGAAGTGCTCAAAGATATGATTTCAGAGGAAAGCCTAATGATGGGAACATAACAATTAATGTTGCAAATGGTGCTTCAACATTAACAGGAAATCCATATCCATCAGCGATAGATTTGAATTTGTTTCTTGTTGGAGGGCCTGGACCAGATTTAATTTCTGGAACTGGTGATGATATTCCTGGAAACCCAAATTGTGATGGAACAGCATTATTTTGGGAACAAGATAAAACTGTGAATTCTCATAATATTGCTCAATATAGAGGAGGTTATGGAACATATAATGGTACAACAAGTATATATTCTCCTGCAACTTTTTATACTTACGATATCGCTGGAAATCAAGGTTCTGTTTTTAGCAGTCCAAATAATGTTTATCAAAGAAGATTTTCGCCAATAGGGCAAGGATTTATGGTGAGAGGTGTTGCTAATGGAACATTGCAAATGAGAAATGTTTATAGAGTATATGTAAAAGAAGGTGTTGCAAATAATTCACAATTCGAAAGAAGCTCAAACGAAAATGCAACAGTAAATTATGGTTTTTATGATGCAATTCCGAATCTTGCAGGAGTTGATTATACTCAGATAAGTAAAGCGCCAACACCTCACTTTGTTGTAAATACATCATTAAATAGTCAAGCAGTTAGACAAATTGCAATCGGATTTTTGCCAAATGCAATTGATGGAGTTGATTTAGCCGATTCGAAATTTCCAGAAGCTACTGAGAGCATAAGTACAGACATGTATTTGTATCTAAATAATGAACCTTATGTGCATTCTGTAACAAGTTTTGATATCAATAAAAGATTTCCTATTGGTTTTAAAAATACGAATACAGGTGTTTCCACATATACACTTAAAGTTAATGAGTTTGTTAATTTTGATGTTCAAAATGTATTTTTATATGATAGTTTAACGGGACTTTATCATGATATTAAAAATAATTTCTATGAAGTTGTTCTTGCTCCAGGTGAACATAATAATCGTTTTGAAATCACTTTTACAGATCAATTATTAGCTGTAACTGAAAATAACATTAAAGATTTGGCAATCGTTCAAAACAATACTAATCAATTACTTACAATTTCTAATCCTAATGATTTAGATTTAAAAACAGTAGTATTGTTTGATATATCAGGTAAAAAGATATTTGATAAAGTAGATTTAGGAACTAAAAAATCTTATGAGTTTTCTACAGGTTCACTGAGTGAAGGAGTTTATATTGTTAAAATAGAATCTACTAATGGACAAAGTTTAGGACAGAAAATTATTGTTGAAAGAATTAAGTAGTTGAAATCCATTAAAAATTATAAATAGGTATCCTAATTTTGGATACCTTTTTTTGTTTCAAAGAAGATAACATTTGTAACTTTGTAAAAAAATAATCTTGCGAGTTCTTACACAAGAAATAGTATTGCCAAATACAACAGTCAAGCTTTACATAAGACGTGAAGATTTGATTCATCCTTTTGTTTCTGGAAATAAATTCAGAAAACTAAAGTACAATTTGTTAGAAGCAAAACAACAAAATCATAGAACTTTACTCACTTTTGGAGGTGCTTATTCAAATCATATTGCGGCAGTTGCATTTGCAGGAAAAGAGAATGGATTTAAAACAATTGGAGTTATTCGCGGAGATGAATTAAGTTCTAAAATTTCTCAAAATCCTACTTTAAAATTTTGTCAAGATAACGGTATGGAATTTGTATTTGTTTCAAGAGAACAATACAGATTGAAAAGCACAGAAGATTTTTTATGTAATCTTAAAAATGATTTTGATGATTTCTATTTAATTCCAGAAGGAGGAACTAACGATTTTGCTGTAAAAGGTTGTGAGGAAATCTTGTCAAATGAAGATGAAAGGTTTGATTACATTTGTTGCGCTATTGGGACTGGAGGAACAATATCTGGAATTATTAATAGTTCGACTTCCAATCATAAAGTTTTAGGATTTCCATCATTGAAAGGTGATTTTATAAAAAAAGATATTCGTAAATTTGCAAAAAAGGAAAATTGGGACATAATTTCTGATTATCATTTTGGTGGATACGGAAAGGTTTCAGATGATTTGATTGAATTTATTAATAATTTTTACAAAAAATATTCCATCCCATTAGATCCAATTTATACTGGAAAAATGTTTTTTGGCGTTATAGATTTAATAACTAAAAATTATTTCCCTGAAGATTCAAAAATTCTACTAATTCACACAGGTGGAATTCAAGGTGTACAAGGAATGAATTTAAAATTGAGTAATAAAAACTTGCAAACTATTAATTTCAATGATTAAGAAAATAATTTTATTATGTTGTATTGGTTTTTTCATCGCTTGCGGTTCTAGTAAGCCAGTTGTGAGAACATCTAAAAGTTCATCACCATCTAAACCAGTGGTTAGAACAGTTAGAAAACCAGTTGAAAAACCTAGTAATCCTGTTAAACCAAATTCTGAAAATAGCACAAATGCAACTGCTAAAAATGAGGAATCAACTCAAATTTTGGAAGCAACAACTCGTGTTAAAGTTACCACAGCATTGGTTTTAGAATATATTGAAAAATATAAAGAAATTGCCAAAAAAGACATGAAAGAATACGGAATTCCTGCAAGTATTACATTAGGTCAAGGAATTTTAGAATCAGGAGCCGGTACTGGACCATTGAGTGCTCAAGCAAATAATCATTTCGGAATTAAATGTCACAAAGAATGGACAGGACCAAGTGTAAAATATGATGATGATGAAGCGCAAGAATGTTTCAGAAAATACAATAATCCGCATGAATCATATCGAGATCATTCCTTGTTTTTGGTTACGAGAGAGCGTTATTCTAATCTATTTAAACTTGATAAAAACGATTATGTTGGCTGGAGTAAAGGTTTGAAAAATGCTGGTTACGCAACCGATCCAAATTATCCAACAAAATTGATTGGATTGATAGAAAGGTATCAATTGCAAAAATATGATGCTGAGGTGTTGGGAATAAATTATGTTCCAAATAATGTCGCTTCAATTGATAAATCTAAAGACATTGTTTCAACAAATATTGATTTACACCAAGTAATAAAAGGCGATACATTGTATTCAATATCAAAACGATATAATATTTCTGTCGAGGATTTGAAAAAGAAAAATAATATTTCTGATACAGGAATTTCTATTGGTCAAAAGTTGATTGTAAAATAGTTTACTAAAATAAAATAAAAATAATGCTATATAAAAGAAGCAGTCAGTTATTTGCTGATGCAGAAAAAGTGATTCCTGGGGGTGTAAATTCGCCTGTAAGGGCTTTTAAAGGTGTTGGTGGAACACCTATTTTTGTAAAAAGTGCCAAAGGTGCTTATTTATATGATGAAGACGGAAGCCAATTAATTGATTATATTAATTCTTGGGGTCCGATGATTTTGGGTCATGCTTTTCAACCAGTCATTGATGCAATAACAGAAAGAGCTAAGTTAGGAACCTCTTTTGGAATGCCAACAGAACTAGAAACTAAAATAGCTGAATTAGCAGTTTCAATGGTTCCAAATATTGATAAAATTCGTTTTGTGAATTCTGGAACGGAAGCTTGTATGAGCGCTATCAGATTGGCTCGCGGATTTACAGGAAGAGATAAAATAATAAAATTTGCAGGATGTTACCATGGTCATTCTGATTCTTTTTTGATTCAAGCTGGAAGTGGTCTTAGTACTTTTGGAACTCCAAACTCACCTGGTGTAACACAAGGCACAGCCAAAGACACTTTATTAGCTAATTATAACGATATTGAAAACGTAAAAGCATTATTTGAAGCAAATAAAAATGAAATTGCAGCTATTATCATAGAACCAGTTGCTGGTAATATGGGGTGTATTCCTCCAATTAAAGGATTTCTAGAAGATTTAAGACAAGTATGTTCAGATAATAATACATTGCTGATATTTGATGAAGTAATGACTGGATTTCGATTAGCTAAAGGTGGTGCTCAAGAGCTTTATAATATTCAAGCTGACATAGTTTGTTTTGGAAAAGTTATTGGTGGTGGATTACCTGTTGGAGCCTTTGCTGCAAAAAATGAAATAATGAATTATTTAGCACCAATTGGTCCAGTTTATCAAGCAGGAACTTTGTCAGGAAATCCTTTAGCAATGGCTGCAGGTTTAGCAATGTTGGAAGCTTTAAATCAAGATACTGAAATTTTCAAAAGATTAGATGAAAAAACAGCCTATTTAGAAAACGGAATCAGAAAAGTACTCTCAAATAATAATGTAGAATTTACTGTAAATAGAGTTGGTTCGATGATTTCAGTTCATTTTGATAAAGGTGCTGTAGTTGATTTCAAAACAGCTAAAAATGGAGATAATGAAACCTTTAAGAAGTTCTTTCATGGTCTGTTAAATCAAGGTGTTTATATAGCGCCATCTGCTTATGAAACTTGGTTTATAACAGACGCTTTAACTTATCAAGATTTAGATTTTACTATTGATGCAATTCATAAAGTATCAAAAGAGTTGTAACAAAAAAGCTTCACAATTTGTGAAGCTTTTTTTATGTGTAATATTAAAATTATCTTTTTAATCTTTCAAACATTGCTTTGTTAGATTCAAGAATAGACATTTGTTTTTCACTTAATGTTGCTCTAATTTTAGCATCCATCACTTTTTCAAGTTCTGCTTTTCCTTCTGCAGATAAACTTCTATCTTCAAGAATTATATATTTTCTTTCAAACAATCTATAAAAATCTTCAATTTGATTATCTTTTAAACCTACTAATTCAGCAAGCTCAACAGCATCTTTCTTTGCAGCTTCTTGCGAAGTTAGTCTTTTTTCTTGAGCATTAGCGCTTAGAGTAAAAGCACAAACTAAAGCGAAAATAAAAAATATTTTTTTCATGTTTTTTTAAATTATTTGATATCAATTATATTCAAAAATAATTCATTTAAATGAAAACACAAAATTTATTTTAATTCTCTTCAGTTTTTTGACCTCTTTTCTTTTTATCTTTCATTTTTTCAATCACTTTTTCTTTGCGATCTTCACGTTTTTGGTCCCATTTTGTATACTGTTCAGCAGTAAGGATTTTTTTCATTTCGGCTTTTAGCGCTTCTTGTTCTTTTTGCATTTCAGCTTTTCTTGCAGCCATTTCTTCTTTTGAAGGTCTTGCTTGTTGAGCACGTTCTTCTTTTAAAGCTTTCATTTCGGCTCTTTTTGCTTCTCTTTTTTCAGCTTGTTTAGCCATTAAAGCCTTTACTTCTTGTGCTTGTTTCTCGTTTAAAGATAAATCAGTAGTTAATTTTTTTACTTGCAATTCAACTCGTTCTTCAGTTGATAATTGCTCTTTTCTTTCTCCTCTTTTTCCTTGGGCAAATGTTGTAAATCCTACAACTAGTAATGCTAATAAAAATACTTTTTTCATGATGTGTTTTTTAATTGTTATAGTGATAAGACTCACTCTCTTTCAAAAGGTTTATTCGTTAACAAATATTTAATATTATTTCAAAAAAAAATATTATGTCTTATGATTGCAGTCATAAAATTTAACCCTATTCAATTCAGACCTTTGAGGTATTATTTTAAACCAAATTATATTATGAAAAAATTAGTATTATTAGTTACCACAGTAGTTTTATTGTTTTCTTGTGGCAAAAAAGAAAAAGAAGGTGAAGAATACAATCCTTCGGCAACAACAGAAGAAACGGCAACAGCAGATCCATCTTCTTACGACCCTAAAAGAGGTGAAGGTAAATTTACAACCGTTGAACTTGGAGCCGCTTTAGATCAAGCTATGGCTACCAAAGGAGAAGAAGTCTCAGGTGTAAAATGTACTTCTTGCCATAAAACTACCGACGAAAAACTTGTTGGTCCAGGTTGGAAAGGTGTAACCGAAAGAAGAAAACCAGAGTGGATTATGAATTTTATCACAAATCCAGACCCAATGATTGACAAAGACCCTGAAGTTCAAGCACAATTAGAAATTTGTCTTGTTCGTATGCCAAATCAAGGTTTAGCAGATGAGGAAGCAAGAAGTATTTTAGAGTTTATGCGTAAAAATGACGGTGTAAAATAAAAATAACAACCAACTATCTTATTAGGTGAAAGTAATTCGATAGTTCTAATTTCAATATAATGAAAAATAAATTTGTAAAAATAATTGCAATTCTAGTTTTAGGAAGTGCAGTATTCACTGCTTGTAAACCAAAAAATTCAAGTGATGCTACAGTTGGTGATGCTGAAAAAGCATACGTAGCACCAGGAAAATTTGATGAATTCTATAATTTCGTATCTGGAGGTTTTAGCGGTCAGTTAAGCGTTTATGGTCTTCCTAGTGGAAGATTATTTAGAGTAATTCCAGTTTTTTCAGTAGATCCAGAAAAAGGTTGGGGTTATAGTGAAGAAACTAAACCAATGTTGAATACTTCGCATGGTTTTGTGCCTTGGGACGATTTACATCACACCGAAATGTCACAAACAAATGGTGAAGTTGATGGTCGTTGGGTTTTTGGTAATGCCAACAATACACCTCGTATTGCTCGTATTGACTTAAAAACATTTAAAACAGCAGAAATAATTGAATTGCCAAATAGTGGTGGAAATCACTCTTCTCCATTCATCACAGAAAATACCGAATATGTAGTTGCAGGAACTCGTTTTAGCGTTCCGGCTGATTATTCTGATGGTGATGTGGCAATCAACACTTATAAAGAAAATTTCAAAGGACACATTAGTTTTGTAAAAGTGGGTAAAAAAGGCGAAATGGATTTAGCATTTCAAATTGTAACGCCTGGTGTAAACTTTGACCTTTCTCATGCAGGAAAAGGGAAATCTCATGGATGGTTTTTCTTCTCTTGTTATAATACAGAACAAGCCAATACTTTGTTAGAAGTGAATGCTTCTCAAAAAGATAAAGATTTTATTATGGCTGTAAACTGGAAAAAAGCTGAAGAATATATCAAAGCAGGGAAAGGAATAAAACAAAAAGCTCGTTATGCTCATAATACATGGGACGAAAAAACACATACAGCAAAATCTGAAATTAAAACCGATGTTTTAGTTCTTGATGCTGCTGCTTTAAAAGATATTTGTTACATGATTCCTTGTCCAAAATCTCCTCATGGTTGTGATGTTGATCCAACTGGTGAATATATAGTAGGTTCAGGAAAATTGGCAGCTTTGATTCCTGTATTTAGCTTTGATAAATTAATGGGAGCTATAAAAGATAAAAAATTTGATGGGAATTATGGCGGAATTAATGTCATAAAATATGAAGCAGCTCTTCATGGTGAAGTTCAAAAACCTGGTTTAGGACCATTGCACACTGAGTTTGACGGAAAAGGAAATGCTTATACAACCTTCTTCGTTTCTTCTGAAGTGGTTAAATGGGACATCAAATCATTAAAAGTATTAGATAGAGTTCCAACCTATTATTCTGTTGGTCACTTATGTATTCCTGGCGGTGATTCTAAAAAACCTTTCGGAAAATATCTTGTTGCTTATAATAAAATTACAAAAGATAGATATTTGCCAACAGGTCCAGAATTGGCACAATCAGCTCAAATATTTGATATTAGTGGTGATAAAATGAAACTCATTTTAGACTTTCCAACTATTGGAGAACCTCACTATGCACAAGCAGCACCAGCCGATTTAATTCGAAATAATGGTCAATTAAAGTTCTATAAAATCGGAGAAAACAATCATCCATTTGTAGCAAAAGGCGAAAAAGAAGCTAAAGTAACGCGTCAAGGAAATCAAGTACATGTTTACATGACTTCTATCCGTTCTCACTTTGCACCAGATAATATTGAAGGAATAAAATTAGGTGATGAAGTCTATTTCCACGTAACAAACCTTGAACAAGATTGGGATGTTCCTCACGGATTTGCAGTAAAAGGTGCCGATAATGGTGAGCTTTTAATCATGCCTGGTGAAACAGCTACTCTAAAATGGATTCCTAAAAAAGTGGGTATATTTCCAATGTATTGCACTGATTTCTGTAGTGCTCTGCATCAAGAAATGCAAGGCTACATTAGAGTTTCTCCTACAGGAAGTTCTGTTCCGCTTACATGGAGTGTTGGAACTAACTTACCAAAAACAAAATAATTTTTACCAAAAGGGACAAAGTAACTTTTGTCCCTTTTTAAATTCATTTTTTATGAAATCTTCTAAAATTTCAATGGTATCAAAAGTGATATTATTGGTTGTTTCAATCTTATTTATTGGCTCGCTTTTTGTCCCAATGTGGCAAATCGAACTCGAAGCGCCTCAATATCCTGAAGGTTTGGTTTTAAAATTGCACGCTAACAAAATTGGTGGCGATGTAGAAATCATCAACGGATTAAATCACTACATCGGAATGGCAACTTTACATACCGAAAACTTTTTCGAATTCACTGCGTTACCTTATATTTTCGGAGGTTTTGCAGTAATTTCTTTGTTGCTAATTTTTGTTGCAAAAAGAAAAGCGGTTTTGGCATTCTTTATTTCTTACATTCTTTTTGTAGTTTTAGCAGCCATCGATTTCTACAGATGGAATTATGAATATGGGCATAATCTCGATCCAAATGCGGCTATAAAAGTGCCCGGAATGGCTTATCAACCGCCGTTAATTGGATACAAACAATTGTTGAACTTTGGAGCGTATTCAATTCCAGATATTGGTGGATGGTTTTTGATAGCTTGTGGTTTATTGTTGTTTTTTATCGTTTTTAAAGAATATAATTTATTCACCAAAAAGAAAATTTGATTTCGGTCAATTATGAATTTCTATGAAAAGTAAAACGTCTTATTATTCATTTCTAAAACTATGTTTCTATGTGGTTTAAAAATAAAATCTATAAATCTATTTTATTATTATTTTCTTTTTTTGCTTTAGTTTCTTGCAATTCTAACGAATCAAAACCAATTAAACTAAATTCTGATTCCTGTGATTTTTGTAAAATGACAATCGCAAACGGAAAATTTGGTGCAGAATTAATCACTCAAAAAGGTAGATATTACAAGTTTGATGATGTAGCATGCATGATTCAATTTGACAAAACAAGTGAAGTTCCTTCCAAAGTATTTTTTGTAAATGATTATTTTAAAGAAAATGAATTAGTTGCAGCCGAAAAAAGTTTTTTTCTAAAAGGAGGAACAATCAATTCTCCAATGCGTGGAAATTTTGCCGCATTTTCATCTGATAAAGAGCAAAAAGAATTCCAAACCAAATTAAATGCTGAACCTATGACTTGGCAACAAGTTTACGATTCTTACAAATGAAGAAATTAATCTGCATATTATTTTCACTCCTATTTTCTATTTCAAATGCTAAAACCATTCAAGTAGGAAGCAACTTATCTGTCAAAAAAATCAAGAAGGCTCTTCAATTAGCTGTTGATGGCGACACCATTGTTGTAAATAGCGGAGTTTATAAAGAAGGCAATATTATAATCAATAAAAAAATTATTTTTCTTGGTAAAGGTTTTCCAATTCTTGATGGTCAACGCAAGTTTGAAGTTGTTTCAATTAATGCCGATAATGTTGTCATCAAAGGATTCAAAATCATTAATTCAGGTTATGCTTCTCTTGATGATCCTTGCGGAATTAAAGTGTATGATAGAACTTTTGTAAAAATTGAAAACAACATTCTAGACAACAATTTCTTCGGAATTTATCTTCAAAATTCTAGAAATTGCCTAATCAAAAACAATAAAATTACCGCTTACGGAAAACAAGAACAATTAATTGGAAATGGAATTCACTGTTGGAAAAGCGATAATCTTCAAATAATTGCCAATAAAATTTCGGGACATCGCGATGGAATTTATTTTGAATTTGTAACACAATCTATCATTTGGAGGAATATTTCCAATAAAAACATTCGTTATGGCTTGCATTTTATGTTTTCTAACGACGATGCTTACATAACGAATGTTTTTAAAAATAATGGTGCTGGTGTTGCAGTCATGTTTACCAAAAATGTAAAGATGTATAACAATTATTTTGAAGAAAATTGGGGTGATGCTGCTTATGGTTTATTGCTCAAAGAAATTGCCGACAGCTATATTTTCAATAATAAATTTGCCCGAAATACTTCTGGAATTTACATGGAAGGAACATCAAGAATCAAGGTCGAAAAAAACGTTTTTGAATCAAATGGATGGGGAATGAAAATTCAAGCAAGTTGTATGGAAAATGAAATTGTAAACAATAATTATCGAAAAAACACTTTCGATATTAGCACTAATGGGAGCTTAGTTTTAAACACTTTCAATTCAAATTATTGGGATAAATATGAAGGATATGATTTAGATAAAAATGGAGTAGGCGATGTGCCTTATCATCCATTAAGTTTGTTTGCTGTTTTAACCGAAAAAACACCTTCTGCCATGTTGTTATACCGAAGTTTTATGATAACACTTTTAGACAAATCTGAAAAAGTTTTGCCAAGTATTACACCAGATAATTTTATAGATAAAACGCCTTTAATGAAATCGCTGCCATTATGATTGAAATTAAAAACATAAATAAAAAATTCGGAAAATTAGAAGTGCTGAAAAGCGTTAATCTTTCATGTAAAAGTGGAGAATGTATTGCGCTAATTGGACCAAATGGTTGCGGAAAAACAACGTTGATAAAATCAATTCTCGGAATGGTTCTGCCAGATAAAGGTTCGATTGAGTTTAACGGGAAATCGGTTTTAGGTGAATATATCTATCGTGAAAACATTGGTTATATGCCACAAATTGGGCGTTATCCTGATAATATGACCATCGGACAAATCATCGATATGATTAAAAAAATCAGGAATTCTAATCATGATTTAGATGAAGATTTATTAAATGCATTTGAATTAGAAAAAATGTTCGACAAGCAAATGCGAACACTTTCGGGTGGAACAACTCAAAAAGTAAGTGCCGTTTTAGCATTTCTATTCAATCCAGAAGTGCTGATTTTAGATGAACCAACGGCAGGTTTAGATCCATTGGCATCCGAAATTTTGAAAGAAAAAATCATTAAAGAAAAAGAAAAAGGAAAACTCATTTTCATCACATCACATTTACTAAGTGAATTAGACGATTTGATTACCGAAATTATTTTCATGCAAGATGGTGAAGTTCATTTTCATAAAAAAGTTGAAGTCTTAAAATCTGAAACCAATGAAACTAAAATTTCAAAAGCTATTGCCAGTATTCTGAAACAAAAGCAACCTGAAAGTCATAACCCGAAACTAGCAAAAGTGTCATGAACAGAATTACAAAAATCATATTACTCGACATTCTAAAAAGCAAAATAATTTTGGCTTATACCTTTATTTTAGCCATTCTATCATGGAGTTCGTTTGCGCTAGAAGATAATTCTGCAAAAGGAATTTTGACCATTTTGAATGTAATTTTATTTACAGTGCCTTTGGTTTCAATACTTTTTGCAACGATTTACTTGTACAATAGCTCCGAATTTATTGAGCTTCTATTAAGTCAACCTATCAAAAGAAGAAAAATTTGGATAAGTTTATTCCTTGGACTTTCTTTTTCCATGATTTTAGCTTTTTTTGTTGGAGCCGGAATTCCGTTACTCATAAATTCACCTGATAGTATTGGAATAATAATGTTGATTAATGGATGTTTGATAACCGTAATCTTTACAGCATTAGCATTTTTAAGTTCAATTCTAACAAGAGATAAAGCCAAAGGAATCGGAATTGCAATTATGACTTGGTTATTTTTTGCCTTGCTTTTTGATGGATTGGTTTTGTTTTTATTATTTCAATTTCAAGATTATCCAATCGAAAATGCAATGGTCGGAATCACCGCTTTTAGCCCAATTGATTTGGCACGAATTCAAATTCTATTGCATCTTGATGTTTCAGCAATGATGGGTTACACAGGAGCAATTTTTAAAGACTTTTTTGGAACTGCAATAGGTTTGATTGTGTCGTTTTTGTTATTGAGTTTATGGGTAATTATTCCGTTTTTTATTTCGTTAAGAAAATTTAATAGAAAAGATTTGTAAAATGAAAACAGATATTAGAAATAGAAAAGACATCGAAAAGCTAGTTAATGCTTTCTACGAAATAGTAAAAACAGATGAAGTTATTGGCTATTTATTTACCGATGTTGCCAAAGTAAATTGGGAATTACATTTGCCAAAAATGTATGATTTTTGGGAAAACATATTGTTCTATTCAGCCAATTATAGCGGAAGTCCAATGGCAGTTCACAAAGAATTGCATCAAAAAAGCACTATGACTCAAGAACATTTTCAGCATTGGAATGCACTTTTTAATCAAACGGTTGACAAACTTTTTGAAGGTGCAAAAGCAGATGAAATTAAAAATCGAGCTATGAATATCTCGGCTGTAATGATGTACAAAACATTGACTTAATGCATCATCAAATTATCCTTATAATTCATTTATTGGCTGCTAGTATTTGGGTTGGTGGTCATTTGTTTTTGATTTTAAGAATCTTACCTGCAACCTTACAACAAAAAGACATTTCAATTTTAAGTGATTTTAGACTTAAATTTGGAAAAATAGGAATGCCTTCTTTGTTTATTTTTGTCGTTACAGGAATTCTTTTAGCTTACGATTATAATGTACCTATTTCTGATTGGTTTTCATTTTCAAATCCAATAGAAAAAATTATTTCCATAAAATTACTTTTACTTTTTACTTCTCTAAGTTTAGCGGTTCACGCTCAAAAAGTTGTTTTCCCAAAATTGACTTCCGATAGAATGTTACCTGCAATTGTAGAAATTATTATTGTCACTTTAATTGCAGTTTCTATGCTCATTTTAGGAAGTTTAGTAAGAGTTGGCGGTTTATGATTACAGTCATGTTTTTAGTTTTTTTCAATTTATACATTTGATAAAAAATTAAAAAAAATATGGACACATTACAAAAAAATACCATTGGAGAATATGTAGCGCAAGACTTCAGAACCGCAGCACTTTTCTCAAAATATAAAATCGATTTTTGCTGTAAAGGCAATAAAACACTTGATGAAGTTTGCGAAGCAAAAGGTTTAGATGTAAATCAAATTGAAAATGAAATTGATGCAGTTTTAAACACCAATTCTTCATCAGAAATGAATTTTAAATCGTTTTCACCAAATTTATTGATTGATTATATATTAGAAACACATCACGAATATATCGAATCTAAAACACCTATTTTATTGATGTATTTGGATAAATTATGCAAAGTTCACGGCGAAAGGCATCCTGAATTGTTTGAAATTAATAATTTATTTAAAATTGCCTCAAGTGAATTGCTAAATCATTTGCAAAAAGAAGAAGTAGTTTTGTTTCCATTCATCAAAACAATGACAAACGCCATCAAAAACAACGAAACTATCCAACAACCAGGTTTCGGAACAGTTGAAAATCCGATTGCTATGTTGAAACAAGATCACGAAACCGAAGGCGATTTGTTTGTTAAAATTTCACAATTAACTAATGAATACAATCCACCAAATGATGCATGCGAAACATACAAAGTAACATTTGCTATGCTCAAAGAATTCGAACAAGATTTACACAAACACATACATTTAGAAAACAATATTCTATTTCATAAAGCTGTTGAGTTGGAAGAAAGATTCAATGTTTTGGGATAAAATTTTTTAAATCATTTTTAATGAAAAAATTTGTGATTAAAAGAAATGGTGATTACAAACCCTTTGAAAGCTATAAAATAAAGGATGCTATAGAGAGTAGTTTTGAAAGTGTTTCTATTCCATTTGACGAAAATATTTTTGATATAGTCATTACAACTATAGAAGATAAAACGACTTGGGCAGTTGAGGAAATTCAAGATTTGATTGAGAAAAGCCTGTTTCAAAAAGGGTATTTTACAGTCATGCGTTCGTTTATGTTGTATCGTCATACTCGAAAACTACAACGCGAACATGTTGAAGGACTAAACGATGATACAACTTATGTTGACAGCACACAAACCATCGAAGAATATATTTTGCAAACCGATTGGAGAATAAATGCCAACGCCAATACTTCTTATTCTAATGCAGGATTAGTCAATAATGTTGCTGGTAAAATCATAGCCAATTATTGGTTGGATAAAGTCTATTCAAAGGAAGAAGGTTATGCACATCGAAATGGCGACATTCACATTCACGATTTGGATTGTTTGACAGGATATTGCGCGGGTTGGAGTTTACGAGTTCTTCTCAATGATGGCTTTAATGGCGTTCGTGGACGAGTTGAAAGCAAACCACCATCTCATTTCAGAGAAGCATTGGGACAAATGGCAAATTTTCTCGGGATTTTGCAAAGCGAATGGGCAGGCGCACAAGCGTTTAGTTCGTTTGATACGTATTTGGCACCTTATGTTTTCAAGGATAATTTGTCTTTTGATGAAGTGTTGAAAGCGGTTCGCAGTTTTGTTTATAATTTGAATGTTCCGGCACGTTGGGGACAATCTCCTTTTACCAATATTACTCTAGATTGGATTGTTCCCGATGACTTAAAAACCCAAATTCCTACTAAAAATAACCATCATTTCTTTGAAGGTAACTTCAATCACGATTTAGTAGTAAAAGCCAATCTGCGTGGTGTCGATAAACCAACTGATTTGCGTTACGAACATTTTCAGGAAGAAATGAATTTGATAAACAAAGCGTATTATACGGTAATGACGGAAGGCGATGCCAACGGACAACCATTTACTTTCCCAATTCCAACAGTAAATATCACAGAAGGTTTTGATTGGAATGGAGAAAATACCGATATTCTTTTTGAGAACACGGCTAAAATTGGTTCTTCCTATTTTCAAAATTTCATTGGAAGCCAATATATTTTGGATGAAAAAGGCAATAAAGTAGAAAACGAAAGTGCCTACAAACCAAACGCTGTTCGCAGTATGTGTTGTCGTTTGCAACTCGATTTAAGAGAATTATTAAAACGTGGCAACGGACTTTTTGGAAGTGCCGAAATGACTGGAAGCATTGGAGTTGTAACAATAAATATGGCTAGATTGGGTTATTTATTCGAAGGAGATAAAGACGCGCTTTTTATTCAATTGGATAAGTTATTAGCTATTTCTAAATCAACTTTAGAAAAGAAAAGAGTTTTTATTCAAGACATGTATGATAGAGGTTTATTTCCTTATACGAAAAGATATTTACCTCATTTTAGAAACCACTTTTCAACAATTGGAGTAAATGGAATGAACGAAATGGTGCGTAATTTTACTAATGACAAAGATGATATTACCACAGTTTTTGGTAATGATTTTTGCATGGAAATTTTAGATTATATCCGAAATAGAATGCGAGAATATCAAGAGGAAACTGGAAATTTATATAATCTTGAAGCCACTCCAGCTGAAGGAACTACGTATCGGTTTGCCAAAGAAGATAAAAAACGATATCCAAATATTCTTCAAGCAGGAATGGGAGAAAATATTTATTATACCAATAGTTCGCAAATTCCAGTTGATTTCACACAAGATCCTTTTGAAGCATTGCTTATGCAAGATGAATTACAATGTAAATACACTGGCGGAACGGTTTTGCATTTGTACATGAACGAAAAAATTAGTTCGCCAGAAGCTTGTAAAAACTTTGTAAAAACAGTTTTAACCAAGTTCAGATTACCTTATATTACAGTCACTCCTGTATTTAGTGTTTGTCCAGTACACGGATATCTAAACGGTGAACATGAATATTGTCCAAAATGTGACGAACAAATTATTGAAAATCAAAACAACTCGAACTATGAAAACAAAAATTAATGAAGTTTCAGAACAAAATCAGCATTTAAGAATCAAATGCTTGGTTTACACAAGAGTAATGGGTTATCACCGACCTGTTGAAAGTTTTAATATTGGTAAAAAAGGAGAGCATAAACAACGTGTACATTTTAGAGAAAATCCGTGTTAGTCAAACCAATTTGCAATATTACGCCATTTACATTATTAGATTATCCAGATAAATCAGCTTGCATTCTATGGTATACAGGTTGTAATATGCGTTGCTTGTATTGTTATAATCCCAAAATTGTTTTAGGAAAAGGAGCAATTTCTTTTTCTGAAACAATTTCTTTTTTAAAAAAGCGAAAAGGATTACTCGATGCCGTAGTTTTTAGCGGAGGCGAATGTTTAATTCATAAAAATATTATCGAGCAAGTTAAAGAAGTAAAAGCATTAGGTTTTTTAGTCAAAATAGATACCAACGGCTCTAATTCAAAAGTAGTAAAGCAACTGTTAAATGATAATCTAATAGATTATGTTGCATTAGATTTTAAAGCATTAAAGCCTAGTTACAATGCAATTACAAAGTCTAATTTGTTTGACGAATTTGAAAGTTCCTTTGAACTTCTTTTAGCCAGTACAATCCCATTTGAGATAAGAACTACTTATCATTCCGAATTGATTTCAGATGTTGAATTAAATGAAATGATTCACTTTCTTGAATATAAAGAATATAAAGGAAACTACTATATTCAGTATTTTAAAAACAATGTTGAAACATTAGGAAATCTTTCTTCTTCATTAAAAATTAATTCATCAAGAATAGAAAATTTACCTAATATTAAAGTTGTTTTTAGAAATTGATTTTATGTTTTTCAAATATTCAAATACTATTATATAAAGACCTACTAAAATTCCGAGTCCAAAAATGACAAATAAAATATAAATCCAATGTAATGAATCTTGTAATTGACTAAAAGATTCACTCTTACTAAAGAAAGTCCAATAACCTTTTTTAATTCCCATAATTAGTAAACTTACCCAAAATAAAAGGAATGAAACATTAAAAATCTTGATTCCCAAAGCAATCCTTTTTTCAGAGACTAGAGCAAATTTATTTTCAGATTCGATAATAAAAGCTATTGATGATAGTAATATCAATGTATTAATTCCTATAGTCGTACCCATCGAATGTGCAACTGTAATATGTGTTCCGTGAGTGAACAAGTTGATAGATGGAATAGAAATTAATAATGCCAGAATGATGTTTAAAAAAACCCAAAAATCTGCCAAGATCATCAGTCTATATGCTAATAAAAATTTGGTTTGCTTTTCTTTAGATAGATTTTTTTTCCAATCATAAATTATCGAAAATAAAATAATCCATTCGGTCATACTTATTGCGTATGCCAAATATCGAATCCACGGAGCTGTTGGAATAATATAAATGTGATGTGCCCAACCAAACATTAAATTAGTTAATCCTAAAAAATAAAAAAAGAAAGCCTTCTTTGATTTAGCAAAACTTTCATCATTACTTATTTTAGACATTACAAACAATGATGTACCATAAACCAGCATATTCCATGAGCCTACATAAGAACCTCCCGATTTCCACTGCAATGAAATGTTTTGAATAAAATGATCTCTGAAATAAGGTAACAACCACAAATGAGCTTCTGTAAAATGATATATCATAAATATAATTCCAGTTGCCCACATCCAAAAATAAACTGGCCAATTTTTAAATGAAGGTAGCATGGTTTTATAATAATTGATGCCAAATAAAATCCACCCTACTACAATTGGAAAGTAAAAATAACTTGGAAACTCTAAATATTCTTTTCCAGCGAAATTCCTTGATAAATAAGAAAAAATTATTCCAATTCCTGTGAAAACAAACAGCCAAAAATGAACTTTTATAAGAAGTAGATTTTTTGGTTTTATATAATAATAAATTCCTCCAATTGCCGAAAGCAATATCCAGGAAACAACAAAAAGTGTATGAAGCGGACGCAGTGCATTGAAAGGTAAAATTTCTTTAATAAAACTTGGTATTATATATTGAAATCCAGCTAGTAATCCACAAAGAAGGCCAAAAAGAAGTGAAATTAAACCAATATAAATAAAATAGAGAGGATATTTATCTGTTTTCATGTTACTTGTTTTTTATTTCAACCCAACCGTTATATTCAATACCTGCTTCTTGATTTGGATAATAACCTGTTTGGTCAACTTCTTTAAAAAATTGAATTAAAGCTTCTTTATCATTCTCTTTGAAATTAAATTTTGGCATAGAATTTACACCACTATTCAGCATCGCTTTTATATTGGCTTCATCTCTTTTGGAATAAATATTAGTAAGATCAGGACCAAGATAACCGCCCAAACCATAAAATTGATGACAAGAATTGCAATTGTTTTTTAACCAAATGGTTTCGCCTTGTAGCGCTTTTTCTGAAAGATGAATTGTTCCATAATCGTCTTTTGAAGTATAAAGAATAAAATTATAGAATAAGAAAACACTTATCATTAATAATAAAACAAAAAAATACTTTTTAAATTTTTCCATAATTAGACCAGACGTAGATTTTACAAAGTGAATAAAATATAACAACTCTAAACATGACTCAAATCACAAAAAGCGTGAACTACGACAATTCACGCTTTTCAACTTTAATTAAAAAAGGAAAAACAATATTTGAATTAATAATTGATTTTATTTAGGTAAAAGTACATCACCAATAACATGAATTATTCCATTTCCTGTAGGAATTGAAGCAACAATTTCTGAACCATTTACAAAAGTTTTATCATCTTTTTTGGTGATTTTAACTTTTCCTCCGTAAACCATGTCAAACTCTTGTCCGTCATTCATATATTCAATTTTCAATGTTCCAACATAAGTGTGATACCCTAAAATGTTTTCTAAATCACCTTTTTTCTCAGGTTTTAACAAACCTTCAACAGTTCCAGCAGGTAATTTATCAAAAGCTGCATTTGTTGGTGCAAAAACCGTAAATGGACCAGCATTACTCAACGAAGTTACTAATCCTGCCGCTTTTACAGCTGCTACTAATGTGGTATGATCTTTACTTCCGACAGCTGTTTGAACAATGTTTGGAACAGAAGTTTCATCTACTACATTTTCTTGTCCACCAGAACTTACTTCAGTAGTTTCAGAAGTGGTTTCTGATGTTGCTTGTTCGTTTTGTTTGCAACCTATGGCAATAAATAAACTTGCCAATAACAATGTTTTAATTGATTTTTTCATAATAAATACTTTTAATATACTTTCAAATTATACATACAAAGTACCTAATTATGAAATAGTTATTTTATGAGCGCAATCATAATAACGGAAGATTTTTAACTTTTTTTATGGAATAAAAAGCAGTGATTCCAGTACCAATAACTAAAACAATTGCAGCTCCAAATAGCATTTCGTTAACATACGGAATTGGAGTGTAGCTAAATGAGGCAACACCTTGAATAGCAAGAATTATTTCGTTTAACAAAACACCTATTGAGAAAGTAATTACACCAATTTTTATTTGTCTATTGAAATGAATCAAGTGATTGGCATAAACATAAAAAAGTAAAAACAAACTAATAATTGCCAATAAAACTAAGTGCAAATAAGCGATTACAATAGGTCTAAAACCAAAAGCTAGTGTACTTAATACAGGAATTGTCGAACCCAATTGAAGCAGAAATTTTATACTCAATGCAAAAGCCACAAAAAGCAAAATATAACGTAGAAAGAAAGGAAAATTATACAGAAACTCTCTTTTTGTTTTGATAATGATAATCAAAAATCTAAACCAAGTATAAACTTGAATAAATGCTGCCACAACAGTAATAAGGTAAATCCAAATTGGTAAATCCCACCAAAGAGTTGATAAAAAATAAGCCGGAATACATGATAAAAAAAACAGCCAAAAAGTTCTTTTAAAAAATGAATTTTCAGATGGTTTTAATTGTAAAAAAGAGAATAATAATCCCATACAAGCAAAGAAAAACCAACCATTATATTGAAAGTGCAAATAATAATAGATGGATGCTAAATATTCGTTTTGATGAATGTTTTTTGAAATCATCATATAAGCCAAAGCAAATGTACCGAACGATGAAATCACATTGAAAAATAAAGCAGTTTTGAACCAATTTTTAGATAAATCATCATTAGAAATTAATTTCAAATCTTTAACGAAATAATAAGCAAAAACACAGGATACTATAATCGAAGATGTAGAAAAAATTATGGAAAACAATCCATAACCTTGAATGATAAAAAACACCAACATTCCATAAGCACAAATCAAATTGGCAGATAATATTGAGCTGTATTTTTTAAAAAATCTATTTTCTATATTCTTTTCTCTATTGTCATCCTGAGCTTGTAGAAGGACTTTTTTCTTCTCTAAAAACACAATCATCAACACCATCAAAGTATGACTAATCCAACCTGAAAAGGCAAAATGAGAATGAGAATGTTGCAAATGTTTTTGGTCAAAAAAAGGAAATTCAAATCCAATTTTGTAACGCATTAGAAGCCCGATAAGTGCTACAATTAATAAATTTAATAGTGAGAATTTCAGCCAAAACTTGCTGTTAAAATGCATTAGAAATAGATTTTATGATTATTAATTTCAATTTTGTTGGCTGCTTTCATTTTTGCAAAAGCTCTAATTACCGTTTCTACTCGTAAGCCAGTGAAATTGGCTATTTCCTGTCTTGTAAATGGCACTAATTCTTTTTGATCACCATTACCTTTTTTGTGTGCATTTAAGAATGCTAAAATTCTAAATTCAGGTTTTTGATTGATGATGTCTTTTAATGTTTTTGCCTTTCCGTGAATACGTTTTGCCATTAATATCAAAAAATGCTTTTGAATGGAAGGATACTCATCTAGAATCTTCAAAAATTTTTCTTTAGAAAGTTTAATGATTTTACAATCTTGAAAAGCAACAGCAGTTGCAGGATATTTCTCGTCAATAAATAATGGTGGTTCACCAAAACTTTGACCGTTATAAAAATAACCTTGAGTAAACTCTTTTCCTTCATCGTTAGAATTAAACATTCTAACACAACCTTCAACAACTTGATAGTAGAAATGAGCTACTTCATCTTCACTAATTATTATATCATTTTTCTTGTATTCTTTGGCAATTGCGCCCCAAGTATACAGTAAATCTAAATCTATTTGCATGATTGAAACAGTGTGTTTTAAGTCAAAAATAACTTTGTTTAAAAGCGATTTTAACTTATGGATACAAAATTACTTTTTATAAATTTACTAAAAATATGACCACAATCATATAAAATTGCTTTTTTCTCATTGTAAATTTGCCTAATGAAAAAAATACTAATCATAGTAATCCTTTCAATTTTTCTAAAACCAATTCTTCCGGTTATAGATTATATTGTTAATTATGATTATATCTCTAATGTTCTTTGTGAAAACAAAGCTAAACCAGAACTTAAATGTAATGGTAAATGTCATTTAATAAAAGAGTTAGCAAAAGCATCAAACGATGATAAGCCCATCAATTCAGACAAAAAAAATAATTTAACACAAGAAGTCGAGCTTTTATTCTGCAATGAAATAGCAGAAATATCCTTTAGACAAATTTATTTTCATAATAAAACTTCTATTGGTGACAACTATGCCAACTTATACTTTCACTCGGTAAGTTGTTCCGTTTTTCATCCGCCCACAATTATTTCTTAAACACTATAATAAGTCTTATTTAGCTTAAGCTTATCTCAAAAATCAAATTACTTCAAAATTGAATTTAATTTTCAATTCATAAAAATGAATTGACAGGATTTTTATATTCTAAATTGATTAAAAAAAATCTTTTAGATTCATCGTATAATAAACTTTAATAAAAAAAATGAAAACTATTTTAAAAAATATATTTACCATTCTAGTTATGGTAGTAGCTCTTACCTCATGTTCAAATGATGACGAAAATACAAATCCAACAGTGAACGAATTGGATGGATTAACAAAATTTAAAGAAATTACAAATACTACACATACTATTGAGTTATATTCTCATACAGGAGCAACAGTTCAAGGTTATAATGAAATTAAATTAAGGATTAAAAACAACGCTAACAATCAATATATAAAAAATGCAGAAGTTACTTGGATGCCAATCATGCACATGGCTATGATGAATCACTCCTGCCCAAAATCTACAGTTGAAAAAATTTCAATAGATGGGACTTTATATGAAGGATATATTATGTTTCAAATGGCTCAAAACACTACTGAATATTGGGATTTAAAAATCGATTATACAATTGATAATGTAGATTATACAATGACTTCTGTAATTGATGTCCCTGCTTCTGCAAAAAGAACAGTTAATACTTTTACAGGATCTGATGGTGTGAAATATTTGGTGGCTTATGTTGATCCTCATCATCCAAAAGTAGCTGTAAATGATTTAGTTGTTGGTGTTTGGAAAATGCAAGATATGATGACGTTTCCTGTTGTTGATGGTTATACTGTAAAAATTGACCCAAGAATGCCAAGCATGGGAAATCATAGTTCACCAAATAATGTAAATGCAACTCAACTAACGGCAGGCAATTTATACAAAGGAAAATTATCACTTACAATGACAGGTTATTGGAAAATAAATCTTCAATTAGCAAAACCTGATGGCACAATTCTTAAAGGTGAAGAAATTACAGAAACTGTTACATCAAGCAGTATTTATTTTGAAATAGAATTCTAATTGAATTATTATAAAAAAGTCAAATTCAATTCTGTTTTTGACTTTTTTAATTTTTACTCTAATGAAAAAATTACTCCTTTCAACTTTTTTAATGCTTCTTTCCACAATTATTTCTGCTCAAGACACAAATAATAGCATAATAAAAGAGCAATCAAAAAAAGATACCATAAAACCAATTCAAATGCAAGAAGTCATAGTAATTGGAAAAAAAGCACAACTATCAGATAAGCAATCAAAAACATTAACATCAATAGACGACTATTTACAAAAATCTGCAAAAGTTGACATGATAAAGCGAGGTGCTTACGCTTGGGAACCAATTATCAATTCTATGCCTTCTGAACGTACTCTAGTAACCATAGACGGAATGAGAATTTTTGGTGCTTGTACAGACAAAATGGATCCAATAACATCTTATGTAGAAGTATCTAATCTATCTGAAGCTACTATTTGTTCAGGTCAAGAAGGTGCTTGTTTTGGAAGTACAATTGGAGGTTCGATTAACTTAAAAAGAAACCAAAATAACTTCGGAAATAAAAAATGGAATTTTAATATAAATTCAGGTTTTGAAACCAACAATCAACAAAAAATCATTGGAACAGCCCTAAATTATACAGATAATTTATTTTATGTTGATACCGATTTTATGCTACGTGATGCAGAAAATTACAAAGCAGGAAATAATAAAGAAGTTTTATTTTCACAATTTAAAAAAATGAATTTTTCCGTTACTTCAGGTTTCAAATTAAGTAAAAATAAATTGATTGAAGCTTCCTTAATTTACGATAAAGCAACCGATGTTGGTTATCCTGCGTTACCAATGGATGTTTCCATTGCAGAAGCAATTATAACGTCTTTAAAATATGAATACATCCCATTAAACTCTATTGTAACTAATTGGGAAACAAAACTTTATTTTAATACAATAATGCATAAAATGGATGATACAAAACGTCCATCTGTTCCAATTCATATGGATATGCCAGGTTGGAGTAAAACCTATGGATATTATTCAAAAATTAAAGCTAAATATAATAAAAACAACTTATTAGTAAACTTAAATTCATTTTATAACAAATCACTTGCCGAAATGACCATGTATCCAGCTGATCCAAATGAAAATCTAATGTTTATGCTAACTTGGCCTAATGTTGTAACTTTTTATAACGGATTATTTATTGAAGACTACTATGATTTAAACTGTCATTCAAATATAAAAGTTTCAGCTTCAATTGGTAATCATTATAATAAAATAGAAAGTGAACTTGGATTAAACAGTTTGCAAATTCTTTATCCTGAAATGGAAGCACAAAATACCCGATTTCTAAAAAGTTTTTCAGCTAATTATAATACTTCTAAAAATGGTTTTGAATTTGGATTTGGAGCTGCTTATGGAGAAAGAGCACCATCAATAACTGAGGCATATGGTTTTTACTTGTTCAATAGTTTTGAGAATTATGACAATATTGGTAATCCGAATTTGAAAAACGAAACTTCATTAGAAGGAAATGCTTTTGTTGGTTTGAAAAAAGAAAAAATTAAAATGAAAATTACATCATCATATTTCCATATTTCAAATTATATTGTCGGAAAACCTGATACTAGCTTGATTCCAATGACAATTGGTGCAACAGGTGTAAAAATTTATACAGCACTTGATTATGCTACCATTTTCAATATAAGTTTAACTTCTGAAATCAAGTTTTCTAGACAATTAAAATGGAATTCGCAGTTAGTTTACAGTAGAGGAAAAGATTTTAATAATGTGAATTTACCTTTTATTTCTCCAATAAGTTATTCAACATCAATAGCTTATTCTAAAGAAAAATTGTCTTCAGAAATTGTCTTTCAAGGAAATGCAAAACATACAAATTTTGGAGGTATTTATGGAGAGGATAAAACACCAGATTACGCAATAATTAATGCTAATTTTGGATATAAATTCAACATCAATAAAAGCAAATTAATCACAAAATTTGGAATTGAAAACATCCTTGATACCTATTATTCAACTTATTCAGATTGGAATAATTTTCCAAGGCAAGGAAGAAACTTTTTTGTGAATTTAAGTTGTAGTTTATAAAAAAATAGGCGATTCAATTGAATCGCCTATTTTTTATTTTATTATAATATTATTTGCTAGAAAACTGAGTTAATCTGTTGAATAATTCTTTATCTTTCTTTAGAGTTTCAATTTGTTCCTCATTGAAAGCGCTTAGTAATTTTAAAGTATATCTTTCAAAAACTGCTTGTTTTTCTTCTTGAGTTTTAGAATTATTAACATCATCTTTTCTCATTTGTAATAGATTTACTAAATCCATTTTTAAACCCTCTTCCATTTTTACTGATTTTGACATTAAATCAATATCCTCAATAATAAGTTCTTTTACACTTTTTTCATTTGTGTTTGATACAGATAGCGTCTTAGCTTCTTGAGCATTTGCATTAAAACTAAATGCTAAAAACAAGGTGAATATTGCGATAATTCTTTTCATAATCTTCTTTAAATTAATTTGTTGAAGAGCGAATTTAATAATTTTTTTTAAAAATCAATACAAATGATAAAAAAAATTATGATTTCAGTTCAACTGTTTTGTTTTCACCATCCACAATAACTTTTGTTAAACCGTGTTTTGATAATCCCTTCATGGCAGCATCCCATTTTTTTCCACTCAAAGCAGATTTCTCTTTTAATTGACTTAATGGCTGATTATTTTCAACTTTTAAAAGCCCAATAATGAACTTTTCGTCTTCAGTCAATTCCAATTGCTTTTTCTCTGGTCGCATTTGAGGAAAGAAAAGAACTTCTTGAATAGAAGGATTATTTGTTAAAAACATAATTAATCTATCCATTCCAATTCCCAATCCAGAAGTTGGAGGCATTCCATATTCTAATGCTCTTAAAAAGTCCTCATCTATAATTCCGTTAGCTTCATCATCACCTTTTTCACTTAAAGCCATTTGTGCTTCAAAACGTTCGCGTTGGTCAATAGGATCATTCAATTCTGAATAAGCATTGGCTATTTCTTTTCCACATACCATCAACTCAAAACGCTCCGTCAATTCTGGATTGTCTCTATGTGATTTACACAATGGTGACATTTCTTTTGGATAATCAGTAATGAAAGTTGGTTGAATAAAATTTCCTTCACATTTAGCTCCAAAAATCTCATCTATTAATTTTCCTTTACCCATTGTTGCATCAACATCAATTCCCATTGATTTTGCAGCTTCAAAAAGTTCTGCTTCCGTTTTACCAGAAATATCAAAACCTGTAAAGTTTTTAATGGCATCAGTCATGGTAACTCTTGCATAAGGTGCTTTGAAACTTACTTTATGTTCGCCAAAAGTCGCATCAGTTGTTCCATTTACCTCATTTGCACAATATTCTAATAAATTTTCTGTAAACTCCATCATCCAGTTGTAGTCTTTGTAAGCTACATAAATTTCCATTGCAGTAAATTCAGGATTGTGCGTTCTATCCATACCTTCATTTCTGAAGTTTTTTGAGAATTCATAAACACCATCAAAACCACCAACAATCAATCTTTTAAGATATAATTCGTTAGCAATTCTTAAATATAATGGAATATCCAAAGCATTATGATGTGAAATAAATGGTCTTGCCGCAGCACCACCTGGAATTGCTTGTAAAATTGGCGTTTCAACTTCCATATAACCTGCGTTATTGAAAAAGTTTCTCATTGCAGTAAAAAGTTTCGTTCTTTTTACAAATACTTCTTTAACATTTGGATTCACAACCAAATCAACATAACGCATTCTGTAACGCAACTCTGCATCATTAAAGGCATCGTGTACTTTTCCATCTTCATCAACTTTTGGCAAAGGCAACGGACGTAAAGTTTTACTCAAGAATGTAAAATTATCAACTCTTATACATTGAGCACCAACTTTAGTCATGAATAATTCTCCTTCAACACCAATGAAATCACCTAAATCGGTCAATTTTTTAAAAACCTGATTGTAAAGCGTTTTGTCTTCACCCAAACACAACATATCTCTATTAAAATACAATTGAATTCTTCCTTCGCTATCTTGTAATTCAGCAAAACAAGCTTTTCCTTGATCTCGAACACTCATCAATCGTCCAGCAACATTAACCTTCTTGCCTTCTTCAAAATTTTCCTTCACCTGTTTAGAAGTAGTATTCACCGGATATAAATCCGCAGGATAAGGGTTAATTCCAAGAGTGCGTAAAGCGTCAAGTTTTTCTCTTCTAATGATTTCTTGTTCCGAAAGTTGCATATAATTGTATTTAAGCGTGCAAAGATAGTTATTAGTTTAAAAGTTTAAAAGTTTAAAAGTTTAAAAGTTTAAAAGTTTAAAAGTTTAAAAGTTTAGTTGATTCTTAAATAATTATTGATAAAGTTAATATTGTGACTTCAATACCACTAACTGCAACTGATTACTGAATACTTTTTTAGTAGCGAATGGCTTGGGCTTTATTTGTTATCCATTTTCCTGCCATCCATTCTATCTTTTTTTGTTGATTGAGGCACTCGAAATCAACAAAAAAAGGATGCCATTCCTGTCAGGGCTAGATTGTAAACTTTTTGTATATTTGTAAAATAAATTAAATTAAAGATGAAATCGCCATTAACTACAAGTTTGCGCAAGCAAGCACCAATAAATAAAAAGGCGATTACATATATTACCACTAACAAATAATTTTCACATATATGAAATCAATAAAATTACTTTTTGCACTACTTCTTACGTTAGCTATGACGAGTTGTACCATAACAGAAAAAATGATTATTAATGATAATGGTTCGGGTAAATTTGCTTATGACATTGACGGTACCAAAATGATGTCAATGATGGGTAGCGCATTTAAAGGTGATGATAAAGAAGATACTAAAAAAGATAAAAAAGAAACGGTAAACAGAAAAAATAAAAAAGTAGTTGACAGTACTTTTACTTTCAAAGAAATGTTTGCGGGTAAACAAGATAGTATTTCTAAATTATCTCCAGAAGAGCAAGCCAAAATTAAAAAAATGGAACGCTTTAGTGTGAGAACAATTATTGATGAGGAAAAAGGAATAATGAATTATAGCATGTTTACAGATTTCAATTCAATTTCAGAACTTCAAGATGTAATGTCTCCAGTTGAATCAATGAAATCAATTTCTCCTACAGGTCAAAAATCTGGTGGAATGGGAATGGCTCCAGATGCTTTAGAAGACAATTCTTCTACAAGTTTCTTTTATGATGGTAAAACATTTAAAAAGACTGTAGCTAAAATTGAAAAGAAAAAAGAGGTTACTGAAGATGTAGAAGAAGGTTCAGAGGATGATGTTGCTAATAAAATGAAAGAATCTTTAGATATGTTTTACGACCAGTCTAATTTCAAAGTAGTATATCAATTTCCAAAAGCTGTAAAAAAGATTTCTATAGAAAATGCACTTTACAGCGAAGATAGAAAAACAATCACCATAGAATATCCTTTGAAAGATTATATGGAAAATCCAGACAAGCTTAATTTTGAAGTGACTTTTGAATAATGAATAAAAAAATAAAGCTTCAAGATTTAGGTAAAAAAGATTACAAAGAAACTTGGGATTATCAAGAAGAACTTTTTAAAGGAATTGTTGATGTAAAAATTCAAAATAGAAAAGAAAGCACTTTGGTTGAAACGCCAAATTATTTTTTGTTTGTAGAACACCCTCATGTATATACATTAGGTAAAAGCGGAGATATATCTAATTTACTTTTATCTGAAAAACAACTTCAAGATAAAGGAGCTACTTTTTACAAAATAAATAGAGGAGGAGATATTACCTATCATGGGCCAGGTCAGATAGTAGGATATCCAATTTTAGATTTGGAAAATTTCTTTACAGATATTCATAAGTATTTACGATTTCTCGAAGAAGTAATTATTTTAACTTTAGCTGAATACAATATTACCAGTACAAGAAGCGAAGGTGAAACAGGTGTATGGCTAGATGTTGGAACACCATTTGCAAGAAAAATTTGTGCTATGGGTGTTCGAGCAAGTCGTTGGGTAACCATGCATGGTTTTGCTCTAAATGTAAATGCCAATTTAGGATATTTCGATAATATCATTCCATGTGGTATAAAAGGAAAGGCTGTTACATCATTGCAAGTTGAACTGGGTGTCGAAAGTGTTAATGAAGAAGAAGTAAAAGAAAAAATTCAAAAACATTTCAAACAACTTTTTGAAGCAGAATACTGCTAATTCAAAATCCTAAATCCATAATCCTAAATCAAAAATCAAAAGAAAGTTGTTCTGGTAACAATTTAAAGCTCATTCGGTGATATTTAGTTGTTCCATATTTTCTAATGGCTTCTCTATGTTCTTTAGTCGGATAACCTTTATTTTGTTTCCAATTATACATTGGAAATTCTTCGTGTATTTTATCCATATATTCATCTCTGTAAGTTTTTGCCAAAACCGATGCAGCTGCGATACTCATGTATTTAGAATCACCTTTTACTATAGTGCTGTATGGGATATTGTTGATAGGTTTAAATCTATTTCCATCCACTATTATATAATTAGGTATAGGATTTAACTTAACAACACATTCTTGCATCGCTTTTATAGATGCGTTTAAGATGTTTATTTCATCAATGATTATCGGCTCCAAATGAGTAATAGCATAAGATATTGCTTTTTCTTCAATAATTGGTTTTAATTTTTCTCTAACCTTTTCAGACAATTGTTTGGAGTCATTTAATAAATCCAACTGAAAGTCATCAGGAAGTATAATTGCAGCGGCAGTTACGGGTCCTGCTAAACAACCTCTTCCGGCTTCGTCAGTTCCGCACTCATTAAGTAATTCAGAATATCTTAAACTTAACATAAAATTAATTTTGATAAAAATATAAATTTTAACGCAACCTTTTACATAATTCTGCATCATAATAATGTGTTGCAACCACAATGTTAGTAAACCGCTTAAAAAATTTAACAAAAATAAATTGTAATATTCCGAAGTATTATTTGTTTATTTAAGAAATTATTAAGAAGTTTGCGGAATAACTAACTCAAATAAATTTAATATGAGATCGAAGTTCAAATGGATTTTTACGCTTTTAGTAGCGTTATCAATGCAGTTTTCGTTTGCACAAGAGAAAACTGTAACAGGTGTGGTGTCTGATTCAAAAGGACCACTACCAGGTGCTAATGTTGTTAATAAAACAACAACAAAAGGTGCCTCAGCTGATATGGATGGTAAATTCTCCATAAAAGCAAAAGCTGGTGATGTTTTAGTGTTTTCATTTCTAGGTTATGACAACAAGTCTGTTACAGTAGGTGCTGCTAACAGCTATAGTGTATCCTTGAAAGAAACTGCTAAAGTACTTGATGAAGTTGTAATAACGCAAGGGTATCGTACGGTTACCAAAAAAACTGCTGTTGTTGCATCTTCAATTGTTAATGCAAAAACTATTGAAAACAGACCAAATGTTAATGCGATTAGTACTTTGCAAGGACAACTTGCAGGTGTTAACATTACATCTGGTTCTGGGCAACCTGGTTCTGCGCCAACAGTTTTAATTAGAGGATTAGGTACTGTAACTGGTAGTTCAGATCCACTTTATGTAATTGATGGTTTTCCTTCATACAATGATGCGTTTAGAAATTTGAATCCTAATGATATAGCATCTGCTGAGGTATTGAAAGATGCTGCGGCAATTGCTGAGTATGGATCAAGAGGTTCTAATGGGGTTATTGTAATTAAAACTAAAAAAGGAAATTTTGGTGATGCTAAAACTACTTTTAGATATAGTACACAATATGGTGTGTCTGAATTGCAAAAGCCAGGATTTACCTATGCAAACGCTAGAGAGTTGTTAACTTTAGAATCTATCAAAGGTGTTGGATTGGGTTCAACTTTAACTCCTGCAGAAATTGCAGCTTACAGCATTAATACTGATTGGACTAAAGTTTTCTTTTCTCCTTCAAATACTATCAGTCATAACTTGAGTATTGAAAATACTAATAAAAACATTGGTACTTTTACCTCTGTAAGTTTTACCGATCAGGATGGATTATTGCCTAACTCAGATTTGAAAAGATTTACAGTTAGAAATAATTTAAATGGAAAATCTGCAAATGATAAAGTTAAATTCCTTTTAAATACTGCTGTTGGTTTTACTAAAAATAACGAGCCAACTAACTTAGGTGGTGGAGCTATTAATAGAAACTTTGTTACTGGTGCATTTTTAGGTGCTCCTTATATATCTCCAGATATTTATACAGGTTCTGATTCTGCTTGGGAGTATTATAACGCTACGCCTGGTTTCTTGTCAACACCTATCTTATTATTAGATAATGCTGCAACATTTAGAAATTACATTGAAGAAACAAGAGTTGATGTGGGTTCTGATTTGAATTATAAATTAGCTAAGAATATTGTTGTTGGTATAAGAAATGGTGGTTTACTTATAAATAGTAGAACATTAACCGCTCAATTTCCTAATAACTGGAACTCATTATTTTTCTCAGCTACTCCTGGTGTGTCGTCACTTGCGGGTGGTAATTTTAATGGTTTTGATGATATTTTTAATAGAAGAGAGTTTAATTTCTCTAACTTGTTATATGCTCGTTTTGATAAGAAAATTAAAAAACATTCATTCAATGCTAGCATTAACGGTGAATACAATTTTGCTCAATTGGCTTCAGACCAACAGAGAAGAAATGGTTTAGATCCTATAGTTTGGGAATTTAACTCTGGTGTAGGTTTTATCAATGATACTGCTGCAAATGATTTATATGTTCCAACAAATGTTTTGTCAACTAGATTGAGAAATGATTTAATTTCATATTTCGGGTCGTTAGATTACGATTTTGATAGTAAGTTTGGTATCGCTGTTTCGGCAAGAAGAGATTGGTCTTCAAGATTTATTAGAGAGCGTCAAGCTGGAAATTTCTTTTCAATTGGTGGAAGAGTCAATTTAGATGAATTCTTGAAAGATTTCAGTAAGTTGAATGTATTAAAACTAAGAGGATCTCTAGGAACAATTGGTAACCAAAGACTTGAAGATGGTACTATTTTTACAGGGATTAATCCACCTAAATTTGCTACTACATATTCTACATTAACTACCGCAGGTAGTTCTTATAATGGAAATCCATCACAAGGTTTAAGTTTAGGTTATCCAGATTTAAGATGGGAAACAACCAAAACTTATAATATTGGTTTAGACTTAGAAATGTTCAAATCTAGACTTAGAGCTAATGTTGATTATTACAGTAGAGCAACAACCGCTCAGTTTTTAAATGCGCCAATTTCTGCAGCTGCTGGAGAAAACAATCTATTAAGAAACACTGAAGCTACTGTATTCAATAAAGGTCTTGAACTAAACTTACAAGTTGACGTTATTAAAACTGATAACATGACGTTTACTTTAAGAGGTAACGGATCAATGAATAAAAATTATATTGATGATATTGAAAATGATACAGGCGAAATATTTGTTACTTCTGCTAATGGTATTACTTATGTGCATAGAAATGGTCAACCAACTTATCAACCATTTTTATATCGTTATGCTGGTGTAAATCCAACAAATGGTGAAATGCAATATCTTGACATTAATGGTAATATAACTACTACTCCAACTGCTTCAGATAGAAGAGCTGTAGGTAAAAACTTTATTCCTAAATACCAAGGAGGTTTTGGTTTTGATTTTGATTATAAAGGTTTGTTTGTTTCTACTTTGTTTTCTTACGTATTTGATGTAGTTCGATATGATTTCGATTACCTAAATGCTTTAGATAGTTCAACTAACCAGATAGGTCAGTTCAATGTTTCAAATGAATTATTGAACGCTTGGACTCCAACAAATACTAACACAGACATTCCTGCTTTAGATGCAAGTAATGCTTTACAAGAAAATTCAGATCGTTTTTTACGTGATGCTTCTTACATCAGATTAAGAAATTTACAAGTAGGTTACAGATTGCCAAATAAATTTTTAAAAGATACTTTCTTTAAAGATTTGTCTTTTAATGTTACAGCTGAAAATTTATTTACAATCACTAAATGGAAAGGTTTTGATGCTGAAAGTGATAGATTAGAAGATGTTTATCAATACCCTACTGCTAGAATTATAACTTTTGGCTTGGATGTTAAATTTTAAAAAAAATTAAATTATGAAAAAATTATTTTTATTGATATGTTCATTATCACTCTTCGTTAGTTGTGATAATGATTTGCTAGAGCCTTACACACCTGGTACAAGGGATGAGGATATAGCATTGAGAACTAGTACAGATTTGGATAGACTTTTAAACAATGGTCTATTGATTATGACAAATAGAGAAGAGTATGTTTTTCCATCTGTAATGACGGATGAGGCCGCTCCTGGTTTTAATAATGGAGGTCAAGGAATAAATACTGATTATATTTTCAATATTCTACCAAATAATGGAGGTGCTACCTCTATCTGGAATATGAATTATCGTGCTTTAGCAAGGATAAATAGAGTTATTTTAGCAGCAAATACACTTGCGCCTACAGATCCTGTAGAAGTTGAAAAAATTAAAAGAATTAAAGCAGAAGCACTTACTTATAGAGCTTTATGTCACATAAAAATTCTTTCTTATTTTTCAACAAATCCTAAAGATGATAATGCTTTAGCAGGTATTTTATCTGATAGAGTTATAGAATCAACTGAATTATTGCCAAGAACTTCTAACGGAGCTTTTTATTCTTTAATTCACAGTGATTTAAATTCTGCAATCACTATATTCAATACAGTAGATCCTTCTGTTTTATACACAGGAGCTAATGCTAAAATTTATGCTTCAAAAAATTTAGCAAACGCTTTAAAAGCTCGTGCTTATGCTTTGAAAGGTGATTACCCAAATGCTGAAATATATGCTAATGAAGTAATTAACAATTCTGGATTGGTTTTAGCGAATACTACTAACTATGCTAATGTTTTTCACACTGGTAATGAACCTGCAAATACTGAGGTTATTTTTAAACTAAAAAGATTAGCTGCACAGAATTTACAAGGATCTAATTTACACAATGGATGGAATTCTAATTCTAATAGAAGAAATGGTTCTTTGTTTTATGAAATGTCAAGAGGTTTATTTAATGCTTTAGCACCAAATTATACTTCTTCTGTTCCAAGTGGTACACCAACAGCTGCTCAAATCGCCGCTCATCAATCAGCGGAATTTAATAACAATGCTGTAGTTAATGATGTTAGAGCTAGAGTTGCTTTGTTTTTACCTGCAACTCCAAATGCAACTACTCAGTCTTTATGTAGTCCAACTTATTTAACAGATGCAGTTGTTAAAGATACTGATATTTTAGCTATTCAAAAACATGGAGGTCAAACAGCTGTTTCTTCATCTAATGCTGCAAATCCAGATTTTATGCAGTGTAGATTGTCAGAAATGTATTTAATTAAAGCTGAAGCTAGAATTGCTGCTGGTGATTTAACAGGTGCAGCTACCGTAATAGATAATTTACGTGATAACAGAATTTTTGGCGGAAATACATTGGCAACTTATTCTACTCCACAACAAGCTTGGAAAGCTGTTTTGGATGAAAGAAGAATAGAACTTTGTTTTGAAGGCTTTAGATTTATTGATATAAAGAGAATTGGAGCTTTAGCTAATGCTTCTATAGATAGAAGTCCAGCAGATTACGCTTCTGGTTCATGGAATTTCCCATTAGCAAACCCTGCTAATTTACCATTAACTAGTTTTAAATGGGCTTTACCAATACCACAAGTTGAGTTAAGTGCTAACCCAAGTATAGTTCAAAATCCTGGATATTAATATTTTTAATATACAATAAATTGAGGCTGTCTAAAATAGACAGCCTCTTTTTTTGCTTTATATTATGATTTTCTATTGATAACTTTATAAACTATTGTCTATTTTTGTTGCTTTGTATTTACTATGAGAAGATTATATTTTTTATTGTTGTTTATTCCATGCTTACTTTTATCTCAAGAGAAAGGAAAAGAGGAGAAGCGTAAAAGTTTGGTAAAAACCGCAGAGCAAAAAGCAAAAGAGCAAGCCAGAAAAGCACCAATTACTTCATATAAAATCATTTCTATTGATAGAGACACTACTTTTGTGGACACCACTCTTGCAATTAAAAAAGAGTATGATTATAATTATTTAAGAAGAGATATTTTTGGTTTGATGCCATTTCCTAATGAAGGACAAACATACAATACCTTAGATTTTGGATTGAATAAGTTTAATGCATATCCTGAATTTGGTTTCAAAGCCAAACATTTTAATTATTTAGAAGTAGAAGATATTAATTATTATTCTGTTGCAACTCCATTAACCGAACTTTATTTTAAAACGGTAATGGAGCAAGGACAAAATGTCGATGCTTTAATAACTTTAAATACTTCTGAACGATTTAATTTTTCAATTGCTTTTAAAGGATTAAGATCTTTAGGCAAATATATTAATCAACTTACAAGCGCAGGAAATTTTAGATTTACTTCAAGTTATTTCACGAAAAATAAAAAGTATTTTGCGAATTTCCATTTCACAGGTCAAGATTTACTTAATGGCGAAAATGGAGGTTTGACAATTCCATCAGATTTTGAAAGCGAAGATGAGGCTTTCAGAAATAGACCACGTTTACAAGTTTTTTTCTCTGATGCAAAGTCTTTCTTAAAAGGTAAACGACTTTTTTTAGACCATAGTTTCAGAATAAATTCAAAAGATGCAAACAATAATTTATTTATAACACATCAACTTAATTACGAACATAAATTTTTTGAATACAATCAAGCAAGTTTAAACTCTGAAATTGGAACAGGTACTGGTGCATTCAAACGTTTTGGTGATGTTTCTTCTGACGCAATTACTAAAATTAACGATCATACAAGATATGATAGATTGTATAATAAGGTTGGAGCAATTTACGAGAACAAAACACTTGGTAAGTTCCAGTTCTTTATAGAAAATTTTAATTACAAGTATTTTTATAAATTAGTTCAAACTGTAGGAAGTGTAACTTTTCCTAACCAATTAAAAGCAACTATTAATTCTATTGGTGGACAATACGAATACCGAAAAAATAAATGGAATGGAAAAGCAATGCTATCCAATTCAATTTCAACTCAAGCTTTCAGAAATTTTGATGCTAATTTAGATTACCAAATAAATGATAAAAATAAAGTATCTTTTCAATATCAAAATATAAGTAAACTTCCTAATTTTAATTACATATTAAATCAAAGTGCATATATCAATTATACTTGGCTGAATAATTTTAAAAACGAAAAAATCAATAATATAACAGTAAATGCCAATACACAATGGGTTAATGCTACTGCGCAATTCACAACACTTAATGATTATCTGTACTTTCAAGATTTACAACAAGTAGCAAACCAGCAACTAGTAACGCCTCATCAATATTCTGGAACAATTAATTACCTTTCGTTAAAAGCAGCGAAAGAATTTAAATACAAAAAATGGGCATTAGATAATACATTTTTATACCAAAAGGTAACACAGAAAGAAGCAATTCTAAATGTTCCAGATATTACACTTAGAAGCACTATTTATTTTTCAGATACGGTATTCAAAAACGCAATGTTTCTTCAAACGGGTATAACGATAAATTATTTTACAGAGTATTTTGCTAACGATTACAATCCAATTTTAGGTGAGTTTTTTGTGCAAAATGAAAAGCAAATTGGAAATTTTCCAATGTTAGATTTCTTTGTAAATGCCAGGGTAAGACAAACCAGAATTTTTCTTAAAGCAGAACATTTTAATTCGAGTTTTACTGGTAATACTTTCTATTCTGCGCCAAACACGCCTTATCGCGATTTTATGATTCGATTTGGTCTAGTTTGGAATTTCTTTCAATAGTTTTATATAGAAACGAATTGCTTGCGAATTTTACCAAACCATATTCCTGCTGTCCGAGTTACACGGTAACTTCTCCCATCAGGGTTAAGCAGTTTTCCATTTTCTCTAAAATCAGGGTGTTGTAAAACGATTTTATTATCAATATCTTTGCAGTATCAAATTAAAGATATGAATTATTCAGAAAATATATTAGGAACTATTGGTAATACACCTTTAGTAAAACTAAACAAAGTAGTTGAAGGTATTGACGCTTTAGTACTTGCTAAAGTTGAAACTTTCAATCCAGGAAATTCTACAAAAGATAGAATGGCTCTAAAAATGATTGAAGATGCCGAAGCCGACGGAAGATTAAAACCAGGTGGAACTATAATTGAAGGAACTTCTGGTAACACAGGAATGGGATTAGCTCTTGCAGCTATTGTAAAAGGATACAAATGTATTTTTGTAATCACCGACAAGCAATCCAAAGAAAAAATGGATATTCTTCGTGCAGTTGGAGCAAAAGTTATCGTTTGTCCAACCGATGTAGAACCAACAGACGAACGTTCTTACTATTCAGTTTCTAAAAGATTAGGTACTGAAATTCCAAATTCATGGTACGTAAATCAATACGATAATCCATCAAATGCTCAAGCTCATTACGAACAAACAGGTCCAGAAATTTGGGAACAAACTGACGGCAAAATTACCCATTTCGTAGTTGGTGTTGGAACAGGAGGAACAATTTCAGGAATTGGAAAATATTTAAAAGAGAAAAACCCAAATATCAAAATCTGGGGAATCGATACTTATGGTTCAGTTTTCAAAAAATACCACGAAACTGGAATATTTGACGAAAATGAAATCTATTCCTACATAACAGAAGGTATCGGAGAAGATATTCTTCCAAAAAATGTAGATTTCTCTCTTATTGACGGATTTACAAAGGTTACCGATAAAGATGCAGCAGTTTATACAAGAAAAATAGCCCTTGAAGAAGGAATTTTTGTTGGAAACTCAGCAGGTTCTTGTGTAAAAGGATTACATCAATTAAAAGAACATTTCAAACCAGAAGATGTTGTAGTGGTTTTGTTTCACGACTCAGGAAGTAGATATGTAGGTAAAATGTTCAACGACGATTGGATGCGTGAACGTGGTTTCTTAGATGAAGAAATAACAAAAGCCGAAGACGTAATTAAAGATCACATCGATAAATCTCTAATTATTGTTCGTACAGAAGAATTAGTTTCGCATGCTATTGAAAGAATGAGAAAATTTAAAATTTCTCAAATTCCTGTAATAGACATTAATGGATTCGTTGGTTCAGTAGACGAATCAGATTTGTTTCAAAGCTACGTTTCAGATAAAAATGTTGCCGATAAACCTATCAAAGAAGTTATGGGCAAACCTTATCCAATTGTTAAATTAGGAACACCAATTGAAGAAGTTTCCAAACTTTTTACAAAAGACAATCAAGCTGTTCTAGTAGATTTAGGAAATGGGAAACATCATATCATTACTAAGTACGATATAATTGGCTCTATAAAATAGAAATCAAACCTACAATGAAAGTTGTAGGTTTTTTTATTCTCCAATTAAAACACCACTAACATTCCATGCACTAAAACTGCTTCCTTCATTCGCTCCTTGTGGAATTTTAACTTGCAAAGTATGATTTCCAGCTTTCAAATCACCCAAATCTATATAAACTGGATTGGTAACCATTCCTGGACACCAATTTGAACGACTATAATCAGAAGAAGATAATCCGTTAGGAAAATTTCCAGAAGCAGGATTGTATAAGCGGTAAGAACCACAATCTTCTCGCCAAGGAGTAAAATGAAAAACTTCCTTTTCATCCAACAACAAAGTGTTTTTCTTCGGTACAAATTCATCTCCATTTTCCCATCCACCATGACCTGTTGTGATGTATCTAAGTCTTGCATTTTTTAAATCTTTATCTAATTTAAAGTTCACAACCAAACCTTTGTCAGCATTAAACATAGTTCCATATTCTTGACCAGCCATTTCCATAACATTGGTTGTATTGAAAATCGATACTACATTAGAAGCTTTGCTAACGCCGTTTTCCTCTGGATGAATAGTTAAATTTACACTTACTTTATGCCCGCCTTTATCATAATTTCCTATAAAAGTTCCAATATAAACTTCTTTATTATTTAAAGCTGCAGTCAATTCAGAAATATCCTGACGGTAACTTACTTTTTCTTCCCAAATTTTATCTTTTAATTGTAGCGAATTATATTGTTTAATTCCAAATGGTGTAAAAAAGCGCATCAATTCAATCAATGATGAAAAATCATCCGTAGAAACTACACCTTGATATTGTTTTCCATTTCCATTTTCATAGATTGGTAATGTTTTAGCGCCATTTTTCAAACCATCCAAAAAGGAAACTTTTTTATCCATCGGAATCATAAACACAGAACCGGTTCTGTCGTAAGCATCTCCATTGGATTGCTCTGTTACATCAACAAAAACCTGACTTCCTTTAGCAATTACAGGAATCTTTACTTTTCGCAAAATAATAGTTCCGTTTGCAAACCTCAAAATGCTATCATTTGATTTGGAAGCATCCGAAAAATTAATGATTTCATCTTTAAAAATTGAAATCGTCGTAAACCTACTTTTCCAAACCAAATCTCTGTACGTTAATAAATCTATAGTTCTAGTTTCATCAATTTTCAAAGAAGGAAATTGCTTTACTTTTTCAACTTTAGTAGCAGAAACAATAAAATTTCCATTACGAACAGTTTCCAAAACCAAGCCTAAATTTTGACCAAGTAAAGAAGGCGCACCTTTAACTTTTAAGTCATTAGTATACCAAATTTCAATAGTATTTGAGTTTATAATTGTTTTAGCTTTTTTACAAGTATAACCTAATATGTTTTTAGTATCGCCCAATAATTCAAAGGTTTGTTTACCAATGGAAGTGCTGTCTTTTGTAGAAATTAATTTTGAATTATTCAATTGTGCTAATTGAAAATAATTCATTCCAGTAATTATTGTTTGCTCAAAAGGAAAAGTAGCTTTACTATTTTGAATCGATTCTGAGGAAATTAAAGAAGTGCTTTCATTTGAAAAAACCAAAATTGGATCTTGATTTTCAACCAAAGTTCCATTAGAAGTTCGAGTGTAAGTTATTTTATAATTCGTTTGACCAAATGTAAATGAAGAAAATAATAAAATAGCAAATAAAATAAGTCTTTTCATGATGTGTTGTTTGTTTTACAAATATATGTTTACAAATTTAATTTTCCGAAATTTGTGTAATCCAATTCAAAAAAGTACTTTAGTGCCTTCAAAGCCATATAGATACTATTTTATGAAAGAAGATTTTCTACACTACATTTGGTTGTACAAGAAATTGGATTTTACCAATTTAAAAACCACAAACGGAGAAGTTATCACCATAATAAACTTCGGACAATACATTCAACAAGCAGGACCTGATTTTTTCAATGCTCAAGTAGTAATTGATAATCAAAAATGGGCTGGAAATATTGAAATTCATTTAAAATCCTCCGATTGGTATGTGCATCATCATGAAAAAGATGATAATTATAATAATGTAATTCTACACGTTGTTTGGGAAAATGACACGCCAATATTCAGAAAAGACAATTCAGAAATCCCTGTTTTGGAACTAAAAAAATATGTCTCCAAAGAAGAATTAAATAAATATCACGAACTCACTGCTCAAAAATCATGGATTTATTGTGAAAATCAAATTGAGAAAGTTCCAAGTTTTGTTTTCTCCAACTGGCAAGAACGATTATTTTTTGAAAGATTAGAAAGAAAATCTAGTCCAATTCAACAATTGTTACAAGAAACTGAAAACGATTGGGAAGCAGTTCTGTTTTGTATGTTGGCTAAGAATTTTGGTTTGAATACCAATGGTGAAATGTTTTTTAAAGTAGCAAAGTCAATCACTTTTCCTATCATTAGAAAAGAAGCTTTAGAAGTAAAATATTTGGAAGCCTTACTTTTCGGTCAAGCCGATATGATTCCAATAAATGCAGAAGATAATTATTCAAAAGAACTAAAGTCTTGGTTTGATTATATTGCTTTAAAATATAAATTAGAGAAACCAGCGATTGCACCAGTTCAGTTTTTCAAACACAGGCCAGATAATTTTCCAACCATTCGTTTGGCTCAATTAGCGATGCTTTATCATCAACAAAGAAATTTATTTTCTAAGATAATTGAAGCGAAAACAATTCAAGAGATTTATCAAATTTTCAATATTTCTGTAAGTGATTATTGGAAAACGCATTATAATTTTGATAAACCAAGTTCCAAAAAGGAAAAAGCATTATCTAAATCTTTTATAGATTTATTGATTACAAATACAATTATCCCAATTCAATTTGCATATGCAAACAGTCAAGGAAAAGATAATTCTGAATTTTTAATTGATTTGTTGTCAAATATTCTGCCCGAGAAAAATACAATTATTGAAAAGTTTACTACTTTTGGAATTAAATCTACAAATGCATTTCAAACGCAATCTCTTTTGCAATTGAAAAATGAATATTGTAATCATAAAAAGTGTTTGCAATGTTCCATAGGTTTAGAACTATTAAAGAATTAAGATGATAACCAACATACGGTATTTTTTTGAAAAACATGGTTTTCACGTTTCTTCTCGTTTAGCTGATAAGCTTGGAATGAGAGCTACAAGCGTACGCTTGTTTTTTATATACATTTCTTTTGTAACTGTTGGTTTAGGTTTCGGATTTTATCTAACCTTAGCATTTTGGATTAAACTGAAAGATTTAGTTAGAGCAAAACGAACGTCAGTTTTTGATTTATAAATTTTGGAAAACAACAATTACATAAAATCATTATTCCATTTTTCGAAAGACCAACGAAAAGGAATTCTATTGTTATTTTTTATAATCATAGGATTGCAATTAGGAAGTTACTTTTTAGATTTTTCAAATGATGATAAAAGTACTCCAGAAAAACAAAATTGGCTTTCTTTACAAAGTAATATCGATTCTTTAAAGTCTGAAAAGCCACAGACAACTTATAAAATTTACCCTTTTAATCCAAACTTCATAACTGATTTTAAAGGACACAAATTAGGAATGTCTGTTGAGCAAATAGATCGTTTATTAGCTTTCAGGAAGCAAGGTAAGTTTGCAAATTCACCTGAAGAATTTCAAAAAGTTACTGGGATTTCCGATTCACTTCTAAATGTAATTTCACCATATTTCAAATTTCCAGATTGGGTTAACAAAAAGAATTCCAATCAAAATGGAAGTAACGGTTGGGTAGACTATTCTAAAGACAAATACGAAAAGAAAGAAAAAAAGATAGTCGTTCTCGATATCAACGCAGCAACTAAAGAAGATTTAATGAAAGTTTATGGAATTGGTGATGCCATTTCAGACAGAATTTTAAAGCAAAAAGAAGTGTTTGGCCAGTTTGTTTCTATGGAACAAATGAATGATGTTTGGGGATTGTCTCCAGAAGTTATTGAAAAACTCAATCAAAGTTTCAAAGTTGTCAATCCAAAACCCAAGAAAATCAATATTAATAATGCTTCAATCAAGGAATTAGGCCAGTTTCCATACTTCAAATACCCAATTTCTAAAAATATTGTGACTTACAGAAGTATGAATGGCGATTTAAAAATTGAGGATTTAACAAATATTAAAGCTTTTCCTGTTGATAAAATAAAAATAATTGCCTTATATTTGGAATTCTAAAATAAATCAACATTTTTTTAAAATTGCTTATCAATATGAATTCAACATATTTCACAGAAGAACACGAACTATTTAGGAAGAGTTTGCAAGATTTTTTGCAAAAAGAAGTAGTACCTCATATTGAAAAATGGGAAAAAACAGGAACGATAGAACGCTTTATCTGGAAAAAATTCGGTGAAATGGGTTTCTTCGGAATCAATTATCCAGAAGCATACGGAGGTTTAAACTTAGATTTATTCTATACCGTAATTTTTCTAGAAGAACTTCAAAAAATAAAATCTTCAGGTTTTGCAGCTGCTATGTGGGCACATGCTTATTTAGCTATGACGCACTTAAACGCAGAAGGAGACGAGCGAATCAAACAAGACTATTTAGCTCCAAGTATTTCAGGTGATAAAATTGGTGCATTATGTATCACAGAACCTTTTGGCGGTAGCGATGTTGCCGGAATGAGAACTACAGCTATCAAAAACGGAGATAAATATATAATTAACGGTTCAAAAACCTTTATCACTAACGGAGTTTATGCAGATTACTATGTAGTTGCTGCCAAAACAAGCCCAGAATTAGGAAATAAAGGAATAAGTATATTTTTAGTTGATACCAATCTAAACGGAATTTCTGCTTCAAAACTTGATAAATTAGGATGGAGAGCTTCCGATACTGCCGAAATTGCATTCGACAATGTTGAAATTCCAGCCGAAAATTTAATGGGATTAGAAGGTAAAGGCTTTCCATATATTATGGAGCACTTTGCGCTAGAACGATTAATTATGGCAATCAATGCACACGCAAGAGCAGAATACGCAATTGATTACACTATAAAATACATGTCAGAGCGTGAAGCATTCGGTACAAAAATCAATAAATTTCAAGCATTACGTCACACTATGGTAGAGCATGCTACAGATGTTGAACATTGCAAAATTTTCAATTATGCTGCAGTAGCAAGATTAAATCAAGGTGAATATGTAGTAAAAGAAGCAACTATGGCAAAACTTAAATCAACCAAAGTTGCCGACGAAACCATTTATAGCTGTCTTCAAATGTTAGGAGGCTATGGCTATATGGAAGAATATCCTATGGCAAGATTGTTAAGAGACAGTCGCCTTGGACCAATAGGTGGAGGAACTTCAGAAATTTTGAAAGAAATTTTGTCCAAAATGATTATTGATAACCAAAATTATAAACCAGCAGAAAAAAAATAGTCATTGTTAAGTATAGAAGCTAATCCAGCTATACACTATTATCTTTTTAATAAAACTGTGTTTTTCTATATATAAATAAAGGAGCTTCCGTTGGTCGCTCTTTTTTTATAAGAAAAACTACAATTTTATCAAAAAAGGATAACCGTTTCTATCTGGGCTAAAAAAAATGCACAATTCTATTTCAGATATCAAAAATAATACTACTTTTGCACCACTAAATGAGAGGAGGTGTCTAGATTATGTTAATTATACCAATTAAAGACGGAGAAAATATCGATAGAGCATTAAAGCGCTATAAAAGAAAATTTGATAAAACAGGTACTGTTCGTCAGTTACGTGCACGTCAAGCTTTCATAAAACCTTCTGTTGTTAAAAGAGCACAAGTTCAAAAAGCAGCGTATATTCAAAACTTAAGAGACTCATTAGAAAGTTAATTAATTTTTTAGGATAAAAATACAACCGCTAGTCAATAAAGTTTCATAACTTTGTTACTAGCGGTTTTTTTATTTTTCAAATCCCTAATCATTAATGAATAATTTAAAAGCATTTCAAGACTATCTTCAACTAGAAAAGAATTATTCTTTACATACAGTCAATGCTTATGTAAATGATTTGTTTTTTTTTAAAGAATTTTTAATAGAGAATTTTGATACCGAAAAACTTGAAGATGTAAATTATAGTATGATTAGAAGTTGGATAGTATCAATGGTCGATAATGATATTTCTAATAGTTCGGTAAACAGAAAAATTTCTTCCTTAAAATCATTCTACAAGTTTTTATTAAAAACAAAACAAATAGAAAATAGTCCACTTTTAAAACACAAATCATTAAAAACACCAAAAAAAATTCAAATTCCATTCTCTGAAAAAGAACTTGACCAAGTTCTAAATCAGCTTACTTATCCAGAAGGATTTGACGGAATTAGAGATAAATTGATAATAGACCTTTTTTATACAACAGGTATAAGAAGAGTAGAACTAATCGATTTAAAAATGCAAAATGTTGATTTGTCGAACAATACATTAAAAGTATTAGGAAAAAGAAACAAAGAAAGAATTCTTCCAGTTTTGCCAATTATATCTAAACAAATCAGAAGTTATTTATTAGAAAGAACTAAAATAGAGGTGATTAAAGATAAGGAACATTTTTTTTTAATGTTAAAAGGAGTTAAATTAAATGATTCGTTTGTATATCGATTAATAAATTATTACTTTAGTAATGTTTCCGAGAAGGTAAAAAGGAGTCCGCATATATTACGTCATACATTTGCAACTCATATGTTAAACAATGGAGCAGATTTAAATTCTGTAAAAGAGTTATTAGGTCATTCAAGTTTGGCTTCTACTCAAGTATATACTCATAATAGTTTAGCAGAGTTGAAAAAAGTGTATGGGAATTCGCATCCAAGGAATCAAAAATAAATTAAAAGTGTAACCATTAATTTTAAAAATTATGAAGGTAAATGTAAATGCAGTAAATTTTACAGTTGATAGAAAGCTAGTAGATTTTATTCAACTAAGAATGGATAAATTAGAAAAGTATTACGATAAAATTGTTTCTTCAGATGTTTTTTTGAAAGTTGAAAATACAAGTGATAAAGAAAATAAAATTGTCGAAGTAAAAATTCACGTTCCAGGAGATGATTTTTTAGTAAAAAAACAATGCAAAACTTTTGAAGAAGCCGTTGAATTATCAGCAGAATCTTTAGAACGATTATTAGTAAAAAGAAAAGAAAAAATTAGAACTCATATTTAATTAAAATTTTTATAAAAAATATTTTGATTAAAAAATAAAATGCCTACATTTGCAGTCCGTTAGAAATAGCGGACTTTTTTTATTGATATTGCCAGCGTAGCTCAGTTGGCTAGAGCAGCTGATTTGTAATCAGCAGGTCGTGGGTTCGAGTCCCTCCGCCGGCTCTTTTAAGGTATTGAATAATGATGGTTTGGGGAGATACTCAAGCGGCCAACGAGGGCAGACTGTAAATCTGCTGACTACGTCTTCGCAGGTTCGAATCCTGCTCTCCCCACAAATTCAAGAGTTTTTTGCTTGAATGAATAAAAAAAACTCTGCCGACTTAGCTCAGGGGTAGAGTGCTTCCTTGGTAAGGAAGAGGTCACGGGTTCAATTCCCGTAGTTGGCTCAAAATTGAAAATTTGAACACTAATAAATATATAACTAAGATTAAAAATTAAGTAAAATGGCAAAAGAAACCTTTAACCGTTCGAAACCACACTTAAATATTGGTACGATCGGACACGTGGATCACGGTAAAACAACTTTAACAGCAGCAATCACGAAAGTATTATCTGATGCTGGTTACTGTCAAGCAAAATCATTTGATCAAATTGATAATGCACCTGAAGAAAAAGAAAGAGGTATTACTATTAATACGTCTCACGTAGAATATGAAACTGCTAACCGTCACTACGCACACGTTGACTGTCCAGGTCACGCGGATTACGTTAAGAACATGGTTACAGGAGCTGCTCAAATGGATGGTGCTATCTTAGTAGTTGCTGCTACAGACGGACCAATGCCACAAACACGTGAGCACATCCTTTTAGGACGTCAAGTAGGTATTCCAAGAATCGTTGTATTCATGAATAAAGTGGATATGGTTGATGACGCGGAATTACTAGAATTAGTTGAAATGGAAATCAGAGATTTATTATCTTTCTACGAATATGATGGAGATAATGGTCCTGTAGTCCAAGGTTCAGCTTTAGGAGGATTAAATAATGATCCAAATTGGGTTCCAAAAATTATTGAATTAATGGAAGCAGTTGATAACTGGATTGAAGAGCCAATCCGTGATACTGAAAAACCATTCTTGATGCCAGTTGAGGATGTATTTACAATTACTGGTCGTGGAACTGTTGCTACAGGTCGTATCGAAACAGGAGTTTGTAATACAGGAGATCCAGTTGAAATCATCGGTATGGGTGCTGAAAAATTAACTTCAACTATTACAGGTATCGAAATGTTCCGTCAAATCCTTGATAGAGGTGAGGCTGGAGATAACGCAGGTATCTTGTTAAGAGGTGTTGCTAAAGAAGATATCAAAAGAGGAATGGTTATTGTTAAGCCAGGATCTGTAAAACCACACGCTAAATTTAAAGCTGAGGTTTATATCTTGAAAAAAGAAGAAGGTGGTCGTCACACACCATTCCACAATAACTACCGTCCACAGTTCTACGTTCGTACAACTGACGTAACAGGAGTTATTTCTTTACCAGCAGGTGTAGAGATGGTAATGCCAGGTGATAACTTAACTATTGATGTAGCTTTATTAAGCCCAATTGCAATGAACGTAGGTTTACGTTTCGCTATCCGTGAAGGTGGTAGAACAGTTGGTGCTGGTCAAGTAACTGAAATCGTAGAATAATTTCAAAATAAATAAAAAGCCAGTGTCGTTTTTTTGACGACACTGGTTTTTAATGAAACGGGCGTAGTTCAAGGGTAGAATAGCGGTCTCCAAAACCGTTGATGGGGGTTCGAATCCCTCCGCCCGTGCAAAAAAATAAATACATTATTATGTCAAAAGTATTAAATTATTTTTCAGAAGCATTTGAAGAGTTGAAGTCAAATGTAACTTGGCCAGAATGGGCTGAAGTGCAAAGATTAACTATTATTGTTGCTCTTTTTTCAATTCTATTTGCTTTGGCTACATGGGGAGTTGATGAACTTTGTTCAAGAGCTATTGAAGGTTTTTTCAAATTGATAAAAGGTTAATATTTTTACCATGGCTGATAATAGTGTGAAAAAATGGTACGTAGTAAGAGCTGTAAGTGGTCAGGAAAATAAGGTGAAAGCCTATATTGAAACTGAGATTAGCAGACTTGGAATGAGTGATTATATTTCACAAGTTCTTGTTCCTACTGAAAAAGTTGTTCAAGTTCGTGATGGAAAAAAGATTTCTAAAGATAAAGTTTATTTTCCTGGCTATGTAATGATTGAAGCAAATCTTACAGGTGAAATACCTCACATTATTAAGTCAATTACAGGAGTAATTGGATTTTTGGGAGAGGTAAAAGGAGGTGATCCAGTTCCATTGAGATTGTCAGAAGTAAACAGAATGTTAGGTAAGGTTGACGAATTGTCTGTTAATGTTGATACACAATCTATTCCATTCAAAATTAATGAAACAATTAAGGTTATTGATGGACCTTTCAATGGTTTTAACGGAACTATTGAGAAAATCAATGAAGAAAAGCGTAAACTTGAAGTTATGGTGAAAATTTTCGGAAGAAGAACACCTCTTGAATTGAGTTTTATGCAAGTTGAAAAAGTATAATTTTTGTTACATATATATTAAACCGCATCAATCGCTTCCAATTGAGAGATGTAAAATTTTTAAGAAATGGCTAAAGAAATTAGTAAAGTAGTTAAACTACAAGTTAAGGGAGGTGCTGCGAACCCGTCGCCACCGGTTGGACCTGCTTTGGGAGCTGCTGGGGTTAACATCATGGAGTTCTGTAAGCAATTTAATGCTAGAACTCAAGATCAACCTGGCAAAGTTTTACCAGTACAAATTACTGTGTATAAAGACAAATCGTTTGATTTTGTTGTAAAAACTCCACCTGCTGCTATTCAATTATTGGATGCTGCTAAATTGAAATCTGGTTCAGGTCAGCCTAATAGAAAAAAAGTTGCAAATGTAACTTGGGATCAAATTAAGGCTATTGCTGAAGACAAGATGGTTGATTTAAATGCTTTCACAATTGAAAAAGCGATGAGCATGATTGCTGGAACAGCTAGATCTATGGGTATAACTGTAACTGGAGATTCTCCTCTAAAATAAGGTAAGAAATGGCAAAATTGACAAAAAAACAAAAAGAGGCTGCTTCAAAAATTGAAAAAAACAAACTTTATTCTCTTAAAGATGCTTCATCTTTATTGAAAGTTGTTGCTTCAGCAAAATTTGATGAGTCTGTAGATATTGCTGTTAAGCTTGGAGTTGATCCTAGAAAAGCAAATCAAATGGTAAGAGGTGTTGTAACTCTTCCTCATGGAACTGGTAAAGATACTAAAGTATTAGCTTTAGTAACTCCAGATAAAGAAGCAGAAGCTAAAGCAGCTGGTGCTGACTATGTAGGTTTAGACGATTACCTTCAAAAAATTAAAGATGGTTGGACAGATGTTGATGTAATCATCACTATGCCTGCTATCATGGGTAAATTAGGTCCATTAGGGCGTGTTTTAGGTCCAAGAGGTTTAATGCCGAACCCTAAAACAGGAACTGTAACTATGGAAATTGGTAAAGCTGTTGCGGAAGTAAAAGCTGGTAAAATCGATTTTAAAGTTGATAAAACAGGTATCGTACATGCAGGTATTGGAAGAATTTCTTTCGAGGCTGATAAAATTGTAGATAACGCTCATGAAATTATTCAAACATTACTTAAATTAAAACCAACTGCAGCTAAAGGTACTTACATCAAGTCTATTCACTTGTCAAGTACAATGAGTCCTGCTATAGCTTTAGATCCTAAAGCCGTATAATTGGTAGTTAACAAATTTTATTATGACTAGAGAAGAAAAATCAATCGCGATAGAAGATTTAACTGCAAAGTTGGCTGAAGCAAACATAGTATATATTGCTGATACTTCAGGATTAGATGCAGACACTACTTCAAATTTAAGAAGAGCTTGTTTTAAAGCTGGAATCAAATTAGAAGTTGTTAAAAACACTCTATTAGAAAAAGCTATGGAAGCTTCTGATAAGGAATATGGAGATTTACCTTCAGTTCTTAAAGGAAATTCATCAATCTTTATTTCTGATGTTGCTAACGCACCAGCAAAAATAATTAAAGACTTTAGAAAAAAATCAGATAAGCCACAATTTAAAGGAGCTTTCATCAATAACGAAATATATATTGGAGAAAATCTTTTAGATAGCTTAGCTTCACTTAAATCTAAAGAAGAAGTTATTGGAGAAATCATTGGATTACTTCAATCTCCAGCTAAACGCATCATTTCTGCTTTATTAAATAATGCAGAGCAAAAAGGTGAGGCAGCTGAATAATTAGCGCACAAGTAAACAAAAATAGAATTAAAAACATTTTAAACGATAGAAAAAATGGCAGATTTGAAACAATTCGCAGAACAATTAGTTAACTTAACTGTAAAAGAAGTTAATGATTTAGCTACAATTTTAAAAGATGAGTATGGTATCGAACCAGCTGCTGCAGCTGTAGTAGTTGCTGCTGGTGGTGGAGATGCTGGTGCTGCTGAAGAGCAAACAGAATTCACTGTAGTATTAAAAGACGCAGGTGCTTCTAAATTAGCAGTTGTTAAAGCGGTTAAAGAATTAACTGGTTTAGGATTGAAAGAAGCTAAAGATATGGTAGATGGTGCTCCAGCTAATATTAAAGAAGGAGTTACTAAAGCTGAAGCTGAAGGTTTGAAAAAATCTTTAGAAGAAGCTGGAGCTGTTGTTGAGTTAAAATAACTCTAACATAGTTTTAGAACAAGGTTTAGGTCTTGAGTTTAACCACTCAATGGCCTAAACCATTTTTCGTATAATAAAATTATACTCTAAAAGTTATCTTAAAAGAGTTTAAATACGAAAAAGCTTTTAGTCAATACGAAGAAGAAAATTTACAGATACTGGTTTATTTTTAAGATGTATTGACAATAAAAGAAAGTATACATTACACAAAACAATTACTTTTTTTTAATCAAAATTTTGTCCATTGATGATAACAAATCAGACTGAAAGATTGAATTTTGCCTCTACTAAAAACATTCCTCAATATCCAGATTTTCTGGATGTTCAGGTTAAATCGTTTCAAGATTTTTTCCAATTGGAAACCAAATCTGACGAAAGAGGCAACGAAGGTTTATACAATACCTTCATGGAAAATTTTCCAATTACTGATACAAGAAACCAATTTGTATTAGAATTCCTTGATTACTTTGTTGATCCACCACGTTACACTATTCAAGAGTGTATCGAAAGAGGTTTAACTTATAGTGTACCTCTTAAAGCACGCCTTAAATTATATTGTACAGATCCAGAACATGAGGATTTTGAAACTATAGTTCAAGACGTTTATTTAGGTACGATTCCTTACATGACGCCTAGCGGAACATTTGTTATAAATGGTGCTGAGCGTGTAGTAGTTTCGCAATTACACCGTTCTCCGGGAGTTTTCTTTGGTCAATCGTTCCATGCAAATGGTACTAAATTGTATTCTGCCAGAGTAATTCCTTTTAAAGGTTCTTGGATAGAATTTGCAACTGATATCAATAACGTTATGTATGCGTACATTGATAGAAAGAAAAAATTACCTGTAACAACTCTTTTACGTGCTATCGGATTTGAAAGAGATAAAGACATTCTTGAGATATTTGATCTTGCAGAAGAAATCAAAGTTTCAAAAACAGGTCTTAAAAAATACGTTGGTAGAAAATTAGCTGCGAGAGTATTGAATACTTGGCACGAAGATTTCGTGGATGAGGATACTGGAGAGGTTGTTTCTATTGAGCGTAACGAAATTATTTTAGATCGTGACACTATCTTAGATAAAGATAATGTAGAAGAAATTCTTGACGCTGATGTGAAAGTAATCTTGTTACACAAGGAAGAAAATAATCAAGTTGATTATGCTATCATCCACAACACATTACAAAAAGATCCAACAAACTCTGAAAAAGAGGCTGTTGAACACATATATAGACAATTACGTAACGCTGAACCGCCTGATGAGGAAACGGCTCGTGGTATTATTGATAAATTGTTCTTCTCTGATCAACGTTATAACTTAGGTGAAGTTGGTCGTTATAGAATGAACAAAAAGTTAAACCTTGATATTCCAATGGAAAAACAAGTTTTAACTAAAGAAGATATCATTACTATCATTAAATATTTGATCGAATTAATTAATGCGAAAGCAGATATTGATGATATTGATCACTTATCAAACCGTCGTGTAAGAACAGTTGGAGAACAACTTTCTCAACAATTTGGTGTTGGTTTAGCACGTATGGCTAGAACTATTCGTGAAAGAATGAACGTTAGAGATAACGAGGTGTTTACACCTATCGATTTGATTAATGCTAAAACATTATCATCGGTAATCAACTCTTTCTTTGGGACTAACCAGTTATCTCAATTTATGGATCAAACCAATCCATTAGCCGAGATTACACACAAAAGAAGATTATCAGCACTTGGACCAGGTGGACTTTCTAGAGAAAGAGCTGGTTTCGAGGTTCGTGACGTTCACTATACTCACTACGGAAGACTTTGTCCAATTGAAACTCCTGAGGGACCAAACATTGGATTGATTTCATCTCTTGGTGTTTATGCGAAAGTTAACGGAATGGGATTCATCGAAACTCCTTACCGTAAGGTAACAAATGGAGTTGTTGATTTAGAATCTACACCTACATATTTAAGCGCAGAAGAAGAAGAAGGTAAAATGATTGCTCAAGCAAACATCGAAATGGATGCTAAAGGCGCTATCACTGCTGATACGGTTATTGCTCGTGAAGAAGGTGATTTCCCAGTTGTAAAACCAACTGAAATTCATTACACTGACGTTGCACCAAATCAGATTGCTTCTATTTCAGCATCATTAATTCCTTTCTTGGAGCATGATGATGCTAACCGTGCGTTGATGGGATCAAACATGATGCGTCAAGCCGTTCCATTATTACGTCCAGAAGCTCCAATCGTTGGAACAGGTCTTGAAAGACAAGTTGCTTCTGATTCAAGAGTATTGATTAATGCTGAAGGAAACGGAACTGTTGAGTATGTTGATGCTAATATGATTACTATCAAATACGACAGAACTGAAGAAGAAAGAATGGTAAGTTTTGACCCAGATGAAAAAACATACCAATTAATCAAATTTAGAAAAACGAATCAAAGTACTTCTATTAACTTGAAGCCAATTGTAAGAAAAGGTGACAGAGTTCAATTAGGTCAAGTACTTTGTGAAGGATATGCCACTCAAAACGGAGAATTAGCTATCGGTAGAAACCTTAAAGTAGCATTTATGCCATGGAAAGGATACAACTTCGAGGATGCAATTGTAATCTCTGAAAAAGTGGTTCGTGATGATATTTTTACATCAATCCACGTAGATGATTATTCATTAGAAGTTAGAGATACAAAATTAGGTAATGAAGAGTTAACTAATGATATTCCTAACGTTTCTGAAGAAGCTACTAAAGATTTAGATGAAAACGGAATGATTAGAATTGGAGCTGAAGTTAAACCTGGCGACATCCTAATCGGAAAAATTACACCAAAAGGAGAATCAGATCCAACTCCAGAAGAAAAACTTTTAAGAGCTATCTTCGGTGATAAAGCTGGTGATGTAAAAGATGCTTCATTAAAAGCTTCTCCTTCATTACACGGTGTAGTTTTAGATAAAAAATTATTTGCAAGAGCAGTAAAAGACAAACGTAAGCGTACAAAAGACAAAGACGATTTGACTGCTTTAGAAATGGAATTCGAAACTAAATTTGTTGATTTAAAAGACAGATTAATCGAGAAACTTTTTGTTATTGTTGACGGAAAAACATCGCAAGGTGTTATGAACGATTTAGGAGAAGAAGTTTTACCAAAAGGTAAAAAATATTCTAAAAAAATGCTTCAATCTGTTGAGGATTTCGCTCACTTAACAAAAGGACAATGGGTTGCTGATGATGATACTAACCGTTTGGTTAATGATTTGATTCACAACTACAAAATCAAGTTGAACGATTTACAAGGAGCTTTGCGTAGAGAAAAATTCACTATTACTGTTGGAGATGAATTACCAGCTGGAATCTTGAAATTAGCGAAAGTTTATATCGCTAAAAAACGTAAATTAAAAGTTGGGGATAAAATGGCAGGACGTCACGGTAACAAAGGTATTGTTGCTCGTATTGTTCGTCATGAAGATATGCCTTTCCTTGAAGATGGAACTCCAGTTGATATCGTATTGAATCCACTTGGTGTACCTTCTCGTATGAACATTGGTCAGATTTATGAAACTGTTCTTGGATGGGCAGGTCAAAAATTAGGTCGTAAATATGCAACTCCTATCTTTGATGGTGCAACTTTAGATCAAATAAATGAACTAACAGACGAAGCAGGAATCCCAAGATTTGGTCATACTTATTTATATGACGGAGGAACAGGAGAACGTTTCCACCAAGCAGCAACAGTTGGAGTTATCTATATGTTGAAACTTGGACACATGGTTGACGATAAAATGCACGCTCGTTCTATCGGACCATACTCACTTATCACGCAACAACCACTTGGAGGTAAAGCTCAATTTGGAGGTCAACGTTTTGGAGAGATGGAGGTTTGGGCTCTTGAGGCTTATGGTGCTTCAAGTACTTTAAGAGAAATCTTAACTGTTAAATCGGATGACGTAATTGGTAGAGCTAAAACTTACGAAGCAATCGTTAAGGGTGAAACTATGCCAGAACCAGGATTGCCAGAATCATTCAATGTATTAATGCATGAATTGAAAGGTCTTGGATTAGACATTAGATTAGAAGAATAATTATAGTAAACAGTCACAGTCACAGTTTACAGTGTAACAACTGAAAACTGTGACTGAAAACTGAAAACTTTTTCAAAAACAAGTTTTTAAAGATTTATACCCGTAAACCGTTCCGATTTTTTATAGATTTTATTTATAACTAGCACCTCCAAATTTTAGATTTGAGGTTTAGAGAAGTAATTCGAGGTAGTAACTTAATGGTTTTTTAGTAATTAGTAAAAAGTAAATAGTAATTAGTAAGAATAGATATTTTAATATTCAACAGCTCATCACTTATAACTTATCACTCATCACTTCGAAACTATAAATCTAAGTTCAATTAATAGTAGTAAATCAATAGTAAAAACTATGATGAATAATAGAAATAACAAAGACAACAAGCAAAACACCATTAAGAGATTTAATAAAATCACTATTGGATTGGCTTCACCAGAATCAATTTTGGCAGAATCTCGTGGCGAGGTTTTGAAACCAGAAACCATTAATTACAGAACTCACAAACCAGAACGTGATGGTCTTTTTTGTGAAAGGATTTTCGGTCCAGTAAAAGATTTTGAGTGTGCTTGTGGAAAATATAAAAGAATTCGCTACAAAGGAATCGTATGTGACCGTTGTGGTGTTGAAGTAACAGAGAAAAAAGTACGTCGTGATAGAGTAGGACACATCAACCTTGTTGTGCCTATTGCTCATATTTGGTATTTCCGTTCACTTCCAAACAAAATAGGATACATTCTTGGATTACCATCTAAAAAATTAGATATGATTATCTACTACGAAAGATATGTAGTAATCCAAGCAGGTATTGCAAAAAATGTTGATGGTGAATCATTACAAAGATTGGATTTCTTAACAGAAGAAGAGTACCTAAATATTTTAGATACACTTCCGATGGAAAATCAATATTTAGATGATAACGATCCTAATAAATTCATCGCTAAAATGGGTGCTGAATGTATTATGGATTTATTAGCTAGAACAGATTTAGATGCACTTTCTTATGAATTAAGACATAGTGCAAACAATGAAACTTCTAAACAAAGAAAAACAGAAGCATTAAAAAGATTACAAGTTGTTGAATCATTCCGTGATTCTAATTTGAACAGAGAGAACCGTCCAGAATGGATGATTCTTAAAGTTGTACCAGTTATTCCACCAGAATTGCGTCCCTTAGTGCCACTTGATGGTGGTCGTTTCGCAACTTCAGATTTGAATGACTTGTATCGTAGAGTTATCATCAGAAACAACCGTTTGAAAAGATTAATGGAAATCAAAGCTCCAGAAGTTATCTTAAGAAACGAAAAACGTATGTTGCAAGAATCAGTAGATTCATTATTTGATAACACTCGTAAAGCTTCTGCTGTTAAAACTGAATCAAACAGACCATTAAAATCTTTATCTGACTCATTAAAAGGTAAACAAGGTCGTTTCCGTCAAAACTTACTTGGAAAACGTGTGGATTATTCTGCTCGTTCGGTAATTGTTGTTGGACCAGAAATGAAATTGTTCGAATGTGGTCTTCCTAAAGATATGGCTGCTGAACTATACAAACCATTCGTTATTCGTAAGTTAATCGAAAGAGGGATTGTTAAAACAGTTAAGTCGGCTAAAAAAATAATTGACAAAAAAGAGCCAGTAGTTTGGGATATCTTAGAAAATGTAATTAAAGGACATCCAGTATTACTGAATCGTGCTCCTACCTTACACAGACTTGGTATTCAAGCTTTCCAACCAAAATTAATTGAAGGAAAAGCTATCCAATTACACCCATTAGTTTGTACGGCGTTCAACGCGGATTTTGATGGTGACCAGATGGCGGTTCACTTGCCACTTGGACCAGAAGCTATTTTGGAAGCACAATTATTAATGTTGGCTTCTCATAATATCTTGAATCCAGCAAATGGTGCTCCAATTACAGTACCTTCTCAAGACATGGTACTAGGTCTATATTATATGACCAAAGAGCGTTTGTCAACTCCAGAGCATCCAATTTTAGGTCAAGATTTAACTTTCTACTCTGCAGAAGAAGTAAATATTGCTTTGAATGAAGGTAGATTAGAATTGAATGCTCGTGTGAAAGTACGTGCTAAAGATTTTAATGAAAATGGTGAGTTAGTTTACAAAGTTATTCAAACAACTGCAGGTAGAGTACTTTTCAACGAAGTAGTTCCTCCAGCAGCTGGATATATAAACGAAGTATTAACTAAAAAATCTTTGCGTGATATTATTGGAAAAATCCTTGCAGTAACTGATGTTCCTACAACGGCAGCTTTCCTTGATAACATGAAAGATATGGGTTATAAATTTGCCTTTAAAGGTGGTTTATCGTTCTCATTAGGTGATATTCGAATTCCTGAGCAAAAAACTAAATTAATTGCTGATGCTCGTGTTCAAGTAGAAGGTATTTCTATGAACTATAACATGGGGCTTATCACAAATAACGAACGTTACAATCAGGTTATTGATATTTGGACTTCTGCAAATGCTCAATTAACAGAATTAGCAATGAAAAATATTAGAGAAGACCAACAAGGTTTCAACTCTGTATATATGATGCTTGACTCTGGAGCGCGTGGATCTAAAGAACAAATTCGTCAGTTAACTGGTATGCGTGGTTTGATGGCTAAGCCTAAAAAATCTACTGCTGGTGGTGGTGAAATTATTGAAAATCCAATTCTTTCAAACTTTAAAGAAGGTCTTTCTATCCTTGAGTACTTTATTTCTACTCACGGTGCGCGTAAAGGTCTTGCGGATACGGCTCTTAAAACTGCCGATGCTGGTTACTTAACTCGTAGATTACATGACGTTTCTCAAGACGTAATTGTAAACTCTGTAGATTGTGGTACTTTAAGAGGAATTGAAGTTTCTGCTTTAAAGAAAAATGAAGAAATTGTTGAAACATTAGGAGAGAGAATTTTAGGACGTGTTGCATTACAAGACGTTATCAATCCTCTTGATTCTAATATATTAGTTCATGCTGGTGAGCAAATTACTGAAGCTATCGTTAAAGCTATTGAAGAATCTCCAATTGAAAAAGTGGAAGTGCGTTCTCCTCTAGTTTGTGAAGCTAAAAAAGGTATTTGTGCTAAATGTTATGGAAGAAACTTAGCTACTGGAAAAATGACTCAAAAAGGTGAAGCTGTTGGTGTTATCGCTGCACAGTCAATTGGTGAGCCAGGAACACAGTTAACACTTCGTACATTCCACGTTGGTGGAGTTGCTGGAGGAGTTTCTGAAGAATCAAGCATTATTGCAAGATTTGGTGGAAAACTAGAAATTGAAGATTTAAAAACTGTTGTTGGTGAAGATGCTGATGGAAACAAAGTAGATATTGTAGTTTCTCGTTCAACAGAATTAAAATTAATTGATGTTAAAACAGGAATCCTTTTAAGCACTCATTACATTCCTTATGGTTCTGTTATCAGTGTAAAAGACGGTGACGTAGTTGAAAAAGGAGCTGCAATTTGTAAATGGGATCCATATAATGGTGTAATTGTTTCTGAATTTACAGGAAAAATTGCTTACGAAGATTTAGAACAAGGACAATCTTTCCAAGTTGAAATCGATGAGCAAACAGGTTTCCAAGAAAAAGTAATTTCTGAAGGAAGAAACAAAAAATTAATTCCAACATTATTAGTTTACGGTAAAGATGGAGAGCTTATTCGTTCTTACAACTTACCAGTTGGAGCTCACCTTATGGTAGAAGATGGAGAGAAAATTAAAGCAGGTAAAATCCTTGTGAAAATTCCTCGTCGTTCTTCTAAAGCTGGAGATATTACTGGAGGTTTACCAAGAATTACTGAGTTGTTAGAAGCTCGTAATCCTTCTAATCCTGCTGTAGTTTCAGAAATTGATGGAGTTGTTTCTTTCGGAAAAATTAAGAGAGGTAACCGTGAAATCATCATCGAATCTAAATTTGGTGAGGTTAAGAAATATCTAGTAAAATTATCTAGTCAAATTCTTGTTCAAGAGAATGACTTCGTAAAAGCTGGAGTTCCTTTATCAGATGGTGCAATCACTCCAGACGATATTTTAAGAATTCAAGGACCATCTGCTGTTCAACAATACTTGGTTAACGAAATTCAAGAAGTTTACCGTCTTCAAGGTGTAAAAATCAATGATAAACACTTTGAGGTTGTTATTCGTCAAATGATGCGTAAAGTAAGAGTTGAAGATCCAGGAGATACTTTATTCTTAGAAGAGCAATTAATTCACACAAGTGATTTTATCGTTGAAAATGATAAATTATATGGAATGAAAGTGGTTGAAGATGCAGGTGATTCTGAAAATCTTAAACCAGGTCAAATCATTTCTCCACGTGAATTAAGAGATGAAAATTCATTATTGAAACGTAATGATAAAAATTTAGTTGTAGCTCGTGATGTTATTACTGCTACTGCAACTCCTGTATTACAAGGTATTACAAGAGCTTCGCTTCAAACTAAATCATTCATTTCTGCAGCATCGTTCCAAGAAACAACAAAAGTATTGAATGAAGCAGCTGTTGCTGGTAAAGTAGATACTTTAGAAGGATTGAAAGAAAATGTAATCGTTGGACACAGAATTCCAGCTGGTACAGGTATGAGAGATTACGATCACATCATAGTTGGATCTAAAGAGGATTACAATGAGTTAATGGCGAATAAAGAAGAATATATTTATTAATCATGAGTGATAATAATCAACCACAACCGGGACAAATAAACATTGAGCTTGATGAAAAAGTTGCTGAGGGAATTTATTCTAATCTAGCAATTATCAATCATTCTCCATCTGAGTTTGTTTTAGATTTTGTGACCATCATGCCTGGTGTTCCAAAATCAAAAGTAAAATCGAGAATTATTTTAACTCCTCAACATGCTAAAAGGTTTCTTAAAGCATTAGGAGAAAACATTCACCGATTTGAAGTGGCTCATGGCGAAATAAAAGATTCCGAACAACCGCCAATTCCTTTAAACTTTGGTCCAACAGGACAAGCTTAATAAATCAAAACTCCTCAAGAAATTGAGGAGTTTTTTTTATGTGTTTTTTGCAATAAATCCGATTAAAAACTTATTTAATCGATAAACGTAATTGTTGATAAATGTTAACAAAAAGCTAACATAAAACATACGTTTTGAGAAGTTTAGTTTTTAACTTTGTACTTCAAAATCAAAAAAAATCATAATTTTATGAAAAAACATTTACAAGTTATTAATTCAATGCGACCGCTCTTTTGGAGCTTAGCGTTATTATTACTATTTTTTTCAACAAATGCTGTTGGACAAGCTTTTAGTGGAACATATAGTTTTGCAGGTACTGTAGGAAATGTTAGTAGTTTGCCATATAATGGGACTGCTATTACTAACTTAACAGTTAATCCTTTGGTTAAAGTTTCAGTATCCACATCAAGTAGTAGTGGAAATTCGAGAGCAACAAATTGGCCAACAGGATCAATTGATCTTGGTGCAATAGGTGGTAATGTTGATTTAGGTAAATATTATGAATTCACTATTACAGCTAATTCAGGATATACAATTTCTAATCCATCCTTACAATTTGGTGTTGGTAGAAGTGCCGCAGGTCCAAGAAGGTTTCAATGGAGAACAAGTTTAGATACTTATGCTTCGTTAATACCTGTAACAACAACTGGTGCTGGTTTAACAAACGTAACTAATGTATTAGAATCGCCAGACGCGAATAGTGGTTACACAGGAAATGTAGTGAGTGTTTCAAATACTGGTATTTCAACGATTACTTTCAGATTTTATGCTTATGGTGCAGAGACTAACGCTGGTACTGGAGGTCTTCAAGGTAATTTAATTTTTAATGGAACTCTAGTAGCAACTACTACACCTATTATTTCAGGTGCTGCCACTGCAACTGCTTTTACAACAACATATGGAACAGCTTCCACAGTTCAATCTTTTGCAGTTTCAGGAGCTGATTTATCTGCTAATTTAGTAGCAACAGCTCCAACTGGTTTTGAAGTGTCTAATGACGGAATTACTTATGGTGCAACAACATCATTTACACAAACTTCTGGAAGTGCAAGTGGTACTTTAAGAATTAGATTAAAAGCTGACGCTCCTGTTCCTGGTTCTTATAATTCTCAAAATATTGTTCTTTCAAGCACTGGAGCATCTCCAGTAAATATTACAACAACATCAACTGGAAATATTGTTTTTCCAGCTACAATTACTATAACAGCAAATAATCAAAATGTTGCTTTCGGAACACCTGTTGCAACGGTTATTGGTTTAGGTTCTTATACATCTTCAGGATTTGTTAATAGTGAAAATGTGTCTGTAATTGGTGGTTCTGTATCTTATACAACTTCTTATACTGATACTACTCCAGCAGCTACTTCTGGTGTTACTATTACTCCAGATGTATCATTGTTAACAGCTACAAATTATAATTTTTTAGCTGCAGATGGAACTATCTCAATTACCTCTTCTCCAACACCTTCAATTACTAGTGGACTAACTTTTAGTTCAGCATATGGAACTGTTGCTTCGATTTATACAATTACTGCTTCTGAATCTCCAACAAGCTATAGTGCTTCTGGTTTGCCAAGTGGATTGACTTTAAATACTACAAATGGTGAAATTTCAGGAACACCAACAGCTACTCCTGGTGCTTATAATGTTTTGATTTCAGCATCTAATGGTGCTGGTATAGGTGATAGTCAAACATTAGTTTATACAATTATAGCCAAAGAATTGACAATTTCTGGAGCTATTGCTGATAATAAAATTTATGATAGAACTAATGTTGCTACAATTTCAGGATCTACTTTAGTAGGTGTTTTTGGAAGTGATAATGTATCTGTTTCTAATACTGGAACATTTGCAACTATTAATGTTTCAAATGGTGTCTCAGTTACTTCAACTCAAACATTAAGTGGTTTGGATGCTGGAAAGTATAGTTTGACTTTACCTACTGGATTAGCAGCAGATATTACAGCTAAAGAAGTAACTATTTCTGGTGCAGCTGCTCAAAACAAAGGTTTTGACGGAAATACAACAGCTACCATAACAGGTACATTAAATGGAGTGATTGCTCCAGATGCAGTAACTTTAACTTTATCAGGTACATTTGCTAGTTCAGCAATTGGAACTGGAATTGCTGTTACATCAACTTCTACAATTGGAGGTGCAAATTCTGGAAACTATTCTTTGACTCAGCCAACTGGTTTGACTGCAAATATTACTGTGCCATCAGTTCCTTTATTACAATGGAATACTTTTGGAAATGCAGGAACTGAAACAATAGAGCCAAGTGCTACTAATGATGCTAATATGTTATCTTCTAGTTTAAATTTTACAGGAAGTACTGTAACACCTGCAGGAAATGGAAACCGTTTTGGAGGTACTTGGGGTTCTCAAACTTCTGTAGCAACTAATCAATATATCCAATTTACAGCTACACCAGCAGTAGGTTATTTATTTACACCTACTTCATTTGTTTTTATTTGGGATAGATCTGGAACTGGTCCAACGAGTGTAGCTTTGAGATCATCAGCTGATAATTATACCTCAGATTTAGGTGTGATTAATGGATTAACATCTAGTACAACTTTATTCAGAACAATAACGATTTCTGGTTTAACAGCGTTGTCTAGTGCAACAACTTTCAGACTTTATGCATATAATGGTACAGGAGGTACAGCTGGATTTGACTGTGCTTCTTCTCAAAATAATGTTGTTTTAAATGGTTATACAGAGCTAGCTCCACCACCAGCTATTGCTGCTTCAGGAACTTTATCTGCACTATCAACTGTTTACGGAACACCATCTTCAGAAACTTCTTTCTCTGTTTCTGGAACTTTCATGCAAGCTGGAATTTTAGTAACACCTCCTTCTGGATATGAAGTTTCCTTATCATCAGGTTCTGGTTTTGCTTCTTCAGTTACTGTAGGTGCGGCTGGAACTATTTCTTCGACACCAGTTTATATGCGTTTAAGTGCTACAGCATCTGTTATTAATTCTCCTTATTCTGGAGATATTGTATTGTCTAGTTCTAATGCCACTTCTGTAAATGTAGCAACTGTTTCAAGTACGGTTTCTACTAAGGAATTAACAGTGTCTGGATTAACTGCTAATAATAAAGTTTTTGATGGAAATACATCTGCAACTTTATCAGGAACAGGTTCTTTAGTTGGTGTAATCAATAGCGATGTGGTTTCTTTAGATGGAACACCAGTTGGAACTTTCGCAAGTTCTGCTGTTGCAAATGCAGTTGCTGTTTCAGTAACTGGATACTCAATCAGTGGAGCAGGTTCTGCTAATTATTACCTTACTCAGCCTTCTTTAGTAGCTGATATTACAAGTGAGCCTTCACCAGTAATCTCTAGTGTTTTAACAGCATCTGCTACATATGGTGTTTCGGCTGCAACATACACAATAACTGCTTCAGAGTCGCCATCAAGTTTTAATGCTACTGGTTTACCTGCAGGATTATCTGTAAATACTTCTAATGGTGAAATTACTGGAACACCAACAGGATTACCTGGATTGTATACAGTTACTATTTCTGCTACAAATGGTGGAGGAACAGGTATAGCAACTTTAAATTATACAATTTTAGCTAAAGAGCTGACTATTTCAGGTGCTGTGGCTAATAACAAAATTTATAATAAATTAAATAATGCAATAATTTCAGGTTACACTTTAGTGGGTGTTGTAGGTACTGATGATGTTACCGTTTCTAATACTGGTACTTTTGCTTCAGTTGATGTAGCAAACGGTATTGTAGTTTCATCTACGCAAACTTTAAGCGGTGCAGATATTGCAAAATACACACTAACACTTCCATCAGGATTGTTTGCTGACATTACTCCTAGAGCACTAACAGTAACTGGAGCAATTGCTCAGAACAAACCTTTTGACGGAAATACTAATGCTACAATAACAGGTACTTTAACTGGAATTATTTCTGGTGATGTTGTTACATTAATCGGAACAGGAACTTTCGCTTCTTCTGCTGTAGCTAATGGAGTTGCTGTAACTTCAACTTCAACATTAGGTGGAGCAAGTGCAGGAAATTACTCATTAACTCAGCCAACAGGTCTTATTGCAAACATTACTCCACCTGCAATCTTACAATGGAATACCTTTGGTAATACTGGAAATGAAACAACTGAGCCAAGTACATACAATAATCCTAATGTAACTTCTGCAAATCTTACACAAGGAACTATTGCTGTAACAGGTAATGCAAATCGTTTTGGAGGTACCGGTTGGTTTAATACAGGTAATACTGCTGGAGGAAATACACTTTCTGAAGCTGTTGCTGGAAACGATTATATTCAATTTGTAGTTACGCCTAACTCAGGATATACTTTCACACCAACATCTTTCTCTTTTATTTGGGATTTTTCTGGAACTGGTCCAAGATCAGTAGCTCTTAGATCTTCTGCTGATGGATTTACAAATGATATTGGAACTCTTATTAACATGACTGCTAGTGCAACAGCTATAAAAACTATCCCTATTACAAGTTTAACAAATGTGTCTTCAACAACAACATTCAGACTTTATGGATTTGGAGCAACAGCTACTGGAGGTACAGGAGGATTCGATACGAATTCAAATCAAAATAATGTTATTTTGTATGGAACTACTGCAGAGTTAACTGGTCCAACTGCATCAGTTATATCTGGAACTACTTCTATTTGTGAAGGTGATAGCGCTGCTATTTCGGTAACCTTAACAGGAGGAACAAGTCCATTTACTATTGAATATACTGATGGAACTACTGTATTTACCGAAAGTAACTATATCAGTGGAACAAATATTATTGTTTCACCATTAATTACTTCAACTTATACTATAGTGTCAGTTACAGATAGCTTAGCGTTAACAGGAACTGGAAATAGTGGTTCTGCTGTAATAACTTTGTTGCCAAATTTAACTTATTATGTTGATAATGATGGTGATGGTTATGGCGATCCATTAGCTCCAACTTTTCAATCTTGTGTTCCTTTCCCAGGTTATGTAACTTTAGGAACAGATTGTAACGATGCTAATGCGGCTATCAATCCAGGAGCAGTTGATGTTTGTTACGATGGAATCGACAACGATTGTAATGGTATTATTGACAATGCTTGTACGCCAATTGTAGGTTCATTACCAGCAGGAACATGCGGTACAACTCTTGCAGGTTGGTACTCAACTGT
>LNDX01000002.1 GCA_001464475.1 Flavobacteriaceae bacterium Ga0077528 | reverse complement strand
TTTAAGAAATAATTGTTTTTCATCATTGGTGTAAGCAAAAATCATATCATAGCTCTTCTTAGATTTAAAATCATAAAAAGTTCTGTTGTACATCAATTTGTATTTCAATTTTAAAGGAATTTTTTCCTTAGTGTAAGGATTTATTAAAGTATTGCCTTTTGAATTAAAAACAAAAAGTTCATTGCTAATCACTACAAAAGAATTTTCTTCAGAATAAGGAATGTTAACATATTTTCCATTGAACAAATCATAGCAATGAATTTTATCAAATATAACAAAGGAAAACTCATTGATAATTTCTGCTTCTTTATATTTTGGTTCAACTATTTGCTCTTGTTTGTCATTGACTAAACCATATAAATTATTTGAAAAATAAGGTAAAAATTTAGAATAATCTTGAGCTTTAACTGATAATGAAATCAAAAAAATAAATATAATTTGGAACTTTCTTTTCATTAAATACGATAATGTTTTATAAATAAATTTAATTATTCTACTCTTCCAAAAGCACCTCCAAAATACTGATCGCAGCTTCACTAATTTTAGTTCCAGGACCAAAAACGGCAACTGCACCAGCATCAAAAAGGAATTGGTAATCTTGCGCAGGAATTACGCCACCAACAATTACCATAATATCTTCGCGTCCGTATTTTTTTAGTTCTGCAATTACTTGTGGTACTAACGTTTTGTGTCCAGCTGCCAATGAGGAAACTCCAAGAATGTGAACATCGTTTTCTACTGCTTGTTTCGCAGCTTCTTGTGGCGTTTGAAATAAGGGTCCAATATCAACGTCAAAACCTACGTCGGCATAACCTGTGGCAACTACTTTCGCACCACGATCGTGTCCGTCTTGTCCCATTTTAGCAATCATAATTCTAGGACGACGACCTTCTTTTTTGGCGAAGGCATCGGCTAGTTGTTTTGCTTTTTCAAAACTTTCGTCGTTTTTTATTTCTTTACTATACACGCCGCTAAAACTTCTAATTTGTGCTTTATATCTTCCAAAAACTGCTTCCAAAGCATCACTGATTTCTCCTAATGTGGCTCTGTTTCTTGCTGCTTCTACTGCCAAATCTAATAAATTTCCATTAGAGTTTTGAGCACAATCAGTTAATTTTGCTAAACATTCTGCAACTTTAGTATTGTCGCGAGTGGCTTTTATTTGTGTCAAACGTTCAATTTGTTGCTTACGCACCATATCGTTATCTACATCTAAAATCTGTAATGGATCTTCTTTTTCTAATCTAAATTTATTTACACCAACAATAATATCTTGACTGCTGTCAATTCTGGCTTGTTTTCGAGCGGCAGCTTCTTCAATACGCAATTTCGGAATTCCAGCTTCGATGGCTTTTGTCATTCCACCTAATTCTTCTACTTCTTCAATAAGTTTCCAAGCGTTTTGAGCAATTTCGTTGGTCAAACTTTCTACATAATAACTTCCTGCCCAAGGATCGACCGTTTTGCAAATTTTGGTTTCTTCTTGTAAAAATATTTGGGTATTTCTAGCAATTCTAGCAGAGAAATCGGTTGGTAACGCAATAGCTTCGTCTAAAGCATTAGTGTGCAACGACTGTGTTCCTCCAAAAGCCGCAGCAGCTGCTTCAATAGCAGTTCTAGCCACATTATTAAAAGGATCTTGCTCGGTTAAACTCCAACCTGATGTTTGACAATGCGTTCTCAAAGCCAATGACTTTTCATCTTGTGGATGGAATTGTTTTAGCAATTTTGCCCACAACATTCTTCCGGCACGCATTTTAGCAATTTCCATAAAATGGTTCATACCAATTGCCCAAAAGAAAGATAGGCGAGGCGCGAATTCATCAATTTTCATTCCGGTTGCTAAACCTGTTCGAATATATTCTAAACCGTCGGCTAAAGTATAAGCTAACTCAATATCGGCAGTTGCTCCAGCTTCTTGCATGTGGTAACCCGAAATAGAAATCGAGTTAAATTTCGGCATTTTCTTGCTTGTATATTCAAAAATATCAGCAATGATTTTCATCGAAGGCGTTGGCGGATAGATGTAGGTATTTCTCACCATGAACTCCTTCAAAATATCATTTTGAATCGTTCCTGAAAGTAATTCAGGAGCAACACCTTGTTCTTCGGCTGCAACAATATAAAAAGCCATAATTGGTAAAACAGCACCATTCATAGTCATAGAAACCGACATTTCACCCAATGGAATTTGATCGAAAAGAATTTTCATATCTTCTACAGAATCGATTGCAACTCCAGCTTTTCCAACGTCTCCAAAAACACGTTCATGGTCAGAATCGTAACCTCTGTGTGTTGCTAAATCGAAAGCTACCGAAAGTCCTTTTTGTCCAGCTGCAAGATTTCTTCTGTAGAAAGCATTACTTTCTTCTGCAGTTGAAAATCCAGCATATTGACGAATGGTCCAAGGACGACGAACGTACATGGTAGCATAAGGTCCGCGAAGATTTGGGGCAAATCCTGCTCCAAAACCAATGTGTTCCAAATTTTCGATGTCTTCTTTAGTGTAGGTTGGTTTAACTTCAATATTTTCAGCAGTGTGAAAAGTTGTAGTATTGTTATTTGGAGTTTCCTTTTTGGAACTTTCCAAAGTGATGTGTTGTATATTTTTTCTCATGGTTATGATTCTTGAGATAATCGCTCTTGCTCTAATTTCTCTGCCAACCTTTTTTCAATGATTGGAGTGATGAGCGTTTTGCGCGGATTTTGTTTTACAAAAGGATACAATTCCAAATCATTTTTCATGCTGTCGTTTTTGTTTGGATATTTGTTGGTTCCTAATAATATTTCTTTACCATTGTCGAATAATTCTTGCTCTTTATTGGCACTTTCACTGATTTTTCGTTGAATAGTTCCTTCCATTAATTGGGTAATTAAACCACCATTTTTTTCAATGTCTTTGAATAATTCTAATGCTTTTTCTGCTAATTGTTGCGTTAGATTTTCAATATAATAAGCGCCATCGGCAGGATTATTTACTTTATCAAAATAACTTTCGTGTTTTAAAACTAAAAGTTGGTTTCTAGCAATTCTATCTCCAAATTCGTTGTCTTTATGATACAAAGCATCGTAAGGTAAATTGGCTACAATATTAGCGCCACCAAGAATTGCCGACATACATTCGGTTGTAGTTCGTAGCATGTTTACGTTGTAATCGTAAATAGTTTTATTTCTACGAGTTGGTGTAGCAATGATGTTACAATCAAAATTATGATGGTATTCTTTAGCTAAAGTGTTGAACAGAAGTCGTAAAGCTCTAAGTTTTGCAATTTCGAAAAAGTAGTTGGTTCCAACTGCGACTTCAATTGTTATGGGATGTTTTAATGCTGGAATTCTATTAAAATATTCATTAGCTTGCGCCAAAGTGTAAGCTAATTGTTGCACCATATTGGCTCCAGCATTTTGGTAAATTCCCGAACTTATATTTAGGTAATTAACAGCTGATGAACTTGCAATAGTATTTAGTTTTTCAAAATCGCTTTCTAGGTTTTCAAACCAATTTCCGTCTTTAGTAAGTTGACCAATTGGATCAATTTGGATTACGAATTTTGCATGATTTTTGGCTGCATATTCACTTACTTTAGTTGCGAAATCTACCGATAGAAATGGTAAATAAAAATAATAAGTTGTTTTTTCTAAAGGAAGATTTTGCATCAAATCTGCAATAGAAATGGTATCATTTTCTATCGTAAAACGAATGCTTTCTGCTCCACGATTAAGTGTGTCTAATGCACGTTCGTTAGATTTTTTTACGTCGTGAACGAAGATGTTTTGAAGAATTTCAAAGGCTTTTTCTGGAGAATTTATTGAAATTTTAGAATCTGTTTCTTCCACTTCATCATTGTGATAAAATGGTTTTACTTTGATGCCTTCTGGGCTTTCCCAAACGAGTGTTTCGTTGTAATCGGCGCCTTTGAGTTCGTATTGAATTTGCTGTTTCCATTGTTTGGAACTTACGCTTTCAAAATCTGTAAAAAGTGGTTTATTTGTGCTCACAAGTATTTTGCTTTTTGATACTTCAAATTTAGTCAAAAATTATCTTTTTTTGAAGATTTAAATTTGATTTTTTGCAAAATAGGTATATACTTTTTTGTTATTATTTTTTATTTTGAAGTAGGAAGTATCTGCTGTTATTTTCTTGTGTGATTTCTCCTGCGTCGAAATGACAAAATTGATGTAAATTATTATTGTTAATGTAGGATTTCTTTAAAAACGCTAACTCTAGTTTAAAGTTCACAATCTAGCCCTGATTGCAGTGGCACGAAGTAGAACGGAAAGCAGGAATTGCCATTTCCGAAATGCCTATTGTTTCGCTCCTTCTAAACTGTCTTTAATTCTATCTTCTTCGATGTCAATGATGTATATGTCTTCGCTGTCTTTTTTCATGTAGTATTTCTCGCGAGCATATTTTTCGGTTTGACCAGGATTGTTTAAGTTTTTAATGCTTTGTTTGTCCGTAGCGATTTCTTCTTGGTAGTATCTTTTATTGTCTTCTAATTCGTTGATTTCTTTATCTAAAACACGACTATCCATATAAGAATAATTGTCAAGAAAAAGCATCCAAACGATGAAAAATAAGGAAACCAAAGTGTATTTGCTTCCTAAAAACTTAAGAAACGGAAAATCACTAATAAGGTTTTGAAACCAATTTTTCATTTATTTCAGATATAAAATTAGACTAAGCGTTGGTTGATTACGGCACGAACCACATCGATAGCAACGGTATTATATTTATCGTTTGGAATGATGATGTCTGCAAATGCTTTTGTTGGTTCGATGAACTGTTGGTGCATTGGTTTTAGTGTCGTTTGGTAACGGTTTAAAACTTCTTCCATGTCACGACCACGCTCTGCAATATCACGTTTTAAACGACGAATCAAACGCTCGTCTGAATCGGCGTGAACGAAAACTTTTACGTCAAACATTTCGCGAAGTTCTGGATTGGTTAGGATAAGAATTCCTTCTACAATCATTACTTTTCTTGGATGCGTTGAAATGGTATCGTCGGTTCTGTTGTGCGTTACGAAGGAATAAACAGGTTGATCGATTGTTTTTCCGGCTTTTAACTCTTTTAAATGTTGTACTAAAAGTTCAAAATCGATAGCGCGTGGATGGTCAAAATTAATGTTGCTTCTTTCTTCATAACTCATGCCTACATTTTGTTTGTAGTAAGAGTCTTGAGAAATAATTCCGACTTCAGTTTCTGGAAGTTCGTTCATAATTTGGTGAACAACAGTTGTTTTTCCTGAACCTGTTCCACCTGCAATTCCGATGATAAGCATAGTTGTGTTGTTGTGTTATTATTTGGACAAAAATAGCATAAAAAATCAATATCAATTGCAATTTTTAGTTCAAATTATATTTGATTAAAACTTAAAATTTTAATGAACGTGAGGTTCCTTTTTCTTATTTGTATTGCAGTTGTAAGTTTTTATTTAACATAAGATTATAGGTTACTTGTGTTTTTATTTTGAATGTTTCCAATACTTTTATGAAGTATAACAGAACCTTATGAAGATAAACTACTTTTTTATTTTACTTTTTTTTATTCAAAATGTTTGTTCTCAAACCGAGAAAGTGATTTCAGGAAAAGTTGTGAACGACTATTTTCCTATGGCTAAAGTTGACGTTATTAATTTTACACAAAACACGCTTGTTGTAACTAATAACAATGGAGAGTTTAAAATTAAAGTTGCTGTTGGGGATAAATTAGTGTTGTTTGTAAACGAATTTAATAACTATAAATTAATTATCACGCAGAAAGATATTGATGCTAATTGGCTACAGATTAATTTATCTAAAATGCCAATTGAACTTGATGAAGTTAAAGTTGCTAATAAATTTAAGTATAAAAATATAGTAAGTCAGGAGGATATTGATAAGATTACCGTTGCTAAAGAAGCTTCAGCTCCAAAAGTAGTAGGTGTTTATGACGGAAGGACTCCCAATGGATTAGATTTTGTTAGAATGGGTAAAGGAGTATCAAAGTTTGTGAAAAGTCTTTTAGGAGATGATGATGAAGATAAAAAGAATGAAAAAGTTCGTTTTATCGATTATTTGGAGTCTAATTTTGACAAAGATTTTTATGTTAAAACTTTAAAATTAAAAGAAGAAGATATAACTATATTCAAAGAATACTGTGACGTGGATTTGCAATCTTCTGTTTTAATGAAAGAAATGGAATACCTTAGAATTTATGAATTTCTTATTGCCAAAAGTGATGCTTTTAAAAAAATGCGTAACTATTAATTTAAAACTTCTCAAAAACGCCCAAACCAAATAATGCAAAATCGTATTTTACAGGATCATTTGCATCTAATTTTCGAAGGTTATTATCTAATTCTGAAAGTGCTTTTGCATCGTTTTGTTTTCTAGAAAGTAGTTCTAATTTTCGAGCTACATTTCCAGAATGAACGTCAAGCGGACAAGATAATGCGGACGTAGGAATGGTTTTCCAAATTCCAAAATCTACTCCTTTTTTATCGTTTCGAACCATCCAACGAAGAAACATATTGATTCTTTTGGCTGCCGAATTATTTAATGGATCAGAAATATGTTTTTGGGTACGACTTTGATGATTGATTTCGAAGAATACTTTCTTAAATTCGGAAATACTTTTTTGCATTGAATCTTTCTCAATGTTATTTGCGAAAACAGCTTCCAAACCATTATGATTGGTGTAAATATTTTGTAAACCTTTTACAAACGTAATCATATCGCCACCATTGAAAGTGCGATGAACGAAATTCTCTAATTTTTCGAGCTGGTAATCTTGATGGTTTAGTACAAAATCGTATGGTGAATTTCCCATGAAATCCATCATTTTTTTTGCATTATTGATTATCATTTTACGGTTTCCCCAAGCAATTGTTGCTGATAAAAATCCTGCAATTTCAATGTCTTCTTTCAAAGAAAAAGCATGCGGAATTTGTATTGGATCACTTTCAATAAACTTCGGATTGTTGTATAAATCGACTTTCTCGTCTAGGAATGATTTTAGCTCGGAATTAGTCATTTTTGTTGATTTTTTTGGCATAAAATCCGTCTTTTAAATCTTTGCTTCTTTGTTGTGGAATGATATAAAAGTATTTCTTGAAATAAGCAATTTGATCTTTATTTACACAAGGAAGAGTTCCGTTTCCGCTTGCCCAAAAGAAGTCGTTTTGGATAGGTGAGTTGTAGTTCATATTACCTAATTGAATGACTTCAAATGATGTATTGTTTTTAGTGTTTTCATGTGGAAAAACTATATTTTCTGTTGAAAAATTACTTAGTTCCATCATGAATTTGTAATTTGAAAAACGGTTTAAATTGATAGGAAGAAATAGAATTAGTAGAGTTGGAACTAACGAAAGCAATAAAACAGCATTAATTATTCTTTTATTTTGAAACAAACAAATGAAGCAAAACAGCGAAAAGAATAAGATAAAATTCATGAAAAATCGATATTGAGGCGATGTTGCGAAAAGGATGATTAATTGCAAAACCATCAAAATATAAAGTATCCAAACTGCTTTCTTGTTTTGAAATTTATAGATGAAAAAGGGTGTAATTATTATGAGTAAAACACTCAATTTATTGAACAATCCATTTAGTTTTGGAAGCGATAGCCATCTTAAAAATAAATCGAAAGCCGACATAGAATTGTATTGTTGTAAATCGACGAAGTAACCATAATATTTTAATTGATCGTAATAAAAACTTTCAATACTATCCGGAATCGCATAATCCATAGTAAAGGATGCAAATAATTTGGATGGAAAAACTGGCGAACCACAAATAATAATGTTTTTCGTTATAAAAAGTATCAAAACAATAGTTGCCAATAGAAACGATTTTGATAAATTTTTTGATAGAATTTTGAAATTTTGAATCAATAATACGATTGGAATTATAACAAAAGTTAAAGTGGTATTTTTAATATAAAGTGTAAAAAGTATCAAAATTACAATCAAATTAAATACTTCAACAGTACATTTTTTGAAATTTTCTAAAAAGTAAAAAAAGATGATAAACGATAAAACATAAACCGGAATATCAGGTGATGGTGCGCTAATAAATTGAAAAAGGAAAATACTCGTTATCGGAAATAATCCTATTAAAAGGTAGTTGGAGTTTTTATTTTGGTAAAATTCTTGAAGTTTTTGGATAGAAAAAATGGTTCCCAAAAGCATTACAAAACCGCTTAAATCATTGAAATTGGAATACAGAAACGAAAAATTAAAAACACTTTGTGTAATGTGCCAACCACTCGTTTGACCAAGAAAAAAATGCAAATTCACAATTCCTTTTACGAATCCGTATTCGTTAATCCATTTGATGGTTTGAATGTAATAAGATTCATTATCAATTACATACGGAATAGAACTGCATTGTGCAACAATCATTAAAGTAATTGTGAATAAAAAGATTTTTAGCGTTTTTGATAGTGAATATAGTTCAATCCAAAAGCTTTTATAGTTTTCAATAATCTCTTTTTGGAATTTGAAAAAGAGTAAAAGATTAAGAATTAAGAGAACTCCATGAAATTCAATATTAATTCTACCAAAAATTGCCCAAACGCTCGCAAGAATAGTAACAGAAAATAATCCTAAAATGGATGTAATCGCGAAATTTTTATTTTTCAATCCAATACATCTATCAAAACCAAAACCAAGATTGATTGTGGTGAAGAGAATATAAATCCATGATAGATGTATTAGAACCATAAATTTTATTTTGATATCAATCCATCAACCATGACTAATTTTCGATCTGCCATGTTGGCTAATTCTTCATTGTGAGTTACAATTACGAAGGTTTGTCCAAATTCATCACGGAGTTTGAAAAACAATTGATGTAAATTTTCTGCGGAAGCCGTATCTAAATTTCCTGAAGGTTCATCGGCAAAAATCACAGCCGGTTTGTTGATTAATGCTCTTGCTACAGCTACTCTTTGTTGTTCACCGCCAGAAAGTTCGTTGGGTTTGTGATCAATTCTGTGTGATAATCCCAAATAATCAAGTAATCTTTTTGCTTCTGTTTCGGTTTCTTTTTTTTCTTTTCCACCTATAAATGCAGGAATACAAACGTTTTCTAAAGCTGTAAATTCAGGTAATAATTGATGAAATTGAAAAATAAATCCCAAATGTTGGTTTCTAAATTTAGATAACAATTTATCGTTCATTTTTAAAATGTCTTCCTCATTTATAGTTAATGAAGTTCCATTTTCAACAGAAGGTTTGTCTAACGTTCCTAGGATTTGCAATAGCGTTGTTTTTCCAGCACCAGATGCACCTACAATGGATACAATTTCACCTTTTTTTATATGTAAATCAACACCTTTTAAGACTTGTAAACTATCATAAAACTTGTGAATATTTTTGGCTGTAATCATGCTTCAATTTTTCACAAAGTAACAAAGTATTTTATAAAAAATGAGTGATATAGATTTTTTTTATCGTTGAATAAATAATAAATAAAAGTTAAAGAAAACTTTTTGTTTAAAATTATCGTAAATTTGTTAAACAAAATAAACCCAAAATAAAATAGCCATGAACACATTAATTGAAAAAGAAATTTACGAATTGATTGGCGATAATCATCAGATGACATCGGCAGAAACACCTTTACGTCCTGATGCATTTGACAAATCTGATGCTGACAAAATGCAAACCATAGAAAAGCATTTCCATATAATCATGGAAGAAATGGGATTAGACATGACTGATGATAGTCTTCAAGGAACACCTCATAGAGTAGCTAAAATGTTTATTCAAGAAATATTTTCAGGATTAAATCCAGCGAACAAACCAAAAATATCGGTTTTTGACAACAGTTATAATTATGACAAGATGTTGGTAGAAGCTAATATCAGTTTCAACTCAACTTGCGAGCACCACTTTCTACCAATAGTTGGAAAAGCACACATTGGCTATGTTTCAAGTGGAAAAGTAATTGGTTTATCTAAATTGAATAGAATAGTTGATTATTATTCTCGTCGTCCACAAGTGCAAGAGCGTTTGATTATGCAAATTTACAATGAATTGAAAACTGTTTTAGAAACTGACAATGTTATTGTAGTAATGGAAGCAACGCATTTGTGTGTATCAAGTCGTGGAATTAAAGATGAATCGAGTTATACTTCAACCATTCAATATGGTGGAATTTTTAATGAAAAAGAAAACAGAAACGACTTTTTCAATATGATTAATCAGCCTAAATAGTTTGGCATTAGATTTGTAATATCATTTCCAAATTATAAATTAAATTAGAAATGATATTACAATCGGATGCATTGACCAACTTAAGTAACAAACAAAGAAATTTATTTTTAGGTATTTTTCTTGATTTGGTTGGTATGTTAACCTATTTAGTTCCAGTTTTCGGAGAACTTGCAGATACCATTTGGGCACCATTAGCCGCTTTTATGTTATCTTATATGTATAAAGGTTCCATTGGTAAAGTGGGTGGAATAATAGAGTTTTTAGAAGAGATATTACCTTTTAGTGATTTCATTCCAACATTTACGCTGACATGGATTTACACTTATGTAATTAAAAATCAAGAGGATAATAATTTAAAGGAACTTCAATAGTTCCTTTTTTTATTTCTCAAAAAAATCGGCAATAAATCCAAGTTTCATGCTGCGAAGCATTTTCTTTTCAAAAGCCCAAAAGAATTTGAATTGTCCAAATAGGAATCCGAAACTTAATAGAAGAACTTGATAAACAGGAAAAATCATCACAATGTATAAAGGATAAAAAAACCACAAGGAAATACTTTCTTTTGTAATTCCGAAAAGAGCTAAAATGGGTTTTGCAATAAGTGCAGAAGTAGAACCTGTAACTGCAAAGACAACAAGTATAACAACTACTTGCCAATCTGATGTTATGTTCCAACGTTCTTTAAAGCTTCCCATTTTCTATAATAAAGTGCAAATTTACTCAATTTATGGACGTGGTACAAATCCGGCGAGTTGTTGTTTGTATGTTATTTGAAAATAAATGAAATAATTATAAATCAAGTAGTTTACTTCGTAACCATAGTGAATATTAAAATCGTAATTTATTTGCATTTCATATAAATTAGGATTGTAACGTAGCGGTTGTCTTGCACGATTATTCCATTCATTTACATAGATTCTATTTCGGTTTTCCAAATAACTTTCTGAATAAAATCCTCTTGGTCTTGCATGAGAATATAACCATGAATTAAATCCACCATCAATAATTATTACTTCATATTCTAAGGAGTCATTTGCAATTCTAATAGTGTCTGATGTTTTTGTAGAATTCTCATTAGTTGTTGAAATAGATTTATTTGTTGAAGAGCATCCAATTATAAAAAGGAGTATTACAAAAATGTAAATTAGATTTTTCACAAAATATTTTTTATAAAGTTACTAAAATTCAATCTATTGTGATTTGATTTAAAAATGTTTTAACAAAAAAAACACCTTAACCAAGTTAAAGTGTTTTTAAAATTATAACGTTGGGAATTATTTTCCTCCAAAAAGTTTTCCTAATAAACCTCCAAGTCCACCAGATTTTTTAGTCACAGCAGAAATTGCGTCACTCATTCCAATTTGTCCGTCACCATCTTGGTCTAAACCAAATTGACCACCATATTTAGTTACAGCATCCATCAATCCACCACCATTTCCACCTGAAATTGAGCTAATCAAATCTGTAATATTAAATCCAGGTTGGTTTGGATCTTTAGCTTTATTTATCAATCCACCTAATATTTGAGGAATTAAACCACCAGCTACACTTCCAGCAGCTTCTGAAGATAAACCAAATTTTTCTCCAAGGTTTCCTGTTACTTTTCCTGTTAATTCTTGAACTACTGGATTGTTCATGTCAATTGGAGTTTTACCCGAAAGTAATCCTGCTAAATCACCAATATTTCCACTAGCAACCATATCTTTTAAACCAGAAAGGATTGAACCTCCGGCTTCTTCCATTACGGCTTCATTTTGTTCGTTTGGCACTGCAGGATTGTTTACTACTGCATCACCACCAAATTGTTTTACTAATTCTGTAAGTTGTTCAAACATAGTTTTTTGTTTTTAGTTTTAACAAAGGTATAAAAGTTTAAAATCAAATATATAAAACGTCAAATTTATTCTACAAAAAAAATCCAAATCTAAATTTTACTTCAGATTTGGATTCTATTTTTTTTGAAGTTGATTACTTCTTTAAAAGACCAATAATTTGTTCGGCTAGTTCGGTTCCAATTCTATCTTGCGCTTCTAAAGTTGCAGCTCCAATATGAGGCGTTAACGAAATTCTCGGATGCATCAAAATTTGAATTTCTGGCGTTGGTTCTTTTTCAAAAACGTCTAATCCTGCAAAAAGGACTTTATCACTTTCTAAAGCTTCAATTAAAGCAACTTCATTAATCACGCCACCACGAGCACAGTTTACGATTCCTACATTGTCTTTCATTTGTGCAATTTCATCGGCATCAATTACATAACCTTCTTGCGCAGGAACGTGAAGTGTAATAAAATCAGAATGTTTGAACAAATCTTCTAATGGTTCTGTAATAATATCAACATTTATGAATTGACCAGTGTAAAAATCAACTCTAATTTCGGCATTACTTAAAAACTTATCTGCAGCAATTACTTTCATTCCAAGTCCAAGAGCCATTTTTGCAACCGCTTGACCAATTCGTCCAAAACCGATAATTCCCAATGTTTTGCCACGAAGTTCGATACCATTTGCGTAAGCTTTTTTCAAACCTTCAAAATTAGTATCACCTTCAAGAGGCATATTTCTGTTAGAATCGTGTAAAAAACGAACACCAGTAAATAAGTGTGCAAAAACCAATTCTGCCACACTTTCTGATGAAGATGCTGGTGTGTTGATTACATGAATTCCTTTGCTGCGAGCATATTCTACATCAATATTATCCATTCCAACGCCACCGCGACCAATGATTTTTAAATTTGGACAGGCGTCAATAATATCTTTACGAACTTTGGTTGCACTTCTAACTAAAATTACATCAACATTATTCGAATTGATAAAATTGGCAACTTGTTCTTGAGCTACTTTGGTAGTAATTACTTCAAATCCACCTTTTTCTAAAGCTTTGATTCCGCTTTTTGAAATTCCGTCGTTAGCTAATACTTTCATTTTTAAGTTTATAAGTTTAAAAGTTTATGAGTTTAAAAGTTAAAACTCAATTGATATATTAAATTTTAAAATTTAGAGGTTCTTTTCAAGTGATTGCATTACATCTACCAATACTTGAACGCTTTCTAACGGCAAAGCATTGTACATTGAAGCACGGTAACCTCCAACAGAGCGATGTCCAGGCAATCCTGAAATTCCAGCTTCTTTCCACATTTTGTCAAAAATAGGAGCGTGGTTTTCATCATTTAATAAAAACGTTGCGTTCATGATACTTCTATCTTCAACAGCTGCAGTTCCTTTAAATAATGGATTTCTATCGATTTCTGTATATAATAAATTGGCTTTAGCTTCGTTGATTTTTTCAATAGCAGCAATTCCGCCAAGGTTTTTCAACCATTGTAATGTTAGAAGCGATGCATATATAGGAAAGACAGGTGGCGTATTGTACATGCTTTCTGCTTTAATATGTTTTTCATAATCCAACATACTTGGAATATATCTTCCAGATTTTCCTAAAATTTCTTCTTTTACAACTACTAAAGTTGCTCCTGCAGGACCCATATTTTTTTGAGCTCCAGCATAAATCAAATCAAATTTTGAAAAATCTAAAGTTCTTGAAAAAATATCGGAACTCATATCACAAACTACAGGAACATTTGTTGTTGGAAACGATTTCATTTGCGTTCCAAAGATGGTATTGTTACTCGTAAAATGAAAATAAGACGCATCTTCAGGAATTGAATAACCTTTAGGAATATGATTATAATTTTGCTCTTTAGACGAACCTACGATTAAAGTTTCCCCAAAATGTTTAGCTTCTTTTATGGCATTACTTGCCCAAGTTCCAGTGTCTAAATAAGCTGCTTTTCCATCCGTTTTCATTAAATTATATGGAACCATCAAGAATTCTAAGCTAGCTCCACCAGCTAAAAATAAGGCTTGATATCCTTTTCCTTCCAATCCTAAAAGTTTTAAAACTAAAGCTCTTGCTTCGTCCATAACGGCAACAAAATCTTTGCTTCTGTGCGAAATTTCTAAAATAGATAAATCGGAATTATTAAAATTTAAAATGGCTTGTGCTGATTTTTCAAATACTTCTTGAGGAAGAATACATGGTCCGGCGCTGTAGTTGTGTTTTTTCATTGTTAAGTTAATGCAAATTTTAAAGCGCAAATTTCGTAAATAGCCTACGAAAAAGCGGTTAGAATTTGACAATAATCAGCCCTTCTTATTAACGAAATCGTTATAGTTTATAACAATTTTTGAGAAAAATGCAATCAAATTTCCTTTAGAAATGCTAAAGTGTCAACGTTATCGGCATAATCCCAAAGATTTGGTTTTTGTGTTTGTCCAAATAGTATTGAATTTTCTATTGCATCTTTTGAAACAATGCATTGAATTTGGTCAGCATCGTTTTCTAAACGTGATTTTATTTCATTCAAGTCCTCATAATATTCATAAAAAACAGACGAAATAGGTGAGGAGTAACTTGTATCTTCTTTGATTGTTAGAAATTCATTATCCAACAATTTGAAATTACTCATCAAGAAAACGGCTTTGTTATAATCGTAGTTGTTAGAATATTTTTCGTAAAAAATCACATCCTTATATTCATAAATAGCTTTGAAGAAGTTTTCAAAATTGTAGTCTTTTGGAACAAAAAGTTTTGAAACATTGCGGCAACCTAAACCAAAATATCTAAAAATATCTTCGCCTAAATTTACTAAATCCTCATGCGATTCATTTCCTGTTAAAATGGCAACTGAATTTCTGTTTTTGCGAATAATACTTGGCTTGTCTTTGAAATAAAATTCGAAATATCTTGCTGTATTATTGCTTCCAGTTGCTATTACAGCATCAAAATTTTCTAATTTTCCTTCTGTAAATTTGATGTAATTTTCTAATTCAGAATTTACAGAGATTAAGTAGTTAGCAAGGAAAGGCAATAATTTTTGATCGTTGGAAGAGGTCTTTACCAAAACTTTATGACCAGAAACCACTACCGATAAAAAATCATGAAAACCAACTAATGGAATGTTTCCGGCAAGGATTAATCCAACTGTTTTTGGTTGTACATTAGAGAAATCGTAATTTGATAACCATTTGTCTAAATTTTCTTCTGTCAAAGCTTCTGCCCAAGAATTTATAGCAAAATAAACTTGTTCTGGTGTAAACCAACCATTATGTGATTGTGATAATTCAATCAAATTTATAAAATCATCATAGAACAAATTATTATTTAGAACAGCTTCATTTTGGGTGTTATTATCCAATGAAAATTGGCTTAAAAACTTTCCTAATTCTACAAAAGCGTTAATTTTTTCTTTTTGTAACATTTGTAACTTGTTTATGAATGGTTTTGATTGTAATTTTGCACAAAATTAATAATAAGTAAATAGTAATAAGTAAATAGTTCAAAAAGTTATATGTTTTTTTTATACTCATAAACTTTTAAACTTTTAAACTCATAAACTTTAAAGATGGCAATTATAATAACAGACGAATGTATCAATTGTGGTGCATGTGAGCCAGAATGTCCGAATACTGCAATCTATGAAGGTGCAGATGATTGGAGATGGAAAGATGGAACAAAGTTGAGAGGAAAGGTAGTTCTTCCAGATGGAACTGAAGTGGATGCTGATGCGGCTCAAACGCCGGTATCTGATGATGTTTACTACATCGTACCTGGAAAATGTACAGAATGTAAAGGCTTTCATGAAGAACCTCAGTGTGCAGCAGTTTGCCCAGTGGATTGTTGTATTCCTGATGACAATCATGTAGAAAGTGAAGAAACACTTTTAAACAGACAATCGTTTTTACATAACGAGTAACTTAATTTTTTGTGAAATATAGAGTAAACCATCAACTGTTGATATAGTTGGTGGTTTTTTTGTTTTTTATTTTAAAAGGTTATTATTTTTGAAAACATATTTAATCTATTATTTATCAATGTTTTAAAAGAATTTATATATTTGTTAATAAACTAATTCAAGTATGAAGTGTTTTATTGCATTTGTTTTTTTATTTTTTTCAAGTCATCTTTATTCACAAGAGGTAGAAAAATCTATAATTCTTAAAGATGCAGATACTAATTTATCTATTGAAGATGCTACTGTTTTAGTCTTAAAAACAAAGCAACTTAATTTAAGTAATGCTGAAGGAAAAGTCAGTTTTCTTCTAAAAGGAATATCAAATATACAAATAACGCATACTTCCTATGTTTCTCAGACAATTAGGTCTACAATATTAAAAGAAAAAGAAACAGTAATTTATCTTAAAAGTAGTTTTAATAAATTAGATGAAATAATTTTAACAAAGCAACATCCACAAAAAATACTCGCTTCTTTAATAGAAAATTCTTCCAAAAAACTAACGGTTCCAGCAAGATTGAAAGTATATTCTAGAGAGTTTTTTAAACTTAACGGAGTTTATTCTAATTATAATGACGGACTTTTAAATTTTCAACTTTCTGGAAAGCCAAATGATTTTAGTACAACAATTTTGGTAGAGCAAAATAGGTCTTTCGGATTGGTTGAAGATTATATAATGGATGAACTTGTAGGATACAATTTGAATAATATTATGCAAAACTATTACAATTTCAAATATTTGAATCCGCTTTTGGAGCCGAGAGCTAAGAAAGAGTACGATTTTTTAGTAAAAGCACATCCAATCAATGAAGATTACTATGTTATGACTGCTATACCAGCAGATAATAGTTCAGCAATGTTAGACGATTATACTATAACTTATGATAGAAAGAAAAAGATAATTATTGAAGTGAGTTCCGAGATTTCTCCAACTTCATTTGCAAAAGCAAAAGATAGATCTGGAAAAAACGGAAAAAATATTTATAAATCTTTTTTCAAAACCATGTATCGATTTGACTCCAATAATTATTATTTAATTGGTTCAAAAGAGGAAATAGGATATGAAAAAGTTGTTAAGAATAAAACGACAGATATTGAAGTGAGGAATTACTTTATAACTACTAATTTCAGCAACCAAAATTATAGCTTTAAGGAAAGTGAGGTTTTTAAAGATAAAACCTTATTCAATAAGAAAAATACAATCCTAAGTAATTATTGGGAAATCTCAGGAATGGTTGCTACAGAAGAAGAGGAAAAGATAATTTTGAGTATTGATGATTAAAATAGAGCGAATCAAAAACTATTTAAGAATCAGTTTTTGATTCGCTTTTTTTTCTATTGTTTCACAATAACATAAGTTTTATAAGTAACAGTATCGGTTTTGGAATTATAGGTTTCTAAAACCAAATTTCCATCAGTATCAAAATAACCAATAGATGTTTCTTTACCATTGTAATAAATAAAACTATTAGTAGATGTTTTTCTTAGTAAAGCACTTTTTTTGATGTCATCACCAGTTATTCTATAGCCACTTGCGTCAAGTTTAACATCGTATTTTTTGTTGTTATACATATAATATGATGAACGATCAACATCTACTGTACGAGTACTTCCATCAGGATTAGTAATTTTTGTAGTAGTTGTAACTACAACAGGAGAATCTTTGGTTTCGATGTTCAAAGTGTTTGGTTTTTCTTCTTTCAATTCAATTTTTTGAACTTCTCTTGTGTTTTCTTTCTTTACATAAGTTTTTTTACCATTAGAATCAGTAATAGTAGTTGTCGTAGTTTTTGTTTCGTCTTTTATGTTTTTGTTTTGAGCCTGAAAAGTTGTTGTCGCAAACAATGATAGTATTCCAATAAATAGAGTTTTCATAATAAATAATTTAGAAATTTATAGAAGCAAACTTAAATTAAACTTCAACTAAGTTTATTATATAATTTTTATTAAATATTATATAATTCGCATAAAAAAATCCTGAAAGACAACTTTCAGGATTTAGTTATTATAGGAAATTGTTTTTTAGAAATTGAAACCTAGCCTAGTATAATAATATGCTCCTCCAAATCCCATTTGAACGGCATCCCAATATCCACCAGCTTCAACCCAGTCATCTTGTTGATCAGGATAAACATTTAGTAAGTTATTTGCACCTAAAGTTATTTTGAATGCTTTAGATATTTTATAACCCAAAGTTAAGTCGGTTACAATTTTAACACCATAAGTATCAGTTGCAGCTTTGATTTGATTAGCAAAAGAACCACCATAATCATTTACATCTTCATAAACTTGGTAGTCTAATAATTTTACTTCACTAAAACGTGTAAAAGCTAAACCACTATCAAATTTTTTGTACCCATAATTTAAGTTTAAACCAAATTTACTTTGAGGCGCAGAAGCTAATAAAAATGCTTTATCTCTTTCTCCGAAGAAGGTTTGCTCGTCTAAACCATTATTTTTTACTTTAGTAATCTCCATATCATTTATATTTCCAACAATTGTAGCTCCAAATTTAGAATCTCCAAAAGTTTTTTTCCATGATAAGACTACGTCTAAACCTTTAGTTTTTGTATCGACTCCATTAGTAAAAAATTGAGCTGCATCAACATTTAATCCTAATGATGAAGCATCAAAATACCCTGTTAGTACAATTCTATCCTTTACATTGATCATATATCCATCAATTGTAGCTGTGAAACTTCCGTAATTTGCTGTAAATCCTAATGAGGCATTTACAGCTTTCTCTTCGTTTAATTTTCCAATACCAAATGCTTTTGTAACAGGACTTTCGTTTCCAGAAAGTAAAACTTCTGTTGCTCCTGAGCTACTGAAATTTGTAAAACTTGTATTGTAATAAATTTGTGCTAATGATGGCGCTCTAAATCCTGTACTAATAGAACCTCTTAAATTAATATTGTCTGTTAATTTTAATCTTGAAGCTAATTTTCCGTTTAATGTACTACCAAAATCGCTATAATTTTCAAAACGTACTGCCGTACTAATCATGAATGCTTTTGTTATATCTAATTCACCATCAGCATATAGAGAAAAATTTGAACGCGTTTCATTTACTTCGTTTGCTGGACTATATCCAGGAAAACCTTGTGAGCCTCCTGGTCTTGGATCTCCAGAAATTGGGTCAATTGGAATAGTTTGAATTGTTGGATCTGTAACTACATTTCCATTGATGTCATAGGTAGCATAAGAACCAACTTCTCCAGCAAAAATATTGAATTTTTCAACTCTAAATTCAGTTCCTAAAGCTAAATTAAACCCTTCTAAAACGGTGTCATAATTTTTTGAAAAATCTAAATTTGTGGTATTTTGCAATAATTTATGTCCACCAGCATCAAAACTAGTTGGAGAATTTGCACCTAATGACGCATTTAATGTACCTTCAATATTATACTGAAATGAGTTGTTTCCCAATGAATTACTCAAATCCATTTTCCAACCATTATCAAATTTTGTTTTAATTCCAACCGCTAATGAATGATCTAATATATCAGACGTAATTCTTGGTGTAAATCCTCCAGGATAAATAGATTCAACAACTCTAGCGCCACCATTTCTTGTAAACGCATAAGCATCAGTATTTCTAATATTGCTTCCTACGAAAGCATAAAAATCTGTTTTAGTTGAAATAGGAATTGATAAATTACCCATAAAGTTTAATCCTTGAACAGCAGCTTCTCCAAATCCTTTTCTAAAATCAAAACCAGGACGAAGTGTCTTTTCTTTATTCAAAAACTCTCCTGTAAAATTAACATATCCACCTTTTTTTCCTAAAGAAACTCCATAGTTCAAGCCAACTTTAGTTGAAAAACCGTCAAGATTTTTATCACTTCCAAATGTATTTCCATTTCCATTTTGGTCTAATCTAAATCCAGGAGTATTAGCTGTTCCTAATGGAAAATCTCCTTGTGCGTTTGTGTTGTATGCTCCAGTTGTAATCGAACCTGTTAACTCTTTTACATTATCATTTAAAATAATATTGATTACACCTGCAATTGCATCAGAACCATATTGAGCTGCTGCACCATCTCTTAAAATTTCAATTCTTTTTATTGCAGTAGCAGGAATTGCATTCAAATCGGTTCCAGTATTTCCTCTTCCTCGAGTTCCAAATAAATTTATTAATGAAGATTGATGTCTTCTTTTTCCATTAATTAATACCAAAGTTTGGTCTGGTCCCATTCCTCTTAAAGATGCTGGATCAACGTGATCTGCACCGTCTGAACCTGATTGTTTGTTAGCATTAAACGATGGAGCAGCATATTGTAATAGTTCGTTGATTTCAATTTTTCCGCTTTGGGTTGTTACGTTTTTAACGTCAATAACGTCAATTGGGACTGCCGAATTTACAATGGTTCTTTTTGAGTTTCGTGAACCAACAATTTGTACTTCATTGAGAACTTGTGCACCAGATAAAACAACATCAATTGTAGACGTATTGTCTGTGCTTTTTTCTACAGCATTATATCCAATGTAAGAAAATACAAGTATTGCACCTTCTTTAACTTTAATTTTAAAACTTCCGTCAGCATCTGTAGAAACACCATTGGAAGTGCCTTTTTCTATGACATTAACACCAAATAAAGGTTCGTTTTTGTCGTCTTTAACATTACCTGAAATTTGTTTTTGTGCAAAAACATTATTTAAAGCAATGAAAAAAAATAATAATGTAATTTTTTTCATAAAAAGTAGTTGGTTAGTTAATAATTTGTCGCAATATAATGTTTTTTAGAGATTGAATTAACTAAAATTATAAATTACTTTCAATTATTTTTTAAACAATTTAAAATCTTATATTTGCACACTTTTAAAAAATAAAACGGACCAATGAAAGCAGGAATTGTAGGATTACCAAACGTAGGAAAATCAACTTTATTTAATTGTTTATCTAATGCTAAAGCGCAAAGTGCTAACTTTCCGTTTTGTACTATCGAGCCAAATATTGGTGTGGTAAACGTTCCAGATCCAAGAATCAATCGTTTGGAAGAATTGGTAAAACCAGAACGTGTTCAAATGGCAACTGTTGATATTGTTGATATTGCAGGATTAGTAAAAGGAGCAAGTAAAGGTGAAGGTTTAGGAAATCAATTCCTTGCAAATATTAGAGAATGTAACGCTATTATTCACGTATTACGTTGTTTTGATAACGATAATATCGTTCACGTTGATGGAAATGTAAATCCAATTCGTGATAAAGAAACTATTGATATTGAATTGCAATTGAAAGACTTAGAAACCGTTGAAAAACGTTTAGAAAAAGTAAATCGTGCAGCTAAAACTGGAAACAAAGAAGCTCAAACAGAAAAAGCACTTTTAGATAGAATTCGTGAAACCTTGTTGCAAGCAAAATCTGCAAGAACAGTGGTTCCTCAAAATCAAGATGAAGAAGAATTGATGCAAGATTTTCAGTTAATTACAAACAAACCAGTACTTTATGTTTGTAATGTTGACGAAACTTCAGCGGTAAACGGAAACAAATATGTAGATCAAGTTCGCGAATTAGTAAAAGACGAAGATGCTGAAGTTATCATACTTTCAGTAGGAGCAGAAGCTGATATTACTGAATTAGAAAGCTATGAAGAGCGTCAAGTTTTCCTAGAAGATATGGGATTGACAGAACCAGGTTCGGCAGTTTTAATTCGTGCAGCCTACAAATTATTAAAATTACAAACTTATTTCACAGCTGGAGTTAAAGAAGTTCGCGCTTGGACAATTAACGTTGGAGACACAGCACCAAAAGCAGCTGGAGTAATCCACACCGATTTCGAAAAAGGTTTCATCCGTGCTGAGGTTATTGCATTCGAAGATTATTCTACATTAGGTTCAGAAGCTAAATGTAAAGAAGCTGGAAAGCTTAGAGTGGAAGGAAAAGAATATATAGTCAAGGATGGTGATGTGATGCATTTCCGTTTTAACGTGTAGTTTTTAAGAAAATAGAGAATAGAATATAGAAAATAGACTAGCCGCAAAAGAGATTTTGCGGTTTTTTTTTTATAGATTCAGAAGCTATTAGTGCTGGTAGTTTTTTTAAAGTCTTCTATTTCATTACGTTTTAACTTTAAAATTTTTATCAATTGCTTAAAATCTATTTTTCCAAGAGAATAGTAGGTAATTAGAATTTGGTCAAGTTTGCGAATATCTTTTTCATAATAAATTTCAAACATACACGAAACTTTACGTTTATCTTTGAGTGTTAATGTAAGATGATTATCGATTCCATTTGAAAGAGATGAATCAAATCCTCTTGTGCTTCCAGTTTCTTTTCCATAGAAGTCATTGTTGATAATGTTAATTTTTTCTATTTCGTCAATACTATATTGTACTTGGTCAATAATTATCGAATCCGATTTAAACTCCAAAAAACCAACTAATTGACCATTTAACTTTTCTGGCTTTGCAAGTCTTGAGAATTTATAAAGTGTTCCTCCAATAAAAACCATGACACCGATTAGACCTATGTACCTGTAAATTGAATCTTGGAATTGATTTTCAATATTTTTATTGAATTGAAAAGCTATGAATAAAATTGCAAATATTAGTAATGCAATTTTGTTTACATTCCAATTGAACTTATTTGATTTAATAAAAATGCTGAATCTTCTCAAAATTTTATTTTATGTCGTTTTTATTACTATTGCTAATAAATATTTTGTACGTGAAACATCTAAATATTATTTTCTCAAATATATAAAATAAATCCACAAATTCTTTCCTCTTTTTTCCATTTTCTCCTCTCTCAACTTCGTATTTCGTATTTCGTAAATCGTACTTCAAATTGTCAAAAACATTCTTAATAACTTTGACAAATATCATTTCAAAAATGACTCGAAATGCACTATATTAGCACAAAATCGATACATTTTAAAATGGCTCAAGAAACACAATATAACGAAGACAATATACGCTCACTCGATTGGAAAGAACACATCCGAATGCGTCCCGGAATGTACATTGGGAAACTCGGTGACGGTTCGTCTCCAGATGACGGAATTTATATTTTACTAAAAGAAGTAATCGACAACTGCATCGACGAATTCGTTATGGGTGCAGGAAAAGTTATCGAAGTAACGATTAAAGATAAATTGGTAACCGTTCGCGATTACGGTCGTGGAATTCCATTAGGAAAAGTCGTTGACGTAGTTTCCAAAATGAATACGGGTGGAAAATACGATTCTAAAGCCTTTAAAAAATCGGTTGGTTTGAATGGAGTTGGTACCAAAGCCGTGAATGCTTTGTCCAATTATTTCCGCGTGGAATCGGTTCGTGATAACCAACAAAAAGCTGCCGAATTCTCTGAAGGAAATCTTCAGTTAGAAGAAGAAATCACTGAAACGACAAAGCGTAAAGGAACAAAAGTTGCCTTCATTGCTGACGAAGCTATTTTCAAAAATTATAAATACCGAAACGAGTATATTATCAAAATGCTCAAAAATTATTGTTATCTAAATCGCGGATTAACAATATATTACAACGGTGAAAAATACCTTTCAGAATTTGGCTTAAAAGATTTATTGGAAGAAACAATTACTGAAGAAGACATGCAATATCCAATCATTCACTTAGAAGGTGATGATATCGAAATTGCGTTAACGCACAGTAAATCACAATATTCAGAAGAATACCATTCTTTTGTAAACGGACAAAATACAACACAAGGTGGAACGCACTTAAATGCGTTTCGTGAAGCTATTGTTAAAACCATTCGTGAGTATTACAACAAAGGTTTTGAAGCATCCGATATTCGTAAATCAATTGTTTCTGCGGTTTCCATAAAAGTGGAAGAGCCAGTTTTCGAATCGCAAACCAAAACCAAATTGGGTTCTAATGATGTAGGTCCGAATGGTCCGACGGTTCGAACCTTCATTCACGATTTTATTACAACCAAATTAGATAATTTTTTACATAAAAATCCAGAAGTTGCCGATTCGCTTTTACGTAAGATTTTGCAAGCCGAGCGCGAACGTAAAGAACTTTCAGGAATTAGAAAATTAGCCAAAGACAGAGCTAAAAAAGCAAGTTTGCACAATAAAAAATTACGCGATTGTCGTGTGCATTTAACCGATGCTAAAAATCCGCGAAGTTTAGAAAGTACGCTATTTATTACCGAAGGAGATTCGGCTTCGGGTTCGATTACGAAAAGTCGTGATGTGAATACACAAGCGGTTTTCAGTTTGCGTGGTAAACCTTTGAATTCTTATGGAATGTCGAAGAAAATTGTGTACGAAAACGAAGAGTTTAATCTGCTTCAAGCTGCTTTAGATATTGAAGAAAGCATCGAAGATTTACGTTATAACAACATCGTAATTGCAACCGATGCCGATGTTGATGGAATGCACATTCGTTTGTTGTTGATTACGTTTTTCCTTCAATTTTTCCCTGAAATGATTAAAGAAGGACATTTGTATATTTTGCAAACGCCGTTATTCCGTGTGCGAAATAAAAAAGAAACCATCTATTGCTATTCGGACGAAGAACGTAGAGATGCCATTGAAAAATTAAAACCAAAACCAGAAATAACCCGATTTAAAGGATTAGGAGAAATTTCGCCTGATGAGTTCAAGCATTTTATTGGCGAAAGCATCCGATTAGATCCTGTGATGTTAGACAAAGCCACATCAATCGAAACCTTATTAGAGTTTTATATGGGAAAAAACACGCCAGACAGACAAACGTTCATTATCAATAACTTGAAAGTGGAATTGGATAAGGAGTTGGTGGAGAAATAAAATAAGAATTTTGTCAAAAGAACTTCAAAATAAAGCGTTATTCCAACAAGTCGTTGTGTTATTGCAAAATGCACAACAACAAGTTTTGCGTACGGTAAACTCAACAATGACGTACACCTATTTCGAAATTGGAAGAATGATTGTCGAAGAAGAACAAAATGGAAAAGAACGCGCCGAATACGGAAAACAAATCCTAAAAGGACTTTCTGTGCAATTGACAAATGAGTTTGGGAAAGGGTTTTCGTTGAGTAATTTAGAACAAATTAGAAAATTTTATTTAATTTATTCAAATTCCGAGACGTTGTCTAGGATTTTACAAATTCAAAATTCGCAATCAGTGATTGTGGAATCTGAATCTTCAATTCCACAATCACTGATTGTGGAATTCAAAAAATTTGATTATCATACACTTATATCATTTTTTAAGCTTACTTGGACACACTATCTTTTTCTAATGCGAATTGATGATGAAAAAGAACGAAGTTTCTACGAAATTGAATCAGAGAAACACAATTGGAGTGTACGTGAATTAAAACGTCAATATGATTCAGCTTTGTACACAAGATTGGCTTTAAGTAGAGATAAAGAAGGTGTTTTAAAATTATCAGAAGAAGGTCAGATTATTGAAAAACCAAAAGACATTATAAAAGATCCTTATATTTTAGAATTCTTAGGATTACCAGAATTGCATAACTATTCTGAATCAGAATTAGAGCAAGAAATAATCAATAAATTAGAACATTTTTTACTAGAATTAGGTGAAGGTTTTGCTTTTGTAGCACGTCAAAAACGAATTACATTTGATGATAAACATTTTTATATTGATTTAGTTTTTTACAATCGAGTTTTAAAAAGTTTTGTTTTAATCGATTTGAAAATTGGCGAATTGAAACATCAAGATTTAGGTCAAATGCAAATGTATGTCAACTATTATGATAGAGAAATGCGCCTCGAAGGAGAAAACAAAACAATAGGAATTGTACTATGTCAAAACAAAAGCGATTTAGTTGTAGAATACACATTGCCTGATAATAACGAACAAATTTTTGCAAGTAAATACAAAACAATTTTACCAAGCAAAGAGGATTTAATAAAATTAATTAATAGCAAATAGAAGTTAATTTAAACAGATACTGAAATAAATTCAGCATAAATGAAAGACGAAGAAGAAGATAACATTAACGAAGAAGAAACTAACGACGAGTTAGACGAATCTACCAACGACGAAATTGCTGATGAAGGCTTTGAGGACATAGTTTCTCGAGGCGGAAATCACTTTTACGAAAACGACGAGAATCCAGAAGATACCATTACCAAAGTTACAGGAATGTACAAAGATTGGTTTTTGGATTATGCTTCCTATGTAATTTTGGAGCGTGCCGTGCCAGCAATTGAAGATGGATTCAAACCAGTGCAACGTCGTATTATGCATTCGCTGAAAGAGTTGGATGATGGTCGTTACAATAAAGTGGCAAATGTCGTTGGGCATACGATGCAGTATCATCCACACGGTGATGCGAGTATTGGTGATGCAATGGTGCAAATTGGCCAGAAAGAATTGTTGATTGACTGTCAAGGAAACTGGGGAAATATTCTAACAGGTGATAGTGCTGCGGCTTCGAGATATATTGAAGCACGTTTGTCAAAGTTTGCTTTAGAAGTTTTGTATTCTCCAAAAATTACCGATTGGGGTGTTTCTTATGATGGTCGTCGTGCTGAACCAAACAATCTTCCGGTAAAGTTTCCTTTGCTTTTGGCTCAAGGTGCTGAAGGAATTGCGGTTGGACTTTCAACTAAAGTGTTACCTCACAATTTCAACGAATTAATTGATGCTTCAATTAAAATTTTAAAAGGAAAACCTTTCACATTATATCCAGATTTTCAAACAGCTGGAATTGCAGATGTGTCTAATTACAACGATGGTTTACGTGGCGGACGTGTTCGTGTTCGTGCAAAAATTTCGCAATTGGACAAACAGACTTTGGTGATTACTCAAATTCCGTTTTCAACCAATACGTCGACCTTGATTGATAGTATTTTGAAAGCTAACGAAAAAGGTAAAATCAAAATCAAGAAAATTGAAGACAATACCGCTGCCGAAGTTGAAATTCTAATTCATTTATTTCCAGGAGTTTCTCCAGATAAAACGATAGATGCTTTATATGCGTTTACAGCTTGTGAGACATCTGTTGCTCCTCTAGGTTGCGTAATTCAAGACAATAAACCATTATTTATTGGAGTTTCTGACATGTTGAAAATTTCAACCAATAGAACGGTTGATTTACTTCGTCAAGAGCTTGAAATTCAGTTAGAAGAACTTAAAAATAAATGGCATTTCTCAACTTTAGAAAAGATTTTCATTCGTGAAGAAATGTATATTGATTTCAAATTGTATTCTGATAGAGAATCGCTTTACGAATACATGTACAAACGATTTGAGCCATTCAAAAAATCATTTGTGCGTGAAATTGAAGATGAAGATTTGCAGAAATTAACCCAAATTCCAATGATTCGTATTACGCGTTTCGACTCGGATAAAGCGGATGATTTTATTGCCAAATTGGAAGACGAAATGAAAGAAGTGCAACATCATTTAGATAACCTAATTGATTTTGCCATAGATTATTTTGCCAAATTAAAAGAGAAATACGGAAAAGGTCGCGAACGTCTAACCGAATTGAGAAGTTTTGAAAATATTGAAGCTACCAAAGTGGTTTTAAGAAATACAAAATTATATGTAAACAAAGAAGAAGGTTTCTTTGGAACAGGTTTGAAAAAAGACGAATACGTTGCCGATTGTTCTGATATTGATGATGTTATCGTTTTCTTACGCGATGGAAAAATGATGATTTCTAAAGTAGATGACAAAAAATTCGTAGGAAAAGATATCATACACATTGACGTATTTGATAAAAATGACAAGCGAACTATTTATAACATGATTTATCGTGATGGTAAAAATGGTTCAACATTTATAAAACGTTTCAATGTTTCTGGTGTTACTCGTGATAAATTTTACGATTTAACACAAGAAAAACCAGGTTCACAAGTGTTGTATTTTTCTGCCAATCCAAATGGTGAAGCTGAGGTTGTAACGATATTATTGCGTCAAGTTGGAAGTGTAAAAAAACTAAAATGGGATGTCGATTTTACCGATATTGCTATAAAAGGTCGTGCTTCTCGTGGAAATACGGTTACCAAATATCCAATCAAGAAAATTGAATTGAAGGAGAAAGGAATTTCTACTTTGCGTCCGAGAAAAGTTTGGTTTGATGATACAGTTCAACGTTTGAATGTTGATGGAAGAGGAGAGTTGTTGGGTGAATTCCGTCCAAATGATAGACTTTTGATTATCAATCAAGCAGGAAAATTGAAAACTATTATTCCCGAATTGACTACGCACTTTGATGAAGACATGATCGTTCTTGAAAAATGGAATCCTAAAAAACCTATTTCTTGTATCTATTACGATGGTGAAAAAGAGCGTTATTTTGTAAAACGATTTTTGGTTGAAAATGAAAATAAAGAAGAAACCTTCATTACCGAACATGAGAAATCGCAATTAGAAATTGTTTCTACCGATTGGCGTCCAGTTGCTGAGGTAATTTTTGCTAAAGTGAAAGGTGTTCAAAAGGATAATCAAACAATAGATTTAGAACAATTTATTGCTGTAAAAGGAATCAAGGCATTAGGAAACCAATTAACGGCCGATAAATTGAAACAAGTCAATCTTCTAGAGCCATTGTCTTATGAAGAACCTGTGGAGGAAGCTCCAGAAGAAATGGAAGTTTCCGGCGAAGATAACGTTACTGATGATATTCAAACAGAATTAGATGACGATGGACAAATTACTTTGTCTTTAGAATAATAAAAAAGCCTTTCATTTGAAAGGCTTTTTTATTATTCAATATTTTTTAAGAAAGCTAAAATTTCCATTTCTTTTTTCAATTTTTTGTTTAGAAAGAATGCAAAAATTATCAGAAATCCGTAGCCGCTTACTAGAAGATAGATAAAAAAAGGTGTTGAAAATTGTTCTTGAAACGTTGGTATTAATAACGAAAACCCAATAGTATATACTATGTAAATAATTGGCGTTGCAATGAAGTGAATACCTTTTCTCCAGGTGTAAAATGATGCTGCATTTTTGCTATACTCTAGTAAAGATGTTTCAATATTTATAGTATTAAATTTTTTAATACTTATCAATTCTAAAATAATTCGTAAAATCATTGAACTAATCATCAAACCCAAACCTATTGTAAAAATTGAAACCGAGTAAATTCCTAACCAAACAAAATAATATAGTAATATTAAAGTTGTAATGCCAATAATAATGAGTGTTGCAATATGATTTAATTTTATTTTTTTTCTATGTTCTTCTGATTTTTTTATTAGTTCAGAAGCTGTTTTATTTGTATTGAAGTCATTTTGTTGGTTCCAAATATCTTGTAAATTTTCAAATGTTTTCATTGTTGTATGCATTGAGTTAAACTTTTTTTAATTCTGTGAATTCTCACTCTAAGCGTTTCTTCGCTTATTCCTACTACTTCTGATATTTTATCGTAGTCAATTCCTTCCAAGACCATGAGGATAATCATTTTTCCAGTTTCATCTAATTTTTGGATGCATTCGTACATTTTTTTAAGTTTCATTTCTTTTTCTTCGGAATAATCATCTATTTGTAGTATCGGGAAAGAATCAGTTGAAACTTCTTTTTTAGTTTTTTCCTTCCTTAAATAAAGCAAACATGTATTTACGGTTATTCTATATATCCAAGTACTGATGCTTGATTCATTTCTAAATTGCTCAAGCTTCTCCCAAACTTTTATGAATACTTCTTGTGTAGCATCATCTGCAAAATACTCATCACCATTAAAATAACCCTTACAAAGTCGAAATACTTTTGGGTAATGCTCTTGAAAAATTTGATTGAATTGTTCTTCCTTTTTCACTTTAATTTAGTGCTAGTTTGACATTTTCGATAAACCAATCAGGTTGATCATACATTACAAAGTGTGCAGCATTTTCTGCATAAAGAATTTTAACAGTAGGTAAATTTTGATATTGTGTTGCATATGTATTTTTCACTACATCTATACCTAGACTAGTTGCTGCTAAAATTACGACAGGAATTTTAATTTTTGCAATTTCTTTTCTCAAATCTAAGTTAAGCATATCAATATAACCATGAACATATGTTTTTCTATCAGCCATACTCATCCAATTACTAATAACTTTATGTTTTTCTTTATTTAGACACATATAAGCTACAGATTGTAGATTCATAGCATCAAAGCTATTTTTATCCATTTGAAGCATCATTTTACTTTGTGGATTGTCATATTCAATGATTTCACCATTGTAGTTTGGAATCATCAAAGCAGCTGTTGCAGGTAGTGCGTCAACTAAAATGGCTTTTTTAAATAATTCAGTTTCTAATGATGATAACCAAAGACTTAAAGTTCCACCTAAACTATGTCCCAAAAGTGTTGGTTTTTTTAATTTTTTTTCTTTTACATAGCTTATAATTTCGTCTTTTATAGATGATAACCATGGTGTTTCAATAGGAGGTACATCTCCAAAACCTGCAAATGTAAAAATGTGACATTCATTTGTTTTTGACAATTCAGCAACAGTTTCATCCCATAATTCGCCTGTGCATCCAAAACCAGGAAATAGTAAAATTGGTTCTCCTTTTCCTTTTACAGAAACAGAAAACGATTTTTGAGCTGTTGAAATTTGTGTAATTAATACAGAAACGAATACGAGTAATAATGATTTTGTTTTCATGATATTTTTTTTAAAGTTTTACTTTTGATACAGTAGTGTTTAAATTGTTACATAAAAAAATATTTTTTTTTAATTAATGATTTAAATGTTCATAAATACTAGTCTTTGATTTATATATTTGTATACTTATTTTGAAATAAAACAGATTAAATTCGAAACAAAACTCCTATAAATGTCAACATTTCCATCCGATATTGAGATTGCTCAAAATGCAACCTTACAACACATTAGAAAAATTGCCGAAAAAATAAACATTCAAGAAGACGATTTAGAATACTACGGAAAGTACAAAGCCAAATTACCATTAGAATTACAAGCTAAAAATCCAAAAGGAAAACTGATTTTGGTTTCCGCAATGTCACCGACTAAATATGGTGAGGGAAAAACCACAATGTCAATTGGGTTAACCGACGGTTTGAATTATATTGGCAAAAAAGCTATTGGAGTTTTACGTGAACCATCACTCGGACCAGTTTTTGGTTTAAAAGGTGGAGCTGCAGGTGGCGGATATGCTCAAGTTGTTCCCATGGAAGATATTAATTTGCATTTTACAGGTGATTTTTCGGCTATTGAAAAAGCTAATAATTTACTTTCTGCGGTGATTGATAACAATCTTCAAAATCCAAAATATTCCTTGAACTTAGATCCAAAATCTATTGCTTGGAAACGTGTGATGGATATGAATGATCGTTCGTTACGCCAAATAATTATTGGAGTTGGAGCAAAAGCTAACGGAACGATGCGCGAAGATGGTTTCAACATTACTCCAGCTTCAGAAGTGATGGCGATTCTTTGTTTGTCGAAAGATTTAGAAGATTTAAAATTTCGTTTGGGAAATATTTTTGTTGGAAAAACTTTTGATGGGAAAGCGATTTTTGCAAGAGATTTAAAAGTAGTAGGAGCAATTGCAGTTTTGCTAAAAGATGCTTTGAAACCTAATTTAGTGCAAACCTTAGAAGGAAATCCTGCGATTCTTCACGGCGGTCCATTTGCAAGTATTGCACAAGGAACGAATACTGTAATTGCTACTAAAATGGGACTTTCTCTTGGTGATTATGTAGTTACTGAAGCAGGATTTGGTGCAGATTTAGGTGCGGAAAAATTCTTTCATATAAAATGTGGACAAAGTGGATTGAAGCCTGATGCAGTGGTTTTAGTGGCAACGATTCGAGCAATTAAACATCATGCTGGTTTAGATGCAGAAGATTTTAAAACTGAAAATGTAGCTGCGATTGAAAAAGGCTTTTGCAACTTAGAAAAACACATTGAAAATATTCAGAAATTTGGGATAAATCCTGTGGTTTCTATAAATGCTTTCCCAGATGATACTCAAGCAGAATATGATAAATTGAAAGCATTGTGTTTAGCAAAAGGTGTAACTGCAATTGTAAGCACAGCTTTTGTTGATGGTGGAAAAGGTTCGGCTGAATTAGCTGAAAAAGTAGTTGCTGAAATCAATAAAGGTGAAGCAAATTATAAACCTTTATATCAAAAAGAAGATTCAATTGAACATAAAATAAATACGATTGCCAAAGAAATTTATGGAGCCAATTCAGTTGAGTTTTCTCCAAAATCGAAATCACAATTGAAGATGATTAATGATTTAGGTTTTAATGAATTTCAGATTTGTATGGCAAAAACTCCAGCCAGTTTTTCGGATAATGAAAAGATAATTGGTCGTCCGACGGATTTCACTATTACTGTTCGTGAGTTTGAAATTGCCAGTGGAGCTGGATTTATTGTTCCGTTACTTGGTGATGTTATGCGTATGCCAGGTTTGCCAGCAGTTCCAAATGCTGAACGAATAGATATTGACAATAATGGTAAGATAATCGGATTGTCTTAGTATTTCTTTTTAAACCATAAAAAAAAATGGTGATTTCGAGAGCCTCAATCACCATTTTTTTCTTTCAACGATATACGATTAATTAGTAATATCGGTATCTTCTAATTTTTTATCAATGATTTTACTGTTGTGTAAAACAACTGGTTTTCTGCTGCTTTTCTTCATTTTTAAGTTTAGAAATTCTACAAATAATGAGAAGAAAATAGCAAAATATAAGTAACCTTTTGGGATACTATGAACTTCAACATCGTCCCCAAATTTAAAGTTTGCTAAATGCGAACCTTCATCTAGAAGCATTACTCCAATTAGAATTAAGAAAGAAAGCCCAAGAATTTGTATCGTTGGATGTTCGTTTACGAATTTTGAAACTGGTCCTGCAAAGGCAAGCATTACAACAATGGAAATTATAATAGCAAGAATCATGATTTCTATTGCTCCAGCAGGTCCAAAACCTTTTGGTGGTTCGGCAGAACTTACTAAACCAATAGCTGTTAAGATACTATCAAATGAGAAAACGATATTTAATAAAGCGATTTGTAAAATAGCAGCGGATAAACTATTGCTTGCTTTTCCGTTGGTTGATTCTTCTTCACCTTCTAATTTGTGGTGAATTTCGGATACCGATTTGTATAACAAAAACAAACCTCCACCAAAGATGATTAAACTTTGTCCTGAAATTCCACCTGAGAAAAATCCGAAGTCGAAATCATAAAAAGATTTTTTTAATCCCATAACCCAAGTGATTCCGAAAAGTAAAATGATACGAAAAACCATAGCTAACAATAGTCCAATTCTTCTAGCTTTTGGTTGGTCTTCTTCACGAAGTTTTCCCGATACGATAGATAAGAAAACAATGTTATCTATACCAAGAATAATTTCTAAAAAGGTTAATGTTAAAAGTGCAATTAGTGCATCTGTGGTAAATAATACTTCCATTGGTTAGTTTAAAAAAGTTATTGTTAAAGTGGTTTTACGGAATTAATCGATTTTTGTTACAGTTCCCATTTGTTTTTTTGATTCTCCAACAAAAGAATATTCAAAGGTATAGGTTTTTCCTTTTGTAGAAATGAATCGCATGGAAATTGCTTTTTTTTCAGCCATATTTCTAGGATGCAATTTTTGAAGAACAAATTCATAGTCATTTACCCAACGAACCGAAGCCGTATCAGTTCTTCCGTTGTAGGTTTCAATTTGTAATTTATCTGTTCGTTCAAATGTTGTAATTTCTTTTTTGCCATTAACTTCTTGAACGAATTCAAATTTACCAGTTTTAAACTCTTTTGGATTACACTCTAATTTGTTTTGGCAACTTAAAAGTGTTATTGTAAAAAAGAAGAGCATTATTTTTTTCATAAAATTTACTATTGTTTATCATTAAAAAGTGCATCAGTCATAGTTTTTATTCCTCTGAAAGCTAAAAAAACCGATGTTATACAAACAGCACAACCAATTACTAAAATTAAATAATGCCAATTGGTATGCTTGTTCATAAAAGCATTATACATTAAACTTGGTCCAATAAACATCATCGGCAATGCACCAAATAAATACTTTACACCTTTAGCCAAAAGTTCTTTGTTAGTTGCCATATTAAAAACGAATTTGGATGCCGTAACCTCTTTGGTTTCCGATTAAATTGACTTCAAAATTTGAATTTGTTTCTCCCAGATTTTTCAAACCGCTATTATACAAATCAATTCCTTCTTTAATTTTTTTATTCTTTCCAGATAAAACAGGAATTGCAACAATTAAGGCTCCAGCTCCAATATAAGTTGCTGCAGTTGGATATTTTACATCTGAAACCAAACCTACTACCAAATCGGTAATAACCAAAGCACCACCAAATCCAATTAGGAAACCACCAGCAGATTCTTTACCAAGTCCTGATTTGAATTTGCTCAAAGCTTCAGCATTAGAAGCTAATAATTGTTTGGTTTCTCTTGTAGAAATCTGACTTCCGTTTACATAATATTTACCTCTTTCTAAAGAGATTTCTTGAGAGAAGGAAAGAACAGAAAGTAATAATGCGAATGTTAAAAGTATTTTTTTCATATTTTTATTTTTAAAGTTTTTATTTCCAATTTTCGACGGCTTTTCTAACGCTACCAAATTCTTTCAACAACTGACTAGCTTTTTCATAATCAACTGGAATTTCGCTCATAATCATTTTTACGCCTCTATCCACCAATTTATCATTACTCAATTGCATATCTACCATTTTGTTGCCTTTCACTTTTCCCAATTGAATCATGGTTGCAGTTGAAATCATGTTTAATACTAATTTCTGAGCTGTTCCTGCTTTCATTCTTGAACTTCCAGTTACAAATTCTGGTCCAACGACAACGACTATTGGGAAATTTGCTGTTAGAGCCAAAGGACTTCCCTCATTGCAAGTGACACAACCTGTGATTATGTTATTTTCATTGCATTTTTTCAAACCTTCAATTACATATGGAGTTGTTCCTGACGCAGCAATTCCAATGACAACATCGTTTTCTGAAATGTTTTGTTCTTGTAAGTCTATCCAAGCTTGTGTTATATTGTCTTCGGCATTTTCAACTGCTTTTCTAATAGCTTTATCTCCACCTGCAATAATTCCGTTAACCAAATCAAATGGAACACCAAATGTTGGAGGACACTCTGAAGCATCAACGATTCCTAATCTTCCAGAAGTTCCAGCTCCAATATAAAAAAGGCGTCCACCAAGTTTCATTTTTTCAACCACTTTTGAAACTAACGACTCAATTTGAGGCAAAGCTTTTTCAACTGCAAATGGAACGGTTTTATCTTCATTATTGATGTTTGTCAATAATTCGGAAACAGACATTTTTTCTAAATGCTCGTATTTGGAAGATTGCTCAGTAGTTTTAGTGAAGTTCATAATACTATTTTAAAACGTGATGTGCTAAAACACTTTGAACATCATAAACATTTACAGATTTGTTAAACTGCTTTATTATGCTCGGATTAACTTCACTGGAAACCCAAATTTTAAGTTCGGCCTCAAGGTCAAAAGTACCTGCTGTTTCTATACTAAATCTAGAAATACTTTTGTAAATGATTGATTTGTATTCGATTTTACTTCCAGTAATTCCTTGTTTTTCAATTAAAATCAAGCGCTTATTGGTGAAAATAAAAGTATCTCTTATTAGTTTAAATCCCAATTCAATTACTTCACCTTCAATTAAAAGTTTTCCGTAATCATTTTGCAAAGTCTCTTGATTTACAGTGCCTGCATTACCTAAAAGGGCAGAAAATAATCCCATAATAATTTTATTTATTTTTTGTTCTTCAAATATAAAATAAAACTTCGGAATTACATAAAATATGCCAATACAACTCCTAAAATTATCATCGAGATTTTTGCAATATTGAATTTATGTCCTTCGCTACTTTCAAAAATAATTGTTGAAGAGATGTGGAATAAAATTCCAATTACAATTGCCGTAATCTCATTATAGTATTGATTTAAAGCTGGAAAAATATCAGAAATAAAAGTCCCAAGCGGTGTCATTATGGCAAAGGTTAACATAAAAAGGAACAAAGCAGTTTTATTTAACTCAGCATTCAAGAAAAAAGTAGTTAAGATGATGGCAATTGGAAGGTGATGAATAGCAATTCCCAGCGCCAATTCGTGATGATGACCAACAGGAAAACCTTCTAAAAGCGCATGAATGCATAAACTAATAAATAATAGCCAAGGCATTTGAGCCATTTTATCATGTCCGTGAACGTGACCATGTTCGGCACCTTTTGAAAAAAATTCTAATATAATTTGAAACAAAATACCAATCATTATAAAAATCCCAACATTGTGATTATGGGATTCGTATACTTCTGGAAGCAAGTGAATTACTGTAAGTGAAAGCAAAAAAGAACCACTAAAAGCTAATAGTAATTTTAAATTCTTTTTGGCTCTAGGTTTTAATGCTATCGCTATAAAAAAACCAATTAAAACCGATAATAATGGTAATAAGTAATTCATTATTTGAATATCATAATTAATCGTTCGCTAGTATTTTTATGGAATTTCTTCAACTTGTAGTCACCAAAAGTGTCCAATAAATAAATTCCAGCATCGTTCATCATATTTTGAAAATCCTCTAACGTCAATGCTTTTACTTTTTCTGTAAAATGAAATTTTTCATTGTTGTCTTCAAAATCAATTTCTTTGATGATATGATTATCGGCAACATATCTTTTAATATGAAAATCAATTCCATCAACAGTTTTAACTTCATCAGGAACTAAATTCGGAATAACTTGATGCACATTCATGAAATCAATTACAGCAAATCCGTAATCTGTCAGACTTTCTTTTATTGCAACTAATGTTTTTAAATCATCATTATCATTTTCAAAATAACCAAAACTTGTAAAAAGATTAAAGATAGCATCAAATTTATCTTCAAATTTTTCTCGCATGTCATGCACTTCAAAATGTAAAGTTGCATTCGCATTTTTAGTAGCTTCAGCTATACTGTTTTCAGATAAATCGGCGCCAATTACATCAAATCCTAATTGATTCAAGTAAATAGAATGACGACCTTTTCCGCAAGCTAAGTCTAATACTTTTGCCTTTTCAGGTAAGTTTAAATAATGCGTCAAATTGTCCATGAAAATCTGTGCTTCACGGTAATTTCTATCTTTATAAAGAATGTGGTAATAAGGTGTATCAAACCAAGAGGCGAACCAGTTATTGGTTTTCAAATTTGTATTTTCTGACATTTATCTTTTCAAATGAATTCCTAGCGTGCAAATTTAGTGTATTTTTGCAGAAGTTATTCCAAGTTTGGAATTTAGTTAATTATTGAAATTGCAATTGAATTTTGAAGTTGCAATTGAATTTTGATATTGAAAATGGAAAATTTTAAAATGATTGCCAAAACCTTCTTTGGTTTTGAAGAAATATTAGCTCAAGAATTACGCGTTTTAGGTGCACAAGATGTTGAAATAGGGACACGAATGGTAGGTTTTAAAGGCGATAAAGGTTTTATGTATAAAGCCAATTTGTCATTGAGAACTGCTTTAAAAATCTTAAAACCAATTTATTATTTCAGAGCAAAAACCGATGCGTTACTTTACAAAGGAATACAAGGAATTGATTGGAGTAAGTATTTAAACTCAAATCAAACTTTTGTAATTGATACTACCATTCACTCTGATTTTTTCAAACATTCACAATTTGTATCGCAAAAAGCTAAAGATGCTATTGTAGATCAATTTCGTGAAAAAACAGGAGTGCGTCCAAGTATTGATAAAGATTATCCAGATTTAAGAATCAATATCCACATCGATAAAGACCAAGTTTCGGTGGCTTTGGATACTTCTGGAAATTCTTTGCATCAAAGAGGTTATAGAACAGCAACTAACATTGCTCCAATAAACGAAGTTCTTGCCTCAGGAATGTTATTGTTAGCAGGTTGGGAAGGAAAAACTGACTTTCTAGACCCAATGTGTGGTTCGGGAACAATTCTTATTGAAGCCGGAATGATTGCCTGTAATATTCCAGCCAACATCAATAGAAAAGAATTTGCTTTCGAAAAATGGAACGATTGGGATAACGATTTGTTTGATCAAATTATTGATGCATTAATGAAACGAACTCGTGAATTTCATTACACTATAAAAGGATACGATAAAGCCCCAAGTGCTGTCAATAAAGCTATTGATAATATAAAAAATGCCAACCTTGACGATTATATTAAAGTAGAACAACAAAATTTCTTTGACACTAAAAAAGAAACTTCTGGTCCGTTGCAAATGGTTTTCAATCCACCTTATGGAGAACGTTTGGATATTGATTTAGAACGTTTTTACAGAGAAATGGGTGATACCATGAAACAAAATTATCCAGGAACTCAAGCTTGGTTTATTACGGCAAACTTAGAAGCATTGAAACATGTTGGACTAAAACCTTCGAGAAAAATTAAACTTTTTAATGGAAGTTTAGAAGCGCGATTGGTAAAATACGAAATGTATGAAGGAAGTAAACGAACAAAGTTTCAGATAGCAGAAGGCGAATAGCAGTTTTATAAAAGTACAATATATAATTTCACTACAGACAAATGAGTAAATCAACAAAATCATTTATTTACAACATGTTAAGTTTTGCGGCTTTCTTTTTGCCGTTGCAAGTGGCTATCCAAGCGTTTACAGATTTGAAAGGAATTTGGATTTTGATTGTTGCTTTTGTTATAGCAACAATACTTGCGCCAAAATTTCAAGCTGTTAAAACTAAAGACGGTGAAAAATTGTTTATGAAAGTTATTTTTGTAAAAGGAGTGAAGGAGATAAATTAATGTTTGTTAGATATAGTTTTTCTACTTTATCAATAATATAAAAGTTGCTGTGATATAGATTATTTCTAAAATGTAATCTACTCTAGTTACATTTCTAGTTCCATAGACATCTTTATTATTTCTACCGATACTTACTAATTCTTGATTTTGAGTTTTTAAACTAACAAACTGTAAGACTTTAAATATAATTAGTAGAATGATTGTATTTCTAAGACTAATAACTGTATTATTTTTCAAACCAATAAGCGATGCATTTTCTTTTAATATGAAAAATAGGTAAAGGTGTAAAACACCAATAATAAAAATAAATAAATATACTTTAATATCTCTCAATGCTTTATATAAAAAAGCATAAATAAATAGTTGAGAAAAAACAGCATAAAAGTAAAGGTAGTGACTCTGAGTTTCACTTTTTGTAAATCTTAAGAAGTAGAATAACTCATAAGACAATAATATATAAAAAATCATTACACCAATTACCCAAATTTTTACTTTTTTTAAATTGAATAGATTTTTTATCATTTTATGATGTTTCGCTTTACTATTTCTTTTTTCCTTCTTTAGGTTTAACCTCAGATTTAAAAATAGGAACAAAATAAGAAACAGTGTAGTTTATTCCTACGCCAAATTTTCCGTCATAAGTTCTATTGAAACCTGGAATGTAAAGATTATCAAATCCATCTGGTTTTTTATTGGAAACTAAATAGTTTAATCGCACACTCATTCCAACATAGAAATTTTTAAACATTTCTGCTTTTGCACCAGCCAAAACTTCAACCCACTGTGCTGTGAGTCCATTGAATTTTTCACCTGATTGTATTTCTGGTGCTTGTCCAAAATAAGGATTCGGATTATAAATAGTGTAAGAGTTTAAGGTTTGACTAAACGAACTAAATCCGTAGCGCATACCCACGTAAAGCATGTTGTTCATGCCCAACCAATTTTCATATCCATTAAAATCAAAACCTGCTTTTAAGTAAGTTCCTTTGGTAGTAAAGTTCAATCGGTCGTCATCTACAGTTTTGTTTTCTGTTCCAATTTCTGCTGCTATGTAGTGCTTTCTGGTTAATTTGAAATCACCAACCAATTCAATTCCACGATAGTCTTTTTCATAAAACGAACGCGTTAATTTGAACAAATCAACACCAACTCGCAAACCATAACGTTCTGTTTTTGGTTTGATACTGTCTTTGACTTTCACTTCTTGAGCATTTCCCAAAAACGAAGCTACAAGCAATAGTAGACTAAAAGAATATTTTAACGTGTACTTCATTTTCGTTTTCAAGGTTTGGTTTTATTATTACGATATTTTTTATCCAAGAGCTTGGACTACTAAATGGCTCTGCGTTAACAATCGGATTGGTTTGCTTTAGCGTAAACAATGTTTTGAATCCACACGCACGAGAAACATAAACTTCTCTTGTAGTGTAATTAAATTCTAAAACATCTTCATTATCATTGGTTAAGTCGGTATCTGTTCCGTTTTGAATAAAACTGAATGTGGTACTTTCTGCATTAGTTTTTAATGGAACTTGAATTTTATTCACAGCAGAAAAACCTAAGCCTTCTGTTAATGGAGGAGCAACGATTCCAAGATTACTTACATTCTTTAAAGTCTCAGTAGATGCATTAAAATCATAAAATTCAATGATTAATCTAGGAGTAGTAGGCGTATTTTCATCACAAATATCATCCTTCTCACATCCTAAAAGCGAAAACACAAATAATAATAAAAATATCTTTTTCATATGTTTAATTTCAAACTAAATAACTGAACACTGCGACTGAATACTGAACACTATTTTCTCAATTCCAAAAGTACAACATTTTCCACATGATGCGTTTGCGGAAACATATCTACAGGTCGCACACGAGTAACTTTATACATTTCGTCCATCAAAGCCAAATCTCTTGCTTGCGTAGCCGAATTACAACTTACGTAAACAATTTTCGGAGCACCAGTTTTTAATAACATTTCCACAACATCTTTATGCATTCCGTCTCTTGGTGGATCGGTGATGATTACATCTGGTTTACCGTGTTTTGCAATAAAATCGTCGTTGAAAACGTTTTTCATATCTCCAACATAAAACTCACAATTGGTGATTTCATTGCGTTTGGCATTTTCTTTAGCATCGGCAATTGCTTCTGGAACGGCTTCTACGCCAATTACTTTTTTTGCTTTTTTAGAAACAAATTGCGCAATAGTTCCAGTTCCTGTATATAAATCATAAACGACTTCGTTGCCAGTTAAACCAGCGAAATCTCTTGTGATTTTGTATAATTCATATGCTTGGTCGGAATTGGTTTGATAGAATGATTTAGCGTTGATACTAAATTTCAAACCTTCCATTTCTTCCAAAATGTAATCTCTTCCTTTATATAGTTTGATGTCTTGGTCGTAAAGTGTGTCGTTAGCTTTGCTATTGATTACATATTGCAACGAAGTAATTTGTGGGAATTTCTCGTGAATAAAATCCATAATCAATTCGCGATTGGCTTTATCGTCTTCAAAAAATTGAATCAAAACCATAATTTCTCCAGTCGAAGCCGTTCTAATCATAAGTGTTCGTAACAAACCTTCGTGATTTCTAGCATTGAAGAACGTCATTCCGTTTTTATCAGCAAATTCTTTTATCGAATTTCTAATATAGTTTGATGGATCTTCTTGCAACCAACATTTGTCAATGTCTAAAATCTTGTCCCACATTTTCGGAACGTGAAAACCTAAAGCATTTTTCTTGCTCAAATTTTCCTCACTCGATTGAATCTGACTTTCGGTTAGCCAACGCGTATCTGAAAACCCAAATTCCATTTTGTTTCTGTAGAACAATTGTTTTTCTGAACCTAAAATCGGTTCAAAGTCAGGTAAATCGATTTTACCAATGCGTTTTAGGTTATTGAAGACTTCATTATTTTTGTAAAACAATTGTTGTTCATACTTCATGTTTTGCCATTTGCAACCACCACAAGCACCAAAATGCTCACAAACTGGTTCAATACGATTTTCTGAAAAGGAGTGAAATTTTATTGCTTTTCCTTCAAAATACGATTTACGTTTCTTGAACGTTTGCACATCCACCACATCGCCAGGCACAACGTTAGGTATAAATATTACTTGTCCTTCAGGAGCTTTGGCTACCGAAACACCTTTGGCACCAGCATCAAGCACGGTAACGTTTTCAAATATAATTCTGTCTGTCTTCTTTTTTCCCATGAGGCAAAAATAATGTATTGGTTTGTTTTATTAGAATCTTTAAGAAAAAAATATAATTTAGCAGAATATTTAATTTTATGAAACACCTAGCATTACTTCGCGGCATTAACGTCTCAGGACACAATATGATAAAAATGGAAGCGCTCAAAACTACGTTGGAAGCCATTGGGTTTACTAATGTGGTTACTTATATTCAAAGTGGGAATGTCTTTTTAGAAACCGAGGAAGAAAGCGGTTTTGGTGTGGGTTTCAAAATCAAACAAGAAATCTTCAAAACCTTTGGTCACGAAGTTCCGGTGATTGTAATTGGTAAAAATGATTTGGAGTTGTGTTTTAAAAACAATCCTTTTTTGAAACAAAAAGACGTTGATACTAAGAAATTGTATGTTGCTTTTATTTCAAAAGAATTGTCAAGTTCTGCTATAAACGAATTAAATATAAGCCAATTCAAACCCGATGAAGCCGTAATCGATGGCAACAGAATCTTCATAAAATACGACATCGGCGCAGGAAAAACTAGACTTGACCAAAAATACATCGAGAAAAAACTAAACGTCACAGCAACCATCAGAAATTGGAATACGGTTACAAAGTTGTTGGAAATGTATGAGTAGAAAGTACGAAATACGAAATACGAAGTACGAAATACGGAGTAAAAAGTTATAAGAAATTACAAATGTAACTTTCAGAAGGAAAAAGCTATTCTTTTATTAGAAATAACAATAATTATGTAACATTCTTGTAACAAACATTATTTAATTTTGGTAAAATTTAAAATTTAAAATTAAAAAGTTATGAAAAGAAATGCAACAGCCCAATGGCAAGGTTCGGTAAAAGAAGGAAAAGGTTCGCTTACTACTCAAAGTACAACACTAAATAACACGCAATATTCATTCAATTCACGTTTTGAAGATGGTGTTGGAACTAATCCAGAAGAATTGGTTGCTGCAGCGCATGCAGGTTGTTTTACCATGCAACTTTCTGCTTTTTTAACAGAAGATGGCTTTACAGTAGAAAACATTCAAACCAAATGTGATATCAATTTGGTAACTGGTTCCATTGTAAGTTCACATTTAACAGTTGAAGCAAAAATTCCTGAAATTTCTGACGAAGATTTTCAAGCATTAGTTACTAAAGCAGAGAAAAATTGTCCAATTTCAAAGTTGTTCAACACAGAAATCACTTCAACAGCTACTTTAGTTTAATCGATTTAATTAGTTAATAGAAACCTTATTTCTTAATTGAAGTGAGGTTTTTTGTTTTTAAAATATCGTAAATTAGCAAGAATTTAAAATTTGAAATTATTAGCTTGAAGTTTGTACAAGCAAATCAATAAATTATTTATGAAAGATAAAGCAACATTTACTAGCGCTATTTCAGGAATAGAATTCCCACAGAAAGAAAAAGTTTTGGGAAATTCTATACGCATTCCTATTTTAAACATAATCAAAGAAGAACATCCCGATTTCGATTCCAATCAATTTATCGCAGATAGCGAATTGAACATTTATCGTGAGAAATATATTTCTAAATTCCTTCAATCGGAAGTTGGTGAACTTACTGATTTACAAAAGAGAGTTGTCAAATCTATTAAAGGCAATAAGTCTTTTGTAAACAAAGTAGAAGATAAAGTAGATAATCGAACGTATGGTCAAGTCATTGCTGATAAAGTAGCTGCTTTTGGTGGAAGTTGGACATTTATTATATCGTTTTTTATTTTCATTATGATTTGGATAGCGTCCAATGTATATTTATTGATGAACAAAGGATTTGATCCGTATCCGTTTATATTACTGAATTTGATTTTGTCTTGTTTAGCTGCACTTCAAGCACCAGTTATCATGATGAGTCAAAACCGTCAAGAAGAAAAAGACCGAGAAAGAGCCAAAAAAGATTACATGATTAACCTAAAATCAGAACTCGAAATCAGAATGCTCGACGAAAAATTAGATCATTTAATCATGCACCAACAACAGGAATTAATTGAAATTCAAAAAGTACAAATCGAAATGATGAATGATATTTTGGAAAAGATTAAGAAATAAATTCCAATTTTAAAATTCCAAAATCCAAACTTGACGTTTCAATCTTTAAATTAGATATATTTAGTATTGTAATTGGAATTTGGAATTTCTTTTTTTGTAATTTTGGCAACTATGGATGATTTCTCTCCAAAAGAAGGAATTGATATTTTAGAATAGCCCATAACGAGTTTGGGTAAAAAAAGAAAAATTATGTCAGTTTTAGAAAAAATGAGTTCAGCCGATGCTATTGCATTAGAAAATAAATACGGAGCTCACAATTATCATCCACTACCAGTAGTTTTGAGTAGAGGAGAAGGTGTTTATGTTTGGGATGTTGAAGGAAAAAAGTATTACGATTTTCTTTCGGCATATTCTGCAGTAAATCAAGGACATTGTCATCCAAAAATTGTTGGAGCAATGGTTAATCAAGCGCAGACTTTAACTTTGACTTCAAGAGCTTTTTACAACGATAAGTTGGGTGTTTATGAAGAGTTTGTAACAAAATACTTCGGATTTGATAAAGTACTTCCAATGAATACAGGTGCTGAAGCGGTAGAAACGGCTTTAAAACTTTGTAGAAAATGGGCGTATGAGAAAAAAGGAATTAATGAAAACGAAGCGCAAATTATCGTTTGTGACGGAAATTTCCACGGAAGAACAACTACCATTATTTCTTTTTCTAATGATGAAAACGCAAGAAAGAATTTTGGGCCTTATACAGCAGGATTTATCAAAATTCCTTACGATGACATCGATGCATTAGAAAACGCGCTTAAATCGTCTAAAAATATTGCAGGATTCCTTGTAGAACCTATTCAAGGTGAAGCTGGAGTTTATACGCCAGCAGAAGATTATTTGGCGAAAGCTAAAGCACTTTGCGCAGCTAACAACGTTTTGTTTATCGCAGATGAGGTTCAAACCGGAATTGCAAGAACAGGTTCGATATTGGCAGTTTGCGGAAATTGTACTTGCGAAAATGCTTGCGAAAAACAAGCAACTTATGTAGCTCCAGATATTTTAATTCTTGGAAAAGCTTTGTCGGGTGGCGCTTATCCAGTTTCAGCTGTTTTGGCTAATGATCACATTATGAATGTTATCAAGCCAGGTCAGCATGGTTCTACTTTTGGTGGAAATCCTGTTGCAGGTGCTGTTGCCATTGCTGCTTTGGAAGTTGTTAATGATGAAAATTTATCTCAAAATGCACGTCGTTTAGGAAAAATTTTCAGAGAAAAAATAGGAGAATTTGTTGAATCATCCAATATCGCAACTTTAGTACGTGGAAAAGGATTGTTGAATGCGATTGTAATCAACGATACTGAAGAAAGTGACACAGCTTGGAATATTTGCCTTGCTTTGAGAGATAACGGTTTGTTAGCTAAACCAACACACGGAAATATTATTCGTTTTGCTCCGCCATTGGTGATGAACGAAGAACAATTGTTAGATTGTATTTCGATTATTATCACCACTTTGAAGCAATTTGAAAAGTAAATTTTTAACCAACCAATAACCAAAACAATCACTTTATGGAAAACCAAAACAATTTACAATTAAACGAACAAGCAGTTGCTGCTTTGAGAGAAAGTGCCAAATGGTCTTACTTTTTATCCATTTTAGGATTCATCGGAATAGGATTTATGGTACTTGCAGCTCTTTTTATGGGCTCAATAATGGCAGCTATGCCAAGTAATCCTTATGGACAAAGTGGACCTCTTGAAATGATGAAAGGATTTATATCGGTTTTTTACATCATTATTGCGCTAATTTATTTCTTTCCGATTTTATATTTATATCGTTATGCGAGCGGAATGAAACAAGGTTTGTTGATGTCAGATAGCGATACAGTTTCTAATGCATTGGTTAACTTAAAATCACACCATAAATTTCTTGGGATTACTGCTATTGTGATAATTTCGTTATATATTTTAATTTTTATTGTTGCTATTATAGCAGGAATTGCTTTCGCTGGAAGTAGAGGTATGTAATTATTGTAATTATAAAAAAAACCGTCTTGTGTAAAACGAGACGGTTTTTTTATGTGAATTAGTTTCCTTGTAATTCTTTAATTCTTTCTTGTAATACTGCAGGATCACTTAATGCATCCATACCAATCATTGAAATAATCCAAATAAAATAAGCAAGTACAAGAATATTCAGAACGATTCCAATTATTGAAAGAATTCTACCGATGTTCAAGTTTTGATAATTGTCAAAATCTTGAGGAGCAGCATTGTACATTGCGAAATCTTTTCTTGAAATAGCTAGCCCTATGATGCTTAGAATCAATCCTATGATACCATAGCACCAACATAAAAGAATTGATAATATTCCTAAGACTAAAACTGCGGTTGCGTTGGGTAATTTTCGATTTTCCATTTTTATATAGTTTTTGGTTTTAAAGTTTAATAAAGAAATTTCATTTTGTAAACATAAGAAATAATCATAATACTAGCATTTGCAATAGCTAAAAATATTACCATTTTATGGTATTCTCTTCTTTTGTCTAAAAGGTGCAATCCAATAAATACAAAGAATAGGATTGTGGTGTAAATAGCCGGAAAAATCTCGAGTGCTTTTATAAACTCTCCATGAAACAGAAAATTAATGGAGCGTTGAATTCCACAACCAATACAATCTAGTCCGGTGTAGGATTTAAAAAAACAAGGCAGCATATATTCTTCCATCGTTCTGATTTATTACTTTACAATTTTACAAATAAAAAATTAAAATACATCATTCTAATATTAAGTTTTCTATTTTTGAATTTTTAAAATAATGATGATGAAAAAAATATTAATTCCCATTTTGCTGATTGCTTTTTTTGTTGCTTTTTGGAACCAAAATAGTGAGAAGCCAAACCTGTATATTACGATAATTGCCGTCCTAATTTTTATGTTTGGCATGATGAAATTATCAGCAAAAGTTCCACCAAAAGATGATGAAAATGACAGCGAAAAAATTTGAAGTAGGCGATAGGGTTTCGGTTCTAGATGAGGCAATAAATGGAGTTGTTGTTGCTGTAGAAAATAATGATATTACAATCGAAACTACAGATGGATTTTTGATGACATATTTTGTCAACGAATTGATTAAGGAAAACAATACCAATTATTTAGGTTCAATCAATACAACTGATACTTTACATAAGAAAAATATTGATTCAACACCTAAAAAAAAGAATAATGTTCCAGTTTTTAAGTCGGATAAGATTGAAAAAGGCATCCCAGAATTTGATTTGCACATCGAAAAATTAGTTAAAAATTTTCGTGGAATGAACAATTTTGACATCTTAAATATTCAAACAGAAACGGCAAAAAGACACATTGAATTTGCCATAAGAAATCGCATTCCAAAAATCGTTTTTATACATGGTGTTGGTGAAGGAGTTTTGAAAGCCGAATTGGATTTTATGTTAAAACGATATGAGAATATTTCGTTCCAAGATGCCAATTATCAAAAATATGGATTGGGTGCAACTGAAGTTTATTTTAAGCAAAATGTAAAATAATAATCAGTATTTTTGCATTTATAATATCCAAATAGAAATGTAAATTCAACACAAAGAGATGTTGAAACTAGTTTAGAATTCATGAAAAAAATATACCTCGATAACGCTGCAACAACACAAGTTCGACAAGAAGTAATCAATGAAATGATTCAAGTACTTCAAAATGATTTTGGAAATCCATCGTCTACACATAGTTTTGGTAGAAGTGCAAAAACGATTTTAGAAACATCAAGAAAGTCTGTTGCCAAACTTATGGGTTGTAATGCACAAGAAATTATCTTTACAGCTAATGCTACCGAAGCTACCAATTGGATTCTTAAAAGCTCTGTAAATGACTTGAAAGTAGAAAGAATCATAACTAGTAAAGTAGAGCATCACGCTACTTTATACACGGTTAAAAATTTGCAGAAGCAATTCGGAATTGAAGTTGATTACGTAAATATTTTGCCTTCAGGAACTATTGATATTACTCATTTAGTAACGTTATTGGCTAAAAGCGGAAAGACTTTAGTAACATTAATGCATGTGAATAATGAAATTGGTGCTGTTTTAGATATTGAAAAAGTAGGTAGAATTTGTCATCAGCATGATGCTTTATTTCATTGTGATACGGTGCAATCTGTTGGAAAAAAGGAGTTTAATTTACACGAACTTCCTATTGATTTTGCAGTAGCAAGTGCGCATAAATTTCATGGACCAAAAGGTGCTGGATTTGCTTATGTAAAGAAAGGTATCGTTTTGCAGCCTTTTTTATATGGTGGCGAGCAAGAAAAAGGACTTCGTGCCGGAACTGAAGCAGTGCATCAAGTAGCTGGAATGGCTAAAGCATTAGAACTATCTCACGAACATTTAGTGGAAGAACGACAAGCTATTTCAGATTTGAAAAGCTATTGTGAAACACAATTAAAACTTCATTTTCCAGAAATTAAAGTTAACGGAAGCGATACTTTTTATAATATTTTGAATGTTTTACTTCCTTTTTCAGAAGAAAAAACGGCTATGATTTTGTTTAATTTAGATATGAAAGGAATTGCTGTTTCACGCGGAAGCGCCTGCCAAAGTGGAAGTGTAAAACCATCACACGTATTATCAGAAATCTTAGCAGAAGAAGATTTGAAAAAACCAAGCCTTCGAATATCTTTCAGTCATTACAATACCAAAGAAGATATTGATGCTTTGATTGATGGGTTGAAAGGGATTTAAATTATTTTTTAAGTACTTCTGAAATTCTAAATTTCACAATTTTTGTTATTAAATCTAAAGGCATTGGTTCGTTTATAGGAAATTGAACCGAACCTTTTCCTTGTTTATATTTAGCTAATTCTTCAGTAAATTCGGCATGTCCAGTTGGTGTTGCATAAAATCCAATATGGTTTTTGTAACCAGCAAAATATACTAAAACCTTTCCATTTAATTTATAAGCAGGCATTCCGTAACTGATGCTCTCATCGGCTTCTGGAGCTACATTCTTTATGGTTTTTCTAACTTCTTGTAAGAGAATTTGAGTTTCTTTTGGAAAGCTAGAAATGTACTCGTCGGTAGATTTTGGTTTGTCCATTTGTTGTGTTTTAATCTATCAAATATAAAAAATCCTCAATTACTTTTGCAATTGAGGATTCGTATTTGGCATCTAAAAAATATTAATCAATTTTGGTATTCATATTTACATTTGCTGTATAATTCAGTAATTGACCGCTTGCTGAAACGCCTTCGCCTCCCATACTTTTATTATACGTTTGAAGATTTCCTGAGTTTACCGACATATTAATTGCATTCACAGGACTGTTGGTGGATTTAAGATATGTAATTTTTCCAACTTTTAGTTTTGCGGCTCGAGCCAATCTTTCGGTGGTTTCAATTGCATCAGCAACGGCAAGTTCTTGAGCTTGTTTCATAAAAGTAGCCGCTTCTGTATGGAAATAAGCTACTTTTTCAATTTCGTAGATTTTAGTTTTTAGAATTTCTTCGGTAAAATCTTGCATTCTTTTGATGTCTTTGAGAGTAAAAATAATTTTTTGATTGGATTCAAAACCTACAAAAACTTCTTTCTTTTGAGCATTGTCGTATTTGAATTCTTTGTCAGTATAAATCAGACTTACCTTAATATCGGTAGTGTCTGAAACGTATTTTTTGATTATTGTAAGTACGTCTTTTGAAGTTTTTTGTGTTTCGTTCATAGCGTCACGAAGTGCTGGTTTTACAAATCTAACGGCAATAGTAATATGTGCAGCATTTGGAAAAGTAGATTTGGTTCCAACACCAACAACACTTATGGTACTGTCATCATTAATAGCGTTTTGAGAGAATACAATGCTGCTAAACAAGCAACAAATTAAGAAGAAAAAGTTTTTCATTTGGTTATAGTTTTGATTTCCTCTGAAAACGATTTATTTTATTAAATAGTATAAAAAAATCCTCAACTACTTTTTGTAATTGAGGATTATATCTTTGTAAATTGATGTTGTGTTTTATTTTTTTGCGGCTTTAGCTTTAGCTTTTTCTTGTTTTTTGAAGTATCCTCTGAAAAAGAAATTGTGTTTCAAAGCTTCCAAATTTTCATTCAATTTACTACTTGCTTGGTTTAAATTAATCATAGTAGAATCAATTTGTTTTACCAATTTAGGATCATTTGAAAGGTAATTTAAAGCTCCTTTTCCGTCTTTTAAATTAGTTATGGTTTTATTGATTTGCTCACTAGATTTTTCTAAATTCACAATAATCATTTTGATTTTTCTTCCTGTGACTGTATCTTTTAATGCTCCAACTACGTTGTCTTTATTGTTTAAATCATTGATTATCTTATTCAAATTAGCCATTGATTTTGAGGTACTTTGAGTTGTAACTTTTAAATTATAAATAGTTTGTTTCAAATCGTCACTCATTACGGTATCGTTTATCAACATTCCGATAGTACCTTTTTTACTATTAATTTGATTGGTGATTTTTACTAAATTATCTGTAATTAACTTAGCATTTTCACTTGTAGAATTTATAGTTTTCAGAATCTCGTCGGTTGATGCTTTGTTTTCTGATAAAATGACATCACCATCTTTAACCATTTCATTAGATTTTTTACCTGGAATTATATTTACAATCATGTTTCCAACCAAACCATCTGAACCTATTGAAGCCATAGCATCTTTTTTAATGTGGGATGCAATATCTTCCTCGATTAGCATATCAACTTTTATAAGTGAATCATTTACAATGATTATTTTTTTCACAGTTCCAACGTTTATTCCTGAAAAACGAACGTTATTTCCGTGTTGTAAACCATTTACATTTTTGAAAACGGCACTTATTTGAATAGTTTCATTGAACATATCTTTTTTATTACCAATAAAATAGATAGCAATTATGAAAAATAATGAGCCAATTATGACAAATATTCCAAGTTTAATTTTTTGATTTGTTGATTTTTCCATGTTCTATTTTATTTAAAAAAAGCTTCAATTTTAGGATCTTTTGATGCAGATAATTCTGCAAAAGTTCCTTCAGCATAATTAATTCCGTCAATTAATAAAATCATACGATTTGCAATAACTCTTGCGCAGTCAATATCATGTGTGATTATAATTGATGAAGTTTTATATTTTTCTTGAATTGATTTCATTAACATAATAATTTCTTTTGATGTAATTGGATCTAAACCAGTTGTGGGTTCGTCGTATAAAATTATTTTAGGTTTCAGAATCAAAGTTCTTGCTAAAGCGATTCTTCGTTTCATTCCGCCAGATAGTTCATTTGGCATTAAATTGATTGTATTTGCCAAGCCTACATTTTCTAAAGCTTCCATGACAAGTGGAGTTGTATCTTCAATTACTCCAAATTTTTTGGTATGTCTTCGTAACGGAAATTCTAAATTTTCTCTGACCGACATGGAATCATATAAAGCACTTCCTTGAAAAAGAAATCCAACTTCGGTTCTAATTTCATCTAAATCTTCTCTATGAATATCGTTCATGTTTTTGTCCATGATAATAATCGAACCGCTATCAGATTGTTCTAAACCGATTAAACATTTTATCATCACCGATTTTCCTGAACCCGATTTACCCATAACTACGAGATTTTCACCTTCATATAAGTCTAAATGAAATCCATCTAAAACATGATTCGTTCCATAACTTTTGTGTAAATCTTTTACTTCAATAATTGGTTTTATGTTCTTTTTTTGCATCATAAATCATAAAATATATTAGTTACAAAAACCGCTATGAAGTCAATAATAAACAGCAACATAGAAATGAAAACAACTGCTTCATTAGCAGCTTTTCCAACTCCTGCAGTTCCTTTTTTACAATTGTATCCTTTGAAACATCCTACAATTCCGATGGCAAATCCAAAGAAAAAGCTTTTGATAGTTGATGGAATTACATCACTAAATTCTAAAATATTTATTACTTGATTGATATATAGCGTTAGTGATACGTCAGCTTTAAGATTCTCAACTAAATAAGAGCCATATATTCCTATTACATCTCCAAAAAAAACTAAAAGAGGCAACATCAATGTTGTGGCTAAAACTCGAGTAACTACTAAATATTTATAAGGATTTGTTCCAGAAACTTCCATTGCGTCAATCTGTTCAGTAACTCGCATAGAACCCAATTCGGCTCCAATTCCTGATCCAATTCTTCCTGCGCAAATCAAAGCCGTTATAATTGGACCTATTTCACGAATTAGCGAAACGCTTACCATTGAAGGAATCCAGGAAGCAGCGCCAAATTCTTCTAAAGTTGGTCTTGATTGTAAAGTAAAAACTAATCCGATAATAAAGCCAGTTACTCCAACTAGTAATAAGGATTTGTTTCCCATGTAATAGCATTGTCGAATAAATTCTTTGAATTCAAATGGACGTTTGAAAACTTCAACAAAAAATTTACCAGTGAAATAGGAGAGTTCACCGATTTCAATAAAGAACGATTTTAAAGATTCTATAAACTTCGAAATCATGTCCATTTTTAAAGAATTAGTTTCATTATGAAACGATTATAATAAAGTTACAACATTTTATTGAATATATTGTAAAAAAAATGAACAAAAAAAAGCCGTTTGAATAACAAACAGATTTAAATTTTTTATGATGCTTAAATTTTATAAATCTTCTAGCATAATTCGTTTTTTATATTGTTTTATTTTTTTGAAATAAGTAGGAGTTAAGCCAGTAACCTTTTTAAATTGGTGTGACAAGTGTGCAACACTACTGTATTCCATCAATAAACTTATTTCTGTAAGACTCAACTCATCATACAAAAGGAGTTCTTTTACTCTTTCAATTTTATTTATGATGATATAATTGGCAATTGTAGTACTATTAATTTCAGAAAAAAGTGAGGCAAGATGGTTGTAATTATAGTCTAATTTTTCACTTATATAATCGGAATAGTTTACTTTGGGATATTTTTCAGAATAGTGAATAAGCTCAATAATAGTAGTTTTAGTTTTCTCAATAAGCAATGACTTCTTGTCATCTATGAGTTCAAGTCCTTTTTTTAAAAGTCCTTTTCTTAAAAATTCTCTGTCATCTCCAGAAATATCTTTCTTCAGATTTACTTCACCTAGTTCAATTGAAGTGTGTTTCAGTTTTAATTTGTCTAATTCTTCTTTCACTGCCATTTTACAACGAAGTGAAACCATGTATTTTATGTGTATTTTCATAATATAAATCTATTTTACAGTAGCATATTAGCTAGTTGTTGATTTATATCATATACTTTTCTAATTTCTATTCTTGTAAAGGTATGCTATTTTTAGCGGTGCAAAGCTAACTTTAACTATCCTTACTTCGTTACATAATTTTGTGGTCAGTTTATATATTTCCTCAAAATAAAAAATCCGTTTAGCAATTAAACTAAACGGATTGATTTAAACTTTGTATTTCTTACTTACAAATGTATTACTTCATCATAAGCAGCAGCTACAGCTTCCATAACAGCTTCACTCATAGTTGGGTGTGGATGAATTGCTTTTAGAATTTCGTGACCAGTAGTTTCTAGTTTTCTTGCTACAACTGCTTCTGCAATCATATCAGTTACACCAGCACCAATCATGTGGCAACCTAGCCATTCGCCATATTTTGCGTCGAAAATTACTTTTACAAAACCATCGGCAGCACCAGCAGCTTTTGCTTTTCCTGAAGCTGAGAATGGAAATTTACCAATTTTCAACTCGTATCCTTTTTCTTTAGCTTGTTTTTCAGTCAAACCAACAGACGCAATTTCTGGAGTTGCATATGTACAACCCGGAACGTTTCCGTAATCAATTGGTTCTACGTGTAAACCTGCAATTTTTTCAACACAATTAATTCCTTCAGCAGAAGCAACGTGTGCCAAGGCTTGACCTGGAGTTACATCACCAATAGCGTAATATCCTGGAACATTAGTTTGGTTGTAAGCGTTTACTAAAATTTTGTCTCTATCTGTTGCAATTCCAACTTCTTCAAGGCCAATATTTTCAATATTTGTTTTGATTCCAACTGCAGAAAGTAAAATGTCAGCTTCAAGAACTTCCTCACCTTTAGCTGTTTTTAAATAAGCTTTTACGCCACTTCCTGATGTGTCAATACGTTCTACAGAAGAATTAGTCATTATATTTACACCTGCTTTCTTCATAGAACGTTCCATTTGTTTCGAAATATCTTCGTCTTCAACCGGAACAATATTTGGCATAAATTCAACAATAGTAACTTCTGTTCCCATTGAATTATAGAAATGAGCAAATTCAACTCCAATCGCACCAGAACCAACTACAATCATTTTCTTTGGTTGAGTAGGTAAAGTCATTGCTTGTCTGTATCCAATAACTTTTACTCCATCTTGAGGAAGATTTGGTAATTCTCTTGAACGAGCTCCAGTTGCAATAATGATGTGGTCTGCTGAATATTCAGTAACTTTTCCGTCAGCAGCTGTTACATCAACTTTTTTACCTGGTTTTATTTTACCAAAACCATCAATAACGTCGATTTTATTTTTTTTCATTAAGAATTGAACACCTTTACTCATTCCGTCGGCAACATCACGTGAACGTTTTACAACGGCAGAAAAGTCTTTGTCAAATTCTTTAATGGTTAATCCATAATCGGAAGCATGTTTTAGGTAATCAAATACTTGAGCCGATTTTAAAAGCGCTTTTGTTGGAATACAACCCCAATTAAGGCAAATTCCACCAAGACTTTCTTTTTCAATTACAGCTACTTTAAAGCCCAATTGTGAAGCACGGATTGCTGTAACATAACCGCCTGGACCACTTCCTAAAACAATAATATCGTATTTCATTTTTCGAGTGTTTATTTTTAATTTGTGAAAAATGCAGTCGCTTTCGCTCGTGTCATTATATGTATGATTTTCTAAATTAATTGAGACTGCGAATTTAAGAAAAAAGTTTAAAAGTATATGAGTTTAATAGTTTAAAAGTTTAAGTGTTTAAATGGTTCCAACTTCTAGCCTAAAGAAGCAATTAAATCTTCTATTTCTTTTTTTTGATCAGCATATTTTAATTGTAATTCCGAACCTTCACCCATTCTTTTGTAGTAGCTAAAAGCTTTTTCTGCAAAGAATTTTTTATGAAAATTTGAAACTTCAAGATAGTTGGGAAATATTTTGTGAAAGAGCATTTCATAATAAGCTTGCCATTCACGCTCCAATCGGTCTTCAACATAAGGTTTTCTTGATTTTTGACGCACATGAACCATTTCGTGAGTCAAAAGAGTAAGTATCAATGGAATTGAAAATTCAAATACATTTTCGGGCATTCTAATTACTTGCTGTTCTCCAAAATCGCCTTCAGCTGTTAACATTATACAAGTTCTATCTGCTTTTTCTCTTAAAGCAAATCCTTTTAAATTGTGATCTTGAATATCAAACATTTTTAGCAACCATTCTGCTGCTTCAATTGTTTTTCCTTCATTGTGATAGGCTTTAATTTTAGTTTTTACTTTTTTGTAATTCATAAAATTATTTTGTAATCATTCTTTTGATTATTGAAACAATAGTGGTTGCAATTATGGCTCCTGAAAATGCTAAGAAAATATCTTTTTGCGCATCCCAAATATCGCCTTGAGTTCCAAGATAAGCATCACCTTGCGCTTTGAAGAAAACATCGGCAACTGCCCATTCTATCAATTCGTAAAAGCCACTAATAGAAAGTGTAACTTCAATAGGTAATGTCCAAGCAACCCACGAAGGAAATTTTAACCATTTCAAAAACATTTCTCGCATTGGGTAAGCCAATAAAAATCCGAAACTAAAATGAACAATTCTATCATAATGATTTCGAGATAAATCTAAAGCATCTTTCAGCCAATAGCCAAAAGGGTTTTCGGCATAAGTATATTTGGAACCATAAACGTGAAGACATAAGTAAATGCAAACTAATAAATAACTTAAATCACTGAATATAAATTTTTTATAGGTAAAAATCATAAAACCTAGAAATAGAAAGACTAAGGTATTTTCTAAAATCCAATTGGCTGTATCGGTATTTCCTACATAAGAATTTATCCAATTTATCAGAAAAAATCCGATAAATATTTTTAACCAAGTATTGTTTTTTAAAGGAGTTCTTTCGTCTGAAATTGCAATAGTAAATGCCATAGTTTTATTTAATTTTTATCAAATATAATAAAAACGAAATGGTTTTTAGATTGCTTCAGAAAATTGTGAATCGTACAAGTTCTTGTAATAACCATTTTCTTTGGTAACCAATTCTTGATGCGTTCCAGATTCTACAATTTGACCTTTGTCCATGACGATAATTTTGTCAGCATTTACAATGGTTGCCAATCTATGTGCAATTACAATGGAAGTTCTATCTTTTGTAATAGTTTCTGTTGCTCTTTGAATCAATTCTTCTGAATAGGTATCAATAGAAGAAGTAGCTTCGTCCAAAATTAGAATACTCGGATTACTAACATAAGCACGTAAAAAAGCAATTAATTGGCGTTGCCCAGAGGATAACATCACGCCGCGTTCTTTTACATTATAATCATAACCGTCAGGCAAACTCATAATGAATTCGTGAACACCTATTTTCTTAGAAGCAGCGATAACTTCTTCACGAGAGACATTAGTATTGTTTAAAGTAATATTGTTATAGATTGTATCAGCAAATAGGAATACATCTTGCAAAACTACCGCAATTTGAGCACGTAAACTTTCTAAAGTAAAAGTATTAATGTCTTGATTATCAATAGAGATTGTCCCCGAATTGATTTCGTAAAAACGATTTAACAAATTAATAATTGTAGATTTTCCTGCACCAGTTGAACCCACAATCGCTATAGTTTCACCTGATTTTACTTCCAATGAAATGCCTTTTAGAACTTCCTCATCTTTAATATAGCTAAATCGAACGTTTTCAAAACTGATGTTTCCTGCAAAATGTTTGGCTTCAATCGTACCTGTTTGTTGCACATCTTCTTCAGTGTCCAAAATATCAAAAACTCTGTTGGCAGCAATCATTCCCATTTGCATCTCGTTGAATTTATCTGCAATTTGACGTAACGGATTGAACAACATTCCGATAAACATCGTATAAGAAAATAAATCTCCAAACGTAGTAAATTTGTCACCATCTAAAATATGAAAACCTCCATAAAGCACTACAAAACCTAATGTTAACGACGAAATAATATCAGCTATTGGAAAGAAAATAGAGTTGTATAAAATCGTTTTTATCCAAGCAACATTGTGTTTTTGATTGATATCTTTAAACTTTTGATATTCAATATCTTCACGATTAAACAGTTGCACGATTTTCATTCCTGTAACACGTTCTTGTACAAACGTATTCAAATTTGCCACTTGATTTCTTACTTCTTCAAAAGCCACTTGCATTTTACGTTGGAAAATTCTTGTGATGTATACCAAGATTGGCATGGCTGCAATTACAATCCAAGTTAGTTTCCAGTTCATGTAAAACATGATGATTAGACAGACAAACATTTTTAGCAAATCACTGATAATCATAAACAAACCTTGGCTGAAGATTCTAGCAATCTGTTCGATATCGGATACAGAACGTGTAACCAATTGACCAACAGGAGCATTATCGAAATATTTCATTCTGAAACTCAACATATGTTTGAATAGTTTGGTTCGAATGTCTTTGATAATGTTTTGTCCTAAAAGATTTGCCCAAAAAACAAAGAAAAACTGAAAAACTCCTTCTAATAATAATACAACTCCCATCAATGAAACATAAAGTAACAATCCATTTTGATCATGAGGTTTTATGTAATGGTCAACGGTTTGTTTCAATAAATATGGTCGTAATGAAGCGAAAACCGCTAACAAAACTGCAGCAGTAATTACGCCATAAAAAACTGTTTTATAGGGTTTTGTATATTTTAAAATTCGTTTAAATAAACGTATGTCGAATGCTTTTGCTTTCATTAATTTAATATTAGATTTTAAATATCAGATTTTAGATATCAGATTTTAAATGGAAAAAGTGATATCTATATTCTATATTCTATATTCTATATTCTATTTTCTAAAAAAGGATATTCCACTTTCGTCAAATACAATCCGTGTGCAGGAACTGAAAATCCAGCTTTTTTTCGGTCTTTGCTTTCAATTATTTGAATAAAGTCTTGCAAAGATACTTTTTCTAATCCTATATTTACCATAGTTCCAACAATTGCTCGAACCATATTTCGTAAAAATCGATCTGCTGAAATTGTGAATACTAATCGATTGTCATTCTTGGTCCAATTAGCTTCAAAAATCTTACAGTTAAAAGTGTTTACATCCGTATGTACTTTTGAAAAACATTCAAAATCAATGTAATTGAAAAGTATTTTGCATGCATCATTCATTTTGTCAAGGTTCAAATCATTTTGATTGTACCATGAATCGTCACTTTCGAATGCATCTTTTTTGATATGGATATGGTATTCGTAAGTTCGTTTTGTTGCGTCAAATCTGGCATGAGCTTCATCGTGAACATTATGAATATTCAAAATGGCGATATCTTTTGGTAAAAATGAATTGAGTTTATGACTTAAATAGGGAATATCAATTTCTTGGTTAAAATCAAAATGTGCAAACATTTGCTTGGCATGAACACCAGAATCCGTTCGACCTGCGCCAACAAGTTCAATATCTGTTTTCAAAATCGTGGAAAGTGCTTTGGTCAAAGTTTCTTGAACAGAAGTTGCGTTTGGCTGATATTGCCATCCGTGATAGTTAGTTCCTTTGTAAGCAAATTCTAGAAAATATCTCAATTTAATTTTAAATATTAGATTTTAAATATTAGATATGAAAATCTGAATCAAATCTAATTGATTGCAAATTTACAAAGATTTTGATAGATTGAATGTTTAAAGTTTTCCTAAATAATTAACTTTGCGACTTAGTGCCTTTGCGGCAAATAATATGAAAAAAATCCTTTTACTTTCCGATACGCACAGTCATATTGATGATACTATTTTAAAATATGTAAATCAAGCAGATGAAGTTTGGCATGCTGGTGACATCGGTGATTTGGTTGTAACTGATACCATTAAAAAACTAAAACCACTTCGAGCAGTATACGGAAACATTGACGACGACAAAGCAAGAATGGAATTTCCTTTAAATAATCGCTTCCTATGCGAAGGTGTTGATGTTTGGATTACACATATTGGCGGTTATCCCGGAAAATACAATCAAGCGGTTCGTGAGGAACTGAAGTTAAATCCACCAAAATTGTTCATCTGTGGACATTCCCATATATTAAAGGTGCAATTTGATAAAACATTGAATTTACTTCACATGAATCCAGGAGCTTGCGGAATTTCAGGATTTCATCAAGTGCGAACAATGTTACGATTTGAAATCGATGGAGATAAAATTCAGAGTTTGGAGATTGTGGAAATAGGGAAACGATAGTGACAGTTTGCGAACTATCTATGTATTCCTGATTTCAGGTTTTTTTAAGTTGAAAATAATTTGTTACTTTGAGAAAGTTTAATACTGCAATTTAAGGAAATTACGCATATTTTGTGATGTTAGCTGATATTTTAAAACGTAAAATATATGAATGTACTTATCAAAGACGAACAATTAAATGGAACAGTTACCAATCAATTTGAAATAGAAATCGAAAGATTATCCATTACAACCCAAGAACTCATAGAAAAAAGAGTAACGCATGAAATAGAAATCTACAATAAGAAATTTCCCGATTATTTCAATGGTTTGGTGAAACCTTCAGATGCTGAAAGGACTCTTAATGGTTTTAAACTAAAGCCGAAGCAAATCATCGATGTTGAAAAACAAATATATGTTGCTTTAGATGCATTTCAAAAAAATGGTTTTTTTATATTAGTTGACAATCAACAGTTAGAAGAATTAAGTCAAATAGTAAATCTAAATAATCAATCAATTATTTCTTTTGTTAAACTTACACCTTTGGTCGGTGGTTAATTTTTTAAATTATGGGAATTTTAGATAAATTAAAATCTGCTTTTGGAATCCAAGGAGAACAGCAATCAAATGAATTCATCACAGTTTTCGAAAATTGTGTTGAAGAAGCTACAAAAGAATCCTCTTATTTTTATACTGTTAATTTCTCAAATATTGAAAGTTACAACCAGATAATCAAAAAATGGGATGACGAGAAAAAAGGATTATTTATAGTTTTCTTGACAGAATCCTTGAATAGCAACTTCAAAGGCTATCAAAAAGGTTCCAAAAAAGAAACTAAAGATTTTCAATTGGCTAACCAAATGATTCCCGCACTTTTTAGAAGTAAAATGAAATTTACAGAAGGAACAATTGTTTCTTTGTACAGTTCCTTTAAAAATAGTTTTCCAGAGAAAGGCTATGATAAAATGCATTGGTGGCCTTTAGCAGGTTTTTTTAAACAAATTGAGTTTAATTACCCTGATGTTGATATTCCTAACACAATCAAAACGATACTGGAAGATATTTTAAGTTTTGAAAAAGAGACAAATTCTTATTATTACAAAGACCAACTAAAATTAGAAGAAAAAATAAAATCCTTTTTATTTAAAAGTGAAAATGACGAGAATTCAGTAAAGCCAACATATTTTGTTGGTGAAGACAATTTTAAAAATATTGGAAATGCAATTTTAGATCAAATCAAAAAAGAAGACCAGCAAAATTGGTTTACACTTATGCAATTGGCTCAAAAAGCTACAGGTGCAAAACCTACACAAAAATTTTTAGCTGAAGCCAAAATAACAATGGATAAAATAGGTTCGGATAAGTTTAAAAAAGTAACACAAGAATGGTTTCAAGAAATCATAAATTTAAAGGAAACAATTACTACACATACTCAAATTTATTATAAACAAGAATACCAATATAATTCAATAGAATTTTTATCAAGTCCGAATGTAGATATTTTAAAAGGCTTTGTATGGATGTCTTCATGGTATTATGATAGCAACACTATAATCACTATAAGTAAGTTATCTGAAAGATGTTTTAAAAAAATTCCCGAAAAAGGACCAGCTTCGGCTGGATTAGGCAATGCGTGTTTATATACTTTATTTGCTTCAAAAGGTTTAGACGGTATAGCACAATTATCTAGGTTAAGATTAAAAATTAAACAAAATAATACTTTAGCATTAATTGAAAAGTATATAGCAGAAGCAGCTACTAAATTAGGGGTTTCTTCCTCAGAAATTGAAGATTTAGCTGTAGATGATTTTAAACTAGAAAATCATGAATTTACTTATAAATTTGATGAAATTAAAGGAACTCTTTCGCTCATCGGGATGGGTAAATCAATTATCAAATGGTATAAAGCCGATGGTACAGAGCAGAAATCTGTTCCGCAATTGGTTAAAGATAAATTTGATGCCAAATTAAAAAAACTAAAAAGCATACAAAAGCAAATTGACCAAACCACATCTGCACAAAAGGAACGTATTGACAGGATGCTTAGATGCGACAGAGTAATGACTTTAGATTACTTTAAAGAAAAATATCAACAACATGGATTACTCTCTTTTGTGATTCAAAAAATAATTTTTAATTTTTCAAATAATTCAAAAAATGTTTTGGCAATTTACCTAAAAGATCAATTCTATACAATTGATTTTGAAGTGTTGGAATTAGAAAAGTTCACTCATGTTTCACTTTGGCATCCGGCTACTAGTAGCACTCAAGAAGTTAAAAATTGGAGAAATTTCTTAATGGAAGGTCAAATTCAACAACCATTTAAGCAAGCTTACCGAGAAATTTATTTGTTAACTGATGCCGAAGTTAACACTAAGACATATAGCAATCGGATGGCATCGCATATTTTGAAGCAACATCAATATGTTACTCTAGCAAAAGGAAGAAATTGGAAAGCTAAATTAATAGGTGCATGGGATGGTGGTGACGATGATGTTGCTAAACTATATTTACCTGAATATAAGCTTTGTGCAGAATTTTGGGTAAATAGTTTAAATGCAGATGACCAATTTAATGCAACTGGAATTTGGAATTATGTTACAACTGACCAAATACGTTTCATAAATACGGAAACAAATGAATTAGTTGATTTAGTTGATATTCCAGCTATTGCTTTTTCAGAAGTTATGCGAGATGTTGATTTGTTTGTGGGTGTATCTAGCGTTGGTAACGATCCTACTTGGAGCGACTCAGGAGGCTTACCTACTTACAGAGATTATTGGCAGTCTTATTCTTTTGGTGATTTATCAGAAATTGCCAAAAACAGAAAAGAAATTTTACTTGGACTTATTCCTAGATTAAAAATAGCTTCTGTAACGCACATTGAGGATAGATTTGTGGTTGTTAAAGGCAAAATAAGAACCTATAAAATTCATATTGGGAGTACTAATATTTTGATGGAACCTAATGACCAATATTTATGTATCGTTCCCGATAGAAGTTTAAAAGAAACAAATAATAATTTGTTTTTACCTTTTGAAGGCGATAACGGATTGTCGGTAATTATATCTAAAGCACTGTTACTTGCAAATGATGATAAGATAACTGATACTACAATCACCTCACAAATAAATAGATGATAGATAGATACCAAAAGCAAATTGTCATTCCCGAAATTGGTGAATCTGGGCAGAAACATTTAGCAAATGCATCTGTTTTAATTACTGGAGCAGGAGGATTAGGAGTAATTGTTGCATCATATTTAGTTGCAATGGGAGTAGGTACTATCGGTATTTGTGACTTTGATAAAGTAGAAGTATCTAATTTACATAGGCAGATACTTTTTACACCTAGCGATATTGGAAAAAGCAAGGTTTCGGTATTGGCGGAAAAACTAAGGCTGCAAAATCCTAATATTATTATAAATAGAATTGAGAAAAAGATTGAGAAAAATTCTGTTATAGAAATTGCTAAAAATTATCAAATAATTTGCGATTGCACAGATCAGGGTATGAGTAGAACAATAATAAATGATTATTGTGCTGAACATAAGAAAGTATTAGTTCATGGAGCAGTTTCAGATTGGCAAGGATATATAACGGTTTTTCATTATTTAAACGGCTTTAGTTTGAAAGATATTTTTGATTTTAACAACTACTTAAAAAGCGAAAGTTGTTCTGAAATAGGTGTAATTAGTCCTATTTGTGGAATAATTGGTAGTTATATGACGACTGAAACAATTAAGGTTATTTTGAATCTTGAAGATGTATTGGAAGGGAAAATCCTATATGTTAACCTACTTAATAATCAAATAAGAAAAATAAATATTAAAAAAAATATTAGCTAATAGCCTTTTTGCAATATTTAGAATTTAGTAATAAATACACGTTTATCTGTATGTAGTTTATATATTTTAGAATCTGAAACAAGTTCAGATTAAACCAAAAAAATCCCAAACTTTCGTTCAGGATTTTCTTCGCACTAATAAACTAAGTTTATAGGTTTATCTCAATCGGTCAACAGATTTTACGAGATCTTCATCCTTCTTGATGGCTTTGTTGGCCAAAACCAGCATAACGATAGAAATGATAGGTAGAAACATCCCAATACCTTTCTCAGAAACTACAGGAGTTTCTCCAGATAAATTTAGTGAACGATAAACAAATAATCCTAATAAAATTAAATTTAATATCATATTCAATCTGTTAAAAACAAATTGTTGTTGTCTTTTCTTAAACGATATTATACTCAAAACAGTTAGAGCTGTACTCAATCCAAACAAAACTTGGTATAGCATTTTACTCATAAAATAGAATTCTTTTCCATCTTCAAATTTCCAAAGCGGAAACACAAATGGAAGCACTCCTACAAGAATGAATACAATAGCTAAATAAACGGTTTGAATTCTTTGTAACATTATTACTTATTTATAACGCAAAAATATATTTTCTTTTTTTAAAAAACTATTGCTTGATAGAAAATTATTCGTATTATTGCATAACAAATCCGTAAGTACTTCAAAAACACGGATGTTCCAATAAAAAAAATCACCACACATTTTGTATTGTCATTCAATCCATTAAAATATATATAAACATTTATGTTTGATAGTTCTGCATTAAAAGGAATGAAGTTATCTGAACTTCAAGAAATTGCCAAATTGGCCAAAACCATAAAATTTAACGGTGTAAAAAAAGAAGCGCTTATTGAGCAAATCTTACAACATCAAGCCGCGACTTCATCTGATAATTCTCAGGAAAAAGTAGCTGCGCCAAAAGAAGAAAAACCAAAAAGAGCTAGAATCGCTCCTGATGCTTCACCGAAAATTGAAAAAAAATCGAAAGACTTATTTTCTGAAACTCCTGTTGAACAAGTAGAACCTTCAGTTCAGGAAGAAGTCGCTCCAGTAAAAGAAGTTACTTCTAAACCAGAAAAATTTCAAAAGAAAACTAAATTTGTTAAACCAGCCAAGGTTACATCAGAGGAAAATACAGCAGAAAGTACTCCAAAAGAAGAAGAAACTTCAACCGAAGGAACTCAAGAAGCTACAGAAAATGCTCCTGTAAAACATCAAAATCCGAATCAGAAGCATAAAAACCAAAATCCGAATCAAAACCCAAACCAGAATCCAAATCAAAACGGTAATGGTAACGGAAATCCAAATCAGAATCCGAATCAAAACCCTAATTTCAAGAATAAAAACAAACCCAACTTCCGCGATGCCGATTACGAATTTGACGGAATTATTGAAAGTGAAGGCGTTTTAGAAATGATGCCTGATGGATATGGATTTTTACGTTCATCAGATTATAATTACTTGGCTTCACCAGATGATATTTATCTTTCAACATCACAAATTCGTTTGTTCGGATTAAAAACCGGTGATACTGTAAAAGGAGTTGTACGTCCTCCAAAAGAAGGCGAAAAGTTTTTCCCATTAGTAAGAGTTTTAAAAATAAATGGTCACGATCCGCAAGTGGTTCGCGATAGAGTTTCGTTTGATCATTTAACACCAATATTTCCACAAGAAAAATTCAGAATTGCCGACAGACAAGCCAGCACTTCTACAAGAATAATCGATTTATTCTCACCAATAGGAAAAGGCCAACGTGGAATGATTGTGGCACAACCAAAAACAGGTAAAACAATGTTGTTAAAAGACATTGCTAATGCCATTGCTGCTAATCATCCAGAGGTTTATTTAATTGTTTTATTGATAGACGAACGTCCAGAAGAGGTAACCGATATGCAACGTAGTGTTCGTGGAGAAGTTATTGCATCAACCTTCGATCGTGAACCAATGGAACACGTTAAAATTGCCAATATTGTTCTTGAAAAATCAAAACGTTTGGTAGAATGTGGTCACGATGTAGTGATTCTTTTAGATTCGATTACACGTTTGGCAAGAGCTTATAATACGGTTCAACCTGCATCAGGAAAAGTACTTTCAGGTGGAGTTGACGCCAATGCATTGCAAAAACCAAAACGTTTCTTCGGAGCTGCTCGTAATGTAGAAAACGGTGGTTCACTTAGTATCATCGCAACGGCTTTAACAGAAACCGGTTCAAAAATGGACGAAGTAATCTTCGAAGAATTCAAAGGAACTGGAAATATGGAATTACAATTAGACAGAAAAATTGCTAATCGTAGAATTTTCCCAGCCATCGATTTAACGTCATCAAGTACACGTCGCGACGATTTATTACTAGACGAAAACACATTAAAACGCATGTGGATTCTACGTAAATTCCTAGCCGACATGAACCCAGTAGAAGCCATGGATACCATAAACGATAAAATCAAGAAAACTAGAAATAACGAAGAGTTTTTAATTTCTATGAATGATTAATTTCAATTATTCAATATGTAATAACCGAGCAGCAATGTTCGGTTTTTTTATTTTTAGGACTTGTGCTGATAAATATCAGTAGCGAAAGGCTAGGTAGTTTTTGGTTTCCGTGTTCCTGCTATTCATTACAATCATTTCTTTTGTTGCCTTCGAGAGCATTTCGACAAGCTCAATGTGACACCTCTGGCAACAAAAGAAATGATTTTCATTACTATCAGGGCTATTTAATAAACTTTAAACACTAAATTCAGTTTTCACAAGAAATTTTTCCAAATAAAAAAGCCATTCCAATAAAGAAACAGCTTTTGTAATTCGTGAAATCTATGTTTAAAGAATTCGTGAAAATTCGTGAAATTCGTGTGAAAAAATTACTCCTTTGCAGCTAAATATCTTTCAGCATCCAAAGCCGCCATACAACCAGTTCCAGCAGCGGTAATAGCTTGTCTGTAAACGTGGTCAGCAGCATCACCACCAACAAAAACTCCAGCAACATTCGTTTTAGAAGTTCCAGGAATATTTACAATATAACCTGTTTCGTCTAATGTTAAATAGTCTTTAAAAATATCAGTGTTTGGTTTGTGACCAATGGCTACGAAAAATCCAGTTGCAGGAATTTCAATTTCTTCGTTTGTAGTTTTGTTCAAAGCTTTTACGCTAGTAACAACTTGACCATCACCAAGAACTTCAACCGTATCGTGGTTCATTAAAATTGTGATATTCTCAGTATTTCTAACGCGTTGTTCCATGATTTTAGAAGCTCTAAATTTCTCACTTCTCACCAACATTGTAACTTTTTTACAAAGTTTAGATAAATAATGTGCTTCTTCACAAGCAGAATCTCCTGCACCAACAATTACAACTTCTTGGTTTCTGTAGAAAAATCCGTCGCAAACCGCACAAGCAGAAACTCCGCCACCCATATTCAAATAATGTTGTTCAGATGGTAAACCTAAATATTTTGCCGTTGCACCAGTTGAAATAATTACCGTTTCGCAGTGAATTTCTTTAGTGTCATTAATCCACACTTTATGAATATCTCCAGAGAAATCTACTTTTGTAGCCCAACCATCACGAACATCAGTACCAAAACGTTTGGCTTGTTCTTCAATACCAATCATCATTTGTGGTCCAGTAATTCCTTCAGGATTTCCTGGCCAGTTTTCTACTTCATTGGTAGTGGTTAATTGTCCACCAGGTTGTGTTCCTTGATAAAGAACCGGATTCATATTAGCTCTAGCTGCATAAATTGCCGCTGTATAACCAGCAGGACCAGAACCTATTATAAGACATTTTACTTTTTCTATTGTATCAGACATAACTAGTTTGTTTTTATGAAATGCAAAGGTAAGTTTTTCTTAAAATATTTTAATGTAAAGTAGTTGACAAAAAACTATTTTATTATAAATTTTAATTATTGAAAATAAAAAAAGCCGAACTAATAAAAGTTCAGCTTTTTGTCGGGGTGGCAGGATTCGAACCTGCGGCCTCCTGCTCCCAAAGCAGGCGCGATAACCGGGCTACGCTACACCCCGAAATTTGTTATAAATTCCGAGTGCAAATATATAACAATATTCAAGTTTACAAAGATTTTGAAAACTATTTTTTATAAAAATTTATTTTGTTGGTTTTTTCTTTAAAATAGCGCTATCAACAAATCGTTTTAATTCTACTTTTTGATCTCCATACAAATCTATTTCCGATTTTCCTGATGCTTCTATAATTATATTTGAAGTACATAAAACACTAACATTAGTGTATGATTCCGATATAACGGAAACATTTTTTGAAGTTAATTTTTTCCCATCAAATGTTGCATTATTATCTAGTCGAAGTTTTAAATCGTCAACATCTCCCTCTACAACTGCATCCGTTTTTTGATACATATCAAAAGTTAAATCTTTTGAAGTGATTAAAGCTTTTAGTTTAGCGTTTTTACTCAACGTTATCGAAGATTTATCCGCTTTTGAATTCAATTCAATCTTAGATTTATCATCCATGATTAAAGTAAAATTCTTCGCTTTTGAATTGATGAACAATTTGGATTCGTCATAACTTTTAAGAGTAATATTTTCTAGTTCAATATCAGCTAGTGCTGTTACACTTGATTCATTTCTAGTAATTATTGATTTAAAAGTATCTGTATAAGTAATTCTAACACTTAATTTTTTATAACCAAAAGCATTTTTTAAAGTTGATAATTTTAAAGTTGAACCATTTAAAACAATATCAATAGCATCATGTAAATTATCGTCGGCTTCAATTTCTAATCCACATTCAGTCCCTTTTACAATAAAAACTTCGATGTTATCTAAAACTTCTATAGCTTCAAAAGGCTCTATTTTTTTTATTTCTGTAGTTACAATTTTTGAACCTTTTACTTTTTCTTTCTTTTGAGAATAGGAGAGAGTAGTTATCAATAATAAGGTAAGGAAGATTGTTTTTTTCATTAGGTATTTAATTTGATGTCAAATTTATAAAAAGCAATGTTAATAGAATTATAAAATCTATCATAATTATTTCACACGAACACTCCATTCGAAATCCATTTCAGAAACTTGGTCACCTTTTTCATCAACACCAATTGATTTTAGCCAAAGTGTTTGTCCTTCACCAGTTGCTATGGTTTTCTTGATAGCATCTTCAATTATAGTGCCATCATTGCAAGTAAATGTTATTCTTCCTTTTGCTTTCTTTGTAAAATTTCCTTTGTTATTGGCAACTAACATCGAAATATTTTTACCGCTTTTTTTTATTTGATACATAACTAAAGCACCAGTAGTAAGCTCTGCTGCCATAGCTTGAACCGCAAAATACATTGAATTAAACGGATTCTGATTAAACCATCGGTGTTTTACTGTCGCAACACATTTTTCAGGTGAAATGTATTTTGTTCTTACTCCACACCAAAATGCAGAAGGTAATTTGAAAAATAAAAAAGTATTCAATTTTGAAGGTGAAAATTCCATGAAGTATTGATTTTGTTGTAAATATACAAAAAATACTATGCACTCATACTAAAACACTAATGTTAATAAAATGTTAAATTTAAGTACTTTGTAATGCATAATACCTTTTTTTAGTTGTATCTTTGTATAAGAAATTAATAAGCTATCTATAGTATTGTTGAAATCAAATTTTAATCATCAATCAAAAATCAAAATAAAATGACACCAACTAACGAACGTACCATTGCATCAGTTACACATTTGAGTTCCTTTGCTCAATATGTTTTTCCATTTGGGAATTTTATTGCTCCTATAATTATATGGAGTGCTAAAAAAAATGATTCTGAATTTGTAGACTATAACGGAAAACAAATTTTGAATTTTCAGTTAAGCGTTTTTATGTATAGTTTAATTTTAGTTTTAATTTCTTTACCGCTTTTAATTTATGGATTTGTAGATTTGATAGGAACCAATTGCACCTTTAGTAATTTTGAAATTGAATTCAATAGTTTTAGAAATCAAGAAATCACAACTTTCATCGGAATTGCAATTGTAGCCTTCGTTCTTTTTATGTTTTTAAAAGTATTTGAATTTATACTAATTATATATGCCGCTGTAAAAGCTTCTAATGGTGAGCGTTATAAATATCCTTTAACAATACCATTCTTTAAATAATAAGTTTCAATCATCAATAAAATCAATCAAAAAAAATGAACAGTTTAATTAAAAAATCAAAATCGAATTATGAACATTGAAAACACAAAAGCCCAAATGCGAAAAGGTGTTTTAGAGTTCTGCATCTTATCTGTTTTAAAAGAAAAAGAAGCCTACACATCTGAAATACTAGACACTTTAAAAAACGCAAAATTACTTGTAGTAGAGGGAACAGTTTATCCGCTATTGACAAGATTAAAAAATGACGGTTTACTCAACTATCGTTGGGAAGAATCAACATCAGGTCCGCCAAGAAAATATTATGAGTTGACCGAATTAGGAAAAACATTTTTAAACGAATTAAACGGAACTTGGACAGAACTTTCTGACGCCGTAAACATCATAACCAATCAAAAATAACAATCATGAACAAAACAGTAAATATTAATATAGGTGGTTTATTCTTTCACATAGATGAAGATGCATACCAAAAGTTATCAAGATATTTTGATGCTATAAAACGTTCACTTTCAAATTCATCAGGTAAAGATGAAATCATGAAAGACATTGAAATGCGTGTAGCTGAGCTTTTTACAGAAAGACAAAAAAGCGACAAACATGTTATCAATAATGTTGATGTTGATCAAGTAGTTGCCGTTATGGGACAACCAGAAGATTATCGAATTGACGATGATGCTGAAGCTTCTAAAAACGAACCATTTTATGTTCCAAATAAAACTAAAAAATTATACCGTGATAAGGATAGAGGTTTAATTGCAGGTGTTTGTACAGGTTTAGGTCATTACACAGGAATTGACTCTGTTTGGATAAAAATAATTTTCTTAATTTTTGCATTAGTAAGTTTTGGTTGGTTTTTAATTGTGTATTTAATCCTTTGGATTGCAACTCCAAAAGCCATTACAACTTCTGAAAAATTAGAAATGACAGGCGAACCGGTAACCATTTCAAACATTGAAAAAAAAGTTAGAGAAGAGTTTGAAAACGTTTCTGATAAAATAAAAAATGCAGATTACGACAAAATGGGAAACCATATAAAGTCAGGAGCTGAATCAGCAGGTTCTAAATTAGGAGGTGCTTTTACATCTGTTTTTGGAGCTTTTGCTAAAGTATTGGGAGCATTAATAGTTGTTTTTTCTTCAATTGTTTTGTTGGTTGTTTCAGTTACATCAGTAGTAATGTTGTTCTCATCATCAATGCCTGATAATAAAATTGTTGAGTTTATTAAAACGCCAATCGGATTAGAAACGCCAATTTGGGCTCAGGGCATATTATTCTTCTTTGCAGCTGGAATTCCATTGTTTTTTCTTCTAATTTTAGGTTTAAAATTATTAGTAACTAATTTAAAATCAATAGGAAATATTGCTAAATACAGTTTGCTAGCTCTTTGGATTATAGCTATCGGAATTTTAATTTCTTTAGGAATCAGTGAAGCTAATCAATTGGCTTATTCAGGAAAAGCATTAGAAAAACAAAATATGACTGTTGCAGCAACGGATACTTTAAAAGTAAGATTTGCTTACAATGATTTTTATTCAAAAAGAATTGAAGATAGAAGCGAATATAGAATTGTACAAGATTCACTTGGAAATGAAGTAATTCATTCAACAAATGTTACCATCCATTTGAAAAAAACGGATAAAGCTTTCCCATACGTTCAAATTGAGAAATTAGCGCAAGGAAAATCGTTTGCTGAAGCCAATCAAAGAGCTCAAAAAATTAAATACAACTACAAAATAGTTGGTAATGAATTAATTTTAGATAACTATTTTACTACAGAAACAAAAAACAAGTTCAGAGGTCAAATGGTTGAGGTTTATCTTTATTTACCTGAAGGAATTGTTTATTATCCAAACGAAAATGTAGAAGCTTATTTAAGCGGACACAATGCAGATTTCGATTACTACTATGGTCCAGAAGGTTATAAATATAAAGTAAAAGGTACCGAATTAGATTGTTTAAATTGTCCAAATGATGATTCTCAAAATAATGAAGGCGAAACAGAAGACATTAGCGTAATTGAAGAAAATGATTCCATCAAAACCGTTTCTGTAAAAGTAAATGGTAAAGAAGTAATTCAAACCACTACAGGAAAAGATGATGAAGGAAGTTTAACAATCAACAAAGACGGAATAATCATTAAAACTAAATAGTCATGATAAAGTTTATAGTTTTTTGTACAAAAATATTGGTAGCGGCTGTTGTTGCAATACTATTTGCTTCATGCAATCAAGTATTTGAAGGTGTTAAAGGAAACGGAAACGTTCAAACAGAGCAACGAAAAATATCAGAACCATTTACTAAGATTTCTGTGAATAGAGGTATTGAAGTTATCGTTGAACAAGGTGATGTTGTAAAAGTTGAGGTCGAAGCCGATGAAAATTTGCTAAAACATATCACAACCAAAGTTGAAAATGGAATTTTAGTTGTTTCGTCTGATGAAAATATTTACAGTGCTGAGAAAGAAGTTGTAAGAGTTACAATGCCTGTAATTGAGGGTTTTGAAACAACAAGTGGTTCTAATTTATCTAGCGCATCAGTTATAAAAGGTTCAAAAATGTATGTTAAATCAAGTAGCGGAAGCGAAATAGACGTCAATGCCGAATTCGATACTATTTCAAGCGAATCTACTAGCGGAAGCAATATTACATTATCAGGTAAGGCATTAAAATTCACATCAGAGGCATCAAGCGGAAGCGAAATTGAAGCAGGAAATCTTTTAGCAAACGAAGTAGTATCTCAATCTACAAGCGGAAGCTCAACTCAGGTTAATCCAAGAGTATTGTTAAAAGCAAAAGCATCAAGCGGAAGTTCCATTGAATACACCAACAAACCAAAGACAATTGTCAAAGAAGAAACTTCAGGCGGAAGCGTTTCAGGCCTTTAGAATTTATTTATAGTTTTAGTTGTAACAAAAATCCCAGCGAAAGTTGGGATTTTTTATTTAATCTGAACTCGTTTCAGATTCTCAAGAACTCGTTTCAGTTAATTTTGTCACACTGAGCGCAGTCGAAGTGCTTTTAAATTTGTGTAATATAAGTTCAAAATAATTCGTGCCAATTCGTATAATTCGTGGCTACTTTCCAACCTGATAACCTATAAAATTAGTGTTGACAAAATTCAACAAAAGTTAAACCAATAACAATTAACGTACATTTTAGAATCATAAATCGTAATTTTGAATAAAAAAGAAAATGAAAGTTTTAATTACAGGTGCAACAGGTTTAATAGGAAAAGAATTGGTAGCGTTGCTTCTAGAAAACAATCATACCGTTCACTATCTTACAACATCGCCTCAAAAAATCCAGAATAAAACCAATTATTACGGCTTTTATTGGAATCCACAAGAAGGAAAAATCGATGATAATTGTCTCGATGGTGTTGATACTATTGTGCATCTTGCAGGTGCATCTATTTCGCAACGTTGGACAAATGCTTACAAACAAGAATTGATAGAAAGTCGTGTATTATCTGCTAATTTACTTTTCAATCTAATAAGGAAAGCACCCAATCAAGTAAAACATTTCATCTCAGCATCTGGAACAGCAATTTATCCTGATAGTTATTCCAAAATATATGATGAATCCTCTACAGAAATTGATACTACTTTCTTAGGTAATGTGGTTATAAAATGGGAGGAAAGTGCTGATCAATTCAAATTGCTAAATTTAAAAGTTACAAAACTTCGTACCGGAATCGTTTTTTCCGAAAAAGGAGGCGCACTTTTAGAAATGATAAAACCAATCAAAATGTACGTTGGTTCTGGTTTTGGCTCCGGAAAACAAATGCAATCATGGATTCATTTAACTGATGTTGCCAATCTTTATTATTTTGTGATTCAAAATCAAACAGAAGGTATTATCAACGCCGTTTCACCCAATCCAATTAGCAATCAAGAGTTAACTAAAGCCATTGCAAAACAGCTAAAAAGACCTTTGTTTTTGCCTAATGTTCCTCAGTTCGTAATGAAATTAATCCTTGGTGAAATGCATATTCTGCTTTTCAACAACAAGAATATTCTTCCAAAAAGAGCACAAGAATTAGGATTCAAATTTCAATTTCCAACAGTTAAAGAAGCGCTTGAAAACATCATAAAATAAAAAAAGTTCTAGCTTTTACTAGAACTTTTTTCAACTTGAATTAATAATATCTTTTGCTTTTCAGCGAATCATAACCTTTTATAAATCCAAATATAACGATTTCGAGGAGCAAAACTCTTAAAGTTTTATTAAAGTTTTTAAGAAGCATCACTTCAGGCATTTTTTAATCCATTTTCGCGCTGTCCGAGTTACATGGTAACTTCTCCCATCACGGCTAAACTCAATCTTTAGGCTTCTAAATTCAGTTTTTCACAAGATATTTTCATAAAGTAACAAATTTAAACTTTATGCTCTTTGTATTTTATTCGTGACTTTGTGGTAAAAAATACGTGACAATTTGACATTTTTAAAGAAATGGCAGTACTTTTGCAACCAAATTCTTCGGAACAAAAAACCAACAATGAACATCAAAAATATATTTAAAAATAAAAGCACAATGAGTACTGAAAATACTGATAAAGAAATTCTTGAAAATGAAAATGAAATGGCAACCCAATCAGAGGGAAACCCTACTGATGAGGCAACTCCAGGAGTTGAAGCAGCTGAAGAATTAACCGTTGAGCAAAAATTAGAAGAAGAATTAGCCAAAGAAAAAGATAAATTTTTACGCCTTTTTGCCGAATTCGAAAACTATAAAAAACGTACCTCAAAAGAACGTATCGATTTATTCAGAACTGCCAATCAAGAAGTTCTACAAGCCATGTTGCCAGTTCTTGACGATTTTGACAGAGCTATGATTCAAATAGCAAAATCTGAAGATGAGGTTTTATTAAAAGGAGTTGAATTAATTCACGAAAAACTAAAATCAACACTAGTTTCCAAAGGATTAGAAGAACTTGACATTAGAACAGGTGATGCTTTCAATGCCGATTTTGCAGAAGCAATTACCCAAATACCAGCACCATCAGAAGATTTAAAAGGAAAAATCGTTGACGTAATAGAAAAAGGTTACAAATTAGGAGACAAGATAATCCGTTTCCCAAAGGTTATTTTAGGACAATAATATATTTTTATGTATTGGTTTTTGACTTGGTCTTAATACTTAATACTTAAATCTTAATACAAGAACATGAAAAAAGATTTTTACGAAATATTAGGCATCACAAAAAGTGCCACACCAGAAGAAATTAAAAAAGCCTATCGAAAGAAAGCCATAGAATTTCACCCTGACAAAAATCCAGGAAATGCTGAAGCAGAAGAAAATTTCAAATCTTGTGCAGAAGCTTATGAAGTTTTAAGCGATCCAAACAAAAAAGCAAAATACGACCAATACGGACATCAAGCATTCGATGGCGCTGGAGGTTTTGGTGGTGGAGGTCACATGAATATGGATGATATTTTTAGCCAATTCGGTGATATTTTTGGAAGTGCTTTTGGCGGTGGCGGATTCAGTGGTGGATTTGGTGGAAACTCAGGTGGACAACGTCGCGTTAAAGGAAGCAATCTTCGAATCAAAGTTAAATTAACTTTAGAAGAAGTTGCCAATGGTGTTGAGAAAAAAGTAAAAGTTAAAAGAAAAATCCAAGCTCCAGGTGTTCGTTATAAAACGTGTTCGGCATGTAATGGTCAAGGTCAGGTTTTGAGAGTAACCAACACCATTTTGGGTAGAATGCAAACCGCTACTACTTGTCCAACGTGTGGCGGTGCAGGTCAATCAATCGAAAGCAAACCAGCCAACGCTGATGCTCAAGGAATGATTCTCGAAGATGAAACTGTTTCAATCAAAATTCCAGCAGGAGTTGTTGATGGTATGCAGCTTAAAGTTTCCGGAAAAGGAAATGACGCACCAGGAAACGGAATTGCAGGTGACTTAATTGTTGCCATTGAAGAATTAGAACATGAATTTTTGAAACGTGAAGGTGAAAATCTTCATTACGATTTATATATAAGTTACCCAGAAGCCGCTTTAGGAGTTTCTAAAGAAATTGAAGCCGTAAACGGAAAAGTTCGTATCAAACTTGAAGAAGGAATCCAATCTGGAAAGATTTTAAGACTAAAAGGTAAGGGAATTCCGAGTTTAAACAGCTACGGAAGTGGTGATTTATTAGTTCACGTAAACGTTTGGACACCAAAGACATTAAACAAAGAACAACGACAATTCTTTGAAAAATCGCTGACGGATGATAACTTTATTCCTCATCCAGAAAAGAGCGATAAATCTTTTTTTGAAAAAGTTAAAGATATGTTTTCATAATTATAAAATTATTTCTACATTTGACTAATTACTTGGAAACAGGTAATTTCTTTTTCATAGCAATTTTTCCCATCCTTGTGTCAAAATAAGGGTGGGTTTTTTTTGTAACAAACACTTTCAAATAGCTACTAATTCAGTACTTTTACCAATTCAATATCAATAGCAATAGCAATTTCAAAAATCAATTTAAAGTCTAATTGGAATTTGGAATTTAAAATTTGGAATTTAAATGAATAATATACTTGAAGTAAAAAATGTCGTTAAGCAATATGGTGATTACACCGCGCTAAACGAAGTTTCTCTTACAGTTCCGAAAGGCAGCATCTACGGACTTCTTGGTCCCAATGGCGCCGGAAAAACATCCTTAATTAGAATCATCAACCAAATTACAATGCCCGATAGTGGTGAAGTAATCCTAGATGGCGAACCTTTAAAACCAGAACACGTTGCCTTCATTGGATATATGCCAGAAGAACGTGGTTTGTACAAAACAATGAAAGTTGGTGAGCAATGCTTGTATTTAGCTCAACTAAAAGGTTTATCTAAGCAAGAAGCCAAAACGCAATTAGATTATTGGTTTGATAGACTAGAAATTCAAGGTTGGTGGAACAAAAAAATGCAAGAACTTTCCAAAGGAATGGCTCAGAAAGTACAATTTGTGGTTACTGTTTTACATAAACCCAAATTATTAATTCTAGACGAACCTTTCTCAGGATTTGATCCAGTAAATGCCAATTTGATTAAAGATGAAATCATCGAATTGAACAAACAAGGAACTTCTGTAATTTTTTCAACACACCGAATGGAAAGCGTTGAAGAAATGTGCGATTACATTGCATTAATTCACAAATCCAATAAACTGATTGAAGGAAAACTAACTGATGTCAAAAAACAATTCAGAACCAACAGTTACGAAGTCGGAATTCTAAGCAACAATATCGAAGGTTTAATGTATGATTTATCACAAAAATTCACACTTTCACAAACCGATTTCAAATCACTTAACGACGAATTAAAACTAGAAATCAACCTTGGAACAGCAACTCCTAATGAATTATTAAATACCTTAATTCAACGCGGACAAGTAACTCATTTTGTTGAGAAAATCCCAAGTGTAAACGATATTTTTATTAAAACTGTAACAGAGTAAAATCAATTTTCAAATCCCAAATTCCAAGAAAGAAGCGAAATAAATTTTGGAATTTGGAATTTAAAATATTGGAATTTAAAATATATATGAGCAAGCTACTACTAATCATAAAAAGAGAATTCATTGCCAAAGTTCGCAATAAATCCTTCATTGTAATGACGTTTTTGAGTCCTTTGTTATTTGTCGGAATTGGCGTTTTTGTTGGTTATTTGAGCCAAATGAAAGCCGATTTAAAAACCATTGCCATACACGACGAAACCGGAAGATTTGTCAATGATTTCAAAAGTGATGACGAATACAAATACCTAAATCTTTCCAATGTAGGTTTAAAAGTCCTAAAGGATAGCATCATCAGCGAAAGCTATGAAGGACTTCTAATCATTCCAAAATCTACTGATAATACTTCACTTCAAAAGAACATTCAATATGTTTCTAATGATAGTCCTGGTGTGATGTTCGTTGAAGATATTGAAGACGTGATAGCTAAAAGAATTACAGATGAAAACTATCAAAAACAGGGTTTAGATACCTTAAAAATCAATCAATCAAAAGCAGATGTTTCTATAAAACTAAACAAAGCTTCGGGTGAAACTGCCTTGAAAGGATTAAACGAAATCAAAATCGGAATCGGTGGCGCATTTGGATATTTAATCATGATGTTCATCGTTATTTACGGTAACATGGTTATGCGAAGCGTTATTGAAGAGAAAACGTCTCGTATTATTGAAGTCATCATCTCATCCGTAAAACCATTCCAATTAATGATGGGAAAAATCATCGGAACTTCCTTAGCAGGAATCTTGCAATTCATGATTTGGGCATTACTAGGTATGACAGCAATGTTTATAATGTCGTCGATTTTTGGAGTTCAAATGGGAGCAACATCATCGGCACAAACACAAGAAGCAATGCAAATGGCTCAAAAAGGAATGGGTAGCGATATTCAAATGTATATCAAAGAATTATGGAATTTGCCAATAGCTACAATTCTAATATCATTCATTTTCTATTTCATAGGAGGATATTTTCTTTACAGTTCATTTTACGCATCCATTGGAGCTGCGGTTGACAACGAAACCGATTCACAACAATTCTTGTTACCTATAATAATGCCTTTAATACTAGGAGTTTACATCGGATTTTTCACCGTAATAAACGATCCACACGGAACAGTGGCAACCGTTTTTTCAATGATTCCACTCACATCACCAATCGTAATGATGATGCGAATTCCATTTGGTGTGCCTTGGTGGCAAATTGCAATCTCAATGACGCTACTTTTTGGTACATTTCTTGGTGTAGTTTGGTTCGCAAGTAAAATTTACCGCGTTGGAATCCTAATGTACGGCAAAAAACCAACTTGGAAAGAATTATACAAATGGCTTAAATACTAGGAGCGAATGGCTCGGGCTTTATCAGTAATTCTTGTTCCTGCTTTCCGCGTTACACGGTAACTGCTCCAATCAGGGCTAAGAGGAAAACCATTTTAATTTTTGTTACCTTTGAACTCTCAATATCCAATTTACAAGATATAAAAAAGTATGTCAAAAATATTAATCATAGAAGACGAAGCATCCATCAGAAGAGTTTTAACCAAAATCCTTTCTGAAGAAAACGATACTTACCAAGTAGAAGAAGCCGAAGATGGTGTTCAAGGACTTGAAAAAATTAAAAATTCCGATTACGATTTGGTTCTTTGCGACATCAAAATGCCAAAAATGGACGGTGAAGAATTATTAGAAGCCGTAAAAAAAATCAAACCCGAAATTCCAATCGTAATGATATCAGGTCACGGTGATATGGAAACCGCTATCAATACTATGCGTCTTGGCGCTTTCGATTATATCTCAAAACCACCAGATTTAAATCGTCTTTTGAACACCGTTCGAAATGCTTTAGACAAAAAACAATTGGTTGTTGAAAACAAAATTCTAAAGAAAAAAGTCAGCAAAAACTACGAAATGATTGGAAATTCTGAACCAATCAATCACATCAAACAAATGATTGAAAAAGTAGCTCCAACTGATGCCAGAGTTTTAATTACAGGACCAAACGGAACTGGAAAAGAGTTAGTAGCGCATCAATTGCACGAAAAAAGCGAAAGAGCTGCTTATCCATTAATTGAAGTTAACTGTGCTGCAATTCCATCTGAATTGATTGAAAGCGAATTATTTGGTCACGTAAAAGGTGCCTTTACATCGGCCGTAAAAGACAGAGCAGGAAAATTTGAAGCAGCCGATGGCGGAACTATTTTTCTTGATGAAATTGGTGATATGAGTTTGGCAGCACAAGCTAAAGTTTTAAGAGCTTTACAAGAAAGTTTAATTCAAAGGGTTGGTGCTGATAAAGATATAAAAGTCAATGTTCGTGTAGTTGCTGCAACCAACAAAGATTTGAAAAAAGAAATCGAAGAAGGACGTTTCCGTGAAGATTTGTATCACAGATTGGCGGTAATTTTAATTAAAGTTCCAGCATTGAATGACCGCCGAGATGACATACCTTTGCTAATCGAACATTTTGCTTCAAAAATAGCCGAAGAACAAGGAAATGCACAAAAAACATTTTCACAAGAAGCAACCAAATTGTTACAAGAATACGATTGGACAGGTAACATTCGTGAATTAAGAAACGTAGTAGAACGCCTTATCATATTAGGAGGAAACGAAATTTCTGAAACAGACGTGAAGTTATTTGCGAGTAAATAAATTGTTGTCAGTTATCTGTTATCAGTCATTAAAAAGAACTGACAACCTACAACTGACAACCGACAACTAAAAAAAATGCAATTAAAAAAAATAAACCCAAACCTACAGCAAGCACTAATTGAAAACGATTTAATCGAAGCCAATGAAATGCAACAAGAAACATTTTCTACAATTAAAAGTGGAAAAGACGCTGTAATTCAATCGCCAAGCGGAACAGGAAAAACAACAACTATTGTTTTAAATGTGATTCAGCGATTAGAAAAAACCCACGACGAGAGTACGCGTGCCTTAATCATTGTTGAAAACAAAGAGCGAGTTCTAGAAATGGAAGAACTTTTCTTGAAATACGGAAATTACACTGACTTAAGTATTTTTGGAGTTCACGATAAAGGCGATACTGATTATGACAAAAATGTAATTTCTATGGGTTTAGACATACTTATTGGAACACCAAATAAAATCAACGCCTTATTTTCGTCAGCAGGATTCAATATGAATACGATAAAAATGTTTATCGTTGATGATGCTGATTTATTATTCAAGCAACGAATGGATGCCATCATTTTGCGTCTTTCAGCAAGTGTAGAAAAAACACAACGCATTTTCTTTTGCTCAGAAATCACAGAAAGAGTTGAGGTATTAGCTGACAAAATCATGATTGAGCCGCTTTTCTTCGAAATGGAAGACGAGGAGTAGGTTTCAGGTTTCAGATCTTCCCACTCAATTTGTTATTACGAAGGAATCTCACAATAAATTACAATCATACAATATACAACAATACAATATACAACAAAATGGGTTTAATCAAAATATTTTCAGGAGAAGAAGTTCTAGCTATTTCATTACAAGAAAAGATAGAAGCAGTTGGGATAAATACAGTTTTAAGACACAACAATCAAGCGAATGTTCTACCAAGTATTCAAACTTCAAAAGCTGCTGAATTATTCATTCAAGAAGTTGATTACGGAAAAGCAAGTCCTGTAATTGAGGAGTTTAGATTGAGTTTGTAATTTTTGTATATTTGTTTTTTAAAAACTATTTAAAATGGATATAACTGCAAAAAAAAATGAATTAGTTAATTGGCTACTTAATCTAAATGATGAAAGTAAACTAAAAAAAATCATTGCACTTAAATCAGTTTTAGATAAAGAAGTAGTTGCGCACACAATTAGTGGCTATCCTGTTGATAAAGAAGAGTATATCAATATGGTTAAAGAAGCCGACGAAAGAATTTCATCTGGAAAATTCACAACAATTGAAGATTTAGAAAAGGAAATTGAAAATTGGTAGAATGAAAAAACCAATACAGATTCTTTGGGATAATCAAGCAAAAGCCGATTTGAAATTAATCTTTGAATTCATTAAATTAAAATCGCCTCAAGGAGCAAAAAATGTTATTCAAGATATAATTATCCAAAGTAAAAGCATCCATTTTGCAGAGCAATATCAAATTGACGAATTTCTTGGAGAACCTTTTAGAAGAATGGTTGTTAGAAATTATAAAATTATATATAAAATTCAATCTGAGACAGAAATCAGAATTCTACAAATTTTTGACACTCGGCAAAATCCAATAAAACTAAAAAAATAGTAATTGAATTATTCATTCAAGAAGTTGATTACGGAAAAGCAAGTCCTGTAATTGAGGAGTTTCGATTGAGTTTATAATTTCTTGAACAAATTCAGTTTGTAAACTAAAGTCGAAATTAAAACGCCAAAAACTCCAATAAAGGCAAACGAATATTTCAAGCTTGTAAGTTCGGCGATGTAACCTATTAATGGTGGTCCAATTAAAAATCCGACAAAGCTGATACTAGAGACTATTGTTAACGCAACACTTGTTGAAACTTTTTTGCTGTTTCCAGCTGCATTAAATACAATCGGAATTACATTAGAAACTCCAAATCCAACTAACATAAAAGCAATTGTACAAGGAATCAAATAAGGAAATAAAACAGCGCAATATAATCCGATTGATATCACAAATCCACTTGTAAGAATCACATTTCTTGAACCAAATTTTCGAACTAAAATATCACTCAAAAATCGTCCAATTGCCATAGTAATCATAAAGGAAGTGTAACCTAAAATGGCTAATGCACCTGGAGCTTTTACAATTTCCTTAAAATAAACGCCACTCCAATCAAACATAATTCCTTCACTCGCCATACATAAAAAGCAAATCAAGCCATACCAAATCAAGGTCTTATCTTGAATTTTGAAGAAGGAAGTTTTCTCTTTTCCTACTGGTTTTTGAGGTTTGACTTTTACTAAATAATTATAATTAGTTGCAATTAATATAGTTATAATCAATAAAACTATTAAGAAATGTTGAAATGGAGATAATTTCAAATAAAGCATTAATAAAGCTAATAATGCTCCAGAAAACCCTGCTAAACTCCATGAACCATGAAATGATCCTGTGATTGGTTTGTCAAATAATTGTTGTGTAAAAACGCCTTGACTGTTCACTGCAATATTGCAAAAATTACCAAAAAATCCGAAGAGAAATAAACCTAAAGCTAATTGCCAACTTTCTGTCGGTAAACCCAATAAAGTCAAGAAAAAAGCATAAACAAAAAGTCCTAAAATGGCTATTTTTCTACTGCCATATTTTGCTACAACTATTCCAGATAAAGGCATTGCAATTAATTGTCCTGCTGGTAAAGCAAATAAAATCGAACCTAAATCAGATTCACTTAAATTCAAACTTAATTTTAAATCAGGAATTCTACTTGCCCAAGTTGCAAAACAAAATCCCATTCCGAAGAAAAATAACGAAGTAGCAATTCTTATTCGAATAAGATAAGATTGTTTCGCTTTTTGGAACGATTTTTTAATCTTCGCTTTAGGTAAAATTTTGCTTAAAAAACTATAGTCAATTAATGGCATAAGGTTTCATTAGATTTTCAAAATTACTCTAAATTTATTTTTTGTCTTTCAAATTATGTAACTAAATCTTCCGAATTATTTAAACTTTAAAAAATTAGCATTTCAATTAATAAATCATTGAAAAACAAACCTTTTTTTTCTGATATTGAAATTGATAAATTCCTTAATTAATCTATCTTTGCACCTTCAAAAATTTAAATAGATAGAAGCACCCAACTTCCATCTTCTAACTTCCAACATATTAAAAATGATTACAGTTAACGATATTGCCGTTGAATTTGGTGGAACAACTCTTTTTAGTGAAGTAACATTTGCTATCAATGAAACTGATAAAATTGCCTTAATGGGTAAAAATGGAGCAGGAAAATCTACTTTGTTAAAAATTGTTGCCGGTGCAAATAAACCAACACGTGGAAATATTTCAGCTCCAAGTGATGCAGTTGTTGCCTATTTGCCTCAACATTTATTAACAGAAGATAATTGTACGGTAATGGAAGAAACATCAAAAGCGTTTGCTGCGGTGTTGAATATGAAAAAAGAAATCGACGAAATCAACGAACAATTGACCATTCGTACCGATTATGAAAGTGATGACTATATGAAATTGATTGAAAGAGTTTCGGAGCTATCTGAAAAATACTATTCAATTGAAGAAGTGAATTATGAAGCCGAAGTTGAAAAAATATTAAAAGGATTAGGATTTGAAAGAGAAGATTTCAATCGTCCAACAAAAGAGTTTTCTGGTGGTTGGAGAATGCGAATTGAATTAGCAAAAATCTTATTAACTAAACCAGATTTGATTCTTCTAGATGAGCCAACTAATCACTTAGATATGGATAGTATCGAATGGTTGGAAGATTTTCTTATCAATCAAGCTAAAGCAGTAATGGTAATTTCGCACGATAGAGCCTTTGTAGACAACATTACAAACCGAACTATCGAAGTTACAATGGGAAGAATTTATGATTACAAAGCCAAATATTCTCATTATTTAGAATTAAGAAAAGAGAGACGTATTCATCAGCAAAAAGCATATGATGAACAACAGAAATATATCGCAGATAATCAGGCATTTATTGATAGATTTCGTGGTACTTTTTCAAAAACCGATGCCGTTCAATCGCGTGTTAGAATGTTAGAAAAAATTGTTCCTATCGAAGTGGATGAAATTGATAATTCGGCTTTAAAGTTGAAATTTCCACCATCAATTCGCTCAGGTCAATATCCAGTAATTGTTAAAGATTTAGAGAAATCGTATGGTGATAAATTGATTTTTAAAGATGCCAATATCGTAATTGAACGTGGAGATAAAGTAGCATTTGTTGGAAAAAATGGTGAAGGAAAATCAACTATGATTAAAGCCATCATGAAAGAAATCGAAATCAATAGCGGTTCGGTTGAGATTGGACACAATGCTCAAATTGGTTACTTTGCTCAAAATCAAGCTGCATTATTAGACGAAAACGCTACTATATTTGAAACAATTGATAATATTGCCGTTGGTGATGTTCGAACTCAAATAAAAAATATTCTTGGAGCTTTTATGTTTCATGGCGATGATACAACCAAAAAAGTAAAAGTACTTTCTGGTGGTGAAAAAACGCGTTTGGCAATGATTAAATTATTGTTAGAACCTGTAAATCTTCTAATTTTGGATGAGCCATCAAATCACTTAGATATGAAAACTAAAGACATTATCAAAGATGCTTTGCGTGATTTTGATGGAACTTTAATTCTAGTTTCACACGATAGAGATTTCCTTGACGGATTGGCTACCAAAGTATTTGAATTTGGAAACAAACGAGTAAAAGAACATTTTGAAGACATAAAAGGTTTCTTAGCTCACAAGAAAATGGATTCATTAAAAGAAATTGAGAAGTAGATTTTAGTATTAAGACAAGAGTATTAAGTATTAAGATTTTAGTATTTAGACTATCATATAAAGTAAACCCGATAAATTCTATGAACTTATCGGGTTTTTTAATTAACCAAATTTAACCTAATTATTTTCTAGCTACGTTTTTTCAATAGCTTCTTTTGAAATTTCAATTATTTCTGTTTAAGTTTTTTGTTTTCTAATGGAACTCTCAACTGGATAAGTTTCTTGTAATAAAATGGTATTACTTATTAAGACTATGTTTAAGGTATTTGTTCGCTTCTTTATTTTTACTTTAACAGAATCGTATCCGATAAAGCTAAATAGCAATGTATCGCCAACCTTTGCTTTGATAGAAAATTTTCCATCAAAATCGGTATGAGTAAACGTTTTAGTTCCTTTTATTTGAACAACTACAAACGGAAGCACTTCGTTTTTATCAGAAACGGTTCCTGTAATTGTTTTTTCTTGACTAAAACTAAGGAAACAACAAAGCATAGTTATGGCTAATGAAATATGTTTAAGACTTTTCATGGTTTAGTTTTTTTAATATGTAAAAATGGTTTATTCCTTTTTAGGCATAGGTTTTCCGTCTTTTGTTGTTACAATTACAACACCTTTTTTTCCTTTTTCTCCATAAATTGAAACTGCTTTTTCTGGAGGTAAAATAGAAATACTTTCAATCTTTTGTTTATTCAAAGGCGCATAAGGACTTGTCGGATTCGGACCAAATAATTCTTGTTCGGTGTAATATATTTTATTAATAATATAAAGCGGCTCAGGTAATTCTAAAATGATTTCAATATCTTCATCATTAATGTTAGATAGTTTTTCTCTAGTAACTTCACCGTCTACTACAACAATTGGATCTAGTTTTTTAGTATCCTTACTCTTTTTTAAATTATCATCATTCTTTTCTGCTTTAACTTCTTCATAAGTTACCCCACGTGATTCAAAATTGTTATTGCCATACCAAGTAGTGTTAGAATTTCTAGGAGCTTGATTATTTTTTACTACACTTGGTACTTCCATAATATCATCATAACTCTTTGCTTTAACTTTTTCTTCGGCTTTTTCAGAGATAACTACTGGATTCGGTTTTGTAATTTGCTCTTTCAAAATTTCATCCACATTTTCTTTAATATTCGGATTTTCAATTTCTGTTGAAACTATTCCATTTTGATTTTCTAATGAATCTTGAATTATTGGTTTTTCAGCTTCTTTTGTTACGATTTCATTATTGGGTGATACAATTTCTTTTTCGGTTTTAAAAAACTGATAACCAATGGTAACTACTAATACAATTGAGGCTGCAACTAAAAGTTTCTTCCAATTGTTGTTATGTTTCTTTTCAACTTTGGTATCTAGTTTTGCATCAATTCTCGACCAAACTTTTTCCATCGAGGGAAAATCTTTGGTTTCAGCATTTTCAGCAGCCGATTTTATTTTGTTGAATAAATTATCTTGATTGTCCATGACTTATTTTACTTGTTGATAATAATGATTGTTGACTAATTCTTTCAGTTTGGTTTTAGCCACATTCAATTGTGATTTTGATGTTCCTTCCGATATTTTTAGCATGCTTGCTATTTCTTTATGACCGTAACCTTCAATCACAAAGAGGTTAAAAATAGTTTTGCATCCTTCTGGAATAAAATTGAGTAAATTCAACAAATCTTCTTCTTCCAAATGAGTTTCCGGCAACGTTTCCGGTTGCAGTTGGATACTTGCGTCTTCAATGTAAATATTAAAGTTTACATTTCTTTTTAACTGATGCAAACATTGATTTACTGTTATTTTTCTTGCCCAAGCTTCAAAAGCACCCAATTCTTTCAATTGATCAATTTTGGTAAAAATAGTGTAGAAAGCATCGGCCAATACTTCTTCAATTTCTTCTTCCTTTTTTAAATACCTTTTACAAGTGCGATACAACTTAGGCGACATCAGTTCGTAAACTTGTCGCTGTGCATCGCGTTGCATTTTTCGGCAGTTAATTAATATCGTTTCGTTTATCACAATTAAGGTATTTATTATAAAGAGGACATTTTTTATAAAAAGGTTGGGAAGAGATGAAAAAAAGTTTTAAAGTTTTATTCTATATGCTTTTCACTTTTCACTATTTACTAATCACTAACTTATAAATATTAGATTCCAAAACTTCGGTATCATTATCTTCACAAAGTAAAAATTCAATTTCTTTTTCCGATTTTTTGAAAAGCGTTATTCCTTCAAATTTTTGTGTATTGGTAATTTTCTTTGTAAAATCAATTTTCATTTTCTTTACATCAATTCTTCCAACGATGCTTCCAAGCACTTCACCATCATTATAAGTTGAGTCAGTATTTTCTGCAGTTGCTAGAAAATAGATTTTGTCATCAACAAGAATTGCATCGGTAAAACTAGTTCTTATACCTTTTATTTTAGGTAGTTTGTATTCATTGGCTACAATTCGGAATTCATTGGCTAAGTTTTTTCCGTCGATTGTGAAAACTACATTTTTATTGGTTTTTCCATTACCTCTGTTGAACAAAAACCAAGTTTCACCATTAAAAATAGCACCTTCTAAATTAAAATCTTCTTCAGCTATTTTTCCAAAAGATTGCATTGCCAAATATAAATCGGATAAATCTTGCGATTTAATTACACTTTTAGATTTAGCATCAACTTGAACCATAATAGTTCTGTTTACGGTTGAACCTGAACCAAAAAGGTATAAACTATCTTGATATTTTGTAATGGCTTCAAAATCGGGTTTAATGCTTTTAGCAATATTTTCTTCTGAATTTTCAGCTAATGCATGACGTTCAAGTTTATTGCTGTCGATATGATATTCATATAGGTAGGAGCTATTGTCACCAATTGCAAAAATAGTATTATCTTGATAAATCAATCCAGAAGCAGAGCCAAGACCAATAATTTTAAATAGTAATGTAAGTTGAAATTTTTCCATTTTGTGTAGTGTATGAGAAACCAAAAATACTATTTTTACAATAATTAAATGAATTAAAAATGAAATCAATTAACATAGAAGATTTTAAAGTTGTTGGAAACATAAATTTGTCAAAAATCCCAACAAAATTAGATATTGATACAGATAAAGAGCAAGAGGAAGAAGAGTTGGATAAAGTTCAGATAAAGTTGAGCAAAAAGCAAGATGCTATGTATGCTCACAATCGTCATGCGTTTTTAATTTGCTTGCAAGGAATGGATACCAGCGGAAAAGATAGCTTGATTCGTGAGGTTTTTAAAGAATTTAATCCACGTGGTGTCGTGGTTCATAGTTTTAAAACTCCAAATTCTACTGAGTTGGAGCATGATTATTTATGGCGTCATTATTTGGCTTTACCAGAAAAAGGAAAGTTTGCTGTTTTCAACAGAACACATTATGAAAACGTATTGGTGACTAGAGTTCATCCAGAATATATTTTGTTTGAAAACCTTCCTGGAATTGAAAAAGTAGAAGATATTACGCCACAATTTTGGGAAAATCGTTTTGAGCAAATCAACAATTTTGAAAAACATATCTCGCAAAATGGAACTAAAATTTTGAAGTTTTATTTTCACATGAGTAAAGAAGAGCAGCGTTTACGATTGTTAAAACGATTAGAAAATCCAGAAGACAATTGGAAATTTTCAACAGGTGATTTAAAAGAGCGCGAACGCTGGGATGATTATATGAAGTGTTACGAAGAAGCAATTAACATGACTTCTAAAGATTATGCTCCTTGGTATGTTATTCCTGCAGATGATAAAGGTGTTGCACGTTATATTGTAGCGAAAACCATTTGGGAGGAAATGCAAAAATTAACAGACATTACCGAACCAGAGTTAGATCCAAAAGTTGCAGCAAATATTGATGTTTATAGAGAACAATTGAAAGGTTAAAAAAAAACAAGATTTTATTAATTTCTAAAATTTCTAAAATCTGTGTTCCTTTCTATTATCTTTGCGCACTCAAAAAATGCACTGTGAATTTATCTCAATATACCAAAGAGTTTCGTTATAATCTTCAACTAGCTTATCCAGTAATTTTGGGTATGCTTGGTCATACTTTAATTGGAATTGTAGATAACATCATGGTTGGAAAATTAGGTTCAACCGAATTGGCTGCGGTTTCACTTGGAAATAGTTTGATTTTTGTTGCTATGTCAATTGGTATAGGATTTTCTACTGCTTTGACACCCATTATTGGTGAAGCTGATGCAGAAAAAGATAACGATAAAATTCGATCGGCTTTTCATCACGGAATGCTTTTGTGTACCATTTTAGGTTTCGCATTATTCGGAATGGTTGTTTTGGCCAAACCAATTATGGAAATGCTACATCAACCAAAAGAAGTTATTGAGTTGGCTAAACCTTACTTAGATTGGGTTGCTTTTTCGTTAGTTCCACTAATAATTTATCAAGGATACAAGCAGTTTGCCGATGGTTTGTCGATGACAAAATATTCGATGTATGCCATTGTTGGAGCAAATATTATTCACGTTATCATCAATTATTTATTAATCTACGGAATTTGGATTTTTCCAAAAATGGGAATTATTGGTGCCGCACTTGGAACTGTAATTTCCAGAATTGCGATGGTAGTTTTTATGCACTTCATTTTGGCAAAACAAGAACGCTTGAAACAATACTTCAAAGGATTTAGTTTTGATGAAATTAAAAAAGCAACTATTGTCAAAATTGTAAATTTAGGAATGCCTTCAGCCATGCAAATGTTGTTTGAAGTAGTTTTATTCACAGCTGCAATTTGGCTTTGTGGAAACATCGGAAAAACAAGTCAAGCTGCCAATCAAATTGCTTTGAGTTTGGCTTCAATGACTTTTATGTTTGCAATGGGATTGAGCGTAGTTTCAATGATTAGAATTAGTAATCAAAAAGGATTGCAAGATTATAAAAATTTAGTTATCGTGGCTCGTTCTATTTTTTTATTAGCCATAATAATTGAAGTAGTTTTTGCTATATTGTTTGTTGCTTTTCACCAAATCTTACCGCCATTATTTATGGATATGAAAGATCAAGTTCAATTGGTTGATAATACTGAAGTTGTAACTATTGCAGCAAAACTATTATTAGTTGCCGCTATTTTTCAAATTTCTGATGGAATTCAAGTGGTGGTTCTTGGAGCTTTGCGCGGATTGCAAGATGTGAAAATTCCTATGTATTTAACCTTTGTAGCGTATTGGATAATTGGCTTTCCAATATCCTATTACTTAGGAGAATATACTGATTTGAAAGCTGTTGGTGTTTGGTTAGGACTTTTAGCAGGATTAACGGCTGCAGCATTATTTTTGTACATTCGTTTTCATTATCTAACAAAATCATTAATTTTGAAAGATAGTTTAAAATCAATCCCAGATGATACAACTAAATAGAGGAGAGGAGTTCAAACAAATAATTATTGAACATCCATTACAAAAGAAATATGCCGTTTCCAATCAAGGAAGAATTATTAGTTATACAGATGATTTTTTGAGTGGAAGAGAAATAAAATGCGCGTTGACTGAAGGTTTCAGAGTTTTTAGGTATCAAACTAGAGAAAATGGCAAACGCAAAGACAAAGGTTTTTTGGTATATAAATTGGTAGCTCAATATTTTATTCCAAATGATAATCCAGAGCGAACTATGGTAATTCATTTAGATTTTAGCAAAGACAATGATAGAGTTGAAAATTTGAAATGGGCTACAAGAAGAGAACAAATTGATTTTCAATCGAAAAACCCAAATGTTATTGCAAATAAAGCTCGAATTATTGAATTTAACAAAAAAGCTGATGGAGCTAAGTTAACTTCTACACAAGTAATAAGAATAAAAAAAATGTTGCAACGACCAGACAATAAAACTCGTTTGGTTATGATTGCAAAACAATTCAATATTTCAACCCAACAATTATATCGCATAAGAACTGGCGAAAATTGGGGACACATTAAAGTTTAAAAATAAATACTATGCAATTACCAAAGTTTGTACTAGCCGACAACTCCGATTTTCCAGATGATATATTCGTTATACATTTAGATTTTCCACGTTTTATAATCAATTTAAAAGACGATGAAGTGGAGTTTTTAGAAGATTTAGAAGGAGAAGACGAAACCGAATTAGAATCCGAAATGGAACATTTAATTACACTAGCAGGTGAATTCTACGACAAAGAAATGGAAGCTTACGAAGAGTAATTATCAAAATACTTTTTCAACAAATTCATAGCAGCTGCAAAGGGTGAAATTTCATCATTTTGCACTGCTTTTTTGTTTTCTTCCAATTGTTTAATAATCTCAGGATGATTGTAGAAGTTGGATTTTAATTGCTCGTTTATAGTTTCCATCATCCAAAATTGATTCTGATTTTGACGTTTTTCTTCAAAATAATGATTCGTTTTAACCAATTCAAAATATTCTGAAATCGTTTTCCAAACGTCATCAATTCCTTCTTTGGTATAAGAACTACAAGTTGCTGCAGTTGGAATCCAACCACTTTGCTTTGCTGGAAATAAATGTAATGCTCTGTTGAATTCCGTTTTGGCTAATTTAGCTTTTGCAATATTATCACCATCGGCTTTATTGATTACAATTGTATCTGCCATTTCCATGATACCACGTTTTATGCCTTGTAATTCATCGCCTGCACCAGAAATTTTTAACAATAAAAAGAAATCTACCATGCTATGAACAGCAGTTTCGCTTTGACCAACGCCAACAGTTTCAATGATAATGGTATCAAATCCGCAAGCTTCACAAAGAATTATAGTTTCACGTGTTTTTCTTGCAACTCCACCAAGTGTTTCACCAGAAGCACTCGGACGAATAAATGCATTTTCATCTTTTACCAATTCTTCCATTCGGGTTTTGTCACCAAGAATACTTCCGTGTGAAATGGTACTACTTGGATCGACAGCTAAAACGGCAACTTTTCTTCCTAAGGAAGTGATATGTTTTCCAAAAGCTTCTATAAAGGTACTTTTTCCAACGCCTGGAACACCAGTAATTCCAATACGTATTGATTTATTGGCATGAGGTAAACACGCTTGAATTATGGTATTAGCTTTTTCTAAATGTTCAGGGTTAGTACTTTCAACTAGTGTTATTGCTCGACTTAATGCTACTTTGTCTTTTGCCAAAATACCATCAATCAACTCTTGCGCAGAAGGTTGTTTTCTTCGCATTTGTTTAATTACTTCAACCGAAGAATTACTCAAACTCTGTGGTTGATTAACGCCATCTTTTTCCGATAAAGCCGATTTTTTTGATGATTGTTCCAAAAGTAATGGTATTTCTATTACAAATTTAGGCAAAATATTTTCGTTATGAACTTTGCAATAAAATTTTGCTTCTTTGCCGTTAAAAAAAGTATTTTTGCAGTATCAAAATTTACAACTGTGCAAAATCAATCTGCAACATTAAACAAAGAGGATTTACTTAATAAAACGGTGTACTCTATTCTTTTTTCTATCAGTTTTGCACACTTGCTCAACGATTTAATACAAGCCATTATTCCATCCATTTATCCAATAATTAAGGAAAGTTATCATCTAACATTTTCTCAAATCGGATTAATCACTTTTGCTTTTCAATTTTCTGCTTCGATTTTTCAACCTTTGGTAGGTTATTACACAGATAAAAATCCAAAACCATTTTCTCAAATTTATGGAATGCTTTTTTCAATGGCAGGAATAATTTCAATTTCTTTTGCCAATAATTTTTATTGGATAATTGCTTCTGTTGTTTTAATTGGAACTGGTTCGTCTATTTTTCATCCTGAGTCGGCTCGAATTTCTAATTTAGCTTCTGGCGGAAAACGTGGTTTAGCACAATCTATTTTTCAAGTAGGAGGCAACTTCGGAACGGCTCTTGGACCACTTTTGGTTGCTTTAATTGTTGTTCCTAATTCTCAAAAGTATATCCTTTGGTTTGTTATAGTTGCCGCTTTAGGACTACTTATTTTAAGCAAAATCGCTTTTTGGTATAAAGAACATCTCGTTTTTAGGAAAAATAAAGTTCAGCCTTTTATAGATTTGCATAATCTTCCTAAAAAGAAAGTTCAAATTTCTATTGCGATTTTATTAATAGTAATTTTTTCAAAGTTTTTCTATTCTGCAAGTCTTTCAAGTTATTATCAATTTTATATCATTGATAAATTTGGGTTAACTATAAAACAAGCGCAGTTTCACATGTTTATTTACTTGTTTTCGTATGCAGTTGGAACCATTCTTGGTGGACCTTTAGGCGATAAAATTGGAAGGAAATATGTTATTTGGTTATCAGTTTTTGGAGCCTTTCCTTTTGCTTTAGCATTACCTTATGTAGATTTATTTTGGACTGATGTTTTAATGGTTGTAATTGGAATCATCATTTCTTCAGCTTTTCCAGCAATTTTGGTTTATGCGCAAGAGTTAGTTCCCAAAAAACTCGGAATGGTCTCCGGATTATTCTATGGTTTTGCCTTCGGAATGGGAGCATTAGGCTCAGCTTTACTCGGAAAACTTGCTGACGCAACTTCAATACAATACGTTTACCACGTTTGTTCTTTCCTTCCACTAATAGGAATCATTTGTTATTTTTTACCAAATTTGAAAAAAAAGATAGATTAAGGCTAGTTTGAGGTCGTATTTTGTAAATGAAAAATTTCAAAAGCAATTAAGCTGTAAAAATCTATTTTCTTTATTCTCTATTCTATTTTCTTTTTCTATTTTTACTTCACAATTTATACAAAATGCAATTAAATCCAGAAATATTAAATAAGCTAACGTCTATAGTAGGTGAGTCTTATATTTTTACAGACATCGAAACGCGCAATCATTACGGTCACGATGAAACCGAAGATTATGTTTTTCCTCCAAATGTTGTTCTAAAACCAGCAAATACAAAGGAAATTTCAGAAATTTTGAAAATTGCCAACGAATATAAAATTCCAACAACGCCAATCGGTGCAAGAACTGGATTGAGTGGCGGTGCTTTGTCTATTTATCAAGGAATTGGGCTTTCTATGGAACGCTTAAATAAAATAATTGAAATTGACGAACAAAACCTTCAAGTTACTGCCGAACCTGCTGTAATCACTCAAATTTTACGTGAAGCAGTTGCAGAGAAAGGTTTGTTCTATCCAGTTGATCCAAGTAGTCAAGGAAGCTGCTGGATTGGTGGAAATGTTGCTGAAAATTCTGGTGGTGCTCGTGCCGTTAAATATGGTGTTACTAAGGATTATGTAATAAACATGGAGGTGGTTTTGCCCAACGGAGAAATCATTTGGACAGGCGCAAATACTTTAAAAAATTCAACAGGTTATAACTTGACACAACTTATGGTTGGAAGTGAAGGTACTTTAGGTGTAATTACAAAAATTGTACTTAAGCTTCTTCCTCAAAACACACATAATGTTTTAATGTTGGTTCCTTTTTTCAAAGCAAGTCAAGCGTGTGAAGCCGTTTCTGCCATTTTTAGAGCTGGAATTATTCCAAGCGCTCTTGAGTTTATGGAACGCGATGCCATTGATTGGACGTTAAAATACAATGACAATATTAACATCACTGTCAAAGACAATGTTCAAGCACATTTATTGATTGAAGTTGACGGAAATTATCCAGAAATTCTTTTTTCGGAAGCTGAAAAAATTATGTCAGTTGTAGAACAATTTGAAATAGATGAGGTTTTATTTGCTGATACTGAAGACCAAAAAAACGCACTTTGGAAAATGAGACGTTCTGTTGCTGAAGCAGTAAAATCGAATTCAATTTATAAAGAAGAAGATACTGTTGTGCCAAGATATGTTTTACCTGAATTATTAAACGGAATAAAAAAAATAGGCAATAAATACGGATTCAAATCGGTTTGTTATGGTCATGCTGGTGATGGAAATCTTCACGTAAACATCATCAAAGGTGAAATGAGTGATGAAAATTGGGAGAAAGAAGTGCCTAAAGGTATTCGAGAAATATTTGAATTAACAGTTGCTCTAAAAGGAACACTTTCTGGTGAACACGGAATCGGTTTTGTTCAAAAAAACTTTATGGATATTGCTTTTTCAAAAGTTCATTTAGAATTAATGGAACGCATCAAATATGTTTTTGATCCAAATAATATTCTAAATCCTGGAAAGATATTCCCTGATGAAGTTTAAAATACGATTTTATACGTATTTCATGTCTTTTCAAAGTAAAATAGTTTTACATCATACTAATCTTTAAATATTTTCATGATGAAAAAATTATTTTTTACAGCAATTTTATTTGGAACAATTTTTTATTCAAATGCACAAGAAACAACCTTTGGTGCTAAAGCTGGTGTTGACATAGCAACAGTTAAAGTAAAATTTGGAGGAACAACTGCAACAGCAAGTGAAACTGGATACTTTGCTGGTGGATTTGCAAATATTGGAGTTTCAGAATCTTTTTCTGTGCAACCAGAACTTTTGTTTGTAGCTATTACAGATTTTAATTTTTTGAGTGTTCCTATCTTGGGAAAATATTCTGTTTCTGAAAAATTTGGTGTTTTAGCTGGACCAAGTTTGAATTATTATCTTGATGCTACAGAAGATCAATTTAAACTTAATTTAGATTTTGGTGCTACTTATGAAATTTCAGAGGATTTCGGAATAAATGCAAAATATTCTATGGGAATGGGCGATGTGAACATAAGTGGAATATTCATTGGAACTGAATATAAATTTTAATATAAATTTCAAAAACTAAAAGGCACAAACTTTAAAATTTGTGCCTTTTCTATTTAATCTCTTTTCGGAGTGTTTTTCTTAATTCTTTTTTCCTCTTTTTTCTCTTTCGCCGTTTTAAGAGGTTCCTTTTTTACGGTTTTCTTTGCGTCTTGACTTTTTGCCATGATTTATGGTTTTAATATTGCTAATAAGTAAATGTAGTAAATATTTGTAAGAATTACTGTTTTATCTGCTTAGATTTTTGTCTTTTTCTATTTCTTTCAAAATAATTTTATTGTTTTTAATTTTCTGATACGTTTTCAAATAGTAATATTCGTCAGAGTTTTTTTCTTTTAACAATTCTTCAATGAATTTTTCTTCAAATAAAATTTTACCTTTTAAATCATAATGGATGATATGTTCAACATGATAAGACCTTCCTCTTTTATAATATAAAGTTATGGTTCTTAATTTATTATCTATAGTTATTTCCGAACCAGATTGTTTTTTGCTGTAATCAAATTTCTTAGTCTTTGGATTGAATAAATAGTTGTCATAAAACGCATGACTAGCTCCTGAACAAACAGAATTATAAATAGAAAAATCTGCATATCCATCGAAATTAAAATCTTTAAAATTATCAGATAACGGATAGAATAAACTTTTTTCATCATGAATAATCATGTCTGGTTGAGAAATCAAAAGAGTCTTTCTAGTTTTACTATTTATTAATTTTCTTGTAATATTTTTGGCTTTTAAAGGTTTTTTATTGTCATTAAAAGTAATTTCGAGAGTGGTTCTCCAATAAGATTCAAGATTATTGATTTTGAATGATTTACTGTAATAAATATGATTTTCTGCTGGTGCGCCATATTTTTTGAATTGGTATTTTTTATATTTAAAAGTGTCTTTGCTAATAGTATCTAATTCAAATCTCTCGTTGTATTTGAATTTGGTCACAATAGAGTCAAAGGCATATCCCATTGTATCATTTGTATCCACAATGGTTTCTTGATTAACAAGTGATTGAATAAAAATAGAATCGTTTACAAACTCTGAAGTCATTTTATAACTATCAGAATCACCTCCAACAATTCCTAAAGTAATTTCTTTGATAGTGTCATTATGATTGAATTGAAGCACTTTCATAGTTTCATCACCATATTTTTGACGATAATAAATTGAGCCATAATAATATGGATTTTCTCTAGATAAAAAGGCATCAGGTGATCTGAAATATTTTTCATTGACTTCAACTTTTGTCGAATCTATTCCAAGTTGATAAAGTTCATTTTTCTCCAATTTCCTTGAATTTTTAATGTCTTCAAGATAGTTATCCATGGATTCTTTTTTCTTGTCAATAAAATTATAAATGAAATTTTTGTGTTCTGTAGTTTCTTCAATTACTATAGAATCGTTGTTAAATGTTACGTTATAAAAATGAAAATTACTTGATAATCTATTATAATCATCGGTATATAAAAGGTATTTAGAAGGCGATAATTTGTCAATTCTAAAGGTTTCGCCACTAACATATTCCTTATACAAGTTATCTCTATAAGCAATATGACTTTCAGCAACCGGATTATAGGTTGCTCCAACATAATCTCCATAAAGATTTATAACTTTAAAAATGGAATCTTTTTCGTAGAATATTTCGGCACCATAATAATTTAACTGTGTTGAGTCTTTATTATAAATATCTTTGTAATGACCTAAAAAACGATTTAATAAAATAGAATCTGAGTCAGATCTTCTATATTCAAATGGTGGAATTTTTGCTTGAACTTCTTCAACTCTGTTGGTTTTTTCAATTTGTTTGGTGACAACAGATTTGCAACCGTTTATCAGCAGAAGAATGTAAAGAAAAAGTATAAAATAATTACTATTCTTCATGAGTTTTTGAAGTTATTAAACGCTATCAAATGTATAAAAAAATGTAATTGAATAGTTTTAGTTAATCTATTTATAATTTCAGATTTATATCATAACGCAAATCAACATTTTTAATTATTTTAGCCATTCAAATTTAGATTATGATTTCAGAAGCACAATTTCAAAACGAACTCCAATTAATTATACAAAATGCCATCCGTGAAGATGTTGGCGATGGTGATCATTCTTCGCTTGCATGCATTCCGACTGATGCACAAGGAAAAGCTAAACTATTAGTAAAAGACAACGGAATTATTGCCGGAGTTGAATTTGCAAAAATGGTTTTCAATTATGTTGATGCCAACATGAAAGTGGAAACGTTTATCACAGATGGTTCAACAGTGAAATATGGCGATGTGGTTTTCCATGTTTCAGGAAGTTCGCAATCAATTCTAAAAGCTGAACGATTGGTATTGAATTCAATGCAAAGAATGAGTGCGATTGCAACTAAAACAAGAAAATATGTTGATTTACTAGAAGGAACTAACACTAAAGTTCTTGACACAAGAAAAACAACGCCAGGTTTTAGAGCTTGTGAAAAATGGGCTGTAAAAATTGGTGGTGGTGAGAATCACCGATTTGCATTGTATGATATGGTAATGCTAAAAGACAATCACAACGATTTTGCTGGTGGAATTACAAAAGCAATCAACAAAACAAAAGAATATTTAAAAGCCAACAATAAAGATTTGAAAATTATCGTTGAAGCAAGAAATCTTGATGAAATAAAAGAAATTTTACAAAACGATGGAGTTTATAGAATTTTAATTGACAATTTTAATTTTGAAGATACTAAAAAAGCAGTTGCCTTAATTGGAACAAAATGTTTAACTGAATCATCAGGAAACATAAATGAAAATACCATACGTCAATATGCTGAGTGTGGAGTGAATTACATTTCATCTGGTGCTTTAACACATTCTGTTTATAACATGGATTTGAGTTTGAAAGCGATTTAAAAAATGACATTAGAAGAAAAAATAAAAGGTTTTCCAGTAATTAAACAACTTATAGCTTTTGGTAATTCAATCAAATTGCCTTGGCTACATGGGTTGTCGTTATATGAACTTTTAGAGTTATACATTACGGGAATTATAGAAGGTGCTTTGTCTTATCGTGCTGCTGCAATTGCCTTCAGTTTCTTTATGGCGTTGTTTCCTTTTGCTTTGTTTATTCTGAATTTGATTCCGTATATTCCAATTGAAGGTTTTCAAGAAGATTTTCTTGGATTTGTTAAGGATGGCGTTCCTCCAACAACTTATGATGCTATTTTCAAAATCATAAATGATATTCTTCACAACAGTCATTCGGGATTGATTTCTACCGGAGTTATCATGGCGGTTTTGTTAATGACAAATGGTGTAAATGCGATTCTTGGAGGTTTTGAAAATTCGCAGCATATAACTTTGAAGCGTGCTTATGTGAGACAATATTTGGTTTCACTGGGAATGTCTATTTTATTATCATTAATATTGATTGTAACCGTTGCAACCATCGTTGTTTTTGAAGTTTTAATTCAGAAAACTAAAATTCAAGACGTACTTTCAGAAGATATTCCAATCATCGAAATGAGCCGTTATATTTTCTTAATTCTGATGATTTTAATTGCAACATCTATACTTTTTAAATTCGGAATTAAAAGAAATGGCAAACGTGCCTTTATTTCAATAGGTTCCGTTTTTACAACAATTTTAATCATTTTATCTTCCTATTTCTTTGGAATTTGGGTAGTAAAATTCTCAAAATACAATGAACTTTATGGTTCTATCGGAACGCTTTTAGTAGTAATGTTTTACATTTGGATTAATTGTATGATTCTTTTATTAGGATTCGAATTGAACGCTTTAATTCAAAAACTAAAAAGAGAAAAAGCACTCGAATTAGAAGCAGAAAATAGTTCAAATTAATATTTTAAGTCATAAATCAATAATTAAAATTTACAATTAAGAAATAAATCCAGTTATGAAGACGTTAAAAATGTTCAAACTCAAGAATAGTTTAGTTTTACTTTTTGTTTTGTTTTTTCAAATAGCTCAAAGTCAATCTGTTTTAGGAAAATGGAAAACTATTGATGATGAAACCGGTAAAGAAAAGAGCATTGTAGAAATCTATGAAGTAGATGGAAAAATCTACGGAAGAATCGTTGAAATTTTAGAAGCTGAACATCGATTCAAAAAATGTACATTATGTCAAGGAACAGATAAAGATAAACCAATTATGGGCTTGATTTTTATCAAAGGATTGACTAAAGATGGCGAAGAATATAGTGGTGGTAAAATTTTAGATCCAAAAAACGGTAAGCTATACAAGTGTTATATCACATTGGAAGGCAATGACAAACTAAAAGTTCGGGGTTATATTGGAATTTCTCTTTTAGGAAGAACCCAATATTGGAAACGAGTGAAAAATTAGTTAATTTTAGTCTCTTCCATCGATTTTATATTCTTTTTATTCTAAAAAATGCATTTCATCGAAGTAATTTTACCGCTTTCTTTACCCAAAACGTTCACTTACAGCGTTTCGGAAGCCGAGTACAATTACATCAAAATCGGAATGCGTGTTGCTGTTCCATTTGGGAAAAGTAAAATCTATACAGGGCTAGTTTTAGATTTGCATCAAATTCCACCAACATTATATGAAGCCAAAGAAATTCATCAAATTTTAGATGATAAACCAATTGTAAATGAATTTCAAATTCAACATTGGCAATGGATTGCTACGTATTATATGTGTAATCTTGGTGACGTTTTTCGAGGTGCAATGCCATCTGCTTTTATTTTAGAAAGCGAAACTATAATTTCTCAAAAGAAAGATTTCAATGTAAATGAATCCGATTTATCCGATGATGAATTTCTAATTTTTGAAGCACTTCAACATCAAAGTTCATTAAAAGTTCAGGATATCAGTGCAATTTTGAACAAGAAGAATATTTTTCCTATAGTTCAGAAATTGCTTAATAAAAATGTGCTTTCACTTCAAGAAGAACTTCAAGAAGAATACAAGCCAAAGCTAATTAGATACATTCGTTTACATGAAAATTATACTTCTGATGAAAGTCTGATTTCGTTGTTAGATTCTTTAAAAGGAGCAAAGCAAAAGGAAGTTCTGATGCATTATTTTCAGTTAAATGCACAAGAAAAAAAGCCAATTTCGGTAAAGCAATTAACCGATATTTCGCAGTCAACTTCTACTACAATTAAAACGTTGATTGATAAAAATATTTTTGAAGAATATTTTATTCAAGAAGACAGAGTCAATTTTGATAAAAATAAAATTGAAAATAATTTAGTTTTAAGTGAAGCACAACAAAATGCCTTTATAGAAATAAAAGAGAGTTTTCTTTCGAAAGATGTCTCGCTACTTCATGGTGTTACATCTTCAGGAAAAACTGAAATTTATACCAAATTAATAGAAGAATATATTGCTCAAGGCAAACAAGTTTTGTACTTACTTCCCGAAATTGCTTTAACCACACAATTGGTTTCTCGTTTAACGGCACATTTTGGAAATCAAGTAGCTGTTTTTCATTCTAAATATTCTAATAATGAACGTGTTGAAGTTTGGAATCAAGTTCTAGAAAATTCAGAAAAAGCTAAAATAGTAATAGGAGCAAGGTCGTCTTTGTTTTTACCTTTTTCCAATTTAGGATTGATAATCATTGATGAAGAACACGAACAAACATTTAAGCAACAAGATCCAGCGCCAAGATATCATGCTCGTGATGCCGCAATTGTTTTGGCAAATTCACAAAAAGCTAAAGTTTTATTAGGTTCAGCAACGCCAAGTATTGAAACGTATTTCAACGCGCAATCAGGAAAATTCGGTATGATTTCAATTTCTGAACGTTTCGGAAAAGCACCTTTACCCGAAGTTGAATTGGTAGATTTAAAAGAAAATTACTTCAAAAAACGAATGAAGGGTCATTTCAGTTTGACGCTTATTGAAGCCATAACGGAAGCTTTGAGTTTGGGTGAACAAATCATTTTATTTCAAAATCGACGAGGTTTTTCACCAGTTTTAGAATGTATGACTTGTGGTCATATTCCGCAATGTACTAGTTGCAATGTAAGTTTGACGTATCATAAATTCAAGAACCAATTGCGTTGTCATTATTGTGGATATTCTATTGCAAAACCAACTAATTGTCACGCTTGTTCAAGCGTAGATATTTCTGCGAAAGGTTTTGGAACAGAGCAAATTGAATTGGAATTAGCCGAATTATTTCCAACAAAAAACATCAAGCGAATGGATCAAGACACTACTCGTGGAAAATACAGTTTTGAAAAATTAATTGATAGTTTTAAAAATCGTGAAATTGATATTTTGGTTGGAACACAAATGCTTGCAAAAGGATTAGATTTTGATAACGTTTCGTTAGTCGGAATTATGAATGCTGACACGATGTTATATCATCCTGATTTTAGAGCTTTTGAAAGAAGTTTTCAAATGATGACACAAGTTTCTGGTCGTGCAGGTCGTTCAGACAAACGCGGAAAAGTAATTATTCAAACGTATAATGTAAATCACAATATTATTCAGCAAGTAACTCACAATGATTATGTTGGAATGTATAAAGAGCAATTGTATGAACGTCAGATTTATAAATATCCACCTTATTTCCGTTTAATAAAATTGACGTTGAAGCATAAGGATTTTGATAAATTAAAAGGAGGTTCGATGTGGTTGTATCAAGTGATGCAGCAACATTTGCAACTACCAGTTTTAGGTCCAGAAGAACCAGGAATTAATCGTATTCGTAATGAATATATCAGAACTATTATGGTTAAGATTCCTCAAAATGTGTCCATTCCAAACACAAAAAAAACTATCCAGAAAATTCTGAATAGTTTTGATGTTATTCCGCAATACAGAACTATAAAAGTTACTGCAAACGTTGATTTTTATTAAGCAATTGCTAGAGCTCTTATTAAATCTTCTTTCTTATTACGACTTAATGGAATTTTAGTAACTCCAATTTCAGCAAATTTACTATTGAAACGTTCTACTTTATCGATATTAATGATATACGATTTGTGAACTCTAATAAATTTATCTTTAGATAAGTCTTTTTCAAAAGATTTCATAGTTGATAGAACAAGGTTTGTATCTTCTTCTGTTACAACTTTTACATAATCGCCGTAAGCTTCAATCCATTTGATTTTATTGGTAAAAACTTTCAACTTTTTAAGATTACTCTTAATAAAGATGTGATCACCTTCATCGTCATGATTGTCTTGACGTAACATATAATGGTCTAATGCTCTTTTTACAGAAGCATTGAAACGCTCTAATACAATTGGTTTTTGCAAATAATCTGTTGCATCATAATCAAATGCTTTCAAGGCATACTCAGCTTTAGAAGTAATGAAAATTACTTGAGGTTTAACTTTTAAACCATCAATAAAATCAAAACCGCTAATTACAGGCATCTCTACATCTAAAAAGATTAGGTCAACGGTATGCACCGTCATACAATTTTTTGCTTCAATTGCATTAGAAAAATCACCCACTAATTGTAGATTTGGATGATTATTTACTAACTTTGCAATGACCATCCTCTGAAGAGAACTGTCATCGACTACTACACAATTTAATTTCATAATTCAGTATTATTATAGATTTGGTGAGACAAATATAGTACTTTTTTTTAAAGAAAATAACGTTTATCGATTTTTTTTGCTTTTAAGCAGTATTTTTTTGCATTTAGGCGATATTTTATGTTTTTGAGTTGTTAAACTAATATTTATTTCTACCTTTGCACCCAATTTTATATAATTAAAACATATTTATTATGAATCATTACGAAACTGTTTTCATCTTAAATCCCGTTTTATCTGATGTTCAGGTAAAGGAAACAGTAAGCAAATTTGAAGATTTTCTTACAAGTAGAGGAGCAAAGATGGTATCAAAAGAGGATTGGGGCTTAAAAAAATTAGCTTACGAAATCCAAAACAAAAAAAGTGGTTTTTACCATTTATTTGAATTCCAAGTAGCTCCAGAAGTATTAATTGCTTTTGAAACTGAATTTAGACGTGACGAACGTATCATGCGTTTCTTAACTGTAAGTTTAGACAAACATGCAATTTCATGGGCAGAAAGAAGAAGAGAAAAACTTAAAGTAGCAAAAGCTTAATCATGGCAACATTACAACAATCAGCTTCAGGAAAAAAAGACGGAGATATCAGATATTTAACGCCTTTGAACATAGAAACTAACAAAACTAAAAAGTATTGTCGTTTCAAAAAATCTGGAATCAAATACATCGATTATAAAGATGCAGATTTCTTATTAAAATTCGTTAACGAGCAAGGTAAAATTTTACCAAGACGTTTAACAGGAACTTCATTGAAGTATCAAAGAAAAGTGTCAGTAGCTGTAAAAAGAGCTCGTCACTTAGCTTTAATGCCATATGTAGCAGATTTATTAAAATAATTAATTAATTAAAAAGTTGTTGTCTCGTTACATTAAACGAGACTAACTTCTATAATAAGGACAACAACATGGAACTTATATTAAAACAAGACGTTCAAAACGTAGGATTTAAAGATGATATCGTTACAGTAAAAGCTGGATACGGTCGTAATTACTTAATTCCACAAGGATTTGCTCAATTAGCTACACCTTCTGCAAAGAAAGTATTAGCTGAAAACTTAAAGCAAAAAGCTCACAAAGAAGCTAAAGTTGTTGCAGATGCTACTAAAATTGCAGATGCATTAAAAGCTTTAGAGATTAAAATTACTTCAAAAGCAGGTGGTGAAAAATTATTTGGTTCTGTAACCAATATTGATATCGCTGCTGCATTAGAAGCTGCTGGTCAACCTGTTGATAGAAAATTTATCACTAGTGGAACTGTAAAAAGAACTGGAAAATACACTGCTTCTGTAAGATTACACAGAGATGTAGTTGTTGAATTACCATACGAAATCGTAGCTGAAGTTTAATAGCTCACTACAAACAATCTAAATCCCGATGAAAGTCGGGATTTTTTTTATAAATAAGTTTTTAACTTGTAAACTTATAAACACTTAAACTTTTTCAATTGAAATACAAAAGATTAACCAAAGAACAATTTGAAGCTTTGCATCAAGAATTTGCAAATTTTCTTGCTTCTCAATCTATTGATAAAAAAGAATGGGACGAAATTAAAGCTAACAAACCCGAAGTTGCCGAACAAGAATTAGACGTTTTCTCCGATTTAATTTGGGAAGGTGTTTTGTCTAATTCTCAGTTTTTGGAACATTTTTCTAAAAACCATATTTTCCTTTTTCATTGTAAAGAAGAATATATCGACTCAATGGTGATAAAATCATTAGTGCCAAATATCGACTTTCTTACTAAAGATGGTTTACAATGGCTAAGTGAAAATCTATTCACTGATGTTGTAGAAATTCATGTTGGAAAAAAGAATTATGATGCCGAAAGAAAAGAATCAATATTTGATTTAATTACTCAAGGTGCGATTTTGAGTGACGGACAATTATATGTTCAAATTAATACTATAATTCAATCATAATTTCCTGAATTTAGAAATATTTACCTATTTTAGTCAAGAAATATATTTTTTGGTTTTATGGACATTCATAAAAAAATTCAAGACTTACGCGAAGAACTTAACTTGCACAATCACAATTACTATGTGCTTGATAATGCAACTATTTCTGATTTTGAATTTGATCAAAAATTAAAGGAGTTACAAGATTTAGAAGCTAAACATCCTGAGTTTTTTGACGAAAATTCGCCTTCACAACGAGTTGGTGGAACAATTACTAAGAATTTTCAAACCGTTGTTCACGAAAATAGAATGTATTCGTTAGATAATTCTTATTCTAAAGAAGATTTACAGGATTGGGAAACCAAAATTCAAAAGGTTTTGGGTAATGTGAGTTTGCAATATACTTGTGAGTTGAAATATGATGGTGCATCTATTTCTATAACTTATGAGAATGGAAAACTTTCTAAAGCAGTTACTCGTGGTGATGGTTTTCAGGGAGATGATGTAACCAATAACATCAAAACTATTAAATCTATTCCGTTGCAATTGAAAGGGAATTTTCCATCTAAATTTGATATTAGAGGAGAGATTATTCTTCCTTTTGAAGGATTTGAAAAAATGAACCAGGAATTGATTGATATTGGTGAGAGTCCCTATTCAAATCCAAGAAATACGGCTTCAGGTAGTTTAAAGTTACAAGATAGTGCCGAAGTTGCTAAACGTCCATTAGATTGCTTGTTGTATTTTATAACAGGAAATAATTTACCTTTTGATGCGCAATTTAAAGGATTAGAAACTGCTAGAAATTGGGGTTTCAAAGTTCCAACGCAATCAAAATTGGCCAATAATCTTGATGAAGTTTTTGAATTTATTAATTACTGGGATATACATCGTCACGATTTACCTTATGAGACAGATGGCGTTGTAATAAAAGTCAACGATTTTAACCATCAAAATGAATTAGGTTATACTGCAAAATCGCCTCGTTGGGCAATTGCTTACAAGTTTAAATCAGAGCAAGTTACCACAACTTTAAATTCAATTTCGTATCAAGTTGGACGAACTGGTGCTATTACTCCAGTTGCTAATTTAGAACCTGTGCAATTGGCAGGAACTATTGTAAAAAGAGCTTCCTTGCACAATGCAGATCAAATTGAAAAATTAGACATTAGAGTAGGTGATGAAGTTTTTGTTGAAAAAGGAGGCGAAATCATTCCAAAAATTATTGGTGTTGCTAAAAGAGGTACAGAGATTGAACCGACGAAATATATTACGCATTGTCCAGAATGTCAATCAGAATTGATTAGAAAAGAAGGCGAAGCACAGCATTATTGTCCAAATTTTTATGGTTGTCCACCTCAAATTATAGGAAGAATTCAACATTACATTTCTAGAAAAGCTATGGATATTGAAGGTCTAGGCGGCGAAACGGTAGCTTTATTATTCAATAATGGATTAGTAAAAGATTATTCCGATTTGTATGAATTGAAAGTAGAGGATGTTATTCCATTAGAAAGAATGGCACAAAAAAGTGCTGAAAATCTGGTTAATGGAATTGAAAAGTCAAAAGAGATTCCTTTTGAAAGAGTTTTGTTTGCTTTAGGAATAAGATATGTTGGAGAAACTGTTGCTAAGAAATTAGCGAAACACTATAAAACTATAGATGCTTTAAGTCAGGCTTCTGTAATGGATTTAATTTTAGTTGATGAAATAGGAGATAGAATTGCTCAAAGTGTTATTGAGTTTTTTGAAAATCAAGAGAATAGAATTATCATTGAACGACTCAAATCTTTTGGAGTTCAATTTGAAATTATTGAAAAATTTAATCCTAATGCAACAGTAAAACTTTCTGGAAAAACCTTTGTAGTCTCAGGAGTCTTTGAAAAATTTTCTCGAGATGACTTAAAGAAAGCCATAGAGGATAATGGAGGAAAAGTAGGAAGTTCAATCTCTGCAAAAACTGATTTTGTGGTTGCAGGAGATAATATGGGACCTGCCAAATTAGAAAAAGCAAATCAACTCGGGATTTCCATCATATCGGAAGACGATTTTATACAAATGATAAATGAAAATTGATAGAATTGCCTTAATTGGATATTTAATTTTATGTGTTGTTGCAATTTTTGCTAACTTTTTTGAGCTTTATGGTTTGAAATTGTTTTCAAAATCGATGCTAATTCCTGTCTTGTTTTTTTACTATATTGGAAATGTAAAGAAAGTAGATTTTTTATCCTGTGCATATCTTTTTTTTAATTTTATAGGCGATTCTATTGGGATTTTTGATTTTAAAGATGAGATTCAATATTTAATTATACCTTTTTTTATATGTAATATTTTATTAATTTTTATAATGTTAAAAAGGATTGAAAAATTTAGACCAACGGTTTTCAACTTAATATCAATGTTAATTGTGAGTCTTTTTTTAGGATATTTATGGCATACTGTAGTTGATATTTTTAAATTTACTGAAGGTTTACAAGTGAAAATAGCAATCTATGGAATAGCGTTATTTTTAATCTCATTTTTGGCTTCATATAAAATCATTAATAAAGTAACTACTTCCAATTTGTATTTACTTTTGTGTGCTTTTTGTGTTTTAATATCGGATGTTTTTTATATACTATACAATTTTCAGGCTAAGTTGTTAATTTTCGATTCAATTCATTTTTCATGTCAAATTTTTTCCTATTTATTTTTTGTAAATTCTATTATTAATAGAGAAAAATTATCTTATATAATCAATGATAACTCTCGCAATTAATAAGTCTTACGTATATAAAAAATTATTATTGTTATTTTTTCTTTTAGCAATAATTGAAATTGTGTCCGAATTTTTGGAAAATAAATTATGGATTGCTATTTCCAAACCAATTTTATTGCCTTTACTTTTAAGCTTATATCTAATTAGATCAAGCAAAGTATCCAGTGTATATATTTTTGCACTTTTTTTGAATTGGATATCAAATGTGTTATTCTTATCAGAAGCTATTAACTATGTAACTGTTGCTTCTGTGTTGTTTATAATTAGTAGGCTATTTATTCTTTTAAAAGTTTATAAAGAAGTAAAATTGCCCACATTGTTTCCGTTTGTTATCGGAACAATTCCATTTATTTTTATGTTTATTTATTTGAATTTTTTAATTTTTGATGAGATAAGTTTTCAAGTTTTCATTATTACAATTTTTCATAGTATAAGCATGTCATTTATGGGAGGAATTGCGCTAGGAAATTATATTATGAAAAATGACAAGACAAGCAAACTGCTTTTGGTCAGTGCAATTTTTTATACTTTTAATATTTTGCTATTAGGAGTTAAATTTTATTATTTAGATTTGCCATTTTTGAAACCAATGTCAATGGTATTTTTTATTTTAGGACATTTTTCTCTATTAAATTTTATGATATTATCAGAAAAAGAAAACTTTTTTGTAATTAATCAAAAATAAAAATTCTTTTTGTTGTATTTTTAATAATTATTTTCTTAATTTTACTAAATGAGTTTAAGTATTAAAAATAATATAATTAAAATTATTTCATTCTTTTATTTCTTCAATGCTATTGTTGAAGTTATAGCAGAAACTTTTTCTTACGAACCAATAATTTTCATTACAAAACCATTAATACCTATACTATTAATGGTTTTGTATTTTTATACTTCAAAGAGCAATTGCAAATTATTTTATGTGATAATGTTTTTTTCTTTGCTAACCAATCTTCTATTTATTCCTAATACAGCAGACTCTCTTTTTTATGGAGTTATTACCTATACAATTCATAGAATGTTTTTACTGATATTAATTTTTAGAATTATAAAAATTAAAGATTACATTCCTTTTTTCTTGGCTACTTTACCACTAGGATTTATATTTTTCTATCTTTTTGCTGCCTCAGATGTTCCTGAAAATTCTTATTATTTAATCTTTTTCCATAATCTTATTGCAGCAGTTTTAGGTGGTGTTGCAATCTCTTCTTATGTCATGAATGACAGTAAACAAAACTCTTATTTATTAATAAGTGTATTGTTGTTTTTAGGTTTACAATTGGTAATTTATATTGAAAAGTATTATATGGTCGATTCACATTCTTACATACTTCGACCATTAGCAATGACCTTAAATATCCTTGCTTTTTATATGTTTTATCAATTTGTAGTTATTTCTGAAAAAAATCAGACAACTATTGATTTACCTTGAGATTGAAGTTCTTTATCATTAGATAAATAGAAATCTATTCTACCTAAATTCAAGCCATAGCAACCAACTTGATTAATCAATACTTGCTTTCCTTCGCTATTCTTTTCAATTATTGGTTTGTCTAAAAAAGTGTGAGTGTGTCCACCAATGATTAAGTCAATATCTTTAGTTTGTTTTGCTAATAAAATATCGCAAACTTTATTAGGGTCTTCTTTGTATTTAAATCCTATATGAGAAAGGCAAATTACTAAATCGCATTTCTCCTCTTGTTTTAGAATTCTAGCCATATCTGTAGCCACTTCTATCGGATTATTATATACGGTTTCTTTGTAATTCTTTTTGTCTACCAATCCTTCTAGTTCAACACCAAGTCCGAAAATCCCAATTTTTATACTATCAATCGTTTTGATTTTATAAGGCTTTACATGACCATCAAGGATAGTGTTTTTGAAATCATAATTAGCAGATACAAAATCAAATTTAGCATTATGTAATTGAGCATAAAAGCCGTCAATTCCATTATCAAAGTCGTGGTTTCCTAATGTTGCAACATCATAACCCATCATACTCATTAATTTGAACTCCAATTCACCTCCATAATAATTAAAGTAAGGAGTTCCTTGAAAAATATCTCCTGCATCTAGTAATAATACATTTGGGTTTTCTTTACGAATAGTTTCGATAAGTGAAGCTCTTCTTGCAACACCGCCCATATTTGGGTTTCTTGGATGATCTGCGGGAAATGGATCGATATAACTGTGAACATCATTTGTGTGTAAAATTGTAATATGTTTTAAATCGTTACTTTTAAAACTACTTAAAGAAAGTCCTGTCAAACTTAATAAAGCTGAACTTGCTACTGTTTTTTGAATAAAATCTCTTCTTTTCATTTGTTTAGTCCTAATTTAGTTCAGTATTATTCTTTTATAATTCTAACATCGTTATTGATTCTTAAAGTGTCAACATCCTTAAAATAATCAATCATAATGTTTCTAAGTTTGTAATCAATATCAAATTTTTCAATTCCTTTTTTAAAGAAAGCCATATTATCACCACCATTTGATAAATAATCAGACGTTACTACATAGTAAATTTTATCATTCTCTAAAGGTTTTCCCTGAACTAATAATTTTGTTGCTTTTAAATCTTTAGAAACTGTAAAATTTAATCCAGACAATGGATGTGGTTTTTTTTCAGCAATAATGTGATTGGCTAATTCGATAATTTGTTCACCTTTAAGAGCAACAATGATTGCACTATTTTCAAATGGCATTACTTCATAAGCATTTCTTGCGGTTACATTTCCTTTAGGAATTAATGTTCTAATTCCTCCATGATTTAATAGACAAATATCTATTGTTTTATTTTCGCGTTTTTGAAAAATAGGATTACTTTTTTCTATGGTAATATCTGCCAAAAAACAACCAATATTAGTTTGCCATTCACCTTTAGATTTGTCTAATGTTTCAGGATTGTAAGCTAAAACTTCACTTAAATCTTTATCAATATGTTCTCTATAGGGTTTAATATAGTTCTCAATTTCAGTCTTACTTTGTTGTGTTTCTGTAATACCTATTTTCTTACCTTCAATTTTTGTAACTTGATACTTTTGACTCGAACAAGCGATCAAAGAAATAAATGTTAATAATAAAACAAAATGTTTCAAAACAACGTTATAGTTTTTTAGATTTACCATCTCAAATACGACTAAATTTAATTAAATTTGTAACCAAGTAAAAGTACTATGTTTTTAAGTAAAATAAAGGATTTTTGGACAAAAAAAATAGTTAAGAAACGGTTATCAAATGTAAAGCATATAAATTCAGATAGTTCTATTAAAAAAGTTGGGATAATTTTCGATGAGAGTTATTTTTATGAAAAGGAAAAATTGATAGAACAGCTTGTGAAAAATGGAATTTATTCTGAAAACATTAAGTTTTTGGTGTTTAAAAACAAGGTAAAAAAGAATGAAACTTTCGACTACAATGTTTTTACTTATAAAAATATTAATTGGAATGCCACATTTGATAGTAAAGAGGTAAATGATTTTATAAACGATGATTTTGATTTACTTATTAGCTATTACGATACAGAAAAAGCACCATTATTATTGGTAACCAATCTTTCAAAAGCAAGTTTTAAAGTGGGATTTACTTCAATTGATAAAAGATTAAATCATTTTATGATTGATACAAATGCTGAGAATTATACCGTTTTTATAGACGAATTATTTAAATATTTAAAAATACTAAACAAACTATAATATGCAATCACTAATTGGTACTGGAGTTGCACTTGTAACACCATTCAAAAAAGACTTTTCTGTAGATACTGAGGCACTAACAAGAATAGTAAATTTTCAAATTGATAACGGAATTGATTACCTTGTTGTACTAGGAACTACTGCTGAAAACGCTACGTTAAGTCAAGAAGAAAAAGAATTGGTTATTACTACGGTTATTAATGCTAACAATGGTAGATTGCCATTAGTTTTAGGAGTAGGAGGTAACAATACTTATAAAGTGGTTGAAGAACTTAAAACAAGAGATTTTTCAAATTTTGTTGCTGTTCTTTCTGTGTCTCCTTACTATAATAAACCAACTCAAGAAGGAATTTATCAACATTTTAAAGCTGTTGCAGAAGCTTCTCCAATTCCTGTCATTTTATACAATGTTCCAGGAAGAACTGCAAGCAATATGTTGCCTTCAACTGTTTTAAGGTTGGCTAATGATTTTAAAAATGTTGTTGCAATAAAAGAAGCAGCTGGTGATATCGTTCAAGCAATGAAATTGATTCAAGGAAAGCCAGAAGGATTTTTAGTTATTTCTGGAGATGATATGGTTACTTTACCAATGGTTTTAGCAGGTGGAAGTGGAGTTATTTCAGTTATTGGTGAAGGATTTCCAAGACAATTTTCTGACATGGTGCGTTTAGGATTAGAAAGAAAAGTTGATGAAGCCTATAAATTGCATTATCTTTTAGCAGAAGCAATAGATATGATTTTCGAACAAGGAAATCCAGCTGGAATTAAAGAAGTCTTTAAAACACTAGGTTTGTCAGAGAACACAGTGCGTTTACCATTAGTAAATGTCAATCAAGATTTAGCAGATCGATTGAATAAATTTGTAAAAAGTCTTTAGTTTTTTATAAAAAAAATACAATTAAAAAAAATCTTTCATAGTATCTAATTATTAACTAATTTTGCAGTTCGTTTTTTGAGAAGTAAAATCCTCTAAAAAACTGTATCCATAAAAATAAAAATGAAGAAAATAGTTTCTCTTATCGCATTGGTTGTTCTTTTTTCGTCTTGTAGCGAATATCAAAAAGCATTGAAGAATGAAGATGTTGCTGCTAAGTATGATGTTGCTGCAAAAATGTACGACAATGGTAAATATAGCAAAGCAATCCGTTTGTTCGAGCAAATTGCTCCAGGATACAAAGGGAAGCCTCAAGCAGAGAAAATGTTTTACATGTTTTCACAATCGTATTACAAAACAAAACAGTATTACCTAGCTGGATATCAATTTGAAAGTTTTGCTTCAAGTTATCCAAAAAGTGAAAAGCAAGAAGAAGCTAAATATTTAGGAGCATTATGTTATTCAAAATTATCTCCTGTTTATAGTTTAGATCAGGTAGATACTGATAAAGCGATAGATAAATTACAAAGTTTTATTGACGAATATCCTAATTCAACTTACTTGCCTGAGGCAAATAAAGTAGCGATTGATTTAAGAAATAAGTTAGAGAAAAAAGCTTTTGAAAACGCCAAACAATACAATACAATATCAGATTTTAAAGCAGCTCAAATCGCTTTAGATAATTTTATAAGCGATTATCCAGGAACTCCATTTAAAGAGGATGCTTTGTTTTACAAATTAGATTCTGCTTATAAGTTGGCGATAAATAGTGTAGAACAGAAAATGGAAGAACGATTAAATGTGGCGAAATCTGCATATAATAGCTTGATTAAATTTAACGCAAGCACAAAATATAAAGCACAAGCCGATGAAATGTTGGCTAAGATTGATAACGATTTAAAACAATTTTCTAAATAAAAAGTCATGGATTTAAAAAAGACCAATGCACCAGTAAACACAATAACTTACAACAAAAATGTTATTGAAGAACCTACCGGGAATGTTTATGAAGCAATAACTATTATGGCTAAAAGAGCAAACCAAATTAACACAGAAATCAAAAAAGAATTGATTGAAAAGTTAGATGAGTTTGCAACTTACAATGATAGCTTAGAAGAAGTCTTTGAAAACAAAGAACAAATTGAAGTTTCTAAATTTTATGAAAAACTTCCAAAACCACATGCTCTTGCAGTTCAAGAATGGTTGGATGGAAAGATTTATCATAAAGATACAAACAAATAATATAAGACAATGTCAGTTTTAAGCGGTAAAAAAATAATACTAGGTGTTTCTGGTGGAATTGCCGCATACAAAACAGCAACATTAGTTCGTCTATTTATAAAAGCAGGTGCACATGTCCAAGTGATAATGACACCTGCTTCTAAGGATTTTGTAACTCCATTAACATTATCCACATTGTCTAAAAACCCAGTTCATTCTACATTTTACAATGAAGAAGATGAGAATGCTCAATGGAACAATCACGTTGAATTAGGTTTATGGGCAGATTTAATGGTTATTGCGCCAGCAACAGCCAATACACTATCCAAAATGGTAAATGGAAATTGTGATAACTTATTAATCGCAACCTATTTATCAGCGAAATGTCCAGTTTATTTTGCGCCAGCAATGGATTTGGATATGTACAAACATCCTTCAACAGTAAGTTCTTTTAGAACATTACAACAATTTGGAAATACTATAATACCAGCCGAATCAGGTGAACTAGCAAGCGGACTTTCTGGTGAAGGTAGAATGGCAGAACCTGAAAATATAATTGCTTTCTTAGAAGCCGATTTATCAAGCAAATTACCTTTAAAAGGAAAAAAAATACTAATTACTGCTGGTCCAACATACGAAGCAATAGATCCTGTACGTTTTATAGGAAATCATTCGTCTGGAAAAATGGGTTTTGATATTGCAAATGAAGCCGCAAATCTGGGAGCGGAAGTTATTTTGATTTCTGGTCCTACTCATTTTAAAGTGAAGAATAGCCAAATCAATTTGGTTAGAGTAGTTTCAGCTCAACAAATGTATGAAGCTTGTCATGAGTTTTATAATGATGTTGACGTTGCTATTGCAGCAGCTGCGGTTGCTGATTATAGACCAAAGAATGTTGCAGAGCAAAAGATTAAAAAGAGTGAAGCTAGTTTTACAATTGAATTAGAAAAAACTAAAGATATTTTAGCTTCTTTGGGAGAAATAAAGAAAAATCAATTTTTAATTGGTTTCGCTTTAGAAACTGAAAATGAAATTGAAAATGCTAAGTTGAAAATTCAGAAAAAAAACTTAGATTTGATTGTTTTAAATTCGCTTCAAGATGAAGGAGCTGGTTTTGGAAAGCCAACTAACAAAGTTACTTTCATTGACAAAGATTTTAGCATTGAGCCAATGGAATTGAAATCTAAAGAAGATGTAGCTGTTGATATAATAAATAAAATAATAAATCATTATCATGCGTAGTATTTTAATTTTAGTTTTTTTGTTTCTATTTGCAAACGTTCAATCGCAAGAACTTAATTGTAAAGTAATTGTGAATTATGATAAAATTACTAACGTAAATACTCAAATCTTTAAAAGTCTAGAAACTTCTCTAAACGATTTTGTCAATAAAACTGTTTGGACAGAAAAAACTTTTAAAGAAAATGAAAAAATAAACTGTACCTATTTTATTACGGTCAATTCATTTGAAAATAATAATTTTGAAGCAAGTATTCAAGTACAATCTTCACGTCCAATATATAATTCAAACTTTTCAAGTCCTTTATTAAATATAAACGATAAGGATTTTAGTTTTCAATATGTAGAATTTCAAAATTTATTCTACAATCCAAATAGTTATGATTCTAACTTAGTTTCTGTAATTGCTTTTTATAATTATATGATATTAGGCTTTGATGCAGAAAGTTTTGCTTTGGATAGTGGTACTCCATATTTTCAGTCTGCACAAGAAATTGTAAGTATTGCTGCTCCTTCAGGAGGAAAAGGATGGTCACAAACCGAGAAAACTCAAAATCGATTTTATCTAGTAAATGATGTAATGTCAACAACTTTCAGACCATTGAGAGAAGCTTTGTTTCAATATCATTTTAATGGTTTAGATAACATGCATAAAGATTTAAAAAAATCTAAAGAAGAAATAGTTACAGCAATAAATACTTTGTCAACGGTTCACAGTGTTAGACCAAATGCCTATTTAACAAGGATATTTTTCGACGCAAAGTCAGATGAAATTGTATCCATTTTTTCTGGTGGTCCAAGTGTTACTATTGATGGTTTGGTTGATAAATTATCTAAAATTTCACCTACGAATTCTTCTAAATGGTTGAATATAAAGTTTTAATTAGGAGTTAAATCTTTACCAATGATTACATCATTATCTATTGAAAATTTTGCTTTAATTGAAAAGCTATCTGTTAAATTCACAGATGGATTCTCTGTTATTACAGGTGAAACTGGTGCAGGAAAATCAATTCTTCTAGGAGCGTTAGGCTTAGTCTTAGGAAAACGTGCCGATTTGACTTCTCTCAAGAATAAAGAAGAGAAATGTATTATTGAAGCACATTTTCAAATTAAAAATTACAATTTGAAATCTTTTTTTATTTCAAATGACCTTGACTACGAAGACGAAACAATCATTAGAAGAGAAATATTACCTTCCGGAAAATCAAGAGCTTTTATTAATGATACACCTGTCAATTTAAATGAATTACAAGAATTAAGTAATTATTTAATTGATATTCATTCACAACACCAAACTCAAGAATTGTCTGACGACGCGGTTCAATTTCAAATAATCGATTCTGTAGCATCTAATTTTGATTTTATTACTCAATATTCAATCCAACTTAAGGAATATAAAAGACTGAAATCAGATTTAAAATCTAAAAAAGAATCGCTTTCTTCTGTTTTAAAAGAACAAGATTATAATACTTTTCTTTTGGAAGAATTGCTTTCTGCACAATTAAAATCTGGTGAATTAGAAGAGCTTGAATCAAGTTTTGAAAAGCTTAATAATGTTGAGTTTATTAAAGAAACTTTAGTGAAATCTTTGGCAATAGCTAATGATGAGCAATTTGGTGTGATTCAAAATTTAAAAGAAGTAAAAGCCTCTTTGCAAAAAATAGCTGGACTTTCAACGGAATATAATTTACTTTTTGAAAGAGTAAATAGTACTTTAATAGAATTTGATGATATCGAAAAAGAACTAAATCAACTTTCAGAAACAATTTTTTCTGATCCTGAGGCTTTAGATTTAACAAATCAAAAGTTACAGTTGATTTACACTTTATTAAAAAAACATCAAGTAAATACAATTGATGAGCTATTAATTATTCAAAATGATTTAGATAATAAAGTAGTTTCTGTAACAACATTAGAATCTGAAATCGTTGAAATTGAAAATCAAATTATTCAATTTGAAAATCAATTAATTGTTTTGGCTAATCAAATTCATGATAATCGAGAAAAAGCAATACCAGTTTTAACCGATAAATTAGCTTCATTTTTATCAAATTTAGGAATGCCTAATGCAAGATTTAACATCCAATTAGATTTAAAAGAAGACTTTTATAATAATGGAAAAGACGAAATTATATTTTTGTTTTCAGCAAATAAAGGATCAGATTTTGGATTGTTAAAAAAAGTTGCTTCCGGTGGAGAAATGTCTAGGATTATGTTGGCTGTTAAAGCAATTTTATCTCAATTTTCAAATCTTCCAACTATAATATTTGATGAAATTGACACCGGAGTTTCTGGAGAAATTGCTCATAAAATGGCAGAAATAATGAAAAACATGAGTAGTAATATGCAAGTTTTTGCCATAACTCACTTACCACAAATAGCTAGTAAAGGAAAAGATCATTTTAAAGTTTTTAAAGTTATTAAAGACAATCAAACACACTCTGAATTGAAGTTGTTGTCTGATGATGAGCGAATTATTGAAATTGCTCAAATGTTGTCAGGTTCAGTTATTTCAGATTCTGCCTTAATTCATGCAAAGGAATTGCTTAACTAAAAATATAGAATTATATTTGTTTTTTCAAAGACAAACTAAATAAACGAATAAAGTTAAAGATATGATTATAGAACCAAGAATGCGCGGATTTATTTGTTTGACAGCTCATCCAAAGGGTTGCGAGCAAAATGTTAAAAATCAAATAGATTACGTTAAGTCAAAAGGTAAGATAGATGGAGCTAAACGCGTTTTAGTTATTGGAGCGTCAACCGGATTCGGATTGGCTTCTAGAATTTCTAGTGCTTTCGGATGTGATGCAGCGACAATTGGAGTTTTCTTTGAAAAACCAGCTTCAGAAGGAAAAACGGCTTCTCCAGGTTGGTATAATTCTGCAGCATTTGAAAATGAAGCGCACAAAGCAGGTTTATATGCAAAGAGTATTAATGGTGATGCTTTTTCTAAAGAAGTAAAGCAACAGACTATCGATTTAATTAAAAATGATTTAGGTCAAGTTGATTTAGTTATATACAGTTTGGCTTCACCAGTGAGAATGCATCCCGAAACAGGAGTTTTACATCGTTCAACATTAAAGCCAATAGGAACAACTTTTACAAATAAAACTGTCGATTTTCACACAGGTAATGTAACTCAAGTATCTATTGAGCCAGCTAATCAAGATGACATTGATAATACGGTTGTTGTTATGGGTGGAGAAGATTGGTCAATGTGGATGAATGACTTGAAAGATGCAGGTTTATTAGCTCCAGGAGCAACTACAATAGCTTATTCTTATATAGGACCATCAGTTACTGAAGCAGTTTACAGAAAAGGAACAATTGGAAGAGCAAAAGACCATTTAGAAGCAACAGCTTTTACAATTACAGATGATTTAAAAGAATTGGGTGGAAAGGCTTATGTTTCTGTGAATAAAGCATTAGTTACTCAAGCTAGTTCTGCAATTCCAGTAATTCCGCTATATATTTCATTGTTGTATAAAATTATGAAAGCTCATGGAATTCATGAGGGATGTATCGAGCAAATTCAAAGACTTTACAGCGAAAGATTATATACTGGTAAAGAAGTTCCAACTGATGAAAACGGTAGAATAAGAATTGATGATTGGGAAATGAGAGAAGATGTTCAAGCGCAAGTTTCAAATTTATGGGATAAAGCAACAACAGAATCGCTAGTAGAAATAGGAGATTTAGCAGGATACAAACAAGATTTTCTAAATTTATTTGGATTTGGTTTTAATGGTGTTGATTATGGTGCAGATGCAAATGAATTAGTTTCTGTACCAAGTATAAAATAAAATTGTTAAAATTATATAGATTTAAAGGCTCACAATTATTTGTGAGCTTTTTTTGTTTATTTTTATAGCTTTAAATTTAACTTATAAAAACAACATGAAGAAAAATTACTTTTTAGTAGCATTATTTTTTTGTTTGTTCCAACTAGGTTTTAGTCAGAGTTTATCACAGTATACTTTTTCACAAAGTAACTCGACTTACACGGCTATAACAGGAGGAACAATACTTGGGTCAACAACTTCAGATGACCAAAGATTTTTAGATCCTGCAGTACCTCTTGGAGCTGCAAATTTTACAGGAGTTGGTTTGCCAATTGGTTTCAATTTCACATTTAATGGTTATACTTATAATCGTTTTGGTGTAAATGCAAACGGATGGATTTCTTTAGGTTCATCATTATTGACTCCCTCAGTTGATATGAATTCAACATCTTCTTACGAGCCAATTTCTTCAATAACTACTACGGTATCAAACCCATTAGTAGCAAGAATTTCTGCTTTTACAAGAGATTTAATGTCGCAAAATGGAGGTGAAATTAGATTTGAATTAACAGGAACAGCTCCTAATCAGGTTTTAGTTGTTCAATGGACAAATTATGCTAAATATTTAGCTGTTGGAGATTCATATAATTTTCAAATAAAATTATACGAAACAACCAATAAAGTTGAAATTGTTTACGGAACAATGACAGATAATGGTACTACTACAGTTGCACAAACTGGTTTAAGAGCTAATCCAAATAATGTAGCAACAAATTTTGTTGGAAGAACTACTGCAGTAGATTGGTTTGGTACAACTGCAAGCGCAGCTGCAACGGATACTATGTTTTTATCAAATGTTATTTTTCCATCTGCTGGTTTAGTATTTGCTTATACACCGCCGCCATCTTGCTCTGGAACTCCAGCGCCAGGCAATACAATTTCATCAACAGCTTTAGCTTGTAGTGGAGTTAGTTTTGGACTTTCATTACAAAATAGTACATCAGGTTCTGGAGTAACTTACCAATGGCAAACGTCTTCAGATGGAATTGCTTATTCAAATGCTAGTGGAGCATCAACAGATCCTACATATACTGCAAGTCAAACTGCAGTAACATATTACCAATGTGTTGTAACATGTACTGCATCAGGAATAAGTACAACTAGTACACCTATAATGGTTGGATTAAACACTCCATCAAATTGCTATTGCATCCCAACGTATACAACTGGTAAAACAGATGGAGATTTGATTTCAAATATCTCAATTTCTGGTACTACACTGGCAAATAATTCAGGTACTGCACCAACAAATCCAGCATATACTTACTTTACAGGTCAACCAAACTATACTGGAACTTTACAAGCAGGTTCTTCTTACACCGTGAATGTTTCTGTTGGAACTTTTGGAGGTCAAAATATAGCTGTTTGGATTGATTATAACGACGATGGTGTTTTTGCAACATCGGAAAGAGTTGGATTTACTACAGCTTCAATTGCAGGTAACGGATCTGCAACATTTTCAATCAGTTTAGCTTGTAATCCACCACTTGGAACTCACAGAATGAGAGTAAGAGATGTTTGGAATACTTCAGGTATTAATATTGATCCATGCCTTAATTATGGTTATGGTGAAACAGAAGATTACGATGTAACTATTTCTGCTGCTGTTGCTTGTCCTCAGCCTTCAAATTTATTAGTTACTAATGTAACTGGTACTTCTGCAGTTTTAGGATGGACAGCTGGTTGTGTTGAAACAGCATGGAATGTTTATGTAACCACAGCTGGTGGAGCAGCTCCAACAACTCCAACCTATTCAAGTGTAGTTAATCCTTTTGTTGTAAATGGTTTAACACCAGGAACAGCTTATGATTTTTATGTAAGTGCTGATTGTACTACCAACGGAGTTAGTCTTTGGACAGGTCCATTTTACTTTGTTACTTCTCCAGTAAACGATAATTGTACTGGGGCAGTTGCTTTAACTGTAGGAAATGTTTTTGCTGATAATGATGTAACAGGAACTAATGTTGCTGCAACAAATTCAAATCCTCCTGCACCTGGTTGTGCAAATTTCTTAGGAGGTGATGTTTGGTATTCTGTGACTGTTCCTGCTTCTGGTTCAGTAACTATTGAAACTAATCCAGCTGCTGCTAGTGTTATTACAGATACTGGTTTGGCAGTTTATTCAGGAACTTGTGGTGCACTTACTTTTGTAGAGTGTGATGATGATGATAGTACTAATGGAAATTTCTCATTAATTACATTAACAGGAAGAACTCCAGGTGAAGTTTTATTTGTAAATGTTTGGGATTATTCAAATGATAACTTTGGACAATTTTTAGTTTCTGCTTACGATTGTCCTTCTACAACTCCAGCTCCAACTGGTGATGCAACGCAAATTTTTTGTAGTGCAGCAACTGTAGGTGATTTATTTGCGGATGGAACAACTATTCAATGGTATGCTTCTGCAACTGGCGGAACTCCATTATTAGCAACAGATAATCTTGTTTCTGGAATGTATTATGCTTCTCAAACTATAAACTGTGAAAGTTTTAATAGATTGGCAGTAAATGTTATTGTATCTTCTTTTCCTGTAGTTGATACAGCTACACTTTCAGTATGTGATACTGGATCAAGCACTGCTGTTTTCAATTTAACTTCAGCAAATACTAGTATTAGTTCAGAATCTAATGTAGTTTATACACATTATGTTGATTTATTTGATGCTGAAAATGCTTCTAATGCTATAGCAAATCCTACAGCATTTGCAGGTACGAATGGTCAAATTGTTTTCGTAAGAGTTGAAAATGCAAACGGTTGTTATAATATAGCTGAATTAATATTAAATATAACTTCAACTGATGCACCAACTGGAGATGCTGCTCAAACTTATTGTGGAGCTAGTACTTTAGATGATTTAACAGTAGTGATTACTGGAACAAGTTTAGTTTGGTATAATGCTGCAACTTTAGGTACTATTTTACCATCATCAACTGCATTAGTATCAGGTACAACTTATTATGCTTCTCAAATAGAAGATGGTTGTGAAAGTTTAACACGTTTAGCTGTAACTGTAACTGAAAACTGTCCATTTGCTGGATGTTTATCATCTCCAAATGGTCAATGGCCTGGAGCAACATTTACACCAGCTTGTTTAGGAACATCTCAAACAATAACTGCAGCTGGTTATGCTGGCGAATATTCTAGAGTAAATGTAACAACAGGAGTTCAATATACATTTACAAGTTCAATTGCTACAGATATTATTACAATTAGTGATGGGAATGGAACGATTGCTTACACTTTTGGAACAGGTAGTGTAGTTTGGACATCAAGTATAACAGGTGTGATTAGATTTTATACACATGTTGACAATACTTGTGCTGCAAATACAACTCCTAGAACAAGAGCGATTTTGTGTGGTACACCTCCTCCAGCTCCTTTAAATGATAATTGTTCAGCTCCAATTGCATTAACTGCAGGTGGTGTTTATACAGATAATGATGTCGATGGTACAACTTTCGGTGCAACAGCATCTTCGCAAGCTAATCCTGCAACTTGTTTTGGTTATAGTGGTGGTGATGTTTGGTTTAGTGTAGTTGTTCCAGCGAGTGGTAACCTTACAATTGAAACTAGTGCTCCTATAGCAGGAGGAACTGGAATAGATACTGTTGTTACTGCTTATACAGGAGATTGTGCAGTATTAAATCAAATTGGATGTGATGATGACGGAGCAACAGAAACTGCGGTAGGATTTACATTGCTTACATTAACAGGTCAAACTCCAGGTAACACAATATTATTGAGAGTTTATGAATACAATAATGATGCACCTGGTTCATTCTCAATTTCAGCTTATGATGCTTCATTAGGAACGAATAGTTTTGATAGTTCAAACTTTACATTCTATCCTAATCCGGTTAAAGATGTATTGAATTTATCTTATTCAAAAAATATTGATACTGTTCAAATTATGAATATTTTAGGTCAAGAAGTTTCTGCTAAATCAATCAACGCTACTCAAGCAGCAATTGATATGACGAATCTTCCATCTGGAACTTATTTAGTAAGATTAACTTCTGAAAATCAAGTGAAAACGATTAAAGTTGTAAAAGAATAATTATAACTTATTCTTAAATAAATAAAAAGTCCTGCTTCGGCGGGACTTTTGTTTTATAGAAAGAGTATCTTTGTTAAAATTTTTTCGAATGTATTTTTCAATTATTATTCCAGTCTATAATAGACCTGACGAAATAAACGAACTGCTAGAAAGTTTACTATTATCTACTTACAAAAGCAATTATGAAATTGTAATTGTAGAAGACGGTTCTTCAATATCCTGTGAAGAGGTAATAAAGAAATTCACAGATAAATTATCTATTTCATACTACTATAAAGCAAATTCTGGTCCAGGAGATTCTAGAAATTTTGGAATGCAGAAAGCCAAAGGTGATTATTTTATCATCTTTGATTCTGATTGTATTATTCCAAATAACTATCTTTCTGAAGTTGATAAAGAATTAAAATCCAATTATGTAGATTGTTTTGGTGGACCTGATAAAGCTCTAAAATCATTTTCTAATATTCAAAAAGCTATCAACTTTTCAATGACTTCTTTTCTAACAACAGGAGGAATAAGAGGTGGTTCTGAGAAAATAGATAAATTTCAACCAAGAAGTTTCAATATGGGAATTTCTAAAAAAGCATTTGAAGAATCTAAAGGATTTGGAAACATTCATCCAGGTGAAGATCCAGATTTATCCATCAGATTATGGAAATTAGGTTTTCAAACTAGACTTTTTTCTTCAGCTTTTGTTTATCATAAAAGAAGAATTGACTGGGATAAATTTACACTTCAAGTATCAAAATTTGGAAAAGCAAGACCAATTTTAAATCACTGGTATCCAGAATATAGTAAATTAACCTATTGGTTACCTTCTTTATTTGTTATTGGATTTATAATCTCTGTTGGGCTTTTAATAATTCTATTTGATTGGGGATTAAAACTATATTTTTTATATTTCGTAATAATCTTTATTGTATCTAGTATTCAAAACAGAAATCCAATAATAGGTTTATTATCCATAGTAGCTGTTTGGAAGCAATTTTTTGGGTATGGTTTTGGATTTTTAAAATCATTTTTCAAGATTAATATTCTCAGAAAAAAACCTCAAGATGCTTTTCCTGAATTGTTCTTTAAAATAAATTCCAATCCAATGGAAGCTGAAAAAGAGCTGATTTTTGAAAAACAAATGGAAACTCCAATTCAAAAATCGGTTGAAAAAGTTATTGATAAAATTGTTACTCCTATTAATAAAATTGTTGAACCAGTTGTAACAAAATCAAAAATAATTGGTCTAACAGGAGGAATAGGTAGTGGTAAAACTACGGTTGCAAAATATCTTATTTCTAAAGGTATTCCAGTTTATATATCAGATGTAGAAGCAAAAAAAGTAATGGAGTTTCCTGAGATTATTTCTCAAATTGTACAAACTTTTGGAAATGAATTAATTACAGGTGATCAAACTTTAGATAGAGAAAAACTTGCAGCAATTGTTTTTAATGCTCCAGAAAAGCTAAAACAACTTAATGCTATCGTTCATCCGGCAGTAAAAAAACATTTCGATAATTGGATTGCTACAAATCAAAACCATCCAATTTTAGTAAAAGAAGCAGCTATATTGTTTGAAAGTGGTAGTTATAAAGATTGTGATAAAATTATTACCGTATCAGCACCACTAGAGTTAAGAATAGCGCGTGTATTGAAGCGTGATTCGACTACGAGAGAAAAAGTATTACAAAGAATAAACAATCAATTGTCTGATGAAGAAAGAATTGCAAGAAGTAATTTTGTAATAAAAAACGAAAATTTTGAAGATACTAAAAAACAAGTCGACGAAATCGTCAATTTATTGAAAAATAGATAATTATTTACCTCTATGTTAATGTTTGGTTAATACATTAACAGAATAAATGTTAAAATACTAAATTTGTTGTGATGAATAAGTTTGTTTTTCGGCTGTTGGTATTATTAATGAGTTTATCCTTACTTGGGATAATTTTAGTCCAAGTATATTGGTTTAATACTTCATTAGAAAACAACGAAGAACAATTTAAGTTTCATGTAAAACAGGTTTTAGGTAGCGTTGCCAACAAACTCGAAAATAAAGAGCGTTATGCTTTTTATAAAAAAAACGGAAGATTTAAAGATAATGCTAAAAAATCTCCAAAAAGTGAAGATTTATTAGAATACGGTTACTACGAAAGAAATGCTAAAACGAATAAAACAATAATTTATTCCAACAGCATTATTTCAGAGGATTATGATATGTTTTCTACGTTCTTTGATAAAAGACTTGATAGTCTTAAAGTAAAAAATTATACAGCTAAAAGAAAAACTAAAGTATTTAACAATAATTCATTTGATAATTCAGGAATTCAAAACACAATTGTTCCTGATTTAACCATTGAAAAAGCAGGAGATTTAAAAATTCTTGAAGATGCACAATTTGAAATTGCCTACAAAGATGTTGTAGCCAATTATCCAATAAACGAACGTGTTTCTAAAGAACAATTAAACGAATTATTAGATAAAGAACTTAAGGAATATGGAATCAAAACTCCTTATGAGTTCAATATTTACAGTAATGGATTAGCAACAAAAATTAAATCAGAACATTTCAATTTTGATAAATATGCTACTTATTCGATTCCTGTTTTTATAGACAATGACGGAAATAACAAGTATATGTTGCTAGTTACATTTCCTCAGAAAAAGAAGTTCTTATTTTCAGAAATTCTTGCTATAACGCTGTTATCGGTAGTTTTTACTTTAATAATAATTATAGCTTATGCCAATGCGTTACATCAATTAATCAAACAACGTCAAATATCTGAAATCAAAACTGATTTTATTAATAACATGACGCATGAGTTTAAAACGCCAATTGCAACTATCAATTTAGCTTTAGATGCTATTAAAAATCCTAAAGTAATTGATGATAAAGAAAAAGTTTATAGATATCTCCAAATGATTAGAGACGAAAATAAACGAATGCATGCTCAAGTAGAGAACGTCCTTAGGATTTCAAAACTAGAGAAAAAAGAATTAGAGATTACCAAAGAACCATTAGACGTTCAAGATATTATTGAAGAAGCAATAGATCATGTGCATTTAATTATTGAAGATAGACAAGGTGCTATTACAACTCATTTTGAGGCAAATAGAACCACAGCATTACTAAATGATGTACATTTTACCAATGTAATTGTTAATATTTTAGACAATGCTATAAAATATTCGCCAGATGTGCCCGTTATAGATATATACACAGAGAACATCAAAGATTTTATACTAATTAAAGTAAAAGATCAAGGCGCAGGAATGAGCAAAGTGGCTCAAAAAAGAATTTTTGAAAAGTTTTATCGCGAACACACAGGCGATATTCACAACGTAAAAGGACACGGTTTAGGTCTAGCTTACGTAAAACGAATTGTGGAAGACCACAATGGTCAAGTTTTTGTTGAAAGCGAAAAAGGAAAAGGAAGTACATTTATTATAAAAGTCCCATTGATAAATTAAAAAATTATGGAAAAAGAAAATAAAAAAATATTATTAGTTGAAGACGATCAAAACTTTGGAGCCATTCTGAAAGATTATTTAATGTTAAATGATTTTGATGTTGTATTGGCAAAAAATGGGATGGAAGGTTTTGAAAAGTTTAAAAAAGACACTTACGATTTGTGCATTCTTGACGTAATGATGCCTTACAAAGATGGATATACTTTAGCTAAAGAAATCCGTGAGAAAAATAAAGAAGTGCCTATCGTGTTCTTAACGGCTAAAACCATGAAAGAAGACGTATTGAAAGGATATAAAGTAGGAGCAGACGATTATCTAAACAAGCCTTTCGATTCTGAGGTGTTGTTGATGAAAATCAAAGCCATCATGCAAAGAAAATCATCTGAAACTAAAGCTGAAAATGTTCAGTTTGAATTCCAAATTGGTAAGTTTCATTTGAATTCTAAGTTGCGTTTCTTGAATTTTCCAGGTAACGAACCAATAAAATTGTCACCAAAAGAAAACGAATTGCTAAAAATGTTAGCACTTTATGTAGAAGATTTAATGCCAAGAGAATTAGCATTAACCAAAATTTGGAGAGACGATAACTACTTCACATCAAGAAGTATGGACGTTTACATCGCTAAATTAAGAAAATATCTAAAAGAAGATCCAAATGTAGAAATTTTAAACATTCACGGTGAAGGATTTAGATTAGTCGTAAAAAAATAAACAGAAAGCTCCAAGAAATTGGGGCTTTTTTTATTTCAATTCAAGTTCCAATCCAAAGCAAACTTTTCCATCTTTACTTATTGTAAAAACGTTCTTATTCTTACAAATTGAAATTACTTCATTCAAAGAAACTTCTTTTAAGTAATTCATTTCAAAAGCAATTAGTTCATGTTTCAAAAGCTTTTTAGGATCCACACAATCCAAACACCATTCTAAATATTTCACACTATTAGCATGATTAACAATATCTAAATCAGATAGTAAAACAGTTCGTTCTGCAACTACTTCAAATTCCTGCTGAAGATCTATTTTTGCATAACTTTTTTCGGTAGCGCTAATATTTGGATATTTTTCAAAATGCTCGTGAGGTAATGCTAAAGCTTCCGGACGACGTGTTTTGGTATTAAAAACTGCCCAAAAGGTTTCGCAGCCGACAATCTTTTCATCTCCAAGATACAATTCTAAACATCGTGTAGAACGCGAATTCTCCAACGATTTTATCCAAGTTTTAACTGTTACTTTATCTTTCCATTTAGGTAAACGCTTAATCTCAACTCGCATTTTACTCAAAACCCAAGCTTGATGAAATTCTTGCATATCGCTAAAACTAATACCACCAACTTCCGAATGTGTTGCTGCTGTCAATTGAAAAAGATTACACAATTCAGTATATTTCAAATAGCCATTAGGATAACATTGCAGAAAATTAATTTCCCAATCTTTGGTTAGAATAGAATAGAAGTTAGGTGAAATTGGCATTGAAGTATTAAGTATTAAGATTTGAGTATTAAGTATTAAGACTTAAAACTTTGAATTATATGATTAATTATTTCTTTTCTATCAGTCAAATAATCAAACCAAACCGTATTTTCGGTTCTTTTAAACCAAGTCAATTGACGTTTTGAAAAGCGTCTTGTATTTTTTTTGATTTCTTCAATTGCAAAATCTAATGAAGTTTTTTCTTCAAAATAATCGAATAATTCTCTGTAGCCAACCGTTTGTAAGGCATTCAAATATTTATTTGGAAACAACTTTTCTGCTTCTGCAAGCAATCCTTCATTTATCATAATATCAACTCTTTGGTTGATTCTTTCATACATTATTGCTCTTTCAGCTTCCAATCCGATTATAATAGGTGTGAAGTTTCTTTTGTTTTTTTCTTTATTCAAAAATGAGGAATACGGTTTTCCTGTTCCGATACAAACTTCTACAAAACGCATCATACGTTGCGGATTTTGCAGTGTTTGAGGATTGGTTTCTGTTATGAAATCAAAATATTCTGTATCTAATTCTTTCAATTGATTCTGAAGATAATCGATTCCTTTTTCTTCATAATTCAATCGAACTTCATCTCGAACTTTCAAATCGATTTCAGGAAAACTATCAAATCCTTTAAGAACAGCATCAACATACAAACCTGAACCGCCAACCATGATTTGTATATTATTTTTTTGAAATAATTCATCCAATTTGTCAATTGCCTCTTTCTCAAAATCACCAACAGAATAAGGTTCAAAAATGGATTTATTTTGAATAAAATGATGCGTTGCACTTGCCAATTCTTTCTCATTTGGAACAGCAGTACCAATTTTCATTTCCTTAAAAAACTGACGACTATCACACGAGAGAATATCGCAACCAAAATGTTGAGCCAAAGCAATACTCAAGGAAGTTTTTCCTATAGCAGTTGGTCCGATGATGGTAATTAAATAATTCAAAAGGTCTATTTTCTCTATTTTCTTTTTAAAACTTCATAATCTTCAATACCTTATTTTTTCTCAAATAACTCTGGATAATAGTTCGTGTATCTCGATTATTTTGCATCGGAATAATTATATTTTTCAATACTTCAACATTCGTAATTTGATAATTTAAATCATAGAAACAATAGCCTTTGTAAATGCCATTTTCAATTAAAACAGCACTTCGTTCATCAACTTTTCTACCTCTATCAATGATAATCATATTGTTATTTTCAAACGTCATTTCATTGATAAAATCTTCAACTCGTTGGTTATATTCCTCAGGTGATTCTATTCCCAAACAAGCGCCGTTGCATTCTTTTATTTTGTGTTGGAAACATCCGTTTTGCGTTTCATATAATCCGTTCAATTTCTGACATAAATTATATTTCTCTGTAATTCGAAATAACGCATTTTTTCCTTCTTGAAGTTTTGTAAATGCTGTAATTTCTTTCTTTCTACCATCTGCTTTTTGAAGTCGTAAATTCAAGTAACCATTGTCGTCTAAAACTTCATACAAAGCATATTGAAAAATACTTTTGCGCTGAGCACGATTGTAAATTGGTTTGTTGATTTTGATTTCTTCACTTTCTTTCAAAAGCGCAATCAATTCACTTCCAGTTTCTTCATAAGTTACTGCAAAAACTTCTAATTGAATCTTTTTACATTTATTGGTTTTTCCTGTAAAATGTTGATTGACACGTTTTTTAATATTCTTGCTTTTACCAATATAAATCAAATCACCTTTTTCATTGTGAATGTAATAAATACCAGTTTTGTAGGGTAAACTTTCAACAATATCAAGCAATTTTGGAGTCAAACCACTTTTGATTTCAGCTTTTATCGAACTAATTAAAATCTCTTTTTCAGTATCTTTTGATAATAATAATTTGAACAATTTAACGGTTGCCAAGGCATCTCCGCTAGCTCTATGTCTATCGGTTACAGGAATTCCCAAAGCACGAACCAATTTACCTAAACTATACGATTCCATTCCAGGAATTAGTTTTTTAGATAATTCAACCGTACAAAGTGTTGGACGAATGAAATCGTAACCCAATCGAGTAAATTCGGTTCTTAAAATACGATAATCAAATGAAGAATTATGAGCTACAACAATGCAATCTTGAGTGATTTCGATAATACGTTTTGCAACTTCATAAAATTTTGGAGCCGAACGCAACATAGCATTATTGATTCCAGTTAGCTTAACCACAAACGGCTGAATCTCTTTTTCAGGATTGACCAAACTGATAAATTGATCCACGACTTCGTGACCATCATATTTGTAGATGGCGATTTCGGTAATTCCTTCTTCGTTGAATTGACCTCCAGTGGTTTCTATGTCGAGTATGCAGTACAAAATAGTATTCAGTGTTCAGTTTTCAGTGTTCAGTCTGTCATTCCGTAGGAATCTCAACTTTAATTATTATAATTTCTGTTCCCAAAGATACTACTTCCAATTCGAACCATTGTACTTCCGTATTCAATTGCTAATTGATAATCGCCAGACATACCCATTGAGATAGTGTTCAGTTGGCAGTTTTCAGTTTTCTGTTTACTTACTTTATCGAAAATTGTTTTCAAGTTTTGGAATTCTTTTTTAATTTGGTCTTGATTTTCAGTAAACGTTGCCATTCCCATTAAACCAATGACTCTAATATTTTTATAAATTTCACTATTCTGAGTGATAAATCTTAAAATTCCATTCAATTCTTCTTCATCCAATCCGAATTTACTTTCTTCTTCGGCAATAAAAATTTGAAGCAAACAATCAATAACACGATTATTTTTTTGAGCTTCTTTGTTGATTTCGTGCAATAATTTCAAACTATCAACTCCGTGAATCAGATTTACAAATGGTGCAATAAGTTTTACTTTTCTTGATTGCAAATGACCAATAAAATGCCATTGAATATCATTAGGAAGTGCTTCGTGTTTTTCAACTAATTCTTGGACATAATTTTCTCCAAAAACACGTTGACCTGCATTATAAGCTTCCATCAAATCAGCTACTGGTTTGGTTTTTGAAACGGCAACTAATGTTACGTGATTAGGAAGTTGGGATTTTATGTTGAGTAAGTTATTTTGTATTGACATAATTGTTTAATTGATTATCGAATAAGAAAAACCATATTTTTTAGATTTTAATATATTATTCACTTTTTCTAAAAATTTTATAGCTTTTTTGGTTGGTTTATATTTTAAAGCAATATTTATCAGTACAAATTTCCCAATTGCATCGGGATAAATTTCGTATATTTGATTATTATCAATAATTTCAACGTAAGAGTTTATTTTATTTTCTAAATGAAAATAGTGTTCTGTTTCATTCCATTTTAAATGATCCGAAATAGTTAAGCAGACTTCATTATTAGGAGTTATACTTATAAAATCAATTATTGATGGATTATCTACTGCCATTTTTGATATTATGTGATTTATCTTTTGTCGAAATGACAAGTCTAATCTATTTTCTTTTCTCTATATTCTATTTTCTCAAAATCACAACTCATAAACCATCAACCCACTTCTAAACTTTGGTTCAATATAAGTACTTTTTGGAGGCATGATTAAATTGTTATCTGCCAAAGCTTTAATTTCTGAAATATCACTTGGGAACAACATGAATCCGACTTCAAATTCACCTTCGTCTACCAACTCTTTTATGGTTAAAATAGATTGCTTTCCGGGAATGTATTCAATTCGTTCGTCGTTTCTCAAATCTTCTATTCCTAAAATGGGTTGCAATACTTTATCGTATAAAACTTGTGCATCTAAATTTGATAATATTGAATTTTGCTTTTTGATATTGTCATTGTCATTGACTTTGTAAAACAACGCATAAAAAGCTCCATCCAAATACATTCCGAATTCAAATTTTCCTTGTGGTTTCCATAATTCTTGTTCTTTGGTTTTGATGATGAAATGTTCTGATAGCTTTAGGATAAAGTCTTCTTTCGAATTACCATTCAAATCACGAATGATTCGGTTGAACTCATAAATTTTGACATTACTTTCAGCAATTAGAAAACTCATAAAATAATTCAGATTCTGATTTCCTAAATGATTGTCTTCATCAAATAATAATTCTGCCGAAGCCGAACGGTGGTGACCATCAGCAATATATAATTCTGGAATGTTTTCAAATTGTTTTTCTAACCAAGCTATTTCTGAGTCAGAATCAACTTTCCAAAGTGTATGTTTTTCTTTGTTGGTTGTGGCAAAATGATAAATTGGCTGTTCTTTTTTCTTTTCTGAAATCCAATTGTTGATTTCTGATTTATCTGGATAAGTTATCAAAACTGGTTCTGTATTGAAACCTGTTTGATGCAAATAATCTTTGAATAATTCTACACGATATTGCAAAGTATCTTCGTGTTTTTTGATGACATTGTTTTTGTAATCATCAATTGAAGTTCCTGCTACAATTCCTGTAAAAGATTGACTTTTCGTCTGAATTTCATACAAAAAGAAAGCCGCTTTTTCATCTTCAAGAAAAATACCATCGTTTTTGAAATCCTGATATTTATGAGCGACACCTTTGAAACGCTTGTCTAAAGTAATCTTTTGCGAATGAACGTAAGCAGGATTAATCACGTGCAAAAACGAATACGGATTGAAATCCAACCACGAAGCCAATTCCGCAGGCGAATAATCATCATAATTACGACAAGTTACCAACGCTACTTTATCAGGAGTTGGACGAACGGCTTTGAAAGGGATTATTTTGCTCATTTTGAGTGAATAGTGATTAGTGAATAGTGATTAGCAAATACTATTTACTAATCACTTTTTACTCTTTACTTTGAAAATTGCTTTGCAATTTTTTCTGCTTTTTTACTTTCAGAATAATCGTAGAAACCTTCACCCGATTTTACTCCAAGTTTTCCAGCCATTACCATATTTACTAAAAGTGGGCAAGGAGCATATTTTGGATTTTTGAAACCGTCGTACATTACATTTAGAATCGAAAGACAAACGTCAAGTCCAATAAAATCTGCTAATTGTAATGGTCCCATTGGATGCGCCATTCCTAGTTTCATTACCGTATCAATTTCTTCAACGCCAGCAACGCCATTATACAACGTTTCGATAGATTCGTTAATCATAGGCATTAAAATTCTGTTGGCAACGAATCCTGGATAATCGTTTACTTCTGTTGGTGTTTTTCCTAGTTTTACTGATAAATCCATGATAATTTTAGTTACTTCATCAGATGTTGAATAACCACGAATGATTTCAACCAATTTCATAATCGGCACCGGATTCATAAAATGCATTCCAATTACACGTTCTGGATGAACTACTTGAGCAGCTATTTGAGTAATAGAAATAGAAGAAGTATTAGTTGCCAAAATCACATTATGGTCGCAAACTTCACTTAATTGCTTGAAAATATTTAGCTTTAAAGTTACATTTTCTGTGGCAGCTTCTACTACTAAATCCGTTCCAACAACACCATCTTTAATGTCTGTGTAAGTGATAATGTTTCCGATTGTTTTGTGTTTGTCATCTTCAGTAATCGTTCCTTTAGCAACCATTCGGTCAAGGTTGGAAGCTATCGTTGCCATTCCTTTTTCTAAAGATTTCTCTGAAATATCGATTAATTTTACGGTAAATCCGCTTTGTGCAAAAGTGTGAGCAATTCCGTTGCCCATCGTTCCTGCGCCTATTACAGCTATTGTTTTCATTATGTTTGTTTAGTTTGTTTTAATTTTTTCCACCGCAAATTCACAAATTTTATATTTTAATTTGCGAATTTGCGGTCAATATTATTTTTCGTTCATCGAATCAATAATCATATAAGCTACTCTTAAAGCTTCGGTTCCATCTTCTAAAGTTACTATTGGAGTTGTATTATTTACAATGGCATCAGCAAAAGTTTCTAATTCGTCTAAAATGGCGTTGTTTGGAGAAACTTCTGGATTAGCAAAATAAATTTGTTTCTTTTCGCCTTCTGCATTTTGTAAAATCATATCAAAATCACCGGGAACTTCTGGCGCATCTTTCATTTTTACAACTTCACAAATTTTATCTAAATAATCAACAGAGATGTAGGCGTCTTTTTGAAAGAAACGAGATTTACGCATGTTCTTCATCGAAATTCTGCTTGAAGTTATGTTGGCAACACAACCGTTTTCAAACTCAATTCGAGCATTGGCTATATCTGGGGATTGACTCAAAACTGAAACTCCACTTGCGTGAACGGCTTTAACTTTTGATTTTACAACACTCAAAATAGCGTCGATATCATGAATCATTAAATCTAAAACCACAGGAACATCTGTACCACGCGGATTGAATTCTGCCAAACGATGCGTTTCAATAAACATTGGGCTTTCAATCATATCTTTTACAGCTATATACGCAGGATTGAATCGTTCCACATGTCCAACTTGACCTTTTACATTGTATTCTTTGGCTAGAGCAATGATTTCCTCTGCTTCTGCAACAGTTGTCGCAATTGGTTTTTCTATAAAAACATGTTTACCACTTTTGATAGAAACTTTAGCACATTTGTAATGAGAAAGCGTGGGAGTTACAATATCTATGACATCTACAGCGTGAATTAATTTGGCAATGGTATCGAAACGTTTATAACCAAACTCAGCAGCTATTTTATCTGCGTATTCAGCATTTTCATCATAAAAACCGACTAATTCATATTTTTCAGATTGATTCAACAATCGTAAGTGTATTTTTCCGAGGTGACCGGCACCTAAAACGCCAACTTTAAGCATAAAATAAAATTTTATCAAAAATAGTAATTAATTGATAATTGGTAATTGATAATTGATAATTTGTTTTCTATTTTTACAAAATAAATACTTGCCCAAATTGAAAGATACAAACAAACATCAAGGACTTAGAAATCAATTAGCTAAACAGCTTGAAGAAAAAGGAATTACCGATAAAAACGTTTTGGAAGCTATAAAAAAAATTCCAAGGCACTTGTTTTTGAATTCAAGTTTTGAAGATTTTGCCTACCAAGACAAAGCATTTCCAATAGGTGCTGGACAAACTATTTCACAACCTTACACTGTAGCTTTTCAAAGTCAACTTTTAGACGTTAAAAAAGATGATAAAATTTTAGAAATTGGAACTGGTAGTGGATATCAAACAGCAGTTTTGTGTTTGCTTGGTGCCAAAGTTTATTCAGTTGAAAGACAAAATGAATTGTTTAAAACTACATCACTTTTATTACCAAAACTCGGAATTCGTCCAAAACATTTATCGTTTGGAGATGGTTATAAAGGATTACCTAATCACGCTCCATTTGATAGTATTATTGTCACTGCTGGTGCTCCAATTATTCCGAAACCATTGATGGCTCAGCTGAAAATAGGAGGAAAATTAGTAATTCCAGTAGGTGAAAAAGAGCAAATCATGACTATGTTAATTCGTAAAAACGAAACGCAATTTGAAAAACATGAATTTGGTGATTTTAAATTTGTGCCTCTCTTGGAAAATAAGAATTAATTTACAACGTTTCACAAGAATTACTATATTGTACCAAATTTAAACCAACCAAATTAATGAAGAAAATCATTGCCATTTGTATTCTGTTTGTAAATGTAACATTTGCACAAACAGCTGAAAAAAAAGTATGGGATTTGTTATTGTCTAACAAGCGTGAAGATGCCAGAAAACTTTTTGATAAAGAATTAAAAGCCAAAATGACAACTAATGTTGATTATTTGATATTAGACGCTATGTTGCAATATGAAATGGGAACACTAGCATTTGATGATCAAATTTTAAAACAATTTTTGGTTACTTGTAAAGAGAAAAATTATCTGTATCCAATTTGGTACAAACCATACATGATGGATAATGCAAATACCAATGGTTACAATGATTATACCTACAAGAAAATAGATCTTTTAGCTGCTTCAGAAGTATTTGGTAAAGATCCTTTGGTTATTTATTTCAAGGCAGTTTGCGATAGAAAAAGAAAAAATACACAAGGTTTTAGCGATAATATTAAAAAATTGAATGCTATTGAAGATTGGCAATATTGTGGAGCTTTTGAAAATTTAAATGACAGTGGATTAGAAACAGAATACGAACCAGAAGTTTATGCTAATAACGATAAATTGTTTGATGCAAATAGCAACGGAAAAATTGGTTGGTATATTCCTGTTGACAAGCAAGAAGAAGGTTATCACTTTTATAGTAATGAGTCAGAATATGGAGACGGAATTATGTACTCACAAGTTTTCATTGATTCTCCTTCTGATAAAGAAGTGTATTTAAATTTTGGTACCAGTTCCTCTATCAAAATCTTTGTGAATGATGCTGAAATTTATGCTAATAATATGGCAGAACACACCGATTTGAATGCCTTTAGATTGAAATTCAAGTTGTTGAAAGGAACAAATAGATTATTAGTAAAATTCTCAACTAATGCTAGTAATGATAATTTCTTTGTGTCATTAACAGATGAAACTAACAATAAGATTTCAGATGTAACGATTTCAAATAAGTATAAAACTTATAATAAATCAACTCTAGAGCAATTGAATGTAGTTGAATTGAATCCAACATTTGAAGATTATTTTAAAGATTTGATTGCTAAAAATCCGAGTAATGTTTTATACAAGATTTTATTATTTGAAGCTTATTCTAATAATAGTAAAAATGATTTGGCAAATGATATCATTGAAGAATTAATAAAAGAATATCCAAAATCTTCTTTTATGCAAGTGCTTCAAATGACCAATTATTCTAATAAAAAGGAAACTCAAAAAGTTGAAGAGATTGCTAAAAATATGGAGATTAATGATGAGTTTTATTACTATAATATCATCAAAAAAATTCAAGATCAAGATTGGATGCGTTCAGCAAATATTGTAGAGCTTGAAAAATTTCGTGAAAAAACAACCTCGGTAAAATCAGAAATGGTAACAACTTTGTTTGATTTTATTTTAGCTTCAAGAAAATCTGATATCAATTTAATGATTCAAAAATTGGAGGATTTATTTGCTAAATCAGACAATAATGAATTTTATGTTACCACATTTTCTGGTATTTATGAAAAGTTAAAAAATGATAAGGCTAAAACCATAAAAATGCTTGAGGATTTAGTTGCTTCAAAAGAGAATCTTATTGCTTTAAATCAATTAAGAGGATATTATGATGATGCGAATAGAAAAGACGAGGTTGAGAAAATGATTCACGATGTTAGTACCAGATATTCTTACTCAAATGATTTAAGAGTAGATTATATTAATCATTTGGTTGATGAAAAAAGATATACTGAAGCATTGGTTGAGGTTGACAGAGCTTTAAATAATTTTCCTTATTCATTTTCTTTGATGGAGAAAAAAGGAACTATTTACAATAGTCTTAATAACGTTAAAGATGCTGAAAAATTCATCAGACAATCATTATCTCACAATTCTAGTAATAGCTCATTGCGTAAGAAACTTTATGATATTACAAAAACTCCAGATGAGATAGAAGAGGTGGCGACTAAAGATATCTATAAAGTTATTAAACAAAGAAGAAATTCAACTTTGAAAGGTGATTTTGGAGTAACAACTCTTTTAGATGAATACATCGTTAATATTTTGCCAGAAGGTGGAAGAAAATCTAAAGTTACTTTTCTTTATGAAATAACTTCAGAAAAAGGAATTGAAGAGCTGAAAGAGTACAACTTGCAATCTTACAGTAATAGTGTTTTAAAATCTGAAATTGTTAAGCAAGATGGTTCAATAGTTCCTGCAGAAGAAGGTGATGGTACTTTAGTATTTACCGATTTGAAAGTTGGTGATGTAATCTATATTCAATATGAAAGATATGAGAATTCTTATGGAAGATTCTATAAAGATTTTGATTTGTCTTGTTATTTCAATAGCTATTATCCTGCAGTAGAAACAGTTTTTGGATTTATCTATCCTCCAGGAACAGAATACATTTCAGATTTTATCAACGGAACAGTTCCATCAACAACTAAAAAAGTAAATAATAAAACTTATATGATTTGGAAGAGAACAAATGTTCCTGCAATGGCTCTTTCTGAAGCTTATGCACCAAATTTTAGTGACTTGACTAATACAATTAGAATTAGCACAATAAAGTCTTGGAAAGAAATTTCAAATTGGTATTCTGATTTGGTTAAGAAAAATTTGAAATTAGATAAAATAACTAAGAAAACTTTTGCCGAAATTTTTCCAAATGGTGTAACTGGAATTTCTCAAGAGGAAATAGCTAAAAAAATATACTCTTATATTGGAAATAATATAAAATACAGCTCTTTAGATTTTAGACAAAGTGGTTATGTTCCTCAAAAACCATCTAAAACTATTACAACTAAACTTGGTGATTGTAAAGATGTTTCTACTTTGTTCGTTGCTTTATCTCAATTGGCAGGAATGAAAGCTAATTTGGTTTTGGTGACTACAAACGATAATGGATTTACTTCTATGTTATTGCCATCAAATGACTTCAATCATTGTATTGTAAAAGTTGCAATTGATGGTAAAGATTATTTTTTAGAATTAACAGATAAGTACCTTCCATTTAAAGCTTTACCTAGTAGTTTGTATAATGCCAATGCACTTGTAATCTCATTTGATAAAGCTGAAAACGAGAAATCTAAAATTATTGGAATCCCATTTGATAATGCTTTGAAAAATGTTACAAATGCTGTAACAACTATGACTATTGATGATAAATCAAAAAGTTTTACAAATACTTTTACAATAAGTGGAGCCAATAAATCATATTATAATGAATTGTTTTCTGATGCAACAACAGAAGATGTTCGTAAGAAAAGAATAGAAGAGGATTATAATTCTAAATTAAAGAAAGTTGTTTCATTGCAATCTTCTAAAGTAATTAAAAACGAAACTTACGATAAAGACATTACGTTTGAAACACAGTTTTCAATTTCTGAAAGAATTCAAACGGTTGGAAATCTAAAAATTACTGATATTCCATTTTTAGATAAAGTTTACACAAGAGATATTATTTCTTTAGAAAGTAGAAAATATGATATTGATTATTTTTCTTATGAAACAAGTAATGAATATAATTCTGAAGTAATTTTAAATATTCCACAAGACAAAAAGTTTACTGAAGTTCCAGAGGGTAAAACGTTTTCTTTTAAAGGACATAAATACCAAATAGCCTTTGAATTAGTAAAACCAAATACATTAAAGGTAGTTAGAACAGTTACTTTAAATTGGGATAAAATTTCTACAACAGATTATTTAGAATACAAAAAATATGTTGAAGATGTAATTGCCGCAGAAGAACAAATAGTTGGATTTAAATAAAAATAAAGAAACCCATTCCTAAACAGAATGGGTTTTTATTTACTAATTATGTTTATATAACGCTCTAAACACTCTTTTTCTACTTGTGCAATAAATAGCAAAAAGTCTTCTTTATTATTTGAAGTTTGTGCTGTTTCAAGCGTTTTGTAATAGTTCATTCTAGTTTCGTAATCTCCTTTTATATTGGCAATAACGTATCCATTTTGTAAAAGAATAAGATTCATTATTAAACGAGAAGTTCTACCATTTCCATCTATAAATGGATGAATTGTTACTAGTCTTTCATGCATTTCTGCTGCTAAAACAACTGGATGTATCTTACTTTTGTTTTCTTCATACCAAATAAAATAGTCTTCCATTTCTTTTGCAACCAAAAAAGGTTGTGTAGGCATATGACTACTTCCTTTTATCATGACTTGAACACGACGATAGCGACCAGCATCTTCAGGAATAATTCCTCTTAAAATTAAATTGTGAACAGAAAGTAGTTCTCTTTCATTTAAAGGAAAATTGCGTTCCATTAATTGTTTTATATAACCAATGGCTTCAACGTGATTTATTGCCTCTAAATGTTCACGCATACTTTTTCCAGAAATAGTCAATCCTTCATTGATAACTAAATCGGTTTCACGTAATGTAAGTGTGTTTCCTTCTATTCTGTTACTTTCAAAAGTGTATTCTAATTCTAATGCTTGTGCTATTCTAAAACTATCAAATTGACGAAATTGGTTTAATTTTGTTTTTAGTGCATCTATTTCATTTAAAATATTTTGTAAATTTTTAGAAATTGATTTTCTAACAAAACTTACATTATATTTTATTTGTTCTTCGGCAAGTATCATTGCCTTCAAAGCTAATTCATCTGAACCAATTTCATAAAGAATTCGCTCTTTTAGCCAAGCAACCATTAAGGTTTCATAATCTAAATCTAAAGCTTGAGCTAACTTGGCAACTTGTTCTTTAGTAGGTTTTCTTGATCCGCTTTCAAACTTACTAATCAATGCTTGATCAATACCTAAAAGTTGAGCCAACTCTCTAGTTTTTATTCCTTTTTCTTCTCTTGCATTTTTTAATAAAGTTTTCATTCTAATTAAAATGTTTTATTTTGTCTTGACAAATTTAGTCATTTTTTCAACACAAAAAAAAACAATAACAAAATTTTATAAAAAATTTTAAAATGATTTTTTAATTCGTTCGATATCTCGCTTGGTATCTTGTTCTTTTAAAGATTCGCGTTTATCGTAGGTTTTCTTACCTCTACAAAGTCCAATTTCTAGTTTGGCTAATCCTTTTTCGTTAGTAAATAAACGTAACGGAATTATGGTTAATCCTTTAGTATCAATACTTTTTTCTAACGATTTAAGCTCTCTTTTATTAAGTAGTAGTTTTCTTTCGCTGCGAGCTTTATGATTAAACTGATTACCAAAAGAGTATTCCTCTATAGAAGTATTAATGGCAAAAAGTTCGTTATGGTCATTAAACTCACAAAAACTTTCAGTGATGTTGGCTTTTCCTAGTCTAATAGATTTTATTTCAGTTCCAGTCAAAACGATTCCAGCCGAATAAGTTTCGATTATTTCATAATCAAATTTGGCTCTTTTATTAAGTATGTTGGCTGTTTTTATCATTCTGAGGCAAATGTACTAACTAAATAGTGAAAAATAAAAGTAAAATTATTTAGTATCAAAAAAAATTTCAAACTATGATTTATATCAGTTTTTTTAAGAAAACTTGACAATAAATTTGTCCTATAATTTTAAAACTACAAACAAAATGAAAAAAATTTTATTAGTTGCAGCAATAGCATTATTTGGTTTAACTGCAAATGCACAAGAGAAAGAAAACAAAGGATTAGAAGGAACATGGTGGGTAGCTGGTCAAGTATCTTTTTCATCTGATGAAGAAGTTGGAACAAAAACTACTTCTAACACAATCTTACCTGTTGCTGGTTATTTCATATCTCCTGATGTAACTTTAGGATTAGGAATAGGTGTTATTGGATCAAAAGAAGAAACAACTGTTGGTACTACAACTACTACAACTAATGATGTAACTGCATTAGTAATTCAACCTCTTGTAAGAAAGTATTGGGGTCTTGGAGGAAAATTTTATTTCTTCGGTCAAGCTTCACTTCCTATAACAATGGGAAAAGATAAACTTTCTGATGATAAAGTTACTTCTTTTGGAGTAGATATTGCTCCAGGTTTTGATTTTATCGTTAATAAATGGATGACTGTTGAAACTACTTTTTCATTAGTGAATTTAACTTCTACTTCAACTAATCCAAATGTTGGTGATAGTACAAGCGACTTTAGTTTTAATGCAAATCCATTCGATTTAAATCCAGGAAACAGAAATGTTGGTGGATTAAGAGTTGGTGTTAAATTTTTATTCTAAGAGATTAGATTATATTTAGAGTTATTGGTTAGTCCCGATTTAGTTCGGACGGAAAGGTCATCATTTTTTAATGATGACTTTTTTTTGCTATTATATTTAAAAAATTATTACATTCGTAAAACCAACCTTAAAAAAATACTAGTATGACAAAAAATTTTCTAAAAATTATCATTTTATCAGTGTTTGTCTTTGCTTCATGTTCTAAAGAAGATTCATTTGATGAAATTTCAGTCGATGCTGCTCAAAGAGATCCATTAACAGCACAACAAGTAAATTCTGAAATAGATAAAGCTATTGCTACAAAAGGAAGCTTCAGTTGGAAAAATGCTTCAAATCATTTACTTTGGAGTGCATCATTTAGAGGAAATCATATCATAACTATTGGTTTTGGTAATTCAGCTACAGATTTTGATAGAAGTAAATCAGCAGATAATGCTAAAACACAAGCTAGTATTCTGAATCTAGTTACACATTATGAAGGAAAGTCTAAAGAAGATGTTTTGCTTTCAAGTGATAGCTATTTGAATTTAGTTGATGTTTATATTGAAAAACAAGAAACAATTATAGCCTTAAGAAAAGCTGCTAAAATACGTTATGTTGAACCTGGCGATTATAAATATTTTGAGACTGCTCAACAAAAAGTATCTTTAGCAGAATCTAGTTCTTCAAGCTCTTCTGGATGTGGATTTGAATCGTCAACATTAAGTACTTCCGATTTTACTACGGTTTCTCCAGGTGCTAAAGTGCCATGGTCGTTTTACCAACATAATATTCCAACTGCTTGGAATACTGCCACAGGTCGAGGCATCACAATTGGAATCATTGACACAGGAGTTTCTCCTAATCAAACTTTGTTGGGTACTAATTTTAATGATGGTCTTTCAACTGGAAGAACAATTCAAAAATATGGAACTTATGTAGATTCAATTTGGCCTTGGAGCACAAGTACAGACGGACCAAATGATCAATGTGGTCATGGAACAAGTATGTCATCTGTAGCTGCAGCACCAAGAAACGATAATGGTTTGCCTGTTGGTGTTGCTTACAATTCTAATTTAATTGTTTACAGAGCTGCTTCTAATGTTGTTTTAGATGGATATCATGAGCAAAATGGTGTTAAGAATGCTTTCACGGCTTTAGCAAATAATACTAGTGTAAAAATTATTTCTATGTCAATGGGACATATCTTCTCTTCTGGGAAAATTGAGGATGGTGTGAAATATGCTTACAGTAAAGGAAAATTAATCTTTTGTGCAGGTGGAACTTCAACAAGTTTTACCAATTTTGTTGGTGTTATTTTCCCAGCTTGGATGGCAGAGACAGTTGCCGTTACTGGTGTTAAAGAAGGTACATCTAACCAAAAATGTGATGTTTGCCACTCAGGCGGAAAAATTGAGTTTACTGTTCAAATGCAAAGAGCAGCTTCAGGTAATACAGTTCCAGTTACAAGTTATTATGATAATCAAAATGATTATGTAGGAGGTTCTTCAGTAGCAACAGCAACAACAGCTGGAATTGCTGCGTTAGTTTGGTCTAAAAATCCTACTTGGACAAGAGACCAAGTACTAAATAAAATGCGTCAATCAGCTACATATTTCCCTAATAGAAATGCAGATTACGGTTATGGAAATGTAAATGCTGCTTTGGCAGTTCAATAAATAATATGATTAAAATTAGAAAACCATCAAGAGAAATTTTGATGGTTTTTTTATGCAATCTATTTTAATAGTACTTTTGCGATATGGAAAAACCAAAAGACCCACTACACGGTATAACTTTACAAAAAATAGTAGAGCAATTAGTAGATTTTTATGGATTTGATACGTTGGCAGAATTTATTAGAATCAAATGTTTTTCAGATAATCCAAGTGTAAAATCTAGTCTTACCTTTCTAAGAAAAACAGACTGGGCAAGAAAGAAAGTAGAAGAGCTTTACATTAGAACTTTACCCAAATTAAAAACCCTTTAAAAATTAATTTAAAGGGTTTCTTTGTTATTAGTTTTCGGCAATTCCGCGCCATTGTTTTATTTTTCTTGAAAAGAATAACATCATTATGAAAATGAATAAAACATTAAACCATAATAATTCATAGGCATAATCTTTTAAAAATGAAATGAATGGAAACTTCTCATTTCGCAAACCTATATCAATAATTTCATAGTAGTTTGTAGTACTTTTAGCCAATTCTAAAACTATTGCATAAACTATAGGACCGAATGATGGCAGCAACCATAGAGTAGCATTTAAGGTAATTCCAGAAATTCCTTTTCCTTTTCTTCTATTAATTACTAAAATAAAATACACGAATAGGATAATAGTAAGTAGCAATAACGCGCTCAAATAGAAATATTCAGAAGATATAATCGCTGTCAAGATTCCTATTAAAATATTTACAACTCCAAGAGCCACAATAGCAATTAAGAAATTTCTTCCAGAGGTTACTCTAAATGAAAATAATACTAGTGAAAAACCTATAGCTATGTATAACAACAATAAAATTGTATCAATACTCACACTCGGTTTTGTCCAACTATTAGAAATTGTCTCATAAGAATGTTTTAAAGAATTTTCAGGCACATAATATTTATTATATAAGTAATAGGTGTCTTTAACTTTCTTTACGTATTGTTCTGAGGTATCTATTTGATTTCTTCTTATTTCATTTTCATAATCATAAGATACTTCAAATTCTTCAGCTCCAATGTTTTTGTATTTCTCAAATTTTGGATAATCATAAACCAATTCGGTCCATTTATCTTCATCAATATTCGCTTTTAATTTATGTTCTTTAACAATAGCCAAGTAATTTTTAAATAACGATTTTACAGAATCTTTTTTATTGTAAAACAACCAATCTTTGATCTTCATTTTTCGCAAAGAATCTTCATTATATCCAAAAAAACTATAGGAATTAATGTTTTTGTCTAGCAATGAAAAATTTGAATATTTTCTTCCTCTATAGAAAAAATGGTCTTTAATTTTTACCGAATCAACAACTGCGGTCGCTGTATCAACATCATAATTTGCTGCTTCAATCATTGCATCACCTTCATAATTATCGTTGTTGTAGTGATAACTATATGAACCCGATACAAAAAAGGAACCTTGACTTAAAATTTCACATCTTTTTTTAGCTTCACTTTCAGTGTAATAGCTTCTCACTTTTAAATCTTTACCATATAAGTAGGCCATTATTAGTGAACTATTAAGAAAACAAACGACAAGAATTAGCAACCATTCTTTAAACAACGAAAAGTTATTTTTAGGATAATATGATTTTAATGCATTGTTTTTCAGATAATAAACCAGCCAAACTATGGCTGTTAATATAGAAATCATCACACTAAAGAAAATAATAATATCATCATTATCATTTCTAGAATAATCATTGTCGGTTTCTGTAAAATCAATAGCACCATTTAAATAACCCAAAAGGATGAAAATGATATTGAATAAAATAAGAAACGCACTCACAGGAACAATCTTTAAATTCCAAAGTAAGGGATGATTTATTAGGAGGTATTTTTGAATATTTTTAAACATAATTTCTAGATTTAGGATACAAAAAAGCGACGTGTTGAGTTGGAAATATTTCTAAAATACTGCACCGGAATTTTTTCTGAAACAAGCAGATTCATAAAGTCGTATACAGTAACACTTTCTTTGAAACTAACAATATAAGTACCACCATTAAATTGTAGTGAAACCAAGTCTAATTTTCCAAAAGTTTCTCCCAATTGGCTTTGAGACCATTCACTTTCAAACTCAATAACCAAATAATTTTCAATTGGAATTTCATTTTCTGAAACAGATTTTTCGTGAAGATTTTTCTGTTTTCCATGCTTTAAGAAAATCACTTGATCAGAAGTTTTTTCAACCTCATACAATTGCTGTGAACTCAATACGATTCCAATAGGTCGGAAAGGCGATTTTGCAATGGCTTTAAAATCTTCAAGTACAGTTTGTTGTGCTAAGATGTCTAAATTTGCCAATGGTTCATCTATCAACAATATTTTTGGTTTTCTTAAAAGCATTCGCGCCAATTCAAAACGCATTTTGTATCCAGAAGATAAACTCTTCCAACTGTGATTTCTGAATTTTCGCAATCCTAATCGAGCGATGATTAATTCTATAATCAATTCATTTTCTTCAGGTTTGTAACCATAACTAGAAGCTGTGAATTGTAAGTTCTCAAACATAGAGCCATACCAAGTATCAGTCCTTTGCGGAATGTAAACTAATCTTGTTCTCAAATCAAACTGGTCATCATATTTAAAATGATAGTTGATTGTACCTCCAGTTGCATAAAGTTCACCACACAAACAACGCAAAAGTGTTGTCTTACCATTTCCATTTTCACCAACCAAACCAAGAATTTCTCCTTGACGCAATTCCATTTCTATTGGACCTAATCCAAAACTCGAACTACCATAACTTTTTTCTAAACCACTTGTAGAAACTAAAACCTGCTTTTCTGCAATTGGTTTATTTGAAAGCGTAGCATGTAAATTTGAAAGAACAGCTTGATACTTTTCTTTTTTGCCTTCAACATTATTTTCATTTTGGTCGAGCCAAATTAAAAAATCATTTGTTTTTTTGTAATGATTTAAATCCTCAGTATCTAAGGTTAAATCAATAATTCTTTTGGTAAGAATTGTGAAGTCATCAAACTTGAGAAAGTTTAATAACTCTTGGTATTGTTTTTCAAATTCGTTCATGTAAAGTATTGGTTGATTATTTTTTAAAATTTCTTTTCAATATTGAATAGATAACAGTGTCCCAAAATTTACCATCATAATATTCATTTTCTAATATGTGAGCTTCTTTCACAAATCCATTTTTTTGGAGAACGCGTTCTGAAGCAATATTGTCAGGATCAATAACAGCTTCAATAGAATGCATATTCATATCCTCGAAGCCATATTCTAAAACAGCTTTTATAGCTTCTGTAACGATTCCTTGACCGTTATATTGTGGTAAAATCATATAACCTATTTCACAACGATGATTTTCGGGTTGAATTCTATAGTGACCAATAATTCCAATAAGTTTTGGATTTCCTTTTACAGTTATAGCCCAATTAATTCCTTCATTTTTTTCAATCTTTTCATCAATCATCTTAAAATGATTTAATGCATCTTCTTCAGTTTTAACCAAGGGTCGCGGAATAAACTTCATCGTTTCAGGATTACCTCTAAGTTCTAGTATTTCATTTAGGTCATCTTTTGAAACTCGTCTTAATAACAAACGCTCTGTTTCAAGATTTTTAAAGGGATGAAAGTTGATTTCAATCATAAACAAATTATTATTTTGTGAAATTAAACATAAAACTAAAATTAGTGTAACATTTTTTTATTTATTTGCTCTAATAAATAAATACTTAGTTTATGAAACATTTTCTTATCAAAGCATTGGCTCTTGGAACTTTAGTTTTAAGTTTCTCAACTGCTACAGCACAGCAGACGCCTGCTAGTTCAAACTACAACTACAATGAAGCATTTGGTAACAATTTTTATACCAAAAATGCTACTGAAACGCGTTCGGCAAGTGGACAACCAGGTCCGAAGTATTGGCAAAACAGAGCCGATTATTCAATTACAGCTTCTTTAGATGAGAAAACAAATGAAATTAAAGGTTCAGAAGTTTTGACTTACACTAATAATAGTCCAGATAAATTGAGCTTTTTATGGCTGAATTTAGATCAGAATTTATTCAAAAAAGACTCTAGAGGAAATGCCATTATTCCTTTAAAAGGAAGTAGAAATGGAGCGAAAGGACAAGATTTTGATGGTGGATTCAGAATTAATTCAATAAAAGTAGTTACAACAGTAGCTGGAAAATCATCTGAAAAAGAAGCAAAATTTACTATTACAGACACAAGAATGCAGGTAGATTTGCCTCAGAGTTTGAATGCTAATGGCGCTTCTGTAAAACTAAAAATTGACTTTGCATTTGTATCGCCAGAATACGGTTCGGATAGAATGGGAGTTTTAGAAACTAAAAATGGAAAAATCTTTACCATGGCGCAATGGTATCCAAGAATGTGTGTGTATGATGATGTTCGTGGTTGGAATACAAGACCTTACTTAGGTGCAGGTGAGTTTTATTTAGAATATGGTGATTTTGATGTATCAATTACTGCTCCAGCATCACACATCGTGGTAGGTTCTGGTGAATTGTTAAACCAAAATGAAGTTTATACTGCTGAGCAACAGAAACGTTGGACTGCAGCAAAAGCAAGCGATAAAACAGTTATGATTAGAACTGTAGATGAGGTAACTAATGCGTTATCACGACCTGCTGGAAAAACTACTTTGACATGGAAATTTAAAATTAAAAATTCGCGCGATTTTTCTTGGGCTTCATCACCAGCATTTGTAGTTGATGCTGCTAAAATCAATCTTCCAAGTGGGAAAAAATCATTAGCTATTTCTGCTTATCCAGTAGAAAGTAATGGAAATAACGGATGGGAACGTTCAACAGAATATACAAAAGCTTCGATTGAAAATTATTCTAAAAGATGGTTTGAATATCCTTATCCAGCAGCAACCAATGTAGCTGGAAACGAAGGAGGAATGGAGTATCCTGGAATTGTTTTCTGTAGTTGGGAATCTAGAGGTGCTGATTTATGGGGAGTTACTGATCATGAATTTGGGCATATTTGGTTTCCAATGATTGTGGGTTCTAATGAGCGTTTATTTGCATGGATGGACGAAGGATTTAACACGTTTATCAATGGTTTAAGTTCTCAAGATTTTAATAACGGTGAATATAAGCAACCTGTGACTGATATGCACCAAGCGGCTTTTGTATTGAGTAATCCAGAAATGGAACCTGTAATTGCAGCACCAGATAATTTGAAAGAAGCCAACTTAGGAATCTTAGCTTACTACAAACCAGGTTCTGGATTAGAAATGTTGAGAAATTCTGTAGTAGGACCAGAGCGTTTTGACAAAGCTTTTAGAGTTTATATAGAGCGTTGGGCATACAAACATCCACAACCAGATGATTTCTTTAGAACTTTTGAAAATGTTACTGGAGAAGATTTAGGATGGTTTTGGAGAGGTTGGATTATGAACAATTGGCCTTTAGACCAAGCCATTACTAAAGTTAAGTATGTTAAAGGTGATGCTAAAAATGGCGCTACAATAACCATTCAAAACCTTGAAAAAATGCCGATGCCTGTTATAGTAGAAATGAAAACTAAATCTGGTAAAACGTCTAGAAAAACATTGCCTGTAGAAATTTGGCAACGCAATAACACATGGACTTTTAATGTGGATACTAACGAAGAATTAGAATCAATAACTTTAGATCCAGATAAATCATTTCCAGATGTAAATGAAGAAAACAACGTTTGGACAGATGCTAAGAATGGAGTAGAGAAGAGCAAAGGTCTTGATGCTTACGTTGGTGAATATTCAAGTACTAAAATTCCTTTAAAAATTAGCTTTACTGAAGAAGATGATAGTTTGGTAATCAACTCACCTGGGCAACCTTCAACACCTCTTGACGATAAAGGAAATGGTAAGTTTACTTTAGAGCAAGCAGGTTTAACAGTTCAATTCAACAATACCAAAGATGGTTTTACACTTTCAATAAGCGGACAAACTTTTGAATTTACTAAGGATAAAAAATAATTAAATATTAAAATATAAAAAAAGGTACGTTTTGCGTACCTTTTTTTGTTTCTTTTATTTGCTTTTCTTGGTGATTAAAGCACTTATTAATGAAAAAATAATTCCAATAGGTAGAATCTCAAAATAGGTCATACCAATTACAAATAAAGGATTTTTATAAGACTCTTTCATCTGATTTAATTCATCAATTTTTGCTTGTAAATCTGCTGCATTTAAACCACTTGATTCTAATTTTTTAATTTCTGATGCTGAAATCTTTTCCATATAGTCAGGGTAGAAATTATTTAATTCTACAAGCCATACTAAAACATAAATACTAGAAATAATTAAAGCAATTAAAAAACCAATGGTAAAGGCCTTTCCAAATTTTATTGTTCCACTGTTTACGGTATCACGATATTGCTTCATTCCTACGAATGTGAAGGCAAAACCTATAAACATTCCAGTAAATCCTAAAATATAGCTTAAAGTGGCATCCTCAAGATTTTTAGAATGAACGTAGACACTTATTCCAGAAAATACGGCTACAATCAATCCTCCAATCAATCCGTTTTTTAAAATAATGTTTTTCATAATATAGTTTTTTTGGTTAGTTAATCAAAGTTACTTTTTTTTTGTATAATCACAACTACTAATCTTGTTGACTCATCACGTTAATTGGTATTGTATAATAAACAGAAACAGCTTTATTATTGACTGTAGCTGGATTGAATTTTTTATTTTTTCCGATTCTATTAATGACGTTTATAGCTTCCATATCAAATTCAAAATATCCTGAAGTTTTGTTAATTCTAATGGCTTCTACAATTCCTTCCTTATTTATTCTAAAATTCATGAATATCTTTAATATACTTTTTTCAATTATGCGTATTTCAGGAACTGCATAATTATTCATTATAGCTTTATAAATGATTTGATAACTGCATTGTTCAATTCCCAATGGAGAATCTTTACAAGCATCAATCGTTGGTCCAATCTCATAAATAGGTTTTAAAGTGTCGCTTACTTTGATGTTGGTTGTATTTTCTGAAACTTTTTCTACCTTTTTTTCTTCTACAAAAGATCGATACAGCGAATCAATTTTCACAAATCGTTCCTTAACAAAATTAGAAATTAAGATAGCTTCTTCTTTTGATTTGATTAAAGGATAAAATTGTTGGTTGTTTTTTCTCAATTGCAAATAAAAATCACATAAATTCAAGTTATGTATTCTATTAATTGAATCAATTTTGTAATCTCTTACGTTGTTAAATTTTGGTTGCTCAATTTTTGAATTTTCTACCAAGTAGTTTTCGATTTTGTCGAATAGAATGCCATGTGTTTTGTAAACTTCTATTAATGGTTTTTTACATTTTTCCAAAATCAGTTTATCATTGTTAGTCTGTGCACTAAGGTTTTTTGTGCCTAACAAAATCAGGAGTGTGATTATTTTTTTCATATTGTTATAATTAATCTTGGTAAAATTTAATGCCATTCATTCCCACAGGACAAAGTTTTCCGTTTTTTTTGAAGTAATATAAATTAAAAGAATGGTATTCTCTATCGTTGGAAGTTATATATTTAAAATTTTCAAAACTATCGTATATAGGTTCAATAATTGCAGAAATTTCAGCATCTCTGCCGTCTTCTAATTGGTATAATCCTATTTTATTTTTGTTTTTTAAAAGTAAAATGTTGTTAAATCTTTTGTGAATATCATAAGAATCAAAGGTTATATTTGATATTAATTCGTTTTTTATGATATTAAAAAATTGCCATTTATTTTTGCTTTTTACTAAAGCAAATTTCGAATCATATTTTCCATCATAGGAACTTTTAAGCAAACAAATTTCATCAAAAAGGAACTTTTTAGTGTTATCAAAAGATGAATTATTACATTTAATCTTGTATTTCTCTTTTTCTTTAGAAATTGATATTTTGATTTGGGTTCTATTAAAATCTTTAGTTTTATATTCTTGATATTCAACATATTTATCACCTGTAACTTTTATAATATTTTTTCTAATATCCACAACTTCGTCTGGTACTGTTGAATAAATATCTTCACTATTATTTTCTGGTTTGTAGAAAAAATCTTCAATCTTATTGAAACTTGTTGTCACTATTTCATAGCTGTTTGTAAATAAATAAATTTTGCCAGATTTTAGTCCATAGTATTTAATGTTTTTAAATTCCTCTTTTGGACGATAAAAATCTTTATAATCAAAACGCTTTATAGAATCGTATTCGGCATTGATTTTCCATGACTTACTAATCATACTATAAATTCCATTTTTTTTATTGGTTTGAATAATATAATATCCATTGTAAATATTTTTAAAATCCTCAATATCTTTTAAAATTTCCGTTTTGTTTTGAGTGATAAGTTGATATTTTTCATCAGCATTTGTTTGAACAAAAAATTTGAGTTCTAATCGATTAAAAGATTCGTCATCTGCTTTATAAATAGACTTGTAAGCAACCGGAAGAATGAATTTTCCATTGATGTCTGTATAACCCATTTGTCCATTTTTATAAACTTCAAATTCATTATATTCACTGTGAACAGGTTGTTTGTGAATAGAGTCAAATTCAACTGGAATTCGCTCAATTCCTTCTATGTTTATGATTCCGGTTTTGCCATTTTTAAAAACATACCATCTAAAGTTATCATAATCTGCGCTAACCGAATCGTATTTAGGTTCAATGATAATTTTACCAAGATTATCGGCATAACCCCAAAGAGTTCCTTTTCTAAACGGAACATTGAAAGTTTGTGAAAATCCAAAATTTAAGGAAAAAAGGAGTATAATTAGCGTCGATATTTTCATCTTTATTTATCCGAAATTAAAATCATATTTTTTTGTGAATCAATGTAATAATTATCTTTTCGTTTGTCAATTATTTCTAATCCTTTGTAAATTTTGTTGTAATAAAAGCGTTCGTTGTAATCAGAAACATCATTCATGGGAATAATCATTTTTCCATCAAAGTCGCTAACGCCCAATTTTTTACCTTGTGAAATCATAAAATAATTGCCTCCAAAATATTTGAAATAATTGTAATCAAATGGGACTATGGTTTTATTGTTTCTTATATTTAAAATTGACATTATATCATTAGTTTTTTTACTTGAATCCTTTTTCGATACAAAAACAAAATCGTTATGATAACTTTTTTGTAAATAATCATATTCATTTGGAATTAAATTCTTGAAATCATTATCTAATAAGCCATATTTATTGTCTTTCTTATAAATGAAATAAGCATTTTTGTTATGATAATCATGATCAATAGGCATTGTCATTTCTCCATAAGGACTATGTTCTTCAATGGTACATTCTGGAACAATAGATTCATAAATAATTTCGGTTAATGGTTTTCCTTCCTTTGAAATAAAACCTTCCTTAGCGTTTAATTTTACTTTATAAAAGGCAATACCAGTTTCATATCGATTAAAGTATGGTTCAATATTTTCATATTCAAATGGTATTATTTCGGTTCCATTAGGATGAATAACACCATACTTTTTATCTTTTTTAGCCACCATAAAATCGATACTTGCTGAACCAAATTCGTCATAGATAAAATCGGTTAATGGTTTTAAATCCAAATCGAAAATAGCCAATTTCCCATTTTTTTTCAAACGATAAATTTTATTGAATTTATCTATATTTTCATAAGTTTCAGGTAGTAATAATTCACCTTTTTCATTATAAAGATTGAATTTTTTATCTTTCACTGCGATGAATTTTCCTTTTTCAGGAATTGTAATATAATTGAATTCAACAGGGATAAGTAGTTTGTTTGTTGACAAATCAACCAAACCATGAAAATAAAATTTATCCACTTTATTTTGAACTAGTGCTAAATTGTTATCAAGTTTTTGATAAACATTACCATAAGGTGTTGTGATTTTTACTGATGGCTTTTCATCAGTATTATTTCTTGAATAACTATAATCTCTATCTCTGCTTTCTTCTATCACAGGCACATCATCGTTATTTTCTATGTCAACATTTTTCTTAAGGAGTTTTCCTTTAGGAGAAAAAATTAATTCTTCATTTCCCAAATTTGCAACAACAACAGAATCAAGCACAACGTCTTTTTTGTGAATTCTTTTTACACTTCTTTTCTCTTCGTTATGAATGTAATCATATTGAACTGGCAAAATTTGTTTTCCTGTATTGGAAATCAAGCCATACTTTTTACCAATCTTCACAGGATAGTTTTCATGAAATCCAAACATTACGGTCGTGTAACTTATGTTTAATCCTTCAATTCCATCATAAATGGCAGGTGTTATTTCTTTAGCATTATTGTCTAAAATACCAAATTTGTTATTTTTTACATAGATAGCATACACCAATAGCGGTTTCATTGAAACGGTATCAAAAGCAGAGATGAGTTGGTATTTTTTTGTTCCAATTAACTTGTCGTAATCCACTTTGTTTAAAACACCATTTTTGTCGTAAGTTAATTTAGTTTGTGCAAATTGATTACTTGTAATGAACAAAGCTAGCAGTATAATTATTTTTTTCATTTTCATTTTATTTTAAGCGTTCCAAAACACCTTTTCGTTTCACAATATTTTTATAATCCCATTGGATTTCTCTTGATTTTAAAAGCCAACTTTCCACATCAGTATCGTTTATTTCATCAACAGAAGTGTAAGTTTTAGAAGCATCTTTAAATTTTCCTGAACCTAATTTAAGTTCCGATTCTTCAAAACTTGCGCCACTCCAAAACATTAATCGTACGCCATTCTTTAGTTTGTCATAACCTACAATAGGGTTACCATTATCAAACCAAACAGGATGCGCATGCCATATTTTATTTTCAAAATCGGAAAGATGTTTTTGAATGATTTCCAACAATTTGTCACAAATAGCTTTGTCTTCCGTTGATTTTGAATTGTTATAACTTAAAATATCTTCGTGAATCATAATTTTGTTTTACAAGCTTTCGCCAAACGTTAGTAAATTTTTATCTGGATCGAGTATCGAAAATTCTCTTTGTTGCCAAGGTTTGTTTTCCAATTGTCCGTTGGGATGAATCCATACTTTTGCATCTAAAAACGTTTGATACAAATTGTCAATAGCATTGGTTCTAATGTAAACTTGACCATAATTATCCTCTGGACTTAAATCTTTAAATTCAAAGAAATGTATTTGAATTTCGTCTTTTTGTACCATCAAATAACCATCATAATCAGCACTTCCAAACAATTGAAAACCTAATTTGTTGAGATAAAAATCCATCGTAATTTTTTTATCACGCATAGGAAGTTTTGGGTTGATGTCTGTGAGCATAGTTTAGTTTTTATACAGTTCTTTGAAATCAAAATTTTCTATTACCGATTTCTTTGTTGCTTCAATCTTTTTTATTTTTCTATTATATTCTATACTATCATATTCTATAGGAAGTATTATTTTTCCTTTAGCATTCATTAAACCATATTTTTTATCTTTTTCAATTTTTATGGAACTATGAAAATTAGTCATCGAATCGTAAATGAACTCAGTGTAAAACTTCAGATTTTGATAAAGTGCTGATTTATTATTTTTAGTTAGTATCAATACAAAACCATCTTCTTTGCTGTAATTTTCGGTATAATTGATGGCATCATATTCTAGAGGCAAGATTACAGTTCCAGCATAATCTACAATTCCCGATTTACCATTTTCCTCTACAATCATTTCTTTATCATCAAGCACTTGAATTTTATCGTATATCATAGTGGTTTCTTGCCATTTTGCAATGTCAAAAATTACTTTTTTTCCGTCTCTTTCTAACATCAATCTATCGAGAATATTTTTGTAAGGAAAGAAGGAGATTTTATCATAAATCAAAGGAAGTTTTTCTTCGAAATTATCATTGACCAAAGTGTATTTATCACCAATTTTTACTTTGAAGCAATCTAAAACCGAGTCAAAATATTGATTGAAATTGACTTCAACTTTGTCATAATTCTTACTTATCTTTTTTCCTTTTTTATCTATAAAATAATAGGTTTTGTCCTCTTGAACTAAAATTCCCATTTTATACATTCTGATACTTTTGAATTTAAAAGGAACTACAACTTTGTTTTTGTTATTGATGATTCCAAAAAAATCATCTTTTTTATAAATGGCAATTTCATTATCAACATAACTAACATACTCCGATTTATCAATCTTGTAAAGTAATGGATTGACAAAATTACCACCATTTGACTTCCAAAATTTGACTCTCGTAAATTTGTTGTCGAAATAAGGTTTGTCTTTTTTCACACTTAAAAGAGTTCTATCTTGAAATGAATTATTTGATTTAGAATATTCAACAGATAAATAATATTCAATAGGTGTTTTTTTCTTTGTGTCACCATGAGAATCTCCAGTTCCATAACTATTTCCACTTGCTCCTGTAACTTCATTTTCGCTTGGTTCTATCCTTTTTGTAAAATGCAAAGACACAGTATAGGTTGCAGAACTCGAACCTTCATCATGAGTTTCAAAGTTGGGTTCGTCGTAAATTAAAGAACTAAAAACAAATACTTTTTTTTCATCTTTTATTTTAAAAACTGGAAAAAGTTTGGCAGTTGGTTTGTTGTTTAGCAAAGCCATAACTGATTTTTGCAAAATGTCATACATTTCTTTTTCTTCAGTATTCATTTCAGAAATAGGTCGATATTCGTTTTTTTGTTGTGAAAAACTGAAAAACGTAATCAAAAGAAAAACTGTAAAAAGAAATGATTTTTTTATATCAGTAGAATTCATATTTCTTGACATTGCCATAATTATTGGTTACTTGCAAAGCGTTTGGTGTATAATTGAAAATGGTTTCAGAAAAATTAATATTTGTATTTGATTTGGAATATTTTCTAGAATCAGCAATTTTTTTCAGTCGATTTTGATCGTCATATTCATAGGTAATTAGCATTTCATAAGAAGTTTTAGAATCGGTTTGATAATGCTCTTTCAATTTGGTTCCATCGTATTTATAAGTAATTAAGGAAGTGTTTTTTTCAACTTCTTTATCTTTTTTATGGCTATAAATAGTTCGAATCATTTTTACAAGCTGCTTGTTTTCATATTCAAATTCTTCTTGCACATATTCTTTGCCAAATTGATACTGAAAACGTTCGGTTACATTATTGTTTACATCATATTTATATGTTGTGTATCGTTTTTTGTCGCCTTGCCAAATCAATAAATTATCGCTGTTATAAACTGCCGAATCTTTAACAAAGGAGCTATTGTAAGTGATTTTGTCTTTAAAACTATTGCTAGTTTTTTGATAAATAACAATCAAATTTTTATTTGCATCATACATACATTCATCAGTTTTTGTTTCTTTAGATTCACCTTGGATGATTGTTGTTTCTTTTTTTAGCAATAGCTCTTTATCGTAATAATATTTTTCTATTCTATCTTTGGATTTTACTTCAATAATTTTACCTTTTTCGTAAAGAACTTCTGCTTCTGTTACATTTTTGTAGGAAGTGCCATTTTCTCTTTTTATTTCGTAGGAATTACTGAATGCAATTACTCGATTTTTCTTGTCAAGATTAGCCAAATAAAGGTTTTTAGAATTATCTGCATTTTGAATCGCAATTGCATTAATATCGTTGTCTCTCTTACTTTCTTGAATAGCTCTTTCGTTGGCACGTTTTATCTTTTCTTCATCAGAAGTTGTGATCGTTTCTTTTTTTATAAGCACATTGTTTTTATACTCATAAGTGGTAATTTTGGTTGTATTATCTTCAAGTACCGCTTCTTTGATGATATTTCCATTTTCATCATATTCTTTGGTCTTTCTGTCGATGATGGATTTTTTGAGTTTTTTATTCAGCGGTTTTAGATAATCCAAGTTGTGTTCTGGAAGTTTAATTTCGGGTAAAATGATTTTAGCTTCTGGCGATTGAAATTGCCCAAAACTAAATACAGAAAAAAACAGAAAGTAGAATAAGATGATAGGTTTCATGAGTTTTACAAAAAGTAAAAGTATAAAAAAAACTGCAAGTTTTTAGATTGCAGTTTTTGGTTTTTTATTATAGAAAATGCTATTTGGTTCTATCATTCTATTCTAAAGTTTACTGGCAATGCAAATTCTGTTTTAACAAGTTTACCTTCAAACTTACCTGGCTTCCATTTCGGCATTTGGTTAACAATTCTTAGGGCTTCATCATCCAATTGCTTTTGGACGCTTTTAATGATTTTTGGATTTATCACAGAACCATCGGTATCAATTATGAAACTCACATAAACTACACCTTGAATTTCATCTCTCATGGCATCTCTTGGATACACTAAGGTTTGACCTATAAATTTATATAATTCGGTTACGCCTCCTATATATTTTGCCATTTCTTGATAGGAGCAATATTGAGTTTTATTTCCTTGTTCATCAAAACATTCTCCATTTTGCCATTCTCCATTTTGCCATTGCTCAACTCTTTTCAAATTGCCATTTCTGTAGAAAACTTTGAATTCACCATTAAGCTTATTTTCAGTATAAAAGCACGTGACTTTTTTCTCACCACTAAGGTACCATTCTTCATACTTACCGTTTTTAATTGGTAAGGTTGCGCTTACATTCTTATTAGTACTTTTTTTATCATATACTTCGTAGGCAGCCATCAAATTTTCTGCATGCAAATAATAAATCTTATGAACATAAAGATTTGGATTCATTGCTTCTGCAATAGCAAATGCCTCAGCTTTAGATCTGTGGCATTTAATAATAAAGCCATTTTCATTTCTGTAAAAAATGGAGTCTCTATTTATTGGTACAACATCCGATTGAGCTGAAATTTCTATTGCGAAAAACAACAGCAACAAGAGTAAATTATATTTTTTCATTGTGAATATTTGAAGTAAAAGTATAAAAAAAACTACAAGTTTTTAGGTTGTAGTTTTTAGGTTGTAGTTTTTGGTTTTATTTAGGTTAAAGGAACGTATTGCAAATTCTTTTTATGCGAGCTCTAATTTTTCCTTTGCTTCAGGTGCTACTTTTACATTTTCAGAACATTGCGAAAGAATCTGATTCATAAAATTATTTAATTCATAAGTGATAAATTTATCCCTATCAATTGTTATCGAAGATTGATTTTCAAATACCAAAACAAAGTAATTTCCAATAGAATGAAAATTTACAGCTATTAACTCTTTGATATTTCTTTCTAAAGGAAAAGTTGCATTGTAGAATAGTGTATGTCCTTCAATATAAAATGCTATTTTTTGATATTTCTTCTCCAAATATGATTCTAGGTTAAGAACAATTCCTAGCAAAATTAATATTGTTATAAAATACAAATCATCAAACCCATTTAGGATTACTTCTTTTAAAAGAAAAAAAAGAATTAAATAAGAAAAAAAACTAATATTCATTTTTTTTAATCTCAAGCCATTTTCTATAGTTGTGCTAATTTTTATAGATTTCATTATAGAATAATAACTATAAACTCCGAATGCTATTATCAAAAAAACGAACAAATGAGGCATATAATTCTTTTCGATTGTAAACCAAAATAAAATTAATGTACCTAAATATGATAATACATCGATAGCTTTCTTCATTTGTACTCTTTAATGTAAAAGTAAAAAACTACAAGTTTTTAGGTTGTAGTTATCAACTGGAGATATTTTTATTCTCTCAATCCCAACTCCATCACTGGCATAAATCTATCTTTCACGGCGGTTTCTAGTTTTCCAATGGTTTGAAATCCGTGTTTTTTGTAAAAACTTTCTGCGTAGGGTTCGGAGTCTAGGTACACTCTTTTATAGTTTTGGTTTTGGATGCGGTTTAAGAAATCGGTAATGAGATAACTGCCCATACCTTTGCCAATGTATTGTGGTAGAAGAAACAAATTATCGAGTTTGATGTTGTGTTCGTCTTCCAAAATATAAGAGTAATAGCCCACAATTTTATCATCAACAGCAAAAGTATAAACAGGATGTGTATTGATGTACTCTTGCGTAATCGTAAGCGCATCATCCCAAACCAAGAGCAAATCTTCGGAGTAACCCCAAAAGGCTTTCGACTTTTTAGTGATTTGGGTTAAGTGTTCGTGGTCGGTGGTGTTGGCTGGTTGTATAGTCATGTTGAGAAGGTTGGTTTCCCAAAGATAATAAAAAAAAATAGAACGCGGATGAAACTGATGCGATGCAAACGCAGATTTACGCGGATTTTTTGTTTTGTAGCACAGAGTTACACGAAGTTTGGCACTGAGTTACTCAATGTTTTTTCTTTTGTGTCTTTTGTGTTTTAATGGAGCATAACAGAAAAGACCTAACAGGTTTTAAATCCCATTAGGTCTAATCCAACTAAAACCAAACAAATACTTATAAAGAAAACTTTATTTTAATTTGCGAATTTGCGGTTTAACTCACCAACTCGCTCTGATTTCTAAATACCAATTGTCCGTCAAAAGCATCTAGCAAAATGATACTATCTGTAGTTACTTTTCCTGCCAAAATTTCTTTAGACAATTGATTTAACACTTCTCTCTGAATTACTCTTTTCACTGGTCGTGCTCCATATTGAGGATCGTAACCTTTTTGTGCTAAATAATCAATAGCTTCTGGAGTTGCATCCATTGTAATGTTTTGATGTGCTAACATTTTGGTCACGCTTTTCAGTTGCAATCCAACAATTTGCTTGATGTTCGCGCTTGTTAATGGCGTAAACATTACAATTTCGTCAATTCTATTGATAAACTCTGGTCTTACCGTTTGTTTTAATAAACCTAAAACTTCTACTTTGGCAGCTTCGGTTACGGCTTCGATATTTCCTTTTAGATTATCAAATTTATCTTGTATAATCGCACTTCCCATATTAGAAGTCATAATGATAATTGTGTTTTTGAAATCAGCAACACGACCTTTGTTGTCGGTCAATCGTCCTTCGTCCAAAACTTGTAATAAGATGTTGAATGTGTCAGGATGCGCTTTCTCAATTTCGTCCAAAAGAATTACTGAATACGGTTTTCTTCGAACTGCTTCGGTCAATTGTCCGCCTTCGTCATAACCTACATATCCTGGAGGCGCACCAACTAATCTACTCACCGAATGACGTTCTTGGTATTCGCTCATATCAATACGAGTCATTGCGTTTTCATCGTCAAATAAGTATTCGGCTAATGCTTTGGCTAATTCAGTTTTTCCAACACCTGTTGTTCCTAAGAATAAGAACGAACCAATTGGTTTTTTCATGTCTTGCAATCCGGCACGACTTCTTCGCACAGCATCACTCACGGCTTCAATAGCTTCTTCTTGACCAACCACTCTGTGGTGCAATTCGTCTTCTAGTTTCAAGAGTTTTTCTCGTTCACCTTGAAGCATTTTCATTACTGGAATACCTGTCCATTTTGCAACAACTTCTGCAATATCTTCGCGAGTTACTTCTTCTTTGATTAAAGATGTTCCGGCTTGGTTTTCGGCTAATTGAATTTGCAAAGCATCCAAACGTTCTTGTGCGTCTTTAATTTTTCCATAACGGATTTCAGCTACTTTTCCGTAATCGCCATTACGTTCAGCTTGTTCAGCTTCGGTTTTGAAATCTTCAATTTCTTGTTTGATGTTTTGAATATTGTCAACGACATCTTTTTCTGATTTCCATTTGGTGAAAATTTCGTTGCGTTCTTCTTTTAAGTTTGCTAAATCCATTCCCAAACCTTTCAATTTGGTTTCGTCATTCTCACGTTTAATGGCTTCCATTTCTATTTCCAATTGCATGATTTTTCTATCCAAAACATCCAATTCTTCAGGTTTTGAATTGATTTCCATACGCAATTTGGAAGCCGCTTCGTCCATTAAGTCAATAGCTTTATCTGGAAGAAAACGATTGGTAATATAACGTTGCGATAATTCGACAGCCGCAATAATTGCATCGTCTTTGATTCGCACTTTGTGGTGGGTTTCATATTTTTCTTTAATACCACGCAAAATCGAAATCGCACTTTCTGTATCCGGTTCATCGACCATTACTTTTTGGAAACGTCTTTCGAGTGCTTTGTCTTTTTCAAAATACTTTTGGTATTCGTCAAGAGTTGTGGCACCAATCGCACGCAATTCGCCACGAGCTAAAGCAGGTTTTAAAATATTTGCTGCATCCATCGCACCTTCGCCTCCGCCAGCACCAACCAAAGTATGGATTTCGTCAATGAAAAGTACGATATCACCTTCGGCAGAAGTAACTTCTTTTACAACAGCTTTTAATCGTTCTTCAAATTCTCCTTTGTATTTTGCACCAGCAATCAATGCGCCCATATCTAACGAATAAACGATTTTATCTTTTAGATTTTCAGGAACGTCACCATCCACAATTCGGTGTGCTAAACCTTCTGCAATGGCTGTTTTACCAACACCAGGTTCACCAACTAACATCGGATTATTTTTAGTACGACGTGTTAGAATTTGTAAAACTCTTCGAATTTCTTCATCACGACCAATTACAGGATCGAGTTTACCGCTTTTAGCCAGTTCGTTGAGGTTTTTAGCGTATTTATTCAAAGAATTGTAAGTTTCTTCGGCAGATGCAGAAGTTACTCGTTCTCCTTTACGCATTTCATCAATAGCGGCTTGCAAACCTTTTTCAGTAACACCTTGATCTTTTAGAATCTGTGCGACTTTACTTTTTGATTTGAAAATAGCTAAGATTAAATGTTCGATAGAAACGAATTCGTCGTTCATTTTTTTGGCAATGATTTCGGCTTCGTTTACAGTTGTGGAAGCATCACGAGAAAACATGATGTCGCCACCAGAAACTTTCGGAAAACTTTGAATCGTGCTGTCTAATACTTTTTTGAAAAGCTCCACATTAACGTTGAGTTTTTTCAAAATGAAAGGCGTTACATTTTCGTCGACTTCTAAAATGCCTTTGAAAATGTGTTCGTTTTCAAGCTGTTGTTGCCCAAAACTTTGTGCAATTTGCTGTGCTTGTTGCAAAGCTTCTTGCGATTTGATTGTGAATTTATTGATGTTCATATTTTTGTTGTTGAGACAAGGCACTGCCTTGTCTGTACTTTTTTAAATTATTTCTATTTATTTATCTTTTGAACTAATCTGGACAATATGTGTTCCAATCGTAATTTTAGGACAAAATGACTGATTTTGAGCGTCAAACACTATTAAAGTTACGACAATTTGTCTTGAATTGTTCATTGTAGTCATGTAGGTTGTTCTGAAATACTTGTTTTTTTTCTTTTACACAACTACTTCAAACAAAAAGACGAACCTTGTCCCAGATAAACATTTACTTTTTACTGTGAGCAGATGTTTAGCTTTCGTAGGTTCGTCCTTACTGTTTTTGAGTTGTTGATCTATTTAATCATGATTTTTTCTTTAAACATATTTTTACCATCATTAATTGTGATGTAGTAAACGCCTTTTGCTTGAGGTTCAAAATATATTTCATTACTTACTTTTTGATCTAAGTTGGTATTTTCATAAACTTTTTGTCCTAGTACATTATAAATCTCAATTTGCAATTTAAATGCTGGTTCTTTTATGTCAAAATGGAACAATCCATTGTTTGGGTTTGGATAAATGATTATACCTTTAGTACCAAAATAATTATCATTTATACCTAAGTTATCGGTACGAATTAAGTTTGAAGTCCCATTTACACAAGTATTTGAGTCTGCGTCTAATCCAAGTTCACCAACTAAATTGTTATTGCTGTAGTATCCTGTTATGGTTAATTCGCTCCAATGAACACCTTCACCGGTAGTCATATGCCCAATGTAAACACCTAAGTCAGTGTAAACTCGTCCAACAACTGGTCCTATCAAACCTGTGGCAGAAGTAATAATTCCGTTGTCGTCTATGTTAATAATAACATTTCTAGAACCGCAATCGTCAGTTGTTAATGTACCTGTTATTTTATCTTTTAGCGCACCTGGGTTTGCTACTTTATGCAATCTCCAATTTTGTCCTCCAAGTTGTCCTATACCTTCAGTAGTTGAAGTAAGTAAGCCACTAATGGTATAGTTTTCAATACCGTCAGTTATATTTCCACTAATAACACCACTAGAATTTACAGTATAATTTCCTAACCATGGACCACCAAAACCGTTAAAATCTGTAATAAACCCATTTCCATTAAAAACAATATAATTCAAATTGTCATTAAATGGATCAATTGGAGTTAAATCAGCGTAAACAAACCACGGACCATTTAAAGTAGCATTGGTGTAAGTTCCTGCTGGATTATATAAGTATTTTGCAATTTGACCAGGATAATCTGTGCCGCCTTGATTGTAAGAATCTGAAGTTACCCAGCCATTATTATCATCCCAAAAAAACATACTAGTTGTTTTACTTGAAAATGGCAATTGTTGCATGGTCCAACTTGTACCTCCATTTGTAGTTTTTAAGACAAATTGATTATTCATACCATCTCTTGTTGCGATCCAACCTAAATTTGCAGTTAAAAATTGAACTTCTAGATTTCTATACGTACTATTTATTCCGGTATTGGTTATTGTTGTCCAATTTGCACCGCCATTAGTAGTTTTTAGAATTTTTCCTTCTCTACCGACAATCCAACCATTATTTACATCTGTAAAATGAATAGCACTTAATTCTCCTGCTGTATTATCTACATATTGTGGTATCCAATTTGTTCCACCATCTGTTGTTTTATAAATAGTGTAAGGTGGTAACATACTCGGACCTGCTGCAAAAGCATACCCTATAGTAGAATTTACATAGTAAAAGATACCACCTCCATTTGTTGGTGTCCAATTAGTTCCTCCATTAGTCGTTTTTAAAAAAGTAGGTGTTCCAGTATTCATGTTATAAACCAAAGCCCAACCATAATTGGAATCTACAAATTGTAATTGAATACCGACATCACCGATTGTGTTTGAAAGTACGGTTCGATTCCAAGTCGCACCACCATTTATTGTTTTGTAAACTACAGCACCAAGTGCATCTTCATTTGAGTTTGTTAGTGATTTCATGACCCATCCCGTTGATGAATTGATAAAACTCATTTGTTGAGAAGTTGCATCAAATCCAACTGTAATATCAGTTGTATTGGGCACTACTACATTCCAATTTGTACCGCCATTTGTGGTGTGAAGTAAGGCATTTTGGGATAAATTTATCCATCCTTCAGTAGCACTTACAAATTTAGTTGAAACTCCTCTACTAGTAGTCGGATTGTTTTGTAAAAACCAACCACCCTGAGCTAATGCAACGATATTGAATAATCCAAAAAACATTGCAACGATAAATAAAATACATTTTTTCATTTTAATAGAGATTAGATTTTCCTACTCGTATGGTTTTTCGGTTCCACCCCGTTTTTTAGTGGTATCTGGTCTCCAAATTTTCTATATTAAAGTTAGGAATATTCGAAATAAATAAACATGATAAATGTCATTTTTTTCAGGCGGACAAAATAGGGTAATCCACTGCTTTACAGTGGATTTAAAAATTTAATTTTGTTATATAAGCATGTCTTTTTTTACAATGAATACTATAAAACAGTTGAGGTAGTTTAAACAATAATTTTATATTTGTCACAAATAAGAAATTATTATGGTGCATGATGCGTTACTTTTGTAATCGCAAATTATTTTCTAAAAAATAAAATACGAGTATGTTTAAAAATATATTTGGCTCTTCAGAGGAAGGAAACCAATCTTCAAAAATAGAGTGGAGACAGCTAACCGATTTAGGTCAGTTGAATGAAATTATCGATTTATCGAATGAAAAAGCAGTTTTGATTTTCAAACACAGTACGCGTTGTAGTATTAGTCGTTTTGCTTTAAAGCAATTTGAAAACGAATTTGATTTGGAAGAAAAAATCACACCTTATTTCTTAGATTTATTAAATCATCGTGATGTTTCTAATGAAATTGCCAATCGATTTGATGTGTTTCACCAATCGCCACAAATCTTGTTGATTAAAAATGGGAAGGCTATTTTTTCAACTTCTCATGATGATATCGATGCTAAATTTTTAGAACGATACACAACATAAATAGAAAAACGCATTTGAAAATTTAATCAAATGCGTTTTTTATTTAAATCTAAAATCTGCAACCTGAAATCTGCAATCTGCAACCTGAAAATCTATCTTCTAAATTTATTTCTAACAATAATATCTTTCAGTTTGGCTTTCAAATCTTCTCCAGAATCATAAACCATTTGTTCATTACTTGGAAAAGGTACGGCTCTTTGGTCGAAGTAGCTAATGTAACTTTCGTCGCAAGCGTTTCTGTCTCCATTGTATCTTGCGTAAATATGTTCGAAAACAAATTCGCTAGCCAATGGAAACGTTTCAATTAATTGATTATTTCTAAAATCAATATAATCAACTTTCGCTACCACTTGAGTAGATTTGAATTGTCTGAATTCATAAACAGTTGCTCTTACTGTTTTAAAATTATCTACACGAATTGGATTGCCTTTTTCGTCTTTTACTGGATTTCCGTTGGCATCTAAAAGTGGTTTTGTACCATCTTTTACTTGTCGCTCCTTTTGGAATTCTTTTTCTTTAACTTGTTCTGGCGAGATATTTATTTGACGAAAGTTTACAATTAAACCATAATCATAAGTGATTCCTTTTACTTTATTGCTATGATACACCGTCCATTTGTCGTTTAAACCAAAAGTACTGAAGTCTAACAAATCATTTTGTAAACGCACAGGAATAACCATGTTAGTTTCGTTTTTGGTAAAAACGTTTACATAATCGGTTCCTTTAATTTGAGCTTCGTTTATAAGCGCATTCACATCTTTAAAATTTGGTGAAAGCGTATTTAAGTAAATCAAATCATCATAAGCACGACGGAAACTCATTTTATCTTTTGTCGCTAAGAGTGCTTTAGAATTATCGTAAAGGTGTTTAGCAAGTGCGTTTTTACTATTTACAATCTGATCAGAATAATCTTCAAATGGAAAAATAGCATTGCGACCTTCTTTTATCAATCGCAATGGTAAAAGAGGTTTTATCAACTCTTGACGGTTGTTCAATTGAAGATAAGTAGTATAAATTTTCTCTGTATTACTTGGACTTGCGTCTTTAAACCAAAGATTGATGTTTTGCAAATCACGTTCTTTAGCTTTTGCAAAAGCTTCTTCAAGCAAATAAATGTAGTCTTGTTTGCCTTTAGCTTCTTTTCGGTTTCTTAATCCTTCTACAGCAGTTTGGATAGCACTATCATAATCGCCAGAAGTTAATGATTCTCTAGTTTGTCTTACTCCACATGAAGTGATAAGAACAAAAAAGGTAAGTAATAGTGTAATTTTCTTCATGGTATGTAATTTAGAGTTACTAATTGGAACAATCCAAAAAGTAAGCCAAAAATAAAAGTTTATTATTTTCTAACGAATGGTGGTAATAATTTGCTAGAAACTTCACCAAAACCAATACGTACTGAACTATTTTGACAATAACCTTTCATTATAACGGTATCATTATCGTTGATAAATTTACGCTCGCTACCATCTTTCATTTTGATTGGATTTTTTCCACTCCAAGTCAATTCTAACATGGAACCATAACTATCTTCTGTTGGTCCAGATATAGTTCCAGAACCCATCATATCACCAGAATTCACTCTACAACCATTAGAAGTATGATGTGCTAGTTGTTGACTCATAGACCAATACATGTACTTGAAATTAGATTTTGAAACTAATGTTTCTTCTACATTTTCGGGTTTTATGTAAACTTCTAAGTTGATGTCGTAAGCGTGTTTTCCTTTTTGTTGCAAATAGGGAAGTGGTGTTGGTTCTTGTTTTGGCCCTTTAGTTCTGAATGGTTCTAAAGCATCCATAGTCACAATCCAAGGTGAAATTGACGAAGCAAAGTTTTTAGCTAAGAAAGGTCCAAGTGGCACATATTCCCATTTTTGCATATCTCTTGCACTCCAATCGTTCAATAAAACCATTCCGAAAATATAATCTTCGGTTTCATTTACTGGAATATTTTCTCCCATAATGTTGGCATCGGTTGTGATAAAAGCCGTTTCTAATTCAAAATCTATAGCTTGTGATGGACCAAATACTGGTGTTGATTGACCATTTGGTAATGTTTGTCCCATTGGTCTATGAACTGGAATACCAGAAGGAACAATCGTAGAACTTCTACCATGATATCCTACCGGAATGTGAAGCCAATTAGGTAACAAAGCATTTTCAGGATCACGAAACATTTTACCAACATTGGTTGCATGCTCTTTACTAGAGTAAAAATCGGTATAATCACCAATTTGAACCGGTAAAAGCATCTCGATTTCATTAATTTTGAATATAACTATATCACGATGTTCTTTATTATCTCTAAGTTTAGGATTGTTTTCATCAAATAAATCAGAAAGCCTATTTCTAACTAATCGCCAAGTTTTTTTACCATCAGATATAAAATCATTAAGTGTATCTTGCATGAACATATCGTCTGTTAGTTCGATACCTTCAAAGTAGCCTAATTGTTGTAAAGCTCCCATATCAATAGCACTATCACCAATTCTAGTTCCAATAGTGATCACATCGTCTTTGGTTATAAAAACTCCAAAAGGTATATTTTGAATTGGAAAATCAGAATCTTTAGAAACTTCTAACCAAGATTTTTTAGCAGGATTATTAGCAAAATGCGGCATAATATATTTGTTGATTTGTTGTTGAAAAATTTGTAATCAAATATATCATTTAAGATTTATTTGACAAACATATTTCGTAATTTTGAGGAGTTTTTAACAAAAATCCAAAATAAATGCAACGCGACGAACAAATTTTCGATTTAATTCTTGACGAACAAGACAGACAAATACATGGAATAGAGCTTATTGCCTCAGAAAACTTTGTTAGTGACCAAGTAATGGAAGCTGCAGGTTCATGTTTAACAAACAAATATGCTGAAGGATATCCAGGAAAAAGATATTATGGAGGTTGTGAAGTTGTTGATATTGTTGAGCAAATAGCAATTGATAGAGCTAAACAATTGTTTGGAGCAGAATATGTAAATGTGCAGCCACACTCTGGTTCTCAGGCAAACACTGCAGTTTTTGCAGCTTGTCTTCAGCCTGGGGATAAAATATTAGGTTTTGATTTGTCTCATGGTGGACACTTAACTCATGGTTCTCCTGTGAATTTTTCTGGTAAATTGTATACACCTTCCTTTTATGGAGTTGAGCCAGAAACAGGACAATTTGATTATGATAAAATTCAAGCGATAGCTACTAAAGAGCAACCAAAAATGATTATTGCAGGAGCATCTGCTTATTGTCGTGATATGGATTTTGAGCGTTTTAGAGTTATTGCAGATAGCGTTGGAGCTTTGCTTTTAGCAGATATTTCGCATCCAGCTGGATTAATTGCTAAAGGATTGATGAACGATCCAATTCCGCATTGTCATATTGTTACTACTACAACTCACAAAACATTACGCGGACCTCGTGGTGGAATGATAATGATGGGTAAAGATTTTGAAAATCCTTGGGGCTTAACAACTCCAAAAGGCGAAATTAGAATGATGTCTCATATTTTAGACATGTCAGTTTTTCCTGGAAATCAAGGTGGTCCTTTGATGCACGTTATCGCTGCTAAAGCGGTTGCTTTTGGAGAATGTCTTACAGATGAATTCTTTAGATATGCGATGCAAGTTCAGAAAAATGCTAAGGCTATGGCAGAAGCTTTCAACAAAAGAGGTTATAATTTAATTTCTGGTGGAACAGATAACCATATGATGTTGATTGACTTAAGAAACAAAAATATTACTGGTAAAGAAGCTGAAAATGCGTTAGTAAAAGCAGAAATTACGGTTAATAAAAATATGGTTCCATTTGATGATAAATCACCTTTTGTAACTTCTGGAATTCGTATTGGAACACCAGCCATTACTACAAGAGGTTTAGTTGAAGAAGATATGGAAACTGTAGTTGAATTCATCGATAGAGTTTTGATGAATCACACTAACGAAGAAGTTATTGAACAAGTTGCTGATGAGGTTAACGAAATGATGAGCGAAAGAGCGATGTTTGTTTTCTAGAAATCAACTTTATTAGAATAAAAAAGACCTTTGTGATAGTGTTTTGCAGCTTTTGCAAAAACTGACTAAATAAGCCTAAAAGTTTGTTTTATCACTACAACCACAAGTACAAAAGCGACTTTCAGTAAAGCCCAAAAGCCGCTATTGCTAATAACTGCGGTTGTGAGAGTATTTTTACTGTTTTGTCAAAATTATGTGCATTGGTATTTTTGGTAATTCTGCATTTTCTGCTACTTCAAGTACAACTTCAACATCCCATTTAAGCTGAGGTATTCCTGTCATTGTTGGGCTAGGTAAATATTCTAAAACAAAATTATATGTAAATCCAAATGAGGCTGGGTTTGGTTCCAAATATGTTAATTTTAATTTATTTAGATTGTTTTGAAAGACAAAGCGTCCACCAAAAACACCATTTGTTGTATTATATATTTCTATACCATTTTCATGATAGGTGTAAGAAGAAGATAATCTGTCTACATAATAACCACCAGTATCTTGGTTCTCTAATTTATAAAAAGTTACTTCTAAAATTTTAGTCGGATTTGTTAAGTTATCTTGCCATTTCCATGTTCCAATAAATTTATTAAGATGACCATTTACATCTTTAAAATACTTCCCAACACGTTCGTAACCATCGTAATTATTTTTATCTTCGAGTGGAACAATCTCTTGTGCTTTTAGTTGTAAACTAAACACAATAATTATTATATAAATTATTTTTTTCATTTTGTTATTTTTTTAAAGTTTAACCCAGTTAATGATATTTTCTTGACTGTCATATACAGCTTGATAAAAGCCTAAGCCCATTGATTGACCATTTACCATATGGGTATTTATAAATTTAATAAAAGCATTCATTATGTTTGTATCGTCAGAAGGGTTTGCAAGGTAAAGTTCTGTTACAAGTTCGTCATATTTGTCAACAAATTCTTTCCAAGTTTGATTGCTCTCGTTTGATGGACTTATAGCATCAAATGTATCATTAGCTTTACTTTTATCATTTACTCTAATTGCATAAGTTCCAAGACGGTTAACAACTATTGAAGTTGCATTTCTGTTACCAGTGTAATCTAATAGTTGTAATATACCTTTTACATCTGTATCTGATGGTGCTACGTTTGTTGGTTTGGGTGTTGTTGTTCCCACTGGTATGTAGTTATCTTGGTGCATGTGCACCATGATATAATACGAAGTACCAGGGTCAGCATAAGCAGTCCAATTAGAACCTTGATTATATGATGGATGTGTGTTTTGATTATTATCAAACATATAGCCATTTTCTTTTAACGAAGTTAAACGGGCAGTGTTTAATTGGTCAATTCTAGTTTTTACGTTTGTTTTTGTCCCATCGCTTTTATTTTTTGTTAATTTTATTAAGTCTTTAATGTTTTCAACATCACCAATTACAGGATTAGTTACAATAGAACTTCCATCCCAGTCAGATATACTCGGGTCTTGATAGTTGTTAGGATTTGGACCACCAGCGCCACTACTTTCCGAAGAACCTCCTC
>LNDX01000001.1 GCA_001464475.1 Flavobacteriaceae bacterium Ga0077528 | reverse complement strand
TATAATAACAGAAAGGTAGATGATATGTTTGAAACCCTAGTTATAAATGCTATGAAAAGTCCTAAAATGGACAATATCCCAAATTCTTTATAATTCCGAAAGATTATTAAGTTTGCACAACATCAAATTTCATGAGTTACACCTTATTATCTTCACCCTTACAAGGATTTACCGACTTTCGCTTTAGAAATGCTCAAAACAAGTATTTTGGCGGAATTGACACCTTCTATTCGCCTTACATTCGCTTGAACGGAAAACTAGTTATTAAGTCATCTTATGAGCGAGATTTACTTCCTGAAAACAATAACACGCTAGAATGCATTCCGCAAGTAATAACTAACGATGCTGACGAATTTTTATTTGTAGCAAAATATGTTCAAGAATTAGGTTATAAGGAATTAAATTGGAATTTAGGTTGTCCTTATCCGATGGTGACAAAATGTGGAATGGGTTCGGGATTGATAAGAGAATCCGAAAAAATAGATGCCATACTTAATAGAGTTCATTCCGAATCTGACATTATTGTTTCTATGAAAATGCGATTGGGTTATGACACAACCGATGAAATTCTAGATGTATTACCAATTCTTGATAAATATCCAATTAAAAATATTGCCATTCACGCTCGTATTGGAAAACAACTTTACAAAGGCGGCGTTCATCTTGAGGCTTTTCAAAAATGTATTGACACTACCAAACACAAACTATATTACAATGGCGATATTACTTCTGTAGCAAAGTTTAGAGAAATGCAAGAATTATTTCCTACAATTGACCATTGGATGATTGGAAGAGGATTGATTTCTGATCCTTTTTTGCCAAGTATGATTAAAGAAAACACTTTAGAATATCCTAAAAACAAAATGGAATTGTTTAGTGATTTTCACGAAACTCTTTATCAAGGCTATAGCGAATCGTTATCTGGTGCAACTCATATTTTATTGAAAATGCACCATTTGTGGGAATACTTTTCTACCACTTTTGATAATCCTCATAAAGTTGAAAAAAATATTAGGAAAGCAAAAAGCATTCGAAATTATGAAGAAACCGTGAAAGCTGTTTTTAAAAATGGTTGATTTTTAAGTTGGTAGTTTATTGGGTTTCTATCAAATGTCAAACTTTAACTCCGAGTTAATTTGGTCTTATTTTCTAGTTTTTAAATCAGAAATAATGTATTGATATAAATCACCTCCACCAGTTTTTTTATCAATTTCATCAGCTATAAATAAGGTGTTATTGTCCTTAAAGCAAATGGCTTCTTTTTGAGAAAAATTATCAAGTTGATAGGATGTTACTTTTCCTTCAAAGAAATTATCACCATTAAAATTTTCGAAAACCCAAACGGTATCATGACCTAAAATGGCTACTTTTTTATGGTCTTGACTTATTGCAGCACTTGTAATTACGCAAGAATCATAATCGCTACAAGTTTTAAATTTTCCAAGTAAAACGGCTTGATGATTTCCAGGAATATTTGGAATTTTATACAGAAAAGTTGTTCCGTCAAAATTTTTACTTCTGTTTTTTGTTACCAAATAAAAGTGGTTGTCCATTTCGAAAAAACCTTCGCAATCATAAAATAATTCCTTTTTATTGGGCGGAAAATCGGTTTGTTCAGGATAATTAAATGTGATTGAATAATCTGATGCTACTTCGGATTTCCCAAGGTTTTCATTATTTATTTTAAAAATCGACAAGTCTTTTCGGTCGTTATCATTATTTCCAAAATCTCCGACATATAAATTTCCTTTGCTGTCAGAAGTAATATCTTCCCAATCGTTGTTTACAGCGTTAGTTATTGTAATTGTTTGTAAAGCTTCTCCATTTTGGTCAATTCCGTATATTTTATTAGGATTTCCGCTATCTTGGATTGCCCAAATTAAATCAGAATTAGGCACTGTTTTTATTCCAGAAACTTCCTTAATTTTTTTAGGAAATGAGAATAACAAAGCTTCTTTTTTAGTTGCAGTTGTACAAGAAACAAAAGCCAAAAGCAATAAATAATTTACTATTTTCATATGTTTAAATTTTATTTTTTAGAGGTAACATATGGTATCACCTTTTTAATAATTGTTGTTTGTTTGCAACAAACTTGTTGTTTGTGGTGATTTCATATATAAAATTTTAATTTAATAAAGCTAGTGCTTATGATTCAACATTTTGCTTACATTTTCGAAAAGTTTTGGAAATTCTTGTTTGAATAAATGAGGTGATTCAAAATAATGTTCGATAATAACAGCTAAAAATTCAAAATGATTAGTGTAAGCATAAATTCTAAAATAATCTGAATTGATTAATCGCTCTCTATTTGCCGGATACTCAACTTCTCTTCGAATTCTATCATACATTCTTGAAAAAATTATGGCACTTGTGTCTTGACTGTTCATGCCATGAAAATGAAGCACGTGAGCAAATTCGTGGATTCCGAGATTTAAATTATCGTTTTTAATTTCGTAACCTGCTTTGAAATCTTCCCATGAAAAAACAATAGCTTTCATTCGCGGATTGAATTCACCTTTGTGATAAGCATCGTTAATTTCTGAGTAATAAACCGATGGATAAACGATTACTTTATCAATATTCGTGTACAAATAATTTCTCAAACCGAAGGTTAACATTACAGACGTCGAGGCAATCAAAACCTGAACTTCATCGGTTATTATAAAATCTTCTTTACCTATGAATTCATATCGTTCGATGAAAGTTGCAACGCGATGTTCGAAGTATTTTTTCTTTTTATCTGAGAGTGAATTGTAATAATCAAATTGCTTGTTTAAAACATAGGATTGATTAGCATCCAATGTTTTTAAAGTTGGATAAAAATGAATGTAAAATGGTTTATTGAAAAGCACACCATATTTTTCCTCGATTACTGAGTAAACAACAAAGAAAAAAAATGCTGCTACTCCAGCAAAAAGAAGGTATAATATAATCAAATGATTTGGTTGTTAGTGACCTCGGCAGGGTTCGAACCTGCAACCATCAGAGCCGAAATCTGATATTCTATCCAGTTGAACTACGAAGCCAATTTGAAGTATGAGGTACGAAATACAAAGTTTTTCCTCGTAATTTGTATTTCGTAATTTGTACTTATAAATTAAACTAATAATTTTTTAACTATAGCTGAAATCGTTTTTCCTTCTGCTTGTCCGCCGATTTGAGCTGAGGCTAATCCCATAACTTTTCCCATAGAAGCGATTCCTGATGCTCCAGTTTCTGCAATGATTTTAGAAACGATTGCTTCTACTTCAGCTTCTGAAAGTTGTGCTGGCAAGAATTGTTCGATTACAGTAATTTGTGCTAATTCTGGTTCCGCTAAATCAGGACGGTTTTGCGTTTTATAAATTTCGGCGCTGTCTTTTCTCATTTTTACAAGTTTTTGTAAAATTTTGATTTCGTCAGCTTCAGAAATTTCTTCTTTTGAACCTGTAGCTGTTTGTGCTAACAATAATTCTGATTTGATAGCTCTCAATGCTTCCAATGCCACTGTATCTTTAGAACGCATGGCATCTTTCATTACGTCCATTATTTTTGATTGTAAACTCATTTTTTATTAGATTTTTGATATTAGATATTAGATTTTATTCAAATGGATTGCTTATTAGCCCTGATTGCAGTGGAAATCCTTTATTTTGTTGGCTGAGGCACTCGAAGTCAACAAAATAAAGATTGTAACGTAAAGCAGGAAAATGGATTACAAAAATGCGCAAACCATTCGCTACTGAAATTCTTCAGCATGCATCCAAAAAGCCACACAAAGGTAAAAAAAATAACCCGAAATTTCAATTGAACTTTCGGGCTACCCATTTTTAATTAACTTATGATTAATCTACATTATCGTGTAAGAATGAATTATTAGAACGTAACTGAATATCGTCGTTACTATCGGTTCCTAATGACATTCTTGAATTGTTGTTTAGGTTTTGATTTTCTGTTAAATCTACTCCTAATCTTTTGTATGCTGGTTCTCTTTCAAGTTCGTCAACTCTCGATGGATTGTTGTGAAACTTGTAATTGAATTCTTTTAATTTACGTCTTCTTTCGTCTGCACGTAGTTTTAAAGTTTCTTCGATAGTCATTTCCATTGGAGAAATATCATCTGAATGTGTAGCGTAAGTTGGTTTTGCTGGCTCAGCTACTTTCATTGTGAAATTTAATGACTCTTCGATTGGCTCTTCCAACTTAGCAGCTGGTTTAGAACTCAACAAATCGTTTTCAATTTCCATATATTCTTCAAGAGAATATTTGATTACTCCGTTTTGATTTACTTCAGTTACTGGAACAAATTCTACGTGCTCGTTAACTTTAATATCTTTAGTTTCTGCAGTTAAATCGAATATAATTCTATCTTCTTCAATTGTATTTTCAACCGGCTTAGCAATTGGTAAATCGAAAGAGAATGTAATTTGCTCTTCTTCTTTAGCTACAACTTGTGGCTCAACAACTTTAATTTCGTTTACCGCTGGAGTTGTAAAAGTAAAATCGATATCTTTTATAGGAGAAACGATTTCGAAAGTTACATCTAAATTACGGATGAAGTCGTTCATCGCAATTAGTTCGTTTTCGTTAACTTTTGCTACAACTGGTTCTGGTTTTACTTCATCTTCGATTAATTCGAAAACAATTTTTTCTTCTTTAACTTCGGCAGTTACTTCAATTGGAGTCTCTACCTTCGGTTGAAAAAAATCAACTGGTTTTTGAGTTAAGTCATGAACTAACTTTTGCTCATCTTCTAGTGAATGAATGATTTTTTTAACTTCTGTATTTACGATTTCGTTTTGTTGTTCTACGTTGAAACCTGTTGCAATAATTGTAACTGCAATAGCATCACCATGAGCTTCATCTTCACCAACTCCCATAATAATATTGGCGTTGTGACCTGCTTCAGCTTGAATGTGATCGTTGATTTCTCCGATTTCGTCAATAGTAATTTCATTAGTACCTGAAACGATAAGCAACAATACGTTTTTAGCACCAGTAATTTTATTATCATTCAATAAAGGAGAATCTAAAGCAGAAATAATAGCATCTTTAGCTCTATTTTCACCACTTGCAATTGCAGAACCCATGATAGCAGTTCCACTGTTTGCTAATACCGTTTTAGCATCTTTTAAATCGATATTTTGTGTGTAGTGATGTGTAATTACTTCAGCAATTCCGCGTGATGCAGTTGCTAAAACTTCGTCAGCTTTAGAGAAACCAGCTTTGAAACCAAGATTTCCGTATACTTCTCTTAATTTATTATTATTGATAACAATTAATGAATCTACTTGTTTTCTTAATCTTTCAACACCTGCTAATGCTTGGTCTTGACGTACCTTTCCTTCAAATTGAAAAGGAATTGTAACAATACCAACCGTTAGTATGTCTCTTTCTTTAGCCAATTGAGCAATTACAGGAGCCGCACCTGTTCCTGTTCCTCCACCCATTCCTGCGGTGATGAAAACCATCTTGGTGTTGCTATCCAACATTTTTTCAATATCATCGATACTTTCGATTGCTGATTGTTGTCCAACATCTGGATTTGCTCCTGCTCCTAAACCTTCTGTTAAGTTTACACCCAACTGAATTTTATTTGGCACAGGACTGTTTTGTAATGCCTGAGAATCAGTATTACAAACGATGAAATCTACACCTTTGATTCCTTGTTTGAACATGTGGTTGATTGCGTTGCTTCCACCGCCACCAACTCCGATAACTTTAATAACATTTGATTGATTTTTGGGTAAATCAAATGAGATGCTTCCAAATTCTGAGTTGCTTATCATACTATTTTGGTTTTGTTTGATTTTATTCTGTATTCTAGTTTTGTTTTTCTATTTAAATCTAATATCTGATATTTTAAATCTAATATTAAATTACTCTGCGTTGTCTAAGAAATCTTTGATTTTATCAACATACTTATCAAAAAATGATTTTCTGATTTTTCCTTCTGTTGTTTCCACTTCTTTTTCAACTTTATTTTCAATTTGTTCTTCTTGTTGTTGCGTTACCTCTTGCACTTCTTCAACAACTGGTCTTGCAATTGGTCTTGGCTGCGGAATAGCTTGACTTACTTCTAATTTGTAAGCGCTTTGCGTATTGTTAGCTACACTATTCATTACTAATCCAACTGCTGTTGCAAATAATGGACTTGAAATATCTTCGCTAGAATTTCCTGCCAAATGTTCGTTAGGATAACCAATTCTAGTGTCCATTCCTGTGATGTATTCCACTAATTGTTTGATGTGTTGCAATTGCGCTCCACCACCTGTAAGAACGATTCCTGCAATCAATTTCTTTCTTGGATCTTCGTGACCGTAAACTTTAATTTCTGTAAAAACTTGTTCAATAATTTCAACCACACGTGCGTGAATGATTTTAGATAAGTTTTTCAAAGAAATTTCTTTTGGTTCTCTACCACGTAATCCTGGAATGGAAACAATTTCGTTGTCTTTATTTTCTCCTGGCCAAGCCGAACCAAATTTTACTTTTAATAACTCTGCTTGTTTTTCGATAATAGAACAACCTTCTTTAATATCTTCTGTAATCACATTTCCTCCGAAAGGAATTACAGCTGTGTGACGAATGATTCCGTCTTTAAAAATGGCTAAATCTGTTGTTCCACCACCAATATCTATTAAAGCAACACCTGCTTCTTTTTCTTCTTGACTTAAAACAGCATCTGCTGAAGCTAAAGGTTCCAATGTTAATCCTGACAATTCAATTCCGGAACTTTGGATGCATCTTCCTACATTTCTGATAGAAGCTGCTTGTCCAACAACAACGTGAAAACTTGCTTCCAATCGTCCACCATACATACCAATTGGTTCTTTGATTTCTGATTGTCCGTCGATTTTAAATTCTTGTGGCAACACGTGAATAATTTCTTCACCTGGCAACATCGCTAATTTGTTAACTTGATCAATTAACAATTGAATGTCTTTACCACTAATTACTTCTTCTGGATTACTTCTACTGATATAATCCGTGTGTTGAATACTACGAATGTGTTGTCCTGCAATACCAACAACGCAATCATTGATTTTGTATCCTGAGTTTTCTTCCGCTTCTAAAACTGCTTGTTGGATGGATTGAATGGTTTGTGTAATATTATTTACAACACCACGAGCCACACCTAAACTTTTGGCTTTTCCAAGACCTAAAATTTCAAGTTTACCGTACTCATTTTTCTTACCAATCATCGCTACGATTTTCGTAGTTCCGATGTCTAAACCAACTGCAATGTTTTCTCTATTCTCCATATTGTCAACTAATTTGCTCGATACAATATTTATTCTATCTCTTTTTTCTTGATTTTCTACTAGAAGTTATTTTGTACAAACAACTTGATGTGTAAATCTCAAATTTATTTTCTTGTAATTATTTAGCATCGTATCTGAAACTGCTTTCTGAAAAAATGCTTTATAATTTTTAAATTTCTTTTCTTCATTCATCATTTTGCCAAACTCGATTTTAAAATCATAGTTCCTGTTGGTCATCATTAAGCTCGCATCAGGCAAAACTTGAACACCAATGATATTTTTTTTCAAAAATTCATCGTTGTAAATCATCTTCAAAACTTCGGATAATTTCTTCTTGTTTTTGTTGTCAATAACCCCCGAAATTAGCGGTACTCTAGCTGTACTTATATCAGAAAGCGGCATTCTATTTCCCTCATAATCAATATAGAACGAACCTTCCTCACTAAACACTCTTGCTATGGGTGTTTTTTGTTTCACCACCGCCTTTAGAACACCATCAACACTTACAAAAACTTCTGATTTTTCAACCATAGGATGTTTGTTGATAGAATTTTCCAATTTGTTCAAATTTAAGTCCGATTTTTCAATGGTTTTTACATCTGAACTATTTTCTATTAACAATTTATTAACCGATTCTTGTTTAACAAAATTGTTATTATCTCCAACAAAAACCACTTCTGATTTCTTTAATTTACGATGTGAATTTCTATTTGAAGTAAACGAATACAGAAAAACAACCAATGCAAACATTAGTATTAATCGGATATTGTTCCATTTTAGAAATTTCATAATTGCTTTAATTTTTTAATATTTCGTTTTTTGTTTTTTTATTCTATTTTTATTTTTTTCATCGGACTAAAGTCCGAAGCTATTTAGCTAAAGCGGTTTTTATTGATGGTACTAATTCGCCTATATCTCCTGCTCCAATCGTTACAATTATCTTCGCATCACTCTCCAAAATTGTACCAATTAGTTCCTCTTTTGAAACTAATTTTTTATTATCATTTGTCATTTTAGAAATCAACCAAGAAGTTGTTATTCCTTCCATTGGTAATTCTCTTGCAGGATAAATATCTAACAAAAGAACTTCGTCAAATTGCGATAAACTTTTAGCAAAATCGTCTGCGAAATCTTTGGTTCGACTAAACAAATGTGGTTGAAAAATTGCCAAAACTTTTTGATTTGGATACAATTCCCTCACTGCTTGATGTACTGCATTAATTTCTGTTGGATGATGTGCATAATCATCTATATAAACGCGATTTTCTGATTTTATTTGATACGAAAATCTTCTTTGTACACCTTTAAATGTAGCTAAAGCATTAGCAATGGACACGGTTGGGGTTCCATAAGTTTTGGCCATTGCTAAAGCCATTAGCGCATTCATTAAATTATGATGTCCAGGCAAACCAAAAGCAATATCTTTTATTATTTCTGTTGGTGTTTGAACGTCAAAAACATAAGCACTATTTTCTATACGAATATTAAACGCTTTAAACGTTGCTTCTTCATTAATTGCTATGGTCAATCCTTCTAAATCCAATCCTTTTGGGACAAATATTTTGGTTTTATCCGAAACTTTATTGGCAAATTCTCTAAATGATTCTTCAATTGCAGAGGCATCTCCATAAATATCTAAATGATCTGCGTCCATTGAGGTTACACATGCAATATTTGGATGCAAATGCAAGAACGATCGATCAAACTCATCGGCTTCAACAACGGTTATTGTTTTTCCGCTTCCGATTAAATTAGAATGATAATTTTCTACAATTCCACCAAGGAATGCTGTAACATCTGCTCCACTTTCATACATAATATGACCAAGAATGCTTGATGTAGTTGTTTTTCCATGCGTTCCTGCTACTGCAAAACAGAACGTATCTTTTGTAATCAAGCCAAGAACTTCAGCTCTTTTTTTAATTACATAATCTCTTTCTACAAAATAATTCCATTCTGAATGAGAAACTGGAACTGCTGGCGTAACAATTACTAAGGTATTTTCGACAAAATAATCCGAAGGAATTGCGGCAATTGAATCTTCAAAATGAATGTTCATTCCGCCAGCAATCAATTCCTCGGTCAACATCGTTGGTGTTTTATCGTAACCCGAAACATTCTTTCCAATGTTCTGGAAATAACGAGCCAAAGCACTCATTCCGATGCCTCCAATTCCGATGAAATAGACGTTATGTATTTGATTTAGATTCATATTAAATTTCAATTTCAAAATTCAACTTCAAAAATCAATCTCAAAATTCAAAATGTACAATTGATTTTTGAAATTGCTATTGACATTGCTATTGTATTAGTTTTACTATTTGTTCAACTATATCTTTTGTTGTGTTTGGCTTGGCTAATTTCTTTATGTTTTCGCTTAGACTTTTTTGCAAACTCTCATCGTGAATTAGTTTATTAAAAACTGATTCGAATTTTTCGTCTAACTCACTTTCTTTTATTAGTAAAGCACCATTTTTATCTACAATTGCTTTCGCATTTTTTGTCTGATGATCTTCGGCTACGTTTGGTGATGGAATAAAAATCGTTGGTTTTCCAACCAAACACAATTCTGATACTGACGAAGCTCCAGCTCGAGAAATCACGAAATCTGCTGCAGCATAAATCAAATCCATTCTATCAATAAACGAAACTACTTGAACATTCTCTATCTCAGAAAAATGTTTGTAATCTGCCATATATAAATTACCACATTGCCAAAATATTTGCAAGTTATTGTTTCGTAAAAAATCAAGTTCTTTTGCAATTAATTGATTGATTCTTCTTGCACCTAAACTTCCGCCAATGATTAATAATGTCTTTTTATTTTCATCTAAATTAAAATAAGACAAAGCTTCACTTCTTTTAGAATCAATATCTAAAATATCTTGACGTACTGGATTCCCTGTAAACACAATTTTATCTTTTGGAAAAAATCGTTCTAAATTTTCATAAGCCACACAAATGGCGTTGGCTTTCTTACTCAATAATTTATTGGTAATTCCAGGATAAGAATTTTGCTCTTGTATTACTGTTGGAATATTCAAACTATTGGCAACTTGCAATAATGGTCCGCTTGCAAATCCGCCTGTTCCGATGACAACATCTGGCTTGAACTTCTTAATTATTTTTCTAGATTTCCATAAACTATTAACTAATTTTAATGGAAACATGGCATTCTGCAACGTCAACTTTCTTTGTAAACCTGCAATCCAAAGTCCTTCAATAGCATACCCTGATTGAGGCACTTTTTGCATTTCCATTTTGTCTTGCGCACCTACAAAAAGGAACTCCGCATCTGGAAAACGCGATTTTAATTCGTTAGCAATAGCGATTGCAGGATAGATATGTCCACCTGTTCCGCCACCACTTAATATGAATTTTAATTTTTCCATTTTTATCTTATTGCCTTAAAAGGCAGTTCAATTTATTTTTTTCGCATTCCTTTTATGGCTAGCATTGGATTTTCTTCAATTGAAAAATCTTCCTCCATTATTTTGCCTTTGATAGATGCTTTCATTTGGTTAACCTTTTCTTGATTTTCATCAACTTCCTCTTCTACACCATTCAATTCTCTATCGATAATTCTTTGTAAAACTTCGTCTCTTTTTTTCTTTTCTTCAAGTTCTCTTTCGGCTTCTTCGAGTTCTTTTGCAATTTCTTCTTCTTTTTTGGTAACGCTTAGAATAATTCCAAGAGCGATACATGTCATCCAAACAGAACTTCCTCCTGAACTAATTAATGGTAAAGTTTGTCCTGTAACTGGCAACAACTCGACAGCAACTGCCATATTGATTAATGCTTGAAATATTATTGGAAAACCGAGTCCGACGACGACTAATTTTCCGAAAAGCGAATTGGCTTTATGAGATGCTACCACAAATCGGAACAACAATAACAGATAAATTGAAATTATTGTAAAAGCTCCGAAAAGCCCAAATTCTTCCACAATTATGGCAAAAATAAAATCGGAAGATGACTGTGGTAAGAAATTCTTTTGAACACTTTTCCCTGGTCCAAGTCCGTAGATTTCACCTGATGCAATTGCGATTTTCGCTTTCTCAATTTGATAATCATCTTCATCTGGTTTGTCGCTTGTAAAATTATCTATACGACTAATCCAAGTATCCACACGATTAGGAAAAGCATCTGGAAATTTTTTGGCAATTAGAATGAAAAACAATCCTAAAAGCAATCCTGTTCCAAGAATAACTCCGATGTATTTTAATGGATATTTTCCAATAAATGTGAGCATTATAACCATTGAAAAAATCAAAGCTGCTGTAGAAAAGTTCGCAGGAAAAATCAATCCGACAGTTACAAATACTGGCAACCAAAGTTCTAGAAGCGATTGCTTAAAATCGGGTGCAACTTCTCTTTTTTTGGACAAATACCTTGCTACAAAAATATACAACACAATTGCTGCAAAGGTTGATGTTTGAAAGGATATTCCAATGAATGGAATTTGAATCCAACGACTGGCATTTGCTCCGTCAATTACAGTTCCTTTTACCAAAGTATAGACTAACAAAACCCAAACAATTGGCAATGCAATTCGTGAAATTCCTCTAAAATAATGATACGGAATTTTGTGAACTTGATAAATTATAACGAAACCAATAGTAATGTGAATGGCATGTTTTAGCAAATAGGTCAAGGCATTTCCTGAGCCGTGACGCATGTAAGCTAAATTACTACTCGCACTAAAAACAGGCATAAAAGAGAACAGCGCCAAAAGAGCAACAAATGCCCAAATGACTTTATCTCCGTGTAGTCTGCTTATTAGTTGTTTCATAATTTAGTTTATGAGTTTAAAAGTTCTATAAATTTCTAACTTCTCTTTTGAATTGATTTCCTCTGTCTTCGTAGTTTTGAAATAAATCAAAACTTGCGCAAGCTGGAGATAGTAAAACAGTGTCGCCTTTTTCTGCGATATGTCTTGCTGTATTTACTGCATCGTGCATATTATCTACTTCAACCATCATATCCACAACATTTCCGAAAGCATCAATTATTTTCTTGTTATCAACACCAAGACATATAATTGCTTTTACTTTTTCGTGAACTAATGGCATTAATTCAGCATAGTCATTTCCTTTATCAACGCCTCCGACAATCCAAACTGTTGGCGTTGTCATGCTGTCTAAAGCGAAGAACGTTGCGTTTACATTGGTAGCTTTACTATCGTTAATGTATTGAACATTGTGAATTTTAAGCACTTTTTCTAAACGATGTTCAACACCTTGAAAATTTGACAAACTCTCACGAATGGTTTGTTTTCTGATGCGTAAAATATTCGCTACAGAAGTTGCTGCCATTGCATTTTTCATGTTGTGTTTTCCTTCAAGTGCGATGTTTGCCGTTTCCATTAAAAACTCTTCTTGGTTGATGTTGATTTCCATAGTGTTGTTATTTAAAAATGCTCCGTTTTCAATTGATTTTGATATCGAAAATGGAATTAATTGTGCTTTTACTTTGTTATTTTTTAACCAATTTTCGATAGCTTCATCATCTGCATCATAAATGAGATAATCCTCTTCGGTTTGATTCATTGTTATTCTAAATTTCGATGCGATATAATTTTCATATTTATAATTGTATCGATCTAAATGGTCTGGACTTATGTTTGTAATTATGGCAATATGTGGTTTATAATTTATGATTCCGTCTAACTGAAAACTGCTTAACTCTAACACATAAGAATCGTAATTTTCTTCGGCTACTTGCCATGCAAAACTTTTTCCAATATTTCCACCTAATCCTACATTCAACCCTCCTTCTTTTAACAAATGATAAGTCAACATTGTTGTAGTTGTTTTACCATTACTTCCGGTGATTCCAATGGTCATTGCTTTTGTAAAATCATAAGCAAATTCAATTTCAGAAATTACTGGAACTCCTTTTTCGATGAGCTTTTTTACAATTGGAGCTTTTTCTGGAATTCCCGGACTTTTCATTACTACATCAGCATTTAGAATTTTATCTTCTGTATGCTGTTCATCTTCCCATTGTATTTCATATTGATTAAGAACGTCTCTATAATTGTCTTTAATTTTTCCGAAATCAGATACAAAAACGTCGTATCCTTCTTTCTTTCCTAGAATTGCTGTTCCAACTCCACTTTCGCCTCCGCCAAGAATTACTAATCGTTTCATTATCTCAATTTCAAGGTTACAATTGCAACAATTGCTAATAAAATGGTTACAATCCAGAAACGAGTTACAATTTTGCTTTCGTGATATCCTTTTTTCTGATAATGATGGTGTAATGGAGACATTAAGAACACTCTTCTTCCTTCGCCAAAACGTTTTTTGGTATATTTAAAATAGGTTACCTGAATAATTACTGAGGCGCTTTCGGCAAAGAAAATGGCACATAAAACCGGAAGTAACATTTCTTTTCTTACAGAAATTGCTAAAACCGCTATAATTCCTCCAATAGTCAAACTTCCTGTATCACCCATAAAAACCGATGCTGGATAAGAATTATACCAAAGAAATCCGATTAAAGCTCCAACGAAAGAAGCAATAAAAATGGTCATCTCTCCTGAATTTGGAATGTACATTACATTCAAGTAATTTGACAAAATGATATTACCTGAAATAAATGTAAAAATACCGAGCGCGAGTACTGATATTGCAGACGTTCCTGCGGCTAAACCATCAATTCCATCGGTTAAATTTGCACCATTTGAAACTGCCGTAATAATGAAGATTACAATTGGAATGAATACCAACCAAGCCCAATTTTGATAATCGTCTGTAAATGGTTTTAGGATTTGAGCATAATCTAATTCGTTATTTTTTGTAAACGGAATTGTTGTTGTTGTTGCCTTAATTTCCTTTGCAGGTTGTGAAATTGTATTTCCAGTTTGGTTGAAAGTGATAGGCGTTGCTGACTTTTCACGAACAGTAACTGCTGGACTAAAATACAATACTGAACCCACTATAATTCCCAAACCGACTTGACCAATAACTTTAAAAATTCCTTTTAAACCTTGTTTGTCTTTTTTGAAGATTTTAATATAGTCATCAATAAAACCAATCGTTCCCATCCAAAGAGTAGTCACAATTAGAAGAATGATATAAATGTTATTCAATTTAGTTAATAACAAAACTGGTATCAACGTTGCGAAAATGATGATTAATCCACCCATTGTTGGCGTACCTGCTTTTTGAGTTTGACCTTCTAAACCTAACTCACGAACCGTTTCACCTACTTGTTGATTTCTCAAAAAAGTGATGATTTTTTTTCCGTAAATAGTTGACAGTGTTAATGATAACATCAACGCTATAGCCGAACGAAACGTAATATATTGAAACACTCCAGCTCCAGGAATGTCAAGTGTTTTGTCTAAATATTCAAATAAGTAGTATAACATATTGGTTAGGTATATTGGGTTATTTGTTCATTTGTTCTAAAAATTCTTTTACAATTTTCATATCATCAAAATCATGGCGAACACCTTGAATTTCTTGATAGGTTTCGTGACCTTTTCCTGCAATTAGAATAATATCATTGGCGTTTGCTAATTGACAAGCAGTTTTTATAGCCTGTTTTCTATCTTCAATGGAAAGTGATTTTTTGAAATTTTGTGGTTCAACACCTGCTTCCATTTCGGCGATAATCGTTGACGGATTTTCAGTTCGTGGATTATCAGAAGTGATGATAACTTTATCGCTCATTTGTGTTGCGATGTTTGCCATTATTGGTCTTTTCGTTTTATCTCTATCACCACCACAACCTACAACGGTTATCAATTGTTCGTTTTTTGTACGAATATCATTAATGGTTTTTAGTACATTTTCTAAAGCATCCGGCGTATGTGCATAATCTACAATTGCGGTGATTTTATCGTTGGAAACAATAAACTGAAAACGACCTGAAACACTTTCCAATTCTGATAGTAATCTCAAAACCTCAAGACTTTCTAATCCTAATTCCACTGCAGTTCCATAAATTGCTAGTAAATTGTAAGCATTAAATGTTCCGATAAGTTTAACCCAAACCTCATTTTCATTAATTTTAAGCAACAATCCTGAAAGTTGATTTTCTAAAATTTGAGCTTTATAATTAGCATAAGATTTTAAGGCATAAGTCAATTTTCTAGCATTTGTATTTTGAAGCATCACAGCTCCATTTTTATCATCAACATTGGTCAATGCAAAAGCTGATTTTGGTAAATGATCAAAAAACGATTTTTTAACATCTCTATATTCTGCAAAAGTTGGATGATAATCTAAATGATCGTGCGATAAATTAGTAAAAACTCCACCTTCAAACTGCAATCCTTCTGTACGTTTTTGATGAACACCATGTGAACTCACTTCCATAAAACAATAGTCGCAACCTATTTCAATCATTTCATTTAAAAAATAATTGATGGTTAAAGAATCTGGTGTTGTGTGTGTTGCTTTGTGTTCAACATCATTAACCATAATTTTTACGGTAGAAAGCAAACCAACTTTGTATCCTGCTTTTTTGAATAATTGGTACAAAAGTGAAGCAATAGTTGTTTTACCATTGGTTCCTGTGATTCCAACTAAACGTAATTTTGACGATGGATTATCATAATAATTGGAAGCCATAAAAGCCAAAGCCGAATTAGTATCTTTAACTTGAATGTAAGTAATTCCTTTGATGATTACTTCTGGCAATGTATCACAAACAATTACAACGGCTCCAAGATTAATGGCTTTTTCGATAAAGTCGTGACCATTAGAAACTGTTCCACGGATGGCTACAAAAACGTCGTTTTCTTGAATTTTTCTCGAATCGAATTCGATTTTATTCACAGCGATTTCCGTTGAACCTTTTACAGCTTCAATAGCAACTTTATATAATATGTCTTTTAAAACGATCACGATAATTCTAGTGTTATAATTGTATTTTTGATAATAGGTTGTCCGGCTTGAATCGATTGATTTTTTACCTTTCCAATTCCTTTTACTTTTACTTTAATTCCTAAATTTTCTAAAAGTGCGACAGCATCCATTCCTGGCATTCCTTTTAGGTTAGGGATTTTACTTTTTACATTTTGTGCTTTTGTGTAATATTCTTGGTATTTATTTTCTTGTTTAGCTACTTTTTTATCAAGATTTTTTATTTCGTTAGTTGATGGTGCGTCAGTAAAAATCTTTTGAGCAATTCTCTTGAAAACTGGTCCGGCAACGTCTGCTCCATAATAGTTATTTAAAGATGTATCTGGTTCGTGAACCACAACGATGCAAGAATATTTAGGATGTTCTGCTGGAAAAAATCCAACAAAAGAAGAAATATAATGTTTCTCACTTCCGCCATTTTTACCATAATTGGCTTGCGCTGTTCCTGTTTTTCCTGCCATTGAAAAATCTTTAGAATACAACTTTGCGCCAGTTCCTCTTTTTACAACATTCGATAAAAGTGCTTTTAATTTTTTTATTGTTGCATCAGAACAAATCTTCGGATTGATAATTTGTTTATCGTATTTCTTGATGGTTTTATTCCATTCTTTAATTTCAGAAACGAATTGTGGTTTTACCATTTCTCCGTTATTTGCAACAGCATTGTATAATGTCAACGTTTGTAAAGGCGTCATGGCTACACTATATCCAAAAGCCATCCATGGTAAAATATTAGGATTCCAATTTTCATCAGTTGTTTGATGTACAATTGGTTTTCCTTCACCTTGAAATGGTAATCCAAGAGGTTTATTCAAACCTAAATTATTAACTCTATTGATAAATTCTTGCGGATTATTTTTATAATTTTCCACAACTGCTTGAACTAAAATGGTATTGGACGAAACCTCAAAACCTCTTCCAAGAGAAATTTTACCATAACCACCTTCGTGAGAATCACGAACTTTATCACCTCTGTAAGTTATAACTCCACCACGACTGTCATAAACCTTTGACGTATCTACTTTATTATCATCCAAAAGCGCAATCATGTCAACCAATTTGAACGTAGAACCTGGTTCGTGTGATTCCGCAACAGCATAATTTATAGTTTCATAATAATTACCTGATTTTTCGTCTCTTCCTAAATTAGAAATCGCTTTAACTTGACCTGTTTTGGTTTCCATTACAACAACACAACCGTGTTCAGCGCCATATTCTTCTAATTGTTTTAGCAAAGCATGATGAGCAATATCTTGAATATAAACATCAATAGTTGAAATTACATCGTACCCATCTTGTGGATCAACTTCGTTTTGGTCACGAATAGGTTTCCATTGTCCTTTGGCAATTTTTTGCTTTAAAACTTTTCCGTCTTTTCCGTTAAGATATTTACCAAAAGCACCTTCGATTCCGACTCTTTTTTGAATACCATTTTCATCGATTCTATCGTAACCGATTGTTCTTTCTGCGATTTTACCGATTGGATGTTCACGAACTGTTTTTTGCTCCACAATAATTCCACCTTTGTAAGCACCTTTGTTGAAAAGTGGAAATTTTTTTATTTTTGAATATTCCGTATAACTTAAATCTTCTGCAATTAGAGTATATCTGCTTTTATTGGCACGTGCTTTTCTCAATAATGATTGATAATGAGAAGTTGGTTTTCCTAATAATTTTGACAAACTCATTGCAAGTGAATCGGCTTTACTTTCAAAATCCTCTGATTTTGGCGCAACAGCATCAAAACGAATGGTATAATTAGGAATTGAAGTCGCCAACAAACTACCATCTGATGAATAAATATTTCCTTTATTGGCTGGAATTACAAAAGTTTTAACCGTTCTATCTTTAGCCAATTTTCTATAATAGTCACCTTCTACCCACTGTATATTAGTAAGTTTTATGGTTATTGCTAACGCCATCAAAAAGATGATGAACGCCATCAGATAAATTCTGTAAGAGATATTTTTATCTTCTACTGCCATATTTTTTTAAAGAAACTTTTTTCTTCTGGTTGTTTAACTTTTATTTTTTGTGGTGGAACCTGAGATGGGAAAATATTTCTAGCTTCCATCTTTTTTGAAACCGTAGATTCCATTTTTAATTTCATTAATTCCGAACGCCTGTCAACAAATTCGGAACGTAATTCTTTTACTTCGTTTGTCAAATCAGCGATTTTGAATATTTTTTGTTCAAATCGATGCGTGTTAGCAATCATGATTATGGCAAGTACAATTAAAAACACAATGAAACGCCAATTTTTAGTAGCGTCTTCATTGACAAGAAATCTTGCTTTTAATATGTTGTAAATTCCAATCTTCATATAATTAGTGTTCAGTATTCAGTATTCAGTATTCAGTATTCAGTGTTCAGTTATTTTGCAATCTGAAATCTGTTAACTGCCAACTACTTTTTCTCTGCTATTCTCAACTTTGCGCTTCTTGCTCGGTTATTAATTTTTATTTCTTCTTCTGTTGGAACAATTAGTTTTCCTATTAATTTGAATGGAACAGAAAAATTTCCGAAGAAATCGCGTTCTGGTTCGCCTTCAAACATTCCGTTTTTCATGAATCTTTTTACCAATCTATCTTCTAAAGAATGATATGAAATCACGCTTAATCTTCCTTCGGGTTTTAAAACATCAAGAGATTGTTCTAAGAATTCTTTCAAAACATCCATTTCTTGGTTGACTTCTATTCTAATAGCTTGATAGATTTGAGCCAAAATTTTATTTTTAAATTGTTCTGGCAAAAAACGTTGCAAAATCAATTTCAATTCATCTGTTGTATCAATTGATTTTATTTCTCTTGCCTCAATAATTGTTCTTGCTAATGCTGGAGCAATTTTTAATTCACCATAATCAAGAAAAACTCTTTTCAAGTTGACATCATCGTACTCATTGATTACTTTGTAAGCATTCAATTCGTTTTTCTTACTCATTCTCATATCTAAATCGGCATCAAAACGCGTTGAAAAACCTCTTTCTGGAACATCAAATTGATGCGATGAAACACCCAAATCAGCTAAAATTCCATCTACTTGCTTGATTCCATGAAATCTTAAAAAACGTTTGATGTATCTAAAATTTTCTTGAATCAATGAGAATCTTTCATCTGGTAATGCGTTTTCCCAAGCATCTTCATCTTGATCAAACGCAAACAATTTTCCGTTTGGACCAAGGCGACTCAGAATCTCTCTTGAATGTCCGCCACCACCAAAAGTGACATCTACATAAACACCATCTGGAATACAATTTAAACCGTCAACTGTTTCTTTTAATAATACTGGATTATGATATTCCATTGTCGTCGTCATTTACATTTCCCATTACATCTTCTGCCAAATCAGCAAAATCTCCAACAGAATCATCTATAGCTTTTTCGTATAAATCTTTATCCCAAATCTCAACAATATTTACTGTTGAAGACAACACAATATCTTTAGTAATTTGAGCAAAATTGGTTAAATCTTTAGGAACTAGAAGACGTCCTAAAGCATCGATTTCAACCACTTTTACTCCGGCTTGAAAACGACGAATGAAGTCGTTATTTTTCTTTACAAATCGGTTGAGTTTGTTCACTTTTTGCATCATTAAATTCCACTCTGCCATTGGATAAAGTTCCAAACATGGCTGAAAAACAGAACGTTTCAAGACAAAACCGTCTTGAAGCGAAGCAGCAAGTTGTTTCTTCAAAGGTGCAGGCAAAAGCAGCCTTCCTTTGACGTCAACTTTACATTCGTATGTCCCGATTAATGAGTTCAACTAATTAGTTTTTAATGATAATGAGCAAAAATATAAAATAATTCTCCACATTTTACCACATAACTCCACTTTGTTAATAAGTTTTACCACTTTTAGATTTTTGTTAATTACTTTAAAACCAAACCAACTTTGAATAATAATTAACAAAACATTTAGAATCGTTGATTTAACGCAATAAATTGACAGTCAAACAGATTTAGTTGCGAAATATTTAATAAAAAGTTAGTTTTATAAAATTTGAAAAGAACGTAAAATGATTTGTTGAAATGTTGATAATTGTAAAAATTCATGAATAGAGAAAGCATTAAGAAATTGACAAATTCATCCAAATAAAAGAGGATTAGTTTTGAATTAATATTTAAAAACTTATATTTGTAACAATTGAAAAAATGAGCCAAAGAATATGGATTTAAACGCAGTAAAAGACAAAAAATACAATTACATTGAAGTTGGAGAAGGAACTCCAATTGTTATTTTGCATGGCTTAATGGGTGGGTTGAGTAACTTTGAAGGAGTTGCCAAACATTTTTCACAAAAAGGATATAAAATCGTTATTCCTGAATTACCACTTTACACACAAAATATTTTAAAAACTAATGTTAAGGCTTTCGCCAAATATGTGAAAGACTTTATTACTTACAAAGGTTTTGACCGCGTAATCCTTTTAGGAAATTCGCTTGGTGGACACATTGCCTTATATCATACAAAAATGTATCCTGAAAAAGTTGCCGGACTTGTAATAACAGGAAGTTCAGGGCTTTATGAAAGCGCAATGGGTGATAGTTACCCAAAAAGAGGTGATTATGAATACATTAAAAAGAAAGCAGAAGCTGTTTTTTATGATCCAAAAGTAGCAACAAAAGAAATGGTTGACGAAGTTTTTGGCGTTGTAAATGACAGAATTAAAGTAATAAAAACACTTACAATTGCCAAAAGTGCTATTCGTCACAACATGGCAAAAGATTTACCAAAAATGCATGTGAAAACCTGTTTGATTTGGGGTAAAAATGATGCTGTAACTCCACCAGAGGTAGCTGAAGAATTCCATAAATTAATGCCAAATTCAGATTTATATTGGATTGATAAATGTGGACATGCTGCTATGATGGAACATCCAGACGAGTTCAATAGATTGCTTGAAATTTGGTTGACAAAAGAGCATTTGTAAGATTAAATGATTCTGATTGAATCAAAAAAAATATCATGAAAATTAATACCGCCGAATTTATAATTAGTAATTCAGATGTGAGTAAATGTCCTTTAGAACGTTTGCCTGAATATGCTTTTATAGGCCGTTCTAATGTTGGAAAATCATCCCTGATTAATATGTTGACCAATAATAAAAATTTGGCAAAAACATCAGGAAAACCAGGAAAAACTCAGTTGATAAATCACTTTAAAATTAATTCTAATTGGTTTTTGGTTGATTTACCTGGATATGGTTATGCAAGAGTTTCTAAAAAAACAAAAGAAGTTTTTCAGGAATTCATTACCGATTATTTTGAACAAAGAGAACAACTGGTTTGCGCTTTTGTATTAATAGACATAAGACTTGAAGCACAAAAAATTGATTTAGAATTTATAGAATATTTAGGCGAAACAGAAGTTCCGTTTTGTATTATTTTTACTAAAGCAGACAAAATTAGTAAAGGAAAAGTCGCTGCTCATATTGCTGCTTATCGCAAAGAATTGCTAGCAAACAATTGGGAAGAAATGCCACAACATTTTGTTACCTCATCTACAGAAGGAACCGGAAAAGAAGAACTTTTACAATTTATTGATGGTGTAAATCAAGAGGTATTTAAAGAAATGAATGAGTTTTAAATAAACAAAAAATGGTTCGCAAATTGCGAACCATTTTTTTATCCTTTTAATTCTAATTTCTCAGCAAAATAATCAGTGAAATCTCTCATGGTTGATGCCATTTTTTCATCTTGTGTAGCTCTTTCAAAAGTATCAGCCATTGCAACTAATGTTTGATGAAAAAAGATTTTCATTTCGTCAACAGGCATGTCTTTTGTCCATAAATCAATACGCAAAGTTTCTTTGGCGTTGCTATCCCAAATTGACAAAAGCATAGCTTTAGCTTCTTCAAGCTCTACGCCACCATCTTGCGCTGTCCAAGTTAGTTTATCTGGAACACGATTTTCATCAAGTTCGACTACAAATTTTATTTCTGATGTGATTTTATTACTCATTCTTTTTTGGTTTGTATTTTGATAATTCGAAAATATCTTTTTCGTTCATTTTTATTAAATCTTGGATGGTAACTTTTGGATTGTTTTCCATAAAAGAACGAACAATTTGCCATCCAACCCATTGTCCAATTCTACCTGGCGATTCGTTATCTATTTCTAAATAAAACTTAGAAAATGGAGCTACATTTATAAAACGATTAGCCAATTTAGAATCGGTGCTGTATAACAACTTATCGTTTACAAAATATTCCCAAATATAACTTTCATTTTCTTTACTCCATTTTATTTGGTCTTCAGAATAGCCAATTCTTTCGGCATCTGAATATTCTGGAAGTAAAATATCTTTTAAGTAAAGTTCTTTTCCAGATCTTATCATCATTGAAAGCAAATCTTTATCTTTTGGATTAGGCAAAACGCCAAAAGCAAAACTAGAAACAATGTCTGGAAGCATTTGTCTTTGTTCGAAATTTTGTCTCAAGTAAGCTGGAAACTCACCATAAAACTTATGGTCTTTCCCTAAGTATAATTCTAAAGCAATTACTAATTTATCATTTGCATAAATCGCTTTACTATTATTATCCATTTCAGAAATTACCGTGTAGATTGTTGGCGTTTTAATTGTTGGAAAATAATATTTGATATGTTTAAATAAATCTTCAATTTCAGATTGCTGCGTACCAAAATTTTTATATTTTTTCTCCACTTCTTGATACAATTCTCTCCATTGTGGATGTTGCATCTTATCAATCCAAACCGCATCTGGTGTGCCTTCAGGGAAAAATTCTGGATATTCAGCTTTTACATCAGCCAAATTTTCAGGTTTTGCATCAAAGAAAGCCTGTTCGAAACGAACTACTTTCATTTCGACTGGAATTTCTTCAACAGCTCTTTCGATTTTACTTTTTTTATCGCAAGAGAAAAATAAAACTCCAATTAAGGTGATATAAATATATCTTTTCATTTTTTTATTTAATATTTTTGCAAATATACATTACGAATTCTTAATTCATCTCCAAACTATGCCTAAAAAAAGTACAATTCAGGTAGAAAAAGTAAACGAACACATTGTTAGTTGGTTAAAAACTTATGCTAATAACGCAAAAGTAAATGGTTTTGTTGTAGGGATTTCTGGTGGAGTTGATTCTGCGGTAACTTCTACTCTATGCGCGCAAACTGGCTTAACAACATTATGTATTGAAATGCCAATTCATCAATCTCAAAATCAAGTAAGTAGAGGACGTGAACATATTGAGCAATTGATGAAACGATTTCCGAATGTTAGTCGTGCTGAAGCAAATTTAACTCCGATTTATGATAGCTTTAAAACAGAAATGCCAGTCAGTGAAAATGAAGTAAAGTATAATTTATCATTAGCCAATACTAGAGCGCGTTTAAGAATGACAACTTTATATTATTTTGCCGGAATTCATGGCTTATTGGTTGCTGGAACAGGAAATAAAGTAGAAGATTTTGGTGTTGGATTTTATACAAAATATGGCGATGGTGGCGTTGACTTGAGTCCGATAGCCGATTTGATGAAAAGTGATGTTTATGCACTTGGAAGCTATTTAGAAATTCCAAAGTCTATACAAAATGCAGCTCCAACAGATGGTTTATTTGGTGATAATCGAACTGATGAAGACCAACTTGGCGCAAGTTATGACGAATTGGAATGGGCAATGCTTGAGGACGAAAAAGGAAGCAAATCGGAAGACTTTACTGGTCGAGAAAAAGAAGCCTTTGATATTTATAAACGATTAAATTTCTTAAACCAGCACAAGATGAACCCAATACCAGTTTGTGAGGTTCCAAATGCCTTGAAATAATATTTTAACATTGATTCACAATTGTTTGCATTTTTTTTGTAACTTTACAATAAGATTTTAAATCTTTTATTAAAAAATTAAAATTATGATAAATGTTTGTCTTGCCGATAATTACCCAGTGGTTCATTATGGCGTAAAATCATATTTTAAAGATCATCCAGAAATTAGTGTGGTCTCAAATGTTGGAAATTTCTTTATGGTTCCGGATGCTTTGAGGAATAAAGAAATCAATGTTTTAGTAATAGATCTAGAACTTGACGGATTGAAAAGTATCTACGAATTAAAAGCAATAATTAAGAATTTTCCTAACACTAAAGTTTTAGTTTTTACGAGCTTAAACGAGCAAATTTATGCTCCCAATGCTATAAAAGCTGGAGTTGCTGGATTTGTGCACAAATCTTCCAAATTAGAAACTCTAGGAACAACAATTATTAGAGTTCATCAAGGAATTGTAATGCTTAGTGATAGTATTAAAAGAAATTTAGCATTGATTGCTAAACAAAATAAAAGCGAACGTCTTTACAGAAAATTATCTAACAGAGAAATTGAAGTACTGCGTTACTTGTGTGACGGAAAGAAAAATAATGAAATCTCTAAGGTTTTAGGACTAAACGAAAAAACAATTTCAACTTATAAACTAAGACTTCTACAAAAACTAAATGTTACTAATTTAGTAGATTTAGTTAATAAAGCTAAGACGTTAGATATCGTATAAAGAAATTCCAATATTTTAAATTCCAAATTCCAATTGATTGTTCGTTGGAATTTGGAATTTTTATTTTGAATACTTACTTAGTTATGTCTAGAAATTACTCTTCCTAATTTTTTGGAAAACATATTGGTTAATCCTAAATAGTCAACTACCATAGATAGTGTTTCTGAATTATCAACTTCGGTTTCTTGAGTTACAGATGATTTTAATTCGTCTATGATTTTGTTGACTAAAAACCATCTCAAGGTTAGAATGGTTTCTGACACGTATTGGCTTATGGTTTTGTCTTTGGCTTTTACAAATATGTTTTTAGCTTCCCAATTGTGCAATGCTTCTCGCTCGTCATTCATAAGAATTGACGTTACTTCTTGCGATAATTCTGGCGGTAATTGTGATAAATATTTCTCTAATTCAAAGGTTTCATTCTGATTAAAATAAGCAATCAAATCATCATAAATACTTTTGAATAATGGATTAGCAAGTTCGGTTTCATCTTCTTGTAAACTTAGAAAAATCCGTTGATACACTTTATATCTGTTCATTTCTTTTACCTCAACCATTTCACCTTTCTCATTTGCTTTAAGCAAAACATCTTCAAATTCATCTTCTACATTTCCGTAGATTAAAAGAATCTCTATGATTTTTTGTTCCAATTCATATTGAATATCAATATTGGCGGTAACTACAAGGTTTTCATTTTTAACAACTTCAAAAGCGGTTTGTTCTTCTTTTAGTTTTTTGCCTAAATCGGAAATGTCTTTTTTGACTAATTGCGCCAGAGTATTAAAAAGTACATCTTCTGAAATATCCATGATTCTAGAAGTTTCTTTGATGTAAACTTCTCTCTTAATTCTATCAGGAATTTTAGAAATACTAGCCACCATATCTCGAATTAAATCGGCTTTCTTGATAGGATCATTCTTGGCATCTTTCATTAAAAGTGACGCTTTGAATTGGATAAAATCCATAGCATTATCCTCAAAATACTGAATCAAATCTTGCAAAGGTGTTTTTTTGGCAAAACTATCTGGATCTTCACCATCAGGAAAAGTACAAACTCTAACGTTCATTCCTTCTTCCAAAATTAAATCAATTCCACGAATGGATGCACGTAAACCCGCAGCATCACCATCAAAAAGAACTGTAACATTTTTCGTCAAACGATTGATTAATCTAATTTGATCTGGTGTTAAAGCTGTTCCAGACGAAGAAACTACATTTTCAATTCCTGCTTGATGCATTTGAATTACATCGGTGTAACCTTCTACTAAATAGCAATTATCTTGTTTGGCAATGGCTTGTTTGGCGTGAAATATTCCGTACAAAACTTTACTCTTGTGGTACAAATCGCTTTCTGGTGAATTGAGATATTTTGCTGCTTTTTTGTCGTTAGTTAAAATTCGACCACCAAAACCCAAAACTCTTCCGCTCATGGATTGAATTGGAAACATCACACGACCTTTGAATCGATCAAATTGCTTGTCTTCACCTACAATTGTTAGTCCAGTTTTTTCTAGAAATTCTAATTTGTAGCCTTTTCCGAGAGCTTCTTTTGTAAGCGCATCCCATTGATTTGGTGAATATCCTAAGCTGAACTTTTTTATAGTATCATTAGTAAATCCACGTTCTTTAAAATAAGAAAGCGCAATTGCTTTTCCTTCTTCGGAATTAAGCAACATATCTTGAAAATATTTAGAAGCAAATTCTGATACTAGAAACAAACTTTCTTTTTCGTTTGCAACGACTTTATCTTCTTCAGAAAGTTCAGTTTCTTCAACTTCAATATTGTATTTTTTTGCTAAAAATCGAATGGCTTCAGGATAAGTAAACTGAGAATGCTCCATCAAAAAAGCAATAGCATTTCCACCTTTTCCTGACGAAAAATCTTTCCAAATTCCTTTGGCAGGCGAAACCATGAACGAAGGCGAACGCTCATCAGAAAACGGACTCAATCCTTTAAAGTTACTTCCGGCGCGTTTTAATTGTACAAAATCGCCGATAACCTCCTCTACTCGAGCAGCTTCGTAAACTTTATCTATGGTTTCTTTGGTTATCAATTTTGGATTTTTAGATTTTTAGATTTTGGAAAATCATAAAAATTGTATTGTGTAAAAATACATATTTTTTTAAATAAAAGAGACGCGATAAATCGCGCCTCTACAAATATAACTAACCCAACAAATTTTTAATTAAAATCGAAACGTACTCCTAAAGAAACATTATTTTGTTTTACAACATTATCCTGAAATATTGGATTCAAATCGTATTTTAAATATAAACTTGTTTCTCCATAACCTAAATATGTACTCAATCCGTAGATGAAATTTGAGGCATTGAAATCACCTTTTGCTTTTTCATCATAATCAATATCGTCGATTTTATATTCTGTTTTTTGCTTTGATTTAATTCTAACTCCTGCATAACCTCCAATTCCAAAACGAAGTCTTTCATGAGTTCTAAAATAAGTTTTCCCATCTTTTTCTTTTTTCTTAGTAAAATCAAATTCTAAATGCAATGGCGCTACTAAATACACATTTCTAAATCGAGAACTTTTTAAATCAATTGTGCTGGTTTGCAATGTTGTTTGATTTCCATTTACAGCAAAAACTCTATTTTCTGTTGGTCTCAAATCGTTGTACATTACTGATGCTCCATATTTCAAATGTAATAAGTTGTCATTTTTAAATAATCTTGAATTATAAGAGAAACCCCATTCGTAAAAACGTGAACCAGCAAATTTAAAATCTGAATTTTCTACAGAACCATTAGTAACTACATTGTTTAAACCTAGAGCAAAAACAAATTGAGATGTTGTTCTTCGTTCTCTATATTCATAATGTTTTTTTCTTCTAACAGAATCGTTTTCATAAGTTAGAACCAATCTTTTACCTATTCTTACATTTGATGAATCATTGGTCTTTGAATCTGCTATTTTCCCATTTACTTTCTGTTGAACTAAATCTTTTAATTCTTCTTGAGCAACAGCAACACGGTTTTCAATAATTGTTGCTCTAGCTTGTGCTAAATCTTTCTTTTTTGCATCGGCTTGTTCTTTGGTAATTGAACCATTTTCTAATTGAACGTTGACTGCTTCAACCTCTGATTTAAGAGTTGCTTTTTCTTCTTTTGTAATGTTTTCGATTTTGTCAGCAATAGCTTTTGCTTTGCTTTCAAAGGTTTCTTGTGCTACCATTTTGCTTGCAAAAAGGCATAGTGATAGTGCTAAGTAAATTGTAAAATTTCTCATGATTTCTAATTTGTTAAGTGATTAATTGATGATTTTATTCTTGATTTCTATTGGCAAGTGCCACTTTTACTTCTTGGTAATTTTTACCGATTCTATTGATTACTTTTTGTCTGAATGTTTGTTCTAATTCTCCGTCGACTTGAGACAACAAACTGTTGGCGTTTACTTTAACTTTTGCGTTAGCTTCTTTTTTTGAAGTTTTTTCTACTGATGCTAATAAATCATCCACGTTGACAGCGACTTTTTTTGGTATTTCAATTTTCTCTTGAGAAATGATTCTTGGCATATCTTTCTGAACGATGACTTCAGTAGCTTGATATTCGATTTCTTTCTCTTTGTTGATGATTGGATTAACTCCTGTTTTTTGATTATTTTGATTGAAACTCTCTGATGATTTTTTGTTAATTATTTGTGGTTTATTATTTATTGCTGCAACTTGTTCTTCTTGTTGATTTGCTATTTCGTTTGTGAAATTTTGTTTTGTGATAATTGAATCTTTTTGTTCTTTGTTTTTTTCAATCTCTTTTGTAACAATTTGGTTGTCAGTTCCAGAAACTTCTTCTTTTTGATTTATAAAAAACAAACCAACAGACAGAAAAACCAAAATGCTTGCAGCAATTCCAATAAATTGGAATGACAGAAATGGGAAACGCTTTGTTTTTTTTTCTTCTGCAACAGAAAGCATGGCGTCTAGTCTATCCCAAGACATTTCGCTGGGCTGTATTTCTCGAGAATTTAACTTCTCTTTTATTTGGGTTTCTAATTTATTCTGTGCCATTTTCATAATTTTTTAATTTGCTTATGTTGTTTTGCAACATTTTTCTAGCATGTGATAATTGCGATTTTGATGTTCCTTCATTAATTCCGAGCATTTCTGAAATTTCTTGGTGCTTGTATCCTTCAATCGCATAAAGGTTGAACACCATTTTATATCCGTCAGGTAAATTGTCTATCAAAAATTGAATGTCTTCAACAGAAAACTGACTTTCTATGTTATTGAAACTTTCTTCGAAATAATTCTCATCCTCAATAAACTTTACTTTTTTCTGAACTCTTATATAAGAAATACATTCATTTATCATTATTCTTCTTATCCAACCTTCAAAACTTCCTTCGTGTTTGAAATTTTTTAAATTGGTGAAGACTTTCATAAAAGCAGTAATCATTATGTCTTCAGCTTGATGTAAATCTTTAATATACTGCCTACATACACTTAACATTTTTGGAGAAAATTTAGAATAAATCTTGTGTTGTGCATGACGATTATTCTCGACAGCCAATTCGATTACTTCTTTTTCTTCTTGATGTAAGTTGATCACTTTCATTTTAGATTATTAGACTTCTTAGAATATTAGATTTTCAGATTACTTAAGTCTTCTATTAGCATAGACGAATGTAGTTGCAAAATGGTTGCATCAAAAGTAAATTTTTTTGAAAAAAAATAATTGTAAAATTGTAAATGCGAATAAAATCAATACTTTACAAATGAAATAAAATTATTTTTTTCTTTCAATAACGTAGTTTACCATTAAGGTCAAACTATCTTTATAGGTAGAATTTGGGAAGTTTTGTATTAAAGCAAGAGCTTCTTGTTGGAATTGTTCCATTTTTTGTTCGGCGTAAGTAAGTCCGTTTTTGTCTTTTACAAATTGGATGACTTCTTTAACTCGCTTTTTGTCTTTATTGTGGTTTTTTATGGAGTTGATGCACCAACTTTTTTCTTTATCGGAACAATTGTTTAAAGCATAAATTAGTGGTAAAGTCATTTTTTGTTCTTTGATGTCAATTCCTGTTGGTTTTCCAATGGCTTCGTCGGTATAATCAAATAAGTCATCTTTTATTTGAAAAGCCATTCCGATAAGTTCGCCAAATTTACGCATGGTTTCAACTTGAGCTTCATCTTCCGAAACCGAACGAGCTCCAAGTGCACAACAAGCAGCAATAAGTGTAGCTGTTTTTTGACGAATGATTTCGTAGTAAATATCTTCAGTAATATCTAAACGTCTTGCTTTTTCAATTTGAAGTAATTCACCTTCACTCATTTCTCTTACCGCAACAGAAATTATTCGAAGTAAATCAAAATCACCATAATCGATAGAAAGCAATAAACCTTTTGAAAGTAAATAATCTCCAACAAGGACTGCAATTTTGTTTTTCCAAAGTGCATTTATTGAGAAAAAACCTCTTCTTCTATTACTATCATCAACAACATCATCGTGAACCAAAGTTGCGGTGTGAATCAATTCAATTACACATGCGCCACGATAGGTTCTTTCTTCAACACTTCCGCCAGAAATCATTTTTGCAGTTAAGAAAACAAACATTGGTCGCATTTGTTTTCCTTTTCTGTTTACAATATAATAGGTGATTCTATTTAACAACGCTACTTTAGAAGACATCGATTCGTAGAACTTTTTCTCGAAAAGTTCCATTTCTTGCAGAATAGGTTGTTTTATTTGCGAAGTGATATTCATTGGTTTCAAAGGTAGTTAAATTGAAAATACTTCACAAAAGATGGTGTTAAGCTTATAAAAAATTTATGATTTGTTGGCTAATTGCCCACAGGCTGCATCAATATCTTTACCACGACTTCTTCTTACTTTAGCTACGATATCATACTTAGAAAGCTCTTTGATGTAAAGATTTATAGCTTCATCTGATGCTTGTTGGAATTCGCCATCGTCAATAGGATTGTATTCGATAAGATTGACCTTACAAGGAACATACTTACAAAATTTTACTAAAGCATCAACTGCTTCTTTATTATCGTTTATTCCTTTCCAAACTACATATTCGTAGGTGATTTTACTTTTAGTTTTCTTGTACCAATATTCTAAAGATTCACGCAAATCTGCTAATGGAAAATTTTTACTGAAAGGCATGATTCGCGCTCGAACCTCATCAATTGCAGAATGTAAAGAAACTGCCAATTTGAATTTCACTTCGTCATCAGCCATTTTCTTAATCATTTTAGGAATTCCTGATGTTGAAACCGTGATTCTTTTTGGTGACATCCCTAAACCTTCATCTGAAGTAATCATGTCTATGGCTTTGATTACGTTGTTATAGTTCATTAATGGTTCTCCCATTCCCATGAAAACAATATTAGAAAGTGGTCGATTGTGATAAATTTTACTTTCGTTATCAATTGCAAGAACTTGGTCGTAAATTTCGCCTGGTTCTAGATTTCGCATTCTTTTTAATCGAGCAGTCGCACAAAAATTACAATCTAAACTGCAACCAACTTGCGATGAAACACAAGCTGTTGTTCTAGTATTTGTTGGAATTAAAACCGATTCTACAATTAAACCATCGTGAAGTCGGACAGCATTTTTAACTGTTCCATCTTCACTACGTTGCATAGTGTCGACTTTGATATGATTGATTACAAAATTTGCTTCAAGCATAGCACGAGTTTCTTTGGAAACATTAGTCATATCTTCAAAGGAATGTGCTCCTTTGCTCCAAAGCCATTCATAAACTTGATTTCCACGAAAAGCTTTATCGCCATTGGCAACAAAAAATTCACGAAGTTGTTCTTTAGTTATAGTTCGAATGTCTTTTTTCTCAATCATGGTGCAAAGGTAAAACAATTTGTTGATTTGGTCATTTGTCTATTGTAATTTGTAATTTTGCATAAAATATAGCATCATGCATTTCATATCAGAAGAATTAGAAAATTACGTTGAGCAACATTCACAAAATGAGCCTGAATTGTTGGTGAAATTATTTAAAGAAACCCATCAAAAAATATTACAACCTAGAATGTTGAGTGGCCATTTTCAAGGAAGAGTCTTGAGTATGTTGTCAAAAATTATTAATCCAAAAAACATTCTAGAAATTGGAACTTATACTGGTTATGCAGCATTATGTTTAGCTGAAGGAATGCAAAAAGAAGGCACATTAGACACAATAGACATAAAAGAGGAATTGGTGTCTATACAACAAAAATACTTTGATTTATCACCTTGGAAAGGACAAATCTTTGCACATCTAGGTGATGCTTTAGAAATTATTCCTACGTTAAATAAGAAATATGATTTGGTTTTTATTGATGCTGACAAAGAAAACTACATCAATTATTTCAACATGATTATTCCAATAATGAACAAAGGCGGAATTATTTTATCTGATAATGTACTTTGGAGTGGAAAAGTTTTAGAAGAACTGAATCCGAAAGATATGAGTACCAAAATACTTTTGGAATACAATCAATTAGTTAATAACGATGAAAGGGTTGAAACCGTTTTACTTCCTATACGCGATGGATTGACTGTTTCAAGAGTGCTTTAATCCTTTAGAATATACTTCTGATATATTTTATAGAAAACAAATCCGAAAGTAGCTCCAAAAGCATATCCTGTTAGAATGTCTGTTGGAAAATGTAGTCCAAGATAAATTCTACTGAATGCAAATATTAGCGGAAACAAGAATAACAATAAAGCATACTTGTAATATCTTCTGATTATTAAAAACACAAAAACAGTTGTAGCCATTGAATTGGTTGCATGACCTGAAAAAAAACTATAGGAATCACTTGGTTTTACGATTCTAATAATATTTTTCAAATCTAAGTCGTTACAAGGACGCAATCGTTGAAAATGATTTTTAAAAAAATTGGATGTTTGATCGCTTACTAAAATTAACAATGCGATGAATACCAAAGCTATTAGAAAGTTTTTCCAACCTATTTTCTTTGCCAAAAAATAAAAAACTAGAAGAAAATAAGGTGTCCAATAAACTTGTTTGGTAATTATCAACCAAAATCCATCAAACGATTCGGAGCCTAATCCGTTTAAGAAGACCAATAAATCTTTGTCTATCGCAATGATTTTTTCGAGCATTACCTTTGTCTTTTTATAGGTCCGGTTAGACTTTCTAAATCTTCTTTAATTTCATTGATACCCGAAGTGGCATCAGTTAAAGTATTAGAAGTAAAATCTGGTGGAGTAACCGAAACGCTTTCTTTTACTTTATCTACTTCTTCTGTGAAGGAAGAAGTTACTTGCTTAAAAGAGGAATTTATTTCTTCGACATCCGCACTCTTTTGAATTTCAGTTTTAATTTCATTCGTGGCGTGCTTTAAATTGGCCATAACTTTTCCAAAGGTTCTTGCTGCTTCTGGTATTTTGTCTGTTCCAAAAAGCATAAGAGCTATAAAAATGATGAAAATTAATTCGCCTCCACCTATTCCAAACATATTCTTTTCTTTTTATTGATTTGCAAAGTTACAAAGTTCTTAGTCAAATTTAGATTTTACTTCTGCTTTTGGCCAAGTATTATTTGCTGTATCAACATCTGCAGTTTCTAATTTTGGATCAAGAACTATTTTAGTAATTGCTTTTTGTGTTGCAAAAGTTCTACTTACTTCTTTATCATTCATTCTCCAAATCTGAGCTGGGAATTTTTGAATTTCAGTTGTACCATCTTCAAAAGTTAATTCAACGATAATTGGCATAACTAATCCTCCTGGTTTATCAAAAGTTACTTGATAGAAATACTTTGGATCTTTCAATTTTGCTTTCTCTTCTGCAGAAAAAGTTTTATTTACATACTCATCAAGAGCTTGAAAATCTTTAATTTGAAAAGGTTTGTTCATTTCTGGCTTGTAATCTTCACTTCCATCAGCAACCATATAAACCATTGGTCCAGAATTTGAATTTCTACGACGTCTTTTCTTCATGAACTCTTCTACTTCTTTAGTTGGTTCATTGCTAACAAAGAATTTTTTAACTTCTTTTATTCCGATGTCATTATTATCGGTTGTATAAAACCATCCTCTCCAAAACCAATCTAAATCAAACGCCGAAGCATCTTCCATAGTTCTAAAGAAATCTTCTGGTGTTGGATGCTTAAACTTCCATCTATTAGCGTAAGTTTTAAAAGCATAATCAAATAATTCTCTACCCATAATTGTTTCACGAAGAATGTTCAATCCAGCAGCAGGTTTTCCGTAAGCATTATTTCCAAATTGACGAATACTTTCAGAATTTGACATAATTGGTTCAAGACCTTTTTGATCGCCACTCATGTAAGGAACGATATTTTTTGCCGGACCTCTATCTGCTGGAAAGTTTGGATCCCATTCCATTAAAGCCATATATTCCATAAAAGAATTTAAACCTTCATCCATCCAAGTCCATTGACGCTCATCAGAATTTACAATCATTGGAAAGAAATTATGTCCAACTTCATGCACAATTACACTTATCATTCCGTTTTTAACTCTATCAGAATATTTACCATCTGCATCTGGTCTTCCCCAGTTCCAACAAATCATTGGATACTCCATTCCTTGATCTTGTGCGTGAACAGAAACCGCTTTTGGATAAGGATAATCAAAAGTATGATTAGAATAACTTTTTAAAGTATGTGCCACTGCTCTAGTAGAATATTCACCCCAAAGCGGATTTCCTTCTTTTGGATAAACCGAAACTGCCATTGCTGTTTTAGAATTTAATTTGACAGCCATTGCATCATAGATGAACTTTCTAGAAGTTGCAATTCCGAAATCACGAACGTTTTCTGCTTTGAATTTCCATGTTTTTTTCTTGTCAGAGAAACCTTTTTCTGCTGCTTCAGCTTCTTCTTGAGTAACTACTACAACTGGTTTGTCAAAAGTTTTTTCTGCAATTGCTAATCTTGCAAGTTGAGCTGTAGTAAAAACTTCTTGTCTATTTAATAAAGTTCCAGTTGCTTCCATTATGTGGTCTGCCGGAACAGTTATATTAACTTCAAAATTTCCAAAAGGAAGTGTGAATTCTCCTGAACCCCAAAATTGTTGATTTTGCCATCCTTCTACATCATTATACACTGCCATTCTTGGATAAAACTGAGCTAGAATGTACAAGTTGTTTCCATCTTTATCGAAATGCTCGTATCCTGAACGTCCGCCATCTAACAAATAGTTATTGATGTTGTACCACCATTTTATTGAAAAGGTAATTTTTTCTTTATGCTTTAAAACTTTTGGTAATTCAATACGCATCATCGTTTGATTGATGGTGTATTGCATTGGTTTGCCAGTAGCATCTTTTACAAACTCAATATTGAAACCGCCATCAAATTTTTCTTCTAAGTATTTTCTTGAAAATCCTTGAACTCCCATTGCAGGATCCGTCTTTTCTCCATTTACAAGTGGCGAAAGCGATTTTCTAGATTGTTGATTTTGATCCAATTGTAACCATAAATAATCTAATGATTCCTTAGCGTTATTTGTATAAGTAATAGTTTCTTGACCATATAATTTGGTATTTTTATCATCCAATTCAACATTGATTTTATAATCGGCTTGTTGCTGATAATATTCTGGACCTGGTGCTCCAGATGCTGTTCGATACATATTGGGAGTTGCCAATAAATCATACATTTGTTTGAATTTATCTGGATTTCTCTCGGAAGATGGAGTTGCTTTTGGCGCTTCTTGAGCAAAGCTTCCTACTGTGAACAACAATAAACCAAAGTTTAAAATAGCATAATTGAATCTCATATGTTTATATTTTATTTTTTAGAGGTAACATATGGTATCGCATTTTTATTAATTGGTGTTTGCTTTCGCAAACATGATGATAATAGCGATTTCATACCTAAAATAATTTAAGGCATAAAAGTAACTTTTTTTGATATAACTATAAGGTATTGGAATTATTTTAACATTCCTTTAAAGTTTTCTGAAGTTAGAAGCAAACTTTGCTTTTCTCCATTGATATTGGCTTGAATAATATTTTGTTGCTCCTCATTCAATTCCATCAAGGCACTATTCTCAATCGCTACTGAAGAAATTTTTGGCAAATCCTTTACACTGAAATAACATATTACAACATTGCCATCAATGTCTTTGCTTAGATAATTTAGAGTTTTAGAAACTCCATTTACTTTAATTATAAACTTTTCTGTAAAGTATTTTTTTAAGTAAACCTCATCTTCAGGAGTTTCGTTTTCTAAAGCAAAATAAGTTCTTTTTTTAAATTTTTTCTCTAAAGCATCGTTCACGTCATCAATAAACAATCTGCTTGTTATTTGAATCATTTTCTTTTTTGGAGCATAATTAACTTGATATATGGATACGTAAAATTTGTGCATTGCCATTGAAGACAAACCAAAAAATAAAACCAAAAATAAAGTAGTCCTAAATGCTTTTATCATAATTCAAAAGTAGTGATTTTATCGTTCTATTTTTCTGAATGCTTCACTTTTTGCAATCATAAACTCCATTAAAGATAATGAATTGCTAATTTCAAAAAGTTGCTTTTCATTGATTTCCTCTGAAAAACAAAAATCTATAAATAGTTGTTTATCTGTTTTGGCAATTTTTAAAGTTTTTTCAAAAAAATCATCAGAAAATCTTTTCTTGATTTCTATTTGAAACTCTTCCAAATCAACTTTATTTTCAACATAAATCTTTTTTGAACTGCTTCCGAATAAATTGGTAATTAATTTTCCAACTTTAATCAAATCTACAGAAGCTACATTACTTGTAGGTGGCATAAACATATTTTCTGCTCTAGGTTTCACTCCAGTAATTTCAACATTCGACCAATCAATCGGTTCTAATTCAACTTTAAAAGCAGGTTTAACCTTTATTCTCTTGGCATCATAAACCAAATCACCTGAAAGTTTGTATGGACCAATTTTTACTTCATCTAATTGATTTACTTTTTCTGTAATATGAATTTTCAAAATCATTTCTTCAAAATCGGAAGATTTCAAAACAATTTGTTTGGTTTCAAAAGCTACACCAGTAATCATAATAACATCGTCTTCTTTTGCAAAAATGGTAAACTGTCCTAAATCGTCTGTAATTACAACTGTTTCGGCAGTGATATTGGTTACTGTTACTCTTTCTACTGGAATTGAATCAGAAACGACTAAAGCTCTCAATATTTTAACTCTTTCCTTTTGCGAAAAAGAAACTAGTGAAAATAAAAAGAATACAATTAGTAATTTACGTTTCATATATGTAAAAGTTGTTTTTTAGCGGTCATATATGGTATCGCCTTTTTATTTATTGGTTTTTGCTTACGCAAACTTGTTGTTAATGGCGATTTCATAAGCAGCAAATTTATGGTTTTACAGCTATCAAATCTTTATAGATAATGGCTAATTCATTCATAATAAAAGTAGCCATTGTTTTATTTTTAGCTTTTAATGCTTCTACAAATTTAGCATCTTCAACTATATAATATTGAAATCCTTTGACAAAATCTTTAGGAATCTTTAGCGTTTCTGTAAAATATTCTGCTTCATACAAATTTTCAATTTTTGATAACATTGTCTCTTTTTTCTCCACCTCAACTTCCTTTTTAAGTTGTTTGGTTCTTCCTGTTATTGCATTCAATATTGGATTCAGCGGAACTAATCCTGAACCTGTTGTGGCTTCATGCAATTTTCTTTCTGCTGGAGTATAATGTTTAGTTTTAGAAGAAATTATTCCGAGCGAAACTGCATTGATATCTTTATATTCATTGATCTTAACTTCATCTAAAACTCTAATAAAAGTTTCCATTTTAACAAATAAGAGCTCTTTATTGAAATCCTCTTCTTTCAAAGCAATTTTCACACTTTTAAACTGAACAGCAGTAAACATTAAAGTATCACCAACACTTGCATTAATTGAAAAATAACCGCCGCGTTCTGTTAAAGTTGATTTTTCTGTCTTCAAATTAACAATGTAAATACTTTCTAAATCATTATAATCTGCTGTAACTTTTCCATTGATTTTTTTAGACGCAGGAGTAACTTGCCCATTTGACAATTGCATCATTAACAAAAAGAGAAACAGTATTCTTATTTTCGACAAAACTATTATTTAATGTGAAATTCTCGGGTAAAAGTATTTTAAAGTCATCCAAAAAATTAGCCAACACTATTGTAAATTTATGTTAATTATTAATGAGGTCGTTTAAACTTTTTCAATTGGCTGCAAAATTGTAAATTTGAAGAAAATTCTTTTTTTGAAGAAATAATTTGAACATTAAACTTGAGTCAATATCTATAGAAAATATGAAAAATCTTATTATTGCGAGTACTTCAACGCTTCATGGAGGAGAATATCTAGAATATTTACTCCCAACTTTAGAAAATCATTTTAAAAATTGTGATACAATCATTTTCATACCTTATGCTCGTCCTGGCGGCATGACACATGATGAATATACAGAAAGAGTTGCGATTGCCTTTTCAAAAATAAATAAGAAAATTAGAGGATTACATACTTTCAAAAATCCAATAGAAGCTTTAGAAAATGCTGAAGGAATTTTTACCGGTGGCGGAAATACATTTCTTTTGGTTACGCAATTATATGAAAATGATGTTATGCAAACTCTTTCCAATGTTATTGAAAGCGGAACACCTTATTTAGGCTCAAGTGCTGGTAGCAACATAACAGGAATATCTATGCAAACTACAAATGATATGCCTATTATATATCCACCAAGCTTTAAAACATTAGGAGCTATTCCATTTAATTTAAATCCACATTATTTAGATCCAAATTTACAAAGTAAGCACATGGGTGAAACTCGTGAAACACGTATAAAAGAATTTCATGCTTTCAATACAACTCCAGTCTTAGGATTAAGAGAAGGCAGTTGGCTTGATGTAAAAGGTGAAAAGATACTATTGAAAGGGAATTTAACTGCTAGATTATTTAGACAAAACCAAGTTCCTGAAGAAATAAATCCTGAAACAGATTTGGCTTTTTTAGGAAATTAAAAGAATAAAAAAAACCTCTAACGTTAATTAGAGGTTTTACAGAGCGGAAGACGAGGCTCGAACTCGCGACAACCAGCTTGGAAGGCTGGAGCTCTACCAACTGAGCTACTTCCGCATTACAAAAATAGAATATGATGTTCTTATTTTGTGAGTGCAAATATATAGCATTTGTTTGTTTTGATGCAAATTTTTTTTGAAAAATTTTTGTGTAGAAAAAATTTTACAAATCTAAGCTGGTCTAAAAGTTTTATTATTAATTTGTTATCATTTAATTTGCATTGAAATTTTTTATGAAAGAGATTAAAAAAATCAGCTCAAGAGACACTTTTTTGGTTCGTCATCCTATTTTAAGAGAAGGAAAACCAATTGAAAGTTGTCAATTTGATGGAGATGATTTAGAAACAACAACTCATTTTGGATTATTTATTGACAAAAATATAACAGGAGTACTATCTGTTTTTAAAAATAATAATGTTATATTTAATTCTGAAAATCAATTCCAAATAAGAGGAATGGCTATTCTAAAGGATTTTCAAAGGAAAGGCTTTGGAGATGAACTAATAAAACATGCCGAAGAATATATTAAAAGTCAGTTTGGAAAATTAATCTGGTTTAATGCTCGTGAAAGTGCTGTTCCGTTTTATGAAAAATTGGGTTACATTAAAATTGGAGAGCCATTTTTTATTGCCGATATTGGAATCCATTATAATATGAAAAAAGAAATTGGCTAATGCCTATGAATAAATTTTACATTTTAATTCTACTTATCGTTTTTTCAAGTTGCAAAAGAAACATTTCAAACGAATCTTCTGCAGAGGCCTCTTTTATTGACTTTTCTTTTTTTGGAGATGATAGAATTAAAATTGACTCAACTTTAATTAATACTTCTAAAGACGAAGATTTTAAAGCTTTTTATAAAAAATTCAACTACGAAACTGCTTGGAACACAAAAGAACACAGAGATTTCATTATTAATGAAATTAGCAAAGCTGAAAATGAAGGATTAGAATCAAAAGATTATAATTATGAAACTTTAAAATCATTTGAAACTAAATTTGAAGACCTTCCAGATTCGACAATTGTAAAATATGATTTACTTCTAACTTCAAGCACACAACTTTATGTAAATCACATCAGTAAAGGAAAGTTAAATCCGAAAAAACTTTATAAAGATTGGGATTTAGAAGAAAAAAAAGTAAATATAAATGAGATACTTTATGATTGTATTGACAACAATAACTTCAGTAAAGCCATTGAAAACTGTAAACCCAATCACATCATTTATAAAAAACTAAAAAACTGTTTAAAATTATTACAACAATTTCCAGAGGAAAAAACCTATGAATTGATTGATCTTAGGGAAAGAATTGTACCTAATAAAAAAAACAAATACGTACCTATCGTCAAAAAAAGGTTAATGTATTGGGGTGATATGGTTGAAAAAGATACTATTTTGTCTAATGTATATGATAAAAAAACTCAAGAAGCAGTAAAAATATTTCAAGCTAGACATGGGCTAAGACCTGATGCTGTAATTGGAAGAAGCACTATTGATGCCTTAAATTATTCTAGAAATCAAAGAATAGAACAAGTTGTTGTAAATATGGAGCGTTGGAGATGGTTTGCTCACGATTTTGGAGATCATTATCTCTTGATAAATATTCCTGATTATAGTATTGTTGCTGTAAAAGATAATGATACTACTCAAAGTCAAAAAGTTGTAGTTGGAAAAGACACTAGACCAACACCAATATTAGAATCTAAAATATCCAATATCAATTTAAATCCAAATTGGACAGTTCCTCCTACAATTCTAAAAGAAGATATTTATCCTGAAGCCGAAAAAGATAGAAGTGTTTTCAGAAAAAAAGGATTGAAAATTATTGACAGAAAAAATAATGAAGTAAGTCCTTGGTCCTGGAAAAAAGAAGACGCAAACAAATATAAATATGTTCAAGATCCTGGTAGAAACAACTCACTTGGATCAATGAAAATTAATTTCCCAAATAGATATTCTGTTTATCTTCATGATACTAACCATAGAGATTACTTTGCTTTCTCATATCGTTCTTTAAGTTCTGGATGTGTGCGTTTAGAGAAACCATTAGAAATGGCAAGTTACATAATAAATGACACTACAAAATGGTCATTAAAAAGAATTAAAGACACTACAGATATTAAATATTACTATAAACTACAAAAAGCTAAACAAAAAGAAATTGACAAAATCAATGCTAAAATACTGGCTAAAAACCCAAATTTTATTATTGAAAAGAAAAACCTTCCAAAACCAGAATTAAAAACCATTGTTATTAAAATTGATGAAGATATTTTTATTCATCAACTATATTGGACTGCATGGGAAACAGATGGAATTTTAAATTTTAGAGAGGATATTTATTGTCTTGATGCTAATTTGTACTCCAAATTAAGATATTAATTTAGAATTGTTTACATAACTTCTAGAAGGATGATAAATAAACAGACACGATTTGTTCTTTATTGTCTGAATAATTTTTTTACTCAATTCAACAGGAACTGCTGGACAACCCTGGCTTCTACCTAACCTTTTGTGATTTCTAATAAAAGTTTTAGATACATAGTCTGCGCCATGAATTACTACAGCTCTTTTTCTAGCATTGTCATTTATTCCTTTTTCTAAACCATCTAATTTTAAGGACAAGCCGTGTTTTCCTCTATAAACTTCTCCAGTTGAAAAAAAACCTAAACTACTTCTGTAAGATTCATTCTTATTTGAAAATTTGCTAGCATAATCATTTCCTGAATTCTTACCATGCGCTACCAATGTATTTAGTAAAATTTCGTTAGTGCTCATATCAATAATCCACAATCTCTTTTCCTTTGAACTAAGACTAAAGTCAATAATAGTTAAGATATCTTTTTTGATCATTCCTTTATTTTTCAAAAGTTGATATCCTTCAAATGCTTTAGTAAAACTTTCTAAATTTGGCAACTTAAAATTATTAGTTTCTAGAGAATTATAGACACTGGCAACCTTATTGACTCTAGAAATTTTTGCATACCTTTTGGGTGCGATTTCTTTTTTATGGGGCGATAAAAAAGAAACAACAACAAACAATGCTGTGTAAAAAGCAGTAATAAAATTCATTCTTAAGTAGGTTATTTAAAAAGCAAACATACTAAACCTAATTTCTATTATCAAATTAATTTGACAAAAAATACCTATTAAATACATTTTTTATCGATTAAAATATATTTTAATAATAATTTGTAGTAATTTTCTTTTATTTATGAGTTTTTCAAAATTAATATTTAATTAGATAAGAATTCTATTACAATTAGTATTGCGTAACAATTATAAAGATTTATATTTGCCTAATTAACAAGAATATAATGTTTAAAGAAAAACTTACTTTTTCCTTTATATGTTTACTAGCAACTTTTTTAAGTTTTTCACAAGCTCAAAAAAAGACTTTGCAAACAAAATTTTGTTCTGAAAAAATTACCATTGACGGAAAATTTGACGAACCAATTTGGAAAACTGCAGCAATTGCTACAGACTTTATAATGATTGCACCCAATAATGGTGATCCAGAAAAAAATAATAGACGGTCAGAAGTTAAAATAGTTTATGACAATGAAGCTATTTATGTGGCTGCTACAATGTACGACGACGAACCTAAAAAAATTTTAAGAGAGCTCACAGCAAGAGATGAATTTGGATCTGCTGACCATTTCGGAATATTTTTCAATGGTTATAATGATGGTCAACAAGAATTTCGTTTTTATGTAAGTGCTGCCGGAGTTCAGCAAGATTGTGTTTATACAGAAGCTAATGGTGAAGATTTTAGTTTAAATTCCATTTGGGATAGTAAAACAAGTATTACAGATTACGGATGGACTATAGAATTAAAGATTCCTTATGCTGCGGTTCGTTTTTCTGATGAAAAAAAACAAACTTGGGGATTAAACATGTATCGTGAGGTATATAGAGATCGTTTTCAATATTCTTGGAATTTAATTGATATTAATTTACAAACAGAAGCCAACCAAGCAGGAATTCTTGAAGGCATTGAAAACATTAAAACTCCTACCAGATTATTTTTAATTCCATACACTTCTTATTATTTAAGCGGAAATGATTCTAACAAAACCAAAGGTGAATTTAAAGGTGGTTTAGATGTAAAATACGGTATCAACGATGCTTTTACACTTGATGCAATTCTTGTACCTGACTTTGGTCAAGCTGCTTTTGACAGAGTAGAACTTAACCTTGGACCTTTCGAACAGCAATTTGCAGAAAATAGACCTTTTTTTACCGAAGGAACTGATTTATTTAATAAAGGAAATCTATTTTATTCTAGAAGAATTGGAGGCGAACCATCGGTACAACCAACATTATCATCTGACGAAGATTTTATCGAATATCCTTCAACAGTAAATTTATTAAATGCTTTAAAAGTATCAGGTAGAACCAAAGGCGGATTAGGAATTGGAATTCTTAATGCTGTTACAGAAAAAACAGATGCTATTATAAGAAATAATATCACAGGAGAAACAAGAAATGAATTGATAGAGCCACTAGCAAACTTCAACCTTTTTGTTTTAGACCAACGTTTTAGACAAAATTCATCTGTTTCATTTATCAATACCAATGTTACAAGAAATGGTGAATATAGAGATGCAAATGTGTCTGCATTAATATATGATTTAAATACTAAGAAAAACACTTTTAATTTATCTGGTGATTATAAATTTAGCCATGTAAACGATTACCTTCTCGACAATAGAAACGGTTACAACACCTCAATAAACCTAGGAAAAACCAAAGGAAAGTACCGCTATAGTGTTGGCAGCCAGTATGTTTCCGAAAAATGGGACAACAACGATTTGGGAATAAACTTTCAAACCAATTATCATGCTGTTTATGGTAATGCAAGTTATAGAATTATAAAACCTACAAAGACATTTAACACCTTAAATGTTCAGACAAACTTATATTCTGAATTCAACAATACAACAGGTAGTATTCAAGAAGCTAGTATTAATATAAATTTTAATTCTACCAACAAAAGAAATGATTATCATGGATTTGGTTTAAATACTAGACCAGTTGCGGTCTATGATTATTACGAACCTCGTTCTGAGGATAATAGTAAATTCTTAATCGTTCCAAGAAGAATTGGAGGAAATTACTTTTTTTCTTCAAATTATGCTAAAAAATTTGCTTTAGATTTTGGTCCGTCAATATCTTTTTTTGACGAAAAAGACCGACTAAACTTTAATTTACTTGTAAGTCCAAGATATCGCTTTTCAGATAAATTATTACTAATATATAGTTCTAGATTTTCAAGACAAGTAAACGATATTGGTTGGATAGATTTTGATAATTCGGATAACGCTATACTAGCAAAACGAAATAGAAATACCTATACTAACACATTGTCAGGAAAATATGCAATCAATGATTTAATAACTTTTAATCTTTCTATTCGCCATTATTGGAGTTACGCAATTAATAAAGAGATTTTAACTCTTAAAGACGACGGCACTTTTGAAACCAATACCAATTACAACAAAAATAGAAACTCCAATTTTAACACTTGGAATATGGACTTGTCTTTTTCTTGGTGGTTTGCTCCCGGTAGTCAAATGTCAATACTATATCGAAATAACTCTTCTTTATTTGCAAGAGAATTTAATAAAGAAATTGGTAGTAATTTTAGAGATTCCGTTAATCAAGAAAATCTTAATCATATTTTATCTGTCAGTATTCGCTATTTTATTGATTACAACTCTGCTAAAAACTGGTTTTCTAAAAAATAATTTCTTCTGAAAACACTAAATCGTTTTCGTTATTTTTCAAATAAATTTACCTCCAACTTTTCATTTCAGGTATTGCAAATGCTTATCTTTGTGTAAAATACTATCACAATGAACAAAAAAGTAATACTGATGATTCTTGACGGTTGGGGAAAATCTCCAGACCCAAAAGTATCGGCAATAGATAACGCTAATGTGCCTTTTATAAACAGTTTATATACAAAATATCCAAACGCACAACTTAGAACTGATGGATTAAACGTTGGCTTACCAGAAGGTCAAATGGGAAACTCTGAAGTTGGTCACATGAACCTTGGTGCTGGTCGAATTGTATATCAAGATTTGGCTAAAATAAATTTGGCTGTACAAAACAAAACTATGAATCAAGAAAAACCGCTTCTTGATGCTTTCAAATATGCCAAAGAAAACAATAAAAAAGTACATTTTTTAGGTTTGGTATCTAATGGTGGTGTTCACTCACATACATCACATTTATTCGGATTATTAGATGCTGCAAAAGATTATGGCATAGAAAAAGTGTTTGTTCATGCTTTTACAGATGGTCGAGATGTTGATCCAAAATCGGCAATTACAGATATAGCAAATCTTGAAAATCATATAAAAAACACTACTGCAAAAATCGCTACTATTATTGGTAGATATTATGCAATGGATAGAGATAAGCGTTGGGAACGTGTAAAATTAGCTTATGATTTATTAGTGAATTCTGAAGGTGAAAAATCTACAAATGCTTTAGAAAGTATCAAAAAAAGTTATGTAAATGATGTTACCGATGAATTCATACAACCTATTGTGATGACGGATGAAAATGGAAATCCATTAGCGAAAATTGAAGAAGATGATGTTGTAATTTTCTTCAACTTTAGAACCGATAGAGGTCGTGAATTGACAGAGGCTTTATCACAAAAAGATTTTCACGAATTCAATATGCATAAAATGAATTTGTATTATGTTACCATGACCAACTATGATGATACATACAACAATGTTCATGTAATTTACGACAAAGACAACATCACTGAAACACTTGGAGAAGTACTAGAAAAAGCAGGTAAAAAGCAAATTAGAATTGCCGAAACTGAGAAATATCCTCACGTAACCTTCTTCTTTTCTGGTGGAAGAGAAATTCCATTTGTTGGCGAAACTAGAATTTTAAGAAATTCACCAAAAGTTGCCACCTACGATTTGCAACCCGAAATGAGTGCTTTCGAATTAAAAGATGCTTTGGTTCCTGAACTTAAAAAAGGTGAAGTTGATTTTGTATGTTTGAATTTTGCCAATGGTGACATGGTTGGACATACAGGTGTAATGGAAGCTGCTATAAAAGCTTGCGAAGCTGTTGATGCTTGTGTAAAAGAAGTGGTTGAAACTGCTTTAGAAAACAACTACACTACTATTATCATTGCAGACCACGGAAATTGTGAAACTATGATTAATCCTGATGGTTCTCCAAACACAGCTCATACAACGAATCCGGTTCCAATTATTTTAGTTGATAAAGAATTAAAAACTATTCATAATGGCGTTTTAGGTGACATCGCTCCTACCATTTTAGAGTTGATGGGAATTGAAAAACCTGCAGTTATGACACAGCATTCGTTACTATAACAATAAAAAAACAAAACTTGTTTTAATTAAGAGATTCATTTTTTGAGTCTCTTTTTTTTATGCCAAATATTATAAATAAAAGTTAAAATTTCATAATTAATAGTATTACTATTATATTTGTATATATTTGTATTAATATTAAATGTAAAACTTTTAAAATTTAGAATCATGAAAAAAATTGTAATTATTGGCTTGTCTTGTATTGCGGTATTATTAAGTTCATGCAATCAAAACAAAAAAACAGAAGAAAAAACTCAGGCAACTCCTGAGCAAAACAAAGAGGTTCAAAAAGTTATTGATGAACTAGGATTGATTTATGTTGAAGAAGGTGCGCAAACAATCATCACTTATGATGAAGTAAACAAAGCCCAACAAGATTGGTGTGATGCCTTGGTAAAAATTGGAAAACTTAAAGAAGAAGGTGGTGATTACAAAACATTTGCAAAGCAAGTTTTATCAGAAGCTTACAACTATGACAATGGTAAAGTTTTTTTCAAACCTACTTTGGCTTATGGCGATCAAACCTTTAGAAATGACAAAAAAGGAGCATTAGCTTGTTTCATTGGAGGTGATCCCGATTATCCAAACGACAAAGGTTTTGCACTAACTCCATGGGTAAAAGCTAGATATGACAATGCAGGAAAAAATAATGAAGGCATACAGATTTATGGATCTATCGCAATAACCATGGGAAATGTTTGGGTAACCGATAAAAATGGAAAAGAAGTAATGGTTGATAAAACCTGGGTTTTCAAAAAAGGAGAAGATGGTAAATTGAGAATTATTGTTCACAAATCATCTCTACCATTTTCACCAACTAAATAGTAATTAACTTGGGCTGGTTCTTAAATGGGTCAGCCCAAAATTTTTAGTATTATGAAATCGCCACAAACAAAAAGTTTGTTGAAAACAAAAACCAATGATTAAAAAGGCGATACTATATGTTACCTCTAACAAATAATATTTAAACATATGAATCTAAAATTTACATTTCTAATCATTATAATTTTCTCAATTAACAGTTCTTACGCTCAAAACACAAGAGTAAATGAGAACAACAATATTGGTTGGTACAATTATTTTGGAACATTTAAATTTAATGATAAATACAGTATTCATAGCGAATATCAACTTCGAAGAGATAATTTTATTACAGACAAACAACAAGGATTACTTCGACTTGGCCTAAACTATCAATTAAATCAAAAGATACAATTACGAGTAGGATATGCTTGGATTGAAACCTATCCATATGGAGACACTCCAATAAATGGTATGGGAAAAGATTTTACAGAACATCGAGCTTTTCAAATGATAACAATCACTGATAAAATTTCAAAAATTGATATATCGCATCGATTTATGCTTGAGCAAAGATGGGTTGGTCGTTATTCAAATGCAGCATTAACCAACGAAGATGAATTCCCTTTCTTAAACAGATTTAGATACATGTTTAGAATACAAATGCCATTAAAAGGAGATAAAATAGAAAATAAAACACCATACATTGCTGCTTATGATGAGCTTTTTATAGGTTTTGGGAAAAATGTAAATGAAAATATTTTTGATCAAAATAGAATTGGACTGGTACTAGGATATAGATTTAGTAATAGTTTGCGCATTGAAGCAGGCTATCTAAACCAAACACTTCAATTAGGAAGAGAAGTTAACAACAGAAATGTGTTTCAAAATAATAACGGATTTATAATCAACACAAACTTCAACTTTGATTTAACTTCAAAAAAATAATTGAACTATGTTATTACTACCTACTGAAATAATTGAGGTGAATCAAAAAAAAATTGATCAAATCAATGAAACAATAAAAGCTATATACAGATTGATAATATATAGTAGATATCACCTTGACGACGACTTGCTCGACACTTATCTTGAAGGAATTCATGATTTAAAAGAACTATTAAGCATAAAAAATGCTCAAATGGAGGCGCAAAACGATGAAGAGGCTGTAGAATATTTAGAAAACTTAAAAACTACTTTAGATTTTGTTATTGAGGAAATAATTGATAAAAACAATTTCGGCAATGAAATTCAATTGTTTCAATTATTAAGATTAATATCCCCAGAAACAAATAAAATACATCCAAATAGTTACAGAAAATCTAATGTCCAAATCGGTGCTCATATTTGTCCTGAACCAAATTTGATTCCAAGCTTGGTCTCTGAAATGCTTTACAGAATGGAAAAAATTAAAATTCCAATTGTTAAAGCAATATATTTACATCATGAACTAATTCGTATACATCCTTTTTTAGACGGAAATGGAAGAGTAACTCGCATTGCAAAAAATTGGCTGTTGATGTTTAATTTATATCCTCCAATTTTTATAAATGATGCAAACGAAAAAAAACTTTATATAAATACACTTAGTAATAGTTTTAAAGAATTAGAAAAAAATCCATTAAAATGGAATAAACATACAGAAGAGTTTTTCGAACAAGAATTAGATCGCTTATTAATAAACTCTAATTTATTACTTGAAAAAATTGATGAAATTGGAAAAAATAGAGAAAGAATAAAAAATAATCAATAAAATAAATTATGAAACCTATTACTATTCAAATCATTGAAACTGGTGTAGTATTATTTTGCTACCTATTAACTTATTTTGCAACTAAAACTATAATAAACAACGCTCTAAAAAACACTCAATTACAAAGAGGAAGAAGAAAAATAATGATTAAAACTATTAATCTATTACTTTCATTAACGGCTATAATTCTACTTTCTGCAATTTGGGGTTTAAAACAAAATGAAATTGCCATTTTTGCTACATCAATATTAACAGCTTTTGGAATTGCATTTTTTGCACAATGGTCACTGCTATCAAATATTACCTCTGGAATAATATTATTTTTTAATCATCCACTAAAAATTGGAGATTACATCGAAGTATTAGATAAAGACTATCCTTTTTCTGGCGAAATATCTGACTTGACCTATTTTTTCATTCATTTAAAAACAGAAAATGACAAAATTATAACCATTCCAAATTCATTAATACTACAAAAATCAATCTCAATTACTGAGAAAGCAAAAGGTTAAAAAAAAGTAAAAATAATAGCTAAAAAACAATTATTAATAGTTTTACTATTATATTTGCAATTGAAAATCGTTTTAACATTAAAAAAGTGCATCATGAAAAAAAATAATCTACTTAAAATTGTATTGCTACTCTGTTCATATGCAGTATTTTCTCAAAATAACGATAAGGCAAAAGAGTATACATCTTTGTCTGAAGCGCTAAAAGAACCAGAAAAAGTATTAAGATTAAATCTTAGTAATCAAAATATAAATTTATCTAATGAGAATTGGTCAAAATTTATCAACTTAGAATATTTAAGTTTAAAAAATGATCATTTAAAAGAAATTCCATCAGCAATATCAAATATTAAATCACTAAAAACAATTGATTTAAGTAATAACGATTTTACAAACTTACCAGAAGGATTTTCTAATTTAACCAATTTAGAAGAAATCTATTTGAATGAGGAAAAGAATATGAATCTTCCTAAAACACTTTCTATTCTATCTAAATTACCAAAATTAAAATCGCTTCATCTTGAAAACGACAACCTATCTGTCTTACCAAATGAATTACTAAAGTTTAAAAATTTAGAATCATTGTATTTAAACAACAATAAATTTAAAGAAATTCCAAAGTTGGAAGCTTTAGACCATTTGAAATATCTAGATTTAAAAGACAACAACATAAACCCTGAATTACAGGACATGAAAAACCTAAACTTTGGATTTAAAATTAATTTCTAAAATTCAACAATATGATAGACGCTTTAATACCTTTAATTTCATTAATTGCTCTCGAAGTAATACTAGGAATAGACAACATTATTTTCATTTCTATTCTTGCCGATAAACTCCCAGAAAGCCAAAGAAACAAATTGCGCTATTGGGGAATTGGACTAGCGATGGTAATGCGATTAGTACTCTTAGGTTTTATTTCTTGGATACTAAAACTTGATAAAACATTATTTTCGCTTTTTGAAATTGACTTCACAGGAAAAGGTATTATTTTAATACTTGGAGGTTTATTTTTAATATATAAAAGTACCAAAGAGATTTATCACAAAACAGAAATCGCTAATTCACACGAAGCAGAACTTCCAAAAAAAGGAAATTTTAGAAAACTTCTAGGTGAAGTAATTCTGTTAGATTTAGTTTTTTCAGTAGATTCAATTATCACTGCGGTTGGAATGGTCGATGAGCTTTGGGTAATGTACACAGCAGTAATTGTAACAGTAATAATTATGCTATTTGCAGCAAAACCAATTAGTGAATTTATTTCTAAACATCCGTCTTTTAAAGTTTTAGCTCTTTGTTTTTTAATGATGATTGGAGTATCACTTATTGCAGAAGGGTTTCATTTCGAAATTCCTAAAGGATACATCTATTTTTCAATGGCATTTGCCTTTTTAGTAGATATCATTCAAATGAAAACCGTAACAAAAAAACATGTAAATTTACCTTAGTATTGTAATGAAAAAAATTAGTTTTTTATTATTTTTATTTACAAGTATTAGTTATTCTCAAAATGAAATTGGTTCATGGAATATTGTTAATTTCAATTTTAAACTAAATTCTAAATGGAATACTTTTTTTGAAGCACAATTAAGAAGTTTATCTTTTTACGATCAATTTCATTATTACGAATATAAAGGTGGAGCAACTTATTTAATCAAAAAAAACTTTTCTGTAACAACAGGTATTGGTTCATATAATACCTATAGTGAAGGAGGAAACTTTGAACTACCTGCAAAAAATCTAGAAACTAGAACATGGCTTCAAATAAATATGAAAAACCCTTTAGAGTTTGTTACATTTGAACATCGATATAGAGCAGAACAACGCTTTACTTCAAACGGATACAGAAATAGATTTAGATATAGATTAGGAGCATTAGTGCCAATAAATAATAAAACTATAATGCCTAAAACTTTTTATTTAACGGCATGGAATGAAATATTTTTTACTGATAACGAACCATTTTTTGAAAGAAACAGATTTTTTATGGGTTGCGGATATGAGTTTTCAAAAGAGTTAACTGTTCAAACTGGTTATATTTATCAATTTGATTACCGTATTAATGATGAAACAGGAAAAAATTTTTTAAACCTTGCCATTTTGTATACTCTTGACTTAAATAAAAAAAACAAAGACTTTACACCAATAACAACAGATTAGTAATGCAAAATATACTTTCTAACATAATCATTTCTGTAAATGATAAATTATATGTCAAAAATCCTGAAACATCAGATTTAGGAAAGAAAATCATTGAACAAAGTATTCTATTAATAGATGAAATTGGATTTGAAAATTTTACATTCAAAAAATTGGGTGAAAAAATAAGCTCGAATGAAAGTTCTATTTATCGTTATTTTGAAAGCAAACACAAATTATTGTTATACCTTTCCTCTTGGTATTGGGGCTGGATAGAATATAAATTAGCATTTGCCACAACAAATGTTTCAATTCCTATGGAACGCCTGAAAAAAGGTATCACCATAGTTACTGAAAAAGTTGAAGATGATTCAACAACATTACATATAAATGAAGCAATATTAAACAAAATAATCATTCAAGAATTTACAAAAACTTTGCTTACAAAAGAAGTTGATGAAGAAAATAAAGAAGGTTTTTTTCTAGTTTATAAAAGAGTAATCAACCGAATTATTGAAATGATTAATGAAGTAAACCCTAACTATGCTTTTGCAAAAAGTTTAGCTTCGTCTATTGTAGAAGGTGCTTTACATCAACATTTTCTAAAAGATCATTTAAAAACAATTACCAATTGTAACACTTCTATTTCACCAACCGATTTTTATATCAATTTAGTTGAAAATACATTAAAATAATAGTTATGAGTCAAACGCCTTTACAACGGTTTTATAATTTATTAAAATTAGACAAAAGAGATATTTCTCAAATCATTTTCTACGCCATTTTTGCCGGATTAGTAAGTTTATCATTACCACTAGGAATCCAAGCTATTATTAATTTAATTCAAGCAGGACAAGTAAGCATTTCATGGATAGTTCTTGTAGTAATTGTTGTCATTGGTGTAGCTCTAGTTGGAATATTATCCTTAATGCAACTACGAATTACAGAAAACTTACAACAAAAAATATTTGTACGTTCTTCATTCGAATTCAGCTATCGTTTGCCTAAAATTAAATTTGAAGAACTGTACAACCAATATCCACCAGAATTAGCCAATCGCTTTTTCGATACTATTTCTATTCAAAAAGGAACTTCAAAATTATTAATTGATTTTTCTACAGCTTTATTACAAATCCTTTTCGGAATAATTCTGTTGTCATTGTATCATCCTTTCTTTATTTTCTTCGGAATTTTATTGATAGTACTACTTTATTCTATTTTTAAATTTTCATACAATCCAGGACTTTCTTCAAGTATGAAAGAATCAAAATACAAATATAAAGTTGCAAGTTGGCTTCAAGAAATTGCCAGAAACAATTTCAGTTTTAGAAAACAAGACAACTTTGATTTTGCTTTAAATAAAAATAACATTTTAGTAGATGAATATTTAAATTATCGAGAAAAACATTTCAAAGTAATCAAAAGACAATTTTCGCAACTAATTGTTTTTAAAGTAATTATTACTGCTTGTTTGTTGTTTATCGGTGGATATTTAGTTTTGAATCAAAAGATGAATATTGGACAATTCGTTGCTGCTGAAATTATAATTTTATTAGTATTAAATTCTGTTGAAAAATTAATTGTTGGTTTAGAAAGTCTATATGATGTATTGACATCTGTTGAAAAAATTGGTCAAATCGTAGATTTGAATATCGAAGAACCGCAAACAAAAAATCAAGATTACTGTTTTACTAATATTACCTTAGAAGCAGAAAATCTTAGATTCAAATTTCCAGATTCTATGGATGATGTTTTGGACAAAATAAATTTAAAAATTGATCAATCAGAAAAAATATACCTTGAAGGTAGTAATGGTTCAGGAAAAACAACATTAATACGAGTTTTGTCAGGTGGAATGCAACCAACATCAGGCTCATTTTTTATAAATGACGATACCTATCGTAAAATAGATTTGGCACAATATCGTTCTCAAATAGGAACTATCACTCAAGGTGAAACACCATTTGAAGGAACTATTTTAGAAAATATAACGTTCAACAATCCATTAGTTTCGCATGATGACATAAAATGGGCAATTGAAAGCGTAAAATTAGGAACGTTTATCAAAACATTACCAAACGGATTAGATACACACATTTTCCCTGATGGACGTCAATTATCATCATCAAATGCACAGAAAATTATATTAGCTAGAAGTATTGTAAATAAACCAAAAATATTGTTTTTCGAGGATCCTTTAGACAAAATGGACGAAGAAGCAACCAAAGAAATCATCGATTTTATTACAGATTCCAAAAACAAATGGACTGTAATTGTCTCTTCTAAAAATGAATATTGGAAACAAAAATGCAATAGAAAAATAAAAATGAAAGACGGAAAAATAATTGCTGACACAAAACAATAATTGCCATGCTAAATATTTCTAAAAAAAATCCGATAACCGAAAATATTGATCAATATAGTACTGTAAAAAGTCTTGCCAATAGACCACATTACAAAATATTGAACAAAATAATCCTATATGTATCCTTACTTGGAGTTGTAATATTATTTCTTCCATGGACGCAAAATATCTCAGGTTCAGGTGCAGTTACAACGCTAAAACCAAATCAAAGACCACAAACTATTCAATCGGCAATTGCTGGTAGAATAGAAAAATGGTACGTTCAAGAAGGTGATTTTGTAAAAAAAGGCGACACTATTCTTTTCATTTCCGAAATTAAAGAAGATTATTTCGATCCCAATTTAGTTGAAAATACTAAAAGTCAAGTTGATGCTAAAAAAATGGCAGGACAATCCTATGGTGGAAAAGTAACTTCGCTTTCGGCACAAATCAATGCCATTGAAAACGAAAGAATCTTAAAATTACAACAAGCTCAAAATAAAATCCGTCAAGGAGTTTTGAAAGTTCAAAGTGATAGTATGGATTTGGAAGCTGTAAAAACACAAATAAAAATTGCCAACACACAATTCAATCGTTCGGTAACATTGAACAAAGAAGGTCTAAAGCCATTAACCGATGTCGAAGAAAAAAGATTGAAATTACAAGAAGTAGAAGCTAAAATCATTACACAAGAAAACAAACTTCTAGCGAGTAAAAACGAATTAATAAACGCAAAAGTTGAAATAAATAGAATCAGTGCTGAATATTCAGAAAAATCATCAAAAGCACAAAGTGATCAATTCACGGCATTGAGTAGCCAATATGATACCGAAGCACAAGTAAATAAACTTGAAAATCAAGTGGTAAATTACCAAATACGAAACGGAATGTATTACATAAAAGCCCCACAAGATGGCTATGTAAACCGTGCCATTCAATCGGGAATTGGGGAAACTATTAAGGAAGGAACTCAAATTGTAAGCATCATGCCTGCAAAATATGATATTGCAGTAGAAACTTATGTTTCACCAACCGATTTACCTTTAATTCACAAAGGCGAAAAAGTAAGAATTTGGTTTGATGGTTGGCCTACAATTGTATTTTCAGGTTGGCCAAATATGAGTTATGGAACTTTTGGTGGAAAAATTGTTGCCATTGAAAATTTTATTTCTCCAAATGGAAAATTTAGAGTTTTAATTGCTCCTGATGAAAAAGAAGAAGCTTGGCCAAAACAAGTCAGTATTGGTTCTGGAGCGCAAACATTGGCTTTATTAGACAATGTGCCTATTTGGTTTGAATTATGGCGAACATTAAATGGTTTTCCGCCAAATTATTACAAACCAAAAGGTGAAACATCAAAAGAGAAAAAGTAATGAAACAAGTTCAAATTATAGTCTTTCTATTTTTCTATAGCTTTGTTTTTGGTCAAGATAAAAACCTTCAAGAACTCACTTATAATGAGTATTTGGGATATGTAAAAAAATACCATCCAATGGTAAAAAGTGCCAATCTTGAAGTCAATAGCGCTCAAGCCAATTTAATGATGGCACGTGGTGGATTTGACCCAAAAATTGAAGTCGATTTTGACAAAAAACAATTCAAAGACAGCCAATACTATTCACTTTTAAACAGTAGTTTCAAAATCCCAACTTGGTATGGTATCGAAGTAAAAGCAGGTTTTGACAATAGCGAAGGCGTTTATTTAAATCCACAAAATACACTTCCTAATCAAGGACTGACTTCACTTGGAATTACGGTACCACTTGGTCAGGGATTATTGATAAACCAAAGAATGGCCGATTTGCGAAAAGCTAAAATCCAAATCCAATTAAGTCAAGCCGAACGAAAATTACAAGCTATCGAAGTTTTATACAATGCCTCGGTTGCTTATTTTAATTGGAAAAGAAATTACAGCGAAGTACAACTTTATACCGAATATTTAAAAAATGCAGAAATACGTTTTAATGGTGTAGCAAGTTTAATAAAAAATGGCGACAAACCGGCAATAGATAGTGTTGAAGCAGGAATTATTGTAAGAAACCGAAAATTGAGTCTAGAAGATTCACAATTGAAATTAGCCAAATCTAAATTAGAATTGTCAAATTATTTATGGTTAGAAAATAATGTTCCTTTGGAATTACAAGATACCATTATTCCAGAGATAAAACTAGAAAACACTATCAAAGAAACCTTAAAAACTAACGAACTTTTGGTGGAAAACATTTCGATAGAAAACCATCCAAAAATTAATTCACTTCAAAGTAAATTGGATATTCTAGAAGTAGAACGCAAACTAAAAGCCAACAGTTTGTTGCCAAAAATTGATTTAGGGTATCATTACTTATCTGAACAAAGTGCTTGGAATAACACCAACTTCAATAACTATAAAGTAGGTATGAATTTTAGTTTTCCTATTTTTTTAAGAAAAGAACGTGGCGGATTGCAATTGGCAAAATTCAAAATTCAAGACACCCAATATTCACTTGATTTAGAACGTGTTCAACTTAAAAACAAAATCAACGCTCAACAAACCGAAATCAATTCGTTAGAAAAACAACGAAAACTAATCTCAGATTTAGTAAAAGATTACAACACCATGTTGACGTCAGAAGAGCGATTATTTTCTTTTGGAGAAAGTTCTATTTTCTTAATTAATTCACGAGAAAATAATTTGGTTAGCTCACAATTATCAGAATTGAGTTTGGAAAATCGTTATTTAATTTCAAATGCCGAATTGTTTAAAATTATGGCCAATCCAGATTGATAATTTTACAAAAGACATAACCTAACTAGCCCTGATAGTAGAGAAAATATAAAAAGCTTCCATCGTTTGGAAGCTTTTTATATTGTAACGAAAAGCAGGAATAGGGAAATCAAGAATTCCCAAACGATTCGCTCCTACTACATTTTATTAAATAATTCATAGTATTCTCTCTCTATACTTTCTTGGTGATTTGGATGCGCAATTCTTACCAATTCTGCAGCACGTTGTTTTAATGTTTTTCCATATAAATCGGCGATTCCATTTTCTGTAATTACATAGTGAATGTGAGCTCTTGTTGTTACAACTCCAGCACCTTGTTTTAAGAATGGAACTATTCTGCTCAATCCTTTTTTAGTAGTTGATGGTAAAGCAATAATTGCTTTACCACCAGGACTTAATGAAGCGCCACGGATAAAATCCATTTGTCCTCCAACTCCAGAATACATTTGTGGACCAATTGAATCAGCACAAACTTGACCTGTTAAATCTACTTCGATTGCTGAATTTATAGCGACCATTTTTGGATTTTTTCTAATACGAGCTGTATCATTTACCATAGAAGATTCTTTCATTTCAATAAATGGATTGTCGTTTACAAAATCATACAAGCGTTTTGAACCCATTAAAAATGTAGCTAAAACTCTACCTCTTAAAGTTCCTTTATAATTACAATTGATAACGTCATTTTCAATTAAATCAATAACTCCATCGGAAAACATTTCGGTGTGTAAACCTAAATCTTTGTGGTTTGTAAGTTTGCTTAAAGCAGCATTTGGAATAGAACCAATTCCCATTTGAAGTGTGCTTTTGTCTTCAATTAATGAAGCAATGTAAGAACCTATTTTTTCTTCTTCTATTGAAAATGGAACAGGATCATGACCATAAATTGGCACATCAACCTCAACTAAATAATCAATTTCAGAAACATGAAGAATTCCGTCACCAAAAGTTCTTGGCATCTGCGGATTCACTTGTGCTATTACAATTTTAGCGTTTTCAATGGCAGCAACAGTAGCTTCTACAGAAACGCCTAGCGAACAATAACCATGTCTATCTGGTGGCGAAACGTGAATAAACGCAACATCTAATGGCAAAACATTTTTACGAAACAAATGAGGTAGCTCACTTAGAAAAACTGGTGTATAAGAACCATTTCCTGCTTTTAAAGTGTGACGAACATTGGCTCCAATAAAAAACGAATTTACATGAAAACTTTCTGATAATTCAGGGTTTGCGTAGCGCGCTTCTCCTTCTACATGAAGATGACAAATTTCGACATTTCTTAACTCAGATGCTCTTTCCGTTAGTGCGTTGGCTAATATAGTTGGTGCTGCTGCGGCAGCTTGAAGATAGACTCTATCTCCAGATTTTACGACTTTTACAGCTTCTGCTGCGGTAACATATTTACTCATACCTAATAAATTTTGTACAAAGTTAAAATTGGAATTTTTTAAAAAATATGATAAAACTCATAAAAGATGAAATTCCAAAAAAACAAAATCTAAATTCCAATACTTACAAAATGAAATACTAAACACTTTTCATTACTTTTGCAGTCACAAAATTTGAAAAATGATTATTCCAAAAACAAGAGAAGAAATTGAGTTGATGCGCGCAAGTGCTTTATTGGTTTCTAAAACATTGGGCGAAATTGCAAAAGTAATTAAACCAGGTGTAACCACTTTACAATTAGATAAATTAGCCGAAGAATTCATTCGAGACAATGGCGGAGTTCCAGGATTTCTTGGACTTTATGGTTTTCCAAATTCGTTGTGTATGAGTCCGAATGCTCAAGTTGTTCATGGAATTCCGAATGCAAAACCTTTAGAAGAAGGCGATGTAATTTCAGTAGATTGTGGTGTTTTGATGAATGAATTTTATGGAGACCACGCTTATAGTTTTGAAATTGGTGAAGTTGCTCCTGAAGTAAAAAAACTTCTTAAAGTGACTAAAGAAAGTCTTTATGTTGGAATAAGAGAATTTCGTGCAGGAAATAGAGTTGAAGATGTAGGAAATGCAATTCAAAAATATTGTGAAGGTCACGGATACGGTGTCGTTCGCGAACTTGTAGGTCACGGATTAGGAAGAAAAATGCACGAAGATCCAGAAATGCCAAATTACGGAAAACGTGGTCGAGGAAAAATGTTTGTGGAAGGCATGGTTGTTGCTATTGAACCAATGATAAACATGGGTACAAAAAACATAAAACAGCTAAAAGATGGTTGGACCATTCTAACAGCCGACGGAAAACCAAGTGCGCATTTTGAACATGATGTAGCTTTAATAGACGGAAAACCAGAAATTTTATCGACTTTCAAATACATTTATGATGCTTTGGGAATTGTAAGTGATGAAGAAAAGGAGTTTAGAAATCATTATACATTATAAAGTTTATACAAATTTGCATCCAAAATAAATGAAAAAAATATTCAAGTTCATATTAAATACTATCCCTCGTCCGATATTGATTCGAATGAGTATTGTGGTGCGTCCAATTTTGGCTTTTTTATTAAAAGGAAGTCGTTTCACAGATCCTATTGACGGAAAAAGTTTTCGAATGTTTTTACCTTATGGATATGGAAATCAGAGAAATAATGTGCTTTCTCCGAGCACTTTGTCATTAGAAAGACATCGTTTATTGTGGTTGTATTTACAAAATGAAACTGATTTTTTTACTTCAAAAGAAAAGAAAAAAGTCCTTCATTTTGCACCAGAACAAGAATTCTACAAACGTTTCAAAAAGCAAACTAACATCGATTATACTACAACCGATTTACTTTCGCCGTTGGCAGATGTTAAAGCAGATATTTGCAATTTGCCGTTTGAAGATAATCAATATGATTTAATTTTTTGCAACCACGTTCTAGAACACATTCCAGATGACACTAAAGCCATGCAAGAATTGTACAGAGTTTTAAAACCTGGCGGAATGGGAATCTTTCAAATTCCACAGGATTTATCAAGAGCAATTACTTTTTCTGATGATACTATTGTTGACCAAAAAGAAAGAGCCAAAATCTTCGGCCAATACGATCACGTTCGTGTTTACGGAAGAGATTATTTTGACAAATTAAGAAGCATTGGTTTTAAAGTTATAGAAGAAGATTATACTTCAAAACTTTCACCAGAATTAGTAGAAAAATATTGTTTGGCAAAAGGCGAAATTATCCCAGTTTGTTTTAAATAATTCCGACATAAAAAACAAAACCCTGTTAACTTTTACATTAACAGGGTTTTTTAGTTTTTAAAGAAATCTATTATTTCGTTTCTGGCATTAGAATTCCAACAACTTTATCTTTCGTTAAATATTTTTTAGCTACATCTTGAATTTCTTTAGCTGTAACACTATTGATTCTTTCTTCCATTGATAGAACTTCCTCAGCAGACGATGAAAACGTGTAGGCTTTTGTAAAATTACTCAACCAAAATCTGTTTTCTTTACTGTCTTTTTTAAAGTCGGCAATTTCACCTTCTTTAAATTTGGCTACGTCTTTTTCATCTGGACCGTTGTCAATAATTTTTTGCAATTCATTTAAAGCAGAAGCCGTTAATTTCTCAGCATTTTCTGGTCCGCATGGAAAACCAATATTAAAATTATACGATCCGTTTGGCACTTTATTTAAGCTTCCTCTTGCAGAAACACCATAAACGCCACTTTCATTTTCTCTTAATTCCTCTACTAATTTTATAGTAAGAACTTCACCCAAAGCTTGCATTGCCATTGCTTCTTTTGGCGAATAGGTTGCATCACCATAATACATAATTGTAACATTACTTTTAGGATCTGAACCTTTATTTACGACTTTTTTCAAATCACCTTTCATCATTCTATATCCCAAATCTACTGCTTTTTCTTTTGTTGTATTTGAAGGTAAAGATGCAATGTATTTTATCGAATAATCTTCAATTTGTTTATCATCAACATTCCCAACAAAGAAAAATTCAAAATCTCCTGCATTAGCAAAACGCTCTTTGTATTTGTCATAAGCCAATCTATAATCTGTTGTTGACCATGTTTTTTCGTCAGGGAAAATTCCAATAAATCTTGGGTTCTCTTTCATCAAATAACTATAAAACTCTTGTTGAAAGAACACATTAGGTTGCGACGATAAATTCTTGAAAAACGCCGATTGTTTTTGCTTGTAACTTTCAAATGCTTCGTTATCATAATTCAAATCGGTCATGTAAGCATGTGTCATTTGAAATAAATATTCTAAATCTTTTGGAGTTGTATTTCCTCTTAAACCTTCAGTTGTGTTACTTATATATGGAGAAACATTTGCGATTTTTCCTGACATAAATTTGTCAATATCATTTTTCTTTAATCCAGAAAATCCGGCTTCTGTTAAACCTCCATTTGCAAATTGAACTTTTTTAGCATCTTCATTTGAATATAAATTAGATCCTCCAAAGCTAATTGCTTCCATCAATATTTCATCATTTTTAAAATCTGTTTTTTTATAGGTTACTCTAGCACCATTAGAAAGTATTAAAGTTGTTGTTCCTACTTTTGCATTAGACTCTTTTTTAACAACTGATCCAGCTTTTACTTCATTTCTTAACAAACTTCTAGCTACTTCAGTTTCTTTATAAGCTGATACATCAGTATCTTTTACATTTAATACATTTAACACTTCAGCTTCTGTTACTTGCTTCAAACCTTCTTTTTCAGGTCCTGTTAAAACAATAACTCTGTTTTCATCTTTAACATAGTTTTTTATCAAATCATTTGTTTCTGATAAAGTTATTGTTGGCAACATTTTTTTAATTGTGTTGAATTCCCACTCAATTCCTGGAGTTGGTACACCTTGAAGAAAGTAACTTTGATATTCTGAAACAAATCTTTCTGAATTAGTTTTATCTCTTTCATTAAAAGATCTTTCATAATTTGCAATTGTTTCAGATTTGGCTCTATCTAATTCACTTTGTGTAAATCCAAATTTCTTAGCTCTTTCATTTTCAACAACTAAAACCTTAAGCGCTTCAAGTTGCTTATCTTCTGAAACCATTGCGAATGACTGATACCCTTCTTTCGACCTAGCAAAAGTTTCTCCATGATATGAAAACCCATAAACAAATGGTGGATTTGGAGTATTTGTAAGTTCTTGTAAACGATTATTTAGCATTGTTGTGAATAATCCTTTCACTAAGTCATCTCTGTAATCTTTAATTGTTATTGTTTTTTCAGGTAATCCACTATCTTTATATAGCAATTGAACTCCTGAATCGGATGCTTCTTTATCTTTTTCAATACTTACAAAAGTTTCTTTATGATTTGGAACTTCGTAAATTTTACGTGGTTTTTCATTTTTTGGATTTTTATATTTAGAAAAATGTTCTATAATCTTTTTTTCCATTTCAGCAACATCAATATCACCAACAACAATAACAGACATTAAATTTGGACGATACCAATCATTATAAAAACTAGTAATTTTATCGTAAGTAAAATTTTCTAAAATTTCTTTTTTTCCAATTGGTAAACGATTTGCATACTGTGAATTATACATCATTTTAGGCATAAATCGATCCATCATTCTTTTGTCAGCTCCAAGACCTAAACGGTATTCTTCAAGCACAACACCTCTTTCTTTATCAATTTCCTCGGGTGTCAAATTTGCATTAAAAGCCCAATCTTCAATAATTTGAAACCCTTTTTCAAGTTTTTCTTTATCGTCTGATGGAATAGGTAAAAAATAAACTGTTTCATCAAAGCTTGTATAAGCATTTAAATGTTGTCCGAATTTCACACCAATACTTTGTAAATAATCTACAAGTTGATTTTTTGGAAATCTTTTTGTTCCATTAAAGCACATGTGCTCCATAAAATGTGCTAAACCTTGTTGCTCATCTGTCTCTAAAATCGATCCTGCATTAACTACTAATCTCAAATCAACTTTATTTTCTGGTTTTGAATTTTTTCTGATGAAATAAGTCAAACCATTTTTAAGTTTTCCAGTTTTTACATTCGAATCAAAAGGAATTTTATCCTCATTTTTAAGGTCTTGTGCTATTATAGACAATGGCATCATCATCAAAAAAAGCACAAACTTGTTAAGTTTTTTCATGTTTTTGGTTTTAAAATTTGTAATAAAGTTAGTACAGTAACTTAAACATTGAGATAATATTGTGCTTTTTTAAATGTTTTTTAACTTTTAAAATAATTTTATTGGCATAATTGTAGATAATAATATTTCGTATCTTTACGTTTGATAATAAAATGATTATGTTGAAAAAATATTTAACTCTTGTTGCATTTATAATAACTTCAATTTCTTTCTCACAAGAAAAAGAAGTTAATCCTCCATTTCATATCAAAACAATATCGTTTGTTCAAAACGGACAAAATGTTATTCCGTTATTTCAATTAGGAGACTCTTTCCAATTACAATTTGATGATTTACACGGAACAGAAGATAATTATTATTACAAGATAACACATTGTGATTACGATTGGAAACAGTCGCAATTATCGATCAATGAGTATCTTGTTGGCTTTGATAATCAACGTATTCAAGAGCATATTAATTCCTTGAATGCTTTACAAATTTATTCCCACTATAGAATCCCATTCCCAAATAAACTTACACAATTAAAAGTTAGTGGAAATTATGTAATTAGTATTCTAAATGAAGATCAAGAAGTTGTTTTCGCCAGAAAATTTATAGTATATGAGCCTTTAGTTTCGGTACCAATGCAAGTTAAAAGAGCCAGAAATGTAAAAGATGTTGACTTTAAACACAACCTTGATTTTGCTGTAAGGTCTAACACTATAACTTTTCAAAGCCCATTACAAAATGTTAAAGTACTTTTGCTGCAAAACGGAAAATTCAATAATGCAATAAGCGATATAAAACCCATGTATACTGTTGGTAACGATTTGATTTATAAATACGATCGTGAAACACAATTTTGGGCAGGCAACGAATATCTATTTTTTGAAAATAAAAATATTAGAGGCGCAAATAACAGCATTGCAAGAATTGATACCGAAGGCGGTTTGTATAATTGTTATTTGTATACAAGCAATGCAAGAGCAAAAAATCCTTACACCTATTGGCCAGACATAAATGGTAATTTTAGCATTAAGAACATCAGTGCAGAAAACGATGAAATAGAAGCAGATTACGCATGGATATACTTCACTTTATCAGCACCATCTTTTTATGAGAATAAGGATATTTATATCACTGGAATGTTTAATAACCACGCTCTTACTGATGAAAATAAAATGGAATACAATGAAAAAAAAGGTATTTATGAAAAAGCTTTAATGATTAAACAAGGTTTCACTAATTTCATTTACACGATTGCAGATAAAAATGGTAAAATTGATGAATCAAATGCAATTGATGGTAATTTCTTTCAAACTGAGAATAATTATTTCGCAATAGTTTATTATCGTGAAAACAATCAAAGATATGATAGAGTTATTGGAAAAGGAGTTGCAACTTCAACAGAAATAATCAATTAAAAATCTTTAACATAAAAATCACATTGGTTTTTTTATTATTTTTGTAACTTTACAAAAAGTTTGATTATGGTTTCTCAAATTACAAGAGGCATAAAAATATCGGTCGTAACTAGTTTTGAAGGCACCTACTTCAAGAACTATAAGATTCATTTTGCCTTTTCTTATGAGATAACTATCGAAAATCACAGCAAAGATTCTGTTCAATTAACCTCACGTCATTGGGAAATTTTTGATTCACTTAATGATGTTGAAGTAGTTGATGGCGAAGGCGTTATTGGAAAAAAACCAGTTCTAAAACCAGGAGAATCTCATACCTATAGTTCAGGTTGCTTACTTTCTTCTCCTCATGGAGCAATGCGCGGATTCTTCAACATGATTAACTTCACTACAACTAAAAATTTTAGAGTAATCGTGCCAACATTTCGTTTGAGTGCACCTTACGCTTTAAATTAATAAGCTTTTATTTTTAAAAATATATCCGAAATTTCTCTCGAAAAGTTTCGTAACATTTGTTATCAAAAATTTAGATTTTCCTTTGTACTTTTGTTACAAATTAAATAATTCGCATTATTTAAATTGTCTATTTATCAAATTGTCTAATTTTCAAAATATAAGATATGCCTAAAGGATTCTTTCACGTACCAAAAGCGGTTAATGAACCTGTAAAATCATACGCTCCAAATTCTCCAGAAAAAGCAGCTGTTTTAGCTGCCTATAAGAAAATGTGGAACGAAACAATCGATGTTCCAATGTATATTGGTTCAGAACAAATTAAAACTGGAAACACACGAACAATGTCTGCGCCTCATGACCATCAACATATCGTTGGTACTTATCATTTGGCTGAAAAATCACATGTTGAAAAAGCTATAGCTTCAGCATTAGAGGCTAGAAAGAAATGGTCACAAATGCCTTGGGAACACAGAGCAGCCATCTTTTTAAAAGCAGCTGAATTAATTGCCGGACCATATCGTGCAAGAATCAATGCTGCTACCATGATTGCTCAATCAAAAACCATTTTTCAAGCAGAAATTGATGCATCGTGCGAATTGATTGACTTTTTACGTTACAACGTAGAATTCATGACGCAAATTTATCAAGACCAACCAACTTCAAACTCAGATGTTTGGAATAAAGTAGAATATCGTCCGTTAGAAGGTTTTGTTTATGCAATTACTCCTTTTAACTTTACTGCAATTGCAGCTAATCTTCCTGCAAGTGCGGCTTTAATGGGAAATACAGTAGTTTGGAAACCAAGTGATAGCCAAGTTTTTTCTGCTAAAATTATTATTGACGTTTTCAGAGAAGCAGGTGTTCCTGATGGAGTTATTAATGTAGTTTTTGGTGATCCAGTGATGATTACTGATACTGTTTTAGCATCACCAGATTTTGCTGGAGTTCACTATACAGGTTCAACATTTGTTTTCAAAGAAATTTGGAAGAAAATTGGAACACAAATTCATTCATATAAAACGTATCCTAGAATAGTTGGAGAAACTGGAGGAAAAGATTTCGTAGTTGCACATCCATCAGCAAATATAAAGCAAGTCGTAACCGGAATTACTCGTGGTGCCTTTGAATTTCAAGGTCAAAAATGTTCTGCTGCCTCAAGAGCTTACATTCCTCAAAGTTTATGGCCAGCCGTAAAAGAGCAATTAATTATTGATGTAAATTCAATGAAAATGGGAAGTCCAGAAGATTTTTCAAACTTCATTACAGCAGTAATTCACGAAGGTTCTTTTGACAAATTAGCAAGTTATATAGACCAAGCTAAAAAAGATGCAGATGCAGAAATTATCCTTGGTGGAAATTATGATAAATCGAAAGGATATTTCATAGAACCAACAGTTATCGTTACTACAAATCCGAAATACACTACAATGGAAACAGAACTTTTTGGTCCTGTAATTACCATTTATGTGTATGAAGATGCTAAATGGAACGAAACTTTAAAATTAGTTGATGAAACTTCAGAATATGCTTTAACTGGTGCTATTTTCAGTCAAGACCGATATGCTACAATTGAAGCAACAAAAGCTTTAGAAAACGCTGCAGGAAATTTCTATATCAACGACAAGCCAACTGGAGCTGTTGTCGGAATGCAACCTTTTGGAGGCGCAAGAGCATCTGGAACTAACGATAAAGCAGGTTCAATGCAAAACTTATTGCGTTGGGTTTCGCCAAGAACTATAAAAGAAACTTTCGTAACTCCAGAAGATTACAGATATCCGTTTTTAGGAGAATAGTTTTAAGTACGAAGTCCTAAGTAAAACTTGAAAAGCTCAATCAGAAATGTTTGAGCTTTTTTTTATTTGGCTGATTACTAATTTTTTGTATCTTCGAAAATCAAAACTAAGAAACTATGAAGTCAAAAATTACTTTATTATTTATTTTTCTTTTTTCAATATTTGGCTATAGCCAAGATAAGACTTATGATTTATTGAAAGAAAAAACCGAAACTAAAATCCTACACGATAGAGTTTTTGATTTGTCAAAAGCAGCAACAATTGGCTCTAAACCCATTGATGCAAATACTTTCAATCAGTTTTACCATGAAATTCAAAGAGCTGATTTCTTACAACGCTTACCAAAATATGAAGTTTTAAAAAACGAAGCCAACTTAGGAAAAGCAACTAAACAAATTCCGTTAGCTATTTTAATCACTGAGTATGAAACTCTAAAAAGAACTTCAATTGATAAGGGCGATGTTTTTCTTCAAAACAATCAATATATTGTTAAACCAAATGCTACTGATGTTTTTGAAAAACACACTGTTAGTCTTCTATCGACTTTATTAAGTAAAACAAATAGTAACACACTTCTACTTAAAGAAGATTTTATTTTAAATTCTACCAATAAAAAAATTCTTTCCGTTGAACTAAAACTAGAAGATTCTAATTGGGTAAAAATCAATTTTAACAAACCTTTTCAACTAAATTTCAAAGAAACTGGCAAACAAATAGTTGATTATAAAATTGAATTTACAGATGGTAGCAAAGTTCAAAATTCATTTGAAATTGAAATCACATCTATTGAAAATATTCAAGGGAAAAATAATGAAGTCCAAGCGCCAAATGTAGTTTTACCTATTACCTCAACCATTGCTTATCAAGGTTATAACGAAACTGCACCCTATTTTGGGCAAGGTGAATATGAACTTTTTATGGATACCACAAATGGAGTTTTAGACAAACCTATTTTTTTAGTAGATGGTTTTGACCCAGGTGACTCAAGAAACAGCACAATAATTTATCAATCATTAAATTATGGAACAGGTCAAAATTTGGCTAACGATTTAAGAGCACAAGGATTTGATGTAATTATTTTAAACTTTCCAGTTTATACAAGAACAGGTACAAGTACTGTAGTTGATGGTGGCGTTGATTACATTCAACGAAATGCAATGATTTTGGTTGAATTGATAAACCAAATTAATGCACAAAAAGTAGGCAGCGAGCAAAATGTAGTTATCGGTCCAAGTATGGGCGGATTGATATCACGTTATGCTCTTCGTTATATGGAAATGAATAATTTATCTCATCAAACAAGATTGTACATTTCTTTTGATTCACCACATCTTGGGGCAAACGTTCCAATTGGTTTTCAACATTTATTTAATTATATGGCTTACGGACCACTTGGAAGCACCGCTGTTCAGCCAGTAGTTGATGGTTTAATTAAAAGTCCGGCTGCTAAACAAATGTTGATTGATCATTTTGAAGGACACCTACAATCAGGAAGTGCTTTTGAATTTAATACAGCTTCAAACTCTCTACTTCCAACTGGAGCACCTAATTTTAGAAATGCATTTCAAACTGAACTCAACACTATGGGATTTCCTGTTAACACAAGAAATGTTTCTATTTCAAATGGTGCAGGAAATGGCACTATGAATTATTCTCCTAACTTTGAAGCGATGAACCATACTTTTAACGTAACTTCAACACAGAGAGCTATAATTAATTTAAGATTTACACCAGCTGCGAATCAAACTAATGAAGTTAGTCGATTTAGAGGACAACAATATTTTTTATTTTTCTGGATAACTGGTTATGAAAGCGCTGCTAACTCAAAATCACCAACTTATACAGATGGTTTAGACTCTGCTCCAGGAGGAAGATTTGACATGGCTGGTTTTCAAGCTGGAGCTGGAACAGACCCTTTACTTACAGAGTTTTTTGATAATTTATTAGTTGACTACTTTTGTTTTATTCCAGCATGGAGTTCTATGGCAGTTTCAAATACAACAAATCTTTATGCTCCAATAAATAGTAGTTCAACTACGCCATTTGCTGCCTCTTCAATTCCAACAGTAAATGAAAATCACGTTACTTTAAACGCCCAAAACACAGCATTTGCTTTAGCAGAAATTTTAAATCCAATTTTAACAAATAATGAAAATTTAGCTTTAAATAGTTTTTGGATTCAAAACCCGATTCAGAATAGTTTACAAATTAACTCAAACTATACTATAGAAAATGCCTCAATAGTTGTGAAAGATATACTTGGAAAAACTATTGTTGAAATGAATAATCAAACTATTAATGGTTTACTTGAAATCCCTATTTCACTATCAAACGGTGTTTACTTAGTAACATTAAAAAATAGTCAAGGAAGTGTCACTAAGAAAATAATAAAAGGTTAAAAACTAAAAAGTCTCCAAATTGGAGACTTTTTTATTTCAATGGTAAATGAACTACTTTTTTGGTTTCAAAAAATTCATCAGAAAAATAATCGGATAAATTGTATTCGGTTGCTTTTGGAAAATCTTTCAACTCTTCAGACAAATCGCCACCTTTTAAATATAAAATTCCATTTTCTAATTCGTGTTTCGATTTGGTTTTCATTTTTCCTTTCACCCAACTAACAAAATCGGGCATATTCGTAACGGCGCGACTTACAATAAAATCGAAGTCGTGTTCAACTATCTCAGCTCTTTTTTGTTCGGCTTTAATATTTTTTAATCCTAGAGCTTTGATTACTTCATTAACTACTTTTATTTTTTTGGCAATAATATCAATGGCATAAAAATTAGCTTCTGGAAATAAAATAGCCAATGGAATTGCAGGAAAACCTCCACCAGTTCCAACATCCATAATTTTAGAACCCGATTTGAATTCTAAAACTCTAGCAATCCCTAACGAATGTAAAACGTGACGTGTATACAACTCATCGATATCTTTTCTCGAAATTACATTGATTTTAGCGTTCCAATCTTCATATAAATTTTGCAACATTTCAAATTGTTGTATCTGATTATCAGTAAGATTTGGAAATTGCTTTAGAATTTCTTCCATAAATTGAATTTTCAACAAAAATAGTCTTTTTGGTTAATAATTATGATTTGTTTTTACTTCTAAAAAAAATATAATATTTACCTTTGAACAAATTATTAGAATTCCAAATTTATGAATACCACAACACCTGTCTTTTCTAAAAACGACAATCTTAAATTTTTTAGAACTTTAAATAAAAGAGTAAACGATTATTTTAAAGAAAACAACATTGATAAAACCGGAAACTGGAAATTACATTTAAAAACAATTGTAATGTTTACCATTTTCTTAACGCCTTATTTCTTTTTACTAGCAATGGAAATGCCTTTTTGGGCTTATCTTTTACTTAACGTAGTAATTGGAGTTGGAATGGCTGGCGTTGGAATGAATGTAATGCACGATGGAAATCACGGCGCCTATTCTAACAAAGGTTGGGTTAATAAATTCATGGGCGGAAGCATTTATATTCTTGCTGGTAACGTTTACAATTGGCAAGTACAACACAATGTTTTGCACCATACGTATACTAACATTCTTGGTCATGATGAAGACTTAGAAGCTGGAAGAATTTTGCGTTTTACCAAAGAGGCAAAATGGTACAGTCATCATAAATTCCAACATTATTATTCATTCATTCTTTACGGATTGTTGACTTTCAATTGGGCAATAACAACCGATTTTCAACAAATGAGACGTTATTTAAAGAGAAATTTATCTTATGGAGAGTTTAAAAAACCTGTAATTCGTTGGACAACATTAGTGATTACGAAAGTTATTTATTTTTCAATGTGGATTGTAATTCCAATTCTTGTTGGACATGTAAGTTGGTGGCAAGTTCTAATCGGATTCTTTATCATGCACTACACAGCCGGAGTTATTCTGAGTGTTGTATTCCAATTGGCTCACGTAGTTCATGAAACTGATAATCCAATTCCAAATGATGAAGGAGAAATAGAAAATACTTGGGCAATTCATCAATTGTATACTACTGCTAATTTTGCTCCGAAAAATTGGTTAGTAAACTATTATACTGGCGGATTAAACCATCAAATTGAGCATCATATTTTTCCAAATATCAGCCATATTCATTACAATAAAATAGCTGAATTTGTAAGAGAAACTGCAAAAGAATGTAATCTTCCTTATTATGAATTCAAAACAACTAGAGCTGCAATTTATTCGCACTTTACCCATTTGAGAGATTTAGGAAGACAACCTCAGTTATCGTAAAAAATTAAAATGAAGATTATTTAAACCATTAAGTCATTAAGGTCCATTAAGCTAAACTTAATTTTCTTAATCTCTTAATGGTTTAAATTTTTATAATTAGTATAATCAACAACACAACAATGAGCAACCCATTATCAGACAGAATTAATCAACTATCGACATCACAAACTCTTGCTATGGCAGCATTGGCAAGAGAATTAAAAGCACAAGGAAAAGACATTATCAGTTTAAGTTTGGGTGAACCCGATTTTAACACACCTGATTTCATCAAAGAAGCGGCTAAAAAAGCTATTGACGAAAACTACTCAACTTACTCACCTGTTGATGGTTATATGGAATTGAAAGAAGCTATTTGTAGAAAATTTAAACGTGATAATAATTTAGATTACAAACCTGCAAATATTGTGGTATCTACTGGAGCAAAACAATCTTTATACAACATTGCTCAATGTATGATTAATGAAGGTGATGAAGTAATTCTTCCGGCACCATATTGGGTTTCTTACTTTGAAATTATAAAAATGGCTGGCGGAATTCCAGTTGAAGTTCCAACTTCGGTTGAAAGTGATTTCAAAATTACACCACAACAATTAGAAAAAGCTATTACTCCAAAAACTAAAATGATTTGGTATAGTTCACCATGTAATCCTAGTGGTTCTGTATATAATCGTGAAGAATTGACGGCTTTGTCAAAAGTGATATTGAATCAAACAAACGAAATTTATGTAGTTTCAGATGAAATCTACGAACACATTAATTTCTCTGGAACTTTTTGCAGTATAGCAACTATTGACGGAATGTTCGACAGAACGATAACTGTAAACGGTGTTGCTAAAGCATTTGCTATGACTGGTTGGAGAATTGGATACATCGGTGCGCCTGAAGTTATTGCAAAAGCTTGTACAAAAATGCAAGGACAAGTTACTTCTGGAGCGAATTCTATTGCTCAAAGAGCTACAATTACCGCAGTTGATGCTGATCCAAGTGTGTTGAACGAAATGGTTTCAGCTTTCAAAAATCGTAGAGATTTAGTAGTTGGTTTAGTTAAAGAAATTCCAGGTTTCAAACTAAATGTTCCTGAAGGTGCATTTTACGTTTTCCCTGATGTTTCTTATTATTTTGGAAAAACTTTACGTGGAAAATTAATCAATAATGCTGATGATTTTTCGATGTATTTATTGGCAGAAGCTAATGTTGCAACTGTAACAGGTGATGCATTTGGAAATCCAAACTGTATTCGTTTTTCTTATGCGACTAGTGAAGAGTTATTAGCTGAAGCTATGAAACGTATTAAAGAAGCATTGGTGTAAAATTCCAAAAAAATAAATTCCAAATTCCAACTTTGAGGTTTTTTTTTTAAACCATTAAGAGATTTAAGAAAATTAAGCTAAGACTTAATGAACTTAACTATCTTAATGGTTTAACTATTTTTATTGGTTTAACTTCCGAATTACTTTTGCAGGATTTCCAACTGCGAGTGAATTGTCAGGAATATCTTTTGTTACAACTGAACCTGCGCCAATTGTACAACCATTTCCAATTTTTACACCTGGACAAATCACCGAGTTTCCTCCTATCCAACAATCATCACCTATTGAAACTGGTTTTGAAAACTCAACTGTTCGTCTTTCAACAGCGTCAAGTGGATGCGTTGCAGTATAAATATGAACATTTGGACCAAAGAAAACATTATTACCAATTTCGATTTTCATGGTATCAAGAACTACACAATTCACATTAAAATATACATTTTCACCTGAATTAATATTATAACCATAATCGCAGTGAAATGGTGGTTCGATGTATAATCTTTTGTGAGCGTTTGGCATTAGTTCGCGTAGAATATTTCTCGAATTTCCATTCATTACATATTCGGTGACATTCAATCTGTGAAGTAACTTTTTGGCACGTAATCGCTCAGCTATTAAAACTTTATCATTAGCAAAATAGATTTCGCCATCGAGCATTTTTTCTTTTTCGGTTTTCATTTTTTGAAATATAGATGTATTATACAAAAATATCTTTTTTGGAACACAGATTTGAGAAATCAGAGAAATTTTAATAATCTGATTAATTTCTTAAATCTGAGTTCCGAAATAACAAGTTAAAAATTGTATTTTTGAACTAATGCAATCTATTCTAGAAAATATCGCTAAGCATGTTTCTTTAACTTCTGATGAAGAAGCTTTGTTTTTATCTAAAACAGAAACTAAACAATTAAAAGCTAAAACTATTTTATTGAGTTCGGGCGAAATTGCTTATTGTACTTACTTTGTGAATTCGGGTATTTTAAGAAGTTTCAATATTAATGATAACATTATCGAACATGTTTTGCATTTTGCTTGCGAAGGTTGGTGGATTGGTGATATGTACAGTTACATCTCCGAAAAACCTGGTAATCTTTTTATTGAAGTTTTAGAAGATGCGGAAGTAGTAGTAATTTCAAAAGAAAATCATCAAGAATTATACAAGGAAATTCCAAAATTAGAACGCTTTTTCAGAATTCTAGCTGAAAACTCATTGGTTTCACACCAAGAACGCTTAATGGATAATTTAAGTTTATCTGCAGAAGAACGCTTCGAAAAATTCTGTTCTAAATATCCAACACTAATTCAAAAAATACCTCAAAAGCAAATTGCTTCTTACATTGGTGTTACTCCTGAGTTTTTTAGTAAGATGAAAGCTCGTTTACTTAAAAAATAATTTCTTAATCTACATTAAGTGCTTCACGAATCTTATCGCAGTAAATTTGTGTCATAATAATTACTAAATTTATAACGATATGAAAAATATAGTTTTACACAAAGCAGATTCAAGAGGTCACGCCAATCATGGTTGGTTGAATGCTTATCATAGTTTTAGTTTTGCAAGTTGGTACAATCCAGATAGAGTTCAATTTGGAATGTTGCGCGTTTTAAACGACGACACTGTTGCTGCAGGAATGGGTTTTGGAACTCATCCACACGACAATATGGAAATTATAACTATTCCATTAGAAGGTGATTTAGCTCATAAAGATAGTATGGGAAATGCCGCAACAATCAAAACTGGCGATGTTCAAGTCATGAGTGCCGGAACCGGAATTCAGCACAGTGAGTTTAATCCAAACCATGACCAACATACTAAATTATTTCAAATTTGGTTGTTTCCTAAATACAGAAATGTAGAACCACGTTACCAACAAATCACATTAGACCAATCATTACAAAAAAATAATTTTGCACAAATTCTTTCGCCAAATGCCGATGATGAAGGTGTATGGATTCATCAAGATGCGTGGTTTTACTTGAGTGATTTTGACAAAGATTTTTCTAAAAAACTTTCTCTTAAAAAAGAAGGAAACGGATTTTACATCATGAATATTGAAGGTGAAATTGAAGTAAATGGCGAAAAACTAGAAAAAAGAGATGCAATTGGAATTTGGGAAACTTCTGAAATTGAAATTAAAGCAAATACAGATGCGAAGTTTTTAGTGATGGAAATTCCGATGGAGCAATAAGATTAACGATTGAAGAATAACGATTTTTGAAAAAAACATGAACTACGAAGTAAAATTAAAAGTCAATGATAAAAACGGTGTTTTTTATATTGATGTTGAAGGAAAACATGAAGCAATGATGACGTTTGTTTTTGCAGGAGAAGACAAGATTATCATTGATCATACCGAAGTAAATCCAGGAAATGAAGGTAAAGGCTTTGGTAAAAAAATGGTTGTAAAAGCAGTAGAATATGCACGTGAAAAAGGAATTAAAATTATTCCGCTTTGTCCATTTGCTAAAAGTGTATTTGACAAAACTCCTGAATTTAGAGACGTTTTATAATTTAAAAAATCAATTATGAATTCAAACGACTTAACAAAAGAATATACTAATGACGAAGTTACCATTGTATGGAAAAATGGTTTATGCAAACACGCGGCTGAATGTGTAAAAAATAATCCTGATGTTTTCAAACCCAAAGAAAAACCATGGATTCATGCAGAAAATTCGACTACTGAAAAAATTATTGAAACTATAAAGAAATGTCCTTCTGGTGCACTAACCTATTTTATAAACAATGAAACAACCACCTAGATGGAAGTTTGCTGTAATGGTTTGGATAGCAATTTATCCAACAATTACACTAGTTTCTCTTTTAATTGGAGATTATATTAAAAATTTACCTCTACCTTTAAAAACATTAATCATGACTGGAATTTTAGTTCCCTTAATGGTTTTTGTTTTGCTTCCTTTTTTGGGGAAAATATTAGGTAACTGGTTAAAAAAATAAACTATGAAAAAAATCATCGCTTTTGGAGCATCGTCAAGTAAGGCTTCAATTAACAAACAATTAGCAACCTATGCTGCTAATCAATTTAAAAATGCTATAGTAGAAGTCCTAGATTTAAATGACTTCGAAATGCCAATTTATTCAGTAGACAAAGAAAAGGATAACGGAATTCCACAATTAGCTCAAGACTTTTATGCCAAACTGGGAACTGCAGATGCTATAGTGATTTCGTTTGCAGAACATAATGGTGCTTATTCGGCTGCTTTCAAAAACATTTTTGATTGGACTTCAAGAATCAATGCCAAAACATTTCAAGAAAAACAAGTGCTTTTACTAGCAACTTCACCAGGACCACGTGGCGGAAGTTCTGTTTTAGAAATTGCAAAAAATCGTTTTCCTTTTCAAGGCGCTGTTGTCAAAGGAAGTTTTTCTTTGCCAAGTTTCAATGACAATTTTGATGCTGAAAAAGGAATCACCAATGAAGATTTAAAGAATCAATTGTTAGAAATTATAAGTTCTATAGAATTATAACAAAAACGCCTGACTAATCTCAGGCGTTTCTTTTTACTTTTATTTTGCTTTTTTCTTCATTGTTGTGTTTTCAAATGTTGCCACATCAATGACTTCTTCGTTGTCAATATCAAAAGAAATTTTTACACTATCGCCAACAATTGTTACTGGTAACTGATTGGATATTTGCGAAGAACCTACAAAAATATTCGGATAGTCTTTTGTTGTAAAATAATAAAAACTATTACCATTTTTTACATCATTTGTTATTCTTGTTACAACAGAATTCAGTTGTTTTTTATTTGTTAAACTAGAAGAATTCAATTTATTTCCGGTCATATTATAAGCGCTTTTAAAAGAAGTTAAAGCTTCTCTCATTGAATTTCCAACACCTACAATAGTGTAATCACTAATGGCAACCATAGCATACATTTTTACCAATCCGCCATCATCTTTTAAAGTCATAACATAGGTCGGAATCGAATTTATATTGTAAGGTATTGGCAACGATGATTTGTATCCTTTTTCTTGAACTTTTCCCTCTGCCGAACCTTGCGCTGCAAATTCTGTTGCGCCACTTTGTTTATAAAAGGTAGTTTCTTTGGTTCTTGTATCAACTAAAACAAATCCCACCGCAGATTCATCTTTTCCAACTGAAGTTAAACCCGTATACCAATAAGATTTATTGTCTTTTCCATAAACTAAAGTTAATCCTTCTGTTATCTGTAGTTTATTAGCATTTGAAAAATTCCAATAACCATGAACATATTCGCCCCAATCGTTTAGTTGTTCTTCAACAAAATCTATAGGTTGAACTCTATCCACCCATTTTGGAGCATCAGCAATTTTGAATTCGGTCATTGCTCCTGTTTGGGCATCAACCACAACAATTCCTGTTGCGTCGTTTCCTGCAAAACCAATTTTTTTATCATAAACCGTTGCCACCCAAAACGGATTTCCTAAATCGTCAATTTCAAAAGTATAATCGGTTAAACCAACGGTTGCAAATCCGTTAAAATATAAATGTCTTTGAATTTGACTTCCAAAAAAAGCTTCTGTTTGGTATTTTATTTTAATGTCTTTTCCTCCAATATTTTGAACCAATTTCACATCACGTTCGTTGGTTGCCGAAACCATAACATAACCTGCAGTTCCTTCTTGGTTGTTCCACCATTTAAAAAAACCTGAATGTAATAATGGTGCAACCCAATATAAATCATCACCTACTTTTTGAATACAAAAATGTCCTAACTCCACTTGACTTCCCAAAGCAGGTTGTGAACCAAGAATTTTTTCACCAAGTAAATAAGCCAATTCTTCATCAACAACTCGTATTTCATCAATTGAAATTGGAGCAATATGATTGGCAATAGATTTACCATCGGCTACGTTCCCAATTAAATTTTTAAAAGATTGACTTCTAAACATTGGAAGACTTGTAAATAATGGAACAATAAGCATGTAAAATAGTAACAAGGAAATAATTATAAAAAACAGCTTGTTAGGTTTTTCAATCACTTGTATTTTCTTTTCATTCACCACTTTGAATCGAGTGAAGATAAAAACTCCAACAATAGTTACTATTAAAAGAATTATTGGCAATGCAATGAATCCAAAATTTAGTACCGGTAGATTAAAATAAAACAATAAAAAAGCAACGATAACAAGTAGTAAAATAGCTTTAATTTTTTTCATAAGTTTATGATTATTTAGTATCTAATTAGACGTGATAATAAAATTAAAGTTACACAATTTAAATAAAATAGTATTTTTGCTAAAGTTTTGGGTAATACTTTTAAACCTTTAACCTTTTCAAACTTTTAAACTACATTTATGAAAGCATACATATTTCCGGGTCAAGGTGCACAATTCTCAGGAATGGGAAAAGATTTATATGAAAATTCAGCAGTAGCAAAAGAATTATTCGAAAAAGCTAATGACATATTAGGCTTTAGAATTACAGATATTATGTTCGAAGGAACTGCAGAAGAATTAAAAGAAACAAAAGTTACGCAACCAGCGGTTTTTTTACATTCAGTAATCTTAGCAAAAACTTTAGAAGATTTTTGTCCAGAAATGGTTGCAGGTCATTCGCTAGGTGAATTTTCAGCTTTAGTTGCCAATGGAGCTTTATCTTTCGAAGACGGATTAAAATTGGTTTCACAAAGAGCAATCGCTATGCAAAAAGCTTGTGAAATTACTCCATCAACGATGGCAGCCGTTTTAAATTTAGATGATAAAATCGTAGAAGATATTTGTGCTTCAATTGATGGTGTTGTGGTTGCAGCAAATTATAACTGTCCTGGACAATTAGTTATTTCTGGAGAATACAAAGCGGTAGAATTGGCTTGCGAAAAAATGAAAGAAGCTGGCGCAAAACGTGCTTTAATTTTGCCTGTTGGAGGAGCATTTCACTCACCAATGATGGAACCAGCAAGAGAAGAATTAGCTGCAGCAATTGAAGCAACTACTTTTTCAACTCCAATTTGTCCGGTTTATCAAAATGTGACTGCTAGCGCGGTTTCTGATGCTAACGAGATTAAGAAAAACCTAATCATCCAATTAACTGCTCCTGTAAAATGGACTCAATCGGTTCAACAAATGATAAAAGACGGAGCAACAAGTTTTACAGAAGTTGGTCCAGGAAAAGTATTGGTCGGATTAGTAAATAAAATTGATAGAGAAGTAGAAACTATTTCTGCTTAACAACTAGTTTATGGAAAATTTTGTAGACTTTTTATCTCATTTAGAATCAGCTAAAGTAATCGAGCCTAGCATTGATTATTCCGATTATGTTGCTTTAGATTTATCTGTTTCAAACACAGAATTGAATAATCATAAACTTGAAACTGCAGCCGATTATGAAGTTTTTATTCAGAATCACTTAGATAGAAACAATGCAAAAATTGCTTTTGGTGGTTATTTAGAAACCAGAAACTTATATAAAAGAAGTACGGTTTTTAAAAACGAAAATACCGAAGAACGTAACATTCACATAGGTTTAGATTTATGGATTAACAAACAAGCATCTATTCATGCTGCTTTAGATGGTACAATACATAGTTTTCAAAACAACACTGCTTTGGGCGATTATGGTCCAACAATAATTTTGGAACATGAAATAAACGAATTCAAATTTTACACTTTGTATGGTCATCTTAGTGAAGACAGTTTATTTGATAAAAAAATAGGTCAAAAGGTGACTCAAGGAGAGCAAATTGCAAATCTAGGTTTACCACCAATAAATGGAGATTATGCTCCACATTTACATTTTCAAATCATTTTAGATATTGAAGGCAAAACAGGTGATTATCCCGGAGTTTGTTCTGAAAATAAATTAAGTTTTTATAAAAATAATTGTCCTAACCCTAATGTATTATTAAAAATAAAATAATTTTATAGTTTGGAATATAATTTGCACCGTTCACTAAAAATTAATTAATATATACTACAATGAAAAAAATAATTTTATCCTTAGCCTTTGCATCGCTGTTAATTTCATGCAAGGAAGAAACTAAAGAAAAAGTAAAAGAAGCTTCAAAAGCCGTTGGAGCAGACTTGAAACAAGCCGCTGATTCTGCAAAAGTAAAAGCTAAAAAGGTTATAGATTCTTCTAAAGTTGGTGAAAAAGCTAAAGCAATAATTGCAAAAGGTGCAGAAAAAGTAGAACAAGGAGCAAAAAAAGTTCAAGAAGCAACAAAAAAATAATTTTAAGCATTATTTAAACTATTTGGCATCTAATTTGTATTACTGAAATTGTTATTAATTTTAATCTTTAAAAAAATGAAAAAAACAATTTTAGCAGTAGCATTTATGGCTGTTGCAATGGTGTCTTGCGGAGACAAAAAAGTAGAAGGTGAACCAACTTTAGGAACAGAAATTGGTGAAAAAATTGACACTGTTGCACAAAAAACAGAAGAAGTAATTGACACTACTCAAGCTAAGGCAGGTGAAGCTCTTGAAGAAGGTGCAGAAAAACTTGATGAAGCTGGCAAAGAACTTAAAGAAGCCGCTAAGAAGTAAAAAAAGAAATCCTCATAAATTTATGAGGATTTTTTATTTGTATAAATGTATAATATTTAGCTTCTTATCTTCTGTTCCCATTTCCAAGCACTAGCCAAACTATCTTCTAAAGTTGATTGCGCTTTCCAACCTAAAACATTATTAGCTTTATCAGTGTTGGCATAAGCCGAAGTTATATCACCTTCTCTTCTACCTACAATTTGATAATTTAATTTTTGCCCTGAAACTTTTTCAAAAGCAGTAATTACTTCTAAAACAGAACTTCCTGTTCCAGTTCCTAAATTAAAAGTTTCTACTTTTTCTAAATTTTGTTTGTTTAAAAGTCGTTTCAATGCTACAACATGCGCTTTAGCCAAATCAACAACGTGAATATAATCACGAACTGCTGTTCCGTCTGCCGTTGGATAATCATCTCCGTAAACAGATAATTTCTCACGCATTCCAATAGCAGTTTGTGTAATAAACGGAACTAAATTTTGAGGAATTCCTATAGGTAATTCACCAATCTCCGCACTCGGATGCGATCCAATTGGATTAAAATATCTTAATAAAATAGAATTAATATTGGTCACTTTTGCAACATCGGTGATGATTTCTTCACCTATTTGTTTGGTATTTCCATAAGGAGACATTGCAGGTTGCACAGAAGCATCTTCAGTAATCGGCATTTTTTCAGCTTGACCATAAACAGTACAAGAAGAACTAAAGATAAAATTCGGATTAGACAACTCTTTCAATTCCTGAAGTACATAAACCAATGCGTTGATATTGTTTTCATAGTACAACAAAGGATTTTCTACACTTTCTCCAACAGCTTTTGATGCAGCAAAGTGAATCACTCCAGCAACATCATTGTGTTTTTTAAAGAAATTTTGAACCGACGCTTTATCACGTAAATCCATTTTTTCAAAAATTGGTTTTTTACCAGTAATTTTTTCAATTCCGTCCAAAACACTTTCTGATGAGTTGGACAAATTATCAATTGCTACAACTTCAAAACCTTCATTTTGCAATTCAACAACGGTGTGCGAACCAATAAAACCTAAACCTCCTGTTACTACTATTTTCATATTTATTTAGTTGACAGTCGCAGTCGCAGTTAACAGTACTGAGACTGAAAACTGAGACTGAAAACTATTAAACGTATTCTAAAACCGTATCTGTTATAAATTTAATTTGCTCGTCGTCCAATTCGGTGTGCATTGGTAAAGCAATTACTTCTTTACATAATTGGTTGGTTACCGGAAAATCTTCTTCTTTGTATCTAGAATCAGCATAAGCTTTTTGACTGTGCAACGGAATTGGATAATAAATCGCACACGGAATTCCTTTTTCTTGCAAATGTGCTAACAAGCCGTCACGCTTTCCATTCATAATTCTGATAACATATTGATGAAAAACATGGCAATCGCAAGTTTCACAAATAAATGGTGCCCAAATATTTGAATTTACACTCAACGCAATAGAATATTTCCTAGCAGCATCTTGACGTGCTTTATTATAAGTATCTAAATGCGGTAATTTAGCTTTCAAAACTCCAGCTTGAATACTATCCAAACGTGAGTTCACTCCTACTACATCGTGATGATATCTTTCATACATTCCGTGATTTACAATTCCGCGTAATGTGTGAGCTAATTTATCATCGTTTGTAAAAATTGCTCCTCCATCACCATAACAGCCTAAGTTTTTAGAAGGAAAAAACGATGTCGCACCAACATGTCCAATGGTTCCCACTTTCTTTTTAGAACCATCTTTTGATTTATAATCGGCTCCAATTGCTTGCGCATTATCTTCAATTACATAAAGGTTATGCTCGTTTGCAATTTCCATAATCGCATCCATATTAGCCGCACGACCAAACAAATGAACCGGAACAATCGCCTTAGTTCTTGGAGTAATTGCTTTACGAATTCCATCCAAAGAAATGTTCATATTATTCATATCCACATCAACTAAAACCGGAGTTAATTGCAGTAAAGCAATTACTTCAACAGTTGCGGCAAATGTAAAATCGGCAGTAATTACCTCATCACCAGGTTTCAAATCCAATCCCATCATGGCGATTTGCAACGCATCGGTTCCATTGGCACATGGAATCACGTGTTTTACACCCAAATAATCTTCTAAATCTTTCTGAAATTGATGAACCAAAGGTCCGTTTATGTAAGTATTATTTTCTAAAACATCTTGAATAGAAGCATTCACTTCCGCTTTTATTTTTTCGTATTGACCTTTCAAGTCAACCATTTGTAATTTCTTCATCCTAAAAAATTTGAAATACAAAAGTATAACATTTCTTATTATTTGTAGCGAATGGTTAGGGCTTTTTTTGGTTTGCATTTTCCTGCTTTCCACACTGCATGGCAGTCGCTCCAATCAGGGCTAATTAGCATTTGTCTTTTGTAAAATCAGATTTTCAAAAGAAATTTAGTTGTGAAAATCCGTTTAATCCGTAAAATCTGTGGCAAAAAATCTTATTTTTACCCAACTAAAATTAGATAATGCTTTTTCTTTACAATTTAATTCTACTTCTCGCTTCACAAGTCGTGAAACTATTAGCACTTTTCAGTCCGAAAATGAAACTTTTTGTTGATGGTCGAAAAGAAGTTTTTTCAATTTTAAAAAGCAAAATCAATACAACCGACAAAACTATTTGGTTTCACGCTGCATCATTAGGTGAATACGAACAAGGCTTACCAGTTATTGAAAAAATAAAAATTCAATATCCAAACCATAAAATAGTAGTTACTTTTTTCTCTCCATCAGGTTACGAAGTAAGAAAAAACAATACGGTTGCTGATGCTACAGTTTATTTGCCATTAGACACAAAATCGAATGCACAAAAATTCATCAAAGCGATAAATCCAGAACTAGTTTTCTTTATTAAATATGAATATTGGCCCAATTATCTAAATGAATTAAAGAAACTTGAAATAAAAACCTATTTAATTTCAGGAATTTTTAGAGAAAAACAAGCCTTTTTCAAATGGTACGGAGGTTTTTACAGAAATGCATTAAAAACATTCGACTACTTTTTTGTGCAAAATGAAAGTTCAAAAAATTTGATTCAAAGTATTGGTTTCAACAATGTAAAAATTTCTGGTGATACGCGATTTGATAGAGTAGTTTCGATTTTAGAAAGAGACAATTCATTAGATTTTATAGAACAATTTAAAAACAACAAAACCACAATTGTAATAGGAAGTTCGTGGCCAAAAGACGAAAATTTATTGGTGAATTACATTAATAATGCATCAGATGAAATTAAATTCATCATCGCACCACACAATATAAAAGCGGAGCAAATCTCAAATCTCAAATCCCAAATAACAAAAACTTCCGTACTATTTTCTGAAAAAAGCACTATTGATTTATCAAATTTCAATGTTTTCATCATCGACACCATCGGAATTTTAACCAAAATATATTCCTACGCAGACATTGCCTATGTTGGTGGCGGATTTGGAAATCCTGGTGTTCATAATATTTTGGAACCGGCAACATTCGGTGTTCCGATTATTATTGGTCCAAATTATTCCCATTTTGCTGAAGCAACTGCATTAGTGCATCAAGAAGGTTGTATATCAATTTCAAATCAAAATGAATTGAATGACGCATTCAACTTATTAATAAACAACGAAGACGAACGTAATGAAAAAGGACATATTTGTTCGACTTTTGTGCAGATGAATAAAGGTGCAACGGATGTTATTCTAAATCGTATCACATAATTTTGTCATTTCGACGAAGGAGAAATCGCATCAAGTTATTAAGATTATGAGATTTCTCCTTCGTCGAAATGACAAACAGTATATAAAATGACAACTTTTCAACCTTTAGAAGCTTCTCAAATCGAAACCATCACCTCAATGATGAAGGATTTCTATACTATTGATAATTATCCAATTGATATTAAAGTTTCAAAAAAATTATTTCAAGAGTTTATTTCCGATGAACATCTTGGAAAATCTTGGTTGATTTATTCAGAGGATGAATTAGTTGGATATGTAATTCTTACTTTTGTTTTTAGTTTTGAATACCAAGGAAGAATTGCCTTTATAGACGAACTTTACCTCAAAAAATCCGCTAGAGGAAAAGGAATTGGAGCCAAAACATTGCAATTCATAAAAGAACAAATCCCTAAATTATCGTTAAAATTGCTCTATCTTGAAGTAGAACATCACAATGAAAACGCACAAAAATTGTATCTTGCCAACGATTTTGAAATTCATAATCGCAAATTATTAAAATACAAACTACTCTAACCTATGAAATATTTTAAACTATTACTCTTATTATTTGTCATTCAAACGCAAGCGCAACAAGGCGGAATGTGGATTCCATCGATGCTAAAAGGAATGAACGAAGGCGAAATGAAATCCTTAGGAATGAAAATTTCTGCAGAACAAATTTATTCTATTAATAAATCGAGTTTGAAAGATGCCGTTCCTCATTTTGATGGCGGTTGTACTGCCGAGGTAATTTCAGACAAAGGATTGATTTTGACCAATCACCACTGTGGTTTTGATAACATTCAAAGTCATTCAACCGTTGAACATGACTATTTAACCAATGGTTTTTGGGCTTACAAAATGGAAGAAGAATTGCCAAATAAAGATTTGGAAGTAACTTTTGTGGTAAAAATTGAAGATGTAACTTCTAAAATAGTTGAAGGTACTGCTAGTTTAACTTCGGAAGCTGAAAAACAAAAGAAAATTCAACAAAATATTTCGGAATTAGTTAAAAATTCTCCGAAAGAAGCTTGGCAAGAAAATCGTGTAAAAACATTTTATGACGGAAATCAATACCTATTATTTGTTGTAGAGAGCTATAAAGATGTACGTTTGGTTGGTGCACCACCAAGTTCTATTGGTAAATTTGGTTCGGATACTGACAATTGGGTTTGGCCAAGACATACTGGAGATTTTTCTCTATTCAGAATTTATGCTGATAAAAACAATCGTCCGGCAGCTTATTCAGCTGATAATGTTCCATACAAACCAAAACATTTCTTTCCAATTTCCATTACAGGTTTAAAAGAAAACGATTTTACAATGGTTATGGGTTATCCGGGAAGAACTACAGAATATTTACCATCGGTAGCCGTTAATCAAATTGTTGAAACATTGAATCCTGCAAAAGTTGAAATTCGTGATGCGGCTTTGAAAGTGCAAGATCGTTTTATGCGAAAAGATCAAGCCATCAAAATTCAATATGCAGCAAAATATGCTTCTGTTGCTAATTATTGGAAAAAATGGATGGGAGAAACGAAAGGTTTGAAAAAAGCCAATGCAGTTGCTGCTAAACAAAAATTTGAAAAAGACTTTCAACAAAAAGTAGCAAAAGCAGGCAAACAAGTTGAATACGGAAATTTATTATCAGAATTTGAAAAAAATTATACTGAAATTAAAGACTATGCTTTAGCTCGAGATTATTTTTCTGAAGTTGCTTTAAGAAACACTGAATTACTTTCTGTTGGATATAAATTATACCAATTGGAACAAATTTTAAATACTAAAGGCGAACAATCTTTTACAGATAGAAAAAACACATTATCCAATGGAATTGGAGAATTTTATAAAGATTATAATGCAGAAGTTGATAAAAATGTATTTGAGCAATTAATCAATTTGTACGCAACTAAATCTCCAAAACAGTTTTTACCTGAAAGTTTGAACAACATTAATGCATCTCAATTAACGACTGATGTTTTTGCAAATTCAAAGTTAACATCATTAGAAAAATTTAGATCATTACTTGAAGGAGATTCTAAAACAGTTATTGAAAAGATGAATGCTGATAAAGGATATCAAGTTATAAAATCAATGGCGGATGCCTTTACTAAAAATGTAGCTCCAAAATATGACGAGTTGAATTTGAAAAACATTGCTTTGCAAAGAACTTATATGAAAGCCATTTTAGAGTTAAGTCCTAAATCGGCTCGAATTTTTCCTGATGCTAATAGTACTTTACGTGTAACTTACGGAAAAATTAAAGGATACAAACCGAATGATGCAGTATATTATGAGCCATTTACAACATTAGATGGAGTTATGGAAAAATATGTTCCTGGTGATTATGAGTTTGATGTTCCTCAAAAACTAATTGATTTGTACAATGCCAAAGATTATGGTATTTATGGGGTAAATGGTAAAATGCCTGTTTGTTTCATTGCTACTAATCATACAACTGGAGGAAATTCAGGAAGTCCGGCTTTAGACAAAAATGGAAATTTAATTGGCTTGAATTTTGATAGAGTTTGGGAAGGAACAATGAGTGATGTTTATTACTCTCCAGACATTTGTAGAAACATTATGGTGGATTCTAGATACATACTATTTATTATTGATAAGTTTGCAGGAGCAAAAAACATCATTAATGAATTGAAAATCATACAACCAGCCAAGAAGAAATAAATTTGCAATTCTTAATAGTTTGGCACGAAATTTGTAAAGTAAATGACGGAATTCAAAGTGAGAATTTTAAAAAAAAGTTGAATAAAAGTTTTTTCGATTAAAAAAATTTATATCTTTGCTCCGAATTAATAATTAACCTTTTATATTAAATTAAGATGAAAAAAGTATTTTTAAGTTTAGCTGTTATCGCTGCATTAACTGTAGTATCTTGTAAACAATCAGAAAACGCTGCTGAAGGAACTGCTGACACAACTGCTGTTGACACAACTGCTGCTCCAGCTGACACAACTGCTGCTCCAGCTGATACAACTGCTGCTCCAGCTGACACAACTGCTGCTACAGAAGCTCCAGCTACTGAAGCTCCAGCTAAAAAATAATTAGAACTAGTTTCTAATTACAAAAAATAAGCTCTGCAATGCAGAGCTTTTTTTTTACTTTATATTTAAAATTTATCCGAATATTTCTTCTGCAGGTGGAAAAACATCATTCTGATGTGAAAAATCAAGAACTTCTGAATTGTGTATGGTTCGCTCTATTTCCGCAATTCCCTTTTCCATTAATAATTGAGTAGTATACTTTCTACTTACAGCAATTTCTTTATCGTTTAAAATTATTTTAAAATACAGCTTGCCATTTTTTGATTTGAACTTCATAAAAAACAAGTTAGCCACTGATTTTTTTAGCAATTCGATGTTCTCTTCACATTCAAAACGTAATTCAAAATCATTGCTTAGCAAAATTGCTTTACCTTTTCTAGAAGTAAATTCATATTTGTAATACCCATTCAATCTTTTACTAATAACAAAAGTACCCATATCAATTAAAAACAGAATCAAATTAAAACAAAAAAGCTCCAAACATTATGTTTGAAGCTTTAGTACTCAGAGCGGGACTTGAACCCGCACGAACATTACTGTTCACTGGATTTTAAGTCCAGCGTGTCTACCAATTTCACCATCCGAGCGTATAGGTGGTTGAGCGAAAAACGGGGCTCGAACCCGCGACCTCGACCTTGGCAAGGTCGCGCTCTACCAACTGAGCTATTTTCGCATTATCAGATTTTGTATGAACGACAACACTTGTTCCGTATTGCGGATGCAAATGTAATATTAAAATTCAATTATACAAACGTTTTTTATAAAAAAAACTTCACAAAAACATAACCTACTGAAAACCTATTTGTTACTTTTTAAGCAACATTCGTTTTATTTCGTTAAGTTTCATTAATGCCTCTACAGGAGTTAAGGTATTTATGTCTAAACCTAATATCTCTTCTTTAATTTCCTCCAATAATGGGTCATCTAAATTAAAAATACTCAATTGCATTTCATCCTTAGCGGATTTTATTCCATGTAAAGCGTCTCCTGAATGGTCTTTTTCTAATTTCTTTAATAGTTTTTGAGCTTTTTGAATTACTGTTTGTGGCATTCCAGCCATTTTAGCTACATGAATTCCAAAACTATGTGCACTGCCTCCTTTTACTAATTTTCTTATGAAAAGAACATTATCTTTTAACTCTTTTACCGAAACATTGTAATTTTGAATTCTCGGAAGCATTTCGCTCATTTCATTCAATTCATGATAATGCGTTGCAAAAAGTGTTTTTGGTCGAGCAGGATTTTCATGCAAAAACTCTGCAATTGCCCATGCTATAGAAATTCCATCATACGTACTTGTTCCTCGACCAATTTCATCTAAAAGCACTAAACTTCTATCCGAAATATTATTTAAAATAGAAGCTGTTTCGTTCATTTCTACCATAAAAGTAGATTCGCCCATCGAAATATTATCGCTTGCTCCTACTCTAGTAAATATTTTATCGACAACTCCCATTCTAACCGCTTCTGCCGGAACAAAACATCCCATTTGAGCAAGTAATACAATCAAAGCTGTTTGACGCAAAATAGCTGATTTACCCGACATATTTGGTCCGGTTATCATAATTAGTTGCTGTGTTTCTCTATCTAAATAAACATCATTAGCAATATAAGGAACTCCAACTGGTAATTGCTTTTCAATAACAGGATGACGACCATTGGTAATTTCTAATTCAAAAGTTTCGTCTATAATTGGACAAACATAATTGTTCTCAATTGCTAATTGCGTGAAAGAAGTCAAACAATCTAACTGAGCAACCAAATTAGCATTTAACTGAACTGGTTTTATATATGTAGCAATCCAATTGACTAATTGTTCGAAAAGTTGACTTTCAATTTGATGAATTTTTTCTTCGGCACCAAGAATTTTGGTTTCGTATTCTTTTAATTCTTCTGTAATGTATCGTTCAGCGTTTACTAATGTTTGCTTTCTAATCCATTCAGCAGGAACTTTATCTTTATGTGTATTTCTTACTTCAATATAATATCCAAAAACATTATTGAACGATATTTTCAAAGATGAAATTCCTGTAGCTTCCGATTCTCTTTTTTCAATTCCTTCTAAAAACTCTTTACCAGAAAAGGCAATATTTCTTAATTCATCTAATTCGGCATGAACTCCTGTTGCAATGGCATTTCCTTTTGAAATAGCAACTGGAGCATCTTGATTTAAGGTTGTTTTTATCTTTTCACGAAGTAAATCACAGCTATGAAAACTATCGCCAATTATTCTTACTGCTTCTTGCTTACTTTCTAAAGCCAATGTTTTTATTGGAATTATTGCATCCAAAGATTCTTTCAAATAAATAACTTCTCTTGGAGAGACTTTTCCTGTTGCAATTTTAGAAATCAATCGTTCTAAATCTGAAATCTGCTTTATTTGATATTGTATTTTTTGAAGTATTTCTTGGTTTTCTTTCAAATAAGTAACCACTTCATGACGACTTCTAATTTTGCTAGCATCTTTCAAAGGCAACGCCAACCATCGCTTCAACAAACGTCCACCCATTGGCGAAAGCGTTTTATCAATTACATCTAAAAGCGTAACTGCATTAGGATTATAACTATGATATAATTCTAAATTACGGATTGTAAATCTATCCATCCAAACATAAGCATCTTCGGCAATTCTTTGAATACTTGTAATATGCTGAACACGATTATGCTGAGTTTCTGACAAATAATATAAAATCGCTCCTGAAGCTATAATTCCATCTTGTAATTCTTCAATTCCAAAACCTTTTAGTGAATTAGTTTGAAAATGATTGGTCAATGTTTCAAAAGCATAATCTTCTTGATAAACCCAATCTTCAAGATAAAATGTGTTAAAATCTTCTCCAAAACTTTCTTTAAATTGATTTCGATTGTTCTTCTGAATTAGAATTTCACTTGGATTAAAATTCTGAAGCAACTTATCGATATATTCTTCATTTCCTTGAGCCGTCAAAAATTCTCCAGTTGAAACATCTAAAAAAGAAACACCTAATTGCTTTTTTCCAAAATAAATTGACGCTAAAAAATTATTGGATTTAGATTGTAAAACCTCATCATTCATTGCAACACCTGGAGTCACTAATTCTGTAACACCTCGTTTGACAATAGTTTTAGTCATTTTTGGATCTTCAAGTTGATCACAAATGGCTACTCGGAGTCCTGCTTTTACAAGTTTAGGTAAATAAGTATTTATAGAATGGTGAGGAAAACCTGCCAAAGCCGTTTCTGTTTCTGAGCCAGCACCTCGCTTTGTCAAAGTAATACCAAGAATTTTTGAAGCGCGAATAGCATCTTCCCCAAAAGTTTCATAAAAATCTCCTACTCTAAACAATAAACAAGCATCAGGATACTTCCTTTTAATCTCATTATATTGCTTCATCAATGGTGTTTCTTTCGGGCTTTTATCTTTAGATGACAATGGTTTTATAATTTTAATTTTAGCTTACGAATTTAATTATTTAATATTAAATTTTATCATTAACAATTCATTTAATAAAAATTTAAGTTTCATTGTGACTCTTGAACTTTTTTTTATATAAATTTGTCTTGTTAAATTATTAATTTTATAAAAAATGAAAAAAATATTACTAGTAGCAGTTTTAGCAGTTTTCAGTTTAACTTCTGCAAATGCTCAAACAAAATCTAAAGCAAAAAAAGCTAAGAAAGCGGTAGCAACTAAAGTTGAAACTCCTAAAGTTGATGGTGCAGGAATGGTTTTTGAAAATGAAACTATTGATTATGGAAGTATTCCACACAATGCTGACGGACAAAGAGAATTTGTTTTCACAAATAATGGAAACAAACCTTTAGTTATTGAAAATACTCAAGGATCTTGTGGTTGTACAGTACCATCTAAACCAGAAAAACCAATTCAACCAGGAGAAACAGGTAAAATTGGAGTTAAATACGATACTAGCAGAGTTGGTCCATTTACTAAAACAGTAACTGTAACTTCTAATGCTGTAGGTTCAAATGTTACTCCAGTAACTACTCCTTCAACAACTCCAGGTGCTGCTCCGGTTCCAACAGGAAAATCTACAAAAATTATTACTATTAAAGGTAATGTTCTTCCAGATGCTCCTGCTACTCCAGCAACAGAGACTAAAAGCTAATATTTTTTCCTCATAAAAAAAGAGCTTCCGATTTTCGGAAGCTTTTTTTTTGAATACCTTTACAAAAAAATTAGAAATGCGAAAATTAGAAAACAGCGAACTTGAAAGAAAATCGGTTGAAGATTTTAAACAAGCTGAAAAAACACCAATAATCATTGTCTTAGACGATATTAGAAGTCTTCACAATATTGGCTCGGTATTTAGAACTTCTGATGCATTTCTAATTGAAAAAATTTATCTCTGCGGAATAACCGCAACACCTCCAAACAAAGAAATTCATAAAACCGCACTTGGAGCAACTGAAACCGTCGCCTGGGAACACAATAAAAGTGTTATTGAAGTTATTGAAAACCTTAAAAAAGAAGGCATTTCTGTTTATGCTATTGAGCAAGTTGAAAATGCTATATTCTTAGATGATTTTAAACCTGAAAAAGAAAAAAAATACGCATTAGTTTTCGGAAATGAAGTGTTTGGAGTTTCACAAGAAGCTATTGATTTAAGTGATGGCGTTATAGAAATTCCACAATTAGGAAGTAAACATTCATTAAATATATCGGTAAGTACAGGAATAGTAGTTTGGGATTTATTTCAAAAAATAAACACTCTTTAATCTTGTGAAAATAAAAAACATAACTAAAATATTTGTTTTATTTTTATTACTAATTGGGCCTTCTACGAAAGCTCAAACATCTAATGTCGCTCCAATTTTAACAGCAACCGGGAACCAAATATACTGTCCTGGAACTTCAATGAAAATAGTTACAAATATGACTATTGTTGATCCCGATGATCCTGGTGTTACCGCTATCTATATTCAAATTTCATCCGGATATGTTTCTGGTGAAGATATATTGACTCTTACTGGTTCGCATCCTACAATTAATAGTAGTTGGGACAGTAATACAGGAAAATTAACTTTGATTGGTCTATTTAGTCAACCTACCTACGCAGAACTAGAAGCTGCAATTGAAGATGTTGAATATTTTAGCAATGCTACTAATCCAAGTGGCGTTAGAACTTTTTCTATTTCAATTGGCCAAGCCAATTATTTACCTTCAAATGGACATTATTATCAATATATTCCCAATATCGGAATAACTTGGTCTGATGCTAGAGTTGCCGCTACTACCAACTTTTACTACGGAATTCAAGGCTATTTAGCTACAATAACGGCAGCAGACGAAGCACAACTTGCTGGAGAACAATCAGCCGGTGCAGGTTGGATTGGAGGAAGCGATGAACAACAAGAAGGTGTTTGGAGATGGATGACCGGACCAGAGGCAGGAACTGCTTTTGCTTTTACTTTTTGGAATACAGGTGAACCAAACAGTAGTGGTGATGAAGATTATACTCATATCACTGCTCCAGGTGTTGGAATTCCTGGTTCGTGGAATGACATTTCCAATACTGGTGAACCTAGCGGTGATTATCAACCCAAAGGATACATTGTAGAATATGGAGGAATGCCAGGCGATCCAATAATTCAAATTTCTACAAGCACAACAATAACTATCCCAAGTATTATCTCAACAACAGCCGCAGAAATTTGCAATCCTGGAGTGGTAACTCTTGGAGCGACTGCAAATGTTCCAGTAATTAATTGGTATACTTCTGCAACAGGAGGAATGCCAATTGCAACAGGAACAACTTTCACTACTCCTTTTTTAAATTCAACCACTACATATTTTGCAGATGCCTCTCCTATTGGATGTACTTCAAATGTTAGAACTGCCGTAACTGCTTCTGTTAATACAACACCTATTTTAACTACTAATACTAATTTAAGTATTTGCGAAAACACAGCAACGACACTTAATGCTTCTACTTCATCAGGAGTAATAAATTGGTATTCGTCTTTAACTAGCATAACTCCTTTAGTTACAGGAACCAGTTTTACAACTCCAACATTAACACAAAACACTACTTATTACATTGAAGGAAACAACAATGGTTGTCTTTCAATTGGAAGAATTGCTATAAATGTTCAAGTAATTTCAAAACCTATAGTTGTTGATGAAAATCTTTCACTTTGTGAAAACGAAACACTTACTTTAAACGCAGGAATTAACAATGTTTCTTATTTGTGGTCAACATCTGAAACTACCAATACAATTACCATTGCTTCTCCTGGCATTTATTCTGTTTTGGTAACCGATTTGACTCCACAGGGTTGTTCTAGTACAAAGACATTTACAGTAACTCAAAATGACCTTCCTGTTATTGATGACGTTTTGATTAATGGTACAACTGCAACAATTATCGTTTCAACTTCTGGAGATTATGAATACTCCATTGACGGTGTGAGTTTTCAAACATCTAATGTATTTACCGTTTCTGATGGCGGAATTTATAATGCTATAGTTCGAGGAAAAAACAATTGTGGTTTTGATTTCAAAGAATTTGCAGTAATTACAATCCCTAATTTTTTTACTCCAAATGGAGATGGATTTAATGACAATTGGACAATCAAGGGTTTAATTTATTATCCAAAAGCAAAAGTTTCGATTTTTAATCGCTACGGAAAGTTAATTAAACAACTGAATGCTATAGATAATAATTGGGATGGCACTTTAAACAACCAACTTTTACCATCTGACGATTATTGGTTTACGTTTAAAAAGGATGAAAACACTCCAGAAATAAAAGGTCATTTTTCCTTAAAGCGTTAATTCAACTTCTTCTTAATTTCATCAAGAATGAAAATATAATCTTCTTGATTTTTTACAAAATCTCTTTCAGAAACGTCTACTATAAGTACATTCAAATCTTTCTGAGTTTTGATATAATCGAGATAACCATTATTGATTTTTTCTAAATAATCTGCTGGAATTTCTTGTTCGTAACTTCTTCCTCTTCGCTTGATATTTGCCAATAATCGTTCTGTATTTTGGTATAAATAAACATACAAATCTGGTTTTGGCATTTCTTTGTAAATGATATCAAAAAGCGTTTTATACAATCGATATTCATCTTCTGCCAACGTTACTTTAGCAAAAATTAAAGATTTAAAAATATGATAATCGGCAATTATAAAATCTTTAAACAAATCAAATTGCGCTAAATCGTCTGATATTTGTTGGTATCTATCGGCTAAAAAAGACATCTCTAGCGGAAAAGCATATCGGTTTTGATCTTTATAGAATTTAGGTAAAAACGGATTGTCTGCAAATCGTTCTAAAACCGTTTTAGCATTAAAATCTTCTGCCAATTTAGAAACCAAAGTTGTTTTTCCTGCGCCAATATTTCCTTCAATAGCAATGTAATTGAAATCGTCGAAATTGATTTTTTGCAATGGTGCATTCAATTTTGAAACCTTTATACAATTTCCTTTATCCTTACAATTTTTTAAAATATCTGAAATTGATTTTTGAGAAATGGGATGCGTCCAATCGGAAACCACTTCCATCATTGGTAACAAAACAAAAAGTCGGTCTTGAAGATGTTTGTGCGGAATTTGTAATGATTCAGATTCAATAATTTCATCATCAAAAGAAATCATATCGACGTCAATAACTCTTGGTTGATAATCGGAACTTTCTGTTCGAACTCTACCCAACCTTTTCTCGACTTTCAAAATATTTTTCAAAAGCTTTTGCGGATTTTTGTGCGTATGAATTAAAACGGCGCAATTGTAAAACGAATCGCTAGAAAAACCCCAAGAATCTGATTCAAATAAAGAAGAAACCTTTACTACAGTTCCAACCTCTTGATGCAATAAATCAATACAATGCTCAATGTTTTCAAGGCGATTACCTTGATTACTGCCTAGCGAAAGTATAACTTGATGTTGCTGATTCATATTTGGCAAAATAACTAAAAGAATTTTAGAATTGAAGTATATTTGTGCCTTGTGTTGATAACTATTTTTATTTTACATTTAATCAAATGGTTTGTAACAAATTATCTTTTTTAACTACTAATTAGTAAAATTAACTACTATGAGATTTTTAGGAAATGTATTAGCCACTATTGTTGGACTATTTATTTTTTGCATGATTTTTTTCTTCGGAATTATCTTGATTGGAGCCATTGCTGGTAGCGGAGATTCTGAAACAGTTTCGGTTAAAAGTAATTCTGTAATCGAGTTGGATTTATCTAAAATCAATTACGATTATGCTGGTAAAACCAATTATGACGACATGCCTTTTTTGAACGATAAGGACAAACATGACGGCTTATTTGATGTAATTAATGCAATTGAATACGCCAAAACTGATTCCGATATTAAAGGGATTTCAATTTTAAACAATTTTTCAAATTTAGGAATTGCACAAACCAAAGCGTTGCGTGATGCTTTAGAAGATTTCAAAAAATCTGGGAAATTTATCTATTCTTATGCCGATGTTTATTCGCAAAAAGATTACTATTTGAATTCGGTTGCCAATACCATTTATTTGAATCCTATTGGAGAATTAGACTTTAAAGGTTTGTCTGCTGAATTGATGTTCTTTAAAGATTTACAAGAAAAATCGGGTGTTAAAATGGAAGTAATTCGCCATGGAAAATACAAAAGTGCAGTAGAACCATTTTTAGAAAATAAAATGAGTGATGCCAATAGAGAACAAACTACGCAACTATTAACTTCTGTATGGAATTCGGTTGTAACCGATGTTGCAGCTAGCAGAAAAATCTCTGTTGCACGATTAAATCAAGTTGCTGACGGACTTTTAGCAAGAACACCACAAATGGCAAAAGCTGAAAAATTAATCGACATTATTGCTTACGAAGATGTTTATCATAACGATATCAAAAAAGCTTTAAAAGTTGATTCAGACGATGATTACGATAGAGTTTCAATTGAAGATTATGCTGAAAAAGTTGCTTCAACATCAAAAGATTATTCAACTAAGGATAAAATTGCTATCATTTATGCTCAAGGCGAAATTGGTAGCGGTGAAGGTGATGTAAATCTTATTGGAGAAGGTGCGATGCGTCGTTCTTTGCAAGAAGCTCGTGCTGATAAAAATGTAAAATCAGTGGTTTTAAGAATCGATTCTCCTGGTGGAAGCGCTTTAACATCGGAATTAATTTGGAGAGAAATCGAATTGACTAAAAAAGTAAAACCTGTCGTAGTTTCTATGGGAAATTATGCAGCTTCTGGTGGTTACTATATTGCTTGTAATGCAAACAAGATTTTTGCTGAAGCTAATACAATTACTGGTTCGATTGGAGTTTTTGGAGTTTTACCAAACTTTACAGTTGCAGCCGATAAAATTGGTTTAGACATCGAACAAGTAAAAACACATACCAATGCTGCAGGTTATAGTCCGTTTATGCCTTTAGATGAAAACTATCGCGGTTTTGCTCAAGAAGGTGTTGAAAAAATTTACTCCACATTTGTAAATCGAGTTGCTGCTGGAAGAAAATTAACTTTCGAGCAAGTTGATGCAATTGGTCAAGGTAGAGTTTGGAGTGGTCAAGATGCTTTAAGAATTGGTTTAGTTGATAAAATTGGCGGAATGGATGAAGCTATAAAAGAAGCAGCTAAACTTGGAAAAACATCAAAATATAGAATTCAAAATTTCCCTGAATATGAAAAAAGTTTTGAAGATGTTTTAGCACAATTTGGATTTGCACAATCACGTCAAGCTATTATAAAAGAAGAAATTGGAGAGCAAAATTATAAAGTACTTCAACAAATAAAACAAATGACCAACCAAAAAGGCGTTCAGGCAAGAATGGCTTATGAGTTGAAAATTAATTAATCAAAAAACGATTGGGTTAGTTGTTTTTATCCGTCTTATTGAAAAATGAGACGGATTTTTTATTTGTAAAAGTTGTTCTACATCAAGGAAATAATGAAACATTTTATGACAATTTTACAAACTAAAACCATCCTAAAACACTAAATTTGTTGATTGTTTTTAGAAAGGCAAGATATTTGCATTGAATTAGTTGAATAAATAGTGAATCATTATGGTAAAGAAAATTTTAAAAATCGTTGGAATTGTATTGTTGTTATTAGTTGTATCAGCTTTTGCAATTCCGTATTTATTTGAAGATCAAATAAAAGCTAAAATTTTAAAATCTATCAATGAAAGTGTTGATGCAAAAGTAGCTTTTACCGATGCTGATTTGAGTTTGTTTAAAAGTTTTCCAAATGCAAATGTGGCTATGGAAAATTTATCTATTGTAAACAAAGCACCATTTGAAGGTGACACTTTGGTTTCATTCAAAGAATTAAATTTAAAAATGTCGGTGATGGAATTGTTTAATGGCGATAACGAACCATTAAATATCGATGCTATTTCTTCCAAAAACGGATTAATTAATATCATTTTCAATAAAGATGGCGTTGGAAATTTTGACATTGCTTTAAAAAATCAAGACCAAAAAACAGACGATGGGAAAAGCAAACCACTTGCTTTAAAAATTAAAGAATACGATGTTGAAAATTTCAAGTTCAAATATTTTGATGAATCCTCTAAAATTTCGATGGTTCTTGACAGCATCAATCATTCTGGAACTGGCGATTTTACAAATGATGTTTTAGATTTAGATACTAAAACTACAGCCAAAGTTTCATTGAACATGGACAAAGTAAATTATATGAATAATATTAATGTTTCTTTGGATGCCATTCTCGGAATTGACTTAAAAAATAGCAAATATACTTTCAAGGAAAACAAAGCAAAAATCAACGAATTGCCATTAGAATTCAACGGATTTATTCAATTAGTGGATGCAGGACAATTATATGATTTGACTTTTAAAACACCTACTTCATCATTTAAAAACTTCTTAGGATTGATTCCTTCAGCTTATGCAAGTAGTTTGGATAATGTAAAAACTTCTGGTGATTTTACCGTTACTGGTTTTGCAAAAGGAATGTTGACTGATACAACCGTTCCTAAATTTAATATTGCTATTGCTTCTAATAATGCTTCATTTCAATATCCTGATTTACCAAAATCGGTTAAAAACATTATTATTGATACTAAAATCATCAATGAAACTGGTGTAATGAATGATACTTATGTGAATTTAGACAAACTATCATTTTCTATTGATCAAGATGTTTTTAACGCTAAAGCAAACATAAAAAACGTGGCAACAAATGCTTTGGTTGACGCCGCATTGAAAGGAACAATCAATTTAGGAAATCTTTCAAAAGCGTATCCTATAAAATTAGAAAAACCACTTTCTGGAATTTTGAAAGCTGATGTTACCACCAAATTTGATATGGCTTCGGTTGAAAAAAGTCAGTACCAGAACATCAATAATGCTGGAAATATCAACTTAACTGGATTTAAATATGTGGATGAAAACGGCAAATCGATGAATATTAATAGCGCAATTGTTCAATTCAATCCGAGTCGTGTTAATCTTCAAGAATTTAAAGCTACTACTGGAAAAAGCGATATGAATGTAACTGGAGTCTTAGAAAATTTCTACGGATTTATTTTCAGAAATCAGAATTTGCAAGGAAACTTCAACTTAAGCTCTAATCAACTTGCGGTTTCCGATTTTATGACTACCGCAGAGCCAACTGCTAAAACAGAAACGAAAGCAAAAACTGAGGCGATGAAAATTCCTGCATTCTTGGATTGTTCGCTTACAGCAAAAGCTAACACGGTTTTATATGATAATTTAACTTTGAAAGATGTTTCCGGAAAATTGATTGTAAAAGACCAAGCTGTGACTTTACAAAATGTGAAAACCAATATTTTTGGCGGTTCGATTGGCGTAAACGGAATGGTTTCTACCAAAGCAAAAATACCAACTTTCAACATGAATCTTGGGTTGAATCAAGTAAATATTGCAGATAGTTTTACCCAATTGGACATGTTGAAAAAAATTGCACCAATTGCAGGAATCATTAACGGAAAATTAAATTCAACTATCAAATTATCAGGAAATTTAGATGCTAATGAAATGACTCCTGATTTAAAAACATTATCTGGAGATTTATTAGGTCAATTGTTGTCAACAACTGTAAATTCGAGTAATTCAACCCTTTTGAGTGCTTTGGATTCCAATTTGAATTTTATCGATTTGAAAAAATTAAATTTAAACGATTTGAAAGCGGCTTTAACATTTAAAGATGGAAAAGTTACTGTAAAACCATTTGATTTAAAATACCAAGACATTAAAGTAACGGTAGGCGGAACGCATGGTTTTGACCAGTTGATGAATTACAATTTAAAATTTGACGTTCCTGCAAAATATCTTGGACCTGAGGTAAATAATTTAATTACTAAGCTAACACCTGCTAATGCAGCTAAATTGGAAAATATTCCTGTTAACGCAATTCTTGGAGGTTCGTTTACAACACCAAAAATCACTACAGATGTTAAATCTGCAACCACAACTTTAGTAAACAATTTAGTAAAGCAACAAAAAGCACAATTAATAGGAAAAGGAAAAAATGAATTAGAAAATCTAATCAATAAAAACAAAAAACCTGGCGATACTACAAAAACTAAAGTCCCTGCAACAAAAGAAGAAGTGAAACAGGAAGTTAAAACCAAAGCCAAAGATTTATTGAATGGTTGGTTGAAGAAAAAAGAAAAACCAGCTCCTACAACAACTCCGTAATTGTTGGTTTGTCATTTCGACGAAGGAGAAATCGCATAAAATAATCTAATGTGATTTCTCCTTCGTCGAAATGACAAAAAAAATCTACAAACTAATCTTCACTACATAACCTTCAAAAGTTCGAATATTAAAAACAGTTCCGTCTTCGAAGATTAAATATTGTCCTTTTATTCCGGTTAGTTTTCCTGAGAAGTTTGGAGATTTATCTAAATTTAAACTGGTTACTTTTTTAGGATACTCCAAAACTGGAAAATGTAAATCGTACAAATCTTCTTTTTCTGGATGATAAAATTCTTGTACTTCTTTTGGAATTAGGTATTTCAAATTGGCACGTTCTTTTATCAAATCGGCATCTGGAACCTCATTTTTCAGCATTTTTTGCCAATTGGTTTTGTCTGCAAAATGATTTTTCAAAGCTACTTCGGTAATTCCTGCCAAATATCGATTTGGAACCTCAACAATTGGAATGGCTTGCACTGCACCTTGATCAATCCATCGAGTTGGAACTTGAGTTTTTCTGGTTACTCCAACTTTCACCTCACTTGATAAGGCTAAATAAACAATATGTGGTTGCAATTGTACTCGTTTTTCGTATTCCAAATCTCTATCTTCAATATCTAAATGCGCTGTCGATAATTCTGGTTTCATAATCCAATCGCCTGCAGATGCGCTACTCATAAAGCAATCATAACAAAATCCTTGACGGAAAATTTTCTTTTTCTTACCACATTCCAAACATTGATAGCCAAGAAAATTAATTTCTAACGATTTGTTTAACAACTGATTCAAATTCAAAAAACTGTTTTCAAAAACCAAGTAATATTGAATTGGATTAGAAAACTCGGTTTGCATTTTGGTGAGAATGCCTTCGTATTGCATGATAGATTTTAATTAAGAAGCGAAAATTACAATAAATTTACTATTTTAGCGTAAATATAGATGTTGTCTAACATTAAACCAATCTCATTATGAAAAATTTCTTTGTTATAATGACTTTTATATTGTTAAGTTCATTTACGATTAAATCGGAATCTAATTTACTTCCTGACGGCTATTATTCTGCTATTTTGGATGAAGAATATAAGAAAAGAGAATTAAATGATTTTGAGTTTTTGCTACAAAATGGCAAATTCACCATAAAAATAGCTGATAAATTAGAAATCTTAGAAATGCAATGGTTAGACGAGAATTCCTTTATTGTAAAAGGATATACAGAACCAAAATCACCAAATGAATTAGAACAAAAGATACTGAAAGATTACAGACCAACATTCAACATTACAAAAACATTCAACATTACAAAAAATAATGAAAATGAATATTATTTTACATTAGGACAAGAATCTGATAAAAGTCCCATCATTTCAGGAAAACTTATAAAATCATTAAGTGGAAAATAATCTTTTTAAACAATCAAAAAATAAATAAAACTTAACACAGTGGTTAAATTATATTAAATCTATTTTTAACTTCGTATTTCTAACTTCCTAATTCGTACTTTACAATGCCTTTTCCAATAATTAATTCTATCGCATCTTGGGTTTTAAAGCAACGCATTCATCAGATTGAGTTGTTTCTTAAATATCCTAATGAAGTTCAGGATGAGTTACTTATGAACTTAATTCGCAATTGTGAAGAAACCGTTATTGGGAAAAAATATGAGTTTGATTCCATAAGAAATTACAAAACGTTTACCGAAAGAGTTCCGGTTTCAACCTACGAAGAATTGGAACCGATGATTGAACTCACTCGAAAAGGCGCACAAAACGTTTTTTGGAATACACCTATAAAATGGTTTGCGAAATCAAGTGGAACTACCAATGCTAAAAGTAAATTTATTCCGGTAAGCAACGAAGCTCTGGAAGATTGCCACTACAAAGGCAGCAAAGATTTGTTGTGTATGTATTTGAACAACAATGAAAATTCGGATATGTTTCTTGGAAAAAGTTTGCGTCTTGGAGGCAGTTCGCAGATTTATGAAAACAACAATACTTCTTTTGGCGATTTATCAGCAATATTGATAGAAAATATGCCAATGTGGGCTGAATTCAGCAGCACACCAAGCAATAAAGTTTCGTTAATGAGCGAATGGGAAACCAAATTAACTGCCATTATTAACGAAACCAAGACAGAAAATGTAACCAGTTTTGCCGGTGTTCCTTCATGGATGCTGGTATTATTGAATCGAATTCTGACCGAAACCAACAATTCTAACTTGATGGAATTATGGCCTAATTTAGAAGTATACTTTCATGGTGGCGTAAATTTTGAACCTTATCGTGAGCAATATCAAAAGATTATTCCGAATAGTGATTTTAAATATTATGAGATTTACAATGCTTCCGAAGGATTTTTTGCCATTCAGGATTTGAATTATTCTAACGATTTATTGTTGATGTTGGATTATGGTATTTTCTACGAGTTCATTCCGATGGATACTTTTGGAACTCCAAACCAACGCATTGTTCGTTTAGTCGATGTTGAATTGTTTAAAAATTATGCCATTGTAATCACAACTAATTCAGGATTATGGCGTTATATGATTGGAGATACGGTAAGATTCACTTCTTTAAAACCTTATAGAATTAGAGTTTCAGGAAGAACAAAGCATCATATTAATGTTTTTGGAGAAGAGTTGATGGTTGAAAATACGGATACTGCGATTGCTAAAACAAGTTCAGTATTGAATTGTGAAGTTAAAGATTACACGGTTGCTCCTATTTTCATGAAAGGAAAAGAAAAAGGCGCACACGAATGGATGATTGAATTTAAAAAACATCCCGAAGATATGGCGCAATTTCAAAAAGTATTGGACGAAACGTTGCAAACCGTCAATTCCGATTATGAAGCTAAACGTTATAACAATATGACTTTAAATCAATTGAAAGTAAATGTTGCGCGTGAAAATCTATTTTATGATTGGTTAAAAGAACAAGACAAATTGGGTGGACAACATAAAATACCAAGATTATCCAACGAACGTGATTATTTGGAACAATTGATTGGGATGCAGACGAGTGTAAACTCCAAAGGTTAAAATTCCAAATTCCAATAACATGAACAAATTAATTATTTTAATTCTATCGGTGTCTTTTGGAATAATTTCTTGCGAAAAATCAAAACCAAAAAAAGAGTTTAAAACTGAATTGGATTCTTTAAAATATAATAATTACAAAAAACTAATCGAGTTAGGCGGAACATTCAACTCTTTCGTAGTTATTAATGTCAAAGATTTGAATACAAATGAAGTTAAAGAAATTTGTACAAAAAATAACTTTCTAATTGGCGCCTTAAATTTGGAATTGAAAAACAAAAAAGCAGATGAAGTTTTACCAAATAAAAATAGATATTTTGAGTTTAAAGATACTATTGCACTAAATAATATTGGATTCAAATCATATAATCTGACAGAATTCAAAAAATTTGAAAACGAAAAAAATATCGATTCTTTATTTTCTAGAATCCAAAAAAAACTTCCATTAAGTTTAAGTTTTAAAGATGATAACGAAATGGTTTTTTATGCTCATTCTTTATTCAACAAAGGAATTATGAGTGGTGAATATAGTTGTTTTGGAGCATTTCAAATTATTAATGAAAAATGGTTTGAAGAAAGAAATAACAGAATTAAAAAACATAAATAATGAAAAAAACTGCCATCTTACTCCTTCTCTCATTATCCATAATTTCTTGCGGACCAAAAAGAATGAAATGTTACGGAAAACGTTGCGTGGAAACTTCAATTAAAAAAGAAAGTTCAGTACCTTCGCATCGCAATTCGTAATTCCCAAATCCTTTTTTGAAAACTAAACTTTACTTAGCTTTATTTTGTGTTGCCTTCTTTTGGGGTACAACCTTTTTGGGCATTCGTATTGGTATAGAAACCATTCCTCCTTTTTTACTTGCTGGAATTAGAAACTTAATTTCTGGTTTTATCATTTTCTTTTATTTGTTATTACAACGAAAATTAGAACCTATAAATCCGAGACAATTTCTTAGAGCTTTTATCTTATCTATAATGATGATTGTTCTAGCCAACGGATTGACAACCTATTCTGAAAAGTACATTACTAGTGGATTGGCATCGTTAATTTCGACTTTATCACCATTTTTTGTACTGATTTTGAATTTAATTTTAGGCAACGAAAAACTTTCCATCAAAACGACACTTGGAATTTTATTAGGTATGTTTGGAATTTTTCTAATCTACCAAAACAGTCTTTCCGATTTATTGAATCCTGAGTATCGCCAAGGCGTTTTTGCTATTTTAATTGCCGTTTTAATGTGGGCAATTGGAACCATTATTACCAAAAAAGGAAGTGAAAATTCGTTAACCATGCTCATGAATGTTAGTGTCCAAATGATAATTGCCGGAATTATTTTGACCGCAATTCAATTCATTTTAACACCAACAATCTCTACTGAGAATTGGAGTTTACGCAGCGTTTTAGCAATGGTTTATTTAGCCGTTTTTGGTTCGGTTGTTGGTTATGTTGCTTATAGTTATTTGATAACTCAAATGTCTTCTACCAAAGTTTCCGTTTTATCTTATGTCAATGTTGTAGTTGCCTTATTTCTTGGTTGGCTTATTCTAGATGAGACCATTACTTCTCGAATTATCATTGCTGCTTCATTAATAATTGGTGGTGTCTTTATTGTAAATTATAAAAAAGCAAAATAAATTTCATTTCAACTGTAACATTTGTTGATGATAAAAGTCTTATTAGGAAATCATCACCCGAGGCAAAGCCGAACTGTTTGGAGTGCAACGGAAAAAATCAAATCAATCAAAAAATGAAATCATTATTTTTATCCATTACCTTATTAGTAGCAAATGCCTTATTTGCTCAAGAAACAGAAACACCAAAAGATACTATCAAGAAAAAAGTAGAAGTTCTTGACGAAGTAAAAGTAGCTACCAAAAAACAACTAATTAAAGTCGAATCCGACAAAACAACCGTTTCTATAAAAGATAACGCAATGTTAAGTACTGGAACAGCTTATGATGCTGTTAAAAAATTACCTGGAGTTATCGCTTCACCAACAGGAGGTTTGACTTTAAATGGTAAAGGTGTTGCAATTTATATCGATGGCTCGCCAAGCACGCTGAGTGGTTCCGATTTGGAAAATTATTTATCTTCTCTTCCAGCAAATGCTATTGAAAAAGTAGAATTGATTTATAATCCTGGAGCAGCTTTTGATGCCAATGCTAGTGGTTCAGTAATCAATTTAGTAACTAGTAATAAACGTTTAAAAGGCATCAATGCAACATTCAATTTAAATTATAATTTTAATAAATACCAAAAACCTAGTCCGCAGATATTATTGAATGGTAAAGAGAAAAATTTGAGTTGGCAAACTATGATAGGTTACAACTATATTGATCGAGAGCAAAAATCAAAAAACGGACAAACTTTTACTTCTTTCGACCCAGATAAATACATCGACCAACAAAGACTTTCTGTTACAACAAACCGAAACTTCTACATGAGAATTGGAACTAATTATAAGTTGAGTGAAAAATCTAACTTATTATTCAATTACAATTCTACTTACAGCAATGACAGAGATGTTTTTGATGCAAAAACTACTGGAAGTGAAATTTCAGATTATTTGAATGATGGAAGTACTAAAACAAAGTCAAACAATCAAGAATTTAGTTTGCAATATAAAACTAAGTTAGATACTATTGGAAGAACACTTGATATCATTGCTTTTGCAAATACTTTTAATAGAAATCCGAATTCTAAATCTAATGCTTTTGATGGTGTAACTTCTAGTTATAATAATTTTACCAATGACTTTGGTTTGCTAAATTATTATTTGAAATATGATTTTGCAATTCCGTTTGAGAAACTAAAACTCTCTATTAATACTGGAGGAAAATTTAATACTATCAAAGTAAATAATACTGGAAAATACAATTTGAATTCTCCAATTACAGACATCATTGACTTTGATTACAAAGAAACTAATTTGGCATTTTATGCTGAGGCTAGAAAAAAAATTAAAAAGTTCAACTTTACTTTAGGTCTTCGCTTTGAAGATTTTAACGTAAATAGAACTGGAATTGTTGACAACACAAGAACAGATATCGATTTCAATAACAGAAATTTATTTCCTAATGTAAGTGCTTTGTATGAAATTGCTCCAAGCGTAAATATGAGCGCCTCTTATTCAAGAAAAATTTCGCAACCAAGTTATGGTGTTTTAGACCCGAATGGTTCAAATTTTGACCAGTACAATTCTTCAACTGGAAATTTATTATTGAATCCATCATTTTTTGACAATTATGAATTCAAGATTTCGGCGATGGATTTCATTCAATTAGGAACAAATTATACCGTTTCTAAAGATCATAATTTATTCATTTTTAATGCTGAGCCAGGACAATTGGTAAGTACACAAACGTTCCAACAATTTGATCGTTTTAAAACTATGAGTGTTTTTGCCAACTTCCCAATTCCGTTAGATTATTTCTTTAAAGGAAAAGAAGAATTCAAAAACAGAATGAACAACATTGATAAAATGAATTACATCTTTTTGAACATCAATTACATCAAAAACTTGACAGAAGGATATGACTTTTCATTTGAATCAAAACCAATTTGGAACTATGCAGCTCAAGCACAAATAATGTTGCCATGGGATATTAAAAGTAGCATGACTTACTTCATTTTACCTGAAGGTGGTGTTTGGGAAATATATAAAATCACAAAGCCAATTCAACAATTTGATATTTCATTGAACAAAGATTTCTTGAATAAGAAATTAAAATTAGGAATTCACGCATTTGATTTATTCAATCAAAATGAAATTAACGCTTTAGTTTCGTCAACCAATTTAGAAACAAAATTCTACGAGAAAAATGATTCTAGAGTTTTTAGAATTTCGTTAACCTACAGATTTGGTAATTTGAAATTAGAAAAAGAAAACACCGACATTCAAACAGAAAAAGTGAAAAGTGGTGGTGGATTAGTGAAGTAATTTAGAGATTAGTTGTAAAATAAAACCCGATTTTGAAATTTCAGAATCGGGTTTTTATATTTTAGTTATGAAGCAATTTCCAATCGTTTCAATAAATTTTTATTCAAGGTATGTTCGGCGTACTCTTTATCAATTTCTAAAGACTTATCATCCGAACTTGGTAATTCATACATAGCATCGGTTAAGATTGCCTCACATAACGAACGCAATCCACGTGCACCTAATTTGTATTCTAATGCCTTTTCTACAATGTAATCTAAAGCTTCGTTGGTGATGGTGAATTTTACATCATCCATAGCAAATAACTTTTCGTATTGTTTTATCAAAGCATTTTTTGGTTCGGTTAGAATAGAACGTAACGTTTCTTTATCTAAAGGATCCATGTGGGTTAATACTGGCAAACGACCAATAATTTCAGGAATCAAACCAAAATCCTTGATGTCTTTTGGGATGATGTATTGTAACAAATTATCCTTATCGATATTATCAACATTTCTTGAAGTTGAATATCCAACAGCGGTTCTGTTTAAACGTTTCGAAATGATTCTTTCGATTCCGTCAAAAGCTCCACCAGCGATGAATAATATATTTTGAGTATTTACCTCAACAAATTTTTGGTCTGGATGTTTTCTTCCTCCTTTTGGTGGTACATTAACAACGGTTCCTTCCAATAATTTCAATAAGGCTTGTTGTACACCTTCACCAGAAACATCACGAGTTATTGATGGATTATCACTTTTACGAGCAATTTTATCAATTTCGTCGATGAAAACTATGCCTCTTTCTGCTTTAGTAACATCATAATCAGCAGCTTGAAGCAAACGTGTTAAAATACTTTCCACATCTTCTCCAACATAACCAGCTTCGGTTAAAACAGTCGCGTCAACAATAGCTAATGGAACATCTAACATACGTGCAATAGTTTTTGCTACTAATGTTTTTCCGGTTCCTGTTTGTCCTACCATAATGATGTTTGATTTTTCAATTTCAACATCTTCGGCAACTTGTTGTTGCATTAATCGTTTGTAGTGATTGTAAACTGCAACCGACATTACTTTTTTGGTTTGCTCTTGACCAATAACATATTCGTCAAGAAATGCTCTGATTTCTTTTGGCTTACGCAAAACTAAATCGGTAGCTATTTTTGCATTGGAATTGGTTTTTAATTCTTCTAAAATAATTCCATGTGCTTGTTCAATACAGCGGTCGCAAATGTGCGCGTCAATTCCGGCAATCAATAAATTGGTTTCCGGTTTTTTTCTTCCGCAGAAGGAACATTCTAATTTTTCTTTTGCCATCTTTTTGGGTTGGATGCTGGAAGATGGATGCTGGAAGATGAGAAAACACCCAACTTCCAGCTTCTATCTTCCAACTTTATTATCTTCTTAAAACTTCATCAATCATTCCGTATTCTTTTGCTTCATCAGCAATCATCCAATAATCTCTTTCAGAGTCTCTATGAACTTTTTCGAAAGTTTGACCTGAATGGTTTGAAATTATTTCATACAACTCGTTTTTCAATTTCAACATTTCTTTCAAGTTGATTTCCATATCGGTTGCAACTCCTGAAGCGCCACCTGAAGGTTGATGAATCATTACTCTTGAATGTGGTAATGCCGAACGTTTTCCAGCTGCACCAGCACAAAGTAAAACGGCTCCCATTGAAGCTGCCATTCCTGTACAAATTGTTGCAACATCTGGTTTGATGTATTGCATAGTGTCATAAATTCCTAGACCTGCATAAACGCTTCCACCTGGAGAATTGATATAAATTTGAATGTCTTTAGAAGCATCAACTGATTCTAAAAACAATAATTGTGCTTGAATGATATTTGCCATATAATCATCAACTCCTGTTCCCATGAAGATGATTCTATCCATCATTAAACGAGAGAAAACGTCTAATTGCGAAATATTTAATTGGCGTTCTTCAATAATATAAGGCGTTAAACTAGCGACCATTTTATCGTAGTACAAGCTATTTACTCCATGATGCTTAGTAGCGAATTTTTTAAATTCTTTTCCGTAGTTCATTTTAAAATATAGTTTAAAAGTTTATATGTTTAAAAGTTTAAAGTTGTTGGACTAAACTTATAATTTATTTCTTTATTGCAAATGTCGTTCCTTTTATTATAAGTGACAAACTGTCTGAAAACAAAAGCGTCAAAATCAATTGACTTTGACGCTCAAATATAATAAATTATCTTTTACAATTAGTGGTTTAGTTCACCATACATTGCTTTAATAAACTCTTCGTAATTAACTTCTTTTGTTTTAGCTTTTACTTTTTCTTTGTAAAGGTTCAACATTTTTTCGCTCATTACTTGCTCTGAAAGACGTTTTACCTCATCTTGATTAGACATAACTCTAGCAACAATTCCTTGAACATCTTCATCTGTAGGATTCATTTGTCCGAATTGCGCCATTTGTTTTTTGATTAAACCTGAAGTAAAATCTTTTAATTCTTCGAAAGTAATTTGAAGATTATTATCTGCCATTACTTTACCTTCGATTAATTGGTAACGCAATCCGTTTTCAGATTTTGCATATTCTTCTTCAGCTTGTTCTGCTGTTAATGGATTTTCACCAGCAGTTTGTATCCATTTTTTCAAAAATGCCGCTGGTAAATCAAATTTTGTATTAGCAATTAATGATTCTGTAACATCATTTAAGAACTTTTGATTCGCTTGTTGTTCGAATTGTTGCTCAGCATCTTCTTTGATTTTTGCTTTCAACTCTTCCAATGAATTTACAACACCAGGTCCGAATAATTTATCGAATAATTCTTGGTTTAACTCAGCTGGCTCGCTTGCAACAACTTCATCAATTGTAAAAGTAACTTCAATATCTAAACCATGAACATCATCGTGACCAATAGCCAAAACATCCATTAATTTATGGTCATCATTGAATAAACCTTTAGTTTTTAATGTCACGACATCGCCAACTTTTTTACCTAAGAACAATTTTGCTGTTTTTGCATCAGCAAACAATTCCATATCTAAAGTCGATCTGTTATTGATTCCTTTTTCTTCGTTTGTAAAAATTCCAGAAACATCATTCCCTTCTGCAACAACAGTTGCAGAAACTATTTTACCATATTGTTTTTGAATTCTTGCAACTTGAGCGTTCAACATTGTATCGTCTGCAATGATTTTGTATTGAACTACATCATTTTTAGCTGCTAAATCAACAGAGAATGTTGGAGCTAAACCTAATTCGAAATCAAATTTGAAATCTTCAGCATCCCAATTAAAACTTTCTGTTACAACAGGAAGTGGATTTCCTAAAATATCTAATTTTTCTTCTTGTAAATATCTGTTTAGATTTTCTTGTAAAACTTTGTTTACTTCTTCCAATAAAATTGCTTTTCCGTATTGTTTTTGGATTAAGCTCATTGGTACAGCACCTTTTCTAAAACCAGGAATCGCTGCATTTTTACGATAATCTGCTAATACTTTTTCTACTTTTGGAGCATAATCAGCTTTAGAAACCTCTACAGTTACTACAGCATTTAATGCATCTACATTATTTCTTGTAATATTCATTTCTTCGTGTTTTATACATACTAAAATTGGGTTGCAAAATTATAACATTTCTACAACCCAACCAATTTTATTTTATTGATTTTAAAAGTATTATTTCTTGTCTTCCGTAAGTTTATAAACTAATGATTGTGAAAGCGATAAAATGATGCTAAAGAACAAGGCTGTCCAAAATCCGTTTACATCAAATCCATCTACAAAATGGTCGCACAATAGAATGATTATCGCATTGATAACCAGCAAAAAAAGTCCAAGAGTAAAAACGGTCACTGGCAAAGTAAACAACACTAGCACTGGTTTTACAAAAAAGTTCAACAATCCTAGCACAATTGCAACAATTAATGCTGTAGAAAACTCGTCAACCACAACTCCTTTCATAAGGTAAGAAATAACCATGACTAGTAAGGATGTTGAAATAATTCTTAATATTAGATTCATAATTAAAAAATTAAGTTATAAATATATTAAAAAAAATTAAATATAAAATTTTTTATTTAGATTTGCATATTAACTTAAATTTTATGATATGAAAAAACTATTACTTTCTTTTTTAATGATTGGTGCAATAAGTTCAAATGCACAAACAACTATTTATGAAGATAGCTTTGAAACTTATGCTGACTTTACAATTTCTAATTTTGGAAGTTGGGGCGTTATTGATGTTGATTTACTAAATACTTACACCGGTGGTCTTCCAACTGGAGCAACGCCATGGCCAAATGCAGGAGACCCTCAAGCATTTATGATTTTTAATCCTTCTGTTGCAGGTGTGACTAATGCAGCAACTGGTGCTGATCTTAGAAATTTTGATCCAAGAACTGGTCTTAAAGTTGCCGCTTGTTGGGCAGGAGTACCTGCTGCACCAGTAACCGCAAACAATGATTGGTTGATTAGTCCGCCTATTACACTAGGATCTTCTGGAAATGTATTGAGTTTTTGGGCAAAATCGTTATCTAGCTCTTATGGTTTAGAACGTTACAGAGTGGCAATATTTGTTGGTTCTAGTGATCCACTACCTTCTCAATTTGTATACTTAGCAGGTAATCCAACTGCATTAACTGCTCCATATCCAGCTTGGGAAGAAAGAGTAATTTCTTCGACACTATTGAATCCTTATAATGGTCAAACGGTTCGTTTTGGTATTCAATGTGTTTCACCAGATGCCTACATGTTTATGGTTGACGATTTTAAAGTTACAACAACTGGTTTAAGTGTAAACGAATCTTTATCTCAAAAATTCAGTGCATATCCAAATCCAGCAAACAATTTTGTAACTATTTCAAACAATGCTAATGATGCATTTACAAATGTTACAATCAATGACATTAACGGAAGAACTGTTAAAACTGTAAAAGTAAATAATCTTACAGAAGTTCAAATAGATATAAATGAATTGAATTCTGGCGTTTACTTTATGAATATCACAACCGATTCTGGAATTGCAGTTAAAAAGCTTATTAAAAACTAAATTTATATTAGTTTTTTTTCAAAACCCTTTTCGATTGAAAAGGGTTTTTTTTATTATAAGAATTTTATAGTTTCCTCAAAAAACAACTGCGGATTTTCTGCATGGAGCCAATGTCCTACATTTGGAATTGTTGCTAATTCAAAGTTAGGAAAATGTTTTTTTATTTCAGGTAAATCTGTATCTAGAATATACCTTGAATTACCACCACGAATGAATAGTGTTGGTTTTTCAAATTGAGCTTCTTCTGGCAAAGCCGTTCCAATTACTTTAATTTTATCATTAAAAACTTTCAAATTAAAACGGAAATCTAATTGTCCTGGCTCTTTCCAATATAAATTTTTCATTAGAAATTGACGTGTCCCAAAATCAGGAATAAAAGGATATAAAATTTCTTCTACTGAAGACCTGTCTGGCTTTGAAGTAAAATCTACTGCATTCAATCCTGCTAATATGTCTTGATGATGTGGTGCATAATATTTTGGACCAATATCGGCTACAATTAATTTTTCTACCATTTCTGGATAATTGGTTGCAAAAAGCATGGCTACTTTTCCTCCCATAGAATGACCTATTATAGAAACTTGATTCAAATTATGATTTTGACAATATTCTAAAACATCTTGAGCCATTATATCATAACTAAAATCTTCTGAGTGAAAACTTTTACCGTGATTTCTCAAATCTAAAATATGAACTTGAAATCCTTTGGCAGCATATAAAGCTCCAAAAGATTTCCAATTGTCAGACATTCCTAAAAATCCGTGAATTATCAGCAATGGTTTTCCTTCTCCTTCTGTCCTTGAATGCAACATTTTACTTCAATTTTTGCAAATACATATTAACAACATTATCCAATCCTAAGTATAAGGCCTCAGAAATTAGAGCATGACCTATAGAAACCTCTAATAATCCTGGAATATTTTCCTTGAAAAATTTGATATTATCCAAACTTAAGTCGTGACCAGCATTGATACCTAATCCTAATTCATTTGCTAAAACTGCCGCTTTAGTATAAGGTTCAATACCTTTCAAATTTCCTAAACCATATTGATATGCAAATTCTTCTGTGTAAAGCTCAATTCTTTCAGTTCCTGTTGCTTTTGCACCTTCAATCATTTCTAATATTGGATCAACAAAAATTGATGTTCTGATTCCGTTACGCTGAAATTCTTGAATTACTTCTGTTAAATAAGATTGATGTTTTACAGTATCCCAACCAGCAGAAGATGTAATAGCACCAATAGCATCAGGCACCAAAGTAACTTGCTCGGGCTTACATTCCAAAACCAAATCAATAAAATTGTGTTGTGGATTGCCTTCAATATTGAATTCTGTATAAACAATCGGTTTTAAATCTCGAGCATCTTGATAACGAATATGACGTTCATCTGGACGAGGATGAATAGTAATTCCTTGCGCTCCAAACTTTTGAATATCTTTTGCAACTTGTAATAAATCGGGAACATTTCCTCCACGTGCATTACGTAAGGTTGCTATTTTATTAATATTTACACTTAATTTTGTCATAACTTTTTTTGAAAATTTCATTTTTGAAATTCTGATTACAAAAATACAAAGTTAAAATAAGGATTTATATCCTAAAATTTGATTATTTTGCAACAAATATTGATTAATTGCTATGACCGAAATTACAGATTATATAACTAATGATTACAAAGCCATTGATAGTCAGCAAACTATTGCTGATGTTCAAGACTTTTTTTTAGATGTTCCTTATTCTCACTTTTCCGTTTTAAATGAAGGTATTTATATTGGAAGCATTGCTGCAGATGATGTAGAGACTTTTGACATTGATAAAAAAGTAGCTGACTACAAATATACTTTGGAAGGATTCTTCGCTAGAAAAAATATGATATGGCTAGATGTTTTGGAAGTTTTTGCTAAAAACCATACCAATATAGTACCTGTTTTAGATGAAGAAAATTCTTATCTAGGATATTATGAACTAGAAGATATTGTGAAATTTTTTCATGAAACTCCATTTCTTAAAGAACAAGGTGGCATTATTGTCGTAAAAAAGAGTCTTATAGATTATTCTATGAGTCAAATTGCACAAATTGTTGAAAGCAATAATGGTAAACTTTTGGGATTATTTGTTTCTGAAGCAGATGTTGAAAGTGTTCAAATAACAATAAAAATTGCACTTGGAAGCATGAATGACATCATTCAAACCTTTAGAAGATATAATTATGAAATAGTTTCAGAGCATCATGAAGATAATTATTTGAACAGTTTGAGAGAACGTTCCGATTATTTGGATAAATATTTAAACATCTAGAAAATGAAAGTTGCTATCTTCGGACAATATTATCAAAACGATACTCGACCAATTATTCGAGACATTTTTTTATTTTTTAATAACAATAATGTTGAATTGGTCATAGAAGAAAAATTTCTCAAAATATTATATGATGAAGAAATTCTGAAAAAAGAGTATAAAACATTTAATGACTACAAATGTTTAAACTCAAGTTTTGATTTACTTATTAGTATTGGTGGAGATGGTACTATGCTAAGAGCAGCAACCTACGTTAGAGATTCTGGCATTCCAATATTGGGAATTAATGCAGGACGACTAGGGTTTTTAGCCAAAGTTCAAAAAGAAAATATTGAGACATTTTTACAAATTGTATTGAAAAAAGAATATACACTTTCTGAAAGAACGCTACTTAGCTTAGAATGTAATCCAGAAAACGAACAAATCAATGAACTGAATTTTGCAATGAATGAAGTAACGGTAAGCAGAAAAGACACTACTTCGATGATTACAATTGACACTTCATTAAATGGTGAACATTTAAATTCCTATTGGGCAGACGGATTAATTATTTCAACACCAACAGGTTCAACAGGTTATTCTTTAAGTTGTGGTGGACCAGTTTTAACTCCAGAAGTTAAAGGACTAGTAATTACTCCTATTGCACCTCATAATTTGAATGCACGTCCATTGGTAATTCCTGATGACACAGAAATTAAATTGAAAGTTTCAGGTAGAGAGGAACAATATTTAGTTTCATTAGATTCTAGAATTGCAACTCTTAATAACAATGCAGAATTAATTATTAGAAAAACTCCTTTTAAGATTAATATGGTTGAAATTCCAAACGAAACTTTCTTAAAAACATTAAGAAATAAACTTCTTTGGGGTGAAGATAAACGAAATTAATACTCTTTTTAAAATACTACTTCCTACTTTTTTCCGTTAAATAGCAGTTCATTTTAAATGAATTTTATTTTAAACTTTAACTGTGTAAATATTAATTTATTATAAATACTAATATCATGTTTTATTAGTGGCTATAATTGTTATATTTGCACGCTATTTTTCAATTAATGAAAAGAATATTTTTATTTATTTTTATTTTAGGATTAACAAAATTAAACGCTCAGATTCACGAAGTTGGAGTATTTCTTGGTGGTAGCAATTATATTGGTGACGTTGGAAAAGCAAATTATGTGAATCCAAATGAGTTGGCTTATGGTTTGATTTATAAGTGGAATAAAAGTCCGAGACATTCTTGGAGAATATCCTACATACAATCTAAAATCACAGCAAATGATTTAGATTCAGAGGTGCCAGGAAGATTTAAAAGAGGGTATGATTTTGAAAATAACATTAAAGAATTATCTTTAGGTTTGGAGTTTAATTTTTTCGATTTTAATCTTCATAATTTTGATAAATTAGTAACCCCATATGTCTATTCAGGATTGAGTTATACCAATTATGATGAATTATATGTAATTAATGGTTTTTCAAAAATTGACAAAAACCAAGGTACATTTGCAATACCAATGATTGTAGGTGTCAAATCTAATATAATGCCTAATTTAATTTTAGGAGTTGAAGTTGGAGCAAGATATACAATGACCGATAATTTAGATGGTAGCTTTCCAAAAAATGAAAGATTGGAACCATTAAAATTTGGAAATATAAATAGTAAAGATTGGTATGTTTTTTCTGGTTTTACATTAACCTATACCTTTGGTGAAAAACCATGCTATTGCGCAGATTAAAAAAATATGAGTTTATTAGAATCAATAAATAAAGAGAATTTACCTAAACACCTTGCTATCATCATGGATGGCAATGGCCGTTGGGCAAAACAAAAAGGTTTGTTGAGAACACTAGGACATGAAAGCGGAACAAAATCTGTAAAAGTTACCGTTGAAACATGTGCAAAATTGGGTGTAGAAAACTTAACCTTGTATGCCTTTTCTACAGAAAATTGGAATCGTCCAAAACTTGAAGTAGATACTTTAATGAAATTACTAGTAGGTTCGTTAAGAAAAGAATTAAAAACACTTCAAGAAAACAACATACGCCTTAATTCTATTGGAAATCTTTCTAAAATGCCAAAGTCAATTCTAAAAGAATTAAATGAGGTAATAGAAAAAACAAAAAACAATACTCGAATGACTTTAACCTTAGCATTAAGTTATGGTTCACGAGAAGAATTATTAAATGTTGTTAAAAACATTAGTGATAAAGTTAAAAATAATATAATTTCAATAGACGCTATTGATGAATCAATTATAAATGAGCATCTTTACACGCACAATCTACCAGATGTAGATTTATTAATCAGAACGAGTGGTGAACATAGAATCAGTAATTTTCTGCTTTGGCAAATAGCTTACGCGGAATTGTTTTTTACTGATGTTTTGTGGCCCGATTTTACAGAAGAACATTTATATGAAGCCATCATTAGCTATCAAAAAAGAGAACGAAGATTTGGAAAAACAAGTGAACAAATTAAACAATCCTAAAGTGTCAATCAATCATATTAAAACTTTACTAACACTTTTATTCTTAGGAGTTGTTTTTCAATTGAATGCACAAGATAGATTGCCGTTTGACCAAGGAAAAAAATACATTCTTGGAAATGTAAACGTATTAGGTAAAATCAGCTACAATCAGCAAACAGTTGTTACTTTTTCTGGATTAGAAAAAGGTCAAAATATTTCAGTTCCTGGAGAAGAAATTAGTGCAGCAATAAAAAAACTTGGTAAATTAGGTTTATTCAGCGACATCGATTTTTACGTTAATGAGATTAAAGGAGATAGTATCTTTCTAGATTTAGAAATCGTAGAATTACCTAAATTAAGTGAAGCTAAATTTGTTGGTGTTAAAAAAAATAAAGTAGAAGAATTAATTAAAGAAAACTCACTTACAAAAGGTAAAATTGTAAATGAAAATTTAATTACAACTACCAAAAACTATTTAGAAAATAAATACAAAAAAGAAGGTTTTTTTAACACAAAAGTAAATATTCGAACCATAGCAGACACTACTTCAAATACTGTCAATATGGTTGTAAACATTGATAAAGGTGAAAAAATAAAAATCACACAAATAGCATTTCAAGGCAATAAAGAGTTTTCTAATAAAAAACTTAAAAAGTCTATGAAAAACACCAAAGTAGTTAATCCTATTAGAGTATTTAAAGCCTCTAAATTTATCAAAACTAAATACGAAGAGGATTTAGTAAAAATAGTTGACAACTACAAAGAAAAAGGATATCGTGATGCTAGAGTAGTAAGTGATTCTGTTTGGCTAGACAAGAAAAAAAATAAACTTGCAATAAATATTAAGGTAGAGGAAGGTAAAAAATACTACTTTGGAAATATTAAATTTTTGGGTAACTCCGTATACTCAGATCAACTTTTAAGCACCATTCTTGGTATTAAAAAAGGAGATACTTATAATGGTGTTCTTCTTGAAAAAAGAGTTGCAGATAAAACTAAACCAGACGGTGAAGATTTAACTAATCTTTATCAAAATAATGGTTATTTGTTTTCTAACATCAATCCAGTTGAAGTAAAAACAGCTAATGACTCTATCGATTTTGAAATTAGAGTAACTGAAGGACCGATTGCATACTTCAATAAAATAACTGTTGTTGGTAATGACAAAACAAATGATAAAGTAATCTATCGTGAGTTAAGAACAAAACCAGGTGAAAAGTATAGTAAAGACGACTTAGTTAGAACTATTAGAGAAATTGGACAGTTAGGATTCTTTGATCCTGAAGCAATCGATCCAAAATTCAAAAACGTGGACCCAACTGCAGGAACTGTTGACATTGAATATAATTTAGTTGAAAAAGGATCAAGTCAAATTGAACTTCAAGGAGGTTATGGCGGTGGCGGATTCATTGGAACACTTGGTTTATCTTTTAACAATTTCTCAGTGAAAAATATGTTCAAAAAAGATGCTTACAAACCTCTTCCAATGGGTGATGGACAAAAAGTATCTTTGCGATTACAAGCTAGTACTTTCTTTCAAACTTATAGTTTATCATTTTCAGAACCATGGTTTGGCGGAAAAAAACCAGTAAGTTTTTCTACATCTTTATCTCAAAGTAAACAATTTTTGTATACTGGTTCTTCTGCGAGCGTAGATAAAAGTAAAAGTTTCAACATTACATCATTATCTGTAGGTATTGCTAAAAGATTAACTGTTCCAGATGATTATTTTACACTATCAAATGCCATCAGCTTGCAATACTATGATTTAAATAATTATAACACTGGTCTATTTACTTTCGGAAATGGATCTTCACGAAATCTTGCTTTTAATATTGGACTAAGCAGAAATAGCAAAGGTGTCAACCCTATTTATCCTACAAAAGGGTCTGAGTTTAGCTTGTCTACGAAATTTACTCTTCCTTATTCACTTTTTAACGGTATAGATTATGGTAATTTAAAAAATCTAGAAGAATATAAGTTACGCTTTGTTAATGGCCAATTCCCTTCAGATCCAAACTTATCACCATTACTTGTTAATGGAGAACTAATTAAAGAAACTTTTACAGGTTCAGGAATTTACACAAGAGCACTTGGTGTTGCTGACGCAGCTCCTGACCAATCCAAAATTGACCAAAAAAGATTTGATTGGTTAGAATATTATAAAGTAAAATTTAAAGCCGATTGGTTTACTAAATTATATGGCAATGATCAAAACGCACTTGTTTTAAGAACTTTAGGAGAATTTGGATATCTTGGCGCATATAATTCTGAAAGAGGAATTGTTCCTTTTGAAAGGTTCTTTGTTGGTGGTGATGGTTTAGCCAACTTTGCTTTAGATGGTCGTGAAGTAATACAATTAAGAGGTTATCCAAATCAATCTTTATCATCTGTGAATGGTGGTTCAATCTATAATAAATTCTCTTTAGAATTGAGATATCCTATTACATTAAAAGCACAAGCATCGATATATGCACTATCTTTTTTAGAAGCTGGAAATTCTTTTGACAATTTTAGAGACTATAATCCGTTCTCTTTACAACGATCTGCTGGATTTGGAATTAGAGTTTTCATGCCAGCCTTCGGATTATTGGGAATTGACTTTGCTCATGGCTTTGATGCAGTTCCAGGTTTAACAGAAAAAAGTGGATGGCAAACACATTTTATTATTGGTCAACAATTTTAGTATATTTGCTTAACATTTCTAAAACTTAAGTTTATGAAGAAATACATTTTACTAGCATTATTTGTAACATTAGCTGTAACAAAAAATGTAAATGCGCAAACAAGAGGAATCAAAGTTGGCTACATCGATATGGAGTACATCTTAGAAAAAGTTCCTGATTATGCTGAAGCAAAAAACCAATTGGAGCAAAAAGCAGAAAAATGGAAGCAAGAAATTGAAACCAAAAAAAATGATATTGCAAAATTAAAAGAAGCTTTAAAAACAGAAAAAGTTCTTTTAACTAAAGAACTTATAGCAGAAAGAGAAGAAGAAATTGCTTTTCAAGAAAATGAATTATTAGAATATACTCAGAAAAAATTTGGTCCGAATGGTGAACTAATTGTTCAAAAAGCCGTTTTAGTAAAACCTATTCAAGACCAAGTATTCAATGCTGTTCAAGATATTGCTGAGGCAAAAAAATACGATTATATTTTCGATAAATCATCTGATTTAACAATGCTTTTTGCTGCAAAAAAACATGACATTAGTGACAGAGTTGTTAGCGCACTTACACGTGCTGAGAAAAGAGAACAAATGTCAAAAAAACAATTAAAACTTGAAGAAGAAAGAGAACGCAAGCAAGAAATGATTGATGATAATCCGCTACTATCTGAAAGACAAAAACAAGCTGAAGAAAGAAAAGCGGCACGTCTAAAAATGATTGAAGACAAGAAACTTCTTGCCGAAGAAAAGAAAGCTGAAGCTGAAGCAAAAAGAAAACAATTGTTAGAAGAAAAGAATAATAAAAAAAGTGGCACAGTTTCTGATAAGCCTAATACAGATAACAAAGATGCAGACACAAAAACAGTTGCAGCATCTGATAAAAAAGCAGAAGTTGAAGCTCAAAGGAAAAAAACATTAGAAGAAAGACAAAAGTTAATTGACGATAGAAAAAAAGCAGCCGAAGAAAAAAGACTTAAAATATTAGCAGACAGAGAAGCTGCAAAAAAAGCAAAAGAAGACGCAAAAAATAATAAACCTTAAAATAAATAAAAACAATAATTAATACGAAGAATGATGAAACAATTTAGAACTTTTTTAATAGCAGCAGTAGCTTTATTTAGCTTTCAAACAATGAGCGCTCAAACTAAAGTAGCACATGTTGATACTAACGAAATCATGACAAAAATGCCTGCTGTACTTGAGGCTCAAAATCAATTAAAAAAATTGAGCGATACGTATACTGCAGATTACAAAACTATGGTAGATGAGTATCAAGCCAAAATTAAAAAATATGATGCTGAAGCTGCAACAGTGACTGATGCTGTAAACCAAACACGTCAAACAGAAATGCAAGATATGGGTAAAAGAATTGGCGAATTTCAAGAAACTGCTCAAAAAGATTTACAAAAGAAGGAAGCAGACTTAATGAAACCAATTACAGAAAAAGTAAAAGCTTCTATCCAAAAAGTTGGAAAAGCTAAAGGTTTTAACTATGTACTAAACGCTGGTGATTTATTATTAGCTGACGGAACAGATATTACTGCTGACGTTAAAAAAGATTTAGGATTTTAATTTAATCTGAATTTATTTCAGATTCTAACTTAAAATATTTAAAAACTGCTCAATTTATTTGAGCAGTTTTTTTTTTACATTTGCTTTATGACAAACAACAATCCTATTGGGCTATTTGATTCGGGAATTGGTGGAACTTCCATTTGGAAAGAAATTCATCAACTACTTCCGAATGAAGACACAATTTATCTAGCAGATAGTAAAAATGCTCCTTACGGCCAAAAATCTAAAGAGGAAATCATTCATTTAAGTTGTAAAAATACTGAATACCTTCTAAACGAAAACTGTAAAATTATTGTTGTTGCTTGTAATACTGCTACCACGAATGCAATAAAAGAATTACGAGCTAAATATGATGTTCCTTTCATTGGAATCGAACCAGCTATAAAACCAGCAGCGTTACATTCTAAAACGCAAAAAATAGGAATTCTTGCTACTAAAGGAACATTAAATAGTGAACTGTTTTACAAACATGTTGAACAATTTCAAGACATTCAAGTCATAGAACAAATCGGATTTGGTTTAGTTGAACTAATTGAAAATGGCGAAATAAATTCTAAAGAAATGAAGACTTTATTGAAAAAGTATCTAAATCCTATGATAGCATCTAATATAGATTACTTGGTACTTGGATGCAGCCACTACCCTTACTTAATTCCTCAAATAAAAAAAATTCTACCTTCAAATATCAAAATAATTGATTCTGGTGAGGCTGTTGCAAAACAAACCAAAAAAATCTTAGATGAAAAAGTAGGTTTTAGAGAAATAAATGAGAAAAGTAAGCAACTTTTTTATACCAACACCAACCCAAAAGTACTTATTGAAATTCTTGAAAATAAGTTTAAAGTTATTGAAAAAGACTTCTAAATCCCTTTGCTTTCATATTCTTAGCAAAAGTTAAGCTCAAATAGAGTATCTTTGCAAAAAATATAAGCATGAATAATTCTAATAATAAAAAACGAACTGGACCAAGCAAACCAAGTGGTGATAGAAAAAAATCTACCACAACTTCTAAACCTGCCATGGACAAACGTTCTCAAAATAGAAAACCCGCAGTTAAGAAAGATTCTCCAAACGTACCGAAACCAATAAAATCAGATGAAATTCGTTTGAACAAATACATCTCAAATTCTGGTGCTTGCTCTAGAAGAGATGCTGATATTTATATTCAATCTGGGAATGTAAAAGTAAATGGAATTGTCGTTACAGAAATGGGACATAAAGTTAAACCTGGTGATGTTGTAAATTTTGACGGAGCCACTTTAATGCCTGAAAAGAAAGAATATTTTGTTTTAAACAAACCCAAAAACTTCACGACTTCTAATGATGAAGATGGCGATCATAGAAATGTTTTAGAGCTAATAAAAGGCGCAACAACATCCAAGATGCAACCTATTGGTAGAATGGATAAAAATACCACTGGATTATTAGTTTTTACAAATGATACAGATATTATTAGAAAATTTAGTTTACCAAATCAAAAATCACCAAAAATCTATCAAGTTACTTTAGATAAAAACTTAAAGTTTGAAGATTTAGAAAAAATTTCAAAAGGAGTTACCCTTGACGGACACAAATTATTTGTAGATGAAGTAAGTTATATTGAAAACGAACCTAAAAATGAAATTGGCATCAAATTAAGAACTCCAAATGTAAAAGTTGTTAGAGCTATATTTGAAAATTTCAATTATACTACAATAAAAATTGATCGAGTTGCCTTTGCAGGTTTAACCAAAAAGAATCTTCCAAGAGGAAATTGGAGACCACTTACGGAACAAGAAATAATTAATTTAAAAAATATCTAACCAGGCAAAAGCTTGGTTTTTTTATCCAAATGACAACTCAAAAAAATTTATCTATAGCACATGCTTGGTTTGAAGCATTCAATACTCATAACCTAGAAAAGCTACTATCATTATATGATAATGATGCGGAACATTTTAGTCCGAAATTAAAAATTAGACATCCTGAAACAAATGGACTAGTTAAAGGACAAGATGCGCTTAGAACATGGTGGCAAGATGCATTTGAACGATTACCAAGTTTGCAATATAAAGTAACTTCTCTAACAGCAAATTCTGACAGAGTATTTATGGAGTATGTTAGAAATGTAGATAACGAAGATGCCATGTTAGTTGCAGAAGTATTAGAAATAAAAGAAGGATTAATAGTTGCATCTAGGGTATATCATGGCTAAAATAATGCAAAACAGCTAATTGTCGCAATATTTCTATAAAACAAAATACTATTGTATTTATAAATTTTGTAATTTTATTCCTTTAACTAAATATATAAATTATGGCAGTATTAAAAGTAATCGAAGTACTTGCAAGCTCAGAAAAAAGCTGGGAAGATGCAACACAAAAAGCAGTTGAACAAGCAGCAAAATCTTTAAAACATATTCGTTCAGTTTATGTTCAAGAACACAGTGCAGCTGTACAAGACGGAAAAGTAACAGAATATAGAGTAAATTTGAAACTTACTTTTGAAATTGAATAAACAACAATAATTTTAACCAATACAAAAAACAAAAACAATGGGATTAGGAGGATTTTTTAAAAATTTATTTGGTTCAGCCAAAGAAAAAGTAAGTGAAGTTGCAGATAAAGCTGAAGATTTTGCTGAAGAAGCAATTGAAAAAGTAAAAGAAACAGCTGCTCCATTAGTTGAAAAAGCTGAAGAATATGCAGAAATCGCAAAAGAAAAAGTTGCAGAATATGTTCCAGCTGCGAGTGAAGCAATTGAGAATGCTGTTGATACAGTAAAAGAAAAAGCAGGCGAACTTGCTGATAAGGCAGAAGAAATGGCTGGAAATGCTGTTGATACTGTAAAAGAAAAAGTTAACTCGTTTACTAATGACGCAGAAGAAGCAGCACCAGTTGCTCCAGCAGAAGAAGCAAATAGAGTTGAAGAAGATGCTGATTAATTTTAGAAAAAAGCTATCTTTGAAAAAATTTAAATCACACTTTTTTAGTGTGATTTTTTTATTATGGAAAAAACACTTCACATCAACAGTTTAGAAGAATACACAAAGCAATTTTTTGATGTATTAATTAGTTATTCGCCAAAGCTAATTTCAGCATTTATCATTCTTTTTGTTGGAATTTATGTAATCCGATTTATAAATCGATTGGTTAAGAAATTAATGGTTCAACGAGAGTTAGATCCAACGCTTTCAAAGTTTTTAGCCGATATTCTAAATTGGGTATTACGAGTTTTGTTATTTGTAACTTTTATTTCAAAACTTGGAATTGAAACTTCATCGTTTGTAGCAATTTTAGGAGCCGCTGGTTTGGCAGTTGGTCTTTCACTTCAAGGCTCTTTATCCAATTTTGCTGGCGGGATGTTGATTATTCTTTTTAAACCATTTAGAGTTGGAGATACCATTGAAGCACAAGGAGTAATTGGAACAGTAACAGAAATTCAAATATTTGTAACCAAACTTACTTCAGCCAATAATCAAACCATTTTTATTCCAAATGGAATTTTATCAAATGGAATTATTACAAACTTTTCTGTTACAGGAATGAGAAGAGTTGATTTGGTGTTTTCACTTTCATATGAAACCAACATCAAAGAAGCTAAAGAAGTTGTCTTAGAAGTAATGAGAAGCCATTCAAAAGTCTTGAAAAATCCAGAACCTATGGTTGTTGTAAAAGATTTGTCTGATAGCGCCATTCACTTAGCAATTCGTCCTTGGTCTAAAAACGAAGATTTTGGAGAAGTTTCCTCAGATATTTTGGAAAATTGCAAATCTGCTTTTGATAAAAAAGGTATAATAATACAACCTTTTGTAAGAGAAAATTCTAAATAGATTTGGTTTGCAACATAAAATCTTTCAAGTAATAAGGTTCGAAATAAGCCACATCTTCAAAAGAATTATTTAGAAATTTCTTGTACGAAATAGCACTCATTTCCTTAGCTGAAGGGTAAAAAACACTATCAACAAAATTAAAATTAGATTTTGACAATATCGTTTTTGCTTTTTCATTACTATCGCCCACGAAATAAACAGCATCCCCAATATCTGAAAAAGTAGAATCCGTAAGAATTTCAGCTTGCACTTCTCTAATTATTTCTTTTTTTGCATTAAAAATGGCGCTATAAACCTCCATTCTTCTAGCATCAATCATCGGAATGATAATACCATTCTCTATTTGCAATTGATTTGCTAAAACCGTCAATGTATCAACTGAAATCAATGGTATTTCTAATGCGTAACATAATCCTTTAGCAGCTGAAACTCCAATTCGTAATCCTGTATATGAACCAGGTCCTTGACTTACCGCAACCGCACTTAAATCAGAAAATGTTATTCCTGCTTCCTTTATAATATCTTCAATAAATAGGTGCAATTTTTCTGCATGAGAAAAGCCTTGTTCAGCCATTTCTTTGCATAAAATAGTTTCGCCATTTTTGGCTAAAGCCACAGAACAGTTTTTGGTAGCCGTTTCAATATTAAGAATGTAACTCATTTATAAAGGTAATCTTTTAATGTTCTATTTTTTGGCTTCTTCTTTCTTAGCAGTGATTTTAACTTTATCCCCAGAATTTAGATTTTTAGAAACAGTAACATAAGGTCCAACAATTACTTCATCACCTTTTTGAAGTCCAGAGATGATTTCAATATTAGTATCATCTTGGATTCCTGTTTTTACCACTCTTATTTTAGCTTTATCGCCTACTTTTACAAAAACACATTCTAGTTTTTTGCCTGATTTAGCTTTAACTTTATTTTCCTCTTCTCCATCTTCAACTTCAAACTTTTTAGTTGCCGTTGTATCCGATTTTATAACTACAGAGCTAATTGGCACACCAATAACTTTTTCTTTTCTTGTAGTAATGATGTCAACAGTAGCTGTCATTCCTGGTCTGAAAGGAGAATAAGTATCTGGTTTTCCTTCGATTAAATCTAAATATGATTCTTTCAAAATTCTAACTTTTACTTTGAAATTTGTTACTTGATCGGCTGTTGTAGTTGAGCTAGCAGAGTTAGAAATACTTGTAACAATTCCTTTAAATTCTTTTTTCAAATAAGCATCAACTTGAATATTTGTTTCGTCTCCTATGTTGATTTTAACGATATCATTTTCGTTGACATCAACTTCAACTTCCATGTTGTTTAAGTTGGCAACTCTTAAAATTTCGGTTCCTGTCATTTGTTGGGTTCCTAAAACTCTTTCACCCAATTCTACATTCAACATAGAAATTGTTCCATCTGCTGGTGCATAAATTGTAGTTCTTCCTAAGTTATCCTTTGCTTCTTTTACAGTTGCGTTAGCACTTTGAACGTTATAATAAGCCGATTGTTTACTAGCTTTTGCCACTTCAAATGAAGCAATAGCTTTATCCCAATCTGAACGAGAAATAATTCCTTTTTCGTACAACGATTTGTTTCTATCATAATTGGCTTGAGCTTCTTTAAAAGAGGCATCGGCTTGACTTAATCCAGCTTTAGTTCCAGAATAATTTGACACAGAACGATTCAATCCAGAAGTGTACAAATCAGGATTAATTTTTACTAACAAATCACCTTTTTTAACCACTTGACCCTCTTTTACAGGCAAAGCAATAATTTCACCTGATACTTCAGAAGATATTTTTACTTCAATTTCTGGCTGAATTTTTCCAGTTGCAGATACTGTTTCTATAATAGTTATTTCGTCAACTTTGGCAGTTTCAACTTCTGTAGAATTATCTCTATCTCCAAAAGCACCTGTTTTTGATAAAGCGATTAATAAAACTACTAATCCTAAAATAACTCCAGTTATTACGTAAATTTTCTTTTTTGACATGATCTTATTTATTTTCAATGATTGGGATTCCAAAATAAAACTCCACTACTTTAACTTTAAAAATGTAATCGTATTTAGTTCTTATTACTTCTGATTGTGCGTTGGCATATAATAATTGTGCTTGATTGTAATCAAAACTATTCATCATACCTACCGCATATTTTTCTTTAGCATAATTAAAAGCTTCTTTACGAGCTTCTAAAGTTGTAGTTGCTGATTCGTAGGCATTAAGAGCTCCTTTAGCATCTGTAATTGCTGTGTAAACATTTCTTTCTAAATCTAATGTAGCTTGTTTTTCAACTGTCTTAGAACGCTCTAAAGCAATTTTTGAACGCTCAACATTGTTCTTTACTGAGAAACCGTTTAGTATTGGAATGTTTAACTGCATCCCAAAATTATGTCCTTTATTATTACTAAATTGGTCAAACAATGAAAGCGGACCGCTGAAAATTAAATTTCCACTACCATCAACTCCAACTATTCTATCTGAATAACTTGCTCTTGTGCTGAAACTATAAAAACCCGTTAGACTTGGTTGAAAAGCTCCTTTAGCAATCTTAAAGTCTTTTTCGGCAATTTCAAGATTTGCTTTAGCTATTTTTAACTCAACACGTTCTTGTTTTGCTTTTGCAATGATAGCTTCCGGTGTTTCTAACATTGTAGCACTAGGTTTTACTTCATAATCAGCATCAGCAATATCAAAATCTTTAAAATCATCTAATTGTAGCAATTGTGCTAAACTCAATTTTGATAAAAACAATGTGTTTTCAGCTGCAACAACTCTTTGTTTATCTGCCGCTACAGTTGCCTTTACATCTAATAAGTCACCTCTTGGGACAACACCAGATGCAACAAGTTCTTCACTTCTTTTTTGCTGTTTTTCATCGTTGGCTAATTGTTCTTTTTGAACTTTAAGATTCTCTTTATTGAAAAGAATTTGAAGAAAAGCGTTAGCAACATTTAGAGAAATATCATCTTTCATTTTGGTCAGTTGATACTGAGAAGACAAAATTGAAAGATTAGCTCTACGAAGTCTGTTTTGATTTTGCAATCCATTATAGATATCAATACTTGAATTTAAACCAGCAGAGGTAAATTGTGTCGTTTGATTTTCTAGTAAACCTGTTGTGATATTTTGATTTAAACCAATATTCCAAGAGTGTGAAGCATTGGCATTAATTGTTGGTAAAAAATTCCCAATAGCATCTTTCTTAGAAATTGCAGTTGTTTGCGCATCTAAATCGGTTTGTTTTATGCTAATATTATTTTTTAAAGCATAATCAACACATTCTTGTATGGTCCATTTTTTTGATTGAGCTTGGGATGAAAATCCTAAAACTAGTGTAAAAAGGAAAATTATTTTAAAACCTACGTTTTTCATGTTTATTTTAATCAATAGTTAAAATACAATAATGCAAATTTAAGCGTTTTATAATCAAAACAATTAAATTAACATTTTCTTATCTGACGTTAAATTACTTTTTTTGTTACATTCACACCCAAATTAATTTTGATTTAAAAATGAAAAACTGTTTTCTTATATTAATTTCGCTTATTCTACTTTCTGCTTTGTTTAGTTGTTCGTCAACAAATAAGATTGCTACTATAAAACCAGAACCCTCTCAAAACACTCCAATGGCATACAAAACAACAACTTCATTCGTAAGCATGCCCATGGAAGTTTCATTAAAAGAAATCGAAAACCAATTAAACAAAGCCTTGTCTGGATTGATTTATGAGGATAATAATCTTGATGATGATAAAACGGAAATGAAAATTTGGAAAACAGGCGCCATAAAATTAATTGAAAAAGACGGAAAAATACAATCTGTTTTGCCTTTAAAAATTTGGTCAAAAATAAAATATGGAACCGTGTTTATGGGACTAAACGATACAAGAGAAATTGACTTAAACGGAACCATAACTTTACTCAGTACAGCCAAATTATCAAATTGGAAAATGAATACTAGCTCTGTTATTGAAGATTTTGAATGGAGTGAAAGCCCAACGATATTAGTTGCTGGAAAAAAAGTTCCGATAACTTATATAATCAATCCTACTTTGTCTATTTTCAAATCGAAAGTAGCCAAAAAAATTGATGATGCTATTGAAAAATCTTGTGATTTCAAACCTTATGTCTTAAATGTTTTAGAAACTTTGGGCACACCATTTAAAACAAGTGAACAATATGAAACCTGGTTTAAAATGAATCCAATTGAAGTTTATGTTACTGATGCACAATTGCAAAAAAGTAAAATAAAAATGAACTTAGGATTGAAATGTACCATGCTAACAATGGTTGGACAAGAACCGAAAAATGTTTTTGATAAAGAATCTGTGACCTTTAAACCAGTTGCTACTGTTCCTGACAAAACTACTGCTACTGTAGCGGCAATTTCTACCTATGAAAGTGCTGCTCGAATAATAACTAAGAATTTTCAAGGAAAAGAATTTGCTTCAGGAAGCAGAAAAATTACAGTACAAAAAGTTGATTTATGGTCGAAAGATGGTAAAATGATTATTGCACTTGACATGACTGGAAGCATCAATGGATCAATTTATCTTTCTGGAATTCCAAATTATAATTCGGTTACAAAAGAAATTTATTTTGAGCAAATGGATTACGTTTTAAATACCAAAGGGCTTTTGACAAAAACAGCTAATTGGTTATTGCAAGGCGTAATTTTGAGAAAAATTCAAGAAAATTGTCGTTATTCTATAAAAGAAAATTTAGATGAAGGCAAGAAAAGTTTGTTGCCTTACTTGAGCAATTATTCGCCAATGAAAGGTGTATTCGTAAACGGAACTTTGAACGATTTTGAATTTGAAAAAGTAGAATTAACCAACGAAGCTATAATTGCATTTATAACTACATCAGGCAAACTAAACATTAAAATTGATGGAATGGAATAAAAAACTATTGCGTTTTCTTTTTCGTGTACATTCTATAAACCACTAATCCAACTATACCAACCAACACATACGGAATCACCATTAGGTAAACAATTCCGTCATTTACTGCTTCAGCCTTCATGGTGTTTCCTTCACTCTCTAATGATGCTCTACACATAGCGCATTGTGCATAGGAAGAAAAAGAACAGAAGGTAGATATAAGTAAAATGACAAATCCTTTCCATACAGAAATCTGTCTTTTCTCTTGTCTATTTTCTATTTTCTTTGCTCTATTTTCTTTAATTTGCATAATATGGAGAAATCATTAGATAAACAACAACACCAGTAACTGCAACATATAACCATAACGGAAATGTAATTCTAGCCAATTTTTTATGTCTATCAAATTGTTTAGATAATGCTCTAACGTAAGTAAACAAAACCAAAGGAATTATAATTACTGAAAGTGCAATATGTGTTAGTAAAATAAAAAAGTAAACGTATCTGATTATACCTTCACCTCCAAACTTAGTTGATTCTGAAGTCATGTGATAAGCAACATACATTACTAAAAAGATTACAGAACATACAATTGCAGAAGTCATTAATTTTTCATGTAACGAACGATTACCATTTTTAATAGCTCTAACTGCTAAAATCAATAAAATAGCCGTAACACCATTAATTGATGCGTAAATTGGTGGTAAGAAAGAAAGTGGCTCCACATTAATTCCAAAATCTTTTAACTTCACAGAAAATAGTATTGCAACTACTATTGGAATTAGTATTGAAACAATAATAATTGGTGTTCTAAATTTTTTTTCTACTGTATTATTCATGATTATTCTTCTAATAATAATTTAATATCTTCTTTTATTTCTTTTACTCCTTTAGATTCCAGTCCATCATAATATAGAATTGGATTTCCTTGATTATCTTTTCTGCATCTTATTTTACCTTCTTTATCTACAAGTGCAAAAAGACCAGAATGTTCAAAACCACCATTCACTTTTTTATTTTCTGCAGCATATAGATTGAATCCTTTGTTTGCCAAACTTAAAATATATTCTTTGTCACCTGTAAGAAAATGCCAATTTGGATTTGTAATTCCAAGTTGATTTGCATGTTCCTTTAAAACTTCAACAGTATCGTTTTCTGGGTTTATAGTAATTGAAGCAACTCCAAAGTTACTTTCTTTTGAAAATTCCTTTTGAATATCCTTCATGTTTTTATTCATAATTGGACAAATTGAAGGACACGTTGAAAAGAAAAATTCAATTACATAAACTTTTCCTAAATAACTTTTATCTGATATTTTGGCGTTGTTTTGGTCTGTTAATTCAAACTTAGGAACTGGCCCTATTTTTATTAAACCATCCTCTTTTACAATTTCATTTGAGAGACTCATTCTATCGTTTTTTACAACAGAGCCGTCTTTAATGCGATCGATTATTTTTGGTATAAAGATAATCCCAAATACTAAAATAATAAATGAAATTCCGATGTAAGATTTATTTTTCATGATTGTTATATTTTTCTTGAGGCGTTGTGATTTCTTTTCAAAGCCAATCGATACTCTGCCAAAATGATTTTAACATCATCAATCATTTGGTTGTATAATTCAGAAACCAGAACTGTATTATAGCCTTCTTTATATTCTGGCTTACCTTTTTTATCTTGACCTTTTCTACCTCTAAGATTTCTCTTTTTATCTACAATGTAAACATTTGGTGTTCCAAGATTATTATCTAATTTACCTACTAATTGTAGTTTATCATAGAATGTTTGTATTTGCTGTGGCGAACCAAAAACAAAGTTCCATCCAGCTTGAGTTCCAAGTTTACTTATATCGTTTTTTAATGCTTTTACTTGCTCTTGAGTTCCATCTGGAAAAATCATTACCATTTGAAAATCTTTAAAATCTTTATTCCTAGAATAAATCTTTTCGTATAAATTAAAAAAGCTACCCTTTCGTTTTTCAACGTCTGTTCCAATAAAGCCTAATATTGTAATTTTATTGGTAAGAGCAACAGGTTTATCATCTAAAGTTTTCCAAGTATTTATATCTGGAATATTCCTAGTAATGGTTGGAAGATTAACAAAACTATTAACGCCAGATGCAAAAAAGAGATAAGTAACTAGTGGAAGAACGAACAATACAAACAGAACAATTTTCTTTTTCATTTTTTTTCATAATTTGAATATACAAAAATAAAAAAAAGGTACGCAATACGTACCTTTTTATTGAATTAATATAATGTTAAAAATTCCACTTAATTGTAGCATTTTTAAATACCTCAAAAACATAGTTTCCTTCTGTAAGCAAAATAAAAACTAAATATATAATTAAGAAAATTACAGTCCACACAACAGATCTTCTCAATGCAGGAGTTTCACCTTCCATGTGCATGAAAGCCCAAACAATGTAATATGCTTTGAATATTGTTAAAATAATGAATATCCAATTTAAAAGGTTCATCCCTAAAATATTGGTCAAATGAAGTGATTCTGGCTTAATAATACCCAAAACAACCTCTACTATTGTTACTGCAGAAAGAAGGAAAAATACATTCCAAATTCTTTTTGTATTAGAAACGTGCTCGTGTGACATAATATATAATTTCTAAAAAATTAAACTAAATAGAAGAATGTAAATACGAAAACCCAAACTAAATCGACAAAGTGCCAGTAAAGTCCAACTTTTTCAACCATTTCATATGTTCTTCTTTTTTCATAAGTTCCTAATAGAACATTAATGAAAATAATGATATTGATAATTACTCCAGAGAATACGTGGAATCCGTGGAAACCAGTAATGAAGAAGAAGAAATCAGCAAATAACTTACTTCCATATTCATTGTGTTGTAAGTTAGCACCTTCAACTACCAATGTTGCATCGGCTAGTCTTCTCTCAGATTCCGCTCTTGAAAGAATAAACTTATGTTTTTCTTTGTTTAATGATTTATCTTCATTCAACCCTTGAGCTGTTTTTAAAGTTTCAGCACTATTAATTACTTCAGTTCTAACCAATAAGTCTGGACGAGCTTTAAAGCCTTCTAAAACTTCATTTACAGAATAAGTAGACAAAGTTCCTTCTTCCATAAACCATTTTCCTTTACCTCTTGTAAGTTGTTCTCTTTCTTCAGGTAGTACAACTGCGAAATCAGCTAAAGCGACACGCTTTCCTTTATTATCGACAAACTGCAGAATGCTTCCGCCTTTTGTTTCAACAGCACCATATTCACCATGAATGAAATTTTTCCATTCCCAAGCTTGTGAACCAACGAAGATTAAACCTCCAATGATTGTTAAAAACATGTAGAAAGCTACTTTTCCTTGTTTCATTTGGTGACCTGCATCAACAGCAAGTACCATAGTCACAGAAGAAAAGATAAGAATAAAAGTCATCAATGCCACATAATACATTGGAGCAGAAACCCCATGCATAAATGGAAAGTGTGTAAACACTTCATCGGCTAAAGGCCAAGTTTCAATGAATTTAAATCTAGAAAAACCGTAAGCAGCCAAAAAACCAGAAAAGGTTAATGCATCAGAAACGATGAAAAACCACATCATTAATTTTCCGTAACTTGCTCCTAATGGCTCATTATTTCCGCCATCCCACGATTTCCCTACAGTATTTGCAGTAGTAACTGTCGATCCCATAAAAAGTTGTTGTTAAAAAGTTCCCAAATTTACATATTTTTCTTATTTAAAGAAATATAAAAACAAAAATAAATAAATCCACAAGAAATCAAGAAAGTGCCAATACATTGCACCTAGCTCAATACCAAGAAATTGGGACGAATTGTACTTTTGTTTAAAATGATTATAAATTATAATTAATAGTGAAATTATACCTCCAGCTAAGTGTGCCATGTGTACATATACCAAAACATATAAGAATGAAATGGTAATAGATCCCGTTCCTCCAACTGGATATAATCGGTTTTTAAATAACTGATCAAAACCCTGAAATTGGAAATAAATAAATCCTAATCCCAAGGCAAGAGTTGCTAACAAAAACAATGTCGTTGCGCTTCTATCATCTTTCTTAATTGATTTCTTTGCTAAGTGAATGGTTACACTACAAAGAAGAATAATTGCAGTGCTTATAAAAAAAGCAGTTGGCATTTGAAAATCTTTAAGCCAATCTGGTCTCGATTTACTTACAACCATTGCGCTTGTTAAACCGGCAAACATCATCACCATACTTATCATCGCAAAAATCAACAAGAGTTTGTATGACCTTGCTGTGCGTTCTTTATATTCTTCAGTTGTCATCATAACTATCTTAAAAATTTATCTGTTATATATATTATTTGCAATAAAGTAATGTAAGAAACACTTACTAACATTAGTACCCTAGCTGCTTTTGGCGTTCTTTGTTTGTATAATTTAAAAGCATAAATCAGCATCCATAAACCTAATAGAAAAACCAAAACTGCTGCAATTGGGCTAATAAAAAATTGCCCAGTAAACCCTAGACAAGGTAAAAGTGATGCAACTATTAGCCAAAGTGTGTACAAAATAATTTGTGTCGCTGTTTTAGTATCTCTTTGTCCTGTTGGCAACATAAAAAACCCTGCCTTTTCATAATCTTCATACAAAAACCAACCTATTGCCCAAAAATGAGGAAACTGCCAAAAAAACTGAATCATGAATAATGTTCCTGCTTCAATTCCGAAATTTCCTGTTGCTGCAACCCATCCTAACATGAAAGGAATTGCTCCTGGAATTGCTCCTACAAAAACCGATAATGGTGTAACCGTTTTTAATGGTGTGTAAGCACTTGTATATAAAAATATTGAAATCGCTCCGAACATTGCAGTTTTTGGATTGATTAAATAGAGTAAGATTAACCCAATAATCGTTAACAAACTTGCTACAAACAGAGCAATATTTGGCGACATTCTTCCTGCAGGAACTGGACGATTCTTAGTTCTATCCATTAATGCATCCAAATCTTTTTCTATCACTTGATTAAAAGCATTTGACGCTCCAACCATGCAATACCCACCGACAATCAACATTATCAAAGTTGTCCAACTAAACGGATGACTTTCATCAAATCCTAACAAATAGCCGGCAATTGAAGAAAACAAAACACTTATTGCTAAACCAGCCTTGGTGATTTCTTTAAAATCTCTAAAGATTGCTTTGAGCGAAAGTGTATTAGTTGTAGAATTCAATGGAATTGAAAAATTGATTTTTTAATGGTGCAAAAGTAGTTCATCAAAAAGGATTTGACAAAAAACAAACCATAAAATTATTTAAAATTCTAATAATCGAAATACCAATTAAAAATATCGCATCTCAAACCAAGAGAAAACCATGTAGTACTTTGTTTTTTCAACGCATCTGTTTCTACTGTTGGACTAAAATTTCTGTAAATAATACTTCCGAAAGCTTTCAAATTTGTAGCTGGGTTTATCAAATAACCAGCTTGTAAATCGGCGATAACAATATTAGTTTTATTCCCTTGTCCTACAGTAACTCCATTATCAAAAGCTCTATTGTCATTATAGCTTAAGTAAACATTTCCACCGTAATTCTTAGTCGCGTCAAAATCAAAACCTCTTACACCCATTGTTAATTTGGCATCAGCAAAATATCTTCCTTTGTGATAACGCGCAATTGCGATTAATTCTTTAGCATTCCCACCCCATTGATGTCCAAGACTTTGGTTGCTGTTTCCATAATTTGTTAACGCATCACTATGAGAATAAACGTAAGGTCTAATGTGATTGTACTCCACTTGCACCAATAGATTTTCTATATTAAACGCATTGAAATATTTTGCTCCAATTTGGTAGGCAAATTTGTTTTTCCAACTTTTATTAACATCTTTTACTTCATTGAATGAGAATTCATCAATTAGAAACTGTCCATAGAAATTAATTTGATTATTCCATTTGTACTTAGTTGTTAAACCAAGTAAGGCATTTCCGCTTCTTGAAGATGATGCAAACTCAACTGCTCTATAAAAAATAATCGGATTTACGAAACTCATGTCAAATCCTCTATCGTTTTGTTTAGACCAAACTACCGATTCGAAAAAACCTAAATTGAATCTTTTAGTAACATTCCAACTTAAATAATGGTTTGCAACAAACTTTGTTGCATAAGTTCCATCAATTGTGGCGTCATTTCTAACATCTTTCATCCACATATAATTGTTGGTATATTTAATTTTCCAGAAAGTAGTGTTTATTTTAAAATAAGGAACAGGACTTACACCATCTGTTAAAAACAGCGAACGATATCCATCACCTAAAAAATTTCTTCCATACCCCAATTGTAAATCAATAAACTTATTTGGTGCGAAAGTTAAATTTGCCTCTGCCATAGGAAAATCGAAAGCATCTGATTTGAATTCTTTTGCGATTCCAATTCCTGGAATTATTGCCGGATTTCCTCCTGATGGTTTAATCGAAACTGCATAATTATTAAAATAATCAGCAAAACGACCTTGACTTTCAAAAATGGTTGTGGTAAAGTTTAATTGACTTCCTAAACCACCTCGCACTTGAATTCCACGAGTGTTTACATAAGTATAATCTGCGACACTTGGATCGCTTTTACCCATTTGCAAATCGAAAATAGGATTCATAGTAAACCAATAATCATCTCCTTGAATGGCAACTGTATTTTCATTCCAAATCTTTTTTCCCCACCATGAAGTTTTGTTCTTCATTAGCTTTTGATTTTCTGCTTCTAAATTGTAATATTTAGAAACTTCAGCATAAGTATAAGGTTTGGATGCCGTATGATTATTACTACCTACTTGATTCATCGCTGGATCAAATTGCGCATAAAAACTATGCGACAATGGAATGCTCAAATGACTTTGAAACTGTGGGTTATTGAACTTTTTATAAACGATACTATCAAATTCTGTTAGTTCTTTATTTTTATCTTTTGGCGAGTAAATAGTCGTTGGCTTGCTAGCCTCAATCTCTTTCTCCTTTTCTGCTTGAATTTCAGCAGCACTTTGAAGAGGAATTGCTATTTTGATTGTATACTTTGCATAAGTTGGCTTTCCGTTATACGTTGGCGGACTCACTTTTGGCATAGCAGCAAAAACTCGTTTACTTTCTTTTACTAAATCTTCATCGTTAGCATCAACATATTGTACTTTGAAAGTTCCTTTATCGTCAACCTCAAACAAGACTATTACACTTCCTTTGTAGTTGTTGTCTTTTAACTTAGTAGGTACTTGAAAATTATTATAAACAAAATTTTGCACTTCAGTATTGAAACAATTTTCAAGTTCTTTTGCTTGTAATTTCTCACAGTTTGGAAAAATTGGCATTTGTTCACTTCCTTTTTGAGCAGTAACCAATAATGCATTTAAAAGTAAAAAAGCTATCGTTATTTTATTAAACATCCTATTTTGAATATAATTTAGTAATCGCTGTTTGTTGTTTGTCCGTTAGCAATGGCCTTGGCAGATGAAGTTCCTATTCTTTTTACACCAAGATTAATCATTTCCACTGCTTCATCATAGGTTCTAACGCCACCTGCAGCTTTAATAGAGAGAGGCGAACCATTTTCTAACATCATTATTATAGTTGGCACCGTTGCTCCATTTGGCAAACCATTTTCTGTTTTGTAAAAACCTGTTGATGATTTTACATAAACCGAATGATAACACTCTTCTTTAAAATTAGACATCACAACCTTCTTAATCAAAGAAGAAATTTGGATAATTTGGTCGTTACTTAAGGCTGCCACTTCAATAATCCATTTTACTATTTTGTGATGATCTAGTCCAAGTTTGGTTCCTTCGAGAACTTCTTTTTTTACAAGATCTATCTCACCTCTTTTGAACGCTTCATAATTGCATACAAAATCTAAATCATCTACACCATCTTCAATCGCTTTTTTAGCTTCGGTAAGTTTATCTTCCAATGAATAAGTTCCTTCATGAAAACCAATTACAGTTCCTATCGTAACCATTGAATTAGCCTTACTAATCATTTTTCTAGCCATCGCGACCATATCAGGACGAATCATGATAAGTTTAAAACCTTCATCGATAGCTTCTTGGATAAATCCTTGAACAACTTTGGTGTTTTCATCAACAGAGAGTCCAGCTTGCTCGGGTGTTTTTAGATAAGTAGAATCTAAATAGTGTTTGATGTTCATTTTCTTGATTATTAGAAACGATAAAGGTACAAAAAATCTGTATCCAATTTATTTGTGGCGAAAATAGAAAATAATGAAGTAATGATGTTTAATATTCTAAATAAACTTATTTATAAGAGTATATTTAAATTGTTTCAATAAAACAACAAAACCACTCAATGAGTGGTTTTGTTGTTAAATATCTTAGTAATTATAAGTAATCCTACTATTGCTCCTACTGTATTGGCAATAACATCAAAAACATCTGCGCTTCTTGTTGTTGTGAATAGCTGTTGGCAAATTTCCATTACTATTCCGTAGCCGATAGCAGCAAATAAAATTTTATAATTGTATTTACTTTGTTTAAAAAACAACGCCCACAAAACTACAAACATCATATAGAATGTAAAATGCGCGAGTTTGTCTTTATATGGAACTTCTATATCACTACTAACATCGTCAAATGTAGCCAAACTCAAATATGTAACAACAAGTGTCCAAAGAATGGCTAGTAGGAAAAATATTTTTTTATTATGCACCTATCAAACTTGCGTAAGCTTCGCTATCTAATAATTCGTCCCATTGAGAAACATCAGATACTTTTACTTTCACCATCCATCCTGCTCCATAAGGATCTGAATTTACAGTTTCTGGATTGCGTTCAAGGTCTTCGTTGAATTCGATAATTTCACCAGACATTGGTAAAAATAAATCAGAAACTGTTTTTACAGCTTCAACAGTTCCAAAAACCTCATCTCTTTCAAGAGTTTGGTCTAGTGTTTCAACTTCAACATAAACGATATCACCCAATTCGCTTTGAGCGAAATGTGTAATTCCGATAGTTGCTACATCACCATCCATAGAAACCCATTCGTGGTCTTTTGTGTATTTTAAATTAGTTGGTATGCTCATTTTGTTTGTAAGTTTAAATTCAGGTCAAATGTATTGTTTATTCTTAAATTTTTAAAATGATTTTTATCACTATTTCAATTAATTTCCAAAGTTATATCTTAAAGTGAATCCACCTCTAATATTTGTCAATGGGAATGATGTTGAAATTACTGCTTGAGAGAACGAATGATCGTAATAGAAAATCGCAGTTAGGTTTTTACTAAACGAATAATCGGCAGTTAATCTTGCAGACCAAATGTTTTGTCCTCCACCTAATTGATTGTTGTTATAATCTAAATAACGTACAATGGTTTTATTGTTTCTGTAAGAGAAATCTATTTTCAAATTGATATCGCTTTTTATAACCCCAGAAGGATCATCAGCTAATTTAGTTGAAAAAATTACATCTTTAAAACGATAACCAGTTCCAATTACATATTCAATTCCTTTTACTTCTGTTAATAGATTATTATCGAAACTTAATGATAACGCTCTGTCTTTTTTCATTTCAGCCAGAAACTTGAACGAACTTTTAGTTTCTAAATCTAAACGAATTAAAGGATTAAATTGTTCTACTAAATTCACATTTCCAACAAGAGTTCTTTCATATAAATTCCCGTTTAGTGGATTTACACCTTCTTGGTAATCTAGATTAGATCGGAATGAATTTATTGTGTAAGATGCTTTATAATTATGTTGTAAAGAGAAACGTTTGAATTTATCTTTAAAGTATTTATAACGCATTAATCCATTATATTTTACATTCCAGTTAGGAATTGGGAAATTTCTCAAGATTCCTAAGGAAACATCTGAAGCTCCAGCACCTGTGTAGGCAGCTAAGAATGCTGGCAATAAAACCGATTGACTATTTTTGCCAAAACCAGCAGGATATCCTTCAGCATCGACTGCATAAGGTGCGCCTCCGTAATAAATTGAGGCCAATCTGTTTGCTATTTTTAAACGATTTTCTCTAAAATCATCAAAAGCTTCTGAACCAAACTCGTCACTATTCTTAAATGCGGTTTTAATCAAAACTGTTGAAATTGCAAAATTTCCTGTACTGTATGGCGATCTTGAATTGTAATTTCCATCCGGAGAAACGTCGTACTGTTCTGAGAAATTATTAGCATACGTTCTATTTCCACTCAAGTCGATTTTGAAATCTGGAAATAAATCAATATTAGCCGTATAATCTAGTGTTCTAGTTAGAATTTGAGTATAATTTAAATTGAATTCTGGATAAGATGTTAACCAACCATTTTTAGCAGCTTCAAAACGAATATCATCTTGCGAACCAAAAGCAAATCCTAAAGAAGGTTTAGCCGTTCCAAAGAAACCAATACTAGGCAGGAATCCTGGCAAAGCAGTTCCTTGATTTTCGGTGTAATTGATTTGAATGTTTTTCACACTTGTTAAAACACCAACTAAACCATCTACAAAAATGTTTCTATCTTTAGCTGGAGTAGTTGCTTGACTAGTTACTTTTTGACCAGGTTTTGGTGGACCAACTTGTGTCGTTTTGGTTTGCTTTTTGGTTTTATTCAATCCTAAATACTTGTAAAAAGTTTCCATATTGAATTGGGTATTCAATTTATGAGAACCTGCATTTTGAATTGTGTTACCTAAACTGTACTCAATTCCGTTAGAAATAACAGATGAGAATGCCAATGAAGAACGTTGCCAACTAAAATTACCTGTATAAGTATAACTAGATTTCACAAAACTCAAGAATGGAATTTTGTTTAATGGCAATTCGTAGTTTACTGTTAACTGTTGGTTGTGTTGGTTTGGTGAACCAATATTCCAATAATCTGTCCAAATTGTGTAGGAGTTATCTGGATTATTGTTTTCGTCCATGTAATTTCTAACTATATTATTGGAAGTAGCATTAAAATTAAGTTTCAATGATTTAGTTAAGTTATAATTAAATCCATATTGATAATTGAACAAGAAATTTCTTTGGTATAAAGCATCCAAACCAAGACCTTCTACATCAACTAATCTAAATTGTTGTCTATTAAATTGACGAATGATATTAGAACTGAAAGAGATATTTGCAGGTAAATAATTGAAATTAAAATCGCTCAATAATTTCCAATAGCTACTTTTCTTGAACGTTTTCACTTTTTTGAAAGGTTCAATTGGTTTAGATTGGAATGCAAATGTATAATCAGCAGTAGTGTTTACTTGTTGATCTGTGAAATTTTCTAATTCAAAATTATGTCTATCTACTTGATTGTATGAATAAGAAAGTGTCAAGTTTTCTGGATCATAGAAATGTGGTTTTTGTTTTTCGCCACGTTCTTTTTTCACACCAATAAAGTTGATACTTTTTCTCTTAGTATAATCAATTGCTCTATTTCTAATATTTCGTTTTTCTGCTTCATCAGCCGTTACATCAATTAATTGTTGCAATTCGATATCTTGATTGAAAGGATCGTATTTAGGCGTAATAAACTCTTCACCAACAGCATAATTAAACGGAAGATTTATTCCCCATTTTTTTGGTAAAAGTTTTCCTAAACTCATGTTGGTCACTACGTTATATTGTAGGATGTCTTCACGACTTCTTTCGTTTGGTCCTTGCTCTAAAGTTCCAAAACCTATGGTACTTAATCTACCAGTAGCAGAAACGTTAGCAAAATCAGCAAGATTACCATCTAAACTCGCAACTGCTGCCATACCACCTTTGTTGTCCATTTCGGCAAGACGAAGTTCATTAAACCATACTTCACCTTTAATACGTCTAGGATTTAACGGATGTTGCGGTGTATTTAAATCATCTGTTTGGTTTTTTACCCCAACCATTAATGTTCTTACTAATCCAAAATTAGGATTTCCTCGAATACCTAATCTTAATTTATTTACTTTACCAAAAGCTGAAGGATTCATGTCTGGATCATCTTCATTTCTATAAAAAATTTCGCCTGGTGTGTAAACATAATTTAAAGCTAAGATTTTCAGCTTGGTTAGTAATTCTGTAGAAATATCTATTCTATTAGATTCTGGCCAAACACCTTCTGGTGAATTATCTCCAAATTGAGTTTTCTTTAATGGAATCTCAACTTGATAAAAGTTTTCTGTAAAGTCATTACCAAAACGAATGAAGGCAACCATTTCATCATCTTCCAATGAAGGAACATCATCGGCTGGTGCTTCTGCGTGCACAAACATTTTCAGTTTTTTAAACTGACGCATATCTACGCTTACGTTTTTAAACACTGCTCTAGAATCTCCTGGCTCTAAACCATCTCCATCTACTCTCAATGCTAACGATTGCTCGTTTTGTGGGATTAAGGTATTATTTAAAAACAGCTCTTCTAATTGAACCCCTGGAGGTGTTACATAACGAATAGGTAGTCTATCACCGTTTTCTTGAATATTTACCGCTTGAGAATCAAAATCGGTACCATCATCAGAAGTATCTGTATCTGTTGGATCTAAGGTGTTTTCAAATCTTCTCCATTCACCACGCACTAAATCTAAAGTTCCAAAACGCAACGTAATTTGACTTGTAAAACCTGTCATAAAAAGTCTCATAAATCTTATAGAACGAAAATCTGAAATGCTTCCAACTGTATTTTCAGGTTGCGAAACTGGTACTTTGAACTGAATCCATCTTGCTTGAGTGGTTTCACCATTTGATAATGTTACCGTAGTTTCTCTTACATCGGTAACGTATCTAGTGTTTCCTACTGCCATTCCTGGCCTAACATCAATACCATATTCATAATAAGCATTGATAGTATTCATGGTATTGTCTCTGTTGATGTCTTCAACATCTGGAACCGTTGTAGAACCACGATTGGTATCTGTTACATCAATTGGTGAATTGCCTTCTGTTCCATTATAATTTTTATAACGATCAAAAATATTTCCAGTAGTATTTAAGAAATAAGTAAAATTATCAACTGCTGGATCGGCAAAAGAAGAAAACGTTGGAAACTTAGCTGCTTCTTGAGCATCGTTCAATCCATTAAAACCAACATCTTGAGCCGTTCTATTTCCCGGATCAGAATCGAAAGCATAGATTAACGATTGTGAAGCTGGAACATCTCCCCAAAGCGGTTGCGGATTTACTAATATTTGATTATTACCAACTCCATTTTCATAAAATTTTCTTCCGTCTTTAAGAACATCTTCTGATATTTCACCAAGATTTAAATACACTTTACCAATGTTTGTACTTGGAGTTTGAGCAGAAGGATTTCCTGGATCAAAATAAGGATCTAACATCCAAAATTGCACGTACTCAACATTAGATTGTTCAAAATTGGTTGAATTTAACGCACGAACTATTCCACCAAAATTATCTTGAGGATTTGGTATAGTGTTATCTGGTGCAGTTGCCGTATTAAAATTGTATGGACCACGCTCATTTGGAAAATACGTTAAATCTAAAGTATTTACAACTTGAGTTTGTCCCTGAGCTATAACTGTATTTGGAAACAACTCTTGACTAAAAATTCTTCGTGTGGAATTTAATGACAAATCATCTTCAGAAATTCCAGATGGTCTTTGGGTGTAGAAAACTGGGTCAATAGTATACCAAGCCAATTTTGCTCTTTTAAACCCATATTCTAAACCATTAGAAGTTCCTCCAAAGTCAGGATAACTTGGTAATACTCCTGTGGTTGGTTTTTCTGGTGTAGAAGATAAATACCAAGAAAAAGGCGATTTTAAATCGATGGTTGTTTGTGAACCTTCAAAATCGTCAACATAAATAGTGGCTTCACCTTCAAAACGATCGGCTTTTGGAGAATTAGGTTGCAAGTAAGCTACTTCACCTCTAAAAGAAACCACAGAAGGAACATCAGTATCTATATTTGGAAGTTTATTTACCAATCTGGTCAAGAAAGGTACTTCTGTTGAATAAGCAGTATTTATTCCGTAAATAGAATTGTTAACCGATTCTTGTCCGTAGTTAGATTTTTGAGTAAAAGGTCTTTCTGTCATTTTTAAGAACGTAGCTCCTAAAATGAATTTTTCAGAAAATTTGTGCTCTACATTTACACCAAAAAAACGTCTTGTTTGTTGACCAAAAACAGAGTTGTTCTCTACAGAAACTTCAATTGGAGTATTCGAAGCCGATAATGCCGGATCAAGAATTTGTACTCTACCTGCTTGATAGTTTACAGTATAATCAACACCTTCAACAAGAACTCTTCCACCAGCTGTAACTACTACAGAACCTTTAGGCACATTGAAAGCACCAATTGGAATTCCATCACCACCGGAAGATTTGAATTTACCTCTAAGTTGGAATTTATTTTTTTCACTGTCTTGCAAAGCTGCTGCCTGTGTACTTTTATATAAGGTTCTAAAAACGTATTTCGCTTGATTGGCGTTGTAAACTAAAGTTGGATCACCATTGTAATCTTCACCTGCTCCACTTCTTAACTTTTCAAATAAGTACTTACCGAAAGGTTCTACAGAAGTAAAAATCAATCTACCATTTTGTTGATCTACAGTCAATCCTGGAATAAAATCGAAGAATCCGTCACCTCCGTTTTGTGGGTCATTGTTATAGTTCAATTGGTCAATTCCAAAAACTTTTAATAAAGGTGTTTGTTCAACTCCAGCAGGAAGTGGTGTAGTAGAATTAGCCTGTGTAATATAATTTAATGGAGATGGATCAGTATATAAGATATTGAATTTAAAATCTTCTTTTTGCAATTGAAAACCACCTGGAATTTGATAGATGTTTTTCATCATCAATCCCCAAATTGGTTTTTCAACAGTGGTTAAACTACTTTTAAGCATTTTCAATATTAATGCTTGAGATGATGGAACTCCACTTGGGTCTACTTGTGTTGCTTCTACTCCATCATTACCAAATTCACCTACTTGGTATACTTGGTCTCCAATAGTATATTGATATGCTACAGCAAGAACTTCGTCATTTGCTAAACGCTGTTGTAAAGAGATGTATCCCAATTGTGGGTGATAAGTAAACTCGTTTGGACTAAGTTTTCTTGCATTTTCTAATTTTGCATAATCAATTCCTTCACTTACAGCAACCGAGTTATTAAACCCAGAATTAGAAGTTACAATTTCTCTAATGTTTGTATTTAAGAAACCGCCACCTAAAGTTATTAAAGCAGGATCATATTTATTATTTGAGTTTTTAGAAGGAGTATCAATAGGTGCTAAGAAAAAGCTATTTCCAGGATTATCTGCCGGATTAATCGCCACTATTTCTGTAGCTGGAATTGGATTTAAAGTTCCAGATTCATTTAAAGGAGCTTCACCTAAATCTTGTAAGGCAATAATATTTCTTAGATTATTATTGTTTGTAGTAACTCTGTTTTGTCTGTTTGTTAACCAAACCTCAATACGTGTAATTTGAACTCGACTATCAATTTGAGGATAATTTCTTAAAGAGTAATCGTATTTGTTTTTGAAGTATTGCGACAGGAAAAAGTGTCTATCAGCATCATATTCTTGAGCAAAAAGTTCAAAATTTTGGATAGTTCCACCACCTTGAGAAGTAACGGTTTTTGTTTGTGATTTTTGTTCAGAGAATACTCCTGTTACTGTAGTCTTTCCAAATTGTAATTGTGCTTTTACCCCAAATAAACTTTGTGCTCCTCTTATCAATGAACTATTAAGAGGCATGTTTACGTTACCTACTTCAATTTTTTGAATAATATCGTCTTCTGTTGGAGCGTATTCTAATTTGATAAGATTTTGAAATGCAAAAGTAGATTGGGTATCATAATTGGCATTTACATTTAATCTTGTACCTACTTTTCCCATCAAACTCATACTAATTCTTTGGTCAAAATCGAAAGTTGTTGTAGCTCTATTTCTTGGCGAAAAGGATGGGTTGTCTTGTCTAGTATGTCTAAAACCTAAATCTACTTCGACAGAACCTGTTGGTTTTACATCTATAGTATTTCCTCCAAAAATGGTTTCGAAGAAACTTGAATTCACATAATATCTTGGTAATAAATTCTTTTTATCTGCCTCAGTTCCTTTACCGTCAACGGCTTTAGATTTGTTCTTGAAGTATTCATGCATAGACTCTTTTAATACCAATTTTTCATATTCTTTTGGAGTAAGAATGATGGGATAATTGATATTAAAACCTTCAAAAGTTTTTGTAAGAACATACATATTAGTTATTGGGTCATAAGTATATGCCTCAACCACACTTTTAGGATTAGCCAGATTAATAGCTCCTGTATTATATCCTTTTATTGAATCGTTCACTTCGTCATCTTGAGCAAAAGAAAGTTGCCCAGTTAACAGCAAACTTAGAAAGCACGCTGTTTTAAAAATAAATGAAGTATATTTTTGGTAATATGTTTTCAACAATTATAAATTTTTTAATGCTTGTTTAATAATAACTTCAACGGTAGCATCGGGATTTTGACTTATCACTTTATCTACTATTTTTTCGGAAGTTTTTCTAACAAAACCTAAAACCTCCAAAGCAGATAACGCTTCATCTCGATTTGTATTGCTTTGTGACATAGAAACTTCGTCTAAATCGTAAATTTTTAACACTTTATCCTTCAAATCAAGGATGGCACGTTGTGCTGTTTTACCTCCAATCCCTTTAATAGACTGAATAGTTGCAACATCTCCGCTGGCTAATGCTTGAATAATTTGTTTTGGTTCTAATGAGGAAAGCATTGTTCTTGCAATTCCTGCTCCAATACCAGAAACAGAAAGTAACATTTTAAATATTTCACGCTCCGATTTTTCTACAAATCCATACAATGAATGGGAATCTTCCTTTACCATCAAATGCGTAAATAATTTTACAAAATCGGCATTGGGTAATAAGGAATAAGTATGTAGTGAAATATTAATATGATAACCTACACCATTGCAGTCGATTACAACTTCTGTTGGTGTTTTTTCAACTAATTTTCCTTGAATATGTGCTATCATAGTTTTTATTATGCTTTCCAAATATAACAAAAAAGTTTAATTGGCATAACTAATGCCGATTTTCTGCTATTTTTTTACGTCAAAATTCTTAATTCGTTTATTTTTCTCTTGTGCATCAACAACTGCAACTGCTGCCATATTAACCATTTCCTCAACACTTGCTCCCAATTGGAAGATATGAACTGGCTTATCCATTCCCATTACAATTGGTCCAATAGAATCAACTTTGTATAATTCTTTAAGAAGTTTGTACGTAATATTTGCTGCTTCCAAATTAGGAAAAATCAAAGTATTTACTTTTTTTCCAGCCAATTTAGAAAATGGAAATTTCTTTTGAAGCATTTCAGGATTTAATGCAAAATCAGTTTGAATTTCACCATCTACAATCAAATCTGGGTAATAGTGATGTAAATATGCTACTGCTTCTCTAACTTTATTAGCACTTTCATAGTTTGACGAACCAAAATTTGAGAACGAAACCATAGCAATTACAGGTTCAATACCAAACATTCTAACGGTTTTTGCTGTCATTAAAGCAATTTTTGCTAAATCATCAGCAGATGGATTTGGGTTAATTGCAGTATCTGACAAGAACATAGGTCCACGATTAGTCATCATCATATTGGTAGAAGCAATTAGAGATATTCCAGGTGCTTTTCCTATTAATTGCATTAATGGTTTTACTACTGAAGGATAACTTCTTGAATATCCTGAAACCATAGCATCAGCATCACCTTGGTTGACCATCATTGCAGCAAAATAATTTCGCTCGCGCATCCACTTTTGAGCATCGAGTTGTGATATTCCTTTTCTTCTTCTTTCTTTCCAAAAGATTTCGGCGTATTCTAATCTTCTTTTATCTTCTTCTTTTGTTTTAGGATCTAAAATTGGTACATCAGCATCAAAACCAATTTCTTCTTTCAGTTCTAAAATATCTTCTTTTCTTCCCAATAAAATTGGATGTCCGATACCTTCTTCATAAACAATTTGGGCTGCTTTTAATACATCCAGTTGGTCAGCTTCTGCAAAAACAATTCTCTTTGGATCTGTTTTAGCTCTGTTGGTAAGCAATCTAACCATTTTATTATCAGAACCCATTCGTTCTAACAATTCACTTTCATATTTTTCCCAATCCGTAATTGGATTTAAAGCTACACCACTATCCATTGCGGCTTTTGCTACAGCCGGAGCCACCATAGTAATCAACCTTGGGTCAAATGGTTTTGGAATTATATAATCTCTACCAAAATTTAATCTAGTTTCACCATAAGCAATATTAACTTGCTCAGGAACCATTTCTTTTGCTAATGCTGCTAAAGCTCTAACTGCTGCCATTTTCATAGCTTCGTTAATCTTAGTTGCTCTAACATCTAGCGCGCCTCTAAAAATATAAGGGAAACCTAAAACATTATTTACTTGATTAGGATGATCTGAACGACCAGTTGCCATAATTATATCTTTCCTTGTATCTATTGCAAGATTGTAATCGATTTCGGGAGTTGGATTTGCCATTGCAAAAACAATAGGATCTTTTGCCATTCCCAATAGCATTTCTGGAGTTAGAATATTTCCTGCTGAAAGTCCTAAAAAAACATCTGCATTATTCAATGCTTCTGCTAGTGTAGTTCCTTTTTTACCGAAAGAATATCTTTTTTGTAATTCAGACAAGTCGGTTCTGTCACTTGATAAAACTCCATCTTTATCAAACATAATTATATTTTGAGGTTGGATTCCTAACAAAACATATAAGTTGGCACAAGCTAATGCAGCTGAACCAGCTCCAGAAACAACTAATTTAACCTTTTCGATATCTTTTTCTGCTAATTCTAATGCATTTAATAATGCTGCAGAAGATATAATTGCGGTTCCATGTTGATCATCATGCATTACAGGAATATTTAATTCCTCAACCAAACGTCTTTCTATTTCGAAAGATTCTGGCGCTTTGATATCTTCTAGATTAATTCCGCCAAAAGTTGGAGCAATATTTTTTACAGTAGCAATAAATTCTTCAATGTTTTTAGTATCCACTTCAATATCAAACACATCTATGTCTGCGAAGATTTTAAACAATAATGCTTTTCCTTCCATTACTGGTTTTGAAGCTTCTGGTCCAATGTCTCCTAATCCTAAAACAGCAGTTCCGTTGGAAATAACAGCAACTAAATTACCTTTGGATGTATATTTATAAACGTTATTAACGTCTTTTGCAATCTCTAAACAAGGCTCAGCAACACCTGGTGAATAGGCTAAAGACAAATCTCTTTGTGTTGCATATTTTTTTGTTGGAACAACCTTAATTTTACCTGGAGTAGGTTTAGCGTGATATAAAAGTGCTTCTCTACGTTTATTGTCTTTGTGCATTTTCTTTTCTTTTTATTCTGACCTACAAAGGTAAAAGTCTGAATGGAAAATGGAAACAATTATAGCTTTTCTTTTAAATAAATTTCAAATTAATACAAATAGAAAAAGCTGTGATTTAAAACCACAGCTTTACATTAAACAAAACTCAAACTAACTTTATTATTCTATTATGCTTTTTATATTGATATTGTCTGGCAATCGTCCAACATTTTGAAGCTTTATGGTTGCTAATTTTTGTGCTATTGTGATACTCTCATTAAGGTTTTTACCTTCTATTTGAGCATATAAAAAACCGGTCCAAAAGGCATCACCTGCACCTGTTGTATCCTTTATTTCATCTATATGAATAGCTTCTTGAAAAAACAAACCTTGGTTTAAATCAGAAACAGCTACACCATTTTTCCCTTTAGTTAAGCAGATTGTTGTTGCTCCTAGATTATGAAAATATTCGAATATATAGTCCTCAGTTTTTACTTCTGAAAATAATCGATAACAATCATCTTCACTTAATTTAACTAATGGATCATTTGCTAAATATTCTTTTAAAACCTGTTTTGCCTCTTCTCTATTTGGCCAAATTCTCTCAGAAAAATTAATATCAATACTTAATTTTAGTCCTAACTCTTTTGCTTTTTTTGCTCTATTTAAAATTGTTTGTCTTGCAGGATTTTTACTTAATGCAAAGCAAGTTGTGTGGAAAATTTTAGCATCAGCAATAATCTCATCTGGAAGTTGAGTTTCAAAAATTTCGCAATCGGCTTGTCTGTAAGGAATAAAATCGGGTGTTTCGGTTGATTTCGAAACAAAAATTACAGATGTTGGAGCCGATTCTGACTTTCTAATTTGTGATGTATTTACATTATTCGATTTTAATTTTCTAACAACATAATCGCCTAAACCATCTTGTCCGCATGATGCTACTAATACTGCATTCAATCCTAAACGAGAAGCATTAACTGCAACATTTGTAGGAGAACCTCCTAAAAAACGATGATAATCTTTGGTTCTATTGATTGAAGTGTTCACCTCATGACCAATAAAATCGATTAAAACTTCGCCTATACTTATGATATCTATAGATTTCAATTAAAAAAATATTTTAAAATTATTATATAATGATTGATGAACTAGAACACTAGCTGCTGCGCTCCAAGCACAAAAAGCTACACCATTTGGCTCTTGAGTTGTAGTATTGAAATTTTCATAAAATGAAAACTCACTTATTGCATTTGCATGATTTATTCTCTCTAAAATAATTTCTGCATCAGCATTTTTATCTTTTGAAAGTAATGCTAATCCAAAAAAGCCATTGACCATTGGCCAACTTCCGCCGTTGTGAAATTCATACGGATAATTTCTAAATTCATATTTGCAATTGTTCTTCAATAAATTCCAATGTTCATCATTTGGAAAAACTGGAGGCCAAAAAGCTGGAATCAAACCTAAATTAGTTTCAGATGCTAAAGAATTTGAAAAATCAATAATTTTTTTTTGAAATTCTTTTGAGCCAATATTTAGCAATAAAACTAATGAATTTGCAAAAGCATCAAATTGTGTTTTATAACCAGAAGGAGAAAAAGAACACGGCATGAAATCTTGAAAATTCATTTCATCATAAGCTCTTTGATGGTATTTTTCTCCAGTTGATTTTGGTATAAAGTTTATTTCTACTTGCTCAATAATTTTGTCTATTTTATTTGAAATTACCTCTTCTTTTTGAAAATAATTATAACTTTTCAGCGCCCAAATTCGGAGTAATTGATCATACAATACATATCCATCTGTAATGTATTCATCTGCCCAATTCCCTGATAAAGGAACATACATTAGATGCTTATTGTTAAATTCCCATGCTTCTAATAATGACAAACATTTTTCGATATGAGATTTATATTTTATAACAAACTCGGCATTATCGGTTTGCTTAGCATATTGACATACTCCAATTACAAACCATGTAACTGCATCTACTCTTCCTGCTAATCCACCGTAACTTACTTCTTTAAAACTACCATCAATTAATACATTTGAAGGAATCGTTCCGTTACTATGTTGATTGTTTGCTAATGTTTCTAATGTTTTTTTGAATGTTTCAATTAGCATTTCATCGCCAGATGCCAAAGCTGCTAAACCACAAATAACTCCATCACGAGCCCAAACTCTCTGATAATTAGTTGTTTTTTCAGCACTTGCTAAGAAACCACTTGGAGTAGCGACTTTATGCAATAATTCAATGGCTTTATTGTATGCTATATTTTTCAAATTAAGTATTTTGATTACTGTTTTTCACTTTAATAAAAAGAGTGCAAATAGCACTAATTACTAATAAAATTCCTGCAAAAGTTATAGCTTGTCTTGGGTCGTTATTTAGAAAATTCTTTAAAACATAACCAAAAGTCAACGTTTGAATAAACATTGGAATTACAATCATCATGTTTATAATTCCCATATAAACTCCATATCGCTCCTTTGGAATGTTAGCAACAACCATTAAATAAGGAATTCCCATCATACTTGCCCAACCAATTCCGAAACCGGTAATTGCAGGAAATAATAAATATTTATTTTCAATATGTGGAAACAATAAAAATCCTATAGCCGCAAGAATCAAACAAGTGAAATGGACATATTTTGCAGAATATTTTTTAGCAAAACCTACTAGTAAAAAGGCAACTAAAAAAGTAACAATATTGTACCAACCGTTTACTAATCCTGTCCAACTTACAGCTTCACCATATAATTTCATATCCTTTTCTGGAGAAGTATTCCACACTGAAAGCGCAATGCTTTTAGATGAGTTTTGCCAATAACAGAACAAGGCATACCATTGAAATAAATAAACTAAAGCTAATTGCCACATTACTTTTGGCATATCTTTTACTGCTGAAAAAATATCTATAAATGGTGTGAGAAGATTAATTTTTTCTGCTTCTATTTTTTGTAATTCTTCCTCGGTTGGAGGAATTTCTTTAGTAGTGTGCGAACTCCACCAAACTGAGACTACAGAACAAACTGCACCTAAAATAAACGAAGCAAAAACCCATGTTGGAAGTTTTCCGGTTGTTCCTATAAAAATTAAAGGAAAAATAAATAAGGAGACATTCGCTAATGTTTGTCCAAAACCAGTAAAAAAACTTTGCGCTTGAAAACCCAATGGTTGTTGCGATTCGTCTAGTTTGTCGGCAATAAAAGCTCGATATGGTTCCATTGCAGTGTTATTTCCTGCATCTAAAATCCATAATAAACCTGCGGCCATCCATAAAGAACTACTAAATGGAAATAAAAATAAAGCAATACTGCAAACCAATGCACCAATAAAAAAGTAAGGTTTTCTTCTTCCTCCAAATTTTGGCAACCAGGTTTTATCACTTAAAGCACCAATTATAGGTTGAATTAGTAAACCTGTAAGTGGTCCTGCAAGATTAAGTAAAGGCAATTCATCTGGACTTGCACCAAGAAAATCGTATATAGGATTTACAGCACTTTGTTGCAAACCAAAACTATATTGGATTCCGAAAAATCCAACATTCATATTTATAATTTGCCAAAAGCTTAGTGAAGGTTTGTTAGACATTTTTTAATTTAGTTTTTTTAAAAACTCTTCGAAAACACCATTATTTGTAAAAATAACACCTTGCTTATCAATTACTGGAATCCCTAAATTGGAAGTACTTATTCCAGCATTTTTTAATTTGGCGAGCATTTCTTTTAGTGCAACAGCATTTTTGTCAATATCAAAAAAAACGAATTCAATATTATTTTTTTTTAGGTAAGCTTTTGTATCAATACAATGATGACAATCATCACTTCCGTATACGATAATCGCTTTTTTTGATGTTTCTTGTGCGTGCAATTGTGAAGGAATAAAAGCCGTAAAAAAGAAAAGTAAAAGTAGTAATTTTTTCATTTTTTAATGTTTTTAAATAGTTTAGTGTTTTAAAAATAATTCCCATATCAGCTTCTGACTGATATAGGAATTATCAAAATTAAACATGAACTTTTTTATTAGAATCTATAAGCAATTGTTAATGAAGTTGTTCTTCCATTAATTGATCTAGCTCTAACAATGTTATCTGTATTTTCAGTAATACTTCCTTCTTCTACTTCTGTAATACCGATTGTATCAAATACGTTATTTACATTTAAAGAAGCTGAAAGTCCTTTAGTTAACTCAACATTGATAAATGGATTAACATAAGCATATCCTGGCATAACTAGTTTGTTATCATCTTGAGCATAAGATTTTGTAGTTCCTATTACAGAGAATCCAAAATTATGTTGCTTGTTTGAACCAAATTTGAAAGCTGGTACAATGTTGTAAATAAAATCTGCTTGACGACGAGGTTTGTTTCCATTTAAAGCTGGAGTTACTACATCATCAGCAATTTCAGCTTTTGTGTAAGTTACACTTCCATTTATTGAGAAGTTTTTAACTTTATAGTTTCCTTCTAATTCTAAACCATAAGAATTATATTTTCTTTGAATTTGTCTGATTCCTCCACCAGAACCTCCAAAGTCCCAGTTTTGTTCAGATACATTTGCATAGAAAGCTGTTGCATAAATTGATGAATTTTGACCTTTTCTTTTGAAACCTAATTCTGCTTGATTAACCATATCAGCACTTAAACCAGGAACTGCAGAACCATCATTTAATACATTTGGACCGAATAATAAACGATCAGCATTAGCTCTTCCACCACGACTGTATCTTGCAAAAACAGATTGATTATCAGTTAATAAATAGTTTCCACCAAATGAGTAAGATACATAATCATAATCATAGTTAATTGGTTTTCTGTTAGCATTATCAACTACAGAAACACTTGCTTCTGGACCTTCAATTGTTCCGTTATTGTTAACATCTAAATTTAGTGCTTGAGTTGCACCTGCATAAGATCCTCTTGCTTTTCCTGAATCAAAACGCAAACTCATATCTACATTAAATTTATCATTCACTTTTAATTGACCTGCAACATAAGGAGCAGTTACTTCATAATTTGCATCATAATTTCTTGTACAACAGTTACCCCAAGCTGGAACACCATATGCATACAATCCGTTTACCGAGTTAGGTCCAGCATTTAATAACGCTGCATTTTCTCCTTTAACTTCAAGTAAGTAAGAATTCCACAACCATGACATATTGATATTTTGGAATGCTTTGTAATATCCTAAAGTCAAATCAAAGTTTCCGAATTTTTTTGTCAATTTCATATCATTTGTAAAGTTGTTGAAATTGTTTATTTCAGTATCAAATGTATGAATTCTCATTACTAATCCATTACTAGCAAAGTTTTGACCAGCTAATGGTCCGTTAGCGTATGTTAAATTTGGAACTCCGAATCCTGTTGCAAATGAAGCAGCAGTTGCAACTTCAGCAGGAAATGGAGAAACAAATCTACCATTGTGATAGTTTTGTCTGAAACGTTCTTCAACTTTCCAATCATTACCTAAATCAAATTTCATTTCACCACCGAAAGAAGTTGCTACAGGACGCATTCCGTCTGCTAAATTACTTCTTCTTCTTTCTCCATCAGCACCAACAGTTAGGTTATCTAAAAAGTAAGGGCTATGAGGAGTATCGTGCAAAATATTAAAGTTTGATAATGAACTCCAATTAGGATTTTCATTAGTACCTGAAACTTTTACTGGCATTGGTAAGTAACCAATTGATCTATCATTTAAATATTTGAAATAAAGACGTACATATCCTTTTTCAAATTCTTTAGTCATATTAGCTTTGAATTGACCTCCTAAATTTGCTGTGTAACCTGCATTTCTAGGTCCTTCTCCTTGACGGAAAAATCCACCTACGTGAAAACGTAATGTTTCTGAAATTGGTGAACCATATTCAAAATCTGTTCTGTTGCTTCCGAAATCAACACCAATAGATTGCATTAACGAACCACCTTCTTTTTTACCATCTTTACTGATAAAGTTGATGATACCTGCTGGTGAATTACTTGCCAAAGTAGATGCTGAACCTCCACGGATAGCTTCAACTTTACTGATAGTTTGGTCATTTCTTACAAAAATATCTGCATTACCAAAAGCAACATCTCCAAATTGCATTACTGGCATTCCATCTTCATGCAATTGTAAAAATTTTGCTCCACCAGATGCTATTGGAATTCCACGAACAGTTATGTTAGCGTTACCTTCACCACCTGTTGATTCAGATTTTATACCAGGAAGCATTCTAAATAATTCTGCTGTTGCTCTTGGAGCTCCTTGCTCAATTTGTGCCACTGACACAGAACTGATAGAAACACTTGATTGCAGCTTAGAACGTGGATTGATTACACCGGTTACAACAACTTCTTCAAGTGAAGTAGCTTCTTGCTCAAGTTGAACATTAGCAGTAGTAGCTCCGCTAATTACAACTTCTTTTTTAGAAGTTTTCATACCAATGTAAGAAACGGTAACAGTTGTAGCTCCATCAGAAAGTCCTGATATTGCATAATTACCATCAGCATCAGTAGTTGTAGCCTTTTTTGCAACAGATACATTAGCGCCAGAAACGACATTTCCTTTGTCATCTGTTACTTTTCCGCTCAAGCTACTTTGTGAGAAAGCACTATTAAACAACAATAATGCTGTTAAGAATAGTAAGTTCTTCAAAAATAAAGTACTTTTTTTCATTTTTAATAATTGTTTGATTAGTAAATTTAGTTAATAATAATTCCGAAATTATATTTTTTGTTATTAATATATTGGAGAATTATTATCGAAAACGTTTTCGAAAACTCCGAAAACGTTTTCGATTTTTATTTTAGATTTTTTTTATCATATTTGTTAAATGAAAGAGACAACTTTAAAACAAATAGCTGAAACTTTAGGAATTTCTATAACTACGGTATCAAAAGCTTTAAAAAACTATCCTGATGTAAGTGCAAAAACCAAAAAAAAGGTTTTAGAACTTGCACAAACGTTACAATATACACCAAATAGTTTTGCAGTAAATCTTAGAACTAGAGAATCTAGAACCATAGGTTTAATTATTCCAGAAGTAGTTCATCACTTTTTTTCTAATGTTATTAATGGAATTATTGCTGAAGCTGAGAAGAATGGTTATTTAGTTATTATCCTCCAATCTAATGAATCTTTAGAATTAGAAAAGAAACAAGTAGATTTATTGATAAACAAAAGAGTTGATGGGATAATAATGTCCCTTTCAAATGAATCTAATGATGATGAACATATAAAAGATATTATAAGACGTGAAATTCCTTTTGTAATGTTTGATAAAATTTCCAAGCTTATCAATTGTTCTAAAGTAATTATTAATGATCAAAAAGCTGCGTTTGAAGCTGTAGAACACTTAATAAGTAAAGGTTGTAAAAAAATTGCTCATATTCGCGGACCAGTAAATCCACAAAATTCAATTGACCGATTTCTTGGATATAAAAAAGCAATAGAGAAAAACAATTTAAATTTTGATTCAAAATTAGTTTATACTTGTAAAAACGTAACTTTTGACGAGGGAAAAGAATTTGCTGCTCAAATTATTAAAGATCATCCTGATGTTGATGGTATTTTTGTGATAACAGATTTGGTAGCTGTTGGAGTTATAGCTTATTTCAATGAAAATAATATAAATGTTCCTAATCAGATAAAAGTTATTGGATTTAGTAACTGGTTTATGTCGCAAGTTATAACTCCGAAGTTAAGTACTATAGATCAACCTAGTTATGAAATGGGTGTAAATTCTTTTAATTTATTGTTGGAAGAAATTAATCAGAGAAAAGAACTACTAGAATTCAAACCTAAGACCATAGAATTACAAACTTCAATTATAGAAAGAGAATCTACTTTAGGAAATTGATATTCCTCTTAAAACCTTCAAATTTTGTTCTTTTAACTGCTGAGTTTTTAAAAACCTTGTTGAAGGTGTCATTTGTAATTTCATCCCAATCTTTTTTAGAAAAAGATAAAAGTTCAGGATTTGGATTAAACAATGGTTCGTTATGAGGTTTTGAAAAACGATTCCATGGACAAACATCTTGACAAACATCGCAACCAAAAGCCCAATCGTCAAACTTACCTTTCATTTCAATTGGCAAATTGTCTTTTAACTCTATTGTGAAATAAGAAATACATTTACTTCCGTCAACTACATAAGGAGCAACAATGGCATCGGTTGGACAAGCATCTATACAAGCAGTACATGTTCCGCAATGGTCTGTTGTTGGATAATCATATTCTAATTCTAAATCTATAATTAGTTCGGCAATAAAATAAAAGGAACCTACTTTTTGAGTAATTAGGTTACTGTTTTTTCCTATCCATCCTAGACCACTTTTTGCTGCCCAAGCTTTGTCTAAAACAGGAGCAGAATCTACAAATGCTCGTCCAGAAACTTCCCCAATTTGTGATTGAATTGTATTTAATAGTTCCTTTAGTTTTTCTTTAATTACAAAATGATAATCTTGTCCGTAAGCATATTTAGAAATCTTATAACTATCACTATTTTGCTCTTCTGAAGGAAAATAATTTAATAGCAATGAAATAACACTTTTGGAATCATCAACTAAAAGTTTTGGATTTAGTCTTTTGTCAAAATGATTTTCCATATAGGTCATTTGACCGTGATGGTTTTTATTCAACCAACTTTCTAATCTTGGAGCTTCTTCTTCTAAGAATTCTGCTTTAGAAATACCACAAGAAAGAAAGCCGAGTCTTTTGGATTCGGCTTTAATTAATTGTGAATATTTTTCTTTATTATTTATCAAATTAAAATAATCCTCCTTGAATATTTGTTTTGAATTTACCTAAATGTTTATAGGCCTTTTCGGTAACTTCTCTTCCTCTTGGAGTTCTAATAATGAAACCTTCTTGAATTAAGAAAGGTTCATAAACTTCTTCTATGGTTTCACCACTTTCTGAGACAGCTGTTGCAAGAGTAGAAAGACCAACTGGACCTCCTTTAAATTTATCAATAATTGTAGTAAGGATTTTATTGTCCATTTCATCCAAGCCATGTGCATCTACATGTAATGCTTGTAGTGAATATCGTGCAATTTCTATATCAATTTTACCATTACCTTTAATTTGAGCAAAGTCACGGACACGTCTTAAAAGTGCATTTGCGATTCTAGGTGTGCCTCGACTTCTTCCTGCAATTTCAATTGCCGCTTCCATAGTAATAGGCATTTTTAAAATGGCAGAACTTCTTTGTACTATGGTAGTTAATAGTTCTGTATTATAATATTGTAATCTACTTTGAATTCCAAAACGAGCACGCATTGGCGCAGTTAACAAACCTGATCTAGTAGTTGCTCCAACTAATGTAAATGGATTTAAATTAATCTGAACAGTTCTAGCATTTGGTCCAGACTCAATCATAATATCAATCTTGAAATCTTCCATAGCAGAATACAAGTATTCTTCAACTACAGGACTTAGACGATGTATTTCATCAATAAACAAAACGTCTCTATCTTCAAGATTTGTTAATAATCCGGCTAAATCACCAGGTTTATCTAAAACTGGACCTGAAGTAATTTTAATTCCAACACCTAGTTCATTAGCTAAAATATTAGCTAAAGTCGTTTTACCTAATCCAGGTGGACCATGAAACAAAGTATGGTCTAAAGCTTCATTCCTTTGATTTGCTGCTTCAACAAAGACTTTTAAATTATCTAAAACTTGTTCTTGTCCAGTAAAGTCATCAAAAGATAGAGGCCTTAATTTCTTTTCAAGGTCTAGCTCTTCCGGATTATAATTGAAGTTAGTTGGGTCTAAATTTTCATTCATACTACAAATATATAACAAAGTTATATCTAAATAAAAAAGCCTCTCATAAGAAAGGCTTTTTTATATTTTATTTTAAAAATCTTAGTGATGTAAAACTTCTTCACCTGGTTTCATAGGAACATTTTGTGGAACAAAATCTTCATCGTGACCTGGTTTGCTGTAATCATATGGCCATCTATGAACTTCTGGAATTTCCCCAGGCCAGTTACCATGAATATGCTCTATTGGAGCTGTCCATTCTAAAGTATTTGATCTCCAAGGATTTTGAACTGTTCTTTTTCCGTAGAAAATACTTGAGAAGAAATTATAGATAAATACCAACTGAAAAGCACCACCTACAAGAGCAAAAACAGTAATAATAACATTTACGTCTTGTAAATCATCAAATAATGGGAAGTTAGTGTTTGTATAGTAACGTCTTGGAAGACCTGCCATACCAATAAAGTGCATTGGGAAGAAAACTCCATAAGCACACACTGCGGTTACCCAAAAGTGCACATATCCTAAATTCTTGTTTAACATTCTACCGAACATTTTTGGATACCAGTGATAGATTCCAGCAAACATTCCGTAAAGAGCAGAAATACCCATTACTAAGTGAAAGTGAGCAACAACAAAATAAGTATCATGAACATTAATATCTAGAGTACTATCACCTAAGATAATTCCTGTTAATCCACCAGTAATGAATGTAGAAACTAAACCAATAGAAAACAACATAGCTGGATTAAGTTGTAAATTACCTTTCCATAAAGTTGTAATATAGTTGAATGCTTTCACCGCAGATGGTATTGCAATCAATAATGTTGTAAAGGTAAATACTGACCCTAAGAAAGGATTCATCCCAGAAATAAACATGTGATGTCCCCAAACAATTGTTGATAAAAATGCAATCGCTAATATTGACATAATCATCGCTCTGTAACCAAAGATAGGTTTACGAGCATTTGTTGCTATAACTTCTGAAGTAATCCCTAAAGCTGGCAATAAGATGATATATACCTCTGGGTGACCTAGGAACCAAAATAAGTGTTCAAATAATACAGGTGAACCACCTTGATAATTTAATACTTCGCCAGCTAAATATATATCCGACAAGAAGAAAGAAGTACCAAAACTTCTATCCATAATTAATAACAAAGCAGCTGACAATAAAACTGGGAAAGAAATAACACCAATGATAGCTGTGATGAAGAAAGCCCAAATTGTAAGAGGCATTCTTGTCATTGTCATTCCTTTAGTTCTAAGATTAATAACAGTTACTATATAATTTAAAGAACCCATCAATGATGCAGCAATAAATACTGCCATTGAAACCAACCATAATGTCATACCTAAACCAGAACCAGCAATTGCTTGTGGCAAAGCACTTAATGGAGGATAAATTGTCCAACCAGCAGAAGCAGGTCCAGATTCAACAAATAATGAAACTACCATTATTACACTTGATAAAAAGAATAACCAATAAGAAACCATATTAAGGAATCCAGAAGCCATATCTCTTGCGCCAAGTTGCAAAGGAATTAATAGATTACTAAAAGTACCACTAAGAGCAGCAGTCAATACAAAGAAAACCATTATAGTTCCGTGTATTGTAATTAATGATAAATATGCTTCATTAGTCATAACTCCTTCTGGTGCCATTCTTTCACCTAAGAAAAAACTAAAAACTTTAAAAGATTGTTCAGGCCAAGCCAATTGCAATCTAAAAAGCAAGGACATACCAACACCAATAATTCCCATAAATATACCAGTCAAAAGATATTGCTTAGCAATCATCTTATGGTCTATACTAAAGATATATTTAGTAATAAAAGTATCTTTATGGTGGTGTTCATGATGATCGTCGTGGTGATCGTGTGCGTGATTATCGTGTGCGTGACTCATATTATAAAATATATTATATTTTTATTATTTAGTTGGGGCTTCAGCTACCAAGGTAGTATCTTTTTTTACAGAAGTAGTATCAATTTTAGCTGGATTAGATTCAGCAAGTTTAGCAGCAGCTTCCTCAGCAACAGCTGTTTTAACTGACTGAACTAATTTAGTTTTCTCTTTCAACCATTTTTTATAATCTGCTTCACTTTCTACAACTACTTTCATTTGCATATTGTAGTGAGAAGATCCGCAAATCTTGTTACATAAAAGCAAGAAATCAAATTGATAAGGATCTAAACCAGGCTTACCTTCAGCAACCAATTTTTTACTTTTCGCTTCTCTAATTTGATTAATATTAGCCACTTTTTCTGTCATTTCTTTCGTCTCTCTCATTTCTGAAGTAGTCATAGAAGGAGTGAAAGCAAACTGAGTTACCATTCCAGGAACACAATTCATTTGAGCTCTAAAGTGAGGCATGTAGAAAGAATGCAATACATCTTGAGAACGAATCTTGAAAAGTACTTTTCTACCTTTTGGCAAATGCATTTCTTCAGCAACAATATCATCTTGTGCATTTGGATCAGATAAATCTACTCCAAGTGAATTAACACCTTCAATAAGTCTTACATTAGCTTTTCCAAGTACGTTATCATCCCCTGCATATCTAACTTTCCAATTAAATTGCTGAGCATAAACTTCGATTATAATTGGTTTTTCTTCCTTTTCATTTACAAACATAATATCAGTCCATGAATATAATCCGAAGAAAATTAAAACGGCTAATACTAAAGCAGGAATAGAACTCCAAATAAACTCTAATTTATTATTATCAGAAAAATATGTTGCTACTTGACCTTTTCTACCTCTGTATTTATAAGAAAAATAAAATAATAATGCTTGAGTAATAGTTTGAACAATAAAAATAAGAATCATTGAAATCCACATCAATTGATCCACATCTTTTCCATGAACAGAAGCAGCATTACTCATCAATGGAAACTTTCCGTAATTAACTAAACAAAATATTGTTATTAAATAAATAAATGCTAAAAATCCAAAAGATAAATAGCCATTTACTCTATTATCATTGTCGTTTGCTACCTGAGTATCATCAGATTGTTTACCAACTTGCGTTAGGTCAAAAATTTTAGTCAATTGCCATAGGGCAATCGATAATAAAACTAAAACAAGAAGTACTAATAAACTTGTCATTTGTTCTTTTCTTTAAATATTAATAATGAAAATGTTTACTTTCTTCAATGAAAGGGTTACGTTTTGGAGTAAGTGGTGCTTTAGACAAAGCTGTAAATACTACAAAAATAAACAATCCTAAAAAGAATAATACAGAAGCGATTTCAGATACACCAATGAACCATTGGTCACCAACAGTTGCTGGCATAACCATGTTAAAGAAATCAATATAATGTCCTAATAAAATAACAATACCTGCTCCTACAATAATTGGTGCTATACGTTTAAAATCAGTATTAATTAAAACTAATAATGGGAAAACAAAATTCATAACAACAGCACCAAAGAAAGGTAAATTATAGTCATTAATTCGAGTTATGAAATAAGTAACCTCTTCTGGAATATTTGCATACCAAATAAGCATGAATTGTGAAAACCATAAATAGGTCCAAAAAACACTTATACCAAACATAAATTTAGATAAATCGTGAATATGACTTGAGTTTACATTTTCTAAATAACCCTTAGATTTTAAATATAATGTTACCATTGAAATTGTGGTAATTCCACTTACAAAGAAACTAGCAAAAACATACCATCCAAAAAGTGTGCTAAACCAATGAGGATCGAAAGACATCAACCAATCCCAAGACATAATAGACTCGGTAACTATAAAGAAAACTAAAAATCCAGCAGATAATTTAAAATTCTTTTTGTAGAAAGTATTATCATTTGATTCATCTTGAGCTAAACAATTCTTTCTAGACATATATCGGTATAAGTTCCAACCAATCAAGAAAACTGCGGCTCTAACCAACCAAAACGTAACATTTAAATAACCAGATTTTCCTGCAATTAATTTATCATAATTAGCATGACCAACTTCAGTAACACCATCTTCCATCCAAACAAATAAATGATTTAAGTGTAAAGCCGATAACACTAGTAGACCAAAAAATATCAAAGAACCAACTGGTAAATATGCAGTAATACCTTGCATTACTCTAAACAAAACTGGAGACCAACCTGCTTGAGCAACTTGTTGTATAGCATAAAAAGCTAAAACACCCAATGAAATTAACATGAAGAAAATACAAGCAACATATAATGCAGACCAAGGTTTGTTTTGTAACTGGTGTAAAACATGTTCTAAATGTTCTTTATGCTCTTTTTCAGCATCAACTTTAGATTCTGAAACATTGCTAGCAGCATGATTATCATGATGATCCTGATCTTCTTTTACTAAAGGAGCAACTTCAGTTTTGGTTGTATCTTTGTGATCAACTACAGAAGTAGTATCTGTTTTAGATACTTCAGCTTCAGTTTTAACTTCTTCTTTTGCTTCATGATGATTCGCTACTACCTCATGTGTATTGTGAGCGTCAGCCTTTGTGTCATGATTACCATGATGACTAGCGGCAACTATTTTTTCAACTTCTTCTATAGTCTTTGGAGTAGATAAAAAACCATACACTATACCAACTAATCCTAAAATCATTAGAACAAGCGCTGTGTTTTTTAAACCTTTTGAAAATGTGTACATATCTATAACAATCTGTTTGTTCTACAATTATAATTCACTTTTAAGCTTCATTACATAAGCTGAAACCATCCAACGTTCTTCTTGATTTAATTGAGTAGCATACGAACCCATTGAATTTAAACCATAATTTATAACGTGATTAACACTACCTTCGTTGAGAACTCTGTCAGCATAACTTGGAACTCCAAGAAATTTACCTTGAGTCACTAATTTACCTTTACCATCTCCAGCGTTACCATGACAAATTGCGCAATAAATCACATATAACTCTTCTGCTTTTTTCATATCAATTTTTGCAGGATCTAACGGAGAGGCTAAATTTGCTGCTTTAACAGCTGCAAAAGATTCTGGTGTATCAGCATATTCGTAAGGAACATAACCACGTTTAATAGAACCTTTAGCAGGTAATTGACCTTCTTGACCTTTCAATCCATAAGGCGAATTAAAAGCATTTGATTCAGAATATGTTTCATATGCAACTGATTCGTACATGTTTGGCATATACTGATAATTAGGTGATGCATTATCTTTACATGAAGAAAGAGATACTATTATACCTAATACTAATGTTATTTTTATTATACTTTTCATGTCTGTTTAGTGCTTATCAATTACTTTAACTTCAACTGCACCTGTATTTTTTAAGAAAAAAGTCAATTCCTCTTCATTATTATTTACAGCTACTTCCATTAAGAAGTGATCATCTGTTGTTCTCACATCAGGATTTTCTGCTTTTTTAAATGGCCACAATTTACTTCTCATATAAAAAGTAATTACCATTAAGTGAGCTGCAAAGAAAACTGTCATTTCAAACATTACCGGCACAAAAGCTGGCATATTTTGTATGTAGCTCATACTTGGCTTTCCTCCAATATCTTGAGGCCAATCTTGTATCATAATGTAATTCATCATTGTTGTTGCAACACTGATACCTATACAACCATAAATAAATGCGCATATTGCAAGTCTGGTTGGTGCCAATCCCATCGCTTTATCCAATCCGTGAACAGGAAATGGAGTAAAAACTTCTTCAATATGATGATGCGCTTTTCTTGTTTGCTTTACAGCATCCATTAAAATATCATCATCATTGTATATTGCGTGTATAACTTTATTACTCATAACAAATACTAATGTTTTTCTGAATGATTATGACCTTCTTTTTCTCTTTCTCTCTTATAATTCTCACCAGAAGATTTCAAGATTGTTTTAACCTCCGCTTGAGCAATAACTGGGAAAGTTCTAGCATACAATAAGAATAAAACAAAGAAGAATCCTATAGTTCCAATGAAGATACCAATATCAACAAATGTTGGAGAGAACATAGTCCAAGATGATGGAAGATAATCTCTGTGTAATGAAGTAACAATGATTACGAAACGTTCAAACCACATTCCAATATTTACAACAATTGAGATTATGAAAGAGAACATAATACTAGTTCTCAATTTTTTAGACCACATAAACTGTGGAGAGAATACATTACATGTCATCATTGCCCAATAAGCCCAAGCATAAGGACCAGTTGCTCTATTCAAGAAAGCATATTGTTCATATTCAACACCTGAATACCAAGCAACGAATAACTCTGTGATATAGGCAACACCAACGATAGAACCAGTAATCATGATTACAATGTTCATTAATTCGATATGTTGAATTGTTATGTATGCTTCTAAGTTAGAAACCTTTCTCATAATGATTAATAAGGTGTTAACCATTGCAAATCCAGAGAATACCGCACCAGCAACGAAGTAAGGCGGGAAGATAGTTGTATGCCAACCAGGTACTACCGAAGTAGCAAAGTCAAATGATACAATCGTGTGTACAGAAAGAACCAAAGGTGTTGCTAAACCAGCTAATACTAAAGAAACTTCTTCAAAACGTTGCCAATCTTTTGCTCTACCACTCCATCCGAAACTCAAAATAGAATAAATCTTTTTGTTGAAAGGAGTAACTGCTCTATCTCTTAACATTGCAAAATCAGGAAGTAAACCAGTCCACCAGAAAACTAATGATACTGAAAGGTACGTCGAAATTGCGAATACGTCCCAAAGAAGAGGTGAGTTAAAGTTAACCCAAAGTGAACCAAATTGATTAGGAATTGGAACAACCCAATAAGCTAACCATGGTCTACCCATGTGGATGATTGGGAATAATCCCGCTTGAACAACTGAGAAAATTGTCATTGCTTCCGCAGAACGGTTAATAGCCATTCTCCATCTTTGACGGAAAAGTAAAAGTACTGCAGAAATAAGTGTTCCTGCGTGACCGATACCAACCCACCAAACGAAATTGGTAATATCCCAAGCCCAACCTACAGTCTTGTTAAGACCCCAAGTTCCGATACCAGTTGAAATGGTATAAGTGATACAACCTATTCCCCAAAGGAAAGCTGCTAATGCGATTGAAAAAACGGTCCACCATTGTTTGTTTGCTCTTCCTTCAACAGGAGCAGCAACATCGACAGTCACATCGTGATAACTTTTATCACCAATAACTAATGGTTTTCTAATGGGTGCTTCGTAGTGAGACGACATAATCCTTTATCTTGTTTCTTAATTAATCTTTTTTAAACTAGGTATTTCTAACTTTTACGTGGTAGATAACGTTTGGCTTAGTTCCAACGTGCTCTAACAAATGATACATTCTTTTATCTTCAAGTAACTCAGCTACTTTAGATTCTTTATCATTTACATCTCCAAATATCATTGCTCCTGAAGAACATGCATTTGAACAAGCAGTTTGGAATTCACCATCTTTTATTTCTCTTCCTTCACGTTTCGCATCAAGAATAGTTTTTTGTGTCATTTGAATACACATAGAACATTTTTCCATTACTCCACGAGAACGAACATTTACATCTGGATTAACAACCATACGACCTAAATCATCATTCATATGGAAATCAAATTCGCTGTTATTGTTGTATAAGAACCAGTTGAAACGACGTACTTTATATGGACAGTTGTTAGCACAGTAACGAGTACCAACACATCTATTGTAAGCCATTTGATTTTGACCTTGACGACCGTGAGAAGTTGCAGCTACTGGACAAACAGTTTCACAAGGAGCGTGATTACAATGCTGACACATAACTGGTTGGAATGCCACTTGAGGATTATCCGCAGGACTTTCCATTTGACCAAATCCACCTAATGAACCTTTATCACCAAACAATCCGTCAAATTCTTCTTTTTTCTTGTTGTCACCAACAAAAGTGTCTTCAGAAGAATAGTATCTATCAATACGCAACCAATGCATATCGCGACTTCTTCTTACCTCAGACTTACCAACAACTGGTACGTTATTTTCAGCATGACAAGCTATAACACAAGCACCACATCCTGTACAAGCATTCAAGTCAATTGATAAATTGAAATGGTGACCGGTTGAACGATCAAATGATTCCCATAAATCAACTTTTGTTGCTTCTACTTCTTTATGATCTAAAGATACCATAGGAACTGGATTCCATTCTCTGCTATCTTTGGCCGTATTGAAAATTTCAAGTGTAGTTTCTCTAACAATATCTCCTCTACCCATTAAAGTTTTTTGTGATTGAACACAAGCAAACTCATGCTCTCCATCACCTTTAGTAATATTTGCAGATTGAACGTTGTTGAAATTATTATATAAAGCGTAAGCATTAACACCTACTTGCATTTCTTCTTTCAATGCTGCTTTTTTACCATATCCAAGAGCTAAACCTAATGTCCCTTTAGCTTGTCCTGGTTGAACAATTACAGGTACATTTTCTAATTTTACTCCATTAACAGTTAGAGTAGCATAACTTCCGTTAAGACCTCCATTAGCAACAATTTTGTTTTCTAATTTTAATTTATTAGCATCAAATTGAGAAACAGTAACATAATTATCCCAAGAGACTCTTGTTATAGGATCTGGAAATTCTTGTAACCATGGGTTATTTGCTTGTTGACCATCACCTAAACCAACTTTAGTATATAATACTAACTCAAAACCTTGTGCAGGTTTAGATTGAGATAAAGCTGATGCAGCTCCGTTATAATCAGCAGTACCACCAGCTAAAGTGCTAACTCCTGAAACAAAAACACCATCATGAAGTACTTTATTCCAAGATGAACCTGAAATATAACTTGCAGAATTTGCTTTTATATAATCGTAGTAATTTCCAGCTACTCCATTCCAAGACATTAATGATTCTTGGAATTGTTTTGTATTGAATAATGGACGAATAGTTGGCTGAACTAAAGAATATGTCCCTTTTGTCAACATTAAATCGTTCCAAGATTCTAAATAATGTGGTGTTGCAGCTGCAATTGTAGTAAGCTCTGCAGTTTCGTCTTCTTTAAGAGAAAAAGCAACAGATGTTTTAACTTTTTTCAAACCACTAACAAAAGATTTGCTATTTGCTAATGTGTAAACAGGATTAACACCACTCATGATAAGTGTATGAACCAAACCTGCATTCATATCTGAAATTAATTGAGCAACTTTTTCGTTAGATCCTTTTCTGATTAATCTTGCACCAGCAGTTAATAAAGCTTCGCTTTTTAAAACTTGATTGATAGCAATAACTAATAACTGAGCATTTTTATCTTGAATACCAGAAACCAAAAGACCTTTGCTTCCTGCAGATTTTAATTGACTAGCAGCTTTTACAACTTCCGCTTCATTTTCAATTTTTCCTGTTGAAACAGAAGCACCAGTTATAATATTATATATTTTTACTAAGGCTAATTTTTGATTAGCAATAGTCATTGGAACTCTTTTATCAGCAGCAGCTCCTGACAATGTCATGTTTGCTTCAAATTGAAAATGCTTTGACATTTTTCCTGCTTGAGGAATTCTTCCTTGAGCATAACCTTTATCAAAACCTCCACCTTGCCAATCACCTAAGAAATCAGCATCAATAGAAACAATTATATTTGCTTTTGAAAAATCATAATCTACTAAAGCTCTTTCTCCATAAACAGATTCGAAAGCATCTAAAGCAGCCGATTCAGAAACAGCATCATAAACTACATGTTTAGCAGTAGGATTTTTTGAGATAAAGTCTGAAATTAATTTTTCTGTAGAAGGACTCGCTAAAGTATTTGTCAATAAAACAACTTGCTTACCAGATGCTTTTGCATCAGCTAAACTAGCTTTAACTTTTGCATCAACTTCATTCCATGTTGCTGACTTAGAATCAACTTTTGGAGAAGTAAGACGCATACTATCATATAAAGATAATACTGAAGCGTGAACTCTTGCATTAGCTGCAAACTTAGCTCCTTCAATTGTATTATTCTCAATTTTAATTGGACGACCTTCTCTTGTCTTTACTAAAAGATTTGCAAAATCAAAACCATCAAACATAGATGTTGCATAAAAATCAGCAACACCAGGAATGATTGTATCTGGTTGAACCACGTATGGAATTGATTTATGAACTGGTCCTTCACATGCAGCTAACGAAGCAGCTGCAGTTGTAAAACCAACGTACTTTAAGAAATCACGACGAGTAGTTGATGAAGATGATAATGATTCGTTTGATAAGAATTCATCCGTTGGGATTTGTTCTACAAACTCATTATTTCTAAGCGTCTCAACAATAGAACTATTTTCGTTTAGTTCCTCAACACTTTTCCAGTATTTTTTGTTAGATGACATCGTATATAAATATTAGCTTCTTAATAATTTGATTAATAGTGACACTTACCACATTCTAAACCTCCCATTTGTGCTGCAGTCAATTTGTCTACACCATATTTTTTAGAAAGTTCTTTATGAATTTTATCGTAATAAGCATTTCCTTCCATTTTAACATCAGTTTTACGGTGACAATCAATACACCATCCCATAGTTAAAGGAGCAAATTGTTTTTGTATTTCGTAAGTTTGAACTTCACCATGACATTTTTGACATTCAATACCCGCAACAGTTACGTGTTGAGAGTGGTTGAAATATGCAAAATCAGGTAAATTATGAATTCTCACCCATTTCACTGGCTCAGTTTTACCAGTATATTTTTGAGTACTTTGATCCCAACCTACGGCTTTATATAATTTTTGAATTTCTTTATCATAGAAAGCTTTTGAGTACTCTTCAGTAGCAGTAGTATCAGAAACTTCAGCAATATTTTTATGACAATTCATACAAACATTTAATGATGGAATTCCTGCATGTTTACTTACTCTAGCAGAAGAGTGACAGTATTTGCAATCGATACCATTACTACCTGCGTGAATTCTGTGAGAATAATGAATTGGCTGAACCGGTGCGTAATCTTGGTCAACACCAACTTGCATTAAGAAACCATATACAAAATAACCACTAGCCAACAATAAAAATATTGCAGAAACAAGAACTAAAAACTGATTTTTAGCAAACGCTTTCCAAATAGGCATTGTTGGTTGTTTTGCTGAAGCTTCAATTCCATTTGATTTTGCAATTTTAGTTAGAACATTGTTAACTAAAAATAACATCACTACCAACATTAACATCACCAATGCTAAGGCACCAAGTATAACATTATTAGAAATACCTTCGTTAACCGAAGTACTTGTTCCCGGAGGAGCAGCACTTACTACTGGTTCAGCTTTTGGCTCAGATGTGTAGGCTATGATATTATCAATATCAGTAGTTGACAATTGAGGAAACGCAGTCATTACAGACTTGTTGTACTCTTCATAAATTTTTACAGCTTTAGCATCACCAGATTTGATTAATGCTGAACTATTATTTATCCATTTGTACAACCAAGGCATATCATATTTTGCAGCTACACCTCTAAGTGCTGGTCCAGTCATTTTTCTGTCTAAATTATGACATGCCGCACAATTTGCATTAAATAATTCTTTTCCCTTTACCGCATCTCCTCCAGCAGTTGCGGCAGGAGCAGCTGCAGCAGGAGCAGCAGCTGGTGTAGCTGTTGCAGCAGGAGCAGCAGGTTCTTGAGCAAATGAGGACAAAGAGATGGTTAGCATTAAAGCTAATCCAAATGAATAAATTCTAGAAATCGAACTATGGTTACCCACTTTTTTCATATTATAAATGATTATCGACTAAATTTTGGTACGGTTTTTTCTTATGATTAAACAAATTACCAATACACTTTTTTTAAAACTTGAGCAAAAATACGATTTATCAACTATTCTCAAAACCTTAAATATATCTTAATTATCAATTTATATTAATTCTAAATAATATTTTTATTTCGACTTATGTTTTTTCAATTACATTTGCATTAAAATCAAATCATTATGAAATATCTAAAAGAAAAAAGAACTTTAAAACACTTACTATTTATTTTTTTATTTTTCAATTTTAACACCATAAAAGCACAGAATACTAATGTGAATCAAGACCCAAAATTTGAACAATTATTAAACGAAAAAAGAAAGATAAACTCTTCAATAACAATAAATAACAGATATAAAATACAAATATTTAACGGTACAAGCGATGCCTCTAAAAAAACTCTAATACAATTTAAAAAAGAGAACAAAAACTATGATGCGACGATTATATTTAGCACACCTTTATATAAAGTATGGGTAGGCAATTTTAAAACAAGAATTGAAGCTGAAAGAAACTTAAATTTATTAAAGAAAAAATACCCTTCCGCAATTCTAATCAAGCCTTCAAAACAGTAAACAAAAAATCCCGATTGCTCGGGATTTTTTGTTTATAAAATTATAACTATTTAAGTTTTTTCTTAACCTCTACTTCTTGGAACGCTTCTATTATATCTAGTTGTTCTATTTCGTTGTAGTTTTTAATTTGAATACCGCAATCGTATCCTTTAGAAACTTCTTTAACATCGTCTTTAAAACGTTTTAAAGCTGTAAGTTCTCCTGTAAATATTACAACACCCTCACGAATAATTCGTATTTTAGAATTTCTAAAGATTTTACCATCTGTAACCATACATCCAGCAATTGTACCAACCTTAGAGATTTTGAATGTTTCACGGATTTCAGCAGTTCCGGTAATTTCTTCTTTCATTTCTGGAGACAACATTCCTTCCATTGCATCTTTCAAGTCATCAATTGCATCATAGATAATTGAGTAATTTCTGATGTCGATTTCTTCTTTATCTGCAAGTTGACGTGCATTTCCAGCAGGACGAACATTAAATCCAATAATGATAGCATCAGAAGCTGAAGCCAACATAACGTCAGTTTCAGTAATTGCTCCAACACCTTTATGAATAATATTGATTTGAATTTCTTCTGTAGATAATTTAGAGAATGAATTTGATAATGCTTCAACAGATCCATCAACGTCTCCTTTAAGGATAATGTTCAATTCTTTAAATTGTCCAAGCGCAATACGACGACCAATTTCTGCAAGTGTAATATGACGTTGCGTTCTAACAGATTGTTCACGCATTAATTGTGTACGTTTAACAGCAATTTGTTTAGCTTCTCTTTCGTCTTCAAAAACATTGAATTTATCTCCAGCAGTTGGCGCACCATCCAAACCTAAAATAGACATTGGAGTTGAAGGACCAGCTTCTTTTACGCTATTTCCTCTTTCATCATACATTGCCTTAACCTTACCATGATTTTTACCAGCCAATACATAATCACCAACTCTTAAAGTTCCTGATTGCACTAAAATAGTAGAAACATATCCTCTACCTTTATCTAATTGAGCTTCCACAACAGTACCAACAGCAGGTTTATTAGGATTCGCTTTTAAATCTAATATTTCGGCTTCTAACAATACTTTTTCTAAAAGCTCTTTTACTCCCATTCCCATTTTGGCAGAAATGTCATGCGATTGATATTTTCCACCCCAATCTTCAACAAGTAAATTCATTGCTGCTAATTTTTCCTTGATTTTTTCAGGATTAGCATGTGGTTTATCTACTTTATTTATGGCAAATATCATTGGAACACCAGCTGCTTGTGCGTGACTGATTGCCTCTTTAGTTTGTGGCATGATGTCATCATCGGCAGCGATTACGATAATTGCAATATCGGTTACTTGAGCTCCACGAGCACGCATAGCGGTAAACGCTTCGTGACCAGGTGTATCAAGGAATGTTATTTTTTGTCCGTTATCTAATTGTACAGCATAAGCTCCAATATGTTGTGTAATTCCACCAGATTCTCCAGCGATTACATTTTCTTTACGGATATTATCTAACAAAGAGGTTTTACCGTGGTCAACGTGACCCATTACAGTAACTATAGGTGCTCTTGTTACTAAATCTTCTTCTCTATCCTCAACAATTTCTATTGCTTCCTCAAGATCAGTTGTAATAAATTCAACTTCATAACCAAACTCATCAGCAACAATAGTTAATGTTTCAGCATCTAAACGCTGATTCATTGTAACCATAATTCCTAGAGACATACAAGTACCGATAACTTTAGTAATAGGCACATCCATCATAGTAGCAACTTCACCAACAGTAACAAATTCTGTAACTTTGATAGTTTTGCTTCCTTCGTCTAATGCTCTTTGCTCATCATCTGAACGTTGACGGTGGGTATCTCTTTTATCTCTTCTATATTTTGCAGCTTTAGATTTTGAACCTTTCCCTTGAAGTCTTTCAAGAGTTTCTTTGATTTGGTTTTTAACTTCCTCTTCTGTAGGCTCAACTTTTTGAACTATAGCTGGTCTATTTCCTTTTTGGAAACCTCCACCACCTGGTTTGTTAGCAACAAATTTATTACCACCTGCACCACCTGGTTTATTTTGACCTCCAGCAGCATTACCTCCAGCATTCCCAGGACGAACTTCACCTGGTTTTGGTGGAATTCTTTTTCTCTTATTTTTGTTTGGATCAACCTTATTAGCACTGTTGATTTTAGGTGGAGTGGTCTTTTTAGGTTTATTAAATTGAGATAAATCAATTTTTTGACCTGTTAATGTTGGTCCAGAAAGGTTTTGATATTGAGTTGTGTGTGTTTCATCTTCAACTGGAAGATTATCAGCTAATTTATCAACTTTTACTTCTTCAACTTTTGCTTCAACAACAACCTCTTTTTGACTTGGTTTTTCTTCAGCTAATGTAGGTTTTTCTTTAGATTGAACAGGTTTCTCTTTTAAAGGAGCTGATTTTTCCTCAACTTTTGCTTCTGATTTTACACTTTCAGGTTTATTTGCAGGAACCTGTTTAGGTTCTAAATCAATTTTACCCACTTGTTTTGGCCCAGAAACGACAGCTTTAGCTTTAATAACTTCAAGACGTTGACGCTCTTCTTCTTGTTTTCTTTTGTCTTCTATCTCTTTTTCTCTTTCAAGACGAAGGGCTTCTTTTTCTTTCTTAATTTCTTCGCTAACACCTTTGGACGCTTCTTTGTTGCCTTTGTCGCCGGCAAATTGATTTTGTAGAATATCAAATTCTTTATCGGAAATCTTAGCATTTGGGTTTGCATCAATAGCAATTCCTTTATCCTTAAGATAATCGACAGCTCTTTCTAATGAAATGTTTAATTCCCTTAAAACTTTGTTTATTCTAATATTTCTTTCTTCAGACATAAAATCTTTTATAAATTCTTTTTTTTATTGGGGTGAAAAATTAGTCTTCAAACTCTTCTTTCAATATGCGCATTACTTCTTGTATTGTTTCTTCTTCTAAATCAGTTCTTCTAGCTAAATCGGCAACATCTTGTTTTAAAATACTTTTTGCAGTATCCAACCCAATTTTTGCAAATTCATCAATAATCCAACCGTCAATTTCGTCTGAGAATTCTGTTAATTCAACATCATCATCTTCTGCTGTGCTTCCTTCTCTGATAACGTCTAATTCGTATCCAGATAATTGACCTGCTAATTTAATGTTTTGTCCTCCACGACCAATTGCTTTAGAAACTTCTTCTAATTTCAAAAACACTTCAGCATGTTTTGTTTCTTCATCAATTTTCACAGAAGAAACTTTTGCAGGACTTAATGCTCTTGTAATTAACAGAGAAGCATTAGTTGTATAATTTATTACGTCAATATTTTCGTTACCTAATTCGCGAACGATACCATGAATACGAGACCCTTTCATACCAACGCAAGCTCCAACAGGATCAATTCTATCATCATAAGAATCAACAGCTACTTTTGCTTTTTCACCAGGAATTCTTACGACTTTTTTAATCATAATTAAACCATCGAAAACTTCTGGAATTTCTTGTTCAAATAATTTTTCTAAAAACTTCTCAGAAGTTCTAGACATGATAATTTGAGGTTTATTTCCTTTTAATTCAACGCTTTCAATAATTCCTTTAACATTATCTCCTTTACGGAAAAAATCAGATGGAATTTGTTTTTCTTTTGGTAATACAATTTCGTTTCCTTCATCATCAACCAAAATTACAACTCTTGGACGAACATGGTGTACTTCTGCTGTATAAATTTCACCAATAATATCTTTAAATTGTTTGTACAAGTTAGTATTATCGTGTTCGTGAATTTTTGAAATTAAATTTTGGCGCAAAGCTAAAATAGCTCTTCTTCCTAAATCTATTAATTTAACTTCTTCAGAAACTTCTTCTCCAATTTCAAAATCAGGTTCAATTCTTCTTGCTTCTGTAAGTGTAATTTCTTCATTTTCTAAATCTAAATCATCATCGGCAACAACAATTCTTCTTCTCCAGATTTCCATATCTCCTTTATCAGGATTTATGATAATATCAAAATTGTCATCAGAACCATACTTCTTTTTTAAAGCATTTCTAAAAACATCTTCCAAAATCGCCATAAGCGTTACTCGATCAATAAGTTTATCATCTTTAAACTCTGAGAATGATTCGATTAATGCAATATTTTCCATTATTCTATTTAATTAAAATTTATTGTAACAACTGCTTCTATTATTTCTGAGTAAGGTAATTCTAATTTTTTTTGAACTGTTTCCTTCCCTTTTCCTATTTTTTTTGGTTCTCTTGTCATCCAAGATAAAACTATTTTTTGCTCATCTGCATCAATCAATTCTGCCTCTATAGTTTCTTTTCCGGTTTTAACCTTTAAATTCCTTCCTATGTTCTTTATGTATTGTCTTTTTAATTTTAATGGCGAACCAACACCAACAGACGCTACTTCAAGCTCAAAATCATGCTCTTCTCTATCTAGATTATTTTCAATAATTCTACTTACATCTATACAATCTTGAAGATTAACACCCTTATCACCATCCAAAGTTACAATAATTTTGTAATTATCTGAAATTGATAAGTCTATCAAAAAGATTTCTGGTTTTTCAGACAAACCTTCTTCTAAAAGTTTTGCAACTTGTTCTCTAAATGTCATATTCTTATAAAAAGAGGGAAGCAGTGCTTCCCTCATTATTTAGTTTGTACTAATAAATAATGCTGCAAATATAGTCTTTTTTTTTATATGACAAATATCATTTAGAAATCTTAAAAAAAATTCTTACCTTTAACCTTTGAAATTTAATTTGAATAAAACCAATAATTTACAAACTATCATGAAAAAAATCCTAATCCCTACAGACTTTTCTCAAAATGCTGAATATGCTTTAAAAGTTGCTGCACAAATTGCTAAAAAAAATAATGGCGAAATTATTTTATTACACATGTTAGAATTTCCAAATCAAGCAAGTGACGCTATCGGATCTGGTGCAGCTATTCCAGAAATCATGTTTTTCAAAAATGCCGCTATAAAAAAATTAGAAGACCTTATGGATGAAGATTATCTTGATGGTTTAAAAGTTTCTGAAATTGTGCAATTTGAATTGGCTTTTGATGGTATCTTAAAAATTAGTCAACTAAACAATGTAGATTTAATTGTAATGGGTTCGCATGGTGCAAGTGGCTACAAAGAAATGTTTATTGGTTCTAATGCCGAAAAAGTAGTCCGTAACTCTGAAGTTCCAGTATTAATTATTAAAAAAGAAGAAAACGATTTTACTGTAAATAATTTTGTTTTTGCATCAGACTTTAGTGACGAAGTAAAAAAACCATTTGAAAAAGTAGTTGATTTTGCAAACAAATTTGATTCAACATTACATTTAGTTATGGTTAATACACCAAACAATTTTAAATCAACTTCTACATCTGAAGAAACAATGAAAAGATTCCTTTCTAACTTCAATGTTCAAAAAGTTGAGACACACGTGTACAATGAAACTAATGTTGAAAAAGGAATATTGAACTTTTCAAATAGTATAAATGCTGACTTAATAGGAATGAGTACACATGGAAGAAAAGGTCTTTCACATTTCTTTAATGGAAGCATTAGTGAAGACTTAGTTAATCACGCTACAAGACCGGTTATTACATTTAAAATATAACAATCATATAAAATAAAAATCCATCAATTAAATTGATAGATTTTTTATACTTATTAAAATAAAAAATCCCAACAGAAATGTTGGGATTTTTTGTTGGTCTACTAGGACTCGAACCTAGAAAGACTGCACCAAAAACAGTTGTGTTACCATTACACCATAGACCAATAAGTGCTTTAATGCGGGTGCAAATTTAATACAAATTTTATTTTAAGCAAACATTTATTCAACTTTTATTTAAAATTTTAAAAAATGTATTTAATCCGAAACCTAATGTGCTAATTTTATACATATTACAAAACCACCATTTTCTGCATAGAATGTATTTGAAAGTTAATCGTAGGTTAAAGGAAGAATAAAAAATGATTTTTACAATAAATCGTGCTATTTTTGAATCTGATTTTATTATGAAGCAAAAAATAAACATATTAACTCTTTTATCAGGATTTATCCTTGTAGTGCTTTGCGTCATGCAATATTACTTGGTAAAAACTACTTACAATTATAAAGTAGCGCAATTTCGTCTTGAAGTAAAAGAAAAACTTGCCTCTATTACAAATGATTATAGCGATATTGACAGTACTTTATTTAACAATAAAGATTTCATGTACAAAGAATTAGCAGAAAACTATCTTATTGATAGAAATTATAGAAGTCAAATAAAAAAACAATTCATAGAAAATCATTTTAGAAAGCAATTAACCGAAAAACTACAAAAGAAATTTGAAAAAGAGTTTCCAGATAACGAAATCGATTTTGCAATAATCTTAAACAAATTTGTAATCTACAACAACACTAAAAAAGCAGATACATTATTTGCTGCAAAACCTTTTATTGAAAACAAAATGTATGGCAATTTAGCTTCGCTTGAAGACGCTTTTTTAGTTAGAAACTACGTTGGAACCACAAGTTCAAATACATCAAAATCAAATTACAAATTGCTTACTGAGGATAGCTTATATGTTTCTGTAAAAAACTGGGAATTAATTATTCTTAAAAGGATGTCATTATTGCTGTTTTTTGCGATAGCCTCAATTATTACCTTAGTTTCGATATTTGTAGTAACTCTAAAATCATTAATAAAACAAAAGAAAATTAGTGATATTAAAACAGACTTTATAAACAACATCACTCATGAACTAAAAACACCACTTACAACTTTATCGGTATCTACAAAAATATTAGAGCGTAAAGAAGTAAAAGAAAATGATTTAGTTTACAATCAATTGATTCAAACTATAAACCGTCAAAATGAGCGTTTACAAAGTTTGATAGATCAGGTAATGAGTAACTCCTTAGGTTTTGAAGAAATTGAATTGCAAAAAGAAAAAACAAAAATCAATGTTTTCTTGGAAACCATAGTAAATGATTTCAAAATGGCTAATCCAACAATAGATATTAAAACAAATTTTAATTCAGAAACACAATTAACTTTAGACAGATTTCATCTCACAACTGCAATAATTAATGTTTTAGACAATGCTGTTAAATATGGCGCCAAAACCATTTTCGTAACTACAAATTTGCAAAATAATGAATTCAAAATTTGTATTGAAGATGACGGAATAGGAATTGCAAAAAACAAACAATCGTTACTTTTTGACAAATTCTATAGAGTAGAACAAGGAAACCTTCATAACACAAAAGGTTTAGGACTTGGACTGTATTATGTAGACCAAATAATTAAAGCACACAAAGGAACTATTAATTTGGTAAGCGATTTAGGAAAAGGAACACAATTCATTTTATCAATTCCATCTTAGCATTATGAAAAAAATTCTTTTAGCCGAAGATGATTTTGATTTTTCAAATGTATTAATTCAGTACTTACAGCTTCATGATTTTGATGTCGTTTGGGCTGAAAACGGAATTAAAGCATTAGAAATTTTCAAAAGAAATAGTTTTGACATTTGCATTCTAGATGTTATGATGCCAAAAATGGATGGTTTTGAGCTTGCAGAAGAACTTATAAAAATAAATCCTGAAACGCCTTTCATTTTTCTAACGGCCAAACAATTAAAAGAAGATAAGATAAAAGGACTACAACTTGGCGCAGATGATTATATAGTCAAACCATTTGAAGTTGAAGAATTAATTTTAAGATTAAATAACATTTTAAAAAGAAGTGAACTCAATTTTAAGACACCAACAGTTCAAGAAATCTCAATAGGCAAGTACATTTTTGACACCAAAAGGTTATGTTTAAAAAAAGATAATAGTACACAACAACTAACCGAAAAAGAAGCACTACTAATTGAATATCTTTATCAAAATAGAAATCAATTAATTAAAAGAGAGGCTATCTTAAAAAATATTTGGAAAAATGACGATTACTTTTCAGGAAGAAGTATGGATGTTTTTATAACTAAAATTAGAAAGTACTTTCAAGAAGACAAAAATATTTCAATTGAAAGCACAAGATTTATTGGATTAGAATTTAAAATTAAAGAATAATTAATAAAAAACTTTTAGCAGCAAGTAATTAAGAAAATTTTATCAACTGCAATTTATGTGGTTTCGATAAAAAAATAGTTTCTTTGCATCTGAATTAACATCATAATTATATATGACAACATTTGATTTCAAAAAGTGGAATAACATTTTAGGTTGGGCTGCTTTTTCAATTGCACTAATTACCTATACTTTAACAGTAGAGCCCACAATGAGTTTTTGGGATTGTGGAGAATATATTGCAACAGCTGCTAAACTTGAGGTAGGACATCCACCAGGCGCACCATTATTTCAAATGCTTGGAGCTTTCTTTGCTATGTTTGCAACTAGTAGCGACAAAGTAGCTTTTATGGTTAACATGATGTCTGTGTTTTCTAGTGCTTTCACCATTCTTTTTATGTTTTGGTCTTCTACCATTTTGTTAAAGAAAATCATTTCGTCATACACAGAAATAGACAATAATAATATCAAAGTTATTTTAGGAAGTTCATTTGTTGGAGCATTAGCATTCACTTTTTCAGATAGTTTTTGGTTTAATGCTGTTGAAGCAGAAGTTTATGCAATGGCAACTTTACTTATTGCACTACTTTTTTGGCTTGGCTTAAGATGGGAACAAGAAATGCATGAGCCAAAAGGAAACAGATGGTTATTACTAATTAGTTTAGTAGTTGGTTTATCGTTTGGTGTTCACTTTATGGCTTTGTTAACCATTCCTTCAATTGGTTTTTTATACTTCTTTAAAAACTACAAAAAAGTAACTGTTACAAATTTCATTCTAGCCAATATAATTATTATTGCAGTATTACTTTTCATTTTTAAGCTTTTATTGCCTTACACATTAGCTTTCTTTGGTAAAACTGAAATTTTCATGGTAAACAACCTTGGGTTACCTTTTAACTCAGGAACTATTTTTGCGTTACTTCTTATTGTAGCTTTCTTTTATTTTGGATTGAAATACACTAGAAAAAAAGAACATCCAACATACAACACTGTTTTACTTTGTATTTTATTTGTATTAATAGGATTTTCAACTTGGATGATGTTACCTATTAGAGCTAATGCAAACACACCAATAAACGAAAATAAACCATCAGATGCTGCCGAAGTATTAGCTTATTACAATCGTGAACAATACGGAATCAATCCATTATTTTATGGCCCACAATATACTGATGCCTTTGCTGGTTTGGATGAGGATAATCCATATTTAGACAAAGCTCCAAACTATGAAAGAGACGAAGCTTCTGGAAAATATGTGATTGTAAACGATTATAAAAATGCAGAGCAAAACACCGATGATAATCATAAAGCAATACTTCCAAGAATGTGGAGTACTGACAACATTGAAGGATATATGAACTTTACAGGAGTTCCAAAATTCAAAGTAAAATCTGAATATGTTGAAGAAAAAGAATTAACCGACGTTGTTGCAGAATTCAGACAAGCCTACGCAAGTGGCAAAATTGATAATGATGGTTATGTTTCTTTCTTAAAAGCATATGGTGACTATCTTGACATTGAAAAACCATCAACTTTTGACAATCTTAGTTTTATGATTGAATATCAATTTGGTTATATGTATGGTCGTTATTTGTTATGGAATTTTGTTGGAAGACAAAACGACAATCAAGGTAGATATGATAATTTAGATGGAAACTGGTTAAGCGGAATAAAATTCATTGATGAAATTCACTTAGGTTCACAAGAAAATTTAACTCAAGATATTAAAAATAATAAAGGAAGAAACTTATACTATTTTATACCTCTATTTTTAGGTTTGATTGGTTTGATGTATCATGCACAAAGAGATTTAAAAAGTTTCTACGTTTTGCTAGCTTTGTTCTTATTCACTGGCTTAGCATTAAAAATTTATCTTAACGAAAGACCATTTGAACCTCGTGAAAGAGATTACGCTTTAGTTGGCTCATTTTATGTATTTGCAATTTGGATTGGTTTTGGAGTTTATGCAATCTATGAAATGATAAAAGAAAAAGTAGCTGCAAAAATTGCCGGACCAATAGTAGTTGCTGCAAGTTTATTGGCTGCTCCTGTTTTAATGGCATCACAAAACTGGGACGACCATGATCGTTCAGGAAGATATACAGCATTAGCAATGGCTAAAAATTACCTTGACTCTTGTGATCCAAATGCTATACTATTTACAATTGGTGATAATGATACCTTCCCATTATGGTATGCTCAAGAGATTGAAGGATACAGAACCGATGTGAAAATTGTAAATACTAGCTTATTAATGACCGATTGGTACATTGATCAAATGAAACTTAAAACCTATAAAGCAGATGGTTTACCAATTTCATTCGAGCATCAGCAATATGTAGCAGATAACAGAGACGCTATTCTATTTAATAAGCAAACTGAAAACAGATGGTTACTTAAAGATTTTATAAACTTTGCAAAAAGTGAAGACACCATAACCACTGTTGAGATGCAAAGTGGACACAAACTTCATTTCTTTCCAACAAATAAAGTTAGAATTCCTATTGATAAAAATGCTGTGATAGCAAATAAGGTTGTTAATCCAGCACAAAATGATTCGATTGTTCCTTTTATTGATATCGACTTAAAAGGTGGTGCTTTATATAAGAATCGACTAATTATGTTTGATATCTTAAACAACAATAATTGGAAAAGACCTATTTATTTTAGCCCTGGAAGTTTTGGAGATGATGATTACCTATGGATGAAAGATTATCTTCAGCTTGATGGTATGGTGTATAAATTAGTACCAATAAAAACTCCAGTAATTGAAGAAAACTATCCAGATATGGGGCAAATCGATACAGAAAAAATGTACAAACTTGCAACCAATTGGAAATGGGGTAATGGAGAAAGCACTAAAATTTACCACGATCCAGAAACTAGAAGAAATAGTATTTCTTACAGAACCAATCTTTCTAGATTAATGGAGTTATTGATAAAAGAAGGTAAAATTGATAAGGCCAAAAAAGTTATTGATTTGGCAATTACTAAGACACCGATAGATTACTATGGTTATTATTTAACGCTTGAACCTTTTGTTGGTGGTTATTATAAAACAGGTGAAAAACAAAAAGCAAGAGATTTAATAACTAAACTCACATCAAAATATAAAGACAATTTGAGATATTATAGTACTTTCAATTCTTCTGACCAAAGTTTTATGGCTACAGATATCGTTACCGATATAGAACGTTATAGAAGTTTATTAAAAGTAATGAAAGCTAATGATGATATTGAATTTTATAACAAAAACAGAAATGAATTTAATAGTTATAATAATCGATTCCCAAGATTTCAACGCGATATGGAATAATTGATTTTATAAAAATAACAAAGTGCCGATAGATTAATTTATCGGCACTTTTTATATACATTTGAATTATGAATTGGGTAAAAGCACATTGGATATTTAAGAAACTATTTTCAAACTATGTTTGGGATATTCCTAACAATGAAAATAAAGTCTATTTAACATTTGATGATGGACCAACTCCTGAAATCACAGAATGGGTTTTATCAAATTTAAAAGAATACAATGCCAAAGCAACCTTCTTCTGCATAGGAGATAACGTTAGAAAATATCCGGATATTTTTCAGAAAGTAATCAACGAAGGACATTCTATTGGAAATCACACTTTCAATCATTTAAATGGATGGAAAACTAATACTTCAGATTACATTAAAAATGTCAAATTATACGAAACTGAACACTGCAAACTGAACACTGAATACTGCAAACTATTTCGTCCACCTTATGGCAAAATAAAACCATCGCAATCTAAAATATTACGAAAATTTGGTTATAAAATAATAATGTGGGACATCATTTCTTATGATTTTGATAATACAATTTCTATGGAAAAATGTTTAGAAAATGTTTTAAAAAATGTAAAATCTGGAAGTATTATCGTTTTTCACGATAGCAAAAAAGCATTCACGAACTTGGAATATGTCTTACCAAGAACCTTAGAATTCTTAAAGAAAAAAGGATTTGTTTGTGAAAAAATTGATTAGACTTGTTCTTGAACTAAACCAATTATAGTATTAGCATCCAATTCACCTGATTGTCTCCACACCATTTGACCTTCTTTATAAATCATAAGTGTTGGTAAACCTTTTATTCGAAGTGCTTCGGCTAATTCTTGGTTTTTATCCACATCAATTTTAATCACTTTTGCTCTATCGCCAAGCGCAGCCGCAACATCTCTAATAACTGGATGCATCGACACTGAAGATTCGTTCCACTCTGTGTAAAAGTCAATTAACACAGGAACTTGAGCATTTATAAGTTCGCCAAATTTTGACATAAAACCTAGTTATTTATATATTCTTTTTATAAAAAAGAAAGTATTAGTAATACAAATGTAGCATTTTTAACTAATTATACTACATTTTTGCCTTTTTTTAGTTCAATTACAGTAATTTCAGGCATAATTCCTACTCTTCCAGGGTAAGCATGAAACCCAAAACCTCTATTTACGTAAATATATTTTCCAACATTTTCATATAAACCAGCCCATTGTTTGTAAACATATTCCACAGGACTCCATTTTATAATTCCTGGAATTTCTATTCCAAATTGAAATCCGTGAGTGTGCCCAGAAAGTGTTAAATGGAAATTTTTAGGATGATCTTTTACTTCTGCATCCCAATGACTCGGATCGTGACTCATTAAAATTTTGAAATCTTCTTTGTTCAAGTTTTCTGAAGCTTTATTCAAATCACCAACTTTCTTGAATTTTACACCCCAATTTTCAACACCAACCAATGCAATTTCGTCGTTTCCTTTTTTTATTTTCGTATTTTCGTTCAACATCAACTTGAAATCTATTTGTTGATGTAAATCTTTGATGTCTTCAAAATTTTTATTTTTTGCTTCCTCCGATTTCCAATCTACATATTCACCATAATCATGATTTCCAAGTATAGAAAATTTTCCAAATTCATAATTTTTAATCTTCTTGAAAGTATCAATCCATGGATGCATTTCGGTTGCATGAGTATTTACAATATCGCCAGTAAATAATAACAAATCTGATTCTTGTTCATTAATTAAATCAACTGCATAGCTAATCTTTTCAGGATTATCAAAACTACCGCTATGAATGTCCGAAATTTGAGTGATTTTAAAACCATCAAAAGCATCTGGTAAATCATCAAAAAATAACGTTTGTCTTAATACTTTATAATTATATTTACCAATCGTCATTCCATAAATCAATGATAAAAATGGAACTGCGGCAATTCCAAGCGCAACTTGACTAATAAACTTTCTTCTTTCAGGTAAAAAAGTGTCATTTCCATAATTTGTAAAATAATTCTTAGTTCCTAACATCAATCTAAGAGTATCTTCAAGGAGCATGATAAATGTTATCAATAATTTTGGAACAATAACTAATAGCATAACTCCAATGGTCATCATAAACATTTGGGTTTGTCCTATACCTCTATCAAATTTAGAAAAACCATAAAAAACAAAAGCTACAGCAAGAACAGAAATTATAATATAAGTAAGTTTAACCCATCTTACTTTAGTAAAAGTTTTAACAGCTTGAAATGCATAAATTTCAATGATTGCAATAATCACAAAAAGGATAATCCAACGTGCAGACATTCTATTTTTTTTTGCAAATTAACAAAGAAAGCGAAGACGAAATCATTTCATTATAAAAATTTTAACTACAGTTTACATTATGTAATTTATTGTGGATTTCATGAAAAATAAGTAGTGTTTCGTAAAAGTTAAAAATCAAATTAAAAAAGTTATAACATTTTTGCATCATAACTTTAAAACAAAATTTATGAAAACAAAATTACACAAGCTCTTTTTTTCATTATTTCTAACATTCTGCATACAAGGGTTTTCTGCACCAATTATTTCAAACGTTTCAGTTTCAAATATTACTGCAAATTCAGCACGAATTAATTTTTCTGTTAATGCACAAAATAGTACAACTTATGCATTTGTTCAAATAAACACAACTCCTACAATGTCGGGAAGCTATCCGCCAAATGGACCATTTAATGGAACAACTCCTGTCGCTTCATTTCAAGACGTCACAAATTTGATACCAAATACTCTTTATTATTATGCAATTGACGCTTACGACGCATCAAGTCAAGCAGCTGTAACAATAACTGGTAGTTTTACTTCAGGTGGAACTCCACCAAGCACAACAAATGCTGTTGTTTCTAACATCACTACAACATCTGCGCAAATAGACTTTCAAGTAAATACATTTGGAATTCAAAGTCAAATTGAAGTTGCTTATGGTTTGAGCGCAACATTTTTAAATACTTTTAATTACATTGCCAATACTGCTACAAATACACCGACACCATTTACTTTTAATTTCACGAACTTAACTCCAAATACGACATACTATTACAGCGTTGGAGGATATTCAAATACTCTTGTTGGAAATAGAATATTAGGAAGTTTTACAACTTCGGCATTAGGCTTAACTGATAATGAACAAAAAGCTAAATTTAATTTATATCCAAATCCTGCTTCAGATAATTTCACAATTGAAATAGATTCAAATATAAAATCAGTTGAAATCTATTCTACGCAAGGTCAAAAGGTACTGACTTCTAATTCAAAAGATATAAATGTTTCTAATTTATCAAAAGGCATTTATTTAGTTCAAATTGAGGATGAAAACAATAACAGAAGTACTCAAAAATTAATTGTAAAATAATATGAAAATTATTGAAAAATATCGTCTTGAAATTACACTCACCACATTGTATACCTTAATTTTAGCAATGATAGTTTTTAGTTTTTAAACCCAATGTAAAAAATTGGCCAACCGCAACTTTACTCTTGAAGTTGCGGTTTTTTTAATATAAAAATCATTCTAACTAATAAAAAATGTGTTTCATGAAAAAAAACCATGGTTTCATGAAATGTTAAAATTTAACACAACTGATTTATTGACTTTTGCTACTGAATTTAAACTATTTATTTATGAAAAAAATATTACTTCTTATTACAATCGCTTTTGTAGGAATGAACGGATTCGCTCAAGTGCCAACAAATTTCTTGGTTTACAGACAAGATTTTAACGGAAACTACACAGATACATCATCTTTTGGACCCGCAATTTCAAATATTAATACAGCATCATTAACAACTGACGCTTTTAACAATAGTTCTGCTGCTGGAAATTTTAATTTAGGAGAAACAATAGAATATCCATTTTCATCTAATTCGCAACTAATGGCTGGTCCTACTCAAATGTCAATTTCAGTAAAAGTAAATTTTGATAGTGTTTGGCTAAATGGTCTTGCTAATAATCAGTATGTGACTTTTTTAAAACTCGGTGAAACTTATATGCGTTTGTTAAAAACTGGCGGTTCTTATTTCCTACAATGTGGTGTTTTTAATAACAATCCTACTTCAGGAAGTTTTGGATACTTGGGAGTATCTGGTTACGTTGCTGATATTTCTAATGGTTGGAACACTATCACGATGACCTATGGACCTGAACTTCCTCCTAATATTGGTGGCGCTTTAAGAGTATATTATAATGGAGAATATATGGGAAATGCGATGAGAGCGGTTATTACTCCTGATAATCAGCCAACTGCATACAATAGTGCTACTGAAAAATTAATTTTAGGAAAAACAATATCTTCAAACAACAATTTCAAAGGTAAAATTGATAAGGTATTAATTTACAGCGTTCGTTTAACTCCAGCAGAAGTTTTAGCAATTCAAACTGAACAACCATTTATTTCAAACTTAACTACAACAAATGTCTCAAGCACATCAAAAACTGTTAGTTATAATCTAAACGCTAATGGTAGTTCCACAACATCAATAATACGTTATGGAACATCACCAACAACTTTAACTAATTCAGTAACTGGAGGTACTGCAACAGGAACTAATACAACCCCAATAAACATTACATTAACTGGATTAACAGCTGCAACAAGATATTATTTTCAAGTAGAAGCAACAAATTCCTCTGGCACAACATTATCAAATATATATGACGAAGTTCCAAGTAGCAATGTAGTCAAGTTCCCTTTTAATAACAACTTAGTAAGTTCTGACGGACTAAAAACTTTGACCGTTTATTCTGGAAGCACTCCTACTTTTGTAGAAAACCGTTTTGGAGAGGTTAACAAAGCTGTTTACATCAATAATCAAATTTTAACTTCAACAATTAGTGGTTTGCCTTTATTAAGAAACTCGAGAAGCGTTTCGTTCTGGATTAAAAGAGTCTCAGATATTACTCATACTATATTTTCTTGGGGAAATGCATCAACCTCAAGTGCATATGGAGCCTATGTAACAAATGGAGGATCAGCAGCAAACTTTGTAAACTTTACTTGGGGTTCAGGTAATGATTATTTTGGATCTGCACCTTACACTACAAACTGGGATCATTATGTATTGGTTTATAAAAATGAAAGCCCTTCATCTGGAACAGTTACAACTTACAAAAATGGAACTCAAATTTTCACAACAAGTTCATCACTTAATACTGGAGGCAATGAAACTTTATTAATAGGTGCTTATCCAAATGGAACAGGAAATACAAGCAATATGTATTTGGATGATTTCACAATTTTTGATACAGCATTAACTGCTACAGAAGCTTTGGCAGTTTACAATTCTGAGTCAACCCTTACAAATCAGGAATTTAACTCTCAAAACCTAAAAGCAACAATCTATCCAAATCCAACTTCAGATAATTTCTCAATTGAAATGGAAAATGAAGTAAAATTAGTAGAAATATATTCTTTACAAGGTCAAAAAGTAGTAACCTCTACTTCAAAAGATATAAATGTATCTACTTTATCTAGAGGAATGTATTTAGTTCGTATTGAAGATTCCAACAATGCAATAGCAACACAAAAATTAATTATAAAATAATATGAAAAAAGTAATCTTAGGTGCTCTTTTAGGAGTTTTACTAACAACAAGTTCACATACCAATGCTCAAAGTTTATTGGAAAGATTAGCCAATAAAAAAGAAAAAAAATCTTCCAATAACAAGAACACTAAAGAAGTGTTGATAGAAGACGAACCCGGAACCATTTTTGGAAATTATTATTTTAAATTTCTACCACCTACTGATGCAAATGAAGCCATTGTAGAAAGTGCGAAAGGTCAATTGCCAGCAGATGGAGAAACCATACAAATAAAAAGATGGGAGTCAGGAAAAAGTGATAAAGTCATTTTTGCATGGAATGGAGAATCTAAAGCAGCTTACACATGGGAAAATAATATTTGTGGTGGTTGTGAAAAGACAAACAATGCAGGAATGGTGAGGTATGGATCATATTCATACTTTACAGAGCCAGGAAAAGCAGAAGTAAAAGTTCGAGGTTATTTAAAATGGATGCTGGTTGATTTTTCTGATGGGGTATTGAACTGTGGATATTTAGTGCTTTCAAAAGATAAAGAAAAACTAAAGGATTACACACCCGAATCATTAAAGACCAAAACTGTTTTAGAGAACCAGAAATACAATGAATTTGTAAAAAGCATTGACAAAGGTTCAAAATTACCAGATAGAGTTACGTATGTAAAAAACGCAACTTATGATAAAGCAAGATTAGCGGCTCCAGCAGCATTGAAAAAGCATTTTGCAGAAAAAGGAATTACTCATTTGGAACCATTATATGCATACGAAAACACTAAAGATCAGCTATACACATCAATAAAAGACCCTTTAACTCAAAAAGAAATTGCTAGGCAAATTTTATTTGTAGTTGTATGTAAGAATAATTCAATCACCGATTCAAATATTCCAGCTTTAAATAAATACAAAACAAAGTATGTGGCATTTCAGTATACAGCAGTAAGAGAAGATGGTAGCGGACAAAATTTTGCTGGTAATTTCTATGTCAAATCTACATCGCCAGGAATTGCAATTGCCGATACAGAAAACATCATGCAATACAAATAATAATTATACATCATGAAGAAAACAATCCTCCTTTTATTCTTAGCATTAAGTTTAATGTCTATGAAATCAAACCAAGTCGTTTTAAATAAAGAAATTACAATCACTGAAAAATTCGATATCAAAATAAAAAATGATACCGATAATGAAGTAAAAGTTATCAATGCAGGAAGTGGCGGAAGCTATAGTTTAACTAAAAACGCAACTACCACAATAAAAATGGAAGAAGGCGATAAATTACACTATTATGAGAAAGGTAAAAAAGGAAATCTAATTCTAACAGCAACAAAAGAAATGCACGGAAAAGTGCAATTATTGAGTAAGTTATAAAAATAAAGTAGTAGTTTTTTTTAGAAAACCGTTTCGGATTAATTTCTGAAGCGGTTTTTTTTAGAATCTAAACGATTCGAATTTTTCTAACAAAGCAGTTTTTCTATCTGCTGAAATCGATAATTCATCGCCATTATCCATAATAACAGTTCCGCCATCTTGTTTTAAAATTTTCTGAATGCGTTCTAAATTGATGATATGACTTCTATGAATTCGCATAAAATTACTCACTTGTTCTAAACGCTCAAACTCGGCGATTTTTTTACTTACCGTGATTTTACTTTTATTTGAAATAAAGAAATGAGTATACGATCCGTCAGCTTTTAAATACAAAATATCTTGTAGTTCTATAAAGGTAATTCCATCACCAGTATTCAATGCTATTTTTTTGTGCTGTGGAATATCTAAATTACTTTGTAAAACTTTTAATGATTCTATCGATTTGTTATCGTTTACTTTTGACAAAGCACGCTGTAAAGCATCAATTCTAACAGGTTTCAAAATATAATCAACTGCCGATAATTCAAAAGCATTTATAGCATATTCAGTATAAGCGGTAACAAAAATAATTTTGAAATTAATACTGTTTTCATCAAAAAATTTAAGCAATTCTAAACCAGAATAACCTGGCATAGCAATATCCAAAAACACCAATTCAGGTTGAAACGAGTGAATCGATTTTACAGCATTAGGAACATCAGCGTTTTCTGCAACAATTTCTATTTCTGGAAAATTTTCCTCAATAATTCCGCGTAAAGCAAGCCTAGCATTTAATTCATCGTCTACAATAATTGCTCTCATAATTTATAGTATTTTAACAGGAATCAAAATCGTGATTTTAGTTCCTAAAGATTCTTTAGTATTGGACATTTTATCTTCAATCGCAATCTCAATTTTGGAGGAAGAAATTTTATTTATTAAACTTATTCTACTTCCAATGGCATTGGTCGCAAATGATTTATGACCTTTGAAACTTTTGTTTATTTGTTCTGCTTTCGCTCTTCCTACACCATTGTCATCAATAATAAATCGCCAATAATTATTTTGTATTTCGCCTGAAATAGTCAGCTCTTTCAATCCTTTTTTGTGCATTAATCCGTGTTTGATTGCGTTTTCAACAAAAGGTTGAATAATCATCGACGGAATAACATACTGACTTAAATCGAGCGTCGTTGGAAGATTAATTTTATATTCAAAATCGTTTTCAAAGCGCGATTTCTCTAATGAAACGTACATATCCAACAATTCAAATTCTTTTTCAACAGTGATATCTTTTTTATCAGATGCTTCTAATATTTTTCGCATCAAATCGGAGAATTTCCCTAAGTATTCACTAGCCTTACTTTTTTGATTAGAATAAATTAACCCTTGAACCGAATTCAAAACATTAAACATAAAATGCGGATTCATCTGCGAACGCAAAGCTGTTAATTGAGACAAAGCCAATTGCTCTTTCACTTCTTGTCTTTTTTTAGTTCTCAAAACGGCTCGTTTATTTACCCAATAAACTAAAAAAACAATCGCCAAAATCTCTAAAGCAACAAACCACCATTGCAACCAAAAAGGCTTTTTAATTTCAAAATGCAACTCTTTAATTTCAGTCTTCAAATTACCATATTTTACTCTAATTTGAAACACATAATTCCCTGATTTTAAAGAAACAAACTTAACATTAGAAGCATCAGAAGTTAAGGTGTACCATTTATCATCTTGATTTTTAAATCGATATTCATAAGTATAATCGCCTAAACTTTTGTAATGAATCGTTCTAAAGTCAATTTGAATATTATTTTGTTTGTAATCTAAAACTAAATCATTTTCAAAAGATACTTTGTGGTTATTAATCCAAAAATTTGTAAATTCAAATTGAGGAACATAATCATTAGAAACAATACTTTTATTTGTATAAAAAACACCTTCATTGGTAATGAAGGCTATAGTATTATTTTTAATAATAAAATCATTAATTGTTATGCCTTTCATGCATAAATTAGTACTTGCATTTTTTACTTCATTAGTATTAAAATTATACGTTTCAATGCCTTTATCATTTAAAATCCATAACGTTTGGTTATCAATTTCAATTCTTCTACAATTATTACTAGTAAGTTTGTTTTTAGAAGTTAAATGTGTAACTACTTTTTGATTTTTTAATTGAATAATCCCTTTTTGAGTCGTTGCTATCCATAAATTTCCATCATTGTTTTGAATTATTTCCGAAGCAATAATAGGTTCACCATTTGGCAGTTTAATTATATTTTGATTTCCTTTTTTGTCATAATAATACAAATCATCATTATAAGCAACATAGTAAATATTAGAAATTTTATCAAAAAAAACGGTTCTTGCTCTACGTTCTCTAAAACATAAAAAACTTGCAGTTAAACCGAATTTTCTAAGAGAATATTTATTGTAATTTTTCGGAATTACTAATTTAGATTTTAAATCATTGGCTAATAATCCTGCATAAGAAGAAGATGCCATGACAAAATTCCCATAATTATCTACTGCAACTTCCTTACCTAAATACATTTTTTCATTGGTAATTGGTTTGGCATTTCCAATTTTAAAAACTCCTGCCGAGGTAATTATTAAGTTGTTAAATAATGTAATAAACTCTATTTCAGTTTTATTTTCTGACTGGTATTTTAGTAGTTGATTTCCATTTTCGTCAAATTCAAAAATGCAACCTGTCGATGTAGCAACAAAAAAATGTCCATTTTTAGCAATTTTAACCCTAGAAAAATTAGGTTTCTTTTGGTCTTCTATTTCTTTAATAGCTAAATTTTTCAACTTTAAGTTGGGCAAGAAAAATAAGCCGTTATCCAAGGTACTAACCCAACGATTTCCTTCTTTGTCTTTTACAATGTCTGAAATTCTTTTCCCTTGTAAAAAGCCGTTTTCTATTTTACTTGTAGTAGTATTTACTTCAAAAATACCATCATTAGTACAAATCCACAATTCTGACTCACAACTGCTTAACTTATTTAAACTTGTGTTGACTAAATTTTTAGTAGAAATAACTTTCCCTAAAGCTATAATTTCATTAGCTACTGATTTTGTACTTAAGCAAATTTTACCCTGATGTATTTCTAAAATTTTATGATTAGAACTAGACTTTATTTTTTCAGTTAGCTTATTATTCTTAAAAATTAATATGTTTTGAATGCTTGATATATAATAAGATGCATTGCTAGTATTGTAGGCTAAATGCATAAAATCATTTTTATCAAGTAGCATTTCAGATTGATAAATTAATAATGGCTTATGATTTGTAAAAGAATAAAATTCATTTGGTGTTAACAAAACTTTATTTTTACCTAAAACACTAAATTCAACTACAGATAATTTCTTTTTTGCAATTAATTTATCGAAGTCTTTATCCAAGTTTAATTGCTCGTTATGCAAATAATAGATCTGATTAGAAAAGTTCTTACAATAAATTAATCCGTTTTCATCTTCCTGTATAGAATTGACCGAATTACTTAAATTTTCATCAAATGGATATAATGTAAAATGAACACCATCATACGAAACCAATCCTTTATCGGTTCCCAAATAAAGCAATCCTTTTTTACTTACGTACATATCGTAAATAACATCCGATGGCAAACCTTCAAGAAAGGAAATTTTACGTATAAATGGTTCTTGAGCATTTACAATAGGCACAAAAAAAAGCACAAAAAATAAAATACTTTTTGACAGAAATTTATTCAAAGAAAAAAAAGTTTGAATTTGCACTTATTGGTTTAATTAAGAATATAAAAATAGATAAAATTGTTTTGTACCAATACTTTTTTTCATGAACCAACCAAAATAATTCACTAAAATCAATATTACAGAAAAAAAATATGGTACAAACACAAACCAATTACAACTAAAACAAAAAGCGCTAAGAAGATAAATTTTAAATCTAAATGTTTTAAAATAACTGCCATATTTTTGAATTTTATTCAAAATAAATACTTTTAAAACAAGAGAATTAAAGTTTTTCATGAAATCCCAATTTCAATTCACGAAATGAGGATTTGTTTATTATTTTTACACTCTAATTATAATAAAATGTCACAAAAACGCCTTTACCTTCTTGATGCCTACGCACTAATCTTTCGCGGTTATTTTGCCTTTATAAAAAACCCTAGAATCAATTCTAAAGGAATGGATACTTCGGCCATTATGGGATTTATGAATGCTTTGATGGATGTTATCAAACGTGAAAAACCCGATCATTTAGCCGTAGCTTTTGACAAAGGCGGAAGCGATTACCGTTACGAAATGTACCAAGAATACAAAGCGCATCGTGATGAAACACCTGAAGCGATTAAAATTGCCGTTCCGTATATTCAAGAATTGTTGAAAGCGATGCACATTCCAATTATGGAAAAAGCGGGTTTTGAAGCCGATGATTTAATTGGAACGTTGGCTAAACAAGCTGAGAAAGAAGGTTTCAAAGTATATATGGTTACACCCGATAAGGATTTTGCACAATTGGTTTCAGAAAATATTTTTATGTACAAACCTGCGAGAATGGGTAACGACATCGAAATTTGGGGAATTCCAGAAGTCTTAGAAAAATTTGAAATCGAACGACCAGAACAAGTAATAGATTTCTTAGGAATGATGGGTGATGCAGCCGATAATATTCCGGGATTGCCTGGCGTTGGTGAAAAAACAGCGAAGAAATTCTTAAAAGAATATGGTTCGATGGAAAATCTTTTGGCGAATACACACGAACTAAAAGGTGCGATTAAAGATAAAATTGAAGCCAATGCTGAGTTGGGATTATTGTCAAAAAAATTAGCTACTATCTTACTCGATTGTCCTGTGGAATTTAATGCAGAAGATTTTGAACTTTCAAAACCTGATGTTGAAAAAACTGATGCGTTGTTCAACGAATTGGAATTCCGTCAAATGAAAGCGCAGTTTGACAAATATTTTGGAACTGGAAAAGAATACGACGAGATTGACACAAATGGTAATGGAACTTCAAGCGATACGCCACAACCTGCGAAAAAAGCTCCAGCCAAAAAAACCAACGAAGATCAATTTGATTTGTTCGGATTTTCTGATGAAGAAAGTGATGATGCAAAACCAAATTCGTTTTACGCCACTTTAGAAACTACCAACCATAATTATACTATTATTCATGGTGATTTGGGAACAAAATTGTTTTTGCAAAATTTACTCAATCAAACTTCAGTATGTTTTGATACCGAAACCACTGGAATTGATGCTTTGAATGCCGAATTGGTTGGAATGTCATTTTCTTGGCAAAAAGGCGAAGCATTTTACGTTCCATTTCCAGAAAATCAAGAAGAAGCGCAAGTTTTAGTTGATAAATTCAAGCCATTTTTTGAAAATGAAAACATCGAGAAAATTGGTCAAAACATAAAATATGATTTGAAAATTCTTTCCAATTATGGAGTTCAAATCAAAGGAAAATTATTCGATACGATGATTGCGCATTATTTGATCAATCCTGATATGCGCCACAATATGGATGTTTTAAGTGAAACTTATTTGAAATATTCGCCAAAATCAATTGAAGATTTAATTGGTAAAAAAGGTAAAAATCAAAAATCAATGCGCGATGTTTCTTTGGAGGAAATCAAAGAGTACGCTGCCGAAGATGCTGATGTAACGTTTCAATTAAAACAAAATTTCAGTCCGATTCTAGACAAAGCCGAAACCAAAAAACTTTTTGATGAAATCGAAATTCCACTTATTCCAGTTTTGGCTGCAATGGAATTGGAAGGAATCAATCTTGACGTTCCTTTCTTGAAAGAAATGTCGGTTGAAATGGCAAAAGAAAGTTCTGAATTGGAACAAAAAATATATGAAACCGCTGGTGAGAAATTCAATTTGGCTTCACCAAAACAATTGGGTGACGTTTTATTTGACAAAATGAAAATTGGCGGAGCAAAACAAAAGAAGACCAAAACCGGTCAATACGCAACTGGAGAAGAAGTTTTGAGTTATTTAGCCAACGACCATCAAATTGTGAAAGATATTTTGGAATGGCGTCAAATGGTGAAATTGCAAAGTACTTACATCGATGCCTTGCCAAACCAAGTCGATAAAAAAACTGGACGTGTTCACACCGATTATATGCAAACGGTTGCTGCAACTGGTCGTTTGAGTTCGAATAATCCAAACTTGCAAAACATTCCGATTCGTACCGAAAGAGGACGATTAATTAGAAAAGCATTTATTGCTCGTGATGAAAATTACACCTTGTTATCTGCCGATTATTCGCAAATAGAACTCCGAATTATTGCAGCACTTTCTGGTGAAGAAAATATGATTAAAGCGTTTCAAAATAACGAAGATATTCACCGAAGTACGGCTGCAAAAGTGTTCAATGTTCCGTTAGAAGAAGTTACAAAAGAACAACGTAGCAATGCAAAAACCGTGAATTTCGGAATCATCTATGGTGTTTCTGCGTTCGGACTTTCTAATCAAACATCGCTTTCTCGTAAAGAAAGTGCTGAGTTGATTGATGCGTATTATGCGACGTATCCAAAACTGAAATCTTATATGTCAAATCAAGTTGATTTTGCAAGAGAAAACGGTTATGTGCAAACAGTTTTAGGAAGAAGACGTTATTTAAAAGACATCAATTCCGCCAACATGATGGTAAAAAGTGGCGCTGAACGAAATGCTGTAAACGCACCAATTCAAGGTTCAGCAGCCGATATCATCAAAATTGCAATGATTAATATTCATAAAAAACTAACTTCTGAGAATTGGAAATCAAAAATGTTACTTCAGGTTCATGACGAACTTGTATTTGACGTTCACAACTCTGAATTAGAAAAAATCAAACCAATGATTAAACACGAAATGGAAAACGCCTTCAAAATGGATGTTCCGTTGGATGTTGAAATTGGTGTTGGGAAAAATTGGTTGGAAGCGCATTGATTTTCACATATTTTATGAAAATTATAATTAAATTATTTACAAAAAACTTATTTTTAGTTCTACTTTCACCAATAATTTTTTTTTTAATGTATTTTCTTTTTGATAAAAATACAGTTGCAAATTGGGGAGTGAATAAAACAGTTGGTTGGGCTTGGGATATTACAGATTTTATTTTCATCTATTTTCCACTTTATATTTTGTTTTTGATAAGTTATGGAATTTTGTTTGCTTTTAAGATAAAAACACATTTGACAATTTCGATAATTCACATATTGTTAATAACGATTCCAATTCTTACATTTAGTAATTATAACTATAATTATATTTATGTAACTTTTTATTCAATTGTATTAAGCGTTGTTTTTTTTATTACAAACATTATAATTTCATTAAAAAACAGAAAGTATGATTTTGGAAGAAGAAATAATCAATTTCATTGAAAAAGAATTTTGGGAATCAAATCTAAATTCTAATTCAGATATTTTTGAAGAAACAGGAGTTAGCGGCGACGATTGTGATGACCTTATGACTACTTATCAAAAGAAGTATCAAGTTGACATGTCGGAATATCTTTGGTATTTTCATCATGAAGAAGAAGGCAGTTGGAACAGTTTTGGTGGTTCTTTTTGTAAAAGCCCAAATGAAAGAGTTACAAGAATTCCAATTACACCAAAAATGTTGACCGAATTCGCAAATTCTAAGAAATGGACTATTGATTATCCTGAACATAAATTACCAAAATATCGATATGATATATTAATCAATTGGGTTCTAATAATTTCTATTATCGTAATTATCATTCTTGTTAAAATATAAAAATTATCCTTTCCTTTAAATTTATCTATCTTTGTCGAAATTTATTTGAATGTCAATACTTTCGCTTTCAGAAAAAACCATAAAAACCATAAAATCAATAACTAATAGTACCTATTTAGATATTATTGGATTGATTATAGTTATCACAGCTTCGATTGCTTTAGGTTATCATAACACCGAATACAAATTTACTTTTCAAGGTAAAAACTATGTTTTCTTTTTGGGTTACGTTTCAATTATCAACACTGGATTATCGATGATTGGCAATCGATTAGTTACCAAAAAGAATAATATTGGAAACTTTCTTGCGACTTGCAATACATTTTTGAGTGGTTCAATTGATTATTTACTTGGAAATGTTGGTGCTATTTTAACTTATCCAGTAACTTTTATTGGAAATTATTTGGTTTTCAAAGCTTGGAAAAAAAGCACCGTTTTGCGTTCTATTGACTTTATATTTTATCGCAATTTAGTTCTTGGTTTTGTATTCTCATTGGTTCTTAATTATATTGCTTTCAAATATCTTTCTGAAAAACCAATTGACTGGAGATTGTTTTTTGCCATCGCAATTCCTGCCGGAATAACTTTTGGTGCTACTTTTAATACCGCGAGAATGTATCCTGACAACTGGTTTATGTGGCAGTTTTACAACATCACCAAATTAGTTCAAAACATATTGCAAATGAATATAGCCAATACTGCTAAATATGTTTTTTACCTTTTCAACGCTATTATTGGTTATATCACTTGGGATGATGATAAAAAAAAAGGAACTATTAAATCTTCCTAGTCGATTCTCTTTGACGTAATTCCGTTTTTACAATTGTAGTTTTATGACTGTAATTTTCTTCTTTACTTTCTAACTTCTCAATCAGCATTTTTGTAGCCACTTCACCAATTTCTGGACCATGCTGACTTACTGTTGATAAACTTGGCGTTAATCTTCTAGACCAAACACCATCAGCAAAACCAATAATAGAAAGTTCATCTGGAATTTTCAATCCTTTCTTAATTCCCATTTTCATTGCCATGACAGAGGCATGTTCATCTAATGCAAAAACAGCATCCACTTTATTTTTATCAAAGAAATTTGCCGATTTAGTATCAAAATCTTCCGCAGTTTCAGTTAAAATAACTAAGTCTTCATTGATTTTAATTCCGTTGTTTTCTAATGCTTTGTAAAAACCTTTAGCACGTAATTTTCCAACACTCAAATTATCAATAGATGAAAATAAGGCGATTTTTTTACATCCAGTTTTAATCAAATGTTCTGTTGCATTTACCGCTGAATCTAAATCATCAACGATAACTTTATCACAATTTACTTCATCGGCAATTCTGTCAAACATCACAATTGGCGTACCTTCGTTGATTATCAATTTGAAATGACCAAATTGTTGCAACTTTTGAGCTTCTTCTGAAATGGATAAAATAAAACCATCAATTGTACCATTACTCAACATTTCTAGGGCACTAATTTCTTTTTCAATCGATTCGTTAGAAATACAAGTAATCACTTTATATCCTTTTTCATCGGCAACTTTTTCAATTCCAGTAAAAACCTTGGCAAAAAACTGATTTAGAATATTCGGAATAATTACACCAATCGTTTTGGTAGAACGGTTTTTAAGGTTCAACCCAATAACATTTGGTTTGTAATTTTTCAATTTCGCATATTCTTGAACACGAATTTTTGTTGGTTCACTAATTTCCGGACTATCATTCAACGCCTTAGAAACTGTCGAAACAGATACTCCTAATTCCTTAGCAATTTGTTTTAAAGTGGCTTTCGATTTCATCTTACATATATATAAGGTGTAAATTTATGAAAATTATGGATAGTAGCGAATGGTTTGCGCATTTTTGTAATCCATTTTCCTGCTTTACGTTCCAATCTTGTCTAAAAAGACAAGGATTTCCACTTCAATCAGGGCTAATTAGCCATCAATTTGGATACTATAAATCGTTATAATTCAAAATAATAATTAAAAATCAAAATCCTTTTTGCATATATAATAAATAATTGTACTTTTGCACTCCCTTAATTGGGAATGGAATGTTTAATTAAAATAATATTATGGACGCATTAAGCTACAAAACAGTTTCTGCCAACAAAGCCACAGCTGAAAAACAGTGGATTGTTGTAGACGCTGAAGGTCATAACTTAGGTCGTTTTGCTTCAAAAGTCGCGATGCTTTTAAGAGGTAAATACAAGCCAAGTTATTCACCACACGTTGACTGTGGAGATAACGTAATTGTTATCAACGCAGAGAAAATTAATTTAACTGGAAACAAGTTAGATGACAAAACGTACATCAGACACACAGGTTATCCAGGAGGACAAAGAAGTTTAACTGCTAAAGTAATGCAACAAAAAAACCCTGCATTATTAGTAGAAAAAGCTGTAAAAGGAATGTTGCCTAAAAACAAATTAGGAGCACAATTATTCCGTAATTTAGATGTAAATGTTGGTACTGAGCACAAACATGGCGCTCAACAACCAAAAACCGTTAACCTTAACGACTTAAAGTAATGGGAGTTATTCACAAAATCGGTAGAAGAAAATGTGCAGTTGCACGTGTTTATGTTACTGAAGGTACAGGTAAAATCACTGTAAACAAAAAAGAATTTGCAACTTACTTCCCAACAGCTACTTTACAGTACAAAGTATTACAACCAATGTCTTTGACAGAAAATGTAACTAACTTTGACGTAAAAGTAAATGTATACGGTGGTGGTTCAACAGGACAAGCAGAAGCTGTGAGAATGGCAATTGCAAGAGCAATGTGTGAAGTGGAAGCTGAAAACAGAGCTATCTTAAAACCAGAAGGATTACTTACAAGAGATCCAAGAATGGTAGAACGTAAAAAATTCGGTCAGAAAAAAGCGAGAAAGAGATTCCAATTCTCGAAACGTTAATATTCGATATTTATCAGAATATTTTTTCAGATACATTTTTACAATTAAAATTGAATTTAAAACAAAGTTGTCGATATTCCTTATAAAAAGGGAATTAGTTTAGCATCGAAATGCAGTACAAAGTCTTAAAGTTGAAATACTTAAAGCGAAAAAGGTGACGCATTGCTATAACACGGAACGTAAACTATTACACAATGGCAAACAAAATTGACGTTAAAGAATTATTAGAAGCAGGTGTTCACTTTGGACACATGACTCGTAAATGGGACCCAAACATGGCTCCTTACATTTATATGGAGCGTAATGGTATTCATATCATTAACCTATATAAAACTGCTGCAAAAATTGAAGAAGCTGGTGAAGCTATGAAAAAAATTGCAGCGTCTGGTAGAAAAATACTTTTCGTAGCTACCAAAAAACAAGCAAAAGATATCGTTTCAGAAAAAGCATTGGCTTGTAACATGCCTTACATCACAGAAAGATGGCCTGGTGGTATGTTAACAAACTTCGTTACTATCAGAAAAGCTGTTAAAAAAATGGCTACTATTGATAGAATGAAAAAAGATGGTACTTTCATGACGCTTTCTAAAAAAGAAAGACTTCAAGTTGATCGTCTTCGTGCGAAATTAGAGAAAAACTTAGGTTCTATCGCTGACATGTCTAGATTACCTGCTGCACTTTTCGTAGTAGATATCAAAGCTGAACACATCGCAATAAAAGAAGCACAAAAATTAAACATTCCAGTTTTCGCAATGGTTGATACAAACTCTGACCCACGTGAGGTAGATTATGTTATCCCTGCAAATGATGATGCTTCTAAATCAATTGATAAAATTTTAACTTTAGTAACTGACGCTGTAAAAGACGGATTGGCTAACAGAACTTCTGAAAAAGAAGGTGATGAAGCTACAGAAGTTGAAACTGCTGAAGTTGTTGAAGCTGCTGCTGCTCCAGAAGCTGCTGTTGTTGAAGAAACTCCAGTTGCAGAAGTTGAAGCTACAGAAGAAACTAAATCAGAAGAATAAATAAACTTATAATTCCAATAGGTAAATTCCAAGTTCCAAATAATTATCAAAATTTGATGATTAATTAAAATTGGAATTTGGGATTTGTCAATTGGAATTTCTTTTTTTACACAAATTATTTTTAATCTTAAAATAAAAAACAAAATGGCAACAATTACTGCTGCAGACGTAAATAAATTAAGAACAATCACAGGTGCAGGTATGATGGACTGCAAAAAAGCATTAGTAGAAGCTGATGGAGATTTTGATTTAGCAATCGAAAACCTTAGAAAAAAAGGTCAAAAAGTGGCTGCTAACAGATCTGACAGAGAATCTACTGAAGGAGCTGCAATCGCAGTTGTTAATGCTGACAAAACTTCTGGTGTTGTTATCACATTAAATTGCGAAACTGACTTCGTTGGAAAAAATGAAGGTTTCGTAAAATTAGCTACAGATTTAGCTAACCAAGCATTAAACTATGATACTAAAGAAGCATTTTTAGCTTCAGATTTTAATGGTATCACTGTTGCTGACAAATTAATTGAGCAAACTGGTGTTATTGGAGAAAAAATTGAAATCGCTTCTTTCGAAAGATTAAGTGGTGCTTTCGTTGGTTCATACATTCACGCTGGAAACAAAATTGCTGTTTTAACTGCATTATCTGCTAATGTTGAAGGTGCTGAAGAAGCTGCAAGAAACGTAGCAATGCAAGCTGCTGCAATGAATCCAATTGCTTTAGATGAAGCTGGTGTTGATGCATCAATCATTGAAAAAGAAATTGAAATCGCTAAAGATCAATTACGTCAAGAAGGAAAACCAGAAGCTATGTTAGATAATATCGCTAAAGGTAAAATCCAACGTTTCTACAAAGACAACACTTTAGTAAACCAAGATTACATTAAAGATGGTTCTATGAGCGTTGCTTCTTACATTAAATCTGTTGACGGTGGTTTAACTGTTACAGGTTTCAGAAGAGTTGCTTTAGGATAAATATAAAGTACGATTTACGAAGTAAGAAGTACAAAGTAATTCAAACAATATAAACCTCGGTTCTTAATTGAATCGAGGTTTTTTTATTTTATTTATCTTCACAAAAAATATATGAAAAATTTAGCCGTTATATTTTAATGACTATTTTCTAATTATATTTGTTTAAAAATCACACACTTTGAAAAAGATATTCGCTGCCTTCTTATTATTATTGAGTTTTACTTCTATTGCTCAAACTGAAAAAACTTTGCTTTGGGAAATTTCCGGAAACGGATTAGCTAAAAAGTCTTATTTATATGGCACCATGCATGTAAATGAAAAGATTTCTTATCACCTTTCAGACGCTTTTTATAAACATTTGCTAGAAGCCGATATCGTGAGTAACGAAAGTAATCCTGAAAGTTGGGAAGTACTATTTGATTTATTGACCAACCAAGAAAATGAGAATTCGCAAAAACTTTATAGTCGTTTCAATCTTGCGCCATTAAAAAAAGAAGCATTGTATCCGTTGTTTTCTAATGTAAATATCTACAACACGATGACTTCTGGAAACAACAGCGAACAAGCTGATTTTCAAGAAAACACTGTTCTTGATATGTTTATACACCAAACTGGTAAAAAATATAACAAAAAAGTAACTGGTTTAGAAGATGCTCAAGAGTCATTTCTTAAAGTGATGAAAATGCAAAACGACATGGAAGAGCCAAAAGAAGAAGTGAGAATGGCTTTAATGAAAATATTAAAAAACAGAAACTTCCAAACGGTATCTAATGATTTTTATAGAGAAAAAGACATCGTAATGCTTGACTCTATTTATAAATTGATTTACTCTAAAAAATCGCATAACATTTTAATTACCGAAAGAAATGTTACTATGGCAAACAGCATTGATTCAATTACTAAAACTGGAAGTTTATTTGCTGCTGTTGGTGCTGCGCATTTGGCAGGAAAAGAAGGTGTTTTGCAACTTTTAATCAAAAAAGGATATACTGTAAAACCAATAATAGATGTACTTACAACTGTTGGAGAAAAACAGAAAAAAACAATTGAAGAGTATTTTCCAAATCCAGTATTGAATCCTTTTACTACTAAAGATGGAATGCTAAAAATGCCTTTGTTTAAAAATCCGAGAACTATAAATGAAGTGACAGCTTGTATTGATTTGACTAATGGTGGCTCAGTCAACATAAATAGATTGCCTTTGAATTATTTTTTAAAGAAAAAAGATGATACTTTCAATCCAAAAGCATTAGACAGTCTTTTCTTTGAGAATATTGCAGGAACTATCATTGAAAAAAAGTTTTTTGAAACAGAAAACTATAAAGGATACGACATAAAAAACAAAACAAAATCTGGCAATGCACAACGCTACAGATATTACATTACACCTTTAGAAATTATTGCTGTTTCAATGACAGGTACTGGTGACTATGTAAGACAATATGAAAACCAACTATTTGATAAAATTGAAATTAAAAATCTACAAAGCTCTTGGGATAGTTTTACTCCGTTAAAAGGTGGCTTCAGTGTAAAAATACCTTCTTATAGCGTTATACATGGTAATGAAGTTGATAAAATTGATAATGATATCACTATTCAATCTTATGATAAATCTGAAAATGCTTTCTATTTTTTAACAGAAGAATCGTTTAACGGAACTGCAGAGTTAGAAAATACTGCCTATGAACACAAACAAATACAAGCAGAATTTTACATGCAAAACGAGTTGGATGATGTAACACACAACACTACTACAAATGAATCATCGTCAAAGATTGGTGAGAAAAAAATTAGACTAAAAACCTTTATTAAAGGCAACAAATATTTCCTTCTTGGAACTGTAAATGCCTCAGACAAAAACACAGATAATTACTTCCAATCCTTCGATTTTACTAAAAATGGTCGAATTGTAATTAATAAAGTTTATAACGATACTGTAAACGATTTTAAAGTTGAGATTCCAGAAAAAATTAATAAAAAAACATTTTTGAATTTTGAAGATTATGAGTTTAAAACTAAAAACTCCTTTTTATCAAGAAACAAAAATTATACTTTCTATGCAGACAATGGCAGAGATATAGATTTAGAATACAATAAATTTCACAAATATGAGTCTTTTGAAAATTTGGATTCCTTAAAAAGTTATTTTTTTAGAGACTATTCCAAAGATTATAAATCATTTATGGATTCACATAGTAGATTTCAAAATTTCGAGGAAAATTATGATGAAGACTATGATGAAGACTATGATTATAAATCTAATGAATCTTTGATTTATAATTTTATTAATAAAAAAGGATTTTCCTATTCAAAGTGGTTTGATTTAGTAGAGAAAAATGATGAGAAGTATGAATTTATTTCAAAATCATACAATTTCAATAAGGAAGATAATACACATATTTTTGAAGCCGTTGTATCCAAGTCAAATGCAACTCAAGCAATAAAATATAAAACTTTTGTAAAAGGAAATGCCTACTATAAAATGCAAACTTTAATTGAGAGAGATTATAAAAGTGATGATGCCTTTATAGAAAAGACATTTAGCTCCTTAGAACCTACTTCTAAAGATACTACTTCTATTTTTGAAGACAAATTCGATTTGTTTTTGAATGATATAAATAGCAAAAAAGACACAATAAGATTCTCTGCGATTGAATCAATTGATGAATTGAAAATTGCCGATAAAGATTTTGATGCTGTAACTAACTTCATAGACACATTCAAGTTTAAAGAAACTGAAAAAGAAGCACCTTCGAGTTTATTGATGCGAATTGGTGCTTTAAAGAATCCAAAAACAATTCCGTATTTGGAAGCAAAATATAAAGATGAAAAAACAAAAACCAATACTCAAATTGAAATTTTAAAAGCATTATCTCGTCAAAAATCTAAAGCGGCTTATCAGAAAATAATTGAATTATTAGAATATGATTTACCGATAACCGACAAGCAATATGATATCACAAGTTTATTCAGTCTATTCGATTTAGATTTAGAAAACAGCAAGGAATTGTTTCCAAAAATATTCCAATTTTATAGCATTAAGGAATACAACAAACCTACATTGAGTTTATGTAACTCATTGTTTGACAAAAATTTAATTTCTCCAAAGAAAATCAGTTCTTTCAAGAAAATGGTTTTAACCAATGCCAAGTTAGAATACAAAAGAGTTGTGAGTTGGAAAGAAAAAAACATCAAACCAGAAGAAGAAATTGATTTAGCAGATGATATCTCTTATGAAACTGCTGTTGATACTACTGTTGCAGTTGCAATTGATGGAGATGAAGAAGATTACAATTCAGAGGAAACTTCAGCTCCTGTTGATGATTTGATAAACTATATTGATTTATTATACAATTTTCAATCAGATAAAGACACGGATGCTTTATTTCAGAAAATAAAAGGATTGGATATACCAGAATTAAATGTTGAATTGTTACGTTTGGGTATTGTAAACGATAAAATTAGCAAAGAAGAAATTTTATCTACATTAGAAAATGAAAAGACAAAATTTGCTACAATTCTGTTATTACATTACAAAGACAAATTCAATTTGCTGCCAACACTAACAGATGATGAAATTGTTGAATCTGCAATTTTAAGCTTTGAAAATCTTAAAACCAAAGATTCTATTGAATTTGTTGAAAAACGAATTGAAACAAAAAACAACAAAGAAATTACTCTTTATTTTTATAAATTCGACAAAACAAGTAGTTATCGAAAAATTAAAAACACCTACATCTACACCATAGCTTTTTTAAGTGAAAAAGGAAAAATTAATCCTTTAGCTTACAAAATTTATGATAAAAAGAAGCTTGAAGACGATGATGATATTACAAAACGCATCAATGCGATTACAAATAAAGCATTAAACGAAGAGCACAGAAGGGCAACATTTGAAAAAAACATCGATCGTATGAATTTTAATATGTATGATTAATACTAAACTTCAAAAACAACTATGTTTCAAAACAGAAAAGATATTGTTTATGTAATTCTAGCTGGTATTTTTATCACAAATGCTATTGTTGCTGAATTAACTGGTGGAAAATTAATTGATGTTTTTGGAGTTCCGATGAGCATTGGAATTTTGCCTTGGCCTATTGTTTTTATCACAACCGATTTAATCAACGAATACTTTGGTGAAAAAGGCGTTAAGAAACTTTCGCTTATTACTGCAGGATTAATTGCATATACTTTTATCATATTGTTTTTTGCAATCAAAATTCCGTCAACAGGAATTAGTTCGGTTACTACTGAACAATTTACGGCGGTTTTTGGACAAAGTCAATTGATTATTATTGGAAGTATAGCTGCATTTTTAGTTTCACAATTAATTGATGTTACCATTTTTCATTTTGTAAAAAACAGAACTGGCAACAAAATGATTTGGTTGAGAAGTACTGGTTCTACTGTTATTTCACAACTGTTTGATAGTTTTATTGTACTCGGAATTGCGTTTTACTTACCTGGAATTATGGATGGAAAAACCTATATTATTTCAGGATTCACTGGATATTCTGTTAAATTAGTGATTGCAATTTTGATGACGCCAATGATCTATTTAGGACATTATTTGATAGAACAATATTTAGCCAAAGATGGAAAATAAAGTACGTTGCGCCTGGTGCGAAAAAGACGATTTATATAGAGATTATCATGATAATGAATGGGGAAAACCTGTTTACGATGACGATAAATTATTTGAATTTTTAATTCTAGAAACTTTTCAGGCAGGATTGAGTTGGTATACCATTTTGAAGAAAAGAGAAAACTTCAGAGCAGCTTTTGATAATTTTGATTACAAAAAAGTAGCAAATTATGGTGAAGAAAAAGTGCAAGAATTACTTCAAGATGCCGGAATAATTAGAAACCAATTGAAAATAAGAGGAACAATTTCAAACGCCATTGCCTTTATGGAAGTGCAAAAAGAATTTGGAAGTTTCTCTAAATACATTTGGAATTTCACTGACGGAAAACCAATTGAAAACAACAGAAAATCCTTAAAAGAAGTTACAGCAACTACGCCACTTTCCGATGAAATTAGTAAAGACTTAAAGAAACGCGGATTCAAATTTGTAGGTTCAACGGTTGTGTATGCACATATGCAAGCCACAGGAATGGTAAATGATCATGTGATGGATTGCTGGACGCAGAAGTAGATTACTAAACTATTTTCGCTATTTGATGATTAAAATCACTACCTTTAGTTAAAACAAAAAACATGTTTCGCCACAAAGGAAGTAGAAGAACGTTTTTACACAATTTACGACTTGCTTCCAATCTTTCATTTATTGCAGGAATTGTAAATATTGCAGGTGTACTTTCTGTAGCGACTTTAACAACAAATGTCACAGGACATTTTGCTTACTTTGCTGAGGAAATTTCTTTAAAAAACTATTCAAAAGCTATTACTTTCCTCCTATTCATTTTGTCATTTTTGTTTGGTGCTTTTACATGTAATACATTAATCGAAATCACTTCGTTAAAAAAACCTAGAATTGCTCATGCTTTTCCAATGACAATCGAAGTTGCTATTTTACTAATTATTGGGTTTGGAATCATAAAACATCAAGAATATATTGCTTATTTATTGCTTTTTTCGATGGGAATTCAAAATGCTTTGGTAACTCAAATATCACAATCTGTAGTAAGAACAACGCATCTTACAGGATTATTTACTGATTTAGGAATTGAATTATCACAACTTTTTTTCTACAGAAAACCAGTTGAAAAATCGCGATTGCGTAGAAGTATTTTTCTAAGACTTTCTATCATCTTATGCTTTTTTCTTGGAGGTGTTCTTGGAGGAATTTTCTATGAAAAATATGAACTGAAAATCCTTCTTTTCGCAGCACTTTCATTGATAATTGCACTTCTATTCAATAATATTATTATCTACTATCATCTTACAAAAAGAAAAATAAAATCAAGTTTTCACGAAGAAGATAACTAACTTTTCAAAATCATCATAAAGGCATTTCTCGAAATTTCAAAAGCTCCTAATTTTTCTAAATGGTCGTTATGAACTTGGCAATCCAAAAGTTTGTAGTTGTTTTGTTTTAAATATTCTATCAATTTTACAAAAGCCACTTTACTGGCATTTGGTACTTTAGAAAACATACTTTCACCACAAAAAACATGACCTAAATCAACGCCGTACAATCCGCCAACTAATTCGCAATTTTGCCAAACTTCAAATGATTTTGCTTTACCTAATTGATGTAATTCGGTGTATGATTTAATAATTGAATCTGAAATCCAAGTTCCATCTTGACCTTTTCTTTCAATTTCTTGACAATTTTTGATAACCGATTCGAAATCTTTATTAATAGTCACTTCAAAAATATTCCGATTAATAATATTTCGAAGACTTTTAGAAACTTTATAATCCTTTGGATTCACAACCATTCGTTCACTTGGTGACCACCAAAGTATTGGTTCGTCTGAATCAAACCAAGGAAAAATTCCATTGTTGTAGGCAAGTAGCAACCGTTCTACAGACAAATCACCGCCAACAGCAAGAATTCCTTCATACGAAGCTTCTTCAACTGGAGGAAAATAAAGTTCTTTGGTTAGGAAATACATAAGGTAACATTATAAATTCCAAAAAAATAAATTCCAAACTCCAAATTAAGACGAACAAAATTGGAATTTGGAATTTAAAAATTGGAATTTTCCTTTTAATTAAAAAGGTAAATCGTCGTGTTCTTCTTCTTTAAAATCAGTTGCTGGAGCAAATGCTTCTGCTGCAGGCATTGGAGGCATTTGTTGAGCTGCTGCTGGAGCTTCTGTTTGAAGTTTTTCAATTCTCCAACCTCTTATTGAATTAAAATATTTAGTTTCTCCTTGTGGATTAACCCATTCTCTTCCTCCTAAATTGATAGAAACTTTTACCGCATCGCCAACGGCAACATTATTCAATAAATCACTTTTATCTTGAGTAAATTCAATCATAATGTGTTGTGGATATTGCTCATCTGTAGTTACCACTAATTCTCTTTTTCTGAAAGTAGCACTAACTTGAATTTCTGCACTTACTACTTTTACTTTTCCTGAAACTTCCATAATATTATTGTTTATTGTTTTGCTAAAAGCACTTTCCAAGCGGTAAGCACCTCGTTTTTATCTAAATATTCTTTGGCTAATTGGTGTTTTTTAACTTCATCATCAGCACTCAAAACACCTTTCACTTCAAAATTTTGTTTTACAAATATAGTAATTTCTTCATTGGTTGGCAATGCTTCTACATTTCCTAATTTACCTAAATCATTCCCATTAAAAATAAGGCTTTCTTTCACAAAATCTGGAATCTCATCTACTCCTATTCCTAAAGTTGCCAATGGTTTTTCTACTTCAAAAAGCCCTTGATTGGCTCTTGAATACCAATTACCTCCTAATCTTGAAACCAAGTCAATTTTCATTGGATCAATATTTCCTTCTGAATCTAAAACTGCTTCATTAATGTGCATTCTAACCACTTCACAAATAATCATATTTCCGGCTCCACCTTCAGTACCTAATGGGATAATTTGATTGACTTTACATTCAAATTGCACTGGACTTTCGGCAACGCGATAAGGTTTTACTATTTCTGATGGAATTGGAGTCAAACCAGATTTTAAAAACTCATTTACACCATCTGGATATTCAGTACTTGATAAAGACATTTGTTGCACAATATCAAAATTCACAACATTGATTACTACTTGACGTGTTTCTTCACAATTAATTAAAGTGTGTTTCGTTGTGTTATTTCTAACTCTTCTCGCAGGTGAAAAAACCAAAATTGGCGGATTAGAACTAAAAATATTGAAGAAACTAAACGGTGATAAATTGGGCTTTCCGTTTTTATCAATTGTACTTGCAAATGCAATTGGTCGTGGTGCAATAGCACTTTGCAAATAACCTTGCAATTTCATTGGAGAAAGTTCTTTTGGATCAATTGTTAGCATAAAATTTGGAATTTTTACAAAGATAAGAATTCGAAGGCAATGGCAATTTGAAAAATCAATTTCAATTTGAAAAAAATCATTACTTTTAAACAAATTTTAAATATGCAATTCTCCGATAGAAGAAACACAACGCGTTGGATTATCATCATCACTTCATTTGTGATTGTTTCTCTTATTTTGTGGAATACGTATTCGTTTTTTCAAATTTTTAAGCAAGAAGAGCGAGTGAAAATGCAACATTGGGCATTATCTCAAAAAAAAATCAATACAGATGATTTAAATGCCGATTTAGAATTGCCATTACAAATTATTCAAACTGCTAATATTCCTATAATAGTTACTGAAAACGATTCTATCATAAATCAAGTAAATATTGAAGATGATATTTTAAAAGACAAAACCAAATTAAGGGCCTTCTTACAGCGATTAAAAAACCAGAATGATCCAATTGTGATGAAAATTTCTGAAGGTCGAACGCACAATTTATATTATGGTGATTCCTCTTTATTGAATAAACTAAAGTACTACCCAATAGCATTATTATTCATCATTTTCTTGTTTGGAGCTGTGGTTTACAATTTTTATAAAAGCACTAAAATGGCCACCCAAAATAAGCTTTGGGCAGGAATGGCAAAGGAAACCGCGCATCAAATTGGAACTCCTTTATCCTCATTGATAGGTTGGCTAGAAATAATGAAAGCCGATAATGTTGACGAAACCACTGTTTCTGAGATTGAAAAAGACATCAATAGATTGCAAACTATAACCGAACGATTTTCTAAAATTGGTTCAGAACCAGTATTGGAAACTAAAGATATCGTTGAAGAAACTAGAAATTCGTTTGATTATTTAAAATCGCGTTTTTCGAAACAAGTTGAGTTTACCTTTTCTGCTCCAAAAAATCCGATTTTGGTTTCTATCAATCCGGCTTTACACAGTTGGACCATTGAAAATTTAATGAAAAATGCTATTGATGCTATGAAAGGCAGAGGCAAATTGAAAATCATGATTGAAAAAGAAGGTCAAAACATAAAAATCAATGTAATCGATTCGGGAAAGGGCATCCCAAAAAATCAATACAGACGTGTTTTTGAACCCGGATTTACTACTAAAAAACGTGGTTGGGGATTGGGTTTATCACTAACCAAAAGAATTGTTGAGGAATATCATAATGGAAAAATAAAAGTAGCCCATTCAGAGATTGACAAAGGAACTACAATGCAAATTCTTTATAAAAAAGCTAAATAATTTATCTAATTTTTGTAAACATCAATTTTCTTTGGATTTTATTTTTACTCAAATAATCTTTAACAAACTGAGCGTGTTCTGTTGCGATTTTGATGTTTTGAGCCATTTGTGATTTAAGCGTTTTCAAGTTGGATGTGTTATCTTTTCCAACAGAACCTACACCATAAATAGCATCTTGACATTTTTTTAATGCATTCAGTGGAGTATTTATCATTTCACTAATGATTTCGTCTGAATAAAGTGGTTTGAATTTATTATTTCTATAAAAAACAAAATCATTTAAAGATGCTACAGCACTATTATAGTCTAATACAATTTGTGCTACTTTTTCAATGTTCTTATTTTGACGAATCACATTAAACTCCTCTTTTTTTGAAGCCAAATATTCAGCAATTAGATTATTAATGACAGCATTTTTTTCGATGCGTTCAGCTGCTTCAAATGCTTGTTCTTCCTTAGGATGTGTTTCATATTTTTCAATTTCTGAATCGAAATTAAAATTCATTTTAGGTTTATCTTTTTGTATAATTCCACTAAAAAACTCATGGTTTGTAATCGGCTCATTAGAAAATTGCCATAAATAGTCAAATGGCATGTGCGTTTGAATCATTTTAGCAGCTGATGTTTTAAAAAAATTATTATTTAGTTTTTTGTAAAACTTCAAATTATTGACGTAACCTGCACCCCAAGTTGGATCAAAAAGAAACCATTTACCTTCAATTTTAGAAGCGTTCCATGCATGACCAATTGGAGAAACAACACCATTTTGTTTGGTATAACCAACCACAATAACTGTTTTAACACCTATTTTGTTTGCTATTTCATTGTAAACCTCAGCATAATGAATACAAACGCCTTTCTTGCTTTTTAAAGCACTTGCAATCTTTTCTGAAGAGGAATAAACAAAATTTGGTTCATTCATGTTTTCAATATCATAACTAATATTGTTTGCAGTCCAATAAAATGCGGCTCTAATTTTATCCGATTCTGATTTAAAATTGAGATTAATATAATCGGCTATATCTGTCGTTGATGTTGTTTTCTCTGCTGGGATTTTATTCATAACTGCATCAATTGTAGCATATTCATTTTTTACTTGAGCACCTACAAATGAGAAAAAAAATAAGAATATTATATGATAATTAAATTTCATAAAGTAAAAATAAAAAAACCCGTTAAGCTATAAACGTAACAGGTTTGTATTTAAGAAACGATAAATAGTTTTATAAATTGTTTTGAATCACTTTCGCTAAATCTTCAAACTCTTCTTTAGTTAGAGTAACTTTGTTTTGAAAACGCATTTCATCCATTTCGTTTAAAGGAATCAAATGAACATGCGCATGAGGAACTTCTAAACCGATAACAGCCATACCAATTCTTTTACATGGAACTGTTTTTTCAAGAGCAACGGCAACTTTTTTTGAAAAAGCCATTAATCCTAAATATAAATCATCTTCAATATCAAAGATTTTATTGATTTCTTGTTTTGGAATACATAAAGTGTGTCCTTTAGCATTTGGATTTACATCTAAAAAAGCTAAAAAATTCTCGTCTTCCGTAATTTTATAACAAGGAATTTCTCCGTTTACTATTTTGGTGAAAATACTGCTCATAATTAATCACGTGAAATTTCTACAATTTCAAATTTTAAAGTTCCGTTAGGCACCGTGATTTCTGCTATTTCTCCAACAGATTTACCAAGTAATCCTTTTCCTATTGGAGAAGTTACTGAAATTTTCCCTGTCTTTAAATCGGCTTCACTCTCTGCAACCAAGGTATATTTTAATTCCATTCCATTGGCTTGATTTTTAATCTTTACATTAGACAAAACCAGGACTTTGGACAAATCCAAATTACTCTCATCAATTAATCGCGCATTCGAATATACCTCTTCCAATTTTGCAATACGCATCTCCAACATTCCTTGAGCTTCTTTGGCAGCGTCATATTCAGCATTTTCAGACAAATCACCCTTATCCCTTGCTTCAGCTATAGCTTGTGAAGCTTTTGGTCGCTCTATACTTTTTAATTGTTCTAATTCTTCTTTTAATTTTTTTAATCCTTCAGCTGTATAATACGATACTGTACTCATAATTTTATTCTTTATTAAGCTCCACTTTTTAACTTAAATGAAGTTATTTTTCTGTTAATTTTATATCGAAAGTTACTATTTCAACGTTATCATAAAATAGAAAAAATCCCATCGGAACGGGATTTCTTTTTTCAAAGATATATTTTTTGTTTATTAAATTCCTATTTTTGTCTAGTAATGTTATACAAAGTTAACTAATTTAATTTTTTTTGAACTAATCTTTTTGTAAAATTTTTAAAATGAAAAAAACAACTCTATTAATTCTTTTCGCTACTTTCATTTTTGGATGCAGTAAAGACCGGTTTAATAATGACAATCCTTTTCTTCCTAATTATAATTTCTCCATAGACTTAAATACTAATTTACCGATTTATGCTAGTTTAAAATTCACTGGTAATGCCGTAAAAGCTTTTCCAGCAAATGGTCCGTCAAGAGGCATTATTGTTTTTAATAATGGAAGCGGTTTTAATGCTTTTGATGGCGCATGTCCAAATCAGGCTTTAACTACTTGCTCTACGTTAAACATAAGTGGTTCAAATGCAAATTGTCCTTGTAATAGCGAAAACTATAATTTATTTACCGGACAATCTCCTGGACAACAATACGAATTAAAAAGATATCGTGTTGAAGTTAATGGAGATGTTGTTAGAGTCTTCAATTAATATAAAAAGCCAAGTAGAATTAATTCTAACTTGGCTTTTTAATAAGAAATAGATTATAATTAAAAGGTTAGTGTTGCACCAACTAAAAAGTTTCTTGTTGCTTGCGGAAAATAACCGGCACCTTCTATAGTTGTAATAGTTCCTGGATTTGAAAAATCATCGTCAAAAGTATAGAAATAGCCATTAGACTCGAATTTATTATCCAAAACATTATTAATTAATCCTGAGAAAAGAATCGATTTAAGTCCTTTATTAATTTTCCATAAATAGGTAATATTGATATCATGAAAGTGGTACTCTTTAAGAATAGATCCTTCTGAATCAATATTTCCCATAAATTGTTTTCCGACGAATTTATTTAAGATTGTTAGATTCAAATTTTTCTTTGGCGAATAGGTTATTGCATTACCAATAACAAGATTTGGTGAAAAAGCTATATCAGTATTTCCTAAGTTTTGAAGTACTCCATCACGTTGAAAAAAGAAATCTTCGTTCTTGTTTTGACTTAAAGTCACATTTGGTTGAAGTGTAAACTTGCTTCCCAATTTTAAAGTAGATTCTAACTCCAATCCTAATCGATAACTTGAACCACTATTGGTAAAAATTGGCGAACCAACATCATTCAAAGCTCCTGTCAAGACCAACTGATTTTTATATTGCATGTAAAAAGCATTTGCATTGACAATCATTTTCTTGGAAGAATATTTCCAACCCAATTCAAAATCAAATAAGCGTTCGGATTTTGTACTTCCGTTTTCATAATCGTCTCTTCTTGGTTCTTTATTGGCAATTCCTGCAAAAGTGTAAAAAGCATTTTTGCTGTTCAATTGATAATTTAAACCAACTTTTGGATTAAAAAATCTAAACGTATCATTTACATCATCAAATCGGAAACTATTGGCTTCATAAAATACCATTCGGTATTGTAAATCTGCAAACACATTTAGTTTCCCAAAAGTTTGTGATGCTTTAACGTAAACATTCACATCATCTTTGTTTCCAATATTATTGTAGTATCTATTTGAATTTGGAACATAATATTGCGTCCAAACTACTTCTCCGAAATGCTTTCCTAAATAACGGTTTGCAGCGCCACCAAACAAGACGTCAGTTTTGCTGTTTTTATAATTTAAGCTAAAAGTCGTACCAAAAAAATCGTTATCTAACCATCTTTTTCTAATTAAATCTGAGGTTCCATTCCCTTGAAAATCGGGTAAGAAATAATCGGATAAAGTTTCGTCTTCTCTATATTGTTCAAAATACCCTTTACCAATGGTATAGTGAAGAGCAACATTAGAAGACCATTTTTCTGACCATTTTTCTGACCAATGCAATTGAAAATGATTTTGCCAATAATTATCGGTTTCGTTATCGTGAAAACGCATGGTTCCATCCGCGTCAAAATACATTCCAGCTGGATTGAACGTTCTATCATTTTTTAACTTATCTAAATCTTCAATTCCATACCATGCTTGATATGTTTTTTCTTTCCCACCAAAAAACAAGGCTTTAATTTGAGTTGATTTATGAATATAATTGGCATTAAAAAAATAACCAAACATATTAGTAGAAGCTCTATCAACATATCCATCAGAAGCGATTTGAGAAATTCTTCCGTTAAATTCAAAATTATTGTGTAATCCTGTTCCGAAAGCTAATGTGTGTTTTCTAGTTCCAAAACTTCCTACAGAATTAGCAATTTCTGCATAAGATTTTTCTTGAAAAGATTTGGTTTGCATATTTAAACTTGCGCCAAATGCACCAGCACCATTAGTAGAAGTTCCTACACCACGTTGTAATTGAAGACTTTCTACAGATGAAGCAAAATCAGGTAGGTTTACAAAAAATGTTCCTTGACTTTCGCTATCATTGAACGGAACTCCGTTTAAAGTGACATTGATTCTAGAACCATCTGTTCCTCTTACTCTCATGTAAGTGTAACCAATTCCGTTTCCTGCATCGGTTGTAGAAACTACAGAAGGTAAATAATTAAGTAAAATTGGAATGTCTTGTCCAAGATTTCTAGGAGCAATTTGTTCTTTACTTACATTAGTAAAAGTAACTGGATTGTTTTTTTGAGCTCGAACACCAGCAATTAAAACTTCATCAAGTTTTGTAACTTTTGTTGTGTCTTTGGGTTTCTCTTGTGCAATAGAGGAAATAGATAATAGAAAAAAGAAAATAGATAATAGACTTCGTAATTTAAATCTTTGAGCCTTCGAGTCTTTGTGGCAAGTTTTTTTAAATAAAATTTCCATTCGTAAAATAAATTATACGAATAAAAAGAGGTAATTATTCTTTGGTTAAAAAATAAAAATGTTTGTTTCCTGTGACAAAGTTCAGCGTGCACTCTGTTTTGTCACTTTTCCCTAAACAGCATTACCTGTTCTAGGTTCATTGGGTATAATCTCAGCTCGTAATTTAGAGCACCCCTTTTGAGACGATGCAAAATTAATTAAAATTCCAATACAAAAATTCCAAATTCCAAAATTTGTTTAAATTCGATTTCTACAAATCGGGTTTCTTACGATTTTGTTTTATTTCAGAATTTGTTGATTTGTCTTTTAATCTTTTTTCAATAACTGATTTTGGAATTTTGGTAGCTTTTCTTTCTTTTGGGATAACTAAAGACTTTTCTATCAACTCCAGAAATCTTTTAATAACGATTTCTTTATTTTTAAGTTGACTTCTGTCTTCATCACAGTTTAAAATTAAAATTCCATCAAGAGTTAATTTAGATTTTAATTTCTTTTGAGACCTTTCTTTTTCTTCCTCTGAAAGTGATTGAGAATTGTTTAAATCAAATGTTAAAACTACTTTGGACGAAACTTTATTTACGTTTTGTCCGCCAGCTCCAGAGCTTCTAACGGCTTTGAAAGAAAGTTCTGAAATGATTTTATCCTTGTCCATTTGTTGATTGATGAGCAGGTTTTAACAAATCGTTTACTGTTTTCACTGGATTAAAAGTAATTAGAGGAACTTCAACAAAAATAGTAAGCCATTTTGCCATTGCACCATTCCAAAGTCCCGGTAGTTCGAATGCTCTTAATGATTTTCCTTTGTTGTTTTTTTCAACAATAAAGCCTGAATTTTTATCTATGAATTTCATTAAATCAAACTTTTGTCCATTGTAATCTTTTATTCCACAAACAAGGTCAACTGGATTAAAATGTGTAGCACTTTCAAAGATTTCTTTTTGCCTTGTATCTTTCGAGTCAATCTGAGAAGATTCTATTATTTGTAAAAATGTCTTTCCTTTTTTATCGATTACCCAAAACGGTCCTCCACCAGGTTCGCCTTCATTTTTAACCATTCCACAAACACGAATTGGACGGTTTAAAATCGTTTTTAAATGATCTACTTTACTTTCTTTGGTGAATTTTGAAAAATCATCTTTTATATCAATATTCAATTTTGATTTTATATAATTTACAATTTCATTCAAATCTTCGTTAGAAACATTTTCACTATTAAGCATTTTCATATACTTAAAAATAACTTCTTGATATTGAATTAAAATTCCAGCCAAAGCTTTTTTGTAAAGTGCAATTTCTTGAATATGATTTTGAATGACGTTATCAATGTTCTTGATGAAAATTACATCTGCAATTAGGTTGTTCAAATTTTCAATCAATGCACCATGTCCGCCAGGTCTAAAAACGATATTATCGTTTTCATCTCTAAAGGGATTTCCGTCCAAATCAACCGCAATAACATCTGTAGCTTTATTTTGGTAAGAATATTTTACATTAATTTCTGCATTAGTTTGTTTTTCAATTTTTGGCTTTACCTCATTGATAATGGCTTCAAAATCATTTTGATGTTCCTCTGAAACTGTAAAATGAAGATTGGATTTTCCGTTTGAAGTAGCATAAAAAGCACATTCATTTAAATGTTCTTCAATTGCAGTAGCAGTGTAATTTTCATATTTATGAAAAGGTAAAACGCCTTTTGGTTTGTTTGAAAAATCAAAATATTTAGGAGAAAGCATTGTTTTTATAAAACCAAAATCTCGGGTATCTTTTTCCCATGTACCATATTCTGGCAATGAGGATTTGGCTACCTCTAAAATTTCATTGTAAAAAGGAAATTTTTCTTTTGCTACTAAAAATATAGGTAAATTTTTATCTTTTTTTCTATTAATGTAAGCGTTTATACTTTCTTCACCAAGTTTAAATTCATTCAAAAATTCGTTTAAAAACTTGAACATTCTACTTGCTGCTCCAGAAGCTGGTACAAATTTTTTTAGTTTAAGATTAGTCTTTTTCTCATCAAAAAAATTTGAAAAATACTTAGCTTCGTCATCGGTTATTCTTAGAATACCATCATTAATTATGGCAGGTCGTTCTAAATTTATCTTTGGAATTCCGCTTTTTAAAATTTGAAATTGGTCTTCAATAACATCTAAATTAGTATTTCTATTGTAGATTTTTATATAGTCAAATGAGTTTAAACCTATTTTTTTTGCTTTTTGAAAATCTGAAATGATCTTAGTTGCTTTTTTAAGACGTTCTTCTTTACTTCCAGAAAGTTTAATGAACGGTTTTTTATATTCAACTAATGCTTGCTCGAATATTGCCATTGATTCTTCTCTATCATTTGGCTTATCTCTTAAATCATCTTTTTCCCACGGAACATCAACGTCTGTTAGAAAAATCAAATCATATTTGTGCTTCTTGGCTGCTTTTGCAATTATTGCATCACAAGAATTGTAGTTAATATCAGAAAATACTTTGGTCACCAAAACATTAGTGTCACAAAAAAGAATTTTATTAGCATTCTTCAACGCTTCATTCTCAAGTTGCGTTTGTCCAATTGCAATTGGCATTAAATCTTCTCTCGAACAAATTTCTTGTTTTAAATCCCATTTGTCTTGAAGATAATCGCGTGCAAACTCTGGAATCCAAATGGTATTGAATTCTTCAGCAAGTTGCGATGCTAATGTGGTTTTCCCTGTTGATTCAGGTCCTACAAAAGCAATTTTTATTATTTCTGTATGTTCTTGTTTAAGATGTTCTTCCATTGAATGTAGGCTAAAATAGCTAATATTGTAAAAACTAAATACTGTAATGATAACATTCCTAAGCCTCTGTGGGCAAATAAAGGAACTGCTATTAAATCACCGATAATCCACAAGGTCCAATTTTCTATTTTCTTTAAGGCCATGTACCACATAGCGGTAAAAAATATTCCAGATGTAAAAATATCAATATAATTAGGAATTTCAAGTTTATAATCGAAAAAAAGATACACTAAATAAGTAATTATCATTGTTAAAATAAATAATCCTATACCTATTAATTTCTCTTTTGTTGAAGTTCTAGTGATTTCTAATTCGGGTTCATTGTCTTTAGAAGACCATTTGTACCAACCATATATACTCATTATAGAATAGTAAAAATTCATAGTCATATCGCCAAAATATTTTGCTTGATACAACAAATAAACCGTTATAATTGTTGAGATTAATCCTGTTGGATACACCCAAATATTTTCTTTTTTGGCAAAATAAACGCTTAAAATTCCGAATACAAACGCTAGTGACTCCAGTATGATTTGAAGTGTTGTAGCGTTTTTATATTGTGATATCAGAAAATCTAACATTTGATTAACGATTTTTGAATTTTGATTTAAGAATTAAAAAAATTAGTGTCCTTTTCAAATGCAGTTCCGATTACTACTATATCTGCTCCAACATTGAAAGCATTTTCGATTTCTTGTTTGGAACGAATGCCGCCACCAACGATTAATGGAACATTTATATTTTGCGAAACTAATCTTATCATTTCTTTTGGAACGGATAATTTTGCTCCACTTCCAGCTTCGAGATAAATTAATTTATTTCCAATGAATTCGCCTGCTTGTGCGGTTTGCAATGCGTATTCGTGGTTGGTTCTATCTAAAGGTTTGGTTTGACTAACTCTTTCAACAGCCGTTTCATTACCACTTTCTATTAAAATATATCCAGTTGAAATGACCTCTAAATTGGTCTTTTTTATAATTGGAACAGCATTTACTTGGTGTTCAATTAAATAATCTGGATTTCTGCCTGATAATAAAGTTAAAAATAAAATTCCATCGGCTTTATCAGAAATTTGTGATGGATTTCCTGGAAACAATAAAAATGGTAAGTTGATTTTTGATTTTAATTCAATAATTAATTCATCTAAATGTGTTCCATCGAATGAACTTCCACCGACAAAAATATGTGTTGCTGGCGATTGCTTTATTTTTTGAATCAAATGCGAAAGGTTTCCCACTGCCAACTTATCTGGATCGAGAAGAATGGCTAGAAGCTTTTCACCTTTGGTTTTTGAATTTAAAATATTTTGATAAATGTTTGTCATTGTTGTAGCCACGGATAAAACGGATTTTACTGATTATCGCGGATTTTTAATTTTTAATTCCTAATTATTAATTGATTTAAAGGTGCAAACAAATATATAATCTTCTACCGAATCAAATTGGATTTGGAATGTTTCTTCTTTGTTATTAAATTTTAATGTTGCCGTTACTTTTTTGTCTTCAAAATTGAAATCGTCTTCAAAAATATTGTTTGGAAAACTAATTCCTTTTTCATTTTTGATTTTGAAAATACTTTCTTTAATTCCCCAAACTACTGTTGCTTTTTTTATTTTTTCTTCTTCTGATAGATTTTCTAAATGCGAAACATCCATAAATCTTTTTGCAATTCGGAGTGTTTTTTCTTTCAGTTGTTCCAAATCTAATCCCACTTTTGAATCACTAATTGCAATAGCAGAAAAATCATTTGAATGAGAAATCGAAATTTCAACATCTTTAATACTACAACCTTGTGGTTTTAAATGCGGTTTTCCGAATGCATCATAAAATAAATCAAAATCAGAATATTCATTGTGTTGTAACAACATTCGAACTGCCAAAAATCCTTTTTGATGACTTTCAGATTTCATACTTTCCAAACGCTCTAAAGAGGAATCTTTCAATTTTACTTGACTAAAAAGCGTGTCAAAATCTTCTGTAATCTTCCACAGATACAGTTTGGTGTTGTTTGACAAATAGACGACTTTATGTAATGGCATTTAGTATTTTGTTGTTTTTCAAAAGATTAAACATTTAAACATTTCACAAATTTTAAAATAAATTATTAAAATCAAAACCTATGTTGTAATTTTGCACCAAATTTTAAAAATACAAATATACATAATAGATGAGTACACAAACATTACCATTTGTAGCTTACAAAGTTAAAGACATTAACCTTGCGGCTTGGGGAAGAAAAGAAATTGAATTGGCTGAAGCTGAAATGCCAGGATTAATGGCTTTGAGAGCTGAATATGGAGCAACTCAACCTTTAAAAGGTGCAAGAATTGCAGGATGTCTTCACATGACTATTCAAACTGCTGTTTTAATTGAAACTTTAATTGCTCTTGGTGCAGAAGTTACTTGGTCATCTTGTAACATTTTCTCAACTCAAGATCAAGCTGCTGCTGCGATTGCTGCTGCTGGAATTCAAGTTTATGCTTGGAAAGGTCTTGACGAAGAATCTTTTGACTGGTGTATTGAGCAAACTTTATTCTTTGGTGAAGATAGAAAACCATTGAACATGATTCTTGATGATGGTGGTGATTTAACAAATATGGTTTTTGACCGTTACCCAGAATTAATTCCTGGAATTAAAGGTTTATCAGAAGAAACTACAACTGGTGTTCACCGTTTGTATGAAAGAATGAAAAACGGAACTTTGTTCATGCCGGCAATTAACGTAAATGATTCGGTTACTAAATCGAAATTTGACAACAAATACGGTTGTAAAGAATCGGCTGTTGATGCTGTAAGAAGAGCAACAGATATTATGTTAGCTGGGAAAAGAGTTGTTGTTTGTGGCTATGGTGACGTTGGAAAAGGAACTGCGGCTTCTTTCCGTGGTGCTGGTTCAATTGTTACAGTAACTGAAATTGATCCAATTTGTGCTTTACAAGCTGCAATGGACGGATTTGAAGTAAAAAGATTAAACACTGTTATTGCTAATGCTGATATCATCATTACAACAACTGGAAATAAAGATATCGTTCTTGGCGAGCACTTTGAGCAAATGAAAGACAAAACTATCGTTTGTAACATTGGTCACTTCGATAACGAAATTGATATGGCTTGGTTGAACAAAAACCACGGTGCGTCTAAAGTTGAAATCAAACCACAAGTTGATAAATATACTATCAACGGAAAAGATATTCTTATCTTAGCTGAGGGTCGTTTAGTAAACTTAGGTTGTGCAACAGGACACCCAAGTTTTGTAATGAGTAATTCATTCACAAACCAAACGTTAGCTCAAATTGAATTATGGACTAACAGCGCAGCTTACAAAAATGAAGTTTATATGTTACCAAAACATTTAGATGAAAAAGTAGCTGCTTTACACCTTGCAAAATTAGGAGTTGAATTAGAAACTTTACGTCAAGACCAAGCAGAATACATTGGTGTTGAAGTTACTGGACCATTCAAACCAGAGTATTACAGATACTAGTCTGATATTAGATTTTTGATATTAGATATTAAATATAAAACCCCGATTTCAATTGAAGTCGGGGTTTTTGTTTGATGAGAAGTTTATTGTTCTTCAAAGAAATCCTCGTCTAACTGTTTTACTTCATAAGTTGCTTTTATTTGAATTCCTACATTGAATTCGTGCATTAAATCAACCAACTTATTTCCGTCTAATAATATTATTTTATGATGTGCATTTTTAGCTTTTTCAATTGCCCCATTATCAAATAAAGAAGTTGTTACAAAAACTCCTTTGTTTGTATCTCCGCTCATTGCTCCAATAAAATTTCTAATATCTTTCTCTCTAACTTTATTTTCACTAAATCTTTTTGCTTGAATATAAATTTTATCTAACCCGAGTTTATCTTCATTTATAATTCCATCTATTCCACCATCACCCGATTTAGTAGTTTCAACAAACTCTCCATAACCCATTTTTTTAAGTAATATCAATATCACTTTTTCAAAATAATATGGATCTATTGTTTTTAATTTTTCTAATAAATCATTTTTGACTTCCTTTTCAATTTGATTAAAACCTTCATAAATTAAATCTTCTGGTGATGAAGTTTTAATTTCATTAATCTCATCATCTTTTACATTACCATCTTTATAAACTAAAGTTTTACTTATGTCTAATTGAACTTGTTTTAATGTCAAAACATCTTTTTGTTTTAATCCTTTTGGTGTAATTTGAACAAATCCTCTTTTTGGATATTTTACATACTCAGATTGTTTCAAATAAGAAATTCCCCAAGCAATTCTATTTTCAATTAATACATCTCCGGATTTAATTTTCTCTTCCAATAGTTCTTTAGGAAGATGAAAATAGCTGTTTTGAATTACTTTCTTAATTAATTCTCTTCGATGCAATATTTCATCATTACTTAAAACTTTTAATATTGGATTAAACGTTTCGTTATATTTTGGAATTTCTAATTTCATTTTTAAATTTTTTATTTCAAACTACAACGTCTCTTTCAACCATTTATAAAATTCACTTTGCCATACTTGAGCGTTTTGTGGTTTTAATACCCAATGGTTTTCGTCTGGGAATAATAAAAATCTACTTTTAATTCCGCGTAATTGTGCTGCTTGGAACGCTTCTTGTCCTTGTCCTATTGGCACACGGTAATCTTTTCCTCCTTGGATGATTAATATTGGTGTGTTCCATTTGTCCACCATATTGATTGGGTTGAATTTAGCATACGTTTTTTGTGCTACAGCGTTGTCTTTTTCCCAATACGCACCACCGTGATCCCAATTATTAAAGAACACTTCTTCGGTTGTGCCGTACATGCTTTCTAAATTGAAAACACCACAATGTGAAATAAACGTTTTAAATCTGTTGTTGTGAATTCCTGCTAAGTAAAACACTGAGTACCCACCGTAACTTGCTCCTACAGCACCAATTCTATCTTTAGCTACATAACTTTCTTTAGCTACATCATCAATAGCTGATAGGTAATCGTCCATTACTTGTCCGCCCCAATCTTTAGAGATTTGTTCGTTCCATTCTTGTCCATGACCGTACATTCCACGACGGTTTGGAGCAACTACAACATAACCTTGTGAAGCCATCAAAGAGAAATTCCAACGGAAAGAATAACTTTGAGTCAATGGCGATTGTGGTCCACCTTGGCAATACAAAAGTGTTGGATATTTTTTATTTTTATCAAAATTTGGAGGCAAAATTACCCAAACCAACATTTTCTTTCCATCAGTTGTCGTAACGTATCTTCTTTCGTATTTTGGTAAAGCTAGTTTGCTGTAGGTTTCATCATTAATTTTAGTCAATTGCAACCAAGTTTTTTTCTTCAAATTATAAGAATATACCTCAGCGGCATGATTCATATCTGTTCTTGTAACGATTACATTATCGCCAGAGAACGCTACAATATCCGATACATCGAAATCACCATTAGTAACCTGAGTAACCATAACAGCGATTTTTGTTAATCCTGGAAAGTTTACTTCAAATAATTGTTTGGTTCCATCAACTGCGGCAACAAAATATACTTTTTTACCGTCGGCGCTCCATGCGTAATTATCTACACTTCCGTCCCAACTAGCCGTAAGATTCATGTCCATTCCTTTGAAACGAACGATGATGTCATTTTTATCAGCTTCATATCCGTCGCGTTTCATTTGCAACCAAGTTAAATTTCCTGTTGGAGAAAACGTTGGATTGGTATCATATCCTTTATTAGCTTCTGTAAGGTTTTTGGTAGTTTTCGTTTCTAGATTGTATTCGTACAAATCAGTATTTGTAGAAATAGCATATTCTGTTCCAAATTTCTTTTTAGAAACATAGATAATGCTTTTAGAATCTGGGGACCAAATAAAATCTTCATCACCTCCATGAGGTTTTTGAGGAGAATCGTATGGCTCATTTGCCATAATGTCAATTGGTGTAGCCTTATCTATATTTTCAGCATAAAACACGTGGTTGTGACTGCCATCGTTGTATGTATCCCAATGGCGATAATCTAACGAGTTATAAACTTGTGCATTTGATTTATCAAGGTTTGGATAAATATCTTTCCCTAAAACTTTATTTACTTTCACTTCTTGAGAGGACAAAATATATTTCCCATCTGGAGAAACATTTTTATCGGCAACTAAATCTTTAGTATCTTTTACTTCGGTTGCATTTCCTCCATTTACTGGAATGGTGTAAAATTTAGAATTCGATTTATTTTCTTCTACTGATGGAATGGCAACTTTGTAAACCACCGATTTTCCATCTTTTGAAATTCCTAAAACAGAAACTCTTCCTAACTTCCAAAGTAATTCTGGAGATAAAACTTGTTGCGCTGATGCTGCTATACTCATTGTACTAACGATTATAAAAAATATTTTCTTCATTTTGATGAATAATTTTAATGATTCGTTAAAAGTAATAAAAAAAGCCGTCACGATAAACGCAACGGCTTTTAAAATTAACTGACTAAAAAATTATTGCTTAATAAAACGTTTTGATGTTGCTCCATTTGCATTAGAAACTTCAATTAAATAAGTTCCTGCAGCTAAATTACCAACATTAATACTTTCATTTTCAATTTTACCTTTTCCTAATTCTTGTCCCATCATGTTGTAAATTCTGTAGCTAGAATCTGCTTCAAGATTAGAAATGTTTAAAACATCACCTGAAACTGGATTTGGATATAAATTGAAAGAAATTTGGTTATTAGAAGCTTCTTCAACTCTAGCTGTAGCAGTAATATTTACTGTATAATCCTCAACTTGACCATAATCGAATGTTCCACAAGGAGTTGTTGGAGTAGTGTTATATCTCATGATTACTCTCATTCTTGTAGCTCCAAGTGTTGCAGTTGTTGGAACAGTAAATGAACCTGAAACTGGAGTTGTAGTTGTTCTAGCTCTAGAATAAACGCTTTCGCCAGCATCAACAAAATCTCCATCTTTATTGTAATCGATATAGACTCTATAGGCTTCACTATATACAGTACTTGTCCATGATGGTGTAATAGTAATAGTATTAGCTGTTCCTCTTACCAAGTTTGTTGATAAAGCTGTAAAGTTTTCATAACCTGCAGTTCCAGTTGATGGATTATTAATTGTTCCTAATTGAACTCTTCCTATTCTTTCATCTACTGTACTATTTGCAGAAGCAGTACAATAAGTAACTGTAGCAACAGCTAAAGTTGTTACAGAAACAGTATTACTATTTGCAGAAATATTTCCAGCAGCATCTTTTGCTCTTACATTAAAAGTATATGTAGTTGAAGCTGTTAAACCAGTAACCGCAAAAGTAGTAGCTGAAGTAGTTGAACCAATTACAACTCCGTTTCTTAATACATCGTACCCTGTTACACCAACATTATCAGTAGCGCCAGTCCAAGATAAATTTGTAGTAGTTTGAGTTGTTCCAGAAGCTGATAATGTTGGAGCTGTTGGAGCTGTTGTATCAATTACTGGAGCTAAAGTAGTTACAGAAACTGAGTTACTATCAGCAGAAACATTTCCTGCAGCATCTTTTGCTCTTACTGTAAATGAGTAAGTAGTTGAAGCTGTTAAACCTGTAACAGCAAAAGTTGTAGAAGCTGTTGAACCTAATAAAGTAGCTCCTCTAAAAACATCATAACCAGTTACAGCAACGTTATCTGTAGCACCTGACCAAGATAAATTTGTTGTAGTTTGAGTTGTTCCAGAAGCCGCCAATGTTGGAGCCGATGGAGCAACTGTATCTGTTACACCAGAAGTAATAGTAAAGTTGGTATTTGAAACATCAAAGAAAATATGATTAGTTCCTTTCACCATAATTCTATTAGTCGTTCCAGGTGTGTTTGGAATAGTTACTGCCTGCGTACCATCATTTGGAGTTGCTGCCAATAATGTTGACCAAGTTGATCCTCCATCAGTAGATAATAAGATATCTACGTTAGCACAATTAACGCCATTTGCAGTTGTTCCACCAACTACCCAAGTTACTGTTTGAGAACTTCCTCCAACATAAGAAACTGCAGTATTTGGTGCGCTTACAGAAAATGGACCTGCTGTTCCGTTAACAGTAACAATCATATCATCTGAATTATTTGCAGAACCACCAGCTCTATTATCGCGAACCGTTAATCTGAAATTCATAGTTCTTGCAACAGAAGGCAATGCTTCAACTGTAATTTCAGTTCCTGCTGTTGTAGTTGCACCAGCCAAAACTCTTGTCATATTTGGAAAATATCTTACCGGAGAAGTTGAAGAATTATAAGATCTAAAAGTTGGTCCTGATGTTCTTGTTGCACTTGCTGCTGAACTTGCTCCAGTTGCAGTAGAAGCTGCATTATCAAATTGTTCCCAATTATAAGTTAGTACATCTCCGTTAGCATCAGTTCCTGAACCAGTTAACATAAATGGAGTACTTTTAGGAATTGTGTAATCTAAACCAGCTAGAGCAGTTGGTACAGAATTTCCTGTTGCTGTATTAGTTTGACAAGTTTTAGTTTTAACATTATTAGTTACTTGTTGAATACTAATTGCATGAAAATAAGCATCTGAATTAGGCTGAACGTCTTGACTAGTAATACCTGCATAACCCATAATAGTTGAACCTGAACCTGGTTCCATATTAGCACCTGTTCCCTCATTATTCATTGAGAATGTGTGATTAGCACCAAATTGGTGTCCAAACTCGTGAGCTACATAATCAATATCGAAAGTATCTCCAGATGGGATTCCATTGTTTGGAGAAGTGTAAGCACTTCCTTTAGAACCATTTACACAAACACAACCGATACAACCAGCATTTCCACCACCACCTGAAGCACCAAATAAGTGACCAACGTCGTAATTTGCTTCACCAATAACAGAGGTAAGTGTTGATTGTAATTGAGAATTCCAGTTCGATAAACTTGTAGCTGGAGAATAAGGATCTGTAGTCGCATTGGTGTAAATCACTAAATCATTATTAGCAACTAATACCATTCTAATAGCAAAATCCTTTTCAAAAACTCCATTAACACGAGTCATTGAATTGTTCATTGCCGCAAGAGCTAATGCTTTTGTTCCTCCAAAATATGTTGTATACTCAGCAGTTACAGATAAAGCTAAACGAAATGTTCTTAAAGTTGAATCATCTGCATTAGGACGTAAAGCTAAATCATCAAGGCTTGAAGATGCTTCTTCTACAACACTACATTCAAAAGGTGAAAATGATTGTGCTTTATCTAATTTCTTATAAATAGAATATGTTTTTAAATCCTGAGAAAATGGCTCAATAAAAACAGCAGATCTATCTGCTCCAAGAACCATAGATTTAAATCCAAGTGGTGACATACTGAAATAAGCAGTCAAAGTAGGATTATTAATTCCAACTCCAATGTAAGATTTAATTTCTGGATATCTAGCTGCTAAAGCAGGATCCATGTTGGAATTTTCATAAATTCTAAATTGTTCCATTTCACCATCAGCGTTTGGTAAGGAAACAATCACAGCAGACTTTAAAGATAAATCTCTTTTTGGTGAACTTGAAAGCGTAGCTTTCATTGCGTCCACATCTAAATCCAAAAGATTTTTTTCTGGCAACTGCATTCTACTCTCAAGAAGTGGTACATTCTTGTTAGTAGAAGTTTTCCAAAATGAACCTTTTTGTTGAGCAAAAGCGAAACTCGTCATCGCTAATAATGCTACAGGAAGTAACTTTAACTTCATAATATTTAGTTTTTGGTTAAAAAATAGAATATCAAAATTATCAAGAATTTTGTCATATTTTCATGTTTCTATAAAAGTTATTAACAAATCGATGAAGTGCATGTTCTTAATTTATAAAATTCATAACTATTCTTACAATTTATAAAATTATTCGAATTCAAATGAAAATTCTAAAAAATTATTATTTTTATAAAAAATATTCGATGCAATTAAGTTATTGGGAAATAAAAAATTGGTTTTCAAATGTAGATTTTACTATCGTGGGCAGTGGAATTGTAGGTTTACATTGTGCTTTAAATCTTCGTGAACGATTTCCAAAAAGTAAAATTTTACTACTTGAAAAGGGAATTCTTCCACAAGGTGCAAGTACAAAAAACGCCGGATTTGCTTGTTTTGGGAGTTTGTCAGAAATTATTGATGATTTAAAATCTCATTCCGAAGAAGAAGTCATTCAATTAATCCAAAAACGTTGGAATGGATTGAAAATTTTAAGAAAACGACTTGGAGATGAAGCCATTGATTTCAAACCTTATGGAGGTTATGAATTATTTTTGAAAGAAGATGAAAACACTTATAATGAATGTTTACAAAAATTACCTTTTATAAATGATATCATAAAACCACTTTTTAAATCAGATGTTTTTTCTAAAGAATTCGATCGATTTAATTTTCAAAACATACATGAATATTCTATTTTCAATCCCTATGAAGGTCAGATTGATACCGGAAATATGATGCAAGCACTTCTTAAAGAAGCAATTTCTAAAGATATTTTAATTTTAAATCAAGCCGAAGTTACTTCACATATTGAAAAAAATAATTCTGTTGAAATTATTGTAAACGATTATTCATTTGAAACAAAAAAATTGCTTTTTGCAACTAATGGATTTGCATCTAAACTAACAAATAATGCGGTAAAACCAGCCAGAGCACAAGTTTTAATTACAGAACCTATTCCAAATTTAGACATTCGTGGTACTTTTCATTTAGACAAAGGATATTATTATTTTAGAAATTTTGAAGACAGAATACTACTTGGTGGTGGAAGAAATTTAGATTTTGAAGGAGAAACCACAACAGATTTATCTCAAACAGAAAAAATTCAAAATAGATTGGAAGAGTTGTTAAAAAATGTAATTTTACCAAATCAAGAATTTCAAATTGCACATCGTTGGAGTGGCATTATGGGAATTGGCTCACATAAAAATCCAATTGTTTCTCAAATCTCTGAAAATGTTTATTGCGGCGTTCGACTTGGCGGAATGGGTGTAGCAATTGGAAGTTTAATAGGACAAGAATTAGCAGAATTAATATAAATGGCAACAAAAAAGAATATTTCAAAATCGACAAACAAAACTTTCTTTCAAAAGCTTAAGACATTTATTTGGAAGTCAATGCTTTGGTTTTTTGGCATTTCCATTTTATTAGTTGTTCTTTTTAAATGGATTCCTGTTCCTTTCACTCCATTAATGATTACAAGAGCAATTGAACAAAAAATGGAAGGCCAAGAAATGACTTGCAGTCATGATTGGGTTCCATTAGAAGAAATATCTGTTAATCTTCAAAAAGCTGTTATTGCAAGTGAGGATGGTAATTTTCTTAAACACAATGGCTTTGACTTTAAAGCGATGCAAAAAGCTTTTAAAAATAACAATCGTGGAAAAAAACTTAAAGGAGGAAGTACCATTTCACAACAAACTGCAAAAAATGTATTTCTATGGCAAGGTAGAAGTTATATCAGAAAAGGATTGGAAGCTTATTTCACATTTTTGATTGAAATTGTCTGGGGAAAAGAACGCATTATGGAAGTTTACCTCAACTCAATAGAAATGGGCAAAGGTGTTTATGGTGCAGAAGCTGCAGCCGAACATTGGTACAGAACTGACGCAAAAAACTTAACTAAAATTCAAGCAGCTGGAATTGCAGCCATTTTACCAAATCCAAGAAAATATAAAGCCACGAATTCATCTTCTTACATTGAAAAAAGAAAAGGGAAAATTGTAAGAGTTATGAATCATGTTGGCAAACTAGAATACTAAAAAAAAGCTTCCGATAAATGGAAGCTTTTTTATTTTATTGAAATAACGATTTATAATGTGTCCAATATTTATAAATTAAAATTCCATTTAAAATGGCCACTAATAGTGCTCCACCTATCCCATTCACATCTAAAAACAAATGAAATAATAGAATGTTAATTGATATTGGCGCTAGCAGTGTTAACGCAAAAGCAACCCACTTTTTCATAAGAAGTAAGGCTCCAATAACAATCTCTAATACTCCAACTATTTTAAGCACATAACCAGTTGCTCCTAAAGAGGTCATAAAATTGTTTGCTTGTTCAGGCAATTCTGGCAGAGGAATAAAGCCAAAAAACTTATTAGCTCCAAAAACGAGAAGTATAATCCCTAAGAGTATTCTAACAATTTTTGTAAACATTGAATTCATAAATATTTATTTTATTGGTTAGTAATATGGTAAAAATATAATTAATTTTTTATATAATAAATATTTTAAAACTTAATTTTTTAAACATTTCTGCATTTGATGTGTTTTTAGTATCTTCATTGTAACTTTTTGTTTAAATAATTATCTAATAGTAATAATCTTAAAAATTGAAATTATGCAAGCTCACGAAATAGATTACCAAATTTTTGGTGAAGAAATGCAATATGTAGAAATAGAACTTGATCCTCAAGAAATTGTCGTTGCAGAAGCTGGAAGTTTTATGATGATGGACAATGGAATCAAGATGGAAACCATTTTTGGCGATGGTTCAGGTCAAGATCAAGGTGGTGTTTTTGGAAAATTACTTTCTGCAGGAAAAAGAGTTTTGACTGGCGAAAGCCTTTTTATGACGGCCTATTTAAATCAGAATAATACCAAGAGTAAAGTTTGTTTTGCTTCTCCTTATCCCGGAAAAATTATTCCGATAGATTTACGACAATTTCAAGGAAAATTCATTTGTCAAAAAGATGCTTTTTTGTGTGCAGCAAAAGGTGTTTCTGTTGGAATTGAATTTTCTAAAAAACTTGGTCGTGGTCTTTTTGGCGGTGAAGGTTTTATTATGCAAAAACTAGAAGGAGACGGAATGGCATTTGTACATTCAGGTGGAACTCTAGCTAAAAGAGAATTAGCTGCTGGAGAAGTTTTAAAAGTTGATACTGGCTGTATTGTAGGATTTACAAAAGATGTTGATTACGATATTGAATTTATCGGCGGAATTAAAAATACGATTTTCGGAGGAGAAGGAATGTTTTATGCAACACTTCGTGGACCTGGAACAGTTTATGTTCAATCATTGCCTTTTAGTCGTCTTGCCGATAGAATTATCGCTTCTGCGCCTAGAGCTGGCGGAAGTTCTAAAGAAGAAGGAAGTCTTCTTGGTGGAATTGGCAGATTATTAGACGGAGATAATCGATTTTAAAAAAATTAAACCAGACAGATTTACAAGTCTGTCTGGTTTATAAATCTATATATTAAAATTAATTCCTAAAACAATATTTCTTCCAATATTAGGAATTCCATCTGTTTTTAGTCTTGATAAATGAGACACGTAATTTCTATCAAAAATATTATTTGCATTCAAATTAATATCAAAAACGGTTTTACCTAGTGTGACTTTTCCACCAAAACCAATATTTAATAATGTATAATCATTAGTCATTGTTTCAAATTGACTTGGATTATTTTGACGTAAAGTATATTCAACATTCAAAACAGCAAAACCATCTTTAAAATATTTGGATGATTTAAACTCTGTCCTTAAAGCATTATTCCATCTGTTAGCAGGAATCAATGGTAAGTTATCGCCATTTTGTCTTTTCCCGGTAACGCTTTCAAAACTACTTGTAACGTGCAACCAATCTAAAGGATGCGGATGAAAGTGAATTCCGGCTTCACCACCAAATAAATTAGCATTGGCTTGAACATAATCATATACATCGTTCCCATCAATTACAGTTCCATTGGGTGAAATAAAAATATAATTATTGATATGATTATAAAAACCATTTACAAACAACTCAAAGTGCGGATTTCTGTATTCTAAATTCAAATCTGTTTGAAAATTTTGCTCGTTCTTTAGTTCTGAATTACCAATTTCGTAGCGATTACTTCCTTCGTGAACACCATTGGAAGTTAATTCAGCTAAATTTGGCGCTCTAAATCCAGAAGCTACATTTAATCTTAAAATAACATTTTCTTTCAAATTAGTTTTGAATCCTAAAGAAGAATTAAAACTTTGAAACTTCTTATCAATGGCTGCAAAATAACCTTCATCTCCTTCAATTCCGTTAGTTTCAGATGTTACATTTCTGTTGTCAAATCTTACTCCAGCTTGAATTACATTTTTATTCCATTCATAGTTTATAGTCCCAAAAACACCAAAATCATTAGTTGAAGCATCCGGAATTAACAATTCTTCACCAGAATTTTTGTTGGTTTGATGCATTCCTTGCGTTCCAATTATAGATTCAAATTTTCCGAATTTTGGTAAATAATATTTTACATTATAATTCAACGTTTTCAATTTCATTTGTAAAATTGCCACATCGCTATCTTCATATTCACTTCTGTCGTTATTGATGTAACCCAAATCGGCATCCAACTTAGAGTTTTTGAAAAATATTGTATTGTTTAAACTCAATATCTGACTTATAACACCTTGTCTAGGAAACTCTGGTTTTTTTGAATTCGATTGTTCTGCAATGCCTTCCTCAGGAATTCCAAGTGATAACTTATTGTAATTATACCTAAAAGTTGTTGTGAAATTGGAATTGGAATACCCTAAACCTGATTTAAAATCCAATTCGTTGTATCTTGTATTGGTTACTTTATCACCATCAGCAATTTTGTAATCTGCATGCCTGTTATTACTTACACGAGTAGAAAATTTCAAATCGTCGCCAGATAATTTATATCCAAGCGAAGTATTAGTTCCGTTGGTATTTGAAAAATATTTTTGATTAAAATTTAATTGTGAGGTATTTGATTTTCCAAATTTTTCCGGGTTAAAATATAAAACGCCACCAATAGCATCAGAACCATACAACAACGAAGCTGGTCCTTTGATAACCTCAACACTTTCTACTCCAGCATCGTTCAAGCCCAATCCGTGTTCTTCACCAAATTGTTGGTTTTCCATACGAACGCCTTGTGAGTAAACCAAAACTCTATTTCCACTTAATCCACGAATTACAGGTTTTCCGATAGAAGTTCCAGTAGAAATTTGAGAAACTCCAGGAATTGTTGCCAAACCTTCAATCAAGGTAGAAGTTCCTTTTTGTTGAAGTGATTTCACCGATTGGTGCTCAACCTTCATTACATTCTGAGATTGTAATTTGTTGAATGCTGTAGAAACAATTACCTCATCCATTTGGTGAATAGTTTCCTCAAGAGTTACATCAATTCTAATTTCTTTTTGGTTGAGAGAAAATGGTTTTGACTGAGTTTCATATCCAATAAATGAAAAAACAATCCTGAAATTTCCTGATGGTAAGTTGCTAAAAAAATATTTTCCGTTTTCATCAGATATTGTTTCCTTGTGAAGCTCTGGAATAGAAATATTAACTGCAGAAATTGGTAAGTTTTGTTTGTCAGATACAACTCCAACGACTTTGTTTTGCGCACTGGCAAATATAGAACACCCTAAAAATAGGGCTATAAAAAATGATTTCATTTAAAATGATTTTATTGTTAATAGAATATAATCCGAATGTTTTTCGGATAAATTATAGCTAAACAATAAAACTCGGTGGTGCTCGAAGCGCAAAAAGACTTCCTCTAAAGGATTGGGTTATTTCTCTAGAATAGAAATAAGAATAAGAAACAGGAATCTCAACTTTCTTGAAATTAAAAGTATAAAAATCTGATTTTATGGATGTACTAAAGGTAAACTCACAAACAAAACAATGGTCAGAATCGTGATGACTATGACTTATTTCAGTTTTGTTAACAGCATATTTATGATTACAATGCTTTTCTGAAAGTGCAACTTCTATGTGGTGAAAGGAATGCAGGGATTGTAACAATATTGCGAACAATATTGCCAAACCAAAAAACAAACTAACTACAGAGTATTTTCCTTTCATTACGGCAAATATATACTAGTAACAATGAAAAACCACTTGAATTAACAAATTTTAAGATTTGTAAACTCAAATGGTTTGTATACTTGAATTTAATTAAACTAATTTATTAGCTACTAAATATTCTGCAATTTGAATAGTATTTGTTGCAGCTCCTTTTCTTAAATTATCGGCTACAATCCACATGTTTAGAGAATTTGGTTGGCTTTCATCACGACGAATTCTACCCACAAAAACCTCATCTTTCCCTTGTGCAAATAATGGCATTGGATAAGTATAAGTATCTGTATTATCTTGAACTACAACACCATCAGTGTGATGAAGAATATCTCTGATTTCACTTACATTAAAATCGTTTGCAAACTCCACATTAACAGCTTCGCTATGTCCACCAACAACAGGTATTCTTATTGCTGTTGCCGTTACAGCAATTGTTTTATCCCCAATAATTTTTTGAGTTTCACGAACCAATTTCATTTCTTCTTTAGTGTAACCATTTTCTTCAAAACTATCACATTGAGGAATTGCATTTCTGTGAATTTGATACTTATAAGCCATTTCTCCTTGAATTCCTACATATTCATTTTCTAATTGCTGCACAGCTTTTACACCTGTACCAGTAATAGATTGATAAGTAGAAACGATAACACGTTTGATTTTATATTTTTTATGTAAAGGTGCTAAAACCAAAACCATTTGAATTGTTGAACAGTTTGGATTGGCAATAATTTTATCTTCTTTAGTTAATTCTGAAGCGTTGATTTCTGGAACTATTAATTTTTTTGTTGGATCCATTCTCCAAGCCGATGAGTTGTCAATCACTGTTGTACCCACTTCTGCAAATTTTGGAGCCCATTCTAAAGAAGTTTCTCCTCCAGCAGAAAATAAAGCAATATCTGGACGCATTTCTACAGCAGTTTGTAAACCAACCACTTTATATTTTGTTCCTTTAAACTCAATTTCTTTACCAACAGATTTCTCTGAAGCTACAGGAATCAATTCGGTTACAGGAAAATTTCTCTCAGCTAAAACTTGAAGCATTACTTCGCCAACCATTCCGGTTGCACCAACTACAGCAACTCTCATATAAATATATTTAAAATTTGGAAGTACAAAAATAGGTAGAAAATACTTTGAAAAAAGAAAATTTTCAATATTCAGTAAGGAATTTTGAATGTTGAAGTATTAAAAAAGAAAAACCGCCTCAATTAAGAAGCGGTTTAGTTAGAATATATACTGTAGCGGTTTATTATTTTTTCAATAAATCTCTAATTTCTGCTAATAATTCTTCTTGAGTTGGACCTGCTGGAGCTGGAGCTTCTGCTGGTTTTTTCATTTTGTTGTAAGCTTTGATAATCATAAACATTACAAATCCAACTACAACTAAACTCACAATTGAATTAATCCATTTACCGTAACGGACAGCATTTTCTGGAGCAGTTACTACACCTGCGGCATCTTTAACTTCTGGTGACAAAACATACTGGAAAGAAGAAAAATCCATTCCTCCTGTTAACATTCCTACTAACGGCATTGCAATATCTGCAACAAATCCATTAACAACTGCACCAACTGCACCTGCCATAATTACTGCAACAGCAAACTCAATTACGTTTCCTGTCATTATAAAATTCTTAAATTCTTTTAACATGATATTTTGTTTTTATTGGTTATCGGTGCAAAATTAGTTAAAATATTAACATAATATTATATTTTTTGTAGAAATATTACTACTCTCTATAAAAAACCCTCTTCACGCGTTGCGAGATACTTGTCATAATCTCGTAAGGAATAGTACCTAGTTGTTTTGCCATATAACTTACTGTTGGATTGTCTCCAAAAATGGTGACTTCAGTTCCTTCTTTGCAGTCAATTTCGGTGATGTCAACCATTAGCATATCCATACAAACGCTTCCTAAAATCGGTGCTTTTTTATTTTTTATAGTTACATAACCTACTCCATTCCCCCAATGTCTTGAAATTCCGTCGGCATAACCTATTGGAATTGTGGCAACTTTTGTGGTTTGGGTTGCCATAAATCTTCGGCTGTAACCTACGCTTTCTCCTTCTTCAATGGTTCTGATTTGAGAAATTATTGATTTTAAAGTACCGACATTTTCTAATAATTTTTGTTCGTCTTCATCGTTGGAAACTCCATAAAGTCCAATTCCTAGTCGAACCATATCATATTGCGCTTGAGAATAATTAGAAATTCCAGAAGTATTCAAAATATGACGAATCGGATTTATTTGCAATTCAGTGATTAATTTGGAAGATAATTTTTCAAATAATTTAATTTGCGAAAGTGTAAAATCAACAAATTTCATGTCATCACTTGCTGACAAATGTGATAAGATACTTTTTACCTCAACTGTTTTGTTGTCTTTCAGTTTGGCAATTAATTCATCAATAGTTTCCTCTTCAAATCCCAATCGATGCATTCCGGTATCTAATTTTATATGAATTGGGAAATGCTTTAACTTTTTTTGTTCGGCAATTTTCAAGAAAGCCGTCAATCCTTTTATCGAATAAATTTCGGGTTCTAATTGATGTTGAATAATTGCAGAAAAACTGGTGTTTTCGGGATTCAAAACCATAATCGGCAAGTCAATTCCTGCGTTTTTCAAAGAAATTCCTTCGTCGGCGAAAGCTACTCCAAGATAATCAACTTTATGATGCGAAAGCAATTTGGCGATTTCATAACCTCCATTTCCATATCCAAAAGCTTTAACCATAACCATCAATTTGGTCTTTGGATTTAATTTGGATTTAAAATAATTCAAGTTATGACTAATGGCATTCAGATTGATTTCTAAAACGGTTTCATGTGTTTTTTCTTCCAATATTGAAACGATTTCTTCGAAGTGAAAATGGCGCGCACCTTTTATCAAAATAGTTTCATTCTCAAAAGAAATGGTATCGATATTTTGAAGGAATTTTTCGGTTGATTCAAATGCAATGCAATTTGGAAACTTATTTTTAAAAGTTGAAATTGTTGCTCCAATAGCAATGACACGATTGATTTTATTGGAAACAATTAAATGAGAAACTTTAGAATACAATTCTTCCAAAACCAATCCTGATTGAAAAATATCCGACAGAATTAAAGTTTTCTTTTTGTACTGTTTCTGACTTTCAAGAAAATCTAATGCTATTTTTAACGATTGATAATCAGAACTATAGCTATCATCAATAAGTGTTGTATTGTTGCTTCCGTTTTTAACTTTCAAGCGCATTTCTACAGGATAAAGCAATTGCATACGATTTTGAATAGTATCTTGATCGTATTTGAAATACAAAAGCACCATCAAACATTGAATAGCATTTTCAATAGACGCTTGATCGTTAAACGGAATTGTAATTTTAAAACAAAGTTTGTGATAAGTTATTTTGAGTTCCGTTTGATCTGGGTATTCTTTTGCAATCACAAAAACATCGGCTTTTTTATCGTCAGAACTCCAAGTAAATCGGTTTATTTTTGGATTTAAAAAAGCTTCAATCGTTTTGTTCGTATTCATTATCAAAACTTCAACTGAGGTAAAAAGTTTTAGTTTTTCTTTGATTTTTTCCCCAATAATATTAGATAAAATTCCGATGGTTGGTTGGATAATTTTCTGAAGATTCTCCATCTCATTTATGGTAGAGATTCCGGCTTCAAAAATTCCGAGATTGTGTTTTTCATTGATTCCTAAAACCGAAAGCGGCACTCCAACTTGAGAATTATAACTTTTGGGAGAACGAATAATATTATAATCCGGACTTAACAAAAAGTTCAACCATTCTTTGATGATGGTTTTTCCGTTACTTCCTGTGATTCCTATTATTGGAAAGTCAAAATTACTTCTGTAGGCTGATGCAAAATTTTGTAAAGCTTCAACCGTATTTTCTACCACCAAAAAATTAGCTTTATTTTCAAACTCTTTTGGAACATGATTCACTACAAAGTTGGAAACACCAATTGAAATTAGATTAGAAATATAATGATGTCCGTCATGATTTGGACCAACTATAGCGAAAAATAAAGTGCTTTCAGAATTTTGAAGCGAACGACTATCAATAGAAACCGAATCGATTACAGCTATTTCATTAACGCCAACAAATTGTGCTTTAATGATTGGGATGATATTTCTTATGGAAAGTGTCAATTTAGACTATGGATTTGTGTCTTCCGACAAATGTTCAGCATCTTTTACTTCCATATTTTCGCGCATGGCTTTGTAGTAAGCAGCTCTACTTAATGGTTCGTATTCTTCTGTTTCACCAAGTAAAACTAGATTATCACTATCGGCTTTTCTAAAACTATAATGTGCTAAGTTCCCTGTACGCGTGCACACAGCATGAACTTTAGTAACATATTCGGCAGTTGCCATCAATGCAGGCATTGGACCAAAAGGATTTCCTTTAAAATCCATATCCAAACCGGCTACGATAACGCGAATTCCTGAATTGGCCAAATCATTACAAATTTTTACAATTTCATCATCAAAAAACTGTGCTTCGTCAATACCAACCACGTCGCAACCTTGTGCCAAAATTGCAATATTAGCCGCAGCAGGAACAGGAGTTGAGCGAATTTCGTTTTTATTGTGAGAAACTACCATTTCTTCATCATATCGAGTATCGATGGCAGGTTTGAAAATCTCCACTTTTTGCTTGGCAAATTGCGCTCTTTTGAGTCTTCTGATGAGTTCTTCAGTCTTTCCTGAAAACATCGAACCGCAGATTACTTCAATCCAACCAAATTGTTCTTTATGATTTACTGTATTTTCGAGAAACATTTTGTATTTTTAGACCTTAAAAAAGGAATTGTTTTTATTACTTTGTAAAAAACAAATTTATAATAAATCAACTTAAGCTAGTCACTATAATTTCAAAAATATGAAAAAAAGATTGGAAGCCGAATTAATCAGCATTGCACACCGAGTTTTGAAGCTAAAAAACAAATCGGAAATCGATCAATTGTATCATGAAACTCAAAAATTATACGAAGCATTAACGGTTTTGAAGTTTTATGGTGACAATTATGAGCAAGTAAAATCGGATATTTCTAACGAAGATATCGAAGAAAAAATCGAAAGTTTTGTTGAAAATAAAACAGTTGTTGCAACTCCAAAAGTAGTTGTTGAAGAAATTGCTACTGAAGTTGAAGAACAAAAGGAAGAAATTGTAGCAGAAGTTGAAGAAGTTGTTGAACAAGAAATTGTTACTGCATCTGAAGAAACAGAAGTTCAAGAAGAAGCTGTTGAAGAAGAGCCAGTTATTGTTGGAGAAATCACACTTGAGGAAGAAGATGAAATTGAAGAAGAAAAAGTTCCTGTTGGTGAAGCTAAAAGCGACTTAGATTTTGAACCTATTTTTGAATTAGCTGCAGAAACTCCGGTTGAAACTGCAGAAATCGAAGAACCGAAAGCAGAAGAAGACGAGAGTCTGAATCAAGTTCAGACTAAAGCACAGCAAATTTCTTTTGAAGATTTATTAGGTCAAAATTATACCGAACCTGTTTTTGTAAAACCAAATGATGTAACGCTTCCAACTTCTAAAAAAGAAGTTTTTGAAAAATCGGATGATATTATTGTAGATCGTTTTGAAGGAAAAACACCTTCATTGAATGATAAACTTTCTAAAACCATCAATATTGGATTGAATGACAGAATGGGATTTGTAAAATTCCTTTTTGCAGACAGTAATGAAGATTACAATCGTGTTTTATCACAATTAAATACGTTTAGCACTTTTAGAGAAGCAAAAGATTTTATTGACGAAATCATCAAGCCAGATTATAACAATTGGGTTGGAGCAGATGATTATGCTGATAGATTTATTGAATTGGTTGAGAAAAAGTTTTTATAAATGTCTAAACTTTATATCGTTCCAACGCCCATTGGCAATCTTGAAGACATGACTTTTAGAGCTATAAAAGTTCTAAAAGAAGCTGATTTAATTCTAGCTGAAGACACGCGCACCAGTGGAAAACTATTGAAGCATTTCGAAATTTCCACACACATGCATAGTCATCACATGCACAACGAACACAAAACCGTTGACAATTTGATTGCTAGATTAAAAGGCGGCGAAACGATTGCTTTAATTTCTGATGCTGGAACACCAGCAATTTCTGATCCTGGATTTTTATTGACACGTGCTTGCGTTGAAAATAATATTGAAGTTGATTGTTTGCCAGGCGCAACTGCTTTTGTGCCAGCATTAGTAAACAGTGGTTTGCCCAACGATAGATTTATATTTGAAGGTTTCTTACCAGAAAAAAAAGGAAGACAAACAAGATATTTAGCTTTAGCAGAAGAAACGCGAACGATGATTTTCTACGTTTCGCCACACAAATTAGTAAAAACCTTAGCCGAATTTGTGCAATATTTTGGAGCCGAACGCCAAGTTTCTATATCGAGAGAATTATCAAAACTACACGAAGAAACCATTCGCGGAACAGCCGAAGAAGTTTTAAAACACTTTGAAGCAAAAGCTCCAAAAGGTGAGATTGTTGCTGTTGTTAGCGGAAAAATTTCAGTAAAAGACAAAAGAAAAGACGACAATGAGTAACATTGATAACTTTTTAAATAAAGTAAAACAAAATCCAGAATTAATAACTTTTCAAGAAACAATTGAAGTAATTGATTCAAATTATAACTTCACTACTACTACTTTCAAAAACGGAAATCAACTAAATAACGCCGGTGAAAATAACGGTTCTTGCAAAATTTTTGCTTTCGCCAAAATAAATAATTTAGAAAAAGATGAAACTTTATCACTTTTTGGAAGTTATTATTTTGATGATGTTTTAAAAAATCCTGATGGAATTGACCATCAAAATATTAGAAATTTTATAACATTTGGTTGGGATGGAATTTCATTTGATGGTGAAGCTTTGGAATTAAAGTAAGTTTTATAAAAACTTGTTTTTTAAGTTGTTTCTAATTTTTTTATACATTTGCCAAACATTTACAAGCCATAAAATCATAATTCATAATTTTTAATTCCTAATTAAACTATGCGTTGGACATTACAATCGAAGCCAGAAAAAGAACAAGTTCAGAAACTACAAAACGAACTTCAAGTCGATGAAATCATTGCGACTTTATTAGTTCAAAGAGGTATTACAACCTACGACCAAGCCAAAACATTTTTCAGACCAACTTTAGACGATTTGCACAATCCGTATCTGATGAAAGATATGGACAAAGCCGTTTCTCGTATTGAAAAAGCTATTGCAAACGGAGAAAATATTCTAGTTTTTGGTGATTATGACGTCGATGGAACTACTGCTGTTTCGTTGGTTTCCTCCTATTTAAAAAGTTATTATCCCAATATTGCTACTTACATTCCTGATAGATATGACGAAGGTTACGGAATTTCCTATAAAGGAATTGACTACGCCGACGACAATGGAATTTCTTTAATAATTGCGCTTGATTGCGGAATAAAATCCATTGATCATGTCGCTTACGCAAAAGAAAAAAACATTGATTTTATCATTTGTGATCACCATCGACCAGGAAATGAATTGCCCAATGCAGTTGCAGTTTTAGATCCAAAACGTGATGATTGTACTTATCCTTATGATGAACTTTGCGGTTGTGGCGTTGGTTTCAAACTCATTCAAGCATTAGCCGAAAACAGAAATCAATCTATTTTTGATTTAATTCCTTATTTAGATTTGGTTGCCACAGCTATTGCCGCAGATATTGTTCCGATAACTGGTGAAAATCGCGTTTTAGCCAAATTTGGTTTGGAAGTGATTAATTCTAATCCGCGTCCTGGAATTAAGGCTTTAGTTCAAAATGTTAAGAAAAAAGTACTTACCATTACGGATGTTGTTTTTATTATTGCACCAAGAATTAACGCTGCGGGAAGAATCAAACACGGAAATGAAGCGGTTGCTTTATTGACCGAATTTAATTTAGAACAAGCCGAAATTTTTGCTTCCGAAATTGAACAACACAATGCCGATCGAAAAGATTTAGACAAACAAATTACGGTTGAAGCGTTGGCTCAAATTGAAAACAATAATGAAAAAGAGAACTTTACAACGGTACTTTATCAAGAAAATTGGCACAAAGGTGTTATCGGAATTGTAGCTTCTCGATTGACAGAAACCTATTATCGACCAACAATTGTTTTTACAAAAAGTGGCGATAAATTGGCAGCCTCAGCTCGTTCTGTAAAAGATTTTGATGTTTATAATGCGTTAGAAGCTTGCGCAGAACATTTGGAACAATTTGGCGGACACATGTATGCGGCTGGAATGACTTTGAAAGAAGAGAATTACCAAAAATTCAAAGATGCTTTTGAAAAAGAAGTCCAAAAAACCATTCCTCCAGATTTATTAATTCCAGAAATTTCAGTGGATTTGGAAATCAATTTTTCAGATATTAATCCGAAGTTGATTCGATTATTGAGTCAATTTGAACCTTTTGGACCACAAAATATGACACCTGTTTTTATGACTAAAAATGTTAAAGACACAGGTTATGCAAAACCATTAGGAAAAGACAATGAACATTTAAAGTTATTTGTAAAACAAAACAATTCGGAAGGATTTGGAGCCATTGGTTTTGGATTGGGAAGTAAACTAGAATCTACTAAAAATAGAAAACCATTTGATGTTGTTTATTGTATTGACGAAAATGAATTTAATGGAACTGTGACGATTCAATTGCGTTTAAAAGATTTGAAAAATTAATACTATAAATTGTATCGTGAATTTTGTCTATTTTTGTCTACAAAATAACCTCTACTTATTATGAAACAGATTATCATCGTACTTTTAGCAGTAATCGTATTGATTTTGGGCTATAATTTATATAGTAATTACCAACGTTTTCATTCGCCAGGAAGCGATTATGTTAGTAACCAAAAGATTGATTTAAACTATTATGACGCTACTACTTTACAAAACTATTATCAAGCTATAGAAGACGCGAATAGTTATGTAAGAATGGCTTGGGCAAATGATGATGTAGATGTTAGAAATCCAGAAGATGACGATGACGATACAAAAGCGGTTGTTTCTGGCTACACCAAAAAGCTGGGAATCATTAAATTATATGAAGAAAAGTTAGTACAATCGGCCAAAATGAAAAGCGAAGGATTGAACGACAAAGACGTAATTGCCTTTGAAGAAAGTGGCTATAAAGCAAAAGATTACAACGAGTTCATCAAAAGAAAATTCTTGATGGAAACGTTTAAAAGCAATCCAGAAAAGTATAGTTTGAAGATTGGCGATTTCAGTTCTTTCGTATATGAATTGCAAAAGATATTGGTTAAAAAAGGATATAACATTCCTGTTGACGGACTTTTTAAACAAACTACTATTGAAGCATTAGGCGCATTTGAACAAAAAAATGGTTTATTCCCAGATGGAAAACTAGATGCTGTAACTTTAGATTATTTACTTAGATAAGTTTTCGAACTTTTTCAATTCAAAATTCTCACCGTCAAAAACTCCGTAGGTAAAGTAGCCAATCCAATCGCCTAGGTTTACGTATTCTGAATTTTCTCCAATTTTTAAAGTCATTGGTAAATGTCTGTGACCAAAAATTAGATAGTTATAGTGTTTGGTTTCTAATTTTTTCTTAGCGTATAAAATTAGCCATTCGTTGTCTTCGCCTAAGTACTTTACATCTTCTGCTCCAGAAATCAATTTGTTTTTTACAGAAAGATATTGTGCTAATTTCATTCCAATATCTGGATGAAGCCAACGATACAACCATTTTGAAAACGGATGTACGAATACTTTCTTCATTCGTTTGTAACCTTTGTCACCTGGACCTTTTCCGTCACCATGACCAATAAGAAACGTTTTATTATTAAAAGTAAACTCTTTATTATCGTGGTAAACTGGAATATTGAGTTCTTTTTGAAAATAGTCATTCATCCACAAATCGTGATTTCCAACGAAGAAATAAATCGGAATTCCACTGTCTCGAATTTCGGCTAATTTTCCAAGAACTCTTATAAATCCTTTTGGTACAACGGTTTTATATTCAAACCAAAAATCAAACAAATCACCCAATAGAAAAATGGCTTCCGCATCTTTTTTCACTTCATCTAACCAAGCTACAAATTTTTGCTCACGAGGAAAACTAGCTTCAGGCGTTGGAGCTCCAAAATGTTGATCGGATGCGAAATAGATTTTTTTGTTTGACATTTTGTAAAAGTAGTAAATTACATATTATCAGAAGCATACCATTCGGCAAACGAGCTTTCTGTTTCTTGTAATTTTAAAGAATGTAATTGAATATTGTTTGGCAATCTGTCTTGAATTTTCTTAGCAAAATCAATTACCATATTTTCACTTGTTGGTTGATAATTTACTAAAATCACATGATGACCACGGTTTTTCAGTTCTTCTGCTAACTCAACATGAGGCGTATTTTTATTAAAAACTGTAGCATGATCAAAAACATCCACTATTTCTTCTCGTACAATTTTTTTCAAATCAGAAAAATCAATTACCATTCCGAATTTCACATTATTCGAGTCGGATATTGGTGTTCCAATTACGGTTACTGAAAGTTTGTAACTGTGTCCATGAACATTTTTACATTTTCCATCGTAGCCATAAAGTGCATGACCTGTTTCAAAAGAAAATTGTTTGGTAATTCTGATTTTACTCATCATTTAGATTTTAGAATGCAAATTTAAGGAATTTTACTCTAAGTCTTTTCTGTTTTTTGCACGATAATACATGTAATAAGCAAGTCCTATTAGCACTACGAATGGTAAAACATAACCAATCCACACACCAATTAAATAGCCATTATCTGGTGCATTTTTGATTTTATCATCAATATTGACTTGCTGAATTAAAGAAATAAATTTCATTTCAAATGTTTTAAATTATTACACAAATTTACAGAAAAACACCTTTAGGTTAATTTAAATTTTATTAATATATTTGGAGAATGGGGATGTAGCTCAGTTGGCTAGAGTGCTTAACTGGCAGTCAAGAGGTCGTGGGTTCGAGCCCCATCTTCTCCACTTTTATAACAAAAAAATGCCTTTATTTAAAGGCATTTTAGTTTACCAAATAGTTTTTATTTAAATTTTTAGAAAAAATTAATTAAATAGTTGGTTCGAGCCATATCCTCCACTTTCTTAACGAAAAAACTCCTTTATTTACCAAATAGTTTTTGTTTATTTTTAGAAAAAATTAATTAAATATTTTGATTCTAATCTCATCACGTTTACTAATTTGAAAACAAAACGCCTTGAAATATCAAGGCGTTTTTTTATTTTCCGTTTTTTAAATCGTCGGCTACTTTTTCTAGTTCTTGGTACCAATCTTCTCCAAATTTTCTAATCAAAGCTTCTTTTACAAATTTATAAATTGGAACTTGAAGCTCTTTCCCGAGTGAACAAGCATCATCGCAAATATCCCAACGATCATAATTTACGGCTGCAAATTCAGTAAAATCTTTTACACGAATTGGATATAAATGACACGAAACAGGTTTTTTCCAAGAAATAACACCTTGATTATAGGCTTGTTCTATGCCACACAATGCCGTTTTTCCGTCAAAAATTACGTAGGCACAATCTTTTTCATCAATTAACGGTGTTTCTAAATCTTGCTCCGTTCCTTTTACCCAAGTTCCCAGTCTCTCAATAGCTTCTATTCCTTCTTTACGTAAAAATGGTTTTACTTTTGGATAAATTTCTTCCAAAATTTTAGTTTCTTCTTCACTCAATGGCGCACCTGCGTCTCCATCTACACAACATGCACCATGGCACGCAGAAAGATTACAAACAAAATCTTTTTCAAGAATATCTTCTGAAACTATCGTTTTTCCTAACTGAAACATATGTCAAATATTTGATATTAAATTTTAGATATTAGATGTTTTCTCTTATCTAAAATTTTTGTCAAAGGTACAAATGATTTTATGGTTTTGATAAATATCCTAAAATTAACGTATGGTTTTGATTTTAACAATTTGGAAAGCAGTAATTTTGCACTTTGATAAATGAGGAATTATGTTTGGATTAGATTTTAAAGAAATTATTACCATTGCAATGGTACTTTTTGCTGTAATTGATATTGTTGGAACAATTCCAATTATAGTTGATTTGAGACAAAAATTTGGTCACATTGAATCAGAAAAAGCTTCAGTTGTTGCTGGAGTTATTATGATTGTTTTCCTTTTTGTTGGAGAAGAATTATTAAAATTAATTGGAATTGACGTTCACTCTTTTGCAGTTGCAGGTTCGTTTGTACTATTCTTTTTAGCATTAGAAATGATTCTAGGAATTCGAATTTATAAAGAAGAAGCTAATTCATCAGCATCGATTGTTCCTTTAGCATTTCCTTTGATAGCTGGTGCAGGAACAATGACTACTTTACTTTCATTACGTTCACAATTTGCAACTATAAATATCATAATTGCAATAGTTTTAAACATTATTTTGGTTTATGCGGTTTTAAAATCTTCTGCTAAAATTGAAAAGTTTTTAGGAAAAAACGGACTTGGTGTCATCAGAAAAACCTTTGGAGTAGTGCTTCTTGCAATTGCTGTTAAATTATTTGCAGCTAATGTTAAAGGATTATTCATTTAATCTGATTTTTACTATTTTTGTATCAAATATTTATCAATGAAAATTTTTACTACTATACTAATTTTACTTGCTGTTGGCTTAATGGTTTTCAACATTACTTTACTTGATTTTCAAAATCCATTTGAAGGTGATAGTTTGATTGCTTTAGTTGGAATTGCTGCTGCTTTTTGCGCTGTTTTAATTTTACTTATCTTCAAAATGTCTAAAAAAATTGAAGAGAAATTAAAAAATCAATAACTAATATAAATCCCAATTTATAAATTCTAAATCCCAATTTTTTTAGTTGTGTTTGGAATTTGGAATTTAAGTTTTTTTAATTTTAAAATTTATGTTTGATGTTTTAATAATTGGCGGTGGCGTTTCTGGAGTTTCTTGTGCACTAGTATTAGGTTCGGCTCATAAAAAAGCCTTTGCTCAAGATAAAAAAATCGGAATTATTACACATCAAAAAACCTCTTCTTTACAAGAAGCTTTATTCAATAATGCTTACGGAATTCCTGCTGGAAAATTAGGCTCAGAACTTTTAACTGAAAGTTTGGAACAACTTCAAGATTTATATCCTCATGTTACTCAAATTGAAGGTGAAAAAGTTTTAAAAATTGAAGGTGGTTTTCCAAATTTCAATGTAATCACAAACAAAAATACCTACATAACTAAAAATATTGTTATTGGAATTGGCTCAGCAAATACGTTTGCAATTGAAGGTTTAATGCATTACGTTGAACCTCACAAAAAAGCAATTGCTGAAAAACAACGCATCCAATTAAAAAATGATGACCACAAAGTTGCTGAAGGAATTTATGTAGCTGGAACTCTTGCCGGACACAGAAGTCAATTAGCAATAGCTGCTGGAAGTGGCGCTGCCGTAGCAACCGATATTCTAACGTTATGGAATGATGGAATTTCGAGTCAAGCGCATGATTCTATAAGGAAGTAGGATTATCTTTTTCGTAATACTTCCAAATTCTTTTGGATAGTTTGTATAAAAATACAATTACAATCACCGAAATTGATATAACGACGATTTGCCATAGAAACAAACCTATACTAAAATCATTTATTACTTTTTCCATAATTCTTTATTTACCATTCAAAACCGTTTTTACCATTTTATCTTCTTTCAAAATAATTTGGTAATATTGATTTTCTCCAAACAATTGACGAGCAAATTCTGCAGTGATGTAACGATTTACTAATGCTCTACTCTTGTTCAAACTAATGTCTAAACCAGCTTTAGAAAGGTATTTCTCAAACAAACTAATGTAGGTTTCATTGTTTAGCATTTTAGCTTGAAACTTTTGAAAATCATCTCCTTTGAAAGCATTTCTATTTTGATCTAACTGTTCAAAAACAAAATGTCCAACGATTCCTGTTTGAAGTATGTATTCTAAACTTTCTTGACCGTGTTCTACTTCTAAAGGCACGAAAATATCTGGAACTATTCCGCCGCCGCCATAAACAGTTCTTCCTTTTTTGGTTTTGAATTTTAAGGAATCAGCAATTTTTATTTTGCCTTTTTCATACAATTCGCCACTTTCAAAACGTGTTTCCGATTCTTTGTAATATTCTTCAGTATGACCTTTTATATAAGGTTTTTGAATGCTTCTTCCACTTGGTGTGTAATATCTTGCAATTGTCAATCGTACAGCTGAACCATCATCAAAACCCATTTCGCGTTGCACCAATCCTTTTCCAAACGAACGTCTTCCGTAAACCAAACCTCTATCGTTGTCTTGAATAGCTCCAGCTAAAATCTCACTTGCAGAAGCTGAATTTTCATCAATCAAAACAGCAACTTTTCCAGTCTCAAAATTACCTTCTCCTGTTGCAAAAGTTTTGTCGATACTTCCTTTTTTGTTTTTAGTAAAAACTATTAATTCTTTATCTTTCAATAACTCGTCGGCAATTTCTACTGCCATTTCCATAAATCCGCCGCCATTTTCACGTAAATCAATTACAAGTGAATTGATGCCACTTTTCTTCAATTTCAGTAAAGCTGTATGAAATTCATCGGCAGTTGTTTCTGCAAAACGATTGATTTTTATATAACCTGTAGTTTTATTCAATAAAATCGCAATGTCAACACTTTTTATAGGTATGATATCGCGTATTACTTTAATTTTCAGATTTTTATTTTCAGATTTTCTGTAAATTGTCAAGGTTACTTCCGATTCTTTTTCACCTTTCAATTTGCTGTAAAGGACTTCGTTTTTTAGTTTTTTACCAAATAGCTTGAAATTATCAGCATACAAAATTCTGTCACCAGATTTGATTCCGGCTTTTTCTGCTGGGCCATTTTCTATTGGTTTTATTACGGCAATTGTATCATTATAATTATAGAAATTTACACCTATTCCAACGAAATCACCTTTCATGTTCTCAGCAACAGCAGTTTGCTCACTTGGCGGAACATAAACCGAATGTGGATCAAGATTAGCTAGAATATTATTAACTGTTAAATCTACAATGGAGTCGGTTTTTACATCATCAACATACTCATTGTCAATAAAATTGATTAATTTATTGAGTTTTGTTTTGTAATCATTTTTAGACAAAGAAGGTTTCGCTACAGGATAATTAATCAAACCACCAATGACAATGCCAAGCGCCACGCACGAGAAAAAAAGTAATGGTATGTAGATTTTATTAATTTTCATGAAAAACAATTAATTAGCTTGTCAAAATTACAAAGCTTTATAATATAGGAACGTTAAACATATCCTATTATTTCCTAAAACTTTATAAAACTTAATCTAACTCTTCAATTTGAGAAACTTGAATTCCTGCTTTTTCAAGGAAATCAATTCCTGATGTATCGCGATAACCATTTTGATAAACCACTCGTTTTATTCCTGATTGGTGAATTAATTTACTACATTCCTTACAAGGTGAAAGTGTAATATATAAAGTAGCGTTATCGCAAGATTGAGTAGAACGTGCCACTTTTAAAATAGCATTTGCCTCAGCATGAAGCACATACCATTGTGTTAATCCTTCGTCATCTTCGCAACAATTTTCAAAACCTGAAGGTGTTCCGTTGTAACCATCTGAAATTATCATTCGGTCGCGAACAATTATTGCGCCTACTTGCTTGCGCTTACAATAAGAAAGTTTACTCCATTCAGCAGCAATTCTTAAGTAGGCTTTATCGTATTTGTTTTGTTTTTTGTCTTTCATATTAATGCTGAACTTGTTTCAGTATCTCTTCATTATTTATTTAAGGCATGAAGGCACAAAGTTTATTTTATTTATTTCTGAACTCTATTAAAATGGTATCTCCTTTAGCCCTGATTGTAGCAACTACCATGTAGTGCGGAAAGCAGGAATTACCATTACAAATATAACTACTGATTCGCTCCTATTCTAATATTATCGTTTCCAAATTGGGCTTTCGATGATTAACGGAATTACAACTCCAATGACAAATGCTGACATGGTTAATGTAAAATCGCGTTTGCTGAATCGGAATAAGGTTTGAACGATGAATGATAAAATTAAAACCACTAAAACTACAATAATTTGAGCAGCTTCAATTCCGAGTGCAAATTCTAGTAATGGCCACAATTTGTCAGTTGGTTTTCCTGGAAGAATCTCTTTAAAATAGTTTGAAAATCCTAATCCGTGGATGATTCCAAAGAATAAAGTTATGGTTCCAACAAAGGTGATACTTTCTTGTTTAGAAGATTTTCCGGCGGTAAAAAGATTGAAAAATGCTGTTATTAGAATCGTAATTGGAATCAGAAATTCAACAATATTAGCTTGAACAGTTATAATATTAAAAACAGAAAGCATCAAGGCTAGCGTGTGTCCGATGGTAAAAATGGTAACTAATAAAAGTATTCTTTTCCAATCTTTGAAAGCATAAGGAACGGTTAGCGCGATTAGAAATAAAACGTGATCGTAGCCATTGATGTCTAAAACATGGTTGAGACCAATTTTGAAATAAATCCAAAAATCTGACATAAGTTCGGTTTTTAGCAATTTTTAGGAATGTAAACTTACAATTTATTTTGAATTTGGCAGAAAAGATTATCTTAAATTCGATGAAAAACATTTTCGGTTTTTGAGGAATTTGAATTATATTTGCATAATAAAACCATTATAATTATGTCATTTTCAGATTTATTTGATAGCGAATTTAAAACGAGAAATAAAGGTCATTTTTCGGCTATTGTTCGTGTTGCCACTTCTGACGGAGATTTGAGCAAAGAAGAAAAAGAATTTTTAGATAAACTAGCTGTAAGATTAGAAATTTCGCCAGCTGAATATGAAGAAATTCTTGAAAATCCATTGAAATACCCAATCAATCCGCCGTATTCTTATGCACACAGATTGGAACGTTTGTATGATTTATCAAGAATGGTTTATGCAGATCACATTCTTGGACCTAAGCAAAAAGAAATTTTAACTCGTTTTGCTTTGGCATTAGGTTTTACTCCAGGAAATGTAAATTACATAGTTGACAAAGCATTGTCTTTATTAGTAATGGGTGTTGATTTAGACACATTTACTTTTGAAATGACTCACATGAATAAGTAATATAATTATTCTTTGAAATATAAAAAAGTCCTAAGAAATTAGGACTTTTTTAGTTTTAATACTTCATAAACCAATTCATAAATTTCTTCTTTCTTGTATGGCTTTGTTATATAGCCATTAAAACCCATTGCGTCAAAAATCTCCTTTTGATTAGCAACAGGATGGCCAGAAACGCCAATAATTGGAATAGAATTTATTTCTTTTTTTAAATTTTTCCTTAGAACAGCTGTAGTTTGATAGCCATCCATTTGTGGCATTTCTTTATCCATAAAAATTAAATCATATGGATTTTGTTCTACCATTTCAATAGCTTGCAAACCATTATTAGCAATATTAATATTAAATCCACCATGATTTAACAACAATTTCATCAATAAAAGTTGATTAATTTCATCGTCTTCTACAATAAGGACATTAAGTTTATTGATGATTTCAATAAATTCAAATGGTTTAGTACCAACTTCACTTTCTTTAATTTCTAAAGGAATTTCAATCTCAAAAGTGGTACCTACATTTAATTCTGTTTGATAATCTATTTTACCTCCCATTAATTCTAATAGATTTGAAACAATAGAAAGTCCCAAACCAGAACCATCAATTTTTTTGGAATCGTGAAGCTTTTTGAAACTTTGAAAAACTTCGCCTTTTTCATTAGCTTTTATTCCTGTTCCTGTATCGGCAACTTTTATCAAAATTGTAGCATTATTACTTTCAATTTCTTTTACAACAACCGAAAGAACAACACTGCCTTTTTTGGTAAATTTTATGGCATTATCTAGCAAATTGATAATAATTTGTACAATTCTAGTTTTATCACCAACCACTAATTTTGGCAGGTTTTTATCTTTTACAATTTGAAAATCAAGCTTTTTGGTTCTTGCTTTTGGAGCTATAATTTTTTCAATATGGTAAAGCATTTCAATAAAATCGAATGGAGCAGTTTGAAGTTTTATTTGCCCCATTTCTATTTTTGATAAATCTAAAATATCATCTACTAGCTCTTTTATATGATTTGTTGTTTCTTTCATTAATGCAATCATTTCCTTTTGAGAAGAAGTGATTTCAGATTTTTCTAACATCCCCAAAAACCATAACGAAGCACTTAATGGTGTTTTCAAATCATGACTTACATTGGCTAAGAATTTGTTTTTAAAATTCTTCTCCGATTGTAATTGCTGGTTTTTTATTTCTGCCAAATGAAAACTAAGAACAGATTCATTTTTTTCTTGGGCAATGCTTTGAAAATTATTGTAGTGTTCTGTAAAATCAATAAAAATTAGAAACGGATTTTCATTATTTGAACCTGAATTGAAAATGACGTCAATAGTTTTTTTAATTCCTTCATAATCAATATGAATACAGCTAAATGTAAACTCATTGTATTCTAAATCAATCAAAGAAATAATGGTCTCAAAAAAAGGATGAAAATCAGAAATTGAAGTTTGTTTCTGAATTTTATAAAGCAAATCATCGGAATGCAAAACAATTCCTTGCTTGTCTAAAACTACAATTTGAGTTTTATTATAGAGATATTTATTTCTAATTTGCTCAAACATTTTTTACCATTTTCAGTCCAATTGTTTGAAATAAATTTTCAACTTCAATTCCTTCTTTGGCACTTGCAAAATAGTCAATTGAAATATTTTTTTGCTCTAGTAATTTTTTAAATTCCTCAATATCAATTAAATCTGATTTATTGGCAACAGAAACAATTTTTGAAGTTGGATAGGTTGTTTTTAAAAAATCAATCTCTTCATTAAATCGTTCATAGGTTTGTGAACGAGTTGGATCGATAACATAAATAAATCCTGAAGTACCTAAAAGATAAGACGAACGTACTTTTTGAATATCATCTTTACCTTCAATATCCCAAATAACTAAAGTTAGATTTAGTTCTTCAATTTTAATTTCTTTTTTGAGTATATGAACACCAATAGTAACAATATAATTATCAGAAAAAGTGTTTTGAACAAATCGCCTCATCAAAGAAGATTTTCCAACACCAAAATGTCCTACTAAAACAACTTTTTTCGAACTATTCATGGATGAATTCTGTTAACTTAATGGTTATATGTTCTTTATCGACAGCATCTGTTTTAATATGAGAAGCAATATCGAATAATTTATTTTCTAATTTATTTTTAAAAGAAGCATCAAATCCTCCAGAAATTACAACTGCAAAATAATAGGAAGTAAAATTTTGAATATGAATTTCAAACAATTCATATTGAATTGATTCTAAGCTTTGTTGGTCTTTTTTGAAAGCATCTTCGACGAAACTTTTAATCGCGGTTAACATTCCAGCAATCATATCTTCATCAATACTTTCTTGTTTGGATGCACTTGAAATAATCAAACCTGAACCTTTTTCAATAACAAAAATTTGTTCGACAGAAGTTTGATTCATTTCGCTCAAAATGATTTCTTTTTCGGAAACTCCTGTGAAAATCGCTTTAACTTTTCGTTGCCAGGTTTTAATTGAAAAAGTGGTTTGAACTTGGCTATTAATAGAATCTGAAAGCGCTTTTATTTCTTGCTGAATGTATTTCTTTATCATTTTACCAATGATTGGAAAAAGAGCTTCCACCACTTTATCCTGCGATTTGGTCAAAGCATCGGCAATAACTGGACCTAATTTTGTTGGAATTTCTTCCACAAAAGTGTCTATTTTTTTATCAATAATTGGGTTTACTTTTTCAGAAAGTTTTTCGTGCGTGTTAACCGTATCTTCAAGAGAATCTAATTTTTGTAAAATATTTTGCGCAAAATCTCTGTCCTCACTAAGAAGAAGTTCTTTGAGCTTAATTAATTTCTCTGAATCTGTCATAATAATGAATTAGTCCTTCATTATCTTTTCACCCATAGAAACTAGAAGCGTTCCAAGTAAGTTTCTATCGACTTTTTTGTGGTTTAATTCATCCGTTTTATCATTCATACTGTTCTCTAAATCAGTAATTCTGATGTTTAAATCGGTTGCTAAATTATCGATAGTGCTGTTCAACTCCTTACGAGTTTCAGCAATAAAGTCTTCTAATTCCTCTTTTCTTTTTTCAATGTGATTTTTAATCGCTTGAAATTCCTGATCAATTTGCTGAATATTTTCACCAAAAATCAGGTTTTTGATAGCTTCCAATCTTTGAGCAGATTCTAGTGGGTTTACTGCTGGAGCTTCTGTTTCTTTTGATTGATTTTTAGACATATAAGTAAGTAGTTTTTGTTGAAAAAAATGTTTGCAAATTTAGTAATTTTTCTTTCAACTAAGCTACTTTTCAGTATTTTATGTTTTTGTAGAATTTGTTCTACAAATTAGATGCTTTCATAAATTCTTCTGCCTTACTAACCATATTGTAACTTCCACAGAAAAAAGGAACTCTTTGGTGCAATTCTGTTGGTTGAATTTCCATAATTCTTCTGTAACCATCAATTGCTTTTCCACCTGCTTGCTCAGCAATGAAAGCCATTGGATTACATTCATAAAGCAATCTAAGTTTACCATTTGGTGCTTTTGAACTTGTTGGATAAATATAAATTCCACCTTTAATCATGTTTCGATGCATATCGGAAACTAGACTTCCAATATATCTTGAAGTATAAGGTCTATCGCCTTCTTCTAGCTGACAATATTTTATATAATCTTTCACTCCTTGAGGAAAATGCACATAATTTCCTTCATTTATCGAATAAATAGTTCCATCTTTTGGATACTGCATATTTGGATGTGAAAGATAAAAAGTTCCAATAGCAGGGTTTAAAGTAAAACCATTTACACCATGACCAGTTGTATAAACCAACATCGTTGAAGTTCCATAAATAACATATCCAGCAGCAACTTGTTGTGTTCCTGGTTGTAAAAAATCTTCACTTGTTACTGGAGTTCCAACAGGAGTTTTTCTTCTAAAAACTGAAAAAATTGTTCCAACAGAAACATTGACATCAATATTAGAAGAACCATCTAAAGGATCCATTAAAACCACATATTTATTACTATGAGAATTATCTGAACCTGCAACAGTAATGAAATCATCATTTTCTTCTGAAGCGATTCCACACACAATTTCACGATTGATTAACGTTTGAATAAAAACTTCATTGGCATAAACGTCTAGCTTTTGTTGGTCTTCACCTTGAACGTTTTGTTCTCCAGCTGCTCCAACAATATCAACCAATCCAGCTTTATTTACTTTGTAATTAACAACTTTTGCTGCCAGTCGAATTGAGTTTATAATTCTTGATAATTCTCCTGAGGAATACTGAAAAGCATTTTGATTTTCAATGATAAATTCACCTAAGGTTTTATTGCGTTCTTCCATTACGAAATCGTTGTAGTTATTTGTGCAAATATCGTTTATTTTATTAAATTTCAAATCAATTAAACGAATTAATACTACAAATTTATTATCAAACTTATTTTATCTTTGTTCTTCAATTTATTAAATTATAATACAATGAAAATCAAATCGTTTTTAGCAATTGCTTTATTAGTCATTTTGAATATTTCTAAAGCAAATGCTCAAATTAACTTGGGAGAAAAAGCTCTTGGTGCTTTGCAAAATGGAGTTGCAAGCTTTACATTTTCAAATGAAGATGCAGCAAAATTATCTAAAGAAGCTGTTAGAAAAATGGATTCAACTAATGTTTTAGCTGGACCAAAAGATGGTTATACACTTAGACTAAACAGAATTTTTGGAAAACATGCAAGCGAAAACGGATTAGCATTAAACTACAAAGTATATCTAACAAAAGAGGTAAATGCATTTGCAACTGCAGATGGTAGTGTTCGTGTTTATTCAGGTTTAATGGATATTATGGATGACAATCAATTGCTTGCCGTTATTGGTCACGAAATTGGTCACGTTGCCAATGAAGACACGAAAGATGCTATGAAAGCAGCGTTAAGAAAAGCTGCATTGATTGATGCTATTTCATCTCAATCTGATAAAGTTGCCAAACTAACAGACAGCCAATTAGGTCAAATTGGAAACGCAATGTTAGACAGCAAACACAGCAGAAAACAAGAATCTGAAGCAGATACCTATTCTTATGATTTTATGAAAAAACATGGTTATGATGTAAACGCAGTTGAATCAGCTTTTAATTTATTAGCTTCTCAAAGTGGTGGTGCATCAGCCGATTTTCTATCTAGAATGATGAGTTCACATCCTGACCCAAAAGACAGAGCTGAAACTGCTAAACAGAGAGCAATTGCTGATGGACTATACAAAGCATACGTTCAAAAACCAATCAATAACAAAGTCGTTGTTACCAAAACTACTACCAAAAAAACTACTACCAAGAAAAAGAAAAAATAAATTTTTTAGACCCCAATTTTTTTTAATTCCAAATCCCTCAATTTCCATTGGGATTTGGAATTTGTTTTTTTGTTTATTGACAAAGCAATTTGTAATTTTGGAAATTAATTTTTTTTAAATGATTATAAGAAAAGGAACTCCAAACGACATGCCATCTGTTTTAGAGTTGATAAAAGAATTAGCAATTTTCGAAAAAGAACCAGATGCCGTTGTTATAACTGTCGACGATTTAATTCGTGATGGTTTTGCAGAAAACCCTTTGTTTCATACTTTTGTAGCTGAAGTCGATGACCAAATCATCGGAATTGCACTTTATTATTACAGATATTCTACTTGGAAAGGGAAAACTATTCACCTTGAAGATTTAATTGTAAAAGAAGACAAACGCGGAACCGGAGCAGGTTTTGCACTTTACAGCGAAATCATAGTCCAAGGAAAACGCGATAATGTGAGAAGAATTGAATGGAATGTTCTTGATTGGAATACGCCTGCAATTGAATTTTACAAAAAAAGTGGCGCAAAAATTCTAGCTGATTGGGATGTTGTTCAAATGGATGAAAACGGAATCGATAATTTTTTAAATAAAATCTAAAAGAATAAAATCTTAATACTTAATACTAAAGTCTTAATACTAATATGAGAATATTTAAATTTGGTGGCGCATCAGTTAAAGATGCTGATGGTGTAAAAAATGTTTTTGATGTTTTACAAAAAGTAGGTCATGAAGATGTCTTAATCGTAATTTCCGCAATGGGAAAAACAACCAATGCTTTGGAAACTGTAATAAAAAACTATTTTGAAAAATCTAACGAATTTCATGCATCCTTACAAGAAGTTAGAAAATACCATAACCAAATTTTGTTAGACTTATTCGATGATGAAGAACATGATGTTTTCTTTGCTGTAAATAGTCATTTTGCCGATTTAGAATATTTCTTGAGAAGCAATAAATCACCAAATTACAACTTCGTTTACGACCAAGTAATTAGTTATGGGGAAATTGTTTCTACAACAATTGTAAGCTATTATTTCAATCACCAAGGTTTAAAAAACAATTGGATTGATGTTAGGAATTTTATCAAAACAGACGCAACTTACCGTGATGCCAATGTTGATTGGGAACAAACTCAAAAATTGATTTCTAAAGGAGTTAAGAAAAAAGCATTAAACATTACACAAGGATTTTTAGGTTCAGACGAAAATAACTTTACTACAACTCTTGGTCGTGAAGGTTCTGATTATACAGCTGCAATTTTTGCTTATTGTTTGAGTGCAGAAAGTGTGACGATTTGGAAAGACGTTCCTGGAGTGATGAATGCCGACCCAAGATATTTTGAAAATGCGATTTTGTTAAATCAAATTTCGTATCGTGAAGCAATAGAATTAGCATTTTATGGAGCTTCAGTAATTCATCCAAAAACGTTGCAACCTTTACAGAAAAAAGAAATTCCGCTTTTTGTAAAATCCTTTATAAATCCAATGTTACCTGGAACTTCTGTTTCTAAAGGTGCTGATTTAGAACCAAAAGCTTCTTGTTTTATTGTAAAGAAAAACCAATTATTAATTTCACTTTCCTCCATAGATTTCTCTTTTATTATGGAAGAAAATATCAGTGAAATTTTTGCACTTTTACATAAGTATAAAATCAAAGTAAGTTTGATTCAAAACACAGCAATCAGTTTTTCTATTTGTATTGAAGATAAATTTGGGAATTTCAATGAATTGAAAACTATTTTATCAAAGAAATTTAAAGTTTCTTACAACGAAAATGTTTCTCTTTACACCATTCGTCACTTCTCTAAAGAAGCAGCAGAAATGGTAGAAAAAGACAAAACTGTTTTAGTAAAACAAATTTCCAGAGAAACAATGCAGATTGTAACTAAAGAGTAAATTTATTACAATCCAAAAACCTATCGCAATTTTGTCATTCCGTAGGAATCACATTAGAATTAACTATAGTTTGGCAAAATTGCGTTACAATTCCATCAACTTTTTCCAATAATAAATACTACTTTTGACATTTATGAGTTATCTTATTTATGTTAAAAAATAGTTTTTTATGGATGTTATTGTTCTGTTTTTCGGGCATTTTTGCTCAGGAAATAGAAACGCCATATAAAAACAAAAAAATAGTTTTTTCTAAAGATACCATCACTATTGATAACGTTAGCATCAATAAATCGTTCTTTAAAATTCTTAACAAACAAGGAATCGAAATCGACTCTTCCTATTATAAAGTAGATTTTCAAAACTCAAAATTGATTTTCAAAAACAATTACGTTTCTCAAGATTCATTGACCATTCGTTATTTAAAGTTTCCTGAATTTCTTACCAAAACCTATTCTATTTATGACGATAAGCGAGTGGTTTCTAATGAAGCTGGAAATTTATACACCGTAAAAAGAGACAATCTAAAAACCTTCAAACCTTTCGACGGATTAAATACTTCGGGAAGTATTACTCGTGGAATTACCGTTGGAAACAATCAAAACTCGACTGTAAACTCCAATCTTGATTTGCAAATTACAGGTAAAATTTCCAATAAAGTTTCACTTCGTGCCTCTATCCAAGATAGTAATATTCCTTTGCAAGCTGGCGGCTATTCACAAACCTTAGACGAATTTGATCAAATATTTATCGAATTGTTTTCAGACAAATGGAGTATTCGCGCTGGAGATTTATTTCTAGAAAATAGACAATCTAAGTTTTTAAATTTTAACAAAAAAGTACAAGGATTATCTTCAAAATTCACTTTTGGAACACCTCAAAATAAAACGGAAGTCTTTGCCTCAGGTGCCGTGGTTCGTGGTCAATACGCCAAAAGCAACTTTACTGGACAAGAAGGAAATCAAGGTCCATATAAATTACGTGGTGCTAATGGAGAATTATTTGTACTTGTAATTTCTGGCTCTGAACGCGTTTTTGTTAATGGGATTTTATTAAAAAGAGGTGAAAGCAACGATTACATAATCGACTACAATGCTGGAGAAATCATCTTTACTTCACTGTTTCCAATAACTTCCGAAATGAGAATTGTTATTGAATACCAATATTCTGATAGAAATTTCACTCGATTTGTAACCTATGGTGGTGCGAATCATCAAACAAAAAAATGGTCTATTGGTGGATTTTTATATTCTGAAAATGATGTAAAAAACCAACCATTGCAACAAAATTTATCTGGTGAACAAGTTGAAGTACTCAAAAATGCTGGAGATGATTCCAATTTAATGACTGCTCCATCAGCTTACGAAGATTCTTATTCTGAAAACAAAGTTTTGTATGAAAAAGTCATTATTGGTGGTGTTGAAGTTTTTCAATATTCAAATGATGCAAATGATACCTTATATAATGTACGATTTTCATTGGTTGGAAATAACTTAGGAAATTACGTTTTAGCAAATAACAATGCCGTTGGAAAAATTTACGAATATGTTGCACCAATTGCTGGAATTCCTCAAGGAAATTATGAACCGATAACACGATTGATTGCTCCAACAAAAATTCAAATTGCCACAATTTTAGGAAGTTATAATCCAAATGAAAAAACTGCAATTGATTTTGAACTAGGAGTTAGCAACAACGATTTGAATCTTTATTCAACCATTGACGACAATAACAACAGAGGGATTGCAGCAAAAATCAATGGGAAACAGAGACTTTATTCAGGAAAATATAATCTTGATGCTTTTGCTAATTATCAGTTAGTGCAACAAAATTTCAAGACTATCGAACGATTATTCAACATAGAATTCAATCGCGATTGGAATTTAACAACCATTTCAGGCAATCAAAATTTGTTGGTTTCAGGTTTAAATTTTGATTTTAAAACCAAAGGTTTTGCCAAATATCAACTAGAAAAACTAGATTTTACCAATAATTTTTCAGGAACACGACACATTGTTCAAGGAAGTTTCAAACATAAAAAATTAGTTGTTCAGCAAAATTCTAGTTTCATGAAAAGCACTGGAACTATTTCAAATACTGACTTTATCCGAAATCAAACAAGAGCAAAACTTCATTTTAAAAAGAACTGGATTGGCGGAAGTTTTAACCTTGAAGACAATCAGGAACAATTGGTTGCTACAAATCAATTCACCACTTTAAGTCAACGTTTTTCTGAATATGGAGCGTTTATTGGTCGTGGTGATAGTACAAAAGTTTACACTGAAATTGGATATTTAAACAGAAAAAACGATAGTTTGCAATTGGGAATACTACAACGAGTAAATACTTCTGATTCCTATTATTTGAAATCAAAATTAATTCAAAATAAGAAAACTAACTTATCTCTTTTTGTAAATTATCGAAAATTAAAATATACCGATGCAACGATTCCAACAGAACCGTCATTGAATTCTAGATTGCTTTACAATGACAATTTTTTCAATCAGTTAATCCAAACCACTGTTGCCTACGAAACTGCTTCAGGAACCATTGCTCAACAGGAATTCACTTATTTAGAAGTCAATCCAGGACAAGGAGTTTACATGTGGAATGATTACAACAACAACGGAATTCAAGAACTGCAAGAGTTTGAAATAGCTGCTTTTCCTGATCAAGCCAAATATGTTCGTGTTTTTCTTCCCAATCAAATTTTTGTAAAAACACATCAAAATAAATTTTCACAATCGGTAACTTTAAGTCCATCCAAATGGATTAACAATAAAGGTTTCAAAAAACTACTCTCCTATTTTTATAACCAAACTTCATTTTCATTAGATAGAAAAATTCAACGCGATACTGATAATTTTAATCTAAATCCGTTTTCAACTAGCGAAGATAATTTACTTGGACTGAATACTAATTTTAGAAATAGTTTATTTTACAATCGAGGCAAGCAACGTCACTCATTAACATACACTCATTTAAATGGAAGAGTAAAAACGTTGTTGTCTATCGGTTCTCAAGAAAACACAACACAGTCTAATCAGTTGCAATACGCGCATTTGGTGAAAAAAAGTTGGTTATTTAATTTGGATTTTTCTGTTTCAAACTCCGAAAGTATTTCAGATAATTATGCCACACGAAACTTTGAATTGAATTCTTATGCAGTAGCACCCAAAATCTCCTATTTATTTTCGAACAATAAAAGTTTGTCGCTTTTTTATGAATACAAAAACAAAGAAAACATCATAAACTTACTTGAATCTTTAAAACAACAACGCTTCGGAATTTCGTTTAATTATTCAAGCGACAATAAATTCACAGCCAATGGAGAATTCTCGCTTTATAACAATGAGTTCATTGGAAACGCACTTTCACCTGTTGCTTTTCAAATGCTTGAAGGCTTACAACCCGGAAAAAACAGTACTTGGCGCTTACTTTTACAGAAAAATCTAACGCAATATTTAGACATTAACATTAACTATCAAGGACGAAAATCTGATACTAGCAATGCTATTCACACTGGAAGCGTGCAACTCCGTGCATTTTTTTAATGTAAACATAGTTCTACAACAAAAAAATAATATTGGAATAATTGTTGTTAATAATAAATTCGTTAATTTTAAACTTTAATAACCTAATTTCGAATTCACAATGAAAAAACTAATTTTATTATGCTTAGTGTTTGTATTTTCAAACATGACTTTTGCACAAGACGTAAAAGAAAAAGCATCAAAAGCAAAATCAAAAACTGAAAAGGCAGTAGCTGCTAAAAAAGAAAAAGCTGACAAATTAAAAGAAGAGAAAGCTAAAGCTAAGAAAGAGGCTGAGAAGGCAGCTAAAAAAACAGAAAAAGATGCTAAAGCAAAAACTTCTAAAGCTAAAAAAGAAGTAGAAGAAAAAGCAGCTAAAACTTCAAATGATGCTAAAGCTAAAACTACTAAAGCTAAAAAAGAAGTAGAAGAAAAAGGTGCTAAATTGAAAAAAGACGGTACAGTTGACAAACGTTACAAAAATGCGACTAAAAAAGCCAAAGAAACTAAAGCATCAGCAACCGGAACTGCTAAAGCTGCAGAAGGAAAAGCAAAAGCAACTGCAAATAAAACGGCAGCTAAAGTTAAAAAAACGGCAGCTGAAGAAAAAGAAGACATGAAAGAAACTGCAGCTTCTAAAACTGCAGAGAAAAAAGTTGCTGATAAAGTAACTGGAAAATATAAAGGTAAAAAAGTATTCACTGGACCAAGAGGTGGAAAATATTACATCAATAAAAACGGTAACAAAACCTATATTGATGCTGAGCAAGAAGAGTAAATCTTTCTATTCTTAGAAAATTTAAAAATGCAACTTTCAACCTATCGAAAGTTGCATTTTTTGTTTAATTTTTTACTTAAAATTTCCTTTCAAAAACATTACGAAAACTTATCGTAAAAATTCATAAATCCCTTATTTTTAGGGATTTTTTCATTTTTTGACGTTTGTAAACTATTGTTAAACAAATAGTTATGAAAAAGTGAAAATTAGTAGTATTCCTACACATTGTTAAAAACTAAAGCCGATTGTCAATAACTTTGACTTTCTTTTTCGTTTAAAATTATCAATCTTTGTAACAGTTGAAATAAGTTAAAAAAACCTTAATAAAAACCATAATTATGTCTTTCGTAGAACCAATCCTTCAAGAAAATAAAGATCGCTTTGTAATTTTCCCAATTAAGCATCAAGATATTTGGGAATGGTATAAAAAACAAGAAGCTTGCATTTGGACAGCAGAAGAAATTGACTTACACACCGATTTGAACGATTGGAATAATAAGCTGAATGCTGATGAAAAATACTTCATCAAACACATTCTTGCGTTCTTCGCTGCATCTGATGGAATTGTAAACGAAAACCTTGCAGAAAACTTTGTAAGTGAAGTACAATATCCTGAAGCTAAATTTTTCTACGGATTTCAAATCATGATGGAAAACATTCATAGCGAAACTTATTCGTTATTGATCGACACTTATGTAAAAGATGAAGCAGAAAAATACGAACTTTTTCACGCAATCGAAACTTTTCCTGCCATTAAAGACAAAGCAGAATGGGCTTTAAAATGGATAGAATCAGATTCATTTGCAGAAAGATTGATTGCTTTTGCAGCCGTAGAAGGAATTTTCTTCTCAGGTTCTTTTTGCTCAATTTTCTGGTTGAAAAAACGTGGTTTAATGCCAGGTTTGACTTTTTCTAACGAATTAATTTCTCGTGATGAAGGAATGCACTGTGATTTTGCTGTGCATTTACACAACCACCATTTAGTAAATAAAGTTCCTAAAGCAAGAATCACAGAAATTTTAACTGACGCTTTAAACATCGAAAGAAAATTCATCACCGAGTCACTTCCTGTAAGTTTGATTGGAATGAACGCGACTTTGATGACACAATATTTAGAATTTGTTACTGATAGATTATTGGTAGAATTAGGTTGCGATAGAGTTTACAACTCATCAAATCCATTCGATTTTATGGATATGATATCACTTCAAGGAAAAACAAATTTCTTTGAAAAACGTGTAGCTGAATACCAAAAAGCAGGTGTAATGAATTCTGATTCTGAAGCAAGCAAAATTAGTTTCGACGCTGATTTTTAATCTGAACTTGTTTCAGATTCTTTTAAAATCTAAGAATAATATTTTCCAAAAAACAGATGCTGAAACTAGTTCAGCACATATTACAAATAACCCGAAATAGTGAAGGGATTTTCTATTTCACAAAAACTTAAAACTTATGTACGTAGTAAAAAGAGACGGCCACAAAGAGCCGGTAATGTTTGACAAAATCACCGATAGAATTAAAAAACTATGCTATGGTTTAAATGACAGAGTAGATGCTGTAAAAGTAGCCATGCGTGTAATTGAAGGATTGTATGATGGAGTAACTACGTCAGAATTAGATAATCTTGCAGCAGAAACAGCAGCGTCAATGACGATTTCGCATCCTGATTACGCTCAATTAGCAGCAAGAATCGCAATATCAAATTTACATAAAAACACTAACAAATCATTCTCTGAAACGATGAATGAAATGTATCATTATGTAAATCCAAGAACCAATCAAGAAGCGCCATTGCTTTCGGAAGAAGTTCACAATGTAATTCAAGAAAATTCAGAATTTTTAAATTCTCACATTATATATAACCGTGATTTTAACTACGATTATTTTGGTTTCAAAACTTTAGAACGTTCCTATTTGTTAAAAATTAATGGTAAAATTGTTGAAAGACCACAACACATGTTGATGCGTGTTTCTGTTGGAATTCACTTAAACGACCTTGAATCAGTTATTGAAACTTACGATTTGATGTCGAAAAAATTCTTTACGCACGCAACGCCTACATTGTTTAATGCAGGAACTCCTAAACCTCAAATGTCATCATGTTTCTTATTAACTATGAAAGATGATAGCATTGATGGAATTTACGATACGCTGAAACAAACGGCAAAAATTTCACAATCTGCAGGTGGAATTGGACTAGCAATCCACAATGTTCGTGCTACAGGTTCTTATATTCGTGGTACAAATGGAACTTCAAACGGAATTGTTCCGATGTTGAGAGTATTCAATGATACTGCACGTTATGTAGATCAAGGTGGAGGAAAACGTAAAGGAAGTTTTGCGATTTACCTAGAAACTTGGCATGCCGATATTTTCGATTTCTTGGATTTGAAAAAAAATACAGGTAAAGAAGAAATGCGTGCTAGAGATTTATTCTTCGCCATGTGGACATCAGATTTATTCATGAAACGTGTTGAAGCAGATTCAACTTGGACTTTAATGTGTCCAAACGAATGTCCAGGATTAGACAATGTATATGGCGACGAATTTGAAGCATTATATACTTCGTATGAAGCACAAGGAAAAGGAAGAAAAACAGTAAAAGCACGTGAACTTTGGGAAAAAATCCTAGAATCACAAATTGAAACTGGAACACCATACATGTTGTACAAAGATGCAGCGAATAGAAAATCGAACCAAAAGAATTTGGGAACTATTCGTTCGTCTAACTTATGTACTGAAATTATGGAATATACTTCTGCAGATGAAGTTGCAGTTTGTAACTTGGCTTCTATTTCATTACCAATGTTTGTTGAAAACGGAAAATTCAATCACGAATTACTTTTCAATGTAACTAAACGTGTAACAAGAAACTTAAACAAAGTAATCGACAGAAATTACTATCCAGTAATAGAAGCTGAAAATTCTAACATGCGTCATCGTCCTGTTGGTCTTGGTGTTCAAGGTTTAGCAGATGCTTTTATCATGTTGAGAATGCCTTTTACAAGTGACGAAGCAAAACAATTGAATCAAGATATTTTTGAAACATTATACTTTGCAGCAGTAACTGCTTCTATGGAATTGGCTAAACAAGAAGGACCATATTCTTCTTATGAAGGTTCGCCGATTTCTAAAGGTGAATTCCAACATAATTTATGGAATATTAAAGACGAAGAACTTTCTGGAAGATGGGATTGGGCAGGTTTGAGAAAAGAAGTTTTAGCAAATGGTGTTAGAAATTCATTGTTAGTAGCGCCAATGCCAACGGCTTCAACATCACAAATTCTTGGAAACAACGAAGCTTTTGAACCTTATACTTCTAATATTTATACAAGAAGAGTGCTTTCTGGAGAATTTATTGTGGTAAACAAACATTTACTAAACGATTTAGTAGAAAGAGGATTGTGGAACGAAACTTTGAAGCAAGAAATTATGCGTCACAATGGTTCGGTTCAAAATATAGAATCAGTACCACAAGATTTGAAAGAACTTTACAAAACCGTTTGGGAAATGTCTATGAAAGACATCATCGATATGAGCCGTCAAAGAGGTTACTTTATTGACCAATCACAATCGTTGAATTTGTTTATGCAAGATGCAAATTATGCAAAACTAACTTCAATGCATTTCTACGCATGGAAATCAGGTTTAAAAACTGGAATGTATTACTTGAGAACAAAAGCTGCGGTTGATGCCATCAAGTTTACTTTAAATAATGATAAAAAAGCCGAACCAATTGAAGTTCAAGAGCAACCTGCAGCAGAAATAAATGCTATCACAGAACCATTACAACCAATTGCAGTTCTTAACGAACCAGTTGAAATGACTGCCGAAGAATACAGAGCTATGATTGAAATGGCAAAAAATGCTGGACCAGACGACTGTGAAATGTGTGGTTCGTAATTAGAAAATAGAATAAAGAGAAAAGAATATAGAAACAGCTATCAAAAAAGATGGCTGTTTTGTTTTTTAATTATCTTTGAAATCAAATAAAAAAAATAGTAGCGATACTGAAACAAGTTCAGCATGAAAGAAAAAGGAATTTACACAGGAATTATAGAAAAAGACGAAAACGGAAACTATTTCTGTGGCGAATATTTATTAGATTATCAAATTGTTGTAAAGGATTTTAAATTGGGTGACGAAATCAATATCAAATCGGTTATTGCTAATCCGAGTGATAAAAGTTATAATCAATATCCAAAAAAATCAAGAGTATTTTTCTTAGCTAACGATAAAAAATAAAAATTATGGAATCCAAAAAAGAATTTGAAGTATCAGGAGATTTATTAGCGTCATCAGGACAACGATTTATTAACTATATAATTGATTTAATTGTAGTTTATATTACAATATTTTCCATTTCTTTTGTAGTAGCTATTGTTGCCCTTTTACTTGGGGCAAATACAATTGTTGAAAAACTTCAAAGCATTACTACTTTAGAAAGCTATTTGATATTTTTCTCCATTTTTATCCCTTATTATTCAGTTTTAGAAAACAAAACTTCTCGAACAATAGGAAAATATATTACTAAAACAATGGTGGTAATGGAAGATGGCTCAAAACCCGATTTTGGAACTACTTTGAGAAGAACACTTTGCAGAATAATTCCTTTCGAAGCGTTTTCTTTCATAGGAAGTTATTCTAGAGGTTGGCACGATTCAATTCCAGATACTTATGTTGTTAGAAAAGATGCATTTGAAAAAGCCTTTGAAGCACATAATTCTCTAGATGAAATAGGAAAACCGCAAGAAGAACAATAAGATGCATCTTGTTCGTACAACTTCTGACAATCCAGATTTTGAAAAACTTGTAACTCAATTGGATGCTTATTTGGCAATTCTTGATGGTGAAGATCATGCCTTTTATTCGCAATTTAATAAATCGAGTTTATTGAAAAACGCCTTAATTGTCTATGAAAGTGAAATTCCAATTGCAATTGGCGCTTACAAAGAATATGATGAAGAAACTGCCGAAATGAAACGAATGTTTACTTTACCTGAACATCGTGGAAAAGGAATTGCAACTAAAGTTTTAACAGAATTAGAAACTTGGGCAAAAGAAGAAAATTATAAAACTGCTTTATTAGAAACAGGTCATTTGCAAAAAGATGCTATCTATTTATATCAAAAATTAGGATATAAAATCATTGAAAACTTTGGGCAATATCAAGGCGTTGAAACTAGCATTTGCATGAAAAAAAATATCTAATATCTAAAATCATAAATCTAATATTATATGATGAACTGGGAACAACTTTTATCTTTAAAACGTCAAGGTGATAAAGGAAAACGACTTCGAATAGAACAAGACGACACACGTTTAGGCTTTGAAGTTGACTACGATAGAATTATCTTTTCATCAGCTTTTAGAAGTTTACAAGATAAAACGCAAGTAATTCCGTTATCAAAAACCGATTTCGTTCATACGCGATTGACGCACAGTTTAGAAGTTTCAGTAGTTGGTCGTTCAATAGGAAGATTAGTTGGAAAAAAAATCATTGAAAAATATCCACATTTACAAGAAATTCATGGTTATCAAGCTAATGATTTTGGAGCCATTGTTGCTGCAGCTTCCTTAGCACATGATATTGGAAATCCACCTTTTGGGCATTCAGGTGAAAAAGCTATCGGTGAATATTTTTCTATCGGAAAAGGACAAAAATACAAAGAACAACTTACCGATAAAGAATGGCAAGATTTAATCGATTTTGAAGGAAATGCTAACGGTTTTTCTGTTTTAACAAGCTCACGACCTGGAATAGAAGGAAGCATTAGATTGACTTATGCTGTTCTTGGAGCATTTATGAAATATCCTAAAGAAAGTTTGCCTAAAAAACCAACTTCCAATATTGCCGATAAAAAATATGGCTTCTTTCAAACCGATAAAGAATTTTTCAAAGAAGTGGCCGATGAATTAGGATTAATTCCAAACAAATCGGGAAATGATATCGGTTATGAAAGACATCCTCTAGCCTATCTAGTCGAAGCCGCAGATGATATTTGTTATACTATAATTGATTTTGAAGATGGAATAAATCTCGGATTAGTTTCGGAAGATTATGCTCTAGAATATTTGATTAAATTAGTAAAAGATACTATTGACGCTAATAAATATCAAACACTCACTACAAAAGAAGACAGAATTAGCTATTTACGTGCTCTAGCCATTGGAAATCTAATTAATGATGCGGTTCGTATATTTATAGAAAATGAAGAAGCAATTCTTAAAGGTGAATTCCCATATGCATTAACAGATAAAAGTAAATACAAAGCACAAATTGATGATATTATCGAATTAAGTGTAAAAAACATTTATCAAAGTCGTGAAGTAATTGAGAAAGAACTATCAGGTTATCAGATGATTAACAATTTGTTAGACAAATTCATAACGGCTTACAATAATAATTATAAGGGAAAAGCTACCAATTATGATAAGCTATTATTAAAGATTTTACCCGAAAAACATCACATTGAAAAAGAATCATTATACGAACGATTATTACATATTTGCCATTTCATTTCGATGCTAACAGATGGAAATGCAGTATTATTCAATCAAATAATAGCCTCTAACAATAGTTAAAAATTTGATTTTCAACAAAAATAATTGCTTTTATTTGAAAATAAAATTAGATTTGTTTCACAAAAAACTACAAACTTTAATTATGAAATCGCCATTAACAATTAGTTTGTGCAAGCAAACGTTCATAAATAAAGTTGAAACCATAAAGGACAGCCAACAAATTAAATTTTAAATAAATGAAAAGAATTACATCACTATTGATGATTTTGTTTACAATTTTGAGTTTTTCACAAGAAAACAGAGTGAAAATTCAAAGCTATTTAGACAATAACAAAACCATATTTAATCTTACAACACAAGATATTAGCGATTGGACAATTGAAAGTATAGGTAATTCAGAATCAACCAAGATTGATACTTATTGGATTAAACAAAGACATCAAGGAATTGAAATATTCAACTCTGTTTCAAACATTTGGATGAAGAATGATGAAGTAATCAACTCTACTGGAGTGTTTATTTCAAATGTTGCGCAAAAAGTTAACACAACTTCACCTTCATTGTCTGTATTAAATGCCCTTAACAAAGCATTTGAATCAGTTAATCAATCAAATTCAAACAATCAAATCATTGAAACTATTAGCAACAATGAATTCAAAATTTCTAATGGTAACTTAACAGAGGATCCTATTACTGCTGAACTTGTTTATCAACCAATGGGTGAAACTTTAAGATTAGCTTGGGACTTTTCATTTTATACTCAAGATTATAAACATCTTTGGAACATGAGAATTGATGCTGTTACAGGAACTATTCTTCAGAAATACGACTTAGTTATTTCATGTAATTTTGAAAACCACAAAGGACACAAACATGGTTCTTCTGATTTTTCATTTTACAAAAATTTATTTAAAGATGAAAGTTTAGCTAATCCGCTTCAGATACAAGGTGGATCTTACAGAGTTATTCCTTTCAACTTTGAAAGTCCAAACCATACTGCAAGACAATTAGTTACAAATCCAGAAAACCCTACAGCTTCTCCAAAAGGATGGCATGATACAAATACTATTGCTTTAAACACTGCAAGTTTAAAATATACTTACACAAGAGGTAACAATACATGGGCTAGAGCAGATTTTACAAGTGTAAACCCAACATCACACAATACAAATCCGGCAAATAGTGGTTTTGCACCTGATGGTGGTGCCGCATTAAGTTTTGATTTTCCTTATCCAGGTACAACTGTAAGCGCAAATACCTACATTAGTGCAGCAACTACCAATTTATTTTACATGATAAATGTTTTACATGACGTTTGGTATCAATATGGATTTAATGAGCCTAATGGAAACTTCCAACAAACAAACTACATCAGTGGTGGAGCGGCTTCAGATGCAGTTTGGGGTGATGCACAAGACGGCTCACAAGTAGCTACACCAGCAACAAATAATGCAAATTTTTCAACTCCTGTTGATGGCTCTAGACCAAGAATGCAAATGTTCTTATGGAACTATAGTCCAAAATCATTATTTGTTCTGTCTCCATCTTCAATTGCAGGAGATTATTATTCGGCTGATAATGGTTTCGATCCGGGAAACATTCCTGTTCCCTCAGCTCCAGACTTTATACAAACAGAGGTTGCTTTATATCTAGATACTGATCCCTCAACATCAATAGCTTGTACTCCAGCTTCTAACGATACAGAATTAAATGGAAAAATTGTTATATTAAGAAGAGGAGATTGCACGTTTGTATCTAAAGTACTTAATGCTCAAAATGCTGGTGCTATTGCTGTAATTGTAGTAAACAATGTTCCCAATCAACTGGTTACAATGAGTGGAGCGGATATTAACGTTACAATTCCAGCTGTTTTTGTAACACAAGAAGTTGGAGAAGCTATTATTGCTGAAATGCAAAATGGTCCTGTTACAATTAAATTACAAAAACAAGCTTTCGTAAACTCTGATGGCGATTTTGATAATGGTATCATTAGTCATGAATTTGGTCATGGTATATCTAATAGGTTAGCAGGTGGTAGATTAAATTCTAGTTGTCTTCAAAATTATGACCAAATGGGAGAAGGTTGGTCAGATTGGTTTGCAATGATGATGCAAATTAAACCAGGTGATGTAGGTACTACACCAAAAGGATTAGCAACTTTCGTATTGAGTGAACCAACTACTGGTAATGGTTTAAGATCATATCCATATTCTACTGATATGTCTATAAACCCATTAACGTATGCAGATTCAAATTCTCCGATACCATCAGACCCTGCCAATACTTCATACAGATATGTAAATGGTGATTTTTGGGCAACAGTTCTTTGGGATTTAAACTGGGCTTATATTCAAAAATATGGATATGATGATAATAAATATACTGGAACAGGTGGTAATAATAAAGTAATGAGATTAGTTCTTGATGGACTTAAATTACAACCATGTAGCCCAACAGTTATTTCAGCAAGAGACGCTTTATTTGCAGCAGATCAAGCTACAACTGGAGGACAAGATTATTGCTTAATTGCCGAAGTTTTCAGAAGAAGAGGTGTTGGTTTAAATGCTTCTGCTGGAAGTAATCAAAATTGTAATGATCAAGTTGAAGATTTTACAGCTTTTGCTCCAGGTCCAAACTGTACTTTAAGCGTTGATTATTTTGAAAACAATGAATTATTCAGAATTTATCCAAATCCAACAAATGGATTACTTAATGTAAGAATCAACAACTACGTAGGTAAAGTAAATATTCAGGTTATTGATATCAATGGTAGAATAGTAACTGAATATAAAAATGAAGATTTTAATACTGAGAAATCATTAAACTTAAACAGTTTACAATCTGGAATGTACATTTTAAAAGTGAATGGTGACAATGTTAACTTCACTCAAAAAATTATTAAAAACTAAATAATAGTTATAAATAAACAAAAGGCTTTCATTAATTTGAAAGCCTTTTGTTATTAAATAAAATTATAAATTATTCCTATTCCCAACATTTGTTTTAATTGAACTTTTGGACCAACAGTTACTTGAACATTATTTATTTCCTCTTTTGCCTTAATGTCGTCATCATATATTAAATGCGCTCCAATATTAGCTCTAACATACTTATTTACAACTAAATCAAATTGCATTTGCCAATCCACATCAATATTCCCAAACTTGTTTATATAATCTGAATATAAATTCAATCTGTTTTCAACTATTATGTTCTTAAAAACTTCTTTTTTGTAACCGCTTGAAACTAAAAAACCTAATTCTGTTCTAGATTTTTTCCCTTTATTAATCAGATTTCCATTTTCATCATAAATAGCTTTGTTTACTCCAAAAGCACCTTGATTAGCCAATTCTTGAGCTAAAACTAAAGTTGTTTTTTGAGTTAATGGGGAAATATATACATTAATCTTTTTTTCTTTATTGGAATACTCAGCTCCAATTCCAAGAAAAATATATGCCGGCGCAAAAGGTTTTGAAATAGCTTTATCAGTATTAGGATAAGAATATCCATTAGTAAACTGTGTGTTGAAATTAAACTTTGCAGAATGATACCAATTTGAAATAGTGTCATGTCTATAACCAAAAGTAGAATTTAATTGAAAAGCATCATCTGTTTTTCTTAGTTCTACACCATCTTGTTTATTTACACCATACTTAAATATCAACTCATTAACCCATCTAACATTGTCTGTAGTATATTTTCTAACAAAATTACCTTTCAATAAACCAGAAACCGAACTATTTCCTCCGGCATTCCAATTCATAAATGCTATTTGACTAATATCCAACCCTACAATATTCTTCTTTTCCCAATGAGAAATAGTATCTGGTAACTTAGTTTGAATTTTCTGAGAAAAAGTGATTTGTGTAAATAGCAAAAGTAAAACTACAGAAGATTTGAAGAAGAATCTCATGACATAAAAATTAAAAGTTGCGCAAAAATCGTAAAATCAAATAGTAGAAAAAAGCTTTTCTAAACTTTTAACGTCAATTTTACAGATTTGTTGCAACTCTTCTACTGTTCCATGTTCGATAAAATCATCAGGAATTCCGAGCGTTTTTATGGTATTTTTATAATTATTTTCAGATGCAAATTCGATAATTCCAGAACCAAATCCACCTTTAATTACGCCATCTTCAATTGTAATTATTGTATCATATGAATTGAAAATCTCATGCAACAACTTTTCGTCCAATGGTTTTACAAATCCAAAATCATAGTGAGCAATTTCATCAGCATTTGAAACTTTATCCAAAGTCAAGTCCACATTATTCCCAATAAATCCTGTTGATAAAACTGCAATTTTAGTTCCACTCTTAAGCAAATGTGCCTTCCCTATTTCAATTTTCTCAAATTTGGAATTTGGAATTTTAAATTTGGAATTTGAAAATTTTCCTCTTCCGCGCGGATAACGAATAGCAATCGGATGATGTAATCCTAAAGAAGCTGTATATAAAATATTTCGCAAATCGATTTCATCTTTAGGAGCATAAATTATCATATTTGGAATACATCGCAAATACGCCAAATCAAAAACTCCATGATGTGTTGCGCCATCTTCTCCAACCAATCCTGCTCTATCCAAACAAAAAATTACAGGTAAATTTTGCAAAGCCACATCATGAATCACTTGGTCATAAGCACGTTGCAAAAACGTAGAATAAATGTTGCAAAAAACCACCATTCCTTGTGTTGCCATTCCAGCTGCAAGTGTCACTGCATGTTGTTCTGCAATTCCAACGTCAAAAGCTCTGTCAGGAAAAGCATCCATCATGAACTTTAAAGAACTCCCACTTGGCATTGCAGGCGTAATTCCAATAATTTTCGGATTGTTTGTAGCCAATTCGACCAAAGTCCAACCAAATACATCTTGGAATTTTGGAGGTAAATTTTCTTCCGATTTTGGATGAATTTCACCAGTAGTTTTATCAAATTTTCCTGGCGCGTGATATTTCACTTGATCTTCTTCAGCTTGTTGTAAACCTTTACCTTTGGTAGTGATTATATGAAGAAATTTTGGCCCTTTTACTTTTTTCAAACGTTCCAATTCTGAAATTAAGGCTTCAAAATCATGTCCGTCAATTGGTCCTGAATAATCAAAGTTCAAAGATTTAATCATATTATTCTGCTTCGGATTTTTTCCTTCTTTAACCGAAGTCAAATAGTTTTTCAAAGCACCAACGCTTGGATCTATTCCGATAGCATTATCATTCAAAATTACTAGCAAATTAGCATCAGTAACTCCAGCGTGATTCAATCCTTCAAATGCCATTCCGCTTGCAATTGAGGCGTCACCAATCACAGCAATATGATGTTTATTTTCGCCTTTCAACTGAGAGGCAATTGCCATTCCCAAAGCAGCAGAAATCGATGTTGATGAATGACCAACACCAAAAGTATCATAAACACTTTCGCTACGTTTTGGAAAACCAGAAATACCACCAAGTTGACGATTGGTATGAAAATTTTCTTTTCTTTCAGTTAAAATTTTATGACCATAAGCTTGATGACCAACATCCCAAACTAGCAAATCATTTGGCGTGTCAAAAACATAATGCAAAGCAATTGTCAGTTCAATCACACCAAGACTTGCGCCAAGATGACCTTCTTTTACAGAAACTACATCAATAATAAAATCACGCAATTCTTTAGCCAATTGAGGCAATTGCGAAGGTTCTAATTTTTTCAAATCAGATGGATTATTGATGTTTTGAAGTAAATTTTCTGACATGTAGCAAATGTACGAATTGAATTCCTATTTTTGTTCTATGGAAAACATTTTCACTGACGAATACTTTATGAAAAAAGCTTTGCAAGAAGCTGAAACTGCTTTTGAAAAAGGTGAAATTCCTGTTGGTGCCATCATTGTAATTGACAACAAAGTCATTGCTAGAAGTCATAATCTTACTGAATTATTAAACGATGTAACGGCGCACGCCGAAATGCAATCGATAACAGCTGCTGCCAATTACCTTGGTGGAAAATATTTAAAAGATTGTACATTATATGTAACACTCGAACCTTGTCAAATGTGCGCCGGTGCTTTGTATTGGAGTCAGATTTCCAAAATTGTTTTTGGTGCTCGAGACGAACAACGCGGATTTCAAACTTTAGGAACAAAATTACATCCAAAAACTCAAGTAAATCAAGGCATTTTAGCTCAAGAATGTGGTGACTTAATGAAGCGTTTTTTTGCCGAAAAAAGAAAGTAGAAAAATTCCTTTTTTTACAAGAAAAATAGTCCAAAAATTTATTTTACATTTACTACAATATTTAAAATTTATTTCTGTTATAGCATTAATTGAAAGTGTTAAAAATCATATTTTCAAGTCAAAAAGTTCTAACCAATAATTCCAAAAAACACATGAAAACCAGTAAGTTAATCGGTTTGTTTCTTGCAATCTTTGTATTGTATTCTTGTTCTAAAAAATCGGCTGCCGATTTTGATTCCGACTTCACTTTATACAAGGATTATATATCGAGTTTTTCTTCTGGTTTTGTATCGGTCAGTTCCGATATTCGCGTGCAATTAGCTTTTAATAAAAGTGATTGGAAACCCAACCAAGAATTAGACGAAGATTTGTTCGATATTTCTCCAAGTGTTTCAGGAAAAGTGGTGGCACTTTCTAACAATACCATTGCTTTTATTCCAAAAGACAAATTGGAACAAAATACTTTGTATCAAATTACGCTTCACCTTTCACAAATCAATGATAAGACGCCAAAAGAATTGGAGAATTTTAATTTTTCCATAAAAACCATCAAGCAAGATTTCATAGTCAATACTTTAGATTTGCAATCCTATGACAGAGACACTTATTATTTAAACGGAACGATTAAAACCGCTGATAATTTATCCTTTGAAGATGCTCAAAAATTGTTGAAAGCAACTCAAAATGGTGATGATTTAAAAATAATTTTTGATAAAGCAACAAGTACTTCAACGGAATTTAAATTTACTATTGACAAAATAAAACGTTTCGATGACGATAGTGAAATCACCATTGCTTGGGATGGCGATGATGCTGATATTGAGCAAGAAGGCGAAGTAAAATATCCTATTCCAGGTAAAAATCAATTCAAAGTTTTAGACATTAAAATTGGTGACGAAAACAACCAATCGTTATTGATAAACTTCTCCGATCCATTAAAAAGAGATCAAGATTTTAAAGGATTAATCGCAATTGAAAACACTAACAATTTGAAATTTGCCACAATGGGCAACGTTTTGAAAGTGTTTTTCAGCAATGAAGCCAAAAATTCTGAAGTAGATAAAGGAAATTCAACTGAAACTATCACCGAAAGTGTAACTGCGGTTGTTGATTCGGTAGCCGTTGCTGTTGACACTGCTGCTGTTGCAGTTGATTCGGCTGTAGCTTATGTTGCACCAGTAGTTGAAGCTGTTGAAGAAGAATCTAATATTCAATCTTTTGCCGGAACAAAACTAGTCGAAGTTTTTCAAGGAATTGAAAGCGAATACGGCTACAAAATGAAGCAAAATTATTCTGAAAAACTACAATTTGAACAAATAAAACCAGCTGTACGATTACTAAAAAGCGGAACGATTTTACCAAGTTCTAATAATTTAAAAATTAATTTTCAAGCGGCCAATTTGAATGCTGTTGATGTAAAAGTGTACAAAATTTACAAAAACAACATAATGCAATTCTTGCAAAATAATGAACTTAACGGAACTCGAAATCTGAAACAAGTTGGACAATCAGTCGCCAAAAAAACCATCGAATTAAAACAAAACAACCTTCTAGATTACACCAAATGGAATACCTATGCTTTAGACATTTCTAAAATTGTAACTCCAGAACCAGGTGCGATTTATCGTGTAGAATTTTCATTCAAAAAGAAATATTCACTTTACAAATGCGGAAATGAAACGCCAAATAACGAAGAAGAAAATCAAGATTCTGAAGAAGAAAATGAAGACGACGTCAATTATAGCGGCAACAATTACGATTATTATTACTACGAAGAAGATTATGATTACAGAGAAAGTCTTGATCCTTGCACCGACTATTATTATTACAACAATACGACCATTGGAACCAATATTTTAGCAACCGATTTAGGTGTAATTGCGAAACGTGGAACAGATAAATCAGTGACAATTGCAGTTAGTGATATCGTTTCTACTGATCCTGTTTCGGGTGCAACCGTAACTTTATACAATTACCAACAACAAAAAATTGCAGATTCAAGCACTGATGGCGATGGAATGGCATCGTTCCAATTAGAAAAAATTGCTTATTTCGCAATTATTACCAAAGGCGACCAAAGCACTTATGTGAAATTGGACGACGAATTATCATTATCTGTAAGTGATTTTGATGTTTCGGGCGAAACTTTGCAAAAAGGATTAAAAGCCTATTTATATGGTGAACGTGGCGTTTGGCGTCCAGGTGATACATTGTTTTTGTCATTCATTTTAAATGATAACGCCAATAAATTACCAGAAAATCATCCGATAAAAATTAGAGTAAACGATCCAAGCGGAAAAACGGTTTATCAATCGGTTCAAAAAGGAACGGCTTTCAGTCATTATAAATTCATAGTTCCAACGCAATCAAGTGCTCCAACAGGAAATTGGGAAGCTGTTGTAAGTGTTGGTGGTGCTCGTTTTTACAAAAGTTTGAAAATTGAAACCATAAAACCTAATCGTTTAAAAATTAAAAACAGTTTCAATGATGCTGTACTATCAACTAGCAAAAACAATGTCAATAATATTCAAGTTTTATGGCTTCACGGTGCTGTAGCAAAAGATTTAAAAACCGAAGTTCAAGCCAAATTCTCGCAACAAGTAACAACGTTTAAAGGATTTGACAAATACATTTTTGATGATCCAACAAGAAGTTTTTCAACCGAAGAAATCAATATTTTTTCAGGAAAAGTTGATGGAAATGGTCGTGCATCCATCCCGATAAAACCAACATTGCAAGGTCAAGCGCCAGGAATGTTGAAAGCCGCTTTCATCACCAAAGTTTACGAGCAAGGAGGCGATGTTTCTACCGATGTAGCTTCTACAACTTATTCACCTTACCAGACTTATATTGGTGTAAAAGCCCCAGAACCAAACAAATATGGCTTATTAGAAACTGGAAAAGCCAATCGATTTGATATTGTAGCTGTAAACGAAAACGGAAAACCAAAATCAGTTCAGAATCTAGATGTTCGCGTTTACAAATTAGAATCACGTTGGTGGTGGGATGCTTCCAATGATAATTTATCTAATTATAGTTCGTCAACTTCAACAATTGCTTACAAAAACTTTAGAGTTTCAACTGATTATTCAGGAAAAGCAAGTGTTTCATTTGTAGTTCCAGAAAACGATTGGGGTAATTATTTAGTTCGTGTTTCCGATCCAAATGATGGTCACGCAACAGGAACAAGAGTTTATATTGACTCGCCATATTGGTCGGCTCGTTCTAAAAATGAAGATGGAAAAGCAGCGACAATGTTACGCTTTTCAACCGATAAAGAGAAATATGCTGTTGGTGAAACTGCCAAAATATTCTTCCCATCAAGTGAAGGCGGAAGAGCATTAATTTCTGTAGAAAACGGAACTAAAGTTGTGAAAACACTTTGGGCAAAAACCAAAAAAGGTGAAACTTCTGTCGAATTACCAATTACTGGTGAAATGGCGCCAAATGTGTACATCAATGTAACTTTATTACAACCACACGCATCTACCAAAAACGATTCTCCAATAAGAATGTACGGAATTGTTCCAATAGAAGTTGTCGATAAAAATACGGTTTTAGAACCACAAATTTCGATGCCAGATGTACTTCGTCCGGAGCAAACTGTGAATGTAAAAGTATCTGAAAAACAAGGCAAAGCGATGACTTACACCATTGCTGTTGTTGATGAAGGTTTGTTGGATTTAACACGTTTCAAAACTCCAAATGCTTGGGATAATTTCTACACTCGCGAAGCATTAGGCGTTAGAACTTGGGATATTTATGATGATGTAATTGGTGCGTATGGCGGAAAAGTAAATCAAGTTTTCGCCATTGGTGGTGATGCCGATTTAGGTGGCGGAAAAGCTAAAAAAGCCAATCGTTTCAAACCAGTTGTGATGTATTTCGGACCATTTGAATTAGGGAAAGGCGATTCTAAAACGCATCAAATTAAACTTCCAAAATACATTGGTTCCGTTCGCACTATGGTTGTGGCTGCCAATAAAGAAAATAGCGCTTACGGAATGGCTGAAAAAGCTACTCAAGTAAAAAGTCCGTTGATGGTTTTGGCTTCGTTGCCAAGAAAAATTTCTCCTTCAGAAAATGTTACGATTCCAGTAACGCTTTTTGCAACAGAGAAAAATATTAAGAATGTAACACTTCAAATTAAAACAAATAATGCTGTAAGAGTTCTTGGAAAAGCAAGTCAAATTGTAAAATTCACCGAACCTGACGAAAAAATGGCGTATTTCAATTTAAGTGTTGGAAGTATAACCGGAATTGGAAAAGTGCAAATCATCGCCACATCAGGAAAAGAGAAATCTACTTATGATGTTGAAATTGATGTGATAAATCCAAATCCAATAACCACAACATACACTGATATTATTATTGAACCAAATAGTTCTAAAAAAATCACTTGGGATTTATTTGGAGTAACTGGAAGCAACAAAGCAAAAATGGAAGTTTCATCGGTTCCAACAGTTGATTTTAGCAGAAGATTGGATTATTTGATTCAATATCCACACGGTTGTGTGGAACAAACTACATCATCTGTTTTCCCACAATTGTATTTGAATGATGTGATGGATTTAGACGCGACTTACAAACAAAGAATTCAGAAAAATGTAACCGCAGGAATCCAAAAATTAGGAAATTTCCAAGTGGCAAACGGCGGATTTGCTTATTGGCCAGGCAATGCCGAAGCGGACGATTGGGGAACATCTTACGCAGGACATTTCTTAATTGAAGCAGAGAAAAAAGGATATGTTTTACCAATTTCTTTCAAAAATAAATGGATTTCCTATCAAAAGAAAATGGCAAAACAATGGCGTTTTGAAAAACAATATGGTAACGATTTTGCCCAAGCTTATCGTCTTTATACATTGGCTATTGCAGGTTCGGCCGATTTGGCTTCAATGAACAGACTTCGTGAAACGGTTGGAATTTCTAACGAAAGTAAATTGCGTTTGGCTGCAACTTATGCTATTATCAAACAAAATTCGGCAGGTTTGGCGTTATTAAGCAAATCAATGATTGACGAACAAAACGAAGATGGTTACTACTATTATTATGGTTCAAACGAAAGAAATCGTGCGATGGCATTAGAAACTTTAGTGTTATTAGGTCAAAAACAAAAAGCTTTTGCAATGGCAACCAAATTGGCTAAAAATCTTTCAAGCAACCAATGGATGAGCACGCAAACAACCGCTTACGGATTATACGCAATGTCAAAATTTGCACAAAGTAATGGTAGTAAAGGCGTTTCTGTTCAATATACTAGTGGCGGAAAATCAGTTGTAATTAATACCAACAAAACGGTAGCACAAAGAAATTTAGCTTTAGTTTCAGGAAATAATTCGGTTACGATTAAGAACAATAAAAATAATACTATTTTTGTTCGTGTCCTAAATAGCGGAATTCTTCCTGTTGGAAAAGAAAATGTTGTTCAAAACAATTTATCTGCCAATGTGGTTTTCAAAGACCGAAAAGGAAAGGCAATTTCAGTAACCAAAATAGCTCAAGGAACAGAATTCATTGCAGAAGTTACGCTAACCAATCGTAAAAATGAACGAGTAGAAAATATTGCACTTTCGCAAATTCTACCGTCAGGATTTGAAATTGTAAATACTAGATACACTGAATTTGGAGAATCAACTTCCAATGTTGCAGACTATATCGACATTCGTGATGATAGAGCGAACTACTATTTCAGTCTTCGTGGCGGCGAAACAAGAACGTTCAAAATCTTATTAAACGCATCGTATTTAGGTAAATATTACTTACCAGGACTACAATGTGAAGCGATGTATGACAATGAATTCTTGGCTCGAACTAAAGGTCAATGGGTTGAAGTGGTGAAGTAATTTTCATATCCTAACAGGTCTTTTTGACCTGTTAGGTATAAAGAAAAGCATAAAATAAATTCAAAATAATAATACCTAACAGGTCAAAAAGACCTGTTAGGATAGGTATAAAAAAATTAAAATAAAATGAAAAAAGATGTTTTAGAGTCAGGTGCTATTTATCATTTCTACAATAGAGGAAATAATAAAGAAAACATTTTCATAGAAGAAAGAAATTATTATTACTTCTTACAATTAGTGAAGAAATACCTTTTACCTATTGCAGATATTTACGCCTACTGTCTTCTAAAAAATCATTTTCATTTAGCTTTTAAAATCAAAGAAAAAGAAGATTTACCAGAAAAATTTACCGACAAAATACATCTACCTTTTTCAAATTTATTCAATACCTATACTAAAAGCGTAAACAAAGCATATGACAGAACAGGAAGCTTATTTCAAGAACATCCTCAAAGAAACAGAGTTGAAACAGAAGAATATTTAAGACAATTGATAATATACATTCATCTAAATCCTTTAAAGCATAAGTTTACCGATGATTTTTCAACATACAAACATTCATCTTATCTAACTTATTTATCTGAAAAAGATACAAATATTAAAAGAACATATATTTTTGACCTTTTTGGAGGAAAAGAAAATTTTATTTTTCATCATAATGAAAATCAAATCAGGTTTGAAGGTTTAATTGATGAAATAGATAAGTTTGATTTTTGAAAACTATCTTAAATTCGATATCCATTACAGGTTTTTTAAATCCATTGGATATCAAATAAAGTAACATCCATCAGAAAATAAATACCTAAGAGATTTGAAAAAATTTAGTAGGATAACAAAAAAATAAATGTCTATTTTTTCAAACATACCTAACAGGTTAGAAAAACCTGTTAGGAAAATTTTAAAATACATTAAAGCCAACAAAAAGAAATCTGCAATTGCATTTATTCTTCTTGTGGTTTACTATTTTTCTTTGCCAAGAACACTTTTTGAAGAACCTTATTCCACGGTAATTGAAAGTAGTGACGGCGAATTATTAGCTGCCAAAATTGCTCGCGATGGACAATGGCGTTTTCCTTCAAAAGATAGTATTCCTGATAAATTTAAAAAATGTATTGTCTATTTTGAAGACGAACATTTTAATTACCATTGGGGTTTTAATCCTGTAGCGATGGTGAAAGCTATTCAACAAAATCAAAGCGCAGGAAAAGTAGTTCGTGGTGGAAGTACTTTAACACAACAAGTTATTCGTTTGTCTCGTAAAAACAAAAAACGTACCTACTTTGAAAAAGTAATCGAAATCATTCTCGCTACTCGATTGGAATTTCGTCATTCTAAGGGAAAAATTTTAGAATTATACGCAGCACACGCACCTTATGGCGGAAATGTTGTTGGACTCGAAATGGCTTCTTGGCGATATTTTGGAGTGCAATCACATCAATTATCTTGGGCAGAAACGGCTACTTTGGCGGTTTTACCGAATGCTCCAAGTTTAATTTATCCAGGTAAGAACCAACAGAAATTACTAAAAAAACGTAATACACTTTTACTAAAATTATACAACGAAAAAGTTATTGATAAAATGACTTATCAGTTGTCAATTGAAGAACCGTTGCCTCAAAAACCATATAATATTCCGCAAATTGCACCTCATTTATTACAGAGAATTGCAAAATCTGACGAAGGAAAACGTATTAAAACTACGGTTGATATTTCGTTGCAAAATCGTGTGAATCAAATCGCTGCTTATTATTACAATCAATACAAACAAAACGAAGTGCACAACTTGGCGATAATGGTTATTGACATTCAAAATCGCAACGTTATTAGTTATGTTGGAAATGCTCCAACCGATAAAGATCACGATAAAGATGTTGATATTATTTCGGCGCCACGAAGCACAGGAAGTATTTTAAAACCATTGCTTTATGCTTCGATGTTAGATTCGGGAGAACTTCTTCCTAATACTTTAGTTGCTGATATTCCAACACAAATTTCGGGTTATGCACCTCAGAATTTTAATCTGACCTTTGATGGCGCAGTTCCGGCACAAAGAGCTTTGTCACGTTCGTTAAATATTCCAGCAGTTTTGATGTTGCAAGAACACGGCGTGAATAATTTTTATGAATTGCTTCAAAAATTCCAACTGAAAAACATCAATAAACGACCTGATCATTACGGATTATCATTAATTCTTGGTGGTGCCGAAAGTAATCTTTGGGATTTGTGTAGAACGTATGCTAATCTTTCTTCGACCGTAAATTATTTCAACAAAACAAAAGGAAAATACCGAAATAAAGAATTTGCCGAGTTGAATTACGTGAATGGATTCGAACAAGACTATAGCAATGAAACCAATCAAAAACCAATACTTGGTGCAGGTTCGATTTACTTGACTTACAACGCTATGAAAGAAGTTAATCGTCCTGAAGGTGATGAAGCTTGGCGATTCTACGATTCATCCTTAGATATTGCTTGGAAAACAGGAACCAGTTTTGGAAATCGTGATGCGTGGGCAATTGGAACCAATTCTAGATATGTCGTTGGCGTTTGGGTTGGCAATGCTTCTGGTGAAGGACGACCACAATTGACAGGTGTTGATAGTGCGGCTCCAATATTGTTTGATGTTTTTAATTTATTACCTCGAAAAGCATTTTTCAGTCCGCCATTGAACGATTTAGAATATGCTGATGTTTGTACCAAAAGTGGTCATTTAGCTCAAGATGATTGCCCAAAAACCAATCAGCTGATTCCTAAAAACGGTAAAAAAACCAGTATTTGTCCGTATCATAAATTGGTGCATTTGGATGCTTCACAACAATTTCGAGTAAACAGCAGTTGTGAAAATGTAGATAATATCATCACCAAAAAATGGTTTGTTTTACCGCCTGTTATGGAATGGTATTACAAAAGTCAGCATATCGATTATATGCCTTTACCACCATTTCGCGCTGATTGTCAGCAAACGCAACAAGCGTCGATGGATTTTATTTATCCAAAAACGAACAGCAAAATATATCTCACTAAAAACTTTCAAAGTAAAGTGCAACCTGTAATTTTAAAAGTGGCGCATTCCAACAAAGAAGCCAAACTTTTTTGGTATGTTGACAACGTTTTTAAAGGCGAAACCCAAACGTTTCATGAAATGCAAATTGAAGCCAACACTGGTTTTCATTACATCACGGTTGTAGATGAATTTGGAAATGAAATTAATAGAAAGGTGGAGTTTGTGAGAGATTAGGAGCGAATGGTTTGCGCTTTCTTGGTTACCCTATTCCTGCTTTTCGTTTCAATAAAAAATGCTTCCAAACAATGGAAGCATTTTTTTATTTTCTCTACAATCAGGGCTAGATTGGTTTTGTCTTTTGTGAAAATACTTATTACAATTTCAAGTTTAACTGATTGCTAATAGTCAATTCTATTGAAACACCATCATACTTACCTGAAAGATAATCTTTTTCAAAAGACGCATCCTTCCTTATCTTTTTCTCAAATAAACTTTCTAATCTAGTTACTCCATACCTGTTTTTACCTGCAATAATGATTTGATCTCTCCTAAACAATTTATTATTTGAATTTATAAATGTAGAATTATGAGATGCAATAATTAGTTGAGCTTTATATGGATTGTTTTCAGAAGAATTAAATAATTTAATAATAGCTTTACACAATTCAGGATGTAAACGAGAATCAAACTCATCAATAATTAATATAGTACCATTGGTCAATGTATCAATTAATGGTCCTGCTAATGCAAAAAACTTTCTTGTACCTAAAGATTCATCGGTATTTAAGTCAAAATATTCTTCGCCAAATATTTCTTTGTTTTCATCATAAACAAAGTGTTTTGTACTAATTATTGTATTTTCAGGATTATTTTTTATTAATATTTTATGTAGCTCTTTTGGAATTCCTGATTTACTAAGTATATCTTCAGTAGAAACTTTTTCAATTTTAATCTCATTAAATCCTAAATTTGCACTTTTAAGAAGATTATTAACCATTACTTTAAAATTATTATTAGTCAATAATTTTGCTGTATAATCAATTGATCCAAAATCATCAATACCACTAATAAAATTTATTCCTCTTATTTCTTTAATTATCAAATTTGCCAGTTTGTCATTAAACTGAGCACAAACAGATAAAAAAAGTGAATTTTCTCTTGTTATTTCAAATAATTTCTCATTTGCCATATCAATTTTTTTACCTAATTCAATACTTTGAAAATTTCTTTTAAATAAAAGATACTCCTTAGTTTTATTCTGATAATATAAATATTCTGAATGAACAGTATCTGTATCAACTTCAAATCCATATTTATATTTTGTGCTATCAATTATAAACTCCATCTCAAAAAAACTTGGTTTTGATATAGTTTCCGTAGAAAGCTTAAATCTTTCAACCATAATTTCTTCACCAGATATTGAGTCTTTTGAGGAATTTAAAATAAATCTTTTCATAAAACCAATAGCTTTAAAAAGATTACTCTTTCCACTTGAATTTGCTCCGTAAACAATAATACTTTTTAAAAGACTTAGATCATTGATTGGAGATTGAAAAATATTATCATTTCGATACTCAGTCAATGAAGTAGCAGATAAATTAATAGAAACATTTTCTTTAAATGAAAGAAAATTTCCAACAGAGAATTTAACGAGCATATTTTTGTAGTAATTTAAGGTAATTTGAAACAAAAATACAAAAATATGAGAACAATACGTAAAAAATATCATTTTTTATTTTATTAATTAAAATATTTTTTATAAGTTTGCACGATATAATCTCATATATGTATATTTTTTTAAATAAAAAGTCTAAAAAAAGCAATGTATACACGATATTATTGATAATAAATTAAAAACAACAACAACTAAAAAATTATTTATGCAAAAAAATTACCTTGAATTAATTAAAAAAGTCAGAGAAAGAAGTAATCCTGACTTGGTACAAATGACAAAAATGTATTCCGAAACTTTATCTGGTTCAAAATTATTTGAAAACAAAAGTATTGAATATTCAGATGTTTCAATTTACATAAAAGAATCTATGAAAGGTGTGGCGCCTTCTTACACCATGAATAGTAAAGTAGCAGCCAATAAAGTCGAGGCTCATCTTAAAAAAAGTCATGGAAACCTTGTTGATTTTGAAAGACAAGGCTCTGTTATGACAAATACTCATATTCTGAAAGAAAATGATGTAGATTTAGTCCAAATAACTAACAAATCATCTGAATTTGATCACAAAGGATTAGAAAAAGCTTTAAACAATACATCAGTTTTAAAAACAGAAGAAATTTTAAACTTAAAAAAACATAAAGAAAATTTTAGTCCATATCAAGGAAATCAGATAGATGACTTAAAGTATGTGCGTTTGAAATCTGAATTAGTTCTATCAAGCACATATAAAACCGTTGATATAGAAAAAGAAAATTCAATATATGTAAAAGTTACAGAACCAGAACGAGACATTGATGTTGTTACTGCAACTTATTATAAAAGTGTTGATTTTATGAAAACTAATGACAAATCCAGAAAAGGTATTCAAATTTATAACAAAAAAACAGGAAAAATAAATGATGTTGATTATCCTTTTTTAAGCATTGAGAGAATTAATGTTAAAGACATAATTTCAAACAGAAGACTTAAAAATATGATACGATTTTTAAAAAACATAAAATATGATTGTCCTCACATAGAAAACAAAGGTTCAATAAGGAGTTTTCATATTAATGCAATTTGCTATAATATAGATGTTAAAAAATACGAAGACCTACACTATTTAGATTTAGTATCAATACTCTATCAAGAATTAACTAATATAATCTCAAACAAATCTTATAGAGACAATATAAAATCTGTAGATGGATGCGAGTATATTTTTGAATTTGATTGTGCTAAAAAATTAATAGAAATTGAATTTTTAAGTCAAGAACTTGATTCAATTATTGCTGATTTACATAATCAAAGCTTATTAGTAGGATAATAAAAAATGGAAAAAATGGAAAAAATATATACTTGGTTGAAAACAAATAGCTATATAGTTCATCATGTGAGTACTTCACTAAATATAATTTCTTTTATTATAGTTTTGATTTGGATATTTGAAAGCACCATTAAAGAAAAACTAAATATAATATTTACTGTTAACTTGGAAGCAATTGTAGTTTTCATATCAATTCTAATTGTTGGATTAAATCAATTATTACAAAAACTTTTAATAGAAGCAGAATACTCTCCTGCTTTTGCTTTAGCAGTGGGATATTTTAAAAACTTTATTTTCCCAGCAATTACACAAATTAAGGAAAATGGTGAAGTAAATCCTAAAATTTGTATTTACAAACCTAAGCATTTTGACGAGTTAACATCAACAAATATTGATATGATAAAAGCGGAATTAACTAATAAAAAATATAATTTGTCAGAAATAAACTTAAGCTTAAAAGGAGCAAGAGCAAGAGATATATTAACATTAAATAAAAAGTCTAAAATTCACTCATATTTTGACTTCCCTAACACTCTTTTATCTTTATATTCTTATGTTGATTTTAAAATTGCAAGTTCAAATAATAACTCATCTGAATTAAAGAAAAAGAAATTTGTAGAATTGTTGATCGAACAATTTTATTTAAAACTTAATGAGTTAATCCAAGAAAATAATTTAACCAATAACATTACTTTTTGTGATAAAAATCTTCAAGGATTGTAATATAAAAGCTCCTATAAACACAAAAAAACCGCCAATCTCACGAAAGGCGGTTTTTCTTATTTAATTTCTTTTCCTTGATTATCAAAAAAATGATATTCTAGGTACGTGTAAGCGTCACGAGGTATGATTTTCACCCATTTTTTATGTTCAAAGAACCACTTTGAACGTATTGATGGAAAACCTTTTTTAAGGTATGCTGCCACGAAAGGATGAACATTAAGTTTTACTTTCTTGTGGTCTTTCATAATTTTTTCAAGTGAAAAAGTAATCTTGTCTATAATTTGGATTGGCGCATCTACATCGCTACTCAAATTATTAGGATTTTCTTCCCTTGTTTCAATATTTACTTCTGGTCTTACTCTTTGTCTAGTAATTTGAACTAATCCAAATTTACTTGGTGGTAAGATCTTGTGTTTAGCTTTGTCATCTTCCATTTCTTCTTTCAAGAAATTGTATAGAACTTGACGATTTTCAGGATTTTGCATATCGATAAAATCGACTACAATAATTCCGCCCATGTCGCGAAGTCTTAACTGACGTGCAATTTCTGCTGCGGCAATCATATTCACTTCTAGAGCAGTATCTTCCTGATTGGTTGCCTTGTTAGAACGATTTCCGCTGTTTACGTCGATAACGTGAAGCGCTTCTGTATGTTCTATAATCAAATAAGCTCCTTTACTCATGGAAACTGTTCGTCCGAATGAGGTTTTTATTTGACGCTCTATATGATATTTCTCAAAAATAGGAAGATCTTTATTTTGATAAAGCTTCACCATGTTTTGTTTTGAAGGTGCTATCTCGGCTATATAGTCCTTCGTTTCTTGGTACAACTCTTCATCATCTACTTGAATACCTGTGAAAGTATCGTTGAAAATATCTCTAAGCATTGAAGAAACTTTGTTAAGTTCTCCTAACACTTTAGAAGGATGATGAGCAGTTGGTAATTTCTTACACATTGCAAGCCACCTATCGTTTAGGTTTTGCAAATCTTTTTCTAGTTCGGCTGTTTTTTTGCCTTCTGCTACTGTTCTCACAATAACACCAAAACCTTTAGGTTTGACGGCTTGTACCAATTTTTTCAATCGGTCTTTTTCGGCTTTGTCTTCTATTTTTTGTGAAACAGAAACTCGGTCAGAAAAAGGGACAAGAACTAAATATCTACCAGCAAAAGAAAGCTCAGAGCTAATTCTTGGTCCTTTGGTAGAAATTGGTTCCTTAACCACTTGCACTAAAACAGATTGATTGGCGCTCAGAATATCTGATATGGCACCATCTTTATCAATCTCTTTTTCAAACTGAAAGTTTTTTAGGGAGAAATCTTTTATTTTACCTGCGCTTACAAGTTTAATGAATTTCAAATAAGAAGCTAATTGCGGACCTAAATCATGATAATGTAAAAAGGCATCTTTTTCGTAGCCAACATTTACAAAAGCAGCATTTAATCCGGCAACAGGTTTCCTGATTTTGGCAATAAAAATATCACCTACAGCAAAACTGTTCTTTTTTTCTTCTTCTTTGTGTAATTCAATTAGTTTTCCATCTTTTAATAAGGCAAAATCTACAGCATTGTCATCCTTGCGAATGATTAATTCTTTATTCATGTTGTAAATTTTTATCCAAACTTTTTGGTTTCGGGTTTCGGGTTTCGGGTTTCGGGTTTTTCAACTCGCAACTTTCAACTTTCAACTCGCAACTGAAATGTTAGGATGGATTAAACATTTTTTACAGGTTTTTACCCGGTGAATTTTAGTTTGCAGTAGCAGTTTTCAGTTAGCAGACTGCTTACTGTGACTGAATACTGATTACTAAATTTCGTTTTCAATGAACGTTTAAAAAGAAAAAAGTAGTTTAAAACTACTTTTTCTTTTTGTGTCGGTTAGCTCTCGCTCTTTTTTTACGTTTGTGCGTCGCTACCTTATGTCTTTTTCTTTTTTTACCGCTTGGCATAGGTTGATTTTTTGTGATTAATAAATAAGTTTTTAAACTGCTACTTCAGTTTTAGTTTTTACTCCTTCAACAAATACTTTTGCAGGTTTAAATGCAGGAATATTGTGAGCAGGAATTTTAATTGTAGTATTTTTTGAAATGTTTCTACCAGTTTTTTCAGCTCTAGTTTTGATGATAAAACTACCGAAACCTCTTAAATAAACGTTATCTCCATTTTCTAAAGAAGTTTTTACTTCTTCCATTAATGCTTCAACCGTTGATTGAACATCACCTTTTTCAAGTCCTAATTTTTCTGAAATTTTCGCTACGATGTCTGCTTTCGTCATTTTCTTTCGTATTTAATAATTATGTGTATTTTTTTTGAGAGTGCAAATATAGGAATTAAAAAAACAATATTTCAAGGATAATTGATTAAAATTTAATTACATAAAGTTATACTTTTGTTAATCTTAAAATTTATATGGAATTTTCTAACTCATTATTGCATTGGTATTTACAAAATAAACGTGATTTACCATGGCGAAACACCAACAACCCTTATCCTATTTGGTTGTTTGAAATTATGTTACAACAAACTCGTGTAGCACAAGGAATGCCTTATTTTCTATCGTTTATGGAAGCTTTTCCTACTGTTTTTGATTTGGCGAAAGCCGATGAAGAGCAAGTTTTAAAACTTTGGCAAGGATTAGGATACTATTCACGAGCAAGAAATATGCACAAAACGGCACAAATTATAGCTTTTGACCTCAACGGAAATTTCCCAAACAATTATAACGACTTATTAAAACTGAAAGGAATTGGTGAATATACTGCTGCTGCAATAGCATCGTTTGCCTTCAACGAAGTTGTTCCTGTTGTTGACGGAAATGTTTACAGGGTTTTAGCAAGATATTTTAATGTTGAAACCGATATTGCTTCGAGTTCGGCTAGAAAAGAATTTACTGCTTTGGCGAAAGAATTGATTCCGAATGATAATCCAGCGTTGTTTAATCAAGCGATTATGGAATTTGGTGCTTTGCAATGTGTTCCTAAAAATCCGAATTGTGAAATTTGTATCTTTAATAGTAGTTGTGCTGCTTTGCAAAAGAAAAAAGTTGCTGAACTTCCTGTGAAATTGAAGAAAACTAAAGTTACCGATAAGTTTTTTAACTATTTGATTTTCTTAGATGATTCTGAAACAACATTAATCAATAAAAGAACTGAAAAAGGAATTTGGCACAACTTATATGAATTTCCAATAATTGAAACTGAAAATGAAATTGATTTTGATGTTTTGTCTAAGTTAGTCCATGAAAACTATTCAGATTTAGAAATTAAAACTATTTCAATTTATAATGATAATCAGATTATTCACAAATTATCACATCAAAAACTACATATTAATTTTTATAAAGTTGAAGTTTCAAATAAATTAATGAATGGAATTAGCTTGAATTCCTTAAGAAATTATCCTTTTCCGATAGTAATTTATAATTTTATTGAGAAATATTCTATTTAATTTGTAATTTTGAATTTCTCAAATTATTGAATTATGAACGGAACATTGAATAAAGTTATGCTAATTGGTCATTTAGGTGACGATATTAAGATGCATTATTTTGAAGGAGGAAACTGCATTGGGCGTTTTCCATTGGCGACTAATGAAGTTTATATCAATAAATCTACCAACGAAAAAATCACTTCTACGGAGTGGCATAATCTTGTAGTTAGAAATAAAGCTGCCGAAATTTGTGAAAAATACCTTACGAAAGGTGATAAAATATATGTTGAAGGCAGAATTAAATCGCGCCAATGGCAAGCAGAAGATGGTTCTACTAAATATACTACAGAAATTCAAGTTACAGAATTTACCTTTTTGAATGTGAAAAAAGATACTGAAGGCAACAAACAAATTTCAGGTTCTGAACCTAAAAGCGGTAACTTTGACGCACCTAATTCGGCTATCGAAAACGACATGCCTTATTAATTATGTTTAACTAATTTAATTTAATTTGGACCCAGAGCCCAGTTTTACATTATTTTCTACCGTTGACACCAACATGCTTTTTGGCATCATTGGAATTATAATTTTGCTTTTTTGTTGTTCGATGGTTGCTGCATCTGAAGTAGCACTTTTTTCGCTTACACCTAAAAACATTTCCGATTTAGAACAAAAAAATCCTTCAAAAGCAATTGTTGTCAATCAAATGCTTTCGAAACCCAAAAAACTTTTGGCAACTATTTTGGTCGCTAATAATTTTCTTCACATTTCTATTGTAATATTATTCTCCTTTTCATTAGATGAAGTTTTTTCAACTATTGCTTCACCTCTTTTGAAATTTATTGTTGAAGTGGTTTTAGTCACGTTTCTAATTTTACTTTTCGGAGAAGTTTTACCTAAAGTTTATGCCAGTAGAAATAATATAAAATTCGCTTCATTTATAGCTTATCCGCTTTCTCTATTAGACAAATTGCTTTCGCCAATTAGTTTGCCAATGAGAGCTTTTACTAATTTTATTCAAGAGAAATTAGGCAAACAAAAAACCAATTTTTCGGTTGATCAACTTTCGCAAGCTTTAGAATTAACTTCAACAGACGACACATCGCAAGAAGAACAAAAACTATTGGAAGGCATCGTTTCTTTTGGAAATACTGATACTAAACAAGTCATGAGTCCGAGGATTGATTTATTTGCTTTAGATATTGAAGAAACGTTTGCAGAAATATTTCCAAAGATTGTTGAAAAAGGATATTCGCGAATTCCAGTTTATAGAGACAATATTGACCACATAGAAGGCGTTTTGTTTATTAAAGATTTGATTCCACACATTAATAAGAAAGAATTTGATTGGAAAACCTTACTTCGTGAACCGTTTTTTGTTCCTGAAAACAAGAAACTAGACGATTTGTTGAAAGACTTTCAAGGCATGAAAAGCCATTTAGCTATTGTGGTTGACGAATATGGCGGAACGTCAGGAATTGTATCTTTAGAGGATGTTATTGAGGAAATTGTAGGTGATATCAGCGATGAGTTTGATGATGAGAATATTAATTTTTCTCAAATTGATGATAGAAATTACTTATTTGAAGGTAAAATTAACCTAAAAGATTTCTACAGAATTATTGATGTTGACGAAGATTTATTTGAAATAAGAAAAGGAGAAGCCGAAACTTTAGCCGGATTTATTTTAGAAATATTAGGGAATTTTCCAAAAAAAGGACAAAAAATACAATTTGAAAACTGCTTATTTACCATAGAAGTAGTTGATAAAAAACGAGTTAAACAAATAAAAGTTACCATTGATGCGTAAACCATTTCATTATATAGTAGGATTAACTTTAGCTTTTAGTGCTGTAATTTTTACAAGTTGCAAAGACGATGTTTTGCCAAAACCTTCTAGCCAATTGCGATTAGATTATCCTGTTGCAGAATATGCAGCTTTTGAAAATCATTGTCCGTTTACCTTTAATATTAATTCGGAAGCAGTGATAAAAGAAAAAACTGATTGTGGTTTTACGATAACTTATCCGAAGATGAAAGCAACTATTTATTTAACTTATAAATCTGTAAATGGTAATATTGATAAATTACTTCGTGACGCTCAAAAACTAACTTACGAGCACGTTATTAAAGCCGACGACATCTTAGAACAACCTTTCATGAACACGGAAAAGAAAGTATATGGAATGTTTTATCGCGTTGGTGGAAATGCTGCAACCAACTCACAATTTTACGTAACTGATAGTACAAAACATTTCTTGACAGGTTCTGTTTATTTCTATGCCAAACCCAATTATGATTCTATAATGCCAGCTGCAGATTACATTAAAAATGATATGCAGAATTTGATGGAATCGTTGAAGTGGAAGTAAAACAAAAAAGGATTCGCAATTACGAATCCTTTCTTTATTAATTTGAAATAATAATTAAGCTTTATTTCCAAGTTTTACATCAGAAACTTTATATGTTTTACCATCAGCGCAAGATTCTGCTGCTTTTACTAAATCTTCTGATTTTAATTTGTCTAAATCAAAATTAATAGTAGCCGTTTTTGTTTCAAAATCTACTTTTGCATTTTGAACGCCATCCATTTCGGCTAATTTTTCTTCGATAGTTTTAGCACATCCTACTGCACAAGTCATTCCTTCAATATGAAATGTTGCCGTTTCAGGTTTTGTTGCAGCTGCAATTTCTTTTTTGGCAGTAGCTTCTTCTTTAACTTCTGTTGGTTTGCTATCTGTATTTTTACATCCGACAAAAAGCACTGATGCCAATGCTAAACCAACGATTCCTTTTGAAATTCTCATTGTATATATGTTTTTAAATTTTTGACTCTTAATTGTTTTACAAAATTACAACTTTTTTTATGCGACAATTCATAAAATTATGTCAATTTTGTGGAGCTAAAAAAATGCTATGCAAACAAATACATTAAAATGGTTGTTTTTAACCGTTCTTGCCTTGATTTGGGGAAGTTCCTTTATCTTAATCAAGAAAGGATTGGTTGGTTTATCGCCGATGCAATTGGGTTCGTTACGAATTATTTTCTCTGCTATATTCCTAATCATAATTGGATTTAAAAGCATTACAGAAATAAAGCAACATCAATGGAAGTATATTGCATTAACTTCTTTGTTTGGAACTTTCATTCCAGCATTTCTTTTTGCAATTGCTCAAACGCAGATTAGTAGTTCGGTGAGTTCTATATTGAATTCATTAACACCTTTAAACACTTTAATTATTGGTGGATTAGCATTTAGCTTAAGCTTCAAACGTACACAAGTTTTTGGTGTAATCATTGGCTTAATTGGAACACTTTTACTTATTGTAAATGGTGCGATAAATCATCCTAATCAAAACTATTGGTATACTGTTTTGGTACTTATCGCTTCCATTTGTTATGCAACGAATGTAAATTTGTTAAAGAAACATTTATCCGATGTAAAACCTTTAAGTATTTCTACAGGAAACTTTTTAGTGATGTTAGTTCCAGCTTTGATTGTATTATTCTCAACCGACTTTTTATCTGTTGTAGAAAATGCAGAAGTTCAAAATTCGATGATTTATATCATTATTCTTGGCGTTGTTGGAACAGGAATTGCGAATATTATTTTCTTTAAATTGATTCAAATGTCATCTCCAGTTTTTGCTACTTCAGTAACTTATTTAATTCCGGTTGTGGCTTTCTTTTGGGGATTATTAGACAATGAAATGCTAACACCAATACAATTTATTGGAGCTTTTATTATTTTGATTGGAGTGTATTTGTCGAGCAAAAAGTAGTGTTCAGTGTTCAGAAATAAAAAAACCGCTTCACATAACATGAAACGGTTTTTAACTTTATTATTTCTAACTAATTATTGAAAATCAGCATCGGTTACACCTTCATTGATTTTTACATCAGAAATTTTGATATCAATTTCTCTTCCTTGAGACATTATGATATTGTGAGGTACTTTAATTCCTTTAACATCTTTATAGTCATTGAAAGTAATTGTAGAAGTCATTTTTTGACCATTTCTTTCAGATGTTGTTGATGATAAAAGTTTTAAACCTGTTTTTACATCATAGTAAATAGTTGTTTTACCATTTTTGATAGCATAAGCATCAACTCCATTTATTGATTCTATTCCGTCTACAACAACGTCAGCTTTTTTAGCTAATGCTAATTCTTCGAATGTTGTTGCTAAAGGTTTTTTCTCAGCAAATTCTTCTGGAGTTAAATCTTTCTTTTGACCTTGAGAAGAATTATATCCGCTTGTATCTCCTATAACTTGTTTAGAAAGTTCCATCATTCCAACTAATTCTAGTTTAGATAATGTTTTTCCTTTCACATCTTTTTTCACAACATATGATAATGGTGCTGGTGCACCTTCTATTTCTGAAGAACCAGTTAAGAAAATAGTTTTCACAGCAGCAACAGCTTTATCTCCACCAATAGCTTTGATATAATTATCCATAACTGTTTTTACAGTAACTCCAGCAGGAGTAGGCTTTTTCATAGCTGGTTTTTCGGTTGGAATTCCAAATTTATCAAAATAGAACATTGGAATTTTCAATCGTTCTAAACCAGGAATAACCTCTGAACCTTTACCAGTAACAATAATTCTTAAATTATCTTCAAGAACATATTTATTCATAACTCTCATAACATCATCAGCAGTTACAGCTTGAATGTTTTTGATGTAATTTTCATAGAAATCTGCAGGTAAACCTTCTGTTTCAATGTTTAATGCATAACGAGCTACTGTTTGCGGTTTTTCAACTTGCATTACAAATCTTCCAACATATCCAGCTTTTACATCATTTAATGTTTGCTCTGAAACTTTTTCTGTTCTAATTCTTTTAATTTCTTTTAAGAATTCAACAACAGCACTATCAGTAACAGCGTTTCTCACTTGTGAGTTAGCTTTAAATTTACTAGCCATGTATTTACTTGAACCTACACTTGAACGAGCACCATAAGTCCAACCATGAGCTTCACGTAAGTTCATGTTTAAATAACTATTAAAATCTCCACCTAGAACTTGATTTGCAACAATAACTGGAAAGAAATCAGGGTCAGATAATTTTAAATTTACAGTGTTCACTAAAGAAATTTCAGATTGAACTGCATTTGGCATATCCACAAAGTTAATCTGTGTGTACTGAACATTGCTTGGAACAGTATATGTTTGTTGAGGCGCTTTTCCTTTAACCCATTTTCCGAATAATTTTTCAACATTCTTTTTAGTTTCTTTGAAATTCACATCACCAATTACAACCAAATAAGCTTTTTCTGGCAAGAAATAAGTAGTGTAATTATTTTTTACATCTGATAAAGAAACATTATTAATTGTTTGCTCTGTTAAATATTCTCCAGCTGGATTGTTTTTTCCGTAAACCAATACGTTTTCAACTCTTCCGGCAACAGCAGGAACGCTTTTCTCTTGTGTTTTTAAACCCTCAATAAGTTTTTCTTTTTCTTTATCAAATTCTTCTTGAGTAAAGTTTGGGTTTAATGCACCATCAGCCATTAATTCTAAAATTCTTTTTGAATATTTAGATAATCCACTTGCGAATGCACCATTTGTACTAAAGTTTATATCAGCTCCTAAGAAATCTACTTCTTCATTGAAGGCATCTTTGCTGATAGTTTTAGAACCATTTCCAATTAATGAACCTGTTAATTCATCTACACCTTTTTTATCGCCTTCTGCATAAGGAGCATTGTCGATAGAAAGATTGAATGAAACTCTAGGTAATTTATGATCTTCAACAACCAAAACTTTCAATCCGTTTGGTAAAACAAATGAAACTGGTTTTTTAATGTTAATAGTAGGAGCTGGTCCTGGTTTTGGCTGTGATCTGTCTTGTGCTTGCATAGTGATAGTTAAAAACAAGCTTGATAATATGATTAGTGATTTTCTCATTTTCGTGTAATTTATTTATTTTCAGCTTTGTCTTTTGCAGGAACATAATCTAAAATCAATCTTTGATTTGGATTCAAATATTTCTTAGCAATATCTCTAATTTCTTCACGAGTAATTGAACGATAGATTTCAATTTCTGTGTTGATTAAATTAATATCGCCATATAACATATAATATGTAGCTAAATTTTCAGCAACACCTTCAACGGTTGAATTTCCGTTTACATAGTTATTTTCGTATTTGTTTTTCAATTTCAACAAATCATTTTCAGAAATTAATTCTGTTTGCAGATTAGCGATTTCTGCATCTGCTTCTTTAATTAAATCTGCAGAAGTAAATTCACCTTGAGGAATTCCGATAATCATATAAGAACTATAGTCTTCTTGGCTATAGTTGAATGAACTTAATTGAAGAGCCATTTTCTTTTCATCAACGATTTTTTTGTACAATCTTGAACTTTTTCCATCGCTCAATAAAGTTGAAATCATGTCTAAAACTCTAGCATCTCTAGTTTTCATTGATGGTGTTCTGTAAGCCGCAACAACCATTGGTTTTTGAATATTCGGATCTTCATATCTAGCATTTATTTGTTGTGTAATTGGTTCTTCAACAAATGTTTGCTTAACCGGTTTTTCACCAGCAGGAATTGGTCCAAAATATTTTTGAATCCATTCTTTAGTTTTTGCAATGTCTAATTGTCCTGCAACTACTAAAACTGCATTTTTAGGAGAATAGAATTTTCTATTAAAAGCTTGAAATTCTTCTAAAGTTGCTGCGTCTAAATGTTCCATAGAACCAATAGTTGCCCAACGATAAGGATGTACTTTAAATAAATTCTTTTTTACCTGAGCAATCCAACTTCCATAAGGTTGGTTGTCAACTCTAAGACGTTTCTCTTCTTTAACAACTTCATTTTGAGTATCAACACCAATTTGGTTGATTACTGGATGCATTAATCGCTCTGATTCCATCCATAAACCTAATTCTAAATTGTTTGATGGAAAAACTTCAAAGTAGTAGGTTCTATCATCAGAAGTGTTGGCGTTGTTTGTTCCACCATTTCCTGTAACAATTTTGAACCACTCACCTCTCTTGATGTTTTCAGTTCCTTCAAATAATAAATGTTCAAAAAAGTGGGCAAAACCTGTTCTTTCAGGATTTTCATCTTTTGAACCTACATGGTACATAACCGAAGTTATTACAACAGGTGCGGATTGATCGTTGTGTAATACAACATGCATTCCATTGGCTAAGTCATATTCCTCAAAAGCGACCTTTTGGGCATGAACTGTTCCTCCAAGCATAAGCATTGAACTTAAAGCGATTAAAGATTTTTTCATAAAAACTATTATAAATTTTAGTTGATAGTACAATTAGTATAATAATTGCAATTTCTGTTACACAAAAATAGATTTTTTTACGTCTTATAAAGAAAGTATTTAACTTAAAATTACAAAATGGATAACTTACTGATTTTAAACTAAAACTTTTTTAAAAATGGGTTGTATGAGAAATATTTATTTGTATATTTGCAACCTTAAAAAAATTAACTAAACAATTTGTTATGTACGCAATCGTAGAGATAGCAGGGCAACAATTTAAAGTAAGCAAAGACTTAAAGGTTTATGTTCACCGTTTGGCTAGTGAAGAAGGTTCAAAAGTTTCTTTTGACAAAGTTCTTTTATTAGACGATAATGGAAATGTAACTTTAGGCGCCCCAGCTATAGAAGGTGCTTCTGTTGAAGCAAAAGTGTTACAACACTTAAAAGGTGATAAAGTAATTATCTTCAAAAAGAAAAGAAGAAAAGGTTACAAGAAAAGAAATGGTCACCGTCAGTATTTAACTCAAATCCTTATTGAAGGAATTGTTGCAACAGGTGCTAAAAAAGCGGCTCCAAAAGCAGAAAAAGTTGAAGCTCCAAAAGCTGAGAAAGCTCCAAAAGCAGAAAAACTTGTAGAAGCTGTTGAAGTAAAAGCTCCAAAAGCTCCAAAAGCAAAAAAATCAGGTGATGATTTAGTAATCATTGAAGGAATTGGTCCAAAAGCTGCTGAAGCATTAGTTGCTGCTGGAATCGATACATTTGCAAAATTAGCTGCTGCTTCTGCTGAAGAAGTTAAAGCAATTTTAGATGCATCTACTTCAAAAGTACAACATTTAGATCCAACTACTTGGGCTCAACAAGCACAATTAGCTGCTGATGGTAAAATGGATGAATTAAAAAAATTACAAGATGAATTAAACGGTGGTAAAGCTGTTTAATTTTAGTATTAACTTATAAAAACCAATACATCATGGCTCACAAGAAAGGTGTCGGTAGTTCGAAGAATGGTAGAGAATCACATTCTAAACGTTTAGGCGTTAAGATATATGGTGGTCAAGCTGCAATTGCTGGAAACATTATCGTAAGACAAAGAGGTTCTAAACACAATCCAGGTGAAAATGTTTACATGGGTAACGATCATACTTTACATGCTAAAGTTGATGGTATTGTGAAATTTCAGAAAAAAGCAAATGAAAAGTCATTTGTATCTGTAATTCCTTTTGAAGCATAATCTAAACTATTTTAGATAATAAAAACCCTTTCAGTATTGAAAGGGTTTTTTTATGAAACAAAATTCAAAAAAAAACCATTCGTTAATTCGAATGGTTTTTTGTGTTATTCTTGTAAATCTTTCATTTTAAAGGATTCCATAAATGCTGTGGTATAATTCCCAGCTACATAATCTGGTTCATCCATCAACTGTCTATGAAAAGGAATAGTTGTTTTAATTCCTTCAATATAAAACTCATCTAAAGCACGCTTCATCTTATTGATAGCTTCTTCACGTGTTTGCGCTGTTGTAATTAACTTTGCAATCATAGAGTCATAATTTGGTGGAATTGTATATCCAGCATAAACGTGAGTATCTAAACGTACACCATGTCCACCTGGTGAATGCAATACTGTGATTTTTCCTGGTGAAGGACGGAAATCATTATATGGATCTTCGGCGTTAATACGACATTCTATTGAATGCAATTGTGGTAAATAATTTTTTCCCGAAATTGGCACTCCTGCAGCAACAAGAATTTGCTCACGAATCAAATCGTAATCAATAACTTGTTCCGTTATTGGGTGTTCTACTTGGATACGAGTATTCATTTCCATGAAGTAGAAATTTCTGTGTTTGTCTACAAGAAACTCAACTGTTCCTGCTCCTTCATATTTAATATATTCAGCAGCTTTTACCGCAGCTTCTCCCATTTTATGACGTAATTCATCTGTCATGAATGGTGAAGGAGTTTCTTCGGTTAATTTTTGGTGACGTCTTTGAACAGAGCAATCTCTTTCTGAAAGGTGGCAAGCTTTTCCATAAGAATCTCCAACAACTTGAATTTCGATATGACGTGGTTCTTCAATAAGTTTCTCCATATACATACCGTCATTTCCGAATGCTGCTGCAGCTTCTTGACGAGCACTTTCCCATGCTTTTAATAAATCTTCTTCTTTCCAAATAGCACGCATTCCTTTTCCACCACCACCAGCAGTTGCTTTCATCATTACTGGGTAACCAATTTCTTTAGCAACTTTTTGAGCATCTTCAAAAGAATCTAAAATCCCTTCTGAACCTGGCACACATGGAACACCTGCCTCAATCATAGTAGATTTTGCAGTAGCTTTATCTCCCATCTTGTCAATCATTTCCGGCGAAGCACCGATGAATTTAATTCCGTGTTCTTGACAGATTTTAGAAAATTTAGCATTTTCAGACAAGAAACCATATCCTGGGTGAATTGCATCTGCATTAGTAATTTCAGCAGCTGCAATGATATTTGACATTTTCAAGTAAGATAAATTACTTGGTGGCGGACCAATGCAAACAGCTTCGTCTGCAAATTTCACGTGTAAACTTTCAGCATCAGCTGTTGAATAAACGGCCACGGTCTTTATGCCCATTTCTCTACAGGTTCTAATTACACGAAGTGCAATCTCTCCTCTATTGGCAATTAATATTTTTTTAAACATCTTATTTTTTTTAAAATTCAAAAAACAAATCCCAAACTCCAATTCCTAAGAAATAAACTTGGGATTTGGAATTTAAAATATTGGAATTTAAAATTATGATGGATCTACTAAGAATAATGGTTGGTCAAATTCAACTGGAGACATATCGTCAACAAGAATTTTAACAATTTTTCCTGTGATTTCAGCTTCAATTTCATTGAACAACTTCATTGCTTCAACAACACATAAAACATCACCTTTACCTATTGAAGATCCAACTTCAACAAAAGTAGGTTTGTCTGGAGCTGGTTTTCTGTAGAATGTACCAATCATTGGTGACTTAATTGTAACATATTTTGCATTTTCATCTACTGCAGGTGCTGCAGGAGCCGCTGGTGCTGCAACTTGTTGAACTGGAGCCGATTGTTGCACAGCTTGTTGCATTGGCGCTTGTTGCACATAAGTTATATCAGGAGTATTTCCTTCTAAAGTAGTTCTGATGGTAATTTTAATATCACCAGTTTCTAATTTTACTTCTGCAACGCCTGAATTAGATACAAATTTGATTAGGTTTTGAATTTCTTTTAAATCCATAATTGATTTGTTTAAGTTATAGTTTTTTATTGTTTGTTGTATGCCCACTTAAGGTATATTGAACCCCAAGTAAATCCGCCACCAAAAGCAGCAAAAATAAGGTTATCTCCTTTTTTAAATTTATGTTCAAAATCACTCAACAACAAAGGTAATGTTGCTGAAGTTGTGTTTCCATATTTATGAATATTTACTAAGACTTTTTCTTCGTCAAGTTCCATTCTTGATGCAGTTGCATCGATAATTCTTTTATTAGCTTGATGTGCAATTAACCAATTTATATCTTCTTTGGTCAAATTATTACGTTGCATTATTTTATCACTAACATCTGCCATACCAGAAACTGCGTATTTGAAAACAGTCTTACCATCTTGAAAAACAAAATGTTGACTATTTTCTACCGTTTGCTTAGAAGCTGGTAAAATAGAACCTCCTGCGTCAATTTTTAAATATTCACGACCAATTCCATCGGAACGTAAAAATTCATCTTGTAGTCCAAGTCCTTCGTTATTAGGCTCAAATAAAACAGCTCCTCCTCCATCACCAAAGATGATACAAGTTGCTCTATCGGTATAATCGATTATTGAAGACATTTTATCTGCTCCAATTAATAAAACTTTTTTATACCTACCTGATTCTATGTATGCCGCAGCTGTTGACATACCATAAAGAAAACTTGAACATGCTGCAGATAAATCATAAGCAAAAGCATTCACTGCTCCAATTTGTGTAGCAACATAAACTCCAGTTGTAGCAACAGGCATATCTGGCGTAGCAGTTGCCATAATTACCAAATCAATTTCAGCTGGATTAATATTTCCTCTTTTAAATAAATCTTGGGCAGCTTTTATAGCTAAATAAGAAGTTCCTTTCCCTTGTTCTTTCAACAATCTTCTTTCTTTAATACCAGTTCTAGTAGTAATCCATTCGTCGTTGGTATCTACAAGAGTTTCTAATACTTGGTTAGACAGAACATAATCTGGAACATATCCACCAACAGCGGTAATTGCGGCTGTAATTTTACTCATATAGTTTATTTATAACCTCTTTATAAATCAAATTTTAAAAGAGGTGGAATTTACAAAAAAATATTTAGTTATAATCAAATTTTATAAAAAACAAAAAACTCTCACAGGTCGTGAGAGTTTAAATGTAATTTTAAAAATATATTAAGCAGCAACTACTGATTTATCAATAACTACTTGACCTCTGTAATACATTTTACCTTCATGCCAATAAGCTCTGTGGTATAAATGTGCTTCTCCAGTTACTGGACAAGTTGCAATTGTAGCTGCAGTAGCTTTGTAATGTGTTCTTCTCTTATCTCTTCTCGTTTTGGAGATTTTTCTCTTAGGATGTGCCATTTTACTATATTATTTATCCGTTAATAGTTGCTTTAATTTGTCCCATCTAGGGTCCGTATTTTCTTCTTTTTTACTCTCTTTTTTCTGTTCTTTTACAGATAGTTTTGTTAATTTTTCGAGGGTTTCTGTTTGTAAAGTTCCTTCTTTTATGCCAGGATGAACTCTTTTTAACGGAACCGAAAGCACAATCATTTCATAAATATATTGTGATATATCTATTTGATGCTCACCATGAGGCAAAATCAATAACTCTTCGTTATCGTTGTTAAACTCTTCTCCAAAATTAACTACTAATCTTATCTTACCTTTTATTGGAAGGTCAAACATTTCGTTAGTTAAATCACAAGGCACATGAATTGTTCCTTTGTGTTTGAAAGAAAACTCCAACATGGTACTTTTTTTCTCTAAAACTACATTTACTTTGATATCACAATCTTCATACTCGTGATAATCAAAACTATCAAAGAACTTTTTCTTTATTTGAAATTCAAATTGATGTTTTCCTAACTTTAATCCAATAAACGGAATTAAAAATTCATTTGTAACTTTCATCATTTCATCAATTTGTCCCATCCGAAGATTCGGGTTTGGGAGTGCAAAGATATAAATTTATTGTAAATCCAAAAGCGTTAAGCACCTTTTTTTGTTTCTAATTGTTTTTCTTTTATTTTTAATGGGTTTTTTGACAACTCTAAATACTCATTTCTTGAGTGATAGATGTCAATCGCAAGATAAACAGCCTCTTTGAATGAGGATGCGTCTGCTAATCCTTTTCCTGCAATTTCATATGCTGTTCCATGATCTGGAGACGTTCTTATCTTATTTAGACCTGCAGTGTAGTTCACACCATTACCAAAAGCCAACGTTTTGAAAGGAATTAATCCTTGGTCGTGATAGGTTGCAATTACAGCATCAAACTTTTCATATTGACCACTTCCAAAGAATCCATCTGCAGAATAGGGTCCGAATGCTAGAATTCCTTTATCAAATAATTTTTTAATTGCGGGTTTTAAAATTTCGTCATCTTCTTTACCAATAACTCCATTATCACCAGCATGAGGATTCAAAGCTAAAACCGCAATTTTAGGTTTAGTTATGCTAAAATCCTGTTTTAAAGTCAAATTAATAGTTTCAATTTTTTGAAAAATTAATTTTTCTGTCAAATGCTTAGCAACATCATTTACTGGAACATGATCAGTTAATAATCCAACTCTTAGATTGTCTTGAACCATTAACATTAATGCATTACCTTCCAATTCCTTGTCCAAATAATCAGTATGTCCTGGAAATTTAAATTCTTCTGATTGAATATTATATTTATTAATTGGAGCAGTAACCAAAACATCTATTAATCCTTCTTTTAAAGCATCGGTAGCGGCAACAAATGATTTTATAGCATATTTTCCTACGTTTTCATCATTTTGACCAAAATTAATATCTACTCCTTCTCTCCAAACGTTGAGCACATTAATTTTTCCTTTTACTAGTTGTTCCAGTTTGTCAATCCCATGAAGTGCAACTTCAGAATTGAGGTTTCTTTTAATAAAGGATAAAATCTTAACATTAGCAAAAATTACAGGTGTACACAACTCTAACATTCGAGTATCTTCAAATGTTTTTAATATTACTTCGCTTCCAATACCGTTTAAATCTCCTATTGAAATTCCAACGATTATATTTTCTGCTTTTTTCATAGTGACTTCTTCTAATTTATTGCTAATTTTGAAGTGCAAATTTAGTAAAATAAAACGACAAATGTTTACAGGAATAATAGAAACCCTTGGAATTGTAAAAGACATTGTAAAAGAAGAAGAAAACCTACATCTTACAATTACCTCATCAATAACTAACGAACTAAAAATTGACCAAAGTGTCTCTCATAATGGCGTGTGCCTAACTGTGGTTGGAATAGAAAATGACAACTACACCGTAACTGCGATAAAAGAAACAATTGACAAAACAAACGTTGGTGATTGGAAAATAAACGACATTGTAAACTTAGAACGAGCAATGAAGCTAGGAGATAGACTTGACGGCCACATCGTTCAAGGCCATGTTGACCAAGTAGGATTTTGTAAATCTGTTGAAGAAACCGACGGAAGTTGGAAATTTACTTTCGAATATGATGCTGCATTAAACAATATTACTATTGAAAAAGGATCGATTACAGTTAATGGAGTAAGTTTAACTGTTGTAGATTCTAAAATCAATGAATTTAGTGTTGCCATAATACCTTATACTTTTGAGCACACTAACTTCAAAAGTTTTAAAATTGGAACAAAAATTAATTTAGAATTTGATGTAATTGGGAAATATGTAGCAAAATTGAATGCTATCAAATGAATATAAACATATTAAAACAAAAAAGCTTCAATTATCTTGAAGCTTTTTTTATTGTATATATTTTGTAAAATGCAAAAATCAATGACGCAAAAAACAAGACCATTATACCTCCATCTACCGGTAAACCTGGTGGTGGTGGTGGAATTGGCGCTGGCGGATCTGGTGCTGCAAATGTAAAATTTACACTAAGCAACCCGACGATTAATACTATTATCTTATTTGGGACAATTTTCATAGGGCGTAAAAGTAAAAAAAAAATCTCTTTATCAAAATTTTTTGTCTTATATTTTAATTATTGTAGTAAACAATTGACAATTTATTTACAAACAACCATATATTTTCAGTAATAACGTAAAAAAAAACGATTTTGGTTTACGTATAATAAAAAAGACCTCTTTTTTTCGAGGTCTTTTACTTGTGGTCCCACCTGGGCTCGAACCAGGGACCACCTGATTATGAGTCAGGTGCTCTAACCAACTGAGCTATAGGACCGGTTATGAGGTTGCAATATTACTACTATTTTTAATTTATTGCAAGTGTTTTTAAATTTTTGATTTAATAGAATTTTATAAAACTTATAATCATTTGAAATTCAATTCCTCTAATCAATTTCTTGGCAAAGTTCAATCAGAACTCCATTGGTGGTCTTTGGATGAAGAAAAGCTACTAGTTTGTTGTCAGCTCCTTTTTTAGGTATTTCGTTTAATAGTATAAATCCTTCATCTTTCAATCTTTTCATTTCTGAAACAATATCTTTTACATCAAATGCTATATGATGAATCCCTTCGCCTTTCTTATCAATAAATTTAGCAATTGGACTTTCAGGATTTGTCGCTTCTAATAATTCTATTTTATTTGGTCCGTTCATAAAAAAAGAAGTTTTTACTCCTTCACTTGCAACTTCTTCTTGTTTGTAAGCTGGTGCACCAAATAATTTTTCAAATAATAAATTCGAAGTTTCTAAATTTTTTACAGCAATTCCTATATGTTCTATTTTTCTCATTATTTTACTATTGTTTTCAATGATTTATTAGAAATCAAAGTTACTAATTCCGAACTTTATTAACTAATGATTTTTATCATAATGAACGCTATGACTTGAAATTAAACTTAAAATCGTATTTTTGCACCATGGAAACAAATAGACAGAAAAAAATAGGAAGCGTTCTACAAAATGATTTAGTAGATATTCTTCAAGGTGAAGTGAGAAAAAACGGACTTACAAATTTGATAATTTCGGTTTCTAAAGTTGTTGTTACAACTGATTTGGGTGTAGCACGTGTATATTTAAGTGTTTTTCCTCAAAATAGAGCTCAAGAAATTTTAGCTGCAGTAAAATCTAATGCACCATTAATAAAACATGACTTGTCTCAACGCGTTAAATTGCAGTTGAGAAAAGTGCCTAATCTTTCTTTTTACATTGACGATTCACTAGATTATATCGAAAAAATTGACAATGCTTTAAAAGGAGAAGAAAATCCTATAGAAAATAGAGAATTACTAGAAAAACGCAAGAGATCGTAAGTGAGTTTTCCTTTTTACATAGCTAAACGATACCTTTTTAGTAAGAGTAAGAATAATGCAATCAACATCATTACTAAAATTGCTTCAGGAGGAATTATTGTTGGAGCCATGGCATTGTTTGTTGTTCTTTCTGTTTTTAGTGGATTGAGAGTGTTTAGTTTATCCTTTTCAAATGATTTTGACCCAGATTTAAAAGTAATTCCATCTATAGGTAAATCATTTTACATTACAACTGATCAAGAAAAACAAATTAGAAATACCGAAGGTGTAGTTGACTTTAGTAAAATAATTGAAGAGCGAGTACTATTTTCTTTCGATGGAAAACAACAAATTTCTATTCTAAAAGGAGTTGACAACAACTTTAAAAACGTAAGTAAAGCATCTCAAAAGCTATTTAACGGTCAATGGTTAAAACCCGAAACTTACCAAGTAGTAGTTGGCTATGGAATTTCTGAAAAATTATCTATGGGTTTGTTTGACTTCAATAACGCCTTTGAAGTTATGGCACCTAAGCCCGGTAAAGGTGATTTGGCTTTAAATCCAGAAGATTCTTTTAATAAATCGGTCTTGATTCCTGTTGGAATTTATGCAATCAGCGAAGAGCTTGATTCTAAGTATGTATTTGCCGATTTAGGTTTAGCACAAGAGTTATTACAATACAAAACAAATCAAGTTTCGGGAATTGAATTGAAATTAAAACCTAATTCAAATGAAGCTGAAGTAATTACCAAAATAAAAGCCATTTTCAATAATAAAGTTGACGTAAAAACAAGAGCTGAATTAAACGCAACTTTACACAAAATGTTAAATACTGAAAATATTGCTGTTTATCTTATTTTTACTCTTGTAATTGTTATTGCTCTTTTCAATTTAATAGGAGCATTAATAATGATGATTTTAGATAAGAAAGCAAACTTAAAAACCTTGTATAATCTTGGGACAGAAGTTAAAGATTTACGTAAAGTATTTTTGCTACAAGGAAGCTTATTAAGTGTTTTAGGTGGTTTAATAGGTTTGGTTTTAGGAATTATCATTGTTTTAATTCAACAACAATTCCAGCTTATTATGATAACTCCAACTTTGGCCTATCCTGTTGAATTTTCAATATTTAATGTATTGATTGTGTTTTTAACGATTGTTTCTTTAGGAATTATTGCAAGTTTTATTGCAAGCAGTAGAGTAACAAAAAAGCTTTTAGACTAAACAATTTGATAATTAGCGTATTCTTGGCTAATCTCTTCAAATATATCCATCAATCCGTTGTGTTCGTCTGTCGTTACTAAACGTTGTTTGTATTCTTTAAAGCCATGAATTCCTTTAAAATAATTAGTGTAATGACGACGCATTTCTACAATTCCAAGGCGTTCACCTTTCCAGTCCATCGACCAAATTAAGTGATTTCTTGCTGCTTCTACTCTATCAGCAATTGTTGGTTTTGCTAAATGTTCTCCTGTAGCAAAATAATGTTTGATTTCGTTAAAAATCCACGGATACCCAATTGCGGCACGACCTATCATCATTCCGTCAAGACCGTATTTATTTTTATATTCTAAAGCCTTTTCTGGAGAATCGATATCGCCATTTCCAAAGATTGGCATCGTTATTCTTGGATTATTTTTTACACGTTCAATATGACTCCAATCGGAATGACCTTTGTACATTTGAGCGCGAGTTCTTGCGTGAACCGTTAATGCTTGAACACCAATATCTTGCAAACGCTCTGCAACCTCATCGATATTGATAGAATTTTCATCCCAACCCAAACGCGTTTTTACCGTTACCGGAAGATTAGTTCCTTTAATAACTGCTTTAGTCAAACGCACCATCAAATCTACATCTTTCAAAACTCCTGCGCCTGCACCTTTACAAACTACTTTTTTTACAGGACAACCAAAATTTATATCCACCAAATCAGGCTGAACTGCATCAACTATTCTTGATGACATTTCCATTGCTTCTTCATCGCCACCAAAAATCTGAATTCCAACTGGTCGTTCGTAATCAAAAATATCTAATTTCTGACGACTTTTTACGGCATCACGAATCAATCCTTCCGAGGAAATAAATTCGGAATACATTAAATCGGCACCGTGCAATTTGCACAACCTACGAAATGGCGGATCGCTTACGTCTTCCATAGGCGCAAGTAATAGAGGAAAATCGGGTAATATGATGTTGCCTATTTTGGGCATTGAATTAATTTTTTTGCAAAGATAGTTAAGAATATTTAGTAATGAAATTTAATCTGATGTGTAACAATCATTTAAAATTAATAATTATTTTTACGAAAAACTTCACAATGCTTTTTCAATTTGGGTTTTATAGTTCAGTTTTACTTATTTCTTTTACACAGGGAATAATTTACAGCATTTTATTACTTGTAAAGGCAATTAAAACTGAAAACAACTCTAATTACTGGCTGAGTTTATTCATTTTTCTGTGTTGTCTTTACATTGCTCCATGGATGCTCGGTTTTGCTGGCTGGTATGACAATCAACCTTACAGGGACTTTTTATTTTACACACCTTTTCAGCATTTACTTTTTGTTGGTCCGATAATATTTTTTTACACCCAAAGTTTATTAAATCCATCTTTTAAATTTTCAAAAAAAGAAGCACTTCATTTACTTCCAGGATTTATTTACCTAGTTTACATTGTGTCGATTTGGGTATATGATAAATTTATTTTTGGAGGTTATTTTTTCTACGAAAATGGCATGGATAAAGATTTTGACGATTGGTATCAAAAGCTTGGTTTACTTTCGATGATTGTCTATTTTATTTTGAGCATTCGGTATTATAATGTGTACAAAAAATTGATGTTTCAGGTTGTAAGTTATGCCGATTCTATTTTATTCAAATGGATAAAAACTTATTTAATTGCTTTTTTAGTGATGTTGCTTTTACCGATAATTTTTGACATTATAGGATTCTTCTATCCTGAAATGAAATCCTATCAAGGAAGTTGGTGGTTTTTTCTATTCTTTTCGATTGTGATGTATTACATTGCAGTTACTGGATATTCCAATCCTATAAATTCTACAATTCCGTTTAAAATGTCTTTTTTTGATAAAAATCCGATTCTTTTATTGGATTCAAACAATGCGAATGAAACAGAAACAGTAATAGATATTGAGCACGAAACATTTGAAGAAACAAATTCGCCTGAAATTTCTCTTTGGAAATCTAAAATTGAAACTCTAATTCAAGAAGAAAAACTCTACCAAAACCCTGAATTAACACTTACCGATTTGGCAAAAAAACTAGAAACCAATGCTTCTGTAATTTCGAAAACTATCAATCAAGGTTTTCAAATGAATTTTAATGATTGCATCAATAACTACCGAATTGAAGCCGTAAAAAATAGTTTTGCGAATGGCGAACACAAAAAATCTACATTATTAGGAATTGCATTCGATTGCGGATTTAATTCTAAAGCGACTTTTAACCGAGCTTTCAAAAAAAATACTGGAACAACTCCAAAAGAATATTTGAGTTTGATTTCTTAAGATTACAATTTTACAATTTTATTAAATTGAATAGGTTTATTTTTACTTAATTAAAGTTTCAATCATCAATCAAATGAAATCGGTTTTAAAAATACTTTTAATCGTTTTATTGTCAAACAATCTATATTCACAATCAAAGGTTTTTTCTATTGAAGAAGCTAAAAAAATTGGAATTAGTATTGACAAATTAGATTTAGAATACAAATCGGCTGTTCATTCTGACAGTACAAAAGCGGTTTTCAAAACAGAAGCACAACAACAAAAGTTACAAGAATCTTACACTAAATTACTTCAAGATTTTGGTTCGTTTTTAAACAAAAACAACTTCAAATGGGAAACCAAAACCAAATGTTTCCAAAGGATTTATTTTTCTCCAAATGGCAAAATCGATTATTTCATTTATAATTTCAAATTAAAAAATGTCCTTCCTGAAAATTTAATTTCTGAAGAAAAACAAAAAGAATTTCAAAGAGTATTAGAACTTTTTGTGAAAGAATATACCTTTTCATCAACAGCTGCTGAAAAATTTGCGCAATGCAGCCCAACTTCCTATCAATAAAAGTATCAAATTATAAGCTGTTGTTTTTCAAGCAGTATCAAATAAATTAATTCTTAAAATTTAAGTCTCAAATCATAATTTGAAGCGATTGACGATGATTAATCACGCAATTTTGTCCTGTTATTAATCATTAAAAATTTTAATTATGAAATCTATTATCGCATTATTCGCTACTTTATTGCTTACTACTTCTTGTGGTGTTTTTGGTTCATTAAATTCAAATACTTCGATTAAACCCAAAGAAAGTTTTGTTTTAGGAAACAACAATCACGGTTCTTTTAAAACTTATTTAAAAAACGAAGGTGTAACGGTTTTAAAAATTTACAAGGCACCAATTGCTGGAGGTACGCACTCGCCACAACTTGTAAAACCTCAAGAAACGATATTCGTTAAAACTGAAAAAAATACAGCTCTAATAATAGAAAATACCGGAAACGAATACGCATCAGTAACTTTAAAAGTAAAAGGCGATTTGAATTTAGGAATGACGTACAAAAATTAAAGTTTCAATCATCAATCAATTTCAATCACAAAAATCAACTTCAAAAAAACAATAAATATGACAAAACTAATCATCGCAATTGTATTGACATTAACTTCAACTTTTGCAAATGCACAACTAAGAGGTTCTGGAAAAATTATTACCAAAAATTATGACTACAAAAACTTCGACAAGCTAACACTGGAAGATTTAGACGGAAAGATTGAAGTTGAAATAGGAAAAACTTGGAATATTTCAGTAACTATTGATGACAATCTTGAGGATCTTTTGAGTTTCTCTGAAAACATTTCAGAAAATGAATTAAAAATTGAGTTTAAAGGAAATAAAAATAATAAAATGTATATCGAAGATACCAACATCAAAATCAAAATTACTATGCCTGAAGTTAGTGTAATAAGAAATACAGGCAACAGTGATTTAACTGTAAAAAATGTTTTTGGACGCTATTTCAGATTAGAAAACACAGGAAATGGAGAAAGCAATATAAGTGGAACAATTGATGTTCTTGATATAGTCAAAACTGGAAATGGTGATGTAAACGCCGAAAACTTAGTTTCCAAAAAAGCAGATTTAAAAAGTACTGGAAACGGAAATTTAATCGCTAACGTTTCTGAAGAACTTACTGCCAAATTAAACGGAAATGGCGATATAATCAATAAAGGTAAAGCCAAATATGATTCCAAATCCAAAAAATCAGGTAATGGTAATTTAATTGTTAACTAAAGTTTCAATCATCAATCAATTTCAAAAATCAATTTCAAAATATATGACACTATTGACTAAAATTACCAAACCTATTTTGTTACCTCATTGGTCACAAGATTTATTTCTATCCATTCCACGAATCGTTTGTGGTTACCTGCTCGCTTTTAATTTTGGAGCAGCAAAATTCGGAATGCCTTGGTCACCTGTTGATGCGAATTTAGGATTCTTTGAAGTCGCTTTTTGGTTTCCAAATGATGTTGCAAGTTATGGCGGAATCTTTGCCATTGCTCCTGCATTTTTTGCATGGATGGGCGCTTTCGCAGAAGCTGTTGGCGGACTATTTTTACTGTTTGGACTTCAAACAAGAATAACATCATTTCTAATAATTTGTACCATGTTGGTTGCCATTTTTATGCAACAAATTCAAAACGGATTGTGGAATTGTCTCGCAGCTATGGGATTCCTTTGGGTTGCTATGTTTTATTTAATCATAGGTTCAGGACGATTTGGAGTTGACTATTTACTAACTAAAAAATAAAGCATAAGATGAAAAAGACATTAGTAATAATTGCAATAATATTTTCATTATTGGCAACAAGTTGCGTTCAGAAAACCTATAAAAAAACAGTAGTTTTCACATTAGACGTATCTGAAATTAAAAACGTGAAAAAAGTCGGAATTCGAGGAAACGACAAACCTTTGTCTTGGGATTATGATACCGAAATGAAAGCAATTAAAAAAGACAGTTTGTATCAAATCACTTTGACTGGAGAAACCGGTTATAAATTTACTGAAGTAAAATTTGTGGTAAACGATACTTTCGAATTACAAAATGAAGACAACCGAAGAGTAGATTTTTCTGAAAAAGACACTACATTCTACAATGCAAAATTCAATAAAAGATAAATTTTTTATTCTTCGCTCAACATTAATTATTGTTCAATCTACAATCAAAACTTTTACCTTATATTTGCAGATTAAATGCGTAAGCATTGGTAAAATTGACAGATACAGAAGATGAAGCATATTAGAAATTTTTGCATTATTGCACATATTGACCACGGAAAAAGTACGCTTGCCGATAGACTTCTTGGTGCAACACAAACCGTTACTGCTCGTGAAGAAAAAGCGCAATTGCTTGACAACATGGACTTGGAGCGTGAACGTGGAATTACCATAAAAAGTCACGCCATTCAAATGGAATATAAATATAAAGGTGAAGATTATATCTTAAACCTTATTGATACTCCCGGACACGTAGATTTCTCTTACGAAGTTTCTCGTTCTATTGCAGCTTGCGAAGGAGCGCTTTTGATTGTTGATGCAGCACAAAGTATTCAAGCTCAGACGATTTCTAATTTATATTTGGCTTTAGAAAACGACTTGGAAATTATTCCGGTTTTGAATAAAGTCGATTTACCAAGTGCTAATCCTGAAGAAGTTAGCGATGATATTATTGATTTATTAGGTTGCAAATTGGAAGATATTATTCACGCTTCAGGTAAAACTGGTTTTGGTGTAGAAAATATCTTAGCTGCAATTATAGAAAAAATTCCTGCGCCAAAAGGTAATAAAGACGAACCATTACAGGCGTTGATTTTCGATTCACATTACAATCCGTTTCGTGGAATTGAAGTTATTTTCCGTGTTAAAAATGGTGAAATTAGAAAAGGTCAGAAGATTAAATTCATGGCAACTGGAAACGAATATTTCGCAGATGAAGTAGGAACATTAAAGTTAAATCAAGTTCCAAAAAATGTAATTTCTGCTGGTGATGTTGGTTATTTAATTTCAGGAATTAAGGAAGCGAAAGAAGTAAAAGTTGGTGATACAATTACTGATGCAAAAACACCTACGACCAATATGATCACTGGATTTGAAGACGTAAAACCAATGGTTTTTGCTGGAATTTATCCGGTTGATACAGATGATTTTGAAGATTTACGTGCTTCAATGGAGAAACTGCAATTGAATGATGCCTCATTAGTTTTTACAGCAGAAAGTTCAGCAGCTTTAGGATTTGGTTTTCGATGTGGATTCCTAGGAATGCTGCACTTGGAAATTATTCAAGAACGATTGGAACGTGAATACGATATGACTGTAATTACAACTGTTCCAAACGTTTCGTATTTGGCTTATACCAAAAAAGATCCTGAAACATCATTTGTAATTAACAATCCATCTGATTTACCTGAACCTTCAAAATTAGACCGAGTTGAAGAACCTTACATAAAAGCAACTATCATCACTAAATCTGATTTCGTAGGTAATGTAATGAGTTTGTGTATCGAAAAACGTGGAGTAATAACTAATCAAACCTATTTGACCACGGAAAGAGTTGAATTAAATTTTGACATGCCACTAGCTGAAATCGTATTCGATTTTTACGATAGATTAAAAACTGTGTCTAAGGGTTATGCGTCATTTGATTATTCTCCAATTGGAATGCGAACTTCTAAATTAGTGAAACTAGACGTTTTATTAAACGGACAGACGGTTGATGCGCTTTCTGCGTTGATTCACGAGGATAATGCCTACAACATTGGTAAAAAAATGACCGAAAAATTACGTGAATTAATACCAAGACAGCAATTTGATATTCCGATTCAAGCGGCAATTGGTGCTAAAATTATTGCACGAGAAACTATAAAAGCATTACGTAAAGACGTCACTGCAAAATGTTATGGTGGTGATATTTCTCGTAAACGTAAACTTCTTGAAAAACAGAAAAAAGGTAAAAAACGTATGCGCCAAGTAGGAAATGTTGAAATTCCTCAAGAAGCGTTTATGGCTGTTTTGAAGTTGAATGATTAAGAAGTATTAAGATAAAAGTATTAAGTAATAAGACTAAACCCAATGACGAAAGTTGTTGGGTTTTTTGTTAGATATCTTTTAATAATCGCATCACATCTTCTGCTTTAAAAAGTTGTGTTCCTTCGTTCATTGTGGCTGCTGTTCCGCAACAAACTCCTATTCGGATTACTTCTTTTAGGGTTTTGTTTTGTGATAATGCCCAAACCATTCCGCCAACCATGCTATCGCCTGCTCCAACCGTGCTTTTCTTTTCTACTTTTGGTGCTTTTACTAAATGGGTTTCGTCTTTGGTGACTAAGATTGCGCCTTCTGCTCCAAGTGAAACTACTACAATTTCGGCACTTTTTTCTTCAATTAGCTTTTTTGCTGCTTTTTCTACATCTGATAATTCTAATCGTTCGACGCCAATTAGTTTTGCTAATTCTCCAATATTGGGTTTGATTAAATAAACACCTGTTTCTAAAACCTTTTTCAAAGCTTCACCTGATGTATCGACGATAACTTTTATGCTCGATTCTTTGGCAATTTCAGCTATTTTTTGATAAAAATTTGAAGACAAACCTTCATTCAAACTTCCGCTGATTACAAGATAATCGGTTTTTAATTCCTTTATGGTTTTCAGAATTTCATCTTTTTCATCTTCATGAAATTCATTTCCAGGAAATCCGAATCTATATTGAGCTTTACTTACATTTTCGAATGCTATGAAATTTTCTCTAGTCCAATATTTAGTTTTTATGGCAACATTTTCTAAGCTTTCTTTCGCAATTAATTCTTCCAGCATTTCTCCGGAAGAACCACCAGAAGTAAAAATACAAGTTGAATTTCCTCCTAATTTTGCAATTGCTTTCGACACATTTATTCCGCCACCGCCAGCATCATAGCGTGGTTTTTCGCATCGAATTTTTTGTTCGGCAATCAATCCTGTAAAATGAGTTGATTTGTCTAATGATGGATTTATGGTTAGTGTTGTGATTTTTAGATTTTTCATTTATAATTGTAATTGTCCCTAAAGATAAAATTTTCTTTTTTAAACTATCAAGAAATTAAGATTATACTTTTGAATTTAACCTTATTATGTGATTTCTCCCAAAAGGTCGAAATGAAAGTTGCAAAATACCTCGTTCTTTTAAGCCTTTAAAGCAAAAAAATTATTTCATTTTCTTATTTAGAAAAAATCAAAAATCAAAAATCGTTAATCCGCAATCGTTAATCTTTCTTACCTTTGCAAAATGATAGAAGATAAAAATCCGCAACGAACATCACTTTCGCAATTGGGCGAATTTGGATTGATAGACCATTTGACAAAAAATTTTGATGTCAAAAACACCTCCACTTTAAAAAGTATTGGTGACGATGCTGCTGTTTTAGATTTTAAAGATAAAAAAGTAGTCGTTTCAACTGATTTATTAATTGAAGGCGTACATTTTGATCTGGCTTACATGCCTTTGCGCCATTTGGGTTACAAAGCTGTTGTTGTAAATGTTTCTGACATTTGTGCGATGAATGCGAAAGCAACTCAAATTACCGTTTCGGTTGCTGTTTCTAATCGTTTTCCGCTTGAAGCATTGGAAGAATTATTTGACGGAATTGCTTTGGCTGCCAAATTTTACAATGTTGATGTTATTGGCGGCGACACTACTTCTTCTCAAAAAGGTTTGATTATCTCAATCACCGCAATTGGTGAAGCTAACGAAGAAGACATTGTTTATAGAAACGGCGCCAAAGAAAATGATTTATTGGTTGTAACAGGCGATTTGGGTTCGGCTTATATGGGATTGCAAGTATTGGAACGCGAAAAACAAGTATTTCAAGTGAATCCAAACAATCAACCCGATTTGGATGCTTACACATATTTAATTGAAAGACAATTACGTCCAGAAGCACGTCATGATATTAAAGAATTATTATCAAAATTGGAAGTAAAACCAACATCTATGATTGATATTTCGGATGGATTATCTTCTGAAATTATTCATATTTGTAAGCAAAGTAAAGTTGGATGTAATTTATATGAAGAGAAAATTCCGGTTGATCCGCAGTTTATTAATGTTTGTGAGGAATTCAATATCGATTCTACAACGGTTGCAATAAATGGTGGAGAAGATTACGAATTATTGTTTACCATCGCAATGGAAGATTTTGACAAAATAAAAGCCAATCCAAACTTCACAGTAATAGGACATATGGTTGGTGAAGGTGAAGGAACGCATTTGATAACAAGAGCCAATACTAAAATTCCGTTAAAAGCTCGTGGTTGGAATGCTTTGGAAGAGTAGATATAAAAAAAGCGATACTTCAATTAGTATCGCTTTTGTTTTTATAATAACATGCCTCGGTCTTTGGCAACTGCAGCTAATTCTGAGTCTTTACATCCTTTAATTCCAAGTAGCTCTTTCATATTTTCTTTTCTAGTTTTCACAGAACTCGATGAAATTGTTATATAAAGAGGAATATCATCATATTTTACGCCTTTGTTTAAGTAGTGTAAAATTTGTTTGTCAATAACATCAACATATACTTTTTCTTTTTGTTGATTATTCAAAAATTTAATAACCGAATCACTATAATATTTTTCTCCTCTAAGCATTGTTTGTAGTGCCAAAATCATACTTTCAAAACCCAAATCATTTTTTATAACTAAACCAAGAGGATCAATTTCATCTATTATAGATTGTACTTTTAGACTTTCAGAGTGCATTGTTAATAATGCAATTTTACATTCTGGCATCTCGCTAATTAACAACTTTGCAATATCTTCACCTGTGATGATGTTTTTTTCTTCGTAGGGAGGCATACTCACATCAAGAAAAGCTATATCATATTTTACTGCTGGATTAATTACAGCTTCAAATCCTGTTTTGCAATCTATTGCTTCATAGAATGTGAATTCTATTTTTTTGTCAGGGAATAATTTGATCACATTTTTATATCCTTGAATAATAAAAGGATGATCGTCAACGATTAATACATTAATGTTTTGGGGCATTGTTATACTTTTATAGTTTTATGTTCAAGCGGAACTACAACTAACACTTGAGTTCCTTTATCTTTTTCAGATTTTATTTCAATGGTTCCATTACTTTCGTGGGTTCTGTCAACCATATTTTTCATTCCAATTCCTTTACTTTTCATTTTTAAATCATAGCCTTCGCCATCGTCTACAATATTAAGAATTAAATTTCCTTTTTTATCTTTTTTAAAGTCAACTTTTATAAAATTTGCGTTGGCATACTTATTTATGTTTTGTAAACTCTCTTGTAAAATACGATACAAGTTTATTTTTGTAGTATTTGAAAGCTTATCCCAATCAATATTTTCGCCAATGGTCGCTGTTAATTTTGCTGGATTTACTTTAGTTTGTTCTTCAAGCAATCCATTAACAATTGCCACAAAGTTATTAATTAAAACAAATTTTTCCCTACTCAACTCATGAGAAATTTCACGAAGATCTTGCTCAATAGTTTTTAATTCTTCTAAATACCTTAGTCTTTCTTGAACAGCTTCCTCGTCTGTTCTTTTGTTTAAGCCATCAAGATTGAGTCGCAAACCAAACATTCTTCCTAGAACACCATCATGAAGTTCTTTGGCAATCCTGTTTTTTTCATAAATTTTGCCTTCATCTAGTTTATGCTGTTGCGAAATAATGAGTTTGTATAATTCTTCATTAGCACGTTGCTGAGCTTGGGTAAGAGCAAGTTCTCTTCGTCTTGCTCTTTGTGCTCTCATAAAAAACAGAACCCCAACAAAAGCCATAGTTCCCATAAAGTAGTTAAGAATATCTCTGTTTTGCTCAACAAGATCATCTTTTTGCTTTATGATTTCATCTGTTTCTAATTGCAAACGAGCGAAACGGTCCTTTGAATTTCGTTCAACAATTTGAAGACTATCACTAATTCTAATATAATCCTCCGAATATTTTAATGCATTTTTATCTTCAACATTTGATGCTTGTTTTAACGCCAAAACAATATTCACAGGAATTTTAGATTCACGAGCAACTCTTAATGCTTCATTTGAGTATTTTATAGCAGAATTAATATCATTTATTTTTTGATAATATTCTGATAAGTGAATATAGCTACCAACAATTATAGTATAATTATCTAACTTTTTTCTAACATTTAATGCTTCAACAAATAATCCTGGTAAATCTTTATAATTATTAATTTGCATTCTACAATAAGCAAGATTATCTTTTAAACTTGAATACAATTCAGGATCATCATCTAAAATTTTATTATCTTTTAATGCTAATTCAAAATTACTAATTGCATCATTATACTTTTTTTGTTTTAAAAATAGATACCCCAAGTTATTATAACATACTGCTTCTTGATGTTCTTCACTTTGTAATTTAAAATCTCTAACAGTCTCTAATGCCTTATTATGATAAAAAATTGCTTTATCATATTCTTTTAGTTCATTATAAACCAAACCAAGTTGATTCAATGTTCCGTAAAGTTTGTCCTTTTCGTTGGAATTCTTTAAAATTGAATATGCTTTAAACAAAGATAGTTCTGCGCCAATATAATCACTAACTAAATATTGAACAATACCTTTATTATATAGAATATTAGCTAGATTTAATTCATCATTTTGTTTAAAATAAATTTTTTCAGCTTTTAGATAGTAGATAAAAGAACTATCAAAAACTTCTGTTTTTTTTAAATAATTTGCTTTAAATCTATAAACTTTAACAATGTTTGTTGAATCTTTTGTTTCTATTGATTCGCGTAAAAGTAAATTAGAGGCGATATTAAATTTTTTCCATTCCTTATTTATATAATATCTGTAAGTGATACTAAAAAGAGTGTCTCTTTTTTTTGAAGTGTTTTTTAAAGTTGGAACTAATTTGAATGCTTTATCAATAATAATCAACTTCTCTTTATCTGAAATCCCTTTACTGTTAGCAAGTTTCATATAATAACTTAAACTATCAGTTGCTGATTTTTCAGAAATAATTTTTTCCTTTTTCTTTGAGCAGGAAAATAAGATGATTGATAAAAATAATAATAGTTTTTTGTTCAAAATGAAATGAATTTTTTCAAAAATACGAAAGTATTTGACAAAAAAAAACTACCAATAAATATTGGTAGTTTTTAATATATTTAATTTGTTTAATTATTCACCTTGAGAACTTCTTCCTCCAATTGCAAATTCACCTTGAGAACTTCTTCCTCCAATTGCAAATTCACCTTGAGAACTTCTTCCTCCAATTTCAACTGGAGATGTAAAAGATGTTAATACCATCATTAAAGAGAATAATCCGAATATTACTAATGATTTTTTCATGATTGTAATTTTTATGTTTTTGTTAGACTTTAATTGTTATTCGCAAAGCCAGTCGTTTAAAACTTGTTTGGGGCTTTTGACGTCGTAAAACTACTACAGCATTAGGTTTCGATAAATACGTTTTGACGTGTATAATGTAGAATGACATCATTTGATAGTGAATGATGCTCAAATTTGGGTGAATGACATTTTTTAAAACCACGTAGTTTTACGTGGTTTTAAAAAAGAAAAAAATTCAGTTAAAATATTGATTATCAATTATTTATGATATTTTATTAAAAACAAATATCATTTTAACGAGAAAAAGTGCAGTTGGTCTATAATTAATTTTTAATAAGAAACAGCAAAATGAAGTGCTGTTTTATAAAGAAATGAATACTTAGATTTCCAAGTAATTTCCAGATGCTATTGAAGCTATAATAGCATCTATGTTTTCTTTATAAGATTTAGAAAACGGAAGTTTTGTAGTAGTGTTTTTAATGTGGCAAACAGCATTACCTGTGTGAATTCTAGAAACATAATCAATATTAAGTATATAACTATTGTGAATTCTAACGAAAGGATAACTAAGAACGCCTTCAAAATGCTTTAGTGTTTTAAAAGCAGTAATCATTTCTCCTGTATTTAAATGAATATCAGTAGAGTTGTTGTCTGCTTGTAGATAACAAATATCTTTAGCATCTATATAACGGTAATCACCGTAAGACTTAACACAAATAATTAAAGGTTTATCTTTTCCTCCTTTAATTTCAAACGTTGTGTTATTTTCTTTTGGTTCAGAAGCTACTTCTTCGCTTATATCAATTTTATCATCGATTAATTCAGTTTCTTCAACATCATTGATTTCTTCACTAGGAATATGTGATTCATTAGTTTCTATAACTTCTTCTTGAACTTCAACAGTAACCAACTCAATCGGAGTGATTTCTGACTCAACTACAGTTGATTCAACCTTAGGAACATCTGAAATAATCATAGATGGCGCAATAACCTTACTAGATATAGAAGAAGAACTAATTGACGATTCTTTATCTAAACGGAATATACTTTTACGAAGCTCCTTAGTTTCTATAGGATTGATTAAATAATCAAAAACACCATATTTATATGATTGTAAACAAAGTGCATCATTTGTAGTAGTAACAATTATTTTAGGAATTACTGATAAATAACGGTGTAATTCATTGATAAAAGCCAATGACAGATTAGATTCCTCTTCTTGAGGATCAATTTCAAGAAAAATTACGTCTGGATGGTATTCTAAAACAATATCTATTCCATCTTCATAATTATCAGCCATTGCCAAAAAGGTAAGGTTTTGAAAACTTTCTGCCGTGGCTTTAGTCTTCAACCTATTTTTTGGGTTGTCGTCAATAATTACGAATGTAAAATTCTTCAATTGCTTTACTTTTTGGGGTAAAGCATCAGTTTTTATGAGTTCACACAACTCATGTTAAAATATAGATAGTTTTGGGGACTATTTTTTGCTGCAAATCACACATTTTACAACGTTACTAAATTAGAAGTTTTGTAGAATATTCAAACAGATGTGAACTACGACTTTTTAACAATATACCCTTTTTAGTTGAAAGGTAGGAAACGTCGATTAAACGCATTATTATTAAGGTTTTTTCTTACTTTTTTATAAAAAAGTAAGAAAAAAAATAAAAATTATATTATATCTACATATAGCTATAATATAATTTAATTAACTATCATAATGCATTGTAAATTAGTTGTTTAAATGTATTTATTAAAAAATAAATATAAAATAAAAGTCAAACAAAGAAATAATTCTCATCATCGAATTGTAAGTAAAATCGTTAGAAAAAGTAAAAAAGCTAGAAAAATCGTTTCAAATAATAATTATGTTGATGTTGTTAACAACCTTCAAAAAAATTTGACAAAAATCAAGTGATTTATTTATCGTATTATATCTATATCAAAATATAAAATAAAGCCGTAACATTATCAATTACAGATTGATAAAAGTAAAAACAATAATCTAAGGATAAAAAATATCTTTAAATGAATATGCAGTAAAAGAATCTTTTCTAAATTTGGAAACAAATTATCTAAAAATTGTAATTCAATTACAAATAATGAAGATACTTTTTGTGTGAATTAAATGATAAGAAAAACAAACTATTTTAATTATATATAGCGATATGGGAATCACTAAAACCTTCGGATTTTCCTTTAAAATCAATGAAATGGCCGATGTTTTAAAAGCATTAGGAAATCCAGCTAGATTGAAAGTTATTCAGTTTTTAATGGATAATCCAACATCTTGCTGTGGAGATATTATTGAAGTATTACCTTTGGCGCAATCAACAGTTTCAAAACACCTTTCAGAATTAAAAAGAGTAAAATTAATCAAAGGAAAAAACAAAGGAAACAATATATATTATTCACTAAATGTAAAAACTTGGGAAAAAGTGCGAGATTTTGTATTAAGTGAAATCAATTTACCTAAGGAAGATTAAAATTAATGTTAAAGTAATTGGCCTCCTAATTAGTATTAATATATTTGAATAAATTTATACTTAAACATGAAAAAAACAATTATTGTATTTGCCTTTTCACTTCTTTGCGTAAAAGGATTTGGCCAAAAAGAAAACGAAACTTCTGATTTTAAGAAAAACGAAGTAAAAATAAATGCGTTGTATTTAGTTTTAGGAGCCTTTGATGCTACCTATGAACGTGCTATCAACGACGAATCAAGTTTTGGAACTTCAATAACCTTTTTGTTAGATAAAGAAGCCGACGTCAACACGGCATTTGCGATTTCTCCTTACTATAGATTTTATTTTGGTAAAAAACCTGTTGCCGGATTTTACATGGAAGGATTTGGTTTATATCAAAGCATTAACAGAGAAGTTTATTACTATCAAGGAAATAATTTTTATAGTGAAGAAAAAGTAAAAGCATTTGCTTTAGGAATAGCTCTAGGTGGAAAATGGTACACAAAACGAGATGTAATGTTTGAAATTGGAGGAGGAATTGGAAGAAACCTATCTATAGATTCTAACATTCCTAACACTGATTATTCAAGAATAACAGGAAAGATAGCAATTTCAGTAGGCTATAGATTTTAACAAACGATAATTAAAGTAAAAAAGGCGAAAAGTTACACTTTTCGCCTTTTTTATTATTCGTACTTCGTATTTGAAAATTAGTACTTTATATCGTTTTCATCAACCAATTTCTCATAGAAACTTCTTCGTTGATAATTCCTCTTAATTCAGAAATGGCAACTCTATCTTGCTTCATTGAATCTCTGTGACGAATAGTAACTGTTTTGTCTTCTAACGTTTGATGATCAACTGTGATACAAAATGGTGTTCCAAGTGCATCTTGACGTCTGTAACGTCTTCCTACAGCGTCTTTTTCGTCGTAAGCTACGTTGAAATCCCATTTTAAATCATCAATAATACTTTGAGCCACTTCTGGAAGTCCATCTTTTTTAACTAATGGTAAAACAGCCGCTTTTGTTGGAGCTAAAACACTTGGTAAACTTAAAACTGTTCTTGTTGAACCATCTTCAAGAGTTTCTTCTTTTAGTGATGTTGCAAAAACTGCCAAAAACATTCTATCCAATCCAACTGAAGTTTCTACAACATAAGGAACGTAGTTAGAATTAGTTTCGTTATCAAAATATTGTAATTTTTTACCTGAAAATTGTTCGTGGGCTTTCAAATCGAAATCAGTTCTTGAGTGAATTCCTTCCAATTCTTTAAATCCGAATGGGAAATTGAATTCGATATCAGCAGCAGCATTAGCATAATGAGCTAATTTTTCATGATCATGAAAACGATAATTTTTCTCACCCAATCCTAAAGATAAATGCCATTTTAAACGGTTAGTTTTCCAATATTCATACCATTTCATTTCTTCGCCTGGCTTTACAAAAAATTGCATTTCCATTTGTTCAAATTCACGCATACGGAAAATAAATTGTCTTGCAACAATCTCATTTCTAAAGGCTTTACCTGTTTGAGCAATTCCAAAAGGAATTTTCATTCTACCAGTTTTTTGTACGTTTAAGAAATTAACAAAAATTCCTTGTGCTGTTTCTGGTCGAAGGTATAAATCCATTGCATTTTCAGCAGACGCACCTAATTTAGTTCCAAACATTAAGTTGAATTGCTTTACATCAGTCCAATTTCTTGAACCTGTTTCTGGATCGGCAATTTCTAATTCTTCAATTAATGCTTTTACGTCTTCTAAATCACCATTTCCTAACGATTTACCCATTCGTTCAAGAATTTCTCTTTCTTTTGAAAGATATTCCATTACACGTGGGTTTGTTGTTTTATATTGTTCTTCGTCAAAAGATTCGCCAAAACGTTCGCGCGCTTTTTCGATTTCTTTTTTAGCTTTCAGATTTAATTTTTCGGCATAATCCTCAATTAAAACGTCAGCTCTGTATCTTTTTTTAGAATCTTTGTTGTCAATTAATGGATCGTTAAAAGCATCAACGTGACCTGAAGCTTTCCAAGTTGTTGGATGCATCAAGATTGCCGCGTCAAGTCCAACAATGTTTTCGTGCATTTGCACCATTGCTTTCCACCAATATTCGCGGATGTTTTTCTTTAATTCAACACCATTTTGTGCATAATCGTAAACTGCACTTAAACCATCGTAAATTTCGCTTGACGGAAAAATAAATCCGTATTCTTTTGCGTGCGAAACCACATTTTTAAATAAATCTTCTTGTTTTGCCATAATGGTGCAAAAATATAAAAGTGAAATTAAAATTTAATATAAATAACCAATGAATCGTTGATTTTTATATTTTTATAAAAATATTAGCCCAATTTAATGATTCAAAGCATCATAAATCTCTTTTTTCCTAAAGCTTGTGCAGGTTGTAATTCGTTTTTATTGAAAGATGAAATTGTAATTTGTACTTCCTGCCGACATGATATTCCGCTTACAAATCAACATTTGAGTAAAAATAATGACGTTTTTTCGAAATTTTATGGTCGAATTCCTATTGAATTTGCCTCAAGCTTGATGTATTTCCACAAAAAAGGAATTGTTCAAGAAATGATTCACAAACTGAAATACAAAGGTCATCAAGAAATTGGTGAAGCTATTGGATATTGGTATGCAGAAGAGTTGAAAGATGTTGAAGAACTAAAAGATGTTGACTTCATAATTCCAATTCCATTACATAAAAAAAGATTTAAAGAACGTGGTTATAATCAAGTTACTTCCTTTGGCGAAGCTCTTTCAAAAAGCTGGAACAAATCTTATGATGAAACTATTTTGGTTAGAAATGTTTATTCAAAAACTCAAACTACTAAATCAATTTTAGGAAGAGCTGAAGTTGTAGAAAATATCTTCGGGATTAATTATAACGAATCCCATCACAATAAACATTTTTTATTAATTGATGATGTAATTACAACTGGTTCAACGCTTGAAGCTTGTGGTAGAGAACTGCTAAAAATTCCGGGTTCAAAAATCAGTATTGTTTGTATGGCGATGACGCAGTAATGATTTTAGTTAATTATAAATAAAAAGATTTCGTTTCCACTAAATATAATTGTTATTTTGCGCTAAGAAATTAAAGAATTGATGCAAAAAGGTATTTTTAAATATGTTTTACTATTACTAGTTTTTCTAGTGATTGGATGTGCTAAAAGAGGCTCTATCACTGGCGGTATGAAAGATACTATTGCTCCAAAAATGGTCAATAGTTTACCTAAAAATTTCTCAACAAATTTCACTGGAAAGGAAATAAAAATCAGTTTTAACGAATACATTAAGTTGAAAGATATTAATAAGCAGCTTATCATTTCGCCACCAATGAAGCGTCAACCAGAGATTTTACCTTACAACGCAAGTAAATTCATCACTATCAAAATTAAAGACACGCTTCTTCCAAACACTACTTATAGTTTTAATTTCGGAAAAAGTATTCAAGACAACAACGAAGGAAATCCTTACCAACAATTCAAATATGTTTTCTCTACTGGAAGTTATATAGATTCATTGAATTTGGGTGCAAAAGTAAAAGATGCTATTGAGAAAAAAGTAGATAATTATGTTTCCATAATGCTTTATGATGTTAACGATAAATATAATGATTCTATTATTTACAAACAAGTTCCAAGATACATTACCAACACTTTGGACAGTTTGAAATTGGTTAAATTTGAGAATCTTAAAGAAGGAAAATACCGTTTGATTGCTTTGAAAGATGTAAACGGAAACAATAAATTTGATCCGAAAGTTGAAAAAATAGGATTTCAAAAAGAGTTCATCACTATTCCGAATGATACCATTTATGAGTTAGAACTTTTTAAAGAAGAACCAACCTTTAAAGCTGTAAATGTATCACAAGCTTCTGGCTCAAGATTTACCGTTGGATATGAAGGAAATCCTAAAGATGTAAAAATAACGCTTAAAAAGAACTCTGAAACTATTCCTTTTGTTGTTTCACAATTACCTAAGAAAGATTCACTTCAAGTATGGTTTAAAGCTATTAAAGGTGATTCATTGAGTATTGATGTTTCAAAGAATAAATTTCAAAAGACCTTTTCTTTAAAAGTTAAAGAACAAAAAAGAGATACTTTAGGATTTAGTTCAGAACAACAAGGAACTATCAGCTTTAGAGATGATTTTGCAATAAAATCTAATGTTCCATTAACAAAATGGGACGTAACGAAGATGAAGCTTATTAATAAGGATTCTGCAGAAGTAAAATTCACCAATGAGTATGATGAACAAAAACAAGAGTTGAAGTTTATTTTTAACAAAGAACCTTTAGAAAAATACAATTTAAAGGTTTTGCCAGATGCATTAACGGATTATTATGATAGAAAAAATGATAGTTTATCTTTTGATTTTTCTACCAACAATCTTTCTGATTATGGAAATCTTCGTATAAAACTCGAAAATGTAAAGCGTTTTCCTGTTATTGTAGAATTGACTGATAAAGACGGAAAAGTTATTGTAAGTCAATATTCTGAAAAGGAAACTTTGTTGAATTTTGATTTAATTGATCCTGCAAAATACACCATTCGTGTTATTTATGATGACGATAAAAATAAGCGTTGGACACCAGGAAGCTTTCTAGAACAACGCCAAAGTGAAGAAGTAATTTACTTTCCAAAAGAAGTTGATGTGAGAGCTAATTGGGATGTTGAACAACCAGTTGATGTTGGGAAATAAATTTTAACACAAAAGGCACAAAAAAAAACACTTTGTGCCTTTTGTGTTTTTTAGAGAATTTGAAACTTATCTCTGTCATTTAGAAAATTTAATTTTTTTCTAGTTTCTAGCATTTTGTTTTTATCTAATTCGACTATAAAAACTCCTTCTATTTCTTGCGGCTCTTGAATGTAATTTCCAAGAAAATCAACGGCTTGCGAATGTCCTACGTATTCGAGATTATTGGCATCCATACCAACACGATTGACTCCAATAACATAACTCATGTTTTCTACAGCACGTGCTTTTAGTAAAATATCCCAAGCGTTTACACGTGGTTTTGGCCAATTGGCTACATAAATCAACACATCATAATCTTCTACATTTCTAGCAAAAACTGGGAAACGTAAATCGTAGCATATTAGCGGACATATTTTGAATCCTTTATATTCTACAATTAATTTATGCTTTCCAGATGTGTAAACTTTGTCTTCTCCTGCTAATGTAAACAGATGGCGTTTATCATAAGTTTGAATTTCTCCAGTTGGAAATACGAAAACCAATCGGTTGAAATAGTTGCCATTTTCTTCGATTACTAAACTTCCTGTGATGGCACAATCTTTAGACTTTGCAGTTTCTTTTAGCCAAGAAATAGCTTCGCCTTGCATGGTTTGAGCTACATTTTTGGGATTCATTGTAAAACCTGATGTAAACATTTCGGGCAAAACAATTAAATCTACATATTGCGAAATAGCATTTATCTTTTCTTGAAGTAAAGCTTTATTTTCACTAGGATTTTCCCAGGATAGTTCGGTTTGGATTAAGGCTGTTTTTAGATTCATTTTTATTTTTGTTGCCACAGATTAAACGGATTTTACAGATTATCACTGATTTATTATAATTCTGTTATTATAATTTCACATCTTCTGTTTTGCTGATGCTGCTCTTCGTTACATTCTTTAGTTTTACAATCGAATATTAGTTGAGAATCTGAAAAACTTTTTATTTTCAATCTATTCTTACTAATTCCATTTTTAACTAAATAATTATAAATTGTTTGCCCTCTTTTTTGAGATAATTTTTCAATATTATTTTCATTTGAATCACTGTGCGAACGAATTTCAATTTTCATTGAAGGAAGTTCTTTCATGGTTTTAACTAATTTAATTAAGTTGTTTTTATATCTTGTTTCAATACTAGTATTGTTACTTAAAAAATAAATACTTTTTGTACCTAAGTCTTGATCAATAAAACAAGAAATAGGTTCTTTCATTTTTATAACTGGATTAACATCAATTTCATCAATAAAAATAAATGCATCGCCTCCAGCACCTTGGTGCCAATCAGGTAATTTTCCGTAATTATAAGCTTTAACTTTAATATATCTTGTTTTTAAGCTAACTTCAGGATGATAAGTAAAGGGTTTTATTACAATTTCTGTTGATTTTGGGTCAATATCGTTTTGAATTGTCCCAATAAGAGTAAAATTAACATTGTCTAAAGAAGAATAATATTCTACTCGTGTTGGCATCAAAATCCAAGATCTGCTATCTTGTAAATATCTTGAATGTATAATTGCAATTTCTTTTTCTTCTTTTAAATCAATAACCGCTTCAAAATCTTGACTTTGATAACCTTGCCAATCGCCTTTTCGCCAATTTTCAGTTCCATAAATCCAATCTAACAATCCTTCTGCTCCACCAGCATGGTATTGAGGATTATATTTTGAATTGATTTTGATAGTTTCATTCTTTATTTTACTAAATAAAGCATTAACAATTCCACTCCTGTCATGATTAAAATTTTCACAATAACTAAAAATTTTAGTATATTTAGTTATTTCAATTGGCTGTTTATATTCTTTAAAATCTTTAGGATAATCTATAGCATAATAAATTTTAACATCTTGATTTTTAGAAATAATTTCAATAATTAATTTATCTTTAAATGCCTTACTTTCCGCTTGAATTACTGGAACAGGAATAATGTCTTTAATCAAATCTTCTTCTTTAACTGCATTTGCAACATCAAAATCATCTGTAATTGCATACTTTTCAAATTTTGAATCCAAAAATTTAAAATAACTTTTCGGGGTTTTATTATTCAATGTTTTTAATCCTTTATCAGTAGTAATTTTAATGTTTTCAAAGAAAGGTTTAACTATTGACCATTCAATTTGTCCTGGCGTAACGGAATAAATTCCCATCGAACTCAAAACATACCACGCACTCATTTGTCCGCAATCTTCGTTACCTATTAATCCGTCTGGTGTGTTTTTGTAAAAATTGTTTAGAATATAATGTACTTTTTCGGTAGTTTTCTCAGGTTTTCCAATATAATTATACAAATATGCCATGTGATGACTTGGTTCGTTTCCGTGTGCATATTGCCCAATTAATCCTGTTACATCAACTTGCTCTCTTCCTGTAGTTTTACTTTCAGAGTTGAACATTTCGTCTAGTTTGGCTTCAAATTTATCATTTCCACCATACGCTTCAATCATTCCCGGAATATCTTGTGGTACAAAAAACGAATATTGCCAAGAATTTCCTTCTGTAAAATTGTTATTGATTTCTCTCGGGTCGAAGGGTTTGTCCCAACCACCATTTTTCTTTGGTCGCATGAAACCCGTATTCCAATCGAAGATATTCTTCCAACTTTGAGAACGCTTCATGAAATATTCGTAGTCTTCCTTCTTGTTTAAAATTTGAGCCATTTGCGCAATACACCAATCGTCGTAAGCATATTCTAAAGTTTTAGAAACGCTTTCGTGCTCGTCGTCCATCGAAATAAAACCTTGTCTTTTGTAGGCATCCAATCCTAAATGATCTAACATCGCCGAATGTTTTGCTGCTGCAAAAGCTTTTTCGTAGTCAAAACCAGTAATTCCTTTAGCCATAGCATCAGCCATAACCGAAACCGAATGATAACCAATCATACAATCGGTTTCATTGGACGCCAATTCCCAAACTGGCAATCTTCCGCCTTGTTCGTATTGTTTTAAAAAGGTATTTATGAAATCGGCAGAGCGTTTCTTTTCGATTAATGTATATAATGGATGTGCGCCACGAAACGTGTCCCAAAGTGAGAATACCGAATAATAATCGAAACCTTCGCCATTGTGAACTTTATTGTCTCTACCGCGGTATTTTCCGTCAATATCTTGCGCAATATTGGGTTGAACCATTGTATGATATAAAGCCGTGTAAAAAATGGACAACTTATCTTTATCCGTTTCAGTAATTTCTATTTTCGATAATTGTTTGTCCCAAAGTTGTTCGGCATCTTGTTTAACTTTATTGAAATCCCAACCTTTAATTTCTGTCATATTCAATTTTGCTCCTTCGTAACTTGTTGGCGAAAGTGAAACTTTTACAGAAATTTTTTCTCCTTTTTTAACTTGTTTTGAAAAAGCAATTTTCAAAATTGTTCCAGAATAGAAGTCTTTTCTGTTTTCTTGATTGGCTTCAGCTTTAGAAATTTGCATTGGTTTATCAAATTCAATTTGAGCATAAACGTATTGATCTTTGGCCCAAGCTTCGCTTCTTCTTAGAACTTGAATCGTTTTTTTATCAATAATTTTCACATCGCCATATAGCAATTTATCTCTATGGTTTAAATCTAGAATTATATTAGCTTGTCCAGCGTTATTAAAGGTATATTCATGAAATCCGACACGTGTAGAAGAGGTTAAACGAACATCAATATTATGTTTATCCAACTTCACAGAGTAAAATCCAGCGCTTGCCTTTTCATTTGAATGAGAAAATTTGGAACCGTATTCATTTGGAATAAAATTATGATCACCCATTGTTGGCATTAGCATAATATCACCATAATCGGTACAACCCGTCCCATTCAAATGTGTGTGAGAAAATCCATAAATCACGGAATCATCATAATGATAACCTGAACATCCATCCCAACTTCCGTCAATTCTGGTATCGGGAGAAAGCTGTACCATTCCAAACGGAACAGTTGCTCCTGGATACGTATGACCATGACCACCAGTTCCAATCATAGGATTGACGTATTTATGAAAATTTTGTCCGAAGGAAACTATTGAGGTAAATAGAATTATAATTGAAAGGAAATTTCTCATTGTAATTTGTTTGTCTTTCAAAGATAAAAAAAACGCATCCAAATTAATGAATGCGTTATAATTTATTTTAAAAAGTATGTATTACTTCACAGAAGCTTTTAAATATTCTCTATTCATACGAGCGATATTTTCTAGAGAAATTCCTTTTGGACATTCTACTTCACATGCTCCAGTATTGGTACAATTCCCGAAACCTTCTTCGTCCATTTGACGCACCATATTTAAAACACGATTTGTAGCTTCAACTTTTCCTTGAGGTAATAATGCATATTGAGAAACTTTTGCTCCAACGAATAGCATTGCCGAACCGTTTTTACAAGTTGCTACACATGCTCCACAACCAATACAAGCTGCCGCCATAAAAGCTTTATCTGCATCGTCTTTTGCAATAGGAGTTGCATTTGCATCAATTGTGTTTCCAGAAGTATTTACAGATACGAAACCTCCAGCTTGTTGAATTCTGTCGAAAGCACTTCTATCTACAACTAAATCTTTGATTACAGGAAATGCTCTACTTCTCCATGGTTCAACAAATATGGTATCGCCATCTTTGAACATTCTCATGTGTAATTGACAAGTTGTTATTCCTGTATCTGGTCCGTGTGCACGACCGTTGATATATAAAGAACACATTCCGCAAATTCCTTCACGACAATCGTGATCGAATGCAATTGGTTCAATTTTATCATTGATTAATTGCTCATTCAATTGGTCTAACATTTCCAAAAACGAACTTGCTGTAGAAACATCATTCAATTTATATGTTTCTAAATTTCCTTTTGCTTTGGAGTTTTTCTGACGCCAAATTTTTAAGGTAATATTTATATTTTTTGCTGCGCTCATAACTCTATTATTTGTAATTTCTTGCGGCTATTTTAATAAACTCGTATTTCAATTCTTCTTTGTGAAGCTCTTCTTTAGTGATATCATCACCTTTGTATTCCCAAGCTCCAACAAATGAGAAGTTTTCATCATCACGAAGTGTTTCTCCTTCTGCATCTTGATATTCTTCACGGAAGTGACCTCCACAAGATTCGTTTCTTTGTAAAGCATCCATTGCCATCAATTGACCTAAATCAATAAAATCGGCTACACGTAATGCTTTTTCTAATTGTGGATTTAATTCATCGGCATTTCCAGGAACATTTACGTCTCTGTAGAATTCTTCTTTTAAAGCAGTAATTTCAGTAATAGCTTCTTTTAAACCAGCTTCATTTCTACCCATACCAACTTTGTTCCACATAATTAATCCTAAACGTTTGTGGAAATGATCCACCGATTTAGAACCTTTATTGTTTAAGAATTTATCAATAGAATCTTTAACTCTATTTTCAGCTTCAGAAAATTCAGGTAAATCTGTTGAAATTTTTCCTGTTCTAATTTCGTCTGCTAGATAGTTAGAAACTGTATAAGGAAGAACGAAATAACCATCAGCTAAACCTTGCATTAAAGCAGAAGCTCCAAGTCTGTTAGCACCGTGGTCAGAGAAGTTTGCTTCTCCAGCAACGAAACAACCAGGAATTGTAGATTGTAGGTTATAATCTACCCAAACTCCACCCATTGTGTAGTGAACTGCTGGATAAATCTTCATCGGAGTTTCATATGGATTTTCATCCGTAATTTTTTGGTACATTGTAAACAAGTTACCATATTTCTCTTCCAACCAAGCTTTACCTAATTTAGTAACTTCTTCGGCACTTGGATTGTGATTTCCTTGAGCATAAGCCGCTTGTTTTCCTTTATTTTGAATTTCAGTAGAGAAATCTAAGTAAACTCCTTCGTTAGTATCATTTGCTTCAATTCCGTGTCCTGCATCACATCTTTCTTTAGCTGCTCTTGAAGCAACGTCACGTGGTACAAGATTCCCAAAAGCTGGATATCTTCTTTCTAGGAAATAATCTCTATCTTCTTCTGCTAATTGTGTTGGTTTTAATTTTCCTGCACGAATTGCTTCAGCATCTTCTTTTTTCTTTGGAACCCAAATACGACCTGAATTACGCAATGATTCAGACATCAAAGTTAATTTAGCTTGATTGGTTCCGTGTACTGGAATACATGTTGGGTGAATTTGTACAAAACAAGGATTAGCAAATAACGCTCCTTGTTTGTGAATTTTCCAACCAGCAGTAACGTTACTTCCCATTGCATTTGTAGAAAGGAAATAAACATTTCCATAACCTCCAGATGCAATAACAACTGCATGAGCTGAATGTCTTTCTAATTCTCCAGTAACTAAATTTCTTGCAATAATTCCACGAGCTTTTCCGTCTACTTTCACTAAATCTAACATTTCGTGACGGTTGAACATTTTTACACGTCCAAGTCCAATTTGTCTTGATAAAGCAGAGTATGCTCCTAATAATAATTGTTGTCCAGTTTGTCCGGCAGCATAAAAAGTTCTTTGAACTTGAGTACCACCAAACGAACGGTTATCTAATAATCCACCATAATCACGTGCAAAAGGAACTCCTTGAGCCACACATTGGTCGATAATATTTCCTGAAACTTCTGCTAAACGGTGAACGTTTGCTTCGCGTGCTCTATAATCACCACCTTTGATTGTATCATAGAATAATCTAAAAATACTATCTCCGTCGTTTTGGTAATTTTTAGCAGCGTTTATTCCTCCTTGTGCGGCAATTGAGTGCGCACGACGAGGAGAATCTTGAAAACAAAAAGCTTTAACATTATAACCCATTTCACCTAGAGAAGCGGCAGCCGAAGCTCCTGCTAAACCAGTTCCTACTACAATAATGTCAATTTTTGGTCTATTATTTGGGGCAACTAATTTTAAATGATCTTTATAATCAGTCCATTTTTGTGAAATATGCCCTTCTGGTATTTTAGAATCTAACTTCATAATATATATCTGATGTTGATTATTTTAAGAAAAAGTGAATGTAAACTGGAATAATTGCAAATAACAACGGAACAACAATAGCGAAAGCAGTTCCAAAAAATTTGATTTTTGGCGTCCAATTTGGATTGTTAAGTCCTAAAGATTGGAAAGCACTTTGAAAACCATGTAACAAGTGGAAAGCTAAAACAGCCATTGCAATCACATAAAGAATTGTTGCAATTAAACCATATTTTGCATCTTTAAAAAATGCTACTGTAATTTTGTGAAGATCCTTATAACCTTCTCCAACTTTTACTTTTGCTTGAGTATTGTAAAATTCTGTTCTGTTTTCAATGTAAGTTTGAAGACCAGATTTTGTCGCTTCATCATAAGATTTCGCAACTTGTTGCACAGGCAAGTATCCCTCATTAGTTGTTAAGTATAGGTCTTGCTTTTGTCCCATTGCTTCAACAGTAATTGTTTGCAAAGGCATGTTTTTATCAAAATGCATTTTCGCCCAAAAATTAACCATGTGAGTTACGATGAAAACCAAAATTAAAGTTCCCAAAATTGCCATATTTCTAGAAGAAAATGAGCTATTAGCTCCTGGATTAGATTTTGCGTAACCAACTGGTCTTGCTTTAACATTTTGATAGGTTAACATAAAACCATCAACTGCATGAAATAAAATTGAAATGTAGGTTACATAAGAAAGTAACTTAACTGCTGGATTTGAAGTCATAAATAACGCATACTTATTGAATTGTAATGCGTCTCCAAAAATCAATTGTAGATTTCCGGCTAAATGTCCTGCCAAAAACAAGCATAAAAATAAACCCGTAAGAGCCATCCAGTATTTTTTTGCGATAGATGACTTTAAAAGTGCAGATTTTGCCATAAGATTGTATAATTTATTTTAAAAAATCAAACAAAAATACAGCTATTTGATATTAACTACAACCTTTTCGTCGTAATTTATAATCAATTTAAAGTGAGTTTAACACTTGTTGATTTTCAAAGTGTTATATTAACAAAAAAGATGTTTTTTCTTAAACAAAACTACTTTGTGTAAGACGGAATCATCCCTCTTAATCCCATATCAACTACATTTTCTCCTTGAGACGGATCAAATTTTCCGTTTCCATTAGTATCAATCCATTCAAAACTTTTATTAGTTGATAATGAAAGTGTGACTACAACATTTTTCTTTTCTAAACCTGTAATTTCTAATGGCGTGTTAAACTTTCCTGTAACGACACATGATGTTAAAGGAATTGGTGATGTTGCATCTATTGGATTTGGAACTGTTGTTGCTCCTGCTGGTGCTTGACCTGACGCAGAATACGGAAAATCATTAAGGGCAAAAGCCCAATACCCTTGTGGCTTATTGGCGTCAACTTGAAAAAAAGTATTTCCAATACTATGAGTTCCTATATAGGTATTGAATCCTATGAAACTTTCTAAAGTTCCATCGTACTCAAGGCTTGAACTAGGTCTGCGAATTTTTACTTGATAATTTTGATATGATAATGAAACTCTCAACCATTCATAACTTCCAATTGCTAGATCTTTAAGAGGGATTTCTAAAAAAGCTTCTCCTTCAGCAACAATTTTAGCTTTACTAAAATCTATTGCATTAGCACCTCCAATTGCTGTTTCTTGACCATGATAAACAATACTTCCATCGCCTAATTGCGTGTTTGCATCTTTAGCAAATTCAATATAATGTGAAGAAATTTTGTTAAAAACAGGTGACTGCGCACCATTACCAAAAGGAACAAATGAAGGCTGACCTAAATTATTCAATCGGGCTTGATTTGGATCAAACTTAAATTTAATAATCAACATAGGTTCTACCTGATTATCATCTAAATCTTCACAAGAAAAGAAAGAAATGCTTAAGGTTAAAATTGTTAGTAATAAAATTATTTTTTTCATACTTGGTTTTAAGTTTTCTAGCTTCAAATTTATTTTTCAAATAACAAATAAATATAAAGCACGTAAATATTAAACGAATTTAATACGTTTTTGTTACATGTTCATCAATAACGAGAATAAAATCAGCTTTATTGTGATTTTCTTTTTCAAGTTTTGATATGTCTTTTTGTTCAACCGTAGATATTGTTACAATTTCTATGCTTGGATTGTAAGTTTTTAAATACCAATTAATCCCATCAAAATTATCAGAATGAAAAGTCCCATTATAGTGAATGAAAACACTGTTGGCTTTCAAATTTTTATTTATAAAATAAGCCATTGTTGCATCTTTACTAGCTTGAGCTTTTGGCATATTCGGACTTGTATGGTCACCCATCATTTTCATCATTTCAACATAACCAGGAAGTGATGCGTCATAAGGAATTGGTTGAGGAGCAATCCATGTCTTTTCTTCAGACGTAAGAGTTTCTAAAGCTTCAAAACCTTTTTTAGAAACCATAGAAGCATAACGTCTAGGAATGTTAGTAGCTATAAAATCAAAGTTGTTTTCTTTTGCAAAATCAACCAAAGGTTTGTAATCTGTAGGATAATTTTTCCAAAGTCGAGCTGTAGAGTCCAACTTCTTTTGATCGATTTCACCTTTTAAATATTGGTTTAATTGGGTTTGATTATCGGCTTCTATCATTTCTGCACCAAGAACCACAGGTGTTTTTGCCGCAACATCTTTAGTCAATTCAAGTTGCAACCAATGTGAAACAGAATTATTATGATATTCTCCAAAAAGAACAACTTGTGTTTTCAAAGACGCTTTTAACAATTTATCGTAAGAGACTTTCTTTCCGTTTTTATCAAATAGTTGATACGATTTTTTGTCTTGTGCGTGAAGAACAATTGTGAAAAGAAGCAGTAGTGACAAAAATTTAGTTCTCATTATGAAATTTTTTATAAAAATATAGATTTTAATCTGAGTTGGAAACAATTTGGATATTTTTGTTGAAACTTTTACAAATGCCAGTTTTAAAATCGAACGATGCTTTTCTTGATTATTTATGTCAATTTATTGATGTAAAAGATAAATCCATGCAAGAATTGATTATTAAAGCTAGAGAAACATTTCAAATATTACATCTTAAGAAAAATGAATTCTTTGTAAAAGAAAATGAAGTTTGCGAGCATTTTTGTTATGTTGAAAGCGGCATTTTACAACATTCCATCGAAATTTTGGACGAAGAAAAAACAACATATTTAGCGTTGAGAAATTCTGTTACTTCTTCGTTAAGCAGTTTTTTATTTGGCAAACCATCAAGAAAAAGTATTAAAGCTATTGCCGATTGTAAATTATGGATTGTAGATTTAAAAACCTTCAAAGATTTAATCGAAAACAACAAAGCATTCCATGAATTTTATTACAATGTTATCGAAAAACAAATTTGCCTAATTGATGATTATCGCATTGATTTGCTAACGTTAACTCCAGAAGAACGTTACAAAAAACTTCTTTCAACCGAACCTAAATTACTGCAAGAAGTTCCGTTGCATTATTTATCATCATTTTTAGGAATTTCATCGCGTCACATGAGTCGTATCCGAAAAAACATTTTGTAGAATCGCCACTGATTCACAGATTTTTTATGTTTAAAATTAATAAAGAAATCTGTGAATCTGTGGCTAACGTAAAATAACGCCATTTGGCTACATCTTGAACTCAATTATTCCTTAATTTTGTGTAGAATAAAGCTATTCACTAATTACTATTCACTAATTACTAAATAAAATGAAATACCATCAAATAGACCGTGATTTGTTTATTAAAAACAGAGCTAAATTCACGGCACAAATGAAACCTAATAGTGTTGCCGTTTTTAATTCGAACGATATTTATCCAGTTTCTGCCGATTCTACATTGCCTTTTGCACAACATCGCGATATTTTTTATTTATCGGGAGTTGATCAAGAAGAAAGTATTTTGTTGCTTTTTCCTGATGCACCTTATGAGCATTTGAAAGAGATTTTATTCTTAAAAGAAACTAACGAACACATTGCAATTTGGGAAGGCGAAAAACTTACTAAAGAAAGAGCGTTTGAAGTTGCCGGAATTAAAACTGTGATTTGGTTGCAAGATTTTCATAAAACTTTGAAAGAAGTTATGACTTATGCTGAAACCATTTACATCAACACCAACGAACATTATCGTGCTGTAATTGAAACGGAAACTCGTGAAGCGCGTTTTATCAAATGGTGGAAAGAAAATTATCCAGCGCATAAAGTAGAAAAATCGAATCCTATTTTACAGCGTTTGCGTTCTGTTAAAGAAAGCGAAGAGTTAGATTTAATTCAAGAAGCGTGTAATATTACTGAAAAAGGTTTTAGAAGAGTTTTGAATTTCGTGAAACCAAACGTAATGGAATACGAAATTGAAGCCGAATTTGCACATGAATTTTTAAGAAATCGTTCTAAAGGTTTTGCTTACACGCCAATTATCGCTTCGGGAAATAATGCGAATGTGTTGCACTATATTGAAAACAACCAACAATGTAACGCAGGCGATTTGATTTTGCTTGACGTTGGTGCCGAATATGCTAATTATTCAAGTGATATGACAAGAATGGTTCCTGTTTCGGGACGTTTTTCTGATAGACAAAAAGAAGTTTATAACGCGGTTTTACGCGTGAAAAATGAAGCAACAAAAATGTTGGTTCCTGGAACTTTATGGAAACAATATCATGTAGAAGTTGGTAAAATCATGACTTCTGAACTTTTAGGTTTGGGATTACTTGACAAAGCCGATGTTCAAAACGAAAATCCAGATTGGCCAGCGTACAAAAAATATTTCATGCACGGAACGTCGCACCACATGGGATTAGACACACACGATTACGGATTACTACACGAACCAATGCAAGCGAATATGGTATTCACCGTTGAACCAGGAATTTATATTCCAGCAGAAGGTTTCGGAATTCGTATTGAAGACGATATGGTAATTCAAGAAAAAGGCGAAGCATTCAACTTGATGCGCAATATTCCTATTGAAGTGGATGAGATTGAATCGATAATGAATTCTTAATTTAGAAAATAGATACAAGAAGAAAGAGAAAAGACGGTTTGCGAAAGTGAGCCGTTTTTTTATGTTCCAAGTTGTCATTCCGAAGGAATCTCACTTGTGATTACTTTTTGTGATTTCTCCTTGGTCGAAATGACAAAACTATTATAAATTAATCTTTTTAATAGAATTGAATTCGAGTTTAAAAAATTCTACTTTTGCTCCAATGAAAACAACCATCTACAAAAACACAAAAATCACTTACACCGACCAAGGAAAAGGAACGGCTGTAGTTTTATTACATGGTTTTTATGAAAATAAAGAAATGTGGAATGCTTTTGTACCTGAGTTTTCAAAGAAACACCGCGTTATTGCTATTGATTTATTAGGTCACGGACAAACCGAATGTTTGGGTTACGTGCATTCTATGGAAGATCAAGCCGATATGGTGCATCACGTTTTGCACGAATTGAAAATTAGAAAAGCGGTTTTGGTGGGTCATTCTATGGGCGGTTATATTGCGTTGGCTTTCGCCGAATTGTATCCAGATGCTATGAAAGGTTTGGTGCTTCTAAACTCGACTTCAAGAGCTGACAGCGAGGAACGAAAAGCCAATCGTGACCGAGCTATTATTGCTGTAAAAAAGAATTATGTGGCTTGCATCCGAATGAGTGTTGCGAATTTATTCAGTGAGAAAAATCGCGAAATTCTATTGGATGAAATTGAATATGTAAAGTTGGAAGCACTAAAAACGCCACTTCAAGGAATTGTTGCTTGTCAAGAAGGCATGAAAATTAGAAAAGACAGAGAAGTGATTTTGCATTTTGCCAATTATCCAATGCTGTTGATTTTAGGAAAAGAAGATCCTGTTTTAAATTATGATGAAAACGTTGACCAAATTGAAGGAACCAACGTAAAACTGCACACTTTTCCAGACGGACACATGAGCCATATTGAAAATAAGGACGAATTGTTGGTGGTTTTGGGTGAGTTTTTAAAGAAGGTTTAACCACGAAGACACGAAGAATGCGCGGAGGTCACAAAGTTTTGTGGTTAAGTTTTAAACTTTCTCCTCGAAAGCTTTATCTACACTCAAAATCTCATTTAATAAAACCACAATTTCTTCAATATAACTTTCCATTATTTCGGGTGAAATTACTTCTAATGTTTCTTTACTTTCTTTAAAGCCGAAAGGTAAAAATCCGTTTTTTAGATTTTTGAAAGAAATTATTCCGGCTTCGATTTCTAATCCTTTAGCTTCAGGCTCATACATAAATACATAAGCAAGAATTTGGATGATTTTATCGTTTTTGATGTCTTCTGTTAAACCATTCCACGATTTTAAAGTAACGCTTGGTTTTGTAACATTTCCGGTTTTATAATCGATAATTCTGATTTTACTATTTTCTCCTTTTTTTCTTCGGATTTCGATTCTGTCTACATTTCCGCCAATTTTAACTGGAAAAGGTAATTTTGGATGTTCTAAAACGCGTTCTAGATGTTTTTCTAAAGCAATAATCTGAATTTCATCGCCGTTTTGAATGGCTTCTAATTCTAATTTTAGAAAATTCAATACGTTTCTTTTGGCAACTTCAAAAGCTAGCAAATTTCTTCCTTTTTTAATTTCACCTTCTTTGTAAACCAATTTGAACTGTTTCAACACTTCATCATCAATGTTTTTGATGCAAATTTTAATATCATTTTCGATTAAAATTTTACCGATAAATGGTTTGTATAATTCTTCTAAAGTTCCGTGAATGATGGTTCCGAGTGTATTTACTGCTATATTTTCTTCTACTTCATCGGTTTCAGAAATACGCAATATTCTTTGAAAATAAAACTGAATCGGATTTCGAATATACGTCGTCAATGCTGATGGAGAAAATCCTTTTTCTGCAATTTCTTTCAATCGTAACAACACTCTTTCCGATTTTGGAATAACTAAAGATTGATGAGCTATTTCAGGAACATTGGCATTGTACGTTTGAAAAGTCAAGTTATGATTTGGTTGTTTTTCTACTTCCAATTGGGTTATAAAACGACTACGTTCTCCAGCATCCAAACCTTCACTATCGGAATTATATAGCAAATAAATATTTTTAGCACGTTGCAATAAATGATAGAAATGGTAAGTATAAATGGCGTCTTTTTCTTTGAAAGTTGGTAAACCGTATTCTTTTTTAACATCGTATGGAATGAAAGAATTCATACTTTTTCCAGCAGGAAATTTGCCTTCGTTAACCGATGTGATTATTACGGTTTCAAAATCGAGCACACGACTTTCAAGAACTCCCATAATTTGCAATCCGTTCAAAGGTTCGCCTTCAAATGATACTTCGGCAACATCAATAACTTGTTTGTAAATAGCAAATAAAGTTTCAACGGAATCAATATTGGAATTAGACGAAAAGTAAGAAATCATTTTGTTTATCACTTTGAAAATAGAATAAACAAAGGCATTCGTAATCTTTTCTTCTTCGTTATCAGAACTCAAATTTGATTTAATTTTGAGCAAAATCTGACTTAAATTTTCTAAAATTGCAACAGAAGAAGTATCCCATTTTTGAAAAATCAATTGAAATAATTCATTCTGATTTTCTTGTAATTCTAGAATTCGTTTGTGAACTATAAAAGTATAATTGTTCTGATTTATTCGATTTACCAATTCTTTAGCATTGATATAAGGTTCAATTAACGGATGCGTTAGAATATCCAATACGTCTTTATAATAAAACACATAACTCGCGGCGTTTCTTGAAATGGCATTGGTATGCGCTTTAAAGAGTTTGGCAATTAGCAATTGTGCAGGATTATTTTTGCTTGAATAACCCATTGTAATATTCAAAGCATCAACATTGGATGGAAGCGAATATAGAATCGGAACCAAAAGCGGTTCTTCGCCAAATACAACAGCTACATTTTGAAGTTTACCTTCGTTTTCATTACTATGTTTTTCGATTATTTCGCCAACTATTTTGGCTTGACCAATAGCTTTTGGCGTACCAATAACTTGAATGTTCTTTTCTTGCTTAAAATCACTTGTAATCCATTCATACGGATTGGTTTTATAATAAGGCCAAGTTGATTTGAATCTACGCTGAAAAAGTCCTGTATCGTGAAATGGATCATTCAAAAAGGTTTCATCAATATCCCAATAGATTTTGGCTTTATCAATCGCTAAAAGATGTTGGATGATTTTTTCTTCGGCGTGGTTTAGAGCATTGAATCCAGCGAAAAGAAATTTTTTATCTTTAATTGTTTCTGAAAAATGATTCAAATTATCAACGGCTTCTCTGTAAATCAACCCTTGATAACCAATTCCTTTATTCAATAAATAATCATAAAGCGAATGATAATATAGTGGAAGTTTTTTCCAGAAAATTAAATATTTATCAATTAAGTCGGTACGTTTATCGATATCAACAGCCCAATGCTCTACTTCTTTTATGTTTTCTAGATATTTTAAAATCTTGTCAGGTTCAAGAAGATATCTATCAATTTCATTGAAGTCTTGTAGTAAGGTTTTTGCCCAATTGGCGAAGGTTTCAAAAGATTCTTGATCTTTCTCGGTAACAGATAAATAAACATTGTAAAATTCGAATAACAATTCAACACTATCAATAGAACGAATTCCAGCAATGTCTTGAACAAAGTCTTCAATACTTATAATTTCTGGAGAAAATATGGTTTGAATCGTTTCTTTTTTGAGTTCATCAATAAGAAAAACTTTAGCTCTTCTGTTAGGCAGAATGACTATTAAATCTGAAAAATTATCAGAATAGTTGGCAACAATTTCTTTGGATAGTTTATTTAAAAATGAGTTGTTATTCATTTTATAAATATAAAAAAACGCCCCGATAAATCGAGGCGTTTCTTGAAAATATTTTGGAGGAAATTATTTTACTAATTTCACTTCAGTTCTTCTGTTGTTAGCTTTACCAGCTTTAGTTTTGTTAGAATCGATTGGTGATTTTTCACCAAAACCTATAGATGATAATCTTGAAGAAGCAATTCCTTTTTCAATTAAGTAATCTTTAACTGCAGCAGCTCTGTTTTCAGACAAAGTTTGGTTTGATGCATCAGAACCATCGCTATCAGTGTGACCTTCAATTGAGAATTTAGAATTTGGATATTCTTTTAAGATAGCTGTGATAGCTTCTAAAACTGGGTAAGTTTGTTTTTGGAAAGAAGATTTACCAGAATCAAACAAGATAGTTTTAGCAAAATCATTTAATTTTTTGATATCTTCGTCAGAAACTTCTGGACAACCTTGATTAGCTACAGTACCAGCAACATCTGGACATTTGTCATCTTTATCTAAAACTTTATCACCATCTCTATCTGGCCAAGGACAACCTTTGTTTTCTTTAGGACCTTTAACGTCTTTACAAGCGTCGTCTTTATCAGCAATACCGTCACCATCAGCATCTGGACAACCATTTAATGATTTTAAACCAGCTACTTCAACACAAGCGTCATCTTTATCTTGAACACCATCACCGTCTGTATCAGGACATCCGTTGAAATCAGCTAAACCAGGAACTTCTGGACAAGAATCTTTAGAATCTTCAATTCCGTCTCCGTCTGTATCAGGACAACCTTTGAATTCTTTTAAACCAGCAACTTCTGGACAAGCATCATCTTTATCATACAATCCGTCTCCGTCTGAATCTTTAGCACCAAATTTGAAAGTTAAACCTCCAAAATGTTGTAAATGAGTTGGAACGTCAAATGAAGGATTTCTTGAATCATCAAATGAATGCTTGTAAGTAGAACTAAATGATAAACCTACTTGCTCAGTGAACCAGAAAGTTAAACCTAAACCTCCGTTGATTGTACCAGCAGATGCATCACCTAACCAAGTATAACCTCCACCAACATGTACAGATGGCTCGATTATTTTTGATTTAATCATGTTCATAAAGCTGTATTTAACAACTCCATCAACACCATAATACATTAAATCACCAGGATTAACTACAGTGTAATCATTAGTGTTTGTTGCAGGATCGTAAGTTCTTTCACCTACTAGTCTTGTAATTTTGTTTACAGATCCAGTTACTCCAAAAGAGAAATTATCTCCTACATATCTTGACACACCAACTGTAGAAACTGTTGGTAAAATACTCCAGTATCTTTTTGCGTCAAAGTATTGAGAAAATTGGTCTTCTATTTTAGAAGCCGCGCTTACTCTTGCTCCGTCTACTGCGTTTGCTCCAAACGAAATAGCCCATTTGTTGTTACTATCTTGTGCTTGAGAACTTAATCCTAAAAGCATCAATAAAGCAAATAATTTGTTAAGATGTTTCATACTTAATTTTGTTAGATTATATACATATAATGGTGCAAAAGTAATGCGATAAAATGAATTATCAAAATGAAAAGCTTAAAATGTGGGAATTATGAAATAATTCTACAAATTTATGCAAATAAACAAGTTAGTTAAATAACGCTTAAATTCTTCGCAACTTCCGTAAAAGCTTGTATTGCTTTATCCAAATGTTCTTTTGTATGAGCCGCTGAAAGTTGAACTCTAATACGTGCTTTATCTTTTGGAACTACTGGATAGAAAAATCCAATTACATAAATTCCTTTCTTCAATAACTCGTCTGCCATTATTTGAGAAAGCTTGGCATCATACAACATTACTGGCACAATTGCAGAATCGCCATCAATAATATCTAATCCTGCTGCTTTCATTCCAGCTTTGAAATAATTAGTATTCCATTCTAATTGATCTCTTAAAGTGGTGTCTTTTTCTAAAAGCTCGAATACTTTAATAGATGCTCCAACAATTGCTGGCGCCAAAGAATTTGAAAACAAATACGGACGAGAACGTTGACGTAAAATTTCAATGACTTCTTTTTTAGCGGTTGTATATCCGCCCATTGCGCCACCAAGTGCTTTTCCTAAAGTTCCTGTGATGATATCAACTCTGCCCATTACACCTTTTGCTTCAAGCGTTCCTTTTCCGGTTGCGCCAATGAAACCTGCTGCGTGACATTCGTCAACCATTACCAAAGCATCATATTTATCGGCTAAATCGCAAATTTTATCTAATGGCGCTACTAATCCATCCATTGAGAAAACTCCGTCGGTAACAATTAGTTTGAAACGATGTCCTGCTTCAACAGCTTTTTTCAATTGATTTTCTAAATCTTCCATATTGGAGTTTTCATAACGATAACGTGCTGCTTTACACAAACGAACACCATCAATAATAGAAGCGTGATTCAATGAATCAGAAATAATACAATCTTCTTCTCCTAATAATGGTTCGAAAACACCACCATTGGCATCAAAAGCTGCTGCATAAAGAATAGTGTCTTCTGTTCCGTAGAAATTGGCAATTTTTTGTTCTAATGTTTTGTGAATATCTTGAGTTCCACAAATGAAACGCACAGACGACATTCCGAAGCCGTGTGAATCTAAGGTATCTTTTGCAGCTTGAACAACTTTTGGATGTGATGATAATCCTAGATAGTTGTTGGCACAAAAGTTTAAAACCGTTTCACCGTTAACTGTAATTTCTGCACCTTGTGGAGAAGTTATGATGCGTTCTTTTTTGAAAATACCATTTTGCTCAATAGTATTTAGTTCGTTTTGCAGGTGTTGTTGAATTTTTCCGTACATATTTTTAGTTTATTGTTTTATTTGCCACGAAGACTCTAAGTCACAAAGATTTTTGATTTGACACGAATTGCACTAATTTACACTAATTCGATATATTTTATTATTTCACGAATTTATGTAAAGTCTATACTCTATTTTCTTTTATCTATTTTCTGAAGCTACAAATGTAACACTTCAATTGTTTCTCCTATATATATGAGTGATTTTTTCTCTACTTTGAAACCCATATCTTCGATAGATTTTTGATAATTTTCAATTTGGGTTTTGTGTTTTGGTAAATGTTGACCTGTTTTATAATCTAAAAGAAACACTTTTTTATCTATTGAAATCGACATTCTATCAGGTTTTACGATATTTCCTTGTTTTTGAATGATGGTTTGCTCATTCATTACTTTATGCTCTTCAGAAAAATAATCGGTTAGTTCTTTATGGTTTACAATTTCTGAAAGCGTTGCCAAAACTTCTTCTTTTTGACTTGAAATTATTAATCCGTTTTCGATGGCTTTTGTAATTGCCAAATCGATGTCGTTTTTGGTTTTTACAAATGCCAAGATCTCGTGAATGATGTTTCCGAATTCAATGGCTTTTTGTTGTTTGGTATTCCACATGATGCTTTCGCGTTGTGCAATTTTGATATTTTTAGGATTTAAGGTTTCTGAAAGTTGTGGAATAGTCAATGCATTTGAAACGACTTCTTTAGTTTTAGAAATTTTTTCATTCGAACCAAATTCGTATTCCAATTGTTCTTCCTTGAATTCACTTGCTAAAAATTCGATAAAGAAAGTTGCCATATTATTGGGTAATTTACCATCTTTATTTTTAGAAACTATTCCTGAAATCACAAACAATTGCTCTTCGGCACGGGTTAAGGCAACATATAAAACGTTAATATCGTCTAATAAATCTTCTTCTTTTTTCTGCTTGAATATTAATGATGCTATCGAGCCATAATTCTCAACTTTGCTACTTTTATCCACCAAAACTTTTGGCAAATCCATAACTTCTTTATCTGCATCTATCCATATTTTCTCGCTTGGTCCTTTGCTATAATCTTCTTCTGCAAAAGGAAAAATAACCACTGGAAATTCTAAACCTTTAGATTTATGAATCGTCATAATTCGAACGGCGTCATTCCCTTCAGGTGATGGAATGCTTAATTTCTCCAAATTGTTTTCCCAATAAATAAGAAAATCGGAAATTCCAGATTGCTTTTTCAAATCGTGTTCCAAAATCAAATCCAAGAAATATTGTACGTAGGCATTTCGTTTTTCAATTGGAATTACTTTTGAAATTATGATTTCTGTGGCTTCATAAAGTGCCTTTTTACGAATATTTTGAAATGAGAAATCGACATCAATTTCGGTCAACCAATTTTGAAATTCTAATTCGTTTTTCAACTCCATTCCTTTGGCAATAAAATCGTGAATTGGTAATTTCTCTTGATGATTATTAGCTAAATAATACAAGAAATTGGCTTTTGATTCTAAATCGTTTGAATTTTTCAAATATCGCAATATATAAATACAGGTTTGCACTTCGGAAGATGCACCAAGCAACAAACTTTCGGAAGAAACTATCGGAATTCCGTTTTCAATTAAATGATTAGCAATAGCAGTTCCTGGTTTTTTATTTCGTGTTAAAATTACAATATCTTTATAATTAAATCCGTTGGATTTTACTTTCAAAATAGTATTTAAAGTCGCTTCCAAATACAAATCGTTTTTGTCCAAACTATCTTCATCGGAAACTTCTTCTTTATCGATTTTTGGAATAAAACTCACATTTACATAACCGCCTTTTTTATCATTAAATTCTTGATGCGAATGGTTTTCATACAAATCTTTGTAATCTTCATTAGCAAATTTGGATGCTAAAAACTTGAAAAACTTATTATTAAAATCAATCACTTGATCATAACTTCGCCAATTAATTCCGAGTGGAAAAAGCTCTTTACTTGGATTTATAAACGGATTTTTATCTTTACTTAATTCGATAAACTGCTCTGCTTTTCCACCTCGCCAACGATAAATAGATTGTTTTGGATCACCAACAATCATCAACGAACCGCGAGTTCCATCTAAATCCTCACTCGAAAGTGCGTTATCTATTAGCGGAATTAAATTCTGCCATTGCATTTCGGAAGTGTCTTGAAATTCGTCAATGAAAAAGTGTTTGTATTTTTCACCTAAACGTTCATAAATAAATGGCGCAGGTTGGTTTTGAATTTGCTCATTAATCAACTTGTTGAATTCAGCAATCGAAAGTATATTTTGCTCTTTTTGAATCTCTTGCAATTTATTACTCAAGGTATTCATCAACGAAAGTGGCGTGATGTTTTTTAAGAATGCTTCGTAGAATAAGTATTTTTCAGCTATTTCATTTATTTGTTTTAAAATGGTAAATAATTCATCCGCTATTTCATCAATACTCTCTTTTTGATTTTGAGGTGTTTTAGAAGAATATCTTTTCCCTTCATTTTCGTCTAAATATTTATAATGCCCAATATGCTTAACAATTTCTCCTGAAGATAATTTCAAAAAATGCTTTGGTACATAACTAGAATAAAAAGAATTAAATTCGATTCCTTTATTTTCAATTAATTTTAATGCAAGATTAGAATAATCAATACTTTGAGATTTTAAGTTTTGGCAATACTCCTCTAGTTTGTTCTTAATTTCAACAAATTCAGCAATTGATTTATTATTAAAATGACTTATTTCTTCTCGATTATTCTCGTTTAAAATTAGTTTTCCGGTTTCCATAATTTCACGCGAAACATCCCACGATTTATCATCGTCTGTTTTTTCCATCGTGAAATTCACCAGAAGATTGGTCAAAGTTTCATCTTCGCCAGCTTGCGCAATAATGGCATCAACAGCTTCTGTTAAAAGATTTTCGGTGTCAAGAGAAACATCGAACGTTATTGGTAAATTCAAATCGTGCGCAAAGGCTCGAATGACTTTGTGAGTAAATTTATCAATAGTGGAAATATCAAAAGCAGCGTAATTATGAATCAGATTCTTAATAATACTTTTGGCTTTTTCTTTAATATCAAAAAGTGAAATTCCAGTTTCTGAATGAATGACTTGCATTAAATTCAGCGCTTTTTCGGAAGGATTATCTTTGGCAAACTCAGACAAACTATCAACCACACGACTTTTCATTTCGTGCACCGCTTTGTTGGTAAACGTAATTGCGAGAATGTTGCGATAAGCATCTTGTTTCTTTGACAAAAGAATGATTTTAAGGTATTCTTTTACCAAAGTATAAGTTTTACCCGATCCTGCAGATGCGTCGTATATAGAGAAAGCTGGTTTTTGCATTTATTTTTTATTAATCTGATAAATATAATTCAATTTAGAATCTTCTCCATAATATTCCACTTCAAATTCGTCAATTTTTATTCCGCCAATTTTTTCCATTGCTTTTTGAGAACGGATATTAAAAGCTCCAATATGAAAATAAATGGTATCTACATATTGAAAAGCATAGTCCATCATAATTTTTTTTAATGCTTTGTTGTAGCCATTTCCCCAAAATTTTCTTCCTATAAAGGTGTAACCAATTAATATAGAATTGGTTTCTGGATTGTAATCATAAAATCTACTGCTGCCAATAGGTTCGTTAGTTGTTGCTTCTCTAATAAAAAATGCTCCTTTGGATTGTATTGCTCCTTCGAAGAAATTTTGAAAAACGTCTCTTTGATATCTTAATTTATTAGGATGCTGTTCCCAAACTAAAGGATTGGAAGCTACTTCATACAATTCTTCAAAATCATTTTCATGAAGCGGAACTAGTTTTATCAATTCGTTTTGCAAATGTTTGGGCTGAATATCAAATGTCATTTAGTTCTATTATAGGTTTTATCAATGTAATTATGTAAAAAAAGTATTTTCATTTACAAAGATAAATGTATAAATTTGAAATCAATTTTAGTATTAACTTATAACAAAAAATATCATGGCATTTGAATTACCACAATTACCTTACGCTTATGACGCGTTAGAGCCACATATTGATGCAAGAACAATGGAAATTCACCATTCTAAACATCACAATGCATACACAACGAACTTGAATGCTGCTATTGCAGGAACAGATTTGGAAGAAAAATCTATTGAAGAAATTCTTAAAAATTTGGATATGACTAAAGCAGCTGTTAGAAATAATGGTGGCGGATTTTACAATCACAATTTATTTTGGACTGTTATGTCTCCAAATGGTGGTGGACACCCAAAAGGCGAATTACTTAATGCAATTGAAAAAGATTTAGGTTCATTCGACGAATTTAAAGCTGCTTTTGCAAAAGCTGGTGCAACTCAATTTGGATCAGGTTGGGCTTGGCTTTGTGTAAAAGACGGAAAATTGGAAGTTTGCGGAACTCCAAACCAAGATAATACTTTAATGCCTGGCGTTGGCTGTGGCGGAACTCCAATTTTAGGAATGGATGTTTGGGAACACGCATACTACTTGCATTATCAAAACCGTCGTCCAGATTATATTGAAGCTTTCTTTAATGTAATTAATTGGGATGAAGTTTCCAGAAGATACGCTGATGCTAAATAATACTTAGTCTTATAAAAATCAAAAACCGGTTGTGTGTGCAACCGGTTTTTTTTGTGTGTGAATTTTTAAAAAGACGTTCGCGAGAGCGAACGCCTTTTTGCCCCAAATCTACCATAAACTTAACCTACTAATTCTATGGTACTACAAACATAATAGGAAGACACCTACAAATGCAGTTAAAATGGCTTAATATATTGGGATGATAGGCAAATGAGAGTAAATATACCTTTTTGAAAGTGGAACTTATAGAAAATAAAAAAGGTGAAATTTCTTTCACCCTTTTTGCCCCAAATCTACCATAAACTTAACCTACTAATGCTATGGTCCTCCAAAGATATATGGCGGTGTATTGTGTTTCAAAATATTATTGATGAATTACAATAATAATCGATGAAATACACTATTTATACTATTTTTAATAAGCTCTAGCGTCTTTTCCTTCGTAAAAGTTCATAAATGCTCTATTTACAACACGATTTCCACCTGGTGTTGGATAGTCGCCAGTGAAGTACCAATCACCTAAATTCTTCGGACATGCTATATGTAAGTTCTCAACTGATTGAAAAATGATTTTTACTTCTGCTTTTATATCACTTGAAGTTAATAATTGAGCTATTTTATTTGATATTTCTATATCGCTAAATGGCGAATATATTTCTGTAACGTAATTAACTACTTCTGAGTCTTTTAAATCTTCTTGTGCTTTACATTTTTTATAAACCTCATCAACAATTTTATATTGATTTCGCTCTTTTAAAAGTTCTATTGCGGCTTGAAAAGCTACTAATCCTTCTAGCTTAGCCATATCAATTCCGTAGCAATCTGGATAACGAATTTGTGGCGCCGATGAAACAACAACAATTCTTTTTGGATTTAATCGATCCATCATTTTGATGATACTCATTTTAAGAGTTGTACCACGAACGATACTATCATCAATAATTACCAAATTATCGGTTGGTTTAATAACTCCATAGGTAACATCGTAAACGTGTGCAACCAAATCATCACGATTGGCATCATCAGTTATAAATGTTCTTAATTTGGCATCTTTAATTGCGATTTTTTCAGTTCTGATTTTTACAGACAACAATTCTTCCAAAGAATCTTTGGTTAGCTTTTTTCTATTGTCAAGAATGAACTTGTTTTTTCTTTGATTCAAGAAATCATTAGCAGCTTCAACCATTCCGTAAAAAGAGGTTTCTGCTGTATTTGGAATATAAGAGAAAACCGTGTTGTCTGTATCATTTTCAATGGCTTCAAGAACCGCTGGAAGTATTAATTTTCCTAATTCTTTACGTTCTTGATAAATTTCGGCATCGCTTCCTCTCGAAAAATAAATTCTTTCAAACGAACAAGCTTTTTTTACTGTTGGAACAATAATTTCTTCCTCAGTAACGGTTCCGTTTTTCTTAATTATTAATGCGTTTCCTGGTTGTAGTTCCTGTACTTTATCAAAAGCAACGTTGAAAACAGTTTGAATAACTGGTCTTTCTGAAGCTACTACAACAATTTCATCATCTTCATAGAAATACGCCGGACGAATTCCTGCAGGATCTCTAAAAACAAAAGCGTCGCCGTGACCAAAAAGTCCTGCCATGGCATAACCACCATCCCAACCTTTGGAAGCACGTTTTAATATTTTAGCAACAGGAAGTTTTTCAGCAATTACTGGTGAAGCTTCTCTTTTGGATAATCCGTTATTTTTACATTCTTGGTATAAATCGGTAACTTCATCATCAAGAAAATGTCCGATTTTCTCCATTACGGTCACCGTATCCGCCATTTCTTTTGGATGTTGTCCTAATTCTACTAGACTATTGAAAAGTTCTTTAACATTCGTCATGTTGAAATTTCCAGCAACGATAAGATTTCTGTGCATCCAATTGTTTTGACGCAAAAAAGGATGAACACTTTCGATGCTGTTTTTTCCAAAAGTTCCGTAGCGAACGTGACCAAGAAATAATTCTCCGATGTATGGAATATTAGCTTTTTGAAGCGCAACATTGTCAGCGTATTCTGGATGTAATGTCAATTCTTCATTTACACGTTCGTTGATTTGTTTGAAAACATCTTGAATCGCTTGTGCATCATTAGATCGAACGCGGCTTATGTATCGTTCGCCTGGTTCAACATCAAGTTTAATCGATGCAAATCCGGCGCCGTCTTGACCGCGATTGTGTTGCTTTTCCATCAGAAGATACATTTTCTGTATTCCGTAGAAAGCCGAACCATATTTCTCTTTGTAGAATTCTAACGGTTTTTTTAATCGTAAAAGTGCAATTCCACATTCGTGTTTGATTGCGTCACTCATTGTATAGTAGTTGTTTAGTTGTGTTATTTTCAGCCACGAATTTCACAAATTTTCACTAATTAATTTTGATGACTTAATATATCTCACAAATTAATTTTAGTGAAATCAACAATGAAAAATATTAATTCGTGCCTATTCGCGTAATTAGTGGCTAACTTTTATAAAAATGCCCCGAAAATTTCGAGGCATAAATTTATTATAATTCTATATCAAAATGTGTTAAAGCTTTGAATTGTTTCAATCTTTCTTGCACTTCTTCTTTTTTCAATGATTCCATTCTTTCTGTTCCGAATTTTTCTACGCAGAACGATGCTAAGTTAGAACCTTGGATAATCGCAGTTTTCATTGTATTAAATGAAACATCGCCTTGTTGCGCAATATATCCTGAGAAACCTCCTGCAAAAGTATCTCCTGCTCCTGTTGGATCAAAAACATCTGCTAATGGTAATGCTGGTGCAAAGAAAATATGTTCGTTATGGAATATTAACGCGCCGTGTTCTCCTTTTTTAATCACTACATATTTTGGTCCCATAGTGTGGATTTTAGCAGCAGCTTTCACCAAAGAATATTCTCCCGAAAGTTGTCGAGCTTCTTCATCATTAATTGTGATTACATCAACACGTTTAATTACGTCTAATAATTCAGGTAAAGCGCAATCCATCCAAAAATTCATAGTATCAAGAACTACCAATTTTGGTGTTGTTGTCATTTGATTTAAAACACCTGTTTGAACTAATGGATGTAAGTTTCCTAACATTACTACTTCGGCATTTTTAAAATCTTGAGGAACAACTGGATTAAAATCGGCAAGAACGTTTAATTCTGTTGCTAAAGTATCTCTAGAGTTCATATCATTATGGTAACGACCGCTCCAAAAGAATGTTTTTCCGCCTTTTACGATTTCGATTCCAGAAATATCGATGTTTCTTGCTGTCAATAAATCTAAATATTCTTGTGGAAAATCTTCACCAACAACCGAAACGATTCCTGATTTTACATTAAAATGCGAAGCTGAAAGTCCGATAAACGTTGCAGCACCACCAAGAATTTTATCTGTTTTTCCAAAAGGAGTTTCGATAGCATCAAAAGCAACCGTTCCTACTATTAAAAGTTTGTTCATTTTTACGTTTTCAAATTAAAGGTGCAAAGATAAACTTTAGTTTAGAAGTTTAAAAGTTTATAGTTTAAAAGTTTAAAAAGGATTTATGGATTAAAGTTTTGAGTGGTTTTTGTAGATTTGAGAAAAATTCATTTGATGAAAAAAATTCTAACATTACTAATTTTGCTGTTTATTATACTTTCTTGTGAAAAGAAAGAAGACAATTTTTCAGATGAAATGATTGAAAAATTAGTAATTCATAATGAAATTAATGATTTGCCTCCACCAAATTCTTTTTTAGATTTATACGTTCTTACTGACAATAATGAAATTATGTCAACAGATAATTATTCTCTTTACAAACTATACAATGCTTATTATTATAAAAATTTCAAGAATTTTAAAGAATTTTTAGAAGAGGTTTTAAATCAAAATCATGTAATAGAAAAAAGATTTTTTAAACATAAATTCTATCTAAATAGTTTTAAATTAAATCGAAATATTGAAAAAAAATATTCCGAAATAGGATTTGACGAGTTCTTGAAAAAATATTCTGAAAAAACAGCAAGTAATAGAACAAAACTAAAAAAAACAATAATTAATGAAAACGAATATCTAACAGTTGTTTACTTATTATACAAAAACAAATATGATATTTCAAGAGATTGTTACATTGGAAATGATTACATAATAAAAAGAGAAGATTACTTTAATCCATCAAAGTAGCTTCGCATCTTCATTTTCATAAAAAGCATCAATCGATAAATTGGGTAAACCTGATGCGTAAACTGCTAATTCGTCACAACGCTCGTTTTGTGGATGATTATTGTGACCTTTTATCCATTTGAAATCTACTTGATGTTTTCTGTAAACTTTTAGAAAACGCTTCCATAAATCGGAGTTTTTTCTGTTGGTAAATCCTTTTTTCTCCCAATCTAAAACCCATTTTTTCTCCACAGAATCTACAACATATTTTGAATCGGAAACTACCAAAACCTTCATATTTGGATTTTTTAGTTTTTCTAAACCTACAATTACGGCAAGAAGTTCCATCCTATTATTAGTAGTTAAACGAAAACCTTCGTAGAATTCTTTTTTGTGTGGAGTGCCAACAAGTTCCATAACAACGCCATAACCGCCGTTTCCGGGATTTCCTTTGGCAGCGCCGTCGGTGTAGATGTGGACTTCGTGTGACATGGTTGCGAGTTAAGAGTTTCGTATTAAAAGTTTTTCAATTACTTCAGGAAAATACTGGTATTCCAAAACGTGAATTTTATCGGCAATTTCCTCAGCGGATTTGCAATCTTCAATGTTTACTGATTTTTGGAAAATGAATTCACCTTCATCATAATGTTCGTTTACATAATGTATGGTGATTCCTGTCTCTTTTTCTTTATTTTCTAAAACCGCTTGGTGTACATTCATTCCGTACATTCCTTTTCCGCCATAATTTGGTAAAAGTGCTGGATGAATGTTTATTACTTTATTTGGATATACTTTTATAATGTGTTCAGGAAATTTCCATAAAAATCCTGCAAGGACAATTAAATCAGGTTGAATTTTGTTTAATCTTTCTAAAACAATTCCTTCGTTTAGCTCTTGTCTATTGAAAACTTGAGAAGGAACATTTAAATTTTTTGCTCTTTCTAACACTTTGGCATTAGGATTGTTAGTGAAGACTTCGAATACGTTCACAAGATTTTTTTTATTGAAATGTAATATGATATTCTCGGCGTTAGAACCCGATCCAGAAGCGAATATTACTATTTTACTCATTTACCTGTAATTTTTATTACGCAAAAAAAAGAATAATAAATGATAATAAATAATATAAATGAGGTCTTTGTAAAATTATTTTTTTAATTTCGTATTCACATTTATTAACTAAAAGGTGGATTTAAAATAAAGTTTTTTATTTTTGCCAACAATTTAAATTTTAAAATTAAAGATTATGTCAGACATTGCATCAAGAGTTAAAGCGATTATCGTAGACAAATTAGGCGTTGACGAGAATGAAGTTGTAACAGAAGCAAGCTTCACAAACGATTTAGGAGCTGATTCATTAGACACTGTTGAGCTTATTATGGAGTTCGAAAAAGAATTTGATATTCAAATTCCAGACGACCAAGCAGAAAACATTGCTACTGTAGGTCAAGCTATTTCTTACATCGAAGAAGCAAAAAAATAATAAAATAAAACACCCGTACACTATAAATGTGTGCGGGTTTTTATTATTTTTAAAAAAATTAGACTATTTTTGATTGAATTTCAATCACACTATATTGAAATACCCTTGTCTCTTTAAGTTCAAATTATAAAGAAAACAGGGTATTATTTGTTTAAAATATATTTAAAAAAAATTATATGCAATTAAAGCGTGTTGTTGTAACTGGTCTTGGAGCATTAACTCCTATTGGAAATTCCATCCAAGAATATTGGGATGGTTTAATTAATGGAAAAAGTGGTGCTGCTCCAATAACATATTACGATACTGAAAAGCATAAAACAAAATTTGCTTGCGAAGTAAAAAACTTCAATATTGAAGATTACATGGATCGTAAAGAATCGCGTCGATTAGATAAATTTTCTCATTATGCTATTGCTGCAAGTGACGAGGCTATAAAAGATGCTGGAATTACTCATGACAACGTAAACAAACATAGAGTTGGAGTAATTTGGGGTGCAGGAATTGGTGGTTTAGAAACTTTTCAAGAAGAAGTGATGTACTATGCCAAAGGCGATGGAACTCCAAAATTCAATCCATTCTTTATCCCAAAAATGATTGCCGATATTGCTCCTGCTCATATTTCTATGAGAAATGGTTATATGGGTCCAAATTATACAACTGTTTCTGCTTGTGCATCGTCTGCAAATGCTATGATTGATGCATTTAATTATATTCGTTTAGGTATGTGTGATGTAATTATCACTGGAGGTTCTGAAGCGGCTGTAACTATTGCAGGAATGGGTGGATTTAATTCAATGCATGCTTTATCTACTAGAAATGAAAGCCCAGAAACGGCTTCGCGTCCATTTGATGCTACTCGTGATGGTTTTGTTCTTGGTGAAGGCGCCGGCGCGATTGTTTTAGAAGAATATGAACATGCAAAAGCACGTGGCGCAAAAATTTACTGTGAAATTGGCGGTGGCGGAATGTCGTCAGATGCTTATCATTTAACTGCTCCACATCCTGAAGGAATTGGTGTAATTGCCGTTATGGAAAATACACTACGTGATGCAGGAATGACTCCAGAAATGGTAGATCATATCAATACACACGGAACTTCAACGCCACTTGGTGATGTTGCCGAATTGAAAGCAATTAGTCATGTTTTTGGTGCTCATGCAAAAACCATTAACATCAATTCAACAAAATCAATGACAGGTCATTTACTTGGAGCTGCAGGTGCGATTGAAGCAATTGCTGTTATTTTGGCAATGAAACATAGTATTGTTCCTCCAACAATTAATCATACAGTTGTTGACGAAAATATTGATCCATCGTTGAATTTAACTTTAAACAAACCACAAAATAGAGAAATCAAAGTGGCTATGAGTAATACTTTTGGCTTTGGTGGACACAACGCTTGTGTGTTATTTAAAAAATTAGAAGAATAAAGTTTTCATGCGATTACTTAAAAAAATATTTACCCGAAATTCCCGTCCTGTTGAAGGCGGGAATTTTTTTGTTGCTATTGAAAAAATTATTGGTTCAAAACCAGTTAATCTAAAATTCTACGAAAAAGCATTTACCCATCGTTCTTCTAATAAATTGGATGCCAATGGAAATCCTTTAAATTATGAACGTTTGGAATTTCTTGGAGATTCCATGTTGAGTTCTGTCATCGCTGCACATTTATATAAAGAAGCGCCGCTTGGTGACGAAGGTTATTTAACAAAAATGCGTTCTAAAATTGTAAGTCGTGAACATTTGAATGAACTTGGTCGTGATTTACATCTCATTGATTATGTTGAAAGTAAGGTTCCTTCTTCCCATTTTGGAGAAAACATTCATGGTAATATTTTTGAAGCTTTGGTTGGAGCCATTTTTCTTGATAAAGGTTATGCCGGTTGCGAAGAATTTATTCAGAAAAGAGTTATCATTCCTTATGTAGATATTGCTCGATTGGAAGGAAAAGTTATAAGCTATAAAAGTTTGGTTATTGAATGGTGTCAAAAAGAGAAAAAGCAATTCAATTTTGATGTTTTTGACGATAATGGAAACGATGGTCAACGTTATTTTGGAGTAAAATTGAGTATTGATGATAAAGTAATTGCAAAATCGAGAGCAACTTCTAAAAAGAAGGCAGAAGAAATTGCTTCAAAACGTGCTTATTTTGCATTTCAAGAAAAAATTAACAAAATTTAAAGCAAATTCTCATAAAGCTATAACGTTTTCGTTTATAAAATAACGTTAATCTAATACTTCATTGGTGTTTTGAATTTCTATAAACACTATATTTACAACTTATTTTGGTACAAAATGGGTAATCTTAAACTATCTATTGAGGAATTTGAAGAAGACGATTTTTTTATTATCGCCATTCATACTCCATTGGAAGATTATCGTTTGGCTTATTTTTTAAATCTGAATCTTGAGATTTTTTTAAGTAAAAATAAAAATGATATTGAATCTCAAGTAAAAGAAGGGAAAACGTCTTTTGCAAGATTCACTTTCGAAGACAAAGAAAAATTCATCAAGTGGGATTTGGTTCAAAATAAAAACGAAATTGAAATCGTTGAAAATAGTAATCAGCAAGATTTGTTTTCAGGATTTAAAAATAAATTTTCTGCATCGGCTTTTTTATTGCCAGAATATAAAAAAGTAGATTATTTTCTTAAAATTGAAAATGCAGAAAAGGAAATAGAAATTGATACAATCGTTTCAAAAATAAATAGTGTCGAAAGTGTAAAAATGGTTTATGCTATCGATTCTGAAAATATAAAATCAAAAAATAATTTAATTTTTTAAAAAATGCCAACAAGAAAAAAGACTAAAATTGTAGCCACGTTAGGTCCAGCTTGTAGTTCAAAAGAAGTCATTAGAGACATGGTTGAAGCCGGAGTAAATGTATTTAGAATTAACTTTTCTCATGCCGATTACACCGATGTTAAAGAACGAATCGATATTATTAGAGAATTAAATGCCGAATACGGTTACACAACAGGAATTCTTGCCGATTTGCAAGGTCCGAAACTTCGTGTAGGAGTAATGAGTGAAGATGTTGTTGTAAATCCAGGTGATATTATTACATTTCAAACCGCAGAGGACATTCCTGGTACAAAAGAACGTGTTTACATGAACTATAAAGAATTCCCAAGTGATGTAAATCCAGGTGAAAAAATTCTTTTGGATGATGGAAAGTTAATGTTTGAAGCTTTAGAAACTAATGGAACAACCGAAGTAAAATGTAAAGTTATTCAAGGTGGACCATTGAAATCTAAAAAAGGAGTAAATCTTCCTAATACTAAAGTTTCACTTCCGGCACTTACTAAAAAAGATATTAAAGATGCACTTTTTGCTATTGAACAGGATGTGGATTGGATTGCCTTATCGTTTGTAAGAACTCCAGCTGATTTAGAAGAATTGCAAGATTTAATTGCTAAAAATTCTGATCATAAAATTCCAATTATAGCAAAAATTGAAAAGCCAGAAGCAGTAGAAAATATTGATAAAATTGTTGCTTTTTGTGATGGTTTAATGGTGGCGCGTGGTGATTTGGGAGTTGAAATTCCGGCACACGAAGTTCCTTTGATTCAAAAGAAATTAATTCATAGAGCTAAAACGGCTCGTATTCCAGTAATTGTGGCAACACAAATGATGGAAACTATGATTACGAGTTTAACTCCAACAAGAGCAGAAGTTAACGACGTTGCTAACTCGGTTATGGATGGTGCAGATGCTGTAATGTTATCAGGTGAAACTTCTGTTGGAAATTATCCAGTTCAAGTAATTGAAAAAATGACACAAATCATTGAAGCAGTTGAAGATTCTCCGCTAATTCAAGTACCATTAACAGCACCGCAAGTTAGAACAAAACGTTTTATTACCAAGTCTATTTGCTATCATGCGGCGTATATGGCAAATGAAATTAAAGCAAAAGCAATTTCAACATTAACAAACAGTGGATATACAGCTTTTCAGATTTCGGCTTGGCGTCCATCGGCTCATATTTTGGTTTATACTTCTAACAGAAGAATTCTAACACAATTGAACTTACTTTGGGGTGTAAATGCATTTTTTTATGATAAGTTTGTAAGTACAGACGACACTGTAGAAGACATCAACCACATTGCAAAAGAAAATGGATATGTTAAAAAAGGTGATATTCTAATCAATCTTGCAGCAATGCCTGTTGTTGATAAAGGAATGGTCAATACTTTGAGAATTTCTGAGATAGAATAAATCTCATTTAAAAATAAATCAAAAGGATTATTGAAATAGTTAAATATTTTGATAATCCTTTTTACATTTCAAAAGAAAAAGTATATTTGAACAACTAAATTAAATTAATTATGGAATCAAAAAACCCGTTTTTTAAGACAAAAACATTCTCTAATACTTCTGCGGCGAATGATAACGTAAGCGTTATAGATTACAACGAAACAATGACGGTTTCAGGAACAATTAATAAAAGTTTTATTTTATTAATGTTATTAGTTGCCACAGCTTTTATCACATGGAATTTAGCTTTCAATGGTTATAATCCTATTGTTTTAACTATTGGTGGTGCTATTGTTGGTTTGATTTTAGTATTAATTTCAACTTTTAAACCGCATCTTTCTACTTATTTAGCACCAGCTTATGCTTTATTTGAAGGATTATTTATTGGAGGAATTTCTGCGTTTTTTGAAGCAAGTTACCCAGGATTAGTAATTCAAGCAGTTGGTGGTACATTTGTTACTTTCTTAGTTTGTTTTGCATTATACAAATACAACATTGTAAAAGTTAATGAAAAATTCAAATCGATAGTAATTGCTGCTACGTTAGCCATTGGAGTTTACTATTTAGTATCTTGGTTATTATCAATGTTTACAAGCTTTCAACCAGTTCATTATGGAAATTCTATGATGAGTATTGGAATTAGTGTTTTTGTAATTGTAATTGCCGCTTTAAACCTATTTTTAGATTTTGATCAAATAGAAAAAGGTGCACAAGAAAAAATGCCAAAATACATGGAATGGTATGGCGCTATGGGATTAATGATAACTTTAGTTTGGTTATACATTGAATTCTTGAGATTATTATCAAAATTATCTAGCAGAGATTAATCTATATTTTATCTATAAAAAAAGCGTTCAAAATATTGAACGCTTTTTTTATGTTTAATTTTATTATCTAAGCAGCAATTTTTTCAAAAGCTATGAAATTGATTAGTTTACCGTTAGTGTCAAATACAGGATAACCTTTAATCTGACATTTGTATAACGAACCGTCTTTGCAATAATTTATAATAACTTTATCAAATGGTTGCTTTGTTTTTACTGCTTCGCTAATTTCTTTAGATATTTTCTCATTGGTAAGTTTGCCTTGAAACATTTTTGGTGAATTTCCAATCACTTCATTTGGAGTGTAACCGTTCATTTCTACCATATTATTAGAAGCAAAAACTATTGACAATTGTGCATCAGTAACTACAATGACAGTATCACTAGTAAGTTCTTCTTTGTAATCCCAAGTGGTGTTCCATTTATTATCTTTTACAATTCTATTTAATAAATTGGCATCTGAAAGTGTCAGTCTAAATTTGTCAAAACTTTTAGAATAGAAATCCCAACAAGTTAGTGGAAAGCTATTTATAGACAGACTATTATAGTGTTTTGCGATGGCATTTTCGTAATTTGAAAGTTTCATTTTTTAATCAATTTGAGGCAAATCTAAACTGATTTTTCAAAAACAAACACTTTCTTTCAAAGATTAACTTTTGTTGAACGATTTTAAAACTCAAATCGCAACTGAACTACAACTGTTTTCTTTATTTCTGTATTCAAATTATTAAGCGAAATTCCGAGTAATCGAACCGAATCTTTCATTCGTTCTTGGTAAAGCAATTCTTTGGCAGTTTCAAACAGCAAACCTTTATCTGAAATGAAATAAGGCAAGGTTTTACTTCTTGTTTGTGTAGTAAAATCGCTGTATTTAATCTTTAATGTAACTGTTTTACCAGAAATGTTGTATTTCTTTAATCGTTTCTCCAATTCGGCTGCAATGCGTTCTAAACGTTCTTGCATAAAGATTTCTGAAGTCAGATTTTCATTAAATGTATGTTCAGCAGCAACTGATTTAGAAATTCTATTAGGTTTAACTTCGCTATTGTGAATTCCGCGAACGATATTATAATAAAAACCACCACTTTTTCCGAAGTGTTGTTCCAAATATTCTTTGGTTTTGGATTTCAAATCTTTTCCTGTGAAAATTCCGTGATGGTACATTTTTTCGGTAGTTACTTTTCCGATTCCGTAGAATTTTTTAATGTCTAGTTTTTCTAAAAAATCTTCAACTTCATCAGGATTTACGGTTTTTTGCCCATTGGGTTTGTTGTAATCACTTGCAATTTTGGCAACAAATTTATTTACTGAAATTCCTGCCGAAGCTGTTAATCCAACTTCTTCAAAAATTCGTTTTCTAATTTCTTGAGCAATTAAAGTAGCACTTGGATTTCCTTTTTTGTTTTGAGTAACGTCCAAATAGGCTTCATCTAACGAAAGTGGTTCTACCAAATCGGTATAATCGTGAAAAATCTTTCTTATTTTATTAGAAATCTCTTTATATCGGTCAAATCTTGGTCGTACAAAAATTAATTCAGGACAATTTCTCTTGGCTTGAATACCACTCATGGCACTTCTTACACCAAATTTTCGTGCTTCATAACTTGCTGCAGAAACGACACCTCTAACTTCACTTCCGCCAACAGCCAATGGTTTTCCTTTCAATTCAGGATTGTCCATTTGTTCAACAGAAGCGTAAAAAGCATCCATATCGACGTGAATTATTTTTCGATATTTAACTTCAAGTTCCATTACTTTAGTTTTTTACAGGAAAGAAAAAAGCCATAGGTCTTTCTTTGAAATAACTCCAAATAGCTTTGTTCAATAGTGAAATTTCAGAAATTGGTATGTTTCTAGATCGAAATGCCAATCCTAAGGAAAGAGAAAAACTCACAATAAAGTTTATGAATCCAATAATTCCAATTCCGAAAATTGACCAAAAAATAGTCCATCCATCTACAAAGAAATTCTGACCATACAATCCTAAAGCAAAGTTTCCGCTTGCGAAAGTTATGTGTCGAATGTCTAAGTTTAAGCCAAAAAACAAACCTACTGATGCTGTACTTCCTAAAAAAACACCAAACCATCCATTAGAAACCACTCCAGCCCAGTTTCTTTCAAACCAATTGGCAATTTTTTGGGTACGTTCTTTTCCTAAACTGAGTTTTAATAAAGGATGTTCTTGAATTCTGTAATAAACATTATTGTGTTTGTTTTTATTGGAAACATTGCCAGAAATAATTCCTGATAAGAAAAGAAAAACACCAGCAATAGCAGCATGAAAGATAGCTGCAGATTGAATTGGATTTAAATCATTTAATAATTTAGAAGATTTTTCAAAAGCAATATTTACATCAAAAGCCACATCAATAAGCCAAATAATCAATAATGAAACCGGAAAAGCAATAAGAACATTTCCAACAAAGGCTATGAATTGAGAACGAAATAATCTTGCAAATAAATGTGCAAATGAGCTGTGTTTACTTTCATTTTTGTTCATTTTTTTCATACCAGAATCCAAAGCTGTTGTAATAGTTGACGCTGTCATTGCTGGTTGTTTTGTAGCTAAAGTAAATCCTAATAAATAAATGGCTATAAAACCTAAAGAATAATTCAAACTGTATAAAAAAGCATGGCCAAAACTACTAGTATCCACTTTTGAAAATAGTAATTTTATAATGCAAAGTATTCCAACAATAATTCCACCGCCAACTGAAGCTTTTAGCATCGAAAAATATTCTTTAGAAGATTCTGTAATGTAATGCTCACCTGTTTTGGCTGTATGTTGGGTTATTTCGTAAGAAATTAATTGTGTGCTTTCTCCTATTAGTTGACGGATATTATTTTTGTGACAGTTGTACTTGATTAACTTTAAAGCCAAATTAATAGTATTCCCAATCTTTTCAGAAGGATTATTTACTGTTAAAAGTGGAAGCAAAATCTTCAATCGATACAATTGCTGTCTAATTTTAAGTAAACTTTGATTTACGCGTAAAGAAATTCCGAATTTCGAACTATTATTGAAAGCTTTGTCTATGTATTCATCGCATTGTTTATGAAGAACTAAGGCTTGTTTATAGTTTTCATTATCTGATGAAATATAATGCTTTTCAGAAGTTCTAATTTGATTAAAAATAGTGTACAATTCTTTTTCTAAAGCCACAAACGGACTTTCTTGATTACTATATTCTGGAGTCATCATGATTACTTCGCTATCCATAGCATGACCACTCATTCTTTGCGAAAGCAATCCCATAGCACTCATGATTTCCGCTAGAGGCGCATTTTCATTTGTTGAAGCATAAATATCAGTCAAATCGATAAGTTCAAATAACTCTTTGAGCTCTTCTTGTGGGATTTTGGTTACCCAAATGGCATCAGAACTGCGATAAAAAACTTGATTTAAAACAAATTCTAAAGTGTCTTCTTGAGGTTGAAAAGGTAATATTTTGGCGAAAATTCGTTTTTTAACCTCGTATATAAAATCGGTATTCTGAAGAATTCCGGCGTCAGATAAAAAGTTGGTAAACTTTCTGTTTTTTAAAATGGACGTTAGATAATTATTGAAAAAGTTTTTCTGAGATGGATTTTCTTTCAAGAAATTAATCAACTCAGAAATTGATACCACTTCAATCGCTTTTGGATTATTTGGACGGAAAAGGTGAACTAAATCCACAAGAAAATACAAATCATTTCTTGATTCGTTTACAACATGAGTCAGATTTTTTTCAAATAATTGTTCTAACGTGATTTGAGATTTTATTTTGTGGCGTAAATTCATACTAAATTTATAATTATTGTAAAAATACAATTTCAAAGTTAGAATTTTCTTAACTTGGTACTAAATTTAACATCAACAATTTTCTGTAATGATAGAAATCGAACGCAAATATTTAGTTACTTCTTTAGAATTTTTAAATGAATATTCGACTAAAAATGAGATTGCACAAGGTTATCTATGTTCTAACCCAGAACGCACTGTAAGAATCAGAATAAAAGGAAATAAAGGATTTATTACTATCAAAGGAATTGGCAGTGAAAGTGGTGTTTCACGTTTTGAATGGGAAAAAGAAATTGAAATTGAAGAAGCAAAATCACTTTTAAAATTGTGCGAAAGAGGTGTAATTGAAAAAACCCGATACGAAGTAAAATCAGGAAAGCACATCATTGAAATTGATGTATTTCACGGAGAAAACGATGGATTAATTTTAGCTGAAATTGAATTAGAAAACGAAAACGAAACTATTTTAAAACCCAAATGGCTAGGAACTCAAGTGACTAATGACGAAAGATATTATAACTCTTATTTAAGCCAGAATCCGTTTAGAAATTGGTAATTTATTTTTGAAGTATTTCAATTGTTACAACAACTGCTCCAGATCTTTTGTTGTTAACGATACTCATAAAGGCTCTTTTGGATAAATCAATTTCTCTTCCTCTTACAAACGGTCCTCTGTCGGTTACCTCAACGATTACAGATTTTCCATTCAACTCATTAGTTACCTTTAAAATGGTTCCAAAAGGAAGTTTTTTGTGAGCTGCAGTTAGTTTTGTGCTATCGTATTTTTTACCACTTGCTGTTTTTCTGCCATTAAATTTATCGGCATAATAAGACGCATGAGCTTTCTTTTTATAAGGTTTAAACTTTCCTTTATAAACTAAAGTGCTATCTATTTCAATAGTTTCAGATACAATATTATCTTTTTTTATGGAATCTGTTTTCTGTTTTTTTAAATCTCTTAAATTTCCGTTTTGAGCTTTAAAAGATAAACTTGAAAAGAACATTAGGAAACATAAAAAAAATAAAAGTATTGGTGTGCTTTTTTTCATAATAGTAAAACTTAAGACCAAAAATAATACCAAATTACCAATTTGTAAGTAGTAGTAATTTGACATTGCTAAAAAAAGTCCTTTTCAGGACTTGCTTTTTATTTTATAACCATAATTTCCAAGGAATTCTTATTAGAATTAAAACCAAACCTAAACCATAAAATAAAGTTATTGATTTGAATTTAGATTCATTTGTAGCTCCTTTTTTATGTTTAGACCATCCAATAGTAATCAGTGTAATTGCAATTATATTGGTTAATGGATGTTCTAACATCGTTAATCTTAATTCCGGAATTTTCATTGCTCCTTCAGTAGAAAATGCTTTCATTCCAACTTCAGAAATAAAATACAAAATCAAGCCAACTACCAATTGTATGTGAGTTGTTATTAATGCAAAAAGAGCAATTTTTCGGTCTTTAGCAGTAAATTCTTTTTTGGAAGTCATTCCTATAACTGAATTAACAACTGCAAATACTAATAATAAAAGTGCTAAATATGCCCAGCCAGAGTGAAATTTTTGAACGAAATTATACATGTAAATTTGTTTTTTGTTTTAACAAATATAGAAAAAAAAGAATAAAAAAACGGCACTCTTAATTAAGAATGCCGTTTTTTAATATTAATTTTAAACTTGTTTAACTAGAAGTTGTAAGTAATTCCGAAGTTCCAAGTTCTACCAAAACCAAACCATACTCTGTTAGCATCAGCTACTCCATTGTATGTTCTACCCAACTGGTTGTATGTTTGACCTCCACTTGCTACGTCGTCTGCAAAGATGTTAGTTTGTGATTCAAGGATAAAAAATTCATCAAATAAGTTGTCTACATTTAATGTTAAACTAACTGAATCTTTTTTACCACTTCCCACAGCTAATTTATAGTTTAAACCAGCATCAAAAACATAATAAGATGGTAATTGTAAAGTTCCTTTGTTTATTTGATTACTGAAACTTGCTGGATTAATATCAGCATACAATTTATCATAATAGTTTCCTGTAATATTGAACTTAAATTTAGGTATAAATTCATAATCCAATCCAAGTGATGATGTTAATTGTGCTGCACTTCCAACTCTAACGTTATCTAAATAAACCTTAGTTCCAGTAGCAATAATTTCATTTTGATTGTTGAATGTATCACCTGTTGATTCTCCTTTGTAAGACCAATCTCCAATAGAAAACATACCATTAATTCTTAATGTAGCAATTGGCTTATAATTAAAGTCTAATTCTGCACCTTGATGTAATTGGCTAACTCCATTGAACACAAAATAACCTTGAGGATTACTAGGTGCAGTATCACCTCTACTTGTAAATCTGTCGTCCCATTTTGTTCTGTAAACATTAACGTTAGCATTAAATTTAGGAGATCTAAATCCGTAACCAGCTTCAATACCTAATATTTTCTCATTAACAACGTCATCATTTACTAAATTTCTACTATTTGGGAAAATAGCATCAATAAATGGTTGTCTTGAATAATAACCAACGTTAGCAAATACATTATGCTTGTCATTAAGATTGTAATTAGCTCCTAACTTGATATTTCCACCTAATCTGTTTTGTTTTTCTGATGTTTGAACTGGGTCGGCATTTGTATATAAAAATCTATCTACTCTTTGAAAATCTTGATTAGAAATTGCTCCTTGAACAAAAGCGGTTAATTTTTCTGTAGCATATTCTGCTTGTGCAAATCCTCCAATCCAATTTACTAAACCATCCCAATCTCTATCGACAATGGTGTTTTTAGTAGCATTAAAGAATGGGTTTAATGAAGGAGAAGCTACAAAAGTTTCGTTAGTATAGAAAGGATTGTTATTAACATTTCTTGTATCCTTGTAGAAATCTGCTCCAAGTAAGTCATTAACATTTCTTACATGGATCCCTTTATAAGTTCTGTAATCAATACCTGCATCAATTGTTATTTTATCAAACTTTTTATTAATGTTCATAATACCTCCAAACCAGTTGTGAGAGTTTATTCCAGAAATCATTGAAATACCATTTGATGCTGTATTTACGTTACCAAAACCAGCTTCTGGAGCTTTAGATGTATTTACAGTACCTGTAAAATTAGCATTTGGAATTGTAATTATTTGTCCTTGATTGTATTGACGAATTAATTCATAATTTACCAAACCATTAGCATCTCTTAATCGGTTATTAGCATAATTTAGATTAGTTGTACCTGCTACAACATTACCGAATGCACCTGAACCTCCACCACGGCCCCATGAACCATAAACTAATGCATTTAATTTAGTTGTACTATTGATATCCCATTCCCAATTTAATGAACCTACTGGTTTATGATAGAAGTTTCTTCTTACGTTAAATTCCTTACCATCAAGATAACCCCAATCTTCATTCCATTTTCTATTCGGTTCACCATTTTCACCTCTATTGATGTATCTTTGAATTGTTATACCTGTACTTCTTTGGTGATGCCATTGAGGAGCACCTGTAAAAGTAAATTCAAGATTGTGTTTCTTATTTATTTCATATCCAAATGCTAAAAAATAATTTTGCCCTTCAAATTTTGTTCCATCTACATATCCATCTCCTCCAGTTGAACTCATTAAGATAGATGCAGAAAGTCCATTTTTCATTTTTCCAGTTGAATAGGTAGCTACAAATTTACGATAGTCGTCATTTCCAGTCATTGCATTAACAAAACCACCTTCTTTTCTTTGTGAAGATTTAGTTACAATGTTAATAGTTCCTCCTACTGAAGAAATTGCAAGTCTAGAAGATCCTAAACCTCTTTGTACTTGCATTGAGCTTGCAACATCTGATAATCCTGCCCAGTTACTCCAAAAAACTCTACCGTTTTCCATATCATTAACAGGCATACCATTAATCATTACGGCAATATTTTCTTGTCCGAAACCTCTTACTGTAATTCTAGAATCACCAAAACCACCACTACCTTTAGAAGCATATACAGATGGTGTTGTATTTAATATCTCAACAAACTCTTTATTACCTAATTTTTGTTGTATTTCTGCGGCTTTTATTGTTGAAACTGCAACTGGAGTTTTTCTGTCTTTTGCAATATCAAAAAGTGAAGATCCTTTAATAACTACTTCTTCCAACTGACTTGCATCAGAAGTTAATTTTATTGATCCTAAATCAACAGTTTCTCCATTTTTAACTGTGAAATTAACTGTTTGTGTTTTGTATCCAATGTAAGATATAACCAGTTGACCAGTTGAAGCTGTAGTACCTAATGTAAATTTACCATCGATGTCTGTTGAAGTACCAGTTGAAGAACCTTTTACTACTACATTTACACCAGGCAATCCTGAGTTTAATTCACTGTCTAATATTGTTCCTTTAATTTTTCCTTGAGAAAACATTACTGTTGCCATCAAAAGAAACATTACTGAAAATAAATTAGTTGTAACTTTTTTCATGTTGTTTTGGTTTTTAAATTATTGGTGCAAAATTGTAACTTTATTACTTTATGAGTGTTAAGTTAATGTTAACAAAGTGTTTTTTGTTACGTTTTTCTTAGTCAATTTTATTTTATGAAATTTTTTTTATGAAAAAACTAATTTTTTAAGACAATCAATAAAAAAACCTCAATATTTTTACATATTAAGGTTTAAATTAAGATTCTTGTTGTTTTATTTTACTTACTATCAAGGAAATGTTTAAGTAAAAAAGAAGTTGAATTATCGTGATTGTTAACTTTTTTAGAATTTATTTCGTCTAAAATCGAATTAGCCAACTGCTTTCCAAGTTCAACTCCCCATTGATCATAACTAAAAATATTCCAAATTACTCCTTGAACGAATATTTTATGTTCGTATAATGCTATTAATGAACCTAATGATTCTGGTGTTAATTTTTGAATTAAAATAGTATTGGTAGGTTTATTTCCAGAAAAAACTTTGAATGGCAAAAGGAATTCAGCTTTTTCAGATGAAACTCCTTGTTTATCAAATTCAGCTTTTACTTGTTCTGGTGTTTTTCCATTTAACAAAGCTTCGGTTTGAGCAAAGAAATTAGACATCAACTTGTCATGATGATCATTATCACCATATAAAGGTTTAACATAACCTATAAAATCAGTCGGAATTAATTTTGTTCCTTGATGAATTAATTGAAAAAAGGCGTGTTGTGAGTTGGTTCCTGGTTCACCCCAAATGATAGTTCCTGTTTGATAATTTACTGGTTTACCATCTCTTCCAATACTTTTACCGTTACTTTCCATAATTCCTTGTTGCAAATATGGAGCTAGCTTTTGTAAATATTGTGTATATGGAATTAATGCTTCGCTTTCAGCACCAAAAAAGTTATTGTACCAAATACTAAGTAGAGCCAAAACTACTGGAATATTTTTATCAAAAGCCTCTGTTTTAAAATGTTCATCCATTTTATTGGCTCCTTTTAATAAACTATCAAAATTATCAAATCCAACTGCCAGAGAAATAGACAACCCTACTGCGCTCCAAAGAGAAAAACGTCCGCCAACCCAATCCCACATTGGGAAAATATTATTCAAATCTATTCCAAATTCTGTTACTTTTTGGATATTTGTTGAAACTGCTACGAAGTGTTTAGCAACATCTTCTATTTGAGCCGATTTTAAAAACCATGTTCTAATTGTTTCAGAATTAGTAAGGGTTTCCTGTGTTGTAAAAGTTTTAGAAACAATGACAAAAAGTGTAGTTTCGGGATTTAATTTTTTAATAATCTCATTTACGTGATCACCATCTACATTCGAAACAAAATGCACATTTAAATGATTTTTATAGAATTGTAAAGCTTCAACTACCATAGCTGGTCCCAAATCTGAACCACCAATTCCTATATTTACAATATCTGTAAATGGTTTTTCTGTATAACCTTTTCTCTCTCCAGAAACAATTTGATTAGTAAAGTTTTTGATTTTATTTTTTACTTCAAAAACTTCTGGCATAACGTTTTTTCCATCAACAAGAATCACCTCATTTTCTGGAGCTCTCAATGCTGTATGCAAAACAGCTCTATTTTCTGTTTGATTAATTAAATCACCTGCAAAATATTTTGAAATTGCATCCTTTAGATTAACATCATTAGCTAAGTTCAATAACAAATCTATTGTTTCTTGATTGATGTTGTTTTTTGAATAATCAACAAGAAAATCATTCCATTGAATGTGAAATTTTTCAGATCTTTTCTTATCATTTTGAAACATTTCTTTTATAGAATTGTTTTTCATTTTAGTAAAATGATTGTCAAGTTGTTGCCAAACTTTTGTATGTGTAGGATTAATGTTAAGTAAAGACATAATAATTAATTTTGAGATACAAAATTAAATAAAACATTATAGATAAAGTTATATGAAAATAAATTTGTTCACATAAAGAGCTATGCAAACGTTGTAGTTGATAAAAAGAGTTTGTTAAAAAATTTATTTATTAAACTTTATTTCTGCAACACTATCCAAAGCTCTCTTGAGTGGCCTTATTTGTTCTTTGAATCTTGGAAGGTTTCTACTTTCCATTGGTTGTGAATTTGGAAGTTTTAATTTTAAAGCATCAACCTGAACACCATTTTTCCAGAAACGATAACATACATGAGGTCCAGATGCCAAGCCTGTGCTACCAACTTTACCAATTACTTCACCTTGTTTTACTCTTTGTCCTCTTCTTACAAGAATTCTTGACATGTGTAAATATTGAGTTGCATAAGTTTTGTCGTGTTTTACTTTTACAAAATTACCATTACCAGCAGTATATCCTGCTTGTTCTACAACTCCAGCAGCTGTTGTCATAATTGGCGTTCCTGTTGGTGCAGCATAATCGGTTCCTTTATGAGGTTTCCATTTCAACTGAACCGGATGAAATCTGTTTTTAGAAAACTTTGAAGTAATGTGAACGAATTTTAATGGTGCTTTTAAGAAAAAGTTCTTTAAGGCTTTTCCTTGATCATTATAATAATCGACTTTTCCGCCTCTTTCTTGAATAAATGGAAAGGCATAAATTTTCTCTCCTTTATATTCAAAAAATGCTGCTCTTAAACTATCTACACCATCATAAATAGTGTCATTTATATACCTCTCTGTAAAACTAAGAGCAAATTTATCTCCTTTTTTAGATTTGAAAAAGTCAATAGACCAAGCAAAAACTTTTGTTAGTTTTCCAGATAATGTTGGGTCAATTTTTAAATCTCTTAAAGTTTTTGTGAGTGGTCCTGTCAATTCTCCTGCGACAGTTCTTACTTTAAAAGTTAAAGGTCTAGATTTTTTAAACCCAACAACAGAATCTGTCAAATCAACTAAATAATAATCTATTCTATTGGGTTGATAAATTAAATATTGAAGTTTGTTATATTTATCTTTTGAACGTAAACAAACATAAGGCCTTTTAAATACAACGCTCGTTGGAAAAGAATCTTTAATAATTTTTAAAATTTCAGAAGCTTTTTTTCCATTAAGATTTTGCTTTTTTAAAATTTTCTCAAAAGTATCTTGTCTATCAATGGTGTCGAAATGAACATTAAATTGATCAAAATGAAATCCGTAATCAACTATTGGTTTATAGGGTTCTATATCTTCAATAACAAATTCTTCTTGTGTATTTTTACAAGAATATAATGAAAATAAAACAATTAAAAATAACGCTATTTTTCTCAATATGAGTCTTTTATTTTAACAATCTTCTCCCCAATTTTTCAATTCACTTTCACTCCATAATTCTGGAAAGAAAATTCTTCTTTGGTATTTTGGGTGCATGTATTTTTTCCAATCACTACCTCCAGTTGCTTCTCCTGAACCATGCCCACTTTCAATATATTTTTTGGCTGCATTCAAATGTCCCATTACCCAAGTAATGTTTACGGTTTTGTCATAATGACGCATAGCTGCAACCAAATCTGGGTTTCTTTGATCATTTTCTGGTAATTCTTTGAATTTTTGCCAAATATTTATCGTATTATATTCTTCCATATAACGCAGAAACTCGTCTTTATATTTTCGTTCAAATTCTAGAATTAAATATGACTTTTCGCCTGTATGATAATCTTTTCCTGCAGCTTGCCAATATAAATGTTCAAATGCATGAGAATATGGTGTATTTCTATCAATTGTTGCTCTAAAACGATAATCAATTAAATTAATTAAATCGGTTGAAGAAAATTCAATTAATCGATATTGTGCTGATTGAAAACCACTTGCAGGAGTTAAAGTATTTCTAAATTTCATGTATTGTTCTACTTCCATACCTTCTCCCATAATATCAAATGAAGTCGTTAACATATCGAAATATCTACTTATTCTAGTAAGTCTTTCGGCAAAAAATTTTGTTTCAAGTTTTTCGCAATGACAAACTTGTTTTATTTCCCAAAGAATCATTTTGAACAATAACTCATTGACTTGATGATACATAATAAAAACCATTTCGTCTGGCAAAATGGTTCTTTGAGTTTGTAAATTCAATAAAGCATCTGTTTGAATATAATCCCAATAAGTAATTGGTTTTGACCAAAGTAAACCTTCTAAATGGGTATCAGTTTTTTGATTTATCGCATCAAATTTCTTTTCTAATTCCTCAATTAAATGAGTTGTTTCTGTGTTCATTTTTTTACTTTTATTGTAAATGGATTTGCTAATCCTTTGAAAGATTCTAAATCTGCCTTTAGTGATCCAACAGCTAAACTAGCTTTTATTCTAATAGGAAGCTTATTTTCATCGTCTGAAATCCAAACGGTTAAACTTTCTTGCTCTTTAAAAACTCTACCTGACTGCACTAATGGTCTAAAAATCATGCAAGGAACTTTACCAAATTTACTGTCTAAATCTTCTCTTCCTATGAATTTTAACTTAAATTTTGTTGTTTCGTCATCAAAAAACATATCTATAGCAATCGATTCTCCTACTTTTAGTTTGTCAACATTTGGATGATTCCTTAAATAATAAAAGGTTGAAACTATATCTTGAACATTTTCTGGCGTAGTAAATGTTTTGTTAGTATCATTTTTATAATCTTTTACTAAGATAGTATTTTTATCTTGATTAAAAAAGCCTTCTTGGTTTTTTGTATAGCCTCCCTCATCAATTTTTCTTATAAAATGATATGGTTTCCCTGTAACTTTGTCAAAATAAGACTCGTAGTTATCATCAACTTTAAAAAACCATTTTGACATTCCTGTTGTATATCCGCGACCAATAGCATGAAAAACTTTCTTGTTATTTTTTGTAGCTTCTTTTACTTCAAGTGTAGCATAACCTGCAGTCACTAATCCATAATGAATTCTAAATTTAAACCATTCTCCTACATCAAATGCTGATGACCTTTGAGAATCAAAACTCACAGTTAAAAAAAGAAGTGCTAGTATAATTATCTTTTTCATTTTAAAATACTTTTTAATTGATTTTATAACTGTAGTACAATTTCTGTTCCAAATGTATTAAAACAAAAAAACTCCGTCAAATATTGACGGAGTTTTTATGCTATTAACCAACCAAAAAACTATAAATTATGAAAAACTTATATAAAACTAGTAAGGAAACCACTCCTTTTCGTTTTGTGAGTACAAAGATAGGACTGTTTTTGAATTATTCTCAATGAAAAACAAACTTTAACATTTATTTGACAAAAACAACACTACTATAACGTTGTAATTTGATGATTGTTTAATAATTTTTAACTTTTATAGAGTTCCTCTCAAAGCTTGTTCTCTTTCTATTGATTCAAAAAGAGCTTTGAAGTTACCTGCTCCAAATCCGGTTGCGCCCATTCTTTGGATTATTTCAAAAAATAAGGTTGGTCTGTCTTCAACTGGTTTTGTGAATATTTGTAAAAGATAACCATCTTCATCAGCATCAACTAAAATCGAAAGTCTTTGCAATTCTTTGATATCTTCTTTCATCATGTCTCTGTGAACACCTAATCTGTTTGGAATATCATCATAATATGCTTGTGGAGGTGGTGGTAGAAATTCTACTCCTCGAGCTTTTAATCCAGCAACGGTTTTGATGATATCATCTGTTGCAACGGCTAGATGCTGAACTCCTGAATCTTCATAAAAATCTAGATATTCTTCAATTTGTGATTTTTTGTTTCCTTTTGCTGGTTCGTTGATAGGAAATTTAATTCTTCCGTTACCGTTACTCATTACTTTACTCATTAAAGCTGAATATTCGGTGTGAATTTGAGTATCATCAAAAGACAAGAAATTTTCAAATCCCATCACGTCTTCATACCATTTTACCCATTGGTTCATTTGATTCCATCCCACATTTCCAACCATATGGTCAATATATTTTAGTCCGAGTGGTTCTGGATTATATTCAGATTTCCATTCTACGAAACCTGGTAAAAATGCACCATTATAGTTTTTTCTTTCTACAAATATGTGAACCGTTTCACCATAAGTGTAAATTCCTGAACGAACCACTTCTCCATGTTCGTCTTTTTCAATAATTGGTTCCATGAAAGAAACAGCTCCACGTTTTGTTGTTTCTTCCCAAGCTGATTTTGCATCTTCTACCCAAAGTGCTATTACTTTTACACCATCACCATGCTTGCGCAAATGATCATTAATTGGTGAGCTACTGTTTAACGGAGTTGTTAGAACCAAACGAATTTTGTCTTGTTTAAGAACATAACTTACAGAATCTTTTGAACCTGTTTCCAATCCTCGGTAAGCGTGCGATTGAAATCCGAAGGCTGTTTTGTAATAATGTGCTGATTGTTTTGCGTTTCCAACGTAAAATTCAACATAATCTGTTCCTAATAGTGGAAGAAAATCTTGTGCTCCACTGAATATTTTTTCTAGTCCGTATTCTACGGATTTTACTTCTTTACTCATTTTTGTTTTGTATTAAGATGAAAGTAATGTGAATTTAAGATTCAACTTTATTCAAAAGATACTTTCTAAAATTTATAATTATTTATCTAACCAAGATAGAAAGTAGGTTTCATCAGCAATTTTCATAGCCTCTTCTGTAACCATTAAAGGTTTGAAAGTATCGACCATAACGGCTAACTCTAGTGTTTCTTTTTTTCCGATACTTCTTTCTGCTGCTCCTGGGTGTGGTCCGTGCGGAATTCCTGCAGGATGTAGCGAAATGTTTCCTGGTTTTACATCATTTCTGCTCATAAAATCGCCATCTACATAATACAAAACCTCATCGGCATCAATATTACTATGATTATATGGTGCTGGAATTGACAAAGGATGATAATCGTAAAGTCTTGGAACAAAAGAACAAACAACAAAAGCAGATGTTTCAAATGTTTGATGAACTGGTGGCGGAAGATGAATTCGTCCAGTTATTGGCTCAAAATCATGGATAGAAAGGGCATAAGGATAATTAAAACCATCATAACCAACTACGTCAAAAGGATGTGTGGCATAAACCATTTCAAAAATTTCGTCTTTCTTTTTTACTTTAATTATGAAATCACCAACTTCATTATTGGTTTCTAATTCATACGGACGACGAATATCCCTTTCGCAATAGGGAGAATGTTCAAGTAACTGTCCAAACCAATTTCTGTATTGTTTTGGAGTGTAAATTGGAGAATGCGATTCAACAATAAACAATCTATTATCTTCGGTATCAAAATCTATTTTGTAAATAATACCTCTTGGGATAATAAGGTAATCGCCATATTTAAAATCTAAATTACCATAAATGGTTCTTAGTTTTCCTGATCCTTGATGGATGAAAATCATTTCATCAGAATCGGTATTTTTATAAAAATAATCGGTTGTTGATTTTCTTGGAGCTGCTAAAACAATATGACAATCGGAATTAGTCAATACTATTTTGCGACTTTCTAAAAAGTCGTCTTGTGGCGCAACTTCAAAACCTCTTAATTTATAAGATTGGATATTGTTTGACTTAGCAATAGTTGGCGCAACACTATATTGAGAACGAATTTCTTTTACTTGTGTTGGACGTTGCTCGTGATAGGAATTGGTTGACATTCCGTCAAAACCAACGGTTCCAAAAAGCTGTTCATAATACAAATCTCCGTTTGGTTTTCGGAATTGTGTATGACGTTTTGGTGGGATATTTCCAAGTTTGTGATAAAATGGCATTTTCTTTTTGTTTTAAAGTTTAAAGTAGGAAAGTTTATAACTTTCGTTAACACTCAAAAAGAATTTCACTCACTCAGGATTTCTCTTGATGAGGAATTTTAAATGGATTAGTAAGTTGTCCCATTTTTTCATTTAACAAATATCGGAAAAAATAAAAAAAAGCCACTAAAAAGTGGCTTTTTTTATTCTACATTTTCTTGTTTTCCAAGTTTTGCATTTCTTTTACCATATAAGAAATAAACAATTACACCTATTAACAACCATCCTAAAGATAATAATTGTGCATCCTTACTAAGATTAATCATTAAATAAGTATTAATACAAATACCACATATTGCAATCACAGGTAATGCCGGAACCTTAAAAGTTCTTTCTATATTAGGTTGCTTAATTCTTAACATCCAAACAGCTACACATACCATTGTAAATGCAAACAAGGTTCCGAAACTCGTCATATCAGCCAACTTATTTATTGGCGTAAAAGCAGCTACTGTCGCTATAACCGCGCCTAAAATCATAAGATTTGTTTTAGGTGTTCCTGAAATAGGATTAACTTTAGAAAATACTTGTGGAATTAGACCATCTTTTGACATTCCAAGAAAAATTCTTGATTGTCCCATAATCATTACCATTAACACCGATATCAAACCAACTGTTGCTGCAATTGTTATAATGTATCCAGCCCAAGCTTGTCCAGCTATATCAAAAGCATAAGCTACAGGAGCTTTTATTGCATCTGGATATTTCCCAAGTGGATTAAAATCTTTATAATTCATCATACCAGTTAGTACAAGTGAAACTAAAATATACAACAATGTACAAATTAATAAAGAAGCTATAATTGCAAAAGGGACATCTTTCTTTGGATTCTTTGCTTCACCAGCTTGTGTCGAAACAGCATCAAAACCTACGTAAGCAAAGAAAATTGCAGCGGCACCTGATACAATACCTCCAATTCCATATGCTTCATGAGTCGTATTCTTGTCTATAATTTGAGTAGCATCTGGAATAAATGGAGACCAATTTTCTGGATTGATAAAAAAAGCTCCTGCAATTATAACGAATATGATTGCAGATACCTTAAGAATAACAATTAAGTTATTTGCTTTTGCAGCGCTTTGTGTTCCTTTAATTAAAATTGAAATAACAAAAAGAACTATTAAAAAAGCTGGTAAATTCATTGAAAAACCTTCTCCTGTATAACTACTTGGGTCCGTGGTTAACCATTCGGGCAGCTTTATTCCAAACATTTTTAATAATTTATTGAAATAACCTGACCAAGATACAGCTACAGTCATAGATCCCATCGCGTATTCTAGTATTAAACCCCATCCTATAATCCATGCGAAAATTTCACCTATTGTTCCATAAGCATAAGCATAAGCCGAACCTTCAACTGGTAAAATAGATGCAAATTCAGAATAACAAAGCGCAGCAAAAACACAGGCAATTCCTGCAATAATAAAAGATAATGCTAAAGCTGGACCTGCATGATAATAAGCTCCTGTTCCTGTTAAAACAAAGATTCCACCACCAATGATAGCTCCTACACCTATTGCCGTAAGACTCCATTTTCCTAGAACTTTCTTTAATTCACTCTTTTTCATATCGGCTTCAAAAGCAGATACGGGTTTAACTCTCCAAATAGACATAATGTAGTTTTTTAGTTTATTGTGTTCAAATATACTTTTTTTGTTTAATAATTTTACGAAAATAGAAAAATTATAGATTTAAAACCAAAATCCTACATTAATCCAAGTAAATCCTTTGGGTAATTCTGGTGACCAAGAATATTTAATTTCAATTGGTCCTAAAACGGTTTCAAGTCCGTATCCAACTGCATATCCAGAGTATCTTGGTGTTGAAAGCCAATTACCTGAACTGAATAATTTATTTTCAACATTGGCATAGTTTGCAGAAAAATTAATGTGATTTTTCTTTAAGAACTCTACATCAATTGTAGCTAACGATTTTATATAACTATCTGCTGCGATACTTAAAAAATCGTAACCATAAAAATGTTTGAAATTATTTATTGTATTAAATCCATATCCTCCTAAAACAAAATCTAAGAAATGAACACTATCTTCTCCGAAAGAGAAACCAGCCTCAGATTGGAGTCTTAAATTAAATATTTTATAAAAAGTTCTGGTAATTCCGGCTTCTCCTTTTAAAATTGAGAATTTATTGAATTGATTTGTATAATTACTAGAATACATATAGGTTTGCAAATCTCCTTCAAAAAACCATCCTTTTTTAGGGAAAAATTTATTGTCAAAAGAATCATATTTTAAATATCCGAAAGCGCTTGCATAATTGCTGTTTTCAAAAATTGTGTTATTGCTTTCTAGGGTTTTTGATCTAATTTTTAAATGTTTTAATTCTAATCCAGCTCCTATTAAAAACTTTTGTGCAAATATTGTTTGGACATAGGCTTGATTTGTAATATCAGAAAAATCTACGTTTAAGGAATTAATTCCGTATTGAGAAAAAAGATTACCATCATTAAAGTCTGTTGAAACATTTTTATTGAATTGATTAAATTGAGATTTAAAACCAAAACTAAAATAAAATCCATTATCGATATAATAATTAAGGTTGTATCTGAAATTATCTCCAAGTCCTAAATCTATTGCTAAAACGTCGTTTCTTAAAAATAGTTTTTTCTGTGTTAGATTAACTAAAACGGCACTTTTATATAAGTCATCATAATGTAATCCGAATTTTAAAAACGTTTTATTCTTGTTCTCGATTAAATTTAAATTAATGTCATCACCATTTGTTAATTCATTGATTTGGTAGTTAATAGCGCTAAAATTTCCTGTTGCATCAAGAGTATTGATTCCTGTTTTTAACTGATCATAACTAATCTTATTTCCTCTTTTAAAACCAAGCTTACCTATTACATAAGCATGGGTGTAATCTTTAAGAGTATTGATTGTTATTCTCTTAATAGTAAGACTGTCTTTAGTTACATTTAATTTTTGCGGTTTATAACTTAATGATTCAGAACTTAACTTTTTTAATTGATCAAATACCTTTAACGCTGCATCTTCTCCTTTTTGAATAATTTCTTGGCCTTTATCGAAGGTAATTACTGTATAGTCTTTAATATCTGGTTTAATATAGATATCTGTTTTTTTTATCTTCTCTTTCATACCTTCAATCATCTGAAGATTTGAAATTTGAACCAAAATCTTTGTAGCTTCTTTCAATGAATTTCTTCCTTTTAATCCGTCTTGAACATCAACACCAATAATGATATCAGCTCCCATTTTTTTTACTTCATCAATTGGGTAATTATTAGTTACACCTCCATCTATCAACATTTTCCCATCTATTTCTAAAGGAGAAAACAATGTTGGAAAAGCCGAACTCGCTAAAAGTGCTTGAGCTAAATATCCTTTATCTAGAACTAATTGTTCACCAGTTTCTATATCAGTTGCAATACATAAAAAAGGAATTGGAAGTTTATTAAAATCTCTAATATGCCTTACTGAATGAGTAAGCTTTGTGAGTAAATTATAATTATACATTCCTTTTGAAAGTGCTATTGGAACTCCCAAACTGAATTTATTGAATGGTAATGAAATAGCGTAGAGCTCATCATTACGCTTTTCATAAAAACTCTTTGAAGACCTTGGTATGTAATCTTTTAAAAGTTGATCAAAATTTGTATCGTGAAATATGGAATCTATTTGCATAGCACTATATCCTGTAGCATATAATCCTCCAACTACAGCGCCCATACTTGTTCCTCCAATATAATCTATTTTGACTCCAGCTTTTTCTAGCACTTTTAAAACTCCGATATGGGCAAATCCTTTTGCTCCTCCACCGGTTAAGACCAAACCTATCTTTTTTCTTTGAATGGAATCTTGTGAGTAGCAATTTTGAGAAAATAGAAAATAGAAAATAGAAAATAAAGAAAGTGCGAATACCTTTCTCAAAATAATTCTAGATTTAAATTTTTGATTAATCATTTTCTCAAAATTTGAAAAACTTATTCTTTTTTGTAAAATTCGATAATTTTTTTGGATTTAGATACACCAACTACGTCAGAAATTTCTTTTTCTGAAGCTAATTTCAATCTTTTAACACTTTTGAAATGTTTTATTAATGTAAGCATAGTTTTTTCGCCTATTCCAGGAATGGTTTCAATAGATGAATTTAATGCCGATTTGCTTCGTTTGTCACGATGAAAAGTAATTCCGAATCGGTGTGCTTCGTTTCTTAAAAACTGAATAACTTTTAGCGTTTCCGATTTTTTGTCAAGATATAATGGAACTGAATCTCCAGGATAAAAAAGTTCTTCCAATCGTTTTGCAATTCCGATGATGGCAATTTTTCCACGTAAACCTAAATCATCGATACTTTTTAATGCTGATGAAAGTTGCCCTTTTCCACCATCGATGATGATTAGTTGTGGCAAAGGTTGATTTTCGTCTAAAAGACGTTTATATCTTCGGTAAACGACTTCTTCCATTGATGCGAAATCGTTTGGTCCTTCTACGGTTTTTATATTGAAATGACGATAATCTTTTTTGGATGGTTTTCCGTCTTTAAAAACCACGCAAGCCGCAACCGGATTGGTTCCTTGAATATTGGAATTATCAAAACATTCGATATGTCGTGGCTCTACAGAAAGACGTAAATCTTTTTGCATTTGCGCCATAATTCGATTAGTGTGACGTTCTGGATCTACAATTTGAATTTGTTTTAATTGATCTAAACGGTAATATTTGGCATTTCTTTCAGACAATTCTAAAATATGCTTTTTGTCGCCGAGTTGTGGAACGGTAATCTTTATATTTTCGCCTAAATTCAATGCAAAAGGCAAAACAATTTCTTTTGACGTCAAATGAAAACGCTCACGAAGTTCGACAACTGCCAATTCTAAAAGTTCTTCGTCGGTTTCGTCTAATTTTTTCTTTAATTCTAAAGTATGCGAACGAATGATTGCGCCATGAGCAATTTGCAAAAAGTTGACATAAGCCATAGTTTCATCGGAAACAATTGAAAACACATCGATATTTGAAATCTTCGGATTTAAAACTGTTGAACGCGATTGATAGTTTTCGAGAACTTCTATTTTTTCTTTGATTTGTTGTGCTTCTTCAAATTGCATATTGGTTGCAAATTCTTGCATTTTGGATTTGAAATCCTTCAAACTTTCTTTGAAATTTCCTTTCAATATTTCACGAATGGCGTTGACTTGAATTTGATAATGTTCAGCTGTTTCGTATCCTTCACATCCGCCTTTGCAATTTCCAATATGAAATTCTAAACACACTTTAAATTTGCCTTTTTCAATATTTTGAGATGACAAATCAAAGTTGCAAGTTCGCAATGGATACAACTCTTTTACTAAATCCAAAATCGTATTTACCGTTTTAAAGTTGGTATAAGGTCCAAAATACTCAGAACCATCTTTTATCATTCTACGAGTTGGAAAAATTCTTGGAAATGGTTCTTTTTTGATACAAATCCATGGGTAAGTTTTATCGTCACGCAATAAAACATTGTATCTTGGTTGGAGTTTTTTAATCAAATTATTCTCTAACAAAAGTGCATCTTGTTCAGACGAAACTACAATATGTTTTATGGTAACAATTTTGCGAACCAACACATTCGTTTTTCCGTTATCGTGAACTTTGTTGAAATAGGAAGAAACACGTTTTTTAAGATTTTTGGCTTTTCCTACATATAGAATTTTATCCTCTTTATCATAATACTGATATACTCCAGGGTTGTCTGGCAAGGTTTGTATTTGAAGTTCTAAAGATGGATTATTCATTTTTTAAGAAAATAGAGTAAAGAGTAAAGAAAATAGATTACTGAAATTTTTCTTCAAACAAATTTAACTTTAAATTCTTCACAAAGCAAATTGTATTTTTTTACTTTTACCTCATGTTAAAAAAGGAATTAAGAAAAAAATATAAAGAATTAAGACAAGGTTTGACTCCAGAAGCAATTGAAGGTAAAAGTTTGGCTATCGCTAATCGATTATTGCAGTTGGGTGTTTGGGATAAAACTTATTATCATTTATTCCTATCAATTGAAGAACAAAAAGAAATTGATACGGAATTCATTCTTCAAATTTTAGCTGGAAAAGATAAAGAAATTGTGGTTTCTAAAAGTGATTTTAATACTTTGGAAATGACACATTATCTTCTTACGGACAACACCAAATTCAAGAAAAATGAATATAATATTCCGGAACCAGTTGATGGTTTAGAAGTTCCTGTAACTAAAATTGATGTGGTTTTTGTTCCTCTTTTAGCATTTGATATAAAAGGAAATCGAGTTGGTTATGGCAAAGGATTTTACGATAAATTTTTATCTCAATGCAAACCAGATACTATTAAAATAGGATTGTCTTTTTTTGAAAAAGAAGATAAAATTGACGAGATTTCAGAAAATGATATTCAATTGGATTTTTGTGTTACACCAAATAAACTATATTTTTTCTAGATTGCATCGTCATCTAATTTATTAGAAAACTTAACATTAGGTGGAAGTTTTGCAGGAGCAAATGCTCTTTTATTAAAGAAAATTAATATTCCTACCCCAACAGAAATTGCAAAATCTGCAACGTTGAAAATTGCATTAAAAAATCTAAAATCATTTCCACCCCATACAGGAATCCAATTAGGTAATTTCCCTTCCCAAATAGGAAATTCAAACATATCTACTACTCTTCCATGAAACCATTCTCCATAATGTTCTCCTGAGAAATACTTAGCAAGATGATATCTTGTACTTTCTTCAAACATAACTCCGTATAAAACAGAATCAATTATATTACCCAAAGCGCCAGCAAATATTAAAGAGATTGAAGTAATTAAAAATTTAGATTTTTCTTTTTCTATTGAATCCCATAACCAATATGCAATACCACCAACAGCTAGAATTCTAAATAAAGTTAAGAATAATTTGCCATATTCACCTGGTATTTTTGTTCCCCAAGCCATTCCTTCATTTTCAATAAAAGTAATATTAAACCAACTTAAAACAGGATATGATTCACCATAATAGAAATTGGTTTTTACATATACTTTTGAGAATTGATCTACAATTAATATCAGGATAATGATAAGTGCTGCGTGCCTAAGTTTCATTTTTTGGTTTTTGTGGTGCAAAAATAGTATTATTTTCTATAAAAAAACCTCTCTAGGAGTGTTATAAATATTTTAGCTTCAATTTTAGTTGCCACAATTTTGTTCATACAATTCTACTATACGAACATAACCATTTTTCTTTAAGTCTTGTTTGTCAACTAAATCAGCTAATTTCGGGCAATCATTTTCGAAAATTTTTGCAAGAGTTTTTTTTAATTGAGTAAAACAGTTACCGCAAAAATTAAGACCTCCTCCATCACTTTCATCAATGTAAATTATATATTCATCATTTGGTCTATTTATATAAGGCACGTATCCCTTTAATGGAATAAATATCTTTGCTAATACTTATTAATAAAGACAAAAGTAATGAATTTAATCGAAGTAAATAAGAATTATAATACACAAGCAAAATGCTTGAAATTACTGACCGAAATAAGGTTTGGTAAAAACGTAAGATGCACTTTTTGCGGTTCTACTTCGATAAAATCGATAAGAAACGAGCAAGGGCGGTACTCTTGCAAAAATTGTAAAAAGTCTTTTTCTGTTATAGTTGGGACAATTTTTGAAGATACAAGGCTTTCATTGCCTAAATGGTTTCAGATTATTACTTTGATGCTTAATGCTAAAAGTAGTGTTTCTGCAAAAGAAATTCAACGCAATCTCGGTATATCATATAAAACTGCTTACTACGCTTGTATGAGAATTAGAGTTGGTATGTTAATGCCAGAAACTAAGTTAAACGGAATTATTGAAATGGATGAAAGCTACTTTGGTGGCAAAGCACGTTCACAACACAATATTGCAGATAACGATGTTAGTTTGGCAACTGCATCACCAAAACGAGGTCGTGGCACAAATAAAGTTTCGGTCGTTGGTATGGTTCAACGAAAAGGAAATGTTAAGACTAAATTAATCGACAAACTAACAAAACGCAATTTATTATTTATGCTTAAATCGAACGCTAAAAGCGATAATTCGATATTAATGACTGATGGTTTTAAAAGTTATAAAGAACTCGAAACTTACATCGATAGACTTGTAATAAACCATTCTAAAGAATATAGTAAAGGAATAGTGCATATTAACACCATTGAGGGTTTTTGGAGTTACGTTAAGAACGGAATTAAAGGAAGTTTTAAATCTGTTAGTAAAAAGTATCTACCATTATATTTAGTGGAGTTTGAATGGAAGTTTAACCATAGAAACTTCAAAGGAAACGAATTAGAAAAGTTCCTTAAAAACGCACTATTTCAAGAAAAAGAATTGGAGCATTGGAAAGCCCAAAGCCCTAAACAAATAAAAGAAATAGCTTATGGAAGCGATTAAAGAAAAAAAATCTTTAGATGAATTAAATAAAGATTTTAAAGAGTTCGAGGAAGTTAAAAATAAATTTTTACAAAAATATAATGATATTATTGCTGGTGTTTTTGTCAAAAAAGTAAAATACAGAAAAGCAGACTACACAAGTATAGATGTTGTTTTAGATGGAGAATTAAAAGAAGAAATTTACAAATAGTATTTTTTTATAAAATCCAAATCTAAAAACTCTATACTTCCTGTTAATTGATGTTTTACATAAAAATTCACAAAATAATCATTATCAATATTTAGTTCACATTTTAATTCTAAAACTATAATATTCATTTTCGATATTTTATGAGTTAAAATTTGTCCGATTAAATGAGAATAATTTGAAAGTTCGGCATTGCATTGTGATAATTCCATAAAGTATATATTAAGTGGTTAAATTCAATTCCATTAAGTAGATACTGAAATCGAAAAAGCAAATATAATAAATTAAAAAGAATATTCCATTAAAGGGATAAGTGCCTAATAAATTAAAAAGAATATTCCATTAAAGGGATAAGTGCCTTATATAATATGTAAAACCACCTGAACTACCAGATCCTGGTACTCCCATTGTACCTGAAGTTCCTGAAGTGTATGTTCTATATAAATTAATTTTACCTTCCTTAACAATACTAGCCCAAGATTTTTTTTTATCGATGTTTAACTTATTACTTCCTTGGTAGGCAGTGTAAATTGTAATAAATTTGATTGTTTCGTTTTTATCATTGGTGATTTCAAATCCTTTAACTGAATTTATTTCTAATTTTTCTGTTTTCCCTTTTTCTTCAACTCGATACTTTAATTTAGTATCATCAGGAAATTCAGGTATTTCGATAAATCCTTTTTTTAAGGAATTATCACTCATAGTAACTGTTCCTGAATAAAATTTTGCATTACACAATATAGGAACTAAAAGAACAAATAGAATTAAATTTTTCATAGTATTTTAATAAAAAATAACGTACCTATTTGGTACGTTATTAATTTTTTTATCGTTGTAAATTCTTAGCCTCAATACTCATTGTTGCATGAGGAACGATTTTTAATCTTTCTTTTCCGATTAATTTTCCGGTAACTTTACAAACGCCATAGGTTTTGTTTTCAACACGGAAAAGTGCATTTTTAAGGTCACGAATAAACTTTTCTTGGCGAATTGCTAATTGTGAATTCGCTTCTTTACTCATGGTTTCACTTCCTTCTTCAAATGCTTTGAATGTTGGTGACGTGTCGTCTGTACCATTATTTAAATCATTCATATAAGCACTTTTGATTAATTCTAAATCCGTTTGTGCTTTTTCAATTTTTGCAAGGATAATTTCTTTGAACTCTGCTAAATCAGCATCAGAGTATCGCATCATTTCTTCAACCATCTGTATACTATTTTGAAATTAATATTTTTGTTTTTATATCATCAAACTCAATTTCTATACCACTTTCTAAATTATCAGTAAAATTTAATTCTTCTGTTAATGTTTCGTCTTTGATATAGCTTTCGTTATTCTTTATTGCTTGTTCTAGTTCGCCATTACGTTGAATTTGAACTTTAATTTTATCTGTTACTTCAAATCCAGAATCTTTTCTGATATTTTGAATTCTGTTTACTAATTCTCTTGCAATTCCTTCTTGTTTTAGTTCTTCAGAAATTTTGATGTCTAAAGCAACTGTAATTCCGTTAGAATTTGCAACCAACCAACCTGGAATATCTTGTGAAGATATTTCTACATCTTGGGATGTTAAAATTATACTTTTTCCTGAAATAACAAGCGATAGCTCACCTTTAGCATCAATTTCGTTGATTTGTTCTTGTGAAAATTTTTGTATCTGGCTAGAAATCAATCCCATATCCTTACCAAAACGTGGTCCTAAAGCTTTGAAATTTGGCTTAATTTGCTTCACTAAAACACCCGATGCATCGTCTAAAAGTTCGATTTCTTTGACGTTTACTTCGGCTTTTATTAGGTCAGAAACTGCCTCGATTTCAGCACGCTGCGTCTCGTCAAGTATAGGAATCATAACCTTTTGCAACGGTTGACGTACTTTTATCATTTCCTTTTTACGAAGTGATAAAACTAACGAAGAAACCGTTTGTGCTTTCATCATTTTGCTCTCTAACGATTTATCAACAAAGTTTTCAACCGAAACAGGAAAATTTGCCAAGTGAACACTAGTAAAACTCTCGCTTCCAGTTGCATTAACTAAATCGGTATATAATTTGTCCATAAAAAATGGCGCTATCGGAGCCGAAAGTTTAGCCACATTCAACAAACAAGTATAAAGCGTTTGATATGCTGCGATTTTATCTGTTCCGTATTCGCCTTTCCAGAATCTTCTTCTGCACAAACGAACGTACCAGTTACTCAAATTCTCTTGAACAAAATCAGAAATGGCTCTTGCAGCTTTTGTTGGTTCGTAATCAGCGTATGCTTCATCAACAGTTTTTATCAAAGTGTGTAATTCAGATAAAATCCAACGATCGATTTCAGGTCTTTCGTTTAATGGAATTTCAGCTTCTGTATATTTGAAACCATCGATATTAGCATATAAACTAAAGAACGAATATGTGTTATATAGTGTTCCGAAGAATTTTCTACGAACCTCAGCAACTCCTTCGATATCAAATTTCAAGTTGTCCCAAGGATTGGCATTGGATATCATATACCAACGAGTTGCATCCGGACCATATTCTGCCAAAGTGGTGAATGGATCAACGGCATTTCCTAGACGTTTCGACATTTTTTGTCCATTTTTGTCTAGAACTAAACCATTTGAAACTACATTTTTATAAGCTATTTTATCAAAAACTAAAGTTCCGATGGCGTGTAACGTATAAAACCATCCACGCGTTTGGTCAACTCCTTCTGCAATAAAATCGGCCGGAAATGCTTTATTTTCGTCAATTAAATCTTTATTTTCAAATGGATAATGCCATTGAGCATAAGGCATCGCACCTGAATCAAACCAAACGTCAATTAAATCACTTTCACGTTTCATTAATTTTCCTGATGGCGAAACTAAAACGATGTTATCAACTACATTTTTGTGTAAATCAACTAAATCATAATTTTCTTCACTCATATTTCCAACCACAAAACCTTTGAACGGATTTTCTTTTTGGAAACCAGCTGCGATAGATTTTTCAATTTCAGAATACAATTCTTCTACAGAACCAATTAGCATTTCTTCCGTTCCATCTTCTGTTCTCCAAATTGGCAATGGAATTCCCCAATATCTTGAACGCGATAAGTTCCAATCGTTGGCATTTTTCAACCAATTTCCGAAACGACCTTCACCAGTTGCTTTTGGCTTCCAGTTGATGGTTTCGTTCAAATCGAACATTCTGTCTTTGATTTCGGTTACTTTGATGAACCAAGAATCTAGCGGATAGTATAAAATTGGTTTGTCCGTTCTCCAACAATGTGGATAACTGTGCACGTATTTTTCAACTTTGAAAGCCTTATTTTCTTCTTTTAATTGGATAGCAATTTCCACATCGGCAGAGCGTTCTGGAGCTTCGCCATCGTTGTAATATTCGTTTTTAACGTATTTTCCAGAATAAGTTCCTAAACCTTGAATGAATTTACCTTGTAAATCAACTAAAGGAACAGGATTTCCGTTTTCATCTAAAACCAACATTGGCGGTACTTCAGGCGTTGCTTCTTTAGCAACTTTAGCATCATCTGCACCAAAAGTTGGAGCCGTGTGTACAATTCCAGTTCCATCTTCGGTAGTTACGAAATCACCAGCAATTACTCTGAAAGCATCTTGTGGATTTTGATACGGCAAAGTCAATGGCATCAATTGTTCGTAACGAATTCCGACTAAATCAGCACCTTTAAATTCTGCTAAGATTTGGAATGGAATATTTTTATCACCTTCTTTAAAATTTTCAAAATCAGAAGGTTCAACAGAAGCGAAAAATCCTTTTCCGAATTGTTTTACGACAAGGTTTTTAGCCAAAATTACTTTAACAAGACGATAAGTGTATTGATTGAACGTTTCCACCAAAACATAATCGATTTTTGGACCAACTGTCAAAGCGGTGTTTGATGGTAAAGTCCATGGAGTTGTCGTCCAAGCTAAAATATGAACGTCGCCAAAACCTTGTAAAAAGCTTGGTAAAGTTTCTGCTTTTGTTTTGAATTGTGCTACAACCGTTGTATCCGTAACATCTCTATAACTTCCAGGTTGGTTAACTTCGTGTGAAGATAATCCAGTTCCAGCTTTTGGAGAATACGGTTGGATTGTGTAGCCTTTATATAGTAAATCTTTGTTGTAAATTTGTTTCAACAACCACCAAACGGTTTCCATATATTTGGATTTGTAAGTCACGTATGGATCTTCCATATCAACCCAATAACCCATTTTTTCGGTCAAATCGTTCCATACGTCTGTATAACGCATAACGGTTCTTTTACAAGCTTCGTTGTATTCTTCAACAGAAATGGTTTTTCCGATATCTTCTTTGGTGATTCCTAATTCTTTTTCAGTTCCAAGTTCTACTGGCAAACCGTGTGTATCCCAACCTGCTTTACGTTTTACTTGAAAACCTTTTTGAGTTTTATAGCGACAAAAAATATCTTTAATAGCACGAGCCATCACGTGGTGAATTCCAGGTAATCCGTTTGCCGAAGGTGGCCCTTCAAAAAACACATATGGAGTTGCACCTTCACGCGAAGTTACACTTTGTTCAAAAACGTTGTTTTTCTTCCAAAAATCAAGAACTTCTGATGCTACTGTTGGCAAGTCAAGTCCTTTGTATTCAGTAAATTTTGTGCTCATTTTGTCGTAATCTTAAATCAGTTTGCGAAAGTAGTAAATAGTTTTCAGTTTTCGGTTTTCGGTTTTCAGTTTTTGCGATAGTACAAGAAAGAATGTCTAAATTTATCTTTTATGCAAAAACTTCCTTTAAAAATGTTTTTAGATTGTGGATTTTACTTAATTTGACTTTGCATCATTAATTTATTAATTGCACATTTGTGAACTATTTAAATTTTTAATTGAATACCAAATGGAAAGAATACCAAATATTACAGGACTACGATTCTTTTTAGCAGTTTTTGTAATGATTTTCCATATTTCTGAATTTTGTAGTAAACATGACATTCCGTTTTACAATTCAATACCACTATTTCACAAAGGTTATGAAGCCGTTTGTGTATTTTTTTCATTAAGCGGATTTTTAATTATAAGGCAACTTTATCTTGAAAAAGAAACAACAAACACCATTTCGCTAAAAAACTTTTACATTAGAAGAGCTTTACGAATTTTTCCGCTTTACTTTTTGATTTTACTTTTTGGATTGACTTATTACAATTATATTCTTCCAAAATTTGGTTTCATTGGTGGATTCAATACTAATTATAATTTATATGAAGGATTGTTGCTTTCAATATTCTTTATGCCAAATGTTTTTGCAGCCTTATACAATCCTGGTGGCATTATAGAAATTCTTTGGTCTATTGGTGTTGAAGAACAATTTTATTTGTTTATTGCTCCAGTATTATTGTTTTTGCCTGTAAGAAAAATAATTTTCTTTTTATTGGTTTCTACCATTGTTTTCTTTACGATATATTTTACTATTGAAGGAAATATTTTATATAAATACACTATGCTGTTTTTTTATTTTACTTCTAGTGGTATCATTTCGATTCTATTATTAAAAAAGCCACAACTATTTAATAATAAATTAGTTATATATATTTCTTTACTTAGTTTTATCCTCTATTTTACAACTAATTATTTTGCAAATTTATTTTCATCTAGCAACTATAATCTTTTCAGTATGTTGCTGTTTTGTTTAGTAATTGGAGTATTGAGCAATAAACCTTATTTCATTTTAAACCATCGTGTTACAACTTATTTGGGTAAAATTTCTTATGGAATTTATGTTTACCATGCAATTGTTATCCAATTGATTGGTTTAATTTATGTCAAACTTTTTTCCAATCTTGGTCTCAATAATTATCTTATAATTGTGGTTTATAATGCTATTGTTTTAATAACAACTATTTGCATTTCGCATTTTTCTTATCAATATTTTGAGAAGTTTTTTATGAATTTTTATCGAAATAAATCTGTATCAAGAAAAAACTTCCTTTAATACGTCTAAAGATTTTGGTTTTTTAAATCCATCAAGGTGAATGGAATAGTAATCTAATAAGATTTTTAGAAGTATTTGACGTTCAATTCCTGCGAAAACCTTTTGGTCGGAATCAAATTTTAAGTTGATTAGTTTTTTGAAGAGAAATGTTTCGTGTTCGTTAAGGCAATTTGTTCCTTGAAAAGGTGAAAAAATGCCATCAACCATTTCAAAGAAATTGAAATCCGTTTCGGAATTATCCGGGTAAAAACCTAAAAATTTTGTTGTTTCTAAAAGTAAAATTAGATGAAAATTGGATGTTTCTTCGTGTGTATCTAACCAAATTAAAGCCGTTTCAAGAAAAGTAAACAAATCTTCATTTTTTTCTTCTTCGTGAATGCTATGGTGTAACATCTCTGACAAGAAAATTACAATAGTACTTTTTACAATATCGGTATTTATGGTTTGATAAGCTGTGGCTAGTTTTATTTCTTTAAAATGCTCTAAAGTACCTTTATTCTTGTGATTGGCTTCAATTTCAAGAATAGTTAAAGGTTGAAAATAAGCGATTTTTTGATTTGATTTTTTTCCAGAATAAGCACTTTGCACGAAGTAACTTTTTAATCCGTCGCTTTGTGTAAAACATTTAACAATCAAGCTTTTTTCTTGATATTTTATGGATGAAAGAACGATTGCTTTAGTTTTGACTAACATTACCTGATAATCATTACTTTTTTAACGATTGTATCTATTCCATCTTCTGCAGAAACTAAAATCATATACACACCTGAAGCTACTTTGTGTTTTCCGAAAGCTGTAGTATCCCATTCTATTGTACCTCCTTCTGAAGTAGTTTCATAGACTAAATTTCCTTCAATGTCAGTGATTTTAACAACTGCTTTATTGGTTAAACCTGATATCTTAACTGTTCCTGAAAAACCTGGTCTCACTGGGTTGGGATAAGCATAAACATTACTTAAATCATCACTTGGTCTTGTGGCTGTCCCTTTAAAAGAAACTAATCCTTTATCTGTTGCAAAAAAGACTTCTCCTGTAAAACTATCAATTTCAATATCGTTTACATTATTACTTGGAAGTGGCGAATTTTCTTTTGTGAATTTATAAATTGTTTCCTGACCATTTGGCGAAACTAAATATACTCCAGACTCAGCTATCGAAATCCATTTTCTATTGGCGCCATCAACAGCAATATCCATAATAAATTGCTCATAAAACAATTCTTGAGCCAAATCATCTTCTAAAATAATAATTGGTTTTGATTCGATTTCAGTTTCACTAATAAAAGAATCTGCAGAAGGAATATATCTTAATCCTCTTGCTGTTCCTATCCAAACTTGATTTCTATTATCTATTGCAACAGCTCTAACATCATTTATCGGTAAATTACCATCGGTTCCTGTTCTTATTCTAATAAATTTATTTGCATAATTTTCATTAAATGCAATCAATCCGTTTCCTCTGTAGGAGGGAACCCATTTGGTGTCGTTTTTATCTATAGCTAATTTGGAATATCTTTCTTCAGTTACTGATGCTAATTGATTTTGCCAATCACTGGGTGATATCCAAGTCCCATCACTTTTCAATGCTTTTAGTCCTTTAAAAACTAATGAATTTGATAACCAAAGACTGCCTTTACTATCAAATGCACCTCCATTAATTCTTACTGAAACATACAATGGTGTAACTAACTGTTGGTTCTCAGGTCCGTTTGGTGGTGCACTATTTTGATTGTAAAAAGTGATTACATCATCTTTTATTTTAAGTAAACCATTATGAAAAGAGCACACATAAACTTCATTTTCATTTTTTGGGTTAGTCATAATATCAGACAAAGAGGTTGCGCCAAACAATTCACTAAAAGGTATTTTGCTCCAACCTGTTTGTCTTGAATATTTGCTTATTCCTTCTTCAAGTAATGTTGGATCGTAAGTTAATGAATATCCACCGTAGGTTGCCCAAAGAGTTGTTGATGTTTGTTTTAATCTAAAAATATTATTTCTGTCTGGACCATCTGGCTTTATCACTTGAAAAGTTGTTGGTGCAGATAAAGAGGACGTTAGTAGTCCTTTTTCATTTGTTCCGATGAAAATTTGATTATCAGCTACCGTTGCGCAACTAAAGGAAACTGTTGCTAAAGTATATTGATTACTATTAATAGTTACTGTTTGTTGCAAAGCAGCATTGAAAATATAAATATAATTCTGATTTGTTACAATTAAAAAATCGTCATTAGTTCTTATATCTAACCCACTTTGATTCATTATAAAAAACTCTTCGAAGATAGTTCCATTATGCTTGTATAGTCTTCCGTTGGTATTCATTCCAACAATTTTGTTTTGAATAGTTGTAATTCCGTTCCAAAAACCGCCATCAAATAGTTGCCATTGATTATAATCTACCAAATTAGGATTTGAAAGAGATGCTTTTTTTATCCCATGTATATCAGTCACGGCAAAAATTTCACCATTAAGAATTGTTGTTTGGTATACTTTTACTTGTTGCCCATTATTTCCAATATAATAAGTATCGCCAAATTCCATTGAAGTTAAATCAAAAACCGAAATTCCATAATCGCATGATATGTAAACTTTACCGTTGTACTCTAAGAAATGATTGATTTTTTTTAGAAAAGGTGAAACTGGTACTTCGACTACTATTCCGTTTTTGAAAACAATTTTTCCATCTGGATTCATTACTAAAAGTAATCCATTTTGGTTTCCAACAAGTGTTTTATTAAAACTTTCGCTATGATGAATTGCTGTAATTGTTTCTGCTTTAAGTCCATCAATAGATGTGGTTGTGGCTAAATCGTTAGTGGCTAAATTTTTAGAAAAAACAGCAATCTCTGAAGATGCATATATTTTATCTTGTCCTTGACTAATATCTGTTATTTTGTTGTAGGAGAAATAACCTTGCCATTGCGGATTGTTTTGAGCAAAGCCATTTACGAATAGTACTAAAAACAATATTTGAATAAATCTCTTTATCATTTGGTAAATTGCAATTTATAAATACAAATATACTATAAACGTATTTAATTGTAATTTCATATATATCAATAAAAAAACCTTCTCCCAATTAAGAGAGAAGGTTTATATAAATTTGAAAGTGTTTTAATTACACAATTCCTTGCGCTAACATTGCGTCTGCAACTTTTACGAATCCAGCAATATTTGCACCTTTAACATAGTCAACATAACCATTAGCATCTGAACCATATTTCACACAAGCCGCGTGAATATTCGCCATAATTCCTTTAAGCCTTTCATCAACTTCTTCTGAAGTCCAACTTAAACGTAAAGAGTTTTGAGACATTTCAAGACCAGAAGTTGCAACACCACCTGCGTTTGAAGCTTTTCCTGGAGCAAATAATATTTTAGCATTTTGGAAAACATGCATTGCTTCTGGAGTTGAAGGCATGTTTGCACCTTCAGCAACACAAATACATCCGTTTGCTACTAATGTTTTAGCTTCTTCTTCGTTCAACTCGTTTTGAGTAGCACATGGTAAAGCAACATCACATTTTACTTCCCAAGGACGTTTTCCAGCTACGAAAGTTGCGTTTGGATATTTAGTTACATAATCAGAAATTCTTCCGTAGTTTACGTTTTTAATTTCCATTACATAAGCTAATTTTTCTGCTGTAATTCCGTCTGCATCATATATATAACCAGATGAATCTGACATTGTTACCACTTTTCCACCTAATTGAGTAGCTTTTTCTGTAGCATATTGAGCTACATTTCCAGAACCTGAAACAACAACTGTTTTTCCAGCGAAACTATCACCTTTAGTGGCAAGCATACTTTGTGCAAAATATACATCACCATATCCTGTAGCTTCTGGACGGATTAATGAACCACCGAAAGAAATTCCTTTACCAGTTAAAACTCCTGTAAACTCATTTCTTAATCTTTTATATTGACCAAACATGTAGCCAACTTCTCTTCCACCAACTCCAATATCTCCAGCTGGAACGTCAGTGTCTGCGCCAATATGTTTAGATAATTCCGTCATAAATGCTTGACAGAATCTCATGATTTCAATATCAGATTTTCCTTTTGGATCAAAATCTGCACCACCTTTTCCTCCACCCATTGGTAAAGTTGTTAAACTATTTTTGAAAGTTTGCTCAAAAGCTAAAAATTTTAAAATACTTAAATTTACAGATGGATGAAAACGAATTCCTCCTTTGTAAGGACCAATTGCAGAGTTCATCTGAATTCTGTAACCTCTGTTTACTTGAGTTTTACCAGCGTCATCAATCCAAGTTACTCTGAACATGATTACTCTTTCTGGTTCAACCATTCTTTCCAAAAGCATTTTGCCTTCGTATTTTTTATTCTCTTCAATAAAAGGAATTACTGTTTCGGCAACTTCCTTAACAGCTTGCATAAATTCAGGCTCGTTAGGGTTTCTTTTAGCAACCGCTTCAATAAAGTTGTTGATACTTTGTGACATAAAATATAATATTAATGTTTAAGAAAACGTTTTCGTAATATTCGACAAATATACATTTTATAAAAATAATGGCACAATTTTTTTTAAATTCTCATAATTTTTATCTTTTTGTTAAGATTTTTTAATGATATGTGAAATTAATGACCTGTTTTAAAACTATTTCTGCTTTTTTTCGTAGATATACAAGTATTTTTTTATTTTATTTTATTAGTGAATGATGTTTTTATATATTTGTCGAGAATTGAATTAATCTGTATGAAAATGACCAAGTATTATATTGTCACTTTATTGCTTTTGTTTGGTGTAACCAACAAGGCACAAGCTCAGTTTGGTTTCTCCCATGAAATTGGTGGTATTATGGGACCTGTAGCATTTCAGTCTGACTATGGAGAGCGAAACGATATTTCTACAAATGCAGGAAATACTGGTTTTGGTATTGGATTAATCCATTATCTAAACTTTTCATACAAAGCGGAATGTAATTGTTATACTCCTGAGACTTATTTCAATGATCACTTTAAATTAAGAAGTGAATTATCTTACAACAAAACCAACCTTCAACATTTCGGTCAATGGGTTGCAGACAAAAAAACTTCTTTAACGGCAAGACAATTAAGAGCAATGCAAGGAAGTACTGCAGTAACAAATATTGGAATGCAATTAGAATTCTTCCCTTTCAGCATTAGGGATTTTACAGCAAATATTGGGAGTTGGGCACCATTCGTAAGTCTTGGTGGACAATTTAGTTTTTTTAAACCAACTGCTTATTCTGAATTGGGCCCGGGCTTAGGTCAACTGCCAACAGTTACCCCAATAAAATATATTGATGCTTTCGATGTAAAAGGAGGAACAACATGGTCGGTAGTTTCAAGTGTAGGAACAAGATATAAATTAACTGAACTTTCAGATTTAATGGTAGATTTGAGATTTCAATACTACTTTTCAAACTGGGTTGATGGTTTAAGTCCTGATCCTAAAGTTTATTTAGAAAATAGAGCAAACGACTGGAATGTTTGGTTAAACTTTGGATACATCTATTATTTAAATTAATATAATTTAAACCCAAATAAAAAACCCGATTCATTGTATTGAATCGGGTTTTTTGTTTTTATCTGAATGCTTGTTCTAAATCGGCAAGTAAATCATCTATATCTTCAACACCTGTGCTTAATCTTACTAAGTCATCAGTGATTCCAACTTCAAGACGTTTATCTTCTGGAATTGATGCATGCGTCATTAATGCTGGATGATTCGCTAAACTTTCTACTCCACCTAAAGATTCTGCTAAAGTGAATACTTTTAGTTTTTCTAAAAAGGAAATTGCATCTTCTTTTCTTCCTGATGTGAATGTGAATGAAACCATTCCGCCAAAACCGCTCATTTGTTTTTTAGCAATGTCATGGAATGGATGATCTGGCAATCCTGGATAATAAACCTTCGCTACTTCTGGATGATTGCTTAAAAATTCGGCCACTTTCATTCCGTTTTCACAATGTCTTTGAACTCTTAAGTGTAATGTTTTAATTCCTCTTAAAACCAAATAACTATCCATTGGTCCAAGTGTTCCTCCTGTTGCAAATTGCTTAAAGTGTAATTCGTCACCTAATGCTTTATCCTTAATAATCAAAGCTCCTGCAATAACATCCGAATGTCCACCTAGATATTTTGTAGCTGAGTGCATTACAATATCAGCTCCTAAATCTAAAGGTTTTTGTAAGTATGGCGTTGCAAAAGTATTATCAACTGCAAAAAGGATATTATGTTTTTTAGTGATTTTTGCAATTTCTGAAATATCGGCTAATTTCATTAATGGATTTGTTGGTGTTTCAACCCAAACTAACTTCGTGTTTTCATTAATCAAGGATTGGAATTTATCCAAATCATTCATATCAACGAAGTGAAATTTGATACCACTATCTTTATATAAACGTGTAAATAATCTATAAGTTCCACCATATAAATCGTCCATAGCAATGATTTCGTCACCTGCTTTGAACATTCTTAATAAACAATCTGTAGCTGCCAATCCTGATGCAAATGCTAAACCTCTTGCTCCATTTTCAATTGATGCCAAAGCATCTTCCAAAGCTTGACGAGTTGGATTTGCTGCACGACTATATTCATAATCACCTACAGGAATTCCTGGACTTGTTTGTGCATAAGTTGAGGTTTGAAAAACTGGAGTCATTACAGCTCCAGTTACTTTTTCGTGGTGTTGACCACCGTGTATTACTTTAGTATTGAATTTCATTATAATAATATTTTTACAAAGGTATTTTAAATTAAATAAATTTTCTAATATTCATCATAAAACCCAAATGAATTCCTTCATGATAATTATTAAACTCCATGGCATCTTTTATGTTTGCTAAATGAAATCCTGTTCCTGTTGTGAATTCGTTATAAGAAGTGAATTTTCCATTAGCATAATCTTCTTTGGTTTTTTCTAACAATGAAAATAATAAAACTTTCAATTCATTTATTTCTTCTTGGGTTGTAGCAGTTGGTTTTGACCCATTTTTATATTTTTCCATCATTTCGGGTGAAATATTCATTGGCAAACCCGAAAGTCGATATACCAAACCTTGTTGCGAAACAACAATGTGACCTAAATTCCAAGCCAAATTATTACTAAAACCTTCCGGAATCTTATTCAATTGTTCTAATGAATGGTTCTCAATAATTTTTAAATAAATGTTTCTGCTGGTTTCCCAAATTTTAAATGTTGCTTCCATTTTGTGATTTTATAATTGTGTAAAATTATCTGATTTTGGTATTAAATTCATGACATCAACTGCAATTTGAGGTGTTGGATTTGCAATTTTCCTTAGTTTTGTGTCCATCCAAGCACCATCTACAGTAATAGTAGCTAGAAGTTCGTCTTTGTCGTTTTTAAATTCATGAATAAGCGTCCATCTCGAAGCATCTTCTTTTATTTTACCAACTTTTGTACTGATAAAAACCTTTTGATCCATTCGCATTTCTCTTCTAAAAACACATTCTTCACGAAACAATATTGGTCCAAAATGTTGTTCTTGCATGATACGCATTGACATTCCTAATTGTTCTAGAATTTCAACACGATGTTGTGCTCCAAAATCGTAATATGCGCTGTGACGCACGTGAAAATTTGGGTCTAAATCGGCCCAACGAATGTGTATTTCTTTAATAAATGTTGACATTGATTGCAATTTTTTTACAAAAATACAGATTATAAGTTTCAAATGAATTTTCTTTGCAAAAAGAAAAAATTATGACTGATACCATATACTATTTAGCGAGTTGCGATACGTGTAGAAAAATTATAAAATCGTTGCCTAAAAGTGCAAATTTGAAATATCATGACATAAAACAAGATCCAATTACAATTGAAGAACTAGAATATATGCGTTCGCTTTCTGGAAGTTATGAAGCATTGTTCAGCAAAAAAGCGCAGTTATACAAGTCATTAGATTTGAAGAATAAAAACTTAACAGAAGACGATTATCGCAAGTATATTTTAGAACATTACACCTTTATAAGTCGTCCTGTTTTTATAATTCAAGACAAAATTTACATCGGAAACACACAACAAAATATGTTGCAAGTAATGAAAGCATTAGAAAATGTCTAAAAGAACTTGGGCGTTATTTGCCGCAACATTAGTTTCCATAATTTATGGTGTAACCTTTACTATTGCTAAAGATGTAATGCCAAAATATGTCGAGCCATTCGGATTTATCACGATGCGCGTTGGCGGTTCGGTATTATTATTTTGGTTGGTTTCTTTTTTTGGACCAAAAGAAAAAATTGCTTTAGAAGATTTCCCTCGAATTGCTGCTGCTGCTTTGTTTGGCGTAGCTTTGAATATGCTTACGTTTTTCAAAGGGCTAAGTTATACTTCACCAATAATGGGTGCGGTTTTAATGGTTACAACACCAATGATAGTCTTAATTCTTTCGGCAATTATTATGAAAGAACGAATGCAAAAGCGCAAAATATTTGGAATAATTTTAGGATTAGCAGGAACAATAACTTTGATTCTTTACGGAAAATCGATGGTTAATGCTCCAAATGCCACTTTAGGAAATTTATTAGTCTTCATAAATGCTATTTCTTATGGTTTTTACTTGATTTTGGTTAAAAAACTTATGGATAAATACAATGCGTTTACTTTCGTAAAATGGATTTACACCTTTGGATTTATTATGGTTTTACCATTTGGCTGGAGCGAATTTCATGCGATAAACTGGACAACAATTCCAACAGATATTTATTGGAAAATTGGATTTGTAGTAGTCTTTTCAACTTTTCTAACCTATTTATTAAATTTGGTTTCGATGCGTGAGTTAAAACCAACAACTGTTGCCGTTTTCATTTATTTACAACCACTTTTTGCAACAATATTCGCTGTTGGTTTAGGAAAAGATGAATTAAGTTTGGTAAAATTACTTTCGGCGGTTTTAATATTTGCAGGAGTTTATTTGGTAACACAGAAAAAGTGATTTTGAAATGAAAGTGAATATTTTATTAATTCTTACATCAACAATTTTATTGTTATCATCTTTTAACTTTTTACAAAACAATAAATCAATAATTGGAATTTGGACTGACGGTAGCAGTGAGAATGCAACTTTTGAAATCAATAAAAGCACCATTTTTTATATCGATTCATTAAAAGAATTCAAATACAAATTGAAAAAAGACTCTTTATTCATTTTCTACGATGACTATACCTTTAAAGGAAAAATCAAAATTTCTAAAGATACTTTATTCATCACAAATGAAGATATTGTAAGAAAGTATTGGGAATTTAAAAATTGAATTTATTGCAATAAACTATGACTGAAAACTGTGACTGAATAATCAACACTATTTCATATATTTGAAGTCTATAAAACATAAGAATGATACAATCAATGACTGGTTTTGGGAAAGCATCTTTGCAATTACCAACCAAAAAAATTACAGTAGAATTAAAATCACTAAACAGTAAAGGTTTAGATTTGAATACAAGAATGCCATCGGTTTACCGCGAAATGGAATTGGGTTTACGTAATCAAATTTCGCAACGATTAGAACGTGGAAAAATTGATTTTTCTCTATACATCGAAGTTACTGGCGAAGAAACATCTTCTAAAATTAATGTGCCTATTGTAAAAGGCTACATCAATCAAATGAAAGCAGTAATTCCAAATGCCGATGAAACTGAATTGATGAAAATGGCTGTAAGAATGCCTGATGCATTAAAAACAGAACGCGACGAAATTGACGAAAACGAATGGAAAGAAATTCAAAAAGTCATTGATGAAGCACTTGAAAATATCGCGAATTTCAGAAAAGACGAAGGCGTTTCATTAGAAAAAGAATTTTTACATCGCATTGCCAACATTATGAAATTAATGAACGATGCTGTTGCTTATGATGCTGAGCGTGTTGAAACTGTAAAAACAAGATTGAGAACTGCTCTTGATGAACTTCAAGTGAATGTTGATGAAAATCGTTTCGAACAAGAATTAATTTTTTATTTAGAAAAATATGATATTACAGAAGAGAAAGTTCGTTTAGAAAATCATCTAAATTATTTCATAGAAACTCTTGCAGGAACAGAAGCTAACGGAAGAAAGCTAGGTTTCATCACGCAAGAAATGGGTAGAGAAATCAATACCATGGGTTCAAAATCAAACCATTCAGAAATGCAGAAATTGGTAGTGATGATGAAAGACGAATTGGAGAAGATTAAAGAGCAAGTTTTGAATGTTCTTTAAGAAAATAGAGAATAGAATAAAGAGAATAGACAACACAACTAAGAATGAACAAAGGAAAATTATTAGTATTCTCAGCGCCATCTGGTTCGGGAAAAACCACTATAGTAAGGCATTTACTAGCTCAAGAAGATTTGAATTTAGAGTTTTCAATATCTTGTGCAACACGTGAACCTAGAGGTCAAGAAGTAGATGGGAAAGATTATTATTTCATCAGTTGGGAAGAATTTAAAAAACACATCAAAGCCGAAGAGTTTGTGGAATGGGAAGAGGTTTATACCAACAACTATTACGGAACCTTAAAAAGTGAAGTTGAACGCATTTGGGCAAAAGGCAAAAATGTAATTTTCGACATTGATGTTTCAGGTGGATTGCGAATTAAATCGAAATTTCCTCAAGAAACATTAGCAGTTTTTGTAAAACCACCAAGTGTAGACGAACTAAAACGAAGATTAAAACAGCGTTCCACAGAAAGCGACGAAAAAATAAATATGCGCATCGCAAAAGCACACGTTGAATTAGCAACCGCACCACAATTTGACAAAATCATTAAAAATTATGATTTGGATGTAGCCAAAGCTGAAGCTTATGAACTAGTAAAAAGTTTTATTTCTTTAGAGTAAATAGTGAAAAGTAATTAGTAAATAGCAATAAGATGGGAAGCATAAATTCTTATAAAGACTTGCATATTTGGCAGAAAGGTATTGTTTTAGTAGTAAAAGTTTATAAATTAGTTAAATCTTTTCCTCAAGAAGAGTTATATGCTTTAACTTCTCAAATTAAAAGAGCCGCAGTATCTATTCCTTCTAATATTAGTGAAGGTTACGGTAGAAATACAGATAAATCATTAAGTCATTTTCTTGATATTTCAAGAGGTTCTTTAAATGAATTAGAAACACAACTAATTATTGCTAAAGAACTTGAGTTTATATCAGATTTTGATTCATATAATGAAGTTTTATCATTAATTACAGAAGAATCAAAAATGATTAACGCTTTTTCTAAAACACTCAAAAACTAGTAGATAAAGCATTCGACTAATCACTTTTCACTATTTACTAATCACTAAAATCATGAAAATAGGATTATATTTCGGAACCTTTAACCCAATTCACGTTGGGCACATGATTATTGCCAATCACATGGCAGAACATTCCGATTTGGACCAAATTTGGATGGTTGTCACGCCACATAATCCACACAAAGAAAAGAATACCTTATTGGATGATTACCAACGATTGCATTTGGTAAATTTAGCAACCGACGATTATCCTAAAATCAAAGCTTCGGATATTGAATTCAAATTACCTCAGCCTAATTATACAGTAAATACTTTAGCGCATTTAAAAGATAAATTTCCGCAACACGAGTTTTGTTTGATTATGGGCGAAGACAATTTGAATTCGCTTCACAAATGGAAAAACTACGAATACATTTTAGAAAATCACGAGATTTATGTCTATCCAAGATTGAATTCAGGTGAAATTGATGAACAATTTGTAAATCATTCTAAAATTCATCGAGTTGGTGCGCCTGTTATCGAACTTTCTTCAACTTTTATTCGCGAAAGCATCAAAAACAAAAAAAATATTCGTCCGTTATTGCCTGAAAAAGTTTGGGAATATGTAGATCATAATAATTTTTATAGGAAGTAAAATCATGTTTCGAGGAGAAATATTCATTCCAAAAAAGAAACCCTTTTTAAATTTAACTTTATCAGAAAAATTAAATTGGGGTTCATTACTTGGGGTTTTAATTTATTTATCGATATTTTTTGTAGATGAAAAATGGAATTCAAGTGAAATGAAATATTATATAAATGACCATACATTTATTAATCAAATAGTTGGTTTTATTTTTGCAATTAGTTTCTTTTCTAGTTTTTTTATTCGCTTTCAAGAATTTGAAAACTTAAATGGCGAATTAAAAGGCAAATTGATTATTGATGAAAACGAGATTACTATTGACAATAAAATCTATGATTTATCGAAAATTCAAGATTTCAAGATTAAAATAACTGATTATTATGGTCAAAGAACTAATTACTCAAAATATGGACCTTATTATTATCAAGGAATCAATAACAAACTAAGTTTTGATTATGATAATCAATTAATTGCAATTAATTTCCAAATTTATTCTGATAGAAACACTTACGATTTAAAAGTTACCTTATTGAATATTATTAGCAAAGAAAGAATTCCTTTTCAAAGAAGTTATTTAAAAATTATTGATGATGAATATAAAGATACGCCAACTTACAAAAAATTTGTAGAAAAACTATTATCGGAAAAGCGAGTGGTTCATTCTGAAACCGTTTAAAATAATAAATAGAACTTAACATTCCTTTACCACTTGTTCGTTCAATCGTTTCGTAGATTTGTAATCTAAATATTTTTACAATGAACAATTTCGAATTATACAATCCTGTCAATTATGTTTTTGGCAAAGGACAAACAGAAAAAATAGCTACATTAGTTCCAAAAGACGCCAAAGTTTTATTGGCTTATGGTGGTGGAAGTATCTTTAAAAATGGCGTTCATGAAGCCGTAACCTCAGCTTTAAAAGAATTTGAAATCATTGAGTTTGGTGGTATCGAACCCAATCCAAGATTTGAAACTTTGATGAAAGCCGTTCAAATTGTTCGCGAACAAAAAATCGATTTTATTTTAGCTGTTGGTGGTGGAAGCGTTATTGATGGAGTGAAATTCATTTCGGCAGCTTCCAAATTTGAAGGCGATGCAGCGGATATTTTAAGAAAACGAATTCTGTTTACCGATTTGTCTAAAGTGATTCCATTTGGAACAGTTTTAACCTTGCCTGCAACAGGTTCAGAAATGAATTCTGGCGCTGTAGTAACCATTGAAGCAACTCATGAAAAACTAACTCTTGGCGGAAGCGCTTTGTTTCCAAAATTCTCTATTGTTGATCCAACTGTGATTACTTCTTTACCAAAAAGACAACTGCAAAATGGTGTTGTTGATGCATTCACTCACGTTATGGAACAATATTTAACATTCCAACACGATGCTTTATTGCAAGATAGATTTGCCGAAAGTATTTTAAAAACTTTAATCGAAGTTGGACCAAGTGTAGTAGAAAATCCGAGTGATTATAAATTAGCTTCTAACTTTGTTTGGAGCGCAACAATGGCTTTAAACGGATTGATTCAAAAAGGTGTTCCGAGTGATTGGGCAACACACATGATTGGTCACGAATTAACGGCTTTATACGAAATTGATCACGCAAGAACTTTAGCGATTATTGGTCCAAACTTGTATAAAGTAATGTTTGAAACCAAAAAAGACAAACTAGCACAATATGGTGGAAGAGTCTGGAACATCACAGGAAATTCTGTAGAAGAAAAAGCTGAAAAAGCCATCGAAAAAACTATTGAATTTTTCCACACCATGGGAATGAAAACCAAAATCTCTGAAAACGCAGAAAACATCGAAAAAACAGCAGATTTTATTGTAAATCGTTTTGAAGAAAGAGGTTGGAAAGCTATGGGTGAAAAACAAAACATCACTTTAGAAAAAGTTAGAGAAATTGTGGAAATGAGTTACTGATTTAAAAAAATCAAAACACAAATTCCAAATTCCAAAATTCAAAAGGCGTTCAAGATATAGTTCCTGAACGCCTTTCTCAAACCCCAAAACAAAATTTTTAACTAACTAAACTTATGAAATCACCTAACAGAAATCATATATAGTAATAACGACCATTATTTCTTGTTATTGTACTGAATATCATAATTTTAAGTTAAATTAATTTTTAACAATATCTTTCCTTAATAATCTTAAACTAACGCAATCGCATTGCTTTAAATAAATTTCAGTATTTTTGGATTATCAAACAAACTAATAATGAATCGATATCCAAAATTTGCAGTGATTGGTGGCGGAAGTTGGGCTACTGCAATTGCAAAAATGTTGTGCGTCAATCTAGACGAAATTGCTTGGTACATGAGAAATCAATCAGCAATTGATCATATAAAATCTCAAAAACACAATCCAAATTATTTAAGTTCAGTAGAATTTGATACTAATAAATTGCGATTAACTTCCGATATAAATGAAGCTGTCGCATATGCAGATTATATCATTTTCGCTATTCCATCGGCTTTTTTAAGCGCAGAATTAGAGAAACTTACTGTTAGCTTACAAGGCAAAGTAATCTTCTCTGCCATCAAAGGAATTGTTCCTGAAACCTTTTTGATTGTTGGCGAACATTTCAACAAAAAATTTGATATTCCTTTTGAAAACATTGGTGTAATCACTGGACCATGTCACGCTGAAGAAGTAGCTTTAGAAAGACTTTCCTATTTAACAATTGCTTGTGGTGATTCAAATAAAGCTAAAGTTGTTGCAAAAGTTCTAGCAGGAAATTACATTAAAACTAAAATCTCTGACGACATTATTGGAACTGAATACGCTGCGATGTTGAAAAACATTTATGCTATTGCTGCAGGAATTGCTCATGGATTAGGTTATGGTGACAATTTTCAATCAGTAATTATGAGTAATGCAATTCGTGAAATGAAGAAATTCATTCGAAAAGTTCATAAAATGAAACGTAATATAAATAATTCGGCGTATTTGGGCGATTTATTAGTTACAGGATATTCTGTTTTTTCAAGAAATAGAATGTTCGGAAACATGATTGGAAAAGGCTACACCGTAAAATCGGCTATGATGGAAATGAGTATGGTTGCCGAAGGATATTATGCTGTAAAAAGTGCCTACAAATTAAACCAAGAATACAAAGCTAAAACGCCAATTATTGATGCGGTTTACGAAATCTTGTACGAAGGAAAAGATGCAAAAAGTACGTTTAAAAAACTAACCGATAAATTAGATTAAGATGAGCGAACGTTGGAAGTATCAGTTAAAAATGGGTGGATTTTGGGGTGTTTTTATGGTTATTTTCATGACCTTATTTGAGCTTAAAGAAAAAACTATTTCGCAACAACTATCTGACAATAATTTCTACATAAGAGCAGTTTCTTATATTGTGATAGGTATCTTCGTTTTAGGATATTTTAGCTGGAAAGAGAAGGTTAAAAGAGAGAAAATTGAAAAGAAATAGGTAATATGGGTGAAAAATTAGTAGAAAAGCTGAATTTTTTCATCACTAAAAATAAATTTTCTGACTCTGAATGGTTGAAAAGAGGACTGAATCCAAGTGATGATAATTTATGTAACACAATGAATTCAATTTTCAATGAATGTGCAAAATCACTAATAATTGAAGTTCAGAAAGAATTTAATCCTAAAGTAATTAAGTCAATTTTAAAAAACTATTTATTAAAATTTGACAAAAAAATATATGACACAGAAGAGAGAGAATTTATATGTGATTATTTTGAAGAATTGTCAAAAATAGTTAATGTAAAATTTAATAATGAACTAAACTCTTGGCTTTACGGTTCTTTATTGAATGAATTGATAAAGTTTACTTCACTCTTCAAAAGTTCTGAAAAAGTCATAGAAACATTATCCCAACAATGTACAAAATGCAAAACAGAACTCAACACAATAATTCTTGAGAAACAAGAAAACATTCCTGATTATTGTTATGATATTGTAAAATGTAAATCTTGCGGAGAATTTAATTTAATTGAAAAGGGTTCAAAAATTAAGCGTTGTCGTTTTGAAAACTATGAATTAATTGAACAATTAAAAAAACAAGAATTTAATAAAGAGGAAGCTGAAATTAGGTTAAAACAAATCCAATATTTTAGAAAACAACTACCTAACAATCAAACCATTCACAAATAAAATAGGCACTTCTTCTGTAGCCCTTTCGTTGATAGTATTTTTTCTGAAAGTGAATTTTTTGTCGTACAACGTGTTTCCTATGAAATAAGTTACCATGAATTCGTTGTTTAATGCTAGCACACTTTTTTCTACCATTTCAACTTTAACCACAGAAACAGCTGGCACACTTGGAAATGCATGACGCAAAAGCGACGTTTTTTTCATTTCACCATCAATAGTTCCAAAAGCTTTAGAAACAACCATTACGCCGTCTAAATTGAAGTCAGAATCATTTACTAAATAGATGTACCAAACCTTTTCCATAAAGTCGTCACTCCATTCTTGAACGGCAGCAAGGAAAACGTTTTCAACTTTTGGTATTGTTATATCAGCTTTCATTTTTGTGAGAATAGATGATAGACTAAAAAATAATAGACAAGCAGATGAATCTATCATCTATCTGTCTATTATCTAAAGTCTTTTTATATACTTGATTTAAATTGCTCCAAGAAACGAACATCATTTTCAAAGAACATTCTGATGTCGCCAATTTGGTGTAAAAGCATTGCGATTCGTTCGATTCCCATTCCGAAGGCGAAACCCGAGAATTCGTCTGGATTGATGCCGCAGTTTTTTAGAACATTTGGATCAACCATTCCGCAACCTCCAATTTCTAACCAACCAGTTCCTTTGGTAATTCTATAATCGGTTTCGGTTTTTAAACCCCAATAAATATCAATTTCGGCACTTGGTTCAGTAAATGGAAAATAACTTGGACGTAGACGAATTTTAGATTTTCCGAACATTTCTTTAGTGAAATATAACAACGTTTGTTTTAAATCGGCAAACGAAACGTCTTTATCAATATACAAACCTTCTACTTGGTGAAAAATACAGTGAGAACGTGAAGAAACCGCTTCATTACGGAAAACTCTTCCTGGAGAAATCGTACGAATTGGTGGTTTGTTGTTTTCCATGTAACGCACTTGCACTGATGATGTGTGCGTACGCAACAAAACATCAGGATTTGTCTGAATGAAAAACGTGTCTTGCATATCTCTTGCAGGATGGTATTCTGGCAAGTTTAATGCTGTAAAATTATGCCAATCGTCTTCAATTTCTGGACCTTCAGAAACATTGAATCCAATGGTTGAAAAGATATCAATAATTTGATTTTTTACTAAAGATATAGGATGACGAGAACCAATTTGAATAGGTTCACCTGGACGTGATAAATCGCCATAAAAACCTTTTACTTCTTCTTTGCTTTCTAGCTCTTCTTGAATGGTTTTTACTTTTTCTTCGGCAACAGCTTTTAGTGTGTTAATCACTTGTCCGAAGTCTTTCTTTTGGTCGTTCGGAATGTTTTTGAACTCATTAAAAAGTTCTTTCAACAATCCTTTACTTCCCAAATATTTTATACGAAATTGCTCTAACGATTCTTTATTTTTTTCGTTAAATGCTTTAGCTTCTTCAATATGTTGTTTAATCTTATCTATCATCGTTCGTTCTTTGAAGGTGCAAATTTAAGGAAAAGTTGCGAGTTGCGAGTTGCGAGTTGGAAGTTTTTGATTTAAAAACTACCTCAATTGAAAACTATTTAAAATTTCTTCTGAATCTGAATATAATTTATCAAATTTATTTGTGACTGTTCGTAGAGAAAAATTAAACCCAAATCCGTTATTAAAATAAATTCGGTGATGAATTTTTAAGTTTTTTTTACCTAATGGTTTTTCATAGACTAGTAAAAAATAGCTTGTCTTACCTTGATTTTCAACTTTTCTACTTTCGATTATTTTGAAATCTTCTCTAATTACATATTCGACCAATGAAGCATAATACATTAAATCCATAGTTTTGTATTTCTCAAGATTTTCAACAGATAACCTTAAACAATCCAAGAAATCATCATCATTTTCTAACTTATAAAACAAAATAAAACCATAATTACTTTGGTTATAAAAATCAAAAGAAGATTTATTAAAACTTACTTCATATAAAGGAGTTGTTATTTTATTCTCATCTATCTCAATAGCTTTCTGAGCAAAACAAAATCTTGAAATAAATAAAAAAAGTAATAGAAAAATAGATTTATGAAGTTTCATAAGTTCTTTTTAATCAATAATTTCTTTCTCAACGAAGTAATTTACAATGGCGTCTTTCATTAAAATGGTTTGTTCTCCGGCTTTTAGTGGTGGTAATTCTTCTTTTACTTTGTAATGTGGCCATCCGTCTTTATCGAAAAAATCGAATTCATAGTAACCATAAGGTTCTAATAATCTGCAAATGGCGATGTGCATTAAATTGACTTTTTCATCTTTTGCAAAAGCACGTTTAAATTTTCCAAGTTCTTGAACACCAATTAAGTATATAATTGCATCTAAGTCAAGTTGTTCTCCTTCGGCAAATTGATTGGAAAGAATTTCAACGACTTTTTCCCATCGTTCTTTTAGTTGTATATCTCGAGACATTTTTTTTATTTTGAGAAAAGAAAATAGAGAAAAGAAAATAGACTTTTCAACTACAATTTTCAATTAGATTGCAAATATATCACATTTACCATCTTTTCTCTTTGTTCTATTTTCTATATTCTTATATCTTTACCGCTCACTTTTATTAAATTTATGGGATTTATCGATATTGTTTTTGCTGTTTTGTTGGGTTTTGCAGCTTTTAAAGGTTTGCGAAACGGATTGTTTGTTGAATTAGCTTCATTAATTTCGTTTTTTGTTGGAATTTATATTGCAGTAAAGTTCTCTTACGTTGTTGGAAGTTTTATTGGCGATAGCAAAACCGCAAAAGTTGCCGCATTTATAATCACTTTACTTATTGTTGTAATTACAATTCATTTATTAGCAAAAGTATTTTCTAAAATTGCTGATTTTGTATTTTTAGGTTGGTTGAATAAATTGGGTGGCGCATTTTTTGCCGTCTTAAAAACCACTTTATTGTTAGGTATTGTGTTGAGTTTGTTCCAAAAAGTGAATATCAACGATGCTTTAGTAAGCAAAGAAACTCAAGAAAATTCCGTTTTTTTCAATCCAATATTAAAAACATCTGAATTTATGTTGCCTGTTTTAACCGATTGGTTTAAGGATTTGAAGGAAAAGGTTTAGTTTTAATATATGACTTTTATAATTAAAATATTAGCTAAACTTGCAGCAATAATATGGATTTTATTATCTCTTATTGTGTTAATTGCAGTTATATCCAGATTAATTAACCCTAATGTAAAAGGAATTTCTATTGTAGATATTTATGACTATCTGAAAATTTCTTTTATATTGATTTGCATTTATTTCTTTTTAAAATTTGTTTCTAAGAAACTGAATAAATGGAAAACAGACTAAATTGGACAATTAAAATGACAATTGTTGGGTTTTTAATAGTTGTAATCAACCTTTTCATAATTGGCGGAGGGCATGGCTATTTTGAACCATTATTTTTTTCTTTTCCTATACCGTGTATTCTGTTAAATTACTTTTATGAAATAAACTTGATTGTTGTTATATTAATTTTTGCACAATTTCCTATTTATGGATTCATTCTTGATAAAAACAAAAATCAAATAAGGAAAATGAGTTTAACTCTTTTAATTATTCACGTAATTCTTGGAATAATTGCACTTCAATTCATACCTGTTGGATTTAAATAAATTTAATACAGGTGCTTTAAAATAAGATTCCTACGGAATGACTAACGGTGTCGATAAACTATATAAAACTGGAAACTGAACACTGAACACTGCCAACTTTAATTCAATTCTTTAATCGCTTCATCACTAATCCAACCTGTGGTTTCGTCTGTAAGTTGAACTTTTTTCCAGTTTGCGATGCTTTCTAGAATGTACACTTTTGTTCCTTCGTGAAGTAAAATCGTTTCAGGACTTGTTGCTTTTGGTTCACCTTTTACTGATGCTGTTTCGGCAAAAACTATGGCTGGTCTTTCGGTTGCTAATCGGTTTTTTTCGAACATTCCTGAGGAAACCGAAATGATAATTACAATTAAAACCACGAACATTCCTGTAAAATAAATACGCTTCTTAAAAGCCGTTGGTGAGAAATAATATCCGATAAAAAACGCTAAAAATACAAAAGCGAACGCAACTGCAATCCAAGCCCAAGTGTCGTAGCGATAACATGAAGTAAAATCAGAAATTAATTTATCGAAACCTACTTTTGGAATGATTTTGATATCATCGATTGCCATTTTTCGGGCAAAATCTAAATTGGTTTGAATTTCAGGATCGTTCGGATTTAATTGCAATGCCTTTTCATAATTGTAAATGGCTGGTGCAACTTTATGCAATTTATAATAACAATTTCCAAGGTTGAAATACAACTCAGCCGATTGTTGACCATTTGCCAAAACACTTTCGTAGCTTGTAATCGCTGCTTCATATTTTCCGTCGTTGTATTGGATATTTCCATCTACAAAAGGATTAGAAACATCTGTTGCAAAAACAGATGCAGAAATAAATAGAAATAGATAAAAAAACTTCTTCATGATTACTATTTAATTTGTTTTTCTAAACTCGAAATTATTTCAACAGCTTTGTCATAATCTTGATGAATTATTGTACTTGTTGATGGCGCATATCGAGCTAATTCACAACTTTCTGTCAAAGTTATAAATTCTTTCACTGTTTCTGAATTTGCATTTTGCGAAAGCAGAATTTCAGTGATTTTATCTTTACTCATTTCTGAAGTTTCAATGTTTAATTTGGCTTTCAAGAAATTGTGCATTGCTTTTTCTAATGCGATGTAAAATGGCTCTTTATTATTGATTTGTTTTTTGGCTTCCGATAAATATTTCTTAGCTAAAGCATTAGCTCTTTTGGTTTTATTTCCAATAATATCAGCATCTTGAGTGTCTTTTCGCTTTTTAACAATAACTAGAACTGGAATTAGTAAAAACGGCAAAAATAGCAATCCATAAAATAATCCTGAACCTAGGAAATCGTCTGATTCTATACTTTGTAACTCTGTTTTTTGTTTGATAAAGGCGAATGATTTTGAAGGTGTTGCTACAGTTTTTGTGGTTGCATCTGCAGAATTCACATTAGAACTTACAACTCCTGGACCATCTAAAACATTCAACATAATGTTTGGAGACGCAATTGTTTTATAGCTTCCAGTTGAAAGATCAAAATAAGAAAACTCCAAACCTTTGATAGGAAAATTTCCTTTAGATTGCGGAATAATGGTATATCTATCGGAAATACTTCCTGTCATTCCAGATAATGGCGTGGAAACATTTTCTGAATGCTCTGGATCATACATTTCAAGTTCGGAAGGAACTACTGGTTTTGGTAAATTGAATAATTTTAAGTTTCCAATTCCTGTTACTTTAATGTCTAAATCAAGAGATTCGCCATTTTTCAAAGTTGTTTTGGAAGGAAGAACGCTAAAATTAAATTTTCCAACGGCTCCTGTAAAATTTGCAGGTTTTCCGGCTTCAGGTAGTGGTTTTACGTCTATAACTTTACTTCCTGCTGAAACTCTTTTACTATCGTCTACAAGTTGAACCTGACCAAAAAAGTTTGGTCTTCCTCTTGGAACTTGACAATCAATATCTAAAGACAATGGCTCTATGACAAGTTTTCCAGCTTTTTGTGGATAAAGCACCGTTTTTCTTAAAACCACATAGCGATAACGCTCGCCTTTAAACATTCCTTCTTCTGCAACTAGCTGTTTTACATCTATATTTTGACTCCAAAAATCTTTGTACTTTGGCTTATTCAGTTCTTGCCAGTTAGTAATACCAATATTGTAACTAAAATATAGTTTATAAACCACTGTTATAGGTTCATTTACATAAGGATTAGTTTTAGAAATATCAGCAACTAAATATAAATTATTATCTGCTCTAACGGTTGCAGGATCATTGGCATCATTTGGTTGATTTACTGCATTAGTTACCGTAATTTTTATTGGTAACGTTTTGTATATCTGACCATTAATCTCAATTATAGCTTGCTTGATAACCAAGTTTCCTTTTTTTAATGGCAACAATACATAAGAGTAGGTTTTTTGAAATGAACCTCTTCCATTAACCCAAGATTCACTAATAGACTGACTTGGTCCACCAACTACTCTGAAACCACTAGCTTCAAAATTTGGCGGAACAAAATTATCACCATCTTCATTCATTGAAAATTCAATTCGAACTCTTTCATTTAAGCCCAAAGTATTTTTGCTCACATTTGCTTCAAATTTTACTTGAGCAACTAGTGAATTAGCTAAAAATAAAACAATTAAAATTACTATTCTTCTCATCTTCTGCATTGTAATTATAAAATAACTACCAATCTTTTTCAGGTTTTTTAGGATTTGCTAATGCCTTTTGAGCATTTACTTTTTCTTGAACTTTTTTCTCTTCATTGTTCACTGCGTCAAGCAAATTATCTATTCGTTGTTTTGACGCACCAGACGGTTTAGGTTGTTGAGGTTGATTCCCTTTATCCTTATCTTTATCGTCGTTTCCGTCTTTTTTATCTTTATTTTTGTCCTTGTTTTTATCGTTATCTTTTTCAGGCTCTTTCTTTTCCTCTTTTTTCTCTTTTTCTTGGTCTTTTTTATTCTCTTTAGGTTTTTCTGGCGGTGGATTGTCTTTTAGCATTTTCTTTGCTAAAGCATAATTGTATCGAGTTTCTTCATCATTCGGATTGTTTCTCAATGCGTTTTTATAAGCATCAACAGCACCTTGATATTCTTTTTCTTTCATTAAAACATTTCCTAGATTATGAAAGGCTTTGTGTTTTTCAGGTTTTGTCTTAGCATCTTGAATGGCTTTGGCAAATTGGTATTTTGCTTCAGAATGTTGATTTTGCTTATAAATTGATGTACCTAAATTATAAGAGGAAACTGCTTTTTTCTTGAATTTAGATTGTGAAATTCTATAATTTGCTTCTGCATCGGCATATTTTTTTTCTGCAAATTCTTCGTTTCCTTTGGGCAAAAACTTATCTTTCTCTTGTGCTTTTGTTGCAAAAGAGATTAGGATTAAAAGTAATGTGATAATTTTTTTCATTGTGTTTTTGCAAAGAATTTGTGAAATTCTATTTTTTCTCTTCATTAAATAAATTCATTTTTCTAACCCATTTGGTTCTTCTTTCCAACAAAAATGTGTCTAAAAACAATAAGAAAAACCCAAAACCTAAAAACCATTGAAACTGTGATTTTAAATCGGCCATTTGTGTAGCGCCAAATTCCGTTTTTTCAGTATTATCAATCACTTTTTTCACGTAATCAACTACAACCTTGGTTGAATTTCCATCAACATATCCACCTTTTGAACTGTTAGCTATTTTCGAAAGAATTTCTGCATTTCTTTTTGTAATAACTACTTGATCGTCTTTGTCACGTTGGAAACTCTCAACAACTCCATTTCTTTTTAATGGAATTGGACCTCCTTTTTCTGTTCCTACTCCAATGGTTATGATTTTGATTCCATTTTTTTGAGCGTCTTCTGCGGCTGTTTCTGCATTATCTGTGTGGTCTTCTCCATCAGAAATTAGTATCAATAACTTATTTGTTTTGTCTTTTTTGTCAAAAAACTTAATATTGGCTAAGTCAATAGCTTGGTCTATAGAAGTTCCTTGAGAAGAAATCATTGCCGGATTCATACTTTGAAGAAACATTTTTGCCACAGCATAATCTGAAGTCATTGGTAAAACCGGAAAAGCACTTCCTGAATAGGCAATGATTCCAATTCTATCACTTCCTAATTGATTGATTAATTGTGAAACCAATTGTTTACTTTTTTCTAATCTATTAGGCGCTACATCTTCTGCAAGCATACTTTTAGAAACGTCAACCGCAAAAACAATATCGATTCCTTGACGTTTTACTTTTTCAACTTTGGTTCCCATTTTTGGGTTAACCAATCCGATAATAATAAACGTAAGTCCTAATAAAAACAAAACCATTTTCAAAATAGGCTTGAAAGTAGATTTCTCTGGACTCAATTTTTGAATCAAATCTAAATCACCAAATTCCTTCTGCTTTTTTCTTTTCCAAAATTGAACATAAAGAAAAAGCGCCACCAATATTGGTATGATAAATAATAAATATAAATAACCTTTTTCTTCTAATTCGTACATGTCTTTTAAATTCCAAATTTTTTAAATTCCAAATTCCACTATTATAATATTATGTTGGAATTTGGAATTTTATTTTATTCTTGGGATTTCCCAATTATATAAAACTTTTAAAAATTGTGTTTCTTAATGCGATTTCTATCAATAATAATATTCCTGCGATTATAACAAACAATCTGTATTTTTCGTCGTAATCATAGTACTTCAATTCTTCAATTTCTGTTGTTTCTAGTTTATTGATTTCGTTGTATATACTTTCTAATTTACTATTATTATTTGCTCTAAAATATTTTCCTCCTGTATTTTTTGCAATTGTTTTCATTAGTTCTTGGTCAATTTCTACAGGCAACATTCTATATAAAAAATCTCTTCCGTTTGGAGCATAAGCATAAGGAAATTCGGCCATTCCATTAGTTCCTAATCCGATTGTATACACTTTTATTCCGTATTCTTTTGCAATTTCTGATGCTGTTTCTGGTTCTATAAATCCTGAATTGTTTACACCATCAGTTAAAAGAATAATGATTTTGCTTTTGGCTTTACTCTCTTTCAATCGATTTACTGCTGTGGTCAATCCCATTCCGATTCCCGTTCCATCTTGAAGAACGTTGTCAAATTTAATGTCTGAAATAGCTTGTTTTACGATAGCTTTATCACTTGTAACTGGAGTTTTTGTATAAGCTTCGCCTGCATAAACCACAACACCAATTCTATCATTTGGTCGAGCGTCAACAAAATTAGTTGCTACTTCTTTCAAAGCTTCCATTCTGTTGGGTTTCAAATCTTTTGCCAACATACTACTGGAAAGGTCAATTGCCATGACAATATCGATTCCTTTAGTCGTCTTAGTTTGATTACTAATATCAACCGCTCTTGGTCGAGCTAAAGCGATAATTAAAAAACATAAAGACAAAATTCGTAATCCTGACAAATGCGGTTTTAACCTTGCCAAAATTGATTTAGAACCTTTAAATCCTTTAACAGAACTTATTTTTAGAGTAGCTGTTTGTTCTTTATTTTTCCACCAAAGCCAAGCTATTGCAAAAGGAATTAGCAAAAACAACCAAAAAAATTCAGGATTTAAAAAACTTATTTTTTCCATTGTTATTGAGCTTGTTTTAATTCGGCAGAATTAATAATTCTTTTACCAATTTTTTCGCCATATTCATCACCTTCTCTTTGAGAAACTATTATTTGTTGCAAACCACCATCTTGTTTAAACAATAAAATCTCATAATACATTTTCTCACTTTCATCTTCTTCTTTATCAAAAACAGTCATTGTTCCATAAGCTTTTACACCTGTTACACCTTTTCCTGTATTGAATTCTTCTTGTTTGAAAAGCATATTTTGTGCTCCAAGTTTTTCCCAGTTTTTTGTAATTCCGTCTAAAACCGTTTCAAATTTAATATCGGTTGTATCTTTGAATTTAATAGTGGAAACGCCAATAAATAGCTTCTGATTTAATGCTCCATATTCAAACAATTGCATTTCTTTTAGTATAGCATAAGATTCTCTTGGAAGTGATTTTTTAGCGTCAATTCTTTTTAAAACCCTAGGAGTTTCGAGGATTACTCCAGGATTTCCATACTCACTTAAAACCCATTCGCCTTCTACTAGTTCTTTGGTCTCGTTACCTAGAACAAAATCTTTGACAAAGTCGAATCCTTTTATTGCAGACGCTATTCCAACAGCTAATGCAAGAACCAAAACTGTAATAAAGACTGCGTTTTTGATGCGTTTTATTTTTTGTTCTGATGCTTTTTTAGCTAATGCTTTTTGTTTTTGCTCTTCATTCCACTCCTCTAATTCATATTTTTCTTCAACTAGTTCTGGAATGGCTTTGTGAATAGTTACAATTGTGCTTGTAATTCGTTTTTTATCTTCTTCGATTTCAAAATCGAGAGGTTTTACTTTAGCAAATTTTACTAAATCGGCTTGTTGTAATACTTTCTCTAAATTTTCAAGTATCTCTTTTGAAAGCTTTAATTTTTTGCTTTTTGCAACATTTCTCAAACTCACAATTAACTCAGAAGTAGTGCTTTCCATTGCTGGAATGTGAATTTCTTCTTCGATGTAAGTTCTTGCAATATCGGTTAATTCGGAATAATACGATTTTATTTCACCACGTTGAATAAGTTCTTTTCTTTCTAATTGTTGCAATAATGATGTTGCTTTTTCAATTGGAGTTTTATAAACGATTTCTTCAATTTTTTCAGGTTTTTTGTAATACTTTTTGAATAACCAAAAAGCTAAAAATCCTAAACCAACTAAAAGTAAAAATCCTAAAAGATATTTCCACCAATCGCTTGAGCTTTCAACAGGAATTACATCTTTAATTTCATACATTTTCTGTTTTAAGGTATCAACTTTTACATCAGCAACCTCAACTTTTAAACTATCCGAAAAAGAAGGTTTTCCGTTAATTAAAATCTGAATTCTTGGAATAGTATATTTACCTGAATCAAACTGAGTCAATCCGTATTTTTTGATTAATTCGTATTTGTCATTCGATTTAATCGTGTCTATTTTATAAGATTCTATAACTTCTAAAGCGCCAAAATTTTTGGACTTAGGAAAAACAACTTTATCTGTTTTATTCACGGATGCTTTTAAAGTCAACTTGAATTCAGCTCCGATTTTTTTCTTAGTAGAATCAATAGAAGTCGTGACTTTTTGGGCAAAAAGTGACGTTGTCAGTAGAAAAAATAATATATATAATTTGAATTTCATTTATCCTCTGGATTTAAAATAACCCAATAATTTTTTAACATAACTTTCGTCAACACGAGTGTTTACGGTTCCTGAACCACATTTTGAAAAAATGTCTTTAAAATAACCAACTTTCTGCTGGTAGTTTTTTTCGTAATTCAATCGAACATTTTTAGAACTCGTATCCACAACCATAATTTCACCCGATTCTGCATCTTCCATTTCTACCATTCCTATATTTGGCATTGTTTCTTCTCGAACATCATATACTCGAATTCCGGTGATGTCGTGTTTTTTTCCTGCTATTTTTAATGTTTTTTCGTAATCATCATCCACCATAAAATCAGAAATCAAAAATACAATGGCTTTCTTCTTTTGAGTTGATGATAAAAACTTCAAGGCTTGTGATAAATCGGTTTTTCTACTTTTAGGTTGGAATTCGATTAATTCTCGTATGATTCGGAGTACGTGTGATTTTCCTTTTTTAGGTGGAATATACAATTCGATTTCATCGGAAAACAAAATCAAACCAATTTTGTCGTTATTCTGAGTTGCTGAAAAAGCCATCGTCGCGGCAATTTCAGTTACGATTTCGCTTTTCAACTGATTTTTAGTTCCAAAACTTTCTGAACCCGAAATATCAACCATTAACATCATAGTTAATTCGCGTTCTTCTTCAAAAACCTTTACGTGTGCTTCGTTATAACGCGCAGTCACATTCCAATCGATAGCACGCACGTCATCACCAAATTGATAAGGTCGCACTTCAGAAAACGTCATTCCGCGTCCTTTAAAAGACGTATGATATTCTCCCGAAAAGATATGATCACTCAATCTTCGGGTTTTAATTTCTATTTTACGAACTTTTTTTAGTAGGTCTTTCGTCTCCATTTTCTAGTGTTCAGTAGTCAGTGTTCAGTATTCAGTTTGCTAACTGAGCACTGAGCACTGCCAACTAAATTTAAGGTACTTCAATTTCGTTAACGATTTTGTTGATGATGTCAACTGAAGTTATGTTTTCGGCTTCGGCTTCGTAGGTGATTCCGATTCTGTGACGTAAAACATCGTGAACTACTGCTCGAACGTCTTCTGGAATTACATAACCACGGCGTTTGATAAATGCATAACATTTAGCTGCTGTTGCCAAATTGATACTTCCACGAGGTGAAGAACCAAAACTTATTAATGGTTTTAGAGATTCTAATTTATATTTTTCTGGGAAACGTGTTGCGAAAATGATATCAAGAATATATTTTTCGATTTTCTCATCCATATAAACTTCGCGAACCGCTTCTTGAGCACGCAAAATTTGTTCTACCGAAACAACAGCGTTTACTTTTTCATAAGAACCTTTCAGATTTTGTCGAATAACCATACGCTCTTCATCCATTTTAGGATAATCGATAACTGTTTTTAGCATAAAACGATCGACTTGTGCTTCTGGCAATGGATACGTTCCTTCTTGCTCAATTGGGTTTTGAGTAGCAAGAACCAAAAATGGTCTTTCTAATTTAAAAGTTGTGTCACCAATAGTCACTTGTTTTTCTTGCATCGCTTCAAGCAAAGCCGATTGTACTTTGGCTGGCGCACGATTAATCTCATCGGCAAGAACGAAATTTGCAAAAATTGGTCCTTTTTTAATTGAAAACTCATTGGCTTTAATGTTGTAAATCATAGTTCCTACAACATCGGCTGGAAGCAAATCTGGTGTAAACTGAATACGACTAAAACTTCCTTGAACTGCTTGCGACAAGGTGTTTATTGCCAACGTTTTTGCCAAACCTGGCACTCCTTCAAGAAGAATATGTCCTTGACCTAAAAGTCCAATCAACAATCGTTCAACCATGTGCTTTTGACCTACAATGACTTTGTTCATTTCCATTGTCAATAAGTCAATAAAAGCACTTTCTCTTTCTATCTTTTCATTGATGGCTCTAATATCTAAAGCAGCAACATTTTCTTCCATAAATTCTATTTTTTTCGAGGCACAATTAACTATAAAATTTTAACATTTCAAAATTGAAGATTTTAACACGAATAGAATGTTAACAATGCGTTAAAACTTGTCTCTAATTCTAGTTTTTAAGGATGATTTATGATTTTGTTTTAGTAATTTTAGAGTTTTAATTTCAATTATGAGAAAAACAACATTATCACCTGTAATTGCAGGAACGATGAATTGGGGTGTTTGGGATAAAAAACTCAACACACAAGAAATGATCCATTTGATAAACATTTGTATCGAAAATAAAATTACCGCTTTTGATCATGCCGATATTTATGGTGGTTACACTACAGAAGAACAATTTGGAAAAGCATTTGACGAAAGCAAAATTTCTAGAGAGAAATTGCAATTAATTTCTAAATGTGGTATTCAACTTGAAGGAAGTAGAACTAATAAAATCAAACACTACGATTACTCGAAAGAATACATCATTTGGAGTGTAGAAAATTCGTTGAAAAATCTTCAAACAGATTATTTAGATGTTTTGCTTTTGCATCGCCCAAGTCCGTTGATGTTTGCTCATGAAATTGCTGAAGCAGTTGAAAAACTAAAATCAGAAGGAAAAATCATAGATTTTGGATTATCTAATTTTACTACTTCTCAAACCGAATTAATTAGAAGTAAAACGGAAGTTAGTTATAATCAAATTCAATTTTCAGCAACACATTATGAAGCCATGTTAGATGGAAGTTTAGATTATATGCAAACGCACGATATTCGACCAATGAGTTGGAATCCGTTAGGAACAGTTTTTAGAGAAGATATTGATCAAACAAGACGATTAAAAAAACTTTTGGTGCAATTGGTTGAAAAATATGGTGTTGGTTCAGATACTATTTTGCTTTCTTGGATTTTAAAACATCCTTCAAAAGTTATTCCTGTTGCTGGAACTGTAAATATTGCTCGAATTCAAGCATTAATGAAAGCCGTGGAATTGCCTTTAGAAAACCTAGATTGGTTCGCTATTTGGACAGAAAGCATGGGAAATAAAGTGCCTTAAATTTAGTTTTCAGTCGCAGTTTTCAGTCGCAGCATAGCACTGTAAACTGAGACTGAGACTGCAAACTAAAAAAATGATAAACAAACGCCTACTTATCAAGAACTTACTGGCTCACAATGATGAGTGTAGTTTTTATGATAAAAAACGGCAGTTGAATTTGCACACCAAGGAAGGGAAAGCTAAGTTTTTGAAACATATTTGTGCTTTATCTAATTCTAATCCTTCTAATAATTCTTATATCGTTGTTGGTGTTGAAGATGAGAATAACGAAATAACCGGAGACGATTTTTTTGATGACAGTCGCATTCAGAATTTGGTAAATGCTTTTTTGGAAAATCCACCTAAAATTCAATATGAAAATGTTCCTTTTCCGAATTTGCCTCGAGATAAAGTTGTTGGATTAGTTACTATAAAACCCAAATCTAAAACTTCCTATTTTAAGAAAAATATTCATACCATTTTGGCTAATGCTACTTTTGTAAGAAGAGGAAGCAATACCATTCCTACCGATGAAAAAATTCCGTATTCTAAACTTAATATTGAAACGGTTTTAAGCATTGAAAACAGCTCGAGAAATAGCATTTCTAATACGCTTGATGGCGTAATTGATTTTGTGAATAATCGTCATAAGGATATGCCATCAAAGTATAAGGTTTTTAAGGAATTGTTTGTGATTTGTTGGGCAGGAATTCCGAAAAAAAATAGAGATAAAACCTTTTTTACACGAGTTGATATCGAATTGGTAAACGAGCAAATTAAGTTGTTTTATTCGGCTCAAGATGATGTGACGATTGATTATGACGAAAATACTTTTACGATAACCGAATATGTGCCTTTGGGATTGAATGATAAAACAAGTTATTATCCGTTGGAACAACAAAAGTTATCTTTCTTTGATAATGGCTATTATAAAATAGAAACCGAAATGCTTTTTGAACCACCACAATACAATCGAAAAGTTTTGTTTCATATTTATAATTCTAATTTATCTTTGTTGAATAAATTGCAAAAAGGAATCGAATTATCTGATAGAGAACATAAAGATTTGATTAATTTGCCATCCACTCTAATGATTTGTTACCTCAACGGATTTGAAGATGCCAAACAGAAATTAATTGAAGCAAAACCTTTATTGAAATTGCATCCTTTTACAACTGTTTATGTAAATTTTAAGGAAGTAATGCGAGTTTTGAGGAAGGTGAAATATAATAAACAAAATGAATAGAACATTAGTAATTGGAGATATACATGGCGGTTTACGAGCGTTGCATCAAATAATGGAGCGCGCTAGTGTTACAACAAATGATACTTTAATTTTTCTTGGTGATTATGTTGATGGATGGAGTCAATCGCCTCAGGTAATAGATTATTTGATTGATTTAGGTCAAAAACAAAAATGCATCTTCATCAGAGGAAATCACGACGAACTCCTTTTAGATTGGCTTGAAAACAGCACTGATAATAGAGAATGGTATAAACATGGTGGAGAAGCTACTGTTATCGCCTATTCAACAATTTCTGAAGCAACAAAGTTGAAACATATTGCATTTTTAAAGTCATTGGAAAACTATTATTTAGATGATAAAAACAGGTTGTTTATTCATGCTGGTTTTACCAATATGAATGGCATTGCTTATGAATATTTTCCGAAATTATTTTATTGGGATAGAACCTTGTGGGAAACTGCTTTATCGTTGGATGAAAACTTAGAAAAAACAAGTTGGTTTTATCCAAGAAGATTGACTTTATATGATGAAATTTATATTGGTCACACACCTGTAACAAGAATAGGTGAAACTATTCCAATCAAAAAAGCATGCATTTGGAATGTAGATACTGGGGCTGCATTTAAAGGACCTTTGACAATTATGGATGTAGATTCTAAAGAATTTTGGCAAAGCGAACCACTAAATAATTTGTATCATACTGAAAAAGGAAGGAATTAATAGTTATAGGGTTGCGTGTTGTAGGTATTGAAATTTAGAGTTAACCATTGAAATTGATTCTTGAAGTTGACTTTTGAAGTTGACTTTTAAAGTTGCTATTGAAATGGATTGCTTATATTTGCACTCTAAAATTTACAGAAATTATGAAAAGAGTTATTACATTATTACTTGTGTTAACTGCAAGTTTTGCAAATTCGCAAGCGTTTAAAGGAAAAGGAGATAAAAAATTTCAAGTTGGTGCGACAATGCAAGAATATGGAACTGGAATTGCTGCAACTATTGATTTTGGAGCAGGAGAAAATATTTCTTATGGATTTACAACTTCTTATTTATTAAATACTACAACCAAAGCAGGAACACCTAAATTTGCTGATAAATTTGATGCTAAAGCGCGTTTCAATGCTAATATTGGAAATGTTTTGAATATTAGTGACAAATTAGATGTTTACCCAGGACTTGATTTAGGTTTAAGGAATTTTGGTGCTCATCTTGGTGCAAGGTATTTTTTTACAGAAGGTTTTGGAATTTACACAGAAGCTGGAATTCCTTTGGCGAAATATGATTCAAACACTATTGGATATGAGAGATTCAATAATCAGTTTGTGTTTCAAATTGGTGCTTCATTCAACTTATAATCTTATAAAATGAGTGTAGTTACAGAAAAAAGATTAAAAGACAGAAGTGGTTCTTTGTGTGAAATTAGTGGAAGTGATGAAAATTTGGTTGTCTATTTAGTAGAACCAAAAACTGAAGCTACTCCTGAAAATTGTATTTTAATAACAAAATCATTAAGAGATCAAATTCAAAATCCTGAAACCATGAATCCAAACGATTGGCGTGGTTTAAGTGATAGCATGTGGAATGAAAATCTTCCTGTACAAATTGTTTCTTGGAGAATGCATGCGCGTTTAAAAAACATGGATATGTTAGAAATGATGTATCTGGATGAAGATGCTCTTGAATGGGCAAAAGCAACTGGCGAAGCCGATGATGACGAAGGAAAAATTGTTCACAAAGATTCTAACGGAAATGTACTTTTGGATGGTGATTCAGTAGTTTTAATAAAAGATTTAGATGTAAAAGGAGCAACTTTCACTGCAAAACGTGGTGCTGCTGTTCACAACATAAAATTAGTTTGGGACGATGCCAACCTTATTGAAGGACGTGTTGAAAATCAAAGTATTTTCATTTTAACGCAATACGTTAAGAAGACAAAATAGTTTAGACACGAATTGCACGAATTTTCACGAATTCTAAATAGGTTGAAATTATACGAATAAAAAAAGTCCCGATAATCTCGGGACTTTTTTGTCTATATTCTATTATCTTTTTTCTATGCTCTAGAGATTACAAATCAAATTTAATTCCTTGAGCCAATGGCAATTGATCTGAATAATTGATTGTATTTGTTTGTCTTCTCATGTATACTTTCCAAGAATCAGAACCAGACTCTCTTCCACCACCAGTTTCTTTTTCACCGCCAAAAGCACCACCAATTTCAGCTCCAGAAGTTCCGATATTTACGTTGGCAATTCCACAATCTGAACCTGCAAAAGACAAGAATTTTTCAGCTTCTTTCATTTCGTTAGTCATAATTGCAGATGATAATCCTTGAGCAACACCATTTTGTTTTGCAATTGCATTTTCAACTTCGCCACTATATTTCATTAAATATAAAATTGGTGCAAAAGTTTCGTGTTGAACGATTTCAAAAGAATTTTCAGCTTCAATAATTGCTGGTTTTACATAACAACCCGATTCGTAACCTTCGCCAGAAAGTACTCCACCTTCAACCAATACTTTTCCACCTTCAGCTTTTGCTTTTTCAATGGCAGCCAAATAAGTGTTTACAGCATCCGTATCAATTAATGGACCAATATGATTTTTTTGATCCAATGGATTTCCAATAGTCAACTGACCATAAGCGCCAACAATAGCATCTCTAACTTTATCATAAACACTTTCGTGGATGATTAATCTTCTAGTTGAAGTACAACGTTGACCAGCAGTTCCAACTGCACCAAAAACAGCACCAGGAACAACCACTTTTAAATCAGCTGATGGTGTAATAATGATAGCATTGTTTCCGCCTAATTCTAATAAAGATTTTCCGAAACGCTGTGCTACAGTTGCACCAACAATTCTTCCCATTCTTGTTGAACCTGTTGCAGAAATTAACGGAATTCTAGCATCAGTAGTCATCATTTCACCTACTTTATAATCACCATTGATGATACATGAAATACCTTCTGGTAAATTATTTGCTTTTAAAACTTCTGCAATAATATTTTGACAAGCAATAGAGCATAATGGCGCTTTTTCAGAAGCTTTCCACACACAAACATCACCACAAATCCATGCTAATGCTGTATTCCAAGACCAAACCGCTACTGGAAAGTTGAATGCAGAGATAATTCCAACAACCCCAATTGGATGCCATTGTTCTCTCATAACGTGACCTGGACGCTCAGATGGTATAGTTTGTCCGTTTAATTGACGTGATAAACCAACTGCAAAATCGCAGATGTCAATCATTTCTTGAACTTCACCATATCCTTCTTGCAACGATTTCCCCATTTCGTAAGAAACTAATTTTCCTAATGGTTCTTTTAATTCTCTTAATTTGTTCCCAAATTGACGAACAATTTCTCCACGTTGTGGCGCTGGCATTGCTCTAAAAGTAAGGAAAGCAGCCGTTGCAGTTTGCATTACTTTTTCGTAATCTTCTGCGGTAGTTGTTTTTACTTTTCCTATTAGTTGACCATCAACTGGCGAGTAGCTTTCAATAATTTCACCATTTGAAAAATGATTATTTCCTGTAGAAGTTCCTTCATTAATAGCTTTTACTCCAAGAATTTCTAATGCTTCGGTCATGCCGAATTGTTGAGCAATTGTTGACATTATGTGTTTTTTTTGAATGTTTTTTAAATTTTATACAAAAATAGTAGTTTTTTTTGAATATTAGGCAGTTTATATCTTTTGGCAAAAACACTAAAGACCTTATTTTTTATCTACAAATCTTTCGTCAGATTCCATAGTTGTCCCACACTTTTCACAAGTTCGAAGGTGTTCTGAATTGTAAAAATGTTTAAAATGAGATAAGAAATCAGTTTCTATGTTATGAAGTTCAAAATAGACTTCATATAATTTATGATTGCAATTTTCGCAAAACCAAAGCAAACCATCTGGAATATCTTTACCTTCTCTTTTTCGTTCAACAACTAAACCTATCGAACCTTCTGTTCGTGATGGAGAATGAGGCACTTTAGCTGGAAGCAGAAACATATCACCTGCAGAAAGTTTCATAGCTTTCTTTTTACCATTTTCTTGAACATAAACCGTTATATCTCCTTCTAACTGATAAAATAATTCTTCGGTTTCATTATAATGAAAATCTTTGCGAGCATTTGGACCGCCAACTATCATTACAATATAATCACCAGAATCTATATAAAGATTTTTATTTCCAACTGGTGGTTTTAGAAGGTGTCTGTTTTCTTCAATCCATTTATTGAGATTGAAAGGTTTTTGAATTGACATAATACTATAATGTTTTTACGAAATTACAAAAAATAAAAAAGGTTAGCATTAAACTAACCTTCTAATATCTTTATTTTATTTCAATTTCTAGCGGATTAAATATCTGAGGGATTTTTTTGGGGTCTTTTTCATAAACTGAGATAGTCCCTTTTACTGTAATTTCTTTTCCAACAGATTGAGAAAGATCTAATTGATGTTCTTCAAGGTATTTGTTAGATATAACAACTGTAAATACATTGTCTGGATAAGGTTTGTCAATATTTATATAATTAGTTGATTTTCCTTCAGATGCCAACTTAAAAGAAGCAACTTTACCTTTCAAAATAACTTCTTTCCCAATATATTCTTTTGCTTGAGATGTTGTTATAGTTTCTTGAGCAAATGATGTTGTAACAAGAATTAAAAATGTGATAATAAAAAACTTTTTCATAATACTAATTTAAAAAGGTTAGCATAAACTAACCTTAGATTTTTTTAATTCAATTGTTTAATCAAATAGATATAAACTGGAAAGTGATCGCTAAATCCGGGTTCGCTTTGAGAATTTCTGAGCGGATATCCTTTATATTGTCCAGTGGTCTGAATTAGGAATGGTTTGTTATAAATTCCTGCCTTCCAATATCTAAAAGAGGTATAATCATTTCTAGTTAATGGTTCTGAAATCATAATTTGATCAAAAATATCACCAGAATCTCTGTAAAACAATGTTGCATTTCCTTCTTTTGCCATTTGTTCAAATGGATTATAAATATCTCCAGATGTTTTCAATTCAGATTTTTTAAGTTTAGCTCCAATACCAACTTTAACACTTTTATTATAAGAGCCATCATTTAAATCACCCATGGTAATGATTTTAGCCTCTGGATTAATCTTAATTAACGAATCAATTATTTTTCTGTTAAGTGCTCCGGCAGCCTCACGAAATGGTGAACTTTTTTTCTCACCTCCAGAACGAGAAGGCCAGTGATTAACAATAATATTTACTTCTTCTCCATCTAGAAAGCCCGTAACCAAAAGTTGATCACGAGTGTAAACTCTTTCAGAAGTATTATCGATCTCTACATTATCATCTGTTGCTTCTCCTTTGTCTTTCTTATCTTCTTTACCTTGTTGATTTTTATAAATCAATAAAGGAATATTAACATAGCTTGTTGGCTTAAAATGTTTTTTCTGATATAGCAAAGCCACATCAATTCCTCTTTTGTCAGGAGAATCAAAGTGAACAATTCCATAATCTCTATTAATTAATTTTGGTTGTTTCACTAAGTCTTCCAAAACCCTTCTGTTTTCAATTTCACAGCCTCCAATAAATGTTGGAGAATTTGTTGGGTTTTCACCGGTACCTATTTCAGAAAGTACTCTGGCAAGATTGTCTAATTTCTTTTTATATTTTCTTCCTGTCCAATTCATTGCTCCATCTGGCAACCACTCTTCATCATTATTAGAACCATTAATTGTATCAAACAAGTTTTCAAAATTGTAAAACGCAACGGTATGAATAATATACTTTTTTGACTGGGCATTTACCGCTATTGTTGCGAATAAAACAAAGAAAACGGCAATTAAGTTTTTAATTTTCATTTTAACTATATTAATTAATTATGAAGTTTAACACAAACTTCACGCCAAAAGTAAATAATATTATTAAAAGATGTACATTTGTAGGCTGTTAAGTTTTTATTAACACTTAACGAAAAGAAAATTAATTTAATTCAATTTATGAAAAAACTTGTCATTAGTATTTTGTTTGTGATGCAAGTGTGTTTTGTATTTGCACAAACAGGTACTGGATTTTCCGGAAAAGTTGTTGACTCAAAAACACAAAAACCATTACAAAATGTTGTTGCCACTATTCAGAACAGTAATTTAACTGAAATTACAGATGCTGAAGGGAAATTTGTTTTTAAATCAGTGCCGGCTGGTTCACAATTATTAGTAGTAAAAAGTGATGGTTATAAAGACCAACTATTAGCTATTGATGTAGAACAAGGAAAAATTTTAGATTTAGGTGTTGTTGTTTTGGAAGAAGATGTTACCGAAGAACAACAATTAAGTTTAGTTACCATCACAGATAACGATTTGGGTGATGATAACAGTGGTTCAGAGAGCACTTCTGGACTTTTACAAGCATCAAGAGATGCTTTTCAACAAGCTGCTGCTTTCAACTGGGGTCTTGCAAGATTTAGAATTCGTGGTTTAGATAATGAAAATGCTACAACCATGATTAATGGAGTAGCAATGAATAAAATATATGATGGAAGACCACAATGGGGTAACTGGGGTGGATTGAATGATGCTACTCGTAACCAAGAATTTACAATGGGTTCTGCACCATCAGACTACACTTTTGGTGGGATTTTAGGAACACAAGAGATTAATACAAGAGCTTCTATTTATAGACCAGGTTCGAGAGTGTCGTTTTCAGGAACAAACACTAATTATAGCTGGAGAACTATGGGTACACATGCTTCAGGAATGAATAAAAACGGATGGGCATTTGTAGTATCTGCATCTAGAAGATGGGCTCAAGAAGGATATTTTGAAGGAACTGATTACAGTGCTAACTCAGTTTTTGCAAGTGTTGAGAAAAAAATCAACGAAAAACATTCGTTAAACTTTACTTCAATATACGCTGAAAATAGTCGTGGAAGAAATTCTCCTAATACAGATGAAGTAAACAGAATTGCAGGATACAGATATAACTCTTATTGGGGTTATCAAGATGGAAAAAAACGTAACTCTAGAGATAGAGATGTAACTGAACCAATATTAATGTTAAATCATTTCTGGAAAGTTACTAACAAAACTAATATCACCTCTGGTATTACTCATCAATTTGGTAAAATTGGAAGTAGTAGAATCGATAACCAAGGTGCAGATAATCCTGATCCAACTTATTACAGAAATTTACCAAGTTACTATACTTCACTTTGGAATCCAGATGATTACACAGATTTCCAAGGAGATGATCCTGCAAATATTGCTTTAGCAGCCGATGCTAAATTTTTAAATAACAGACAATTAAATTGGAATGAAATGTATCAAGCCAATTTGTCTACTGCAGATGGTCATAGTGCCTATATCTTGTATGAAGATAGAACTGATGACAAATTATGGACAGCCAATACCGTAATTAATTCTCAATTAGCAGATAATATAGTATTAAATGCTGGTGGGACTTTTAAAAGTTTAAAATCACACAACTTTGCCAACCTTCTTGATTTACTTGGTGGTCAGTATTATGAAGACTACGATAATTTTCAAGTTGGTAATGAACAACAATCTGATTTAAATAATCCAAATAGAAAAGTTGGTGTTGGTGACACTTTTGCATACAACTACAATTTAATGGCAACTACATTTGAAGCCTTTACTCAATTTAAATTTACATACAAAAAAGTAGATTTTTATTTAGCTCAGACTTATACTAAAAACCAATATCAAAGAGAAGGTTTATACAAAAATGGTTTATATCCAACAAACTCATTTGGTAAAGGTGATAAGATATCTTTTGAGAACTTTGGTTTTAAAGGTGGCTTAACCTATAAAATATCTGGTAGACATTTCTTGAATTTTAATGGAGTTTATTTGACTAAAGCGCCTTCAATGCGTAATGTTTTTCCAAATGCTAGATTAAATAATAATATTACTTTGGGAATTGAAAATGAAAATATTTCAAGTTTAGATGCAAGTTATGTGATTAGAACTCCTAAATTTAAATCTAGAATTACAGCTTACATGTCAAGCATTAAAAATGCAACAGAAACTTCATTCTTCTTTGGTGAAGGTATTTTTGATGATGATAATGGAGATGGTGGAGATGCATTTGTTGCAGAAACTGTAACAAATATTGAAAAAAGAAATATAGGTCTTGAATTGGGTATGGAGTATCAGCTTACTTCAACAATTAAATTAACAGCTAACGCTGCATACGGAGAGTATACTTATAACAACAACCCAAATGTTGTGTTGAATAACGACAACTTAGCTTCTCCTACCAATACAAATCCTATTATTGATTTTGGACAAGCAAATCTAAAAGGATATAGATTATCTGGTGGACCTCAAACTGCAGCTTCATTTGGTATTGAATATCGTGATCCAAAATTTTGGTGGATTGGAGCTAATGCAAATTACTTAGCAAACAATTATCTTGATGTTTCGGCATTATTAAGAACGCAAAACTTTTTTAGAAATCCATTAGATAATGAAGGACTTCCTTTTCCTGAAGCTACTAACGAAAGAGCTAAAGAATTGCTAAAACAAAAAGAATTTAATAACTTTACTTTGGTAAACTTAACTGGTGGTAAATCTTGGAAAATCAAAAGTAGCACTTTCGGATTTTTTGCATCATTAAACAATGTATTTGATATTCAATATAAAACTGGCGGTTTTGAACAAGCTAGAAATGCAAATTTCAGAGAAGTTAACCAAGATGTATCAAGTGGAACACCTGCTTTTGCACCAAAATATTTTTACGGTTTTGGAAGATCATACTTCCTAAATTTATATGTAAACTTTTAATAAAATATAGTTATGAAAAAAACAATTTTATTCCTTTTAGGAGTTATGGTAATGACTTCTTTTACGGCATGTTCTCCGGAAGAAGATATTAAAAACCCAGATTTTCAACCATACAAACTTTTTGAAGATTTTACTTCAAATACTACTGATGGTGCTGTAATTAATTTAGCTGGATGGACAAATTTTGCTGAAGCAGGAACTGTAAAGTGGAACCAAGGTATTTATTATTCTGATAAATATGCTGAATTTACAAGCTTTCAGTCTGGACAAGCTGTAAATATTGCTTGGTTAGTATCACCAAAAATCAATGTTGAATCAAACTCAAAATTAGCATTTGATGTGGCACAGGCTTATGTGTCAACTGCTGCAAATTCAATTGAGCTTTTAGTTTCAACAGATTTTGATGGAACAAATGTAACTGCAGCAAATTGGACAGTTGTAAATTTTACAAAACCGCCTTTAAACTTCGATACCAATTTTGATTTTTTTAGCTCTGGGTTAATCGATTTATCTACTTATGCAAATCAAGATGTTTATCTAGCATTTAAAGTAAAAGGGTCTGGTACTAATACTTCATTAGATGGTACTTATTCAATTGACAATGTTAGAATTATTAACAAAAACTAATAGTAAAGGTAAAAATGAAAAAATCAATTTTAAAAAATATATTTACTCTGGCATTTACAGCAATTTGTTTATCAAGTTGTGTTAATGACGACTCATACGATGTGCCAGAAAATACATTGAAAACCTACGAGTTGACTCCGACAATAGCTGTTAACCAAATTGTAGCTACATCAACACCTGTTCTGTATACAGCAGATGATATTATTGAAGCTTATGTAACATCAAGTGATGAAAAAGGGACATTTTACAAATCAATTTCTTTCCAAGATTTAAAAAATACTGCAACTACTATCAAAGGATTTAGCGTACCATTAAATATAACTACTTTGTATGGTAAAGGTTTTACTCCTGGTAGAAAAGTCTTTATTAAACTTAAAGGACTTTATGTTGCTAACGTTTTTGGTTCATTACAAATTGGTAGTCTGTTTGAAGGCGAAATTGGAAGAATTGCTGAGAATGTATGGCAAAACCATTTATTACCATCAGCGACTATAGTTCCTGAAAGTGACTTAGTAAGACCTTTTTCATTGAGCGCTGCTTATGCTGATGTTAACCAAAATACATTAATTGACTTAAGCCCTGTTCAATTTGACGAAAGTTCTATAAACAGAACCTATTATGATGTTGATTCTGGTGGTGGTGCTACTAATCATGCAATAATTGCAACATCAGGAGGAACTAGCAGAATATTAAGAATGAGTAGTTTTTGTCCATTTTCTGGAAATACAGTTCCATCTGGAAGTGGAACAATTAGAGGTGTTTTAACAAAATATGATACCGATTTTCAATTTATCGTAAGATATGAAAGTGACTTTAAATTAAATAGTCCTAGAGTTGATGTTTTCCCTCCAATTGTTGGTAATGCAATACAATACCTTGGTGTGTTTACAGAAAATTTTGAGAGTTATACAGCTGGTTCTGCAACAACTGGACAAAACAATTTTCCAAAATATATAAATGATCCTGTTGTTGGTTCAAAAACATGGAGAACAAGATCATCTAGTGGTACTAAATATATCGAAATGTCCTCTTTCGGTAATCCTGTAGAAAATAACAGAACTTTATTCATTGTTCCAGTTGATATGACTACAGCAAATAATTTATCATTTAAAACTAGAACAAATTTCTATAATGGTGAGACTTTAAAAGTTTACTACAGTACAAATTATGTTCCTGGTTCAGCAATAAGTTCAGCTACGTTAGTAAACATTACTTCTAATTTTACTTTTTCGACTGCGAATACTTCAACTGCATCATTTACAAATAGTGGTGTATATTCTATACCAACATCTGTAACTGGAAATGGATTTTTCATATTTGAATATACTGGTTCAGGGTTAACAAGTCCTACGCTTACAACAAATATGCAAATAGATGATATTGTGGTGAATTAATTTTTTACAATATAAATCATATAAAAAGAGCTTCCAGAATTGGAAGCTCTTTTTGTTTATAAAAACATAAGTTCCTTAATTAAAACATGGAATTTAGGTGTTTTAAAATTATGCTAATAAAAAACGTATTGTTCTTTTATGATTATTAAATTTTCTAAAAACATAATCCGTTTATAACTATTTTTTTAAGTACATTATGGTTTTCTATTCTTTAAGAACGAACGAACATCTTCCCTTAATAAGCTTTCTATAAACTCTTTGGACACTAATTTCTTATTCTTCTCTGGATTGGTGCTTTGTTGATACCAGTAATCGTTCATCTTAAGAATATACAAGTTATTTGGAACCTCTTTAATATTTACAAATTTATAACTACCATCTAAAGAAACAATCTTCTCTACGTAATCATTACCAGAATATTTTTTACTTAAGCTTTTCCATTTCCTGTCTTCTTGATTTTGTTCTGTTTCATAGATTTCATCAAATAAAAAACCACAATTTGATTTATCAGAATAACATATAGAATTAACATATTTACCTTCTTCAATTTTTATAATTCTAAAGGTAATAATCCATTTAAACCCTAATTTTTCCATTTCATTAGTAACAATATCAATTATCATTGTTCTTGTTAATCCAAACGATTTAACATCTGAATTTTTATAATGTGCTGTATAATCGTAAAAATTAAAATAATTAGTTGAATCTATTTTAATGTCTTGAGCTTTTATTGATAAACTGCAAAGTAATATAAGGATATATAATTTTATTTTTTTCATTGTTAAAGATGAAAGTGAATATTATTTAACGGCTAATTTATATAATAACTAATTAGAATAAAAACTAAATTAAAAATAGATAACAAAAACGTTTTTAAGGTCTTGAAAAGCATGTTTTCTGAAAAACATCTTGTAGTAACTATTATTAATAATCGCAGCTAAAAACAAACAAAACCAAGCTTTGTTTTGAATTAATAGATAATTAATACCAAATAAAAAAACCGAGACTTTCATCTCGGTTTTTAAATCTTATTGATTAAATCTTAATTATTTCACGATTAAGAATTCTGAACGTCTGTTTTGAGAATGTTCTTCTTCAGTACATTTATCACATGCAACCTTAGGCTCAGATTCACCGAATCCTTTTCCTGAAATTCTTTCAGCTGAAATACCTTTAGAAATTACATATTGAACAGTCGCTTGCGCTCTTCTTTCAGATAAAGTCATATTGTAATCATCACTTCCTCTTCTATCAGTGTGAGATTTAGCATAGATTACTAACTTATCATTATTCTTCATTACTTGAACTAATTTATCTAATTCAAATGCTCCTTCTTGAGTGATGTTGCTCTTATCAAATTCAAAATAAATTGGTTTTAAGATAATCTCTGTTGGAGTAACTATTACATCAATTGGTTGTAATGCTGCATCAACTTTAGCAGTTGGCCCTTTGCTTTTTGCAACTGGGAATACATTTCCTTCGAAACCATCTTTAGACGCTTGAATTGAATATGGCTTATCACATTCAACTCTAAAATTAACTTCTCCTTTATCGTTAGAAGTTTCAGTTGCAATAACATTTTTCTTGTCATCAAGAATAGCAACTTTAGCATTTGATAAAATCTCACCAGTTTTTGCATTAGTCACAACAACTAATAAATCAACACCACAAATAGGAGTAGCGCTAAAGATATCGTCATTACCATTTCTGTTACTAGATAAGAATCCTAAGTTTTTAGCTTTATTAAAAGTAAAAGCGAAATCATCTTTTTCAGTATTAACAGGTTTACCCATATTTACTGCTTCAGAACCTTTAGCTAAATCAATTTGGTAAACATCATATCCACCTAAACCTTGTTTTCCGCTTGAAGCAAAATACAAAGTAGAATTATCATCCGCAATGAATGGGAAACTTTCATTTCCTTCGGTATTTACTTTATTTCCTAAGTTTTCTGGAGCACCATAAGTATCACCATTAACAGAAACTTTCCAAATATCTACACCACCTAAACTACCTGGCATATTAGAAGAGAAGTATAATGTTTTACCATCTCTACTTAAACTTGGATTACTCAAAGAATAATCTTTACTATTGAAAGGAAGTGGTTTAATATTAGTCCAAGAGTCACCAGATTTAGTAGCAACATAAAGATTGTTTTTTCCAAGTTTCAATTTATTTACTTTATCTTTTTCGAAAAGACCTTCTCTAAAACTATCACTTGAAAAATACATTGTATTTCCATCAGAACTAATTGTTACTGGTCCATCATGAAACTTTGAATTTACAGATGTTAAAGTAGACGCCTCAGAAAAAGTTCCTGAATCACCCATTGTAGAAGTATAAACATCTAAAAACGGTTCGTCATTCCAACCATAATTTTTTCTAGCACCATTTCTAGCACTTGTAAAATAAAGCGTGTTATCATACATTACTGCACCAAAATCTGATTTATCTGAACTTACAGCTAAAGAATTAACAGTATAACTTACATTTTTTCCTAAAATTTTTGGAACATAGTTCGGGTTTTCTTTAAAAGCTTTAGCTCTCAAATCATTTGGAACCATAGAGGCAAATTTATTCATTTGCTTGTTAGCTTCTTCATATTTACCATTTGCTTTAAGCATTTGAGCATATCTAAAATAGGTTTCTGCATCTTGAGAAGATTCTGTTGCTTTGGCATACCAAGTTGAAGCTTCTGTTGTGTTAAACATGTTATAGTATGTATCAGCAAGTTGCTTATAAACATATCCATCACCTTTACCATTATCAACCAATTTTTGATATTCCTTAGCGGCAGAAACATACTCATATCTACTGAATAATTTATCTGCAGCTTTTGTGTCTTTATTTTGTGCAAAAACAGATGCGCTAATTGCTACAAAACTTAATGCTATATATAGATTTTTCATTTTTTACTTTTATTTATGTTAGAAATATCTTGGAGATTGTGATACTTTTTTCGGGAAATTCAAATCGAACAACAAAATCACCTCATGAGAAGATGGTGTTGTAATATTCAAATCTGAAACAATGTGGTCGTATGCATATCCAATTTTTAAATTTGGAGTTATTGCATAATTAACCATCGCTCCAAATGAATCCTCTAATCTGTATGTTGCACCAACTTCAAACTTATCATTAAACATAAAGTTAGTTGAAACATCAAGAGATGTTGGAGCGTTAAATGCAGATTTAATCATTGCAAATGGTTTAAATTTAACGTTAGGGGTTAAATCAAACACATATCCACCTGTTAAGAAATAGTGTTGTGTATCTGTACCAAACTGTCTACCATTAAAATCCAAATGCTTTGATTTTAACATATTAGGAACAGATAAAGCAACATAATATTTGTTTGTATAATAAAATAAACCTGTTCCTAAATTCAAAAAGGTATTGTTTGTATTTGATGCAAAGGCAGGGTCATTTGGATCAGGAACGTTTCCGTTACCAATTTGACTAAACAATGCAACTTTATGAAAAGTAGCACCACCTTTTAGACCAAAAGCTAACCTATGCTCTCCTCCTAAATTTAAAGTATAAGAAAAGTCAGCATAGATATTATTTTCTTCAACTGGTCCAATTTTATCTGAAATTACAGATAAACCTAAACCAACATTCTTACCAACTGGACTGTGTAAAAAGAATGTTCCTGTTGTTGGTGCATCTTCAATTTGAACCCATTGTTTTCTGTAAAGCAAACCACCAGCAAGGTTTTCTTTAGATCCAGCATAAGCAGGGTTAATAACACTCATATTATACATATACTGAGTGTAGTGAGGGTCTTGTTGTGCACTCATTTCAAGGAATGTCAACAAAGCAAACGCAGTTAAGAAATATATTTTTTTCATTGTTTTGAAATTTATCATTATATAGTTAGTTTGTTATTTTATTTCTCTGTTAATATAAATCCAACCTGTTTTGCTTGGCTGATTGTTTTTAAATTCTATCACATAATAATAAGTACCATCTGGTAATTCATTTCCATTATCAGATTGTCCTACCCATTCTTTGGTATATTCTGATTTAGAATAAACATTTGTACCATATCTATTATAGATACTTAATTTCTGAACATTAAGATTTTGTAAATCAAAGAATTCATTAAAACCATCGTTATTAGGAGAAATACCTTTTTGAATTGTACAGTAAATACTTGATAATGTTATCTGATGCGTTAATGTACATCCAGCTGCTGTAGTTACTGTTAGATCAAAAGTTAAAGGTAATGGTTCAGTAGTTGTGGTTCCATTTACATAACTTGTTACATCAAAAGTAGAATTTGTTCCAACTGGTAAACTGTTATATACCCAGTTAAAAGTTGCAGTATTTACATCAAAACTACCATTTGTTGGTGTAACTTCTAAAACAAAATTATTGTTAACACATGCTCCATCTATAACAAAATCAAATGGTGGAACAAATGTTACTGTTCCAGAATCACTTAAACTTGAACAACCTGTTGTGGTATCTGTAATAATTACAGAATATACTCCAGATATAGTTGTAAAGAAAGAAGAAACGTTTCCTGGACTTGTCACTCCTGATGGAACTGTCCAAACATAAGTATATGTTCCAGATGTTCCTGGTGTAGCAGAAACAGTTGCTGAACCACCTTGACAAATTGTTACGTCGTTTACAGTAACAGTTGGATTTGGATTTATTGAAACTGTTCCACTTGCACTTGGGCTTATACATCCAGTTGCAGTATTTGTAATAACAACGCTATATGTACCAGCAATTGTTGTACTAATTGTAGCATTATTACCTGGATTTGTTGCTCCAGCTGGAACAGTCCAAGCATAACTATAAGTTCCTGAAACACCTGGCGTTGCAGTAATTGTTGCAGTAGAACCTTGACAAACTGTTGTGCTACTAACTGTAACAGTAGGGTTTGCGTTAATAGTTACAATTCCTGAAGCGCTTGAACTAACACAACTTGTAGCTGTATTTGTAATAACAACTGAATAAGTTCCTGATACCGTTGCAGTAAATGTTGCAACGTTTCCAGGGTCAGTCGCTCCTGTTGGAACGGTCCAAACATAATTATATGTACCTGCTACACCAGGTGTAGCAGTTACTGTAGCTGGAGTACCAGTACAAACTGTAGGACTATTAACAGTTACTGTAGGATTAGAATTAATAGTTACAACACTTGAAACACTTGTACTACTACAACCAGAAGTTGCATCAGTAATTACAACTGAATATGTTCCAGAAATTGTTGCGTCAAATGTTGCAACGTTTCCTGGGTCTGTCGCTCCTGTTGGAACTGTCCATACATAGTTATATGTACCTGCCGCACCTGGCGTAGCTGTTACTGTAGCTGGAGTACCAGCACAAACTGTTGGGCTATTAACGGTAACTGTAGGATTAGCGTTTATTGTAGCAATTCCTGAAGCACTAGAACTAGTACAACTTGTTGCTGTATCTGTAATAACTACTGAGTAAGTTCCTGAAACTGTTGCATCAAAAGTTGCTACGTTTCCTGGGTCTGTTGCTCCTGTTGGAACTGTCCAAACATAATTATATGTTCCTGCCGCACCTGGAGTAGCAGTTATTGTAACTGGAGTACCAGCACAAACTGTTGGGCTATTCACAGTTACTGTTGGATTAGCATTAATAGTTACAACAGAAAAAACACTTGGACTAGTACAACCAGAAGTTGTGTCAGTAATTACAACTGAGTAAGTTCCTGAAATAGCTGCATCAAATGTTGCTACGTTTCCTGGGTCTGACGCTCCTGTTGGAACTGTCCAAACATAGTTGTATGTACCTGTCGCACCTGGCGTAGCTGTTACTGTGGCTGGAGTACCAGCACAAACTGTTGGACTATTAACAGTTACAGTAGGAATAGCATTTATAGTTACAATTCCAGATGCACTAGAACTAACACAACTTGTAGCTGTATCTGTAATAACAACTGAGTAAGTTCCTGATATTGTTGCATCAAATGTTGCAACGTTTCCAGGGTCTGTTGCTCCTGTTGGTACGGTCCAAGCATAATTATATGTACCTGCCGTACCTGGTGTAGCTGTTACTGTAGCTGGAGTACCAGCACAAACTGTAGGGCTATTAACAGTTACTGTAGGATTAGTATTAATAGTTACAACACTTGAAGCACTAGAGCTACTACATGCAGTTGTTGTATTTGTTATAACAACTGAGTATGTTCCTGATAATGTTGCATCAAATGTTGCAACGTTTCCTGGGTCTGTCGCTCCTGTCGGAACTGTCCAAACATAATTATATGTTCCTGCCGCACCTGGAGTAGCAGTTATTGTAGCTGGAGTACCAGCACAAACCGTTGGGCTATTAACTGTAACAGTTGGACTATTAGCATCAACTAGAATTATTGGTGCATTATTAGTTAATAAACAACTATTGATTGACAATAAGAAGTTAGAGTAATTTCCTGAATTTAAACCTGTAATAACATATTGACCAGAAGCATTAGTAGTTACGTTGTTTGGACCAACTGTAGTTGTACCATCTTGATATGTTAAATCATATGCTTCATTAGGTGCTAAACCAGAAATTGTAATTGTACCATCTGTACCACCACAAGTTGTTGGATTTGTACTTGTATATAAAGGTTGAGCTTGAATTGTATATGTAGCAATATAATTTGCACCATTATTATTAATTAATATAGTGTCATCACAAGCTGTCGTTGAGTTTACATCACCTGTAACATCATAATAAACTTCTAAAACATAATCACCTGGAGCATAAGCTGTCAAGTTAATTGGTGATTGAGAATCATTCAATACTCTTTGCCATTTTTGGTCACCTGTAATACACGGACCTCCAGATGGGAAAGTACCTCCTCCACAATTATCAAAGAAAGGTAAATCTAATACTGTAAATGCGCCTGGAGTTGTAGCCGCAGGATAAATTCTATAATTTAATCTAGCACTACAAACATTAGCTGTTGCAGATTTAAATGTTTTTACTTCTGCACCTCTTAAAATTAATGTATTTGAATTTTGTACATAGGTTCCTAAATCCGTATTTGGGAAAACATTTGATGCAGGTCCTATTATATCTATTCCTGAACCAACAGTATTAAAGAAATTTGAAGTCGCACAATTTGTCAACCAAACTGCACTTGCATAACTACCAAAATCACAACTCGGTAAAACAGTAACATTTAATGTTGTTGTTGTAGCACATTGACCTGGATCTGGAGTAAATGTATAAGTTCCAGAAGCCGTATTACTAACTATCGCTGGTGACCAAGATCCTGTAATTGGTGTAGAGTTACTTGATGATGTTGGAAGTACTGGTGCCGGAGAACCGGGACAAATTGGTGCAGGTGCAAGAAATGTTGGAACTATACTAGGTGTTACAACAATATCCATAGTTGTTGGAAAAGAACATTGTGTAATAGCCGGTGTAAATGTATAGGTTGTTGTTCCTACTACATTACTAACAACAGATGGTGACCAGGTACCAGTAACACCAGTTGTTGATGTTGTTGGTAACACTGGAGGTGTAGTTCCTTCACAGAATGGTTGAATTTGATTGAATGTAGCATTTACATAATCAACAACAATAATAGTTTGTGTACTTGATGCCGATTGAGGACATAATGGGTTATTATCAGAAGATGTTGCTGTTATATTATATGTACCAACTGCTGTTGGAGAGAATATAACACTACTTCCTGTTGTTGCGCTTAACTGAGCAGATGGTGTCCAAGTATAAATACCATTACCACCTGTAGCATTTAAAGTTGCTGTTTGTCCTAAACATATTGTAGGAGAAGTTGTAGAGGTAGAAGTATTAATTGCAACTGGAGTTTGAATTCCAGTATTAGCTCCAATAACATAATTACATACATCACCTGCAAATCCATCAATCATTACATAATAGGTTTGACCTGGAGTTAATCCTGTTGCTGTTAAGTTAGTAGAAGTGACAGGAACGTTTCCTGGACTCCAACATAAATATTCTGTTACTGGTCCGGAACCACATGTAGCAGCTCCAAAAATCATAATTTGTATACCATTGTTATCTTCTGAACTAGTTACCCAAACATCTAACGAAATTGTTGATGATGATGCCACAAAAGTTAAGAAAGAATTGTTTTCTAATGACCCACAAAACTCAGCTGATAATTCTGGCCAAGAATTCGAAGTGTATGAAGCAGAGGTATTTCCGCAATATCCATTTAAGTTACAAATTGGAGTAGCTTGTGCACATGTATTTCCAGCAGGTGTATTTGTTATACAACTTGGAGGAGGAACTGGAGTTCCTATACAAAGACTAAAAGTTGACGTTTGATTTGCTGTTGCTGTCCAAGAATATACTCTAATATAATACGTTTGACCAACAACTAAATTATTTGCTAAACTATTATTTGGATTGTTACAACTTATCTGTGTTAATGTTCCACAAGAACCTGAATATAATACATGAACCAGGTCCGTTGTACTTCCTGTAATATTATTTAAATTAATTGTATGTGATGTACTTGTTGCAGTAAATTGAAACCACACATCATCATCATCAGTTCCAACACAAGCATTTGCTTCTGCTGAAGCAGTAGCTCCTATAAGTGTTCCTCCAACAGTTAAAGTACATGTATTTGTTGTGTTAACCGGAGCAACAGTAGCGTTTATACATTCGTCATTTGCAATTAACGTAGTAAATGCTCTTACATTTGACCATAAGCTTATATCAGAACCACTACAGATAGAACGAACATAAACAATATATGGAGTTCCTGGACTTAATCCTGTAGCAATATATGGATTTGTAGTAGTTATAATTCCTACAGAAGTTGCTGTAGGAGCTGGAGAACCTGCAGGTAATATAAGTACTTCCCAAGTAGTAGCTGTCCCAATCTCTGTCCAAGAAATTGTTGCTCCAGTTTGAGTAACATTTGAAGTTATTACCGCGGTAGGTTTTGGACATGTAGGTGCTGGTGCACAAGTTACATTTGCAACCCAACCTGGAGCGTTTACTGAACCATCACTTCTAAATCTGAATGTTAAACATCCATTAGCACTTGATGCAGTGAAAGGACCAGGTAAATTAGCACCTGTTAAATTACCCCAATAAGATCCTGGCAAACCACCAGGAACATTGCCAGCTCCATTTGCACTAGCCAATTGAGGAGCTGTAATTGAATTTCCATCAAAAACATATAATCCATCCCAGTTAGCCTCAGTATTAAATGTTGTAAAAGTTACTGTTACTTGTTCTGTAGGTATTGTTGGACAAATAGTAACTGTATAATCTGTACCATTTGCATAATTAACAGTTGCACCAGCTGGATCTGTAAATATTCCTCCACATGCTGGTGGTGCAATTTGAGTCGTTATAGTAGTTGGTCCTACCCAGTTACTTAAATCATTTCCAGGACATACAGCTCTAACATATAAATTATAACAAGTATCTGGCGTTAATCCCGTGAAAACATGTGGATTTGTTGTAGTTGTTATAAAAGTTGTTGTAGAAGCATTTGGAGCTGGAGAACCACAAGGTAATGCTAAAACATGCCATGTAGTAGCTGTATTTGGATTCACCCATGCTAAAGTAGCAGAATTTGATGTAACTGTAGATGTAGTTAAAGTATTTGGATTTGGACAAGTTGGTGGCACTGCACATGATACATTTGCTACCCATCCAGGATTATTAACTGATGCGTCACTTCTAAATCTAAAAGTTAAACAACCATCAGGTGATGTTGACGTAAATGGGCCAGGTAAATTTGCTCCTGTTAAGTTACCCCAATAAGATCCTGCTAATCCACCAGGAACATTTCCAGCGCCATTAGCACTTGATATTTGAGGAGATGTAATTGCATTACCATTGAATACATATAATCCATCCCAGTTGGCCTCAGTATTAAAAGTTGTAAAAGTTACTGTTACTACTTCTCCAGCAACAGTAGGACAAATTGTTACAGTAGAGTCAGCACCATTCGCATAATTTGCGGCTGCTCCACCGGGATCAGTAAATGTTCCTCCACATGCTGGTGGTGTTATTGTAGTGGTAAATACTGCTGGACCAGACCAAGTACTTAAATCTGAAACCGAACAAGCACTTCTCACATAAACATTATAACAAGTTTCTCCTGTCAACCCTGTTAATGGAAAAGGATTCGTGTTTGCCGTTACCCATCCTGTAGACCCTGCTGTTGGTGCTGGTGATCCACAAGGTAAAGCTAATACGTGCCACTGTGTTGCAGGTCCTGCTGCAGTCCAAGCTATGTTTGCTGAACTATTTAAAATTGTGTTTGCTGTTACTGAAAAAGGAGCTGGACAAACTGGAGGTAAAGCACATGTTACATTTGCAACCCATCCTGCAGCATTAGTAGTTGCATTACTTCTAAATCTGAATGTTAAACATCCATCAGCACTTGAAGACGTAAACGCTCCAGGATTAGTTGTTCCCCAATAAGAACCCGCTAAACCTCCAGGAACAGTTCCAGCAGGATTACCACTTAAAAATTGAGGAGATGCAACTGAATTTCCATTGAATATATATAATCCATCATTACTAGCTTGCGTATTGAAAGAAGTAAAAGTTACAGTTACTACTTCGCCTGGAGTAGATGGACAAATAACTACTGTTGAATCTAAATTATTAGCATAATTAGTTGTAGCCCCACCCGGATCTGTAAATGTTCCTCCACACGCTGGTGGTGGAACTAAAGTATTAAACAAAAACGGACCAGACCAAGCACTAAAAGTTCCATTTCCACAATCAGCTCTTACCCAGAATTGATTAGTTGAATCTGGAGTTAAACCAGTAATTGGATTAGTAGTGTTTGAACTTGTTTGAGTGCCAGCACCTGTTGGTAGTGGACCTCCTCCTGCTTGAACTACATATTCCCATGAAGTTGCTCCTCCTGGATTATCCCAAGATAAGTTACCGCCATTTAAAGTAATACCTGTTACAGCTAAATTTGTTGGTTGAGCACAATTTAATTGTTGAATAACCAATGTATAAGCATAAGTTTGTGCTGCTGTTGTTCCAGAAAGTACAATAATATATTGTTGACCTGCCGTTACGTTTAAACTTGGAATTGATCTTACTGTATTAGTTGTGTTTGCTACACCTGCCAAACAAGTAGCACCAACATTAGCACAACCTTGATATACAAAAATAGATGAACTATTTGAACCTGGAGTCATTGTAATACTTATAGCTCCAGTAGTTGTTGGTGTATATGAATAAAACACATCATTACCAGTCATATAATTTGTTGTAGTACCACAAGACGCTCCTTGATTTGTATCTGTTGAATCACTATAATTCCCAGTATTATCGGTTGTACTGTAAGGTAGTGTTGTAACCGTAATTGGAGCCACACATGACAGACCAGGTGTTGTCGTTGCAAAATTAAATGGACCTACCCAGTTACTTGAACCGTCTGTACAAAGAGAGCGAACATAATAAACATAAGCAGTACCTGGTAATAACCCTGTAGCTACATAAGGAAGTGGTCCGCTATATACAACTCCAACTCCTGTTTGAGCAGTATTTGTTACTTCAATTTCCCATGAAGTAGATCCACTTGGGTTTGACCAATTTAAATTAGCAGAAGTTTGAGTTATTCCAGTTGCTGATAAATTTGTTGGCTCTAGACATCTTTGAATTAATCTAATGTCATCTACCAACCATCTGTCGCCGCCTAAACCTGCTGTAGGTTGAGTATGACGCATTACAAAAGCAATATGAACTTGTAAACCCGCATAAGCAGTTAAATCAACAACTTTTTCTTCATAAACATTGTAAGTTGTATTTAAAGTGGTTTCTGTCCATGAAGCTGCTGTTATTGCATAATTTGCAGCTGTAGTTTGTGAACCAGCAGTGACATTTGTATTAACTTTTATAAGATATTCCGTAGCAGATACAGTTGCGATTGTTGATCTTGTCCAGAAACGTAATTGTCCATTTGCAGGAACTGTTACAATTGGTGTTGCCAAATAATCTTCTGAAGTATTTCCGAGACCAATATTTTCACGATCAATAAAAGCACAATTTGTACCTTGATAGGCAGGATAAACAGCTGTGTTTATACCCCATCTTCTTGTTGGACCAACTCCGTTATCAAAAACGGCCCATTGATTTCCAGTTGCACCTGTTCCCAAAGTCCATGGTGTTGGCGTTGTTGGTAAGTCTACACCTGTAGTACCTTCAAATCCTTCAGAACCTGGAGTAGGAAACTGAGAATAACCAACTATTGTAAACAATAAAGCAACAATTAGTAAAGTAATTTTCTTCATTAACGTAGTAATTTAAGTTAATTATTATTTTGTGTTTGTTTGGTTTTAATCTCCAAATTTAACAAAATTTATAAATAAAGCTATAAAAATGGTGTTTTTAACTAAATAAAATTGTTAAAAATATTTCATGTTGCAGATTGTCGATTTTTTATGCATTTTGTCTATTTTTGCACATAGAAAAGAATATTATGTTAGAAAAAGAAAAAATAGATTTTGAAAAAACAGTCATAGTTGGTATTGTAACTCAAAATCAAAATGAGGAAAAACTTGTTGAATATTTAGATGAACTAGAATTTTTAACTTTTACTGCTGGAGGTGAAGTTGTAAAAAGATTTTGGCAAAAAATGGACAAACCAAATCCGAAGACTTTTCTTGGAACAGGAAAAATGGATGAGATTCATCTTTATGTAAAAGAACATGAAATATCTACTGTGATTTTTGATGATGAATTATCACCTTCACAACAAAAAAATATTTCAAAAATTTTAGATTGTAAAGTATTAGATAGGACCAATCTTATTTTGGATATTTTTGCTCAACGAGCTGAAACTTCCTATGCTAGAACACAAGTAGAATTGGCTCAATGTCAATATTTGCTACCAAGGCTTTCTGGAATGTGGACGCACCTTGAAAGACAAAAAGGAGGTATTGGCCTTCGTGGTCCAGGAGAAACAGAAATTGAAACCGATAGACGAATTGTTAGAGATAGAATTGCTTTATTGAAAGATAAAATTAAAACTATAGATAGACAAATGTCTGTTCAAAGAAGTAATCGTGGCGCAATGGTTAGAGTTGCTTTGGTAGGATATACAAATGTTGGAAAATCAACTTTGATGAATGCTGTTGGAAAGAGCGATGTTTTTGTCGAAAACAAATTATTTGCCACTTTAGACACAACTGTTAGAAAAGTTGTAATTAAAAATTTGCCTTTCTTATTGTCTGATACTGTTGGGTTTATTAGAAAATTACCTACTCAATTGGTAGAGTCTTTTAAAAGCACATTAGACGAAGTTCGAGAAGCAGATTTGTTACTTCATGTTGTAGATATTTCACATCCAGATTTTGAAGATCATATAGCATCTGTAAATCAGATTCTGATGGATATTAAAAGTAATGACAAACCAACCATAATGGTTTTTAATAAAATTGACGCCTATAAACATCTTACTATTGAAGAAGATGATTTAATGACCGAAAGAACAACTAAACATTACACTTTGGATGAATGGAAACAAACTTGGATGAGTAATGTTGGTGAAAAAAACGCTTTATTTATTTCTGCAACAGAAAAAGAAAACTTTGAACAATTTAGAGAAATCGTTTATGAAGCTGTTAGAGAAATTCATGTAACTAGATTTCCGTACAATAAGTTTCTTTATCCAGATTACAAAGATGCTATTGAAAAAGAAGAATAAAAAAATGCCTTTAGAAATTCTAAAGGCATTTTTTATATAATTGATTTAAGTATTAAAAACCATAATTCACTCCTAAACCAATAATTTGTCTAGTTTGAAAACCTCTGAATGCATTGTCGTCATAAATTGTTTGGAATGCAAAATTTGTTGATAAAGATTTATTGATTTTCATTGCAATATTTAAAGTATAATCAATATCTACATTTTGAGGATCTTCTAAATAGTTTGAATATAAATTTAATATATTTTCAACAGTAACATTTTCCATTAAATTAAATTTGTAATAACCATTTACCGCTGCTCCAAATTCAAAACGTGTATTATCACCTTGTGCAACACCAAATGAAGAACCTAAATCAGTAAAATGAGGATGAACAACAATCAATTTAGAAGTTGCAGGAGCAATATTTACTTTCAAATTATCACTTTTTTTCCACATCATACCTGGTCCAAATTGAAAAAAGGCAGGTGAAAAGAAATGAGAAGTTTTTATACCAGATCCTAAATCAAAACCAGAGTCTAATTGAGTTTTAAAATTAAAAAATGCTGAATAAAACCAGTATCCTGAAGCTTTTTTACCCAATAACGAATTGAATTCCAATCTATCATCAGACTTTTGCATTTTTTGATCTTTTATTTTTGTAAGACCATAAGCAGCAAATAATCTGTTGTCCCAATTCCAATCTCCGCTTTTGTAATTGAAATCATAATTTAATCCCACATTTCCTGAGATGTTACTTTGACCACCTGCTAACCAATTATTGAAAGTTGCTTGATTTGCTAAAAAAGTAAAAGTCCCTTTTTTAACCCATCCATTAGGTTTATCTGCAGCAACTTTTGCAGCTTCTTCAGTTTTTTTTAAGTTCTCTTTTTCTGCGGTTTGAGCTATTGATAAACTCACAGTCATTAAAAAAACTATTGAAAGTAAAATTTTTTTCATTTTGTTTTGTTTTAAAATTTTCGAGTGCAAAGGTAAAAATACATTTGACTTTAACAAACCATATGAAAAAATGTAAGCTGTTGATTTTGTAGAATTTAAACTACTTTTTCTTGTATAATGGCACCGCTGAACATGCTTCTCCATACATTATACTTTTTGCAACTCGTTGAAGATTTTGAATTGCAATGATGTAAGCACTTTCTGGTACTGGTTTTTTAGAACAACCTTTTAAAATAACAGGCTTATCTTGATATGTAGAATAATCAATTTCAGACAAAATCTCTTGATACAATAAAGTATCTAAATCAGATAAATTACCTAAAACAACCTTCTTTGCAAATGGTGAAACATAAACAGTAACTAGGATACTTGCCCAAGCCGGAATTATGGCATCTGTTGAACAATTTACTGCAACTAAATGACCTTGATATTGTGACCAATCGTGATTTTTTAATGCTTCACGAAAGTCTTTCTCTTTCAAAAGAAATCCTTCATAAAGCCATTTTGATATGTCTATTTGAGTTCGAACTCCGTTTGGATAATAATCTTCCAAATCGAAAACTTCAAGCGCAGAATTGGCGACTTTATTTATTATTTCCTCTGACATTTTACAACATTCCTAATTCTAGTTTTGCTTCTTCACTCATTAAATCTTTACTCCATGGTGGATCAAAAGTGATTTCAACTTCGCATGATTTAACAACATCAATTTTAGTGACTTTTTCTTCCACTTCACGAGGTAAAGTCTCTGCAACTGGACAATTTGGAGATGTTAAAGTCATTAATACTTTTACTTCATTATCCTCATTAATCATCACGTCGTATATCAATCCTAACTCATATATATCAACAGGGATTTCTGGGTCGTAAATTCCTTTTAAAACCTTAACTACATTCTCACCTAAATTAATTTCATCTTTAAATTCTTCCATAATTATTTAATTTTTAGCATTATAAGCTAAAGCATACATTTTTATTTGTTTAATCATTGATACCAAACCATTAGCACGAGTTGGAGAAAGATGTTCTTTCAATCCTATTTCGTCTATAAAGTCGGTATTTGCTTCTAAAATATCAGCTGCTTTTTGATTTGAAAAGGCTCTAATCAATATTGCAATTATTCCTTTGGTTAAAATAGCATCACTATCTGCAGTAAAAACTATTTTATCTTCGTTTTGTTCTGCGTGAACCCAAACTTTAGATTGACAACCTTTTATAATATTATCTTCTGTTTTGTACTGTTCATCAATCAAAGGAAGTGCTTTCCCTAAATCGATAATGTACTCATAACGTTGCATCCAGTCGTCAAACATCGAAAATTCATCAACAATGGTGTCCTGTATTTCTTGTATTGTCATATTATGCTGAATTATTTCAGTATCAATTATTATCTATTTATTCTTCTTTAACCAAAGAAACCAATTTGTTCACAAACTTTTCAATTTCAACAGGTGGATAACCATGGTCAAAATTTTTGGTTTGATATTCTTTCTCTTTGTAATTAATTATCAACTCTGCAATGGCTGCCCCATCATAAACTCTTTTTTGAGTCGGGTCTTTATAAGTTGACAAACTATCAAGTTCTATTTTTTCAAAATATCCAACTAACGCTTTCCAATCAGCATCAGAAATTTTGGAAGTAATTCCTTTATCGGCGGAGTCTCTTTCACTAGAAACAGAAATTTCTTGATTTTGTATTGTTATTTTTTGATAAAAACCACGAGTATTAGCTGTATAAACAATTTTCGCATTAGTAATATCGTTTTTAGTTTCTTGTGAACATCCTTTTGCCATGAAAATGGTTAGTACTAATAATGTAAATACTTTCATATGTTTAAATTTTATTTTTTAGCGGTAACATATGGTATCGCTTTTTTAATTATTGGTGACTGCTTGCGCAAACATTTTGTTAATGGCGATTTCATAATGATTATTTAAGTTAGCATCATTTTAGCTTTTTTAACTGCTTCGACAAAGATATCAATTTCTTCTTTAGTATTGTAAAAAGCAAAACTAGCTCTAATAGTTCCAGGAATACTAAAGAAATCCATTATCGGTTGTGCGCAATGATGCCCTGTTCTTACTGCTATTCCTAATTTATCTATTATCGTGCCAATGTCATAAGGATGAATGTCATCAATATTAAAAGAAATTACAGAAGCTTTTTCTTTAGCCGTTCCATAGATTTTTAATCCTTCTATTTCAAGAAGTTTTTTTGTCCCGTATTCTAGTAATTCTTGTTCGTAGGAAGCAATATTGTCAAAACCTATTTCATTCATATAATCTATTGCTGTTCCAAGTACAATTCCACCTTCAATATTGGGTGTTCCTGCTTCAAATTTGTGTGGTAAATCAGCATAAGTGGTTTTTTCAAATGAAACCGTAGCAATCATTTCGCCACCTCCTTGATATGGAGGTAATTTTCGAAGCCATTCTTCTTTTCCATATAAAATTCCAACGCCTGTTGGTCCACAAATTTTATGTCCTGAAAACACATAAAAATCACAATCTAAAGCTTGAACATCAGGTTTTAAATGCGGTGTTGCTTGCGCGCCATCAATTAAAACAGCAGCACCAACTTCATGCGCTTTTTTAATCATATATTCAATAGGATTAATCGTTCCTAAGGCATTTGAAATATGATTTACAGTTACAATTTTAGTTTTATTTGAAAGCAAATTATCGTAATCTGATAGTATTAATTCACCAGCTTCGTTCATCGGAATTACTTTCAAAACAGCTCCGGTTTTTTCACACAACATTTGCCAAGGCACAATATTACTATGATGTTCTAAAGCAGATACTAAAACCTCATCGCCGGTTTTCAAAATAGAAGCAAAACCATTCGCCACGGCATTTATAGAATGTGTAGTTCCTGAAGTAAAAATTACTTCGTATGGGAATTTAGCATTAATGTGATTTTGAATTTTACCACGAGAAACCTCATACGCATCGGTAGCATCTTGACTCAATTTGTGCACACCTCTATGAATATTTGCATTCAATTGTTCATAATATTTTGTAATAGCGTCAATAACCACTTTTGGCTTTTGAGATGTCGCGCCATTATCAAAATAAATCAACGGTTTACAATAAATCTGTTGCGATAATATTGGGAAGTCTGCTCGTATTTTATTTATATCTAACATTTCTTTATTTAGAATTTTTCTAAATACAAAAGTAATAAAATTGAAACTGATTTTTACCAAACAGATGTTAATAAAATCATAGTTTTATAAATGTAAAACTTTATAATGATTACTGATTTCATTTTTAATTTATAAATTGCATGAAAATCTATTTACAATGAAAAAATTCTTCAAAATATTCGCGGTTTTACTCCTATTAGTTTTAGTTTATCTTCGAATAGAAATTTATCCGCAACTTGATATGATAACTGGTTTTTCATCTAAAAGCGTTACGTCAGGACATTTTTTAGATAATCGTTCATTGGAAACCATTGAACAAGGCGATAATGATATTGATAAAATAGATTGGGCAACCAATGAAATTAATGATGCTGAACGATTTGTTACTTCAAAAGTCTATGGATTAAAAGAACGAAAAGCTATTTATCGTGAAGGATTAGGAGCAACATTGATTAACGATGATTTTGATGTTTCCAAACCGTACAATGTTCCGAAAAGGACTAAAATAAATACTAATTTACCTTTTCCTTATGGAAATTTAGACCAAAAAGACACTGTTTTTTCAAACATTGATTATGTCAAATTAAACGCTATTGTTGAAAATGCTTTCGATAAAAAAGGTCAAAAAGAGAAGCGAACACGTTCGGTAATTGTAATTTATAAAAACAAAATTATTGCCGAAAAATACGCGGATGGTTTCAATAAAAACTCAAGAATTTTAGGTTGGTCGATGACGAAAAGTATCACAGGAACTTTATTTGGAGTTTTGCAAAAACAAGGCAAATTCGATATCATGAAAGCCGCTCCAATTGCAGAATGGGCAACCGATGAACGCTCTAAAATTACAACAAACGATTTACTTCATATGAATTCAGGATTAGAATGGGAAGAAGATTATGGTAAAATTTCGGATGTGACCAAAATGCTTTTTATTGAGGAAGATATGACCAAATCACAAATCAATAAACCATTGGTTGGAAAACCCAATAACACTTGGAATTACTCTTCTGGAACAACCAATTTGTTAAGCGGAATTTTGCGAAAACAATTCAAAACGCATCAAGAGTATTTAGATTTTTGGTACACCAATTTATTAGACAAAATCGGTATGAATTCAGCTATTGTTGAAACCGATATGGCTGGGAATTTTGTTGGTTCGTCTTATGGTTGGGCAACCACACGTGATTGGGCAAAATTCGGTTTATTGTACTTACACAAAGGCAATTGGAACGGCGAACAAATTTTTGATGAAAGTTGGGCTAAATACGTTGCAACTCCAACGAATTCTTCCAATGGTCAATATGGTGCGCAATTTTGGTTAAACGCAGGCGGAAGATTTCCAAGTGCTCCAAAAGACATGTTCTACGCAAGTGGCTATCAAGGACAAATGGTAGCAATTTTCCCAAGCCATGATTTAGTTATTGTTAGAATGGGTTTGAAAGAAGATCCCGAATTTGATTTTAATGGTTTGTTGAGTGGCGTTGTTGGGAGTTTGAATAAAAAACCCTAATAAATTTACAAATTTTTAGTTTAAATGTGTAATATTTCTGAGCAACTGCCATCTACTTTTGTAGGGATAATCTAAAAAAATAATATCATGAATATGAAAAGGATTTTTGGTGGATTCCTTACGGTTTTAGGAATTGTTGGACTTATATACACTGCTGTAGTGTTTTCAAGTACTGCTGGAAGCGAAAGAGATATAAAGTCCTTAATTATATATGGAGTGTTAGGTGTAGTCTTTTTTGTTTCTGGTATTGGATTGATTAAAACAACTAAGGACGAATCATAAAAAAAGCTTTCCATTTCGGAAAGCTTTTTTGTTATATAAAAGAAATTTTTATCTACAAATCAAAACCTAAATTAACGCCTAATTTGTTGGCAATAATCTTTGTAATTCGTTGTTTTAATTCAGGTATTTTTATGCTTTCTATTACACTATTTGAAAACGCATACATCAACAAAGCTTTAGCTTCTTTCTTTGGAATTCCACGGCTTTGCATGTAAAACATAGCGCTTTCGTCTAATTGACCAATCGTGCAACCGTGCGAACATTTTACATCATCGGCAAAAATTTCTAATTGTGGTTTTGCGTTTATTGTTGCTTTATCGCCAATTAAAATATTGTTATTTTGCTGGAAAGCATCCGTTTTTTGAGCTTCTTTTTCTACGTAAATTTTTCCGTTGAAAACTCCTGTTGAACTATCCGCCAAAATGGTTTTATAGTTTTGATGACTTTCGCAATTTGGCGTTGCATGATTTACAAGTGTATAATGATCAACATGTTGCTTGTCACCAATAATCGTAATTCCTTTTAAAGTTGAATCAATTCTTTCTCCAAAATGATAAAAATTTAAGTTGTTTCTAGTGATGTTTCCACCAAATGAAAACGTGTGAACCGAAACTCTACTTTCTTGTTTTTGAGAAATATAGGTGTTATCAATTAGGTTTGCCGTTAGTAAATCGTTTTGTATTTTATAATAATCTACGATGGCGCGTTTTTGTGCAAAAATTTCAGTTACAGCATTGGTCAACACTGGATTTTCGTTTAACGATTGGTGTCTTTCAATGATTTGAACATGAGCATTTTCACCTACAATTACCAAATTTCGAGGTTGCACCATCAAAGCATTTTCAACTCCAGTAGAGAAATAAATGATTTCGATTGGTTTTTCAACCACTTTACTTTTCGGAATGTTGATGTACGCACCTTCATTAGCGAAAGCGGTATTCAACGTAGTTAAAGTCTCGTCTTTACTAGCTATTTTATTGAAATACTCGTCAATAACCATTTTGTATTTTGGTTTGGTCAATGCCGATGACATCAAGCAAACATCCAATCCATCATGTGTAGTTGATGATAAAAACGAAGAGAATTTTCCGTCCACAAAAATCACTTTGTAGGTGTCAATTTCATGAAGGAAATACTTCTTAACCTCAGCAAATTCAATTGCATTTTCGTGTTTTGGAAAAACGGTGAAGTCATTTTTTAAGATGGCGTTCAACGAAGTATATTTCCATGCTTCCTCTTTTTTGGTTGGGAAACCTTTATTTTCAAAGTTTTTTATAGCTGAAGTACGCACATCATGCAACTGCGAAGTCACATCGATTTGCTCTTCAAATGCCATGAAAGACGATACTAATTTTTCTTTTAAATCCATTTTTTCAGTATTCAGTCGCAGTATTCAGTCGCAGTTTCTGTTAACTGTGACTGAGACTGTAAACTCTAATTCAATTCACTTTTAATCCAATCGTATCCTTTTTCTTCTAATTCGTAAGCCAATTCTTTTCCGCCTGATTTTACGATTTTTCCGTCCATTAACACATGAACAAAATCTGGAATAATATAATCTAACAAACGTTGGTAATGCGTGATTACTAAAACTGCGTTGTTTTCGTTTTTCAATTTGTTAACGCCATTAGCTACGATACGAAGTGCGTCAATATCAAGACCAGAATCGGTTTCGTCAAGAATAGCGATTTTTGGTTCTAACATTGCCATTTGGAAAATTTCGTTACGTTTCTTTTCTCCACCAGAAAAACCTTCGTTTAATGAACGTGACAAGAATTTTCTGTCCATTTCCAATAATTCAGATTTCTCACGAATTAATTTCAGCATTTCGTTTGCTGGCATTTCTTCTTGTCCGTTAGCTTTTCTCTTTTCGTTAATCGCTGTTTTGATAAAATTCGTAACAGAAACTCCTGGAATTTCAACTGGATATTGGAACGACAAGAAAACACCTTTGTGCGCTCTTTCTTCTGGCGCTAATTCTGAAATATCTTCACCTTCTAAAAGGATTTCGCCTTCAGAAACTTCATAATTTTCATTTCCTGCAATAATAGAAGAAAGTGTAGATTTTCCGGCACCATTTGGTCCCATAATGGCGTGAACTTCTCCTGCTTTTATCTCAAGATTAATTCCTTTTAATATTTCTTTGTCTTCAACCGAAGCGTGTAAGTTTTTTATTGATAACATTTTTTGAATGTGTTTTTTATTCTGATTTAATATTGATTATCCAACTGATCCTTCCAACGAAATTTCTAATAATTTTTGTGCTTCAACTGCAAATTCCATTGGTAATTTATTTAAAACTTCTTTACTGAAACCGTTTACGATTAACGCAATAGCTTTTTCAGTTGGAATTCCTCTTTGATTACAATAGAATACTTGATCTTCGCCAATTTTAGAAGTCGTTGCTTCATGTTCGATTTTTGCACTTGAATTTTTACTTTCAATGTACGGAAAAGTATGAGCGCCACAATTATTTCCCATCAAAAGAGAATCACATTGAGAGAAGTTTCTAGCATTATCTGCATTAGCGCTAATTCGAACCAAACCTCTATAGCTGTTTTGCGATTTTCCTGCCGAAATTCCTTTTGAAATAATAGTCGATTTAGTGTTTTTTCCTAAATGAACCATTTTAGTTCCGGTATCAGCTTGTTGGAAATTATTGGTTACGGCAATCGAATAAAATTCTCCAATTGAATTGTCACCTTTTAAAACCACTGATGGATATTTCCAAGTTACTGCCGAACCTGTTTCTACTTGTGTCCATGAGATTTTTGCGTTTTTTTCGCAAATTCCTCTTTTGGTAACGAAGTTAAAAACTCCACCTTTTCCTTCTTTATTTCCTGGATACCAGTTTTGAACTGTTGAATATTTTATTTCGGCATCGTCCAATGCGATTAATTCAACAACTGCCGCGTGCAATTGATTTTCGTCACGACTTGGAGCTGTACAACCTTCAAGATACGATACGTAACTTCCTTCGTCAGCAATAAGAAGTGTTCTTTCAAATTGACCTGTACCAGCTTGATTGATTCGGAAATACGTTGACAATTCCATTGGACAACGAACACCTTTTGGAATATAACAAAAACTTCCGTCAGAGAAAACAGCTGAATTTAGCGCAGCATAAAAATTATCTCTTTGAGGCACAACCGTTCCTAAATACTTCTGAACCAATTCCGGATATTCGCGAATAGCTTCTGAAATACTCATGAAAATGATGCCTTTTTCAGCCAATGTTTTCTTGAAAGTGGTTGCTACAGAAACAGAATCGACAACAATATCCATTGCAACATTGTTCAATTTCTTTTGTTCGTCGATAGATATTCCTAACTTTTTATACATTTCTAAAAGGTCAGGATCAACATCGTCAAGTGTTTTGTTTGGATCAGCTTTTTTAGGTGCTGAATAGTATGAAATTGCTTGAAAATCGGGTTTGTCATAATGAACATTTGCCCATTCTGGTTCTATCATTTCTTGCCATGCACGAAACGCTTCAATACGCCAATCGGTCATCCATTGAGGTTCTTCTTTCTTTTTAGAAATCGCACGAACAATATCTTCATTTAACCCAATAGGAAACGTTTCCGAATCTAATTCGGTATAGAATCCATATTCGTATTCTTTGTTTTCTAATTCGACTTTTAAGTCGTCTTCTGTATATTTTGCCATAGTTTTTTATAACGAAAATGATTCTCCGCAACCACAAGTTCTACTTGCATTTGGATTATTAAATACAAATCCTTTTCCGTTCAATCCGCCAGAAAATTCTAAAATTGTTCCTGCTAAATACAAAAACGATTTCTTCTCAACGGCTATTTTTACATTATTATCTTCAAAAACTTTATCGTTTTCACCCAACTCTTTGTCAAATTTTAATTCATATGACAAACCTGAGCAACCACCACTTTTTACGCCTACTCTAACGTAATCTTTGGCAGCGTCAAAACCGTCATCTTTCATCATATCGATGATTTTTTTGCTTGCTGAATCAGAAACTTTTATCATTGCTTATTTTGATTTTGTCTAAATTAATGGCAAAGTTACTACAATTATCGATTTTATCAACAAACACTAACATTTTTATAACTAATGTTTCCATAGAAAAAATTGATTTTATCGTTTATCAAACCAACCTATTTAGTAAATTGCAACGTTTTTAATAAAATTTATCATGAAACTTTACCCAATAGAAGCAGGAAATTTTAAATTAGATGGTGGTGCCATGTTTGGTGTAGTGCCAAAAACTATTTGGAATAAAACCAATCCTGCTGACGAAAATAACCTTATTGACATTGCAGCTCGTTGTCTTTTAATTGAAGAAGGAAATCGCTTAATCCTTATAGACACTGGAATGGGAAACAAACAATCGGAGAAATTTTTTAGTTATTATTCGCTTTGGGGAAATCATTCCTTAGATAAATCATTAGCTAAATATGGTTTTCATCGTGATGATGTAACCGATGTTTTTATGTCGCATCTGCATTTTGATCATTGTGGCGGAAGCGTAAATTGGAACAAAGATAAAACCGGATATGAAGTTGCTTTCAAAAATGCCAAATTTTGGACCAATGAAAACCATTGGGAATGGGCAACAAAACCAAATCAGCGTGAAAAAGCATCATTTCTTTCAGAAAATATTTTGCCTATGCAAGAAAGTGGACAGTTAAATTTCATTAAAAGACCTGATTCAGATTTTGGGATTTGTGATTTGGGATTTGAGATTTTTTATGTTGATGGACACACAGAAAAAATGATGATTCCGCATATTCAATATCAAGATAAAACTATTGTTTTTTGTGCCGATTTGATTCCAACTGCAGGACATTTACCTTTGCCTTATGTTATGGGTTATGATACGCGACCACTTTTAACAATGCCAGAAAAATCGAAGTTTTTAGAAAATTGTGCAGAAAATAACTTCTATTTATTGTTAGAACACGATGCGCACAACGAAATCATCACAGTAGAAAAAACAGAAAAAGGCATTCGATTGAAAGAAGTTTTTAAATGTGAAGATATCTTAATCTAATGTTAATCATTTTTAAATTCTAATAAAACTAAATACTTTTAAACCAATTTTTTAAATTAATAATAATGAAATTAATAAAACCTTTTTTTATCTCGGCTGTAGTAGCGCTTGCACTTACAAGTTGTAGCCCATCATTAGCTCCAATGGTTGGAACAAATCCGGCAAATATTGATAAAACTCCATTAAAAACAACACCTGTAAAAGAAGATGATTTAAAACGCTGGAGTCATTTAGACTTAGTGAAAGATACTATTCCAGGAATGAGTGTTGATAAAGCTTACAACGAACTTTTAAAAAATAAAAAAGGCAAAAAAGTAATTGTTGGCGTTATCGATTCTGGAATTGACATTAGTCACGAAGATTTAAAAGGTAAAGTTTGGACCAACAAGAAAGAAATTGCTGGAAACAAAAAAGATGATGACAATAACGGATACATTGACGATATAAATGGTTGGAACTTTCTTGGAGAATCAAACGATGAAAATTTAGAGTTAACAAGAATTGTTAAAAAAGGACCAAATACGCCTGGTTATGCAGAAGCAAAAGCTGAGTTAGATGCTAAATTAGCAGAGATGAATCAACAAAAACCTCAAGTTGATATGATTGCTAAAGCTGATAAAGATATAAGAACACATCTTAAGAAAGAGGTTTACACTTTAGCAGATTTAAAAGCAATCTCAACAACTGATGCTAATCTTAATCAGAGTAAAATGATAATGACAAGCGTTGCAACACAAGCTGGTGAAGGTTTTCAAGATGAAATTAAAGAATACATTGATTATGTTTATGAGCAATTAAATTATAATTTGAATGTAAATCATGATGGTAGAAAACTTGTTGGAGACAATCCAAATGACATTAACGATAAAAAATATGGTAATGGAAATGTAAAAGGACCAGATGTTACTGATGGCTTACACGGAACTCACGTAGCAGGAATTATTGCACAAGTTCGTGGAAACGGAAAAGGTGGCGATGGTGTGATTAACAATGTTGAGATTATGGCTCTTCGTGCTGTTCCAAATGGTGATGAATATGATAAAGATATTGCTTTAGCAATACGTTATGCGGTAGATAATGGAGCTAAAGTTATCAACGGAAGTTTTGGAAAAGATTATTCTCCACAAAAAGAATGGGTTTGGGAAGCTATAAAATATGCAGCTAGCAAAGATGTACTAATTGTTCATGCCGCTGGAAACGATGCTAAAGATATAGATACAGAACCAAACTTTCCGTCTGATGAAGTGAATGGTAAAGAAATTGCCGATAATTTCCTTTCTATAGGTGCATTAAACAAAGAATATGGAACTAATATTATTGCTTCTTTTTCAAATTTTGGAAAAATGAATGTAGATGTCTTCGCTCCAGGAAATCAAATCTATGCAACCATTCCTAACAACAAATACAAATATTTACAAGGAACATCAATGGCATCACCAAATGCTGCTGGAGTTGCTGCGTTAATTCGTTCATATTACCCAAATTTAACAGCATCTCAGGTGAAACATATTCTTATGGATTCTGGAACTCCAATATCAGCAAATGTTGTTGTAGGTGAGCAAAAAACTGCTGTCCCATTTTCAAACACTTGTGTTTCAGGTAAAATTGTTAATGCTTACAATGCTTTGTTAATGGCAGAACAAATGTCAAAAAAATAAAAAACTATAGTATCAAACTAATGGAAGAGCATAACGTTCTTCCATTTTTTATTTAAAATCTGATGAAAAAATTTATTGCGCTTTCTTTTTTTATTACAAGTTTTTCAACTTCTTTTTCGCAAAGTAATGGTTATTGGCAACAAAAAGCTGATTACAAAATGGAAGTTTCGATGGATGTTAAAACATACCAATACAAAGGAAAACAAGAATTAATTTACACTAATAATTCTTCAGATACTTTACGAAAAGTATTCTACCATTTGTACAATAACGCTTTTCAACCAGGAAGTGAAATGGATATGCGATTGCAGTCTGTAAAAGACCCAGATGGCAGAATGGTAAATAAAATTAAAGTTGACGATAAAACAACTAAAAACGAAAGTCGAATAGCTAAATTACTACCGAATGAAATTGGTTATTTACACATTTCAAATTTTAAACAAGACGGCCAAAGTGCTGTTGCTAAAGAAGTAGAAACTATCTTAGAAGTTACTTTAGCTAAACCTATTTTACCTGGACAAACAACAACTTTTACATTAGATTTTGAAGGACAAGTTCCAATTCAAATTCGCCGTTCTGGACGAAATAACAAAGAAGGTGTAGAACTTTCAATGGCACAATGGTATCCAAAAATTGCCGAATTTGATTTTGAAGGATGGCACGCCGATCCTTACATCGCAAGAGAATTTCATGGTGTTTGGGGTAACTTTGATGTAAAAATTACTATAGACAAGAATTACCTTCTTGGAGGAACTGGTTATCTTCAAAACGGAAATGAAATTGGATATAACTATCAAAACGAAGGTATTACTGTAAAAATCCCTAAAAAGCAAAAAACACTAACTTGGCATTTTGTTGCGCCTATGGTTCACGATTTTACTTGGGCTGCTGATAAAAATTATCTTCATGATGTTGTAAAAACCGATTTCGGAACAACACTTCATTTTCTATACAAAAACAATCCTAAAATTCTTGAAAACTGGAAACAAGCTCAACAGAAAACTGTTGCGTTAATGAACTATTTCAACACTACTGTTGGTAAATATCCATATGAGCAATATTCAGTTATTCAAGGTGGTGATGGCGGAATGGAATATGCAATGTGTACTCTAATTTTAGGCGAAGGAACACTTCAAGGATTGATTGGTGTTATTGCTCACGAAATGGGTCATTCTTGGTTTCAACATGTTTTAGCTACTAACGAGAGTAAACACTCTTGGATGGATGAAGGATTTACCTCGTTTATAGAAGATTTAGGAGTTAATGAGTTGGATGAAAAAAAAGTCGCTAATCCGTTTGCTGGTGCATATAAAGCTTACATAAATTTAGCAAATTCTGGCAAAGAACAGCCGCTTTCAACACATTCAGATCGATATGATGAAAACAGAAGTTATAGTATCGCTTCCTACAGCAAAGGTGAACTTTTCTTGACGCAGTTAGAATACCTTATTGGAAAAGAGAATTTGATGAAAACAGTAAAAAGATTTTACTCAGAATTCAAATTCAAACATCCTACACCAAACGATATAAAACGAACAGCAGAAAGAGTTTCGGGAGCAAATCTAGATTGGTATTTAACCGATTGGACTAAAACTTTGAATACTATTGATTACGGAATTAAAAATGTTGAAAGCGCAACTGATGGCATCAAAAAAACTGTTGTTTCTCTCGAAAGAATTGGAAGAATGCCAATGCCAATAGATATTTTAGTAGAATATACCGATGGCACAAAAGAAACTTTTTACATTCCGTTGCGAATGATGAGTTTTGAAAAAGAAAATCCAACTCCAGAAATTAAAAGAACTATTCTGAAAGATTGGGCTTGGGGAAATCCAAATTATTTCTTTGAAATTGATAAAGAGAAAACAGCAATTAAAAAAATCACTATTGATCCTAGCGGTTTAATGGCAGATGTAAAGCCTGACAATAATTCTTACGAAATAAAATAAACCAAAAAGCGTTCTAAAGTTGGAACGCTTTTTTTGGAATAGAATTTGTAGTTTTACACTCGATTAAATTTTTCAATTTATGAAACCTTTACATTTTATACTTTTTTTACTTACCATAAACCTAGGTTTACACAAAACCTCAGCACAAGTTTACACTTTCAAAACGAGTAGTTTGAGTGTTATGGATAAAAATTCTAAAGGTGGTTGGAACGAATGGACCGAATTTAAAAAAGCTGAAATCATTATTACTTTAGATGCAAATAAAGATCGATTTGTTGTAAATTCAAAAGAGCTTCAATTGTATAAAATTGAATCCTATCTTGAAAAGGTTTCAAATGAAAATGATGATACTTTAGGTTTTATTTGCACTGATAATGATGGTGTTAAATGTGCTATTCTAATTGTTACTCGCAAAAAAGAAAACAATAGAATGCAGTTTTACATCAACTATCCAGATTTGAAAATGGTGTACAATATTTATACTACCAAATAATTTGTCAACAGAAGTGGATTTCAAATATCCGAAAAACGAAAAACTTAAAAGCAGAAAAACAATCGATTTGCTTTTTACTGAAGGAAAATCTGTCTCAAAATTTCCTTTACGATTGGTTTATACACCTATAGAAGACTGTGAAGGAAAAATAAAATTTGGCGTTTCTGTTTCTAAAAAACATTTCAAATATGCCGTAGATAGAAATTATTTCAAACGCGTTTTAAGAGAATGCTATCGATTAAATAAACATTTGATTCTCGATAATTTAGACCAAAAATATGCTGTTATGTTTTTTTATCAAACTAAAGAACGGCTTAGTTATGCTGAAATAAATGAAAAAACAATTCAATTATTTGAGAAATGGAATTTGGCTGTAAAAGAACAAAACAACGATTGAATTCTTAATGAATATTTAAAAAATTAGTTTTCTAAGGTTATTACAATATATTTGACGTAGTTTATTACATTCGTAAAATAAAATTCAAGAAAAAAGAAATAAAATTATGTTTCAATACTTTAAAAAAAGATATATAATTCCCATTGTTGCCTCAGGTTTTTTATTTGTTGGCACTAGTTTCAAAGACGATTTTTTTGAAATTGCTAAGCAGATTGAAATTTTTACAACACTTTTCAAAACCGTAAATCAAAACTATGTTGATGAAGTAAATCCTTCTGAATTGATGGATAAAGCAATCAAAAGTATGTTAGCTGATTTAGATCCGTATACTAATTATTTTAACGAACAAGATGTTGTAAAATTTAAAATAAACAACACTGGTGAATATACTGGAATTGGCGCGATGATTACTCGAAAAGAAGATAAGCTAATCATAAAAGAACCATACAAAGGATTTCCTGCAGATAAAGCCGGATTAAAAGCTGGTGATGCCATTATTCAAATTGGTGATGTGCTTTTAGCAGATTTTAAAGAAGATGCTTCTCAATTGTTAAAAGGAGCTAAAAACACTAAAGTTGAGGTAAAATATCTTCGTCAAGGAAAAACGCTAACTGCACAAATTGTTTTGGATGAAGTTGAAATAAAAGCCGTTCCGTTTTTCTCGAAAATTGATGAAAAAACAGGATATATTGTGCTTTCTGCTTTCAACAGAAAAACCACTCAAGAAACCAAAGAAGCACTTGAAAAACTTAAAGCAGATGGTGCCGAAAGAATTATTTTAGATTTAAGAGGAAATCCAGGAGGTCTTTTAAACGAAGCTGTTAATGTATGTAACCTTTTTGTGCCTAAAGGAGAAGTTATTGTAACAACTAAATCTAAAAATCCTAAGTATAATGTTACTTACAAGACAACTAGAGAGCCTATTGATTTGCAAATTCCACTAGCGATTATCGTAGATGGAAAAAGTGCATCGGCTTCTGAAATTGTATCTGGTGCTTTGCAAGACTTAGATCGTGCCGTTGTAATTGGTAGCCGAAGTTTCGGAAAAGGTTTAGTACAAAGACCTATTGATATGACTTATGGAACTCAAGTAAAAGTTACAATTTCTCGTTATTACACACCATCTGGAAGATGTATTCAGGCATTAGATTATTGGCATAAAGACAAAGACGGAAAAGCTACTCGAACAGATGCTTCAAAATATACAGCCTTCAAAACCAAAAAAGGAAGAACAGTTTATGATGGTGGTGGAATTCAGCCTGATGTAGAATTGGAAGAAACCAAACTAAGCACTATTGCTGAGGTACTTCAAAAGAATGATGGAATTTTTAATTATGTAACTAATTACTACTACAAAAATCCTTCGCTTGGAGATAAAATTCCAACCATTACTGATGCTGATTTTGCAGACTTTAAAGCATTTTTGAAAAAAGAAAAAATTAGCTTCGATACAGAAACAGAATTGGCTTTGAAAAATACTTTAGAAAAAGCTAAAAAAGAAAAAATTGACGAATCTATTAAAGCTCAATACGACCAATTATTTGCTGCTCTACAAAAAAGTGAAGAAGCGCTTTTAGATAAAAATCAGAAGGAAATTAAGAAATTAATTTTGGATGAAATCATTAAACGTTATCAATACAAAGAAGGATTGTACCAATATTATGTAAAAAATAATCCAGAAATTGCTAAGGCAAGTTCTATTTTGGCTAACCCAACTGAGTACAACAAAATACTACAATAATGTTTCGATTTTTAAAATATTTACCGCTTTTATTTTTTGGTTTTATTTCGGCTCAAGAAGAAGCAGTTTATTCTGTTTATTTTGAATTTGATAAATTTTCTTTAGATGATAAACAAGCTAAAGAGGTAGTCAATTTCATTAAAAATACGGATTCTACTAGAATTGAATCGGTACAAATTTTTGGTTACACCGATGATATTGGAAAAGAAGCTTATAATTTTAAACTTTCTACAAATAGAGCCAATACCATTCAAAATAAACTGATAGAAAATGGTATCAAAAACAAAATCATCGTTACTATTGAAGGAAAAGGAAGGATCCTTATAGATGATGACATTGTAGATAATCTTCCCGAAAAACGCTCTAAAAATCGTCGTGTGGACGTTGTTTTAAACTTAAAAGAACTTCCTAAATTGGTTTTACCTGGGTTTTATAATATGATTCAAAAAAATCATGTGGTAGGCGATCATATTTATCTTGAAAATATTCTTTTTGACAAAGGTAGCAGTCACCTTACAACTAAAGCCAAAAGTGAATTAGACAAAGTTGCGCTTTTGTGTTTAAGATATAAAAATATTGAGTTTGAAATTCAAGGACATGTTTGTTGCACGCCACCCAATCAAAAAGAGGCTATTGATAAAGACACTAAAAAACGTCAATTATCAACAAATAGAGCGCAATCGGTTTTTAAATATTTGGCTTTTAGAAGAGTTCCAAAAAACAGAATGACATTCAAAGGATACGGAAATACTGTTCCGCTTGGTAAAGAACCTGAATATGACCGACGTGTTGAGCTGGTAATTACCAAGATATAATTTATGAACCGAATTTATTTGTTGTTCCTTTTTTGTTGTTCCATTCTCTATTCACAAGAAGAACAAAAATCAATTGTAGTTTTATTTAATTCAAACGAATTTGCTTTATCTTCTGAGGCTGAAGGAACTTTAAGTGCTTTTTTTTCTGATGAAACTTTAGTCATTTCATCAATTTCAATTGAAGGTTTTTGTGATGATATTGGCTCTATAGAAAACAACTTGATTTTATCTACAAATAGAGCACAATCAGTTGCAAATTATTTGAAAAAGGGATTTAATCTGAATTGCAACTCTATTCTTGGCAAAGGTGAACTTCCTTTGATAAATTCTTCTGTAGATGAATCTAGAAAAAACAATAGAAAAGCTATTCTAGAAATTACTTTTTCTAAAAGTTCTGAAGAAAATATTATATCAAACAAAGACTCTGAAAAGCGTTATAAAAACTACAAAACTTTTTCAGATAAATTAGTTGTTGGTGATAAAATCATTATCAAAAATTTACTTTTTAAAGGTAGTCTAACGATTTTTGAAAATCCAGAAGAAGCAATAATCGAGCTTGATAAAATTGTAACTTATCTAAATGAAAATTCTAACACAACTATCGAAATTCAAGGTCATGTTTGTTGCATAGGAAGTGCTCATAGCGATGCTCACGATCGATTTTCTGGAAAAAATAACTTATCGCATACGAGAGCTCAAAAAGTATTTGACTATTTAACTGAAAAAGGAGTCTCGCCTAACCGAATGACTCACATGGGTTACGGAAGAAAATTTCCTATTCCTGGTGGAATTGAATCTGATAATAAACGTGTGGAGATTTTAATTACAAAGATTTAATGCTCTCGTTTCATTTCAATATGCGGAATATCGTCTTCTAGATACATTTCGCTTGTTTGAACAAAATCATGGCTTTCGTAGAATTTCTTTAAATACAATTGTGCCGAAATAGTTATTTTAGTTTCTTTAAAATAAGTTTCTATACCTTCAATTGCTTGTTGCATCATTTCGTGTCCAAACTTTTTATCGCGAGCTTCTGGATGAACAATAACTCTTCCGATAGAAGCATTATCGAAATAGTCTCCTGCTTTAAACAATCTTGCGTAGGCTACAATTTTGCCTTCTAACTCGCCAAGTAAGTGTAATGCTTTTTCATCTTTACCATCAATGTCTTGATAAACGCAATTTTGCTCCACTACAAAGACAAGAGAGCGAAGTTGTAGTAAAGAATATAGTTCTTGAAGAGATAGTTCGTTAAATCGCTTTATTTTCCATTTAATGCTTTCTGCCATTTTATTTCTTTTTTAAAAACTGAACCGATTTAATAATGGATTCCAATTCGAACATTAAATCTCTTTTTTGTTTTGATGGTGCGTAGCAAAATCCTTCAATTATTAAAATTCTATTGTTGGTTTTGTCAATAATAGCATAATTGATGAATGGTCCGTTCATTGATTCGTGAAGTAATTCCCAATTTCCTTTAGTTTCAAATGTTTCTCTATTGAAAATTTTGGTTTTAGAAAAATAAGGTGAAAATGCTGGTTCCGTAATCATTCTAGTTTTTGGAACAGCTCCGTGAATATAAATTCTACCAATAGAATCACGAATTTGAATTATTCTGTTGACAGCTTTACCATTGTCTTTAATGCTATTAAGTGGTACTTGATAAAAAACCAAACTCATGTTACCACTTGTGATGTCTTTTTTGAACCAAATAAACTTTTTTCCATGCATTACCATTCGGTATTTGGAAGGAATGTTAATCTTGATATTGAATTTTTCTACTGCTTTTTTGAAATCTAAAACAGAGTCTTTTTTTATTCTATCTTGAAAAACCTTAATTTCTGAAGTTTTTATCCTACTAATAATAAGCGAATCATTTGCTTGAATGGTATCTAAAATCTCTTGAACCGTTTTGCCTGAAACATGAACAACTACTTGAGGATTAGCATATTCATTATTTTCAATTCTAAACTGACTTTTAGCTTCTTTTTTAACCACAATAATATTTCTACTATTGCTCATAAAACCTTCAAGTAGTTTTACTGGATATTGATTCAATGTAAAAATAGGTTCTTCTTGAGGCAAACCTACAACTGGAGAGGCAAATTTATTTCGCACGCTATCACCAATTTCTCCATTCCAAAGTTGGTCGTCGATAATAACGGCAACTTCGTTGGTTTTTCGAGAAGTTTCACTAGTATTTTTAACCTCTTTAGAATCGCAAGAAGTTAGAAAAATAGCTACAATAGAAAATAAAAAAAGGGCTTTATTCATGATTAGAAATAAAGCCCAAATTTATGTAAGATTTTTGTATTATCCGTTAATTTTTAATTTCATTCCCGGTTGTATACTTTCACCTTTGATATTATTCCATTTTTTAATGTCTGAAATGGTAACTCCAGGGAATTTTTGAGAAATACTAAATAAAGAATCTCCTTTTCTTACTTGGTACATTTTCTCTTTAGCTTTCTTCTGATTGGCTGCATAATCGTTTTTCTTAGCTTTTTTATCAGCTATAGAAACGATTTCTTCTTTACCAACTATTAGTTTGTCACCTTCTTTGATATTTGTGTCTGAAAGCGAGTTTAATTCTAATAAATCATTAACTGTTGTATTATATTTTCTAGCAATAGTTCCAAGATATTCACCTTTACCAACTACGTGTTCAATATTTTTTAGTTCTCCTTTAGAAATTGATTCCTCTTTAGCTTCTGCTAAACTTTCACCTGAAATAATTAATTGCGTTCCTACTTTTACATTGGTATCAATTAAATTATTCCATTCTTTAATGTTTTGAACTGTAATATTATTTTTTCTTGCAATAGCGCTCAGATTATCACCTTTAGCTACAACATAATAGTTTTCAGATTTTGAAGTTGTATCAACTTTTTCTTCTTTTTTCGCTTTAGAAATTTTTGGTTCAGCTGCTGCTATTTCTTCTTTTTTAGATGCAAATGGTTGTTTAACTTCTTTCTTAACGGTTGTAACTACTTTCTCGTTTTTGATGATTTTTAGGTTATCGCCAAGACCAATATTGCTTCCTTTTATCTTATTCCATTTTTTAACGTCTGCAACAGAAACTTCATATTTATCGGCAATTTCACCAAGTACATCACCTTTTTTAACTTTATGATATTTAGTAACATCTTTGTAAGTTACTACTTTTTCTGTCTTGAAAACTTTTTCAGCTTTTACTTCATTTGAAGCAATGCTGGTGTTTTCATTAGAAATTACTTTAGGCAATTTGGTTGCAACTGAATCGGCTTTTGAATCTTTTTTGTCTTTGAAAGCTATTCTTTCTGTAGAGACAATTTTAAGATTTCTTCCCAAAGGTGCTTTGTTACTTCTTAATCCATTCCACTTTTTGATATCACCAATTGAAACTTGATATCTATCGGCTATTTCGCTAAGATTATCTCCTTTCCTTACTTTATGATATTTGGTTCTTGTGGTAAATTCTCTCTCTGCAAAAGCTACATTAGTAGAATCATTTTGTTTAACAGATGCTAGACGCTCATAAGGACGCTCTCTTTTATCTGCTTGATATTTTACATAAGCGTAAACCTTATCTTCGTTAGAAGCAAAAATTGCTATTTTGTCTTTTGGTAATCTCAAGAAGTTTTTTTCACCTGAAATTGCTGGAATTTCATTTCTCTTAAACGAAGGATTGAAAAACTGAATTTCAGCCACTGGAACATCTAACAAATCTGAAATTTGCTTGAAAGTCATGTGCTTTTTAATCAAAATTGTGTCAGTAGCAAAATGATTAGCGACTGCTTTATTTGGCACAATTCCATGTTCTTTATGATATTCAAAAATATACATTGTTGCTAAAAAAGCTGGAAGATATCCTTGAGTTTCTTTTGGAAGATTTTTTCTAATGTTCCAATAATTTTGTTGACCTCCTGAACGACGAATCGCTTTAGCAACATTTCCTGGACCAGAATTGTAAGACGCTAAAACTAAATCCCAATCACCAAAAATTTTGTACATATTGGTCATGTATTGGGTTGCCGCTTGACTTGCTCTTAGTGGATCGCTTCTTTCATCAACATAAGAAGTAATGTTCAAACCATATTGTTTTCCTGTTTGATACATAAATTGCCACAAACCTGTCGCGCCAACTCTAGAAACCGCTCTCGGATTTAAAGCAGATTCAACAACAGCAAGATATTTAATTTCTAATGGGATGTTTTGTGATGCTAGAGCTTCTTCAAATATTGGAAAATAAAACTGAGATATTCCCATCAAACGTTCAAATCCTTTTTTTCTGTTTTTTAAGAATGACTTAATAACATTTTCTAAACCAATGTTATACTCAATATTGAAAGGTGATTTTTCGTCTAATATCTTTAAACGTTCTTTCAATAATTCTGTTGGTAATTCATAATCAACAGGTTTATCGATATCAATATTTTTTATATCTTCTAGAAGTGTGCTGTAAACGTCTAAAGAGGTTAATTCTTTCATCCAAAGACTATCAATACATGAAGCCATTTCGTCATTAACGAAAGTCGCTTTAATTGAATCTAGGTAGGAAATTTTTGTCTCTTTTTTTACAATCGAATCTTGTTGGGTTGCAACTTCCTGTCCGAAAACAACTGAAGAAGCTACCAAAAGAAACGCTGTTAATTTATTTTTTATAATCATATTTTGTATTCTCAAAAATTTGTTAATCAGCATTTTATGCTAAAATGCAAAGTTACTAACTATAACGCAACAATATGTTTAATTATTGTTAAAGTCTTTTTTTAGTCTAAAATTGCCTGAATACCTGGTAAAACTCTTCCTTCAAGCATTTCCAACATAGCTCCACCACCAGTAGAAACGTAACTCATTTTGTCTTCTAACCCGAACTGTTTTACTGCTGAAACAGAGTCGCCACCACCAACTAGTGAAAAAGCACCATTGGCAGTTGATTCTGCAATATATTCTCCTAAAGTAATGGTTCCGTGAGCAAATTTTTCCATTTCAAAAACACCCAACGGACCATTCCAAAGGATTGTTTTTGAATCCATTATAATTTTTTTGAAATTTTCTAATGATTTTGGTCCTGCATCAAGTCCTTGCCATCCGTCAGGAATTTCACGAACATCAACAATTTGTGTTGCTGCATCATTTGAAAAAGCATTGGCAGCTACAACATCAACTGGAATATGAATGTGAACACCTTTTTCTTTGGCTTTATGTAAAATTTCGATAGCTAAATCTAGTTTGTCGTCTTCACAAATAGAATCTCCTACTTTTCCTCCCAAGGCTTTGATGAATGTAAAAGTCATTCCACCACCAATAATCATGTGGTCTACCTTATCTAAAATATTTTCAATAACGGTAATTTTTGAAGAAACTTTAGAGCCGCCAAGAATAGCGGTAACTGGTTTGACAGAATTTTTTAAAACTCTATTCAAACTATCTATTTCTTTTGCCAAAAGCAATCCGAAACATTTTTGATTTGGGAAAAATTGTGCCACAATTGTTGTTGAGGCATGAGCTCTGTGGGCAGTTCCAAAAGCATCATTTACATAAATATCTCCAAGTTGAGAAAGTTCTCTAGCAAAATCAACATCTCCAGCTTCTTCTTCTGCATAAAAACGTAAATTTTCTAGAAGTAAAACTTGACCTGGTTGTAAATTTGCAGCAGCATTAAAAGCAACTTCTCCTCTGCAATCTGAAGCAAATTCTACATTTGTTCCAAGAACTTCTGAAACTGTTTTAACGATATGTTTTAAAGAATATTTTTCTTCTTTTCCTTTTGGTCTTCCTAGGTGCGACATTAGAATTACACTTCCGCCGTCTGCAAGAATTTTATCAATTGTTGGCTTTGCAGCTTCAATTCTGTTGGTATCTGTAACATTAAAATTTTCGTCTAACGGAACATTAAAATCTACTCTGATTAAAGCTTTTTTATCTTTGAAATTGAAATCGTTTAAGGTTTTCATTTAAATTGCAGTGTTAATTGATATTAATCTGCAAATATAAGTATTTTGTTTTTTATTAAAAATGAGAAATATCAGGTCTATTCATCATCTGATTCTTCGTCACGCACTGAGTGAATTTTTACTCCTTCACGTCCGAAAATACTACATTTAAAATCAATTTCTTTAATGATTTCTGGAAACATATTTTTCTTTTCCATAACTGATTTGTAGATTCCGTATATAAGTATATTAATCGTCATTGTCTGTAATTAGTGCGTTGTTATTGTTTACTGATAAAATCCAAAGTTTACCTTGGTAAGTATTGTTTATTTTAGAAAGATACAATGCTTGCGCTTCTTGCTCATTGTCGACCTTTTTTAAATAAACATATTTATAATTATTCATTGGATTAATTAACACTTTTGGTGTCAATCCTTTAGCTTTTAATGAATTAAAAAAGTTAACCGAATTTTCTGATACTGAAAACACATTGGCAACAATATAATATCCTCTTGGTTCATTTGGTATTGAAACAATCTGAACATCAAAAAGTTCTTTTTTATTTGGTTCTTTTAATGCAACTTCTTGTTTGCTAGGCAGCTCTTTTTTACTTGCATCGGCAATCAAATCATTGTTGTTTTTGTTGATTGCCAAAATCTGAATTCTATCTTCGTAAGTATCGTCTAGTTTTGAAAGATATAAATCGACTATTTCATTTAAATCATTGTTTTTCTTAAGATAAACATATCGATAATTATTTAAAACATTAGTAAAAAAGTCGGCTTCGATATCTTTTGATTTTAGAAAAGTTACAAATTCTATTGCGCTTTGTTCTGTTTTAAAAATATTAGCAATAATATAATAACCTGTAGTTGCAGATGAAATTGATGCCGTTTGAACCTCAATAATATTGTTTTTACTATCAATAAAAGTGTTTTTTCTATTTCTGTTTATAGATGAACTTGTTCTATAATCTTCAATTAAAAAATCTTTGTTGGCTGGTATAAATTTTATCAGATTATTTTTTGAAGCGACTTTCAATGGTTTATCATCTGTTGATGCATAATTAATTTCACCTGTTGATGGCGTTACTTCTACTCCAAATGCGGTAAAAAACATGAAACATCTATCGCCTACTGATTTTAATCTTAAAGTAGCTTCTTTGATATTATTTCCAATGATTGTATTATTCGGATTTGGTATTGTAAACAAACATGTGTCGTAACCTAGTGTGTTTTTACTATCAGGATATCTATTAATGAAATTCTGATTTTCTATAGTTATCGAGCTATTAAAAAAGTTGTTATCTTTTCTAATGTTTTTGCTTAATGGTGTGAAAAGTTTACTTTCGTTTGAACTAAAAAGTAATTGATCTCCCAAAAGGTTGTTGTCACCTTCTAAAGCGGCACAAGCAATTTTTGCTCTAACATTTCCTTCCGGTAAAGTTTGAAATCCATTAAATACAATATCTGTTGACTTGTCTGTAACTCCAGCGAAACCATCATAACTTGTTACAAATTTTCCACTCATATTTTGGTCTTCATAAACTATAAAAATAGTCCATCCTGCAGAAACGCCACCTTCTATTATTCCTTGAGTTGCTTTTACGTTAGCAACTGAATAAACACCCGAAGCATTTGATAATTCTTTTAAATAATCTGTGATATCAGCGTAAACTGCATAGGGAGCAATTTCATCAAACTCATTTTTTCCGGCACCATCAAAAATAACTTGACCAGAAACATCTATGTATTTCTCTTTATTAGGTAACTTTAATTTTACACTAGAAAAAGTTCCTCGTGAAGCGTCTGATGGAATAAACTTTTTTTCTGATTTTTGAATTCCTGCATTATAACGATAAGTTCCTGACCAATAAAGTCCTGCGTAAACTATTTTTTTTCTGTTAGAATTCTCAAGATATAACTCAGCACTACTTGAAGAAAAAGTAGATTCATCTTCATCAATATCAATATAAGCCATATCAAATTCATCATTCAATTTGGCATAAGAAGTAAGATTATAGTAAGGTTCGTTTGGACCGCTTGTAAAGTCAACTCTGTTTACGCTATTATTGGCAATTATCGTCATATCGCCTTTTACAAATCCTTGGTAACGAATTTTAAACGGAACCGAAAGTTGAGCATAATTGGTTGTGCTAACTATAAGCATAGTTAAAAAAACTATTTTTCGAAGAGTAATTTTAGCATTCATGATTCTAAGTTTTTTAGATTGGGGTCTTTAAAACATTTGAAATAATGGTTATTAACAATTCAAAATTATAAAAAATATCGATTAAATGCATTATTTAACCGATTAAATGCTGTTTTATATTATTTTTGAATACTTTTTCCTGCTTATTAATTAAATTTATACGTTTTTTCTTACGTGTTTTTTAAAGTTATCAACATAATAAATACTATTTTTTATTATCTTTGCTTATGCAGTTTTCAGAAATTTTAGGTCAAGAACATATTAAGAACCACTTAATTAGAAGTGCAAGCCTTGGAAGAATTCCACATGCGCAACTATTTGTTGGTCAAGAAGGATGTGGAACTTTAGCAATGGCAATTGCCTATGCACAATATATCGTTTGCCAAAATTCTGGAAATGAAAATATTGGACAAAATGAAGCTTGTAACCTAAAATTCAATCACTTACAACATCCTGATTTGCATTTTATATATCCTACTGTTTCTACAGAAGATGTAAAAACAAAACCTAAAAGTTTAGATTTTATTCAAGAATGGCGCCAATTCATTACTGAAAATGTTTATGGTGGATTATTCGATTGGTACAAAATATTAGGAGTTCAGAATAAGCAAGGGATGATTCGTGTTGAAGATGCCTCTGAAATATTAAAATCATTAGCACTGAAATCGCACGAAGGAGGATACAAAATAATGATTATTTGGATGGCAGATAAAATGAATTTAGAAGCATCCAATAAACTTTTAAAACTTCTCGAAGAACCAACAGATAAAACAGTTTTTATATTAATTTCTGAAAATGAAGAAGATATAATTCAAACCATTCGTTCTCGATGTCAAGTATTGCATTTTAACGGATTACCAGAAAATGTGATTTCTGAAGCTTTGGTTTCACGTGAAAAAATTGATGAAAAATTAGCCTTCAAAATTGCACATCAAGCTCAAGGAAATTATAACAAAGCATTGCACTTTTTAAAAGAAGACCATGAAGAATTGCCATTCGAAAAATGGTTTGTCGACTGGATTCGAGCTGCATTTAGAGCCAAAGGAAATGCCGCAGCTATTCAAGATTTAATTGCTTGGAGTGATCAAATTGCAAGTTTAGGTCGTGAAGCACAGAAGAAATTTTTAAATTATTGTATCGATATGTTCCGTCAAGCATTATTGCTGAATTATCAAGCTGAAAAATTGGTCTACATGGAACCTACAGTTGATAAATTTAAACTAGAAAATTTTGCGCCTTTTGTAACAGGAAACAATATTACAGAAATTTTTAAAGAACTATCCGATGCATCTTACCACATTGAACGCAACGGAAATGCAAAAATTATATTGACCGATTTATCAATAAAACTTACTCGTTTAATTCACAAAAAATAAGCTATGAACAATACAGCATCAGTTTTGGTTTTGGTTTTTCTAACTATAACTTTCATAATGTCGGCGCACGATAAGCTTTTTCATTGGAATGATAATATGGCTTGGATGAAACCTCATTTTGAAAAAACTATTCTAAAAAACTTTGTTCCTCAAGCTCTTGGAGTTTTGGTCTTTTTTGAATTAATAGCAGGAATTTCTTGCGTTGTAGGAATCATAGAACTTTACATTAATGGTGGCAGAATGTTTGGTTTTTATGGTGCCGTTTTTTCTTGTATCTCACTACTAATGATGTTATTTGGTCAACGATTGGCAAAAGATTTTGACGGAGCTAGAACCATAGCCATTTACTTTGTTATAGCTATTTTAGGAGTTTTTTGGTTGAGTTAAACATTTAAACTCGCCTTAAACATTCTTAATTCTTCCCAAGAAAAATCGTCGCCTAATTGTTCTTTCATTGGTGTTAGTGACTCTTCTTTGTAGCCATAAAACGCTTTAGACAAAATTTCAATTTTATCTTCTGGCATAATATCGTTGATGCTAACTGCTTTATCTTGAATTAGTTTTGTAAAATGTGATAAGATTGTTGCGACAGTAAGCTTTCTTAAATTGGCAATTTCTTCTATTGTATTTCTTTCTACCCAAAGTTCATAAGTGATTTGAGATGTTGGCTTTTTTGGCGATTTTTCCGACTTTTTTTTCTTTGGCTCGTAATAACTAACGTCTTCTTTGTCTTCTATCAAATTAAGGTTGTTTCGTTTGAAATCTTCAACAACTCTATCAATTTTGTTCAATTTATAATTCTTTATTTCCGAAGAATTTAAACTTTCTTTACTAATGGTTTTTCTATTCATAATAGTTTCCATCAATAATTTGGCTTTCATTAATCGCAATACTGCTTTGGTTTGCAAATCTTCTAAATCAAGCAATTCGTCGTAAAATTGTTTTACTTGTTTAACCCTTTTTATTTCTTCAATTTTATATAAAATTTCATATTCTAGCTTGTCTAATTTATCAAAAAAATAACTGTAAGCTGCTTGAATTCTATCGTTAATAAACTGATAATCTGTAGTTTCCTGAGAAAATAATTTATTTAGTTGAGAAATAAATTTCCTAGAAGGATCAATAATTGAATCGCAAAGTTCTAACTGTTGAGCAGCCCAATTGGCAGATTTAGACTTTACAGATTTATCACTATCAAGATAACTAAATTTATGATTACGCCATTCTTGAGCAAGTTCAGTCCAATCAAAACTGTTTATTAAATAATTATGAATAAAGTTCTTAGTTTCATTTTGTAAAGCACTTTCTAAGTGATCTTCTGAAGCTTTATTCAAAGAATAATCCATTACATCTTGATCGTTAGAAATTCCGTTCATTCTTAACGGAGAAAGCAAAATTAAGCCGTTTAAAGAGCGTAAACGAGAAAGTGCAACATATGCTTGTCCTGGAAGAAAAACTTGCGAAACATCAAGCGCTGCTTTGTCAAAAGTTAATCCTTGACTTTTATGAACAGTTATTGCCCAAGCTAATTTAATTGGATAATGAACAAATGTGCCCAAAACCTCTTCTTGAACCTCTTTTGTATTCTCGTCTATGGAATATCTAATATTTTGCCATTCGTATTTTTCAACCTCAATGGTTTTATTTTCATCAGGAAAATGGATCATTATTTCTTTCTCAGAAATAGATTTTACAAAACCCATTTTACCATTAAAGAACTTCTTTTCAAAAGACAAATCATTTTTAATAAACATGATTTGAGCACCAACTTTAAGTTCCAATTTTTCTTCAATTGGATAAATCTTATCTGGAAAATCACCGGTTATTTCTGCATAATAAGTTTTTGATCTTCCTTCTAAATCTTGAAGGGATTCTGAATTTATTGTATCTGCTTTTACGTTATGTGTTGTAAGTGTTATGTAACCTTTATTTGCTTTTAAATCAAAATCTGGTTTAACAAACTCATTTAAAATTTGGATGTCATTTTGTGTTATTCGATTGTTTCTCAAATTATTAAGTACAGAAATAAAACGATCATCGGTTTGTCTAAAGATTTTCGAAAGTTCAATATACAATGGCGGAAATTGTTCAATTACATGAGAATGAAAGAAGAATTTTCCTCGATAATATTGTTTTAAAATTCGCCATTCTTCATCACGAATTACAGGCGGTAGCTGAAGTAAATCGCCAATAAAAAGTACTTGAACTCCACCAAAAGGAAGTGTTTTTTTACGAACTGACTGCAGCATAAAATCCATAGCATCCAATAAATCGGAACGTAACATACTGACTTCGTCGATAATCAGTAACTCCATGTTTTTAATAACAGCTTTCTTTAATCCGCTCATTTTGAAGTGTCTACGAAGTGTGGCGCGGCTTTCAAACTTAGAGTTTTCCGCAAATTGTGGTGTAGAATTATCTGGAATAAATCCGCCAAAAGGCAATTGAAACATAGAATGAATTGTTACGCCACCGGCATTTAAAGCAGCAATTCCTGTGGGCGCAACAACTACACAATCCTTGTGAGTGGTTCTAATAATTTCTTTGAGAAGAGTGGTTTTTCCGGTTCCTGCTTTTCCTGTAAGGAATACAGAACGGTTGGTTTGGTTGATAAATTGCAAAACATATTTTGCTTCTGCTGATACAAATTCCATGGCTTATATTTTAAAAAGCAAATATAAAAGTTTGTTAATCAATATACAAAGAAAAAACGCCTTCTTTTGAAAGGCGTTTATATAAAATTTAAAACTAAAATTATTTCTTAGCTTCTTCTTTTTTATCTGCAGGTTTTTCTTCTTTTTTACCTTCAGCCTTGTATTTATCGTTCACCAATTTGATTAATTCTTTAGTGATATCGTAACTATCTTTAGCATATAATACCGTAGCAGCTTCACCTGTTCCAAAAACATAATCGTATCCTTTGTCTTTTCCGTATTCTTTGAAAATTTTCTTGTATTTAGTCACTAAAGAATCCATTTCTTTTCCGCTTTCTGTTTGCAATTGTTGCAACATTCCTTGTTGAGCATATTGTAATTCTTGTTCTCTTTGTTGCAATTCTGCTCCTTTTTGTTGCGCCCAAGCTTGACCATTAGCCATAGCATTTTGTTTGAAACTAGCTGCTTCACTTTGAAATTTTTCTGCAGCGACTTTCAATCTTGAATCCATTACATCAGCTTTGGCTTTGTATTTTTCTTCAATATCTTTTTTCTCTATAGATTCATCCAAAAGTTTATTGGTATCAACATAAGCTGTTTTAAATTCTTTTGCGTCTGTAGTTTTGTTACATGATACAATTGCAACTGCCATTGCAAGACATACTATAATTTTTTTCATTTTAAAAGTGTTATTTTTTTCTATTTGCCAAAAGTATAAAATTTTAATCGTAAAAGATAAAAAGTTATAAAATTGGCCAAATTTTAATAATATAAGTGTTTGTTATTGTTTTATAAACTTAAATAGTAATCCTCTATTGAAAACGAGTCGAAATAAAGCCGTTTAAGAAACCTTCTCTTTTTTTATAACCAAAGTGATTGTTGTGTTGAAAATGATTAAAATTTCGCTTTTATTTTAGTTTTTAGCGTTTTTTATCACATAAATATGCGAAGAATACTCGGAATTTTGACTTCCTTTCCAATTTGATTTCAATCCGACGAAAAATGCTTTGATGAAATTCATTTTTCCAGATTTATATTTTTCAGATAAAAGACTAACATAAAAACTATCAAACTTCATTGGAAGCACTTTTACTAATTCTAAATTTTGTTTAGCAAATAATTTTTTAATTGCTGTTTTAGAAAAATGCCATAAATGAATTGGCACATCGTAAGCAGCCCAAAAAACTCCATAATGTTTTGCGTCAAATGATTTAAAATTTGGAACAGCTATTATAATCGTTCCGTTTGGTTTGATTAATCTTTTTAATTCTTTAATCTGATGTTCTAAATCAGGAACATGTTCTAATACATGCCACATTGTGATTACATCAAATGAATTACTTTCTAATTCTGAAAGATGTTCTACGAATGAAACTCCTTTTTTGATTGCAATTGTTTTAGCTTTATCGCTTGGTTCAATTCCAATTGTTTCCCAACCATCATTTTTACAAACCGATAAAAAATCACCAACTCCTGCTCCAATATCTAAAATTCTTCCTTTTGCAGATTCTGTATTTATTAACTTTAATTTATTTTTTAAAGCAATTCCTTTTACAAACTGATACATTTTTTCAAACAACGATTTGTTTCCATCAGTGTGAGAAATGTAATCTACACTTTCATAATAACTAGGAAGTTTTTCTAAAGAAGGTTGTGGATGCGTAATCAACATATCCAAATCTTCTTCATAAAGCAATTCAAAAGTTTCTTTTGATACCGAATGATCTTTTACGTTTAAAAAATGTTTTGTCTTTTCAATATTCATTAAATTCTCTTTATTTATAGGTTTTAACAAAGTTAGTTTCACGTGGAACATTTCTTAGTTAAAAGTTAGAAATACAAAATACGAAGGTTAAAATTCAATATTTATTTTACGTCGTGTTCTAAACTTTATTAATCTTGTTTTGAATTATCTTCCCATGTAAATTAGCAATACTGAAATATCACTTGGAGAAACTCCGCTTATTCTTGAAGCTTGAGAAATTGTTACAGGACGTATTTTACTTAATTTTTGTCGTGCTTCAATTGACATCGATTTTATTTTATTGTAGTCGAAATCCTCCGGGATTTTCATATCCTCCAAACGTGTAAGTTTATCGGCATTGTTTCTTTCTTTTTCAATGTAGCCTGAATACTTAACATTGATTTCTGCTTGTTCGATAATTTCTTTATCTAAATTATTATCCTCAATGTATTGCTTTACTTTGTCAAACTTTATGAAATCGTCTAAATCAATTTGTGGACGAGAAAAAACTTTAAACATTTTATCCGATTGAATCATTGGCGAACTTCCTTTGGCTTCTAAAACTGGATTTGCTTCTTCGATAGTTACACTGGTTTCTTTAAAGAAATTTACCATAGCATCACTTTTCGCAAACTTCTCTTCCATTCTACGCATTCTCTTTTCTGAGGCCAAACCAATCTCAAATGATTTAGGCGTTAAACGAGAATCCGCATTATCTTGTCTTAATAGTGTTCTAAACTCTGCACGAGATGTAAACATTCTATAAGGCTCTTCTGTTCCTTTAGTAATTAAATCGTCTATTAAAACGCCAATATAAGCTTCATCTCTTTTAAGAATCATTGGTTCTTGCTCTTTTACTTTAAGAGCAGCATTAATACCAGCCATCATTCCTTGAGAAGCAGCTTCTTCATAACCTGTTGTTCCGTTTATTTGACCAGCAAAATATAAACCATTAACTAATTTAGTTTCTAATGTGTGCTTTAATTGTGTTGGTGGAAAATAATCATATTCTATGGCATATCCTGGTCTAAAGAATTTTACTTTTTCAAAACCTGCAACAGAACGTAAAGCTTTAAACTGAACATCTTCTGGTAAAGATGTTGAAAAGCCATTTACATAAACTTCGACTGTATCCCAACCTTCTGGTTCAACAAAAAGCTGATGTCTTTCTTTATCTGCAAAACGATTAATTTTATCTTCAATAGACGGACAATATCTTGGTCCGAGTGATTTAATTCTTCCATTAAACATTGGTGACCTATCAAAACCTTCTCTCAAAATATCGTGAACTTCAAGTGAAGTATAAGTCATGTGACAAGATCTTTGATGTATTAATGGTTTTGTTTCATCTGAATAAGAAAACTTATCTGGATTTACATCTCCAGCTTCTTCTTGCATTTTGGAATAATCTAATGAACGACCATCAACTCTTGGTGGAGTTCCGGTTTTCATTCTTCCTGATTCAAAACCTACTTTTAATAAATCTTCTGTTATTCCATAAGCAGCACTTTCACCAGCTCTTCCTCCTCCGAATTGTTTGTCTCCAATATGAATTAAACCATTTAGAAAAGTACCATTTGTTAGAACAACTGTTTTAGCTTTAATTTCAATTCCCAAAGAAGTTTTTATTCCTTCAATTTTTCCGTTTTTGATCATTAAACCTGAAACCATTTCCTGATAAAAATCAACATTAGGAGTTCGCTCAAGCATTAATCGCCATTCTTCAGCAAAACGCATTCGGTCTGATTGAACTCTTGGCGACCACATTGCTGGACCTTTTGATTTATTAAGCATCTTGAACTGAATTGCAGTTTTATCGGAAACAATCCCTGAATACCCACCTAGCGCATCAATTTCACGAACAATTTGTCCTTTAGCAATTCCGCCCATAGCAGGGTTGCAAGACATTTGAGCAATGTTCTGCAAACTCATTGTAACCAACAAGGTTGAACAACCTAAATTGGCAGCAGCAGCAGCGGCCTCACAACCAGCATGACCAGCACCAACAACAATAACATCGTATTTTTCTAAAAACATTTTATTTTGATTCGAGATAAATTATATACTCGATTTATTTATTGTTCCACGTGGAACGTTTGTCAATTCAATTTATAAAAAACCAATTAATGTTCCACGTGAAACATTTTGATTTTCTCATCTTCTTTTGAGCGCATTAACAACTCCTCTTCTTCGGTTTTGTCCTTGTATCCACAATAGTGTAAAACACCATGAGCAAGAACCCTTTTGAGTTCTTCATCAAAAGTAACCTCAAATTCAATCGCATTATCACGAACTCTTTCTATAGAAACGAAAATATCGCCATGTAATTCATTTCCTACAGAATAATCAAAGCTTATAATGTCTGTATAATAGTCGTGATCTAAGTATTGCTTGTTAATTTCAAGGATGTATTCGTCATCACAAAAGATATAATTAATATCACCTTCCTTTTTGTTTTCAGATGAAATAACATTTGAAATCCATGAAGAATATTGCTCTTCGTTTTCAAGTTGAAACTCTAATTCGTAATTGAAACTAATCATTTGTTTTGAAATATTCTTGAACCTTTTGGTTAAAATTAGAGCGCAAAGGTAAGGTTTGTCTGTTTAAAATTTCAACGCTATTCAAATATTCTTGCAAACGTTTAGGTAAAGCATTCGTTGAATTAGTAAATTCTTTTTTATTAGTCTCTGACTGACGTTTCTTCTCTTCACCTTGTTGTTGAATTGCTTTTTCTAATTTGAGCATTTCATATTTTAAATTCAGCATCCTTTGAAGTACTTCATTATTAAAACCTTTATTTAATAATTGCTTCTCTATTTGCTTCATTTGATTTAAAGCGTTTTGACCTTGACCACCTAAACCTTGTTTGTTAAGTTCATTTTGTAAAGCCTCTCTTAACTGTTGTTGCTCTTTATAAATCTCCATAATGGCTTTAGCATCGCCTTCTCCATCTTCACCGTTTTCTCCATCAGAATCACCTTGACTGTTTCCGCTACCACCACTTTTTCCGTCTTTTCCAGATTTACCTTTACCATCTTTTCCTTCCTTCTGACCTTCTTTACCACTTCCTTGTTCACCTTCTTTTCCGTCTTTACCATCACCTGGCTTTTGACCTGGTTTCATGCCTTTTTTCATTTTTTCACCAAGACCTTCTTGCTTTTTAATGATGTCAGGTAATTGCATTCCGCTTCCTTCACCAGGTTTAGGTTTTCCTTTTCCAGCGCCAGACATTGACATAGACATCTGCATATTATTCATGGTGTCTGCTAACATGTCTGCCAATTTATTAGCCGAACTTGTAGCAAATTGTTGGTGAGAAATACCTTTTGGTACATTTGCATCTGCCAAAGTTTCTAAAGATTTATCAACGTTGTATTGAACATTTCCTACCTCAGTAGTTACCTCTTCAGCTATTTTAGGATTACGTAATGAAAGTGCAAATAAACTATCGTCTACATGTTTAAACTGTTGTTTTAAATCTTGTTGGATTTTAAGGTTTTTATTAAAACTCAAAGAACCTCTTTTTAAACCTCTAAACTCTTTCATAACGTTTTCTTGTGAAAAAGAATAAGCTAAAAGATTATCAAGAATTTGACGTAGCATTGCAATGTCTTCATCCATTTGTTCCATCTCGCCAGATTCCATACTTGCTTGCATGTCTTGACTCATTTGCTTCATTTTCTTTGAAGCACTTTTTTGTTTTGGTTTTGCAGCTGACTTAGAATCTTTCTTTAATTCATCTGAAGCTTTCTTTAAATCTTCATCAATACTTTTCTCTTTTGGAGCTGTATCTGGAAGTTCAACCGGAGTTTTTAATTCTTTGTTTTCTTTTTCTAATTCATTAAGTTCTTCTTGAATTTTATCGAACTCTTTGTTTATTTCTTCTTGCTTTTCTGTAGAATTTTCCTTGTCATTATCCGATAACTTTTCTTGCTTTTCTGAAAGCTTATCTAATTTATCTGCGATTTGTTCTGCTTTCTTTTCTACATAATATTTCTTAGTCAATTCAACTAATTGTTGAAGACTCTTTGTTTGATTTTTACTCTGCTGTTTGAGCTTATCCATCTTTTCAAACAACTCTTCTTTTTGAAGTTTTTCATTTAACTTTTGAAGTTCATCTAAAAGCTTTTTATTTTTTTCAAAATCTTTTTCAACTTTATCTAGACGTTCTTTTAAAACCTCTTTTACTTCATCTTTCTTTTCAGTTTTTACTTTATCTAAATTCTCTTTCATCTTTTCAGCAAAATTTTTCATCAATTCATCTTGCTGCTTTTGTTTGTTCAAGAAATCATTAACCTTTTGCTGTTCTTTAAATTCAAGATTATCTTTTTCTTTACCCATTTTTTGCAACTTCTCCATTTCGTTTAATTGCTTGTCTTGAGTTTTTAAAGACTTTTCTAAAGAGTTAATATTATCATTTTGCTGTTGTAAAACTTGGTCTTCCTTTTCAGATTCTGTAGCAATTCTGTTTGAAAAAACAGAAGACTTTGCGCTCTTGTAATTGTGTAAAGCATCGTTATCAAAAATCTCGAAATAATATTCATACGAAACGCCTTCTTCTACTGGTAAATTACTTGGGAAAGCAAAAACAAATTGGTCGTAGACATCTCTCTTTACAGCAATTGTTCCACGTTTGGCAAAATTTGGTTTGTCTTTTGGATAATAAACTACTTGTAATTTTGAAAGTCCGTAATCATCTGACACTTGTCCTAAAACATAGTTTTTTTCGATTTTAAGACTGTCTGGCGCATTTCCTACAGTAATTGTTGGAAATTGATCTTTAACCACGGAAATCTGATAATTCAACTTTTCGTAGTTTTGAACCTTATTATTTGAAGTAACAATTTGGTAATCTGTATTTTGAACAATATTTTTTGATAATAAAAATTGATTTTCTTGTTTTGTAAAAGCATACTTAGCTGAAGCATCCAACCATTCCACTTTTTGAGTAGCTAAGGTATTCATTCTCCAAGTTACTCGCGTACCTTCTGGAATGACAGCATTTCCTGTTCCTTTAATTACTTCTGCTTTTTTATTCAAATACCCAGGAAAATTCAAAACCATTTCGAAGTTTGCAATCGATGGAACTGTAACAACATTCAATTCATAATCATTAGACGAAACCTCATTTGCCTCAATATGAAATTCTAAATTTTCTTTTGGTTTAGGAATAACAAACTGAAATTCTCCTGGCTTAGAACTTTCCATAAAATAGCTTTCCTCACCAATAAAAATCATAGCGTTTTCTGGAACTATTTTTCCGACTGTTTTGACTTTCAAAAGAAAATCTTGGTTTTGTTCGGTTTGTAAAGACTTATTCAAAAGTTGAAATTCAAATGGAGCTGGCGGTAAAAATTGTTGTTTGTAATTAACCACACGATTCAAACTTTGAGAAATAAAACTACTATTTCCTGACAAATAGAAAAACGCAAAAAACAAAATTGGAATAATTGCTAATGGTAAAAATTTCTTATTACTTCCAAAGTTAATTGCATTTCCAAAAGGAATGGGTTGTAGTGTATTCGCTTTCTGTTCGATTGAAGCAACTAATAATTCTGATTTGTTTTTATCTTGAGATAATTGTAAAAAATTGGTAAGCTTATCGCCTACTTCATTAAAATGATTTCCAATAATTTTGGAAGCGTCGTCATAATTAATTCCTTTTTGGAGTTTAAATAATTTAAAAAGTGGAAATAAAATGAATCGCAACAACAAGAAAAGTTCTACTGCGATGAATGTCCAAAATAAAATGGTTCTCGCTGTAGGTTTTAGCCAAAGAAAATATTCTACAAAAAGCGTAAAAAGAAAATAAAGCAAACCTATTCCGACGAAGAAAATGGTTCCACGTAGTAATTCGTTTGTGTAAAACTTCTTAATAAACTGTTCGAGTTTATCGAATATAATGTTTTGATGTTCCAAAATTGTTGATACTATGTTTATAACCGATAAAAATACAAATTTATACTTACGATAAAAGTTAAATCTTTGTAAAAAGGAATGTGTATTAAGATTTGAGTATTAAGTATTAAGATTTTTTGAAGTTGAAGTTGATTTTTGAAGTTGATTCTTGAAAACGTATCTTTGCATCAAATTATAACAAGATGTCTAAACAAGTTCGTGTGCGTTTTGCACCAAGTCCAACTGGGCCATTGCATATTGGTGGTGTAAGAACCGCTTTATTTAATTATTTATTTGCTAAAAAACATGGTGGTGTTTTCTATTTACGAATTGAAGATACCGACCAAAATCGATTTGTTCCTGGAGCAGAAGAATATATTATGGAAGCTTTGGAATGGTTGGGAATTGCACCAAGTGAAACCGTTGGGAAAAACGAAAAATTTGGCCCTTATCGTCAGTCTGAAAGAAAAGATTTATACAAGCAATATGCTGACCAATTGATTGCATCAGGAAATGCTTATTACGCATTTGATACAACGGAAGCTTTAGAATCTTGGCGAAAACATTATGAAAGTAAAGGAGAAACATTTATTTATAATTGGAAATATAATCATGTTTTAGATAATTCACTAAATATACTTCCTACAGAAACAGAGAAAAGAATTGCTTCCGGTGATAACTATGTTATCCGATTTAAAACTCCTGTGAATGAAACGTTGCATTTGAATGACATCATTCGTGGTGATATTAAATTTGAAACTAATATATTAGACGATAAAGTTTTATTCAAATCTGACGGAATGCCAACGTATCATTTAGCCAATATTGTTGATGATCATTTGATGGAAACTTCTCACGTTATTCGTGGTGAAGAATGGTTACCAAGTATGCCATTACACGTTTTATTATACAAAGCATTTGGTTGGGAAGCTCCAGAATTTGCGCATTTACCATTGATTTTAAAACCAATTGGAAACGGAAAATTATCAAAACGAGATGGAGATAAAATGGGATTTCCAGTATTTCCTTTAGAATGGAAAACCGAAGAAGGAATTTCATCTGGATACAGAGAAAAAGGATTCTTTCCTGAAGCTGTAATTAACTTTTTGGCGCTTTTAGGTTGGAATGACGGAACAGATCAAGAATTGTTTTCATTAGAAGAATTGGCTGAAAAATTTGATTTAAATAGAGTTCATAAAGCTGGAGCCAAGTTTGATCCTGAGAAAAATAAATGGTTCAATCATCAGTATTTGCAAAAGCAAAGTGATGAAAGTTTGGCAAAAGCCTTCGCTCCTATTCTATCTGAGAAAGAAATTGTTGTTGATAATAATAAATTAATTAAGATAGTTTCTTTAATAAAAGAACGAGCAAATTTTGTTTCTGAATTTTGGGAAATGAGTGATTTCTTTTTTGTTGCACCAACATCTTACGATGAAAAAGCAGCTAAAAACTGGAAAGAAGAAACACCAAATTTAATGCAACAATTGATTTCTGTTTTAGAAAACATAGGAGATTTCACTTCTATAAATATAGAAACCATTGTAAAAGATTGGATGACTAAAAACGAAATTGGTATGGGTAAAGTGATGCAACCTTTCCGATTGAGTTTGGTTGGTGCTTTAAAAGGACCGCATCTTTTTGACATTGTTGAATTGATTGGAAAAGACGAAACCATAAAGAGATTAGAAAAAGCAATTGCTACATTATAGAAAGAGAAAGGCCCTGAAATTTCAGGGCTTTTTAATTAATTACATTTTACATATATTGGATAATCTAATAAGGGATAACCATCTACTTTATCGGTTATTGTATTTGGAATTCTATCTATCAATTCTTGGCAATCTGGAAAGTATTTTTTTATAAAAGGAGCAATGAAACTTCTGTGAACATATCCTTTTACAAAAGGGCCTCCATGGCTTTTTAAGGCATCTATAATAACTCCGTTACTGTCTACTATGAAAATTTCATAGCCTAAATCTTGTGAAAAACGACCTTTTCTAGTAACCATTTTTTTATCATTTGAATCAGCAAGAACTAAATAAATGTTTTCTCTTCTTTCTAATTTAAATGTTTTAAAAAAATATTCTGATGTTTTAATATTATCTATATCTGTTATTGTAACAGCTTTTTTCTTATCATTACTATCTCTAAAATGAACTTTAAAACTTAAATAGCTTATTTCCATAAAACCGTCTTCTATAGCAATTTGAGTTCCGTCTTTTTTTGTTAAAACAGCACCTTTAACCTCTAATTCATATTCTGAACCTTGAGCATAATTATTAAATGAAATTAAAAATAATGCAATTAAAAATAGCTTTTTCATATTATTACAAATTAAAAATTATCTGACCGTTTATAGTTCCTAGATTTCCTTTTATACTTTCGTTACCTGTTAGTAATTTAAAATCATTATCTTTATTAAGCTTGCTAAAGATATTGGTAAATCCGTATTCATAAAAAATCACTGCACGAACTACTTTGCCTCCTGCTGAAAATCCAACATAAAAATTTCCATTAATAGTAGAAACTTCTTCAATTTGTTTTGCTGTTAATATAGTTCCTTTTAGAATATTATTTTGATCTCTTTCGTTAACAGAAAGCTTTCCATTTATTTGTAAAACAGGACCAAAATCAAAAGACACATGGTTTTCAACAACATTATAACTTAACAATAATCGCACTTGTACGCCTTGTAAATTGAATTCTGTTTCTTTAGCTAATGACGTTAATGATGTTGATTCAAGACTAAAATTATTGCTGAAAAATTGCATTCCGTAAATCATGCTCCAATTATTGTAATAATTTCCTCTAACAGAAAGTCCTCCTGCAAAGCCCATTCCTGGTTTAGCATCAAAATCTGAAGTAAATAAACTTGTTTGAGAAACTCCGGCCGACAACCCTATTCTATTACCATCTCTATTTCTATATTGAGAGAAAGCTAAATTTGTGAAAGCACAAAAAACAAGGATAAAAAATAATTTCTTCATTATTAAAATATTTATTTGTAACAAACATAAGTTATTCTCGTATAATAACTGTATTAACAAACTAAATATTATATAATGGAAGTCTTTTTAATTGTTTTAGCTTTCTTCGGATTAATTATTTTATTCTCCTCTTTCTTTACTGTAAAGCAACAAACGGCAGTAGTTATTGAACGTTTTGGGAAATTTACAAGTATTAGAAACTCAGGTTTACAACTTAAAATTCCAATTATTGACAGAGTTGCCGGAAGAGTAAACTTAAGAATTCAACAACTTGATGTATTGATTGAAACCAAAACTAAAGATAACGTGTTTATCAAAATGAAAGTTTCTGTTCAGTTTAAAGTGATTCAAGACAAAGTTTATGAAGCATTTTATAAATTAGAATATCCTCACGATCAGATTACTGCCTATGTTTTTGACGTAGTTCGTGCCGAAGTTCCTAAATTAATTTTGGATGACGTTTTCGTTAGAAAAGATGATATTGCTATTGCTGTAAAACGTGAATTGAACGAAGCAATGACAACTTATGGATATGACATTATCAACACATTGGTAACCGATATTGATCCAGATATTCAAGTTAAAAATGCGATGAACAGAATCAACGCAGCAGATAGAGAAAAAACGGCTGCAGAATTTGAATCAGAAGCACAAAGAATTAGAATTGTGGCTAAAGCAAAAGCTGAAGCTGAAAGTAAAAAATTGCAAGGTCAAGGTATTGCTGACCAAAGAAGAGAAATTGCTCGTGGATTGGTAGAAAGTGTTGAAGTATTAAATTCTGTTGGAATTAACTCGCAAGAAGCTTCGGCATTGATTGTAGTTACACAACATTATGATACTTTACAAGCTATTGGTGCTGATACTAACTCTAATTTAATTTTGTTACCAAATTCACCACAAGCTGGAAGTGACATGTTAAACAATATGGTAGCAAGTTTTTCTGCTAGTAACCAAATTGGTGAAACAATGAAAAACCAACCAAAACGTGTGAAAACAAAAAATGATCACACATCAACAGATTTTAATCCAAGTGATACCTCAAATCCAACTGACGAAGTTTAATGAAGTTATTCAGATAAAAAAAAGAGGCTTAATCGCCTCTTTTTCTGTTTATATACCAATTGATGATGTAAGGAATTGCTATTTTTAAAAGCGTTCCATAAGTTCCTGAAAATACCTTTTGATACAGATTTCCAATAAAAGAAACTGATTTTGAAGGTAGAATACTTTCTTTAGTTTTTTCAACACTTAAAAGCATCTTTTGATAGTAGAGTTCTTTTTCAACCTTCAGAATTTCTAGCTCTTGCTCAATTTCGGCGTAGGACGAATATTTCTTATTTTCCATAATTTAGTCGTTAAAAAATATTTCTGAAAATTTCTCTAAAATTGGTCCTTCTACAATTTTATCTTTTACTAAAAATAATAACAAAGCCAAAATCAAATAGATTCCTGCAACAGCAAGAAATCCTAAAGGATAACTTTGAAATAATTGTCCTAAGGCCATTGCTCCAGCAATAGAAATAAAAAGTAAAACAATCATTAAACACAATGCTATCAAGAAAAACTTGAGCATTAGAGTTGTTGATTTCATAGCCACTTTGAAACCCCAAAGTTTATAGTAAGCTAAACTGCTTTCTACATAAGCTTTGGCATTTTCTTGAATTGCTTCAGTATTTTCTTTTAATTCTTCAAAAGCCATTATTTCTGAAGTTTTGCGTTTTGCTTTTTTAACTCCGCCAATTTTTCTTCAAGAAAAGTAATTGCTTCTTCAGCTTTGTAACTTGAACTAGAAAGTAAATCTTCAACCGTTTCTTTTAACTCATCTTTGGTTTTAGAAAATTTCTCTTTGGTGTCTTCTTCTAGTGCATCCCATTTTGTTTTGGCTTCTCCTTTTAAGTCATCAAAACCATCTTTAAGTTTTTCTCTAGTTTTTGAACCTTTGTCTGGTGCAAATAAAATTCCTAATCCAACTCCGATTGCAGCACCTGCTAAAATTGCTAAAATGCTATTTCCATTTTTACTTGACATAACTTTTAAATTTTGTTTATACTAAAGTTACGAAATTTTATCGTGTCGTAGTGTTAAATCGTCGTTAAAGAAGTAAAAACCATTTTAAAGCCAAATAACCAACGTTTATTGATGGTTTGGTGAATTATGTTGGTAAATTTTTAAAAATTGATTAAAATTAAAATATAAAGGTCGATTTTAATAGTAAAAAAATATACTTTTTGTTTTATGATAAGTTTTTTCAATAATAGAAAAACCCAACATTTCTATTGGGTTTTATAATAAAAAACTATTTTAAAAATAAAATAGTTTTTGAGATTTAGCTTCGCTGAACTTACGTTTCTCCTTTGTCGAAAAGACAAAATTGGATTATTCTTTACTTTCAACTTTTGCCCAAGTATCTCTTAAGCCAACTGTTTTGTTAAAAACTAATTTTTCGGAAGAAGAATCTTTATCAACACAATAATATCCTAATCGTTGAAATTGAAATCGGTCGCCATCTTTTGCAGAAGCCAAACTTGGTTCAAGATATCCAGTAATAACTTCTAATGAATTTGGATTAATGTATTCTTTAAAATCAACTTCTTTATCACCATCAGGATTTTCATGTGTAAAAAGCCTATCATACAAGCGAACTTCAGCTTCAATTGCATGATTAATTGAAACCCAATGAATCGTTCCTTTTACTTTTCTTTGACTTGCCTCTGTCCCACTTCCGCTTCTTGAATCCTCGTCGTAAGTACAATGAATTTCAGTGATATTTCCTTCTGAATCTTTTATAACACTTTCACCTTTAATGATATAAGCGTTTTTAAGACGAACTTCTGTACCTAAAGTCAAACGGAAAAATTTCTTATTAGCTTCCTCTTGAAAATCTTCTCTTTCAATATATAATTCTCGTGAAAAAGGTACTTGACGAAAACCTAAACTTGCATCTTCTTGACTGTTTTCAGCTTCTAAACTTTCTTCTTTTCCTTCTGGATAATTAGTAATTACCAACTTCACAGGATTCAAAACCGCCATAACTCTTGGTGCCGTTTTATTCAAATCTTCACGAACACAAAATTCTAAAAGCGAAACATCAATTAAATTAGTACGTTTTGCAATTCCAATGGTATTAGCAAAATTTCTTATCGATGCTGGTGTATATCCACGTCTTCTCATTCCAGAAATAGTACTCATTCTTGGATCATCCCAAGCGGTAACATGCTTTTCTTGAACTAATTGCAATAATTTTCTTTTAGAAACAACCGTATGTGAAAGATTTCTACGAGCAAATTCACGTTGCTTTGGACGAACCTTACTACTATCATAAATTTGGTCTAAAAACCAATCATACAATTCTCTGTGAGGTAAAAATTCAAGCGTACAAAACGAATGTGAAATTTGTTCTAAATAATCACTTTCGCCATGAGCCCAATCGTACATAGGGTAAATGCACCATTTATCACCAGTTCTATGATGATGAGCATGAAGAATTCGATACATAATTGGATCACGCATCAACATATTATTAGCACCCATACTTATCTTAGCACGAAGAATGTGTGTTCCGTTTGGAAATTCGCCATTTTTCATTCGTTCGAATAAATCTAAATTTTCTTCAACTGAACGATTTCTGTATGGAGAATCAGTTCCTGGAGTTGTTGGCGTTCCTTTTTGAATAGCCATTTCTTCAGAAGTTTGGCTATCTACATAAGCTTTACCATCTTTTATAAACTGAACTGCCCAATCGTATAATTCTTGGAAATAATCAGAGGCATAACATTCTTTATCCCATTTAAAACCAAGCCATTCTACATCTCTTTTGATCGCGTCAACAAATTCCTGTTCTTCTTTGGCAGGATTGGTATCATCAAAACGCAAATTAACTGGCGCTTGATAATCAATTCCTAAACCAAAATTTAAACAAATAGCACTCGCATGACCAACGTGTAAATAACCATTTGGCTCAGGCGGAAAACGAAAACGAAGTTTATCTTGTGATAATCCGTTTTTTAAATCTTCTTCTATGATTTGTTCAATAAAATTCAGAGACTTTTCTTCTGTTGACATAATTATTTCGTAATTTTAGCAAAGATAATAATTAAGTTTAAAATCGTTCTAGGTTTAAGAGTTTAAAGTTGTTGAATCGCTTTAAACAACTTTAAACTTAAAAACTAATTAAACAAATTTTAAAAATATGGGAACAATTAAATTACAAAATATTAGAACTTTTTCCTTTCACGGATGTCTTGAAGAAGAAGGAAAAATTGGTTCAGATTATAGAGTTGATTTGGAAATTAAAACCGATTTACGAAAATCTTCGCTAACAGATGAGTTGAAAGATACTGTTGATTATGTACTTTTAAATCAAATTGTGGTAGAAGAAATGGATATTAGAGCTAAACTTTTAGAACATGTAGCTCACAGAATCATCACAAGAATCTTCAAGGAAATTCCATCTGTTTCAAGAATTGTGTTGGCTGTTTCTAAACTAAATCCGCCTATTGGTGGTGATGTTGAAGCAGTTACTATTGAAATGGAAGAATATAGAAATTAGAAATTCCAATAGTAGAAATTCCAAATTCCAAGTATAAGAAGTATATTTTTTAAATTGGAATTTGGAATTTGCTTTTTGGGATTTTTGTTTTATATTTGCAATCCAATAAATAATTGGCGTCGTGGCCGAGCGGCTAGGCTGGGCTCTGCAAAAGCTCCTACTCCGGTTCGAATCCGGACGATGCCTCTAAAACCTTCAAGGAAACTTGGAGGTTTTTTTATTTTAAATTTTTAGAAAAAATTAATTAAAGTTGTGTTCGAATCCGGACGATGATTTCATAAAAACACATACAATTGAGAGGATTTTTTTGTTTTAAATTTGATTTCAAATACTAACTTTTCAACACGATATTGTTATTCTGGGAGACGAAGAATCTCATAAAAAAAGATTTCTACTAAAGTTGAAATATAAAATTTTAATTTTCTACATCAATTGTAATTTCTCCGTTTAGTTCTACAAATCTATCTTTATCAGGAATTTTAATAAATAATTTTATTTTGTTATCATCGGTTGATTTGGGTTTGAATTGATAATTAAAAAATGTAGAATTATTATTGTTTATTTTAATTTTTTTGTTGTTTTCAATTTTATAGAACTCGTATTTTGGTAGTTTATATCCAAATGGTTGAAGTAAAACTGCTATGCTGTCTTTTTTCCCAACTTTTGATATTTTACTATGAGGAATACCAACTAATTGTAGAGAATATAAAAAATCTTCTTTATTTTTTTTTATAGAATCTTTCAGGTCTTTATTCTCCTCTTCAAGTAAAGAAATTTTTTCAGTCAAATTTTTTAATTTTTTCTGTTCTGTATCATTTTCATTACAACTTAAAGTAATAATGAGTAATGTAGTAAGTAGTATTGCTTTCATGTAAAATATACTATAACTATTAGATTTCTACCATCAATTCTTCAACTGCTCCAACTTCTCTTTTATCATTTCTTTTTCTTTTGGGAAGAAACCTTGAGCCATTAAAAAACCACCAAAAATCATTAGAATAATACTGATAACTCTTTTTATCTTATAAATATTGTGTGGAGTCATTCTTGATTTTAGTTGTTTGGCAACCATAATTTTTATGATATCAACAGCGAAATAAGTAAGGATAATACAAGCTATGAAAAGTATAATTCTGTTGGTTTCCATATTTAGTTTTGGACCAAAAACAATGATGATTCCCATCCAAAAAGCTAAGACTCCAATGTTGATGAAATTCAATAAAAATCCTTTAAAAAATAAACCTAAGTAGTTGTTTTTTTGGATATTATCATCTTCAAGTTCTTCATCTAGTTGCTTTTTGTAACTCTTTTTTTCTTTTACATATGAAATGACTCCGTAGGCCAACATTACAGCGCCACCAAAGATAAATAATCCTGGATCGTCTTTAAGTTTTTCAAGTATTTGATTGGTAGAAAAATAAGCTATAAGAATGAATATAAAATCGGCAAAAACTACTCCGAAGTCAAAAACCATTGCTGCTCTAAATCCTTTTGTAATACTGGTTTCAAGTAATACAAAAAAAACTGGCCCAACAGTAAATGCAAGTAAAATTCCCCAAGGTATGGCAGATAATATATCGTTTATCATTTAAAAAGTATATGGATTTGAAGTTTAAAAGAATAAACTTTGCTTCATCAAATATCTAACTTTTATTCTGATAAACAAAAAGTACTAATCATTTCCTTCTTTAATCGTTCCGCCAGCTACAATTTTTTGATTGATTTGTTTTGGTCTACCAAAAATTCTGATATCACCTCCAGCGCGAACTTTAGCGTCAACCAAATCAGTTGCATAAACATCAGCATCTCCACCAGCATTTGCAGTAATTATAGTTTGACTAGTTTTAAGTCTTTCAGCTTCATAAATTCCACCAGAATTGATTAAAACATCTTGATTTTTAGCAGTTCCAGAGATTGAAATAGTAGAACCATTAGCAACTCTTACTGTTAATCTATCTACATTTATTTTGATTTTAATTTGCGATCCTTCTTTTGCAATGATATCAAAAGTGGTAGAATTAAATGTAGCTTCAGAAGAAATTCGCGAACCTTCATTAGCTTCAACTGCATCTATATTTTTGTAATAAACCGTAGCTGAAATATTTTCACCAGAAAGCATTTTTGTTAAACGCATTCTAATTTTTAACTCACCATTTTTATTAACAATTTCAACATCTTCTGAACCTGAACCGTCTAGAACTACTTTATTCTCATCAGAAGGAATTAGTAAAACTTCAATTTGATCAAAAGAAGTTACTTTATTAAAATCACCAACACTTTTTTCTGTTTGTGAAAATGCGATAGAACTTAGCAATAAGAAACTACAAATTATTTTTTTCATGATGTTTTTTCTTTTAAAGACAAGAGTAAAACAGAATTGTTACAGTAAAAGATAAAAAAAAATTACTGAACACTGGAAACTGAACACTAATTTTACTCATTCTTTCTTAAAAAAGTAAAATCTAATTGTTTTTTAACCAAATCGGCATTCTTTACTTTAACGTAAACTTCGTCGCCTAATTGTAGTAAACTCTTAGAAATTTCGCCAACTAAAGCATATTGTTTTTCATCAAACGTGTAATAATCATCTTTAATTTCACGAATTCTGCACATTCCTTCGCATTTATTAGAAATTATTTCTACATAAATTCCCCATTCGGTTACACCAGAAATTACACCCAAAAACTCTTCGTCTTTGTGATCTTGCATGTATTTAATTTGCATGTATTTGATCGAATCGCGTTCAGCATTTGTAGCAAGACTTTCCATATTACTAGAATGTTCGCATTTTTCTTCAAACACTTCTGCAGAAACCGATTTTCCGCCATCTAAATAATATTGAAGTAAACGATGTACCATAACATCAGGATAACGTCTAATTGGTGACGTAAAATGGCTGTAATAATCAAAAGCTAATCCGTAGTGACCAATATTTTCAGTTGAATATTTTGCTTTACTCATTGTTCTGATGGCTAAAGTGTCAATTAGATTTTGCTCTTTCTTACCATTGACATCTTCCATCAATTTATTCAATGATTTTGAAATATCTTTTTTATCACGCAAATCTATTTTGTAACCAAATTTTGAAATCAAAGCTTGCATTGCAAAAAGTTTGTCTTCATTAGGCTCATCGTGAATTCTATACACAAAAGTTTTCTTTTGTTTTCCTATAAATTCTGCTACTTTTCTATTCGCTAAAAGCATGAATTCTTCTATCAAATGATTAGCATCTTTTGAAACTTTGAAATAAACACCTTCTGGTTCACCATTTTCATCTAAATTGAATTTTACTTCCACTTTATCAAATGAAATAGCACCTTCATTCATTCGTTTTCTTCTAAGAATTTTAGCTAGTTCATCCAATTTTAAAGTCGCTTCTGTTACTTCATCGGAAGCTTTATATTCTTTTCCAGTTAATGAAATTTCAGCTGGAATTGTTGAAGATTTGGTTTCAATAATCACTTGCGCTTCTTCATAAGCAAAACGTTGGTCAGAATTAATAACGGTTCTACCAAACCATTGATTTAAAACAGTTGCTTTATTATCAATTTCAAAAATGGCTGAAAACGTATATTTTTCTTCATTTGGACGAAGTGAACAAGCAAAATTGGATAAAACTTCAGGTAACATTGGCACAACTCTATCAACCAAATAAACCGAAGTTGCTCTGTTATAAGCTTCATCATCTAAAATAGTTCCTTCTTGCAAATAATGCGAAACATCGGCAATATGAATTCCGATTTCATAATTTCCGTTTTCTAATTTTTTGAACGATAAAGCATCATCAAAATCTTTAGCATCTTTTGGATCAATGGTATAAGTCAAAGTGTCGCGCATATCACGACGCTTTGTAATTTCTTCTGGATGAATCGCAGTATCTAATTTTTGTGCAAAAACTTCAACATCAACTGGAAAATCATAAGGTAAACCATACTCTGCAAGAATCGCGTGAATTTCAGTATCGTGTTCTCCTGGTTTTCCTAAAACATTGATTACTGAACCAAAAGGTGAATCGGCTTTCTTTGGCCAATCTTCAATTTTTACAACAACAACATCGCCTTGTTCAGCTCCATTATATTTATCTTTTGGAATAAAAATATCAGTGTACATTTTAGCATTAGCAGTAGTTACAAAAGCAAAGTTCTTTTGAATGTCAATAACTCCAACGAATTCTGTTTTAGCTCTTTCAAGAACTTCAATTACTTCTCCTTCTGGTTTTTTACCACGACGACGGTTATAAACATAAACCTTAACTTTATCTTTATCTAAAGCATGATTCAAGTTATTTGTAGGTATAAAAACATCATCTTCAAATTCGTCGCAAATAAAATATGCGGTTCTTCGAGAAGTCATATCAATCGTTCCTTCGTAGTAATCTTGCGAAACAGCTTTTACTAAATATTTTCCAGGCTCACTTTCAATAATTACTTTTTGAGCAGCAAGAATTTTTAAATCTTTAATAATTTCGTTTCTACTTTTAGTATCGTTCAATTCAAGAACAGCACATATTTGTTTGTAATTGAATGGTTTATTGGCATTTTGTGATAGTATTTTTAAAATCTTTTCAGAGAAAGTTTTCTCTTTTTTTCCAAACTTTTTTGGGAATTTACTCATAATCTTTTTTCTAATAAGGTTTAAAATTACGAAGAAGAAAATAGAAAATAGAAAATAGAGAATAGATTTATCGAAAATATAACTTTTGTATCTTTATAAAAAATTTAAAATGACTGAATTAATAACCGTTGCTACATTTAATTTTGCTCACGAAATCATGGTTTTAAAATCTATTTTAGACCATGAAGAAATTCCGTATTTATTTCAAAATGAAAATTTAATAGCTGTCGATCCATTAGCAAGTTATGCATACGGCGGAATTGATTTAAAAGTACATCCAAACGATGTTGAAAGAGTAAAAGAGATTTTGAATAACTTAAATACAAATTTAGAAATAGTATAAAATCTATTTTCTTTTCTCTTTATTCTATTTTCTAAAATTTGAAAGTTTTCAACATCTATTAAAAACAACAAAAAGAAAATTTAAATTTAAATTAATTTATGATGGTTATTATAGCGTGTTAATTTGTACAATAACTTTAATTTTTAAAAGTTGATTTTCAAGTTATACTTTTTTATACCGATTTATCAACATAGTTTTAAGAAAGTAAATCATTCATTTTGAAGTAATTTTTAGATTTCATTAACAGTTGTTAACAAGTAAAAAAACAAATATTTTGTAGATAACTTTGATTGTTAATTTCTGTTGAAAAAGTAGTTTTTTATATTGATAACTTTTCTAAAAATTCACCAAACTAAATTTGGATTTTAAATACCAATTTTTGATTACAATTAATTTACATACAACCAAGAAAAACTTCTAAATTTCTATCTTAAGTTGTTAACAATTGATGTTAACTTAACGTTAACTGATTATCAACGAATTACAAAACACTATTAACAATGTAAAATTTTAACATTTGAATTAAATAAAATGTAATGATTTACAGCTACTTATAAATATATCTTATTAACAATATTTCCTTAACGTAAGTAAATCAAGCAGTTATATTTTTATAAAAATGAAATGGAAATACAAATAAGATTAACTAAATTTGTTTCCACAACTACAACACAATTTATTATGAAAATCTCTATCGGAAACGACCACGCAGGACCAGATTATAAAAAAGCAATTGTTCATTATTTAACATCAAAAGGTCATGAAATTTTAAACCACGGAACCGATACTTTTGATAGTGTTGATTATCCTGATTTTGGTCATCCTGTTGCTACCGATGTTGAATCAGGAAAAGCCGATTTAGGAATCGTAATTTGCGGAAGTGGCAACGGAATCGCAATGACGGCTAACAAACATCAAGGAATTAGAGCTGCTCTTTGTTGGACCAAAGAAATTTCGGCGCTTGCGCGCCAACATAATGATGCAAATGTGGTAAGTATTCCGGCGAGATTTACATCTATTCAACAAGCAATAGAAATTGTAGATACTTTTTTAACTACCGATTTTGAAGGAGGAAGACACGCAACAAGAGTTGATAAAATAAGCTGTTAAAAATTTGGATCTAAACGAAACATTACATAAAGATATAAATTTTGGAAGAAAAGTTTCCCTGTTCACTTTTTTAGTGGCAACAATACTTATGGTAATTTTTTACGTGACAGAGTTTAAAGGAACTATCTATTTTGTTTTTTTATATTTTTTCACAGCTTTGGGTTTTAATAGCTATATCTTTTTGAAATTAGCTATTTCCTTTTTTAAAGAAGTCGAAAAAAGAAGCACCATACTTTTTACTTTATTTCTTCTGTTAATAAACATTCCGCTTGGAATTCTTTACACCGATTTAGGATTTAAAATTTATAATTCTATAATGTCAAATTACTAAATTCATATTAATTCCGTCAACCAACTGACTGAATTAATGTTTTTTATCATAATATAGTATGATTGATAATTGATATATTTGACTAAACATAAAAACCATAAATCTTTCGATAAAATTAAAAACTACTGCATTAAATTAAGCATAAAATGACGAACATAAATTTCATTCAAAGCCAAGTAAACACGACTCCAAAAAACATTGAAGCAACTTTAAAATTGCTTGCTGAAGATTGTACCATTCCTTTTATTTCGCGTTATCGAAAAGATCAAACCGGAAATCTAGATGAGGTTCAAGTAGAAAATATTGCTAAACTTTCTAAACAATTTGATGAGATTGCAAAACGTAAAGAAAGCATCCTTAAAACTATTGAAGAACAAGGACAGCTTTCGCCAGAATTAAAATCGAAAATTGAAAAGTCATTCGATTTACAAGAAATAGAAGACTTATATTTACCTTATAAAAAGAAGAAAAAAACTCGTGCTGATGTTGCGCGTGAAAATGGATTAGAACCATTAGCAACATTAATTTTAGCTCAAAAAAATGATGATGTAGATTTTCTTTCAACACAATATATCAATGAAAATGTTGAAAACGAAGAAGAAGCGCTGCAAGGCGCAAGAGATATCGTTGCCGAATGGATAAACGAAAATATTGCCGTGCGTCAAGGTTTGCGTCGACTGTATAACAGAAAAGCAGTTATTGAAACTAAAGTTGTAAAAAAGAAAGCGGAAGAAGAAGACGCTCAAAAATTCAAACAATATTTTGATTGGGCAGAACCTTTGTCAAAAGCACCTTCACATAGATTATTAGCAATGCTTCGTGCCGAAAACGAAGGTTTTATTAAACTAAAAATCGAAACCGATATTGATGAAACTTACGATTTGATTGATGAAATCATAATCAAAAACGGTAATAGTCCATCGATTAATCACGTTCAATTGGCCATTGAAGACAGTTTCAAAAGATTACTTCATCCAGCTATATCAAACGAAACATTACAAGAAGCCAAAGCCAAAGCCGATATAAAAGCGATTGACGTTTTTGCAGGAAATTTGAGCCAGCTTTTACTTGCGCCACCATTGGGAGAAAAACGAATTTTAGCCATCGATCCAGGTTACAGAAGTGGTTGCAAAATAGTTTGTTTAGATGAAAAAGGCGATTTATTATACAACGAAACCATTTATCCGCATCAGCCGCAAAATGAAACAGCAATGGCGATGAAAAAGATAAAATCGATGGTGAACGCCTACAATATTGAAGCAATTTCTATCGGAAACGGAACCGCAAGCCGCGAAACCGAATTCTTTATCAAGAAAATTGCTTTCGATAAACCAGTTCAAGTTTTTGTAGTTTCAGAAGCTGGAGCATCAATTTATTCGGCAAGTAAAATTGCGAGAGACGAATTTCCAAATTATGATGTTACAGTTCGTGGTTCGGTTTCTATTGGAAGACGACTTTCAGACCCTTTAGCAGAATTGGTAAAAATCGATGCAAAATCTATAGGAGTTGGACAATATCAACACGATGTAGATCAAACAAAATTGAAAGAAGAATTGGATAACACCGTGATTAGATGTGTGAATTCAGTTGGAATTAACATCAATACAGCAAGTAAATCATTGTTGAGTTATGTCAGTGGAATAGGAGAGAAGATGGCCGAAAATATTATTGCTTATCGTCAAGAAAATGGCCCATTTGAAGATAGAAAACAAATTAAAAAAGTACCAAGACTTGGTGAAAAAGCGTATCAACAAGCTGCAGCTTTCGTTAGAATTCACAATGGAAAAAATCCTTTAGATAATTCGGCGGTACATCCAGAAGCTTATCCAATTGTGGAGAAAATGGCAAAAGATTTAAAAATTTCGGTTAACGAATTAATAGCCAACAAAGAAAAAATAGCCTTAATAAAACCAGAAAGTTACACCAATGAAACCATCGGAATTCTTGGTATAAAAGACATTCTGAAAGAATTAGAAAAACCAGGATTAGACCCAAGAAAAGCCGCTAAAATTTTCGAATTTGACCCAAATGTAAAAACCATAAAAGACGTTCGCACCGGAATGATTTTACCAGGAATTGTTAACAACATCACCGCTTTTGGCTGTTTTGTAGATATTGGTGTAAAAGAAAGTGGTTTGGTTCACATTTCCCAACTAAAAGCAGGATTTGTTAGTGATGTAAATGAAGTCGTAAAACTCCACCAACACGTTCAAGTAAAAGTTGTTGAGGTTGATGAAGACAGAAAACGTATTCAATTGACGATGGTATTATAAAGCAAAAAAATTCCAAATTCCAATAAATCAATTGGAATTTGGAATTTTTAATATTGGAATTTCGAAACTATTTAGTTTCTTCTTTTTTAGAATCAGCAGGTTGATCTTCACCTTTTGAGGCTTTTTTAAATTCATTTATTCCAGAGCCTAAACCTTTCATTAGTTCGGGAATTTTTTTACCTCCAAAAAGTAACAATACCACTACAATGATAAGTATCCACTCAGATCCTCCTGGCATAAACCCTAAAAATATAGTTAAAAAATTCATTTTTTTATTTATTAAAAATTAAATTCAGTTATTTACAATATGCAAATGTAAAAATAAAATGGTCGTGAATTGTGATTACTAAAAATTTTTACAATTAATTTAAGTTTAATACTGTATTTAGTTATTCTTTTTATTTTTTTAAAAACCAAAAACCTTAATAAACATAGCAATTCAACAAATTTTCTATATTTGTATAATAATAAAAAAACATGTCTGAAAAGCGCCTCAAAAAGCAAAAATTAAAGAAACATCTTTTCACAAAAAATCGTTTAGTAATTTTAAATGATGAGACTTTTGAAGAAGTTTTTTCATTGAGATTAACCTTGATGAATGTCTTTGTTTTTGCCTCAATTGGAGCTATTTTAATCATTTTTGTGACTACTTTTATTATTGCTTTTACTCCTTTAAGAGAATATATTCCAGGTTACACTTCAACAAAACTTAAAAAAGACGCTACAGAATTAGCTCTAAAATCAGATTCATTGGAGTTTGCTATTAAGAAAAACGAAGCTTATCTGGAGTCTATTAAAAAAGTTTTAAATGGAAATTTAGAATACGCTAAAGTCAACAAAGATTCCATTTTAGCAATATCAGTTGATACATTACCAGATTTACAATTGACAGCTACTGAAGCCGAAATGAATCTGAGAAAACAAGTTGCCGAAGAAGAGAAAAAGAAAATAGAGAAAAGAAAATAGAGGAAATATTATGTTCAACTTAGATAATATTATGCATTTATCTGCTTTTGTTAGCATTGTTTTTTTAATTACTGGATTTATCATGTATAAATTTCCACCAAAAAAAATTAACTATTTGTATGGATATCGCACAAATGCTTCCATGAAATCTCAAGAAAGATGGGATTTTTCTCAAAAATATTCTTCCATTCAAATGATGTTTACAGCAATTAAATTATTTATACTTTCATTGATTTTACCTTGGTTTAATGAAAGTTTCATAACAAATATTTTTTTACAAATAGTTATCGTGATTGTAGCTGTGGGATTTATGTTTTACAAAATAGAAAAAGCGATTAAAATTAATTTTCCTAACGAATAAATATGTCGATAAAATCAATTGCAGCCAAGATATTTGCTAAGTCAATTTATAATAAAACTCAAAAATGGGCTTCAAATCCTGTCGAAACACAACAAAAAGTTTTTAATGATTTAATTCGTCAGGCGAAAGAAACGCAGTTTGGAAAAGATCACAAATTCAATGAAATTAAAATTTTTGAAGATTTTGCCAATCAAGTTCCAATAAGAGATTATGAGGAATTAAAACCATATGTTGACCGAGTTGTAAAAGGTGAAGAAAATATTCTTTGGAAAGGAAAACCGCTTTATTTTGCAAAAACATCTGGCACAACATCTGGCGCAAAATACATTCCGCTGACTAAAGAATCGATGCCTTTTCATATTCAAGCGGCGCGAAATGCGATTTTGAGTTACATTCACGAAACAGGAAAAGCCGATTTTGTTGATGGTAAAATGATTTTTCTACAAGGAAGTCCGATATTAGAAGAAAAAAACGGAATTAAACTAGGTCGTCTTTCCGGAATTGTTGCGCATTTTGTTCCAAAATATTTACAAAAAAACCGAATGCCAAGTTGGGAAACCAATTGCATTGAAGATTGGGAAACTAAAGTTGATGCTATTGTTGAAGAAACTTTCAACGAAGATATGGCAGTGATTTCAGGAATTCCTTCTTGGGTGCAAATGTATTTCGAAAAATTACAGCAAAAAGCTCAAAAGCCAGTTGGAGAACTCTTCAAAAACTTCAATTTATTTATTTATGGTGGAGTAAATTATGAACCTTATCGTGCCAAATTTGAAAATTTAATTGGAAGAAAAGTAGATTCTATTGAATTGTTTCCGGCTTCTGAAGGATTTTTTGCCTACCAAGATTCTCAAAAAGAAAAAGGAATGTTGTTGCTTTTGAATTCAGGAATTTTCTACGAATTCGTAAAAGCCGACGAATTTTTCACAGAAAATCCCAAACGATATACAATCGGTGAAGTAGAATTGAAAGTGAATTACGTTTTAATTCTTTCTACAAACGCTGGACTTTGGGCTTATAATATTGGCGACACAATTCAATTTACAAGTTTAAAACCTTATCGAGTTATCGTTTCGGGTCGAATTAAACATTATATCTCTGCGTTTGGCGAACACGTTATTGGTAAAGAAGTCGAACATGCTTTACAAGAAGCTATGGAAAATACAGACATTCGTGTGAATGAGTTTACAGTTGCACCACAAATTGCACCAAAGGATGGATTACCTTATCACGAATGGCTTATCGAATTTGAGAACGAACCCAATAATCTTGAAGAATTTGCGTTAAAAATTGACAATGCAATGCGCAAGCAAAATGTCTATTACGATGATTTAATAGTTGGAAAAGTATTGCGAACATTAGTAATAACAAAAGTTTCTAAAAACGGATTCCAAGAATACATGAAATCTATAGGAAAATTGGGTGGTCAAAATAAGCTGCCAAGACTTTCTAACGATAGAAAAATTGCTGATTTTTTTGAGTAAATAGAAAAAATATGATAGAAAAAAGACTGGTTTTGGTTTTACTTTTAATTTCACAGTTTACTTTTTCACAAATTCGTGGTGTTGTAAAAGATAGCTTAACCGGAAATCCTATTCCTTATGTAAATATTTGGGTTGAAAACGAAAATATTGGAACTACATCTGAAGAAGACGGAACATTTGAATTAAAAACTTCAAAAGAAAAAAAACTTGTTTTTTCGGTGCTTGGTTTTGAAACTAAGATTTGTAAATTATCTGAAACAGCCGAAATTATTCTAAATCCAATTGTATATCAGTTGGATAACGTAGAAATTACTAAACTTAAAAACACTAAAGAATTAGAAATTGGTGATTCCAAAAAAATTCACCACAAACATTTATCAGGAGATAAACCATGGATTTATGGCAAGTTATTTACTTACGAACCAAAATATTCTGAAACACCCTATTTAAAAAACATAGTATTTTTATCAGATAGTGAAAAAAAAGATGCAAAATTAAAAATCAGAATATTTCAACTTAAAGACTCTTTACCTGATGAAGATATGTTATTCGAAGACGTCTTTGTTACTGTTAAAAAAGGAATGAGAAAAAACATTGTAGACATTTCAAAATATAAAATTAAAATGCCAAACAATGGAATTGTCATTGGATTGGAATGGCTTATTATTGAAGAAAATAAATATCTTTACGAATATACTTATAACAAAACAAAACAGAGTACTGTAAATTATGCACCTTCTTTGGTTATTAATTATTCAGAAGTAGAAAATTCCTTTCGATATTCAGGAGGAAGATGGATAAAATCAAAAATTAATAAAATCAAAATTAAAGAAACAAAACCGTGGGATAATAAAGTTATGGTGCCTGCAATAAACCTCATTTTAACCAATTAATGAATAAAATTTACCTATTACTTATACTAATTTCTGGTTCTCTTTCAGCTCAAATCAAAGGAGTAGTAAAAGATAGTTTGACAGGAAATCCAATTCCTTATGTAAATATTTGGGTTGAGAATGAGAATATTGGCGCTAGCTCAGAAGAAAATGGAACTTTTGAAATCTATACTACAGAAAAAAGTAAAAACTTGATTTTTACAGCAATAGGTTTTGAGAAAAAAATTGTAAAAATATCAGAAAGTAAAGAAGTAAAATTAAAGTCGGTAGAATATTTACTAGATGAAATAGTGCTTTCTAATAGTAAAGAAACCAAGCAAATTGAAATAGGCAAAACCAAAAATTCGATTTCACAAGCATTTGATAATGGCCCTAAAATTGTTGCTAAATTCTTTCCTTATAAATCGTCCTATAAAGCAACAAAGTACATAAAAAAAGTTACTGTTTTAACAGATAGCAAAATAGAAAACGCTACTATAAAATTACATTTTTATGCTGTTGATTCCTTAGGTTTTCCATCAAAAGAGTTGTTAAAAAAAGATTTGATACTAACTGTTAAAAAAGGTGTAAACAATCATGCTTTTGATATTTCAGATTTGAATCTTACTATGCCAAAATCAGGACTTTTTGTGGGCTTTGAAAAATTACTTATCGAGAAAAATAAACTTGAAACTACAATTACAGATTTTAATTCGAACACAACAAAAACCCAAAAAAAATATTACCCATTCTTACTATATAATTTTGTTGAAAAAGATTTTCAATTTGAATATTCTGGCGGAAAATGGAACAAACAACAAAAATTCAATCTCGATGGTTCAGTGAGTAAAATGATGATAAATGAGCCGGCAATTAACCTTATCCTAACCAACTAAAGCATAAAATCAGTATATTTGCAGGTTAGAAAATAAAATTTAATGAAAGAAATTAAAAACATTTCGCGCTCAAGAGCGCAAGAATCGTCGGCAGCTATCGAACGATTGTACATTACCATGAGACATTTATTTAACAGAGGTTTTTACAAACCAATGGGTGTTTCAGGAGAAACTTTAAGAGAAGCATTATTAGAGCTTCGACCAGAAATTTACGGAAGCATTGCAGAAGAAAAAGTAGAACTTAACGGTTTACTTTATGTAATAGAAAGGCTTCCAGTAGGAATTGAAGAATGCCGTTACATCAACTTAACTTCAGATGAAGGGTATTCAAAATCACATTTTCAAGCCATTGTTCCACCAAAACGTAGAAGAAATTGCTACCGAATTGATGAAGAACAAATGAATGTAGAAATTACACGTGGCCGTTCCGATATTTATGATATTCTGACGCATTTGACTTTCATTTTCATCGAATCTCACAAAATTAAAGACAGAGTTTTAATTGATGAAGAAGGAAGAATTTCACGCGATTGGCAAAAATTAGAACAAGCCGCTTTACAAACCAAAAAATTAACTCAAATTGAAAAAGAGAAAGCCATTTCTCACGCAGCAAATGTGTTGGGAAGAACGTTTGTTGAGGTTTTAGATATTTATGATTCTTTTGGAACCAAAGAAAAACCAGACAGATTTCTTCACTTAATTTACTGGTTAGGAAAACTTGCCATTGAAGAAGTGGTTGACAATAACAAAAGAACAATTACTTTCAGTCCAATTTTAAGAGAACGTCTTGGACACCACATTCACGGTGAAATTTGGGCAACCAATATCAAAGAAGTTTTAAAAGAAAATAATTTACTAGGAAGACCAATTCATATTATTAGTGCAAACATGCACAGTGTTATGAATTCGATTTTTGCAACGCATGTTCTAGGACCAAAATTCAAAGGAAAATCAGATTTTGATATTTTTGAAGAATTGAGTCGTCAAGGTGCGCATGATGTTCGTAATAAAGTAGAAGAATTTGCTCTAAAACACGGAATGATTTCGCTTCCAGATCAATCTGGAACTAATATTGACGTTCAAATATTTGATACCTCAAAAATCGATTGGATAAAATCGGCATTTCCAAATGCAAAAGTCGGAAAAGATAATCCGGTGATTATTGTAATGGATTATGCTTTTGGAGAACAAGCTTACGAAACTATTGACGAATTATTAAAACCATACAAAAACGGAAAAGAGAAAACATTATTAAATGTTGAATCGGTTTCCATTATGGGTAAAGCAGGAATTCTAGAAGGTGGAAAAGGTGATATTATGATTCCAAATGCGCATATTAATGAAGGAACAGCAGACAATTATTTCTTTGAAAATGAATTAACTGCCGAAATGCTTGAAGGAAACGGAATTCCAGTATTCGCTGGACCAATGATTACAGTTCTTGGAACATCTCTTCAAAATAAAGATTTATTGAAATTCTTTCACGAGTCAACTTGGAGCGTAATTGGTCTAGAAATGGAAGGAGCATATTATCAAAAAGCGATTCAATCGGCATCAAAAATTAGAAAAAGTATAAATCCAAACGTAAAAGTTCGTTATGCCTATTATGCTTCAGATAATCCTTTAGAAACAGGAAGTACATTAGCTTCAGGCGGACTTGGAACAACAGGAGTAAAGCCAACTTATTTGATTACAATCAAAATATTAGAACAAATTTTCAACGTAAAATAACATATTTCTATGAGTACAAATTCTCAAAATAACGACAATCAAGAAATTGATTTATCTGATATTTCAAAAAAAATTGGTGGATTATATGACGCTGTTTTAATGTCAATTTTTAATATGATTTTGTTTTTTAAAAGAAAAGCCTTAATCCTAGGATTATTATTTATAATTGGAGCAGGATTAGGTTTCTTTTTAGATTCAAATAAAAATTATAATAGTCAAATAATTGTTGCACCAAGTGGAGGAGTTGATTATTTATACTCAAAAATAGATTTAATTAAATCAAGATTATCTGAAAAAGACGAGAAATTTTTTAAAAGTATTGGGATTGCCAATTCAGATAAAATTCAAAATATAAAAATTGAACCAATTGTTGATCTTTATAATTTTGTAAACAACAATACTGCAATCGCTTCAAATGCTCAAAACACTCAAAACTTTGAAGTAATAAAATTACTTGCAGAAAGTAATGATATTAATAAAGTAATTGAAGATGAACTTACAAGTAAAAACTATCCATATCATTCTTTACTTATATCATCAAACGGAAGAATAGAACCAGATGATATTATTAAACCTTTATTAAAATATTTGAATACTGATGACTACATGAATCAGATTTCAAAAATTAATAAGGAAAATATATTAATAAAAATGAAGAAGAACGAAGAAGAAATCGTTCAAATAGATTCGCTTATTAGTGTAATATCTAAAAACATTTCTAACAACAACAAGAGTAATAATCTAATATACAATAACGAAAACAGCGAGATAAACGCAATGTTTGAGTTAAAAAACAAACTTATTGGTGAAATTGCTTCTCAAAAAATACAATTAGTAAAAATAGAATCTTTTATAAAAGACATTAGTATAACTCCAAATATTATAGATAATAAAGGGACAAATGGAAAGATGAAATTGATTTTACCGATACTATTTATTTCTTTATTTGTGCTTATTTCTCTATTTCTAGCTTTTTATAAAAATCAATCAACTAAAACAAAATAGAAATTTATGAAATCGTCATTAATATCAAGTTTGTGCAACAAACATCAATAAACAAAGGCGATACCGTATACAACCAATGATAAATAAAATTTAAACATATGAAAGGAATTATCTTAGCTGGTGGCTCAGGAACTAGATTACACCCATTAACTCTTGCTGTAAGCAAACAGTTAATGCCTATTTATGACAAACCAATGATTTACTATCCGCTTTCAACATTGATGTGGGCAGGAATTAATGAAATACTTATCATTTCAACACCACACGATTTGCCTTTATTCAGACAATTATTAGGCGATGGAAAAAAATTTGGTTGTCGTTTTGAGTATGCTGTTCAAGAAAACCCTAATGGTCTTGCGGAAGCATTTATTATTGGAAAAGAATTTATAGGAAATGATAAAGCTGCTTTAATTCTAGGAGATAATATTTTCTACGGAACAGGTTTAGCTGAATTATTACAAGCAAATAGTAATCCAGAAGGTGGAATTATTTATGCGTATCATGTTCATGATCCAGAACGATATGGAGTGGTTGATTTTGATAAAGACGGAAACGTTCTTTCAATAGAAGAAAAACCTGAAAAACCAAAATCAAATTACGCAGTTCCTGGAATTTATTTCTATGATAATTCCATTATTGAAGTGGCAGCAAATATAAAACCAAGTCATCGAGGTGAACTTGAAATAACTGATGTTAATAAAGAATATTTAAAAAGAGGAAATCTAAAAGTTAGTATTCTCGATAGAGGAACCGCGTGGTTAGACACAGGAACTTTTCAATCATTAATGCAAGCCGGACAGTTTGTACAAGTAATTGAAGAACGCCAAGGATTGAAAATTGGAGCAATAGAAGAAGCGGCATACAAAATGGGATTTATAGATGCTAAACAATTAAAAGAACTTGCAACACCATTACTTAAAAGCGGTTACGGATTACATTTAATGAGTTTATTAGAAGAATAAAATTAATTTAAGTTTAAATGAAGTTTGATTTTTTAGAAATTGACTTTGATTTTTGCTATTGAAATTGCTATTGAACATGATTTTTACAGAAACAAAACTTAAAGGTTGTTTTATTATAGAACCAAAAATAATCAATGACGAAAGAGGTTATTTTATGGAAAGCTTTAATGAACAAACTTTTGAAAAAGGTACAGGAGAAAAAGTACATTTTGTTCAAGATAATCAATCCTATTCTTCGAGAGGAGTACTTAGAGGATTGCATTATCAAACAGGAGAACATGTTCAAGCAAAACTTGTAAGAGTTTTAAATGGAGAAGTACTTGATGTTGCAGTAGACATAAGACCAGATTCTGAAACTTTTGGACAGCATATAGCTATTTTACTTTCTGGTGATAACCAAAAACAGTTTTTTATTCCAAGAGGATTTGCTCATGGATTTTTGGTTTTGAGTGAAAAAGCCACCTTCTTTTATAAATGTGATAATTTTTATAACAAAGAAAGCGAAGGCGGAATAAAATATAACGATTCAGATATCAATATTGATTGGCAATTTGATGTTAATGAGCTAATTATATCTGAAAAAGACCAACAGCTTCCCAATTTAAAAAACGCTAAAAAAGTATGGTAGTTTTAGTAACAGGAGCAAACGGACAACTAGGACAAGCGTTACAATCTATTTCAGGAAATTTTCCAGAAATAGATTTTGTTTTTTGCTCTTCTTCAGATTTAGATATTACTAAAAAAGAAAGTTGTGAAGCAGTTTTTGTAAAGTACAAACCAGACTATTGCATAAACGCAGCAGCCTACACAGCAGTTGATAAAGCAGAAAGTGAACCAGAAAAAGCACAATTAATAAATGTTAAAGGAGCAAAAAATCTAGCTGAGGTTTGCAAAGAATACGACACTATTTTACTTCACATTTCTACTGATTTTGTTTTCGACGGCACAAATAAAACGGCTTATAAAGAGGAAGACACACCAAATCCAACAGGAGTTTATGGTTTGACAAAATTACAAGGAGAAAAAGCGGTTCAAGAAACATTTGATAATTATTTCATTATAAGAACATCATGGGTTTATTCGCAATTCGCAAATAACTTCATGAAAACCATGCTCCGACTAGCTTCCGAAAGAGATAGTTTATCAGTAGTAAATGACCAAATTGGAACACCAACAAACGCAGTAGATTTAGCCGAAGCTTTGATTTCAATGATTAGTCACACTGAGCGCAGTCGAAGTGCCTACAACCAACAACCAGCAACCAACAACCATTTCGGAATCTACAACTTCTCAAACGAAGGACAATGTTCATGGTATGATTTTGCTCAGGAAATATTTGAAATAAATAATGTCAATATAAATTTAAGCGCTATACCAACAACAAGTTTTCCAACACCAGCAAAACGCCCAGCTTTTAGTGTTTTAGATAAAACTAAAATAAAAAAGTTTTTTCAAGTTGAAATTAAGGATTGGAAAGAAAGTTTAAAAGCATGTAAAATTTAAATTTTATTTAGGAGTTTATCAATTCATAAAATATAATTTTACCAACAAAACAGTACTTTTGAAAAAGACGATATTTATACTGAGTTTTCTAATGATGAACATTGCATTTGTATTTGCCCAAAAAGCAAAAACAATTGTTATTGAGCATACTGATTACTCAGACATTAATCAATTTGAAGTTCCAGACGCTGTACTTTTAACAGGTAATGTGAGACTTAGTCATGATGGAGCAACAATGACTTGCAACAAAGCCTATTACTATCAGAAAGAAAACTACATAAAAGCATTTGGAGATGTTCAAATGGTACAAGGCGACACACTTTATTTAAACAGTAAATATGCCGAGTATAATGGAAATATCAAAAAAGCATTTGCGGCAGGAAATGTGGTTATGACTTCACCAGAGTCAACAATGACAACCGATACTATTCATTTTGACCGAAACACTCAAGAAGCTTATTTTAATTCAAACGGAACCATTGTAAATAAAAACAACACTTTAAAAAGTAAAGCAGGACGTTATTATTTAAAGGAAAAAAAATACCAATTCTTATCTGCTGTTGAGTTAAAAAACCCAGAATATACTATAAAGACAAATCATTTAGATTACAAAACAACTCAAGGGAATTCTGATTTAAAAGGACCATCAACTATTGTAAGTAAAGAAACCTTTATTTATACAGAAAACGGACATTATAACAGTAAGAACAATACAGGACATTTTCTCCAAAAATCTTATATAAAATATAAAGACCGATTAATAGAAGGCGACAGTTTATATTATGATAGAAAAATCGAATATGCCTCAGGAACTAATAATGTAAAAATTACAGATTCCATTAATAAAGCCATCATCAAAGGCCATTATGGCGAAGTTTTTAAACAAAAGGATTCTGTTTACATGACTAAGCACGCTTCAATACGCTATAAGGTTGAAAACGATTCTATGTTTGTTCACGCTAAAAAGTTGTATTTAACCGGGAAAACAGGCGAACGAATTGTGAGAGGACAAAAAAACGTTAGATTTTTCAAAACAGATTTAAGCGGTAAATGTGATTCTATTCATTCCGATCAAAAGAGAGCTTTAACACAACTTATTGGAAAACCAATTCTTTGGAATTTTGAAAACCAACTTACAGGTGATGTAATGCATTTGATAGGTGACAATAAAACAGAAAAATTAGATTCGCTTAAAGTGTTAAACAATACTTTTATTATTTCAAAAGATACTATTGGTGATGGTTTTAATCAGATAAAAGGTTTAAATCTTTACGGAAAATTTCTAGAAAACAAACTTCATGAAGTCGATGTAATTAAGAATACAGAGGTTGTTTATTACATGCGAAATGACAAAAACGAACTTATAGGTATCAATAAAAATGTTAGTAGCAAGATTAATATGATAATGGATGATAAAAGTAAAGTAGAAACAATTACTTTTTTCAATAATGTAGATGGTGATATTTATCCAGAAAAAGATTTACCCGAAAACGCCAGAAAACTTCGAGGTTTTGTATGGCGAGGCGACGAACGAATAAAAACAAAAGAAGATATTTTTCCAGAAGACGAGGTAGAATTGGATAAAAAGATTGTTGAAGAGAGTAGGGCAAATTTTGAAGAACAAAAAAACAAACAAGAAGCAGCTGACATCAATCAAATAATTTCAAAAATCAAACCTAATGAAACGTTAGTTGGACAAAGTTTTATTAGTAACATAGATGCATTTGAAAATAATATTAATTTAATTAAAGCTTCAGGATGGGCTTTTTTTAGTAATCAATCTCCGAGTAAAACAAGGATTATAATAGTATTATTAAAAGACGGAAAGACAACAAAACTTAATGTTCAAAAAATAACTAGACCAGATGTAATTGCGGCTTTTAAACTAGATTATAATAATGATGAATGTGGTTTTAACGCAACCATTGATAGTTCTAAATTAAAAAAAGGCACTTATCAATTGGCAGTGTATCTCAAAAATGAAGAAACAAACAAAGAAGGATTACTTTTAACAGATAAAAAAATAGATATTAAATAATTATTTATATTACATTTGAAAAGTAGTTTTATCTCACAAATTTACCCTGAGGATATAAACAGCATTGAAAGAATAAAAATTGGAAATAGATAAACCAAAGAAAATATATTGTTTGACACCTGTCTTTAATGATTGGGAGAGTTTACATGTTTTGATAACTCAAATGGAGAAAATACAGGTTAATAATTCAAACATTAACTTCTCAATAATTGTTGTTAATGATGGCTCAACAGAAGAAAATAAAATTGAATTAAAAAATAATTTTATTGACACAACCATTTTAAACCTAAAAGTAAATATTGGTCATCAACGAGCTATTGCCGTTGGACTACAATATATTTATAATGAAAAAGATGATTATGATTATGTTGTTGTAATGGATTGTGATGGCGAAGATAAGCCTGAAGACATAATTTTGTTACTAGAAAAAGCAACTAAAGAGGGCTCAAAGAAAATTATTTTTGCACAAAGAAAAAAAAGACAAGAATCAATACTATTTAAAACAGGGTATTTTTTTTATAAATACTTATTTTATTTTTTAACAGGACAAAAAATAAATTTTGGAAATTTCAGTGTAATTCCTAAAAAACTCATAGGTAAAGTTGTACATCAAAACAATATTTGGAATCACTATTCAGGAGGAATTATTCAATCAAAAATACCCTTTGATAAAGTTTTGTTAGACAGAGGGAAACGATATCATGGAGTTTCAAAAATGAATTTTAATAACTTAATTATCCATGGATTAAGTTCTATTGCTGTTTATTTTGATTTTTTGTCGTTAAGAATTTTAAGATATTCTTTATATGGAATTGGATTATGTTTTATCTCGGTAATGTATATTTTTTATCAAAAGATGTTCACTAATAACGCAATTCCAGGTTGGGCTTCAAGCTTAATTTTAATCATATCAGGAATTATTTTACAGCTTTTTTCAGTAACATTAATTGTATTACTATTGCAATTAAGTTCTAGAAAAAACATTAATGCACCAAACCCAAAAACTTATTTAGATTTTATAGAAAACATTGAATAGTTAAGATAAAATTTCGAAACAGTGTACAAAAACAAATTTAATTAAATAAGTTTGCCCATATATTGAGTTTATATAAAAAGAGTTCTTCAACAAATACCAAAACAAATGACACAATTTATTATTAAAAACAAAATTTATTTTATTGCATTGTCCATATTAACTATAATGTTTCAAATTAATTATGGTTTAGGAGTAATACTTCCAGGCAGTACAAATTGGATTATGTCTGCTTATCAAGATTGGGGTCAACACTATTTGGGATGGGCATATTTTAGAGAAGAGCCATGGACTTTTCCATTAGGTCAAGTGAATAATTTTAATTATCCAGCTGGGACAACTGTAGGTTATACAGATTCTATTCCATTAATGGCAATAATTTTTAAATCGATTTCGTTTTTGTTGCCTGAAACATTTCAATATTTAGGGTTGTGGTTGTTTATATGTCATTTATTGACAGGTTTTTTTACAATTAAAATTGCTAAACTATATAATGCTTCAGACATTGTTGCTATAATAGCTGCTTTATTAGTTGCCTTTAATCCTGTTTTGTTGTACAGAGGAATGCACCCTGCTTTATGTTCACATTGGCTTATTTTAGGTTCAATTTATTTTTACTTAATAAATGCCAACATTTTTACATTTAAAAGTATTCTTAGAAAACAATTTATTTTAGTTGTTTTATCTGCGGTGATTAATCCATACATGTTATTCATTGTTTTGTTTTTCTCAATTATTTTATTGGCCAAATATTATTTTTTTAATAAATTAATTTCAATTAAAGAGTTTTCATTCTATTTGTTATTAAACATTGTTTCTGTTTTATTTTTATGGTTTATAACAGGAATGATTTCTTTTAATAATGATGTAAATATGGAAGTAACAAATAGTTATGGACTATATGGCTTTAATTTAAATTCATTTTATAACCCTGAAACATTTTCAAATATTTTACCTCAACAAGAGAAAGTAAGTACTCAACAATATGAGGGCTTTGCTTATTTAGGGTTAGGCTTGATTTTACTTTTTATTATATCAATTATGTTTTTTTTATGGAATTTTAAGAAATTCAATTTCGGAAAAATTTTCTTACCATTTTTTATATTAGTGATTTTCTTCACATTATTTGCAACAACAAATACAGTTAGTTTCAACAAAGAAGTTTTATTCACCTATTATCTTCCTTCTATATTGTATAAAATCGGTTCGATTTTCAGGGCTTCTGGAAGGTTTATTTGGGTTTTATACTATGCAATAATTATTTTCTCACTAATTATAGTCATTAAAAGTAATTTTTCAAAATTAATAAAAGCTAGTTTTTTATTTCTTATTATGATTATTCAGTTTTATGATATTTCACAAATGATAAAACCACGTAATCTTCAAATTGGGGAATATGCTAATGAGAAACTTCAAGAGGACAAGTGGGTAGATTTAACATCGAATTTTAAAAAAATCATTACCTACGTTCCTTTTAATAATAATTTATTGTATAAATCCGATTATCAAGATTTATGCTTTATGGCTCTTAAAAATAATTTGCCAATTACTTGTGGATATGTGGCAAGAGAATCTACGGCAATTAATCAAAAATTTACGGATTCATTAAACCTTAAAATTACAGAAGGAGAGGTTTCAGAGGATGATATTTTTATTACAACACCTCAAAATTTAGATTTTTTTAATTCAATTATTTTTAAAGAAAAAGTAGAAGTAAAAATGTTAGACGGTTATTATGTTTTATATAGCAAAAAAACAAAGATTAAAAACCAACTTGAGCAAACAGATATAGACAATAAAAAGACGGATTCAATATTTAATAAAATTAAAGCAGATTTAAAGCTTAATGAAATTAGCAGACCAAATTTAAACTCAAAAACCATAAATTGTAATGTTGATAAAAATGTATTTAGTAATAATGTATTACAACTTCAAGGATGGGGATTTTTAAAAAATGGTCATAGTGAAAAAGACTCAATATTTGTTGCTTTGATTGGTGATAAAAAAACTTATCTAGTTAAAACAAAACTTATAAAAAGACCTGATTTAATTACTCATTTTAATAATAAAAGTCTTGAAAACACAGGTTTTTCTGTGAATTGTTTTACTGAATTTGCAGAACTAGGTAATTATGAAATAGCAATTGGGATAAAGAACAAAAATGGTGTAATTAGTTATCAATCATTAAACCAACCTACTTTAGTAATAAGAAAGGAAACCAAACCACAAATCATTAAAAAATTACCGCCAATCAATTCTAGCGTAATATTTAATATTGAAAAAACTAATAACAGCGTTTCGGATTGTTATATTGATGGATGGGCAGCAATAAAAAATATTGGTTCAAGTAATAATATAGTTTATTTAACTCTTCAAAATGGTAAAAACATATATCAAATTGAAACAAATGCAATACTTAGAAAAGATGTAACGTCACATTTTAAAAATGTTGATGGAAAAAATTATGATAACGCTGGTTTTTCTGCTATAATAAAGTTTAAAGATTTACCAAAAGGAAAATATAGTGTTGGTATTTTAATCGTTAACAATAATAAAGAACAATTATTTTCTACAACCGATAAAACAATCGTGATTAATTGATTTTTTTAAAAAGTGTTTTTAATATTTTTTTCAATTTGATTAATCAAAAAAAGTAAGATAGAATAAAATAATTAAATATACTATACTACAACAAGTTGTATTTAAATAAAAAGAATAAAAACCATGAACTACGAAAAAAAAGACAGCGATTATTATTCAAATGTTAGACATGATTTAATCAGTTTAATAGATGAAAGTAAAAAGGGATTGAAAGTTTTAGAAATAGGCGCGGCTTATGGTGCAACTTTATATCACTTAAAAACGAGCAATATTGCACAAGAAGTTGTTGGTATTGATATATTTGAAGACACAAAAAACAAAGAAAAATACCTACCTTTAGACACATTTATTTTTGGAAATATCGAGTCGTTAGACGTTTCTAAATATGATAATTATTTTGATATTGTTATCCTTGCCGATGTATTAGAACATTTAATAGAGCCTAAAATTGCGTTAGAAAAAATATATAAAACAGTAAAACCTAACGGAGAAATCTTGGTAAGTATGCCAAATGTTAGACATTATAGTGTTTTTAAACAAGTCTTTTTAAAAGGAGATTTTAAATATGAAGAAAGCGGAATTTTAGACTATACTCATTATCGATTTTATTGTAAAAAAAATATTATTGCTCTACTTGAATCTTCAGGATTAGTTACAAAACAAATAATCAGTTCTTTAAACATATATAAAGGCAAATCGCTTACAAAATTTATCAACAAAGTAACTTTTGGTACTTTTGAAGAGTTCTTTACAGTTCAATATCTTTACAAAGGATTGAAAAAGTAATATCAAACAGTAGTGAAATCAAATCTTACAATAGCTTTTCTAACTTCTACAGATCCAAATGATAAAAGATCATGGTCAGGAATTCATTATTGTATGTATAACTCGTTGAAAAATAATTTTGTAACCGTTGATGCTATTGGTCCAATCGATGGTTTTTTATTAAAATCAATAGGAATTGTAAATAAAATTTCTCGTTTTTTATTTAATAAAGGTTATAATCACAATAACTCCATCGTTAGAAGTTACCTTTTATCATTAACCATCAATAAGAGAATTAATAAAAAAAAATACGATATAATTTTTGCTCCTGCATCTTCTTCAGAAGTAGCATTTTTAAAAACTAATGCAAAAATTATTTATCTTTCAGATTCTTCCTTTGGACAATTAAATGGTTATTATGATGTTTTTTCTAATTTATTTAAATTTTCTAGTAAAGAGTCTAATTATATAGAACAAAAAGCAATTGATAAATCAGATTATTTTATTTATCCTTCAAAATGGGCAGCAAATTATATTGTTCAAAATTATGGTGTTGATGAACAAAATGTAAGCGTTATTCCATTTGGTGCCAATATAAATAATGAAGATATTGTATATTTAGAAAAAGAAATTTCTAATAGAATACCAATAACATTACTTTTTTTAGGAGTCGAATGGTTAAGAAAAGGAGGTGATGTAGTATTTAAAACCTTTGAAATGTTAGTAGAAAATGGATACGATATAAACCTAATTGTTTGTGGTTGTATTCCACCGGTTTCACATCCTAAAATGACGGTTTACCCTTTTTTGAATAAAAATAATAAAGAAGATTTTGCTACTTTTAATACCATACTTTCACAAACACACTTTTTGTTTTTACCAAGTAAAGCAGAATGTTTTGGCATAGTTTTTTGCGAAGCAAGTGCCTATGGAATTCCAAGCATAACAACAAACACTGGAGGGATTCCTAATGCTGTTTATGATGGTATTAATGGTTATTGTTTAGATGTTAATGCAAGCCCAAAAGAATATTACAATACAATAGTTCAGTTAATTGAAGATAAAGAAAAGTACAAAGCTTTAAGTAAATCATCAAGAGCGTTGTATTTAAATAAATTAAATTGGGAAAATTGGGCTAATGAAGTGGCCGAAATAATTTCCAAAATTAGTAATAATAACAAATCCTAGACTTGAATATTAAAACACTACTTCCATTAGATACTTCAAATTTAAAATACCTTTTGGGAAAAGGAGGTATTTCTTTTTTGTTTAGAATGTTGGGTATGGGGTTAAGTTTTTACATTATAGATTTAGTTTCTAATGCTTATAATGTAGATACTTATGGAAATTTTTCGCTTGTTCAATCAACGATTTTAGTATTAACCATGATTTTTACACTTGGTATTCAAAATGTATTAATCATAAATGTTGCTACTACTAATCCAGATGATTATTCGGCTCAATTAAATATTTTATTCAAAGCCATAAAGCTAATCTTGTTTACTTCAATAATTCCAATTATTGTAATTTATTTATTTTCAAAATTTATAGCTATAAACATATTTTCAAAGGAAATTTTACAACATGATTTCAAAAATATTGCTCTCTTTTTGTTGCCTTTTTTGCTTCATGAAATTATACTATACTTTTTTGTTGCCAGAAAAAAATTCATCAGCTTTGGGTTATTTATGTTTGTTTTACCCAATATGTTTTTCATCCTATCAGTAATAATTTGTAAAAAAGTTCTAATACAAAATTTAAATGTTACATTACTCTATGGCTTGTCTTTTTTAATGACTTTTTTAATAGAAATTATATACATATACAAGCCATTTAAAATTATAAACAATGTTATTTCATATAAAGAGATTATGAAAAACGCTTTACCAATGATGTCTAGTGGTTTATTATTACTTCTATTGAATACAACAAATGTTTTTATGTTAGGAATAATGTCAACATCAAAAAGTGTTGGAATTTATAATGCTTCATATAAAATTGGACTTTTAGTTTTACTTGTCCTAGCTTCTGTAAATTTAATTATTGGTCCAAAGATTGCCGAACTTTATCACAAAAATAAAATAGCTGAACTTAAAAAAATAATTCATCAATCAACATACTTTACAGCAATTATAACGTTACCAATAGTTTTATTTTTATTAGTTTTCAACAAAGATTTATTGGCAATTTTAGGAAGTAATTATCAAGAAGGATCAACCGTTTTGACAATAATAATTTTATCATCGTTTTTTAGTGCGATATCAGGAAACGTTGATCAAATTTTGAACATGTCAAACAATCAAAACACACTTTTAAGAATAAATTTGATTTGTTTAGTAATAAATATTCTACTTTGCTACATTTTAATACCAAAGTATAATATAGTAGGAGCCGCAATAGCAAGTACTTGTTCAACCGTCTTAATGAATCTAATTTGTAATATTTACATTAAAAAGAAATTAGGATTTTTTACCTTTTTTTAAATGAAAGTTGAGTTATCAGTTATAATAGTTAATTATAATGGGCAAATTTATTTTAAAGATTGCCTTGATTCGTTATACAATAAACTTGAAGGAATTTCATTTGAAATAATTGTTCTTGATAATAATTCTTCAGATAACAGCTGTTTATTTATAAAAGAAAATTATCCTCAAGTAATATTAATTGAGTCAAAAGTAAATCATGGTTTCGGTAAAGGAAACAACGAAGCGGTCAAATATGCTAAAGGCGAATTTTTATTATTAATTAATAATGATACAATTGTTTTAGACAATTTATTACCAGTTTTAAATCACATAAAAAGCAATGCAAATATTGGTGTAATTGGCATAAACATGTTGAATAAGGAAAGAAAATATATTCCTGCTGCAGGAGTGTTTCCTAATTTCAACAATATGTTTCTAATGAAGAAACTTCTCCAAATAGATGAAGAATTTGTTAATGGAAATTTTTCAAAATCAAGTTATAATGTAGATTGGCTTGGAGGCTCTTTCTTATTGCTAACCAAAACCCTTTACAATGAAATAAACGGATTTGATGAAGATTATTTCATGTACGTAGAAGATGTAGATTTTTGTAAAAAGATTGCAAATAAAGGACACTTAAGAGTGTTTTTACCAAACTATAGTTATATTCATTTTGTAGGCTTCACAAAATCAAAAAACCCAATGCTAATCAAAGGCTATGAATTATATATTTCCAAACACTTTAATGGTTTAGAAAAACTAAAGGTAATGACAGCTTTGAAAATAAATAAGTTAGTAAAAAAAATAAAATCATCTCTGAATTTAGATTAATTTTGAATTCTCAAAAAACCTAAATGAAAATAAATTCCACTAAATTTTATAGCGGCTTGTTTGTAATTGTAATTTTATTGCAGTTGTACTTGCCATCATTTAAGTTAAATATAATTTTTCAATTATTTTTATTGGCACTATTTTTCTTTTATGAAAAAATAAAAGTAAATATTCAGTTTTATAAAATTATCTCACCACTTTTCCTTCTTTTTTTTATTGGATTTATAGGAGCAATTATCAACAACTTTGGAATGTTTAACATAATAAAAGACATTTCACATTTTTTAAAACCAATAACAGGTTTACTTATTGGATATTTGTTTTACAAAAAGATTGATAATTTAAAGACATTTACTAAAACAATTGTTTTAGTAGGATTTATTTCTGCAATAATTCATTTTATAATTGTTTTTGGTTTTAGTAAAACCAATACAGTTGCAGAAATAAGAGAATATGGTAGAGATAATTATTTAGAGTTGTTTTCTTTTTTCTTTTTATCGTTTTACAAAAAACTAACAAATGACAATTTATTTGATAATAAATTAAATTATAGAATAGTTTTTTGGGTTCTTTTATTATCGTGTATTTTGTACTTATCCAGAACAATGATGGTTTTGGCAATATTACTTTTATTATCAATCAATGGATATACCAAAATAACCATGAAAGGATTAAAAGCAATGGGAATATTTTTATTAGCCATTATTGGCTTTTATATTTTTTTACATAGCATAAAAATAGACAGAGGCAAACCAGGATTAGAAGCATTTTTATTTAAAGTAAAAATTGCTCCTGAAGAAATTTTTAAAACAAGAATAGATAGAGAAAACCATAAAGAATTATGGGATCACTGGCGTGGATATGAAGCAAAAAGAGCTTTCGATTTAATGACAGAATATCCAAGTAGTTTTGTTTTTGGAACGGGTTATGGTTCTTTAGTCAATCTAAAGTTTGAAGCACCACTTACAGGAGAAAATAAAGGAATGAAATTCATTTCTGAGCTTCACAACGGATTTGCTTATGTCTTTTATAAAACCGGAATTATTGGCTTAATAATTTATTTAAGTTTTTTAATTTCTTTATATAAAGTTATATATAAGAACTCTAATTACGCAACGGCTTTTATCTCTTCAATTGGAATTTTATATTTTTTTACAACACTAACCATTACAGGAATATATAATTCTAGAGATATAATTATTTTTATTCTTGGAGCATTATTGTTTTTTAAAGATAAAATTAATGCATCAATAAAGCCTGCTTTATCTTCTCACTAGTAGTTCCATCACCATAAGGATTTGTTGCTTTTGAAATGGAATTATAATAGTCGTTGTTTTCTAATAATTTCTTTGTTTCTGAAACAATTTTCTCTTTGTCTGAACCTACTAAAATTGCTGTTCCTGCATCAACACCTTCCATTCTTTCTGTAACGTATCTTAAAACCAAAACAGGTTTCCCTAAACTTGGAGCTTCTTCTTGAATACCTCCAGAATCGGTTAGTATTATATTACTTTTACTCATCATCCAAATAAGATCAGGATAGTCAAGAGGTGAGATTAATTTTATGTTTTTAGCAATTAGTTTTTTATAAGCAATATCCTTAACATTTGGGTTAAGGTGAACAGGATATACAATTTCAACACTTTCTGAATACGTTGAAGAAATTTCAAGTAAAGCATCACAAATATCTTCAAATGGTTTTCCGAAATTTTCTCTTCGATGACAGGTAACTAATACTATCTTTTTTGAAAAATCAATAAAATCATACTTCTCAACAAATTGATTTTCTATCATTTTTACTTTCTCTAATCCTAAAAGCAAAGCGTCTATAACGGTATTCCCAACAACGAAAACATTTTTATTGATATTCTCTTTTATTAAACTTTCTTTAGAATTTTCAGTAGGACAAAAGTGAAAAGAAGCTAAGTTTGAAGTCAAAACCCTATTCATTTCTTCTGGAAACGGTGAGTGCATATCATTACTTCTTAATCCGGCCTCAATGTGTACAATTTTAATTTTCTGATAAAAAGCAGCAATTGACGATGCTAAAACTGTTGTAGTATCGCCTTGAACAAAAACATAATCAAAATGCTCTTTTAATAAAATTTCATCTGTGATACGCGAAATCAAATCGGCAGTTAACTGATGAAGAGTTTGATTAGGCTTCATGATGTTCAAATCATAATCAACATTAATATTAAAAAAATGCAAAACTTGATCTAACATTTCTCTATGTTGAGCTGTAACAGCAACTTTTACATCAAATAATTCATCATTAGAAAAACATTGAATTAGCGGAGCCATTTTTATAGCCTCTGGTCGAGTTCCAAATAGGAATAGTATTTTTTTCATTATTAGAATAATCCTAATTTTAAGAAGTGTAAAACTACTAATAAAAACTATATTTGCAACTCTTAATTTGCTAAAATGAAAGTGCTTTTTCAATCTCGAACCAATTTATTTGATGCTCCAGGTGGCGACATGGTTCAAATGTTAAAAACGAAGGAATTTCTTGAAAAACTAGGTGTAACCGTTGATGTTTCATTAGAATTTGAACCAGACTTAAAAGATTATGATTTAGTTCATTTGTTTAACTTAATGGAACCACAAGACATTTATCGTCAAATGATAAATGCTAAAAAGCAAAATAAAAAAATTGCTTTATCAACAATTTATGGTCTTTATACTGAATTTGAAAGGAAAGCACGTGGTGGAATTTTTCAAAAAGTAGCCAATTTTCTCTCTCCATATCAGATAAATTATTTGAAAACATTAATAAAACACTATTTTGAAAAACGTTTTCATAAAGGAGTTTTCAAAATGATTTATAAAGGATATTATGGCTTAATGAAAGAGATTGTTGATAACACATCTGTTTTTTTACCTAATTCAGTTTCCGAAATGAACAGAGTTGCAACTGAATTTTGTCTTAAAAACTATAATTTTGTTTCCATTCCAAACGCAATTGATAAATCGGTTTTTACAGATAGCGATACTGAAAAGCCAAATAAATATTCAGAATTCAAAGATTGTATACTTTGTGCTGCCAGAATAGAAGGAAGGAAATCAACATTAAATTTAGTAAAAGCAGTGAAAGGAACTAATTATAAGTTAGTTCTAGTAGGAAAAGAATCACAAAATCAAAAAAAATATGTTGAACAAGTTCATGAAGAAGCTGGAGACAACGTAACTTTTTTAGGTGCAATTTCACATGATGATTTACGAGATTTATACAAAGTTGCTAAAGTACACGTATTAGCAAGTTGGATGGAAACACCTGGATTATCTTCTTTAGAAGCTGCCGCAATGGGATGCAATATAGTTGTTACCAAAAAAGGAGACACCTATGACTATTTTGAAGATTATGCATTTTATTGTGAACCAGACGATGTAGATTCAATTAAAAGAGCAATTGATAAAGCTTACAATTCAACATTCAATCCAAAACTAAAGGAAAAAATACTTACGGATTATATTTGGGAAAAAACCGCACAAGAAACCTTGAAAGGATATGAATTAATATTAAAACATTAGTTTTTATAATTTTTTAAAACAACAAAATTCCCTATTTTTGCCCTCAGAAAAAGAAATCACTTCATGAAAATTGCCATTCTCGGAACTCGTGGAATTCCAAATCATTACGGAGGTTTTGAACAATTTGCTGAATTTTTTTCGGTTTATCTTGTAGAAAAAGGTCATGAAGTATATTGCTATAACTCGCATAATCACAAATTTCAAGAAAAAACTTTTCACGGTGTAAATATCATTCATCAAAATGATCCCGAACACAAATTTGGGACATTTGGGCAATTTATTTATGACTACAATTGCATCATGGATTCTCGAAAACGAGATTTTGATATTATTCTTCAATTAGGTTATACAAGTAATTCGATTTGGTTTTTTCTTCTTCCAAAAAAGCCAATCATTATTACAAATATGGACGGTTTAGAGTGGAAAAGAACTAAGTATTCTAAACCGGTTCAACAATTTTTAAAATTTGCCGAAAGACTTGCAGCGAATTCAAGTGATTATTTAGTTTCAGATTCTATTGGAATTGAAAAATTTTTAAAAGAAAAATACAAAAAAGAGTCAACCTATATTGCCTATGGAGCTTATCCGTTTGATTCACCTAATGAAGATTTTCTAAAAGAATATAATGTTGAAAAGCAAAATTTCAACATGATTATGGCGCGCTTTGAACCCGAAAATAATCTTGATATGGTTCTTGAAGGTGTTGCTCAATCCAACGATAAAACACCAATTTTAGTCATAGGAAAACACGAAACAAAATATGGTGAATATTTAAAAAATAAATTTAAAAGCCACGAAAACATTAGATTTCTAGGTGGAATTTATAATCTTGAGCATTTAAATAACCTTCGTTATTTTTCAAAATTATATTTTCATGGTCATTCTGTTGGCGGAACCAATCCATCACTTTTAGAAGCTATGGCTTCGCAAGCATTAGTTATTGCACACAATAACGATTTCAATAAAGGAATCTTAAAAGAAAATGGAATCTATTTTTCTAATCCTTCAGAAGTCAAAAATATTTTAGAATCTGTCAAAAAAATTGATAACTTGCAGAAAGTTCAAAATAACTATCAAGCTATAATTAAAGATTTTAATTGGGAGAAAATAAATGGTCAATATTTACAACTTTTTGAAGAGTGTTATTCAAGACATAAAACAAGAAAGCAATAAGAATAGTTCTTTTATTTTCATCTTAGTATTACTTGTTACAATTCCATTTTCATTAGCTGTAAACAATATTGCATTAATACTATTAATTTTATCGGTTCTTATAAATTTCAATAAGACCAATTTTAATATAAATCTACTTTTTTTCTTTCCAATAGTATTGTTTTTATGGATGTCTGTATCCTATTTTTGGAGTATTGATAAACATGAAACTTTAAAAGCTATTCCAAAAGGAATTACTTTACTACTACTGCCATTGGTGTTCATGAAAGTACAAATTTCCAAAACAGAAAAAGAAAAACTTTTGAAATATTATAGCTTTTCAATGGTATTAATTGTAGTTTTTTTCCTTTTGAGAGCGATAATTAGATATTTAGTAAGTCAAGACACACGGAACTTTTTCTACCACGGAGAAAGTGATGATGATTATGGATTAGTACCTAATCTATTAAATGCAATTCATGTTTCAGTTTTTGTTGCATTAGCTTTTTTTTATTTTTTCACAAAAGAAATGAAATCTAAAATTGATATAGCACTCTCATTACTTCTCGCAGGATTTATTATTTTACTTTCTTCCAAAAATATAATTCTAGTTGTTGTTGTTTTAATTTTAGTTTACTTTTTATACTATTCAAAAGCATCTCACAAAATGAGACTAAGAAATCTTATAATTTTTGGATGGATTATTGTGATTGGACTGTCTTTAGGTAAGATTAAACAACGTTTCCAAGAGGAGTTTAGAAATAATGCACCAAATAGTATAAGTCCAAATGTTTCGGCAACTTTAGAAAACGGCGTGCACAACATTAGTATCTATGAAGCATGGGACAATGAAAAATTTTCTCCAAATGATTATTTTCCAGGAACTGCTTTAAGAGTTTATCAAGCAAGAATGTTTTTGGAACTTTTAAAAGAAGAATCAATTTTCCTTAAAGGATTCGGTTTAAATGCTTCCGAAATTAAATTATTAGAAAAAGAAAAGAAATATAATCTACATAATGGATACGGAAGATTTAACTTTCACAATCAATACATCCAGAATTTTGCCGAAATTGGTGTAGTTGGATTTCTACTTTTAGTCATTATGTTATTTCAAACATTAAAAAAAGCAATTAATAACAAAGATTTTATGCATTTTTCTTTTGCAGTTCTAATGATAAGTTTATTTTTGACAGAATCTTTTCTTTGCAGGCAAAGAGGCGTTGTATTTTTTACAGTATTATTTTGTATTTTCAATTCAATAAGCCCCAAAGAATCAATTAATATAGAAACAAAATTATGAAAAGAATATTAATAACAGGAGCGGCAGGTTTTTTAGGATCACATCTTTGTGATCGTTTTATCAAAGAAGGATACTTTGTTATCGGAATGGATAACCTGATTACAGGAGATTTAAAAAACATTGAACATTTATTCAAACTTGAAAACTTTGAATTTTACCATCACGATGTAACTAAATTCGTTCACGTTCCAGGAAAATTAGATTATATTCTTCATTTTGCATCTCCGGCATCTCCAATTGATTACTTAAAAATTCCTATTCAAACTTTAAAAGTAGGTTCTTTAGGAACACATAATCTTTTAGGATTGGCGAGAGTAAAAAAAGCTAGAATTCTTATTGCTTCTACTTCAGAGATATATGGAGATCCTTTAGTTCATCCTCAAACAGAAGAATATTATGGAAATGTAAACACCATTGGTCCTAGAGGTGTTTATGATGAAGCGAAACGTTTTCAGGAATCAATAACAATGGCTTACCATACTTTTCATGGTGTGGAAACAAGAATAGTTAGAATTTTTAACACTTATGGACCAAGAATGCGACTAAACGATGGACGTGTAATTCCAGCTTTTATCGGACAAGCTTTACGTGGTGAAGATTTAACTATTTTTGGTGACGGAAGTCAAACACGATCTTTTTGCTATGTTACCGACCAAGTTGAAGGAATTTTCAGACTATTACATTCAGATTATATTTATCCTGTGAATATTGGTAATCCAGATGAAATCACAATTAAAGATTTTGCTGATGAGATTATAAAACTTACAGGAACTGAACAAAAAGTTGTTTATCATCCATTACCAATAAATGATCCTCTACAACGTCAACCAGACACCACTAAAGCTAGAGAAATTCTAGGTTGGGAAGCTAAAGTAAACAGAGAAGAAGGCATGAAATTGACTTATGATTATTTCAAATCTTTATCATCGGAAGAATTACTAAAAGAAGAACACAAAGATTTCAAAGGTTACATCCATTAAAATATGGTTGCACAGCAAACAGGTAGATATTCAAAATATATTAGACCAATAAGTATCACTATAGATATTTTGGTCATTACCATATTAAGTTTATATTTCTTTAGAGATTTAAATCTTAATATGATATATTTTATTGCATATCAAACACTTGCTTGGATATTTATTGCATTTTTACTCAAGTTTTATGAGGTATATAGGTTTACAACTCCGGTAGAAATTATATCTAAAATATTTAAACAATTTAGTTTATTTCTATTGGTGGTAATTGCTTTTTTCCCATTTGCAAAGACAGTAATTTTCAGTGGAAAGGCTATTGCAATTATGACAACTATCAGTTTTGTTATTATTGCAGGAATTAAATACTTCTTGTTTTTTTACCTTAAAAAATACAGAATTACTACCAAAAATAATTTCAGAAATGCAATAATAATTGGATATACTCCAGAAGCAATTCGACTTAAAGAAGTTTTTGATAACAGACAAGATTACGGCTATCGTTTTCAAGGTTATTTTTCAGATAAAAAACAAAATCCAGAGGTAAAAGGTAGAGTAGATGACATTAAGAATTTTGTTATAGATCAAAAAATAGATGAAATTTATTGTTCTTTAAATGAGATTTCAAATGAAAAATTGAAAGAATTAGTTGAGTTTTCAGACGAAAACAATAAAACAATAAAATTTATTCCCGATACTAAAGAGATTTTTTCTAAAAACATGAGAATTGATTATTATGAGCTTTTCCCTGTTTTATCGCTTCAAAAAACCCAACTTCATGACCCAACAATAAAAGGTATTAAAAGAGGATTTGACATTGTTTTTTCTTTTTTTGTTATCGTTCTCATCCTTTCTTGGTTAATGCCTTTAATTGCAATTTTAATTAAATTAGAATCTAAAGGGCCTATTTTCTTCAAACAAGGAAGACCAGGTTTAGATGAAAACGAATTTTTTTGCTATAAATTTCGTTCCATGCAAGTCAATGAAACAACTGAAAAAGAAGCTTCAAAAAATGACCCTAGAGTTACTAAAATGGGACGATTTATGCGTAAAACCAGTATTGATGAATTACCACAATTTTTCAATGTATTACTTGGCGATATGTCGGTTGTTGGGCCAAGACCTCACTTGTGGTCACAAAATAAATCGTATGCTAGCAAAGTAAAAAAATACATGGTTCGTCATTATGTAAAACCAGGAATAACAGGACTTGCTCAAGTAAAAGGATATCGTGGCGAAATAGAAACCGATGAAGACATGATTAACCGTATCAAATTTGACGTTTTCTACATTGAAAATTGGTCAATAGTAATGGATATCAAAATCATTATTCAAACGGTTGTAAATATTTTTAAAGGCGAGGATAAAGCTTACTAAAAAACATCTTTTTCAATTAAATAATTCATTTGATTATCTAAATTGAAATTGATTTCTGATTTAATAAAGATGCTCTTTTTCTTTTCGAATAATTCTGATTTACTCATCTTCGAAATCTTTTGAATTTCATGGTTTAATTGCTCATAATTTTCTACAGATGCAATCCAACCCATATTGTTTTCTTCAACAATAGTTTCGCCTTCGCCACCACCAAAGTATAAAATAGGAAATCCAAGTGCACCATATTCGAAAATCTTAGAAGGAACAGAACCATAAATTCGAACTTTTAATGGAACAATAGCAATATCAAAAGTTTTTAATTTTTCGTGCAAATCATTACGTTCCATCATACCGTGAAAGAAGATATTTTTCCCTTTTTCAGAGGATAGCAAAGCTTTGATTTGACTTTTTTCAGCACCATCACCAAATAGGTGTAGTTCAATATTTAATCCTTTTAAATCTATTTTTTCACACAATTCATAAACGCCTTGTGCAATTCCTAAAAGTCCAGCGTAAAATATTTTAATAGGTTGATTTTCTTCAAACTTTAAATCAAATTCTTCAACTTTATGGTCTGGGAAATTCCTATATAAATAACATTTTTTTTCAGGAAACAATGATTTTACGTGAGTGATAATTTCGTTAGATTGACCAATTATTAAAGTTGCTTTTTTATAAATAAATCGTTCTAAAAACAAAGAGAATTTATGTGAAAAAGAGCCTTCTTTCAGAGCTTTCAATTCAATTGCAGCCAATGGCCAAAGGTCTGAAATATTGAGAATTATCTTTTTATTTTTCAACGATAATACAAAAACAGAGATAAAAGAAAGCAATAAAGGAGGTGATTGAACGATCACTTTTTGAGGAGTTTTTTTAAACAATAAATAGAAAAATAAACTCAGTGAAAAAGACAAAACAGAAATAATTCGAACAACCAAATTTTTGCTCACACTAGGATAAATCCATAACCTTTTCACGGTAATATTATCACGATTCTCAGTAACTGAAAATTTACCTTTATACTCAGGAAACAATTCTCCTTTTGGATAATTTCCTAGCGGACAAATTACAGAAACTTTATAATTATTTTGATGCAATTTCAAGGCCAACTGCTCAATTCTATTGGCGGCAGCACCTTTTTCCGGCGGATAATAATTAGATATAATTAGGATTTCTTTCATTTATTTTTTTCACACGAATTACACAAATTAGCACGAATTCTAATTTTTTTTATTACACTAATTCGTGAAATCTCATCGGTCCAAAATTCGTGTTAATTCGTGAAATTTGTGTTTCTTTTTGAATAATTTTTTTATTTATTATAGAATTAGTGAAATTTTAATGGCCAAGATTCGTGCTAATTTGTGAAATTCGTGTCTAATAAAATATCAATAATTCTCTCTGATGCTTTTCCGTCCCAAAGATCAGGAATACCTCTTTTTGACAAACCATTTTTTAGAAATTTAGTAAATTCTAAAGTTAGATTTTCAATAGAAATTCCAACCAAATTATTAGTTCCAATTTCAATAGTTTCTGGTCTTTCGGTTGTGGTTCGCATAGTAAAACATGGAATTCCTAAAACCGTAGTTTCCTCAGAAATTCCACCAGAATCGGTAATCACTGCAAAACTATTTTTTATCAAATACATGAAATTCAAATAGCCTTGAGGCTCTTCGAATAAAATGTTTTTTAAATTCAAATTGGTTTCACCTAAAATTGCTTTCGTTCTTGGATGAATTGGAAAGATTATTTTTTTATCTCCAACCATTTTATCAATTCCTTCCAATAAATTGATTAATGATTTTTCTTCATCAACATTTGATGGACGATGTAAGGTTAAAATGATATAATTTCCAGTTTCTAAATCGAATTCATCCCAAAAACTCGGAGCGGAAATTCGATTTAAATTCTGATGTAAAGTATCTATCATCACATTTCCAACAAAATGAACATTTGATGAATTGACACCATTTTTTAATAAATTTTCAGATGCAGATTTTGATGTTGTAAAGAAATAATCGGTAATACTATCGGTAACTATACGGTTAATTTCCTCTGGCATGGTCATATCTCCTGAACGAATTCCGGCTTCAACATGAGCCACTTTAATATTCATTTTCTTAGCTACAATAGCACAAGCCATAGTCGAATTGACATCACCAACAACCAAAACTAAATCACAAGGATTTTGAGTTAATTCTTTTTCAAAAGCAACCATTATTGCGCCAGTTTGCTCTGCTTGTGAACCACTTTTAACTTCCAAGTTAGCATTTGGATGTGGAATATTCAACTCCTCAAAAAAAGTATCACTCAAATTTTTATCATAATGTTGACCTGTGTGAACTAATCTATAAGAAATAGTTTTTCCTTCAGATTGCTGCTTTTCAATCGCTTTTATAATAGGTGCGATTTTAATAAAATTAGGTCTTGCGCCTGCAATTATGGTTATTTTCATAGTAATCCTGAACTTGTTTCAGTATCTGTTAATTTATTTCGATTTCATTAAGGTCGCAATTTGCGTCATTAAAAAACTATTTTTTATAACCAATTTTTGTTCTTGGTTTTGTATTTTCTTTTTTATCAGTCAACTCATCAAGATAACTAAAAACCAACTCAATATTTTTATCGTGATTTTCGAGTTTTTTCTGAATTTGCATAATATCAATTTTCAAATCAGTTGTATCCAAAAGCATTTGACGTACTTTGGTAAAGATCCTCATAATTTGAATGTTGGTCTGAATAGCTTTATCACTATTTAAAACACTTGATAACATTAAGACTCCATGTTCAGTAAAAGCCATTGGCGCATAACGTAAACCCATTTTGTCTGAATTGGAGGTCACAATTTGTGACCTCCAATTTGAAAACTCAGCATCTGATAATTCAAACATAAAATCGTCTGGAAATCTAGAAATATTTCTTTTTACGGCTTGTTTTAAGACTTTTGTTTGAATCCCATAAAGCATTGCTAAATCTCTGTCTAACATCACTTTTTGATTTCGGATAAAGTAAATTTTATCTGAAATCGTTTCTTCTGAAATAATTAAATTTTGGCTCATATAGTTATTTTAATGGTTTATATTTTATTTCATCATCGAAACAAACTGTTTCAACTTACCACTTTTACTTCGTGTTAATTTTTCTTTCCTAATAAAGCTAAAGTTCAAACCGCTTTCTAAATAAGTTGTAATTGCTTTTTCAATATCGCGAATTTGACTTTCGGTTAACACATTTTCACTTACATATTCCACTTCAAAAGTATCGATTTTTGTTTGTTTAATCACAAATTCTTTTACATTTCCGTCGTCTTCTATAATACTTTTGGTTACGTAGTAAAATGTTAATCCCGGTGATTTTTTTCCACTTGGTAAAATAGCAATATCGTTGGTTCGACCAATTAATTTCTTAAGAATTGGTTTTTTGAAGGTGCTTTTCTCATCAAGAATTCCAACATCTCCAATATCATATCGAATGAATGGATGCGCTTTGTTATACAAGGAAGTAATTACAATTCGACCTTCTTTTCCGTTGGGAAGCACGTTATCATTATCGTCTAAAATTTCTACAAATAAGGTTTCTGAATTGACTTGCCATTCATCTTTCGGATTTTGAAAAGCTATTAAATCTAATTCGGAAGCACCATATTCGTTGATAATTGGAACTCCAAATTGTTTTTCCATCAATAGTTTATCTTCTTCAAATAACATTTCGGAAGTAACAACACAACATTTTAAACTAGGACAAACTGATGTTAATACAATATTTTTCTTTTGAAGAAATTTAGCAAATAAAACGATAGAGGAAGTATAACCATTTATGTAATCGAACTTTTTATTCTGAAATTTCAGCAACACTTTTTCAAGAATTTCATCTGACAAATCAAAAATGGTGAATCGATAACTGTTTTTCAAAACATCTTTTAATCGTTCTTTTTTATTTCCGATAAAATCCAACGGAATTCCATAAAATCTTGCTTGTTTAGAGGAATTAAAATCAATTCCAAACCATCCAAATCTATTAATGATATTTGCCCAAGTCAAGGCATGACAAAATTTATCTTTGGCGAAAATAAACGGATCACCACTTGAACCAGAAGTTTTATTGACGTAAACATTTTTTAAAGTAAAACCATTAGAAAGTCTTTCAGATAAAGGTTTCTGAAATTCTTTTTTAGTCATTATTGGAAGTTCATGCCAATTTTTAATCTCAGGTTTTCCAACAAATTCTTTATAGGATTTGTTGTTTTTTAAATGGTATTCAACAATTTCTTTTCGTTTTAGATTAATATAATTTTCATATTCAGCATCAGAAATGGCTTGAATTTTTTCAAATTCAGCAGTTGCTTCCTTCATCGGAAAACCGTTTGCCTTGAGTGATAAATTGAAAAGGTTGAACACAAAAAACTATTTTGTTCAAAAATACTAAAAACAAAAACTTTTCTATCAATTAGCTTTAAATTCTTTTGAAAACAAACTATTTTTGCACAACAACATAACTACACACACAATGACAATTTTACTACTTGGTTCAGGCGGACGCGAACACGCTTTAGCATGGAAAATGTTACAATCAGACAAATGTTCTAAACTTTTTGTTGCTCCAGGAAACGCTGGAACATCTCAAATTGCCACAAATGTTTCTTTAAATATTTTAGATTTTGATGCGATAAAAACATTTGCTTTGGCTGAAAAAGCGGATATGGTTGTTGTTGGCCCAGAAGATCCATTGGTTCATGGAATTTATGATTTCTTCAAAAACGATGCTGATTTAAATCATATTCCTGTGATTGGACCATCAAAAGTGGGTGCGCAATTAGAAGGAAGTAAAGAATTTGCTAAAGAATTTCTTATCAAACATAAAATCCCAACTGCAGCTTATGATAGTTTTACTAAAGAAACAGTTGAAAAAGGGTGTAATTTTCTAGAAACTTTACAACCTCCATACGTTCTTAAAGCTGATGGTTTGGCTGCTGGAAAAGGTGTTTTGATTATTCAAGATTTGGAAGAAGCCAAAACTGAATTAAGAAACATGTTGCTTCATGAAAAATTTGGTGCCGCAAGTGCAAAAGTTGTAATTGAAGAATTTCTTGACGGAATTGAACTAAGTTGTTTTGTTTTAACCGACGGAAAAAATTACAAAATTCTTCCAACGGCGAAAGATTATAAACGAATTGGCGAAGGTGATACTGGTTTAAACACTGGCGGAATGGGAGCAGTTTCTCCAGTTCCTTTTGCAGATGCAGTTTTGTTGGAAAAAATAGAAACTAGAATTGTAAAACCAACAATTGCTGGTTTGCAAAGCGACGGAATTGAATATAAAGGTTTTGTTTTCATTGGACTGATTAACGTGAAAGGAGAACCAATTGTTATTGAATACAATGTAAGAATGGGTGATCCAGAAACAGAAGTTGTAATTCCAAGATTGAAATCGGATTTGGTAGAACTTTTTCAAGCAGTTGGGAATCAAACATTGAACGAAGTTTCTTTAGAAATTGACGACAGAAGCGCCACAACAATTATGGTAGTTTCTGGCGGGTATCCTGAAGATTATGGAAAAGGTTTTGATATTTCTGGTTTAGAAAACATCCAAGATTCAATTGTTTTTCACGCTGGTACAAAATTGGAAAATGGAAAAGTGGTAACCAATGGAGGTCGAGTTATTGCCGTTACATCATTTGGCGAAAGCTTTCAAGAAGCCATAAAAAAATCTTATCAAAACATAGACAAGCTACATTTTGATAAGATGTATTTTAGAAAAGATATCGGTTTCGACTTACTTTAAGAAAGAGTGAGCCGTTGTATCTTGGTTTTCTTCGTTGTTATCTTGATGCTTTTGCAATTCTTTACACCAATAAATGATGTATCTAGCACAAACTGCCATTAATGTCCAGCTAACGATATTAGCCAACCACCAATTATCTAACTCTAATGCACGTAACCAATCTAGTGGTTTAAATAAAAAATCTACAAAAAGTGATTGTATTGCTTCGAAAAATGCTTTCATTTTTAAACAAGTGTTATATTTACATCCACAAAAGTATAAAATATCCTCATGATAACAAGCGTTTTTAAAAAATCTACACCAATTAATTATTCTTTTATAGGAATTTTGATGGTTTTTGTCTTTTTTACCTACCAGTTGCAGGATACAAAATGGACAAGTTCGTTATTTGAAATTGCAAAAAAGTCGGCTTTATTATTGATTTTATTTGCATCCCTTTTTATATCAAATTTTATTGTTAAGAAAAACGCATTAACTAAGGATAGTGCTTATACTATTTTATTTTTCTTTATTTTTTTAATGTTTTTCCCGAATGTTTTAGATAATTACAAACTAATTGTATCAAATTTTTTCATTTTATTAGCGATGAGAAGATTGGTTTCTTTGCAAACATTGAAAGCACCAAAAGAAAAAATATTTGATGCTTCGTTATGGATTTTTGTAGCTAGTTTATTCCATTTTTGGGCAATACTTTTTATTTTATTGGTTTACATCTCCATAATTTTTCACGTTTCAAGAGATTATAGAAATTGGTTAATTCCTTTTGTAGCCCTTTTCAGTTCATCAATAATCTTTGTTTTTTATGCTTTACTATTTGATAAAGGAGCTATTGATGTTTACCTTCAATCGGAAGTAATAAATTTGCAAGTAGACTATTTTACTAATAATTATCAAAATATTGCTTTCTCTATTTATGCAGTATTTGCTGTTTTTTTTGTTTTACCCTATCTATTCACATTAACAAACAAACCACTAAACCTACAGGCTTCCTATAAAAAAGTACTATTAGCTTTTTTTATTGGTATGGCAATTTTCTTTATCTCAGCAAATAAAAGTAATGAAGTATTGGTTTACACGTTTTTACCAATGGCTATAATGGCTACAAATACGGTAGAATATTTACAGAATAAAATTCAACAAGAAATTATTTTGTTAGTATCAATTATTTGTGGAGTATTCTGTTTCTTTTCGCAGTTATAATTTACTTCCGTAAGCTAAATCACCAGCGTCTCCAAGTCCAGGAATAATGTAATTTTTCTCGTTTAGTTTTTCATCTAGAGCGGCAACCCATAGATGACAATTGTTAGGAAGATTTTCTTCAAGATAAGCAATTCCTTCTGGCGCAGCAATGACGACAGCAAGGTGAATTTCTTTTGGTTTTTGTTCCAAATGCAATTTATTTAAAACAGCAACAATTGATTGACCTGTTGCTAACATAGGATCAATTAGAATTAAGTTTTTATTTTCAAAGGATGGTGCTGCTTGATATTCGACCAAAATTTCGAAATAATCATCATTGTTTGGATGATGACGATAAGCTGAAACAAAACCATTTTCTGCATTATCAAAAATATTCATGAAACCTGTATGCAATGCCAATCCTGCACGAAGAATAGAACACAAAACGACATTGTCTGCAATAGTTGTAGTATGTTTTACGCCAAGTGGAGTTTGAACATCAATTGATTTATATTCTAAAGTTTTACTCAATTCATACGCCATAATTTCTCCAATACGCTCAATGTTTTTTCTAAAACGCATGCTGTCTTTTTGAATGCTGACATCGCGAATTTCTGCCAAAAAATGATTAAGAATACTATTGTTTTCAGAGATGTAATGAATTTGCATAAAAGTAAAAAATTTGTATGTTTACGTAAAAGTATAAAAACTATCTTTGCAAATAAAATTAATCATTATGTTTTCAAAATTTGCCTATTCTATATTTGAACAAAGTATCAAGGATTATCACGTTTACGACAATGTAAACCAACCTATTAACAATCCGTATCCAAAGGAAAAAATAGAACATTTACTTTATTTTAAAAACTGGATTGACACGGTTCAATGGCATTATGAAGACATTATTCGTGATCCAAATATTGATCCAGTTGCTGCATTAACTTTGAAAAGAAAAATCGACGCTTCCAATCAAGAACGTACCGACATGGTAGAATATATTGACAGTTATTTTCTTCAAAAATATGCTCATGTTGAAGTAAAACCATCCGCTAAAATCAATTCAGAATCGCCAGCTTGGACTATTGATAGATTGTCAATTTTAGCTCTTAAAATTTATCATATGAACGAAGAAGCAACTCGTGCAGAAGCTTCGCAAGAACACAGAGATAAATGTCAAGAAAAACTAAACGTACTTTTAGAGCAAAGAACCGATTTATCAACAGCAATCGACGATTTATTGACTGATATTGAAAATGGTGACAAATTCATGAAGGTGTACAAACAAATGAAAATGTACAATGACGATGATTTGAATCCGGTTTTGTATCAGAACAAAAAATAATTTCCGACAAACTTTGTCACATAAAATAAAACATATAGCTGTCATTCGACTCTCTGCAATGGGAGATGTCGCAATGACAGTTCCTGTTATTTTAGCATTAGTCAATCAGTATCCAGAAGTTAAAATAACGATGGTTTCTCGCCCATTTTTCAAACCCATTTTTGAAAATATACCTAATGTAACTTTTTTATCAGTTCACACCAATCACCAACACAAAGGAATATTTGGATTGTATAGATTATACAAAGAAATTAAACACCAAAACGTTGAACAAGTTGCCGATTTGCACAACGTTTTGCGTTCAAAAGTTATTAGATTTTTATTTGCTTTAAGTGGAAAAAAAGTAGCTTATACTGATAAAGGTAGAAAAGAGAAAAAAGAATTAACACGTGCAGAAAATAAAATTTTCAAGCCATTAAAATCAATGTTTGAAAGACATGTTGATACTTTTAAACAGTTAGGTTATGATATAGATTTAAGTAATCCTATTTTTTTGAGACAAATGGATATTCCTTTGAAAGCACAAAAAATCATTGGTAATAAAAATCAAAAATGGATAGGAATAGCACCTTTTGCTCATTACCAAAGTAAAACCTATCCAATGGATTTGATGAGAGAAGTTATTAGTAAATTATCTGAAAATCCAAACTTAAAAATCCTTCTTTTTGGTGGAGGAAAAAAGGAAATGGAACTATTAGAAGGGTTTTCAAATGAAAATGTAATAAATTTTGCTGGGAAAATATCTTTTGATGATGAATTACATCTGATTTCAAATTTAGATTTAATGGTATCGATGGACAGTGGAAACGCTCATTTGGCAGCGATGTTTGGCATAAAAACCATCACGCTTTGGGGCGCAACACATCCGTTTGCTGGTTTTTCACCGTTTAATCAACCTTTAGAAAATTGCTTGACTTCCGATAGAAATCAATATCCATTATTACCAACTTCTGTGTATGGAAATAAAAAAGTTGCTGGTTATGAAGACGTGATGCGAAGTATTTCGGTGGAGAAGGTAGTTTTCAGTATTCAGTCGCAGTTTTAGTTTAAATGTTTTTTAATTAACCACAAAGATGTATTTCCTTGAATTGAAAATTAGATTTTTTATTTCCAAAAATACGTTCGTACCATTTTCCTGATACTTTAGATTGAAAATTTAATAATATTTTATTGGCTTGTGAAATATTAATTGCTGAACAAAAACAATCATTCCAATCATCTTTTTCATATTTAGTTTTAAACACAAGAGAAGAAATTTGATTGTTTTCAATAAACCATTGTTGTAAATTAAAATATTCAGTTGTGTTGGAAATAATCGCTTTAAATTGAAAAGTAAAATTATCAGAAGGACAATATAATTCTTGTACTTTGTATTCAGATATATAATCATCTTTATATCGCTGTTGGATATTTGTTTTATTGACTTTTACTACATCATTAAAGTGGAATCCAGTGTTTATATCTGGAAGGCTTTCTATTAAAGCTATATCGTTTTTAACTCTACCATAAACCTGATTTCCACTGTCATTTAAGATTATTGCTGAAAACCAATCATCTGGATTAGACCAAAAAACATTATCAATTGCCATATTTTAACTTACTTTATATTATTAACGAAATCTTTATAACTTTTTTAAACTACAAGTTTTTATAATTTTAAATCAAAGCTATAACATAAATTCATTCACAAATAAATCTGATTATCTCTGCAAATCTCTAAAATATAGCTTTTCAAATTTGAAATTGTTGCTTGATAATTTGGTGCTTCGTAGCCAAAACGCTCGTGTTCCATTTGTTCTTTTTCGATAGCGTTGCAACCTTTTAAAACTTCCTTAATCATATCGAGCAAGATTAATTCTTTGTTTTTGTTTTTCTCAAATTTGAAATCCACCAACTCATCTTCCAATTTTTCACAATATTCTAAAAGCTCTTGAACTTCTGGTTCGTCCAAAAGATCTTGAGCTTTTTTAAATATTTCGAGTTTGTTTTTCAAAGTTTAATTCTATAAAAATTTAACACAATCTACGTAACTGAACACTGAAAACTGAACACTGCTAACTGAATTTAGACATCATCAAAATCAACAAATATCTCACTACTTGTTGGATGTGCTTGACAAGTTAAAATTAAACCACTTTCAACTTCTTTATCAGTCAAAATGGAGTTCTTTTTCATTTCGGCTGTACCTTTTGAAATTCGTGCTAAACAACTGCTGCATATTCCTCCTTGACAAGAATAAGGAGCATCGATGCCTTGTTTTAAAGCTGCTTCTAATAAAGTTTGCTTTTGGCTCATTTCAAAAGTTGTTTCTTCGTCGTCAACTAAAACTGTGATTTTTGTATGACCATTTTCCGAAGTTGCAATTTCTTTTTCTGCTGAAGTTGATGTTGAAAACAATTCAAATTTGATGTTTTTATCAGCAACATTATTTTCTTTTAAAACATTAGAAACCAAATTAATCATTTCTTCTGGACCACATAAATAGAATTTTGAGAATTCTTTTTCTTTGTGTTTGTTGTTCAAAACAAAGTTTACGTTGGCTTTGTCAATTCGACCAAAAAGTTCATTTTCAACCTTAATTTGAGTGTACGCAAAATGAACAAAAAATCTTCCTACATATTGTTGTTGCAAATCGTGTAATTCTTGATGAAATATGGTTTCGTCAGTGTTTTTATTTCCGTAAACTAAAACAAAAGTGCTGTCTTTTTCGTTGTGCAAAACCGATTTTAGAATAGACATAACTGGTGTAATTCCGCTTCCAGCAACGAACGCAGCGTAGTTTCTTTGTCTGCCAACTTGTGGTTCAAAAGTAAATTTACCTTCAGGTTGACCAACTTCTATAATATCGCCAACTTTCAAATTATCGTTAGCAAATTTTGAAAAATGTCCGTTTTTTACAGATTTAATCGCAATTCGTAGCTCACCACTTTCAGGTGATGAACAAATAGAATAGGCACGACGTATTTCTTGTCCGTCAAGCGTAAGTTTTAGATTAATATATTGACCTGCAATAAATTGATAAGCAGATTGTAACTCAGAAGGAACATTAAAAACTACAGAAACCGCATTAGGAGTTTCACGTTTTACTTCTTTGATTTGTAATTTATAGAATTGTGACATTGTAAGTAATTTTTACAAAGGTAAGAAACCAAATAGTTCAACAAAAATTAAATTTAATACATAGAAATCTTATGTATATAAAATTCTTATGTATATTTGTTTTTTAAATTTAAAATTAGATGAAAAATTCGCAATTATATAAAGGAAGTTTGAACACAATAGTGATGAAACTTTTGGAAGAAAATGGTAGAATGTATGGTTATGAAATCACTCAAAAAGTAAAAGAAATTACAAGTGGTGATTTAAAAATAACCGAAGGCGCTTTATATCCTGCATTACATAAACTAGAAGCCGAAGGAATACTTGAGGTTGAAGTAGAAAATGTTGATAATAGATTGAGAAAGTATTATAAATTAACGGAAAAAGGCACAAAAGAAACCGTTAATCGATTGGCAGAATTGGAGGATTTTATAAAAAATATGCAAAGTTTGGTACAACCTAAATTGAGTTATTAAGATGAAGTTAAGTAAAGAACAAATCCAAAAATTATACACTTTCACGCATCAACATTATGTTGAATATTATGATTTACAAACCGAATTAGTAGATCATCTAGCCAACGCAATTGAAGAACAATGGCAAGAAAACCCAAAACTTTCTTTTGATGAAGCTTTGCAAATTGAATTCAAAAAATTTGGTGTTTTTGGGTTTATGGATGTGGTTTAAAAAAGACAAGAATATTTGATTAAAAAATACAATAAGCTAGTTTTAAAAAATTTAAAAACCTTTTTCACGATTCCTAAAATTATTGGCACTATCATAACTTTTGCATTGGTTTTTGCGTTGTTGAAATTTTGGCAAAAAGATATTCCGTTGTTACAAATTACATTTGTTATACTTACAATAATTTTCTTCGCTGGAATTCTAATCATGTCCCGAAAATCAAAAAAACAAACGCAATTGTCTGGCAAGAAATGGATGTTTAAAGAAATCATTTTTGGTTATGGTTCGATGTCTGGATTAATAAATTTACCAATACAATTTACCTTACATCTTAAAGGTGAAAATTATGCTAATTGGTTTTTATTATTAGTTAGTTTTTTAATAATACTATTGGTTTTGACAGAATACATTGTTTTAATTTTAATTCCATCCAAAGCAGAAGAATATCTTAAAGAAACTTATCCTGAATACGAGTTTTCAAATTAGTTTGTAACAAATTTTTAAATTCATCATCTAATACTTTATCCAAAAACAATCAACTATGTTCAAACATTTTATCATGCTCGAATGGAAGGCATTTCTTCGTTCGGCATCCTTAGGAACTAATATTGCAATGAAAATCTTTATTGGGTTTTTTGCAGCTTATTTTATGGTGATTTTTATTGCAGCAGGTATTGGAGTTTTTTTCATTTTGAAAAAGTCTGGACTTGAACCACTTTCAACTGTTAATAAATTCATGATTTACTATTTGGTAATGGATTTAGTGGTTAGGTATTTTCTTCAAAAGATGCCTGTGATGAATATTCGCCCATTATTGACTTTACCGATTAAAAGAAATACGATTGTTCATTTTACTTTAGGAAAAACGGCCTTGTCTTTTTTCAATTGGTCGCATGCCTTGTTCTTTATTCCGTTTTCTATTGTTTTAATGATGAATGGTTATTCTGTTTTGAATGTTATTCTGTGGCATTTAGGAATTATGGCGCTGTTTTATTTGAATAATTTTATAAATGTTTTAATTAATAATAAAGACAGTGTTTTCTATTCGGTTTTAGCTGTTGTTGCAGGTTTAGGTCTGGCTCATTATTATAAATTATTTGATGTTACGCTTTACACACAACCTTTTTTTCAAGGAATGTACGAAACAGTTTTTGTGTTTTTGATTCCGATACTTTTGGTAGTTGCTACCTATTATTTTGCTTTCAATTATTTTAAAAGTAATTTGAATTTAGACGAAGGTTTGGCGAAGAAAAGTGAAATTGCAAAGACACAAAACTTTTCTTTCCTAGACCAATTCGGAACTTTAGGAACGTTTTTGAAAAATGACCTTCGATTGTTATTAAGAAACAAGCGTTCTAAAACTACTCTTACAATGAGTTTCTTATTTATTTTTTATGGATTATTGTTTTTCACAAATTCGATAGAAGCTTACAGAAGTCCAATGTTTCAGATTTTTGCCGGAATTTTTGTTTCAGGCGGATTTCTTTTCACGTTCGGACAATTTGTACCAAGTTGGGACAGCGCTTATTATCAGCTGATGATGAGTCAAAATATTCAATACAGAGAATACATCAGTTCTAAATGGTGGTTGATGGTTATCGGAACATTGATTTCAACAATTTTAGCATCGTTTTATCTGTTTTTTGGAGTTCACACTTATTTATTAGTTGTTGCTGGTGCAATTTTCAACATCGGAGTAAATTCACATTTAGTAATGCTTGGCGGAGCCTTTGTAAAAACACCAATTGATTTAACAACAGGTAAAGGAGCTTTTGGCGATAAGCAAGCGTTCAATATTAAAACCATGTTAATTTCTCTTCCAAAAATGCTAATTCCAATGGCACTTTATGCAATAGGATATTACATTTTCTCTCCAAACATCGGATTATTATTTGTGGCTTTGGCAGGAATTCTCGGATTTGCTTTTAGAAATTACGTTTTCAGTCAGATTGAAAAAATTTATAAAAAAGAAAAATACGCAACCATCGCAGCTTACAAACAGAAGAATTAATATTAGATGTTAGATTTTAAATATTAGATATATCTTCAACAATACAATATACAACAATACAATATACAACAACTATGATACAAGTAAACAATCTCTCAAAAACATATAACAACGGAGTTAAAGTATTAAACATCACCAATCTTGAAATTCCAAAAGGACAAAGTTTTGGTTTAGTAGGAAATAATGGCGCAGGAAAAACTACTTTTTTCAGTTTGCTATTAGATTTAATTCAACCTTCAACAGGATTTATAAAAAACAATTCGATTCAAGTAAATACTAGTGAAGCTTGGAAACCTTTCACAGCAGCATTTATTGACGAAAGTTTCCTTATCGGATATTTGACAGCCGAAGAATATTTCTATTTCATTGGTGATTTGAGAGGTCAAAATAAAGCCGATGTTGATGCACTTTTAGCAAAACACGAAGAATTTTTCAATGGTGAAATTCTAAAAAGTAAAAAGTACTTACGTGATTTATCTAAAGGAAATATGAAAAAAGTCGGAATCATTGCCACTTTAATAGGAAGTCCAGAAGTTGTAATTCTTGACGAACCATTTGCTAATTTAGATCCAACAACAGTAAATAGATTGAAAAAAATTATCAAAGAATTGTCTGATAATCCAGAAGTTACCGTTTTAGTATCTTCGCACGATTTAGTTCACACCGTTGAGGTTTGTAATAGAATTGTAGCTTTAAACAAAGGCGAAATTGTAAAAGATATTGAAACATCGCCAGAAACATTAAAAGAATTAGAAGCATTTTTTGCAGTATAATTTTTAGATTCAAAAAAGTATAAATCCGAAGTTCAAACTAATGTTCTTCGGATTTCTTTTTTAAAAAAAGCATTATTTTTTTCCACTTATCAAAAAGAAATGTATTTTTACCAGTTAGTTATACTAAAATTAGCCTTTTAGAGTTACTTATTAAAACGTTTTTACATTGAAATCAAATACTATCAAATACATTTTTTTATTAGGAACTATTGTTTTTTTTGTGGCTTGTTCAACAAAGAAGAACACTTTTCTTGCTAGAAATTCACATGCTTTAAGTACAGAATATAATATACTTTATAATGGTGGTATTGCTTTAGATAAAGGTATTGCCGACTTAAAATCACAATATAAAGATAACTTTTGGGAAATACTTCCAGTAGAGCGAATGCAAATTACTCAAGATCAAATGCTTCCTGGTCAAGCCAAAAACGCCAATTTTGAAAGAGCCGAAACCAAAGCAACAAAAGCCATTCAAAAACACTCTATGAATATTGATGGCGGTGAAAAAAATCCGCAAATGGACGAAGCACATTTAATGTTAGGAAAAGCACGTTACTACGACCAAAGATTTGTTCCTGCATTAGAAGCATTCAATTATGTTTTGTACAAATATCCAAATAGCGACAAGATTTATGAAGTGAAAATTTGGAGAGAAAAAACTAACATGCGCATGGATAATGACGCGTTAGCGGTTACAAATCTTAGAAAACTTCTAAAAGAAATAAAATTTAAAGATCAAATTTTTGCTGATGCAAATGCAACTTTAGCTCAGGCTTTCTTAAACTTAAAAGAGCAAGATAGTGCTGTTGCAAAATTAAAATTGGCTACAGAATTTACAAAATCTAACGAAGAAAAAGCAAGATATCAGTTCATTTTAGGACAAGTATATGAACAAATGGGTCATAAAGACAGTGCATTTGCTAAATATCAAGATGTAATTGATATGAAGAGAAAAGCAGCAAGACAATATGTAATTCAAGCACATGCTCGTCAAGCGCAACAATTTGATTTTGAAAAAGGAGACACTTTATCCTTTATAAAAAAATATAAAGATTTATTGAAAGACAGAGAGAATCGTCCTCATTTAGATGTTCTTAATCATCAAATGGCCTTATTTTATGATAAATCAAAAAAGCCTGAAGTTGCCAAAAAATATTATAATAAATCATTAAAATCTAGATCTCAAGATGAATATTTGATAGCTTCTAATTATAGAAATTTAGCAGAAATTTATTTCAACAAAGCTAAATATGTAACAGCAGGAAAATATTTTGATAGCACCTTAACTGTTTTAAATTCAAGAACACGTGAGTTTAAATTGATTACAAAAAAGAGAGAGAATCTAGAAGATGTAATTAAATTTGAAGGAATTGCGCAACGTAATGATAGTATTTTGAAAGTGGCATCAATGTCATCTTCTGAAAAGGAGAACTATTACAAACAGTTTATTGATGAACTTAAAAAAGAAGAAAAAAGAAAGCAAGAATTAGCTGAGAAAGAAGCAAAAATTAAAGAGTTAGCTGCCTTAAACTCATCTGATGGTGATGTTTTAGGTAAAAACGGCGCTAAAGAATTAGCCCAACCAGATAATATTACTTCTAAGCAAGCTCCTCCTAAAGCGATTGCACCAACACCATCAATTTCAAGTAATTCAAGCACATTTTACTTTTACAATCCATCAACTATCGCTTTGGGTAAAGTAGAGTTTAAGAAAAAATGGGGAAATAGACCTCATGTAGAAAATTGGAGATGGTCAAAAGACATTATCAAAGAAGATAAAAATCCTGATGACAATAACGAAGTTGCCGACAATGGTGATAAAAAAGAAGAAGTAGATGAACGTTACACTACTGATTTCTATTTGAAACAAATTCCTTCTTCAAATAAAGATTTGGATAGTATAGCCAAAGAAAGAAATTTTGCATACTATCAATTAGGTGTTATCTACAAAGAGAAATTTAAAGAGTATAAAAGAGCTGCTGAAAAACTTGAAAAACTACTTCTAAACAATCCAGAAGAACGATTAGTGCTTCCTTCAATGTATAATTTATACAAGATTTATGAAATTATAGATCCAAGTAAAGCGCAAGCCATGAAAGCTAAAATTACGGCTCAATATCCGGATTCTCGTTATGCACAAATCATAAATAATTCTGCTAATTCAGGCCAATTAAGTTCTACACCAGAAGTTGCTTATGATTTACTTTATAAAGATTATGAAAAAGGTTTGTATAGAGAAGTATTTCCAAAAACCGAACTTGCAGTAGAGCAGTTTACAGGTGAGGAAATGGTTTCAAAATTTGAATTGCTAAAAGCCAATCTTTTAGGAAAACTTAAAGGATTGAGTGAATTTAAAAAAGCACTTAATTATTTAGCGTTAACATATCCTAATAGTGAGGAAGGAAAATCTACTGAAGTGTTTTTGGCTAAAAAAATGCCTTACTTAGAATCTCTTTCTTTTAATTCGGAGTTTCCATTATCTTGGAATATCTTGTATAAAGCAGATAACTTGGAAGACAAAAATACTAAAGCATTGTTAGAAAAGTTAAATAAATTTGCTGAAGAAAGAACGATAGAAAAACTATCAATATCAACAGATATTTATACCATTGACAAGAATTTCATTGTTATTCACGGAATCAAATCTTTAGATAACGCAAAAGGAATTGCTCAGGTTTTAAAAGAGTTTAAAGAATACAAAATTGCAGAACCAGCTATTGTTATATCGAGTGAGAATTATAAAGTAGTTCAGGTTAAAAAGAACATTGATGAATATACAGCAGGTGATTGGTTGAATAAAGATATAATTCCTGTTCAGAGAACACTTGAATTAGACCAACCTAAAGAAGATGCAAAAAAGAAACCAGAGCTAACGAAAGAAGATGTTTTAAACAAACTCAATCAACAAGCTCCACCAGAAAAAGGCAGATCAAATCAAGTACCAAAAGGAGTTAATCCAATGGAAACTGATGATGTTCCACCAAAAGGAATGATGCCTCCAACACCTGAATTACCTAAAAAACCATAAAGTTATGTTTGATAAAAAACCAAAATCATACACAGACCTTTTAGGAAAAACTAATAGAATAGTTGAAGGAACCACAATTAAAGGTGATATTTCTTCTCCTGCAGATTTTCGTTTAGACGGACATTTAATTGGTAATTTTGAGTCTAAAGGTAAATTAGTCATCGGTCCAGCCGGAAGTGTCAAAGGTGATATTATTTGTAAAAATTGTGATATTGAAGGTAAATTTGACGGAAAAATTCAAGTTTCAGAAATTTTGAACTTGAAATCTAAAGCAATAATTCATGGAGAAGTAGTTTGTGGAAAATTAGCCGTTGAACCAGGAGCAGAGTTTAGTGCCACATGTGTTATGAAACCTCATGTAAAAAATCTTCCACAAAATGGACAACCAGTCGAAGAAAAAACAGCGTAACAAGTGGTTGGCTTTGATAAATATACCTGTTCAAATGGGAGCAATTATTTATTTGTTTTCACTCTTAGGTAATTGGCTTGATCAAAAATATATTAATCAACATGGATTGTTTGTAAAAATCCTAACATTAATAGGTGTAGCAATAGCTTTTTACAATTTGAACAGACAATTAAAAGACATCAATTCCTCTCAATAATGAAATCCAATCCATACAAATCTATTTTTATCTCTTTTTTTGTTGCACTTGTCTTATTTGCTATTCACAAATTTGCCTTTATTTTATTTGCACCAGAAAAATTTGAATCGAGTTTCGTTTACTCTATTGAACTTCTCTATGCTTTCTTTTTTATTTTCACTGTAATCATTTTATTTGTCTTGATTAAGATCAATCAAAAGAATATAAATAATGTAGGTTTTTCTTTTATGTTCTTAACGAGTCTAAAAATGGCAATTGCCTACTTTTTTTTGCGACCTATTCTCAATTCTCAAAGTATTTATGCAGGATCAGAAAAAATCAATTTCTTTATTATTTTCATTCTGTTTTTAATAATAGAAACTGTTGTTACCATAAGAATATTGAACAATAAACAATAAATAGTTCAAAAATCGATAATTTCATCAAAAAAAATAAAAGTAATACTTTTTAATATTAATTTAAATTGTACTTTTGCACCAAATTTCAGAAAATAAATTAAAGATAATTATCAGATATGGTGTTTTCAAACAAACCACTCCAATTTATAGTAGCCGTTTTAGTCGCTTGTCTTCCCTTATTTAGTTCTGCAAATACTGCAACTGATTCTGTTCATGCAAAAGCAGAAGTTAAAACAGAATCTAAGGTTTTAAATATAAAAGAAAAAGAAGCCGAAGATAGAAAAGAGTATATTCAGCATCACTTACTTGATACTCATGATTTTCATTTATTTTCTTATGTTGATGACAATAAAGAAGAACATCATATCGGTTTTCCTCTTCCAGTAATTTTATGGGATGAAGGTTTACATTTATTTTCTTCTTCACAGTTTCACCATGGAGAAAAAGCAGCTGAAAGTAAAGGTAAATTTTATAAGTTACATCACGAAAAAATATACAGAGTTGATTCAGCTGAAGGTGAAATACAATTAAATAATGAAAATCATCATCCTACAAATGTAAAACCTCTAGATTTATCAATAACAAAAAATGTTTTTGTTATGTTGTTGGTTTCTGTATTGATATTTTTGTTATTTAGAAGTTTGGCTAATTCTTATGCAAAAAATAATGGTGTAGCTAAAGGAATTGGTCGTTTCTTTGAGCCAATAATTATTTATGTAAGAGATGAAATTGCTATTCCAAACATTGGCGAAAAGCATTATAAAAAATACATGAGTCATTTATTAACTGTGTTTTTCTTTATTTGGTTTTTAAATATTTTTGGATTGTCACCGTTAGGTATCAATGTTACTGGTAACATAGCAATAACGGCTTGTTTAGCAATTATCACATATATCATTACTACATTAACAGCTAATAAAAACTATTGGGGTCATATTTTTTGGATGCCGGGTGTGCCAGTTCCAATGAAATTAATTTTAGCACCAATTGAATTATTAGGTACAATCATTAAGCCTTTTTCACTTATGATACGTTTGTATGCTAATATTGTTGCTGGTCATATTGTATTAGGAAGTTTAATAGGATTGATGTTTTTGTTTAAAAGTTGGTTCGGTAGTACTTTATCTTTTGGACTTTCTTTTGCAATTTCATTAATTGAAGTGCTTGTTGCATTGTTGCAAGCTTATATATTTACAATGTTAACTGCTTTATATTTTGGTTCTGCAGTTGAAGAGCATCATCACGAAGAAGAAGCTCATCATTAAAATAGATAAACAGATATAGGTTTTTAATATATCAAAAATCTAATATTTAATATCTAATATCAAATTTGAATGTTTAATTTTTAATACATATTTTTATGGAAATTCCTAAAATCATTGGAGCTGGATTAGTAGTTATTGGAGTTGGAATGGGTATCGGTAGAATCGGTGGTTCTGCAATGGACGCTATTGCTCGTCAACCAGAAGCTACTGGAAAAATTCAAACAGCTATGCTTATTGCAGCTGCCCTTATTGAAGGTATTGGATTCGCTGCTTTATTTGCAGTTTAATTCAAAAAATTAACAAAAGCTATAACGGTTGGTTGTAGCTTTTGTTTAAATTAAATGTTTTAAAAATATTTTATATATATGGAAAAATTAATAGAACAATTTTCGCTAGGTTTATTTTTTTGGTCAGCATTAATCTTTGTAGGGTTAATTTTAGTACTTAAAAAATTTGCTTGGAAACCAATTCTTGATGCTGTAAACGAAAGAGAAGAAGGAATCAAAAACGCATTACTTTCTGCTGAAAATGCAAAAAAAGAAATGCAAAATCTTAAATCAGATAATGAAAAATTATTAGCTGATGCAAGAGCTGAAAGAGACTTGTTGATGAAAGAAGCTCGTGAAATCAAAGAAAAAATGATTAACGATGCTAAATCTGAAGCTCAAGCAGCTGGAGAAAAAATGATTTCTCAAGCTAAAGCAGCTATCGAAAGTGAAAAAAATGCAGCGATGACAGAATTGAAAAATCAAGTTTCTTCTTTGTCATTAGAAATTGCTGAAAAAGTATTAAGAGACGAATTATCTAACAAAGAATCTCAAACTAAATTAGTTGAGAAAATGTTAGGTGATGCTAAATTAAACTAATCATTATGTCTAGAGCAGCGATTAGATACGCAAAAGCAATTTTAGATATTGCTCAAACTTCAGGAAAAGCTGAAGCAGTAAATAATGATATGAAATCTATCGTTACAGCTGTTGCAGAAAGTACAGAGTTAAAAGATTTTTTATCAAGTCCAGTTATCAAAATGGATGTAAAAAAATCAGCTATATCTGAAATATTTTCAAATGTTCAAGCAGAAACTCAAAGTTTGTTCAACTTGTTGTTTGAAAACAAAAGATATGAAATTCTTGAATCAATAGCCGTTCAATACACTAAGTTGTATGATGTAAGTAATGGAGTTGAAGTTGCCAAAGTAACAACAGCTTTCCCAATTACTGCTGAATTAGAAACTAAAGTATTGGCTAAAATTGCAGAATTTTCAAAAAATAAAATTACAATTGAAAATATAGTAGATCCTTCAATTATTGGTGGATTTATTCTAAGAGTTGGCGACCAGCAGTATAATGCTTCTGTAGCAGGTAAATTAAGTGAATTGAAACGTGAATTTGCAAACTAAGATGAAGCATATACTAATCATATTTTTATCAGGTTTTTCTTTTTTAGGATTTAGTCAAGATATTGATTTTAAGAAAGGAATTATTTCTGTAGACGGAAAAGAATGCATGAAATACGATTCTGATGCAAATACTGTTACTTATCAAAACCTAAATGGTGACGATATAATGATATTAAAGTATATGAGACCAGATGGTTCTCAAGCATCTTTATATACCAAAGTAATTTTCATTGAATCTCGTAGAGAATTTACATCTCAAAATTATATTTTTACAAAAAAAGCGTTGATTGAAAAATTAATAAAGTCTAATGCTTTAGTTGATTGTGTTTTAAATGATGAAAAATTAGAAAATTTTATTTTAAAATATGATGAAAAAGTTGAAGATAGATTAAAAGGAAATTCAACTAACACAATAATTATAAAGGAAGAGCCAAGAAGATCAGGCGTTAATATAAACATAGGTAGATAATCATAAATATTATGGCAGAAATTAAACCTGCTGAAATTTCAGCAATATTAAAAAAACAATTATCTGGTTTTGAATCAGGTGCATCGTTAGAAGAAGTAGGAACTGTACTTCAAGTGGGTGATGGTATCGCTCGTGTTTACGGTTTATCAAATGCTCAATATGGAGAGTTAGTACAATTCGAAAACGGATTGGAAGCTATCGTATTGAACTTAGAAGAAGACAACGTAGGAGTTGTACTTTTAGGACCATCTACAGGAATTAGAGAAGGTTCTACAGTAAAACGTACGCAACGTATTGCTTCTTTAAAAGTAGGTGAGCAAATCGTAGGTCGTGTGGTTGACACATTAGGTAATCCAATCGATGGTAAAGGACCAATCGGTGGAGAACTATATGAAATGCCATTAGAAAGAAAAGCTCCTGGAGTTATCTTTCGTCAACCAGTAACAGAACCGTTACAAACAGGTATCAAGTCAATCGACGCAATGATTCCAGTTGGTAGAGGACAACGTGAGTTGGTTATTGGTGACCGTCAAACAGGTAAAACAACTGTTTGTATCGATACTATCTTAAATCAAAAAGAATTTTATGATGCTGGTCAACCAGTATTTTGTATCTATGTTGCAATTGGACAAAAAGCTTCAACTGTGGCGGGTATTGCAAAAACATTAGAAGAAAAAGGTGCAATGGCTTACACAGTTATTGTTGCTGCAAATGCTTCAGATCCAGCTCCAATGCAAGTATACGCTCCAATGGCAGGTGCTGCAATTGGTGAATATTTCCGTGATTCAGGTCGTCCTGCTTTGATTATCTATGATGATTTATCAAAACAAGCAGTTGCATACCGTGAGGTGTCTCTTTTATTAAGAAGACCACCAGGTCGTGAGGCTTATCCTGGAGACGTTTTTTACTTACACTCTCGTTTATTAGAAAGAGCTTGTAAAGTAATTGCCGATGATGATATCGCAAAAAACATGAACGATTTACCAGACAACTTGAGAGGTATCGTAAAAGGTGGTGGTTCGTTAACTGCTTTACCAATTATCGAAACTCAAGCTGGAGACGTTTCTGCATATATCCCAACAAACGTAATTTCGATTACAGACGGACAAATTTTCCTTGATGGAGATTTGTTTAACTCTGGAGTTCGTCCTGCAATTAACGTAGGTATTTCGGTATCTCGTGTTGGAGGTAACGCACAGATTAAATCAATGAAAAAAGTTGCTGGAACATTAAAATTAGACCAAGCTCAATTCCGTGAATTAGAAGCTTTCGCTAAATTTGGTTCTGATTTGGATGCTGTTACTCTAAACGTAATTGAAAAAGGTAGAAGAAATGTTGAGATTTTAAAACAATCGGTTAACGATCCTTATACTGTTGAAGACCAAGTAGCTATTATTTATGCTGGATCTAAAAACTTATTAAGAAATGTTCCTGTGAATAAAGTTAAAGAATTTGAAAAAGATTACATCGAATACTTAAATAACAAACACAGAGATACGCTTAATGCTCTTAAAGCTGGTAAGTTAGATGATAACATTACAGACGTTTTAGAAAAAGCAGCTAAAGAAATTTCAGCGAAATATAATTAATTATAAGTGAAAAGTGAATAGTGATTAGTAAAAAGCTAATTACTATTTACTTATTACTAATTACTAGAAAAAAATGGCAAACTTAAAAGAAATCCGTAATAGAATTACTTCCGTTCAGTCAACGATGCAGATTACATCGGCGATGAAAATGGTTTCTGCTGCAAAGTTGAAAAAAGCACAAGATGCAATTACAGCAATGCGTCCATATGCAGAGAAGTTAACGGAATTATTACAAAGTTTAAGTGCAACACTTGATGGTGAAGTAGGCGGAAGCTTTACATCGCAACGTGAAGTGAAAAAAGTATTAATTGTTGCCGTAACTTCTAATAGAGGTTTGTGTGGTGCTTTCAATACCAATGTTATCAAACAAGTAAAATCAATTGCCGAATCTTATCAAGGAAAACAAGTAGATATTTTTGCTATTGGTAAAAAAGGTGGTGATGTACTAGCTAAAACAAATACTATTTTAGCAAGTCAAAATTCTATTTTTGATAACTTAACATTCGAAAATGTTGCTCAAATTGCTGAAGAATTAACTCAAAAGTTTACTTCTGGTGAGTATGATAAAATCGAAATTGTTTACAATCAGTTTAAAAATGCTGCAACCCAAATAGTTCAAACCGAACAATTTTTGCCATTAGCACCAGTTAAATCTGACAAACCGGTTTCAACAGGAGATTATATTTTTGAACCTTCTAAAGAAGAAATTGTTTTAACATTAATTCCAAAATCTTTAAGAACTCAATTGTATAAAGCAATTCGTGATTCTTTTGCATCAGAACATGGAGCTCGTATGACAGCAATGCATAAAGCAACGGATAACGCAACAGAATTAAGAAACCAATTGAAATTAACATACAATAAAGCACGTCAAGCTGCAATTACTAACGAAATTTTAGAAATCGTTGGTGGAGCAGAAGCATTGAAAGGATAATTTTAATTCAAATAAATTCATAAAGAGTCAACAGTAGTTGGCTCTTTTTTTGTTATTTTTATAACAGAAGTAAATTTTATTTTAAAAAAGCAATAGTAAACTGATTTAACATTATGCAAGAGCATATCTTTTGTGCCTTTTGTATTTTTAAAATGATAAAAATGAAAAAGTTTTTTTTATTCATAGTTTGTTTTAGTTACAATCTTGGAATTAGCCAAATAATAAACATTCCAGATCCTACCTTTAAATCCTTACTTGTTAACTCATCAACTAGTATTAATACAGCTTTTGATTGTGTAAATTATAACAATTACAAAATAGATATTAATAATAATGGAGAAATTGAAGAAAGTGAAGCATTATTGGTTTGTACATTATTTATTAATACACCAGGGATTTATGATTTAACTGGTATTGAATTTTTTTCTAATTTAACGTATTTAGGCTGTTTCAATAATAATGTGACTAACCTTGATTTGTCTCAACTTATAAATTTAGAGCAGTTATGGTGTGGTCAAAATAATTTAACAAATCTTGATGTATCACAAAATATTAATTTGCATTTATTAGTTTGTACTAATAATAATTTAACAAATATCAATGTATCACAACTCACTCAACTGACAGGTTTGAATATAAATCAAAACCAACTTACATCATTAGATGTAAGCAATTTACCTAATTTAACTAATTTAAGTTGCCGAAACAATCAAATCTCTTCCTTAAATTTTGCAAATAATCCATTATTAGAAAAAGTTTTTTGTAGTAACAACCTAGTTAGCGATTTAAATTTTAGCAATAATCCGTTGTTTAATGAACTAGATTGCCAAAACAATTCCAACTTGAGAACCATTAAAATAAATAATGGTACTACACAACTTTTTGGTCCTCAAACGTTATATAATCAATGCTGGACAGGTTGCCCAAATCTAAACTACATTTGCGCAGATAGCAATGAGATGAGTGCGTTACAAAATTTTCTAGATAATTGTGGTGTTGATACTTTTGTGATTACATTTGATAGTAATTGTGCACTTGGTAATGAAGAGTTTGTTAAAAATGAGATAGTAGTTTATCCTAATCCATTTAAAAACAGTTTTAAAATAAGTTTAAAAAACCTTACATCTGACAATGTTATTCTTAAAGTATATGACGTGTTAGGTAAAACAATTGAGATTATAAATGTATCATTTCAAGAACTAGAAAATCTAGAGCTTGGTAAAAATTATCAATCGGGTCTTTATAATGTTGTAATACAACAAGGTAATAATTATCAATCAACACGAATTATTAAAGAATAATCAAAATAAATATTTATAAAGAGTCAACATTTGTTGACTCTTTTTTTATTACATCAATTTAATAACTATTTTTGTTTCACATTAAATAAAATCACATTGAGTTTATATAAAAATCTTTTCAAGCAAACACTAATCTATGGTTTGGCAACTGTTTTGCCACGAATGATAAGTTTTATGCTTAATCCATTATACGTTGATAGATTGCCAAAACAAGAGTTTGCCGATGTCTCTATTGTCTTTGCTTGGTTGGTTTTTTTTAATGTAATCTTATCTTACGGAATGGAAACCGCATTCTTCCGATTTTATAATAAAGAAGAAAACAAGAAAAGCGTTATTTCAACTGCTACCGTTTCTATTTTTTGGTCGTCAATTTCATTTTTGTTTCTTGCCTTGATTTTTAGAAACACATTATCACATTTGGCTGAAATAAAAGTCGAATACATAACATACACTATTTGGATATTAGTTCTCGATGCACTTGTAATCATACCTTTTTCGAGATTGAGAGCAACTAAAAGACCAATGCAATATGGAATTATTAAAATTGCTAATGTGTCTTTAATGATGCTTTTAAACTTGTTCTTTTTAATTTTTTTACCTGAAATTGCAGAGTCAAATCCTGAGGGTTTTTTTAATACTATTTACTTTGAAAACTTTCAAGTAGGTTACATTTTCATTTCTAATTTAATTGCAAGTTTGTTAACTTTTATTGTGCTTTCTCCAGATTATTTCAAGATAAATTGGAAATTCGATTTCAATCTTTGGAAACAAATGATGCAATATGGGTATCCAATTTTGATTGCTGGAATAGCTTTTGCCATCAACGAACATTTTGATAAAATTCTTTTAGATTGGATGAATGTTCCAAAAGCTGATATTGGAGCTTATTCTGCCTGTTATAAAATTGGAATGTTCATGGTTTTATTTAGAACAGGTTACACACTTGGAATCGAACCTTTTTTCTTCAGTCATGCCAGCAATGAAAACGCACCTCAAACTTATGCAACGATTACAAAGTATTTTGTTATTTTCGGGTCGTTTATCACGCTTTTTGTTATCATTTTTATTGATTTATTAAAACTGCTATTAGTACCAAGTGAAGAATATTGGGATGCAATAAAAGTGGTTCCATTAATAGTTTTAGCGAATTTCTTTCTTGGTATTTATACTAATTTATCGGTTTGGTATAAGTTAATTGATAAAACAAAAATCGGCGCTTACATATCCATAATTGGAGCAATAGTAACTTTGTCATTGAATTATTTATTAATCAAAGAATTCAGTTATTATGGATCAGCAATTGCAACATTGGCAGCTTATGGAACTATGATGATAATATCCTATAAAATGGGGCAAAAGAAGTATCCAATTCCATATGAAATTAATACAATTTTGAAATATTTGGGCTTATCCATTGCCTTTTCAGCTATTGCTTTTTATATTCCTTATTTGAGAGAAAATTATCTTGTGAAAATCGTTTTACTTTCGCTATTTTTATATTTCATTTATAGAAACGAAAAGGAAACACTTTTAAAAATCATCAAACGAAAATAATAAATCATGACGATTAAAATTATAAATAAATCACAACACGAACTACCTAATTACGAAACCATTGCCTCTGCAGGAATGGATCTACGTGCTAATATTTCAGAACCAATTTCACTAAAATCTTTAGAAAGAACTATTGTAAAAACAGGACTTTTTATTGAATTACCAATAGGTTACGAAGCACAAGTAAGACCAAGAAGCGGATTAGCTGCCAAAAAAGGAGTTACTGTTTTAAATTCTCCTGGAACAGTCGATGCTGATTATCGAGGTGAAATCGGAGTTATTTTAGTAAATTTATCCAATGAAGATTTTGTAATCGAAAACGGAGAAAGAATTGCACAACTAATTATAGCCAAACACGAAAGAGCCGAATGGATTGAAGTTCAAGAATTATCAGAAACGTCTCGTGGAGAAGGCGGTTTTGGGAGTACAGGAATTAAATAGTGAGCAGTTTTAAAAGTAAATATTTAAAGTATACAGTTAAGTCTTAATACTTAATACATAAATCTTAATACTAAAAAATGAAAATAATAGTACCAATGGCAGGTCGTGGTTCAAGATTACGTCCGCACACATTAACGATTCCAAAACCATTAATTCCTATAGCTGGAAAACCTATCGTTCACCGTTTGGTAGAAGATATTGCAGGAGTTTTGAATCAACCGATTGAAGAAGTTGCTTTTGTAATTCACGAAAGTTTCGGTAAAAAAGTAGAAGAAGAATTAATTGCAATCGCCGAAAAACTTGGCGCAAAAGGAACAATTTATTATCAAAATGAAGCTCTTGGAACAGGTCATGCTATAATGTGTGCTAAAGATTCTTTGAGTGGTCCAGCAGTAATCGCTTATGCTGATACTTTAATTCGTGCCGACTTTGATTTAGATCAAAATGCTGATAGTGTAATTTGGGTAAAACAAGTAGATCAACCTGAAGCTTTTGGAGTTGTAAATTTGAATTCCAATGGAGAAATAATTGAATTAGTTGAAAAACCAAAGGAGTTTGTTTCTGATTTAGCAGTGATTGGAATATACTATTTTAAAGATGTTGCCGTTTTAAAAAACGAGTTGCAATCAGTACTTGATAATAACATCAGACATGGTGGTGAATATCAAATTAATGATGGAATCAAACAAATGATGGCAAAAGGCATGGTATTTGTTCCTGGTAAAGTAGACGAATGGATGGATTGCGGAAATAAAGATGTAACGGTTGACACCAACAACAGAATGTTAAATTTTCTTCATAACGACGGAATTCATTTAGTTGATTACGATGTTAAACAAGAGAATTCAACCATAATTCCACCATGTTATATTGGTGAAGATGTGGTTTTAATTAATGCTACAGTTGGTCCAAATGTATCTATAGGAAAAGGATGTCATGTAATTGATAGCGCCATTAAAAACAGTTTGGTTCAAACTCATGCTCATATTAAAAATGCTAATCTTGATAATGCGATGATAGGAAATCACGTTAGTTTTGATGGTAATTTTACAAGTATTAGTATTGGAGATTATTCCGTTTTAGAATAAAAAGTTGATAAAAAAAATAGTTTTATATAGTTTTCTTTTCGGAATGTTTTTCATTCCAAATGTTCTTTTGGCTCAAACCGAACCAGAAGACGTTGCTACTGTTTCTGATGAATTTGAAAATTACTACTATGAATCTCTGAAACAAAAAGGCATCGAAAACTATGACAAAGCTATTGAAGCACTAGAAAAGTGTAAAAATATTCAACCAGAAAATCCAATTGTATTTTTTGAATTAGGTAAAAATTATCTTTCTCAAAAAAAGTATAAAGATGCTTACGATAATTTTGAAAAAGTGACCAAAATTGACCCCAAAAACCGTTGGGCTTGGGTTGGAATGTATGACGTTTGTTACGACACAAGAGATTATAATCAGGCAATTGTTATTGTTCAAAAATTAGTTGAATTCAAACCCGATTATAGAGAAGACTTGGTCTCATTGTATATGAATACACAGCAATTTGACAAAGCATTAGATTTGATAAACGAGTTGAATGAAACGGTTGGAAAATCTGAAAAACGTGAATTATATAAAGCTGATATCTTACGCGATGCTAAATACCAAGGTTCTGAAAAAGCCAATCTTATCGATAAAATAAAAAAGAATCCTAAAGATGAAGCTAACTATATTGCTCTAATTTACATGTATTCTCAAAGCAATCAAGAGGAAAAAGCGTTAGAAATCGCCAAGCAATTAGAAAAAGAAATTCCATCATCCGATTGGGCTCAAGTAAGTTTATTTAAGTTTCATATCAATAACAATGACGGAGATAAAGCAGTAAAATCAATGAATACTGTTTTAGCAAGTGATAAAATAGATAAGAAAATTAAGCATCGTATTTTGAATGAGTTTTTAATTTTTTCAAAGAATAATCCACAATACGATAAAGATTTAGACAAAGCAATTGGTTATTTTGATAACGATAAAGAAGTAAAAGTTGCTAAGGAAATAGCTAAATTTTATCAATCTAAAAAAGATTGGACCAAAGCAATAAAGTATTATGAAATGCATCTAAAAAATGCAACAGATGATATGGAAACCATTCTACTTTTAATGCAAGCTTATACAGAGAATTTGCAGTTTGATAAATTAGCAAAAATATCTGAAGAGCAATTGCAATTGTTTCCAACACAACCTCAGTTGTATTATTATAATGGATTGGCAAACAATCAATTAAAAAATTATAAAAAAGCAAAAGATGTTTTAGAATCAGGAATAGATTTTATAATAGACGATACTGTTTTAGAAATCAATTTCAACCTTCAATTGGGTGAAGCGTCTAATGGATTGGGAGATATGAAGAAGAAAGATTTATATTTTTCTAAAGCCAACCAATTAATTGAAAAACAAAAAAGAAAATAGTAAACACGCCATTCAGTTGGATTATCTATGAAAAAATACCTTGTCCTTTTCGTTGTTATTTTTCTAGCATCTTGTAAACCTAAAGCTGTTTTGGCAGAAGGTAGTGCAAGTAGTACCTTATCTGCAGATAAAATAATAGAGAATCATTACAACAATAAAACAGATTTTTCTACATTATATATTAAAGCTGGTGCGAGATATGAAGATGAGAAAAACACTCAAAATGTTTCAGCAGAAATAAGAATAAAGAAAAACGAAAAGATATTAGTAAGTATTAGGGTTTTAGGAATAACTATGGCTAAAGCTTTAATTACACCAACATCAGTTCAGTATTATGAAAAGATTGGAAACAAATATTTTGAAGGCAATTATGAAGGATTAAGCCAATGGCTTGGAACCGATTTAGATTACAACAAAGTAGAAAATATGTTTCTTGGAAAAGCATTGGATGATTTGCATAAAGAAAAATATGCAGTTTCAATCATGGAAAAACTGTATAAATTAGAATCAAAGCCTGAGGAGAACACCAACAAATCTTTTTATTTTGAAAGCGAAAATTTTTTAATAAAAAGACAAGAAATCAATCAACCTTTTCAAGATAGAACGTTGCAAATAGCTTATCCAGATTATAAAAAACACAACGAAATGATTTTACCTTTATCTTTGGCAATTGATGCTCGACAAAAGAAAGGGAATACAAAAATTGATATAGAATATAAAACGGTTACATTCAACGAAGATTTATCGTTTCCTTATAGCGTTCCTGAAGGATATGATAGAATTTACATTGATAAGATATAATGGTTATGCAAAAAAAATTAGTCACATTATTTTTAGTTTTACTTACTTCATTTGCTTGGAGCCAACAAAGTCAGGAAGAACTTGAACAGAAAAAAGCTAAAATTCAAGAAGAAATTCGTGAAAAAGAACGCATGCTTCAAGAAGTTAGAGGTAAAGAAAAATCGGTGGTAAAATTACTTCAAATTCAAAAAGAGAAAATCGGATTGAAAGAGAAACTAATCAACACAACAGCTAAGCAAACGAAGTTGTTGAGTAACGATATGTACATTAATCAACTTCAAATAAATAAGTTGAATAGAGAATTGGTGGTACTTAAAGATGATTATGCTGAAATGATTTTGAAGTCTTACAAAAGTCGTTCGCAGCAGAGTCGTGCAATGTTTATGTTATCTTCAGAAAATTTCTTGCAAGCCTACAAAAGATTGCAATACATGAAACAATATTCTAGCTATAGAAAAATGCAAGGTATTGAAATCAAGGATAAAACAGATAAGCTTGCGGATTATAATCTAAAACTAAGCGGACAAAAAACGGAGAAGGAAAAACTTCTTGCTGAGCAAGAAAAACAACGTCAAGATTTAGAAAAAGAAAAGCAGGAACAAGAAAAAATCGCCAATAGCTTAAAGAAAAATAAAAAGCAAATTACCGCTGAGATTAAGAAAAAGCAACAAGAATATAGAAAAATTGATGCTCAAATTCAAAAGCTGATTCGTGATGCGATTGCCGAAGCTAATAAAAAAGCAGCTGCCGCAAAAGCAAAAGCCAATCCAAAAACAACAACTGCTGCCGAAACAAAGAAAATTGAAACATCAACTAAAATTGTTTTAACACCAGAAGGGCAATTGGTTTCGAATAATTTTAAAGCTAACAAAGGAAGATTGCCTTGGCCAGTAGAAAAAGGGACTATTACTTTAGGATATGGTGATCAACCACATCCAGTTTATAAATCATTAATCATTCACAACAGTGGTCTTGAAATAACCACAGAATCTGGTTCTAATGCAAGAGCTGTATTTAGTGGAGAAGTAACTAAAGTAATTGTAATATCGCCTTTAAACAAAGCTGTTTGTGTGCAACACGGAGATTACTTTACTATCTATCAAAATCTAGGAAGTGTAAATGTAAGTGCCGGTGATAAAGTATCGACCAAACAAGTGTTAGGAAAAGTACGAACCAATGCCGAGGGTAAAACAGTGCTGAAGTTTATGATTTCTCAAAATACAACTTATACCAATCCATCGCAATGGATAAGTAGATAAAAAGAAAAGTCCGCAATTAGCGGACTTTTTTATTTACAAAAACAATGCTTTCAATTCAGTAGCATCATGTGGATTCATTTTTCCTGCTAAAACTAAGCTTAATTGCTTTCTTCTTAAAGCAGCATCAAATCTTGATTTTTCTTCCTCAGTTTGCGGTTCTAATGGTGGAACGGCAACTGGGTTTCCTGTTTCGTCTACGGCCACAAAAGTGTAGATGGCTTCATTGGCTTTAGTTTTATTTCCAGATTCTCTATCTTCAATCCAAACGTCTAGAAAGATTTCCATAGATGATGTAAAAGCTCTTGAAACTTTTGCTTCAATAGTAACCACACTTCCCAAAGGAATAGAACGGTTGAAAGCTACGTGATTGACAGATGCAGTTACTACAATTCGTCTAGAATGTCTTCTTGCTGCAATACTTGCCGCTCTGTCCATTCTGGCTAATAATTCACCACCAAAAAGATTATTTAATGGATTGGTTTCACTTGGCAACACTAAGTCGGTTAACGTTGTTAAAGAATCTATAGGATGTTTAGGAGTCATAGTTTTTTTTGCAAAGGTAGTAATTATAGTATTTTAATAATGGAACAAAAAACAAAAAATCCCGAACAAATCGGGACTTTTCTATAATTCTTGAATTAATAACCAAGCTTCTGGATTATGCGATTTTTTTATTCTTTGCATTTCATTCTGAGCTTCTGTGTAGGAAGAAAAACTCTTGTAAACTACAGGAAATAATCCGTGTTTATTTTGAGGAATTCTTCTTGCAGGATAACCCAATTTTAGAAGTAAATCATACATTTTCTCAGCATTTTTCTCCATTTGAAAAGCACCAGCTACAACATGGTAAGGCATTTTTCCTTCAGAAACGGTAAGCGTTACAGCAGGAAGTGGATTGCTAATGATAAAAGTAGCTGTTTGAATTTTTTGTTCTACTTGCTTTTGAACTTTTGTTTGAACTGCTAATGTTTCTAATTGAACTTGATTTTGATAATATTGATTTCCAAAGAAACCACCAGCACCAAGTAATCCAGCACCAAGAACAAAAATGGCTGCATATTTTAAGAAATTACCCGAACTTCTTTTTTCTGGAGTAAAAGCAATCGGAGCTTTTTCCTCAAGAACTTCAATTTCTTCTTTGTAAACTTCACGTTTTACAGCAGGCGAAACATATGTCGTTAATCCGAAAGAAGAAGTCAAATAATTAACTTGATCTGAAGGTACAAAAACTAAATTTCGTTCAGCATTTAAAGTAAGGTCCCCAATATTTTTAATAGTAATAGCACCAAAATCATTCAACTTAGATTTCCATGTAGCCACTTGATTTTCAATTATAGTAACAGCTACTTCATAACTCATTTTTTCAGCATGAGCGATATGATTAGCAAGTAAACCATCATTATTTTTCAAATAAGCATTGAAAGAAATCAATTTCTTTGGTGGATAAAACGAATGCGAATCTTGATGCAATTGCGCCGATTGGATTTCGGTCAAAAAAGCACCAAATCCCGGAACAGTTACACACTGGTAACGATATAATAATTGTGATATGTATTGATCCATCTTCATAATGACAAATTTAATTATTTAATGTGGAATGCAAAATTTTATCAACAAACTTTGTTAACAATTTTTATTGTTCTTACTTTTGGAGTCATATTTATACACACCATACAGATTTAATATAATGAACGACACAGAATTACTGCACTTATTGGCATTACTAAAAGTAGATGGCGTTGGCGATATTGTTGCCAAAAAATTGCTCTCTCATTGCGAAAATGCCGAATCAATCTTCAAAACCAAAGCCTCTAAACTAACTTCAATTGACGGAATTGGTAAAACTTTAATTAAAAGTTTGAAAGATAAATCGGTTTTTAAACAAGCCGAAGAAGAGCTTCGTTTTATTAAAGACAACAACATTAATTTGATTTATTATCAAGATAAAGAATATCCTAATCGACTCAAACATTGTATTGATAGTCCGCTTTTAATGTTTTCTTCTGGGAAAATAGATTTGAACAATCAGAAGATAATCAGTATTGTTGGCACTCGTGAAGTTACTTCGTATGGTACCGAATTTTGTAAAAAATTAATTGAAGATTTAGCACCATTAAATCCAATCATCGTTAGCGGATTTGCTTATGGTGTTGACATCGTTGCTCACAAAGCGGCTATGGATAATAATTTGCAAACTATTGGTGTGATTGCCCATGGTTTAAATCAAGTTTATCCAAAAGTGCATAAAAAGTATGTTGCTAAAATGGAAGAAAACGGAGGTTTTTTAACCGAGTTTTGGAGCACATCAAATCCTGAAAAGGAAAATTTTGTAAAACGAAATCGAATAGTCGCTGGAATGAGCGAAGCTACAATTGTAATAGAAAGTGCAGAAAAAGGTGGCTCGCTAATTACAGCCAATTTAGCCAATGATTACAATAGAGATGTCTTTGCCGTTCCGGGAAGAATTTCTGATAAATTTAGTCAAGGTTGCAATAATTTGATTAAAACCCAACGCGCACATTTGCTAACATCTGCAGCCGATATTCTTTACATTCTAAATTGGGAATTACAACCTAAAGAAGAAAAAGTAATTCAAAAACAGCTTTTCATCACTTTAGAAAGCGACGAACAAAAACTCTACGATTATCTTATAAAAAACGGAAAGCAACTACTTGATGTAATTGCTCTCGATTGTGATTTTCAAGTTTTTAAAACCGCATCTATTTTATTGAATATGGAACTAAAAGGAGTTGTTAGACCTTTGCCGGGAAAATTGTTTGAAGTGGTTTAGGTTATTCAAATCCTAGTTTGACTCTAACTCTTCCTAAAACTTCATTGGCAATTAAATGAGCTTTTTGAGCACCTTTTTGCAACAAAGCATCAACTTCTTCAAGATGGTTGATGTAGTAATTATATTTTTCTCTTTGGGTTTTAAATTTCTCGCAGATCAACTCAAACAAAGCTTGTTTGGCGTGACCATAACCATAATTTCCACCAAAATAATTTTGTCTCATGGTTGCAATTTGTTCCTCATTAGCTAGTAATTTGTAAAGAGCAAAAATTTTGCAAGTATCTGGGTTTTTTGGTTCTTCAAGTGGCGTGCTATCACTTTCAATTGACATAACTTGTTTGCGCAAAGCTTTGTCATCAAGAAAAATATCTATAATATTTCCACGAGATTTACTCATTTTATTTCCGTCAGTTCCAGGAATGTACATTGTTTCCTCTTGCACTTTTCCTTCAGGAATAACAAAAGTTTCACCCATTTGATGATTGAATCTCGAAGCTACATCACGAGTAATTTCAATATGTTGCATTTGGTCTTTCCCAACAGGAACAAAGTTAGCATCATACAATAAAATATCAGCAGCCATCAACATTGGATAAGTAAACAATCCTGCATTTACGTCTTCCAGTCTATCGGCTTTATCTTTAAATGAATGTGCTAATGTCAATCTTTGAAAAGGAAAGAAACAACTCAAATACCATGACAATTCTGCCGTCTGAGGCACATCGCTTTGACGGTAAAAAGTTACTTTATTGATGTCTAAACCACAAGCAAGCCATGCAGCAGCAGTACTATAAGTGTTTTTTCTTAGCGTTTCACCATCTTTAATTTGAGTAATGGAATGTAAATCGGCTATAAACAAAAACGATTGGTTATCAGGATTATTAGATAACTCAATTGCCGGAATGATAGCTCCAAGTAAATTGCCTAAATGTGGTGTGCCTGTGCTTTGTACGCCTGTAAGTATTTTTGCCATAATTGCTGAATTGATTTCAGTATCAAAATTTATTTGATGCAAAGTTAAACCTTTGTAGTATAATTTGCATACTATTACTTATTTTTGACGCTATGAGATTGCTAAAAATAATTTTTTGGGTCCTTTGGCGCGTTTGGTTTTATATTTTAATGGGCGCGCTTATCCTAATAATGTTACCTTTTCTGTTACTTTCAATTTTGAAAGAAGAATGGTATCCTTATTTTTTTGTGATGGCAAGAATTTGGGCTAAAGGCATTCTTTTAGGGATGGGTTTTTATACTAAAATTGAGAGAGAGCAAGAGTTAGAAAAAGGCAAAAGTTATATGTTAGTAGCCAATCACACTTCAATGACCGATATAATGTTGATGCTTTCTATTGCTCAAAATCCTTTTGTTTTTGTGGGAAAAAAAGAATTGTCTAAAATTCCACTTTTTGGATTTTTTTACAAACGTACTTGTATTTTAGTAGATAGAAGTAGCCAAAAGAGTAGAATGGAAGTTTTTGCAAGAGCTCAGAAACGATTAAATCAAGGTTTAAGTATTTGTATTTTTCCTGAAGGCGGTGTTCCTGATGAAGCTGTAATGTTAGATGAATTTAAAGATGGTGCTTTTAAATTAGCAATAGAACATCAAATTCCAATTGTTCCAATGACCTTTGCTGATAATAAAACTAGAATGTCTTATACTTTTTTAAGTGGAAGTCCAGGAATAATGCGAGCAAAAGTGCATAGGTTTTTTGATACAAAAGGAAAAACATTAGAAGATAAAAAAGTTATAAAAGAAGAAATACATTCCATTATTTTGAAACAATTGGAAGATTATAGTAAATAATATAATCTCGACAAAACAATAATAAATAAAGACACGAATTGCACTAATTTACACGAATTACTACCTTTAAAAATAAATTACCACGAATAAATGTTTGATAAATCAGATGCTATTGGTGCAATTTTTCATTTTCAATTTGTGTAAATCCGTGTAATTCGTGTAAAAAAATAGTTATTTTCGGTTTTATATCGACGTTAAATAAAAAAGAGCGCCTAACTAAAGCGCTCTTTTCCGTTATTACTCGAAAGCAATAACACCACTTAACTAATTTTAACCTAACATGTATTAAAAAGTATAATTTATTCCTGAGTAAACACCAAACACAAATGGTTTGAAATTTCCTGCATCGTTATTAAATGTATTTATTTGATATTTAAATACTGGTTCGATGCGCGCCTCAAGACGTTTAAAGAAACCATATTTTAATCCTAATCCTAAATTACCACTAAAGTGAACATTGTTCAAATTGTTTGCTTCACCGATTTTCAAATTCAATTCTGATGATTGAAGATAAATCTCATTTCTATTAAGAACTAATGTACTCATTCCTCCAATTAAATCAATTCCGAAATTCTTATCTAAAATTTTGTAGGTAACTTCCAGAGGCATCTCTATGTAACCTAATTTTTGATTTAAACTGCCTTCAAATTTTTGAAAAGATCTATTATATAAAGTGTTTACATTACTCAGACTTTCAATAACTAAAAGTGATCCAGGTACATTGGGATTTAGACCACTCAATCTGCTGCTTACGGTTGGATTTTGATAATACAAAATTCCATTAGTATCGTAGTCAACATTTAAAATATTAACTCCAGTTCTTATTTTTATTTTTTTATTAACTGCATAATTTACACCAATGCCATAACTAATATTCTCAGCCGAATAGACTTTATCATTGTTTACTAATTTACTGTCAAGTGGTGAACCATTTGAAGTTGAACTGAAATAAATAGGCGCAACATTAGACGTAACTTGCCACCTATTTATTTTTTGTTCAGTAACTGTTTGCTTTTCTTTTTCAATTAGCAACTCTTCCAACGCATTTGGCTCAGCACTAGCAATTGATGCTGAGTCAATTTTTTTAATTATAGGTTCATCTGTTTTTGGTGTTAAAACAGAAGTTTTTCTATCTGATGTTGTATTCTTTACAATAGAATTATTCTCTTTTGATGGATTTACAACTTTATCAATAACACTATTATTTTTTTCTTTTTCTTTGGTTTCTTGTTGAACTAGAACTTCGTTACTTGACGAATTATTAGTTTTATTTTTTTCTTTTAAATCGTTATTTTTTTCAAAAGCAATTTCATTATTAGAATTAATGTTGCTCATTTTCAACGATGTTTTTCTATTCTTATCTTTTTTAGAACCATTGTTTACAAGTTGACTATCTGAATTTGATTTAATTTTATCAGTTTCAACCAATGGTTTTTTATTGATTTCAGAATTAGCAACCTGAGTACCATTATTTGACTTAACGTCAATTTTATTTATTTTAGAATTTGTTTTATTATTCTTTTCAGATTGCGAATTCGTTTCTTTTACAACAACTACATTATTTACGTTGTTATCAGATGAAATGGTTTTTGAATTATCAGAATTTATGGTTTTACTTCCGTTTATAACAACTGGATTTGTATTTTTATTTACAGAATCTTTTGAATTTTCTTTATCATTTTTGTCCTGATTTACAACCGAATTTTCATTGTCATTAGTTGTGTTCAAACTGTTGTAAGTAAAAAAACCAATTACTAAAGCAGCAGCAATACCCGATAGTTTCCACCAAAACGGAATTACTCTTCTTTTTTTCTTTTCTTTTAATTTGAGTTCAATGTTTTCCCAGATAAATTCTTCTGGAGTAACCTCATGATTTTCAAATTTTTCTTGAAAGAGATTGTTTATATTTTTTCTTTCACTCATTTTATTGAAGGCATTTTTACACTGCCGGTATTATTTTCAATTTTTTCTTTCAATATCAATTTTGCTCTTGATAAATTCGATTTAGATGTTCCTACAGATATACCTAATGAATCGGAAATTTCTTGATGTGAATAATTTTCAAAAACACTAAGATTAAAAACCAATCGATATCTATCTGGTAATTCTTGAATAATTTTCATTAAAAAATCCATGGATACACCATCTTCTATTTCAATTTCAACTTCTTCGGCAATATCTTCGTCTATCGGGCTTAAAAAACTTTTATTTCTATATTGTTGAAGAGCTTGATTTACCATCACTCTTTTTATCCAACCATCAAATGAACCTTTAAATTCAAAAGAATTAATTTTTTCAAAAACTAATAAAAAACCATCTTGTAAATTATCTTGAGCTTCTGCATAATTGCGTGAATATTTTAAGCATACTGAGAACATTTTTGGAGCAAATTGCCTGTATAATTGTTCTTGTGCTTTGATATCGTTTTTTTTGCAATCATGTATTAATTTTTCTAAACTCAAGAGCATTATTTTAGTGGTCTACAACTACATCGTATTCTATAAATTGATTAACGCCTTGAACATCTTTTCCATTCCAGAATTTAAAATGATACGTTCCTAATGACTTTGGTTGAAAAGGTAAGTTCAATTCTATGTCTGTTTGATTATCTATTGTACAATTATCTTGTCTTACAATTAAGCTTTCAATAGCAATTGTTCTATTAAAATCAAATGATTCATAATAAAATTTATTAAACAAATGGCATGTTGAGGGTCTTTTGTAAATAACGGTAATGTTTGTAGTACTGTCTTTTGCAAACTCAGTAGGCATAATTACTTGATGTACTGGGTTTATTTCATAAGTGTAGGATTGATCTTCATTTACCTCGCAAGAGAAGATGCTAAAAGAAATAACTATTAGTAATAATATTTTTTTCATCTGTAGTTTTTTATTTTAGGTTGTTTTTAAATATATGTAAAATTTATTTTTAAGCTGTCAAATAAGGTTTCACCTTTTTAATCGTTGGTGTTTATCTCACAATTGTTTTATTTTTAACTGGTGTTAAATGATATTTTCATTTCATAAGTTTATCTAACTGAAAATTATTTTATATAAACAAAATGTAAACTATTTAATGTCATTGTTTTATATTAATATTAATTTAAAAATTAAATAATAAAGTTAGCAGTTTCAAACAAATTTTTTCTCACTAAAGTATAGATACAAAAAGCACAAAAAGGTTGCGTATAAATATAAAAAAAAATCCGCCGAAGCGGATAATTTATTTTTAAGCGTTATTTTCTTTAATCAATGCTTTGATTTTCAGTTCTAATTCGTCAGCCAATTCTGGATTGTCTTTTATTAATGCTTTTACTGCATCTCGACCTTGTCCTAATTTGGTTTCACCATAGCTAAACCATGAACCAGCTTTTTTGATTACTTCAAATTCTACAGCTAAATCAAGTATTTCACCAGTTTTAGAAACGCCTTCTCCATACATAATGTCGAATTCGGCTGTTTTAAATGGTGGCGCAACTTTATTTTTAACCACTTTTACTTTAGTTCGGTTTCCGATCACATTTTCACCATCTTTAATTTGTGATGAACGACGAATGTCTAAACGAACAGAAGCATAAAATTTCAATGCATTTCCTCCTGTTGTAGTTTCAGGATTTCCAAACATCACGCCGATTTTTTCTCTCAACTGATTGATGAAGAAAACAGTACAATGTGTTTTACTAATTGTTCCTGTCAATTTTCTCAAAGCTTGCGACATTAAACGAGCGTGTAATCCCATTTTAGAATCACCCATTTCTCCTTCAATTTCACTTTTTGGAGTTAAAGCAGCAACCGAGTCAATAACCACAATATCAATTGCTCCTGAACGGATAAGATTTTCAGCAATTTCTAATGCTTGTTCACCATTATCTGGTTGCGAAATAATTAAATTTTCAATATCAACACCCAATTTTTCAGCATAATTTCTATCAAAAGCGTGTTCTGCATCAATAAATGCTGCAATTCCACCTGCTTTTTGAGCTTCTGCAATAGCATGAAGGGTTAAAGTAGTTTTACCTGAAGATTCTGGACCATATATTTCTATAATTCTTCCTTTTGGGTAACCGTTTACACCTAAAGCTAAATCTAAACCTAACGATCCAGAAGAAATAGTTTCTACTTCTTCAACGGCTTTATCGCCCATTTTCATTACGGTTCCTTTTCCGTAGGTTTTGTCTAATTTGTCAAGCGTAAGTTGTAACGCTTTTAATTTTGCATCTTTTTCTGAACTCATCTTTTCTATATTTTTGGCTTTTAAAGTTGTAAAAATAATTAAAAAAAGAATGTAAATGAAGTTTATATAAATGAGTTTTAAACAATTCCATCCAAAATATATTTATTACTTTAGCCAACAATTTTTTTCAACTATGGAAAAGCTTTTTTCTTATCCAATTTCGGTAATTTATTATTTGTGTTTTGGATTGTGTTTGGTGATTTTTCATCCAATTCAATGGATATGTTTCAATGTGTTTGGTTATCAAGCACACAAAAAAAGTGTAGATTATCTTAATTTTTTTCTTGTAAAATGTACCAATCTATTGGGAACTTGGTTTCAATTTAGAAACATCAATAAAATTCCTAAAGGTGTTCCTATAATTTTTGTGGCAAATCACCAAAGTATGTATGATATCATCGGAATGATTTGGTATTTAAGAAAATTTCACGCCAAATTTGTAAGTAAAAAAGAACTAGGAAAAGGAATTCCGAGTGTTTCTTACAATTTGCGTCATGGAGGTTCGGTTTTGATTGATAGAAAAGATCCAAAACAAGCTATTCCAACCATTAAAGGTTTATCAGAATATATTGAAACACACAAACGATCTGCAGTAATTTTTCCGGAAGGAACTAGAAGTAAAGACGGAAAACCAAAAGAATTCGCACAAAGTGGGTTAAAAATATTATGTAAATATGCACCTTCTGCCTATGTTGTGCCAATTTCTATAAATAATTCGTGGAAAATGGTTAAATTTGGTGCTTTTCCAATGGGTTTAGGAAATCGTTTAGAGTTTATCATTCATGAACCAATGGCTGTAAAAGATTTTTCATTTGAAGAATTAATGCAAAAAACAGAAAAAGCAATTGTTCAATCGTTAAAATAATAATCAGATTTTATTTTGTCTCAAATCTAAAGTCTACAACATAAATAAAATGTCAATAAAAAACATGCGTCTGGAAGTGATGCAATTTCTAGAAAACAAGGTTGATGACTTTGTTGATCAATTTTTAATTCCAGTTGAAAAAATATGGCAACCTTCAGATTTAATTCCTGATTCTCAAAGCGAAAATTTCTTTGAAGAAGTAAAGGAATTACAAGAAATTGCTAAAGATTTACCTTACGATTTCTGGGTAGCAATGGTAGGAGACACTATTACCGAAGAAGCACTTCCAACCTACGAATCGTGGTTAATGGAAGTAGAAGGAGTTGATAATGAAGGAAGAAATGGTTGGTCAAAATGGGTGCGTCAATGGACTGGTGAAGAAAATAGACATGGAGATTTATTAAACAAATATCTTTATCTATCGGGAAGAGTAAACATGCGTGAAGTTGAAATCACAACACAACATTTAATAAATGATGGTTTTGATATTGGCACTGGAAAAGATCCTTATAAAAACTTTGTTTACACTAGTTTTCAAGAATTAGCTACTTATGTTTCTCACAACAGAGTTTCGCAAATTGCTAAAGATTATGGCGATAAAAAATTATCAAAAGCTTGCAAATTAATTGCTGGCGATGAAATGCGTCACCATCATGCATATTCTGAATTTGTTAATCAAATTTTTAAAGTTGATCCTTCCGAAATGATGTTGGCTTTTCAATACATGATGAAACAAAAAATCACAATGCCTGCTCATTTCTTAAGAGAATCAGGACAATCTATAAGTACAGCTTTCAATCAGTTTTCAGATTCTGCACAAAAATTGGGTGTTTATACATCCAATGATTATGTTGATATTATGCAAAAATTAATTGAAAAATGGCAAATAGACAAAATCTCTGGATTAACTGATGAGGCCGAAAAAGCAAGAGATTATTTGATGAAATTACCTGCAAGAATGGCCAAAATTTCTGAAAGATTAGTTTTGCCTGAAGAAAATTATATTTTTAAATGGGTGCAACCTGCTTTGATAAAGTAAACTTTCAAAAAATAGCAATATTAAAATTCCAAATTCCAATTTTATTTAGAGTTTGGAATTTTTTATAAAATGTAAAATGAGTATAATAGATAACACGATTTTATTTGTAAGGCAAAAACTAGAAAATGCTGAAGCTGGTCACGATTGGTTTCATATTGAAAGAGTTTACAAAAATGCTTTGTTAATTGCTCAAGATGAAGTTTGTGATATTCAAATTGTAAAACTTGGAGCACTTCTTCATGATATTGCTGATAGTAAATTCAATGATGGAGACGAAACCATTGGACCAAAAGTTGCCAGAGCTTTTTTAGAATCTCAAAAAGTTTCTGAAGAAATCATTGTTCATGTTGTAAATATTATCGAAAATATCTCTTTCAAAGGAGGAAATTTTGAAAAGAAATTTAATTCAATTGAATTAGAAATTGTTCAAGATGCTGATAGATTAGATGCTATCGGAGCCATCGGAATTGCAAGAACATTCAATTATGGTGGATTCAAAAATAGACAATTGTATAATCCTGAAATTGCTCCTAAACTCAATATGAGCAAAGAGGAATATAAAAAAAGTGAAGCACCAACAATCAATCATTTTTATGAAAAATTGTTGTTGCTAAAAGATAAAATGAACACCAAAACCGGAAAACAATTAGCTCAAGAAAGACATAAATTTATGGAACTTTTCTTGTCTCAATTTTATGCAGAATGGGATGGTGAGAAATAGTATTCAGTCGCAGTTTTCAGTTGGCATTCACTGCGACTGAAAACTGAAAACTGCGACTTATAATTATTTTCCTTTAAATTCAGCTTTTCTTTTTTCTAAAAATGCAGTAGTTCCTTCTTTAAAATCTTCTGTTCCGAAGCATTTTCCAAAGTTTTTTATTTCAGTTTTATAACCATCAACGCCGTCTTTGAAATTGGCATTTATTGCTTTTATAGCATATCCAATGGCGACAGGAGAATTACGCATAATTTTTGAAGCAATTCCTTTTGCGAATTCTATTAATTCTGCTTGAGGAACAACGTGGTTTACTAATCCATAGGTTTTTGCAGTTTCTGCATCAATCATTCCAGCGGTCATTACTAATTCCATAGCGCGACCTTTTCCTACTAGTTGAGGTAATCTCTGTGTTCCGCCATAACCTGGAATTACTCCTAGTGAAACTTCAGGCAAACCCATTTTAGCATTGTCTGACGCTACTCTAAAATGACATGCCATTGCCAATTCTAATCCTCCACCAAGAGCAAATCCGTTTACAGCTGCAATAACTGGTGTTTTTAAATTTTCTACAAAATCAAATAATAATTCTTGTCCTTGTTGTGCTAATTGTGCTCCTTCTTCTACAGAAAAATTAGCAAATTCAGAAATATCAGCACCAGCAACAAATGCTTTTTCACCTTCACCGGTTACAATAATAACTTTGGTAGCAGCATCGGCATCTAATGTTTCAAAAGCGTTGTGTAATTCTTGAATGGTTGCCACATTCAAAGCATTTAATTTTGATGGACGATTAATGGTAATTTGACCAATTCCGTTTTCGGAAGTAATAAGTAGGTTTTCGAAGTTCATGATTTTATTTTTCAATTATTGGAAGCGAAACCTTAAATGTTGTTCCTTTTCCGAATTCAGTTTCAAATGTAATAGTTCCTTTGTAATTTTCTATAATGTTTTTGATAATTCCTAAACCTAATCCCATTCCACTAGTTTTTGTGGTGAATTTTGGTTCGAAGATATGCTCAATGTATTCTAATTCAATTCCAATTCCGTTGTCTTTTACTGTAATATTTACGTTGTTTTCTTCTCGTTTTACGGCAACTAAAATTGATTTTTCTGTTTGTTCTTCAGGAATGGCTTGAATAGCATTTTTGACCAAATTAGTTATAATTCTAATCAACTGCGTTCTATCCATTATTGTGATAATTTCTTCTTCTTTGCTTTCAAATGTGATGTATTCTTCATTGAAAATGTCTAATGAAAATTCTACCACTTCAACCACATTTAAGGTTTCATTTTGTTGTGCTGGCATCGAAGCAAAATTTGAAAAAGCCGATGCAACCGAAGTCATTGTATCAATTTGCTGAATCAATGTTTTGGTATAATCGTTTAGTTTTTGTTTCAAATCAGGATCTTCTGGATTGAATTTTCTTTCAAAACTTTGAACCGTCAATCGCATTGGCGTAAGCGGGTTTTTAATCTCATGAGCGACTTGTTTTGCCATTTCGCGCCAAGCTTGTTCACGTTCGCTTTGTGCTAACATTGTGGCACTTTCTTCCAATTTGTCAACCATTGCATTATAGGCTTTTATCAACGAATTAATCTCGCGACTGTTGGCTTCAATTACAATTTTTTCGTTCTTTTGATTCAAACTAGTTTCGTTGATTTTATCGGAAATGGTTTTCAATGATTGTGTGATGTAAGAAGCTAAAAAGTAAGCCAAAGCAAAAGCAATAATCAACATGAAAAAATAAACCTGACTCAATCGGATTAAGAATTCTTGAATTTCATTTTCATAAAAACTATCGTCGTCTACATAAGGTAAATTCAGAATTCCGAGTGGTTTGAATTTGTCGTCTTTAATTTGAGTGTAGGAAGAACGATTTTTAATTCCATCCACACTTTTAATATCAACATATCTTTTCTCGATAGAAGATTGAACCAATTTGATAATGTATTTTGGAATAGGAGGTGAAATACTATCAACAGAAAACGAAGCTTTAGATGATTTTAAAAGATTTCCGTTCAAACTGTAAATATTGATTTCCACATTGTGAATATCTGAAAGTTCGTGGATTTTATCTTTAAAAATTAACTGCAGATTTTTTTCTGTTAACGGATAAGTGGTGTTAGATAAAATATAATTGATGTGTTCTTTTACGGCATCTTCTTTACGTTCCAAACGTTCTTGATGGTAATTTCGAGCTTCATTTTTAAACTGAATCACCGAAATCGAAGCCATTAGAATCGAAGCTATCAAAATCAATACAATCATCGATAGGAAAATCCTAATACGAAGTGATAGCATTGAAAATTTGAAGTTTTTCATTTTATAGTGATTAGTGAATAGTGATTAGTGAATAGCTATTTACTCTTCACTAATTACTAATTACTTCTTTTCTCTTATTCTTTTATAAAATTTGAACCCAAGCATAATTAAAATCGAAAATAAAAAGATTCCGATTACGCCATAAATCCAATTGAAAGCATTTTTTAAAATTACTAAAAAAACTACAGCAAATAAAATAATTGTGGCACCTTCATTCCAAAGGCGCATAAAATTAGAAGAATAGTTGAATTTGTCGTTTTGCAATTGCTTATAAATTTGATGACATTTTAGATGGTACAAAAACAACGCCAAAACAAATCCGAGTTTCACGTGCATCCATGGCATTTGCAACCAAGCCGGCATCAAAAACAGTAACCAAACCGCAAATAATGTTGCCAAAACCGCACTTGGCCAAGTAATAATATACCAAAGGCGATAGGTCATTATTTTGTATTGATTTAATAAAATTTCTTTTTCTGGCGATGTTTTTTCATTGGCTTCAATTTGATAAACAAACAACCGAACAATATAAAATAATCCTGCAAACCAAGTGATTACAAATATTAAATGAAGTGATTTTATGTAGTTGTAGAGTTCCATTATTGGTCAATTTTGTTAACATCAGGAAAACAATCTGATGTAAATTTTGCAATTCTGTTTTGCAGTTTTGTAGAGCTGTTTTTTATCATTTCAGCCTCTATTTTTGTTCTAATTAGTTTAGGTTTATTATAATCATCATTTTCATAGAATCCACTATAAGAAATAATATCGGTCCAGTTTGAATATCTAGTTTTACTGGTGTCGGAATCTAAAAAATTAAATAATTCTTCGGGAAATTTTTCTGCATATTTTCTTGCAGGAATGCCCGGATATTCGGCTAAAGCACCATCAGATATCTCAATTGTTTTATCTAATATCCATCGATAAAAAGGTCTCAGATTTTTATCATTTGTAGAGGATAAAGCCAAAAGATTTTCGGTTAAATTGTCGTCCGTTGGTCGGTATTTCCCATAATAAAATGCAATTGCCAAGGAGTCACAATTTTTGTTTTCAATATAAAATTTCACCGGTTTTCCATCAATAGAATCGACTTCAATATTATGTGTTAAATGAAATCCTGCTTGATAACTATCACTAGCTGATGTTTTGTGTTCAGCACTCTTTTTTACTGTTGAATCCAAAGTTTTACTTTCTAGTGTCTTACTATTAGAATCTGTTTTCTTAGAACAAGAAAAAAGAATAAAACTTAAAAGAATTAAAAAGTAAATTTTCATAAGATTTCTATTTTTTCTTAAAATCCTCAATCCAATTTGCCACAACGCCACACCATTCGTCTTCATCATTCATACATGGAATTGCCATAAATTCTTCGCCACCATGGTGTAAAAATTGTTCGTTAGCTTCCATTGCAATCTCTTCCAAAGTTTCTAAACAATCCGCTACGAAAGCTGGAGTTACAACAGCTAATTTTTTGATTCCTTGTTCTGGCATTTTGTTAATTTCCACATCAGTGTAGGGCGTTAACCATTTGTCACCAGCCAATCTTGATTGGAATGTTTGGCTGTATTTTCCTTCGGGAATTCCTAATAATTTTACCACTTGTTTTGTGGTTTCATAACATTGATGACTGTAACAAAATTCATGTGCTGGAGATGGTGTGTTGCAACAAGTTCTATCCATTTTACAATGCGATTTGGTAACATCGGTTTTACGAATATGATGTTTCGGAATTCCGTGATATGAAAACAATAAATGGTCATAATCAAATCCTTCCAAATGTTTTTTAATTGAATTTGCTAATGCCTGAATATAATCGGGTTTGTTATAAAATGCTGGAACTTTTGTAAGCTTCATTTCAGGAAATTTTGACGCCACTAACTCATCTGCTAAAGCCCAAATCGTGGTGGTTGACGCCATAGCATATTGAGGATAAAGTGCTAAAAGCATAACTTCTGTCACACCTTTATCTTTTAATTCTTGCAAGCCTTTTTCAATAGTTATAGTTCCATAACGCATTGCTAAAGCCACAGGTACATCAACTAATTTCTGAACTTTTTGATGCATTTTTTTTGAAAGGACAATCAAAGGAGAACCTTCGTCAGTCCAAATTCTAGCATAAGCTTCAGCCGATTTTTTTGGACGTGTTTGTAAAATAATACCTCTAACTAATAAGGCACGTAATAAAAACGGAACGTCAATCACGTATTTATCCATTAAAAATTCATCTAAATACGGCTTAACATCTTTAGCTGTTGGACTTTCTGGTGAACCTAAATTTACTAATAATACTCCTTTCATTGTTGCAATTTTTTTGTAAAAGTAACTAATCTACTTTTTTAAGATTTTATGTTTATGTTTTTTTTATCGATTGTTTGATATACGAAATTTATTGGGTTTGATATTTTTTAAGCAAAGTCTCTAATTCAGAACCTTCAATACTTCCATTAACCTGAATTTTTTTGTTTTCTTGATTATTATATTTGATATAATACATTTTACAGTCAAAACAAATACCAACAATTCCAATAACTTCTTTGCTGTTTTTTAAAATCAAAACCTCTCTGTATAACGGAAAACATTTATTGAGTTTATTCTTAGAAAAAACCTTTTCAATAAATAATGACTTAAAACCTTCAATGTCTTCATTTGAAAAATTTTTCTTTTCAAAATTTTCTTTTCTTTTAAAAAAAACATCATAATCTATTGTCGATTTATCATATTTGCTATTTATTTTTTCATTTATAGAATCATTTGGAATAATTTTCAATAAAGAGTCACTTTTCAAATGATAATATTCAATTGTATCAAAATTCGAAAAAAACGGATCTTTTTTGCAAGAAGTAAAAAAAAAAATAAACGCAAATAACAATATGACTTTTCTCATTATGTATTTGGATTTATTGACATCAAATATTTTTTCGGCGTTGTCGCAAATTTTTTCTTGAACGCAGCAATAAAATGACTTCCGGTGCTGTAACCAATTTTCAATCCAACTTCGTTTACATTATAAGAACCAGAATCTAATAATTGTCGAGCGTAATCCATTTTGTAATCAAATAGAAATCCGTAAACCGTATCGCCGTAAATTTGTTTGAATCCCATTTTTAGTCTTTTTAAACTCAATCCAACTTGTTCTGCTAATTCTTCTAAACCTGGTGGTTCTGCCATATTTTGGATGATGATTTCTTTAGCTTTTTTGATTTTTAAAACATTTTCTTCATCTATCAAAAACGGACATTGCTCTGCATTTGGATCTTCCGAACGATTGAAATACAAACTCAATAATTCGTATCCTTTACCTTTATAGTAAAGATTTTTAATTGACGGATTCAAATTATAATGAAACAACTGACTCAAAACAATCGCCATCGATGGACTAATATCAGTTTCTTTATAATATTTTTTATCCTTATTTTCTTCACTCAAAAAAGGAATATGTTCGGCTTCAGTAGAAAACAAACCATGAAATTTCTGAATTGAAATAATCACTGAAATTACCCAAGAATTTGGAGCGATTTCTAAATTCAAAGGCAATTCTTTTTGCGGATTGTAAAACAAAAGCGCTTTTTCTTCTCTCAAATCTAAAGCATAATTACCATCATTAAAGACAAATTTTGCTTTTCCTTTGATGCCAAAATGAAATTGAATAAGGCCTTGATTAACATGTCTTTTCACGTGAAAATTCTCATTTCCATCATTTTGAAAACGAATTAAGGTAAAATCATTTTCAATTTTTATTTCTTCTTGTGAACCCATAGCGATATTTTTTCGTATATGATTTTGCAATCATGTTATTTGCTTATTTAGAATTAATCTACATAAGTAGTTCTGAAAGACTTGATTTCATTGCAAATTTATAACAAATAACGCTAAAAAGTCAAATAAGGTTTAAAAAATCGCACAGCGACACAAAAAGTACTTTGAGCGTTACTTTTATAAATAGTATAGTAATATTTTTGTTGAACTTTTAGGTAAAGTACAAATATGGAAAATTTTAATATGTCGAAACACGCCACTTTTTATGCATTAGGCTTAAGCTATAAAAAAGCCGATGCAGCAATAAGAGGAAAATTCAGTTTAGATGCTCAAGCCAAAGCAACTTTACTTATACAGGCCGAAGCCGAAGGAATAGATTCTTTAATCGTTACTTCTACCTGCAATCGAACTGAAATTTATGGTTTTGCACAACATCCATATCAATTAATCAAACTTTTATGTGCTAATAGTCAAGGTTCTGTAGAAGAATTTCAAGAAGTTGCCTATATCTATAAAAATCAAGAAGCTATCAATCACATGTTTCGCGTTGGAACAGGTTTAGACAGCCAAATTCTTGGTGATTTTGAAATTATTAGTCAACTAAAAACCGCTTTTAACGAAAGTAAATCTAACGGAATGGTTAATTCATTTCTAGAGAGATTGGTTAATTCGGTTATTCAAGCGAGTAAAAAAATTAAAACACAAACCGAAATTTCTTCGGGTGCAACTTCTGTTTCTTTTGCATCGGTGCAATACATTTTCAAAAATGTAGAAGACATTGCCAATAAAAATATTTTACTTTTCGGAACAGGGAAAATCGGACGAAATACCTGCGAAAACCTTGTAAAACATACTAAACACGAGCAAATTACTTTAATAAATCGTACAAAAGATAAAGCAGAAAAATTAGCTCAAAAATTAGATGTTGTTGTAAAAGATTACGCCGATTTACAATTGGAACTACAAAAAGCAGATGTAGTTGTAGTTGCAACAGGTGCTCAAAATCCTACAGTTGATAAAGCCATTTTAAATCTTAAAAAACCTTTGTTGATTTTAGATTTATCTATTCCGAAGAATGTAAACGAAAATGTAAAAGATATTGAAGGCGTTACTTTAATTCACATGGATCATTTGTCTCAAATGACGGATGAAACTTTGGAAAACAGAAAACTACATATTCCTCAAGCCGAAGCAATTATAGAGGAAATCAAAGAAGAATTTATAGCTTGGACCAAAAACAGAAAGTTTGCGCCGACTATTCATGCTCTAAAAGAAAAATTAAATTCTATCAAAGACGGTGAGCTGAATTTTCAACGTAAAAAATTAGCTAATTTTGATGAAGAACAAGCCGAATTAATCAGCAATAGAATCATTCAAAAAATCACGAATCATTTTGTAAACCATTTAAAAGATGGTGAATCAATGGAAGAAGGAATTGAATGGATTGAAAAAGTCTTTCAGCTAGAACAAGAGAAATCATTTTTATAAAATAAAATTTCACAATAATAAACCTTAATGAACCTTAATTCCTTAATGGTTCAAAAAAGAATAAAATGTCTGAAAAAACAATACGTATAGGAACTCGCGACAGTGAATTAGCACTTTGGCAAGCACACACCGTTCAAAAACAACTCAACGATTTAGGTTATAAAACCGAAATTATTGCCGTAAAATCGCAAGGTGATATCATTCTCGATAAACCACTTTACGAACTCGGAATCACCGGAATTTTCACCAAAACATTAGACATTGCAATGATTAACGGTCAAGTTGATATTGCAGTGCATTCAATGAAAGATGTTCCAACAGCTTTGCCAATCGGAATTGTGCAAGCAGCCGTTTTAGAAAGAGCCAATATTTTAGACATTTTAGTTCACAAAGGAAACTTAGATTTTTTAGAATCTAACGGAACAATCGCCACAGGAAGTTTGCGTCGTCAGGCAATGTGGTGGAACAAATATCCAAACCACAACGTTGTAGATTTACGCGGAAATGTTAATACCAGAATGCAAAAACTAAATGAAAACGATTGGAACGGAGCCGTTTTTGCAGCCGCAGGTTTAGAAAGAATCAACTTAAAACCACAGAATTACATCAATCTAGATTGGATGATCCCAGCGCCAGCACAAGGAGCGATGGTTGTAGTTGCAATGGCTGAAGATGAATTTACTTTAGACGCGCTTTCACAACTAAATCACATCGAAACCGAAATTTGCACCTATATAGAAAGACAATTTCTAAAAACATTAGAAGGAGGATGTACAGCGCCAATTGGAGCGATTGCAACATATAATGAAAAGGAAGATATTATAAATTTCAAAGGAGTTTTATTATCCATCGACGGAAAGCAAAAACTAGAAATCGAAAAAGTAGTTGATATTTCAGAATGGAAAAAATTAGGTTTCAATGCAGCACAAGAAATTTTAAACAATGGCGGAACAGAATTAATGGCAGAAATAAAGAAACAATTGAAAAAATAAAATTAACCATTAAGGTATTAAGTTTCATTAAGTTTTGCTCTTAATTTTTCTTACTACCTTAATGGTTTAAAATAAACAATGACAAAACAAATCAACATATTATCTACCAAAAAGCTTTTGCCAAATCAAAAGCAAGATTTACTCGACGCCAATATTCATCTGATAGAAGAAAATTTTATCGAAACTAAAATCAAGAATTTTGAACTTTCAAAAGTAAATGACAATCTAATTTTTACCAGCCAAAACGCAGTTCAAAGTGTTTTACAACATCCAAAATGTGATGAATTGAAAAGCAAAAATGTTTTTTCTGTTGGAATGAAAACCAAAGATTTATTAACAGAAAACGGATTTAATGTGGTTGCCTACACAGGTTATGCAGCAGATTTGGCAGAAATCATCTCGTTAATTTATGGAAAAGAAAGTTACACTTTTTTCAGTGGAAATTTACGTCGAGATGTTTTACCAAACACCTTGAAAGAAAACGGAATAGCACTTAACGAAATTGAAGTTTATGAAACCAACATCACATCAAAAAAAATTAAAGAAAAGTTAGATGGAATACTATTTTTCAGTCCATCAGCAGTTGAAAGTTATTTCAAATTGAATACTATAAAAGAAGAAATGTGCTTTTGCATAGGAGAAACCACAGCAGAAGCATTAGAAAACAAGAAAATTAAAAACATCATAATTGCAGACAAACCAACGGTAGAAAATGTGATTAATGAAGTTATAGAATATTATAAAAATTAGTTTAAGTTTCAAAGGCAACAACTTTTAAACTTTTAAACTCATAAACTTTTAAACTAATGATTAAAAACGACCTATTTTTAAGAGCTTTAAACAATGAAATTGTAGAACGTCCACCAGTTTGGATGATGCGTCAAGCAGGAAGATATTTACCAGAATTCAGAGCATTACGTGACAAATACGATTTTTTCACTCGTTGTGAAACTCCAGAATTAGCAGCAGAAATTACAGTTCAACCTATAAGAATTGTAAAACCAGATGCAGCCATTTTATTTTCAGATATCTTGGTAGTGCCAAGAGCAATGGGAATTCACGTTGAATTGAAAGACAATTTGGGACCAATTATTCCAAATCCAATTCGCACAATGGAACAAGTAAATCAAGTAATTGTTCCAGATGTAAATGAAACTTTAGGTTACGTTTTTGATGCAATCAAATTGACCAAAGAAATGTTGAACGATGAGGTGCCACTTATTGGTTTTGCAGGTTCGCCTTGGACAATTTTTTGCTATTGCGTAGAAGGAAAAGGCTCAAAAAGTTTTGATACGGCAAAAGGTTTTTGCTTTTCAAATCCAGTTGCAGCTCATACATTATTGCAAAAAATCACCGATACAACGATTTTATATTTAAAAGAAAAAGTAAAATCAGGAGTAAACGCAGTTCAAATTTTCGATTCTTGGGGCGGAATGTTATCACCAGTAGATTATCAAGAATTTTCTTGGAAATACATCAACCAAATCGTTGAAGCTTTGGCTGAAGACACTAAAGTTATTGTTTTCGGAAAAGGATGTTGGTTTGCATTGAATGAAATGGCACAATCTAAAGCATCAGCACTTGGTGTAGATTGGACTTGTTCTGCAAGAAACGCACGTTATTTAACAGGTGGAAAAATCACATTACAAGGAAATTTTGATCCATCTAGATTATTGTCACCAATTCCAACCATCAAGAAAATGGTGCACGAAATGATAGACGAATTCGGAAAAGACAATTATATAGTAAACTTAGGTCACGGAATTTTACCTAACATTCCTGTAGATCACGCTAAAGCTTTTATTGAAGCGGTTAAGGAGTATAAAAAATAGTTGCCAGCAGATAGTTTTGAGTAATTCTATCGTGTTCCTAGAAAATTATAACTTTAATTTGAAATAAAATTATAACTCAATAAAATTGTATTTTTTAAAAAAATTAAAAAGAAATGAATGCTGCTATTTTAAAAAGAAATGATTTAAACATAGACATTAAAGAGCAAGTTTCTGAATTATTTCGTCAATTAAGTCCAAACAAAATTCAGTTGGATCTTGAAGAAATATTGAATGAAAAAAATCAAATTACAGTTGCATATTGCGAGGATAATAATAAAATAATTGGAATTGCATTAATGTGTACTTACAAAGTTATTTCTGGAAACAAGGGTTGGATTGAAGATGTAGTTGTAGACTCAGCTTCACGTGGAAAAGGTATAGGAAGAAAATTGATAAACTTATTAGTTGAAGTAGGTGAAGAAAAAGAACTTTCTGAAATACTTCTTTTTACTGAAGACCATAGATTGCCTGCAATAAATTTATATTCAAGCGTTGGGTTTAAACTTAAAGACAGTAAGATATATTGTAAGAAAAAATAACAAGAACTACGCACAACTGTCGTGAAGCGGCAGAACGCTATTAGCTTTAAGCTTAAAAAAATGAAAAATAAATTCCTAACATACATCCAAAACCTACAAGATCAAATCACTTCCAAACTAGAAGAAGTTGATGGTGTTGCCAAATTCCGTGAAGACATTTGGGAACGACCAGAAGGTGGCGGCGGACGAACAAGAGTTATTGAAAACGGAAATGTTTTTGAAAAAGGCGGTGTAAATATTTCAGCAGTTCACGGAAAATTACCTGATTCTATGCAGAAATTATTCAACGTTGGTGAAGCCGATTTCTTCGCTTGCGGATTGAGTTTAGTAATTCATCCAAAAAGTCCGATGGTTCCAACCGTTCATGCCAATTGGCGTTATTTTGAAATGTACGATAATAACGGAAATGTAATCAATTCTTGGTTTGGTGGCGGACAAGATTTAACACCATATTATTTATTTGAAGAAGATGCCATTCATTTTCATCAAACTTGCAAAATAGCTTGCGACAAACACAATCCAGAATTTTATCCAAAATATAAAAAACAATGCGATGCTTATTTTTGGAACGCTCATAGAAACGAAGCTCGCGGACTAGGCGGATTATTCTTCGATTATTGCAAAGAAACTGAAGAAATGAAAATGGAAGATTGGTACAATTTTGTAACCGAAGTCGGAAACAGTTTTCTAGAAGCTTATGTTCCAATTGTAGAAAAAAGAAAGAATTTAGCATATACGCCAGAACAAAGAACTTGGCAAGAAATCCGACGTGGTCGTTATGTAGAATTCAATTTAGTTCACGACAAAGGCACGTTATTTGGATTAAAAACCAACGGTAGAATTGAATCTATTTTAATGTCATTACCACCACATGTGCAATGGCATTATGATCATCATCCAGTAGCTGGAAGCGAAGAAGAAAAATTAATTAAAGTATTAGAAAAACCAATAGATTGGGTTTAAGCGCAAAGTGAAACAACTTTAAACCTTAAACTTTTAAACAATTTTAAACAACATATCATGTTCCCATTACAAAGAGGCAGAAGATTACGCATTAACGAAAGCATTCGTTCTTTAGTTCGCGAAACAACATTAAGTCCAAGCGATTTTATGTTTCCAATGTTCATTGCAGAAGGCGAAAATTATAAAGTTGAAATTCCATCAATGCCAGGAATTTTTCGTCGTTCAATCGATTTGACTGTTGAAGAAGTAAAAGAACTTTTCGCAATAGGAATTCGAGCTGTAAACATCTACGTAAAAGTGGACGAAAGTTTAAAAGACAACACCGGAAAAGAAGCTTGGAATCCAAACGGATTAATGCAAAGAGCTATCAAAGCCATCAAAACGGCTTGTCCAGAAATGATTGTGATGCCAGATGTTGCTCTCGATCCTTACTCAATTTACGGTCACGACGGAATTATCGAAAACGGTGATATTGCAAACGATGCAACCAACGATGCGCTAGTAAAAATGGCAGTTTCTCACGCACAAGCAGGAGCCGATTTCGTTGCGCCAAGCGACATGATGGACGGACGTGTTTTGCGTTTACGTCAAGGTTTAGATGCCGCAGGTTTTTCAAATGTGGGAATTATGAGTTATTCTGCAAAATACGCATCAGCATTTTACGGACCATTTCGTGACGCTTTAGATTCTGCGCCAAAAGACACTACTTTGGATGCTGAGCCTGTCGAAGTACCAAAAGACAAAAAAACCTACCAAATGGATTATGCCAACCGCATCGAAGCCATAAAAGAAGCACTTATGGATGTTGAAGAAGGCGCCGATATGGTAATGGTAAAACCAGGAATTGCCTATCTTGATATCGTTCGCGAAGTTAAAAATGCCGTGAATGTTCCAGTCACAGTATTTCACGTTTCTGGCGAATATGCCATGATTAAAGCCGCTTCAGAAAGAGGTTGGCTAGATCACGACAAAATCATGATGGAACAATTAATGTGTATCAAACGCGCCGGAGCAAGTTTAATTTCAACTTATTTTGCCAAAGAAGCAGCAATTATTTTGAATAGATAGGAGCGAATGGCTCGGGATTTATTAGCAAACCATATTCCTGCTGCCTTTCCAAAGCTCGCAAAAAGGCGAGGCTTTTCCCTTGCATCAGGGCTAAATAGCATTTGTATTGAATTTTTATTCTCTGATAAAAATCATATTTAACTTAAACAATCAGATGTACCTTTGATTATATTAAATAAAAGGAAAATGAAAACAATTTTAAAATCACTAACTTTAGCAATAGCATTAATTTTGATAAGTTGTGGTGGAGACAAAAAAACAGATAAATTTGGCAACCCAGTTTCAGACGGAAAAGAAAATGTAGAAGCAACCAAACCTGAAGTATCAGAATTTCCATTAGCCGAAAAAGGAAAAGAAATCTTTGAAGGAAAAGGAACTTGTGCAACTTGCCATAAACTCGATATTAAATTAGTTGGACCAAGCATAATCGATATTGCAAAAATCTACAAAGAGAAAAATGCAAATATGGTCACATTTCTAAAAGGCGAAGGTGAACCAATTGTCGATCCATCGCAATACGAAGTCATGAAAGCCAATTTTGCTTTAACAAAAACGTTTTCCGAAGAAGAATTAGAATCTTTAGAACAATACATGTACAGTCAAGTAAAATAAAAATTTGGATTTATTTTGAAAAATTGGTAGCTTTACTAAATATCAATTAGTCTATGAAATCCTATTTTGCTTTCATTTTATTCATGTTTTCTTTCTATGGTTTTAGCCAATATAAACCTACATCTTTTAGTGCTAGGTTTAATATTATACCTTCAACATTATTTGACAATCATAGTAATGACAAAATAAAAGTAATTAGTATTGAAATGTTAGGTAAGATGGCTCAAAAAGACATTTTAGACATCAATAATATTAATATTTCTCCAAAACAATACAGTTGGTATTCAGATATTCGTAGGATAGAGAGCCACAAAATTATGGCTTTAAACATCAGGCAACAAGATTTTTGTGGTCGTGATTTCCTTATAGATAGTCACTCAGAGGCAATTCAAAATCTTAATTTAAAAAGCATTTCATATCCTTAAAATGAAAACTGCCTTTATAAATTCTCCACTTGGAATTATTAAAATTCAAGGTGACGAAAATGGAATTTCTATAATTTCCGTTTTATCAGAAGGTGAACTTTCCACAAAAATTCCAAAAGAACTCCAAGAAGCAGTTTCACAACTTCAAGAATATTTTGAAGGAAAACGTAAAGATTTTGATTTCAAGTTAAATCCAAAAGGTACTGATTTCCAACAAAAAGTGTGGCAAGAGTTAATCAATATTCCATACGGAAAAACAATGTCCTACATGGATTTATCTAAAAAATTAGGCGATGTAAAAGCTATTCGAGCAGTAGCATCAGCTAATGGTAAAAACCCACTTTGGATTGTAATTCCGTGTCATCGTGTTATTGGAACTGATGGTTCACTCACAGGTTATGCTGGCGGATTATGGCGAAAAAAATGGCTTCTTGAACACGAAATACCTAGCCATCAACAAAGTTTGTTTTAACTTAGTTAAGGAGTTTTTTTTATTTTAATTTGGAAATTTAAAGTCATTTTAATTATATTCGCAACCTAATTACGTGTTAATCAGGGTAATTTAATAAATATAAACGCCATATAAATTCTTATTATGATTGAAAAAATCCGCTTAGACAACATTTTGTTTCTTGACATAGAAACGGTTCCATTAGAAGAAAATTTCAACTCGCTTGACGATGAAATGAAACAACTTTGGGAACAAAAAACTCAATACCAACGCAAAGACGAATTCACAGCCGAAGAATTTTATGACAGAGCAGGAATTTGGGCCGAATTCGGAAAAATAGTCTGTATTTCTGTTGGTTATTTTACAACCAAAGGTGACATTCGAAACTTTAGAGTAACCTCTTTTTTTGGAGAAGAAAAGAAAATTTTATTAGACTTCAATAATCTACTAAATAATCATTTCGATGGTTCTCAAAATATTCTTTGTGGGCACAATGCCAAAGAATTTGATTTTCCATTTATTGCACGTCGAATGATTATCAACAATGTTTCCATTCCAAATAAGCTTAATTTATTTGGGAAAAAGCCTTGGGAAATCCAGCATTTAGATACCTTAGAGTTATGGAAATTTGGTGATTATAAGCATTTTACTTCTTTAAAATTACTAACCAAAATCCTCGGAATTCCTTCTCCAAAAGGAGACATCGACGGAAGCCAAGTGGGTCATGTTTTTTATGTAGAAAAAGACATCGATAGAATTGTGACTTATTGCGAAAAAGACGTGATTGCTGTAGCACAAGTTTTTCTTCGTTTCAGAAAAGAAGATTTATTGGTGGAAGATGAGATAATTCATATATAATAAAGGATATCTAAAAAATGAAAATGCCCCAAAAAGTTAAACACTAATTGGGGCATTTTTTATAAAAAGTAAAGTATGATTACTTTTTAATTGTAATCTTTTTAGTAGTAACACCATTTTCGTTTTCAATTATAACTAGATACAATCCATCTTGTAACGATGAAGTAGTTATTGTTGTTGAAATTGAATTTGATTGTACTGATTGAATCTGTCTTCCTTGTAAATCTATAACTGAAATTTTTGTTTCAAGATTATTTTCGGGAATATAAACAATAAAATCATCTTTTGCTGGATTTGGATAAATAGCTACAATTTGTAGAGTGTTTTCATTAATACTTAATGCTGGAGTCAATCTACAAAATTCGATACTAAATAAATTTATACTTCCACCATCACCATTATATGGATCATCTACTTTAAGTGTCCATACTCCATCTGCTGGTAATGAATTTAAATCACTTAAACTATCAACAGGTGCAATTAATCCTGAAATAGATGGTGCTCCAGAGCATTGAGGTGCAAATCCATCATCATTAAACTGACAATCTATATTGTCATGATCGCCACACGCCTCTTGAGTAAGTCTAATTACTGGGCTTCCAATTGAACTTGGACCTTCAAGAGTAATAGTCATATCTTGTACATATGTGTGGGTAATATTTAAATTAACTTTTAAATTACCAATTGTGTGTCCTCCAGTAATTGTAACTGGTACACTTGCAGAAGAATTTGCAACAGAAGCTATCGCTGCATCAGAAAAATCTGTAGCTACAAACATTTGGTCACAAGTTAATGAACCTGTAGTAAATGAAAAAATTGTAGAGCTAGATTCCAAAGCAGTACCACATCTGTTAGAAGGTGTAACTCTCCAGTAGTATGTTGTTGCTTGAGCTAAATTACTAACAAAAAATTGAGTACTCGTTGTTAACAAACTTGCAGTAATAGTTGAAAAATTTGAGGAGGTAGAAACTTGAACCGAGTAATTTTCAGCGTTTGGCATAGCTGCCCATCTTAAATTTATTGAGGTTGAAGTTCCATTAGTAGAGTTTGCAGGAGTATTTAAAGTCACATTTTGAAATGAAGAACTGTAGATTTTCAAAATTTTTGTTCTTGTTTCAGTTTCAGTTCCACGAGTTCCTGTTATTCCTACTGAATATTCACCAGGAATAACATTTGACAAACCAGTTATTGTCATTGTTACAGTTCCATTTGCACTTAATGAACTTGGAGAAAAACTTGCTGTTGCTCCAGTTGGTAATCCTACTGCTGAGAAAGTAGTAGTTCCTGAACCACTTTGAGTATAATTAAATGTATAAGTTGCATTTTGATTAGCGCATAGTTCTAAATCTGAACTTGTTGAATTTAAAGCAAAAGTTGAATTTATTCCTGTAATTACTAACGAATATTTTTGTGAATTATTAACTAAAGTACCTTTGTGAGTTACTGTAATTGTGTAATTTCCTGCTGGAGGCGAATCGATTTTTACTTGCTCAACATTATCAACATTATTATCACCAGTTCGTTCTGCTGTAAATGATAATTGAGATAATCTCCATGGGAAATATGTTGTTCCGTCTCTAGTTATTCTAATATCTAAATCATTTATTAAAGCTTTTATATTTTCATTAGAAATTCCATTTATATTCATATTTCCTGGTAAATCAGTCCAAGTTATAGAAGCTATCAATGGTGTTGAACCATTTGAATTAACTTGCATTGTAAAAACTCCTTCATTTCCTAATGTTTGCTCTGAGACCCATGAGCTTAAACCATTGTTGGAAACTGTCTCTGCAGCTTTTTTCATGTTTAATAAACCCCAACCATAGATAGGGTCAGGACCTTCATCTCCTGCATCATCAGCAGTATGACAAGCAATTCCTTTTAGAGTTGCTGAACGCATGAAGCTGTTGTATAGATTATTATGATGTTGTTGTAATAACATAAGTGAACCTGCAACATTTGGAGAAGACATTGATGTACCTGAAAAAGTTGTAGTAGCAGAATTACCAGTGCTATTAGCAGAAGTTACATTGGTACCATTACCAGTTATATCTGGTTTTATTCTAAAATCATCTGTAGGGCCTTGACTGCTATCAGTGTTTATATTAACTGTTCCATTTACAGTTCCATCAGTATTTATTGTAACATCTTGACAGTTAGCAACAACTAAATTATTTTTACATGTTTTATTTCCAACAAGTTTATCATATCCGCCAGAAATTGGGTCTGAATTATTTGTGGTTCCATTATTTCCAGCAGATAATACTGCAAGATAATAAGGAGATAAATAAGCTATTTCATCCCAAGCATATGAATCTGAAATATATGCGCCAATAATCCAGGCAGGTAATGTAGATGAAACAGGAACACCATACGAATGATTAGAAATTAGCATTCCTTGTTGAACTTCAGACAAAGCTTCACTTTCGTCATCTGTCCAATCAAAAGTTCTTCCTAATGCTTGAGGCGCCATACCTTTTATGGAAGCTAAACTTGAAATCATAGTTCCTGTTACGTGAGTGGCATGTGCACTTAGTGTACCTGTAGGGCTATCTACAACAGTAACTCTACCACCAAAAGCATTGTGTGTAGCCCTAACTGTTCCTCCATCCCATACTCTTAGAGTCATTCCTTGACCATTTAAGTTTAGACCCATTGCACCACCAGTATGTAAAAAATTAGTCCTTGTGGTTCTTGCGGCATTAATGTTGTCAGTTTGATAGTACATAGGATAACCATCTGGGGTAAGTTTCATTAATTCTGATTTACTTCCATCTGGATTTTCTATAATTAATGGCCAGTTATTGATACGAGCAACTGCTTCAGCTCTACTTTTATCACTACGCTGTTTATTTCTATAGTATTCTTCTTTTTCTTTAATTTTTTGCAAATCATAATTAGATACAATTTCTCTAACTTCAGCTGTTGTTTGTGCCAAAGTACATATTGAAGAAAAAAGGACAATAACAAGGAGTAATACTCTTTTCATTTTTAATTTTTTTTGGTGTAATTAATATATGTAAGCAAATATAATAATCTATTGTAATATTTACCAAATATTTACAAAAAATAGATGAAATTTAAGTTTTGTTTAATTATTTACTATTTTTAAATCAAAAAAAGAAATTTTTTGTATAGAATATATACATTTACAAAAAAAAAATATGGTATTAAGTAGATTTTGGCTCGTTATCTTTATTTCATCAATTGTCTTTGTGATTTTTAGTTTATTCTCTGGAAATAACTATACAATTGATTTCGTTTTAAACGGAAAAAAAGACGATCCAATATTAGTTTCTGAAAAATACCTTCAAGATTTACCTGCTTTTATAAAAGACAGTATTGAAAAGGCTCCAGATAAAACAATGGTCATTAATCGTGATACATTGAACATTGACTCAACTTATGTTTTTTCGAATAAAGTGGTAAAAATTTATAGTGGAAAACAAAAATCAGATGGATTATTGCCAACCTGCAAAAGCACTTTGTTAGATTTAATTTTACCTTTAATGGCATATCTAGCTTTCTTTTGCGGATTGATGGAACTTCTAATTATTTCTGGCGCATCACAAAAATTGGCTAAAATATTAAGTCCAGTTTTTGTAAAAGTATTTCCAAGTATTCCAAAAAACCATCCTTCGATATCGTATATGACTTTAAATTTTGCTGCCAATTTCCTAGGATTAGATTCTGCCGCAACACCATTCGGATTAAAAGCTATGGAGAGTTTACAAGAAATAAATCCAGAAAAGGATAAAGCTAGTGATGCACAAATCATGTTCATGTGCTTACATGCTTCTGGACTTACATTAATTGCAACTTCAATTATTGGATATCGCGCTGCTGCTGGCGCTGCAAATCCTGCTGATGTGATGTTACCTTGTATAATAACCTCTTTTATTGGAACTATTGCTGCGTTTTTAATTGTCGGAATTAAACAAAAAATCAACTTCAAAAGCGCGTCTTTAGTTGCAGGATTAATGGGAATGATAGGTGCAATTATTGGTTTGTTGATGTATGTAAATCATTTGGATTTAATTGGTAAAAATTATTTTACTTCCAATCTTTCTGCTTTGATTTTGGTTGTAATTATTGTTTTCACATTGATATTATCGTTCGTAAAAGAAAAGAAATTTACAGAAGCAAATACCACCGTTTATGAAGCATTTGTGGTTGGAGCAAATAATGGCGTCAAAACTGGAGTTACTATTTTTCCTTATGTTTTAGGAATGTTAGTTGCCATTTCATTATTCAGAAATAGTGGTTTATTTGAAATTATCAGCAACTGGATTGCTTTTGGTTTCTCTAATTTGGGAGTTAGCAAAGAAATTACTGACGCTTTACCTGTTGCATTGCTACGTCCTTTTAGCTCTGCAGGTTCACGTGGTTTTTTAATTGATTCTATGAATACATTTGGTGCTGATTCAATGACAGGAAGATTGAGTAGTATTTTTCAATGTAGTGCCGAAAGTACATTCTATGTTATTGCAGTTTATTTTGGTTCGGTTAATATAAAAAACACTCGATATGCTCTAGGAACAATGCTTTTAGTAGATGTAATTTGTGTGATTACTGCCATTTTTGTGGCTAGTTGGTTTTTTGTAAAATAGTAATATGCACGATTTCTTTCATCTAGTTTGTCATTTTATAGGAAACATATTTATGTGGATATTTAATTTGGGTGCAAAATCTATAGACGAAGTTTCAAAAAAGGATAACTCGTGGATAGGTTTTATGTTTCTTGTCTTTATTTTTTTAGTGCTTTATTCTAAAATTTAATTTTCTTCAATCCACCAACTTTCCTTAACTTTACACTTCAAAAATATTTCATAATGGACTTTATATATCAAGATCCGTATCCGATATTAAAAGACGATACGCAATACAAAAAACTTACTTCAGATTACGTAAAAGTAGAGCAATTTGGCGACAGAGAAATTCTTACCATTGACCCGAAAGCATTAGAATTAATGGCACAAGAAGCCATGAACGACGTCTCATTTATGTTGAGGACGGCACATTTGCAAAAGCTAAATAATATTTTAAACGACCCTGAAGCAACAGATAATGATCGATTTGTCGCTTACAATTTATTACAAAATGCATCTGTAGCTGTTGAAGGTCAACTACCGTCTTGCCAAGATACTGGAACTGCAATTGTCATGGCAAAAAAAGGTGAAAATGTTTACACAGGAGTTGATGATGCCGAATGGTTATCAAAAGGAATTTTCAACACGTTTCAAAATAAGAACCTTCGTTACTCACAAATTGTTCCGATTTCGATGTTTGAAGAGAAAAATTCAGGTTCGAATTTGCCTGCACAAATTGATATTTATGCTAAAAAAGGAGCTTCGTATGAGTTTTTGTTTTTAACAAAAGGTGGTGGTTCTGCGAATAAAACATTCTTATATCAAAAAACAAAATCTTTGTTGAACGAAAAATCAATGGAAGAATTTGTTCGCGAAAAAATTAAAGATTTAGGAACTTCTGCTTGTCCGCCATATCATTTAGCTTTAGTAATTGGAGGAACTTCTGCAGAAGCAAATTTGGCTGCTGTTAAAAAAGCATCTGCAGGATATTTTGACCATCTTCCAACTACTGGAAACATGGCTGGTCAAGCTTTTCGCGATTTAGAATGGGAACAAAAAGTATTGCAATATTGTCAAGAAAGTGCAATTGGAGCTCAATTTGGAGGAAAATATTTTGCACATGATGTTCGTGTAATTCGTTTGCCACGTCATGCTGCTTCTTGTCCAGTTGGATTAGGAGTTTCATGCTCTGCAGATAGAAATATAAAAGGGAAGATTACGAAAGATGGCGTTTTCTTAGAACAATTGGAAGTAAATCCACAGCAATTTTTACCAACAGTTCCACCGCATTTAGAAGCGGCAGTTGAGGTTGATTTGAATCGTCCGATGGCAGAAATTTTAGCTGAATTATCTAAATATCCAATCAAAACTCGTTTGAAATTAAATGGAACTTTAATCGTTGCAAGAGATATTGCGCATGCCAAAATCAAAGAACTTTTGGACGCAGGAAAACCAATGCCCGAATATTTCAAAAATCATCCAGTATATTATGCAGGTCCAGCAAAAACTCCAGACGGAATGCCATCAGGAAGTTTCGGACCAACGACAGCAGGAAGAATGGATGTTTATGTAGAAGAATTTCAAAAAGCTGGCGGAAGTATGATTATGCTCGCCAAAGGAAATAGAACCAAAGAAGTTATGGATGCTTGTAAAACTTATGGAGGTTTCTATTTAGGTTCCATCGGTGGACCAGCTGCGATTTTAGCACAAGACAATATCCTTAAAGTTGAGGTTGTAGATTTCGAAGAACTCGGAATGGAAGCCGTAAGAAAAATTACAGTAAAAGATTTCCCAGCTTTTATTATTACTGATGATAAAGGAAATGATTTCTTTGCTAACTTATAAAAATAATTAGCCACAGATTCACAGATTACTATAATTAATCTGTGAATCTGTGGCTATTAAAACCAATCAAATGCCTTTTAAAGAATCATTTTCGGAATTTTATACCAAAGTTAAATCAAGTTTGGATGATGGAACTTTTGCCAAATTAACCTTGGCAAAAACTATCGGAAATTCCGAATTGATGAATATTTACGTTCGTCCAATAATGGATGATGCGCTTCTGAAATTGGAATTAAAATTTAAGTTTCAGCAAGAAGAAATTATTGAAATCCATACAATAGAAAATGCTTTTCCAAGATTATTAGAGTTTATCAATAATCCTTTCTTAAGCGCAATTTTATTCACTACAGAATTTGATTTGACGTATAAATTGAATAAAAAGCGAGCAGTGAGTTTGGTAGAACAATTTCCAACCTTTGGGAATGCCAATGAAGTTTTATTGGAGTATTTGGCTACTAAGAAGTAGTATAGTTTGTCATTTCGACAAAGGAGAAATCACATAATCTGATTAACTTGATGAGATTCCTCCTTTGTCGGAATGACAAAAAACTAATCAATAACCATCTCAGGAATTTCGCCTTCTATGATTAATGTTGCTTCGGTTGAAGCTATAATGTGTTCAACAGAAACTCCTGGCGCGCGTTCTAATAATTTGAATCCGTTAGGAGTAATTTCTAAAACGGCTAACTCTGTAACTACTTTTTTCACACAGCCAACACCAGTTAAAGGCAAAGTACAACGTTTTAAAATTTTACTTTCACCAGCTTTATTAACGTGCATCATGGCAACAATAATATTGTCTGCTGAAGCAACTAAATCCATTGCGCCACCCATTCCTTTTACCATTTTTCCTGGGATTTTCCAGTTAGCAATGTCTCCGTTTTCTGAAACTTCCATCGCACCAAGAATGGTTAAATCGACGTGTTGACCACGAATCATTCCAAAACTAAAAGCAGAGTCGAAGAAACTTGCTCCAGGTAAAGTAGTGATGGTTTGTTTACCTGCATTGATTAAATCGGCATCTTCTTCGCCTTCAAATGGAAATGGTCCCATTCCGAGAACTCCATTTTCACTTTGAAATTCCACAGAAATATCAGTGCGAACATAATTGGCAACCAATGTTGGAATACCAATTCCTAAGTTTACATAATAGCCATCTTTTACTTCTTTAGCTATTCTTTTTGCTATATCGTTTTTATCTAATGCCATGATTATGCTCTTTTGCGAGTGGTACGTTGCTCAATTCTTTTTTCAAATGTTGAACCTTGGAAGATTCTTTGAATTAATATTCCTGGAATGTGAATTTCGTTAGGATTTAAGCTTCCTACAGGAAGTAATTCTTCTACTTCTGCAATTGTTATTTTTCCTGCGCCACACATTGATGGATTGAAATTTCGGGCTGTTCCTTTGAATATTAAGTTTCCTGCTTCATCACCTTTCCATGCTTTTACAATAGAAAAATCAGCTTTAAAAGCGTGTTCCATTACGTGCATTTTTCCGTTGAATTCGCGAACTTCTTTACCAATAGCAACTTCGGTTCCATAACCTGCAGGAGTGAAGAATGCAGGAATTCCTGCCTGCGCTGCACGACAACGTTCCGCAAGAGTTCCTTGAGGAATTAATTCAACTTCTAACTCACCTGAAAGCATTTGGCGTTCAAACTCGGCATTTTCTCCAACGTAAGACGAAATCATTTTTTTGATTTGCTTTTGTTGTAATAATAATCCCAAACCGAAATCGTCAACACCAGCATTATTGGAAATACAAGTTAGGTTTTTTGTTCCTTTTTTAACCAACTCTGCAATGGAGTTTTCAGGAATACCACATAATCCAAAACCGCCTAACATAATAGTCATATTATCTTCAATGCCTTGAAGTGCGTCTTGAACTGAATTTACTTTTTTATTAATCATAATTTTAACTATGAATTTTATTTTCTAAATTTTAAAGACCAAATTCGTCAGTGTTTTGTTCTTCTGTATCTGTTGAATCTGTTGCTACAGAAGGCTTTGGAGCTGTCCAACAATCTACTTTTATGGCAAAATTATCCGGTCGCTCAAATTCATCCGTAGATATTTGGAGGTCTTTATCTTCATAACATTTTTCCATAAAATATCCCCAAACAGGCAGAGCTGCTGTAGCTCCTTGACCATAAGTGATGCTTTTGAAACGAGCCGAACGATCTTCACAACCAACCCAAACACCAGTTACTAAGTTTGGAACCATTCCAATAAACCAACCATCAGATTGGTTTTGTGTAGTTCCAGTTTTTCCTGCAATAGGATTTTTAAACATATATGGATATCCAGTCCAACGATTATCACCACTTCCGCCACCTTCAGTTCTAAGTCTTTCGCCAGACCCGCCTTCAGTAACACCTTCAAGAAGTTTAATTACTGCAAAAGCTACATCTTTATTTAAAACATCATGAGACTCTGGAACTGGTTCGTAAATGATAGCTCCATTTTTATCTTCAATTCTTGAAATAAATTGGGGTTTTATATAAACGCCTTGATTTGCGAATGTACTATAAGCAGCAACCATATCTTGAACCGTAATATCTACTGCACCAAGTGCAATTGCTGGTTGTACTGGAATTTCTGTTGTAACACCAAGTTTTTTGGTTAATTCTACAACAGCTTCTGGTCCAGTTTTATCAATTAATTTTGCCGAAATAGTGTTGATAGAATTTGCCAATGCTTTCTTTAAAGTAACCATTCCTCGGTATTTTTGATCAGAATTTCTTGGTTCCCAATCTTCGGTTACATGGTGGCGTCCTTTTCTTATCATAAAAGGTCCATCAATTATAGTATCGCAAGGAGACATTCCTAGTTGCTCAATAGCTGTAGCGTAAACAAAAGGTTTAAATGTTGAACCTACTTGACGCGCTCCTTGTCCAACGTGATCGTACTGAAAATATTTATAATTTATTCCTCCAACCCAAGCTTTTACCTGGCCAGTTTGAGGCTCCATTGACATTAATCCAGCTTGCAAGAAGTGTTTGTAATATCTAATAGAATCCAGTGGAGTCATAATAGTATCTCTTTCACCTTTCCAGGTAAATACAGTCATTTTGGTTTTTTTACTGAATGAGGCAATGATTTCTTCATCTGTTTTTTCATCAGCTTTTAAAATTCTCCATCTTTCAGAATTTTTCATTGCTTGTTTGATGATTTTATCTGTTTCAGCATCAGTAATATTTATAAATGGAGCATTTTTATTTCCTTTTTGTTGAATCCAAAATTCTTCTTGTAGATTCTTCATATGAGCCAATACAGCTTCTTCAGCATGTTCTTGAATTTTTGAATCAATAGTAGTGTAAATTTTCAATCCGTCACCATAGATATCGTATTCTTCTCCATCTGGTTTCTTATTTTCTTTAACCCAATTCTTCATATAATCACGAAGATATTCTCTAAAATAAGTAGCTGTTCCGTCGAGATGACTTTCAGGATGAAAATTTAATTTTATTGGTTTTTTCTCTAAAATTTTCTTTGCAGATTCTTCTAAATGTTTATTTCGAACCAATTGACCAAGTACAATATTTCTTCTTTTAAGAGCTCTTTCTGGAAAACGATTTGGGTTGAATCTTGACGGATTTGTTAACATACCAACCAATAGAGCACTTTCTTCGACAGTTAAATCACGAGGTTCTTTACTAAAATAAACTTTTGCAGCTGAACGTATTCCAACAGCTCCGTTAACAAAATCAACTTGATTTAAGTATAAAGCAATAATTTCTTGTTTGGTATATTGTCTTTCCAAACGAATTGCAATAATCCATTCTTTAGCTTTTTGTACGATTCTAAAAGGAAGAAATTTAGAACCTTCACCATGGAATAAATTTTTTGCTAATTGTTGAGTAATAGTACTCGCACCACCATCTTTTCCTAGTTTTAATGCAGCACCAAAAGTCCTTCTTGCATCAATTCCAGAGTGTTCATAGAAACGTTCGTCTTCAGTTGAAACCAGTGCATCTACTAGTGATTTTGGTAAATCCTTGTACTTGATAGCAGTTCTATTTTCGTTATAAAATTTACCTAAAGTAACTCCGTCAGAAGAAATGATTTCGGTAGCTAAATTAGAATCTGGATTTTCTAAATCTTCAAATGAAGGCATCTTTCCAAAAAGACCCCAGGAAGCAAATAGAAAGAAAAGAAAAAGTCCGCCAAGAGTGTAAAAAAATAATTTCCAAAACTTTTTTGAATAATATTTTATGTCTTTTACTTGACCTTTATTTTGAGTATTAGTTTTTTGTGCCATAATTTCTAGTCTAAAGATTCTACTCTAAAACCTATTTCGGTAATTCCTTTTAAGTTTTCAACTCCAGCTACTTTTCCGGTTTGTCTTACCGCTTGCTTGATGTGAACTTTATATTCTCCTTTTAACTTGAATTCTTCTTTTTCTTTATAAAAAAGTTTACTTTCTTTAACATCGGAAAATCCTTCTCCCATAAGTGTTCCATCCGGATTCGCCATCTGATATTCTAATGTATCAACCAATGTTTTCTTATTAGGCTGTTCTAATGCTACAATTAAAAACAAATTGTTGAACGGATAATCATTATTATCTCTAACATTTACAAACAAGTTGTATTTTTTTGAACTATCAAATTGAGGTAACTTGAAAGTCACAACGCTGTCTTTATGCCAAGAATTTCCAACTGATTTATACTCGTCGAAAACACGTTTTTTATCGCACGAAATAACTAAAAGCGCTACTAAAATAAACAGTATGCTATTTTTTATCTTCATTCTTTTTAATGATTATAGGTCTTTTATTTTGTGGTTTTTGATTTCTTTCGTCATTTCTTTTTCGCTCGTTCGGATTTTGACCTTGATTTGGTTTTGAATTAGGGTTTGAAGCGGTTTTTTCTCCTTGATTTGCGTTTGGATTTTGAGCTTTATTTTTATTTCTGTTTTTATTTTTATTCTTGCTCTTTTTTGGTTGGTCAAATCGAGTTAAACTTTCTTGTCCCATTGCATTGTTGAAGTTAGCTTCTTGTTCAACAACAATTTCAATTGCAAAATCTTCTAATGAAGAAACACGTTTTTTCTCTTTATTTTGAGCTACTATTTCTTTAACTTGATCTATTTTTAAAACATGCCAATTGGCAAAATTATCAGTGTAAGCAAACCACATCAATCCCTTAAAAATATCCTGTTTTTGGCAAATAGCATCACCTTTTTCAGTGTATAATTTGGTTTCAAAATCTGGAAAATCTTTTAATGCATCAAGATAAGTATCCAATTCATAATTCAAACAACATTTTAATTTACCACATTGGCCTGCTAATTTTTGAGGATTTAATGATAATTGTTGGTATCGAGCTGCCGATGTATTTACACTTCTAAAATCGGTTAACCATGTTGAACAACACAACTCTCTACCACAAGAACCAATTCCACCAAGACGCGATGCTTCTTGACGAAAACCAACTTGTTTCATTTCAATACGCGTTTTGAATACTTGTGCAAACTCCTTAATCAATTGACGAAAATCTACTCGATCATTTGAAGTGTAATAGAAAATAGCTTTTGAACCATCACCTTGAAATTCGATATCAGAAATCTTCATTTCCAATTTTAAAGCAATAGCAATTTCACGTGCTTTTACTTTCATAGGTTCTTCTTTATCACGAGCTTCACTCCAAATATCGATATCTTTTTGAGAAGCTTTTCTGTATACTTTTGCGATATCAGCACTTTTATGGTCAACACCTTTTTTCTTCATTTGTACTTTTACCAATTCGCCAGTAAGAGTAACAATTCCTATATCATGACCAGGCGAAGCTTCAGTTGCAACGATATCACCGATACTTAAGGTAAGTTTTTCGGTATTTCTATAAAATTCTTTACGTCCATTTTTAAAGCGCACTTCAACACAATCAAATGGTGCTTCTCCTGTTGGCAAATTCATATTTCCCAACCAATCAAAAACGGTTAATTTATTGCAGCTATCGGTGCCGCAAGTCCCATTATTTTTACAACCCTTAGGCGCACCGCCATCAGAAGTTGAACAACTTGTACATGCCATAATTATATATGTAGTATTGCTAGAAAGCAATTTAAGTTCATAAAACGATTAATTGGTAAAGATAGTATTTTTAAAAAATAAATTCCAATAAAAAAATCCCAAATTCCAAGTTTGAAAAAACTGTTGAAATTTAGGATTTTAAATAGTTGATTTTTAAAATAGTTACTCTAAAATCTTAAATAATTTATCGGATAATCTTACTCTAAAAGGTACTTCGAAGGTTACTTTATCACCAATTTTTGCAGTAGAATTTTCACTTCCGTTAACTAACATTTTATCTAAAACTAATTCTTGATTTCCTGTTGTAGGTCCCGAAATTAAAATTTTATCTCCAAGGTTTAATTCGTTATTTTCAATAATGAAAAGACCTACTTGTGCTTTTACATAATAATGTTCAGCTTTACCAAGTATAACTTTTTTCACTTTTATTTTCTGACGAATATCTTTTGTTTCTTGAGTTTTTGCTAAAGGTATATCTGATAGTTCACTTGAATGTTTGAATTTCAAATTCTCCGATTTTCCTTTTCGGAAGACTTTATTGCCCACTTGTTTCCCTCTACGAAGTTTAACTTGTTCGGCCAATGGTAAATGCGTAATTTCTAGACATTCGGTAGAACAACAGTTTTCCATTGCAGTCTTACAATCATCGCATTGAATGAATAATAAATGGCAACCATCGTTTAGACAGTTAGTGTGATTATCGCAAGGTTTTCCACATTGGTGGCATTGCGAAACGATATCGTCTGTAATTCTCTCGCCGAGTCTATGGTCGAAAACGAAGTTTTTTCCAATGAATTTACTTTCTAGATTTTCTTCTTTGATTTGTTTGGCATAATTGATAATTCCGCCTTCTAATTGGAACACATTTTTAAAGCCTTGGTGTTTAAAATAGGCTGATGCTTTTTCGCAACGAATTCCTCCGGTGCAATACATCACCAAATTTTTATCTTCTTTAAAATCTTTTAATTGTTCATTAATAATAGGTAAACTTTCTCTAAAAGTTTCAACATCTGGAGTTATCGCGCCTTTAAAATGACCAATTTCACTTTCGTAATGATTTCTAAAATCTACTACAATGGTGTTTGGATCTTCTAATATTTGATTGAATTCCTTTGCTTTCAAATGCACTCCGATATTGGTTACATCAAACGTTTCATCATTTAATCCGTCTGCTACAATTTTGTCTCGAACTTTTACTGTTAATTTCAAAAAAGAATGATCATCGTGCTCTACTGCAACATTCAAACGAATGCCTCGCATAAATTCATAAGCTTCTAAAGTTTCTCTAAAAGCTTCAAAGTTTTCTGCTGGAACACTCATTTGAGCATTGATTCCTTCTTTGGCTACATAAGTTCGACCAAGAGCATCGAGTTGGTTCCATTGAATAAATAAATCGTCGCGAAATTTTTTGGGATCTTCAATTTTGGCATACGCATAGAAAGATAATGTAAGACGTTGTTTTCCGGCTTCATCAATTAATTGAGCTCTTTCTTCTGCGCTTAAGGTGTTATACAGTTGCATGCTATAAACGTTTAAGTGAGAAATATATTTTGAATTCTAAATGGAAGAATTCGGATGCAAATTTAAAAAAATAAACCATTAAGAAATTAAGTTTTATTAAGTTTTTCGCTTAATTCCCTTAAATTTCTTAATGGTTTAAATTAAAATGATTCTTTTGTTCGACTAGCAGAATTCTGCGTAAGCGTCTTTTAAGTTTTCTGCAATCATTTCTGCAGGACGACCTTCGATGTGGTGACGTTCTAACATGTGCACTAATTCACCATTTTTGAACAAAGCCATACTTGGTGACGATGGAGGAAACGGAAACATTTCTTCTCTTGCAGCATCAACAGCTTCTTTGTCAACTCCTGCAAATACTGTTACTAAATGATCTGGTTTTTTTGCTCCGTCCAAACTCATTTTTGCTCCTGGACGAGCATTTCTAGCAGCGCAACCACAAACCGAATTTACAACTACAAGTGTTGTTCCTTCCGTTTTAATTGCATTTTTTACTTCTTCTGCGCTGTATAAATCTTGAAAACCTGCTTCAGAAAGTTCTGCTCGCATTGGTTTTACCATTTCTTCTGGATACATAATTATTTATGATTTAAGATTAACGAATTTTGAATTATGATTTTTAAAATCTTCTGCAAAGATAAATAGAATTCTAATTTTTAGAATGATTCTAATCATAAAGATTTGTTATCGTTTGATAGAGAATTTAAACTATAAAATCCTTTTAAATAATGCCCTAATGAAAAGTCCTTTTGGGCATTTCCAAATTACCTGCAAATCTTCCCAAAACGTAGTTTCTTCGTCTAAGAATTTGAAAATTAGTGTGGGATTTCCTTTTTTGAAAAGCGATGAAAACACTTTTGAACCTAGCTCATTATTTTTAAACAAAACATCAATAAATAGCAAATCATAAATCCAAAATTTATCCATTTTGTGGAATTTTGTAAAATCAGTTTCCGAGGTAAGGAAGTTAATTAGTGCTTTAGATTTTTTTGTTGTGTTTTTAAAAGTATAGCCTGTACTTGCTTTTGTCCATCCGCCAACAGAACCAATATGTAGTATGTTTTTGGTGTTGTGTTTCCAAAATTTATAACTCGTCATAGGAATATTTCCTTGCTCTTTTTCGATGATTTCGTACTCAGAAATTCCTAACTTTTGAATGTACTTTTGAATTTCGTTTTCGTATTCTTCTTTAGAAAGTAAGTCTTTAGAAAACAAAGTATATTCTAATAAAGCTTCGGTTGAAGACGTTGGAAGAACATACATAAATCTTGTATTTCCTCTTTGTTCGACAGAAAAATCCATGAAAGTTGCCACATCAGGATTGAAAACTGCTTCTTTAGATTTTACAAACCAGCCAATAAAATGCTGTTGTAATAAGGGATATTTCGTTTGACTTTTTACAAGATTTGGATTATAAATAGAATTGAAAATTTTATTACAAGTATAGTTTTTACCATCCGTTTTTACGATACAATGATTTCCTAATTCTTCAAAATCGATTACTTTTTGATTTACAAAATGAATATTTTCTTGTTTAGAAATTAAATCGAAAACCAAATTGTAAAAATCCAATCCACGAACCATTTTATATTGATACGGATTCAAATCTAAATTTCGTCGGAAGTTTTTATCTGCAAAAAGTGCCACATTCCATTTTTTGGATACAATTTCATCAAATTGAGTAGAATTATCCCAAAAACACCAAGTTCTATCATTAGACTTTTTTGGATTTTCATCCAATAATAAAATGGTTTTATCTTTAAATTTACCTGACAAAATCATTTCATAAACCGTCATTAAAGCCGATAATCCTGACCCAGTGAAAATGTAGTGATAGTGTTGCATGCCTCAAAAGTAAAAAATATTAAATTACTTTTATCCAAAACAAATGTTAATCAATATGATATCGCAAGCCCAGAAAAAAGCGAATTCCTTGATTTGGTCCATAAGCATAAGTTGGATCAAATGTTAAACCATAAGGATTATCTGGTGTTGGAATTGCATTTCCATTACTATTAAATTGTACATTTTGGTCAAATGGATCATTGGCTCTCGCAATTAAAAAAGGATTTCCGCGATTGGGTGTCCAATTAAAAAGGTTTTTAATACCCGAATAGATTTCTAAATTATGAAATTTTTTATAGGTAAATTGTATGTTTTGAATACTAAATGCTTGCGAATATTCACGTCTTGGATCAAGCTCGCTTAGCAATGGTAATCGCATCGGACCAGTAAGATTTCCTGTGTAATCAAAGGAAAGATGCCATTTTGGAATCTCATAATTAATTGCCCAATTAAAGGAATATTTTTCGGTAAACAACGGAACAAAACTAACACCATCTTGTTGCGTCAATGGATCAAAATAGCTGGCTCCAACAGTTGCTTTTAGACCAAATGGCGTAATCCAATCTGCATTTGCACTAATTCCAAAAATTTTCGAAAAACCATTCAAGTTGTCATAAACAATTTGATTAGGGTTGAGGTCATAATTAGCAAATATCCGATTAGTAAAATAAGTGTACCACGATGACATTTCTAAATTTAGAACTCCTAAATTCTCTAATTTATATTTTTTTAAATAATTTAAGTTGACGTTATAGGATGTTTCTGGTTCTAAATTGTCAACTAAAACCACTTCCCTTGCACCTGAAAGTGCTTGATGGTCTTCCGTAAATAAATTAACAACCCTGAAACCCGTTCCAAAATTTAATCGTAAAATATCATCATTGGTTGGTTTCCATTTAAGAGCGACTCTTGGTGTAAAAATGGAACCATGAGCCGAGTTATAATCGTAACGCGAACCTAAAAGAAGCCCAGTTTTTTCAGAAAATTTTATATCATCTTGCACAAAAAGACTATAAATTTTTGAATGGTCAGAATTAGTAGTTGCTGGTGTATTATCGTTATAATATTGATATCGGAAAGCACTTCCAAAAAGGAGTGAGTGATTTTTTATGTTTTTATCCCAAAGGAATTGTCCAAATCCAATTTTTTGATTGGCAAGATAAACCGAATTACCGTAAACCGAATTTTGATCATGACTAATTAATGAAAACTGTAGGTACATCTTTTCCGCTATTGGCAGCTGATACTTGCCTAAAAGTTCATAACGAGAAGTGTAAATACTTTCACCGTACACTTGGTTGCCGCCACGAAAACTCTTATTCCATTGCATTTCGCCACCCCAACGATCTTCATACAAATAACGCGAAACGATGTTAAATTCTTTTCCAGATTTTCGATTGATAGTCCATTTACTAAAAAAGGAAACTCGGTCTTGTAGGGCAATGTCTGTGAAATTATCATTGTTGTTGTCTATAGGGTTCTTATAAGAGAAATAATTGACACCAAAAAGCACATCTACTTTTTTTCCAATAGTTGCCTTGTAACCCATGTCAACATTGTTTTCGAGCCATGAAGTTGAAAATACATCAGCAGTAAAAAGAGGAACAGTTCTCGCTTTTTTTGTTATAATGTTGATTAAGCCACCAACAGCTTCACTGCCATATAGTGTGGATGCTGCGCCTTTAACTACTTCAATTCTTTCAATCATGGAATTGGGAATTCCAGATAATCCATACACCGTTCCAAGCGCACTTACTATTGGCATTCCGTCTATAGTTACCATTGTGTATGGACCATCTAGGCCATTGATTCGGATGTCGCCAGTGCCACATACATTGCAATTGTTTTGTGGTCGTAGACCGTTTACGTTTTGTAAAGCGTCTAAAACATTACTCGTTGGATTTTGTTTTAAAAATGTAGTCGTGATGACTTCAACAGGAACTGGATTTTCTAATCGTTTTACCGCTTTTAAAGTACCAGAAATAACAACTTCATCAAGTTGATTTGGAACCTCTTTAGTTATTGTGTCATTTTTCTGTGAAAGGACTAGAAATGGTAAAAGCAATAAAGCTGTTATATATTTTTTCATTTGCAAAACTAAAAATTTAGGCAAAACTAAAAATAATATTTAGTAAATCAAAAATATAATTCTATATTTGTCTTAATTAAATTTTCACAATGACAATTTCTGAAGAAAACTATATTAAAGTAATTTATCATTTATCATTAGTTTCTCCAAAAGGAGTTAATACTAATGCTATTGCAGGAATGCTAGATACCAAAGCATCATCGGTAACAGATATGTTGAAGAAATTATCTGAAAAAGAGTTGGTTTCCTATCAAAAATACCAAGGTGTTACTTTGACTGATAAAGGCTTTTATTCTGCCAAAATGATTGTTAGAAAGCATCGTTTGTGGGAAGTTTTTTTAGTAGATAAATTAAATTTTTCATGGGATGAGGTACACGAAATCGCAGAAGAATTAGAACATATAAAATCGGAAAATTTGATAAATAAATTAGATGCATTTTTAGATTTTCCATCGTTTGACCCACATGGAGATCCAATTCCGAATGCTGATGGAGAGATTAAAAAAATAAACAAGTTATTATTATCAGAAACTGAATTAAACAAAGAATACCAGTGTGTTGGAGTTAAAGATTCTTCATCAGAATTTTTACAGTATTTAGATAAGCAAAAAATTGCATTAGGTTCAAAAATCACTGTTAAAGAGAAAGAAAGTTTTGATGATACTTTACTAGTTCAGATTGATTCAAGACAATTAACGATATCAAATAAAATTGCTAATAATTTATATGTAAAATAATATGTTTCAAACAATTTTAGATTATTTCGAGAGTATTGACCCGATTTTAGCAGCTTTGTATGCCACATTATTTACTTGGTTTTTAACAGCATTTGGAGCCTCATTCGTATTCTTTTTTAAGAATATGAATCGAGTAGTTCTTGATGGAATGCTTGGTTTTACAGGTGGCGTTATGATAGCAGCAAGTTTTTGGAGTTTACTTGCGCCAGCCATTGAAATGAGTAAAGGCGAAGGTTTTGTCAAAGTAATTCCTGCTGCAGTTGGATTTGGACTAGGTGCACTTTTTATTTTTGGATTAGATAAACTACTTCCACATTTACACATTAATTTTCAAGAAACTGAAGGTGTAAAATCACCTTGGCAACGAACTACCTTGTTAGTTTTAGCAATTACTTTGCACAACATTCCTGAAGGTTTAGCCGTTGGAGTTTTATTTGGTGGAGTTGCAGCTGGAATTCCAGAAGCTTCAATTGCTGGAGCTGTAACACTTGCCATTGGAATTGGTATTCAAAATTTCCCAGAAGGAATTGCGGTTTCAATGCCATTGCGTAGAATGGGTATGAGCCGTTGGAAAAGTTTCATGTATGGTCAATCCTCTGCAATTGTAGAGCCTATAGCAGGAGTTTTAGGTGCTGTTGCTGTGACTTTTTTTACTCCACTTTTACCTTATGCTTTAGCTTTTGCTGCTGGTGCAATGATATTTGTAGTGGTTGAAGAAGTAATTCCAGAAACGCAACAGGATAAGAATACAGATATTGCTACTTTAGGATTAATTGGCGGATTTATTGTGATGATGACTTTGGATGTTGCACTTGGATAAAATGAATCTACATGATGAAAAAAATTGTTTTCTTTCTCTTATTGTCTTTTAGTATTGCTGGTTTTTCGCAGCAATCTAATAAAATAACAACTAAAAAATGTATTCCGAAAAAAGGTTATCATTTAAAGTTGATTAAAGTTTTGAATGATTCTCGCTGTCCAGAAGGTGTGACTTGTGTTTGGGCAGGAGAAGTTTCGGTTGTTGTAGCGCTTTATAATAACAAACAATTATTAGAAGAAAAAACCATTGTTTTGAATTCAAAAAACCGTGAAGAAAATATTAAATGGTTTGAAAATTATTATTCCAAGAAAATAAAACACGTTCGACTTATACCTTATCCAAAAGAAGGAGTTGTTGTTAAGGAAAAAAATAAATTTATTGAGGTTGTTTTCCAGGATTAGTTGCAACCACAATTATCATCACCACAGTTGTTTTTTTTCTTTTTAGAAAATAACGGTTTTAGTATAAAAAATACCGCTATTGCAAGTGCTATATATACTAAAACCGTTTGTATCATTTTATTTATTATTAAAGTTTAGCGCCAATTGATAGGTAAAAGGTTCTGCCTTCGCCAGGTAAAATACCAGGACCAGGATAACCACCAGCTCTTCTTGTAGCATAATTTTCATTAAATAGATTATTAATTCCGCCACGAATATTATAATTTTCTAAAAATTTATATTCTGCAGATAAATCTAAAACATTATATTTATCTAACAATCCAGTCAATCCATTAGCTGATGCTGTTGTTGTATTGTTTGCATCAGTAAAAATTCTTCCAGACATTTTATATTGTGCTGTTGCAGATATATTATTGTTACTCCAAGAAACCCCAAAGTTATGAATATATCTTGGTGCATTTTCTACTCTGTTTCCATTTAAATTGGTTTCTTTGATGGTAACATTTGGAGCGGTCCCTGATGCGGTAGATACAACAAAATCAGTATAGCGACTGTCGATAAAACTCACTGTTGCAAAAATATCAAGATTACCGTAGGGCTTATCTATTTCAAATAGTTTTGTAACATTTATATTAGCAAATCCTTCAATTCCTTTATTAACTGTTTCACCTAAATTTGTTCTATATATAAAAGTTCCTTGAGTTGGATCATTATTGATGAATTGTCTAACGCCACCAATTCTGTTGTTGTAACTTAAGTAAAACAAACTCACATCAAAGTTTAAGAATTTTCTATAAGTACCTCTAAAACCTAAATCAGCATTGAATCCGCTGGCATCTTTTAAATTTGTATCGATTACATCGGTTACTGCAGGTGGAGTTAAATCTGAGAACAAAACAGGTCTGTAGGCTTGTGTAATATTTGCATACAAATTGGTTGAAACAAACTTATGTTCAATTCCCAATCCGAATAATGGCTTGCTTCTCGAGATGGTTTTATTTGGAAAAGCAATATCATTTCCGCCGCTAACACCAAATCTACCTTCACCAGTATTTTTAATGTATTCATATCGAACTCCTGGTGTAATACTAAGCTTTTCGGTTACTTTGAATTGATTTTCTGCAAATACAGCTACATTTTCTGTAGTAAAATCTATATCTCGTGCATATCGTCCTTCAACAGACAAATCAAAATCTGAACCTGTAGTTCCTTTTCCTTCTTGTAATCGTTGTGTATTTGCTTTGTAAATTCGCGCTCCGAATGCAAGATTATTATTGATTTTACCTAGTTTGTATTTAAAAATATTTCTGTTTTCAACACCAAAATTTTTGTAATAATCTCTATCAACTCTTCTATTCGAATAATTATTTGTAGTTGTACTTATTGCGTCAATAGTATTTGGCGTTGCATTAAATCCAACACTATTTCGCTCTCCAATTAATCCGAATAATTTTGTATTAGATGAAAATTTATCATTGACTTTAGTGTCAAAATTGATTGAAAACAAATTCCATGGAGTTCCAAACCAGTTGCGTTCTCTTAATGATTGTTGAGAATTTGTGTTAAACTGTTCGTCAGTTAAACCTCCGGCTTGTTGCATTTTATAATCCATATTGGTATATTCTGCCGACAGTTTTGTTTTTTCATTAAATCGGTATTCAATAAAAGCGTGTGTGTTTCTAACTGTGTATTCAGAGTTTTCTCTCCATCCGTCACCACTTCTAGAATGATTGTATATATAGTATGAAAACTTCTTGAATTTTCCACCAATAGCATTATAACTACTCATTAATCCATAGCTTCCAACTGTGTTTTGGGTTTCAAAAGAAAATTTCTTTTTGTTTTCTCTTTTAAGAACATAGTTTAACATTCCACCAAATTGAGGTCCGAATTGTAAAGAAGAACCACCACGAATTAATTCAAGTGTTTCAACAGCTTCTAATGGTGGATTGTAATAAGCTTCTGGATATCCAAAGACATCAGATGAAATATCATATCCATTTTGTCTAGTGTTTAATTCCCAACTTCTGTTTGGACTTAATCCTCTAACGCCAACATTTATTTGTATTCCAGAACCTTCGTTTTCCCAAACGGTTACTCCAGGAACTCTTGAAAAAATTTCTCTTGCATTGTTAGTTGCAAAGTTACCATTGATATTAGAAAGTTTTAGGACTTCATTTTTTTTACCAGAAAAAAGAACATTTTCCTTAGTTTCTGGCATTCTTTCTGGGCTTTGTTGTTTAATAGTGATAATGACTGGTTGCAGTCTTTTTATGGTGTCATTTAGCGCTAAATCATTTTCTTGTGCTTGAATAGTAATAGCGAATAATGAGATAATTACAGAAAAATAGGTTTTCATTTTTATTTAGATTAATTCTACACAGCAAAACTATCAATTAATTCTTATTTAGACAAATTAAAAATAATAAAATTAAAATGAGAATTTCTTTATGTTTTGTTTTCAGTCATTTACGTAAAAACTTTAACATTTGTTTTTTTTACTTCAAAAATTGATAAGCAATTAAAGCAGTTACATAAGCAAATCCACTCATGAAAACCAATTGAATTATTGGCCATTTCCAAGAGTTAGTTTCTTTTTTTACAATAGCTAAAGTACTAACACATTGCATTGCAAAAGCATAAAAAAGAAGTAATGAAATTCCTGTAGCAAAGTTGAAAATTTTTGTTCCATCAGGATTAATTTCGGCTTCCATTCTGTTTTTTATAGTGGCTTCTTCATCGCTTTGACTTCCTACACTGTATATTGTAGCAAGCGTTCCAACAAATACTTCACGTGCAGCAAAAGAACTTACCACAGCAATCCCAATTTTCCAATTGTATCCTAATGGTTTTATTACAGGCTCAATAGATTTACCAATGTATCCAATATAAGAATGTTCCAATTTATATTCGGAAACTCTATCAGGAATTACAGATGGATTTATTGGTGTCGGACTCGAATAAACTTCTTGCTCTACAATTTTTTGAGCATTTTTAAAATCTTTATCTGGTCCATGCGAACCCAAAAACCATAAAATAATTGATAAGGCTAAGATGATTTTTCCAGCTCCAAAAACGAACGCTTTAGTTTTTTCTAAAACATTGATGGCTACGTTCTTAAATAAGGGAATTTTATAACTCGGCATTTCAACCACAAAGTAAGATTTGGAACTTATTTTCAGAATTTTATTTAAAATATAGGCTGAAAAAATGGCTACTACAAACCCTAAAAGATACAAAACCATTAAAGTTAAACCTTGTAAACTTATGAATCCTAAAACGCGTTCTTCAGGAATTATTAAAGCTATAAGAATAGCATAAACAGGCAATCTTGCTGAACAAGTTATGAACGGTGTAACTAAAATTGTGATTAATCTCTCTTTCCAATTTTCAATATTTCTTGCACCCATGATTGCTGGAATTGCACAAGCGGTTCCTGAAATTAATGGTACAACACTTTTTCCAGAAAGTCCATATCGACGCATTAATTTATCCATTAAAAAAACTACACGACTCATGTAACCACTTTCTTCTAAAACAGATATAAACAGAAATAGAAAGGCAATTTGTGGAATAAATATTAAGATTCCGCCAATTCCTGGAATTATACCTTCGCTTATTAAATCTGTAAATTCACCTGCAGGAAGATGTGTTTTTGCATAAGAAGCCAAATTGGCAAATGAACTATCAATAAAATCCATTGGAATACTTGACCAATCAAAGATGGATTGAAAGATTCCGAAAAGAATAACAAAGAAAATGATGTAACCAAATATTTTGTGAGTTAAAACTCTATCTAATTTTGTTCTAATATCTGATGCTTTTGAATTATCAATCGTTTGACCAATTTTTAAAGTATCATTGATGAATTGATAGCGTTTTATGGTTTCTTTTTGTTGCAGTCGTTTCAAATCGGCATGCGATTTTGTAAACGAACTTTTCATTTCGTTTCGCTCTAAATTCAAGAAATTTACATCTTGCGTGATGACCAACCAAAGTTTGTAAACTAACTGATTTGGGAATGCTTTTCTTAATTTGTCAAAATATTCAACATCAATACTTGAGGCATTTAAGCAAGGCTCAGTTGAAAGTGATTTATAATTAAGAATTAAATCTTTGATTTTATCAATACCCAAATTTTTTCTTGAACTTACAAGAGCAATTTTAGTTTTTAATTCTTGTTCTAAATGAGGAATATCTAATTCAATTCCTTTTAATTTCATTCGGTCACTCATGTTGATGACCAAAATCGTTGGAATTTCTAAATCTTTTATTTGAGTAAAAAGAAGTAAATTTCTTTTTAGATTTTCAACCTCAGTAACTACTACAACTACATCTGGAAAATTTTCGTCTTTCTTGTTCATTAATAATTCAATGACAACATTCTCGTCAATTGAACTAGCATTTAAACTATAAGTTCCAGGTAAATCTAAAATAGTAGCTTTTACATTGTCGGAAAGTTTACAAGTTCCGATTTTCTTTTCAACAGTGATTCCAGGGTAGTTTCCAACTTGTTGGTGCAAACCAGTAAGCTGATTAAAAACAGATGTTTTACCAGTGTTTGGATTACCAATTAGCGCTACTTTAATATTTTCTTGTGCCATTAATTTTTAGATTCAATGACCACATTAATTTCTTTTGCAGTTTCCAATCTAATAGCCACATGAGAATCATTGACATTAAAATATAGAGGACAACCAAAAGGCGCAATTTGAATTAACTCAACAGTATTGCCAGGAAGACAGCCCATTTCTAGGAGTTTCAATGGAATTTCATCGATATTAAAATCGGATATGATTCCTTTTTGACCAATTTTAAGATGAGCAATTGTGGTTTCCAAAGCTTTATTTAGATTGAATTAAAATACAAAAGTAAGAATTTGAAATGTAAAAAACATGATTATTGTCAAGTTTAAGATTTTATTTAACCTTGTTTACAATATAATTTATGAGTTAAGTTTGAGATTTAACTACTTTTCTTCATCACAAAGGATTGTGATGTCTTCCAAAAGTTGTTTTACATTTTTAATTCCTGGCTCAGTTGGTCCATCAAGATTGGTTCCGTCATAAAATCCGCGCACTCTTCTTTTTGAATCTACTAAAACAAAATTTTCTGTGTGAACCATATCATAAATTTCCTCTGGTTTTCCAGTTTTTACAGCCAAATACGATTTTCTTGCAATGTAATAGATGTCTTTTTTATCTCCAGTAACTAAGTTCCATTTGCTATCAATCACACCTTTTTCTAAAGCATATTTTTTTAAAACTGGAACACTATCAATATCTGGGGTAACCGAATGTGACAAGAGCATCACTTTAGGATTATTTTTAATTTGATTTTGTAGCCAAACCATATTACTAGTCATTTTAGGACAAATAGTTGGGCAAGTGGTAAAGAAAAAATCAGCAACATAAATTTTTCCTTCATAATCTTTTTGGGTAACAACTTTACCGTTTTGATTGGTAAATTTAAAATCAGCAATTTCGTGATCTATGGCTACATATTGTATCGTAGAATCAACTAATTCTGGATTTACATCACTTGGATTGAATATAGGAAGTTTAGGTTTCGGTTTTAAAACAGTGTAAAAAGCACTAATTGTAATGATTGAAAATATCACAAAAAAGCCAATAAAAATTCTATATTGTTTTAATTTAGAAAGCATACTTATTTTTTTTGCGAAATTACGAAACAACTTTTGTTTACATCAAATATAGTTAGCTTATATAATTGCGATTAAGTGATTTTTAACATTTGATTAATGAAAAAATGAATAGATTTGTGGAAACAATCAAATTAAATATGAAAAATAAAATTAAATATGGTTTTGTTGTAGCAAGTTTGTTTGCTCTAAATCAAATTAATGCACAACAAAAAAATCCAGGAATCAATCTAGATTTAATGGATAAGTCAGTAAAACCTGGAGACGATTTTTTCAGATATGTAAATGGTTCATGGTTTGACAAAACTGAAATTCCTGCCGATAGAACACGTTGGGGAAGCTTTGATGAATTGCGTCAGAATACTGATAAAGATGCTTTAGCAATTTTAAAAGATGCAGCTTCTAAAAAATTAGATCCAAAATCAGATCAAGCAAAAGCAGTTAATGTTTACAAAACATATATGGATACTATTTCAAGAAATAAACTTGGAATAAAACCAATAAAACCAATTTTAGCTAAAATTGATGCTGTAAAATCAATAGCAGATTTGAATAAGTTAATTATTGAAATGCAACCTCAAGGCGGTTTAGGTTTTTATGGAATTGGAGTTGGTCCAGATGCAAAAAACAGTAACAGAAATGTTGTAAATATCGGACTAGGAAGTTTGGGTTTACCAGACAGAGATTACTATGTTTCTGAAGATGCTGATTCTAAAGAAAAACGCGAAAAATATGTTGCTCACGTTGCAAGAATGCTTCAATTTATTGGTGAAAAACCAGAAGTTGCTTTAGCAAATGCTAAAAAAGTCCTAGCTATAGAAATTGCAATGGCAACTCCACGTTTAGACAGAGTAGAACGAAGAGATAGAAGAAAGACTTACAATCCAATGTCGGTTGCAGATTTGCAAAAATTAACGCCATCAGTAAATTGGGATAGTTACATTAAAGGTGTTGGAATTTCAAAATTGGATTCAGTTATTGTATCGCAACCAAAATACATGACGGCTCTTGAAACTATTTTTAAAGAAAATAAAATTGACGAGTGGAAAGCCTATTTACGTTGGTCATTACTTAATAAATCTTCAGATGTTTTAACTACCGATTTAGAAAAAGCAAATTGGGATTTTTATAGCAAAACATTACAAGGAGCAAAAGCACAACGTCCAAGAGAAGAAAGAGCTTTGCAAGTTGTAAACGGAACTGTTGGTGAGGCATTAGGAAAATTGTATGTAGAACAAAAATTTCCAGCGGAAGCTAAAGAAAAAGCAAGAAAAATGATAGATAATATCTTTTTAGCTTTTGAAAACAGAATCAATAATTTACCATGGATGACACCTGCAACAAGAAAAGGAGCCATTGAAAAATTAAGAAAATCAGTTGTAAAAATTGGTTATCCAGACAAATGGAAAGATTATTCTAAATTAGAAATTAAGAGTATTGAAGAAGGCGGAAACTACTATGATAACATGAAAAGTTTATCTAAATGGGGTTTTCAAAATAATATCGATGATTTGCAAAAACCAGTAGACAAAACTCGTTGGGGAATGTCACCACAAACAGTAAACGCTTATTACAATCCATCATATAATGAAATTGTGTTTCCAGCAGCGATTTTGCAACCACCTTTTTATGATTACAAAGCTGACGAAGCTGTAAATTATGGAGGAATTGGAGCCGTAATTGGACACGAAATCTCACACGGATTTGATGATTCAGGTTCAAGATATAATGCTGATGGAAATCTTATTAATTGGTGGACAGAAGATGATTTGAAACAATTTACAGGACTTGGTGGAGCATTGGCTGCTCAATACAGCGCATTAGAACCATTGCCAGGAACATTTGTTGATGGTAAATTCACACTTGGAGAAAATATTGGAGACTTGGGTGGAATCAACGCCGCTTATGACGGATTACAAATACATTTAAAACAAAATGGAAACCCGGGATTAATCGATGGCTATACACCAGAACAACGTTTGTTTATTTCTTGGGCAACCATTTGGAGAAGTAAAATGCGTGATGAAGCAATCAAAAATCAAGTAAAAACAGATCCACATTCACCAGGACAATATCGTGCTTACGTTCCTTTAGTAAATGTTGATGAATTTTATAAAGCATTCGACATAAAAGAAACAGACAAATTATTTGTTAAGCCAGAAAATCGAGTGAAGATTTGGTAAAATATTTTTGTATAAAAAAACCTCAAGATTTATTTTCTTGAGGTTTTTTTTTATTTCGAAACAACCCAAGCACACTAACCAAAGCCCAAGTTCCTTCAAGAATTACAAACGGAATATAATTTATTAAGTATGATGTGTAACAAGCTATACTTGCACCTATTATATTTAGAAAAAAATATAAATTTCCATTTTGTTTTATAATCGAGAAATTATTTAAGAAATAAGCAATCAAGATAATTAAAACTCCAATTGAACCAATTATATCATTGTATGACATACAATTAATTAATTAAATAGGTTTCCATAAATTTTATCACCGCCAATCGCTGAAAATCAACGTTGGGTTTTTTTCTAAAACCATGACCCTCGTCTTTTGCTTCAAGGTACCAAACCGTGTTCCCTTGTGCTTTTAGTTTATCGCGCATTTGTGTTGCTTCTGTAACAGGAACTCTTGGATCGTTTGTGCCTTGTATAATAAACATTGGTTTTTTTATTTTTTCGGTATTATTTAAAGGTGATATTTTTTCTAAAAAAGCAGCCATTTCCGGAATTCTTTCATCGCCATATTCAACTCTTCTTAAATCTCTTCGGTATTCTTCGGTATTTTTTAGAAATGTATTGAAATTAGATATTCCTACAACATCTACCGAACATTTTATTCTGTCAGCATAATGAAATGCAGTAGCTAAAGTCATATAACCTCCATAACTTCCGCCCATTATCATTATTCTGTCTTTATCTAAATCGGGTTGTAATGCAATCCAATCGAGTAAAGCGCCAATGTCTTTTACAGAATCTTCTCTTAAAAAACCATTGTCTTTGGCAATATATGTTTTGCCAAAACCTGATGACCCACGTACATTTGGGTAAATGATTGCAATTCCCATTTCGTTGGTGTAATAATTATTTGACCCCAAAAATGAAGCAGTTGATTGTCCTTCTGGTCCGCCATGAATACTAATTAAAACTGGACGTTTACCAGTAAATTTTGCAGCAGCAGGATAATAAAAACCTGAAATGGTCATTTTATCAAAACTTTTCCATTCAATGAATTTTGGTTTCGACATGTCTTCTTTTTGCATTTCTCCCAATTCACTTTCTGTCCAACGAATAATTTTTTTATCATTCAAATTTAATTGATACACATCAGATGACGAATCGGCTGTAGATTGAGTAAAAAATAAAGACTTCCCATTTTTTGTGAAACTAATTCCACTAATTAATCCAATTGGAACATTTACTTCGTTATATTTTTTGGTTGCCCCATCCATTATATACATTTTATTTAAACCACCTTCGTTTGTGATAAATGCTATTTTTGTTTTGTCTTCCGATAAGGTATAATCATCAACATCCCATGGAATTGAAGAAGTATGATATGTGATTTTTTTGGTTTCTAAATTCATTGTTGCCAATCGTTGAAATTCATTTTCTCTATCGGTAACAAACCAAATTTCATTTTTATTTACCGAGAAACTAGCACCACTTTGAACAATATTTTTGTCTTTTCTATTGGTTACTTCCGACAATTTGCCAGTTTGTGTATCTAACATCCAAATGAAAGACTCGTTAGCTGAAATATATTCGCTAATTAGTAACGATTTTCCATCCTCTGAAATATCATTAATTCCCCAACCACCACCTTTTACTTCTAAAATTAGCTTAGTGTTTTTAGCATCATTGGGATTCATAAAATAAATATCTCTATCTCCACCATTTCGTTTGGTTGAAGAAAAATAAAAACCAGAACCATCTTTTTTCCAGATTGCACCACCATTTTGTGATCTTCCGCCATCTGTAAGCATCGTAGATTGAAGTGTTTTTAAATCCAATTTAAAAAGTTGACCAAATTCGTTTCCTCCAACATCTTTAGAGTAAATTAAATACTCACCTTTTGTTGGTTCATATTGCCCATTTCCCATAGGTTCATCAAAAAAGGTAAACTGTTTTCTGCTTCCCATTGGTTGCGAAACTTTGTGTAATTGGTTGGTTGCACCAAAACGTGTAGTGATAATAATTTCTTCTAGTGTAGGATGAATTGCAACCAAAGAAGCACCGCGAGACTCTGAATATTTTTTAACTTGTGTTGCTAAATCTTTTGAAATTTCCGGAATATTTTCTGTAATTAAATTCTCGTTTGGAATAACAAGATTTTTCTTTTCTTGAGCAAATGAAAATAGCGTAAAAACAACCGTAATGAGTAATAATAATTGTTTGGTTTTCATGATGTTTAGTTTATTGATGATATTATTTAGTCTGTTCTTTTTATAAAAATGTTATACAAATATAAACTTAAAGTTCTGGAAATGAGTAATTATAGTTTAAAGTTTCGATAACTTTTTTACTCAAAATCGTTTTCCCAATAGAAATTTTACTTTCATCAAATTCTGGCAAAGGCAAATTAAGTTCGATTGCTTTATGAGTGTAATATTCTTTTCGAATTGGATGATAAGGTGTTACAGCATTATAAGTTTCTTGCCAAGAATTGGTTTCATAAATCGCTTCAATAATTCCTATACAATCTACTTGATGAATTAGGTTTATTGGACCTTCCGGATTTTCGATGTTTTTTCTTCCAGCTAAAAATTTAATTGGATGTCTTTCCTCACCAATTAATCCACCAAAACGTACAATTGTTGTTTGAAAATTGCTATTGCTTTGCAAAAGTTGTTCCGCTTCGAGCAATTGCTTTCCGCTTTCAGAATCAGGATTTGGAATTGTCTCTTCTGTAATTATCGAATTGTCATCTGAATAAACCGAAGTCGAACTCACAAAAAGCACTTTTTCAACCGATGATTTTTCTATGAATGGAATTATATTTTGGATTTTAGCAACGAAATTTTCTGAGGAGTTTCCTCTCAATTTTGGAGGAATATCTATAATTAGAACATTTGAATTTGATAAAAATAAATCAAGATTTCCTTCAATTTTATCTTCAAATAAACTAATCTGAAAAGCTGAAATTCCAACGTTTTCTAAAACAGCAATTTTCTCTACAGAAGTTGTAGAACCGTTCACTGAAAACCCTTTTTCAATCAACGATTTTGCTAATGGTAATCCTAGCCAACCACAACCTAAAATACTAATTTGTTTCATGTATGCTGAACTTGTTTCAGCATCTCAATTTGCTGAATTATTTTATAAAATCGTTATTCTGTGGCGGATTGTTTCAAACTATCAACTGCAATGTTTTGATAAACACGTTTAGGCAAAGGTTTCGGGTTGTCTTCTAAAATTGGACTCGCTTTCACTTTTCCTTTCACAACAACAGCATCCGTTAAAACAAATGGCGTCGGAATCATCCAATCACGTCTTTTCGCCATACTAAATATTGGATTGGTCATCAAATCAAAAGAACTTTCTACAAAATTCATATCCAATTTGTCACTATTTGAAATCGAAAATTCTAATTCCAAAGGTAAATTATCAACCACATAATAACTCAAAATCTTATTGCTTATTTTACCCGAAATTTTACTTTCTAAGTCAATCGATTTTACTCCATTGGCTCTCAGATTGTTGATTTTTGTATTGGAGAAAACATCATATCGGTTTACTTTTCTATTTGGCGATAGCTTAATTTTCAAATAACGTTTCGTTCCAATTACAGAATCTTTCAAGAATTCAATAGTTGGTTTTGCAATATTTTTCAGCGGTGCATCACTCATAAAAGTAAATTCTGAACCATATTTGCTATACAATTTATTGGTGTTTAATGATTTGGCATCTTTCGGATTTTCGCCCAAATAACCTTTAGTCCATTCATCTAAATTGGTGTCGTAAGTTGCCCAATTTGCTTTATTGGAATCTGCATTTAAAACATAAACCAAACTGTTAGGTTTCGCTTTTCCATAAACATAACCACTCGATTGATGTGCTTTTATAAACAAACCAATGGCTAATAAAAAGAATAAAGTTGCCCAAAGTTTCTTTTGTGTGAACGAACCAAAAATTGGAAGCAATAAAACAAAACTCAAAACCGTTAAAACCGAACTTCCTACCAATATTTTCAATCCCAAACCAATAGGAAACATTTGAATAAACGGCGTCAAAATCACCAAAGTTGGAAGAGACAAAATCAGATTCAAAACCGAATTTGTTTTTTGAGTAACTACATAATAACCCAACATAAATGTGCTAGAAATTACCGGAATTATTAAAAATCCTGCGCCTTGAAGTTTTAAGAAGATTCCAATATTTAATAGTAACCAAATAAATAATGGAGCAATCATCTGATTCATTTCCAAATATTTTTTAGCCGTTTTTCCGTAAAATAAAAAGCAAATCGCTAACGTCAAACACACAAATCCGTAAATGTAATCGTGACCATTGTAAGTAAATCCGTGGAGAATATCGTTGTATTGTGGATAAATGGCAAGTAAAGCTTTCCATCCTAAAAAAGTAAATCCACTTCCAATTACTAATGATTTCATTAACGGAACAAATCCTTTAATTATCTCGTCTAAACGTAAAAGTTGTTTTCCTAATCCTATAAAAATGAATATCAGAAATAGTCCGAAAGCAATAATCAACATCGGCAAAATCCATTCAAAAGGATAACTCACAAACGAAAACGGAATTGAAAAATAAACTTTATCGTTTGTGGAATTTAAGTTCGTCAAATCAGTATTAGAGAAATGATTCAGCAACGGAACCAAATACGTTCCTTGATGCGCCAAGGTTTTTGGATCTAAATGTTCGTATTTATCTTGTGAAGTATGATAATCAAAATGGTCGTCAATAAAGGCAAAATTAAATCCTTGAATTTGACCACTTTCTCTAAAAACAGTTAAATCAGTATCATTGGGCAACATTTTATAAATGCTATACATCAACGAATTCGAAACCGGATAGTGCAATTTTCCATCAGAAAAACCATCTACCATTTTGGCATTTCCTTCGTTGGTTTCCATCAGCATATAACTTGGTCCGCCACTGCCACGAGCTTCAAAATTTAATACCAAACCTACTTCTTTTGCCCATTTGTGTTGCGTTACAAAAAGTGCTGCGCCATTCAATCCCAATTCTTCCGCATCAGAAAACAGGATGATAATGTCGTTTTTATGTTTTGTTTTAGTATGTAAAAAAGCACGAACGCTTTCAAGAATTGTTGCCACACCAGAAGCATCGTCACTTGCACCATGAGAATAAGAATGTGGTGCCGAATCATAATGAGAAAGTAACAACAATGCCTTTGTATTAGAAGTGCCTTTTATTCTTGCCAATACATTTTTAGATTTTACCAAAGTACCTTTTTCGGTCATCGTAAAACCTTCTTGAAGCGACGTTTGCAAACCTAAATTTTGTAATTCTTTGAGCAAATATTGAGCAACAACTTCGTGATTTTGTGAACCTACGTAATGAGGTTTTGTAGTCATCTCTTTCACTTTCACCAAAGCACGTTTGGTCGAAAATTCCGAAAGTGGTGCTTCGGTTGTGTCATAACTTTGAGGCATCATAAAATAAAAAATGCCAAACAATAGCGCCACAAGCACCAACATTATATATAGAGAAGAGTAGTTTTTTTTCATTTATACTGAACTTGTTTTTAATATCTTTTTTTAACCCGAAACTTTTAATATTCTTTCTTCACCAACATATAAAAATCATTTTCCAAGAAACGATAGCCTTGATCGTACACAAAGTAATACGTGTTTCCTGTATTAGTGTTCAAAATATTGGTAAAATAATCAAAGTCAAATCCTTTGCTCAATAATTTGGTCTTTGTAATTTTTGATTTTCCTTCCGTGTTAGCTTCACTTAAGATGCGGTAATTTTTACGCAATTTGTTGTTTACATTGCGCATATAATTGTTGCTGTCTTTGTTAATTTTGTTGTTGTACGCATTTCGACAACCATCGCTACAGAACTTTTTGTCCTCACGACCAACAATTTTTTCGTTACATTCTAAACAGTTTTTACTCATAGTTTTAAATGTTTTTAAAATCCAAAATCATAAATACCATATTTATTAAATAAATTTATAAATTGTCTTTTGTCTTTAACCCAATTTTCATTCTTTTTTAATATTTCAACAATTTCATTATTTATATCTTTATTAGAAAACTTTGGCAATTGTTCTGTAATTTCGAAAAAATCAAAAAATTCATTTGATTCATAATCCAGTTTTTTAAATTTTTTGAGGAATACTTCAATTAATTCTTTTTTGAATTCAGCTTTGTGCCAATTTGATAAATAATCAATAGCATAATCATTATTTTTTTCAAAGGCTAAGAAAGCAATTCTTTTGTTATATGAGTTAGGAAAGACACGATTAGTTAATATTTTACGAAGAATAAATCCATTTCCATCATATTGATTAAAATTCTCTAAATTTTTATTGTATAAAGTCAAGCTATCCAATTGAAACATAACTTTGTCACAGCATATTTCTTCTTCCTTTAATTTTCTTAAATAGTAAAAATATAGTTCATGAGAAATTCTTTCAGAAACTGCTGTACAACTTCCATCGGCAGTTTCTACAATTGAGTCATTTTCTATAAATTTTCTATAAATTGATGGAATATTAGAATAGTTATTATCAACTAATCCAAATGAAGCATATGCTTTAACTACAGGATTTTTATTTTCGATTAATTCAATAAACTTATCTGTATTTGCTATTTTTTTTAATTTTTCAAAGTTTGCCCAATTTTCATATATTTCTCCGGATTGTTTTTCATTGTATTGCAATTCATTTATATCACTTATTTTCTTCACAATTTGTGTAAGATTTTGAGATAATAAAATTGAATTCCCTATAAAAAGATTAATAAATAAAATAAAATATACTTTTTTCATTTGATATAATATGAATTGTCAATTCTTTAAAAATCAGTCAAATATAATAAAAATTTTCCGTTTACAAACGTTTACAAATATTTACAACCGATTTTAAATGGTAATCAACCGAATAAAGTTTGCAAGCCGCCACAACTTTGCATCGTCGAAATGAAACAACAATTGCAAAAATCAATTTCAATAGCAATTTCAAATAAGACAACAAATAACATAAATAATAACAATTTAAATTTTTACACGCCATGAGAAACAAAGTACAATTAATCGGACATGTAGGTCAAGAACCAGAAATCAAAACATTTGAAGGAGGAAAAAAAGTAGCCAATCTTACCATCGCTACTAATGAAGTTTATTACAAAGAAAACGGTGATAAAGTTGAAAACACCGAATGGCACAGAGTAAGCGCTTGGGGAAAAACAGCCGACATTATCGAAAAGTATGTCACTAAAGGAAAAGAAATCGCCATTGAAGGAAAGCTTACCCACAGAAGTTATGACGATAAAGACGGAAACAAGCGCTACATCACAGAAGTAATGGTAAACGAGCTTGTTTTAATGAGCAAATAATTTACAATTTCAAATCCAAAATAATTTTCAAATAACAAAAACTTTTAAAAATTTACACGCCATGAATGCAATTAAAAACAAAGTACAATTAATCGGACACGTAGGACAAGAACCAGAAATCAAAACGTTTGATGGAGGAAAGAAAGTAGCTAATATTACTATTGCTACTAATGAGAGTTACACTAACAATAAAGGTGAAAAAGTTGAGAATACCGAATGGCATAGAATTACCGCTTGGGGAAAAGTAGCTGACATTATTGAGAAATATGTTATCAAAGGTAAAGAAATCGCTATCGAAGGAAAACTAACGCACAGAAGTTATGACGACAAAGAAGGAAACAAGCGTTATATCACCGAAATTGTTGCCAACGAGTTATTGCTTTTAGGTAAATAGTCTAACGTAAAAAAGTGTCACGATGAACATCAAAGTATTTAATATTCGTTTAGATAAAGAAAATTGCCAGAATGATCAAACACGCATGAATACGTTTCTAGATTCGGTAGAGGTAAAGCTTACTTCCACCAATTTTGTAACCACAGGAACAACAGATTTTTGGTCAGCAGTAGTTTTCTATGAATTGAAAAAAAGTGATTCAAAACCTACAGAAGTTATAGAACTTAATGAACAAGAGAACGAAATCTTCACTGCCTTGAAACAATGGCGAAATGATTTAGCTCAAAAATTAGGTTGGTCGTCTTTTAGAATTTGTCATAATTCACATTTGATTTCTATTGTAAAATCGAAACCACAAAATTTAGACGAGCTTAAAACAGTAAAAGGTTTTGGAGAATCGAGAACCTTAAATTATGGAGATGATATCTTATCGGTATTGAATGCTTTTTAAGAAAAATTAATTGAACTTTAAACAAAGCGACGGAAGTAAAATTCTGTCGCTTTTTTTTATTTATGTAGAAGCAATGCTACGAAAACAAAGAAGTTTTTAACACGAAAACGTTTTCGGGAAAGATTAAATTAACAACTATTGATTTTTTTAATATCTTTATTTAGAATACAATAAACAATTAACTTTAAAAGATGTTCCACTTTAAACAAATCCTTTTTTTAATGGTGTTTGGCTGCTTTTTTCAAAGCGGATTTTCTCAAGTTGGAATTAATACATCAACTCCAATGAGTACATTGGATATTAATGGAAATTTGACCATTAAAGAAATAGGAATTATCAATTCTAATGTTGCTGGTTCTGCTGTGTTTAATGGAGGGCCATCAGGAAGTGCTACACCAATTAATGATGGAGTTTATATTTCATTGACACCTACATCGGGTAATCAAGAATTTATTTTACCAAATGCTGTTAATGTTCCCGGAAGAATATACATACTTAGAAACATTTCAAACTCTGTTACCGCTCAGATATATACTTTTGGAGGTAATTTTTTCTCGAAAGATTCAAGTACACTGACAGCTTCTCCGCTTAATATGCCTCCAAATGCATTACTTAAAACTGTTATTGTTGTAAGTGATGGTGCTAATTGGACTTACTTTTTTTAGAAAATAGTATTAGCAACGCGATAGGTATTGGCGTGTGCATCAATTATTGTTTTGACTTCAGGCGAATAACCTCCACCCATACTTACTTGTACAGGTATTTGATATTTTTCGCAATTACTAAATACAATTTCGTCTCTTCTTTTGCAGCCATTTAGAGTACAACTTAATTTTCCTAATTTATCAGTTGCAAGAATATCAACACCTGATAGATAAAATATAAAGTTGGGTTTTACTTTTTCAATCAATTCAGGAATTGTTTTTTCAATTACTTCTAAGTACATAGTATCATTGGTTCCATCTTCAAAAGCTATATCAAGGTCTGATAGTTCTTTTTTAAATGGATAATTTGTCTTGCCATGCGCTGAAAATGTGAATACTGAGTCGTTTTTTGAAAAAATTTCTGCTGTTCCATTTCCTTGATGGACATCCAAATCTATGATTAATATTTTTTTAGCTAATTTATTTGTTAGAAGGTATTGTGCAGCAATCGCTTGATCGTTTAGCAAACAAAAAGCCTCGCCACGATTGCTAAAAGCGTGATGAGTTCCTCCGGCAATGTTAAATGCAACTTTTTTTTCAAATGCTTTTTCACAACCGATAATAGTTCCGTTAGCAATTCTTAATTCTCTTTCAATTAATTCTTTAGAAAGTGGAAATCCTATTTTTCTTGCAACTCTTTGGTCTAGAGTTAGGTTTAATAAATCATTTACATAATCAAAGGTATGAACTTTTAAAACGTGCTCTAGATCACAAATTTCAGGTTCAAAAAAATCTTCAGGTGAGCCGGTTGCTTCGTGTAAAAGTTGTTGAGGTAGAAGATCATATTTTTCCATCGGAAAACGATGACCTTGTGGTAAAGGATGTTTGAATATGGGATGAAACGCAATTGGAAACATCAGCAATTTAATTCATTTTGAATGACTTCAATAAATGCTCCAACATGATATCCATCCATCAATCCGTGATGCACGTGAATGGACATTGACATTGTTTTCTTACCATTTTCGTCTATCATTTTCCCAAAAGATATTTTCGGACAACTGTCGGGCCAAGTGAAACTTCTCGCATGAGAAAAGGAAGTGAAATTTATCCAAGGTAAAGCCGAAAAATGAATTAGATTTTCGGAATATTCTCTAGTGAAAAGTCCGGTTGTAGTTTCAATTCTTGCGATTTCAATTTTAGTATTTTCTGTAAATTGGTTTAAATTTTCAGAATATTCTATTTGTGAAAATCCAAACGTTTTGTCTTCTCTTAAGATAGTTGAAGAAACATCAATTCTATCAAAAATATAAACTTCATTGTCAATTATTCTGTAACGAAAAGGTTCACATTGATTAACCGCTGTCAGTGTTTTATGCAAATAATAAGTAAAAAACGAAATACCAAGTTCTTTTGCTTTATCATAAGCTTTGGTGCAATCAATTGTAATTGTAACACCAAAAAAAGGTTCTTCCATTTGTTTGAAAAACAGAAAATGTTCTTTACGATTCCAAGTTTCTAAGTTCAGTTTTTGTTTCATTTATTAATAGCCACAGATTACAGATTTTAAAAATATATGCCCGATTATTTTAAAAGAATTGGTAAAACGTCTGAGATTTTTTCTAGTGATTTGAAATTGTCGTGTTCTATTTCGAAATCAATTTTTTCATATTCCCAAGTGGTGTGATAAGCAATATGATAGCCATGTCCTCCAATGTTTAAAACAGGCAAAACATCTGATTTTAAGGAGTTTCCAATCATGATGAAATCTTCGGGTTTTGTGTCTAAACGTCCTAACATTTTTTCGTAATCCAATTCTTTTTTGTCGCTCATTACTTCAATATGATGAAAATAATGTCCAATTCCCGAATCGTGTAATTTTCTGTGTTGGTCTTTCAAATCGCCTTTAGTTGCTACAACAAGTTTGTATTTTCCTTTTAATTGTTGCAAAACATCTTCTACTTCGGGTAAAAGTTCAACTGGTTTTTGAAGTAAATCTTTTCCGATTTTGATGATTTTTTCAATTCCGTTTCCTGAAATTTTATGATTGGTCAATTCTAATGCTGATTCTATCATTGACAAAACAAACGCCTTGATTCCAAAACCATAAAGTGGCAGATTTTTTACTTGATAACTTAAAATCAATTGTAAAATCTCTTGATTGGAAGCATAATCAGCAAAAAGTTCACAGAATTTTGCTTGAGCTTCATCGAAATAAGGTTCGTTGTGCCAAAGAGTATCGTCGGCATCGAATGCGATTATTTTTGGGTTCATGAATAGTTATTTACGAAATTAACGCACCATTCTCAACTCCATCAGCGCTTGCACTGAGCGATGTCGAAGTGTCTGGATTTACAAAAACCAGTTTTCCTTCTGCGTTGTTGGTCATCAAAATCATTCCTTGACTTTCTACTCCACGCAATGCTCTTGGAGCTAAGTTTACTAAAACTGTTACACGTTTTCCAACTACTTCTTCTGGTGAAAAATGTTCTGCAATTCCCGAAACTATGGTTCTTACATCAATTCCTGTGTCAACTTTTAAAACTAAAAGTTTGTTTGCTTTTGGCATTTTTTCAGCTTCTAAAATAGTTCCAACACGCAAATCTAATTTTGAAAAATCTTCAAATGTTGAAGTTTCTTTTTGTGGTTCAATCATTTTATTTTCGGCTTTATTGGCAACTTTCGTAGCTTCTAGTTTGTCTATTTGTTTTTGAATTTCGGTATCTTCTATTTGAGCAAATAAGATTTCAGCTTGTCCAATCTGATGACCAGCTGGAAGTAAATCGGTTCTTTCAGAAACATCTTTCCAACTCAAATTCAAATCGGTTTTTAGAATTCCTGATAATTTGCATGCTGTAAATGGCAAGAAAGGTTCTGATAAAACTCTCAAGGCAGCTGCAATTTGTAATGCCACATACATTTGAGTTTTTACTCTTTCTGGATTTTCTTTTACCATTTTCCATGGTTCTTCGTCGGCTAAATACTTATTTCCTAAACGAGCTACGTTCATCAATTCGCCTTGTGCTTCTCTAAATCGGAATCTTTCAATTGACGAAGAAATTACCGCAGGATACGCTTTTAATTCTGTTAAAGTTTGTTCGTCAACTTCTGTAAAATCATTTGGCGTTGGAACAATTCCATCATAATATTTGTTAGTTAAAACAACTACACGATTAATGAAATTTCCTAGAATAGAAGCCAATTCGTTATTATTTCTTGCCTGAAAATCTTTCCAAGTAAAGTCATTGTCTTTAGTTTCTGGAGCATTTGATGTTAAGGCATAACGCAAAGAATCTTGTTTATCTGGAAAATCTAATAGATATTCGTGCAACCAAACTGCCCAGTTTTTAGAAGTAGAAAGTTTGTTGCCTTCCAAATTCAAAAACTCATTTGCAGGAACGTTATCTGGCAAAATGAAACTTCCTTCGGCTTTCAACATCGCAGGAAAAATAATGCAATGGAAAACAATATTGTCTTTCCCAATAAAGTGAACTAATTTAGTATCGGCATCTTTCCAATAAGGTTCCCAATCTTTTCCTTCACGAGCTGCCCATTCTTTGGTAGACGAGATGTAACCAATTGGTGCATCAAACCAAACATATAATTTTTTCCCTTCCGCACCTTCAACTGGAACGTCAATTCCCCAATCTAAATCACGTGTTACTGCACGAGGTTTTAATCCGTCGTCTAACCATGATTTTACTTGACCAAGCACATTGGTTTTCCAATCTTTTGCATGACCAACTAAAATCCATTCTTTCAAGAAATCATCATATCTATCTAGAGGTAAAAACCAATGTTTAGTAGATTTCAAAATTGGAGTTTCGCCGGTAATTGTCGATTTTGGATTGATTAAATCCGTTGCATTTAGTGTCGAACCACATTTTTCGCATTGATCACCATAAGCTTCTTCGTTGCCACATTTTGGACAAGTTCCAATTACAAAACGGTCTGCAAGAAACTGGTCGGCTTTGGCATCATATAATTGCTCGGTAACTTCTTCAATAAAGTCACCATTATCGTATAATTTTCTAAAAAAATCTGAAGCAGTATCGTGATGAATTTTAGAAGAAGTTCGTGAATAATTATCAAACGAAATTCCAAAATCAAGAAACGATTTACGAATAATTCCGTCGTATTTATCGATAACTTGTTGCGGAGTAATGCCTTCTTTTTTGGCTTTCATCGAAATAGCAACGCCGTGTTCATCGCTTCCACAAATAAACGCGACATCTTTTCTTTGTAATCTTAAATAACGTGCATAAATATCACTTGGAACATAAACTCCGGCTAAATGTCCGATGTGAATTGGTCCGTTGGTATAAGGCAATGCTGCCGTTATGGTATATCTTTTTGGATTTTCTAACATAATAAAATTCGGTATATATCTTGCAAAAATAAGTATTTTTTAGCAGAGACAAGTAGAGACTTTTGTGTACTTGTTAATTAGTATACTATAATGTGTGTAATTTTTCTATTTTTGGTAAAAAACTTATGAAAAAGAAAGCTTTAATTTTAGGATTTGTGCTTTTTATTGGGATGAATTGTTTTGCTCAAGAAGAGAAAACTAATCCAATAGTTTATGCAGAAATAATAATTGGATATTCTAATGGAAGTTCTAAAGGAGTTACAAGTGGCGGAACTTTAAACTATCAAAGAAAGAATAATTTATTTTCTTATCGCTATCTTGAATTATCAGAAAATAGAAAAGAAGGTTCCTTTTTTTTTATTCCAGTTTTAGTTGAAGTTGAGATTTTAAGAGAGCAAGCAATAATGTATGGAAGACGTTTCGTTGATGAAAATACATCATATAGTTTTTCAGCAGGAATTGCTTATGTTGATAGAGAATTTTTGATTGATGATACGAATGGTGTTTTGAAATACAATAACACTCAAAGTATTGGATTTCCATTTGAATTGAATATTAAATGGTTCAACTCCAAAAAAGAGCGCTATCGTATTTATGAACTAATTCCTGTTGGAAAACCTACAAGTTTTGCAAATAGTATTGGTTTTAAGTTTTATGGTAATGTTTCAAAAACCTCTTTTGTAGGATTAGGAATAACATTTGGTTTAGGTTGGCACAAAAATTATTAGATTTGCCTAAAGATTTTAAACTTTAATGAAGAAAGTAATTAGTATTTTAATCGTTACAATTTTATTTGTTTCAAATATTCAAGCTCAAAAAAAGATGATATTTCCACCTAATTTAAAAAAAGGCGATACCGTTGCAATTGTAGCAACAGCTCGTAAAAACATTGAAGACAATCTAAAACCAGCCATTTCATGGTTGAAAAATTGGGGTTTAGAAGTGGTTGTTGGTTCTACAATTGGTTTAGACAATAATCAATTAGCAGGATCAGATGAACAACGTGCAGCCGATTTTCAGGCACAACTAGATAATCCTAACATCAAAGCAATTTGGTGCGTTCGTGGTGGTTATGGAACTGTGAGAATGATCGATTTATTAGATTTCACAAAATTTAAGCAATCTCCAAAATGGATAGTTGGCTTTAGTGATGTTACCGTTTTACACAGTCATTTGAATACTATGGGTTATGCATCAATTCACGGAATTATGCCTGTAAGTTCTAAAGCTAGTGAAGAAGCAAAAGAGACTTTAAGAAAAGCTTTGTTTGGTGAACCTATTGAATATACTGTCCCATGTGAATTTATGAATAAATACGGAACAGCCAAAGGTGAATTAGTTGGAGGAAATCTATCTATTTTATACAGTTTATTTGGTTCGCCATCGGCTATAGATTGTTCTGATAAAATTCTTTTTATTGAAGATTTAGATGAATATTTATATCATATCGATAGAATGATGATGAATTTAAAACGCAATGGTTGTTTAGAAAGTTTGAAAGGAATCATTGTTGGAGGAATGACCAAAATGAAAGACAACGAAATTCCTTGGGGTAAAAATGCCTTAGAAATTATTCAAGATGTTACTAAAAATTACAATATTCCGGTAATTTATAATTTTCCTGCCGGTCACATGGCAGATAATCGTGCTCTGATTTTTGGAAAGCAAGTTACAATGGAAGTGAACGATATAGAGAGTAAAGTGGTTTTTGAATAGATGGTTAGATTTTTGGATTATTAGATTTTTAGAAAAAGCATTCAAAGAAATTTAACAATCCAATAGTCTAAAAAATCCAACAATCTGAAAAATGGCAGAACACAACGATTTAGGAAAACTAGGAGAAGAATTAGCTGTAGACTTTCTGCAACAGAATGGCTACGATATTCTTGAAACTAATTGGACGTTCCAAAAAGCCGAAATCGACATCATTGCTCAAAAAGAAAACACCCTTGCCATTGTTGAGGTTAAAACACGCTCGTCTCTAGAATTTGGTTTGCCTCAAGATTTTGTGAAGCCTAAAAAAATCCAACTTTTGGTCAAAGCCGTAAATGAGTATTTGATTTCCAATGATTTAGATTTGGAAGTTCGATTTGATATTATTTCGGTTTATAAAGAAGACAATGAGTTGAAAATAGAACATTTGGAAGACGCTTTTTTTTACTTCTAAGATTAAACAATTTATAAAAAACACATATTTATTTTGTCGTAATTAGATACTAATTACATTTTTATTAACTTTACCATATGACTTTACCACAAATACTATGAAAAAAATCTTTACAATTGCCTCATTGTTTAGTTTTGTTTTCTTGTTTGCACAGAATGAAGTTGCAAAAAAGATTCAAGAATTAGAAGCAACTAGAGTTGTTTTTAGACCTTTTACGGTTTTAACAGCCTCACAAAATAAACCAGATGAAAACATAAATAAAGTTGTCACGGATGCCACATTAGCAACAATTAAAACTACTGTTGTTAACGATATCGTCGCTAATAAATATGAGTTTATAGAATTGTCTTTTCCTTACAATGGGTCAATTGTAAAATTAGATTTATACAAAGTAAATTTATTTGCAGAAGGTTTTCATGTTGATACCGATAAAGCAAAAAATATAGCTTATGAAAAAGGAGTTCACTACCGTGGAATCGTCAAAGGTGATTACAATTCTGTTGCATCTTTCAATTTCTTTCCCAATGAACTTAATGGAGTTGCATCCAATATTGAATTAAATAATTTAGTAATTGGAAAACTAGACAAAATTAATAATGTTAATGACTATATCGTTTATTCCGATTCCAAAATGCAGTTTGGAAGTGGTTTTGAATGTTCCTATAAAGATGATGAATCACTTCATAACGATGAACCAACAATTGCAAATAGAGAAGTAAATAGTTTAAAATGTGTTACCATGTATTTTGAAATTGATTACAATTTATTTCAGTTAAATGGTAGTGATACTGCAACAACTACTAATTGGATGACTTCGGTTTTTAATAATGTTCAATCGTTGTATAATGCAGATGACATTACAATATCATTGAAATCAATGTTTATTTGGACAACTCAAGATCCTTATGAAGGAATAGGTACATCTTCAGTGGATTATTTGTATAAGTTTAATGAAGTTCGGCCAGTTTTTGATGGAGATTTAGGACAATTATTAGGAAATGATCCAGGTGGTTTGGGAGGAGTTGCAGTTGGCATAAATGGGTTATGTTCTCAAAATAATTTTAGTTATTCAGATATAGATACTATTACTGTTGAGAATATTCCAACTTACTCTTGGACCATTCAAGTAATTAGTCATGAGTTTGGTCACTTATTAGGTTCTAGACATACTCATGCTTGCGCATGGAATGGAAATAATACAGCTATCGACGGTTGCGGTCAGCAAGCAGGTTTTAGTGAAGGCAATTGTCCGCAAGCACCAATTCCATCAACAACAGTAAAAGGAACTGTAATGAGCTATTGCCATTTGATAAGTGGTGTTGGAGTAAATTTTAGTAACGGATTTGGGTTACAACCTCGAAATGCTATTTTAAACGCTATAAATAATGGTCCTTGTTTAAGTACAGATTGTATAAACACTTGTATCAACACTATTTCATCTGTTTCTATTAATAATATTGGAATGGATACAGCAACAATAAGTTGGATTGATTCTGGAACTTTTACAGCCTGGAAAGTTAGAGTGTATCCTTTTGGAGCAACTCCAGGTAGTTGGATTACTGTAACCACAAATAATTATGTAGTAAATGGTTTAAACCCTAATTCATACTATGTAGCAGAAATAAGCCCAAGTTGCACAGCTGGTCTTGAAATTGGAGGAAGACGATTAATTTTTGTAACTGCGGCAAACTTCTGTAGTGGAATACAATTTACAGATTCTGGCGGTCCAACAGGTAATTATACCAATATGGAAACCGTAATAAGAACTATAATTCCAGATGTTGCTAATAACAATATAGTACTGACATTCTCAGCATTTTCACTTGAGGTAGATTATGATTATTTATATGTTTATGATGGAAATTCAACAGCTGCACCATTATTGAATCCAGGTGGTTCTACAGGAACAACTATTCCTGGTCCGTTTGTTTCTTCTGCAACAGATGGTTCATTAACCGTTAGGTTTTATTCTGATCAAGGTGTAATTGATACAGGATTTATTGCAACAATATCTTGTTCACCAAATTTAAATACAAATAGCAACAATTATATTGATTTTAATTATTATCCAAATCCATCTAATGGGAAGGTTACAATCAATTCAAAAACAGCTATCAATCAAATCCAAGTTTATAATGTTACAGGACAATTATTGCTAGATAAAAACTTGAATGAAACTACTACCAATGTTGATATTTCAGCTTTTGCTCAAGGAACTTATTTCTTTAAATTGAAGTTTGATGGTGATAAAGAAGCTAATTTCAAAGTACTAAGAAGATAACAATATCTTTAGAATAAATAAAAAGCCATCTAGTCTAGATGGCTTTTTTTATATTCTGTTCATCAATTCCAAAGCTTTGTTAATGCTTTTTACATTTTCAAAAGTCAACAATAAACGCAGTCCATTTTTGGTCTCTTTTTCTTTCATTTTGCATAGGCTGCTGTTCATTTGAACAAACTGAACCATTTTCATAAAACGATTCGATTGGTAGAAATCACTTTGTTGGTCGCCTACAAAATAGCCTACCATTTTTCCTTGTTTCATTACCAATTTTTCGATTCCGATAGCAGTTGCTTTCCACTTTATTCTGATGCTATTTAGTAAGGCATTAGCTTCTTTAGGTAAAGCTCCAAATCGGTCGATTAATTTCTGTTCGAATACTTGTAAGTTTTCTTCGTTTTTAATCAAACTCAATTCGTTGTATAAGTTCAAACGTTCGGTAATGTTATTGATATATTCGTCTGGAAATAGCAATTCAAAATCGGTGTCGATTTGTAAATCTTTTACGTATTCTTTGGTTTCGATGTCGTTTTCTGTTGGATAAAAATCCTTGAATTCGTTTTCTTTCAACTCTTCAATGGCTTCGTTCATGATTTTTTGATAGGTGTCAAATCCGATGTCGTTGATGAAACCACTTTGTTCACCGCCCAATAAATCTCCAGCACCACGAATTTCTAAATCTTTCATGGCAATGTTAAATCCACTTCCTAATTCAGAAAATTGTTCTAAAGCATGAATACGTTTTCTTGCATCATCGGTCATGGCAGAATAAGGAGGCGTGATGAAATAACAAAACGCTTTTTTATTACTTCTTCCCACACGACCTCGCATTTGATGCAAATCGGACAAACCAAAATTATTCGCATTATTAATGAAAATTGTATTCGCATTAGGTACATCCAAACCACTTTCAATAATTGTTGTGGCTACTAAAACATCAAATTCGCCATTCATGAATGCCAACATCAATTCTTCCAATTTTTTACCGTCTAATTGTCCGTGACCAATTCCAACTCTTGCATCTGGAACTAATCGCTGAATCATTCCGGCAACTTCTTTGATGTTTTCAATTCTGTTGTTGATAAAGAACACTTGACCGTTTCTTTGAATTTCATACGAAATAGCATCACGAATTAACTCCTCATGAAAACGAACCACATGGGTTTCAATAGGATATCTATTGGGTGGAGGCGTTGTAATTACAGATAAATCTCGAGCAGCCATTAAAGAAAATTGCAACGTTCTCGGAATAGGAGTCGCCGTCAAAGTAAGCGTATCCACATTTGCTGAAATCGTTTTTAGTTTGTCTTTTACGTTTACACCAAACTTCTGTTCTTCATCAATAATCAGCAATCCTAAATCTTTGAATTTTACATCTTTGTTTACCAATTGATGGGTTCCAATGATGATGTCAACTCTTCCTTCACCCAGATTTTTAATGGTTTCGGTTCTTTCTTTGGCGGTTCTAAAACGATTTAAATAATTTACAGAAACTGGCATGTCTTTCAATCGTTCTGAAAAAGTACGATAATGTTGGTAAGCCAAAATTGTGGTTGGAACCAAAACTGCCACTTGTTTTCCATTATCAACGGCTTTAAAAGCGGCACGAATAGCCACTTCGGTTTTACCAAAACCAACGTCACCACAGACTAATCTATCCATTGGTCTATCGGTTTCCATATCGGCTTTTACGTCTTGAGTTGCTGTAATTTGGTCGGGTGTATCTTCATAAATGAACGAACTTTCCAACTCTTTTTGTAAATAACTATCTGGTGCGCAAGCAAATCCTTTTTCTAATCTTCGCTTTGCATAAAGCTGAATTAAGTTGAAAGCAATATGTTTTACTCGTGCTTTTGTCTTTTGTTTTAAAGCTTTCCAAGCACCACTTCCTAGTTTGTAAATCTTTGGTGGTGCGCCGTCTTTTCCGTTGTATTTAGAAATTTTATGCAGCGAATGAATGCTTACATAAACTATGTCATTATCGGCGTAAACCAATTTTATAGCTTCTTGTGTTTTACCTTCAACCTGTATTTTTTGCAATCCTCCAAACTTTCCAATTCCGTGATCGATGTGCGTTACATAATCGCCTACGGTCAAGGAAGTCAGCTCTTTTAGAGTGATGGTTTGCTTTTTAGAATAACCATTTTTAATATTGAATTTGTGGTAACGTTCAAATATTTGATGGTCGGTGTAACATGCTATTTGGTTTTCTTCATCAATAAATCCTTGAAACAATGGAAAAACAATGGTTTTGTATTGCTTTAAAAGGTCTTGGGTTGTAGGTTTTGGGTTGTAGGTTGATGAATTTTCTTCAGTATTGGAATTTGGAATTTGATTATTGGTATTTTCTCCATCAATGTCTTCAAAAATATCATGAAAACGATTGGCTTGATTTTCATTGGAACAAAACAAATAATTCTTAATTCCGTTGAAGTGATTTTCTGCCAAATTATTCATCAATAAATCAAATTGCTTATTGAAGGAAGGTTGCGGTTGAATATGGAATTCAATCGTTTTATCAATTTTATAAGTTGGCGCATTGCTCAATTCTACTACAGAAAAATTCAAAGCTTTCTTTAAAAATTGCTCTTGATTAAGGAATAAATCCTTAGGTTCAAGATGTTTTATAGTGGCGTCTAATTTGGCAAATACTTCTGTTGCTTTCGCAAAAAGTTTGTCTAATTGATGGCAAAGTAAATCGGTATTCTGAATGAAAAGCACTGTTTTTTGGTCGATATAATCTAAGAAACTTTCTCTATTTTCTTCGAAGAATTTGTTTTCTACATTGGGAATGATGGAGATTTTCTTCAGTTTTTCAATAGACAATTGTGTTTCAACATCAAAACTTCTGATGGAATCTACTTCGTTTCCAAAAAATTCTATTCTATATGGATTATCATTTGAAAAAGAAAAAACATCTACAATTCCACCACGAACAGAGAATTCTCCTGGTTCTGTTACAAAATCTACTCTTTTGAAATTGTATTCAAAAAGTACTTCGTTGATGAAATCAATGGCGATTTTATCATTAACTGAAATTTTTAAGGTGTTTTTGTCGAGGTCTTTTTTGGTAACTACTTTTTCAAAAATCGCTTCAGCGTAGGAAACAATTATAGCTGGTTTTTTACGCGAATTGATTCTATTTAAAACTTCGGCTCTAAGTAGAATATTGGCGTTGTCGGTTTCGTCTATTTGATAAGGACGACGGTACGAACCAGGATAGAATAACACATCTTGATCGTTGATGAGTTGCTCTAAATCGTTGAGGTAATAAGCCGCTTCTTCTTTATCACTAAATAACAAAAGAAAAGGTAGTTCTGCTTTTTCAAAAGTAGATTGAATTACAAAAGACAACGCCGAACCCAATAAACCTTTCGCGTTTATTTTGGAATCACGTTGCTCTAAAGCATTAGATAAAAGTTGGACTTTTGCCGACTTTTGATAGACAGAAATGACGTTATTTTTACTCAAAATTATTCTAAATCGGGATCAATGTTTGTCGATGGAACAGCTCTTGTTGAGTCTTTCATACTCAAAATATCTGGTTCGCCATCTTCTCTTGGTATAAGACTTCTTTTTACAATTTCTTCCATCTGTAATTGAAGGTATTCTACTTCCATATTAATTTCGCCAACAAGTTTTACAACTTTTGCGTCTGGAATTTGGTTTAGGTGAATGAATAAATCCAACGATTTTATTTTGGTTGTTACAACTGCGATTCTGGCTTTGACTTGTGGCTTATTGAATTCTAATGGAATATTGTTGTTTAAGTCCATTACTTTTAAAGAAAGCGCTTTCGATTTTTTCTGAAAAGCGCCAATGGTACTCTTTGGTTTTTGATTGATTTCTGTTAGAAAGTTACGCCATTCCATCCAACTGTTGATGCGGCTTTGTGTTATAGGTTCTACAGGTGCAATATTAAAAACCCATCCACGGTTGATGTTGTTGAAAATAACTTCTTTTTTCTTAGCTTCTTTCTGTTGTTCAATAATTAGTGTAGTGTTATCGTTTTGACACGATGCCAATACTAACATAAAGAAAACTAGATATATCGATGATAACTTCATTAGAAGAATAATGGGTTTGATTACAAAAGTACAAAAGTAGGAGTTTTGTTTTAGAGATTTTGTGAAAGGTTTTATAAATGTTCACTAATTGTTTTTCAAATAAAATGTTATTCATGATTCTCACGAAAACGTTATCTTTGTAGTACAAACAAACAAACTATGACTACTAAAATATTAATAATTGGTGCTTGTGGACAAATAGGTACCGAGTTAACCACCAAATTAAGAAGTATTTACGGAAACGACAACGTGATTGCTTCCGATATTCGAAAATTGAATAATGATATTGTCAACAATGGCATTTTTGAAGTGGTTAATGCTTTAGATTACAATCAGATTGAGCATTTAATTGAACAATATCAGATTACCGATGTTTATTTAATGGCGGCTTTACTTTCTGCTACTGCTGAGAAGAATCCTGCTTTTGCTTGGGATTTGAATATGAACTCACTATTTCATGTATTGAATTTGGCGAAAGCTGGAAAAATAAAAAAGATATTTTGGCCTTCAAGTATTGCGGTTTTCGGACCAACAACTCCAAGAGACAATACGCCACAATATACCATCATGGAACCAACAACAGTTTACGGAATTTCTAAACAAACTGGTGAGCGTTGGTGTGAATATTACCACCATCAATATGGCGTTGATGTAAGAAGTATTCGTTATCCAGGATTAATAAGTTGGACAACTGAACCAGGTGGTGGAACAACAGATTATGCGGTAGATATTTACCACAAAGCCATTGAAAAAGGTTCGTTCACTTCGTTTCTTTCAGAAGATACTGCTTTGCCTATGATGTATATGGATGATGCTATTAAAGCAACCGTTAGCATTATGCAAGCCGATGCTGAAAAGATTAAAATACGTTCTTCTTATAATTTATCGGCGATGAGTTTTACTCCAAAACAGATTGCTGAAGAAATTAAAAAACACTATCCGAATTTTACCATAGATTATAATCCTGATTTTCGTCAGAAGATTGCTGATAGTTGGCCTGCTTCTATTGATGACACTTCTGCAAGAGAAGATTGGGGTTGGAGTAACGATTTCAACATAGAAAACATGACGGTTGAAATGTTGGAAAACTTAAAGAAACAAAAATAATAGACATAAAAAAAAAGCGCTACCCCAAGAACAAGGTAGCGCCCACTCTAAACAAAAAAATCCTATTGTTGAACAATCGGAGCTCTTAGAGATTCTAATACAACAACAACATCAGCGAATAATTCTGAGTTAGCCGGCACACCGTTAGCAACGGCAGCAGCTCCTACATATCCAACAAATTTGTCGTAGTTTGCATTAGTAGATTTTACACCCATTCTTGGATTAGTTGCTGGATTATGAGCATTAACCATGTCAAGACCTGAGTAAGTATTTACTGCATTTGTTCCTCCTGTATTGAACGAGAAGAAATCGGTTAAGTTGTCTACTAGAATGGCTAAATTAGTTGTGTTTCCTGCGCCAACTTCTGTTAGTACTGGAGAAAAATGTGCGCCTAAGTTACCAGAAGCACCACTTTGAACATCAGCAACGATTAGTCCAACTGTTGAATTTACTACTTTTCTGTAGCTCAAACGACCTTGCTCAATCATTTGTCCAGGATTATCTGGATCGGCTACCATTGTTGTTCCACCTAATCTAGCATAGATTGATGGTTTTTCTGGAGCTGCTTGTGTTTCATCATCATCACTACAAGATGTGAACACTGATGCTCCAATTACCAATGCACAAAGTGCAAGTTTTGAAAATTTAGTCATAGCATTTATATTTAAAGATTAATTAAAAAATTGATTGTACTAGTTTGGTAAACTTATAACTCAAGCCATCTTTCTTGATTACTGGACACACTTGCTTGTTGGCAAGATTGGCTGGTAAAACAAAACGTTCTGCTTTATAATTTCCTTTACTCATTAATTCGTTATATACTTTTTCTGAGTTGGCTATGGTGTTATCGTGAAAGTAGACCACTACATTGTTTTTAACAATAATGTCACTTTTTACTCCTTTAATAGCGTGTAGTTTTTCTCTTATTTCAACTGTTCCGATAGAATCAAATGGTTTGTCAAAATCGATTCGGCTGATTTGGATGGTTGCATTTTCAATAGGTCTAGCATTAGCTATGTGATAGACTAATATTGCAAAAAATAATAGTCCGATTCCCAGAAGACTGAGTAGAGCGATTTTTACTTTCTTGTTAATTTTCATGACGTTCTTGATTTGTTTATAGAGTCATGTACGAGAATAAAAAAGGTTTGGTTTTATTGGGCATAAAAAAAGTTCCAATTAAGGAACTTTAGTTTTTAGTTTTTCAATCAGCGCATCTTCTATTGGCGCCTTTATTTTTGTAACTTCATCAGAGTTGTCGTTTGGAACCGTCATGGATAAAACATAGTGCTTTATTTTCCAAGTGTTTTTTACTTTTACTAACACACCAGAACCTCTACAGATTTTCATTTGGGTGTTTAACAGTTCGTCAAACCAAGCTGTTTTTCCGTCTTTTGAGAAGTAGATGTTTCTTTCTAAAGCAGTGAAACTCCATGCGCGTCCTTTGTCAAAATAAGGTTTTGCAAAAGCTTGAAATTGTTTTTTATTCCAGTTTTCTGTAGCATCGGTTCCTATATAGATGGCATCATCAGTGAGGTAGCTGAAGTAGTTGTCAAACTGAACGTCTGCTGCTGCTTTGTGCCAATTGTCTAACATGGTGTTTATTACTTGCTTGTCTTGGGCAAAGGACAATTGTGTTATGAGTGCTAGTGTGAAGAGTAGTTTTTTCATGGGATTTGTTTTGATAAAAATAGGAAAAATTTTATCAAATACACTTATTTTTTTGGAACACAGATTAAAGAAATTATAATAATTTTAAAAATTTCTTTAATCTGTGTTGCGATCTTTTAATTTTGAGTTAGAACTTCTCACCATGTTGAGACAAGTCCAAACCTAAGTCTTCAGATTCTTCTGTGACGCGGATTGGGATGATGAGGTTAGTTAGTTTGAAAAGTAAATAGGCACCACCAAAAGTGAAGGCTGAAACTAAAACCAAGGCCATCATGTGGTGACCAAAAACACTCCAACCACCGTGAAGTAGACTGGCGTTTTCTCCTTGAGCGAAGATGGCTGTTAGAATCATGCCCATAATTCCGCCTACGCCGTGACAGGCGAATACGTCTAGTGTGTCGTCTATTTGCTTTAGCTTTTTCCAATAGACCATTTTGTTGGAAACTATGGCGCCTATGAATCCGAAGAAGATGCTTTGTGGAATGGTTATAAAACCTGCTGATGGTGTGATTACTACTAAACCAACTACTGCTCCGATACAAGCTCCGAGTGCGGAAACTTTTCTTCCGTTTAGTCTATCAAAAAATACCCACGTCATCATGGCTGATGCTGAGGCGATTGTGGTTGTTGCAAATGCCATGGCTGCTGTAGCGTTGGCTGCAAGTGCCGAACCTGCATTGAAACCAAACCAGCCAAACCATAGCAATCCGGTTCCTAGAAGAACGAAAGGAATGTTGGTTGGAATGTGTTCGCTGTTTTTTCTTTTGCCCAAAACAATGACTCCTGCTAATGCTGCGAAACCTGCGCTCATGTGCACCACTGTACCTCCTGCGAAATCCTTTACACCGAAATAACTACCTAATAGGCCGTGAGGATGCCAAATCATGTGGCATAACGGTGCGTAAATACAAACTGTAAACAAACAAATAAACAAGAGGAAAGAGATAAAGCGAATACGCTCGGCTAAAGCGCCGGTTATGATTGCAGGCGTAATCACAGCAAATTTCATTTGAAAAAGGGCAAACAATATGAAAGGAATACTAGAACCTAAAGCTTTGTGAGGCAAAAGTTCTACTTGATCGAAGAAGGCAAAATCTAGTGGATTGCCTATAATACCATAATACGTTCCGTTGAGGTTGATTCCTATTGGACTTCCGAAGGAGAGACTGAATCCTACGGTTACCCATAACAAACTTACGACTCCAAGGCAGATGAAACTTTTGAGCATGGTAGAAATAACGTTTTTCTTACCTACCATTCCGCCATAGAAAAAAGATAATCCAGGTGTCATTAGTAAAACCAAGCACGATGCTGTTAGCAACCAAGCTACATCGGCAAAGTTAATGGTGTTGGCATCGTTGAAATTGGTAGTTGGCGGTTGGTGTTGCCAAAACAAACCTGTTACTGCTACTACAGTAATAATTACAAAAGCCGATATCCAACGTTTTTCTAAACCCATTTTTATTTATTTTTACAACATACCCTAAAAATAATAGGGTAAAATTATAAAATAATTAGATTTTAAGAATAAAATGAATAAAAAAATAGGGTTGTGATTTTATTTTTATCAAATAATGTGTTATAACGCTATTTTATTAAAATTATTAAAATTATATTGGGTAATTTTGATAATGCGCTAATTTTTGAGTTGTTCGATAGTTTATCAAGGGTACCACAACCATACCTTTGCTATACCTCTTCTATACTTCATCCATACTTCTAGCATACACTCGGCATACATTAATGATACACTCGCCATACACTACGCATACACTAAGGTATTAGTTTTGAGTGTTGGGTTTTAGAATGAATTTATAATTTTTATGGTTTTTGATTGAACATAGGATGCGCTTCACTTATATAGAACGCAGATTTTACGGATGCTTTGCAACACGGATTGGGACGGATTTTTAAAATGGAGTTATACTAAATTGTTGGAGTAAATTTGAAACTTGTAAGTAACCTCTTGAATACTTCATCCATACTTCTAGCATAACCTAGGAATACATAAACTATACCCTCGTCATACATTAATGAAGTTTAAAATATCTAATTATAGTTTGATTTTAACTATTTTATTATCTTGAATAATTACAAGTTCACTTTTGTGTTCTTTTTTGAATGCAATCATTTTTTCGTAGGCTTTTTCTAAACCTTTCAAGATTTTATTTCTTTTTTCTATTTTGGATTCTGGTGACATAAGTAATTTTTTAATTCGTTAAACTTATTCTCATTTAGAATATTTAATTCTTCACTTGCCGACATTTCCGCAATTAAATCATGTTTTCCTTCAGAGTTATCAAAAAGTAACGCTTGATCAACAATTGAAAGATAAATTTCAAAAAGGTTTTTAATTCCTTTATAATATCTTCTTTCGATTACATCCTCAGGGATGTTGTGACCACCTTCAAGAACTCTTATTTTCACTCTTTCTTTAGCTAGTTCTGGATTCTTAAGCCAAAAAAATAGTAGTGTAACATTGTAACCTCTTTTTTTTGCTTCAAGAACTTTGTTTTTATAACTCCTTGTTGCTAGTGTTGTTTCAAACGCAAAATTTTCATTTTGAGACAACAAATCTTCAATTCTGTTAAGCATTATTCTACCTGCCTCAAAAGAAACTTTTTCTGGCTGAAATGGTGAGAGTCCTTTTGCAATTTCATCAGCATTAACAAATTCCTTGCAATCTAGAATTTCAGGAAGAATAGTAAAAGAGGCTGTTGTTTTTCCAGCACCGTTGCAACCGGCAATTATATACAAATTCTTTTCTTCCATAGACGCAAATATAACTAAATTGACAGAATAATATTCGATGTGAACTGAAAACGATTATTCTTTAGTTTAATAGAAATGACAGAAACCAAATTACTTACTATTAAAACAGGAGTTAATTCTTGTACTAAACGTTAAATAAAGACTTTACTGGTTTTTATAGCACTACCTTTCGGCATCTTGTCTAATCAAGTGTGGGGAATGTAGTATGGATGCGAATTTTGAAACCTTGATTGCGAGTTATATTGCAGATAAAGTGGGAATTGCCGACCACTTTTTGAGTGATGATTTGTGTTATCATTTGAAAGCCAATTTGCTTGCTTTGAGTGACGACCAACAAATGATTACGGCTGGTGTTGGCAACGACGGAAAAATAGTTTTTAATGATTTGATAAGAAACGACAAGATTTATTGGCTGGACAAAGCCCACAACAACCGCCACGAAACGGAGTTTCTAGAAAAGATAGAAGCCTTTATTGTGTACTTAAATGAAAGTTGTTTTACCAACATAAAAAGCTATGAGTTTCATTACTCGCTGTATGAAATTGGGAGTTTTTACCGAGCGCATTTAGACCAATTTGAAGACGACAACAAACGCCAATTCTCGATGGTGAGTTACCTAAACCCTCATTGGAAAACCCAAGATGGTGGCGAACTCTTTATACACCAAAAACCCAAAAACCAAACCATTGCACCGATGCAAGGCAAAACCGTTTTCTTTAAAAGCGACGAACTACAACACGAAGTTTTAGTTACCAATGAAAGAAGGTTTAGTGTGACTGGTTGGTTGAAGAGAGGTTAGCCATTGATTAAATAATCATAAATAAAATCGTTCTCAGTTTCTATTTCTGAATCAAATTTCATTACAAATCTTGATGTTAATTTGTCAACAAAATTTACTATTTCTTCTTTTGTATTGAGGTTGTTTAGAAATTCCAACTCTTTATTATTTTCAGTAAAATCCTCTTCAAAATATATAATTATATCTTGCTTGAAAGAGTCTGCATAGCTTTGCTCAGGTAAATTTAAATAAGATTCTAGGTTTTTTATTTTTTGGACGAAAGTCATGATAATTGTTTACATAAAAATAGAAAAATTATAATTAAGTTTATAAAAATTTTATAAACATGATTAATGTAACATGTGCAATTATCTTTTTTGATAAAAAAATTTTAGTAACTCAACGAAGTGAAAAAATGAAATTACCATTGAAATGGGAATTCCCAGGTGGAAAGTTAGAAGAAAATGAAAGTGAAATTGATTGTATAAAAAGAGAAATCAAAGAAGAGATAAATATTGAAATTGAAGTTTTAAAAAGTTTATCGAATAGCATTTACGATTATGGAGTTTTTAAAATAAATTTGATTCCTTTTATCTCAAATTATGTTTCAGGAGAAATTATTTTGTCCGAACATAAGGATTATAAACTGCTTGATAAATCAGAATTGTTAAATTTAGATTGGGCCGAAGCAGATCTGCCAATTGTTGAAGAATTTTTAAAACTTGAACTATGAACCAAGGATTATATGAAGAATTAGTCACGAAACTAATTAACTATAAATTAAACGAATTAGATAAAGATACTTTTCAAGTTAAGAAAACTTCAATTGACAAAGCCGAAGCGGCTCAATTATTATCTCAACATATTGGTAAAACCATAAAACAAGCTTTTAACTTAATTAAAGGCGAAGATATTCTTGAAACTCAAATTGCGATTGCCAATAAAATTATTCTTTTTTTAAAAGAAGAATTGAAAAAAGAAGAGTTTGAAGATGATTTAATTGAAACTGAAGGTAAAATTTTGAAAGCAGTTTTCACTAAAGTTGACAGCCATTTTACAGATTTAGATTTACACTTAAAAGAAATTACACCTTATACAAGATTAATCCATAGCGAACTTTTTACTGGCGGAAATTCAGGAACAACTTTAGAAAGTGAGTTGCGAAAAGAAATTTTATCATCTGATGAAATCGATTTGTTAGTTTCTTTTATAAAATGGAAAGGAATTAGAATTCTTGAACGTGAGTTAATAGAATTTACGGAGCGAGGCGGAAAATTAAGAGTAATTACAACCACATATATTGGTGCAACAGATGCAAAAGCGGTTGAATTTTTATCTTCATTAAAAAATACAGAAGTTAAAGTTTCTTATAATACAGGAAATGAAAGGTTACATGCAAAAGCTTATTTGTTTCAAAGAAAAACAGGTTTTCACACTGGATATATTGGTTCTTCAAATTTTTCTCGTTCTGCATTAACAGATGGATTAGAATGGAATCTAAAAATAACAACCAAAGAAGTTGGCCATATTATAGATAAATTCAAGAAAACTTTTGAAGCTTATTGGCAAAATTCTGAGTTTGAATTATATGATAAAAATATTCATTCTGTAAAGTTAGTTGAAGCTTTAAAACAAGGAAAATTTTCTAAAGAATACACTTTTACAACATCTTATTTTGATTTAAAACCGTTTCATTATCAGAGTGAAATCCTTGAAAAATTAGAAGTTGAAAGATCAGTTCATAATAGATATAGAAATCTTTTAGTTGCTGCAACAGGAACAGGAAAAACAGTTATTTCTGCTTTTGATTATAAAAATTTTAGAAATAATAATCAATCATCAAAGTTACTTTTTGTGGCTCATAGAAAAGAAATTTTACAACAAGCAAAAGCAACTTTTCAAGGAATTTTAAAAGACAATAATTTTGGGGATTTATGGGTTGATGGAATTGAACCCAATTCTAATGAATATCTTTTCGTTTCTGTACAAACTTTAAATAATAGATTAAAAGATTTAAAACTTTCGCCTGATTATTTCGATTTTATAATTTTAGATGAAGCACATCATGGACCAGCATCTAGTTATAGACCATTTTTAAATTATTTTAAACCTAAAGTCCTTTTAGGATTGACAGCTACTCCTGAAAGAATGGATGGAGAAGATATTTTAGAAGATTTCTGCAATCGTATTGCTGCTGAAATTAGACTTCCTGAAGCTTTAAATAAGAAATTATTAAGTCCGTTCCAATATTTTGGAATTACAGATAGTATTGATTTAACTAATGTTAAATGGGAAAAAGGAAAGTATGTTGCCAGTGAGTTGACAAGTTTATACACAAAAAACGATGTGAGAGTTGGACAAATAATTTCAAATCTTGAAAAATACACAAACGACCTAAATGATGTTAGAGCTATTGGATTTTGTGTTACACAAGAGCATGCTCTTTTTATGACAGAAAAGTTCAATTTAGCGGGAATAAAAGCAGAATGTTTGACTAGTAAAAATTCAAATGAAAGAGAAAGAATTAGAGCTCAATTCAAGAAAAAAGAATTCAATTATTTGTTTGTAGTTGACATTTTTAATGAAGGCGTAGATATTCCAGAAATTGATACAGTTTTGTTTCTAAGACCAACGGAAAGTTTAACAGTTTTTCTTCAACAATTAGGTCGTGGATTGCGTTTAGCAGAAGGAAAAGATTGTTTAACAGTTTTAGATTTTGTTGGAAATTCAAGACCTGAATACGATTTTGAAAGTAAGTTTAGAGCTTTAATTGGAAAAACAACTACATCTGTTCAAAAAGAAATTGAAGATGATTTTCCTCATTTACCTTTGGGATGTTCAATTATTTTAGAAAAGAAAGCTAAGGAAACTATTCTTGAAAACATAAAAAGAGCAACTTCTTTAAATGTAAATCAATTGATAGCAAAGATTAGAAATTTTCAACATCAAACAACATTGCCATTAACTTTAGAGAATTTTATTAATTTAAATCACATATCAATTGAAACAATTTATAAAAAAGATAGTTGGTCAAGATTATGCCAAAAAGCAGGAGTTATTGATGATTTTGAACCAACTAATGAAAAGCAAATTTATTCAGCCATTGGTAAAAAGTGGTTGTCCACAAATTCTACAAGTTATTTCAATTTCATTTTAAAAATTGCAAAACAAGGTTTTAGTATAAAAATCAACGATTTTAATGAGAATGAAAAAACAATGTTATTGATGTTGCATTATGATGTTTGGCAAAATCCAGGAGGTTTTGATTCTTTAGAAAAAAGTATAATTCAAATAGGAAAGAATAAAATCCTTGTAAATGAAATTATTGAAGTTTTAGAAATATTAATCGATAAAATTGGATTTAAAGAAATTGACATTAAACTTCCATACGGACAACCATTAAAGTTACATGCACGCTATACAAGAGATCAAATCTTAGTCGCTTTTGGACTAAGTACATTTGATAAAAAATCTTCAAATAGAGAAGGAGCTGCCGAAAATAAAAAGTTAAATACAGAAATACTTTTTATAAATTTAATTAAATCAGAGGAAAATTTCTCACCAACCACAATGTATGATGATTATGCTATAAGTGAAACATTATTTCACTGGCAATCGCATAATGCTTATGGACCCGAAACAAGTAAAGGATTATCATATATAAATCATGGAGAATTGAATAAAAAAATATTACTCTTTGTTCGAGAAAAAGCAAATGATGAAAACGGAAATACTCTTGGTTATGTTTTTATAGGTGAAGCTAATTTTAGAGAAACAGAAGGATCAAAACCAATGAGTATTAAATGGGAACTTAATGAACCAATGCCCAATTATTTGTGGAAAGAATCTGCTAAAATGTCAATAGGTTAATTACAACAAAAAAAACCTCTAACTTTCGTCAGAGGTCTTTACATATAAAAAAAACTACTACTTACTTTATGATTAGTTTTTTAACGATGCCTTCGCTGGTTTTTACTAGGTAAATTCCGGTAGACAAGGTTTTGGTGTTTAGGGTTTGAGCGTCTTTTTGAGAGAACAATAATTTTCCAGAAAGGTCATACAGTTCGATGTCGGCTGCGCGGTTAAAGTATACTATGCCATCTGCATTAGATGGGTTTGGGAAAAGAGTAAATGTTTTTGTGGTGTTAGCAAACTCGTTGTTGGCTAAGGTATTCGTATCTACTTCAAAGATGGTAATGGTGCCACTAATTTCGTTGGCTACTAAAACATAAGGCGTTCCTGTTGGGCTATTCGCAGCGCTAACATAAGTGATTCCTTCTGGTCCGTGGTCGCCTACGAATGCTGAGGTGCTTCGGCTGTTTTTGTAATCTACAAATACGGCATTGTTTGGGTTGGTAATGTTGTATACCATAACACCACCAACACGCTCTAACGAAATGAAAGCAAAAGTTTCAGTTCCTATTTGAGCTACAGTCACACCTTCTGGCTCTGGTCCTTTGGCACGACTTCTTCCTTTAGGAGTATTGCTCTCGTGGTCGGCATTGAAAATCGTTGTGTAATTTGCAGCTGTGTATCTTTCGAAAGCATCGCCACTATCATAAACAATTTGTTTTGTTGTGGTATTGAAGATAGAAAACGAACGAGTTCCAACGGCGTTGATGGTTTCAAATTCGGCATCGGCATCGGTATTTCCGTTTAAGTTGGTTACTCTAAAACGTCCCATATTGTAAGATTGTTTCAAAACACTAGCATTTGGAAAATTGGTTGCATCCAAAGTGTAAGTTGAAGCTCCAACGGTAGTTCTTTCGGTAAAACCGGTGTATTCTTTTTCGTCACCTTCATTGGCAGTAACGATGTAGTTAGTTCCGGCAACGTTGTAATTTGCCACAGCATCAGGAATATAAAACGCTTGAATTGGCCAGTTGGCAATCAATACTTGTCCGTTATTGTCTGAAATATCCATTCCGTTTCCTGGTTGGCTAACGTCTTTGGTTCCCAATGCCCAAATATCTGAAATGGTAGTTGTTGCCAAATTGATTTCGGCAATAGCATTATTTTCTTGAAGTGTTACCCAAGCTTTTTGAGAATCGGCACTTATAGTAATGTATTCTGGTTCAAAATCTTGAGACATGGTGCTTGTAGCTTTCAATTTACGAACACCAGAAGCGATAAGAGTAGTTTCTTGCGAATTGTAGGCAGTGAACAATAATGTAGTTACGTTAGCTTGAGTTAAAGATGCAATTCCACCAGCAATATTAATCACACTTACCGAACCTTCTGGGTCGATAGAATAGTCAGTATTAGGTTGTCCTTCGTTTGCGGTCATTACTTTAGTTCCGTCTGGTGAAAACGTAATCATATCTGGTAAAGCACCAACGGTAACTTGATTTAGGAAGGTTCCGTTGGTATCAAAAAATACTACCGAACCGTTTAACGTTTCATCTGTGTTTGGAGAAGCAACAGCTACAATTCCGTTTTTAACCGCTACAGAAGTAACTCCACCATAAGGATTCATGTTCACCGAATTGATAACGGTTGGCGTTGTAGGATTAGAGAAATTAATAATATCTAGAAATCCTGCTACAGCACTTGTAGTAAATAGACGTTGTGAAGCTGGGTCGTGAACCACAATTTCGCAAGTACTTGTGTTGGTTCCAGAAGGATCAAAACTACCGATGTAATTTAGTTCGATTTGATTGCTCGGAATTGGAGCCACATTGTCGTTATCGATAATATAAATCGTAGCTGTTGAAGTTCCAGTAATCGATAAACCCACAGGATTTTCAAGGCTTAAAACAAAATATTCTGCTTGTTGTTCAACAGTTGCATCATCAATAATAGGAATGGTGATGGTTTGTGTCAAAGCACTTGAAGAAGTGAAGTTTAATGTTTGAGTAGTAAGCGTAAAATCGCTTGCATTTGCTGTGCTAAAAGGAGCTGTTTTTACAACTAAATTAACCGAACTCGTTGCAGGATTTGTCAAATTGATAGTAAATGAAAGTGTACCAACAGCTTCATTAACAGTAACAAAATTGGAAGCTAAACTCGCTGAAGGATTTCCAGTTGTAAAACTTGCTGATGTTGTTGTAGTAATAGCATTGTTGCTTGCATCTTCAACAACATTTGGAAGTAAAGCCACATAATAAACTTGACTGATAGCCAAAGTAGCATTTGGAATTATTGTGATGGTATTTCCAGAAATGGTTGCGTCAAATGGCACAAGAGTTCCTGAAGCGTTGTTCAAACGTAATTCTACCAAAGCATCAACATTGGTATTAGTAATTGCCGAATTATCAATCAATCGAATAGCTTCATTAAAAGCGATAGTTGGATTAATAGTAACTGCTACATTAGTTGTTGCATTGGCAGGAGTTATTGTAGCAATTGGAGCAACAGTATCGCCACCGCCAGTAGTTGTTCCTTGCACTGTGAAATTATCGAATCGGTTGTTTCCAACAGTTCCGCCACTTCCTTGAGAGAATTCAACTTTTAATTTAAAATTCGGATTATTGTTAACACCAGTAGTTGCAGTAAAATCTAAAGTTGCTAATGCAGGATCGCCGTTATTAGGAATTACAGTTGTAAATGAAGTGTAAGTTGAACCGTCAATAGAGTAGAACCAAGTTTGGGTTCCGGCACCAGAGTTCGAGCGACGTGTAGCAAATTTTACGATAATGTTTTCATAACCAGATGTTGGCAACGCAAATTCTAAGGCACCACCAATTGGGTCGTTAAAACGTAAGTGTGTTCCAGAAACATCACTGTTTTGAGCATTCAAATTAAGAACGCTAAAATTCTGACCAGTTCCGCCAGCAAAATCGATAGTGCTAATTCCACCAGGAATTGCATTTAAAGTAGCACCACCAAGTGTTTGAGAAGGTGTTGTAATAGTTGCTACTGAGGCGTTGTTGTTGAAGTTCCAATAGTGCAATAATGTTTGTCCCCATGAAAAGGAAGAAGCAAAAAGTACTAGAACAAATAGGGTTTTAGTAATGTAATTTTTTGACATAGTTATGTAGTTTTAATTGTGCTACAAAACTCTATCGAACGTGTTAAAGTAGTATTAATCTAAAAATAATGAATTGTCAAAAGATGAGGTTGGAATCTTTAGTAAAGGTTATGAATAGGTTGGTTTGGGTTTGGGAGTTTACAATTTGTTTATTTTGGAGGTGTTTTATTTTCATAGGTTCTCGATACAATTTTACATTCTAAAAACTGGCGTTTTTAAAATACAAAATCACTCGAAGTGACGGTAGAGTGCATTAGTTTTTATGGGATTTGTGAGTTGGGTTATAGAAGTTTCTTGGTTTGTATTATTTTAAATTTTAAGCTATCGTCACTTCGAGTGTTTTTTAGAAAATTGCGACTAGCTATTTTTTAAAAAATGTATCGAGAACTTGGTAGCAGTAAATACAGTTTTTTATAGGTTCTCGATACAATTTTATTCCATTCCATTGCACAAAATCACTCGAAGTGACGGAGGTTGGGGCTAAATGTTTCGATTTATTAGGACTTTTTGTTTATGGTTTTCATAGGTTCTCGATACAATTTTACATTCTAAAAACTGGCGTTTTTAAAATATAAAATCACTCGAAGTGACGGTAGAGTGCATTAGTTTTTATGGGATTTGTGCGTTGGGTTATAGAAGTTTCTTGGTTTGTATTATTTTTATTTTTGAGCTATCGTCACTTCGAGTGTTTTTTAGAAAATTGCGACTAGCTATTTTGTAAAAAATGTATCGAGAACTTAGAAGCAATTTTTTTATATTTGTTCAATGCAACAATCTTACGTTTATATATTAAAATGCTCAGATGGTTCCTATTATACAGGAGTTACGAGTAAACTTGAACAAAGAATGTTTCAGCATAATACTGCATTTTATCCCGATTGTTATCCTGCGACTAGACGACCTTTGGAGTTGGTTTTTTATGCTGAATTTACAGATATAAATTTAGCTTTTGAAAAAGAAAAACAAATTAAGAAATGGTCAAGGGCTAAAAAAGAGGCTTTGATAAATGACGATTATGATGCTCTTCCAAATTTAGCAAAGAAAAAGTTTTGAAAAGTTTGTTTTCATGAGTTCTTGGTTCAACAGAACGTTCTATTTTATGCTTTCGTCACTTCGAGTGTTTTTTAGAAAATTGCGACTAGCTATTTTGTAAAAAATGTATCGAGAACTTGGTAGCAATGATTCAGTTTTTCATAGGTTCTCGATACAATTTTGTTCCATTGCATTGCACAAAATCACTCGAAGTGACGGAGGTTGAGGTTAATTACTTAGATTTATTGGGACTTTTGGTTTATGGCTTTCATAGGTTCTCGATAAAATTTTACATTTCAAAAACTGGCGTTTTTAAAATATAAAATCACTCGAAGTGACGTAGGTTGAGGCTAAATGTATTGATTTATTGGGATTATTGGTTTATTGATATTGTATATAAATCGGTTTTGGTGTGAATTGAAGTAACTCTTGTGGTGTGTACATTGTTGCGTTGCCTTCGTTGTCGTTTTTGTAGAAGAGTTTGAAGCCCGTGAATTGAACTGGTTCTGGGTAGATGGTTCGCATCCAAGTGGCTTTTTTTAGTTCTTTGCTGCCAAAACCGTCCATGTCTATTACTACTTGCACTTGCGCGGTTGGTTTTATTTGGTCGTAGTCGGTAATCATTTTTTTAGTAAAACGGTGTACTACCAACACTTTTGGTGGTAGGTTGTTTTCTGTAACCAAAGTAGTAAGAAAATCTATAGCATCATTGATATCGGTTGCCGACATGGTTCCAATTTTGGCACCAGGAACTTCGCCACCTTTCATAGAAAATTCAGGATCAATACCTAAGTGAACGTTGGGAAGTTTTAAATAATCGGTTAGTGTTGCAATTTCTTCTTTTACGGTGCTGTGTCCCACTTGAACGTCTAGAAAAACTAAGGCGTCAATTTCTTTTGCCCAAGCCATCACGGTATCAATTTGTTTGAACGGCATTCTTAGTCGGTAGTTGCTACCGCTACCATTTTTGCCTTGAGCGGTAACAGCAATATAATGCAATGCAGGAACGGTTTCTACAGTAGAATCGGCTGCTTTCCAAAGTGCTACTTCTTCTTTTAGTTTGTTGAGCATTTCTGTTTTAGGAAGTTCGCCTAATATTCCCATTCGTTTAGAATAGAGGTTTCCGTAAAAAGCGATGATGCGTTTGTAAGGCAAAAGTGCTCCAGGCAAAGGATGTACAGTTTTTACAGGCCATTTTCCTGTGGTGTCGCCATTGCTTAGTGCTACCATTCTTTTTTGATAATCGACGGTATCTAAAGTGATGACTTTGGCTACTTTGACAGTATCTACTTTGGCTTTTGTTGGCTTATTTTCCTTAGACTGCGATTGGTTGCAACTTGAGGTAAGTACAAGTAATGACAAAAGCAGCAGCGTGTATTTGGCGACAGACATAGTATTATTTTAGGAGGTATAAATGTAGTGATTTTTTAGTTGGAGTAACGATTAGAATTTTTTAAAATGACAGCCAGTTTGTTGTTTTGTTTTATAAAACTTGTATATTTGATGTTATCAAAAAAAGAATTGTTATGAAGAAGATAATATCATGTATAGTTTTAGTGGTTTTAGGATTTGTTTCTTGTAAGCAGGAAGAAGAAACCAATGTAGTTTCAACTAATCCAGAAACCTCTGCCTTTTCGGATGATTTTAAAGGTCCAACTGCTGAGCCTACAACACCATCAACTGCTGCTGCACAGTCTGGTGCGCCTATGATGACTACACCAAATGGCATGGTAGCGCCAACAACGGCTCAACCAGTAAAAGTTGGAAAAGGAATGAATCCGGCGCATGGTCAACCAGGACATCGTTGTGATGTTGCTGTTGGTGCTCCATTGAATTCGGCTCCAGCAAAAACTACAACAGCTTCTACTCAATCGGCAACTATTACTTCGGCTGGTTCAACACCTGGTACAGTTACTCAAAATGGTGCTACAATTACAACTACAAATAATAACATACCAGCAACTATCGCTGCTCCAGTAGAAACGGCTCCAGGAATGAATCCACCACACGGTCAAGAAGGACATGTTTGTTCTGTTGCTGTTGGTGCGCCTTTGCCTAAGAAGGAGTAGGGTTCAGTGTTCAGTGTTCAGTGTTCAGTGTTAGTGTTCAGTGTTCAGTGTTCAGTGTTCAGTGTTCAGTGTTCAGTGTTCAGTGTTCAGTGTTCAGTGTTCAGTGTTGAGCACTAAGTTAGTGTAATTAATTTCATTTTGAGTGCTTTATCTAAGAAAATCAAAAGCACCTCGGCTTTCAGCCACTCCTCCAGAGGAGGAGAAATCTAAAAAAGACATTTAGTTTTATCAGTGCTCAGTGTTCAGTTAACATAAATACTGAACACTGAGCACTGATTACTGAATACTGACTAAGGAAGTTTTGTTATTCCCATATTGTATAGTGTGAATGCCATAATATCTACACTTTCTTGGATGGATGCTGCTACTGATTTTCCAGCTCCGTGTCCTGCATTTATGTCTATTCTTATTAATGTTGGGTTGTCTCCAGCTTGTTTGTCTTGCAACTCAGCTGCAAATTTAAAACTGTGTGCTGGTACTACTCTGTCATCATGGTCGCCAGTGGTTACCATAGTTGCAGGATATTTGGTATTTGGTTTTACGTTGTGTACAGGTGAATAGCCTTTAATGTATTCGAACATTTCTTTACTGTCTTCTGCGGTTCCATAATCGTATGCCCAACCTGCTCCTGCGGTAAAAGTGTGGTAACGAAGCATGTCCATTACACCAACTGCTGGTAATGCTACTTTCATTAAATCTGGTCTTTGCGTCATGGTTGCGCCTACTAGCAATCCGCCATTAGAACCACCTCGAATGGCAAGAAAATCAGAAGAAGTATATTTTTCTGAGATTAGATATTCTGCAGCTGCAATGAAATCATTGAATACATTTTGTTTTTGCATTTTAGTTCCGGCAACATGCCATTTTTTTCCGTATTCGCCACCACCACGAAGGTTGGCTACAGCATAAATACCACCATTTTCCATCCAAACGGCATTTGAAATACTAAAACTTGGTGTCAAACTAATATTAAAACCACCATATCCATAAAGAATAGTTGGGTTTTTACCATCTAATTTTAATCCTTTTTTGTGGGTAATAATCATTGGGATTTTAGTTCCATCTTTGGAAGTATAAAACACTTGTTTTGATTCGTAATCGTTGGAATTGAAATCAATTTTAGGTGTTTGATATACTTTAGAATCACCAGATTTTGGGTCAAATGAATACGTTGAGCCTGGCGTAGTATAATTTGTAAAAGAGTAATAAAGCACCTTTTCCGTTTTTTTTCCACCAAAACCTCCAGCAGTTCCTATTCCTGGCAATTGAATGTTTCTTACTAATTTTCCAGAATAATCGTATTGTTTGATTGCCGAAACAGCATCAATCATGTAGTTGGCAAAAAGATAACCACTTCCTGTTGAAACATTAAGAACGTTCTCGGTTTCTGGAATAAGGTCTTTCCAATTTTCAGGCTTCGGATTGCTAACATCAACGGTTACAACGCGTTTGTTTGGAGCATTTAAATCGGTAGCAATAAATAATTTAGAACCTTGGTTGTCAATGATAGAGTTATCGCTATTGAAATTATCTACAATAGTCACAATCGGACTGTTTGGTTTGGTTAAATCTTGAATGTACAATTCATTTCCGTAAGTAGAGGTAGAAGCTGTAATCACTAAATAATGATTGTCTTCCGTTACATAACCACCAACATATCTTCTTTTTTGGTTTAAGCCAAAAATTACTTTATCGTCTTTTTGACGTGTTCCTACTTTGTGATAATATAATTTGTGTTGGTCGGTTTTTGCCGAAAGTTCGCTACCATCAGGTTTGTCATAACTTGAATAATAGAAGCCTTCGTTTCCTTTCCAAGACACGCCACTGAATTTAATATCTTCCAAAGTTGGTTCCAATATTTTTTTGGTAACGGCATCCATAACGATTACTTTTCTCCAATCGCTACCGCCTTCAGAAATAGAGTAAGCTACTTTAGAGCCGTCTTCGGAGAAATCGACGCCACCTAGCGATGAGGTTCCGTCTTTAGAAAAAGTATTTGGGTCAAGAAATACGCTTTCTTCTCCTTTGGCATCTTTTCTATAAAGCACCGATTGGTTTTGAAGTCCGTTGTTTTTATAGTAATACGTAAAGTTACCTTCTTTGAAAGGCGCGCTTATTTTTTCGTAATTCCATAGTTTCTCAAGTCTTGATTTTAGGGCATCACGGTAAGGAATTTTACTAAGATAATCGTATGTAAGACGGTTTTGTTCTTTTACCCACGAACCAGTTTCCTCTGACCTATCGTCTTCAAGCCAACGATAAGGATCGGCTACTTTTGTATCAAAATAAGTATCGGTTACTTGACCTTTTTTTGTGGTTGGATATTGCATTTTGTTTTGACTCATTAGTGTAATTGGGAGTGCCAAAGCCATTATTAGAATTGATTTTTTCATTTTTTGATTGTGTTGAAGTGTTTGCAAAACAAAAATAGTGAATTTATTTGTTAAGATTTTTTTAATTTTCCTGTTAGAATTTAAAGCTAAAAAACCCAACATTGCTGCTGGGTTTTATTATTGATTTGAATTTGATTACCAAATTTTAACTCGTTTCTCTGGAGCTAAATAAAGCGAGTCTGTTGGTTTTACATTGAATGCTTCGTAGAATTCTGGGATGTTTCTAACGACACCATTAATTCTAAATTTAGCAGGCGAATGTGGGTCAGAAGCTACTTGATTTCGCAATGCCTCTTCACGAGTTTTGTCTAACCAAACTTGTCCCCAACCAAGGAATACTCTTTGAATTCCTGTGTAACCATCCATTTTTGGAGCTTCTTTTCCGTTTAGCGACATTTTGTAAGCTTTTAGAGCGATGCTCAATCCACCTAGGTCACCAATGTTTTCACCAAGAGTAAAACTTCCGTTAAGATTTAAATCTGGGAATGCTTTAAAACTGTTGTATTGGTCAACAAGCGCTTTTGTTCTTGTTTGAAATGCTGTTAAATCTTGTGGAGTCCACCAATTTCTCATTACACCCTCACCATCAAAAGTACTTCCTTGATCGTCGAATCCATGACCGATTTCGTGCCCGATTACAGCTCCAATTCCACCATAATTTACTGCATCATCAGCTGCCAAATTAAAGAAAGGTGGTTGAAGAATTGCTGCTGGAAAAACAATTTCATTAAGTGTTGGATTGTAATAAGCATTCACTGTTTGAGGTGTCATTCCCCATTCAGCTCTATCAACAGGTTTTCCTAATTTGCTTAGCATACGGTTGTATTCAAATTCGGTAGCTCTAGTTGCATTTCCGTACAAATCGTTTTTAGCAACTTTTAATGCTGAGTAGTCTCTCCATTTGTCTGGATATCCAATTTTAATCATGAATTTATCTACTTTAGCAAGAGCTTCTTTTTTAGTGTTAGCACTCATCCAATCTAATTCTTTGATGCTTGCTGCGTAAGCTTTAAGTAGGTTTTTTACCATAGCTGTCATTCGTTCTTTAGCTTCTGGAGTAAAGTGTTTTTTTACATATACTTTACCAACAATTTCGCCTAAACCACCATTTACAGCACTAACCGCTCTTTTCCAATCTTCTTCTTGTTGCTCTGTTCCGTATAATGTTTTTCCGTAGAATTCGAAGTTTTGTTTGTCTAAAGCAGTGTTTAAGTAACCAGCAGTGTTGTTAATTAAACTCCATTTTAAATACGTTTTCCAAGTATCAATAGGAGTATTTTTGATGATATTGTTTAAGCTTTTTGTGTAAGCAACTTGAGCAATTACAATATTTTTTTCGTTAGCAACACCTGCATTTTTTAACATAGCCGTCCAATCAAAATCTGGCATTAACGATTTTAAATCGGTTAAAGCATATTTGTTGTAAAGCGCTGCTGTGTTACGAGTGTCTTCTTTTTTCATGTGGTTGGTTGCCAAAGTAGTTTCTAAAGCCATAACTTTAGCTGCACTTTCAGCGCCATTTGGTAATCCAACTAGTTGCCACATTTTTTCGATATGCGCTACATATTTCTTACGAATGTCCGACATTTTAGCATCGTTCTGTAGGTAGTATTCTCTTTCAGGAAGTCCTAAGCCACCTTGCCAAGTCATTAAAGTGTATTTTTTTGGATCTTTGAAATCTTCAGTAACAGCAACTGAAAAAGGAATTGATACTCCAGTTCTGTTAGCTTTTCCGAAATAAGTTGCTAAGTCCGTATAATTCGCAATAGCATCAATAGCTTTTAATTCCGATTGAATAGGAGTTACGCCTTTAGCATCACGGTCTTTACGATTTGTATAAGAGCTGTAGTAGTCTCCAATTTTTTGCTCGTCTGAACCTTCAGAAAAACTTCCTTTCGAAGCTTCTTCAATGATAGCTTTAACGTCTTTTTGAGATTTATCATACAGCATATCAAAAGCACCATACGATGCTTTATCTGCAGGAATTTTGTTGTTTTTAGCCCAAGTTCCATTAACGAAACGGTCGAAGTTATCGCCAGGTTTTACTAAGGTATCCATATTCTTTTTGGTAATACCTGATACCAATTCTTCTTTTTTGCTACAAGATGCCAAAAGCACGGTTGCTGCTAGAAGAGAGATTTTGATGTTTTTCATATGTTAGTTTAATTTGTTAAAAGTCTAGTTTACGGAATTTTAGTTATTACTATTGGTTGTCTTTTTATAATATTTGTTACAGTTATCTTGTTAGAATTCGTTTGAACATATGTTAAATTTTATAAAATGTAGTTTTCAATCCAAAAGTTATGTCTAGTTTTGTGCCATCAAAATAAAACAATGAACACGATTATTTCACAATTACATCATCATCATTCTTGCAACCAGGCGAGTTAATGATGTATTGTAGCTAATCAAATAACATAATTAAAAACCCGTCTGAGTATATCAAGTCGGGTTTTTTGTATTTATACACTTCATGATATACTCAGATTTTATTCTAAATTAAAAAATGAGTACTTTAAAAATTGCGGTTCAAAAAAGTGGCCGACTGAGTGAAAAATCACTCCAACTTCTAGAAGAATGTGGCATCAAAATTTCTAATGGCGAACGAAAACTGAAAGCTGTTGCCCAAAACTTTCCAATCGAAATTTTATTCTTACGCGACGATGATATTCCGCAATATGTAGAACAAGGCGTTGCTGATATCGGAATTCTAGGCGAAAATGAAGTTTGGGAAAAAGACAAAGAAGTAAAAATAATTCAACAATTAGGTTTTGCAGGTTGCAGAATGTCATTGGCAATCCCGAAAGATGAAGTTTACACCGATTTAAATTATTTCGAAGGCAAACGAATTGCCACAAGTTATCCTAAAATACTGATTGATTTTTTTGCCAAAAACAACATTTCAGTTTTCATCGAAGAAATCAGCGGAAGCGTTGAAATTGCTACAAGTATTGGTCTAGCTGATGCCGTTTTTGATATTGTCAGCACCGGAAGTACGTTGTTGATGAATGGATTGAAAGAAGTGGCAACGGTTACCAAAAGTGAAGCGGTTTTAATTTCAAATCCAAATCTGACAGTAGAAAATCAAGCCATTTTAGATAAATTATTGTTCCGAATGCAAGCCGTTCGTGAAGGTAAACAGAATAAATACATTTTGTTAAACGCACCAAATGCTGCAATCGAACGTATTTGTTCTTTGTTACCCGGAATGAAATCACCAACTATTTTGCCACTAGTAAACAAAGATTGGAGCAGTTTGCACTCGGTTATCAAAGAAGACGATTATTGGGAAATTATTGAACAACTCAAAAATCTCGGAGCCGAAGGAATTTTAATTATTCCAATTGAAAAAATGATTCGATAAAATAGTAGAAATTATGAAAACTTACATAAATCCAAAACCAGAACAATGGTCGGAATTGGCAAAACGCAAAACGGTTGCCACTGCCGATTTAAACGAAACCGTGAAAGCTGTTTTTATCGACATTCAAAAAAACGGAAGCAAAGCAGTGAAAAAATACACAAGTTATTTTGATGGAGTTGAGATTGAAAGTTGCGCTGTAACATCACCAGAAATTGAAAATGCGGTTACACAAATTCCAACTGATTTAAAAAATGCTATCCAAGTTGCAGCAGATAATATTTCGAAATTTCACAATTCACAAAAAGAAATTCCGACTAAAATTGAAACTACTTCGGGAGTTTTTTGTTGGAGAGAAAGTCGCGCCATCGATACCATCGGGATTTATATTCCTGGCGGAACAGCACCACTTTTTTCAACGGTTTTGATGTTGGCAATTCCAGCAAAATTGGCAGGTTGCAAAAACATCATTTTATGTTCGCCACCAGACAAAAGTGGCAACATCAATCCAGCGATTTTGTATGCCGCACAATTGACAGGTGTAACTCAAATGTATAAAGTTGGAGGTATTCAAGCGATTGCAGCAATGACTTTTGGAACTGATGAAATTCCGAAAGTTCTAAAAATCTTCGGACCAGGAAATCAATATGTAACTGCTGCCAAGCAATATGCGCAACAATTAGGATTAGCTATCGATATGCCAGCTGGACCAAGTGAGTTATTAGTAATTGCTGACGAAACTTGCGACCCAGAATTCGTGGCTTCCGATTTACTTTCGCAAGCCGAACATGGCGGTGATAGTCAAGTAATTTTAGTTACAAATTCAGAAGAAATTGTTTCAAAAGTGACATTAGCCATCGAAAATCAGAAAGCCATTTTACCACGACAACCAACAGTAGAAAAAGCATTAGAAAATAGTCGAGCTATAATATTTGAGGACATTCAAACAGCAATCGAATTCAGTAATTTTTACGCACCAGAACATTTGATTTTAGCGATTGAAAATGCTGAAAATAAAATAGAATTTATAGAAAATGCAGGTTCGATTTTCCTCGGAAATTATAGTTGTGAAAGTGCTGGAGATTACGCCAGCGGAACCAATCACACTTTGCCAACCAATGGTTATGCTAAAAATTATAGCGGCGTTTCGTTAGACAGTTTTGTGAAGAAAATTACGATTCAAAAACTGACACCACAGGGCATGCAAAATCTCGGACCAACAATAGAAATTATGGCTGCTGCCGAACAATTAGATGCACACAAAAACGCCGTTTCCCTCCGATTAAAAAAATTAAAAAATGAATAATATTACCAATTTAATTCGAAAAAATATTCTCTTGCTTACGCCTTATTCGAGTGCGCGCGACGAATACAAAAGCAATGAAGGCATCTTTTTGGACGCCAATGAAAATCCGTTTGGGAAATTAAATCGTTATCCCGATCCTTACCAATGGCGATTAAAACAAATCCTAAGCAGTCAGAAGAAAGTCGGAATTGAAAATATCTTAATTGGAAATGGAAGCGACGAAATTATCGATTTGGTGCAACGTGTTTTTTGCGAACCTAATGAAGATAAAATCATCATTTGTCCACCAACCTATGGCATGTATGAAGTTTACGGAAATATTAATAATCTAGAAATTATTTCGATTCCATTAACCGAAGATTTTCAATTAAATACTGAGGCCATTTTAGCTACAAAAGCAAAAATTTTACACTTGTGTTCACCCAACAATCCGACTGGAAATTCATTAGAAAATCTAGAATTTATAATTGAAAATTTCAACGGAATTGTGTTTTTAGACGAAGCGTACATTGACTTTAGTGAACAACCTTCGTTGGTTTCAAAAATTAAGCAATATCCCAATTTAATTGTTTCACAAACCTTCAGTAAAGCGCGAGGTTTAGCGGCAGTTCGAGTTGGAATTGCTTATGCCAGTGACACCATTATTTCAGTATTGAATAAAGTAAAACCACCATATAATGTTAGTCAGTTAAACCAAGAAGCCGCAGTGCAATCGCTTGCTGATGAAGCCAATTTCAAGTCGAATGTGCAATTAATTAAATCGGAAAGAGAATTATTGAAACAATCCCTTTTAACATTGGATTTTGTAACGAAAATTTATCCTTCAGATGCTAATTTTTTATTGGTCGAAATGGAAAATGCAATAGCTATTTACAACAGTTTAATTGAACAACAAATCATCACACGCAACCGTAGTTCGGTAGTTGAAAATACCATTCGAATTACCATTGGAACACCAAGAGAAAACCAACAATTATTGTATGCTTTAAATTTAGTTACAACATGAAAAAAGTATTATTTATAGACCGTGACGGCACGTTAATCATAGAACCACCAATTGATTTTCAAGTCGATAGTTTGGAAAAATTGGAGTTTTATCCACAGGTTTTTCAGTACTTATCACGCATTGCAAAAGAACTCGATTATGAGTTGGTTATAGTGACCAATCAAGACGGAATGGGAACTGCTTCGTTTCCAGAAAACACGTTTTGGCCAGCACAAAACAAAATGATGAAAGCTTTCGAAAACGAAGGAATTCAATTTTCTGATGTTATTATTGATGTGTCATTTCCAGAGCAAAATTTGCCAACAAGAAAACCCGGAACTGCGTTATTGCAACAATATGTGAAAGGCAATTACGATTTAAAAAATTCCTTCGTAATTGGAGATAGAGTTACTGATATTCAATTAGCAGAAAATTTAGGAAGTCAGGCGATATTTATTTCGGCTACAGCCCATGAAAAAGCGGTTTTATCAACGACTTCTTGGGAAACTATTTATCAATTTTTAAAGGAACAACCTCGAGTTGGAAAATTAATTCGAACAACAAAAGAAACCGAAATTGCGGTCGAAATCAATTTGGATGGCAACGGAAAAAGCAACATCAATACTGGTTTAGGATTTTTTGACCACATGCTCGACCAAATTGCCAAACATGGAAATATCGATTTGAACATTAGCGTAAAAGGCGATTTGTATGTTGATGAACACCATACGATTGAAGATGTCGGAATTGCTTTGGGTGATGTTTTTGCGCAAGCTTTAGGTTCGAAAAAAGGCATTACACGTTATGGATTTTTACTTCCGATGGATGATTGTTTGTCTCAAGTGGCATTGGATTTTGGCGGTCGTTCGTGGTTGGTTTGGAATGCAAAATTTAGCAGAGAAAAAATCGGAGAAATGCCAACCGAAATGTTCTTACACTTTTTTAAATCGTTTTGCGATGGCGCCAAATGCAATTTGAATATCAAAAGTGAAGGCGAAAACGAACACCACAAAATAGAATCGATTTTCAAAGCATTTGCAAAAGCAATAAAAATGGCAGTACAAAAAGACGGAACAAACGGCATACCAAGCACTAAAGGAATTTTATGATAGCAATAGTAAAATACAACGCAGGCAATATTCTTTCGGTTAAAAATGCGATAGAAAGATTGGGTTATTCCTCCATCGTTACTGATGACGAAACTATTCTAAAATTAGCCGAAAAAGTAATTTTCCCTGGCGTTGGCGAAGCAAGTTCGGCGATGAAGTATTTGAAGGAAAAAGGTTTGGATGAAGTAATCAAAAATCTAACGCAACCAGTTTTAGGAATTTGCCTCGGTCAACAATTATTATGTAAATTTTCGGAAGAAGGAAACACCGAATGTTTAGGAGTTTTTGATACAACCGTTAAGAAATTTGAACCCAAATTGAAAGTACCACACATCGGCTGGAATAATATTTCAAAGTTAAACTCTGAATTGTTTGAGGGAATTGCATCTGATGAAAATTTCTATTTTGTACACAGTTTTTATGCCGAAATCTGTCAAGAAACCACAACGGTTTGCGATTATATCGTTCCGTTTAGCGCTTCGATGCAAAAGCATAATTTCTATGCCACACAATTTCATCCTGAAAAATCATCCAGCGAAGGCGAACGATTATTACTAAACTTTTTGAAATTATAAATACGCAAAAAATGTTAACCATTAAGATATTAAGTTGCATTAAGATTTATACTTAATTTTCTTAATTCACTTAATGGTTTAAAAAAAAATTAAATGGTAAACAAATTATGAGAATCATTCCAGCCATAGACATCATCAACGGAAAATGCGTCCGATTGACCAAAGGCGATTATGCCACGCAAAAAATTTATAACGAAAACCCGTTGGAAGTCGCCAAATATTTCGAAGATAAAGGAATCCAATATTTGCATTTAGTGGATTTGGATGGAGCAAAATCGAACCAAATTGTAAACCACAAAGTATTGTATCAAATTGCAACTAAAACGAATTTAAAAATCGATTTTGGTGGCGGATTGAAAAAGCGGAAAGACCTCGAAATCGCTTTTGAAAACGGAGCAAATCAAATTACAGGCGGAAGTATTGCTGCCAAAAATCCAAGCGAATTTCTAGAATGGTTAACAGAATTTGGAAGCGAAAAAATCATTTTAGGCGCAGATTGTTTGAATAGAAAAATTGCCACTCATGGTTGGTTAGAAACTTCTGAATTGGATGTTGTAGATTACATTTCTGATTATGTTTCAAAAGGAATTTCAACAGTTATTTGTACTGATATTTCCAAAGATGGAATGCTTCAAGGAACTTCTAATGAATTGTATTCTAATATTTTAGAAAAGACAAAAGTCAACTTAATTGCAAGCGGTGGTGTTACAACGATTTCCGATTTAGAACTTTTAAAAACCATCGGATGCGAAGGCGCAATCATCGGAAAAGCATTATATGAAGGCACAATAAACATCGAAAACTTACGCGAATTATGTTAAAGAAAAGAATCATTCCGTGTTTGGATATTAAAGACGGACGCGTTGTAAAAGGCGTTCAGTTTCTAGAACTAAAAGATGCTGGAAATCCAGTGGAATTGGCTTCATTCTATTCTAAAAATGGAGCGGACGAATTGGTATTTTTAGACATCAGCGCAACCTTGGAAAAACGTAAAACATTAGCCGAAATGGTAACGCAATTGTCAAAGGAAATCAACATTCCATTCACAGTTGGTGGCGGCATTCAATCGGTTGAAGATGCGCGATTGTTATTGCAATCTGGCGCGGATAAAGTCAGTATCAATTCGGCTGCGGTTTTAAATCCAGAGTTGATTACACAAATTTCAGATGCTTTTGGAAGTCAGAGTTTGGTGGTTGCCATCGACATCAAAAAAGAAGAAAACGATTGGTTTGTTTTCATAAAAGGCGGAACAGAATCAACTGGAATTTTAGCTATTGATTGGGCGAAAAAAGTGGAAGAATTAGGCGCTGGAGAATTACTAATAACTTCAATGAATAATGATGGTTCCAAAGATGGATTTGCATTAGAAATTACAAATGAAATTAGTAAAGTGGTTTCAATTCCAGTTATTGCTTCTGGTGGCGCAGGAAATTCGCAGCATTTCATAGATTTATTTACCAAAACTGAAGTCAGCGCAGGATTGGCAGCAAGTATTTTTCACTTTAATGAAGTGCCGATTTCCGAATTAAAAAACGTTTTAAAAACTCAAAATATTCCCATCAGATGAATGTAGATTTCTCAAAAAACAACGGATTAATTCCAGTAATTATCCAAAATAATGAAACGCAACAAGTTTTAATGTTGGGTTACATGAACGAAGAAGCTTTGCAAAAAACACAAAATGAAAATGTGGTAACGTTCTTTAGTAGAAGCAAAAATAGGCTTTGGACCAAAGGTGAAACGTCTGGAAATTTTCTAAAAGTAGTTTCCATAAAAGAAGATTGTGATCAAGATGCATTGCTAATTCAAGTTATCCCAAACGGACCAACATGCCACAACGGAACTACTTCATGTTTTGCAACTGAACCTAACATTTCTTTTCTAAACGAATTGGAAAACGTAATCGAAAATCGCATTGCAAACCCAAGTTCAGAATCGTATGTTGCCTCACTTTATCAAAAAGGCATCAACAAAATGGCCCAAAAAGTTGGTGAAGAAGCTGTGGAATTGGTAATTGAAGCCAAAGACGATAATCAAGATTTGTTTATTGGTGAAGCTGCCGATTTGTTGTTTCATTATTTGATTTTGCTGCAAGCTAAAAATTTGAAATTAAATGATATAGAACAAGAATTGATGCGTCGTATGAAAAAATAATGAGCTCAAACAAATGTTAAAATTTAAAAAATAATGCAATTGCAACAAAATAATTCAATAAGTTTGCACTAATTATGATGAACAAGATACAAAATACAAATTGGTGGCACATGACTAACTCCGTTTTTGGAATTGGTTGGTAACTGCTATTTGTACTTTTCTACAATATTGTTAAACCCACTTTTCCAAGTGGGTTTTTTTTATGTCTAATTTTTCTCAAAAAATCAATTATCATGTTATATAATTTTCAAACCAAAGTAATCAAAACCCTGAGCGACACGCATACGCCAGTTGGTTTGTATTTAAAAATACGGGATCAGTTTTCCAATAGTTTTCTCTTGGAAAGCTCCGATTATAAAAGCAAAGAAAACAGCTATTCTTATATTTGTTTGGATCCAATTGCATCCTTTATTGCTGATGCAAATGAAACTACAATCACTTTTCCTGATAAAAAAACTGTTGTAAAACCAACTTCAGAAATTGAAATTGCATCCGAGTTAAATCAGTTTTCAAAATCATTTTCAGTATCAGATTTGAACCTTGGATTTGAAACGTTGGGATTGTTTGGTTACACAAGTTATGATGCAATTCCGTTGTTTGAAGACATTACTTTTACCAACAACGATTTCGATTTGCCGTTGATTCAATACCATTTATTCCGTTATACGATCGTCTTCAATCACTTTAATAACGAACTTTTTTTGTTAGAACATTTGCAAGAAAATGAAGTTTCTAATTTGGATAGAATTCATGAAATCATCAACAATCGTTCGGTTACACAGTTTAAATTTTCACTTCAAAATGAGGAAGAATCTAATTTCACCAACGATGATTTTTTAGAAGCAATTAAAAAAGGTCAAGAACATTGTTTTGTTGGCGATGTGTTTCAAATTGTACTTTCTAGAAAATACAAACAACAATTTAAAGGTGACGAATTCAATGTTTACAGAGCGTTGCGTTCCATCAATCCATCACCGTATTTATTTTATTTTGATTACGGAAATTTTAAATTGTTTGGTTCTTCACCCGAAGCACAACTGACAATAAACGACCAAAAGGCCATTATCAATCCGATTGCTGGAACGTTCAAACGAACTGGCGACGATGCGCAAGATGTACTTTTAGCCGAAGCACTTTTGGCCGATCCAAAGGAAAATGCCGAACACATTATGTTAGTTGATTTGGCTCGAAATGATTTGAGTAAATCCAGTAAAAAAGTAGTGGTGGAAAGTTTTAAAAAGATCGAATATTACTCGCACGTGATTCACATGGTTTCTAAAGTTAGTGCCGAATTACAACCTGAATACAATCCGATACAAATTTTAGGCGACACCTATCCTGCTGGAACTTTATCTGGCGCACCAAAACACAAAGCGATGCAATTAATAGATCAATACGAACCACAATCACGCGGATTTTACGGCGGAACTGTTGGAATAATCGGACTCAATGGCGGATTTAATCATGCGATTTTTATTCGTTCGTTCGTTAGTAGAAACAATCAATTGACCTATCAAGCAGGTTGCGGAATCGTAACAAAATCAGAGGTTAACAGCGAATTGAATGAAGTAGAAACTAAACTTTCGGCACTTCGAAAAGCGATTCAACTAGCTCAAAATATATAAGTTATGAAGATATTAGTAGTAGATAATTACGATTCGTTTGTGTACAATATTGTGCATTTACTTTATGAAATTGGTGTTGATGATATTGATGTCGTAAAAAACGATCAACTCGATTTTTCGTATATCAATCAGTATGATAAAATTGTGCTTTCGCCTGGACCAGGAATTCCAAAAAATGCTGGAATGATGCCACAATTATTATCTGAATTTGCTTCCACAAAAAGCATACTCGGAATTTGTTTAGGTCATCAAGCCATTGCCGAACATTTTGGTACCGATTTAATAAATTTAAAAGAACCACTTCACGGAGTTGCTTCAGAAATTGAAATTGTAAAAGAGGATTACTTATTTGAAAATCTTCCTAAACAGTTTAAGATTGGACATTATCATTCTTGGGTTGTTTCTGAAACAATTTCAGATGATTTGGAAGTACTTGCCAAAGACGAATTGGGAAATATCATGGCAATAAAACATAAGAAATACGATGTTCGCGGATTGCAATTTCATCCTGAATCAATTCTCACAGAAAACGGAAAAACAATACTTACTAATTGGATAAACCATCTTAATTTGATTTAAGTAAAAAGATATAAACCATTAAGATATTAAGTTTCATTAAGTTTTTCTCTTAATTACCTTAATTCCTTAATGGTTAAATAAATAATAAAAACGCAATAGTTAAATAATGAAAACAATATTAGAACCTTTATTCAAACATAAAACCCTAACGAAAGACGAAGCCAAACAAGTACTAACCGACATCGCTTTAGGCAAATACAACCCAAGTCAGATTGCTTCGTTCTTGACGGTTTTTATCATGCGAAATATTACGCTGGACGAACTTTTAGGATTCAGAGAAGCGTTGTTGAACTTGTGTCATAAAATCGATTTATCAGCTTACAATCCGATGGACGTTTGTGGTACTGGTGGCGATGGAAAAAACACGTTTAACATTTCAACACTAACTTCTTTTGTAGTTGCTGGTGCAGGAATTCCAGTGGCGAAACATGGAAATTATGGGGTTTCTTCAATTTCAGGTTCGTCCAATGTTTTGGAAACTTTAGGAGTAGTTTTTCAAACCGATGAAAAAGTTTTGAAACAACAAATTGAAGAGACCAACATCTGCTTTTTACACGCACCATTGTTTCATCCAGCAATGAAAGCTGTTGGTCCGATTCGTAAGGAATTAGGCATCAAAACTTTCTTCAATATGCTTGGACCATTAGTGAATCCGGCGTTTCCAAAAGTACAAATGACAGGCGTTTTTAGTTTAGAATTAGCGCGAATGTACCAGTATTTATTACAAGAAGAAAACAGTCAATACACCGTAATTTATGGTTTGGATGGTTTTGACGAAGTAACGCTGACCGATAAAACCAAGTTGATTACTAATACAGGCGAACGTTTTATAGAAGCCAAAGATTTTGGTCTGAAAAACGTTGCTTTTTCTGAATTGTATGGCGGCGAAACTCTAGAAGAAGCAGCAGCAATTTTTACTACAATTATTGATGGAAAAGGAACTGAATCGCAAAACAATGTAGTTTTAGTAAATGCTGCTTTGGCGATTCAAACGTATCATCCAAATCTTGATTTTGAAGAAGCATTGGATCAAGCTAAGGAATCACTTTTCGGATTGAAAGCTAAGAATTCGTTTAACCGATTAAAAGAAATTCAATGAATATTTTAGATACAATAAAAGCACAAAAATTAAAAGAAGTTGCCAATTTAAAATCGCAATTTTCTATTTCATTTTTAGAAGAACAACCGTTATTTAATTCGGCGACACATTCTTTGAGAAAAGCCATTGAAAGTTCGGTTACTGGCGGAATTATTGCCGAATTCAAACGAAAATCTCCGGCTAAAGGAAATATAAATTTGGATGCCAATGTGGTTGAAGTTACGCAAGGTTATGCTAACGCAACCGTTTCTGGATTATCGGTTTTGACTGATGTAGATTTTTTTGGAGCAAGAACTAACGACTTTGAATTGGCTCGAAAAAGTAACACCATTCCAATGTTGCGAAAGGATTTTATGGTAGATGAATATCAAATTATTCAATCGAAAGCGATGGGCGCGGATGTGATTTTGTTGATTGCTAAAATTTTGACCAAAAAACAAATGCAATCTTATACCAATTTGGCACACGAATTAGGAATGGAAGTGTTTCTAGAAACTCAAAATGAAGAAGAAATTTTGGAAAACATGGATTTGAATTTTGATTTAATCGGAATCAATAATCGCAATCTAAATTCTTTTGAAGTTTCGGTTGAAAACAGTATAAAATTAGCACAATTGTTACCTAAATCAAGTGTCAAAATTGCTGAAAGTGGTATCAATTCTTTAGAAACCATTCAACTTTTGCAAGCCAATGGATTTAATGGATTTTTGATAGGAGAATATTTTATGAAAGAGGAAAATCCATCAGAAAAATGTAAAAATTTAATACAGCAGTTGTTATGAAAATAAAGATTTGCGGAATGAAATTTCCGAAAAATATACTTGAAGTTGGCGCCTTGCAACCCGATTATATGGGATTTATTTTTTATCCAAAATCGAAGCGTTATGTTGGTGAAGATTTTTCATGTAAATCGTTAGAAAAATTACCTGAAAATATAAAAAAGGTTGCTGTTTTTGTAAATGAAGATGTTAATCGAATTATTGAAATTCAAAAGCAATTTTCGTTTGATTTTATTCAATTACACGGAAATGAATCGGTTGCCGAATGTGAAATTTTGAAAGAAAATAATATCAATGTGATCAAAGTATTTTCGGTAGATCCTTATTTCAATTTTAATGAAGTTGTGGCTTATGAAGATGTTTGCGATTACTTTTTATTTGACACTAAAACGCCTAAATATGGTGGAAGCGGAAAAACATTTGATTGGGAATTATTAGAAAATTATACTTTATCCAAACCATTTATTTTAAGTGGCGGATTAAGCATTCATACTATCGGTAAGCTTAAATTTAATAAGTATCCGATGTTAGCTGGATTGGATTTCAATAGCAGATTAGAAGATTCAAATACTAAAAAAATTACTGAAGAAGTTAGCGAATTAATAGAAAAAATAAGAAGACGATGAAAACGACTTTACAACCTGATGAAAACGGATTTTATGGCGAATTTGGTGGTGCCTTTGTACCCGAAATGTTGTATCCAAATGTATTGGAATTGCAACAAAATTACTTGCAAATCATAGCAACAGAAGACTTTCAAAAAGAATTCAAATTGTTATTGAAAGATTATGTTGGGCGACCAACACCATTGTATTTTTCAAAGAATTTATCGGAACAATTCCAAGCGCAAATTTATCTGAAAAGAGAAGATTTGAATCACACCGGCGCACACAAAATCAACAATGCAATTGGTCAGGTTTTGTTAGCCAAACGATTAAATAAGAAACGAATTATTGCTGAAACTGGCGCAGGTCAACATGGAGTTGCAACAGCTACTGCTTGTGCTTTATTAGGTTTAGATTGCACGATTTATATGGGTGAAATTGACATTGAACGCCAAAAGCCGAATGTAGAACGTATGCGTCTTTTAGGTGCAAAAATTCAGCCTGCAACTAGCGGAAGTAAAACGTTAAAAGATGCCACAAACGAAGCCATCAGAGCTTGGATAAACGATCCAGTTGGAACACATTATATTATTGGTTCGGTGGTTGGTCCGCATCCTTATCCCGATTTGGTGGCGCAATTTCAATCGGTTATCAGCGAAGAAATCAAAATCCAATTGAAGGAAAAAACAGGCGATGAAAATCCGGATTATGTTGTAGCTTGTCTTGGTGGCGGAAGCAATGCCATTGGTGCTTTTTATCATTTTATTGACAACAGAAAAACCCAATTAATTGCTGTGGAAGCTGGAGGTTTAGGAGTTCATTCTGGAAAAACTGCAGCAACAATTTCCTTGGGTAAAAAAGGAATCATTCACGGAAGTAAAACCTACTTAATTCAAACTGATGATGGACAAATTGTAGAACCACATTCGATTTCTGCAGGATTGGATTATCCCGGAATTGGTCCGATTCACTCCTATTTGCATGATACTAAAAAGGCAGAAGTAGTTTCAATAACGGATGAAGAAGCGATGCAAGCTGCATATGATTTGTCTCGAATAGAAGGAATTATTCCAGCAATTGAATCGGCACATGCTTTGGCTTATTTGCATAAAATGAAATTGAAAACTACAGATGTTGTGGTCGTAAATTTATCAGGAAGAGGCGACAAAGATTTGGCAACATTACAAAATTACAGAACAGATGAAAAATAGAATTCAAAACTTATTTGAAACCAAAAAAGAGAATATTTTGTCGTTGTACTTTACGGCAGGATTTCCAAATTTGAACGATACGCTTACCATTTTAAAACATTTGGAAGAAAGTGCTGTTGACATGATTGAAATTGGATTTCCGTATTCTGATCCTTTGGCAGATGGACCAGTTATTCAAGAAAGTAGTGGCACGGCGATTGAAAACGGAATGACTTTAAGTCTTCTATTCGAACAATTGCAATCGTTAAGAAGCTTTACTCAAAAACCAATTGTATTAATGGGTTATTTGAATGTGGTTTTGCAATTTGGTGAAAAAGAATTCATAGAAAAATGTGCACAAGTTGGCGTTGACGGAATTATCATTCCAGATATGCCATTGCATTATTATCTTTCAAATTTTAAAGAATTGTGTGAAATAAATCAAGTTTCAAATGTGTTGTTGATAACACCAGAAACTTCAGAAGAACGCATTAAGCAATTGGATAGTTATTCGTCGGGATTTATTTATTTGGTTTCTTCTAATAGCATAACAGGAAGTACCAATGCAATTACTTTTCAAACGGATTATTACCAACGCATACAAAGTATGAAATTACAAAATCCGCATTTAATAGGTTTTGGTGTTCATGATAAAAAGACTTTTGAAACAGTTTGTGAATTTGGTTCAGGAGCAATTATTGGAAGTGCTTTTATCAAACATTTGAATAAAAATCGAACAACTAGAGAATCGATAGTTACTTTTGTTGACTCGATAAGAAAATAGTATAAATAAGAAATCCAGTTTAAAAAAATAAACTGGATTTTTTATCATTAGTATTCATAAACTTCGTAGCCCCAAGGCTTTATTTTTCTCTCATTATTACTTAAGGTTTCTTCTTTTTCGCTAAAGACGTTGTGAGTTTTTCCTAATAGTGATTTATCCGATATTTTGATACCTTGCTCTTTGTCTGAAAAATTTAAAATAACAAGGATTTTTTTGTTGTCTTTTTCTCTTGAGTAAGCATAAATTACATTTTTATCTCCTAAATCAACTTTTTTGAAAGATGCATTGGCTGAGAGCGCTACATTTCTTTTTCTTAGATGAAGTAATGTTTTGTAGAATTTCTCTCGTTTAAGATTTTTAAATTCCATCGGATCTTTGTCAAAGAATTTTATAGCTCTTAAAGTAGGTTCTTCTTGTCCGCTGTAAATTAATGGAACACTGTTTTTCATTGTTTGAGTAAATACTGCAAAAGGCGCATGCACTTCATTTGGAAAAGTGCCATAATCGGCATGATTCCAACTGTTTTCATCGTGGTTGCTTGTGAAATACATTTGGATGGTATTCTTTGGGTAACGCGTTTCATTCTCTTTGTTGATACTGTCTAAACTAAACGCAGGTCTTTTTCCTTTGGCCACTTTTTCCATCATTTTGAACATGTGCCAAGGATAAACTGCGTCAAAACCACTTTTTGGAAGATACGTGCTATCACCTTCAGCAAGCATAAAAACATTCTTCATTTTTTTCAATTGTGGAATAGATTTTTTCCAAAAATTAGCTGGAACATTCCAAGCAACATCACAACGAAAACCATCGATATCGGTATCTTTAATCCAAAATTTCATAGCAGCTACCATACTATCTTGTAAGACAGGATTTTTATAATCTAATTGTCTAACGTCAGCCCAATCAAAAGCTACTGCTGCTTTTCCTGTACTATCTTTTACATAAAAATCAGGATGTTGTTTAAGCCAACGATGGTCTGCTCCAGTATGATTTGGAACCCAATCAATAATGACTTTCATTCCTCTATCATGAATAGCTTTCACTACATTTTTAAAATCTTCCATGGTGCCAAATTCTGGATTAATAGAAGTAAAATCAGAAACCGCATAGTAGCTTCCTAAAGAACCTTTTCTATCTACTTTACTAATTGGATTTATAGGCATGAACCAAATAGTTTCAACTCCCATTTCTTTGAGTCGGTCAAGATGTTTAGCAAAAGCATTTAGAGTGCCTTCTGGAGTATATTGTCTAACATTAACCTCATAGATGTTGCTTTGCATAATCCACGCAGGATGACCTTCAATAAGTTCATTGTTTACTATCTCTGGTTTGCTTTTTTTACAACAAACAAAAGAAAGTACAACAATAATCAAAAGTATTGGAATACGAATTTTTTTCATGATGAAAAGAATTTGATAGTTAGAAAAAGTAAATATCACAAAAAATCTTGAGATAGCTACCAATTTGGTTTTGATTTTTTGGTATGATTTGAAAGAAATTGGTAATTTATAGGAATAAAAAAAGCCTCTACAAAAAATGTAAAGGCTTTAAAAAGCTCCCCCTCTTGGGCTCGAACCAAGGACCCTCTGATTAACAGTCAGATGCTCTAACCAACTGAGCTAAGGAGGAAACTGTATATTTTTAATTTTATAAGAACTTTTCTATTACTTTTCTATTTCTAGAGCAGATTGTTTATCTGCTAAGCGGTTGCAAATATAGGGTGTTTTTTATTTTAAGCAAATTATTTTTTAATTTTTTTTAATGATTTGCAAAAAATTTATCCATCACTAATTGGTAAATATCTTTTCCGAAAGTTAAAGCCATTAGACTCAGCAAGATAATCATTCCAAACGTTTGAACGTAACCTGCTGTTTTTTCGTTTAAAGTTTTACCGGTTATCATTTCTACAATTGTAAAAAGTGCATGTCCTCCATCTAATCCTGGAATTGGAAGTAAGTTCATAAAGGCTAAACCAATTGAAAAAAGTGCTGTGAAGCTCCAAATAAACTCCCAGTTCCATTCGTCTGGTAACATTCTTGCAATACCGATTGGACTTTTTACTTGTTTGTAAGCTTGAGTTTTTGGTTTTAATATTAATTTGAATTGTTTTACATTATAAACAAGTAATTCCCATGATTCTTTCATAGCTTGTGGCAGTGCACTGCTAAAAGAAAGTTTGTTAACAACTTCAAATTTTTCTTTGTTAGTTGTAAGACTTAAACCTGGTAGAAAACCTAATTTACTATTTTTATCAAGTTTAGCTTTAAGGTTTACGATTTGATTTTCTCTTTGAACCTTTAGAGCAATTGAATCGTTAGGTTTATTAGAAATTAGTTCTGAGAATTCGTCAAAATATTTAAATTCTTTATTGTCAACTGAAATAATTTGGTCGTTTACTTTTAAACCTGCATTGAATGCTCCTGATTTTGGTAAAATAGAATCGATTTTAAATCCTTTAATTCTTGAAGCCATAAAGTTTTTGCCTTCTGCGCCTAATATTTTTGCTTTATCTTCATCTGATAAAGTAATTTCTTTGTTTTGTCCGTCGCGATTTACAATTAATTTATCACTTAAAAGAACGTCAATAATTAATCTGTTGAATTTGTTTTGAACTAATTCGCCGTCTACTGAAACAATTTTGTCTCCATTTTTAAAGCCTACATCTTTTCCTACTTGGCTAAAACTTAGTCCATTTTTTTGGACTACATCAGTTGCAATGTATTTCTGTCCAACTGTAGAAAACATTATAGTATAAATTGTTATCGCTAGAACAATGTTTACAAATATTCCTCCCAACATGATTATTAAACGTTGCCAAGCTGGTTTCGAACGAAATTCCCATGGTTGAGCTGGTTGTTTCATTTGCTCTGTGTCCATGCTTTCATCAATCATTCCTGAAAGTTTCACGTATCCTCCAATTGGTAACCATCCAATACCCCATTCTGTTTCTCCGATTTTTTTCTTAATTAGTGAAAAACCAGCATCCATAAAAAGGTAGAATTTTTCAACTCTTACTTTAAAAATTTTTGCAGCAATGTAGTGACCGAACTCGTGAAGTATAACTAATACTGAAAGAATAAAAATAATTTGTGCAACTTGTATCATTTAATCTTGTAATCTAATGTTTCTAAAAAAAGCAAAAGTAAGGTTTTCACCTTACTTTTTACTAATTATGTTGTTTATGTCTAATTTTTTATAATTTTTTTATGAAATGTCCCTTCAGATGTTTGAATTTGAACGAAATGTACACCAGATGATAATTGGTTAACGGAGAAATCTAATTCATTACTCTCAATTGTTTTTTGTCCTAAACTATTAAAAATGATTACTTTTTCTATAGAAATATTACTTGGTATTTGTATGTGTAATTCATTTGAAACAGGATTTGGGTAAAGAGCAATAGCTTTTTCTAAATCGAAATTTTCATTACCTAATGTGACCGTGTTGTTTTTAGAGATTATATCTTTTTCAGGGTCGAAATTTGCTCCAGTAATAGCAAAAGGAACCGATATGATGAACTCTTGATTATTGGTTGTATTTTCTAAAATTGTATCAAATGTTTGCCCTCCGGCGCCAGTTAATCTTACTGGAATTGGCATTTCAAAGAACGAAACACTACTGTGAGATTGTGTTTGGCTTACAGTAATCTTGGCTTGTCCAGCACCCCAATTTTGTGCAGTAATATTATAAGTTGGATATCCTTGATTAAAAACCCAATCATTAAAAAATTCGGTTAAACTACTTCCATATACAGCTTCTAAATGATATTTTAAATCGCTAGTTACGGCATATTTAAATGCTAAATTAGTGTCAGCTAGATAATTTCTTAAAGCTTGAAAGAACATTGTATCACCCATTTTTAGTCTCAACATGTTTAAAACCATCGCGCCTTTGTTGTAGGATAATCTTGAACTGAATATACGTCCTACATTTTGAGCCTCGGTATCTGTTAAATAAACAGAACCATTTGTTTGCGAGGTTATATTGTTAATTAAACTGTTTTTATTAGCAATAAAAGCGGTATTTCCGTCAAAATTTTCAATTACTAATGATGATAAATAGGTTGCAAATCCTTCATTTAACCAAATGTCTTTCCAGGTCCCACAGGTAATTTTATCACCAAACCATTGGTGTGCTAGTTCATGAGCAATTAAACCACGACTAAAATTTTGCATAAAGGAAACTGTAGTATGTTCCATTCCTCCTCCCCAGCCGAATTGTGCATGTCCATACTTTTCGTTATGAAAAGGATATACTTCAAATAACGTTTCAAACAAATTCATAATTAAAGGTGTTTGTGCTAATTGAGTTTGAACAGCAGGTGTAAGAGTTTCAGGATAAATGTAATTTACTATGGGAAAATCATTTGGAGCGGTTCCTGCAGTTTGATTAAAAATAGAATAATTAGTAACTGCAATAGCTACTAAATAAGCAGGAATTGGATAGTTGTGCTGAAAATGCGTTATTTTATTAGAACCCGTAATAACTTGGCTAATTTCAAGACCATTAGATACACTAACGTATTGAGAAGGCGCTGTAATATAAACGTCGATAGAATTTATTTTATCATTTAAATCTTGTTTACATGGCCACCAATCTCTAGCTCCAAATGGTTCAGATAAAGTATAAATAACTGGAGTTCCACTGTGAGTTGAAGCCGTAAATGCTTGTTCCCCAGTTGCAGGTGCACCTGAATAATTTATTTCAATTGTTTGTGATGTTCCTGCTAATTGCGTCGACGGAAGCGTGATAACAAGTTCATCATTTGTATTTTGCACGAAAGTAAGATTTGTAGTGCCTAATTTTACCGAACTCACGACTAATACGTTAGTTAAGTCAAAAGTTACAGTTGACATATTAGATAATGCTGTATAAGTTGTAGTGACTTTTCCAACAATGTTATAAACAGCTGGATTTAAAGTGAATTCTAATTTTTGATAAGTAACATCATAATTTAATGTATTCGGATTAACTGCTAATTCCATTAAACCTGAGGCCGATTTCATCTCAGCTTCAACGATTTCATTTAACTCTTTTTCATTGGTTTGGGAAAATGAAAAGCTTATTGAAAAAAGTAAAAATAATAAGTAGGTTTTTTTCATGACAAATGGTAATTTTTTGCGAATATAGTAATTATTTGGCTTTGCAATTTGTAAAGTTTCATTTAAAATAGAATTAAGTTGCTAAAACAGATGACTTTACATACAATAATAGAAACTCATAGTAATATTCTATTAATAGAAATCAATTCCTTAAATTTGCACCCGAGCCTGAAAGGCGAACTGAGCGAAAGCTAATCTTATAAAATTTAAGTCATGTTACAGATAGCATTTATTAGAGAAAACCAAGAGAAAGTTGTTAAAGCTTTAGCTAAAAAACACATGGATGCCAAAGCCATTGTGGAAGAAATTGTTCAAACTGATGATTTGAGAAGAAGTTCTCAAGCTGAATTAGAAAACACTCTTGCCGAATCCAATAAATTATCTAAAGATATTGGCGAAATGATGAAGAATGGTGAGAAATCTAAAGCCGAAATTTTAAAGCAAAAAACGGTTCAACTAAGAGAACTTGGAAAAGAGTTGTCTGAAAAAGTGGATGCTTTAGCTAACGAAATTACTCAGAAACTTTATTTATTACCAAATCTTCCAGCGGATATTGTACCAGAAGGAAAAACTCCAGAAGAAAACTTAAATGTTTTTGAAGAAGGTGATGTGCCAAAATTGCATGAAGGCGCTTTACCACATTGGGAATTGGTAAAAAAATATGACATCATCGATTTTGAATTAGGAAATAAAATTACAGGTGCAGGATTTCCTGTTTATAAAGGAAAAGGAGCAAAATTGCAACGTGCTTTAATAACTTATTTCTTAGATAAAAATACCGATGCAGGTTATCTTGAATATCAGGTGCCTCATTTAGTAAATGAAGCGTCTGCTTATGGAACGGGACAATTGCCAGACAAAGATGGTCAGATGTATCATGATGCAACTGATGATTTGTATTTAATTCCTACAGCAGAAGTTCCAGTAACTAATATTTTTAGAGATGTAATTTTATCTGAAAACGAATTACCAGTAAAATGTACAGGTTATACGCCATGTTTCCGTAGAGAAGCAGGTTCGTATGGTGCACATGTTCGTGGATTGAATCGTTTACATCAATTTGATAAAGTCGAAATAGTGCGTGTTGAACATCCAGAGAAATCTTATGAAGCATTGGATGAAATGGTAGAGCACGTAAAAGATATTATGCGTGAATTGAAATTGCCTTACAGAATTTTACGTCTTTGTGGTGGCGATATGAGTTTTGCATCCGCTTTAACTTACGATTTTGAAGTGTTTTCAACGGCTCAAGACAGATGGTTAGAAATTTCATCGGTATCTAATTTTGAAACTTTTCAAGCGAATCGTTTGAAATTAAGATTTAAAGATAAAGACGGAAAAAATCAATTGGCACATACGTTGAACGGAAGTTCGCTAGCTTTACCAAGAGTTTTAGCTGGAATTTTAGAAAATTACCAAACACCAGAAGGAATTGTAGTTCCAGAAGTGTTGCGTAAATACACAGGATTTGACATTATTAACTAAAAGTTAATCTTATATAAATAATGTACTAAATTGGCACAAAATGTGTTACTTTAGTACATTGTTTTTTAAAGGTATTTGATGAAACAATTATTATATTTATTCTTTTTGGCTTCAGTTACCCTTGTGAATTCACAAAATAACCAGCCAATTATTCCTAAAGAAGGAAAGTTAATTACTGACTTTGTTCCAAGAAAATGGAAGATTATTGCAAAGTCAGAAGGCGATTTGAATAAAGATAAAATAAATGATGTTGCCTTTGTAATTGAAAACACTGCAACAGAAAATATTGTTTTAAACGGAGGTTTTGGAAAAGACACGTTGAATGTCAATCCAAGGTTTTTGTTGGTTTTATTTAAAACAGATTCAAAATATGTTTTGAAAAGTATCAATAAAAAATTTATTCCTTCGCAAGATGATTCAGAAAGTCCTTGTTTGGATGATCCATTTATCGAGAATGGCGGAATTGAAATTAAAAATGGCGTTCTTAATATAGACTTACATTATTGGTTAAGCTGTGGTAGTTGGTATGTAACAGATAGAACATACAAATTTAGATTTCAAGAAAATAGTTTTGTTTTAATAGGATATGATTCAGATAGTTTCCACAGGTCAACAGGTGAAAGTAATTCGGTGAGTATTAATTTTCTATCAAAAAAGAAAGAACTGATTACAGGAATGAACGAATTTGAAGAAAGTAATCCAAAAACAACTTGGAAAAGCATTAAAATTGAAAAACTGATAAAACTTGAAGATTTAACCACTGATTCAGAAATTGATTATTAAATGAAAAAAATCATTGCTTTATTATTTATATTCTTATCACTATTTGTTCATGGTCAAAACGAACAATTGGCGCTAAACTACTTTGATAGAGGTGAGTTTGAAAAGGCTTTGGTAAGTTATGAAGAACTGCTAAAAGCACAGCCTAATAATTTCAATTATTTTCAGAAAGCAGTAGAATGTTATCAGCAGTTACAGCAATTTGATAAGGCAGAAAAAGCTATTCAAGAACGATTAGACAAATATAAACAAGGCAATTTCTTAGTTGAATTAGGGTATAATTATCAGCTCCAAAAAAATCAAGAAAAGGCCAACAAGTATTATGATCAAGCTATTGATAAAATTAAGAAGAATCCAAGTGAGGTGTATCAAATAGCCTATGTTTTTGATAGAAAAGCTTTGGTGGATTATGCTTTATTGGCTTATCAAACAGCAGTTTCGTTGGAACCTAAGTTCAATTTTAATTTTCAAATGGCTTTGCTTTATGGTCAGAAAGGCGAAACAGACAAGATGATTGATATGTTCTTGACAGAAGCATATACCAATCCTCAAAACTTGATTATGATTCAAAATCAGTTATCTCGTTTTACAACAGAAGAAACAGATGTAACTTTTAACGATGCTTTAAAGAAAGCTTTATTAGTTAGAATTCAAAAAAATCAAGATATATTTTGGAATGAATTTTTGAGTTGGTTTTATGTTCAACAAAAGGAGTATGGAAAAGCTTTTATTCAAGAAAAAGCCATTTACAAAAGAAATCCAGAATCTTTTTCAAACATTGTAAATTTAGGTCAATTAGCTATTGAAGAAAATGATCAAGAAGCTGCAAAAGAAATATTAGGTTTTGTATTAGAAAACACTAAAGATTTGGATTTGCAAATTCAATCACATTCCTATTTAATGGAAATGAAAATTGATAAAGCGCTTCCTAAAGATTATCCAGCAATTAATCTTGAATTGGATAATTTGATAAAGGAGTTTGGTGTTAGTCCTTTTTCATTATCTCTTTTGAAAATTAAAGCACATTTTGTGACATTTAACATGAAAGATGCAGAAACTGGAAAAGTCATTTTGAAGAACGTTTTAGAAATGACATTGAATAGAGATCAAGCAGCAGAAGTTAAAATGGAATTGGCAGATATTTTATTATTTGAAGAAAAATTCAATCAAGCCTTAATTTATTATTCGCAAATTGAGAATGACGCTAACAATAGTCCTATTGGACAAGAAGCAAGCCTAAAAACAGCCAAAACTAGTTATTTTAAAGCTGACTTTAAATGGGCAGAACACCAATTGAAAGTTTTAAAATCGGCTTCAACCCAGTTGATTGCTAATGACGCTTTAGATTTATTTCTTTTAATTTCGGATAATACTGTAGAAGATTCGACACAAGTTGCTTTAAAGAAATTTGCTCGCGCCGATTTTTTATTATATCAAGAGAAAAAGCAAGATGCACTCACTGCTTTTCAAGCTATTTTAAAAGAAAATAAAGGTGATGCTATCGAACCCGTAACCTTATTAAGAATTGGAAAAATCTATGAAGAATTGGGTGAAACTAATGCTGCTTTGGCAAATTATAAGTTGATTTTAGATAATTTTAAAGAATGTATCTATATAGATGAGGCCTTATTTTATTCTGCTGAAATTTACAATCAATTGAATGATGTTGAAAAAGCAAAACCACTATATGAAGAAGTTATCACTAAACATGAAGACAGTATTCACTATGTAACTTCGCAGAAAAAATATAGGAAACTTCGAGGCGATTCAATTTAGTTTTTAGATAGCAGTAATTAAAAATAGCAATTTATTATCATATGATATTATACAACGTAACAGTAAACATCCATGAAAGCGTCCACAATCAATGGATGAATTGGATGCAAACCAAACACATAAATGACGTTCTTGCCACTGGAAAATTCTCTTCAGCAAGAATGGTAAAAGTTTTAGTTGAAGAAGAAATGGGCGGAACAACCTACGCCATTCAATACACTACTGATAGCAAGGAAACTTTGCAACGCTATTACGATGAAGATGCGCCAAGATTAAGAGAAGAAGGAGCAAGACTTTTTGGAGACAAAATGTTAGCTTTCAGAACGGAGTTGGAAATGATCTCGGAATTTTTTCAGACGAATTAGTTTTTAGATTATGCTGCGTCTTTTCCGCGTAGGCGGAAATCCAAAATAGAGCGATATGTATAATAACTTAAATCAGTATTACATTTATATTTTGGCAAGTCAAAAAAACGGAACACTCTACATAGGAGTTACTAATGATTTAGAAAGAAGAGTTTTTGAACATAAGAATAAAATCAATCCGGGTTTTACTTCAAAATACAATATTGACAAATTGGTTTATTTTGAAGCATTTGGATTTATTAAAGATGCAATTGCAAGAGAAAAGCAATTAAAAAAATGGAACCGACAATGGAAAATAAATTTAATTGAAGAAGAAAATCAAGATTGGAAAGATTTAGCAATTGATTGGTATGATTAAGTAATTTTGTAAAAATGGATTCCCGCCTGCGCGGGAAAGACGTAGAATTTATAACTTTATTTAATTTTTCTTTAAAATAAAAACCTTAGCGACTTAGCGCCTTCGTGGCAAACAACATGGAAAAAGTAAAAGCAAAAAAACACCTCGGACAACATTTCTTAAAAGACGAATCTATCGCTAAAGCCATTGCCGATACGTTAAATCTTGAAGGTTATGATGATGTTTTAGAAATTGGTCCAGGAATGGGTGTTTTGACCAAATATTTATTGGAAAAACCAATTACAACTTATGTTATTGAAATCGATACAGAATCAGTAACGTACTTGGATGCCAATTATCCAAAACTGAAAGATAAAATCATTTCTAAAGACTTCTTGAAATACAATATCAACGAAGTTTTTGATGGTAAACAATTCGCAATCATAGGAAACTTTCCTTACAATATTTCTACTCAAATAGTTTTCAGAACTTTAGAATATCGCAATCAAATTCCAGAGTTTTCAGGCATGTTTCAAAAAGAAGTTGCCGAACGAATTTGCTCCAAAAAAGGAAGTAAAGTCTACGGAATTCTATCGGTTTTAGCCCAAGCATTTTATGAGGTTGAATATCTTTTTACCGTTGATGAAACCGTTTTCGATCCACCACCAAAAGTAAAATCGGGCGTGATGCGCATGCGTAGAAAAGAAAACTATACTTTGCCTTGTAGCGAAAAATTACTGTTTACAGTAGTGAAAACAGCTTTTCAACAGCGAAGAAAAACTATGCGAAACAGTTTAAAATCACTAAATTTGTCCGATAATTTAAGAGAAGATACTATTTTTGATCTTCGACCAGAGCAATTATCGGTAGAACAATTTATTGAACTTACCCAAAAAATAGAGGCCAATGCAGTTTAAAATCAGCAAAGAACTTTTAGTTCAAATAGAGCAATTAATTCATCAAAAGAACGACCAAGAGTTGGAAATTTTGTTGAACGACTTGCACCATGCTGATATTGCCGAAATTTTCGATGAGTTAGAAACCGATGAAGCCATTTATATTTTCAAAATATTAGATAGCGAAATTACTGCAGAAATTCTAACCGAACTTGAAGACGACGTTCGTGAAAAAATCCTTCGCGGACTTTCTGCTAAAGAAATTGCCGAAGAGCTTGATGAACTTGACACCGATGACGCTGCCGATATTATTGCTGAACTTTCTCAAAGCAAAAAGGAAGAAGTAATTTCTGAGCTTGAAGACGTTGAGCATGCCAAAGATATTGTCGATTTATTACGCTACGACGAAGATACAGCCGGAGGTTTGATGGGAAAAGAGTTGGTAAAAGTCAATGAAAATTGGAACGTACTAACTTGCGTAAAAGAAATGCGAATTCAAGCCGAAAATGTTACTCGTGTTCATTCTATTTATGTTGTCGATGATGAAAATCGTCTTAAAGGAAGATTGTCACTAAAAGATTTATTAACAACATCAACTAAAACACCAATTAGCGAAGTTTATATCAAAAAAGTAGATTCTGTTAGAGTTAACGCATCTAATGTTGAGGTAGCGCGAATCATGCAAAAATACGATTTGGAAGCCATTCCAGTGGTTGATGAAATGGGACGATTAGTTGGTCGAATTACCATCGATGATATCGTTGACGTTATCAAGGAAGAAGCAGACAAAGATTACCAATTAGCTGCCGGTATCTCGCAAGACGTAGAAGCTGATGATAGCATTCTTGAACTTACCAAAGCGCGTTTGCCTTGGTTAGTCCTTGCACTTTTTGGAGGTTTTATAAGCGTAACATTGCTCGAAAGTTTTCAAGGAGCGATGCAATTTCACAAAGAATTATTCTTTTTCACACCACTAATTGCCGCTATGGCAGGAAATGTTGGCGTTCAATCATCAGCAATTATTGTTCAAGGTTTGGCTAATCACACCATCAGCGGCACCATATTTAATCGATTGTTAAAAGAAATCTCCTTGAGTTTATTCAATGGATTAATTTTAGCAACAATATTATTTGTAGGAAGTCATTTTTTATTAGGTGTTGAAACCAAAATAGGAATAATAGTAACTATTGCCTTAGTTTCAGTGATTATTATTGCCTCATTAATTGGAACTTCCATTCCACTTATCTTAGATAAATTTGGTATAGATCCTGCACTTGCCACAGGTCCATTTATTACAACCAGTAACGACATTTTCGGAATATTAATTTACTTTTCAATTGCTAAATTAATTTTAGGGTTTTAGGAGCGAATGGCTTGGTCATTATTTATAAACCATTTTCCTGCTTTACGTCATGCACGGCATTTCCTCCAATCAGGGCTAGATTGTATTTGTCTTTTCCTTTTGTTTCGGTTTTCAAAAAATAATTGACGTGAGTTCGACATAGGATTTTATAAATTTAGACACGAATTGCACTAATTTACACTAATTATTTTTTAATAATTATATTTCACGAATTAAAATCTGATTTTATCGGTGTATTTTTTTCCATCTTCAATTCGTGTAAATTAGTGCAATTCGTGTAAAAAGATGAATTTTTATTCGGTTTATATATCGAACTCACGTTAATTAATTTACTTTTTGCGTCAAGTTTGTCATTTCTACGAAGGAGAACTCACATCCTAAATTATGTTTATTTTTTTAATGCGATTTCTCCTTCGTCGAAATGACAAAATTCCTGAAACAATTTCTTTTCGAAACACATTTTTCTTAATGAACCTTTATAACTTAATGGTTTCAAAAATTAGTTTTATATTTAACCTTCAAAAATTAGTAACCCGAAACCCGAAACCTTGAAACCCGAAACTATAAAAATCCTCCACATCGACAGTAATCATCCGTTATTATGGAATCAACTTGAACAAGCAGGTTTCACTAACGAAGAAGATTTTACTTCCACCAAAGAAGAAGTCGAAGCAAAAATCCAAAACTATAACGGAATTGTAATTCGTTCACGTTTTAAAATCGACAAAACATTTCTTGATAAAGCAGTCAATTTGCAATTTATTGCACGAGTTGGCGCAGGTTTAGAAAGCATCGATTGTGATTATGCTATCGAAAAAGGAGTTCATTTAATCGCAGCTCCAGAAGGCAATAGCAATGCTGTTGGCGAACACGCACTAGGAATGTTATTGTCTTTAATGAATAAATTAAATCGTGCCGACAAGTTAGTTCGCGAAGGAAAATGGATTCGCGAAGGCAATCGAGGTTACGAACTAGAAGGTAAAACAGTTGGAATAATTGGTTATGGAAATATGGGAAAATCTTTTGCCAAAAAACTACGTGGATTTGATGTAAAAGTACTCTGTCACGATATTTTAGAAAATGTTTCCGATGAAAACGCTACTCAAGTTTCGCTGCAAGAACTTCAAAAACAAGCCGATGTTTTGAGTTTACACCTTCCGTGGACAACAGAAACCGATAAAATGGTAAATACAGAATTCATCAATTCGTTTTCAAAACCGTTTTGGTTCATCAACACCTCAAGAGGGAAAAATGTTGTAACAGCCGATTTAGTAGAAGCTTTAGCATCAGAAAAAATTCTTGGTGCTGGTTTAGACGTTTTAGAATATGAAAAATTATCTTTTGAAAACTTATTCATCGACACTGAAAAACCAGCAGCTTTTCAGTATTTATTAGATTCAGAAAAAGTTCTTCTTACGCCTCATATTGCAGGTTGGACTTTTGAAAGTCATGAAAAATTAGCACAAGTTATTGTCGATAAAATCATCAAGTTTTATAAAGGATAACTTTTTTAGTAACTTTTGTAGTAATTGTTCGTCTTATTATTAAAATTTTATATTTTAGTAAAATTAAAATCAATAACACTAACCAACAAAACAAAACATGGAAGTAATCAATCCGAATGAGCCTCATTGGAATAAACCAAACAATATTCCTGAGTTTAAAGTAGATCCAATAATAGTTTTATTATTAAGCTTCATAACCTGTGGACTTTATTTAATTTATTGGAATATAAAAGTCGCGGAAGTGCTAAATGCAGTTGCTGAAAGAGAAATTATATCAACACCAATTGCAGTTTTTGCTGGATGTTGTTTACCTGTGAACCTTTATTTTTACTATATCGCTGGTAAAGATGGTTTACCAAAAGTGTATCAAATTACTGGTGAATTGCAAAAAGACCAATCAACCTTATTGTTGGTTTTAGGATTGTTTTTCCCTTTTGCAGCAGCAATGATTGTTCAAGGTGACATCAACAGACTTTACCGATAGAAAAAAGAACTAAATATAAAATTTACGGTATTATTGGTGCATTAATTACACTAATAATACCGTTGTTTTTGATGCTTACCAACAAAAACAATCATTTAGAAACGGATCAATCTTTATGTCCGTTTAAAGTCTTAACCGGAATGCCTTGCCCATCGTGCGGAATCACAAAATCTATTGTGTATTTTTATGATGGAAACCTAGCAAAAAGTTTTTACTATCATTTATTAGGTCCGATTGTAGTTATGTTTTGTTGTTTTATTATTGTTTTGTTTATAATAGAAATAAAAACAAAAAAAGACTATTTCAAAAACTATTTCTATAACAGAAAACTAGCCTACAGATTAGCACTATTTTTAGTTATTTATCACATTTTTAGATTGTTTTATTTTCTCAAAAACCATTCATTTGATGATGTTTTAAAGGAATCAATTTGGAAATAATTTGCTTTTTAAACAAAAAAACTTCCTTTATTTTATAAAAGAAGCCAATTATTTTTAACAAGCAATCTTATTCCGAATATCGAGACAAAACCGGAAACTATTCTTGTTTCTCACTCAATTTTCTTTCCAATTCCGCTTGAAATTCTTCCATTACAGGTTTCATAGTGCTTTCCGGAATATCGGCAATTCTTATGTACATTAAACCATCAATAGCATTGTTGAATAAAGGATCAACATTGAATGCAACTAAACGTGCATTTTGCTTGATGTATTTCTTGATTAAAACCGGTAATCTTAAATTTCCAGGTTCTAATTCGTCAATGATTTTATCAAATTTATTCAAATCGGCTTCTGCTTCATCGAAGATAAAATCCTTATCGGCATCTTTTAATTTTACTTTAAATTCCTTTTTAGGATGCACATATTGCGCAATGTAAGGATCGTAATAATTGGATTTCATAAACTCAATCATCAACGACTTAGAAAAATCTGTAAATTGATTACTGATACTCACGCCACCAAGTAAAAATTTATGTTCAGGATAACGTAATGTTGTATGAATAATTCCGCGCCAAAGTAAAAACAATGGCATTGGTTTTTGTTGGTATTCTTTTACGATAAAAGCTCGTCCCATTTCGATAGACTGCTTCATCATATCGTGCAGTTCAGTTTCAAATCGGAACAAATCATTTAAATAAAAACCATCCATTCCATATTTAGGAAAAATCTCCGAACCCAATCCCATTCGATAAGCACCAGCAACTTTTTTTGTATCTTCATCCCACAAAAACATGTGATGATAATATTTGTCGTATTTATCTAAATCGATAGATTCGTTTGTTCCTTCACCAACTTCACGGAAGGTAATTTCTCTCAAACGTCCAATTTCATGAAGAATATTTGGAATTTTATTGGCTTCTGTAAAAAACACTTCATAGTTCTTACTTTGAAAAAATCTTGAATCGGTTTTACGCAATTCTTCTACTTCAGCAATCATTTTTTCCTGACTTGCAGGCGTAACGATTTTCTTTGGACTTTTTGGTGTTTTTAAATTTGGAACCGTCAACAATTTACTTTCTTCATTGAAAGAATTGGCCAACATATAGGTCTTCTTTCTCAAGAATTCAGAATATTCATCAATTGATTTATATTCATTTTGTTCGGCAACAGAAATAGGTTTTCCAATACGAACTTTTATAATTCTATCTTTTTGAGAAAACAATTCTGAAGGTAATTTTGCTGTTCTAAGTGTGCCGCCAATTTTAGATAAAAAATAAAATAATCGACTATTCTTAGCATGAAAGTATATTGGAACAACAGGAACTTGAGCTTTTCTAATTACTTTAATTGCGCCTTCTTCCCAAGCTTTGTCAACTACTAATTTGCCATCTTTATACGTAGAAACTTCACCAGCAGGAAACATTCCTAAAGGTTTTCCATCACTCAAATGGCGTAACGTTTCTTTAATTCCGATAACGCTAGATTTAGCATCTTTATGATTTTCAAACGGATTTACCGGCATGATGTATTGCTTCATTGGCTCAATTCTGTGCAATAAAAAATTGGCAATAATTTTGAAATTGGGTTCTTTTTCCAACATCAATTTCAATAACAAAATACCGTCGATTCCACCAAGTGGATGGTTGGAAATTGTAATATAGGCACCATCTTTTGGAAGACGTTTAAAATCTTCTTCAGGGATTTCAAATTTAATCTCTAAATCGTTTAGAATTGCATTCAAAAACTCAACGTCTTTTATGTGCTTATTTCTATCATAAATTTTATTTAAGGTAGAAATTTTTAAAATTTTCATCAGCAACCAACCCGAAAAAGTACCGAAAACTCCGTACTTATCAGCGTTTATTGCTTTTGCAACTTCTTTAGCAGTGACTAAACCCATTCAGTTATTTGTTTATTGAGCAAGAAACAAAGATAGTAATTCTATTTGAATGGATTTTTGAAAATATGCAGAAATCAAAAAAAGGTTAAACAAAACTTATAATTTAGATTTTTCATGGATAGATTTCAGGTTTTTGGTTATTTTTGAAAAACTATAAAATTCAAACATGAGAATCATATCTTATAATGTAAATGGCATTCGAGCCGCAATAACAAAAGGTTTTTTAGATTGGTTGCAACAAGCAAATCCCGATGTAATTTGTTTACAAGAGATTAAAGCTCAAGAAGATCAAATTCCTGTTCTTGAAATTGCAGAAGCAGGTTATCCTTATCAATATTATTTTCCAGCTGAGAAAAAAGGATATTCTGGCGTTGCTATTTTGTGTAAAACAGAACCTAAAAATATAGTTTACGGAACCGGAATTCAACACATGGATTTTGAAGGAAGAAACCTTAGAGTTGATTTTGACGATGTTTCTATTATGAGTTTGTACTTGCCTTCAGGAACCAATATTGATAGATTGGATTTCAAATTTCAATATATGGATGAGTTTCAAAATTATATCAATCATTTGAAAAAAGAAGTTCCAAATTTGATTATTTGTGGCGATTACAACATTTGTCACGAAGCTATTGATATTCATGATCCAATAAGAAATGCAACGGTTTCAGGATTTTTGCCATCAGAAAGAAAATGGTTGGATGGTTTTATGAAATCAGGATTCGTGGATAGTTTTCGTCATTTCAATAAAGAACCACACAATTATTCGTGGTGGAGTTACAGAGCAGGAGCAAGAGGAAATAATAAAGGTTGGAGAATTGATTACAATTTAGTTTCTGAAACTATAAAAGACAGAATGACAAGAGCTGTAATTTTACCAGAAGCCAAACATTCTGACCATTGTCCGATTATGGTTGAGATTGATTAAGAGTTCAATATCAATATTTAGGACTTATGAAATTAAAATTTACTATTTTATTTTTTATTTTTTCGAGCATTGTTTACGGTCAGAAATTTTACACAAGTGATATTGATAATTTCTATCAAGCATTTGATTTAGCTTGTAATGACACAACTAATGCACAAAAGATTTTTGATAAATATTATTTCAAAAAAGGAACTAAAGGATTAGATGATTTTTACAAGTTTAAAATAAAAGACAAAGAAAAATTTTCTGAAAAAGTTATAAAAGGAAAAGAATTTTACGCCTCAATTAGACAAGAATTAAAAAATGTAAGCCAATTCGAAGATTCTATAATTAAAAACTATAATCGTTTTACAGAAGTTTATCCAAAAGCTGAATTTGGAGCTATTTATTTTGTTGTAGGAAGATTAAGTTCTAACGGAACGATTTCCAAAAACGGATTAATTATTGGAACAGAATATTTAAGTAAAACGGAAAGCAATTCTAAAAATTGGAATTCAAGTATGTTAAATAATATTTTTGATTTCAATCATATTCCAATAACGGTTTTTCATGAAATGATTCATTTCAATCAAAATGGAATGGTTAGAGAAAATAATTTATTGAGTTATGCTTTACGAGAAGGAAGCGCAGAATTTCTAACGGAACTCTTTACAGGGAAAACAGATGGTGATTATAAAGCTTTTCAAAATAGAGAAGTTGTAATTTGGGAAGATTTTAAAAAAGAAATGTATCAAGATAAATCTATTTCTTGGCGTGATGAAAATGAACCACTTCGACCTCGAAATGCGTTATATTGGGCAGGATATTTGATTTGTAAATCATATTATGAAAATTCAAACGATAAACAACAAGCTGTTTATGATATATTAAATGTAAAAAACAATTCAGATTTTTACAAAAAAAGCAAAGTTGAAGACTATATAATAAAACATTTTAAATAGAACTATTTATAACTCGCAACCTTTACACTTAGCTTTTCGATGTGCGCAACCTGAAAACCCAAAATAAATTGTCAATAACAATGTCAATAACAAATAAAACCAATAGACCAAAAACCGATTTGATGCTTTAATTTTGATTCGATTCAAAAAAATAAATTTAAAATGATTAAAAGAATTTCCTTAGGATTATTGATTGTGGCACTTTCAACATCGTGTGTTTCTAAAAAAATATACAACGATTTGGAAAACAAGTTTGCCGAATTAAAAAAAGAAAACAGAACTTTAGCTGATAGTAACGAAGATTTAACTAAATCCAAAAACCAGTTGGAAGCCGATAAATCTAAATTACAATCGGAATATGATAAGTTGAAAGCAGAACGCGATAAACTTCTTGCTGATTTTACAGCTTCCGATAAAAATTTGAAAACACTTCAAGCATCCTACAATGCTTTAGAAAAAGATAGTAACGAAGCGTTAACGGCTAACATCAATAAAAACAGAGAATTACTTGCAAAATTGGAAGCTAAAGAAAAATCTATGGCTGCTGAGCAAGAACGTTTGAATAAATTGAAAGCTGAATTAGATGCAAGTTCAAAACGTTTAAGCGAGTTAGAAGCATACATCGTAGCTAAAGAGGCAAGCATGAAAAAATTGAAAGAAACACTTTCTAAATCGTTGAAAGCATTCGAAGGAAAAGGATTAACCGTAGAACAACGCAATGGAAAAGTATATGTTTCAATGGAAAATAAATTACTTTTTGGAACAGGAAGTTGGGCAGTTGGAGCAGAAGGGAAAACTGCAGTTGTAGCAGTTGGAAAAGTGCTTGCCGATAATCCAGATATTTCAGTATTGATTGAAGGACATACAGACGATGACAAAATTCTTGGAAATATTGGTGGTGGAATCGAAAACAATTGGGATTTATCTACAAAAAGAGCAACAGCAATTGTAAATATTCTTTCAGAAAATAAAGGTGTTAAAAAAGATAATTTAACTGCTGCCGGAAGAGGTGAATTTGCACCATTAATGAGCAACGACACACCAGAAGGAAAAGCAAAAAACAGAAGAATCGAAATTATTTTGACTCCAAAGTTAGATGAGATTTCTAAAATGTTGAACGAGTTGTAGTTTATGCAGTTTGTCATTTCGACGAAGGAGAAATCACATAAAATGAGTAACGAGTGAGATTTCTCCTTCGTCGAAATGACAAAATAAAGTTTAAAAGTTCAGAGATTTCTTTGAACTTTTTTCTTTTTAAAACCCTTTCTTACTTTGTATCTTTGCACTTTCAAATAAATAAAATGAACTACACAACACTTCCAAATTCCGATATAAAAATCAGCAAGATTTGTTTAGGTACAATGACTTTTGGTAATCAAAATTCTGAAGCCGAAGCACATTCACAATTGGATTATGCCGTTGAAAGAGGAATAAATTTTCTTGATACTGCAGAGATGTATCCCATTGGTGGAAATGCTCAAATCTTTGGAAGCACGGAACGACATATTGGAAGTTGGTTGCACAAAATTGGAGCTTTTGAAAGAGAGAAATTGGTTGTAGCAACTAAAATTGCAGGACCAAATCGTGGCATGGAATACATTCGTCAACCGTTAGATTTTTCTAAAAAAAGCATTCACGAAGCGGTTGAATTGAGTTTGAAAAACCTTCAAACGGATTATATCGATTTGTATCAAATGCATTGGCCAGAACGTGTAATGAATATGTTTGGAAAACGAGGTGTTACCGAATTGGATACCAAATGGCAAGACAATTTCTTTGAAGTTTTATCAGTTTATGATGGATTAATCAAAGAAGGAAAGATAAAACATATTGGAGTTTCTAACGAAAACCCATATGGTGTAATGAAGTTTTTAAACGAAAGTGAAAAGCATAATTTACCAAGAATTGCAACCATTCAAAATCCGTATTCTTTGTTGAATCGTCTTTTTGAAGTTGGACTTTCTGAAATTTGTATGCGAGAAAATGTTGGATTATTAGCGTATTCTCCTCTTGCTTTCGGATTTTTATCAGGTAAATATTTGAACGGATATCCTGAAAATTCTCGTTTGAAATTGTTTCCAAATTTCACTAGATACAATAACGAAAATTGCTTTAAAGCAACAAAATTATACAAAGATTTAGCCGAAGCAAATGGATTAACAATTACTCAAATGGCATTGTCTTTTGTAAACCAACAGCGTTTAGTGATGTCAACGATTATCGGAGCAACTTCATTGGAACAATTAAAAGAAAACATTGATGCGTTCGAAGTAGTTCTATCTAAAGAAATTTTATCTGAAATTGAAAGAATTCAAGAGATTCATCCTAATCCAGCACCTTGATTCAGTATTCAGTGATCAGTGATCAGTGTTCAGTTTGATTACAACTTAATATGAATTGCTTCTAGGGTTTCATTACCAATTACACTTGCTTTGTGTCCGTGGATTTTGTTGTCGAAAACTACATTTTCAGGTAAATTATCTTTTGCTATAAATGAATTTCCTGCAGAAAATGTTTTGAATTCACCATTTTGTAATTCAATTTTTAAAGTTCCTTTTAAGATAATTATTAAAGTTGGGTCACCACTTAAATGAAAATCGGTTTCGTAACCCAAAGCACTTTTTCTAATTCTGAAATTCTTGGAGGTAATTTGTTCGGTTAAGTACATTCCGCCACGTTGATGCACTTCAAAATCAGTTTCTGAAAAAACAGAAATTCCGTTTTCGTTTGTTGTAATTGTTGTTACGATAAATGGTTCGAGCATATTATTCTATAATCAGTTTTGTAGTGTAACTCGTTCCATTTTTAGTCTCTAAAGTAACCAAATACATTCCTTTAGAAAGTGAATTTGTGGCAATTGTATTTTCGGGATTATTTTCTAATTTTTTTGTCAAAAGTAATTTTCCTGTAAGGTCAAATAAATCGATTTTTGTTGCTATATTTTCATCAGAACTTTTAATAGTAAACGATTCTTTTGCCGGATTTGGATACAAAGAAAACCCCATTTTATCAAACTCTGAATTGCTTAATGAAGTATCAATTATTTTATAAATTGTTCCAGACGAGATTCCTGCGATGTATAATTCGCCTAAATAATCTTCACCAAAAGTTACAAAATCATTATTTGGAAAAACAACTGAAGTGGATACAATTCCATTATTGTCAATAGTTCTGATTTTATTATCACAATAATCACTAAAAACATATTTGTTTTGTAAGTTTGGATAAGTTGATCCTGTGTAAACATACCCTCCAGTTATAGAACAAGTACCATTGCTGTATAAAGGATATTGATAAAAAGGAAATGTCATAGTATTGGCAGGGTTACATCCTGTTGTATTGTAGATTGCATTTCCTTCATAACATTTCCAACCAAAATTCAACCCAGTATTAGGTAACGGACTCTGTATTCTATTAAGTTCTTCAAAAGCATTTTGTCCTACATCTGCAATCCATAAATCTCCATTTAATCTGTTGAATGAAAATTTCCATGGATTTCTTAATCCTCTAGCCCAAATTTCGTCATTTCCAGCTACGCCAACATAAGGATTTGTTGAAGGACTTGTATAAAAAGGAGCAACGGTTGAATTTACATCAATTCGAAGCATCTTGCCTAAATTTTCATTGATGTTTTGAGCTCTATTTCCAGGATCACCGCCACTACCACCATCTCCCATTCCGATGTATAAATAACCATCTGGTCCAAATTTTATGCTTCCACCATTGTGATTTGTATAAGGTTGATTTATCGTCATTAAAATAGTTCCTGTTGTATTGGCAATATTTGGATTTGCACTTACACTATATCTTGCAATTACTGTGTTTCCAGATGTATTGGTATAATTAACAAAGAAAAATCCATTTGTAGTATAGTTTGGATGAAATGCTAAACCTAATAATCCTCTTTCTCCACCAGAACTAATAATGGTAGATAAATTTAAAAAAGGTGTTGCGTTTACAGTACCATTTGAATTTAAAATTCGAATTAATCCTCCTTGTTGTACAACAAATAATCGTGAATCGCCTGCATTTGCAATTTCTACAGGACTATTAAAACCTGTTGCAAATGATTGTAGCGCAATAGTTTGGGAATGTCCAAAAAAGGACAATACTATAATACCTAAAAGTAAAATCTTTTTCATAGCGATTAGTTTAGCAATCGTAAATTTAATAAAATTTTTCTAAAGTATTTCATTCATAGTGATTTACAAAAACAAAAAAGCGCAAAGAGTTTTAAATTCTTTACGCTTTTCCTCTGCTTGAGTTAGTTATGCTTATAAATTATCGATCACTTTATCCTTAGGATATTTCACTTTATAACTGATTCTGATTTTCTTGGTTTCGTTTGGAGCGAGTTTCAGTTCCCATGTTAGAATTCCGGTTTCGGTGTTTACTTTTGCTTTTCCGTCTTCCAATAATTCTATTGTAACTTCTTTGTCCGTACTCAATGGATATTGATCTTTCAACAACATAAAAATTTCTTCTTTTTTATTGTTTCTCACGGTTAAATCATAGGTAAACGTTTGCTCTTTGTAAGAAGATAAAAATTTAGTACCGCTTTTATCCACTACTTTTTCGCGTTTGATATTGATTTTTTTATCTCTTCCCATACTTAAATTTAAAGTATCAGCCGTTTGATTAGGATTGATAGTTGTTTTTCCAACATACAAACCTTCAAAGATGATATTAGCTTCTCCAGGCAATAAATTGTATTTAGAATAATCATTAATTTCTGCCAATAAAAAGGCTTCTTTATCCACTCTTGGTGCAGCATAATATTTGTAAGTTGCAGGTAATTTTATTTCTTTCAACGCTACAGAATGTGCTTTTCCATTAGATAAAATGTCATAAGGAATATCAATATCGAAAGAAACGTTGAGTTGGTTTTCAACAATATTCGCTCCAATTGATGAAGAAGCAACATATCCAAAAGCATTTTTATCTTTTTTAACTCCTCTTGCCGTTGTAACAACTATTTCATTTAATTGAGCATTGCTGTTTTTATAACTATCATAATCTAGTTCAGGATGAGAATACCTCAAAAACCATGAACTCAAAATTGGAGCTTGATTATTTTGATTAGGATTTCCGCTTGATAACGTTAGTTTTACTTTTTTCCAATCAATACCAGAATTTTGGGTTACTTGTGCTTTATACATCATGTTGATTGGATCTTTTACGTTGTCTACTCGTAAATCATAAAAAGGATTCCATGTTGCGGAATTGGTGATGTAGTTGATGTCAAGATTTACGTTTCCTGCAATTTCGTTCATCACTTGAAGTACCAATTTTCCTTTGGAAGTTTTGTCTTCTTTTTGGGTATTGATGACCAATTTATCGTTTAAAGCTTTAAGTTTTTTGTTCCAATTGGATTCTTTTTCTTGTAATAAAACTATAGCGTTGTCTAATTCTGTTCTTTTGGCTTTATAATAGTCAACCAATTTTATTAATTCGGTTACACTTAATCCCGAATTGGCTCCAGCAACCGTTTGATTATTGTCTAATAAACCAATTGTTTGTTGGTGTGAGTAGGTTTCAATTTGAATTTTCTTAATTTCTTTTTGAACCAAAGTAATACTATCGCGCACTTTTTTTATGGCAGGATTGCTTTCGTCAATTTCATATTCTGAAATATAATTTTGAGTAAATTGCACTGATAAAACCGTTACCGAACTTGGCGCGCCAATTTGAATGGTGTTTTCATTCAAATAATCAGCAACATTTTTAATTACGATTTCGCTTGTTCCCACAGGAAGATTTACGGTTGTAGTTTGTTGCAGTTCGGCAGCATTAAAATAAACGGTTGCCGATTTTACTTTTGCCGAAGTGAAAATAGGCTTTTGAGCAAAAGAAATTGCTGAAATTAGTAAGGTAAGTAAGAGTGTTTTTTTCATTTTATGAGTTTTTCATTTTTTTATTGTCAATATAATTCACACCCAAACCGCCCATAATTTTATAGTTTTCCATTTCGGTTTCTGAATCAATTGACAGGTTTAAAATTAAACTATTATTTCTGATTTTTGATAAATCAATTTTCATACTTTTAGAATAACTTGAATCACTTGAGTTTATTGTAACAAATAGTTCTGTAGTTTTTTTGTCCAAAAGTAATGGAATAGAATAAGCGCCTGTTTTTGGATCTACTTTTGCAGTAACATTCGAACCTGAAACAAAAATGGTAAGTTCAGGATATTTTTTATTTGACAAAGGTTTTTTAGTTGATTTTTCTAAAATTTTTCCACTCAAAATAAAAGAAACCATTTTTCCTTCTTGATAAGCAACTTTTCCAAGTTTAAAACCAGTAGGTTCGGAACAACCAAGTTCTGTTTTTACAGATTGTTTTTCTTGACCAACAACAGTAGAAGTTAATAAAACTGAAGCAGCAACAGCAACAGCATATTTAAAATTGTTGCTTTTAGAAATTTCGTTTATTTCAAATTCTTCTTCAAGTTGTGAAGTTTTCAATCGGGCACAAATGCTTTTGTTTTTATTTTCAGCTATAAATCTTGCTACTTCCGAATTGGTTTTTGTGCTTAAATCGATAACATTTTTAGCACAAGAACTACAAAATGAACCATTCGAATTTGGAATCATTTTATCGAAGTTTTCGCTGCAAGGTGATTTTATCTCTAAAGAAAATTTCTTTTTCATAACATTTAGTATTTAGTTATAAATATAAAGAGTACTATTTTTATGAAAAGGTTGGGAAGCAATGCAAATTATTTTGATTGTGTTACTTTAATTCCTACTCCAATAACATTTGGAAGATAAGGTCCATTAAAATCGTGACTTACTTTTATTTGATATTTTCCTTTTAGGAGTTTCGTTTTTTCAAGAACGTTCATTGACATATCACAAATATCGCCACCACAATCGGCTAATGGTTTGCCTTTACTGTCTTTTATATTGAAATCAATGTTGTGAAATTCTTCTTCACCAGATGGATTTTTAACATCAATTTTTATGGGAACACTTGCAAATTGATAATCATAAATATGGCTAAACTCAAAGGTAACATCATATAACTTTTTATCATCGTCAATGGTAAATTCAAAAATTTTGGAATCTGATTTTAGCCATCTGTGGTCTTCAGGAAGTTTGATAAATTTTTTATAATCTGTTTTTTCTGAACAAGAAATTAGTAAGAAAACAGCGAAGATTGAGAAAATAAATTTTGGTTTCATGGTTTGGTTTTTTAGATAACGTAATTGATAACCAAATTATTATCCAAACAAATGTTCTACAACTTCTTCAATTTTAGATACTAAAATCACTTTTATTCCTGGAAATTTTGTAGAAAGTTTATTGTATTTAGAAACAAAAATAGTAGCAAAACCAAGTTTTTCTGCTTCTTGAATGCGTTGTTCGACTCTGTTTACAGGACGAATTTCACCCGAAAGACCAACTTCGCCAGCAAAGCAAACGTCTTTACCAACAGCGATGTCTTCATTTGACGAAAGTATCGAAGCCACAACTGCCAAATCAATTGCTGGATCATCAACCGATATTCCTCCAGTAACGTTCAAGAAAACATCTTTTGTTCCTAGTCTGAAACCAGCGCGTTTTTCTAAAACTGCCAAAAGCATGTTTAGTCTTTTGGCATTATAACCAGTTGTGCTTCTTTGTGGTGTTCCATAAACTGCTGTTGAAACCAATGCTTGAATTTCAATCATCAACGGACGCATTCCTTCTAAAGTGGAGGCAATGGCTGTTCCAGAAAGTTCTTCTTCACGATGCGAAAGCAATATTTCAGATGGATTGGAAACTTCTCTCAATCCGGAACCTTGCATTTCATATATTCCGAGTTCGGCTGTTGAACCAAATCGGTTTTTTAAACTGCGTAAAATTCGGTACACGTGATTTCTGTCGCCTTCAAATTGCAAAACCGTATCGACCATGTGTTCCAATATTTTTGGTCCAGCGATAGTTCCATCTTTGGTAATATGTCCAATTAAAATTACAGGAACATTGGTTTCTTTGGCAAATTTTATCAATTCTGCAGTACATTCTCTAATTTGAGAAATACTTCCTGCGGTTGATTCAATATAATCGGTATGAAGCGTTTGAATGGAATCAATGATTACAATTTCGGGTTCAATTTCTTGAATTTGACGAAAGATATTTTGAGTTTTAGTTTCTGTTAAGATATAGCAATTATCACCATTTGGAGTAATTCTTTCTGCACGCATTTTTATCTGCTTCTGACTTTCTTCACCTGAAACATATAAAGTTTTGTAAGGTAATTTTAAAGATATTTGAAGTAATAAAGTACTTTTTCCAATTCCGGGTTCGCCACCAAGAAGAATCAAAGAACCAGGAACTATTCCGCCACCGAGAACACGATTTAATTCGCCATCAAGCGTGTTCATTCGAACTTCTTCAGACGAATCAATTTCTGTAACTTTTAATGGTTTTGGCGCTTTTTTAACTTCAGATGTTGGCTTCCAACTTGATTTTTCTTCTTTTTGAATTACTTCTTCAACAATAGTATTCCATTCTTTACACGCGTTACATTGTCCTTGCCATTTGGCATATTGAGTACCACAATTTTGACAAAAGAAAGAAGTTTTAAGCTTAGCCATTAGTTAATTTCTGAATCTGAATATTTGTTATTTCTTTTTAATTTGAACTCTTAATTCATCTGCTTTACCAAGCATCATGTCTTTGGTTAAATCACCAATTTCTTGCATTTGAAAACCATTTTGGTAATATCTTACTGCATTTTTAATATCACCAGTATTTTCATAATACATAGCCATATGGTAATCTCCAAGCATTGATTTTGGATACATTTTTTTAGAAAGTTGTGCTAGTAGTTCAAATTCATTGTAGGCTTTGTTTTTAAGAATTGCTGCTTCAATAGCTTTAAAATCATTAAGACGTATTGGCATTTTAATTCCTAATGCTTTTTCTAAAACCTCATATTTATTTTTAAGATAATCTACATAACCCGATTCCAATTTGACAATTTTTTCTTGAAATTCAGAAGTTGAAATTGGTTGGTAAGCTGCAAAAAACTGATATAGTGCACTTGGAATTGAATATAAAACAAGTGAATAGTGAGAAGCTCCTTTAAAATCGTCGTATTTGTAGTTTAGACTTGTGTTGTTAGCTGCCTTTATATTTTCGTCTAAAGTAGCAATCTTAGCTCTCATTTTCTTAATATCTCCATCGGCTGAAGATTGATAATAGAACATATTTTGTTTGAAAGTTCCTAATCGTTCGGCAACTCTTACCTCCATTTCTGTAGCAAGTTCTGGGCTTAATGAAATATATGCATTGAATAAAGGATTGTCTTTGTATAGAAATAAGTTCATATAACCAGCAGTTACATCATGACCAGCAATTATTTTGAAAGGAGAAATTCTGTATTTATTTTGAAGAAATGGTAAAAGTTCACCACCAATAAATTCGAAAAAGCTTTCGCCTTTTCCTTCAGGTAAACCTGTGCTGTCATCAAATGTACAATCGGAGTCACGCTCGTTTTCTCTATTTTGAGCTAAGCCTACAATGATTACCTCTGGCAAATCATCCCAATAATTACCATAGCTTATAGCGCCTTGAAAAGGATCAAATAAATAATCACCATCTAATAAAAAAAGTAAAGGATATACTTTCTTAGTTTCTCTATCGTATGAAGGAGGAAGAGATACTGTTAAATATCTATAAGTATCTAATTTTTTTGAAAGGATACTATCTTTTAATTTTTGACCAAAACCGCTAAAGCTAAGTGTCATTAATAAGAATAAAATAATTTTTTTCATATTTTGGTTGTTTTGATTGACTTAAAGAAAGTTTTTAAAAACAAGCAATATAATAAATTATTTTCTATTTAAGATAGGTAGTAATAAAAATGACAACAATCCCAAAAGTAAAACTAATAGCATTTGAGAGGTCCAAATAATCCAACCAAAGGCTGTTCCTGCTGGTTCTGCAATAGCATAAAACAATAGCACTTTAGAAGTTAGAAACGGATAAGCGCCAAATCCACTATTAGTAAACGCAATAGCAATACTTCCTACAACAAAACAAGTTATAATGGCTTCAAATGTTAGGGTTGAAGTTTCAGGAATTACTTTAGTAGCTATATAATAGGTGATTAAATAGTATATCCAAATTAAGATGGTTTGAAAGAAGTACTTCCATTTTTCTTTCATGTGGATAATACTCAATAATCCTTCTTTCAATCCTGAAATTTTTTCTTTAAAAACAGCTACTATTTTCAATTTTGAGTACTTGTAAATTAAAACAAATACAATTAAAAACAAGATTCCAAAAATGGAGAGAAGTGTCATTAGTTGTAAAGGAATTTTGTCTAAAATAAAGGCTTTTACTATTTTAAACTGAAGGACAACAGATAGTAACATAAAGAATAATAGAAAAATCATATCTATCAATCTTTCGGCGACAATGGTTCCAAATCCTTTGTCGAAAGGGATGTTGTTGTATTTTTTTACAATTAGAGCTCTTGAAATTTCTCCTGATTTTGGGACGGTCAAGTTTAGTAAGTAACCAATATTCACTGCCATGAAATTGTTTTGGAAAGAAGAGTCATAACCCAAATGGTCTAACATGTATTTCCATCGGTAAGCTCGAATGGCATTGCCTATAAATCCAACAAAAACAGCTAGGCAAACATAAAAATAATCGGCATTTTTGAAGTAACCAATTATTTCATTGATTTGAGCATCAGTAAATTTTGAGTATTGATATACGATTATTCCAATTCCTAAAAGTATAGGAATTACTATCGACAACCATTTACTTACTTGATTTTTCAAAAGACTATTTCAAAGTGTTATCGTTTTCGTTTGGGAAAACAAGCCAAGGTTTGAATGTTTTTGCTTCTTCAAAATCTAAAGTAGCATACGAAATAATGATAATAATATCGCCAGCATGAACCTTTCTTGCGGCAGGACCATTTAAAGTGATTTCGCCAGAATTTCTTGCGCCTTTAATAGCGTAAGTTTCAAAACGCTCTCCGTTATTGATGTTAACAATAGAAACTTTTTCGCCTTCAATTAAGTTTGAGGCATCCATTAAAGCTTCATCGATAGTAATGCTACCGATATAGTTTAAATCTGCGCCAGTTACTTTGACGCGATGAATTTTTGATTTTACAACTTGAATTTGCATGGGGCAAAGTTAAATTAATTTAGTGAAATAGTATCTATCAATCTTATTTTGTTAACAAAAACTGCAATAAAAGCTCTGTATTTTTTCTTTTTGTTTTTTCTTTTACAAGATAACAGGCTAGCTTCATCCGCAATTTCAAAATATTCCAATTCAAATATTGGATGATTTAAAAAGGTTTTTGTTACATACTTAGCAACCTTTTTAGCAGATTTCGTGCCAAAAAGATGTTTCGCTTCATTTAATGTTTTAAAAATAATTGAGGCTTCCTTTTTTTCGTTTTCAGAAAGGCGTTCATTTCGAGAACTCATCGCTAATCCGTTTTGCTCTCTAAAAATTGGGCATCCGATTATGGTTACTGAAAGTTTTTCTTTTTCAACTAGTTTTTTTACAATTTGAAGTTGTTGAAAATCTTTTTCACCAAAATAGGCATTGGTTGGATTTACAATTTCAAATAATCTTTTTACAACCGTTCCAACTCCGTCAAAATGTCCAGGACGAAATTTACCTTCCATTTGATTTTCTAAACCATCAAAATTGTAATGTTGTGATTTTGTATTTCCATCATAAATATCTTCAACTGTTGGAGCATATATGAGAATTTTTTCAGAAATTGTTTTAATTTTTTCTACATCACTTTCTAATGTTCTAGGATATTTTTTTAAATCTTCGGGATTATTAAATTGAGTTGGGTTTACAAAAATACTTATTACCGTTGTTGCATTATTTTCAATAGATTTTTTAAGCAGAGAGAGATGTCCTGCGTGTAATGCTCCCATAGTTGGGACAAATCCTACTGTGGATTTATCGAGGTTATTCTCTTTCAGATGATTGATTAAATCTGCCTTTTTACTGAAAATGTGCATGTGTTTTTTTATTAAATAGGGTACAAACTTACTACTTTAGTAATTATCTGCATAAATTTTTGTAATTTTGCATGTTTTTTATTGCCAATAAATACATACATAACATAATGGAAGATAAGAGGATATTATATGTATCATCTGAAGTGGTGCCTTATTTAGCAGAGAATGAAGTTTCTCTAATGTCATATGACGTGCCAAAAATGATTAATGATCAAGGCGGACAAATCAGAATTTTCATGCCTAGATATGGAAATATAAATGAAAGAAGACACCAATTGCACGAAGTAATTCGTCTTTCTGGGATGAATTTAGTTGTAAATGATGTTGACATGCCTTTGATTATCAAAGTAGCATCAATACCTAAAGAGCGAATTCAAGTTTATTTTATAGATAATGACGAATACTTTAAAAGAAAAGCGACTTTTTCTGATGAAGATGGAATTCTATATCCAGATAACGATGAGCGAGCAATTTTCTTTGCAAAAGGCGTTGTAGAAACCGTTAAGAAATTAAATTGGGTTCCTGATATTATTCATGTTCATGGTTGGATGGCTTCAATGCTTCCTGTTTATATGAAACATTTTTATAAAGACGAAGCATTATTTTCTGAAACCAAAATTGTAAGTTCAGTTTATAGCCAATCATTTGATGGAAATTTAGATGTAGAAATGATTAACAAGATTAAATTTGATGGTGTTCCAGAAGAGGCAATTGCAGATTTAGAAATGCCTAATTATGAAAATCTTATCAAAGCTTCTATAGCACACTCTGACGCAGTAATTATTGCTTCTGAAAATCTTTCTCCAAGTTTAACAAAATTTATAGAATCTTCAGGTAAACCTTTTTTACCTTTCGCTCCCAAAGAAGGATTTGCTGAAGCTTACACTTCTTTTTACAAAAAGATGCTATAATATAATTTACAAAACATGAAATTTAATTTCTTTTACAAAACATTTATTATCGGATTATCAATTCTTTTTTTCGCATCTTGCGATAAAGATTTCAATGAACTTGGTTCCGAAATTGTAGGGAATGACAACTACAGTTTAAACAAAGAAGCAATAGATATTGTTGCATACAATCAAAATATAGGAGTATTTAGAACAAGCGATTTGCCTGTAAACTCTTTGGGATACTACAACAATCCTGTATTTGGAAAAACCAAGGCTAGTTTTGTTACTCAATTACAATTAGTAACTTCTAGTCCAAAATTTTATGACACTCCTGCTAATATAGTTGTCGATTCAGTTTATTTGTATGTACCTTATTATAATACTTTTTTGAGCACTGATACTAATACAGGCGATAGCACTTATGAGTTAGATTCAATCCATGGCGCAAGTGAGATAGATTTAAAGGTATATGAATCAAATTATTATTTGAGAGATAATGATCCTTCAACAGGTTTTCAAGATCCTCAACATTATTATTCAAATCAGCAAAGTGATTTTGATTCAAATATTGGGACATTGTTAAATGATGACAATACTAATGTTTTTGATAACACAATAGTTGACAATTCTCAAAATAGTAAATTTAAGTTTAGTGAAAAACAAATTAAGTTGTTAAAAAATAACGTGCCTTTAGGTTCTGGAACGGTAAAAGAACGTCTTGCACCAGGAATGTTTCTTAATTTGAATAAAGTTTTTTTCAAAAATAAAATCATCAATGCTCCAGCAGGAGTTTTGTATAACAATAATATTTTTGAAAACTATTTTAGAGGTTTGTATTTTAAAGTAGATAACGCTTCCTCATCAGTAAATCAAGGGACATTAGCGAAATTAAATTTTGCAAATGGGTATATTATGATGGTTTATCACGACAAAACATCGGATACTGATCCAGTAATTGTTAGAAGAACATTGCAAATCAAATTAGGCGGACATACTGTAAATCTAATTAATAGCGATTGGTCAAACCCAGTAACATCTCCAAACACAACTGTTGGTGACGATAAATTATATTTAAATGGAATGGGTGGTTCAATGGCTGTAATTGATTTATTTGCAGGAACTACTGGAGCAGCAAAATTACAAGACATAAAAGATAAAAATTGGTTAGTCAATGAAGCTAATTTAACTTTTACTATTGATAATTCAGCTATGGGAACGGTAGCACCAGAGCCAAACAGAATTTATCTTTATGATTTGAATAACAAAAGACCTCTGATTGATTATTACTCCGATTTAACTACAAGTAATTCTTCAAAATACAACAAATATGTTCATGGTGGAATTATTCAAAAAAACACAAGCGATAGAGGAACTACTTATAAAATTAAAATCACTAATCACGTTAGAAATTTAATTTTGAAAGATTCAACTAATGTAAAATTAGGATTAGTGGTTACAGAAGCAATAACGAATCCGCTTAATGTTAATTTGTTTACACCATTCAACAATGGTTCTGTTACAACAAAGTTTGTACCAGCAATGTCTGTTGTAAATCCATTGGGAACCATTTTATTTGGATCAAATCCAAGTGTTCCTAGTAATCAAAGATTAAAATTAGAAGTTTATTATACCAAACCTGACTAACTAAATAACTATTATAATATGTGTGGAATTGTAGGTTATATTGGATATCGTGAAGCATATCCTATTGTTATTAAAGGATTAAAGCGATTAGAATACCGTGGCTATGATAGTGCGGGCGTTATGCTTTATGACGGAACAGATTTAAAAGTTTCTAAAACAAAAGGAAAAGTTTCCGATTTAGAAGAAAAATCATCCAAAGAAATTACAACTAATGGAACCATAGGTATGGGACACACACGTTGGGCAACACATGGTGTTCCTAATGATGTAAATTCACATCCACATTTATCAAATTCTGGGGACTTAGCAATAATTCACAATGGGATTATAGAAAACTATGAACCATTAAAAAAAGAATTAATAAAAAGAGGATACACTTTCAAATCGGATACTGATACTGAGGTTTTAGTAAATTTGATTGAAGATGTTCAGAAAAAAGACAATCTAAAACTTGGAAAAGCAGTTCAAATTGCTTTAAATCAAGTTGTCGGAGCTTATGCGATTTGTGTTTTTGATAAGAAAAAACCAGATGAAATGGTTGTTGCAAGATTAGGTAGCCCATTAGCAATTGGAGTTGGTGAGGATGAATTTTTTATAGCTTCTGATGCATCACCTTTTATTGAATATACTTCTAATGCAATCTATTTAGAAGATGAAGAAATGGCTATTGTACGTTTGCACAAACCATTGAAAATAAGAAAAATTAAAGACGACTCTTTGGTAGATCCTTATGTTCAAGAATTGCAAATGAACTTAGAGCAAATAGAAAAAGGTGGTTACGATCACTTTATGCTTAAAGAAATTTATGAGCAACCAAATGTAATTAAAGACACTTACAGAGGAAGGCTTCACGCAAATAGCGGATTAATTCAAATGGCAGGTGTTGAAGATAATATCGAAAAATTTCTTCATGCCGATAGAATAATAATTATTGCTTGTGGAACATCATGGCATGCAGGTTTAGTTGCCGAATATGTTATTGAAGAATTTGCAAGAATTCCAGTTGAAGTAGAATATGCTTCAGAATTTAGATATAGAAATCCAATTATTACAAGTAAAGATGTGATTATTGCAATTTCACAATCTGGAGAAACTGCCGATACTTTGGCAGCAATCAAATTAGCAAAAGAAAAAGGCGCATTTGTTTTTGGTGTTTGTAACGTTGTTGGATCTTCAATATCTAGAGAAACTCACGCAGGTGCTTATACTCATGCTGGACCTGAAATTGGTGTTGCATCGACAAAAGCATTTACAACTCAAATCACAGTTTTGACAATGATAGCTTTAAGACTTGCAAAAGCCAAAGGAACTATGTCAAATTCTGACTTCCACAGATATTTACAAGAATTAGAAGTGATTCCAGAAAAGGTAGCTGAAGCATTGTCTTCTACAAATGAAATTGCTAAAGAAATTGCTTCTATATATAAAGATGCGCCAAATTGTTTATACTTAGGTAGAGGATATAATTTTCCAGTTGCTTTAGAAGGAGCTTTAAAGTTAAAAGAGATATCTTATATTCATGCAGAAGGCTATCCAGCTGCAGAAATGAAACACGGTCCGATTGCTTTAATTGATGAAAAAATGCCAGTAGTTGTAATTGCTCCTAAGCAAGGACATTATGATAAAGTGGTTAGCAATATACAAGAAATCAAATCTAGAAGTGGAAAAATTATTGCCATTGTTACTAAAGGTGATGTTCAAGTAAAAGGACTTGCTGACCATGTGATTGAAATTCCTGAAACTTCAGATGCGCTTTCACCATTATTAACGACTATTCCATTGCAACTTTTGTCTTATCACATTGCGGTATTAAGAGGATGTAATGTTGATCAGCCAAGAAATTTAGCAAAATCGGTAACGGTTGAGTAAATAATATACGAATTTGATAAAAAAAGCGAGAAAATATTTTTCTCGCTTTTTTATTTTAACATTTTTATGATTAATTTAAAAAAACACACTATTTATTATGTACGCATACTATTTTTTTAGTAATATTCACAATAAGTTAATAAAAACATAAAGATTTTTGATTGCGGATTAATCGAAAAGAGTAAAAAAAAATGACAAATATTAAAATAATATACACTTTTTTAATAATATAAAAATTATTTGTATTTTGGCTACTTAAACCAACAAAAATCAAACCTAATGAAGATTTATTATTTTATTTTGACGTTGTTTTTTTGCAGCATTTCATTTGCTCAAAGCACAATTTCAGGTTCGGTAAAAGACAGTAAAAACGAACCAATTCCTGGCGCAAACGTTAAAGTTGTTGGCGAGCCATCAGGTACCGTAACAGATGGAGACGGTAAGTTTATTGTCAAAGTAACCAAAAAACCACCTTTTACAATTGAGGTGTCAAGCATCGGATTTGCGACGCAAAAAATTGAAGTTACTTCAGCATCCCAAAAAGTTGAAGTAAAGATGGAAAATCAAGACACACAATTGGATGAGATTGTAGTTGCAGCTTCTAGAGCTCCAGAGAGAGTAAAAGAGTCTCCAGTAACAATTGAAAGAATGACAATTAAAGACATCAAGAAAACGGCTTCGCCTACATTTTATGACGGTCTTGAAAATCTAAAAGAGGTTCAAATGAATACAAGTAGTATGTCATTTAAGTCTATCAACACAAGAGGTTTCGCTACTGTAGCTAACACAAGATTCATGCAATTAGTTGATGGTATGGATAATTCTTCACCATTATTAAACTTCGTTTTAGGAAACCTTATTGGTATTTCTGAAATCGATGTTCAAAGTGTTGAATTACTTCCTGGAGCATCTTCTGCATTATATGGAGCAAATGCTTTTAATGGTATTTTATTTATGACTAGTCAAAGTCCTTTTGACAAACAAGGAGTAACAGCATATGCAAAATATGGTATGACAAATCAAAATGCAGCTGGAAGCAATTTGTATTATGATTATGGAGTAAGAGTTGCTCATGCATTTACTAAACATTTTGCTGCAAAAGCAAATTTCACTTTTATGAATGGTACAGATTGGTTTGCTACAGATTATAGAGATAAAGATTTAGTAAACAATGTAGGTCGTGATAGAAGTTTTCATAACTATAATGGTATGAATGTTTATGGTGATGAGGCTTCTACGAATATTAAAAGTGTTGCTACGGGAATGTTTAATGCTGGTGTGATTAATTCTTCTCAATTAGCAATCTTTAATTCAATATTACCTAATTATAATGTAAGTAGAACAGGTTATAATGAGGTAGATTTGACTGATAATAAAGTACAAAATGCAAAAATTGATTTCTCTTTGCACTTTAAGCCATGGGCAAATAATACAGAAATTATTTGGCAAAGTAAATTTGGTTTTGGTAACACCGTTTATCAAGGAGCCAACAGATATTATTTGAACGGATTCTTCATGCAACAACACAAACTAGAGTTGAAAGGTAAAAATTTCTTCGTTAGAGGTTATTTTACAACAGAAGATGGTGGAAATTCTTACGATATGTTGTTTACAGGTTTAAATATAAACAATCAATGGAGTCCAAATTCAACTTGGTTTGGGGAATATGCAGCAACTTATGTTCAATCTACTTTAGCAGGAACAACTCCTGATCAATCACATGCAGCTGCTCGAGCTTATGCAGATAGAAATAGATTAATCCCGGGTACAGATGCTTTCAAAAACGCATTCAATAAAGTAATTTCTGATCCTAACGTATTAACAGGTTCAAAATTAGTGGATAACTCTTACATGTATCATTCAGATGCAAATTACAATTTCAAAGACATAATAAAATTTGCTGAAATCCAAGTTGGAGGTTCATTCAGACTATACGAATTAAACTCTTTCGGAAGAATCTATACAGATTATACAAGCCAAATTAACTATAACGAATACGGAGCATATACTCAAATTCAAAAGAAATTAATGGAAGACCGATTGAAATTAACTGCTTCTGTTCGATATGATAAAGCTAAAAACTTTGATGGTAACTTCTCACCAAGAATTTCTGCTGTATATACAGCTGGGGCACAAAAAGCACATACTTTTAGAGGTTCATTCCAAACAGGTTTCCGTAATCCATCTACTCAAGATCAATATATTGGTTTTAATGTAGGTAGTGCAGTTTTACTAGGTTCAGCACCAGACAACTTAATAAGATATTCTGAAACTTTACCAGTAACTTCTCCACTAGGTCAATCAGTTGTTGGTGGAACCACTACAACTATTAATGGTAATAATGCTTATTATAATTCTTATACAGCGGCATCAGTTCAACAATTTGCTGCATTAGCAGGAACCAACCCAGTGGCTGCTGCAGGTTTGTTAAAGAAAACAAATGTTGGACTTGTTAAACCAGAAACTGTTAAAGCATTTGAATTAGGATACAGAGGACAAGTTCAAAAGTTATCTTATGATTTAAATGGATACTATAATATATACAATGATTTTATTGGAAATATAACAGTTGTTGCTCCAACTTATGGTACAGCTCAAGATGCACCAAATCTTTTATTAGGTCCAACAAACGCTGGAGTTCAATCTGTAGATGCAATATCTACTGGTAATACCAGAGCATTCCAACTATATACAAATACTAACATCGAAATTAAATCGATTGGTTTCGGAGCAGGTCTTGCATACAAATTGCCTAGAAATTTTGAAATCAGTGCAAATTATAACTATGCTGAATTTGATTTTGACCAATCTTTAGACCCAAGTTTTGAAGCAGGTTTCAACACACCTAAACACAGAATTAAAGGATCTATTAGTAATGATAAATTATTCAAAAATTTTGGTTTCAATTTAAGCGCAAGATGGAATGACGAGTACAAATGGGAATCTACATTTGCTGATGGTATGATTGATGCTGCAACAGTTATCGATGCACAAATCAATTATAGTATTCCAAAATTAAAATCTATAATTAAACTTGGTGCTGCTAATATTGGTGGTCAAGAATACCAACAAGTTCTTGGAGCAGGTCTAATAGGTCAACAATATTTTGCTTCTTGGACAATAACTCCATAATTTATTTTTAATAAAATTTATAATACTATAAGATTATGATAAAAAATTTCAAATGGCTATTCTTGGTTTCGTTAACCTTTATAGCTTGTAATAATGATGATGAAGTTACAACAAAGCCAAATTCATCGGATGGATTACCTCTTACTGCTGGTAGTGCAAATTTTTCTAAATATGTAGCTTTAGGAAATTCTTTAACAGCTGGATTTAGTGATAATGCATTATTTATTGAAGGTCAAAAAGGTTCTTATACTAATATCTTGGCACAACAATTTGCTCAAGTTGGCGGTGGAGAATTTAAGATTCCTTACATGAATGACAACATCGGTGGATTATTATTGGGTGGATTTCAAATCCAAGGACCAAGATTGTACTTCAATGGAGCAGCACCTGTGCCAGTTGCTGGAACACCATCAACGGAGGTAACAACAAAACTTACAGGTTCTTTTAATAACTTAGGTGTACCAGGAGCAAAAAGTTATCATTTACTTGCTGCAGGTTATGGAAATCCAGCAGGAGTTCCACTAGGCCAAGCTAATCCATATTATGCAAGATTTGCTTCTTCAGCAACTTCTAAAATAATTGATGATGCTACAGCGCAAAGTCCAACTTTCTTTTCTTTATGGATTGGAAACAATGACGTTTTAGGTTACGCAACTTCAGGAGGAACAGGTGTTAATAGAACAGGTGATCCTAATGTAGCATCTTATGGCGCTAATGATATTACTGATCCAGGTGCTTTTGCAGGAGTTTATAATACCTTAGCTACAAATTTAACTGCTAATGGTGCAAAAGGTGTAGTTGCCAATATTCCTTATGTAACATCTGTGCCATTCTTTACAACTGTTAAATATAATGCTGCAACTTTATCAGCAGCACAAGTCGCTGCGCTAAACTCTGGCTACGCACCATATAATGGAGGTTTGCAATTAGCTAAAAATGCAGGTTTAATTACTGAGCAAGAAAGATTAGACAGAACAATTACTTTTGCAACAGGTGCTAATGCTTTAGTTATTGTTGATGAATATTTAACTAACTTGTCTGGATTAAGTTTACCATCTTACAGACAAGCAACAGCTGCTGATTATATATTATTATCATCTGGTGGAGTTAGTGCACAAGCACATTTACAAGCTGGAAATGGAACTCAATTTCCTCTAGCAGATAAATGGGTGTTGTCAAAAAGCGAAACAGCTGAAGTTAAAACAGCTACTGACTTATATAACGCAACAATTTCATCAGTTGCTACTTCTAAAGGTTTAGCATTTGTTGATGCTAATGCTGCTTTAGTTCAAGTTGCAGGATCAGGTATTAGCAATGGTGGATTTACAGTAACTTCTGCTTTTGTAACTGGTGGAGGATTTTCATTAGATGGTGTTCATCCAAGCCCAAGAGGATATGCTTTGATAGCTAATAAATTTTTACAAGCAATAAACTTAAAATACGGTTCAAACTTTAAAGATGTAGATTTCGGAGATTACAGAATATTATTCCCTTCTGTGTTGTAAGATTTATCCAAAATTTAACCAAAACCATCAACTTCGGTTGGTGGTTTTTTGTTTATTGAATATTGATTTCTCTATGATTTAATCTTCAAATAGAAAAAAAATCAAAAAATGCATAAAAAAATAGCTTTTTGCTATTGATTTTCTATTTAGAAAATTTATCTTTGCACTCTGAAAAAAGACATCATTTTTTCATTTCTAAAACGCTATTAAATAAATACATAAGCAATGTCAAAAGCAATAGGAAAAGTTTCTCAAATCATCGGACCAGTAGTTGACGTAGTATTCAACACTAAAGATGCTGAATTACCAAAAATTTATGATTCATTAGAAATCACTAAGAAAGATGGTACTTTACTTGTACTTGAAGTACAATCTCATATCGGAGAAGATACAGTTCGTACTATCTCTATGGATTCTACTGATGGTTTAAGTAGAGGTACTGATGTAGTTTCTACTGGAAACCCAATTCAAATGCCAATCGGTGCAGATGTTTACGGACGTTTGTTTAACGTAATTGGTGATGCAATTGATGGTTTAGGAAATTTACCAAAAACAGGTGAAAACGGAATGTCAATTCACCGTCAAGCACCAAGATTTGAAGATTTATCCACATCTTCTGAAGTTTTATTTACAGGTATCAAAGTAATCGATCTTATCGAGCCTTATGCAAAAGGAGGTAAAATTGGATTGTTCGGTGGTGCTGGAGTTGGTAAAACAGTATTAATTCAGGAGTTGATTAACAATATTGCAAAAGGTCACGGTGGTCTTTCTGTATTCGCAGGAGTAGGTGAAAGAACTCGTGAAGGAAACGACTTACTTCGTGAGATGTTAGAGTCTGGAATTATTAAATATGGTGAAGAATTCATGCACTCTATGGAAAATGGAGGTTGGGATTTAACTAAAGTTGATAAGCCAGGAATGAGAGATTCGAAAGCAACTTTCGTTTTCGGACAAATGAATGAGCCACCTGGAGCTAGAGCACGTGTTGCTTTATCAGGATTGTCTATCGCAGAATATTTCCGTGATGGAGCAGGTTCAGATCAAGGTAAGGACGTACTTTTCTTTGTTGATAATATCTTCCGTTTTACACAAGCAGGTTCAGAGGTTTCGGCTCTTTTAGGTCGTATGCCATCTGCGGTAGGTTATCAACCAACTTTAGCAACAGAAATGGGTGCGATGCAAGAAAGAATTACATCTACTAAAAAAGGATCTATTACATCGGTACAAGCGGTTTACGTTCCTGCGGATGACTTAACTGACCCGGCACCAGCAACAACTTTTGCTCACTTAGATGCAACAACAGTATTGTCTCGTAAAATTGCTGAGCTTGGTATTTATCCAGCGGTAGATCCACTAGATTCAACATCTCGTATCTTAACTCCACTTATTTTAGGTGATGACCACTATAACTGTGCTCAAAGAGTAAAAGAAATTCTTCAAAAATACAAACAACTTCAAGATATCATCGCTATCCTTGGTATGGAAGAGTTGTCAGAAGAAGATAAATTAGCTGTATCTAGAGCTCGTAGAGTTCAACGTTTCTTATCTCAGCCATTCCACGTAGCGGAGCAATTTACAGGTATTCCTGGAGTATTGGTTGATATTAAAGATACTATCAAAGGATTCAACATGATTATCGATGGTGAATTAGACCACTTGCCAGAAGCAGCTTTCAACCTTAAAGGAACGATCGAAGACGCTATCGAAGCAGGACAAAAAATGTTAGCAGAAGCATAAGAATTAGGATTGAGGAATCGAGGAGTTAGGATTTAAATATTCCTAAAATCCCAAATCCTAAATCCAGAATCCTAAATAAAAAAAAATGATTTTAGAAATAGTATCACCGGAAGCTACATTATTTAAAGGAGAAGTTACTTCGGTTTCTTTGCCAGGTGTAGATGGTTCATTTCAAATATTGAACAATCACGCTCCAATAGTTTCTATTTTAAAACAAGGAACAGTAAAAGTTACTGCAACGAGCTTTAAATTTGAAAAAGAAGTAGAAGATAAATTTACAAAAGTAAACGATCAAAACTACACTCTTGAAATCTCTTCAGGAACTATTGAAATGAAAGACAATAAAGTAATTGTTTTAGCCGACTAAGACAATTTAGTATAAGCAAAAAGTCCCGAATTATCGGGACTTTTTTATTTATTTAATGTTTTTTAGTGATAACCAAACTATGGAGCATAAAGCAAATGCTTCAATAGCTAAGCCCAAAAACAATACATATTGCGCAAATTCAATTTTTTGGATTTTAAGAAAAGCGCCAATTAAAACTAATATAATTCCTGCTACTAATAAGTATAAGTTTTTTTTCATATTATTACTATTTTTATTCTTTTACAAATTCCATAATATCACCAGGTTGGCACTCCAATATTTCGCAAATTAATTCCAAAGTAGAAAAACGAATTCCTTTTGCCTTTCCAGTTTTTAATATTGAAATGTTAGCTGTTGTAATTCCAACATATTCTGCTAATTCATTGGAACGCATTTTTCTTTTGGCTAACATTACATCTAAGTTTATTATTATCGGCATAATTATATCATTAAATCACTATCTTCTTTCATGTTTTTCGCGATCTTAAAGATTTCACTAATAACCATAAAAAATAATCCGAGGCTAATAGAAATTAAAAACGAATCATAACTACCAAAATCTAAAGATAAACCTAAATGATTTCTTTCAACTGCATTATAAATAAATAAAGAAACCGTACTTATAATAGATGAGGTAATTATTAGTCTTCCAATTAAATTAAATAATCTCACAACTTCATCACTAAAAATTTCTCTTTTTAGAAAAAGACCAACCAATTTTCTTAATAGATAAATGCTGTAAACAAACAATAATCCGCCAATAACATTTACAAAAACAACTACTTTAGCTAGTATTGTATTAGCTGAAACTTCTTGCCCTTTTATTTTTATAGGAATATCAATGTCAGCACTAAATAAATAAAATGGAATAAAAATAAGCATTCCTACAATTGAAATTAGAGTAAAAAACCAAAATAAATCTAATACTGTTTTTAAAATGTTCAATTTTTTCATGTTGTAAGTTTTAAAATTCCATACAAATATATAAAAATTATCGTAAAACAATAATTAAATATCAAAAAACAACATTTTTAATAAAACTTCTATTCCAGCTACTTTTTCTACATTTGTATAAATGAAAAACTTCCCAAAATCATTAACACAAAAACTGCAACAACGCGAGCTAAACAATGCCTTGCGAAAATTGCCAGTTTCTAATAGTTTAATCGATTTTGCTTCCAATGATTATTTAGGTTTTGCTAATTCTGAGGAAATTTTCAATCAAACACATGATTATCTTCAAGAGAATAACATCAAAATAAATGGCGCAACAGGTTCTCGATTAATTTCAGGAAACCACAATTTATATCAAAAGACAGAAGATTTTATTGCCAATTTCCATCAATCAGAAACCGCATTAATTTTCAATTCGGGTTACGATGCTAATGTGGGTTTCTTTAGTTCGGTTCCACAACGCAATGATATCATTCTTTACGACGAATTATGTCATGCATCAATTCGTGATGGAATTCAGATGAGTAATTCCAAGTCGTATAAATTTCAGCACAATGATTTCAATCATTTAGAGAAAGTAATAATTTCGCAACTCGAAACTCGCAACTCGAAACTTGAAACTTTTTATATTGTTACAGAATCAGTCTTTTCCATGGATGGCGATTCACCAAATCTAGAAGAATTAGTAAACCTATGCGAAAAACACAATTGCTATTTGGTCATTGACGAAGCACACGCATTAGGTGTTTTCGGAGATTTAGGCGAAGGATTAATTCAATATCAAGGAATTCAAGATAAAGTTTTTGCAAGAATCATGACTTTCGGAAAAGGATTAGGTTGTCACGGCGCAGCCATTTTAGGAAGTCAAGAATTAAAAAATTATTTAGTAAATTTTGCTCGAAGTTTTATTTATACAACAGGACTTTCACCTCATTCAGTTGCTACAATTTTAATTGCTTATCAGTATTTAAAGTCTGAAAAAGAAGCTATTCAAAAACTTAAAAGCAACATTCAATTTTTCAATCAAGAGAAATTGCAAATGGGTTTGAAGCCAATGTTTGTTTATAGTAAATCAGCTATTCAATGTGCTATAATTCCAGGAAACGAAAAGGTAAAATCAATCGCTAATCAATTGCAAGAAAACGGATTTGATGTAAAAGCTATTCTTTCACCAACAGTTCCTGAAGGTCAAGAGCGACTTCGTTTTTGTTTACATTCCTACAATTCTGAAAAAGAAATCTCAGAAGTCTTGCGATTGTTGAGTACTTTTGTGTTTTAAATAAGATATGGAGGAACAATTTCAAATTGTAGGTCGTTATCAATATTCATCGGAGGCTTTAATTTTTAAGGGCAAATTGGAGTCTGAAGGTATTGAAGTATATATAAGAGATAACAATATTGTTGATTCAAATCCTTTGTATAGTAATGCTGTTGGAGGTATTAAGCTTTTTGTAAAAAGTGAAGATTTTAAAAAAGCTCAACTTGTTCTTTCAGATGTAAGTCAATATTCACTAAACGAAAACAATCAACTTATTAAATGTCCAAAATGCAATGCTGAACAAGTTGAAATGGTCACTTCAATTAAAGATATTAGATCATTTTTAGCTTTTCTTTTTTCAGTATTAGTTGTGTATATGCCGTTTTATTCTAAGCATAAATACAAATGTCAATCATGTAAATTTGAATTTAATTAAATGAAACTATTCATCACAGGAATCGGTACCGATGTAGGTAAAACCATAACATCAGCCATAGTAACCCAAGCGTTAGAAGCCGATTATTGGAAACCTATCCAAGCAGGCGATTTAGACAATTCTGATAGTCATAAAATTCAGCGTTATATTTGTAATGATAAAACCATTATTCACGAAAATAGCTATAAACTAAATACACCAGCAAGTCCACATTTAGCAGCAGCAATTGACGGAATTACAATAGATTTGAAAAAGATTAAAGTTCCATCTACAGATAATCATTTAGTAATAGAAGGTGCTGGCGGATTATTAGTTCCGCTAAATGACAACGATACCATTATCGATTTAATCCAACCCGATTACAAAATAATATTGGTTTCACGCCATTATCTTGGAAGTATCAACCACACCTTACTATCTTTTGAAGCTTTAAAAAGTAGAAATTTGAAAGTTGCAGGAATCATTTTCTCAGGTGATGAAAACAAAGCTACCGAAGAAATTATTCTGAATAAAACCAAAGCCAAATTCATTGGAAGAATTGACAACGAACCGTATTTCGATCAAAATGTAATTCAATATTACGCTGATTTGTTTCGTGAAAATCTCCAAAATTTATAAAGTCTTTGTGAAACTCTGTGCTATTCTCTGTGTATCTTTGTGTAATATTTTTACCCTATGAATTTATCTGAAAGAGACAAAAAACACAATTGGCATCCTTACACACAACACAAAACAGTAGCCGATTTTCCTGCAATTGTAAAAGGAAAAGACGCATTGTTGTGGGATGAAAACGGTAAAGAATATATCGATGCCATTGCTTCATGGTGGGTGAACCCTTTCGGACATTCCAACAAAGTTATGGCGGATGCTATTTATGAGCAATTAACTACTTTAGAACATGTTTTATTTGGAGGATTTACTCATAATAAAGCCGTAGAGTTATCTGAAAAACTAATGGAAATTCTACCTTCCAATCAACAGAAAATTTTCTATTCAGACAATGGTTCCACTGCAGTAGAAGTCGCTATCAAAGTTGCTTTACAATACAATTATAATAAAGGAATTAAAAAAACTAAAGTCATCGCTTTTGAAGATGCTTTTCACGGTGATACTTTTGGAGCCATGGCTGCCAGTGGAATTACTTTTTTTACCGAAGCCTTCAAAGGTTCACTTCTAGAAGTTGTTCGCATTCCGGTTCCAACAGAAGGCAACGAAGAACAAACTATAAAAACTTTAGAAAATCTTCTAAAAACCAACGAATATGCAGCGTTTATTTTTGAGCCATTAGTGCTTGGAGCTGCAGGAATGGTCATGTATTCACCAGAAGTTTTAGATGAATTAATCGCTATTTGTAACCAAAATAACGTCTTCACTATTGCTGACGAAGTTATGACTGGTTTTGGTAAAACAGGTAAAACATTTGCCAGTGATTATCTTCAAAACAAACCTGATATGATGTGCTTGTCTAAAGCATTAACTGGCGGAACAATTCCAATGGCAATCACGACATTCTCTCAAGAAATCTTCGAAGGATTTTACCATGATGACACCGACAAAGCGCTGTTTCACGGACATACGTTTACAGCAAATCCGACAGGTTGCGCTGCAGCTTTAGCCAGTATTTCACTTTTACAAACTGATGAAATCCAGCAAAATATTCAAACGGTTCATCAATCGCATTTAGCATTTCAATCCAAAATAAAAAACCATCCAAAAGTAAAAACCACTCGAGTGCTCGGAGTAATTTTTGCTCTAGAAATCAAAACCGAAACCCAAGAAAGTTACTACGGAACGATGCGCAACAAACTCTACAATTTCTTCATCGAAAACGGAGTAATTTTACGACCAGTTGGAAACATAGTTTACATTTTGCCACCCTACATCATCACCGAAAATCAATTACAAAAAGTCTATCAAACCATCGAAAATGCTTTGGAAATAGTTTAAATTTGCATTCGTTAAACAAATATTCAAAGCAATATTCAAAGACTTTATTTTTATTTAAAACTCTTTGATTCTTCTGTGAATCTCTGTGTTATTTAACATGAAAGAAAAAATTGCCATAACATCCTTAGCATCCATTTCACCTTTAGGAAAAAACCCTGAGGCTATTTGGCGCAATTATCTTTCAAATGAAACTTTAATTTCAACTAAAGACTTTAACGGAAAGCCACAATTTGTAGCCACAATTCCTCAAGAAATTAGAAATGAAATTGAAGAATTAAAAAAGAGTGAAATTAAATACAAAGCTTTAGACGAAACCGTTTTACTTGCTATTTTAGTTTCACGACAAGCCATAAAAAATGCAGGTTGGAAAAATGGCGACGACTTCGGAATCAATATTGGTTCTTCTCGTGGCGCTACGCAATTATTTGAAAAACACCACAAAGAATTTCTCGAAACCGGGAAAACGTCAACCTTAGCATCACCAACCACAACGCTTGGAAATATTTCTTCTTGGGTAGCACACGATTTAAAAAACAACGGACCAGAAATATCCCATTCTATAACGTGTTCAACAGCTTTACACGCGGTTTTAAATGCCGTAGCTTGGTTGCAATCAGGAATGGCAAATAAGTTTTTAGTAGGCGGAAGCGAAGCACCATTGACCGATTTCACTATTGCTCAGATGCACGCTTTAAAAATTTATTCTAATCCAAAAGATTGTCACCCTGAGCTTGTCGAATGGGCTTGTCGTGCTTTCGATTTTACAAAAACTAAAAACACTATGGTTCTTGGTGAAGGTGCTGCTGTTGCTTGTTTAGAAATTGGCCAAAAAGAAAACGCTTTAGCTTACATAGAAGGAATTGGCTACGCAACAGACGATATCGAACACAATATTTCTATTTCAGACGAAGCCAATTGTTTTCAAAAATCCATGAAAATGGCGTTGCAAAATACCAAATTAGAAGATGTTGATGCCATAGTAATGCACGCACCAGGAACTTTGAAAGGTGATACTTCTGAGTATAAAGCAATCCAAAAAACATTCAATCAAAATATTCCAATGCTTACCACAAACAAATGGAAAGTTGGACACACTTTTGGAGCATCTGGAATGTTAAATATGGAAATGGCAATTATGATGATGCAACATAATAAATTCATCGAAGTACCATTTGCTGAAAAGCAAACCATAAGAAAAGATATTAAAAAAGTATTAATTAATGCAGTAGGTTTTGGAGGAAACGCAGTAAGTATTCTTTTGTCAAAGAGTTTTAGTTAAAGGAATCATCTGCCAACTGCGACTGAACACTGAACACTATTTCTCAAGCTCTTTCACTTTTTCATAAATCCTTTCGCTTTCCCATCCTTTACGAAGTAAGTAATCGCAGAATTTTTTCCGTTTTTTCAAATTGTTTTTTTCGGTAATGGATTCCCAATGTTTTTCTGCTAAATTTTCGAAAGTCATTTCATATTCTTCAGATGGGATTTCTTTTAGTGCTTTGGTAACTAAATAATCTGAAATTTTTCTTGCTTTCAATTCGTTTTTGATTCGAATTTTGCCCCACTTTTTCTGATGAAATTTACTAATTGAAAAAACCAACGCAAAACGTTCTTCGTTTAGGAAATTACTTTCAATTAAATGCACAATTATTCGGTCTTTTTCGGCTTGATTTAATACAAAACCACGCAATTTTTCTGACACTTCAATATGACATCTTTCTTGGTAAGAACAATAATACTCTAACTTTTGTACAATATCTTCTACAGAACTGGTTGATTTTGAGCTCAAAACGTTAAAAAGGCATGAAATTTGTTAATAATTTAATAACGCAAATGTATTGAAATTGTGTGAATTAGAAGTAATTTTGTAGTCCCAAATTGTTATTGAAAAATTAAAAAAACTAAATTCATTTTTATGAAATTTAAATTACTTATTGTTGCGCTTTTGTTTAGTTGTTTTTCGTTTGGGCAGGTTGTAACATACACCCCAACGAGTACTTTGGGTATAACTGCGACTAATTCAACCGCATCAACATTTAACATAGGTGCAGGTTTAACAGTAGGTACCGGTTGTGCTGGAAATTGGTATCAAGGTGTTGCGGGAAGTCTTTTTACAACAACTGCTTCTGCTGAATTAGGCGCTGATTATTATGAGTTTAGTAGTACACCAGATTCAGGTTATCAATTGGATTTAACTTCTGTTTCTGTTTCTGGTTTAAGAATTAGTGGAACTGGTCCAACAAGTTTTGAGTGGGCTTATAGAATTGGTTCTGGTCCATGGATTTATCAAGGAACTCCAGTTTCTCCTGGTACTGGAAATTGTGCATCAGTTGGAAATACTAATTTGTGGGATTTTCCCGATTTTTCAACTACTAACACTGTAACATTTAGAATAATTATCTATAATGCCTCTAATGTTGGTGGAACCTATAGAATGAATGTTGTAAATCTTAATGGAACTGTAACTACTACTTGCACTTCACCATCAACTCAAGCATCATTATTTACGAGTAGTCTTGTAACATCTACTACGGCAACTATTGGTTTAACTCGTGGTAATGGAAATAGAGTTTTAATTGTAGGTAGAGCTGGAGGTGCTGTTAATCAAGATCCTGCAAGTGGTACAAGTTATACAGCCAGTACTGTTTTTGGTTCTGGAACTCAAATTGGTACAGGAAATTTTGTGGTTTATGATGGCCTTGCTTCACCAACGGTTTCTGTTGCTTTGACTAGTTTAGTTGGTGGAACGGCTTATCACTTTGCTGCCTACGAATACAACACAACAGGAACGTGTTATAATCTCGTTGAATTAACAGGAACTTTTACAACTCTTGCCGTAACTCCAGTAGCTACAATAGCAAATAATTTACCACAAGTTATAGCGGCAAATGTCTCACAAGGAACAAACGATCATATTTTACATAAGTTTCAAATTACTGTCAGTTCAGCAAATACTATACTTTCGGGAATGACAATGACAACCACAGGAACTTATCTTGCTAGTGATATTGTAAATTTTAAAGTTAGGTATTCTACAGATAATATTTTAGATGCAGGTGATGTAACGCTAAGTACAAAAACTGCAACTTTAGGTCCAGGATTTCACAACTTTGCAACTTTTACTATCCAATCAATAAACTCAGGTTTTACTGGTTATGTTTTTATTACTGCAGATTTTTCTGCAACTGCAATTGTTAATAATGCAATTTCAGTTTCTGCAATAACTAACACAAATTTATTCTACACATCTACACCTATAACCAATGAATTAGGTTCAACAACTGTTGGCGGTCTTCAAACCATTAGACCTATTGCTCCAAATACTCCAGTTGCTTTAACCGAAATTTGTACAACTAATACCACACAATCTTTATCGTGGTCCCCACCAGCAACAGGCACTTTTGATGGTTACATGCTTGTAGTTAGAGAAGTAGCTACACCACACGCTGTAACTTCGCTAGTCGCATCTACTCAAACATTTAATTCTAATTATACTCTAGCACCAACCTATGGTTCTACTGCTATTTTGTCAAGAGTATTATATATTGGTACAGCTACAACTGCTACCATTACAGGTTTGACCCAAGGTGTCAATTATACTTTTGCAATTTATGCCTACAAAAACGATGGTGCAGCATCATCAATTTATTCAGCTACAGCTACAACAACAAATCAAACCATAAACTTACCTAATGTTGCAGCAGCAGGAAGTGCTCCGGCAAATGCTTCTGGAACGATCACTTGGAGCGCTCCTAATGCACTATGTTATAATGAGATTTTAGTAGTTGCAACAACAACACCAGGCATAACATTTACTCCATCAGGAAACGGAAGTGCTTACGTACCCAATACTGTTTATGCAGGAAATAACAGTATTGTTTTCAACAATGCAGGAAACTTTGTAACTGTTACAGGATTGACCAATGGCGTTACCTATTATTTTGAGATATTTGTTAGAAATGGATTAGAGTGGAGCAGTGGTGTAGAGGTTAGTTTAACACCAAATTTAGCAACCGTTTTTAAACCAGGTGAATTAGTATTCGTTGGTTTTGATGGACAGTATTTAAATACAGGTGCAGCTGATCAGTATATGGTAGCAACTATGGTTAATGTTCTGCCGGGAACAACCTTTTCAATTGCTAATTCAAGATATGAAGCTGGTGCAGCAGCTAATGTAAGAACTGATAAATGGGGTGGCGCTGGTGATGACCCAAGTGCAACGCCTGGAATTACTAATTTTACCTATAATGGTGCAACGACTATAGCTGCAGGTTCTATTTTTGTTTTAAATACAAATTCTGCTACGAGTCCTATTTTTGATTACGTCGGAGTAATTACAGGAACGACATTAGTAGATAGAACAGCAGATTTTACTATTACGCAACCTTTTGGTGTTGGAACAGCTCCAAATATCACAACCGCAAGTGGCGATGGAGAACAAATCTATTTATTGCAAGGAAACTTTGTTTCCGATGGTCTAATAGATACTAATGAAGCAAATTATATTTTAACTGGAACATTGCTTCACGGATTTACAATAAAAACAGGTTGGGTTCCTTTAACTTCTGCATGTAGCGGAATAGTTGGTGGAGGAAGTAACAGACAATCACGTTTGCCTAATGCCTTAACTTGCTTTAATATTGAAAGTGCCATTACTAATACCATAAGCGGTTATTATGAAAATGCAGCGCAACATGGTCCAATTTCTTTAAGAAATATTATTAGAGAAATAGCAAATGTTTCAACTAATTGGACTTTGTCTAATGGTAGGTATACCATCGATGCCTCTAGTAATGCATTCGATAGAGCTGGAAAAACTTTTGTTATTTCAGCTGGCGAATTAGCGGGTCAATGGATTGGTGATGTGGATACTAACTGGTTCAATTGTTCGAATTGGGGTAGATTAACCGTGCCAGATGAAACTGTTGATGTTGTTATTGATAATGTTATTTCTATTAATAATGCTTCTATAAACTTTACTTCTCCTTTTTCTGATTTTTATGCTGATTTAGCGGTTTGTAATAATTTAACTATCAACGGAAGAGCCTTATTTATTCAAGGTAGTCCGAACAATAGGATTGAAGTTTATGGAAATGTTACTATCGGAGCTTCAGGAACTTTAGACATGAATGATGGTTCTAACGGAACGCCTGATGGACAACTTTATTTGTATGGAAATTGGAATAATAATGGTACAGAAACTAATTTTGATCAAGGCGAAAGCACCATTCATTTTAAAGGAAGTATTCCTCAAGTAATAAATAATGTTGCTCCAAGAGGAACAGAATTATTCTACAATGTAGTTTTAGATAATGACTTTAATACCGCTATTTCTAATGATTTAATTGCTCAAGGTGATCTAACAATTAACGCCACAAGAGCATTAAATATTGATTCAAATGGATTTGTTTTTGCTTATAATAGATTAAATCACAATGGAGATTTGTCAATAGCTAATAACGGACAATTTATTCAAGTTGACGAAACTGATAACAACACAGGTGTTTATACTGGAACTAAATTTCAACTAACAAGAACTGCACAAGCTAAGAATTTTGATTATGTTTATTGGAGTGCACCAACAGAAAATTTTGCAGTTACTGGCGTTCCAACTAATAATCGTTACGAATGGAATACTTTATTTGCAAATGCTAATGGAACATTAGGAAATTGGGCAACAGCATCTGGAACTATGACTAAAGGAAAAGGATATATTGCTAGAGCTTCTAATGGTTCTGCAACACCAGTTGGATTAAGTACAATCTTTACAGGAAAACCTCACAATGGTCAATTCAATTTTGATATTTATAGAGGAAATTATGATGGAGCAGACTATGATGCTGATTTAACCAATCCGAATAACGTATGGACAACAAGATTTGATGACAATTGGAATTTGGTCGGAAATCCATATCCATCAGCAATTGATGCTGAAGAGTTCTTGGTTCAAAATCAAACGAAAATAGAAGGTGCTGTATGGATTTGGACACACGGTTTGAATCCAACTTCAAATGTTAGTCCTTTTTATAATAATTATCAGTACAATTATTCGTCTTCAGACTATATCAAATACAATGGTTTAGGTTCAACAGATCCAGATACTTTTGCAGGAAAAATAGCTTCTGGACAAGGATTTATGGTGAACATGCTTCATACAACTGCAACTCCAAATACCATAACTTTTACTAATAATATGAGAAGTGATGCTTCAATGGTTCAGTATGATAATACCGATTTCTTTAGAGGCGTTTCAACAAATACTGTTGGTCCTGTTGAGGAAAAGCACAGAATATGGTTGGATATTATCAATACTACTTCTGGACAAATGGACAGAACATTGTTAGGATATTCAACAAGTTCAACCCTAGATGTTGACCATTTGTATGACTGTATTTTTAGACCAACAACAGAATTGAGTATGTATTCTATTATCAATTCAGAGCCGTTTATCATTCAAGGACGACCATTACCTTTCAATAATTTTGATCTTGTTCCAATGGGAATCAGAATTGTTGCAGCAGGAAATCATACTATAGCTATCAAGAAAGTAGATGGTTTATTTGAGCAAAATCAGGATATTTATTTAGAAGATAAACAGTTAAATATCATTCATGATTTAAGACAAGCGCCTTATAACTTTACATCATCAGTTGGGACTTTCAATGACCGATTTGTTTTAAGATATACAACAGCAGCATTGAGTAACCAAGATTTTGAATCTATTGATAGTTCAGTTCTTGTATCAGCAAATGATGGACAAATTAAAATTAAATCTATAAATGAATCATTGAGCGAGGTAACGGTTTATGATGTTTTAGGAAGAGAAATTATAAAGAAGACTAATATTGCTTCAAGTGATTTAATACTAAATAATATTACAGCTACAAATCAAGCTTTGATTGTGAAAATAAAATTAGAAAATGGTGAAGTTGTTACTAGAAAAGTAATTCTTTAGTCAGTTTCTTTAAACGAAAAAGTCCCAATCTTAACAAAGGTTGGGACTTTTTTATGGTTTAGATTTTATTATTTTCCTTTTCCAGAAGCTTCTAGATTTCTTTCGATTTTGTGGTCAGGACGAGACCATTTAGGTTTTTCACCTAAAGCTTGAAATTGCGAATCTTCCGCTTCAACAGTTGTTGGTTGCATCAATTTGATGAAGGGTTTTTGAGGTTGTAATCCAAGAGTTTCAAACATTTTCATGTCTTCATTCACATCAGGATTTGGTGTTGTAAGAAGTTTGTCACCAGCAAAAATTGAATTAGCACCAGCAAAGAAACACATAGCTTGACCTTCACGAGACATTTCAGTTCTACCTGCAGAAAGTCTAACTTGAGTTTCTGGCATTATAATTCTTGTAGTGGCAACCATTCGAATCATTTCCCAAATTTCAACTGGTTTTTCGTTTTCCATTGGTGTTCCTTCAACAGCTACAAGTGCATTAATTGGCACCGATTCTGGTTGTGGGTTTAATGTTGAAAGCGCCACAAGCATTCCAGCTCTGTCTTCTATAGATTCACCCATTCCAATAATTCCACCACTACAAACCGTAACATTAGTTTTACGAACGTTGTCTATTGTTTGTAATCTATCTTCAAATCCACGAGTTGAAATTACCTCTTTATAATATTCTTCAGAAGTATCTAAGTTGTGATTGTAAGCATACAAACCAGCTTCTGCCAAACGTTGCGCTTGATTTTCAGTTAACATTCCAAGTGTACAACACACTTCCATTTCTAGTTTATTGATGGTACGAACCATCTCTAAAACTTGATCAAATTCTGGTCCGTCTTTTACATTTCTCCAAGCGGCACCCATACAAACTCTTGATGAACCACTCGATTTTGCTCTTAGAGCTTGCGCTTTTACTTGGCTAACCGACATTAAATCGTTGCCTTCTATATCTGTATGATATCTAGCTGCTTGTGGACAATAACCACAATCTTCTGGACAGCCACCAGTTTTTATAGATAATAATGTAGAAACTTGAACTACATTTGGATCATGATGTTCTCTGTGAATAGTTGCTGCTTCATACATTAAATCCATTAAGGGTTTGTTGTATATCGCTATAATTTCTTCTTTAGTCCAATTATGTTTTGTAATGCTCATTGATAAGGATATTTAATGATGTTTCAAAAGTAGTTAATTACTTTGTAACAAACAATGATTTAAAAGTGGGTATTTATATAATTTACAGCAAAAATTTTATCTTCATTTATTTGATTTTTCAAGTCGTTTAAAGAATCAAATTTTTGTTCCTCTCTAATAAATTCAATAATTTCAATAGTTAAGGTTTCGTCATAAATAGTTTTATCAAAATCCAGAAAAAAGACTTCAATAGTTTGATTTGTTCCATCAACTGTTGGTCTTGTGCCAATATTCATTAATCCGAAAATTGTTTTTTTATCGTAATTACTTTTTACAATATAAACGCCGTTTTTCGGAATCAACTTATAATCTTCATTAATTTTAATGTTAGCTGTTGGAAATCCGATAGTGCGACCGAGTTGTTTTCCTTTTACAACAATTCCTGAAAAGAAATAATTGTAACCAAGGTAGTTAATAGCCAAATTTATGTTTCCTTCTAAAATGGCATTTCTAATTTTGGTAGAACTTACCGCATTATCATTTATTTCTTGAGCTGAAATTTGCTCTACTTCAAATCCGTATTCTTTACCAAAAACTATTAAATCATTGATATTAGCAGTTCTGTTTCTTCCAAAACGATGATCATATCCAATAATTATTTTTCGAATATTAAGCTGATTGACCAAGATTTCTTTAACAAATTCTTCGGCAGTAAGTCTTGAAAATTCTTGATTAAATGGATGAATGATTAAATTATCAATTCCTGTTTTTTCTAAAAGTAGTGTTTTTTCATTTACAGTATTTAGAAGTTGTACAACAGAATTATCTTGTAGCACCATCCTTGGATGGGGGAAAAAGGTTAAAACAACACTTTCACAATTAAGTTCTTTAGCGTTAAAAATTATTCTTTCAAGAATTTTTTTATGACCAATATGTACACCATCAAAGGTACCGATGGTAACAACCGATTTTTTATTATTATATTCTTTAATATTGCTAAAGGTTTTCAAGAAAAATAAATTTTAGCTGCAAAGGTAATTTATTTATATCGATACAAAAAAATTAAGTGAATAGGCTACTATAGTGTTTTTTGAAAGATTTTTAATTCATAAATATATGAAATCTAGTTTTTTAGTTTTTTTATTAAACAACCTTTTATATATTTACCACCTTATTAACTAACTCAATTTATGAAAAAAACTACACTATTAACCTTTATTGCCCTTATACTTACTTCAATTGGGCATTCACAGTCTAACCGATTTTGGATTTCTCATAATCCTAACGAAAGAATAATCAATAAAGATAAAGCTGCTGAAAGACTATCTTTCCCTAAAGATTTTAAATTATTTGATTTAAACATTACACCTTTAAGACAACAATTGTTTTCAATTGTTGGGAATGCGGCAACTTCTCGTTCAACTATTATATCTCTACCGAATGCTGATGGAGGTATTGAAGAATTTGAAGTTTATGAAGCTTCTAATTTTGAACCAGATTTGCAAGCACAATTTCCTGAAATAAGAGCTTATTCAGGAAAAGGTATTACAGATAGATATGCGACTTTAAAATTAAGTATTTCACCACAAGGAATACAAACTATGGTTTTTAGAGCTGATAAAGAAAGTGAATTTATTGAAGCTTATTCTCAAGATCATACAACTTATGCAGTTTTTAAATCTCAAAGACAAAAAGGAGCATTAGCTTGGACTTGCTCTACTGAAGAACAAAAATTAGTTCAAGATTTAAATCAAAGAATTTCAACAAATCCAACGGTTTTGTCAAACGCAGGACAATTAAAAACAATGCGTTTAGCTCAATCATGTAATGCAGAATACTCAAATTTTTTTGGTGCAAATAGTGCTGCTCAAGTAGGTTTAGTTCTTGCCGCATTCAATGCAACTTTAACAAGATGTAATGGAATTTACGAAAATGATTTAGCGCTTCATCTTAATTTAGTAGCTAGTTCAACAAATGTAATTTATTACAATCCTGCTACAGACCCATATACAACAATGGGAAATTGGAATACCCAATTACAACAAGCCCTTAATACAACACTAACAGGACCAGGTACATCCTTGGCAGTTAATAATGCTGCATATGACATTGGGCATATGTTTGGCGCAAGTGGTGGTGGTGGAAACGCAGGTTGTATAGGTTGTGTTTGTGTTAATGGTACTGCAGCTGGAACAGGAGCAACAAAAGGAAGAGGGATAACGTCACCAGCAGATGGTGTTCCGCAAGGAGATACTTTTGACATTGACTACGTTGCTCACGAAATTGGCCACCAATTAGGAGGAAACCATACCTTTTCCAATAGTAACGAAGGCGCAGGAGTTAATAAAGAAGTTGGTTCTGGTATAACAATTATGGGTTATGCAGGAATTACAGCTCAAGATGCAGCAAATCATTCTATAGACATTTTTCATCAAACTACAATTGAGCAAATTCAGAATAATTTAGCAACGAGGTTGTGTCCGATCACAACATCATTAACAGGAACAAATGCTACACCAGTTGTTGCTCCCTTTCAAAACTATACTATACCAATAAGCACTCCTTTTGTTTTAACAGGAAGCGCAACAGATGCAGATGTGAATGATGCTTTAACTTATTGTTGGGAACAAAATGACGACGGAGGATCTTCTACAGGAGCAAATAGTGTGGCAAGTACTACAAAAACTATAGGACCAAATTTCCTTTCTTTTTTACCTACGGCAAGTCCAACTAGATATTTTCCTACATTATCATCTGTTATAGATAATTCTGCTACTACAGAAACTATCACTGGAGACGCTGGAGTCTTAATTGAAGCTTTAAGTTCGGTTTCTAGAACATTAAATTTCAGATTGACTGTAAGAGATAATTCACCATATAGTTCAACAGCTCCAATAAAAGTTGGTCAAACAGCCTTTACCGATATGACAGTTACTGTTAATGCTGCTGCAGGACCATTTGTTGTAAACACTCCTAATACTGCTGTATCATGGATAGCAGGATCAAACCAAACGGTTACTTGGAATGTGGCAGGGACAACAGGAAATGGAGTTAACTCTCCTTTTGTTGATGTATTTTTATCTACTGACGGTGGTTTAACTTACCCAATTCAATTAGCTAATAAAGTTCCAAATAATGGAAGTACTGTGGTAACTGTTCCAAATAATGTTGGAAATAGTAATAGAATAATGGTAAAAGGATTTCAACACATTTTCTTTGATATTTCTAATGCAAACTTTACAATTACTGCTGCACCATCAACATTTGCTGTAACTCAATCGAGCGAACAAAGTAGATTAGTTTGTTCTGTATCATCAATAACTTATAATTTTGATTATGCGACGTTAGCTGGTTTTACAGGAACAACAACTTTTAGTGCAACTGGAAATCCAGCTGGAACAAATGTAACTTTTAGCCCAGCATCTTTAAGTTCTTCAAATGGAACTGTTGTAATGACAATAGATAATCTTTTAACTGCACCAGCAGGAGTTTATAACATAAATGTTAATGCAACTTCTGGGTCTGTTGTAAAAACCGTTCCTTTTCACTTATATTTAGGTTTGCCTGATGTTACGCTAACTTCTCCGACAAATAATGCAGTAGCACAAAATACATCGCTAGCATTGACCTGGTCTGTGAATCCTAGTGCATCATCTTATAATGTTCAAGTAGCTACAGACGCTAGTTTTAATACAATTATTAGTTCTGCAAATGTTTCTACAAATGTTTACAACTTAAATGGATTAGTACAAGGTGTAGCTTATTTTTGGAGAGTTGCTCCAGTAAGTGCATCATGCACAGGTAATTTTAGTTCAGAATATAAGTTTGTTACAGGTATTATTACATGTGTAACGGCTACTTCTACAAATGTTCCTGTAACAATACCTACAACAGCAAATGCAACAGTTAATTCAACATTGAATATTACAGGACAAACCACTACAATATCTGATGCAAACGTTACAGTTGATATTACTCATAGTTGGGTAAATGATATGACAATTACATTAATAAGCCCATCAGGAACGCAAGTACAATTGGTGGCTCAACCATGTGCAGTTGCACCGTTGGCTGGAATAACAGCTACTTTTGATGATGCAGGTGTTCCAATAGTTTGCGGAAATAATCCAGCAATTTCAGGTGTAGTTATTCCTACTCAGGCATTATCAGCATTTAATGGCGAACCTATGAATGGTACTTGGACTTTAAGAGTACTAGATTCTTTTGCACAAGATGGTGGATCAATTAATTCTTGGAGCTTGAATTTATGTAATACAGCACCAGCATTGACAGTGAATCAAAATATATTCGAAAATTTTGCATTGTATCCAAACCCAAATAATGGAACATTCACTGTTCAATTTAATTCTTCATCTAACAATTCTATTTTAATTGGAATTCACGATATTAGAGGAAGAGAAGTTTTTTCTAAAACGTATCAAAACAATGGGTTTTTCAACGAAAAATTACAGTTAGACAATCTTCAATCTGGAGTTTATCTAATTAATATTGAGGATGGTGATAAGAAAATCACTAAAAAAATTGTAGTTGAATAACGATTATAAAAAATATTTTTTTAAAGGGAAGTAATTACTTCCCTTTTTTATTTACTTTTGAAATCTTAAAATTTTAAAAATGAAAAAGATTATTCTTGTTTTATTAGTAATTAGTTCGTTAAATGTGTTTTCGCAACGAACATGTGCTACTACAGAAAAAATGAACGAGCTTATAGCAAATAATCCTTCTTTAGCTATTCATCATCAAGAAACAATGGATTATTTACAAAATCCCAGCACAGCGCAATCTAATAAAAATGCTAACGTTGTGGTTACAATTCCGGTTGTATTTCATGTTTTGTATAAAACATCTATTCAGAATATTAGTGATGCTCAAATCGATTCACAATTAGCAATATTGAATAATGATTTTAGAAAATTAAATTCAGATTTCTCAACTGTTGTACCTGCCGCCTTTCAAAGTTTAGGTGCAGATACAGAAATATTGTTTTGCAAAGCAACAAGAACACCTGCAGGAGTAGCATCTACAGGTATCCAGAGAAAATCAGTTCCTTCCACTTTTGTTTTTGAAAATAGCTATTACACAACAGCCGGTTTGACTGCATGGGATCCAACAAAATATTTAAACATCTGGATAGGAAGATTTACTAATAATCAGTTGTTAGGCTTTGCATATTTACCATCATTTGCAGGCCAAGCTTTTGATGGTTTATGTATTGGAGATCAGTTTTTTGGAAATATAGGAACAGCAACAGCTCCTTTTAACAAAGGTAGAACTGCCACGCATGAGATAGGACATTATTTTGGATTATTGCATCCATGGGGAGATGATGGAAGTGCTTGTGGAACACCAGAAAACAATGATGGAGTTGCGGATACGGATGAAACAAATAACCCTTATTTTGGATGTCCAACTTTTCCTGATAATACTAATGCTTGTATTTCAACATCAAATGGATCAATGTTTATGAACTACATGGATTATGTTAATGATGCTTGTATGGCATTTTTTACAACTGGTCAAAAAACAATAATGCGAAATGCACTAAATGGACCTAGAGCAAGTTTATTAACATCTAATGGTTGTGCATCACTTGGTCTTGATGAAGTAGGAGCAATTGAAGCAATTGCGGTTTATCCTAATCCAGTTTCTCAGTATTTTATAATTACCTCTCCTCACACATCTGTTGATTTTGTTGAGGTTTATAATGTAAACGGTCAATTGGTTAAATCACAAAAACTTGAAGAAGTTAATAATAAAGTTTATATCGAAGATTTAGAATCTGGGGTTTATTATTTAAGAATATATAACGGAGAAAGCTTTTTGAAATCAGATAAGATAATTAAAAAGTAATATTTTTTGCTAAAATATTTTGCCTCAAATGTTAATAAACATTTGAGGCTTCTTTTTTTTTGATTCTAAATTGAGAAATTATCAATTTTTTTAATAAATTTGAACAATTAATAATAAAAACATTATGAAAAAAAACTTACTATTTACTTTTAGTGCGGTTTTAATTTTTGTTTCGAGTTTTGGTCAAGGTTCTCTATGGAATAAAACCACAGAGGAAAGAGTAAAAAATTTAAGCAAGATGGATCGTGCTTCAATGCCAAGAGAATATCAATTATTTTCTCTTGACTTCAATGCTTTAAAAGCACAATTACAACAAGCTCCTTCTGAAAATGCAAGAACTTCAAATGTAATTGTTGACTTTCCAAATCAAAATGGAGAATTTGCTAGTTATAAAATTTTTGATGCTCCAGTGATGGAAGAAGGTTTAGCAAATAAATATCCAAACATCAAGTCTTATTCAGGAGTAAGTGTAGATGGAACTTCTTCTATTCGCTTTAGTATTACTGATTTTGGTCTTCATGTAATGTCATTTTCAGGCAAGTCTGGGACATTCTATATTGATACCTATACTAAAGATTTAAATAATTATATCGTTTATAGTAAAAGGAATATCGAAAAGACTAGAGATTTTGGGTGTTTGGTTAGTGATGATGGGCATTCACCAATTGATGCTGCTGTTTTAAGTAATAGAGTAAATGATGGAATGTTTAGACAATATCGTTTAGCTATTGCATGTACTATAGAATATTCTGCTTTTCATTTAACTGCAGCTGGAACACCAGCAAGTGCAACTTTAGCAGTTAAAAAAGGGGTTGTATTATCTGCAATGGTAGTAAGTATGACAAGATTGAATGGTGTTTACGAAAGAGAAATGTCATTAAGAATGAATTTAGTAGCTAACAATGATTTAATTATTTTTATTGATTCAGATTCTTTCACTAATTCACCTCAAATGATAAATGAAATACAGCCAATTGTAGATGCAGCAATAGGTTCTGCAAATTATGATATGGGGCATGGATTTTGCACTACAGATTCGGGTATTGCGCAACTTGCATCAGTTTGTGGTTCAGGAAAAGCTAGAGGAATCACAGGTCAGTTAAGTCCAGTTGGGGATACTTTTGATATTGATTATACAGCGCACGAAATGGGTCATCAATGGGGTGCGTCTCACACACAAAATAATAATTGTAATCGTTCTGCTGACTCTTCTTTTGAGCCAGGAAGTGGAAGCACAATTATGGGTTATGCAGGTATTTGTGCTCCAGATGTTCAAACAAATTCTAATGATTATTTCCATGCAAGAAGCATTTTACAGATGACTACATTTGTTGTTGGTTCAACCTCATGTGGTATTGCAACTTCAAATGGTAATATTGCACCAGTAGTTGAAGCAGGACCAAATTACACTATACCAAGAGGAACTGCATTTATTTTAAAAGGAACTAGTACTGATGCAAACGGTGATGCATTAACATACTGCTGGGAACAATATAATAATCAAGTAAGCACACAACCACCAACTCAAACAGCAACAACAGGACCAAATTTCAGATCAGTTTCTCCAAGTACTTCTCCAAATCGTTATATGCCAAGATTTGCTGATGTTTTGAATGGTAATTTAGCACCAACTTGGGAAGTAGTTCCAAATGTTGCTAGAACTATGAATTTTGCTTTAACCGTGAGAGATAATAGATCTGGTGGTGGTATGACAAATAGAGATGATATGACAGTTACAACTGCAAGTGTTGGACCTTTTACAATTACTAGCCCAAGTGTTCCTGATGTTTCATGGCCTATCGGTTCTTCTCAAACAATTACATGGGATGTTGCAGGTACAACTGCTAATGGAATTAACACAGCTAATGTAAATATTTTAATTTCTAATGATGGAGGTGTTACTTTTACAACATTAGTTGCTAATACTCCTAATGATGGAACACAAGATATAGTTGTTCCTGGTCCAGCTTCAACAACAGGTAGAATTCTAATTGAAGCAGTTGGAAATATTTTTTATGCAGTTTCTAAAAATATTGCTATTGGTTATGCCGTTGTAAATTCTTGTAATACTTATAATGGTACTTCTTTGCCAATTGTAACTGCAGCTGGTATTCCTGCTAATCAAATAGGGACTGTAAATGTACCTATTACTGGTTCAATTAGTTCAGTTTCTGTTTTCAATAACATTACTCATACCTATTTATCAGATGTTGTTACAGACATCAGTAGTCCTCAAAATCCTACTACTTTCGTAAAAGTTTTTAATAGATTTTGTGGAAATAGTAATGCGTCGTTAAATATGAAATTTTTTGACGGTGCTGGAACATTAGATTGTGGTGCTGGAGGTACTACATTACAAAATGTTGCTCCAGGAGAGAGTTTTGCTCCTTTCGTAGGACAAAATCCACAAGGTAATTGGACATTGAGAGTATATGATATTTATACTGGAGATAATGGAACATTGAATTCTTGGGGCATTGAAGTGTGTACCCAAACGGTTACATTATTAACAGAAAGCTTTGGGTTTGATAACTTCTCATTATATCCAAATCCTAATGATGGAACTTTTACTGTTAAGTTTAATTCTAATACAGGAAATGATATTAATGTTGAAGTTTATGATATGAGAGGAAGATCTATCTTCAATAATGTATATCAAAATAATGGTGTGTTTGAACAAACACTTCGATTAGACAATGTACAATCTGGAATTTATCTTGTTAATATTCAAGATGGCGATAAAAAGATTGTTAAGAAAATAGTAGTAGAATAATTATTCTATTATAAATAAAAAGTCCCGATTTTATCGGGACTTTTTTAGTTTATAGAAGTTGTAATTGTTTTAATTATTTGAGGAACTTTAGTAATAGTAAAATCTAAATTTAAAGTTATAGTATCGTTTTTTTTCTTTAGATTTAATTTACCTTCTTCTACTTTATAATAACCTGTTTGTCCTCTGCAGAAACAAAACCTTCCAAAAAGCATTTTTGTTTGTTGAAGTTCCTTATTAGTTAAATTTAGTTCTGTATCATTATTGTTTATTTCAAAAATTATTTCTTCTCTGTAACCAGCGTCTTGTAAATCACCTTTTACGATTCTGTTGTACTGATAAACGATTACAGAAGTAGTTTCACTATCAATAATTTGTGTATACGTTGATCCAAATTCGTCAGTTTTAATAACTAAACTTTTGTTCTTCAGTATTTCTGTGGTACAAACTCCGTCAGAAGGACAAGGAGATTCTGTTTTTGTAACGACTTTATTTTCTTCTTCTTTTTTCATTATTTCTTTGTTTGTACAACAGAAAGAAAAGAGAATTGCTGTTGGGATTATGAATAGTTTTTTCATTATTAACTTATTTAATTAGATAAAGATAATCAAAAAGAATACCATTATTTACCATTATAAATATTCATAGTGTTTGCCAATCCTGCTAAAGCAAAAGAGGATATAATTTCGCTACCCAACTCAAGTCGTTCAGGTAGTTTTGTTTTTTCTTCTTCATTCCATTCTCCTAATACATAATCTACCTGTTTTCCTTTTTTAAACTCATCACTAATACCAAATCTAAATCTAGGATATTCAGTTGAATTTAATAAAAGTTGTATGTTTTTTAATCCATTATGACCACCGTCACTTCCCTTAGATTTTATTCTGATTGTTCCAAAAGACAAGTTTAAATCATCAGTAATAACTAAAATATTTTCTTTTTCAATGTTTTCTTTTTCCATCCAATACTTCACCGCCTTACCGCTTAAATTCATGTAAGTGTTTGGTTTAAGTAAAATTAGGGTACGACCTTTTGTTTTAAATTCAGCGACATCGCCAAGCTTTGCCGTTTGAAATGAAATGGATTCTTTTCTTGCAAAATAATCTAATATTTTAAATCCAATATTGTGTCGTGTGTTTACATATTCGGCACCAATATTACCTAAGCCAACAATAAGGAATTTCTTCATTGGAGTTGTTTCTTCTTTTATATTTTGTTTAAATAATTTTGAAAACCAATTCATGATGTAAAAGTAGTTAATTGTTTTGAAACTTAAAATTCATTCAATACGATTGCTAGCTAACCCTGATGGGAATGGAAATAAAAAAATGGTGGTTGAGGTTCTCGAAATCACCATTTTTTTATTGTATTGTACAGCAGGAACAAGGTTCACAATAAATACTACTGATTCGTTCCTGAAAAAGTTTGGAATTGGGTTAAAATAAAAAAGCACCAGTTTCCTGATGCTTTTTGTATTGAATAAGAATGAAATTATTTTTTCTTTCCTTTTGTTGCAGCTTTTTCTGCTTTTGCAGCTTCTTGAGCAGCTTTCATAGCAGCACGTGAAATCTTCACTTGACAAACTACAGTGTTGTCTGGGTGCATTAATTTGAAATTGTTTGTAGCTAATTTAGTTACATACAATTTGTTACCCATTTGTAATTCAGAAATGTTAGCTTCTACGAAATCAGGAAGATTTTTTGGTAAAGCTTTCACTTTTAATCTTCTTTGATTTAAATTTAAAACACCACCTAAAAGTACACCTGGAGAAGTTCCTGTGATTTTTACTGGCACTTCCATGATGATTTCTTTATCATCTGACAATTGGAAAAAGTCAATGTGTAAAATTGCATCACTTACTGGGTGAAATTGGATGTCTTGTAAAATTGCATTAAATTTTTTACCTCCTAAATCAATGGCAACTGTGTGCGCATTTGGAGTGTAAACCAAACTTTTGAAAGCTTTTGCTTCTGCTTGAAAATGTACTGGTTGACTTCCTCCGTAAATTACGCAAGGAACCATTCCAGCATTACGTACCGCTTTGGTTGCTACCTTGCCCACGCTTTCTCTTTCTGATCCTTTAATCGAAATTGATTTCATTGTAAAAATATATAGTTAATAAATAATAAATTACATTAAAAATTTTCCACTGATGGAATTGTTGTGTTGCACCATGTGCATAACTTCTGCGAAAAGAGGTGCACAACTCACCACTTTAATTTTGTTTGATTCTTTCTTTAACGGAATAGAATCGGTAACTATTAATTCTAATAATTTAGAATTTTCAATCTTCTCGTATGCGTCACCTGAAAGAATTGCATGTGTACAAATTGCTCTTACACTTAAAGCGCCTTTTTCAATCATTAAATCAGCCGCTTTTGCTAATGTTCCTCCTGTGTCAATCATGTCATCAACAAGAACAATATTTCTTCCTTTAACATCGCCAATTAGTTCCATTGAACCAATTTCATTAGCGGCTTTTCTTTGCTTGTAGCAAATAACTACGTCTGATTCTAAAAATTTAGAATAAGCATAAGCTCTTTTTGAACCTCCCATATCTGGAGATGCGATTGTCAAATTTTCTAAATTTAAACTTTTCACATAAGGCAAGAAAATAGTTGAAGCAAATAAATGGTCAACTGGTTTTTCAAAGAAACCTTGAATCTGATCGGCGTGTAAATCCATGGTCATGATTCTAGTTGCTCCTGCAGTTTCTAGTAATTTTGCTACTAGTTTTGCTCCAATTGGCACTCTTGGCTTGTCTTTTCTGTCTTGTCTTGCGTACCCAAAGTAAGGAATTACTGGTGTTATATGTCTTGCTGAAGCTCTTTTTGCTGCATCAATCATTAATAATAACTCCATCAAATTGTCTGCTGTTGGAAATGTAGAGCAAACAATAAAGACGCGTAATCCTCTTATAGATTCTTCAAACGAAGGTTGGAATTCTCCATCACTAAATTTTGAGAACGTTACTTTGCCTAGCGGAATACCATAGTTTTTAGCTATTTCTTCTGCTAAATGAACACTTTGTGAACAGGCAAATATTTTTGCTTCTGGTTCTAAATGTGACATTTTACTTTTGTTGTTTTAATTCGAACTATTTTAATTCTAATTCGTTCTCAATTTTATAAGAGCAGAAAAAATTTAAATGCCTCGAATGTAGTTAGTTAGTTGTGTGTCGTTTTAACGAGGTGCAAATTTAGAAATAAAATCCGAGTCTGAAAGGATATTTTTAACTATTTTCTTGAAAATGTGTTTAAAATTTATTTACATTTGCAACGTGTTAAAACAAATTGATTTTTTTAATCGATTTTAATGCGATGAAATGACTGTTGTTATTTCTGTCTGCTAAGCCCGGATGGCGGAATTGGTAGACGCGCTGGTCTCAAACACCTGTGGGAAACCGTGCCGGTTCGACTCCGGCTCCGGGTACGTAAAAAGCTTCTGATTTTTTCAGAAGCTTTTTTATTTATAAAGAATTCCGGATAATCAAACTGTTTTTATTTTCTATTTGAACTTTTTTATTTTCCAAAATCATCGCAGCAAGTTGTTTTCCCATTTCATTAAAATCTGTAGATATAGTTGTGATTCCGTTTTCTACAACTTTTTTTAAAGGTGTTTCGTTGTAAGAAATGATTCCGAAATCTAAGCCCAATTTTAAATTTTGAGTTTTCGATTCTTCTATGACTTTTACTAAATCTCTATCGTCTGGAATTACATAAATTTCACCTCGTTGTAACTCTCTTTCTTTAAATTGATTGATGACTTCATGATTTAAATGATAGTCATTACAGAATTTTTCAAATCCAATTTTCATTCCTAGTGGTTCACGAAATCCTGGAAAAATTAAAATTAACTTTTGATATTTGTCAATTAAATGTTTTCCTTTTAATAAAGCTTCATAGATGTCTTTTACAAAATTTTGATGAATAGAAGGATAATCTTTCAAATCAGAATTCGTTTGATCTAAAATATAAACATCTTGTTTTGGAAGGGTTTTTATTAATGTTGATGCACCTACTAAATTTGTTGGCATAATGATGTATTTAGAATAGTTTCCATTACTTTCATTAATCAGTTTCTTAAACATTTCAATATTAAAATGATGAAAGAAAATATCAATCTGAGCCGAATTATTCATTTTTTCCAAAAAGGAATTATAGATGTCTTCTTTAAAAATGTTCAATTCATCAAACAATAAAAAGATCCTTTGCTCAAAACTAAACTCAACACTTTTTACATAGTAACCTTTTCCTAAAATAGCATAAATAATTCCACGTTTTTTAAGTTCATCATAAGCTAATAAAACGGTATCCCTTGAAATAGAAAATTCTAAACTTACCTTGTTAACAGAAGGTAATTTGTCATTTTTTTTCAATCGATTTTCAGAAATAGCAGCTTCTATTGAATGGACAATTTGTTTGTACTTTGGTAAATTGGAATGATTATCAACAGTAATAATTTTCATAAGAAATAAATTAACTGGTGGCAAGTTACATAAAAACTGGTAGGTACTGGTATGGTTTAGAAATGTATTTTTTTACTTTTGATATTATATTAATAAAATAATGATGTTAAAAATTCGTAATTCACATTTTAAAGAATCTAAAAAAGACAAATCATTCGGTTATTTACCTAGTGATAAAGAAGTGTTTTGTTACAATTTGTCTAATAAAAATGGTTTTGAAGTTGAAGTGATTAATTATGGAGCAGTAATTTCTTCAATAAAAATTCCAATTTCCAAAAAGGAAAAAGTTGATGTCGTTCTAGGATTTGAAACTTTAGAAAATTATATTCAATCATTTAATTTACCCAGTGCTCCATATTTAGGCGCAATAGTTGGAAGATATGCAGGAAGAATAAATAACGCTGAATTTATTTTAAACGGAAATAAAGTAGAACTTACTAAAAATCATGGTTCTCATCAACTTCACGGAGGAATCAATGGTTTTAGCAAAGCATTATGGAATGTTAAGAATGTTACGACAAATGCAATTACGTTGGAATATATAAGTCAAGACAATGAAGAAAATTTTCCAGGACAATTAACGACACAAGTGACTTATATCTTAACTGAAGATAACGAATTGAAAGTAGATATGTTTGCAAAATCTACTGAAGATACCGTAATAAATCTCACACAACATAGCTATTTTAACTTAGACGGACAATCTGAAGATATTGTGAATCAAGATTTATTTGTAAATTCATCCAAAACTTTGGAAACCAATATTGATAATATACCAACAGGTAGATTTTTTGAAGTTGCTAGAAGTCCATTCGATTTTAGTTCGCCGAAAGAATGTCCGACTAAAATTGATAACACCTTTGTTTTAAATGATAACGATACTGTTTCGGCTATATTAATAAGTAAAAAGAATAATTTGAAAATGTCGGTTTTTACTAACCAACCAGCAATTCATATTTATGTTGGTGGAAATTGTTTTAATCAAATCAAAGGAAAAGAAAATGCGAGTTACCATCCATTAAGTGGTATTTGTTTTGAAGCACAAAATTTTCCAGATGCACCAAATCACGAACATTTTCCAAGTGCAGTTTTGAAAAAAGACGAAACTTATCATCATAAAACCACATTCAAATTCGAAAAAATATAAAGTTATGAAAAAGCTATTTATTTTAATTTTCAGTTTTTTATTAGCATCATGTTCCTCAAGTGATGATACTCAACAAACACCAACACCTAATCCAATGCCAACGGATGATTTTATTCGTGCCGCAGATATGTCATTTTTACCCTTAATCGAAAGTGAAGGTACAATTTACAAAAACAATGGTGTCGCTCAAGACGCATTAACAACTTTAAAAAATGCAGGTTGTAATACTATTAGAATTCGTCTGTGGAAAAATCCAACCATAAATCAATCTACTTTTAATGAAGTAAAAACATTTGCAACAAGAGCTAAAAACGCAGGTTTCAAAGTTTGGCTTTCGGTTCACTATTCTGATACTTGGGCTGATCCAGCCAATCAAACAACTCCAGCAGAATGGCAAAGTTTAAGTTTTACAGATTTAAAAACAGCTGCTGAAAATTATACTTCAACCATTTTAACCGAAATTAATCCTGATATTATCCAAATAGGTAATGAAATCAATAGCGGATTGCTTTGGCCTCAAGGACATTTAATCAACAATGAAAGTCAAAGTTTGCAATTGATTGCAGCCATAAGTACCAAAATTAGAACACAAAAACCAGCAACAAAAATAATGCTTCATTATGCAGGAATCGGAAGTGGAGCCACATGGTTTTTCAATAAAATGAGTGCAATAAATTATGATTATATCGGATTGTCTTATTATCCAATTTGGCATGGGAAAAATCTTTCAGATGTAAATGCTACAATTACATCTTTAGGACAAACACACAATAAAAAAGTCATTATTGCAGAAACAGCTTATCCATTTACATTAAATTGGAACGATTGGACCAACAATATAGTGGGACAAAATGACCAATTAATTACAACTTATCCTGCATCGAATGAAGGTCAGAAGAATTTTATTTTGGCAATAAAAAACCTTGTAAAACAAAATTCTCATGGACTAGGTTTTTGCTATTGGGGTTCAGAATGGGTAGCTTTTAGAGGAACTCAATCCACAAACGGTTCTTCATGGGAGAATCAAGCGCTGTGGGATTTTAATAACAATGCACTTCCTGTAATGGATGCATTCAGTCAAAATTAATTATGAAAAATTTATTTTACATAGTATCGATTTCATTGATTTTGACATCATGTACTGTTTATAAAGCTGCTTTCGCAAAAGGTGCCGATGTAGGTTGGTTACCTCAAATGGAAGCCACAGGATACAAATTTTATGACCAAGATGGAACTGAAAAAGAATGCTTACAACTACTTAAAGACAGAGGAATGAATTCGGTTCGTTTGCGTGTTTGGGTAAATCCAAATGATGACAAAGCAAGCGGACATTGTAGTAAAAATGAAACTGTAGCCATGGCATTACGCGCCCAAAAAATGGGCATGCGAGTGATGATTAACTTTCACTATTCTGATTCTTGGGCTGATCCTGCAAAGCAAAATAAACCTGCAGCTTGGAAAAATCATTCGTTTCCTGAATTACTAAATGATGTTTACAATCATACTTTTGAGGTGATTTCAGCTTTAAAAAATGCAGGTGTAACTCCAGAATGGGTTCAAGTTGGTAATGAAATTCCAGGCGGAATGATGTGGCCAGAAGGAAGCACCGATAACTGGAATCAGCTTGGGCAACTTTTAAATAAAGGTTACGATGCTGTAAAAGCGGTTGATAAAAAAATCAAAGTAATCGTTCATGTAGACGAAGGAAATAACAATGCTAAATTCAGAACGTTTTTCGATAATGCAACAGCTCAAAAGGTAAAATACGACATCATCGGACTTTCCTATTATCCTTATTGGATTAAAAAAGATTATTCAGAAACCATTGCCGACTTAGAATTCAATCTTAACGATATGGTAAATCGTTACAATAAAGATGTTATGATTGTTGAAGTTGGTGGTGAAGACGACAAAGTTCAAAACACTTATGAATTATTAAAAGCTACCATTGAAGCAGTTAAAAAAGTTCCAAATAAAAGAGGTTTGGGAGTGATGTATTGGGAACCACAAGGCGCAAAATCATGGAGTGGATACAGTTTAAGCGCATGGCAAGCTGACGGAAAACCATCACCAGCATTAGACGCATTTAAAGAATAATTATAATGAAAAAAATATATTATTTTGCTCTACTTCTAATGAGTTTAAGTACAACTTTTGCTCAGAAAAAAGTCAGTTTAGACGAAGATTGGAAATTTCATTTTGGAAATTCATCTGATGTTTCCAAAGATTTCGACTATGGAAAAACAGCTTTGCTTCACAAGTCTAATGTGTATGCAACTACTATTGTAAACCCAAAATTTGTAGATACCACTTGGAAAAAAATCAACGTTCCACACGATTGGGTTGTTGAACTTCCTTTCGTAAAATCAGACCAAGTTGAAATGGATAGTCATGGTTATAAACCTGTTGGTGGTGTCTATCCTGAAACGAGTATTGGTTGGTATCGCAAACATTTTTCTGTCGATAAAAAAGACAATGGAAAACGATTCGAACTTCAATTTGACGGAATTTATAGAAATGCCGAAATTTGGTTCAACGGATTTTATGTAGGAACTAATTTTAGTGGTTACGTTGGTAATTCTTATGATGTTTCAGATTATGTAAATTTTGAAGGCGATAATGTTATTGTAGTTCGAGTGGATGCTACACAATATGAAGGTTGGTTTTATGAAGGTGCCGGAATTTATAGACACGTTTGGTTGAATGTTACTGATAAAGTTTTCATACTAAATGATGGTGTTTTTGTACATTCAAAAGTAAACGGTAAAAACGCAACTGTAACTGTAGAAACTGAAGTTGAAAATAAAAATCTACAACCTTCAAATGCTGTCGTTTATTCAATAATTACCGATAGAAACGGCAAACAATTAGGTAAAACTTCGGAACAAAGAATTGCACTTTCGGTAAACGGAAAAATTACCGTTAAGCAAAATTTGAACTTGAACAACGTTACATTTTGGTCACTTGAAAATCCGTATTTGTACAAGGTAATTTCTGTTGTAAAATCAGGAAACCAAGTGGTACATCAAACAAAAACACGTTTCGGAATTAAAACGGTTAAATTCGATGCTAAAGAAGGCTTTTTCTTGAACGGAAAAAAAATCAAAATTCAAGGCACAAACAATCATCAAGACCATGCCGGAATTGGAAGTGCGCTACCCGATTTTATGCAATATTATCGTATAAAATTATTGAAAGAAATGGGTTCTAATGCTTACAGAGCTAGTCATAACGCACCAACTCCCGAACTTTTAGAAGCTTGTGATAGCTTGGGAATGTTGGTTTTAGACGAACAACGTTTGCTAAACAGCAGTCCAGAATATATCGACCAGTTTAAACGAATACTTAAACGCGATAGAAATCACGCTTCCGTTTTTTTATGGTCTATCGGAAATGAGGAACAAAACATTCAAGGAAACGATTATGGAAAACGAATTGCAAAAACACTTTTAGCTATTCAAGAAGAATTAGATCCAACTCGAACTTCAACTTATGCAGCAGATATGCCTAACGAATTCAAAGGTGTAAATGAAGTAATTCCGATTCGTGGATTTAATTATCGTGAATATGCCGTTGCCGATTATCATCGCGATCACCCCAATCAACCTTTGCTTGGAACCGAAATGGGAAGTACCGTAACTACTCGTGGAATCTATGAAAAAGATGAAATTCGCGCCTATGTTCCAGACCAAGACATTACACATCCTTGGTGGGCAAGTAAAGCTGAAACTTGGTGGAAATTAGCAGCAGAAAATGACTATTGGCTTGGAGGTTTTGTGTGGACTGGATTTGATTATCGAGGTGAACCAACACCTTACAAATGGCCAAATATCAGTTCGCATTTCGGAATTTTAGATGTTTGCGGTTTCCCAAAAAATATTTATTACTATTATAAAAGTTGGTGGACGAATGAAGATATTCTGCACATTTCACCACATTGGAATTGGCCAGAGAAAGTAGGAAAACCAATTGACGTTTGGGTTAATACCAATGCTGACGATGTGGAATTATTCCTTAACGGAAAAAGCTTAGGTAAAAAATCCATGCCAAGAAATAGCCATTTACAATGGGAAGTCAATTACGAACCAGGAACTTTAGAAGCAGTTGCTTATAAAAACGGAAGGAAATTAACTTCAAAAGTTGAAACTACTAATCACGCTACAAAAGTTATTGCTGTAGCCGATAAATCTTCGGTTTTAGCTGATGGTAAAGATGGTGTTGTTGTGAATGTTTCCATTGTTGATGATAAAGGAAGAGAAGTTCCAAATGCTAACAATATGGTTTATTTCAAACTAATTGGCGATGCTAAAATTATTGGTGTAGGTAATGGTGATCCAAGTTCGCATGAACCTGATAAATGTTTAGATGGAGCTTGGCAAAGAAGTGCATTCAACGGAAAATGTCAAGTGATTATTCAAGCTGGAAAATCAGTTGGCGATGTAAAATTGGAGGTAAAATCAAACGGATTACTTTCAACTGTAGTGGAAATTAATCAAAAATAATTTGAAATAATCCTAGATTTTGAGACAGCACAACATGAAGAAAAAATTAATAAAAAACACAACGGATCATTTTGAAAAATCCTTTCAAAATAAACCTGAGCATATTTTCCTTTCACCAGGAAGAATCAATATTATTGGCGAACATGTTGATTATAATGACGGTTTTGTTTTGCCAGCAGCCATTAATAAATACGTTTGCATCGCAATTTCACCTAATAAAAATTCTGATTGTAAAATCATAGCCAAAGATTTGAATGAGGTTTTCGAATTTAATTTGAAGGATACATTAGTTCCAAATCAAACCATGTGGATTAACTATATTCTAGGTGTTTTACAACAACTAAAAGAACAAAAGCAATTCGATAGCGGATTTAATGCCGTTTTTAGTAGTTCTGTTCCTATTGGTTCGGGACTTTCTTCTTCGGCTGCAGTGGAATGTGGCTTTGCTTATGCGTTCAATAAAATGTTTACTTTAGGTTTAACCAAAGAGGAAATCGCACTCATCGGTCAAAAATCGGAACACACTTTTGTAGGTGTAAATTGTGGTATTATGGATCAATTTGCTTCGGTTTTTGGTAAAAAAGACAAAGTCATCAAACTCGATTGCAACACATTAGCATACGAATATCATAAAGCTGATTTCAAAAAATATTCACTACTTTTATTGGATAGTAATGTGAAACATACGCATTTAACATCAGGTTATAACGATAGAAGAAATGAAGTAGAACAAGGTTTAGCCATCTTAAAAAGTCATTTTCCAGAAGTAAAAACCTTTAGAAATTGTACTGAAGAAATGGTAAATGCTCTTAAAAATGAATTAGGAGAAATCGTTTACAAAAGATGTCATTTTGTAGTAAAAGAAATTCAACGAGTCCAAGATGCCGTTGATGCTTTAGAAAATTCAGATTTTAATAGGCTAGGAGATTTAATGACTGAAACTCATCACGGTTTGTCCAAAGAATATGAAGTGAGTTGTGAGGAATTGGATTTTTTAGTTGATGCTGTAGCCAATGAAACTTCGGTTTTAGGAGCAAGAATGATGGGTGGCGGTTTTGGAGGTTGTTCTATAAATCTAGTAGAAAAAGGTTCAGAAAAGGAACTAATTGAAAAAATTTCAGCACAATATCGTTCCAAATTTGGCATCGAATTAAAATCATACAAAGTAAAAATTTCAAAAGGAACATCAGAGTATAATAATTAAAAAAAAAAAAATTAAACCATTAAGAAAGTTAAGGCAATTAAGCTTAATGAAGCTTAATACCTTAATGGTTAAAAATCATCTAGAATTCGTGAAATTTACAAGCTAATTAATTTGTGAAAATTCGTGTAATTCGTGTCAAAATAAAAACATGCAACAATTCGACCACAACGAACATCCACATAGAAGATACAATCCTTTGCTAGACGAATGGATTTTGGTTTCACCACATCGTGCCAAACGTCCATGGCAAGGTCAAAACGAGAAAATCGCAGAAGAAAATCGTCCAGAGCACGATGAGAATTGCTATTTGTGTTCAGGAAATGTTCGTTCTAATGGCGTAAAAAATGACAATTACACCGATTGTTATGTGTTCGAAAATGATTTTTCTGCTTTGTTGCGAGATGAGGTTGATTTTGAAAATAATTCCAACAATTTATTTCAGTTAAAACCTGAACGTGGCATCAATAAAGTCATTTGTTTTTCACCAAAACACAATCTCACTTTACCCGAAATGGAAGTTTCAGATATTGAAAAGGTCGTAAAAGTTTGGAAAGAGCAATATATCGAATTGGGAAGTCAAGATTTCATCAATTATGTTCAAATTTTTGAAAATAAAGGAAGCGTAATGGGTTGTAGCAATCCACATCCGCACGGTCAGATTTGGGCACAATCTTCTTTGCCAACTCAAATAGAAAAAACACAAAAAAATCTACGTTCTTACTACGATAAAAACCAATCAAGTTTGTTGAAAGATTATGTTGAGCAAGAATTGAATTTGCAAGAACGTGTCGTTATCGAGAATGATCATTTTGTGGTTTTGGTTCCGTTTTGGGCAACTTGGCCTTATGAAACCATGATTATCAGCAAAAGACATTTCGGAAATATCATTGCAATGACCAATGACGAAACGAAAGCATTTTCAGAAATATTGAAAGGAATTACTGTCAAATATGATAATTTATTTGAAACATCTTTTCCTTATTCAGCAGGAATTCATCAATCACCAACCGATAGAGTTTCGCATCCTGAATGGCATTTTCACATGCATTTTTATCCACCATTATTGCGAAGTGCTACCGTAAAAAAATTTATGGTCGGTTATGAAATGCTAGCCGAAGCACAACGCGATATTTCACCAGAGCAAAGTGCTAAAATTTTAAGAGAATTGCCTAACCAACATTATAAAACTAAAACCAACTAATATGCAAACCTTAGCAACCAAAGACTATATTGTTTTCTTCCTCTATTTTATAATAATTGTAGGTTACGGATTTTGGATTTACAACCGAAAAAAGAAAGTCCAAACTAGTAGTAACGATTATTTTCTTGCAGAAGGTTCGCTTACTTGGTGGGCAATTGGTGCTTCTTTAATTGCTAGTAACATCAGTGCTGAGCAGTTTATTGGAATGAGTGGAAGTGGTTTCAAAATGGGATTGGCTATTGCTACTTACGAATGGATGGCAGCAATTACTTTGGTAATCGTTGCGGTTTTCTTCATGCCAGTATATCTCAAAAACAAAATATTTACGATGCCGCAATATTTGAAACAGCGGTATAATGGCAATGTTGCAATGATTATGGCCGTTTTTTGGTTGTTGTTATATGTTTTGGTAAATCTAACTTCTATTTTATATTTAGGTGCTTTAGCAATTAGTAGTATTTCAGGGTTGAACATTACTTTGTGTATGATTTTTTTGGCGGTTTTTGCTGTTATGATTACACTTGGCGGAATGAAAGTTATTGGTTACACCGATGTTATTCAGGTGTTTTTCTTGATTTTAGGTGGATTGATTACCACGTATTTAGCATTAAATTTAGTAGCTACCGAATTTGGTTCAGATGGAGTTATCAATGGATTTAATATTATGCGAGTCAAAGCCGATGATCATTTTCATATGATTTTTGATAAAACCAATCCGAATTATATGGATTTACCAGGACTTTCTGTTTTAATTGGCGGAATGTTAATTATCAATCTGAATTATTGGGGTTGCAACCAATATATTACTCAAAGAGCTTTAGGTGCTGATTTAAAAACTGCTCGTGGCGGAATTTTATTTGCAGCTTTCTTAAAATTATTAATGCCAATTATAGTTGTTTTACCAGGAATTGCCGCTTATGTTTTATATCAAAACGGACATTTTCAAACGGAAATGCTACAAGATGGAAGTGTAAATCCAGATCGTGCTTATCCTATTTTATTGAATTTATTACCAGTTGGATTAAAAGGACTTTCATTCGCAGCATTGACTGCGGCGATTGTAGCTTCTTTGGCAGGAAAAGCTAATAGTATAGCAACGATTTTTACCTTGGACGTTTATAAAGAAAAAATTAATGTTGAGGCAAGCGAGAAAAAATTAGTAAACATTGGAAAACTAACGATAATCACGGCAATGATTATTGCTGTTGTTGTTGCACCATTTTTAGGAATAGATAAAAAAGGAGGTTTTCAATACATTCAAGAATATACTGGTTTTGTAAGTCCGGGTGTTTTTGCGATGTTTATTTTGGGTTTCTTTTGGAAAAAAACTACTTCAAACGCCGCTTTATTTGCAACAATTGGAGGTTTTATTCTTTCAATTATTTTCAAATTCATGCCAGCTTTCGTTGATTTATCGTTCTTAAATCCTATGGGATTCGCGGTGCCAAATGCTAATGGTGTTTATGAAATTCCGTTTATTGATAGAATGGGATTTGTATTCTTAATTTGCGTTATTGGAATGTACTTTATCAGTATGTATGAAACTAAAAAAGGAGTTCAAACTAATGGTTTAGAAGTTGATAAAACGATGTTCAAAATGTCACCAAGTTTCACTATAGGAATGCTTGTGATTGTTGCAGTTACAGCAGCTTTGTATACTGTTTTTTGGTAGAAATATTATAAGTTTTTAATCACATAAGTAACAATACCCCAAATTATCAACTCATTTTCGTCAGTGACTTTTATGGGTTGGTAATTTTTATTTTCAGGCATTAGATAGATACAATTTTCTTCTGTTTTGATTCGTTTTACAGTGAACTCTCCATCGATGAAACAAACTGCTATTTTGTTATTTTGAGGTTCTAAACTTCGATCAACAACTAAAATATCTTTATCATTTATTCCTGCATTTATCATTGAATTTCCGTTTACTTTTATGTAAAAAGTTGCTAACGGATTTTTACATAATTCTTTATTCAAGTCGATGCCGCTTTCCATAAAATCGGTTGCAGGTGATGGAAATCCAGCAGAGACGCCTTCTTTTATGTAAGGTATTTTCAATTCGCTTTCTAAGTTTGGACGAAAAAAAGTTAAAGAAGGTTCTCTTTTTAGTGACATTTTATTTCTAGTATTTCGTTAAATCTTGTGGTGTACCTTGGTGACAAATGATTTTGCTTCATGTTCCAAGTTAGATTCAAATTTTGTGTTCCTAATTTTACTTTTCGATCTCCAATTTTAGCATTCAAAAAATCCATTGCTTTCATGATTGCCAAATGCTTCGGGTTTTCTTCTTCAAATAATTGAAGCTGTTTTTTATCTTCATCAATTAATTCAGTAACTATAACACCAGCTTTTTTGAATTTGATTCCTTCATTGCCTTTGTATAAATCTTTCAGCATGGATATTGCAACATTTGAAATTGTCAAAGTCGAATTGGTTGAATAAGGTAAAGTAATCGCTTTGTTGAAATAATATTTTTGAGATTGATATTTGTGTTTATCAATGACTAGCATCACAATTATAGTTTGACAGCATGATTTTTGTTTGCGCAATTTTTCGGCACAAACTGCTGAAAAGGTTGCCACACGTTCTCGTAAATCGTCAAATTCTGATATTTGTTTCGGAAAACTTCTTGTAGTAGCAATACTTTTCTTTTGTTCCCGAATAGGTTCTAAATCTAAAACTGATTTTCCTTCCAATTCATATTTTAATCGCATACCAATAACGCCCATTTCTTTTCTAATCCAAGCTTCGTGTTGAGGTTTTGTAAAATCATAAGCTGTTAGAATATTGTGCGCCATCATTTTCTTTGTTAATCTGCGGCCAATTCCCCAAACGTCCTCAATTTTAGTCCATTTTATGGCTTTGATGCGTTTTTCTTCGGTATCAATTACATAAATTCCTTGTGTTCTGTCTTGAAACTTTTTTGCAATTCTATTGGCTACTTTTGAAAGTGCTTTAGTTGGTGCAAATCCAACACAAACCGGAATTCCAACCCATTTTTGTACACGTTTCTTCATCTGAATTCCATAGTCATGATAATCAGAAATCGACATTCCATCAAAGTTTAGAAATGCTTCATCAATGCTGTAAATTTCAAGATTTGGAGTAAACGCTTCTAAAGTTTTCATCACACGATTACTCAAGTCACCATATAAAGGATAATTGGAAGAGAAGACTTTAACATTTTTCTCTTTCAGAAGTTCACGAATTTTAAATTCAGGTGCACCCATTGGAACACCAACTTCTTTAGCTTCGTTACTTCTAGAAATAACGCAACCGTCATTATTAGACAAAATAACAACTGGTTTTCCATTATATTGAGGCTGGAAAACACGTTCGCACGAGGCATAAAAATTGTTACAATCGACTAAAGCATACATGTTGTAAATTTAGTCAATAATTGAATTTCACAATTGTTAAATAGTTCGATTGTTGATAAATAAAAAACCACCAAAATTGCTTTTGATGGTTTTGAGTATTTTAAAAATAGTCTTCCTATTTGATTAAATCTGTAACTAAAGATGGATACAATCCGATAATGATATTTAATACAATTGAAACAATTCCAACTGCATAGTATACGAATGGAGTACTTTGTTTTTCTTCACTTGGTTCTTTAGTATACATTGCTAAAATTAGTTTGAAATAATATCCAACACTAATTATAGAATTAATAACACCAGCAATAACAACGATTAGGAATCCAGCTTGAATAGTTTGTGTAAACAACATAAATTTAGCAAAAAATCCTGAGAAAATTGGAATTCCAGCCATTGATAAAAGAGACGCACTAAGAACAGCTGCCATTATTGGATTGGTTTTTCCAAGTCCGTTGAAGTTTAAAATATCTTCATTGTCTTTATTTCTTGTAACATTTATGATTACTGCAAAGGAAGCAATTCCTGCTAAAGCATAAGCAACCGTATAATAAAGTAAGTTCCCAGATGAATTAGATAGACTTAATAAAGTCATCATCATAAAACCAGCATGAGAAATACCTGAAAACGCCAACATACGTTTTACATTATTTTGACGTAAAGCCATAATATTTCCAACAGTCATAGAAGCAATTGAAACTATTATAATGATGTTTTGGTATGCCGAAGAGATATCAGCATTCATAGTAGCCAATAATTTATATAATGTTGCAAAAGCCACAACTTTTGCTAAAGTACTCATTGTAGCTGTTACAATTGAAGGCGCACCTTCATAAACATCTGGAGCCCAAAAATGAAATGGTACAGCAGCAATTTTAAATAACATACCCACAGTTAATAAAGAAATTCCTATTGGAAACCAAATTGGTAATTCTGCTGAGCGCGACATTTCACTAATTTCTGTAACATCAAAACTTCCCATGGCTCCATAAATCAAACAGATACCAAATAGAATAAATCCAGATGCAAACGAACCCATTAAGAAATATTTCATTCCTGCTTCATTACTTTTTATATCTAATCTGCTACTTCCTGCAAGAATGTAAAGAGCTATTGATAATGTTTCAATTCCTAAAAAGTACATTGATAAGTTAGAAAAAGAAACCATCGCAACAGCACCTGCTAAAAGGAAAATTTTTATTGCTATAAAGTCAGAAATTTTTGTTTCATGATCTTTGTAAACATCATGGCTCATGGCTACTAAAAATATAGTAAGAACAATGAATAATGATGAAAAAGCATTAGAAAATTTATCAGCAACAATCATATTGGTATATTGACTGTTTAACAATTCTCCAAATGACCAAATATTAAGTGTTGTGCCTAGTATTGCTAATAGACCTAAGATAACTACAGGTACAATTGCTTTTCTAAAATTAAAGATTTCAGCTATAAGACAGAAAACGCCTAAACCTGATATTGCTATTAATGTATTCATTTTTTATTAAGGATTTAGGATTTAATGATTTAGAATTTTATCCAACACCATTAAATCTTAATTTTTATTATTTCTTGATTTAATTGTTTTTATTCCAGCTGAAAAAATTGACACCAATTCATCGGCTTCTTTTATTAATCTTTCTAATTCGACAGAATTGTATTTAATTTCTAATTCTTTTAAAAATTCTAACCAAAACAAACTTTCGTCAGCTTCTTCATCAACAACTTTTAATTTGTTTAAAAAATCAGCATCTGATTTTCCTCTACATACTGCTCTATAATTTGCTGCAACAGATGATGAAGATTTAAAAAGTTGAAACGAAATTACATCGACAGCTTTGTTTTTTTCAATTTCCATTAAAAACTTAAACGTATCAACAGCAAATTTTTTCGTTCGTGCTTTTAATTCTTCTTTAGTCATAACTTGTGTGCTCTAAGTATTCAAAGAATCCTAAATCTAAATTCCTAATTCCTAAATCAAACTATCTATTAATTTGAATTAGAGTTTCTTTTATGCTTGGCATTACCAAATCTACAATTGGTTTTGGATATAATCCGTAGAAAAGTAAAAAGGCAATTATTATCACAAAGACAATTATTTCGGTTGTTGTAACGTCTGCAAATAATTTAGTATTTGTTTCTCCTAGCATTACATTTTGGAACATTTTTAACATGTAATAAGCTCCTAATATTATGGTTGTTCCACCAAGAACTGCATACCAAATGTTTACTTGCGATAAACTATATAAAACGGTAAACTCTCCAATAAAGTTGAATGTTCCTGGTAAAGCAACAGATGCTAAAACCAAAATCATAAACATAGAAGTGAATTTTGATGCTTGCGAACGAACACCACCCATTTCAACAATTTTGTAGGTTTCAAATCTTCTAAAAATTATTTCAGCAGCAAAGAATAATCCAACGATTACAAATCCGTGAGCAATCATTTGAGAAACAGCTCCGCTTAAACCATCTGCTGTTAAAGTATAACAACCAGCAGCAATTAATCCTACGTGAGCAAGAGAAGAGTATGCTAATAATTTTTTCAAATCTTTTTGGCGTAAAGCCACTATAGAACCATAAATAACTCCAGCAATACTCAATCCAATTAAAACTGGCATATAAGTTTTAGCAGCTAAAGGCGCAATTGGTAATTGCCAACGAATTACACTATATAATCCCATTTTTAGCATAATTCCTGATAGAAGCATAGTTCCAACAGTTGGTGCTTTTTGATAAACTTTTGCTTGCCAAGTATGGAAAGGTATGATAGGAATTTTAATTGCGTAAGCTAAAAAGAAAGCTAAGAAAATCCAAGTTTGTTCGGTTGTAGATAAATCTAATTTTGTTAAATCTTCCAATAGGAAACTTCCGGCTTTAGTATATAAATAGGCAAATGCTATTAACATAAATAAGGAACCACCTAAAGTATAAATGAAGAATTTAACTACGGCTTTTTTACGTTCTTCAGTATCGCCATTACCCCAAACTAATGCTATAAAGTATATTGGAATTAAAGCAAGTTCCCAAAAGATATAATATAATAATCCGTCGCTTGCTAAGAAAGTTCCAACCATTGCAAATGCCATGAATAAAACTAATCCATAGAAGTTTTTAGAATTGTTGAAATTATTTCCGAAAGAAGATAATACAATTAATGGAAGCAATGAAGTTGTTAAAAGCACCATTGCTAATGATAATCCATCGGCTTTAAGTGCAAAGGATACATTAGGTTGTAAAATCCAAGGATTTGATAAGCTAATGTTTATTCCGCCCAAAAATTGATTTACTAATATTGAAGAGCATACTAAAGCAGCCAAACTAAATAATAAAGCCACTTTTGAAGCGAATTTATCTCCAGAAAGGAAGGTTGCAATGGCACCAACTAAGAGTAGTATTAATATAAGTGATACGTTCATTTTGTTTTAAATTATTGAGCTAAAAATAAATAACTAACTATGGCTAAAAGTCCTATTACGAATGCAAATAAATACAATCCGATACTTCCAGTTTGTAATTTTTTTCCTTGATTTCCAATTCCATTTGCAACGGTTCCAAATCCGTAAACTACTTTTCCTAAAGCAGGTTCTAAAGTTGTTCTAAAGAAATTTGAAAGTCCATTCAAGGGTTTTACTATTAATGAAGTGTAAAATTCATCAACATAATATTTGTTATAAATGGTTTTTGAGAAACCTGAAATTTCTGAATCTTCTTTTGGAACAAATCCTTGTTTGATGTATTTAGAATACGCCCAAACAATTCCGATAATTGCACCAGTTAAAGCAATTGCCATCAACATATATTCTTGACTTCCAAGAGCATGATGTTCATGTTTAGTTGCTAAAATTGGTTCTAAGAAATGATTTAACCAATTGCTTCCAGGTAAATTAATTAATCCACCAACAGTAGCTAATGCAGCAAGTATGATAAGTGGCAAAGTTATTAAACTTGGACTTTCATGTAAATGGTGTTTTTGCTCTTCTGTTCCTCTAAATTCTCTAAAGAATGTTAAGTACATTAATCGGAACATATAGAATGCCGTCATAATTGATGCTATAGAACCAACAATCCAAAGTACTTTATTATGTTCAAAAGCTACCATTAAAATTTCATCTTTTGACCAAAATCCTGCGAAAGGGAAAATACCTGCAATAGCTAATGTTGAAATTAGCATTGTTGCAAAAGTGATTGGCATTACTTTTCGTAAACCACCCATTTTACGCATATCTTGTTCTCCATGCAAAGCATGAATTACAGAACCAGAACCCAAGAATAAACAAGCTTTAAAGAATGCATGTGTTATGACATGGAATACAGCTACAGTATAAGCTCCCATTCCTAATGCCAAAAACATTAATCCTAATTGAGAAACTGTTGAATAAGCTAATACTTTTTTAATGTCGTTTTGAAGTAATCCTATTGATGCGGCAACTAAAGCAGTTATAGCTCCAACTACTGCAATTATATGTTGTACATCATGAGTTAAATCAAATAAGAAATTCATTCTTGTAATCATGAAAATACCAGCTGTTACCATCGTTGCAGCGTGGATTAATGCCGAAACTGGAGTTGGTCCAGCCATTGCGTCTGGTAACCAAGTGTAAAGTGGTAATTGTGCAGATTTTCCTGTTGCTCCTATAAATAAACATAATGCAGCTATACCAGTTAAAAATACATTTTGAGGTGTATTCATATAAATAGAAAGAAAATGTGTTTTCATTGCTATGAAATCTAATGAACCACACATACTCGCCAATATAAAAATCCCAATTAAGAAACCTAAATCACCAATTCTATTCATGATAAAAGCTTTCTTTGCTGCATCGTTGTAATCTTGGTTTTTATACCAAAATCCGATAAGTAAATATGAACAAAGACCAACGCCTTCCCATCCGATAAACATTACTAATAAGTTGCTTCCAACTACTAATGTTATCATGAAGAATACGAATAAATTTAAATACGCAAAAAACTTGTGCATATTTTCATCATCGTGCATGTAGCTGATAGAATATAAGTGAATCAAAGAACCAATTCCGGTTACAAATAATAACCACAATAATGATAATTGATCTAATAAAATTCCAAAATCAACTTTTAGATTTCCTAATTGAATCCAATCAAATAATTTAACTTGAATTGCTTTGCCTGAAGTATTTAACTGCATGAAGAAATAAACACTCATTGCAAAAGAGACAACAACAGCTATTGTTCCAATGGCACCTGAAATGTTTTTTCCTGCTTTCTTTCCGAAGAAAACATTGAATAAGAACCCAACAAATGGGGTTAATAATAAGAGTAAAACTAAACTATTCTCCATTAGGGATTATCCTTTTAAGTTTTTTAAATTTGATATATCTACCGAACCAATATTTCGGAAAACAGCAACTAAAATCGCTAAACCTACAGCAACTTCTGCAGCAGCAACAGCCATAGAAAAGAATACAAATACTTCTCCTTTTGCATCTTGCCAATAAGTAGAAAAGGCAACAAATAGTAAGTTTACTGCATTCAACATAATTTCTATTGACATAAAAACAATGATGGCATTTCTTCTATACAATACTCCAAAGACTCCTATACAAAATAGAAGAACAGAAAGGAAAATGTAATTTTCAATACCAATTTGATTTAAAATATTCTCCATGATTATTTAGTTGGTTTTTCTTTTTTTGATAATAAAACAGCTCCAATCATTGCCACTAAAAGTAGGATAGAAGCAAATTCAAATGGAACCATAAATCCTTCTTTGTCATCCAATAAAACAGTTCCTAATTTTTTTATGGATTGAAAATCTTCACCAGTTGTAGGATAATCACCAACGAAAGGTTTTGAGTACATAAATATTAAAACTAATGCTGTACTCAATAAAATAAATGTTGTTATGGCACCAAGTCTAGTAATTCTTGGTTTGTGAACTTCATCTTCTTTATTCAAATTCATTAACATGATGGTGAATAAGAATAGAATCATAATGGCACCAGAATAAACTATTACATGAACTATGGCAAGGAATTGTGCATTAAATAACAAATAGTGTCCTGCAATTGAAAAGAAACATAACACTAAATAAATAGCACTATGAATAGGATTTTTGCTGTATATGGTCAAAAACGCTGTTGCTAATGTGATAGCAGCTAAAACGTAAAATATGATAAGTATCGGTGACATAATTAATTAAGTTTTTTAGTATTTGCCATAGCCATTTCTAGTGGCATCACTAATTTATCTTTTCCGAAAATAAAATCTTCTCTATTGTATTGTGCTGGAACTAATTCTTTAGAAATTGTAAGGTAAATTGCGTCTTTTGGACAAGCTTCTTCACACAATCCACAGAAAATGCAACGCAACATATTGATTTCGTAGATTGAAGCGTATTTTTCTTCTCTGTACAAATGTTCTTCACCTTTTTTACGTTCTTCGGCTTTCATAGTGATTGCTTCTGCTGGACATGAAAGCGCACACAAACCACAAGCTGTACAGTTTTCTCTTCCTTGTTCGTCGCGTTTCAACATGTGCTGACCACGATAAACAGGACTAAATTCACGTACTTGTTCTGGATAATGAATCGTTGCTTTTTTCTTAAAAAAGTGTTTGATGGTAATCCATAAACCTTTGAAAATTGCTATCAGGTACATTCTTTCAAGAAAAGTCATTTCTTTATTAGAAACTTGTTTTTTCTTACCTGATAATGATATACTTTGTATCGATGTTGACATAATTTCTTTTCTTATTTAAAAGCTAGAATGCAAATTCCTGTTATAATAATATTGACAATTGATAGTGGAATTAATATTCTCCATCCTAAATTCATCAATTGATCGTATCTAAATCTTGGTATTGTCCATCTAATCCACATAAAGAAAAAGATGAAGAAACATAATTTGGCAAACAAAGCAAAAATTCCAATGACATTTCCAATATTTACACCCCAATTTTCTATAGCCCAACTCATTCCTGGATAATTGTATCCACCAAAGAATAAGACTGAAATTATTGTTGCCGAAATAAACATATTAGCATATTCAGCAAATAAATAGAATCCCATTTTCATGGAAGAATATTCGGTATGATAACCACCAATTAATTCTGATTCGCATTCTGCCAAATCGAAAGGTGTTCTGTTAGTTTCTGCAAAAGCACAAATCAAAAAGATTAAGAATGACAACGGTTGATAGAATACATTCCAATGCATTCCGTGTTGTTGAACAGAGATTTCTTTTAAACTCAATGTTCCTGTCATCATCAATAAAGCTATTATAGATAAACCCATTGCAATTTCATACGAAACCATTTGTGATGCAGCACGAACTGCTCCCATCAATGAGAACTTATTGTTTGAAGCCCAACCTCCAATCATAATTCCATAAACACCTAGTGAAACAACAGCAAAAATGTATAAAATTGCACTGTCTGTATCGGTTGCTTGAAGAATTACAGTTCTTCCAAAAATCTCTAATCTATCACCCCAAGGAATTACAGCACTGGTCATCAATGCCGTACTCATTGCTACCGCTGGACCAACAAAAAATAAAAATCTATTTTTAGTATTTGGTTCAAACTCTTCTTTTGCAAAAAGTTTCATTCCATCGGCAAGTGGTTGTAATAATCCACCCCAACCAGCACGGTTTGGTCCAACTCTGTCTTGAAGATAGGCTGCAACTTTACGTTCTGCCCAAGTTGAATACATTGCCATAACCATTGTGACTGCAAATATCACAACAATAAAGATACTTTTTTCTATTATAAATGCACTATCCATTATTTTGTATCTATTTTGTTACCGTCAATTTTTTCGTTATAATCAATTTCCGACATACTGATTTTTTTACGGTCAATATCTCTTCCCATTAATATTCCTTTTTCTGTTTCAATCACCACTTTATCCATTTTACGTGTATAATTGTTTTGATTGATAACAGAGTCTTTTTCAAATCTTCTCGGACCTTCAATTACCCAGTCAGAAACTTCTTTTTTGTCAAAACGACAGGTGTTACAGATAAAATCTTCTACCTCATGGTATTCATCTTTTCTTGCTGTAACTCTTTGAATTTCGTTTCCAAACATCCAAAGTGTTGTTTTTCCGCAACAACCTGGAGTGGTACATTCTCTGTGTGCGTTGAATGGTTTGTTGAACCAAACTCTAGATTTGAATCTGAAAGTTTTATCTGTTAATGCACCAACTGGACAAACGTCAATCATGTTTCCAGAAAATTCATTATCGATTGCTGCAGAAACACAAGTTGAAATTTGTGAATGATCACCACGATTTAAAACTCCGTGAACTCTTCCGTCAGTTAATTGATCTGCAACTTCTACACAACGTTGACAAACGATGCAACGGTTCATGTGTAATTGAATGTATGGACCAATATCTTCTGGCTCAAAAGTTCTTTTTTCTTCAATGAAACGAGTTTCCGATTTTCCGTGTTCGAATGATAAATTTTGCAAATCACATTCTCCTGCTTGATCACAAACCGGACAATCTAATGGGTGATTTATCAGAAGGAATTCGGTTACTGCTTTTCTAGCTTCGGTTACTCTTTCAGAAGATTTGCTAGCTACTTCCATTCCGTCTTGACAACCAGTAACACAAGATGCTACTAATTTTGGCATTGGTCTTGGATCGGCTTCACTACCTTTGGTAACGTCAACTAAACAACAGCGGCATTTTCCACCAGTTCCTTTTAGTTTAGAATAATAACACATGGCTGGCGGAACGGATTCTCCACCAATCATACGAGCAGCCTGAAGGATTGTTGTTCCTGCTTCTACTTCTATTTCTTGACCGTCTATGGTTACTTTCATTGTAAATTTGTTTAAAAGTTTAAAAGTTTAAAAGTTTAAGTGTTTCCACTTCGTACTTCCAACTTCTAACTTCGTACTTTTAAATTATATTTCTTGTTTTGCTACTAAATGTTTCACTTTTTCAAATGGCTCATTTACAAAATGATCTCTATTTTTTACTTTTTCTGGGAAACGAATATGGTATTCAAATTCATCTCTAAAATGACGAATTGCCGCAGCAACTGGCCATGAAGCCGCGTCGCCTAATGGACAAATCGTATTTCCTTCAATTTTAGATTGAATACTCCACAATAATTCTATGTCTTCTTCACGTCCTTGTCCGTTTTCTATTCGCCACAACACTTTTTCTAACCAACCTGTTCCTTCACGGCATGGCGTACATTGACCGCAAGATTCATGGTGGTAAAATCTTGAAAAATTCCAAGTATTACGAACGATACAAGCTCTGTCATCATAAACAATAAATCCTCCAGAACCTAACATAGAACCAGTTGCGAATCCACCGTCTGATAGACTTTCGTAAGTCATTAATCGGTCTTCACCAGCAGTAGTTTTGTAAATTAAATTGGCTGGTAAAATTGGCACCGAACTTCCTCCAGGAACTAATGCTTTTAATGGTCTATCGGTTTGCATTCCACCACAATATTCATCAGAATTCATGAATTCGTATACAGAAACACCTAATTCAATTTCGAAAACACCTTGATTTTTTATGTTTCCAGATGCTGAAATTAATTTGGTTCCAGTTGAACGACCAATTCCAATGGCAGCATAGTCAGCACCAGAATTATTTACAATCCATGGCACAGCAGCAATTGTTTCTACATTATTTACTACGGTTGGATTTTGCCAAAGACCTTTAACCGCTGGAAATGGTGGTTTTAATCTTGGATTTCCACGATTTCCTTCTAAACTTTCAATTAATGCAGTTTCTTCTCCGCAGATGTAAGCTCCACCACCGATTTGAACAAAAAGTTCTAAATCGTAGCCTGAACCTAGTATATTTTTACCCAACCAACCAGCAGCTTTTGCTTCGGCGATGGCTCTTTCTAAAATTTTGTAAACCCACATGTATTCTCCACGAATGTAGATGTAGGATAAGTTTGCTCCAAGCGCGTAACTTGATGTAATCATTCCTTCAATTAATAGGTGAGGAATGTACTCCATTAAGTAACGGTCTTTGAAAGTTCCTGGCTCTGATTCGTCAGCATTACAAACTAAATGTCTTGGATTACCCGATTTTTTATCGATAAAACTCCATTTCATTCCAGCTGGAAATCCTGCACCACCACGACCACGAAGTCCAGAAGTTTTTACTTCTTCAACAACTTCATCTGGAGTCATTTTCTTCAAGGCTTTTTCTACTGATGCGTAACCGCCTTCACGACGATATACTTCATAAGTTTTAATTCCCGGAACGTTTATTTTGTCTAATAATATTTTTCTTCCCATGATACTATTTATCGTGTAAAGTGATTTTTCCGTCTTTACAATCAGACACTAACTGATCGATTTTTTCTTTTGTTAAATGCTCTTGGTAGAAATCACCCAATTGCATCATTGGCGCATATCCACAAGCACCAAGACATTCAACTCCGCGAACTTCAAATAAACCATCAGCTGTTGGTTCGCCAACTTTTACACCCAATTTTGAACAAGTGTAATCCATCAAATCTTCTACTCCGTTTTGACAACAAGGAGAAGTTTGACAGAATTCAAACATGTATTTTCCAATTGGACGTTGGTTGAACATCGTGTAAAAAGTTACAACTTCGTAAACTTCAATATTTTGAATTTGTAAAATTTCAGCAACTTTGTTTTGCAATTCAATACTCAACCAATTGTCGTGAGCATCTTGAACTTCGTGCAAAACTGGAAGTAAAGCCGATTTTTGTTTACCTTCAGGATAATGACTGATTAGTTCATTGATACGATTCATCAATGATTCAGTTATGTTTATCTCTTGTTTTATATGTGATCTTTCCATTTTTTTATTTTAGATTTACGATATAGGATTTAGGATTTAGGATTTTTCAATCTGCTATCTAAAATCTGCATTCTGCAATCTTTCTTCTTATGCGTCTAATTCTCCGGCAATTACATTTAAACTTGATAATATTACGATGGCATCAGATAACATTCCGCCTTTAATCATTTCAGTGTAAGCTTGGTAATAAATAAAGCAAGGTCTTCTAAAGTGTAATCTGTATGGCGTTCTACTTCCGTCAGTTATTAAATAAAATCCTAATTCTCCGTTTCCGCCTTCTACAGGATGATAGATTTCTGCCACAGGAACTGGAACTTCACCCATCACAATTTTAAAGTGATAAATTAAGCTTTCCATATTGTGGTAAACATCTTCTTTTGGAGGTAAGTAATAATCAGGAACATCAGCGTGGATTGGACCTTCCGGTAATTTAGCTAATGCTTGTTTGATGATGCTTAAACTTTCCCAAACTTCGGCATTTCTAACACAAAATCTGTCGTAAGTATCACCTGATTTTCCTACAGGAACATCAAATTCAAAATCTTCATAAGAAGAATAAGGTTGTGCTTTTCTAACGTCATAATCAATTCCAGCAGCACGTAAATTAGGTCCAGTTAAACCATATTGCATTGCTTTTTCAGCAGTAATTGGTCCGACATTCACAGTTCTATCGATGAAAATTCTGTTTCTTTCGAAAAGGTTTTCAAATTCTTTCCAAGCAACTGGAAAATCTGTTAAAAAAGTGTCTAATTTTTTGAAGGCAGCTTCCGACCAATCTCTTTCGAAACCACCGATTCTACCCATATTTGTTGTAAGACGAGCACCACAAATTTCTTCGTAGATTTCATATACTTTTTCTCTGAATTGGAATACATAAAGGAAACCAGTATATGCTCCAGTATCAACACCAAGAATGGAATTACAGATTAAGTGATCTGTTATACGAGCTAATTCCATTACGATAACTCTTAAATATTGAGCACGTTTAGGAACTTCAATTTCTAATAATTTTTCAACGGTCATCCACCAAGCCATGTTGTTAATAGGAGAAGAACAGTAGTTCATTCTATCTGTTAAAACGTTTACTTGATAAAACGGACGATTTTCGGCAATTTTTTCAAAAGCACGATGAATGTATCCAATGGTTGGTTCTGCATCAAGAATTTTTTCACCATCCATAAGCAAGATATTTTGAAAAATACCATGTGTTGCTGGATGTGTTGGACCAAGATTTAATATTGAAAGTTCGCTACCGTCTTCGTTGCGAGTTTGTTCAATAACTTTGGCATATCGATGCTCTGGTAATAATAATAAGTCTGACATTTTATAATGTTGAATTATTTATTTTGTTTTATATTTTTTGTGCCGTTCTTCCAAAGAAACGATCGTCTTTATCTGTTCTACCGCTATCTTCCATTGGGAATTCTTTTCGCATTGGATGCGAAACCATTTCATCCATATTCAAAATACGTTTCAATTGTGGATGACCAATAAAATTAATTCCGTAGAAATCGAAAGTTTCTCTTTCCATCCAATTGGTGCAAAGAAATAAATCGGTCATTGAATGAACTTCAGGATTTTCACCATTAAGATAAGTAGTTATTCTTATTCTAACATTTTCAACCCAATTGTGAAGATGATAAACCACTGCAAATTGATGATTTTCATCATTGTCTGGATAGTGAACCCCACATAAATCGGTTAAGAAGTGAAAATTTAAATCCTCTTCTGTTTTTAAAGTTCTAATTACTTCGTAGATAGCATCTGAAGTAGCTTCGAATGAAAAAACATCTCGACTCATAGAAAAATTCAAAACTTTGTTTCCAAATTTTTGAGTCATTTTTTCTTGTATGTATGCCGTTTCTAAAGCCATATTATAGGTTGTAAGAAGCTAATAATTCTTTATATTCAGGAGAATTTCTTCTGCGAACAGATTCATTCTTCACTAATTCTTGTAATTGCATTACGCCATCAACAATTTGTTCTGGTCTAGGAGGACAACCTGGTACATAAACGTCTACTGGAATTACTTTGTCAATTCCTTGTAAAACTGAATATGTATCGAAAACACCTCCTGAACATGCACAAGCACCAACCGAAATCACCCAACGAGGTTCAGACATTTGTTCGTAAACTTGACGTAAAATAGGTGCCATTTTTTTAGAAATCGTTCCCATTACCATTAGCATATCGGCTTGTCGCGGAGAAAAACTTACTCTCTCTGAACCAAAGCGCGCTAAATCGTAATGTGATGCCATTGTAGCCATGAACTCAATTCCACAACAAGAAGTTGCAAAAGGTAAAGGCCAAAGAGAATTAGCTCTTGCCAATCCCACAACATCGTTAAGTTTAGTAGCGAAGAATCCTTCACCTGTTACTCCTTCTGGTGGAGCAACCATTTTTGTTTTAGAATCACTCATTTATAATTCGTAATTTAAAATTCGTAATTAATCTATTCCCACTCTAATGCTTTCTTCTTGATTATATAGAAGAAACCAACTAAAAGTAACAACATGAAAATAACCATTTTGATCATTCCATCCACTCCTAATTCTCTAAAATTTACTGCCCAAGGATATAAGAAAATTACCTCTACATCGAAAAGCACGAAAAGAATTGCAACAAGAAAATATTTTACAGAAAACGGAATACGCGCATTTCCTACGGATTCAATACCGCACTCGAAGTTTTTATCTTTGTTTTTAGAATGTCTTTTTGGTCCAAGGAAACTAGAACCAATAATTGTTGCGACAACAAATCCTATTGCTAGTCCAGCTTGCATTAAGATTGGTAAATAATCAATTTGAGTAGATTGCATGTCTCTAAAAGTTAGTATTTGTAAAATAGCCACAAATATACATTGCATTATTTAATTCTCAAAAATCATTAGATAAACGTTTGTTATTTATCCGTTAAAATCGTTTATTTAAACTTATTCTAAATAATATTCATAAAAACAAAAAAACGCTCTGAAATTTTCAGAGCGTTTGACCATTTAGGCAATCAAAAAATAATATATATTAGTCTTCGATAACTACTACTTGAGCAGCTACTTTACCTTTTCTTCCTTCTTCTTCTTCGTAAGAAACTTTGTCTCCTTCGTTTAAGTTTTCAGCTTTAATACCTGTAGCGTGAACGAAAATGTCTTTTCCATTTTCATCATCTGTAATGAATCCGTAACCTTTAGACTCATTGAAAAATTTAACTGTACCTGTGCGCATTTTGTAATGTAAAAAAATTAATAATGGTCAAAGATATACTTATTTATGACATAGCAAACAAAAATTAAATAAAAGTTTAAAAAATTTACAATAATTTAAAATTATAATTGAATGATTTTCAGTGTAATATTTGAAAAATTCTAAATTTTGCAATAAAAAAAGCAACTATTTATAAATTTTTAAATAGTTGCTTTTAAATTATTTGAGAATTTGATATAAATTACTTCAAATCAACTTTTATATGTAATTCATTTAATTGTGCGTCATCAATTACAGATGGTGCATCAATCATAACATCTCTTCCTGAATTGTTTTTTGGGAAAGCGATAAAATCGCGAATAGTTTCTTGTCCGCCAAGAATTGCTACTAATCTATCCAATCCAAAGGCTAAACCTCCGTGTGGTGGTGCACCAAATTGGAAAGCATCCATTAAAAATCCAAACTGATTACGAGCTTCTTCTTCAGTAAATCCTAAATATTTGAACATTAATTGTTGGGTTGCTTTATCGTGAATTCTAATAGAACCACCACCAATTTCGTTTCCGTTCAAAACCATATCATAAGCATTTGCGCGAACTTTTCCCGGATTTGTTGCTAACAATTCCATGTCTTCAGGTTTTGGCGAAGTAAATGGATGGTGCATTGCGTGCCATCTTCCAGATTCTTCATCCAATTCTAATAATGGGAAATCAACAACCCATAATGGAGCAAATTCATCTGGATTTCTCAATCCTAATCTTGTTGCTAATTCCATTCTTAAAGCAGAAAGTTGTGCACGAGTTTTATCAGCTGGACCAGAAAGTACAAAAATCATGTCTCCAGCTTTGGCACCAGTAATTTCTGCCCATTTTTTCAAATCTTCTTGATTGAAGAATTTATCTACAGATGATTTGTAAGTTCCATCAGCTTCACATTTTACATAAACCATTCCTGATGCACCAACTTGCGGACGTTTTACCCAGTCAATTAAAGCATCGATTTCTTTACGCGTATAAGTTGCACAATTTGGAGCTGCAATTCCAACAACTAATTCTGCTGCATTAAAAACAGGAAAATCTTTGTGTTGCGCTACTTCGTTTAACTCACCAAATTTCATGTCAAAACGAATATCTGGTTTGTCATTTCCGTAGGTTTTCATGGCATAATCGTAGGTAATTCTTGGGAATTTTTCTACTTCAATGCCTTTAATTTCTTTTAGTAAATGACGAGTTAATCCTTCAAAAACATTTAAAATATCTTCTTGTTCTACAAATGCCATTTCACAATCGATTTGTGTAAACTCGGGCTGTCTATCGGCACGTAAATCTTCGTCACGGAAACATTTTACAATTTGAAAATATTTATCCATTCCACCAACCATCAAAAGTTGTTTGAATGTTTGTGGCGATTGTGGTAAAGCATAAAACTGACCTTCATTCATTCTACTTGGAACTACGAAATCTCTTGCTCCTTCTGGAGTTGATTTGATTAAATAAGGAGTTTCAACTTCACAAAAATCCAAATCAGAAAGGTAATTTCTAACGGCTTGAGCCACTTTATGACGGAATAACAAGCTGTTTTTAACTGGATTTCTACGAATATCCAAGTAACGGTATTTCATTCTAATGTCTTCACCACCGTCTGTTTCATCTTCAATAGTGAAAGGTGGCGTTAATGCTGCATTTAGAATTGTCATTTTTTTTACAAGAATTTCAATTTCACCAGTTGCTATATTTTTATTTTTGGCTTCACGCTCAATTACAGTTCCTTTTACTTGAACTACAAATTCTCTTCCAAGAGTTTTAGCCAATTCGAAAACTGATTTTTCTGAACGACTTTCATCAAATAATAATTGTGTAATTCCATAACGGTCGCGTAAATCAACCCAATTCATGAATCCCTTATCTCTTGATTTTTGTACCCAACCAGCAAGTGTAACTTCTTGATTAATATGTGAGGCGTTCAACTCGCCACAATTATGACTTCTATACATTTGGAATAAAATTTTTTTATAAATAACAACTCGACCTTTGGTCTTGGGTGCAAAAGTAAAAAACTTCAACCGAAATAAACACTAAATATTTTCATAATGAATAATTGATGGTAAATAAATTTAACTACATTTGGTTTTACTTAAATTAAAATTAATGATATGAAAAAATTTGGAATCTTTTTATTTGCGCTTGTGTTATCAAATATAAGCTTTGCACAAGACAATGTTGTAAAGTTCGAAGCAGATATTGCTCACAGAAATGGAGATATACTTTTTATTAAAAACAATAGAATAATTGTAAAAGAAATTAAAGTAGAAGGTGATGGACATTTTAGTTCGTCATTTGAAATTAAAGAAGGAATGTATCAATTGTTTGATGGAGCTGAATATACTGAACTGTTTTTGAAAAATGGTTTTGACTTAAAAATGAAAATGGATGCACAGAATTTTGATGAGTCAATTGTATATTCTGGAAAAGGAGCGGCTGAGAATAATTATTTAGCTCAAAAAATATTGAGTGAAAGTAAGTTTGATGCAGAAAGTCTTTTTGCTGCTAAAACTATGGAAGAATTTACTGCTAAAATTACAGAAAAGCAAAAAGCTGATATTGCTAAATTGGATGCTGCTAAATTGGATGCAAATTTTGTTGCACTTCAGAAAAAAGCAATGGAAACAGAAATGTTTCAAATGAAGATGTATTTTGGAGAGAAATTAAAACAACAAAAATTAAACAACACACAAGCACCATCTTTTGATTATGAAAATCACGCTGGTGGAAAAACCAAGCTAGAAGACTTGAGAGGAAAATATGTTTACATTGATGTTTGGGCTACTTGGTGTGGACCTTGTCGTGCAGAAATTCCATCTTTGAAAAAAATTGAAGAGAAATATCACGATAAAAAAATTGCTTTTGTAAGTATTTCTGTTGATGAGCAAAAAGATTATGAGAAGTGGAAAAAGTTTGTAGTTGAAAAACAACTTGGTGGAATCCAATTGTATGCAGATAAAAACTGGATGTCTGATTTTATTAAAGCATTTGGAATTAATTCTATTCCAAGATTTATTTTAATCGATCCAACTGGAAAAGTGGTTAATGCTGATGCTGATCGACCATCAAATCCTAAATTACAAGAGCAACTTGATGCACTTTTAAAATAGTTTAGTTTTAGTACAAAATAAAAAGCTCCGAATATTTTTCGGAGCTTTTTTATTTAACTAAACAATTTTTATTCTTCAGTTGCTATTCTTCTTGATTCTCTTCTGTCTCTCAGTTTATATTTTACTCGTTTAACCAAGTAAAACATTACTGGAACCATAACTAGAGTTAAGACGGTTGCATAAGTCAATCCGAAGATGATTGTCCATGCTAATGGTCCCCAAAAGATTACGTTGTCACCACCAATAAACAAGTGTGGGTTTAAGTCAGTAATTAATCCGAAGAAGTCGAAGTTTAACCCAATTGCTAGTGGAATTAATCCAAGAACAGCTGTTAATGCAGTCAATAATACTGGACGTAAACGCGATTTTCCAGATTCGATGATTACTTCTTTTATTTCTTCTAATGATAAATCGTCGTGACTGTTTAAATGTTTTTCTACTACTTTTTTGTCTAATAAAAGTACAAAGAAGTCCATTAATACAATTCCGTTTTTCACTACAATTCCGGCAAGGGAAATGATTCCCATCATCGTCATCAGGATTACGAAATCCATTCCAGCTATAACATATCCGTAGAATACACCACTAAAACTCAAGATAACTGTAAATAAAATTACCATTGTTTTAGAAACTGAATTAAATTGTAATACAATAATAATCGTAATTCCTGCTAAAGCTAAGAATAAAGCATACATCAAGAAACTTTGGTTTTTACCTTGTTCTTCTTGAACACCAGAAAACGAATAAGAAACTGTTTTTGGTAATTCATATCCTTTTAATTCTGCTTGTATTTGCTTTGTAATTTCATCACCATTAAAACCAGTCAAAACATTAGAATAAACCGTCATGATTCGTTTTTGGTTTTTTCTTTTGATTTGATTGTAAGTAGTCGTTTTCTCTGTTTTTGAAACTGCCGAAATTGGCACTTGCATCATCTGACCATTGTTTTGATTTCTGAACGTTAATGATTGATTGAACAATACATTTTCGTTTTTACGTTGATCATCTTGCATACGCATTGTGATGTTATAATCGTCGTCACCTTCTTTATAAGTTGAGATTTCTTGACCATAAACAGAACGACGTAAATTGAATCCTAATTGACCAGTTGAAACGCCTAAACTTCCTGCACTAACTCGGTCAACTTTTACTTCAAGTTCTGGACTTTCTTTATTTACATCAACGCTAAGTCTTTCAATTCCTGGAATATTTTTAGAATTTATAAAAGCAATCATTTTGTCTGCTTCTTTCAACATAACATCATAGTCAATTCCTGTCAATTGAATACTAATTGGATAACCTGCTGGCGGACCATTAGAATCTTTTTCAACCGTTACAGTAGCGCCTGCAATACCTTTTACTTTGGCACGAATTTCTTCTAAAACATCGGCTGTATTTACACCTTTTCTAAATTTGAATTCAGAGAAGTTTACTGTAACTTTTCCTTTGTATGGTGTTTCCGATGCTGAACCTGCGTCGACGTTAGGATTTCCTGCTCCAACACCTACTTGAGAAACAATAGATTCTGCAAGGTAATTTTCATTAGTACCTTCTTCAACATATTTGCTTAAAATATTGATTACTTGTTTTTCTACAAATAAAGTGGCTTTATTAGTTTTAGAAATATCGGTTCCTTGAGGATATTCTATATAAGTAATTACTTGATTTGGAATGTTGTCTGGGAAAAACAATACTTTTCTTGGGAAAATTCCCAATAACATAAATGAGAAAATTAACAACCCAATTATTCCAGCTAAAGCAAGCCATGCTTTTCTACCAGTTAATATTTTAGCCAAGAAACTTTTGTATTTGTCTTCCATTCTTGGGAAGAAACTGTACTGAAAATCTTGGGTCCATTGGTATAATTTTAATTTGTATAACCACATTAAACCTAATGATATAATAGCTAAATGTCCAATTGCTCTAGCGAATTTTGAATCATAGATATTTCCAATAAGAACAAAAATTACGGCAATTACTGTAAAAATAATTGAATATAGTTTTGCCGATTTTTTAGATACATTTTTATCTGTTGTATCCATCGAACCTCCAGTCATGGCAGCATTTACAACCATTGCCACAAATAACGAAGCCGTTAATGTAACCGTCAATGTAATTGGGAAATACTTCATGAATTTACCCATTGTACCTGGCCATAATAAGAAAGGTAAAAATGCCATCAAAGTTGTTGCTGTAGATGAAATTACAGGCCAAGCGATTTCACCAATTCCAATTTTGGAAGCCGAAACTCTGTCCATTCCTTTTTGCATATTGGCAAATACGTTGTCGACCACCACAATTCCGTCGTCTACAAGCATTCCTAATCCCATTACTAATCCAAAAAGAACCATAGTATTCAGTGTTAATCCGAATGCTGAAAGAATACTGAACGCCATTAACATTGATAATGGAATTGCCGCACCAACAAATAGTGAATTTCTTAATCCCATAGTAAACATCAACACAATCATTACCAACACAATTCCGAAAATGATGTGGTTAGAAAGTTCGTCTACTTGATGTTCAACTCTTGATGATTGGTCATTAGTTAACTGCAATTCTAAATTAGATGGTAAATAAGATGCTTTAGCTTTTTCTAATTTTTCTTTCACTTGCTCAATCGCAGAAATCATGTTTTGATTAGAACGTTTTTTAACGTTAAGCATTACCACTTCTTTACCTGATTCACGAGCGTAAGTAGTTTTTTCTTTCTCTTTAAAACTAATTTTAGCTATATCTTTTAGGTAAACAGCACCTCCATATGATTTGATAATAATATTTTCAAGTTCTTTAGGATCTTTTATTTCACCAACGATTCTAATATTATTTCTTGAACCTTGTGAAATTAAATTTCCACCTGAAAGTGTCATATTTTCATATTTCACCGCATTTTGAATTTCATCAAAAGAAACTTGAGCTGCTGTCATTTTGAATATATCAACAGCAATTTCAACTTCTTTATCATCAACACCAAGGATATCTACTTTTTTAACTTCTGGGATTTCTTCAATATCGTCTTGAAGCAATTCACCATATTTTTTAAGTTGTTGTGTAGTATAATTTCCTTTTAAGTTGATATTTAAAATAGGCACTTCTTCCGAAATGTTTAATTCGAAAACGTTTGGTTCTACTTTACTTCCGTTGTCTAGATTTGGCCAATCGGTATCTGCTTTTGCAAAATCTACTTTGTCTTTAATTTTAACTTTTGCATCTTCAATGGTTACTTTATCTGCAAATTCTACGATAATCATTCCATAATCTTGAAACGAACTAGACGTAATTTTTTCTACTCCTGAAATGTTTTTGAATTCCTTTTCGAGTGGTTTAATTACTAATTTTTCAACATCTTCGGCAGAATTTCCTGGGAAAACAGACGAAATGTATACTTTGTTCTCGATGATTTCTGGGAAATCTTCACGAGGCATCGTTATATAGGCAATTACTCCTGTAATAACGATTAATAAGGTCAAGATATAAACAGTAACACGATTGTCTACTGCCCAACTTGATATACTGAATTCTTTATTTTGATGACTCATATTTGATTTGTTGTTTTTGGTTTATAGTTAGTAGTTTGTTGTTTTGAAGTTAACAATGAACAATAAACTACTAACTATTAACTTTTTTAGAAATTCAATTTCATTCCGTCTGCAATACTATTTACACCTTCAGTTACGATGATGTCATTTGCTGATAAACCGCTTAAAATTTCGGTAACATTATCTGATGATTTTCCAATTTTCACAAGTACTTTTTTAGCAGTACCTGTTTTACCATTTGAATTAGTTACCGTGAAAACAAATTTGTTTCCAGTTCCGTCTTCTTGTACCACATTTGTTGGAACTACAATTGCATTTTTACTTGTGTAATCAATGATTTTCAGTTTTGCAACTTGGTTTGGACGCAATAAATTTTCAGGATTTGGCACACTTACTTCAATTCCGAAACTTCTGTTATTTGGGTTGATGAAATTTCCAACTTGTCTCACTTTTCCTTTGTAAGTTTTTCCTAAAGAAGTTAAGAAAACATCAACTACAGTTCCTACTTTTAATTTACCAATATAAGTTTCTGGAACAGAAGTAGAAACATACATATTAGATAAGTTTACAATTCTCATAAGACCTTGTGGACTTGGCGCTACAATTTGTCCTTTTTCAACAAAAACTTCATCTATTGTTCCTGAAAACGGAGCACGAATTAATGTTTTAGATACTTGAGCTCTCATTTGTGCAACGGCTTTTTGAGCAGAAATCATTTGAGTTTGAGCTTGAAGGAATTGAATTTCAGAGCCAATTTTTTTATCCCAAAGATTTTTTTGTCTTTCAAACGATGTTTTTGCCAATGCATATTGGTTTTCCAAACTTGCTAATTGTTGACTCATACCTGCATCATCAACTCTACCAAGAATTTGTCCTTTAGAAACTCTTTGTCCTGCTTTTACAGTTAAAGAAGTAAGGTTTCCGCTGAATTCTGGTTGAACAAGAATGTTTTCTTTTGTATTTACGCTTCCTTGAATTTCTAAATAGTGACTAAAAGTAGTGTCTTTTACTGATAACACAGAAACCAAGGCTTCTTGATTTTTAACTTCTACTAATTTTGAAAGAGCTTCATCAATTTTAGCTAAATCAGCTTGAATTAGACCTTTTTTAGTTTGAAGATCTTTTACATTTCCGGCTTTAATTAATTCATCAACAGTTGTAGCATTTTCTTTTTTGGAGCAAGAAAATATCGATAAAGATATTATGGTGATTAAAAGTATTTTTTTACTCATGACTTTTATTTTTTGGAATTCGTGAATCGTCGATTTCATATTATTTTGGGATTAGTTTTTGTTTATTAATTTTTCTAAAGTTGCTTTTTTATTGATTACATCAAGCATTGCTTGAAGATAATTTTGTTGAGCAGAGTATAATTGTTCTTGAGCTTTTGTTAAATCGAAACTACTAGCTAAACCTTCTGTAAATTTGATTTGGTTTTTATTTTCAATTCGTTCTGCCAAATTCAAATTGTTTTTAGATGTTGTCAATTGTTCTAAACTAAATTCGTAATCGCTTTTAGCTTTTTCAAATTGTAATTTCAATTTTTGCTCTGTTTCTGTTAATTGCGTTTTAGATTGTTCTAAAGCAATTTTTGCTTGTTGTGTTCTAGAACTTCTTCCGAAACTACTAAAAATAGGAACGTTTAAATTAATACCAAGGTTAGAATAATTAAACCATTTTTGATCTTGATTTAAAAAATTGAATTCGTTTGCAAACGAGTTGTAACCAAAATTTACTGCAGCTCCTAGAGAAGGTAATGCTTTACTTTTTTCTAACTTTAAAAGTAATTCTTTACTAGTTTGAAGATTTTGACCTATTTGATAATCAATGTTATTTGTTACATTAAATTCTTCTTTTAAAATAGCTAAGTCAACATTAGATTGTGTTAAGTTGTCTAACTTATCTGTAAGTTTTAGCTCTTTATCTAAGTTAATTCCTAGTAACAATTTCATCATATCATTTGCAATTGTTTTTTGACGCTTTACATTTTCAAGCGAACTGTTTATTGATGATAATGTGATTTGTAATTGCTCCACATTTTCTTCTTCAATCAGTCCGTTTTTGTAGATTTCTTTAGTGTCGGAAAGTGTTTTTTCTAAAATACCTTTGTTTTTTTGAAGAATCAAAATACTTTCATCTGCCAACAGAACATTTCCATAGGAGTTGATTACTATTTCTTTTATTTCTTGTGCAGTTTTTACTTTTGCATTTTCAGATATTTTCAAATAGGTTTTTGCTGATTGCAATCCTACCAAATAAGAGCCATCAAAAATTAATTGACTCAATGTGGCAGAAGCATTCATATTGTGCTTTGTTCCAAAAGTTAATGCTGTTGGAACACCACCAAAATCAATAATATTGGTTTGTAATTTAAAATTATTTTGATAGCCAACAGCTCCATTAATTTGAGGTAAACCTATTGTAGTAGTTTCCCATTTTTTTTGCTTTGCGGCTTCAATGTCTCTGTTAGCATTTAAAACAGAATAATTGTTTTGAATGGCATGTTCAATTGCTTGTTTCAAAGAGAATGAGTAACTCTCTTTTTGTTCTTGTGCTTGCAAAATTGAAGCAAAGAAAAGTAAGGTTAGAATGATTTTGTCTTTCATGGATTGATGATTATATATAGTTTATTAATTGTTTTTCTAATTCTATTATTCCTTTTGGTGTTGCGATGGCTCTTGTATGATATTCTAATGCTTTTCCTTCTAGTTTGTAGGCATCACTTTCTAATTGTGTGTTTTCGTTTATTGAAAAAATAAGCGTGTAATAGAACTTAGTAGCCGATTCAACATCTGTCTCTTGCCTATAAAGCCCTTGTTGAATTCCTTTTACAATATTTTGAGAAAACATTTTATTGCAGTCTTCAATTTCATTAGCCATCATTTTTTCATAAATTTCAGGATAATGTTTTTTCAATTGATAAGCTGGTGAATGATCAAAAGATTGAAACATTTCTTTGAACATTTTTCTCATTTCAAAATTTTCTTCTATTGCATTAAAATTTTTACTAACAACTTCGTCCATTAACGAATGAATTTTTTGATGAATAACTTCAGTTCCTTCTTCAATTAATTTCTCTTTGTTGCTAAAATATTTGTAAATTGTTTTTTTAGAAATGCACATTTCACAAGCAATATCATCCATAGTAACACTCTTGAAACCAAGTTTCAAGAACATGTCTGTTGCTTTTTTGATGATTTTTTCTTTCATTTTTCTTCTAAATTTCGATTGCAAATGTACATTGGAAACTTTGAATACAAAAATAGTTTCCATAGTATTTACATAAATTTAACATTTGATAAAGAGTTGGTTTTACTCATTAAAGTTTTTTTGACTTACTTTTGTAATCCTGAAACATTAAAAATCAAACTCAGAATTAATGCACGCACTTTCTCACTATCAAGAACTTATTTCAGTTTATTTCACAGAATTGCATTTAAATAAAGAACCTAAAAATCTTTATGAACCAATCGAATACATTCTTCATTTAGGTGGAAAAAGAATGCGACCAATTTTAACATTAATGGCTACAGAGGTTTTTGATGTTGATTGTAAAAAAGCATTGGCAGCAGCAACAGCAATTGAGGTTTTTCACAATTTCTCATTGGTTCATGATGATATTATGGATGATGCGCCATTGAGAAGAGGAAATGAAACAGTTCACGAAAAATGGGACGTTAATACTGGAATTCTTTCTGGTGATGCAATGTTGATTTTGGCTTACCAACATTTTGAAGAATATGAACCAAAGATTTTTAGAGAATTAGCAAAATTGTTCAGCAAAACAGCATTAGAAGTTTGCGAAGGACAACAATATGACGTCGATTTTGAAACAAGAGAAGATGTTACCATTCCTGAATATCTAAAAATGATTGAATATAAAACGGCTGTTTTGGTTGGAGCCGCTATGAAAATGGGAGCAATTGTTGCAGAAACATCTGAAGAAAACGCCAATTTGATTTATGATTTTGGTTTGAATTTAGGGATAGCTTTTCAATTACAAGATGATTATTTAGATGCTTTTGGTGATCCAGAAACCTTTGGAAAACAAGTTGGTGGTGATATTATTGAAAACAAAAAAACCTATTTGTATCTGAAAGCAATGGAGTTTTCCAATGCTGATGAAAAAGAGCAATTAACACATTTATTTTCGATTCAACCAAGTGATAATTCGGATAAAATTGAATCAGTAAAATCAATTTTTAATCAAACTAAAGCCTCAGAAGCTACTCAAAAAGCTATTCAAGAATATACATTTAAAGCATTTGAAACCTTAGAAAAAATGAACATTTCTAGTGATAAAAAACAAATGTTAAAAGCATTTGGTGAAAATTTAATGAATAGAAATGTTTAATAGAAATTCCAATTTTATAAATCCCAAATTCCAATGGGAGCTCTTATTTATGTTTGGAATTTGGAATTTTAATATTGGAATTTAATATGTATGTAGCACCAATATCAACAGACCACTTACTTTCTGAAGCAGAGAAGGAAAATTTATATCAAAAACTTATTGAGCAATTAAATAAGGATTTCAATTTTGCAAATGAACCTGTAGATTTTCATCCAAGCACTAAACCAGATGAACTAAAAATTCAACTTCATGAAAAAATTTACCGTTTAATTCAGTACAAGTTCGCCGAATACTTAAGTTTACTTTACATAGTTGATGTTCCCGAAGATCAAGTAAAAAAATTAGATGGTTCCGATATTATGGAACTTTCCGAACAAGTCTCGTTTTTAATTTTAAAACGCGAATGGATGAAGGTGTGGTTTAGAAACCGATATTAATTAAAGTTTTTTGATAATCGAATTTATTGCTCCAGTTATAAGAGCACTTTTAAAATCATTTGTTCCACTAGGATTAAATGAATCTATCCTTTGTCCATCTGGCCCAAAAAAAGAAAAAGATTTAGTGTTACTCATATAATACTTTCCACCTACTAAATAGTAATTATCATTCAAATTGGTTGTAGGATTGTAAATTGAAAGTCGATACAAACTGCTTGGTTTTTTGTAGTTAAAATTTAGTGAGTAAGTGTTGTTAGAAAAATTCACAAAGGTTGAAGGTAGCTTTGGCAAACTTTTAAATTGATTCTGACATAATACCGAAGAAGACGTTAATATAAAAATGAAAATGAAAATGTTTTTCATAACGTTAATTGTTTAAATTATTTAAAAATAAATTTTCAAATTGATGCTTTTAAAAAAACACTCTTACAAAAGGCATAAATGCATCACCGTAAACCCCATTATCAGTCTTGAAAAACAAATTATAACGCGCTCCAATAGTTACATTTTCCATTCGATAACCAGCTCCTACAAAAAGTCCTGTATTCCAAAAATTTTCACTTCCAGATGCAACTCCTTCAAACGTTCTATTTACTCGTAATTGTTCTAATTCTGTAGATAATTGGATTTCTTCAATAGGATTAAAAAGTGCAATAAAACTTGCTCCATAGATATTTGAAGAGTAAAACCCTTTTTGCTTTAAGAAACTATACTGCAATCCGGTTCCTAAAGCTACATAAGAATTGATATTGTAAATAGCTGTGGGTGAAACAGCAATATTAGTAAAGCCTGAACCAAATCCAAGTCCTAATCCACCACCAAACTGCACTTTTTTCCAAAACTCACTTTTTGGTTTTGTTTCTTGGGTTTCTTGTGCAGAAACAGATAAACTGACAGCAATAAAAAATAGAAATGTTAATCTTTTTGTTAAATTGTGTAAGGCATTCTTTTTCATACGTATATATATAGTTAATTAGCGACATAAAAGTAGTAAAAACATTGAAAGATTGTTATAAATATTTTACTTTTGCATAAATTTTTTTAACACAACGATTATTTTATCTTAAATCATGGATAGATTTTCCTTCTTAAACGCAGCTCACACCGAATTTTTCGCACAATTATACGACCAATATCTGGTAAATCCTGATAGTGTTGAACCAAGTTGGCGTGCCTTTTTTCAAGGTTTCGACTTTGGAATGGCAACTTTCAATGAAGAAAACGCAGGAGAATATGTAGCCAATTATGCTGCAACTTCTATAGATAACGGACAAGCTTCTGAAAAACTTCAAAAAGAATTTAATGTTCTTAAGTTAATTGATGGTTACAGAACACGTGGTCACCTTTTTACTGAAACAAATCCTGTTAGAGAAAGAAGAATTTACGAACCAAATTTAGATTTGGTAAATTTTGGACTTTCCGATGCAGATTTGAATACTGTATTTGATGCTGCAAAAGTACTTGGTCATCAGCCAAAAACTTTAAAAGAAATAATCGCTCATATTAAAAATGTATATTGCCAACATATTGGTATTGAGTACATGTACATGAGAAAACCAGAGGTTATTCAATGGATTCAAAACAGAATCAACATTAACGATAACTTACCAAATTTTGATGGCGAACAAAAGAAACACATTTTAGGAAAACTAAACGAAGCGGTTTCTTTTGAAAACTTTCTTCATACAAAATATGTAGGTCAAAAACGTTTTTCACTTGAAGGTGGAGAAAGTATTATTCCTGCACTTGATGCTTTAATTGAATCTGCAGCAGAAAAAGGTGTAGAACATTTCGTAATGGGAATGGCGCACAGAGGAAGATTAAATATTTTAGCCAATATCTTCGGAAAAGCAACGCAAGATATTTTCTCAGAATTTGACGGAAAAGACTACGATAAAGAATACTTTGATGGTGACGTAAAATACCACTTAGGTTTAACTTCTGAAAGAAAAACCAAATCAGGTAAAAAAATCAACATCAATTTAGCTCCAAATCCTTCGCACCTTGAAACTGTTGGTGCAGTTATTGAAGGAATAGCTCGTGCTAAACAAGATAAATATACACCAGACGATTTCTCTAAAGTTTTACCAATTGCCGTTCACGGTGATGCTGCTGTTGCTGGACAAGGAATTGTATACGAAATTGTTCAAATGGCGCAACTTGATGGTTACAAAACAGGAGGAACAATTCACATTGTAATCAACAACCAAGTTGGATTTACTACTAATTACCAAGACGCACGTTCATCTACTTATTGTACAGACGTTGCAAAAGTGACACTTTCTCCGGTACTTCATGTTAATTCTGATGATACTGAAGCAGTTGTTCACGCTATGTTATTTGCTTTAGATTTCCGTATGCAGTTTGGTCGTGATGTATTTATCGACTTGTTAGGATATAGAAAGTATGGACATAACGAAGGTGATGAGCCACGTTTCACACAACCAGTTTTATATAAAATCATTGCTAAACATAGAAATCCAAGAGATATTTATGCAGAGAAATTGATTACTGCAGGTATCGTTGATGCAGCTTATATCACAAAAATCGAAAACGAATACAAAGATAAATTAGATGAGAATCTTCAAGCGTCTCGTAAAAAAGACTTGACGATTATCAAACCTTTCTTGCAAGACGAATGGAAAGGATTCGAACAAGTTTCTGATGATGTTATGTTGCAAAAATTTGATACTAAATTTGATAAAAAGAAATTAGATCAAATAGCCAATGAAATTTCAACTTTGCCATCAGATAAAAAGTTCATAAGCAAAATCACAAAAATTATCACCGATAGAAAAACAATGTATGACAACAATGTTATCGATTGGGGAACAGCTGAATCACTTGCTTATGGTTCATTGTTAACAGAAGGTTATGATGTTAGAATTTCAGGACAAGATGTTGAAAGAGGAACATTCTCTCACCGTCATGCTGTTGTAAAAGTTGAAGATAGTGAAGAAGAAGTAATTCTTTTAAATTCACTAAAAGATAAAAAAGGAAAGTTCAATGTGTTTAATTCCTTCCTTTCAGAATATGGTGTTTTAGGTTTTGATTATGGTTATGCTTTAGCAAATCCGAATGCGTTGACAATTTGGGAAGCACAGTTTGGTGATTTCTCTAATGGTGCACAAATCATGATTGACCAATACATTTCATGTGGAGAAGACAAATGGAACAATCAAAACGGAATTGTTCTTTTATTACCTCACGGTTATGAAGGTCAAGGTGCGGAACACTCTTCGGCTAGAATGGAACGTTATTTACAACTTTGTGCACGTCATAATATGTATGTTGCTGATTGTACAACGCCAGCCAATTTCTATCATCTGTTGAGAAGACAAATGAAAACGAAGTTTCGTAAACCATTAATCCATTTTTCACCAAAAAGTTTGTTGCGTCATCCATTGTGTGTTTCAACTCAAGAAGAATTATATAACGGACAATTTCAAGAAACAATTGATGACAATTCAGTAGATAAGAAAAAAGTAAAAACAGTTGTTTTCGTTACTGGAAAATTCTACTATGATATTCTTGCCGAAAGAGAAAAATTAGAAAGAAATGATGTAGCTTTGGTTCGTGTAGAGCAATTATTTCCATTACCAGTTGAACAATTAAAAGCAATTATTGCTAGTTATCCAAATGCTGATGATTATGTTTGGGCACAAGAAGAGCCTAAAAACATGGGAGCTTATAGCTATATGTTGATGAATTTCGATTTAGTGCCTTGGAGATTAGCTTCATTAAAAGCATACGCAGCACCAGCAGCAGGAAGTCACACAAGAGATAGACGTCGTCATGCCGATGCAATTAGAATGGTTTTTGATAAAAATTTATTTAGATAATTTATGAAAAATTTATTGATTTTATTTTTATTCATTACGAATTTTGCTTTTGCTCAAGAATTAGACACGCCAAAAGAAGGAAAAGTTTTAGTGTACTTTACAAGATATGATGCGACAGGATTTTTAATTAATTTTAAATATTTTGATGGCGATAAGTATTTAGGAAAGTTTAATCATGGTAAATACATGGTTTATGAATGTGAACCAGGAAAGCACATTTTTTGGTCAAAAGCTGAAAATTTTGATTTTGTTGAAGCCGAATTAGAAGCTGGAAGAGTTTATATTATTGATTCAAGACCTCAAGTGGGCGCTATAAAAGCCGGAGTAAATCTTGTGATTTTTAATAAAGAATTGTCTAATTACGACCGATATAAAAAAAGAATTTTTAAATCATTAGAAAATGGGACTCGTTATTTACCTTCAGAAGATGATATAAGTAAGGAAGCCGAAGAAATTAAAGATCTTACAGCTAAAGGAATGGAAAAATTCAAAAAACTCAAAAGCGAAGGGTCAGATAGAATCGGGATTTTAACCGACGGAATGTTTTTTGACAAAGACTATTTTGTTGACAAAGATTTTACCAAAAAAGAATAAAACTTTAAAAAGAAGTCAAATTTTTTGACTTAAGATAATTGATAATAACACACATATAAAATTATAAAAGGATGATTTTAGAAATGAAAGTGCCTTCACCAGGCGAATCGATAAAAGAAGTTGAAATTGCTACTTGGTTAGTAAAAGATGGCGATTATGTAGAAAAAGACCAAGCAATTGCTGAAGTAGATTCAGACAAAGCAACTCTTGAATTACCTGCTGAAGCAAGCGGAATTATTACCCTAAAAGCAGAAGAAGGTGATGCGGTTGCTGTTGGTGCAGTTGTTTGTTTGATTGATACAAGTGCAGCTAAACCATCAGGTGATGCTCCAGCACCAGCAAAAGAAGAAGCGAAACCAGTTGTAGAAGCTCCAAAAGCTGAGGTAAAAGCAGCTCCAGTTGCTGAAAAAACATATGCTACCCAAGCTCCATCTCCAGCTGCGAGAAAAATATTAGACGAGAAAAACATCCAACCAACAGAAATTGTTGGAACAGGAAAAGGTGGAAGAATCACTAAAGATGATGCTGTAAATGCAGTGCCGTCTATGGGAACTCCAACTACCGGAAATCGTGGTTCTGAGAGAACAAAATTATCAATGTTACGTCGTAAAGTAGCTGAAAGATTAGTTTCTGCTAAAAATGAAACAGCAATGTTAACTACGTTCAATGAAGTTGACATGACAGCTATCTATGCTTTAAGAGCTGAATATAAAGATGCATTTAAAGAGAAACACGGATTAGGTTTAGGTTTCATGTCTTTCTTTACTAAAGCGGTTACAAGAGCTTTACAATTATTCCCAGATGTGAACTCAATGATTGATGGTCAAGAGAAAATTTCTTATGATTTCTGTGATATTTCAGTTGCGGTTTCTGGTCCAAAAGGATTAATGGTTCCTGTAATGAGAAATGCTGAAACATTATCTTTCCGTGGTGTTGAAGCTGAAATCAAAAGATTAGCAATTCGTGCTCGTGACGGACAAATTACAGTTGACGAAATGACTGGTGGAACATTTACTATTTCTAACGGTGGTGTTTTCGGAAGTATGTTGTCAACACCAATTATCAATCCTCCACAATCAGGAATTTTAGGTATGCACAATGTAGTGGATAGAGCTATCGTGAAAAACGGACAAATAGTTATCGCTCCAGTAATGTATGTTGCTTTATCTTATGATCATAGAATCATCGACGGACGTGAGTCAGTTGGTTTCCTTGTAGCTGTTAAAGAAGCATTAGAAAACCCAGTAGAGCATTTAATGGGTGGAAATGCTAAAAAAGCATTAGAATTGTAAAAAATTAAAATTTCAAAATACAAATCCCAAATTCCAAAAGAGTTTGGGATTTTTTCGTTTATTTGTGTTCACTAACCAATACTTTTTATGGCATCAAACAAAAAATCGGCAGCGATAGGTTTTATTTTTATAACCATGCTTATCGATATTACAGGTTGGGGAATTATTATTCCTGTGATTCCTAAGTTAATTCAAGAATTAATAAATGGTGATGTAAGTGAAGCTGCAAAAATTGGTGGTTGGTTGACTTTTGCGTATGCCATAACACAATTTGTTTTTGCACCATTTATTGGTAATTTGAGTGATAAATTTGGTAGAAGACCAATAATATTATTGTCACTTTTTGCTTTTTCAATGGATTATTTGTTGTTGGCTTTTGCTCCAACTATCACTTGGCTGTTTATTGGAAGAATAATCGCAGGAATTTCAGGCGCAAGTATAACGACAGCTTCTGCTTATATTGCTGATGTAAGTACTCCTGAAAACCGAGCCAAAAATTTCGGAATGATTGGTGCAGCTTTCGGATTAGGATTCATCATCGGACCAGTAATCGGTGGTCTATTAGGTCAATATGGTTCGAGAGTTCCATTTTATGCCGCTGCAGTTTTATGTTTATTGAACTTTCTTTATGGTTATTTCATTTTACCAGAATCTTTATCAAAAGACAATCGAAGAGCATTTAGTTTGAAAAGAGCTAATCCTATTGGAGCATTTCTAAATTTAAAAAAATATCCAAAGTTAATTGGGCTTGTAGTTTCTATTTTCTTGCTTTATACGGCTTCACATGCTGTTCACAGTAATTGGAGTTATTTTACAATGTATAAATTCAATTGGGATGAAAAAATGGTAGGAATTTCACTTGGAGCTATCGGACTTTTGGTCGGAATAGTTCAAGGTGGTTTGATACGCGTTATAAATCCGAAATTAGGAAACGAAAAAAGTATTTATGTAGGAATGGCACTTTATACTGTTGGAATGTTTCTTTTTGCAACAGCAACTGAAAGTTGGATGATGTTTGCCTTTCTAATTCCATATTGTCTTGGAGGAATCGCTGGTCCTGCGATGCAAGCCGTTATTTCTAGTCAAGTTCCAGCTAATGAACAAGGAGAAATTCAAGGAACACTATCGAGCTTAATGAGTGCTTCGGCTATTGTTGGACCACCAATGATGAGTACCGTTTTTTATTATTTTACTCATAAAGAAGCTCCATTTCAGTTCGCTGGCGCGCCATTTGTATTAGGTGGAATTTTGATGTTTTTAAGTACCATTATTGCTTACTTTTCTTTTAAAAATAATAATAAATAATTATAATAATTACCATAAAAAAATCCCAAATTCCATTGTTAACTTTGGAATTTGGGATTTAAAACTTTGGAATTTTATTATTATTTTATTCTTTAATTATTTTGATTGTTTTTTCTTGACCTTCACTAATAACTTTTACAAAGTAAATTCCATTTGCAAGTTCACTCAAATTAAGTTCTGTTTGTAATTCATTAATTTTTTTCGTTAGAATTCTTTGTCCAAGTAGTGAAGTAATTTCTATTTCTTCTATCAATGAAGCGTTAGAAATTGATAAACTATTTTTCACTGGATTTGGATAATAATTCAGTTCATTAAATGCAAAAGTATTATTGCCTAAAGTCGTTACAAACTCGGTTAAATTAGTGTTGGTGATAATTGGTGGATTAAAATCGAAATAAATACTAGCATAATTTGGAATGATGTCACCAATAGCATAACCAGCAGTAGGTTTTATTTGAAACGTAATATAACCGTGACCAATCTGAGTATTTGGAACTGATGGCGGTAAATTTATGCCGTCAAATTTCCAATTTAATTCTGTTCCAGTACGTTGCAAAACATACGGATGCGATGCCGCAATCATTTTAATGGTGTTTGGATTTAGTTTGCTATCTAAAACATCGTTTACTCTAACATTTATTGCCTCAGCAGTTCCAGTATTTTCAAATCTAATAGTGTAGGTTAAATAATTATTTGAAGTAAATGTAGAATGTAGAATTTTGCCACCATGACTTTCTTGCTTATCGTTTGGATCATAAGAACCTACAATAGTTTGTGTAATACTTGTAGTGTTATTTGAAGGCGCGATGTCATTTGTAGGAATTGTTACACTTGCAGTATTAGTTAATTGTTGTCCCAAAGCAACTGTAGGAATTGTAGGAACTTGCATGGTAACAAAATAAGAACGTGTTTCGTTTGGCAATAAATTGCTATAATTTAAAGTAAAACCATTAGGATTTGCAATTGAACCAGCAGGAATGGAAACAATACTCACCACATTGTTTTTAGTAAAAGTTAATGTGCCTGAAGTTATGGTTTGAATTCCATTATTTCTTATATTGATTAAATTATTATAAGTAAATCCTGGTCTTGGTGGCGCTCCATTTGGATTTAAATAAACTGTTACATCCGTGTAAGGTGAAATTGTAATTGGAAAATTATAAGTGGTTATTCCAGAACCATTCGGTACAGTGATATTGGTATAGGTTGTAGGACAAGTATAGTAAGCATTAAGAGTTGTGTAACTAAAATTATAAGTTACAGCTGGATTACTTTCATACAAATAGTTTATCCCAGTACTTGAATATAAACTAGTTGTTGCGCCGCTATTTATTGAATAATTGAAGTATCCACCAGAAAAGAAACTTTCCGAAGCATCTTTAATTCCGTTAGAATTGCTATCTATAAATGCTTGAAGTTTTATACCATTAGATTGACTCAAAGGTGTATTGATTCCGTCTAAACAATTTTGAACACCTGAATCACCACAAATACAAATGATACCAAAAACATTTCCTGCATTTATTTCTGCTTGTGTAATAACATGAACTCCTGTAAAAAAAGTACTATTAGAAGCACCTGCATTCAAACTTGCAAGTGTTCCACCACTCACATTCATTGAATATTGACAAGCAGTAAGATTTGTTATTGTCGTACTTCCGGTATTTGTTAATGTGATTTGATAGTTAATTACATCACCAACATTTATAAAACTGTCGTTATTGAAATCATTGTAAGTACCAACCATAGCTATATCTAGCGGATTTGTAACCACAATAGTCGCTACAGCGGTATCACAATTTGTTGGATTTAACATTTCACAAATTTGGTAAACTACTGGATAGGTTCCACTTGGTAAATTTGGACTAACACTTATGGTTCCATCAGGATTAAATGTCAACCCAGCAGGAACACTTATCGCAGTTGCAAAAACACTATTTGGCATGATTGGAATACCAGGAGTATTTGGGATAACTGGTACTCCATTAATTGTGTCATTGTTTAAAACACTTGGAGTAATTCCACCTAAAGAATCAAAAACAAAAGAATCATCAACTGCGGTAATTATACTTGATTGAATAAATACAGTTGCTGTAGCATTATCACAATTTTGCGGTATCGCTCCATTTTCACATAATTGGTAAGTAATAGTATAAGTGCCTGATGGTGTATTTGGTGCTAATGTTAAAACTCCATTTACATCAATACTTAATGGTCCTGTTGTAATCGGTGTTACATCTGTCAATGATGAAATTACCGCAACACCATTAAATGTATCGTTATTCATTACATTACCAATAGTTGTTGTTGTTACATTAGCAACTTGATAAACATCATCATTCGCATCTATTACATTCAATACCACAACTATAGCAGTAGCTGTATCACAATTCGCTGGATTAGCTCCTACCTCACATAATTGGTAAGTAATAGTGTAAGTACCTGATGTTGTATTTGGGGCTAATGTTAAAGCGCCTTCTGAATCAATACTCAATGGCCCTTGAACAGTCGGAATTACATCTGTATTGACTAGCGTTACTAGAACTCCATTTAATGTGTCATTTACAGTAACGTCACCAACTGTTGTTGAAATTGTTGTATTTGATGGTAGAACTGGAAAGGAGATATCATCAATAGCATTAATTTGTCCAAAAGAACTTAAAGACAATGTCAATAGAAAAAATAAAAGTATTGAAGTATAAAGTTTTCTCATAATCAAATAATTAAGTATCAAATGTATTAAAAAAAGTGTAAGAAATGTTCTTCTAAATGATATTTAGAATTACTTCAAGTACAAACAATGATTATAATAATCTATAATAGCTTTTCCTTGTAATAAAATATCGGCGCCAATAATCCCTTGAACTGGTTTGGCTTTATATTGTTGTAGTGCAATATTAACATGCGATAAATCAAAAATCACCAAATGAAAATCAGTTTCTTTCCATCTACCAAGTTGTAAAGTGTTATTTTTTGCAATTTGTGTAAACATTCCAGTGGCACCAGCTCCAGCTGCTCTAGTTTTAGATTTTTTGGCTTTTAGTTGAAATAATTCAACGCTCTCAAATCCAACACAACTATTACTCGCACCAGTATCAAGAATAAAATTTCCCTTTACGCCATTAATGCTTGCCTTTATCAGTAAATGCTGAGTTTTAGAAACTTTGAAAGCAATTTTTTTGTAATTGTTTTTCTTTAAAGTCGTTTGGAATTCTTCCATTTTTTAAAAATTTTGAATAGCAAAAGTAAAGCAATTGCACTTCCTAAAATGGAAAACCAAATAAAATAGTTTCCACTAGAGTTGGTTTCTAATGTTCCGTAATATACAAAGGCACTCCAATAATAAGGTGATTTTTTTGCGTTTGGTATTGAATCATCTGAAAGAAAATCAAGCTTTGCTTTATTGGTAGCTTCATAATAGGATTTGCCAGATTTTATATTGGAGTAGAATTTTTCCATCAAAATTGAAGTCGTAAAATCGTTTACTTTCCATAAGGAGAATAACAGATTTTGAGCTCCAGCAAATTGAAATCCTCTTGCAATACTCATCGCTCCTTCTGCTTTATAAAGTTTCCCAATTCCAGTCTCGCAGGCACTCAATACTACCAAATTTGGGTTGATTTCTAAATTATATAACTCAGAATATAAGATTTCGGAATTATAAAATTTGATATTCGCTTGATCAATAATATCGCCTGAATCAGCATGTGTTGAAAGATGAAGAATGGAATAATTTTGGGCATTTGAACTGAAATTTTTAAATGTTGCATCAGTTTTTGAAAGATAATTGCCATCAAATTTCTCTTGAATAGCTTCCATTTCTTTTTTGGAAAAAGCTAGTTCTAAATTGGTTTTTTCAAATATTGGAAACACCCCAAGAACTGTTTCTTTATCAAATTTAAAAGGAATGGAGTTCAAATAAAAAGAAGCAGAATTATTATAGCCAATTGTGAAATCATTCAATAAATAATTCATTTTGGCAAAATTAGTTGTCCTAGATTCTTTAGTAATCAAAGCTTCAAAAGGAAGAAAAGTAAGTATTCCATCTGGAATAATGATGAGGTTTTTATAAGTTGATTTTGCAGGAAGTTTCAGCATTTTATAAACTAAAAATCCATCATGATTATAATCAGAAACATGGTTTTCAATCTTCTCACTATCAGAAAAATAATCAATAAATGATCTTATTGTTCTAATGGAATTATCGTCATTTTTAATAAAATCTAACTTTATATTTTCGTTTTCTAGAGTGAAACAATATACTTTGTTTTGACCATAGAAATATTCAACTAAAGCAGCTTTGTCTTTTTTTAGTTTTGAATACAAATTATTAATAGCAACTATTTTGGATTCATTTGATTTTTCAGATGTTTTCGATTTCAATAAAAGCATCAATTCATTTTGCTTTTTGATGGCGTTATTGATTACAGAAATATCGGCTGAATCTAATTTTTGTTGCTCTTTGCTAATTATAGTATTCCAATTTTGAAGTTGTTCTAAAATTAGTTTTTCTTCTCTTGAAATTGTTTTGTTTTTCGAAATTGTTTGCCTTAAAACTGCCGATTTTGTTTGCTCTTGCAATATAAAAGCACTTTCTAGATAAATTACTTTTTTCTCTTTTTGATAAAGTGAATAGTAGATGTCAAGACATTTTTCGGTTCGATTTCGGTTTCTAATCTGCGAAATTATTTTAGAGTTTTCATAAACCAAAAGCGATTGAAACAACTCCTCTATATGAAAAGAAAGTTGATAGCTTTCTAATGCTTTTTTTGGTTGATTCTGTGCTAAAAATAGTTCGGCTTGTAAATCTAAAGCATCTAATAAAGTGGTTTCTGCATAAAGAGAATTCTTATTGGGAAGATTGCCTTTTGATTTATTAAAATAAGGGATTAGAATCGTAAAAGCGTCTTTGATTTTGATATCTGCCTCCGATATTTTTCCTTCTTTGAATAACAAATTGGCTTCTTCAATACTAAATTGAGCTTTTTTTCGAGGTTCTAAATTTGATAATTTGTTGAACTCATTTCGTGCTTTTTCAAAATAGGAATCTGCTAATTTCACATCTGAATAAAGATTTAATTTTGCTAAATTTCTATAAGCATTTGATAAAGTTTCAATTTGAGATTTATCTGATTTTAATAAAGAAATTGATTGTAAATAGGAACTTTCTGCTTTGTCAGATTTAGTATTCAGAAAATAATTATTTCCTAAATTATTCAATAGAACACCTTTTTGTGTAGCTGTTAATCTTTCTGTTTTTATTGTTTTTTCAAGTAAATCGATAGCCTCATTAATTCTGCCTGAGTTTTGATATACATTGGATAAATTGAGAATAGCCGCATACTTTTGTACCTGTTTTTTTTCAATATTAGCAATGTAAAAGTATTGTTTTATGGTATTTTCTGCATTGTCATAATCCCCAATAATAGTATAAAGATTGCCTAATGGTTTTAAACAGAACTCAGTTATATCATAGTCAGAAAGTTTGTTTTTTTGAAACAAATGCCAAGCATTTTCATAACTAGAAATTGCTTTATTAGTAAACCCAAATTGATTTTGATAATAAGCTTTATTACTTTTTAAAATTACCAAAGCAAGAATTTCAGCTTTTGATTTTGGATGAAATGTTTTCTCTAAAGCTTCAAGTTTTTTCAAATTTTCTTCACTCGGATTTACTACAAATAAATCTATTGCATAATAGATTTTATCTTCTAAAGTAACCGCATTACTTTGAGAAAATATCATTTGAGTGAATAAGAAAAGAAGAATTATTTTCCGCATAAATTAAAACTTCCAAATGCCATAAAACTGCCAGTAATCAAACTCTTTTTCAAAGTTTTTATAATATCTAATTCCAACACTTGGTCCAATTCTGGCAAAGCCAAAAGTTACATCTGCAAACAAACTAGTCTGGGTTTTTGAGAAATTTTTTGAAGTAGTTTTTGAACTATTAGATTCTTGTAAACCGGTTATTTCATTTCCTAGACTTGGTGGGTTTTGACCAAAATTTACAGCATAATATTTTTTTGAAAAATCATTTTCTATAGTTTCATTCATTATTAAGGATAGTTGTGGTCCAGCACCAACACCAATATAATTGTTGATGTTATAACGTAAAGAAATAGGAACAATATCAATTAAATTTCTAGTTAATTTTGAGGAATTCGATGTTTGAGTAAATGCGGCATCAACAACAGTTCCATTACTCAATAGGATTGGAGGTGTAAATTGTTGCAAAAGTAGAGGTGAAGTAGTATTGTTTCCGCCAGTTTCTAGATGATTAAAATATAGTTCCGATTGCCAATAAAAACGATAAGATTTATATGGAGAAATTGTAGCTCCAACAAAAAAACTCTTTGGGTTTTCTTGATCTGGAAAATAATTGTATCCAGCTTTTGCTCCAATTGAAATTCCAGGTTTGAATCTTGTTACAGCATAATTGGTAATTACAGGTTCGTTTTTATCAAAGAAAATTGACGTTTTACTTTTGGTTTTTATCTTGTGAAAATCTTTGGCAAATTTCAATGAATATTTTACAAATCCTTTTGTAGAATCACGTTCTTTTACATTTTTTTGTTGACTTCCAGGAAGATAAATGTTTTTAAAAGTAAAATGAATTTGGTCCTTTTTAATTATCGTATCCAAACAACTATAATTTACAACTTCATTTTTAGGACAGATTGGGCATTTGGGATATAAATCAACAATTTGAAGTGTTTTTTTATCAAACATTTCTGGAATATCGGTTTCAAGTCTAATGGTTTTTGCTGGACCTTCACCATCATTTTGAAAACGCGTTTTAAAATTTAGTGTTTTTAATCGAACCAATCTATAGTTTATAAAAGTTCCATTACTAGACATTTTATTAGGATCGTGAGATGTTACTATCTCCATTTCTAATGTTTTCTTTTTATGGTTTTTGTAGTTTCTATCAGGGACATAAACACCACGCATTTTTACTGTTGCACTAGTATCTTTAATCATTTCTGGAGTTGTTTTGAAAGTCATAAAAACATTACGTGTTTCTTTAGCATTCATAGCATCAAATTCTAAAATTTTAACATCAGAAAATAGGGCTTTGCTTTCTGCTAAAGTCATATCTAGGTTTTCATCTTCAGTAGAAAAGGATTTTTTGAAATAAGTATAATCATCAACAGAAGCTACATTTTGATTAGAATTATTTTTGTCGTCAACAGAAGCAATTCCGTTTTCAATAATTTCTCTTTCTCCAAAATGTGTTCGGGTTTCTAATAGTTCGAAGTTTTTATTTTTAAACTCTTTATCGTTGTAAAACAAGTATAATTTTCCGCTAGAAACATAATCAAGAAGATTTTGATAACTCAAAACGATAATCATTTCTTCCTCAGGAACTGGTTCGCGATTGTTGAATATTTTAAATCCATCTTCGGTTTCAATAGAAGCAATATCTTCCGATTTGTCATTAGTAATTTCTGTTATAGCAACAGTTTTTGGTCGAGTAGAAGGTGGTTTTCCATTGTCATAATTATTTGTAACAGCAAGGTTTACTTTGTAATCGCCTTTCTTTTTATATACCTTTTTAGGTTCTTTGGCTTTGCTATAACTACCATCGCCAAGTTCCCAAAAGTAACTATAACTTGCTGGTGGCGCACCGGCAATTTGATTTAACGGAGGAGTTTTTGGTTTTAAAGAAACCAAGTTTCCTTTTTTATCAAAGCTAATAGTAGCTTTTCTGGTAACTGTATCTTTTACTTTTGTTTGCGAAAAAGAAAAAAATGTAGTTAAAAACAGGAGTAAAACTAATTTTTTCATTGTAAAAAGGTTGGTTAGCATTTATAAAAATAACAAAAAGTGGCGAATTATCACCACTTTTAAAAACTAAATTAACCTAACTATTATTGAATTGCATTTATCGCTGCTACAAGTTGAGCTTCAGAACCAACAGTTGTTTCACCAAGAGTGAATGTATATTCATCGTTTGCAGCAACAGTAACTCCTTTTATGGCATATCTCCATTGACCATTTTCTTCTGTTGCAAAAATCACATGACATTGTAAACCAATTGGAATTTGTCCATAGTGTTCACTAAATTTTTTAGTTGTTGGATTGTAAGTATCCAATTTTGCTAAAGCATTTTGTCCTTCGCCATCATACGATAAATAAATAGCACAATTGGTATTGTCATATCCGTTAGGGACACTTGCAAGTAAAGTCGTTTTTGGTCTAGGATCACTATAAAATCTATCCACATTTGACCAACCAAAGTTTCCAAAAGAAACATAATAACTATTTTGTTCAAATCCTACTCCACCACCTTGTGGACCACCAGTTCCTGGAGTTGCTTCCTCCCAAACTAAATTTTCTGGATTATCCATGTTTCCATCCCATAATGTCATGGCAGTATCAATAGCATTTTCAGTAAGATTTGATGGGACAAGTAAAACCATATTACAAGTGATTGCTAATTGTTGTCCACCTTGAGTGGCGTTGATATAAAATTCTCCTCCAGAAATTAAAAGATTTTTGTCTCCGTTTGGCATTAAACCCATTGTAGGTTTGTTGGTAGTTAACATGTGTCCTTTATCAAAAAGTTCTACATATTCTATATCTACAGCACCAGTAACTGGGTTTCCGTTTTTTGTTAGACAGTTTCCATTTATCATAATAGTTACTCCTTTTGCAGAGGTCAATGTTACTGTTCCGGTTCCGGCAGTCATTGTAAAATGTTGTGTCAAATTCTCTAAAGCAGTTTCTCTAATGTTTGCAAATTGTGCTGCACTTGGAGGAAGTTGTACTTCAGAATTGTTGTCGTTTGAGCAACTTGTTAGAGCTAATGTTGCTAAAAATAAAAGGCTGATGTTTTTAAGTGATTTCATAATTTCTAATTTTTTTGATGTTTTTAATCTGAACTCGTTTCAGATTCTTTTTGTTTTATATTGTTATATCAACTGGGATAATTATTTGTTACCCTAGTTTTGAAAGTTTTTTTAATCTACTAGTAATAAGCAAAATCGATGTAAGGAATTCCCATATTTACTAACGGACCACCATTTTGGTAAAAATTGGCTCCAGTAATAGTCATTATTCCAAAAGTTTGAGGAAAACTTACTAATGCTCCAGGTTGATGTACAACTCTTCCAATGATGTTTGAAAAATTATTTCCGGCATTTGCTAAAAGCATTGTTCTTCTTATGGTGTATGATTGATTGGCAATTATTGGTGTTGGAGTTATTGAAACATAACTTGTATTTGCAGAAGAGAACACATGGTTACCAGTATAAATAACAGTATTAGTGTTGTTGTCTACAAGTTCCATTTTGTAAGGAACAGCAGCAATTGCTAGTTGACTTTGATATCCAATACTACAAATGGTTTTGTTTTGAGATAAAGTAAAAGTGTATTCGTGAATTTCTGTATCAAATGTAACATTGTTTTGATGTCCAGGAAGTGTAACCACATTGGTATACAATTGATTGAAAATGGTGTTTGTTGAACTACAAGGAGGAACTGGAACTGGGGTTGTTCCTGTTGAGCAACTACTGATTATTAATCCTAAAAATAATAATGTTACGATGTTTTTAAATGTTTTCATGTTTTCTAATTTTTAATGTTTTTATTAATAGTTTTGATTTTGTTTAATCTGAATTTATTTCAGATTCTATTGTTATATCAATTGGTGTTTTAATTTGTTACCCATACAATCTGAATTTATTTCAGATTCTATTTTTTTGATTAACTTTTTAAAACACTATTTCAATGAACTTTATATCACTATATCAACTCGTGTTATAATTTGTTACCTCAATTATTAATTTTTTTCTACATTAGCAGTAAATAAGGTAGTTATGACAGATAAAAATATTCATCCAGACCAATTATATATCGATGGATTACTTCAGAATAATTCCAGTATTATTCAATCTATATATAAGAAGTTTGCTCCAAAAGTTAAAAACTACATCCGAACCAATAGTGGTGACGATGATCAAGCGCAAGATGTTATTCAAGAAGTACTCATAACTATTTACAATCAAGCTAAAACAAATGGCTTACAATTAAGTTGTCCGTTTGATGCCTATTTCTTTCTGCTATGTAAAAGACGCTGGCTTAACGAATTAAAAAAATTATCCAACAAAGAGGTAACATTACAAGATGATAATGTATCTATAAATGAATCGGTTCAAGAAATGACTTTTCAAACCGAAGTTTTTGATGAAAAGCAATCGTTATTCGACGAAATGTTTCAAAAGCTAGGCGAGAAATGTCAAGAAGTACTCAAACTAAGTTTTGTCACCAAAACAATGGAAGAAGTAGCCGAAAAACTGAACGTTACGTATGGTTATGTGCGCAAAAAGAAATCGCTTTGCACTGGTCAGTTAACCGAAATGATTCAGCAATCAAACAGATACAAATCATTAAAATACTAAAGTCATGAACGAGCAATTGTACATAACATTCGAAAATTATTTCAATAACGAAATGTCGCAAGAAGAAAAATTGGAATTTGAAAACCAACTTCAAAATGACATTGAGCTACAAGAAAAGTTTGAATTATATAAAGAAACAACACAGTTTTTAGCAACTAAATTTGATTCGGAAACTACGGCTTTTAAGGAAAATTTGAAGTCAATTTCTAAAGACAGTTTTGCTGAAAAAGAAATTAAAAAATCAAAAGTCATTGCTTTCAAACCATTCTATTATGCAGTTGCGGCATCCGTTGTTTTTGCTTTCGGTACTTGGTTTATGATGCAAGGAAATCCTGAATATGGCGATTATAATCAACATGAAAATGCCTATTTCATGGAACGAAGCGTTGGAGATGAAACTTTAAATGAAGCTCAAAAAGCATTTAATGATAAAGACTATAAAAAAACAGTTTTAGCATTTGAGAAAGTACAAAATCTAACCAATCCTGAGTTGCAATATTATTACGCGATTGCATTAATTGAAACCAATGATTATACCAAAGCTGAAATTTTATTGAACAATATTAAATCAGGAACTTCTGTTTATAAAGACAAAGCAATTTGGTATTTAGCATTATCCAATTTAAAGCAAAATAAGTTTGATGAATGCAAAATCCACTTAAATCAAATTCCAGCCGATGCGGAGGATTATGTAAAAGCGCAGAAATTGTTGAAGGATTTGGATTAAACATTTCAAACACAAAAGCCACAAAAGAATTATTTTTTTGTGGCTTTTGTATTTAATGATTTTCACATTTTCTTTCCTTACTTTTGCAACTCGAAACTTTTACACTTAGCGAGTCGAAGTGTTCAACTTACAATACAAAAAATGATTTTCACTGATACACACACGCATTTATATTCTTCCCAATTTCAAGACGATAGAGTAGAAACTATTCAAAGAGCTATTGATGCAGGTGTTTCTCGATTTTTTATTCCGTCGATTGATTCAACATATACTCAGAAAATGTATGATTTGGAAGCCTTATTTCCAGATAATATTTTCTTGATGATGGGCTTGCATCCATGTTATGTGAAAGAAAATTATCTCGAAGAATTGGCACATGTAGAAGCAGAATTTGCCAAAAGAAAGTTTTATGCTGTTGGTGAAATAGGAGTTGATTTATTTTGGGATAAAACTTTTTTAAAAGAACAACAATTTGCTTTTCAACAGCAAATTCAATTGGCAAAGAAGCAAGGTTTAGCAATAAACATTCATTGTCGTGATGCTTTTGATGAAACTTTTGAAGTTCTTGAAGGTGAAAAAAGCGACGATTTATTCGGAATTTTTCATTGTTTTACTGGCGATTTTACACAAGCAGAACGCGCCATTTCTTTAGGGTTAAAACTTGGAATTGGTGGTGTTGCAACTTTCAAAAACGGAAAGATTGATCAGTTCTTGAAAGATATCGATTTAAAACATATTGTTCTCGAAACCGACTCGCCTTATCTGGCTCCAAATCCACATCGTGGCAAACGAAATGAAAGCATTTATACCGTTTTGGTAGCTCAAAAATTGGCTGAAATTTATAATCTTCCCATTGAAGAAATTGCTCGAATTACTACAGAAAATTCTAAGGATATTTTTGGGATTTAACCATTATATAATCAAAAAGTCATAAATTTTTTGTTATTTTGTTTTTCTTAAAAATGAAATTTAAAATGCAAAAATTTGACGCCATTCGTCCGTTTTATGAAACCGAGGTTAATGATGCTATAAAAGCCTCGTTAAATCATCCGATGATGAAAGCGATAATGAATTTTACATTTCCTGATGTCGATGATGAGGTATGGAAAGAACAATTGAAACGTACGCATTCTATCAGAGATTTTCAATGCAATTTTATTTATCAAGCGATTCAAAAAGTCTTGCAAAAATCATCGGAAGGATTATCTACTTCTGGATTTGAAAAATTAGAAAAAAACACTTCTTATATGTTTATTTCTAATCATCGTGATATAATTTTAGATACTTCTTTGCTAAATGTTTGTTTGTTTGATCATGGATTAGTGATGACGGCTTCTGCTATTGGTGATAATCTTGTAAAAAGAGATTTCATGAATACTTTGGCAAAATTAAATCGTAATTTTTTGGTTCAAAGAGGTTTGTCTCCAAGAGAATTATTGCAAAGTTCTAAGTTAATGTCAGAATATATTGGACATTTGCTTTTAAGAGAAAATCGTTCCGTTTGGATTGCGCAACGCGAAGGAAGAACTAAAGATGGGAATGATGCCACACATTCTGGAGTTTTAAAAATGCTCGGAATGGGTTCTGATGGTGCCAATTTAATGGATTATTTTAAGAAATTAAAAATTGTTCCAGTTTCAATATCATATGAATATGATCCAACGGATGCCTTGAAAATGCCTCAACTTATGGCAGAAGCTAACGATGAGGTTTATGTAAAAGATAAAAATGAAGATTTCGTAAATTTATTAAGCGGAATTATTGGTCAGAAAAAGCGAATTCACATTCACGTTGGAGATGTTTTAGATACTGAATTAGATTTGATTTCAGCTGAAAATGACAATTCAAACAAACAAATTCAGGCATTGGCGCAAGTTATTGATGATTCAATTTTGCAATCTTATAAATTGTGGCCAACCAATTATATTGCCTACGATTTATTGAATAAGACTAACAAATATTCAGACAAATATACAGAAGACGAAAAGTCATTATTTGAAAGACGATTGGAAATGAAGATTGATGTAACCAATGATTTTATGTTGGAAAGTTTTTTAAATATGTATGCCAATCCTGTTGTGAATAAATCCAAATACGAGAATGCAATCTAAACCAAAAATATTTCTGATTTATACCGGTGGAACCATTGGTATGATGAAAGACTTTGAAACAGGTGCTTTAAAGGCATTTGATTTTAATCAATTGTTGGATAAAATTCCAGAATTGAAACAATTAGATTGTCAAATAGAAACTTTTTCGTTTGAAAAACCTATAGATTCTTCTAATATGAATCCTGAAAAATGGGTTCAAATTGCTTCGGTTATCGAAGACAATTACGCTCAATTTGATGGATTTGTAGTTTTACATGGTTCCGATACGATGTCTTATTCGGCTTCTGCATTGAGTTTTATGTTAGAAAATGTTTCTAAACCTATTGTTTTTACAGGTTCACAATTGCCAATAGGAGATTTAAGAACAGATGCCAAAGAAAATTTAATAACTGCAATTCAAATTGCTTCTTTACAACAAAAAGGAAAACCTGTAGTTCAAGAAGTTTGCTTGTATTTTGAATACAAGTTATATCGTGGCAACCGAACTACAAAAATAAATGCCGAACATTTTAACGCTTTTACTTCGCCAAATTATCCTGCATTAGCTGAATCTGGAGTTCATTTGAATGTAAATAATTTGGCTTTATTACCAAAAAACACCAAAAAACTTCTTGTTCACAAAGAATTAGATGATAATGTGGCTGTTGTTAAAATGTTTCCTGGAATCAGTGAATCTGTGTTTTCAGCTATTGTAGCTATTCCAAATTTGAAAGGGATTGTTTTGGAAACTTATGGTTCTGGAAATGCTCCTACGGAAGAATGGTTTATTCAAATTTTGAAAAAAGCCATCAAAAATGGTTTGTATATCATCAATGTAACCCAATGTTCAGGAGGAAGTGTAAGCATGGGACAATATGAAACAAGCACACAATTAAAAAAAATCGGATTAATTTCAGGAAAAGATATTACTACAGAAGCTGCAATTACAAAACTAATGTATTTGTTAGGTCAAAAAGTAGCTTCAAATGTTTTTAAAACCATTTTTGAAACGTCATTACGCGGTGAAATGGATTAATCTTTCGCTTTGATTATTGCTAATTTTTATTGTTCTTTGTACAACAATTAGAGAGGTGTCCGAGTGGTTGAAGGAGCAAGCCTGGAAAGTTTGTATATGGGTAACTGTATCGTGGGTTCGAATCCCATCCTCTCTGCAATTAATACTGATTTATGCGATTTTATTTTTCCATAATAACTTTATTTTTCTTTTTTAGTGCTTTTGCGCAGGAAGAAGTTGTGGAAAAAAAGGTGTTAGATTCTTTGTATAGAGAAGATCAATTTTATTTGAATTTTACTTACAACAGTTTGAAAAATTTAAGCGGAATTAATCAAAACAAATTTTCTTCAGGTTTCTGTATTGGTTTTTTGAGAGACATGCCTATTAATAAAAACAGAACCATTGCAATCGCAACAGGATTAGGTTATTCATTAAATATTTATAACGATAATTTATATCAAAATAGATTAGAAGTTACTGGTAAAACTGAAAACACTTATGAAATATTGTCGGCTGATATTTATTATGACAAGAATAAAACTTCTCTACATTATTTAGATTTGCCAATTGAATTTAGATGGCGTTCTTCAACTCCAGATTCTCATAGATTTTGGAGAATTTATACTGGTTTCAAATTGAGTTATTTAATTGGTGATAGATATAAATTTGTGAATGATGTTCAAACAAAAGTTTACAAGTCTAATACTGATTTGAATAAATTCCAATATGGATGTTATATGGCAGCTGGTTGGAATACTTGGAATTTTTATGCTTATTACGGATTAAGTCCTATATATAAATCGGCAAAAATTAATGGTGAAGATATAAAAATGACCACTTTTAACCTTGGGTTACAATTTTATATTTTATAGCCATAGTATCCACAAAAGTACCTGCGGAAGCATTCCTGCTGCATATCCTATAATTAATTCTTCTATTGTATGAGCTTTCATTACTAATCTCGATGAAGCAACTATTCCTGTTATTAAAAACAATGATGCGATGGTATAAATGATGTTTAACTCATTATGCATGCTCAATCCAATTACAAAAAAACTAAGAGCACTCATTGCAATCATGTGAATACTTGCTTTGATTTTGACAAAAATTAATGCGAAGGCAATAAAGGTGCTACCAATTCCTCCAAGAAAGAAAAAATACAATTCAGGAAAACGTTCTATAGTAACACTTTTCTGAATTAAAACTGCAGTTAAAATCATTTGCATTAACAACGGAATTTTTCTTTGCGACAAGTCAGAAAGCATTATGGTATCTACTTTTCCAAAAGTTCTAAGTAAATAAAAGAAAGATAGTGGAAGGAAAAATGTAATTATAATTACTTGAAGCAACAGCAAATAATATTGTTCTGTTATGTAATAATTACCTCCAAAAAGTATATAAAAAACCGTTCCCAATATCGGAATGAAAATAGGATGGAAGAGGTACGAAAAAAAAGGAAGTATTTTTTTCAAAATGAGTTATTTGATAAACAAATATAAGATTTTTTGAATTAAATCTTCTTTCTCATTCGAGCCACAGGAATATCTAATTGCTCACGATATTTTGCAATAGTTCTTCTAGCAATAGGATACCCTTTTTCCTTTAAAATTTCTGCCAATTGATCGTCTGGTAGCGGTTTGCTTTTGTCTTCTTCTTCAATAGTATTTTGAAGAATTTTTTTGATTTCTAAAGTAGAAACATCTTCGCCTTGATCGTTTTTCATGGCTTCAGAGAAGAATTCTTTTATCAATTTTGTGCCATAAGGCGTGTCAACATATTTGCTATTTGCAACACGAGAAACAGTTGAAATATCTAAACCAACCATATCAGCAATATCCTTCAAAATCATTGGTTTCATTGAAGTTTCTTCACCATCAAGGAAATATTCTTGTTGAAAATGCATGATGGCATTCATGGTAACAAATAGTGTTTCCTGACGTTGTTTTATAGCGTCAATAAACCATTTAGCTGAATCTAATTTTTGCTTAATAAACTGAACTGCATCTTTTTGAGAATTCGATTTGTCTCTCGAATCTTTATAGGTTTGCATCATTTCTTGATAATCTTTAGAAACGTGCAATGATGGAGCATTTCGTCCATTTAAAGTTAATTCTAATTCACCATCGTTAATTCTGATAGCAAAATCGGGAACAATATTTTCGGTAACTTTATTATTTCCTGTAAAAGAACCTCCTGGTTTTGGATTTAATTTTTCAATTTCATGAATTGTTTTCTTCAAATGATCTTGAGAAATTCCGTATTTCTGTAATAATTTATCGTAATGTTTTTTGGTGAAAGCATCAAATTGATTTCCGATGATATCAATGGCCAAATCAACATATTCCGTAGGAGTTTTATGTTTCAATTGCAATAACAAACATTCTTGTAAGTCACGCGCACCAACGCCTGCGGGTTCTAATTCGTGAATGATATGCAACATTTTTTCAACCATTTTCTCATCAGTATAAATACCTTGAGTAAAAGCCATATCGTCAACGATATCTTGAATGTCACGACGTAAATAACCATCATCATCAATACTTCCAACAAGGAATTCGGCAATATCTCTTTGCTCGTCTGAAAGTATAAAAGTATTTAATTGATTAATTAAATCTTGATGAAAACTTACAGGTGCAGCAAATGGACTTTCACGATCATCGTCGTCGTCACTATAATTATTTGATTGAAGTTTGTAGTCTGGTGTTTCGTCGTCACTCAAATATTCATCGATGTTTATGTCATCAGCTTCAATGTTGTCGCTTCCTTCATAATCATCATATTCGTCATTGTTGTCAAGTTCATCCTTTTCATAAACTTCTTCTTCATCTTTACCCGATTCTAATGCCGGATTCTCATTCATTTCCTCCAATAATCGTTGCTCAAAAGCCAAAGTAGGCAATTGAATCAACTTCATCAACTGAATTTGTTGAGGAGATAATTTTTGAGATAATTTGAATTGTAAGTTTTGCTTTAACATTTTTTATTATGGTTTAAAGGTTTAAGGTTTAAGAGTTTAAATTCGTTGCGATTAAACAACTTTAAACAATTTTAAACAACATTAAACTTTTTTAAAACTCTGCGTTTTGTGGCGTTCTTGGAAAAGGAATTACGTCTCTAATATTAGACATTCCTGTAACAAACAATACCAATCTTTCAAATCCTAATCCGAAACCTGAGTGAACTGCCGAACCAAATCTTCTTGTATCTAAATACCACCAAAGTTCTTCTTCGTCAATTCCTAACGCTTTCATTTTTTCAACTAAAACATCGTAGCGTTCTTCTCTTTGTGAACCACCAACGATTTCTCCAATTCCTGGGAACAAGATATCCATGGCACGAACCGTTTTTCCATCTTCGTTCAAACGCATATAAAATGCTTTGATATTTGCTGGATAATCAAACAAAATTACCGGACATTTGAAGTGTTTTTCAACTAAATATCTTTCGTGCTCACTTTGCAAATCTGCACCCCATTCGTTGATGATATAATTGAATTTTTTCTTTTTATTTGGAGTAGAATCTCTTAAAATATCAATAGCTTCAGTATAAGAAACACGTTTGAAATTGTTTTCTAAAACGAAATTTAGTTTTTCTAACAAAGCCATTTCGCTACGTTCTGCTTGTGGTTTTGATTTTTCTTCTTCCAACAAACGACCCTCTAAAAACTTCAAATCGTCTTGGCATTTCTCCATCGTATATTTAATTACATATTGGATAAAATCTTCAGCCAAATCCATATTGTCGTTCAAATCATTGAAAGCCACTTCTGGTTCAATCATCCAAAATTCTGCTAAGTGACGTGAAGTGTTTGAATTTTCAGCTCTAAAAGTTGGTCCGAATGTATAAATTTGACCTAATGCCATAGCAAAAGTTTCACCTTCTAATTGACCAGACACCGTAAGATTAGTCTCTTTTCCGAAGAAATCTTCTTTGTAGTTTACTTTTCCATCTTCAGTTCTTGGTGTGTTGTCAAATGGTAAAGCCGTAACTTTAAACATTTCACCAGCACCTTCAGCATCTGAACCTGTGATGATTGGCGTGTTTACATACACAAATCCTTTTTCTTGAAAATAAGTATGAACTGCATGAGCCAAAACAGAACGAACTCTCATAATTGCTCCAAAAGCATTAGTTCTAACTCTTAAGTGTGCGTTTTCACGTAAAAATTCTAATGAATGTTTCTTAGGTTGCATCGGAAATTTCTCTGCATCAGAATCACCCAAAATTTCTAATTTAGAAACTTGAATTTCAAATTTCTGACCAGCACCTTTACTTTCTACTAATTCACCAATTACAGAAACAGCTGCACCAGTTGTAACTCTTTTTAAAGTTTCTTCAGGTGTGTTTTCAAAATCGACTACACATTGAATATTATTAATTGTCGAACCATCGTTCAACGCTATAAATTGATTGTTTCTAAAAGTTCTAACCCAACCTTTTGCATTTACTTCATAATTCGCTTTCGAGCTATTTAATAAGTCTTTAACTTTTGTATGTTTCATTTTAATATTAGATTTTAAATATTAGATATCAAATATCTTATGCAAATATAAATTAATTATTTTTCTTTTCTAATTCGTCCAACTCTTCATCAGTATGTTCTAAAATATCGAAAGTTGGCTCTTTTAGTTCTTGTTCGTTTGCTAATGTTTTATTCAACGTTAATACTAATGATGGTAGTAAAACTAAGTTAGATAACATTCCGAAAAATAAGGTTAAAGCTACCAATCCACCAAGGGCAATGGTTCCACCAAAACTTGATAACATGAATACCGAAAATCCAAAGAATAATACAATTGATGTATAAAACATACTAATTCCGGCATCGTCAAAAGTAGCAAAAACCGATTTTTTTATCTTCCAATCGTTTCTAGAAAGCTCTAATCGATATTGAGCTAAGAATCGCAGCGTGTCATCAACTGACATTCCGAAAGCAATTCCGAATACTAATATTGTTGATGGTTTTAACGGAATTCCTAAAAATCCCATCAAACCTGCGGTCATTAAAAGAGGTAATAAATTTGGAATAATAGAAACCAAAACCATTTTAAACGAACGGAACATTATTGCTACTAATCCGGCAGTGATTAAGAATGCAAACAACAATGATGATAATAAATTGTCTAATAAATATTTAGTTCCTTTTTGGAAAACTAATGCTTTTCCAGTGATAATCACTTCATATTTTGGTGATGGAAATATTTTATTGATTTTATTTCTCAATTGGGTTTCAATTGATTTCATCTTTTCACCGTTTTCGTCTTTAATGAAGGTGGTGATTCTAGCTACACTTCCATCATCAGAAATGTAACTTTTCAACTGATTGTCTTTTGAATTTTTAAGAGAATTTTTGATATAAGGCAACAACGCAAACTCTTCGTTTGGCGAAGGCAAAGTGTAAAAATCTGGATTTCCGTTGTAGTAAGCTTGGTTGAAACTTTTGGCAACATTTACAATAGACAACGGTTTAGAAAGTTCAGGAATATCAGTTATCGTTTCTTCTAAATCTTCCATTCTTCGCAAATTGGTCAACTTCATGGCACCATTTTTCTTTTTGGTGTCAATCATAATTTCCAATGGCATTACACCGTCAAATTCTTTTTCAAAGAAACGAATGTCGTCAAAGAAAGCTGATTTTTTTGGCATATCTTCAATGATACTTCCCGAAATTCGAATTTCATAAATTCCGATGATTCCAAAAACTAAAAGAATTACTGCTGTTACATAAACTCCAACTCGATTGAATTTTACAGTTCGAACAATCCAATTCATGAAAGAAGTTAAATATTCTCGTTCTAAATGTCCAAGATGTCTTGGAATTGGCGATGGAATGTAACTAAAGAAAATAGGAATTATTATCAAACAAAGTAGATAAATAGCAATGATATTTATTGATGTTACTACTCCAAATTCTGACAATAAAGTATTATTTGTGGCAATAAAAGTGGCAAAACCAAACGCAGTTGTTAAGTTAGTCATCAACGTTGCTGTTCCGGTTTTTGTAATTACACGTTGAAGCGCTTTGGCTTTATTGGCGTGTTTTTGATATTCTTGATGGTATTTATTAATGAAGAAAATACAATTCGGAATTCCAATTACAATTACCAATGTTGGGACTAAAGCAGTTAATACGGTGATTTCGTATCCAAAAAGCGCAATGATTCCGAACGACCACATTACACCGATAATTACTATAACCAAAGAAATTAAAGTAGCTCTAAACGAACGGAAGAAAAAGAAGAAAATTAAGGAGGTAATTAGTAAAGCTGCTCCAATAAATATTCCAATTTCGTCAACGATAGTTTTTGCATTTAATGTTCTAATATAAGGCATTCCGGAAGTATGCAATTCAATTCCTGTCTCCTCTTTAAATTTATTTAATTTCGGAATCAGATTATGTAAAACATATTCTTTTCTTGCAATGGTATTTACAATTTTCTTATCTAAATAAACCGCAGAACGAATGGCACCTGACTTTTTGTTGAACAACAAACCTTCATAGAAAGGCATTTTGTTGAACAATTCCGATTTTATTTGTTTTAAATAATTTTCGTCAAGCGTTTTTGATTGATCAACTAAAGGTTTTAGTTCAAATGTTTGTGATGAGTCGTTTTTGGTAAGTTTTTGAAGATTATCAACGGTGATTACCAATTCAATTTCTTTGTCGGATTTGATTTGATGCATTAATTCACTCCATTTTTTATAAATTTCTGGAGTAAATAATTTTTTATCTTTTGTAGCAATAACTATAAGATTTCCTTCTTCACCAAAGTTATTTAGAAAGCTATTATAATCTATATTTACCTTGTCATCAGCAGGAATTAAGTTGGCTTCTGTGTGCGTAAATTTCAAATCTTTCCACTGAAAAGCCATTAGAATTGTAATTAATACAACTAAGCATAAGAGTAAAATTCTATTTCTAAGGATAATTCGGGCAATTAATTCCCAAAAACCAATACCTAATAACTTTTTCATTTGAAAATTTAAAACGAGTGCAAAGGTAGTGAAAAGCGCTTGAAATTAAAGAACTAAATCATACTTTTGTGTAGAAATTTGACTTAAACTTCTGTAAGTAAATTTTACATTAATTTTATATCATTTTACAATTTTACAATTAAGTTTTCTCATATTTGTAGTGTAAAAAAAGTTGCTTGAGGAGAATGAGAAAATTTAAGAATGGAATATTTTATATTGGTGTTACTGGTGGGTTTATAGCACTTATGTTTTGGATTGTTACTAAAGGAAAATCTTTAGAAATAGGAAGAAATGTAATAGCTAAAACATCTAATGATTCCCTTTTTGGTCAATTTCTAAATTCACTAATACACAACTTAAAACATCCTTTAGCAATATTGTTATTGCAAATTATCACCATAATAATTGTAGCTAGATTCTTTGGATGGATTTTTAGAAAAATTGGACAACCAAGTGTTATAGGTGAAATTATTGCCGGAATTTTTCTCGGACCATCAGTTGTTGGAATGTATATGTCAGAATATTCTGCCATGCTTTTTCCTGTTGAATCTTTAGGAAATTTACAATTTTTAAGCCAAATTGGATTAATACTTTTCATGTTCGTCATAGGAATGGAACTCGATTTGAAGGTTTTGAAAAATAAAGCCAACGAAGCCGTTGTAATTAGTCACGCAAGTATTGTTTTTCCTTTTGCTCTCGGAATTGGATTATCCTATTTTATCTATCACAAATTCGCACCACAAGGAGTTGAATTTTTATCGTTTAGTTTGTTCATGGGAATTGCTATGAGTATAACGGCATTCCCAGTTTTAGCAAGAATTGTTCAAGAAAGAGGAATCCATAAAACAAAACTCGGAACTATTGTAATTACTTGCGCTGCAGCCGATGATATTACTGCTTGGTGCTTACTTGCTGCCGTTATTGCTATTGTAAAAGCAGGAACTTTTGTTAGTTCACTTTATATTATTTTATTAGCAACGGTTTATGTTCTAATGATGCTTTTTGTGGTAAAACCTTTCCTTAAAAAAATTGGAGATTTATATGCGAAAAGAGATAATTTGAGCAAACCTGTTGTAGCTATTTTTCTTTTGACCTTAATTATCTCATCATATTTAACTGAAGTTATTGGAATTCATGCACTTTTTGGAGCTTTTATGACAGGAGCAATTATGCCTGACATCATCAATATTAGAAAGATTTTTATTGAGAAAGTAGAAGACGTTGCCTTGATTTTATTGCTCCCACTATTCTTTGTTTTTACAGGCTTGCGTACACAAATTGGCTTAATCAATGACCCTTATTTGTGGAAAATTACAGGATGGATTATTCTTGTTGCTGTTGTAGGAAAGTTTGTTGGAAGTGCTTTAGCAGCAAGGTTTGTTGGGCAAAATTGGCGTGATAGTTTAACTATTGGTGCGTTAATGAACACTCGCGGATTAATGGAATTGGTTGTTCTTAATATTGGTTACGATTTAGGAGTGCTTTCTGCTGAAGTTTTTACAATGATGGTCATCATGGCTTTGGTAACAACTTTCATGACAGGACCGGCGATTGATATTATTAATTATTTTTTCAAGCGAAGAGAAGTTATTATTCCTAAAGAAATTAGTAATAGTAGTTTTAAAATTTTAATATCTTTTGGAAACAATGAAAAAGGGAAATCACTATTGCGTTTGGCCAATAGTTTTGTAAAAAAACAAAAAGAAAATTGCAATGTTACTGCTCTACACTTGTCTTTGAGTGATGAAGTTCATTCTTATAATCTTGAGGAATATGAGAAAGAAACTTTTGAACCCATTTTGGAAGAATCTGAAGTTTTAAATCAAAAGTTGACTACCATATTCAAATCAACTATTGATATTGAAACTGACATTGCAGATATTGCTGTAAGAGGTGAATATGATTTGGTTTTGGTTGGTTTAGGGAAATCAATTTTTGAAGGTTCGTTTCTTGGAAAAGTGCTTGGTTTTACAACCAGAATTATCAATCCAGATAGGTTGTTAGACAAATTCACTGGAAAAGAAGGTTTGTTTGAAAATTCTCCTTTTGATGATAGAACACGTTTAGTAATTTCAAAAACTAAAAAACCACTTGGAATTTTAATTGATAAAGACTTAGTAAAAGTAGACGAAGTTTTTGTTCCAATATTTGGTTCAGATGATACTTTTCTTATGGAATATTCGCAAAAGTTGATTTATAATAACGATACAAAAATCACTATTTTAGACATCAATAATCAGGTAAAAAATAATTTTGTAATTGAAAACGCAATTAATGCGCTTCAAAATTCTTATGCTGATAAAATCTCAATAATTGATGAAAGTCAAATGAAAGCTGGTTTTCTTTTACAACAAGACATGATGATGATATCATTAGAAAGTTGGAAAAATCTAGTTGATTCAGAAAGCGTTTGGTTGAGTAATATTCCTTCGGTTTTGATTATTAAGCCATAGTTTAAAATCCTAAATCTAAAACATAACTCAATTTCAAAGCAAAATTATCTTCAAATTTCGGCAAAGCATTTGGACCATATCTCATAAAAAAGGTCAATCCAAATCCTTTAAAAATTTGGTTGACTTCAACGCCACTTTCAAAAAAACCTCGCTCCATAGTTTTGTATTGTAGTCCGATGTGTTGTTCTGGTTTGTCCATTTCACCCCATGCCATTCTTGTTACAACAGAAATAAGTGGTTTTATTTTATAAGCTAATTTCACTTTGTTGAAAGTATGTTTTACGTGAAAACTCACATAACTACTTGAGAAAAACTCATTGAAAAACATGGTTTCAAAACTGTTTTTTCCAGCAAAGGTGATTCGTTTAAACAACGTTTCACGATTTAAATTATTTGGCGCAATACTATATAAATGCGTCAACGGAACGTTTCCAAAAGCAAATCCGCTTTGAAAAATTAAAGATGTATTTTGTCCAGAAAGGAAAGGAATTTCGTGACTAATACGCAAATCTATTTTTGTAAAGTCAAAATCGCTGTCGAGAATATTTTCAAATGATTTTGTAAATTGAAATGAGAATTTTGGAAAACGTTTATCAATTTCTAATCTACCTGTCGAAGTTTGCATATAATTGCTAAATGGATTCCATTGTATTGCAAATTGTGCTGTTGTGAAGTTAAAATTGGTATACGATTTATTATCAACGTTGTATGTGTAATCAAAAAGTGGTTGGATTTCTGTTCGTGCAATTCCAAAATAAATATCGGTTTTCGGCACATACTTACTTTCTATAAAAGAAGAATAGGTCTTGTTATTGTAAAAAGTAGATATGTTTATTGGTCTCGGATCATAAATTCTAAATCGGCGTGATTGAGTAGCAAACTGAATTTGACCAATTTCATTTAAATCATCAACATAAGAAGCGCTTATCCATGTATTGGTTTCTTTGTGTAATAAATAGGATGGAGTTATACCATATTTGAATTTATCATCTTTAAATCCGTAAGCAACATAGCCACTAATTTTGTATTTATCTGATAGTTTATTGTTTGTAACGCCACCAATTCCTAATCTAAAACCTTCATAATTGTTGAATTTTATCAACGTTTTTAAGTCAATATCTACAAAACTTACAGGAACATAACCATTGATTATTTTTTTACCCAAAAAGATTTTTTGTTCAATGTTTTCCGCTACAGATAAACTATCTAGATTGGTATAAGTACGCAATTTTCTTCTGTCTAAAGTGTCCTTTTTTAAAGACACCCAATAGGAGTCTGGCTTAGACATACTGGCTTCTGGAACATCAATCTTGATGCTTGGTGTTTTGAAGGAAACGGCCTCATTTATTTTTACATCGTATGGTGTAGATTCTAGTTTGAGATACATTTGGTCGGAAGCATCTTTTTGTAAACCTTCAATGCTTGAATTGAATTTTATGGTACCACCAAATATTTTTAAATCTTCACTATTGTTTCCTTTTATAACGATAAATTTTCTTTTTTCAGGAAACCAAACTTTATGATCTTTTAGATAATTAAATGTGTAAGTAGCATTAATATTTACAATTCCGTAAATTCTATAAAATGCTTTTGCAATGGCGAAATTTTCAGCATCAACAAACAATAATCCTCTTAACTTATTTGAATTTAATTTTTTAGGTTGAAAATAAATTCTGTAAACAGTTCGGTCTTGTATTTTTACAGTATCAATAATTTTGAAAACAAACAATTTTCTACCATAACTAGAAATTGGATTTCGAATAGGAATTTCAAGAATATCCAAGCTATTTTCGTAAAGAGAATAGGAAACAAGATTTAATCCTAAATATTCATAAAGTGGTTTTTTAAATCCAGCCATTCTTGAAGCTATCAAGGTTTCTTTGGTGCCAGAATTGTTGTGTTGTAATAAATTTACTTTCTCAGTTTGATAAATATGTTGGTTTTCAACTAGTTTTTTAAATTTATAATTGGTAGAATCAAATTGCATTTTCTTTCTTCCAAAAAGTGATTTTTTGTAAAGTGTATCAATTTTACTGGAAATAGAATCTGGATTTGCAGTTACCAGTAAGTGTTCGTAATTTTTATATTCAAAAGTATTTAAAGCTTTTTCTGGTTGATTGCTTTTCTTGTTTTCAATGACTTTTTTTATGATAAGATTTACTTGATTTTCAGAAAAAATTTCTTTCTCTTTCATGGTATTATTATTTACCATTTTTATAATTAGAAATTTGGCGCCAACAGTTAAATGATAATTTTTATCATAATATCCTTTGTATGTGACAACTATTGGTTTCTTATCATCGGTTATAGTGATAGTAAATTTACCTTCCCAATTGGATGAAATAGTTTTGTTATTGTGAGTGATTTTTGCAAAAGCAATTGGGACAGTAGTGTCATAATCAATTACTTGACCTTGCATTATTTTTTGCGAAATAGCATAATTGCAAAACAGAATAAATAGAAAAATCCAAAATTTTCTCATTAAGATGATTTTGTTTAAATCGTGTAAAAGAATTATGACAAATGTAGGAATAAAAAAATCCGCTCGAACTATCGAACGGATTTTAATATACATTTAACGAAAATTATACTTTCATTATTTCAGCTTCTTTTTGAACCAAATGCTCTTCTACTTTTTTAATAAAACTATCGGTTAGTTTTTGGATAGTTTCTTCCGCTACTTTACAAACATCTTCAGAAACACCTTCTTTTTCTTGTTTTTTGATATCTGTATTAGCATCTTTTCTGTGGTTACGAATACCAATTTTTGCATCTTCAGCCTCAGCCTTTGCTTGTTTAACTAAATCACGACGGCGCTCTTCTGTAAGTGGCGGAACGCTGATGATGATTAAATCACCATTATTCATTGGGTTAAAACCTAAGTTAGCAACCATAATTGCTTTTTCAATAGGGTTTAACATGCTTTTTTCGTAAGGTTGAATAGTAATAGTTCTTGCATCTGGAACATTAACATTTGCAATTTGTGAAAGAGGTGTTTGCGAACCATAATAGTCAACAAAAACGCTACCCAACATTTGTGGCGAAGCTTTTCCAGCTCTAATATTTAAAAAAGATTTTTCTAAGTGCGCTACAGAACCATTCATTGCTTCTTTAGCTTCATCAATTATAAAGTCAATTTCTTCCATTGTATTTCAGATTTTATTCTAAAAGTTTTCTAATTATATATTTACTACTGTTCCAACATTTTCGCCTTCACAGATTTTTAGTAAGTTTCCTTTTTTGTTCATATCAAATACCACGATTGGTAATTTGTTTTCTTGACTTAAAGTAAAGGCAGTTGTATCCATTACGTTCAATCCTTTTTTAAGTACATCTTCAAATGAAATATAATCAAATTTCACAGCTGATTTGTCTTTTTCAGGATCGGCAGTGTAAACACCATCAACTCTTGTTCCTTTTAATATTACATCAGCATGAACTTCTACACCACGTAAAACAGCAGCTGTATCAGTTGTGAAATATGGATTTCCTGTTCCTGCACCAAAAATAACTATCCTTCCTTTTTCTAAATGACGAACAGCTCTTCTCTTAATGTAGGGTTCAGCAATAGCTTCAATTTTTAAAGCAGTTTGTAAACGAGTCAACATTCCTTTGTCTTCTAGTGCTCCTTGCAATGCCATTCCGTTGATAACGGTTGCTAACATTCCCATATAATCACCTTGCACTCTGTCCATTCCGTTACTTGCTCCAGCAACACCTCTAAAGATATTTCCACCTCCAATAACTATTGCAATTTCTACACCTTTGTCGTGAATTTGCTTAATTTCGTTAGCATATTCGGCTAAAATTTTTGGGTCGATTCCATATTGTCTTTCACCCATTAATGCCTCACCACTCAGTTTTAGAAGTATTCTTTTGTATTTCATTAGTAGTTATTTATTTTGAACAAGGTTGTGTATTTCTAGTGCAAATATAGTTATTATATGATTTTATGAAATAGCAAATCAAAAATTATCCTTCATTTGTTCAAATGATTTTTTTGCAGCTTGGTAACCAATTTCAAAAATGCTATCCATTTTAGTTTTATTAGTTTCAAATGTACTAAAGTTCACTAATTCCTCAGGTTCTATAATCCAATCACAATGATTGAATTTCTGAAAATTAGAATTAGCAGAAAGTAAATCAAACGCTCTTGTAGTAACAGCTTTGATAGAATTCAAATCTTTAGCTTCAATTTTTTGAATCGGACTAACATAAACACCAATAATATTGTCGCACCTTCCTTGCAAAACATCAGTTGGAAAATGATTTAAAATACCACCATCACTATATAAATTTCCGTTAACTTCATAAGGAGAAAGTACACCCGGAACTGCAGAAGAGGCAAGAATAGCATCAACAATTCGAGAACTATTATTAAAAATTTTCAGTTTTCCTTTTACCATATCGGTAGCAGTTACATGCATTGGAATTGGCAAATCACTCATTTTTGCATCTTGAAAAATTTCTTCAAAATATTTTCTGAACGATTCAGAATCTATTATTCCAGCTTTTTTGATGGTAAAATGTTTCCAATGGAAAAAGTAAATTGATTTAAAAAAAGACAAAATTTCTTCTGGAGTTTTACCCCAAGAATACAACGAACCAACTACGGCTCCTGCACTTGAACCTGCAATTTGTGTTGGTTTGATGTTCTGTTCTTCAAGGAATTTTAAAACACCAGCATGAGCAATTCCTTTCGATCCTCCACCAGATAAAGCCAAACCGATTGATTTTGATTGTAAATCCATTCCTGTTTTTTTTTAGATAACGCCTCAGTGTAATTATTGTTACATTTCATTTGTAAAAATAAAACTAATTTTGCAGAATAAATTTAACAAAAATGAAATCGCCATATACAAACCTGTTTGCTTGCAATTAAAAATCATCGAACACCTATGAAAATTAATATAAAATGTGAGATAAACACCAATGAAAATAGCGATACATATACACCAAAAAACAAATAATATTTACATATGAATTCAATTATAGAGAAAAGCTTGAAAGTTAGTTTTTCATACCAAGAATATAGAGATTTTGTAACTGATTTGGCTAAAGAAGATAAAACTACCGGTCATGAACAAAGAGAAGATCTAATACATTACACACAATTGAACGAAGCAAGATTGCATCGATTGGATAAAACCATTCAAGTTGATGATGAAGTAAAAACTGTTTTGCAAAATCTGTCTAAAGAATATACTTGGTTGGTTATTTCAGAAAGTTGGTGTGGTGATGCTGCGCAAATTCTTCCAGTTATTAATAAAATGGCAGAAGTTTCAGATAAAATGGATTTAAGAATTGTACTTCGTGATGATAATGAAGATTTGATGAATTTATTTTTGACAAATGGAACCAAATCAATTCCGAAGTTAATTATTATTGATAAAGCTACTAACGAAGTTGTAAATGATTTTGGACCTAGACCAAAAGGCGCTAAACAACTAATTTTAGATTACAAAGCTGCACACGGAATTGTTGACGAAACAGCTAAAATTGAACTACAAAAATGGTACTTGCAAGACAAAGGAATTTCTACTCAAAAGGAAATTATGGAGTTACTTTAATAGCTATTATTTAAATACCGGAATGGTCAATCCCAAACTGATACTTCCGGTGTTTTCAATGTTTCTAACTGCAAATCCATTTAAACTCAAGTCAGCAAAAAATAGAAATTCTTCATCTCCAAAACCTATTCTGAATTTATTGTAATATCCAGATAGATTACCACGTCCAATTGCGAAAGATTTTCCTATACCATATTGAAATAATAAAGAAACATCGTCATTAATTCTTGGTGTTAAAACTATGGAAGCATAAATAGGAACGCTGAATAGTTTTTGTTGGGCAACGACATCAAATCCGGTGTTCAAACTCAGTCCAATCCATTCGCTGAAATGAATTCCGTAGCCAAATTTTGCTCCAATTCCATCAGGAAGAAACCAGTAATCACTTCGATTTCCATTTTCATCAATTTCACCATAGGTTTCATTTCCTCTGAATGGAACACTTATGTCAAAAATAAAAAATTGACCATTATCACTTAAGGGTTTTGATTTTTCTTGTTCTTTATAAGATTCTAAATGACTTTTTTTGTCAGTTAAAGTGTCTTTTTGCGTTTGTGAAAAAGTGGTTATTGACAAAAAGGTAAAAAGGAAAAAGAATATTTTTCTCATAAATTAATTTTCAAATGCTTCAAGCGAAACGCCATTAATTACATCGTAATCACCAATTTTTGTTCTACGCAAAGCTGTTAAATGCGCTCCTGAATTAAGTGCAATTCCAAAATCAAATGCTAAGGAGCGGATGTAAGTTCCTTTACTGCATTTCACTCTAAAATCTATTTCAGGTAGTGCAATTCTTGTAATTTCAAACTCGTGAATTGTTGTTTTTCTTGAGGCAATTTCAACCTCTTCTCCTGCACGAGCGTGTTCATATAATCGTTTTCCATCTTTCTTGATAGCAGAAAAAACAGGTGGTTTTTGATCTATTTCTCCAAGGAATTGTTTTGTAGTTTCAAGAATTAAGGCTTCAGAAATATGCTCGGTTGGAAAAGTAGCATCAACTTCAGTTTCTAAATCGTAACTTGGTGTTGTTGCTCCAACTGTAATTGTTCCAGTATATTCTTTAGCTTGCGCTTGAATTTCTGTAATTTTCTTGGTGAATTTTCCGGTGCAAATAATTAATAAACCTGTCGCCAAAGGATCTAAAGTTCCAGCGTGACCAATTTTGAATTTTTTAGGTAAATCGTATTTTCTTTTTAAAATATATTTCAATTTATTCACCGCTTGAAATGAACTCCAAGTTAACGGCTTGTCAATTAAAAGAATTTGACCTTCAAGAAAATCTTCGGCTGTTTTCAAATTTTATTTATTTAAAGAAAAATAAGTCAATAAAATAATTCCAGCTATAATTCTGTAGTAACCCCAAGGTTTAAAACCATATTTTTTAATGATTCCGATGAAGAATTTTATAGCAATTACAGCAACAACAAAGGCAACAATATTTCCTATCAGAAACAATTTTAGATTCTCACTAGATTGGGTTAATAATTCGTAACCTTTTAATTGAGAAACTTCATAAGTTTTAAGGAAAAGCGAATAAGTAGTAACTGCTAACATTGTTGGAACTGCAAGAAAAAATGAAAATTCTGCAGCCGTTTCTCTTGTCAATCCTTGTTGCATTCCACCAATGATGGAAGCAGCAGAACGACTAGTTCCAGGCATCATGGCTAAACACTGCCAGAAACCGATAGTTACGGCTTTCTTGATTGTAATATCTTCTTCGTTAGCAACTGTTGGAGTATTAAATCGTCCATCAATAAATAGGAGAACAATTCCGCCAAGGATTAAAACAATTGCAATTGGAATAGGATTTCCTAGAACGGCATCAATTTTATCATCAAATATTTTACCTAGAACCAATGCCGGAATTACAGCACAAGCCAATTTGATATAGAAATTGATTTTTGTAAAGTCAAAAAACTTTTTCCAATACAAAACTACAACTGCGAGTATGGCTCCAAATTGAATTGAAACTTGAAATAATTTCACAAAATCATCTTCTTGAATACCAAAGAAAGAACTTGTAAAAATCATGTGAGCAGTTGAAGATACAGGTAAATATTCTGTTAATCCTTCTACTATTGCAATAAGAATTGCTTGAAGTAAATCCATTTTTTAGTAATTAGTGTTGAGTGATAAGTAAAAAGTAATTAGAAAATAGAATTATAAAACTATTCACTAGTTACTATTCACTAGTTACTAGACTTAGGATTTTTGAAAATAGAATAAATTGTAATTCCAAAACCAATTAAAACCACTGTTGGAGCCAATCTAATTCTTCTGAAACTAAATACATCTTCATTAAAAACTTTTGGATCAGTGCTTCCGCCACCAGACATTAATATAAATCCTAAGGCAATAACTGCAATTCCAATTAAAAGAAATTTATAGTTGATTTGATCAAAAAGAAAATCTGGTTTTTGTTCGTTATTTTTCATTTATGCTGAATTTATTTCAATACTAGTACTGAAAGTTGTTTTTATTTTTATCTGAATACTGATTTCTGAACACTGAATACTAATATAGGTCGTCAGTTCTTAAATTTAAGAAACGTTGTGTTGCAAAGTGAGTACTTATCCAAGTTATTAAAACTCCAAGAACTAAAACTCCCAATAAAACCACAATGGTTAATTCAATATCTTTAAAAATATCCAAAGCAGGATAGTTTGTTGATACATATAAAAGAACTCCAAGTAATGCTAATACAGCCAAAGCAGCTCCAATAATTCCTAAAATAATGCTTCTTTTTACAAATGGTTTTCTAATAAATGATTTTGTTGCACCAACCATCTGCATGGTTTTAATTATGAATCTATTGGCATAAATAGAAAGACGCATCGAACTATTAATCAACAAAACAGAAATAAAAGCAAAAACACCACTTACAATTAAAACCCACATACTTATGGTTTTTACGTTGTCGTTAACTAATGTGATTAATTGTTTGTCATAAACTACATCAGCAACCAAAGGATTTTTACGAATTTGACTTTCCACTTTAGAGAAACCAGGATTAGTTACATAATCTGCTTTTAGGTGAATATCATAGGAGTTTTGCAATGGATTTACTCCAAGAAATTGCATAAAATCTTCTCCAATTACTTCTTTATGTTGTTTGGCTGCAGTTTCTTTTGAAACATATTTGTAATCTTTAGCGAATTTTCCAGCTTTCATTTCGGCTTCAAATTGCTTGAAAACAGTGTCGTTGGCTTCGTTTTTAAAGAAAACAGTCATTACAATATCTTCTTTAAAGTTGTCTGATAAACGTTTAGAATTGATAATGAAAAGACCAAGCATTCCTAGTAAAAATAATACTAAAAACACACTCATCACAACTGAAACATAGGAAGTGATTACTCTTCTTTTTTGAAATTTATCGAAATTTGATGACATACATTGTAATTTAAGCCGTAAAAATAATAAAGAATTTGTTTATTCATAGTTTATAACGTTTAAAGTTTTGAGTTTAGTACAATAAATGTAAATTTGTGGCCAATTAGCGTAGACATTAACTTTCGATTAACTTTCAAGGTTTTAAGTAAAAAAATTAACAAAGTAAATTCTTACAATAGTATTGTTTATCGCCACTAAAATTTTAATGTAAAAAGGACGAATGAAATACTTTCACGAACAAATCGAAGCCAAATGGCAACAATACTGGGCAGAAAACCAAACTTTTGCTGCATCAAATAACAGCGAAAAGCCAAAATATTACGTTTTGGACATGTTTCCTTATCCATCAGGAGCAGGATTACACGTTGGGCATCCGCTAGGTTATATTGCATCCGATATTGTAGCTCGATTCAAACGTCACAAAGGTTTTAATGTGTTGCATCCACAAGGTTATGACTCTTTTGGTTTGCCAGCAGAACAATATGCTATTCAAACTGGGCAACATCCAGATACAACAACTAAAGAAAATATTGCACGTTACCGTGAACAATTAGATAAAATTGGATTTTCATTCGATTGGAGTAGAGAAGTGCGTACTTCAAATGCCGATTATTACAAACACACGCAATGGATTTTCATTCAATTGTTTAACTCGTGGTTCAATAAAGATACAGATAAAGCGGAAGATATTGCAACTTTGGTTTCAATTTTTGAAAATGAAGGAAATACTTCAGTAAATGCAGTTTGTGATGATAACATCACACCATTTTCTGCATCAGAATGGAACGCTTTTTCATCAGAAGAACAACAAAAAATACTATTACAATATAGATTAACGTATTTAGCAGAAACCGAAGTGAACTGGTGTCCAGCATTAGGAACCGTTTTGGCAAATGACGAAATCGTAAACGGAGTTTCAGAACGTGGCGGACATCCTGTGATTCGTAAAAAAATGACACAATGGTCGATGCGAATTTCTGCTTATGCCGAAAGATTATTACAAGGTTTAGATACTATCGATTGGAGTGAATCGATAAAAGAATCACAAAGAAACTGGATTGGGAAATCGGTTGGAGCTTCGGTAGATTTTAAATTGAAAGATTCGGATAAATTAATTTCTGTTTTCACAACTCGTCCTGATACTATTTTCGGAGTAACATTCATGACTTTGGCTCCGGAACACGAATTGGTTTCTCAGATTACAACGCCAGAACAAAAAGCTGCGGTTGAAGCTTATGTAGAAGCAACAGCAAAACGTTCTGAAAGAGAAAGAATGGCCGATGTAAAAACTATTTCAGGAGTTTTCACTGGTGCGTTTGCCGAACATCCATTTACCAAAGAACCAATTCCAGTTTGGATTGGCGATTACGTTTTGGCTGGTTACGGAACAGGAGCAGTTATGGCGGTTCCATGTGGCGACGAACGTGATTATGCTTTCGCAAATTTCTTCAAAGGAACTCACGGAATGCCTGAAATTAAAAACATTTTCAATCAAGATATTTCAGAAGCGGCTTATGGTGAAAAAGGCGGTTTCGAATTAGTAAATTCTGATTTCTTAAACGGATTGGGTTACAAAGACGGAACAAAAAAAATCATCGAAGAATTAGAAAAAATTAATCAAGGAAAAGGCAAAACCAATTACCGTTTGCGTGATGCCGTTTTCTCTCGTCAAAGATATTGGGGTGAACCATTTCCAGTGTATTATGTGAATGGATTGCCACAAATGATTGATGCCAAACATTTGCCAATAGTTTTACCAGAAGTAGAAAAGTATTTACCAACCGAAGACGGACAACCGCCATTAGGAAACGCAACAACTTGGGCTTGGGATAGTGTGAATTGTTCAGTTGTTGGTAATGATTTGATTGATAACAAAACGATTTTTCCTTTAGAATTGAACACGATGCCAGGTTGGGCAGGAAGTTCGTGGTATTGGATGCGTTATATGGATGCGCACAACGAAAACGAATTTGCCTCAGCCGACGCACTAAAATATTGGGAAAACGTAGATTTATACATTGGCGGAAGCGAACACGCAACCGGACATTTATTATATTCTCGTTTTTGGAACAAATTCCTAAAAGATAGAGGTTACGCACCAACAGAAGAACCATTCAAAAAGTTGATTAACCAAGGAATGATTTTAGGAATGAGTGCTTTTGTTTATAGGATTAGTATAGATACTGTTGGCATTAAACAAAAACCAGAGATTATAACAGTTAATGTTGATAGTATTGCTGATTTTGATAATTATATTTGTATTTCAAAGAACTTACTTTTAAAAGCTTGTGAAGAAAAAAGAAATTTTTCAGAAGGATTTGCATTTTATGAAAATAAATTTAACAATGAATCGATTATTTTCAGTCACATTGATAAATACTATAAATTAAATTCTGAATTATTAGATGATTGTAAGAAAGGAATTCGAAGTTTAGTTTATAATATTTGTCCAATCCACGTTGATTTATCAGTAATAAACGATATAACAAACGAATTAAACATTGAAGCATTCAAAAATCATCCTTTATATTCTGATTATAAAGATGCTGAATTCATTTTAGAAGATGGAAAATACATCGTTGGTCGCGAAGTAGAAAAAATGTCCAAATCGAAATACAATGTTGTTAATCCAGATGACATTTGTAATGATTATGGTGCCGATACGTTGCGATTGTATGAAATGTTTTTAGGTCCATTGGAACAAGCAAAACCATGGAATACTGCAGGAATTACAGGTGTTTCCGGTTTCTTGAAAAAACTATGGCGTTTGTATTTTGATGATAATGGTTCTATTGTAACAAACGACGAACCAACAGCAGATATGTACAAATCGTTACACAAAACCATCAAAAAAGTTACCGAAGATATCGAGAATTTCTCGTTCAATACTTCGGTTTCACAGTTTATGATTTGTGTAAACGAATTAGCAACTATGAAATGCAATAGCAGAAAAATTCTAGAACCATTAGCGATTTTGGTTTCGCCTTATGCACCACATATTGCTGAAGAATTATGGTCACAATTAGGTCATGAAGGTTCGGTTTCAACTGTAGCTTTCCCAATTTGTGAAGAAAAATATTTAGTTGAATCTGAAAAAGAGTATCCAGTTTCGTTTAATGGTAAAATGCGTTTCACGATTAAATTACCTTTAGATTTAACAGTTCCACAAATTCAAGAAATAGTAATGGCAGACGAAAGAACCATTAAACAATTAGACGGAAGAATACCAAATAAAGTAATCATCGTTCCTGGAAAAGTGATTAACTTGGTGGGATAATTTTTTAATTATTATTACCGCAAATTCGCAAATTACTATATTGAAATTTGCGAATTTGCGGTTTTTTTATATTTATTGTTTTCATTTTGAGAAAATAAACGTTAGATAATTTATAATTTAAAGTTAAAAATGAATTAGAAAAAAAATCTGATTCGTAGCTTTGAATAAATAACATTAATCAAACTAAATATGAGAAATTTAAAAGTTTTAATCGCATTATTTTTTGTTAGTTGGTCATTTGCTCAGGAAAAGGAAGAAACTACAACTTCTAATAAAGCAAAATTTTATTTCACTTATGGAATAAATGCTCAAGTTCAGGATGAGTTAAGCATTGATAAAAAGCTGAAAGCTGCCGGACTTCCTGAGGTTAATAGTTTTACTCCAGAGTTTTTTATAGGTATGACTTTGTTTGGAAAAAAATATTCTGGAGACATCGATTTTGGATTTTTAAATTCTAAAAATGAGGCCGGAAATAATGAAAATAGATATACAGGTTTTACCACCAGACTAAGAGTTCACTACAATTTGATAAACAAAGAAAAAGTTGCCTTCACAACAGGGTTAAACCTTTCAAATACTACAGGAGAATTAGTAGTTTTTACTAAAAATAACCTTATTGATCTTAATGATTTAACACCAGCCAATAATGTTGGAAATTTGTCTTTAAGAAATAATATGTTCTTTGTAGGACCATCAGCATCGTTGTATCTTTTTAATAATAAATCTACCAAACTGAGATTAAATGTTGGATATGAATTTGCATTTACAAACGGAAAATGGAAATCAGATTACGCCGATGTAAACAACACTGTTAAGGAACAAGGAAATAATCGTTTTGTTTTTGGGATTACTTTATTGTAGCGTTTTGTAACATTTTTCATTTTTTACGTATAAGTAAGAAACAAGTACAATGAAAAAACATGAAGTTCACATTCTAAAGAAAACTGCTGGTTTTGGCGGAATGAAAGAAGAATTAGCTAAAGAAGTAGAACATTTTCTTGATAAAAAAGTAAATGAAGGATATGAAATAGTCAATATTTCTTTTACTTATTATGAAGCTAGTGAGTTGATTGCGTTTATAACTATTTGTAGATAATAAATGTCAACTTGTCATTTTTTAAATTTGGCTTGTAATTTGATATTACTTTATAAACTTTAAAAATAAAATTATGGGAATGGGATATATGGTTTTAGCTGGAATTATCATGCTAATGAGTTGGTTAGTAAGCAACCGATTGAAAAGCAAATTCGAGTTTTATTCAAAATTGCATTTACAAAACGGAATGTCTGGTGCTGAAATTGCTGAAAAAATGCTAGCAGATAACGGGATCTATGATGTAAAAGTAATTTCAACACCAGGACAATTAACGGATCATTACAATCCGGCTGATAAAACAGTTAACTTGAGTGAGTCAGTTTATAATCAAAGAAATGCTGCTGCTGCTGCAGTTGCCGCTCACGAATGTGGACACGCTGTGCAACATGCAACGGCTTATAGTATGTTGCAATTACGTTCTAAATTGGTGCCAATAGTTTCTTTTGCATCCAATATCGTTCAGTGGATTTTACTTGCTGGAATACTAATGGTAAATACTTTTCCATCGTTATTACTTGTTGGAATTGTAATTTTCTCTGCAACAACTTTGTTTACAATAATCACTTTACCAGTTGAATACGATGCAAGTAATAGAGCTTTAGCATGGTTGAAAAACAAAAACATGGTAAACCAAGCCGAATATGCAGGAGCTGAAGATTCACTAAAATGGGCAGCAAGAACTTATGTTGTAGCCGCAATTGGTTCGATAGGAACATTACTGTATTACATTTCTATCTTTATGGGTAGAAGTAATGATGAATAATTTGAATCAAGTATAAAACAAAAATCCGTCTATAAAAGACGGATTTTTTTATTTTACAAAGGTTGATAAAATTATAAGTATTGACAACCAAACTACTCCATGTATGATAAGACATTTCACATGACTTTTACCACTATACAATTGACGAACTAAATGCACCATAAAGTAAATCAAACTAATAGGAACAAATAAATAGAACAAAAGCACACCAAAATTAGGCGTTTTTGCATCACCAGGAAAAAGTTCATAACAAATACCTGCTATCAAAATATAGATAGTGTAAAAAGCAATTGTAAGGTTTTCTTTTGAAAATTTGTTGAGGTTCATTTTTGGGTTTATTGTTTATGGTCCGTTATTTGTTATTTTGAATTTGTTATTTGGAATTTTACAATTGTATCTGTCTTTCTATTTGTTGTTCCAATGAAATAAAAGTTTCTGTTCGAGAAACACCATCAATAGGTTGGATTTTTTTATTCAAAAGTTGCATTAAATGTTCGTTATCTCTACAAATAATTTTGATTAAAATGCTCCAATTTCCTGTAGTATAATGACATTCTAAAACTTCAGGAATTTTTTTTAATTCTTTTACAGCTTCAGCATTGGATGCCGCTTTTTCTAAGTAAACACCAATAAAAGCCATAGTTTTATAACCTAAAACTTTGTTGTTTACAATAAATTTAGAACCCGAAATTACACCTGCATCTTCTAGTTTTTTCAATCGTTGGTGAATTGCTGCTCCTGAAATTCCTATTTTATTGGCGATTTGCAAAATTGGTTTTCGAGCATCTTCCATTAAGAAACGAAGAATTTCTTTATCGATTCCGTCAATTTCAATTTGAAGCTGATTGATTTTCATTGGTTATAATTTTAAAGCAAAAATAGATATTTTGTTTTAAAACGAAATAATTTTTAAACAGAAACCACTAATTTATCAGGATTATAACCAATATAAGGCATAACAGTTTCTTTGAAAATCACTCCAAATTCTTCTAATTCTTTCAAAATAGGTTCGTAAACTTCTTTTCTAATTGGTAATTGAACTCCAGGTGTTTTTATATTTCCGTTTAAGATTTGTAAAGTTGCCATAGCTACAGGTAATCCAACAGTTTTTGCCATAGCAGTGTAAGTTTGATCGTCACCAATACAAACCATTTTAGAATCAATTTGTTGTTGTTTTCCTTCTAATTCGTAACCGAATTTATGGTACATTACAATCATATCTTTGTCGTTGGGTTGCAAAGTCCAACTGTCATTCAAGATGCGTTCTAGAATTTGTGCAGGAGTTGCATTTTTTAAACCAACAATTTTGTTTGGGTTGAATAAATCTAATTCTAATAATTTGTCCCACATAATGTCATCTTGCTCAATATTTAGAGCCAAACGCATTTTAATTTCAACAGAATCCGTTGGATGATAAGGTAAAAAAGAATTAGTAAATTCACGGAAACTCATCGTTTCAGAGTTTTCCATTACGTAAGTATCATCGGTCATTCCAAGTTGGACAAACATGTTCCAAGCTTTAGAAAAACCAACTCTTCTGATAGTTCCACGATATAAAGTCAAAACGTCGTCAAGACCATAAACGCTCCTGTATTTTAGAGAATCTCTGTTGGCGTAACCTTCAAATTTTCCGTAACCTTCAACTAATAAAAACTCGGTTCTACGGAACAATTTATTGTATGGAATGTATTTGTATTTACCTTCTTGAATGAATTTTGCTGCACCACCTTGACCTGCTAAAACTACGTTTCTTGGCGCCCAAGTAAATTTGTAATTCCAAAGATTATTATCGCTTTCTGGAGCAACTAATCCACCACAGAAGGATTCGAATAAAATCATTTTTCCACCTTTTTCACGAATTTCATCAATGACTTTCATGGCACTCATGTGGTCAATTCCTGGGTCAAGCCCAATTTCATTCATAAAGATTAATCCGTTTTCTTTCGCAGCAGCATCCAAACCTTGCATTGCATCAGAAACATAAGATGCAGTAACCATGTGTTTTTTGAAAGTGATACAATCTTTAGCAACCTCAATATGCATGTGAGCAGGTAACATCGAAATTACAATATCAGCTTTTTGAATTTCTGCATGACGTTGTGTTTCATTGTTGATGTCCAATTGAATTGCTGTTGCATTTGGATGGTTGTTGGTTTTTCTTTGAGCCAATTCTAAAGATAAATCACCAATAGTTATATGAAGATTTTGTTCAACAGATTTGTTTAAAAGATATTTAATTAAAGATGAAGCCGAACGACCTGCTCCTATGATAAGAATGTTTCTCATGGTTTGTTTGTAATTGGATACAAAACTAAAGAAATTCCAATAAAAAAATTCCAAATCCCAACATTTATAATTGGAATTTGGAATTTATATTTTAGAAATTGATGTTTTATTCTAAACCTTCAAGGTCTTTTTCTAAATCTTCAAGTTCTTTTTTTGCTTCTTGTTTAGTTTCAATTTTTTGTTGTTCAAATTGTTGGTCTTTTTCCACTTCATCTTTTATTAGATAAGTTTTTCCCAATACAAATATTGCACAGATATAAGTTAATGCAAACAACCATTTAACAAGTTTACGTTGATTAGTATCTGATTTTTTGAAAGTTATAAAAATCAAAATCAAGGCAACTCCAATTGGTAAAAGAGCTAAAGTGTCAAATGGAAGAATTGAAAAAACAATACTCAAGATAACAAACACAAATGATAAAATTAATAAAGCCTTTCTCATCTTAAATTCCTGTTGCAGAAGTTAATGCTAATTGTCCTGTTCCAACAGGAATACTAAACTTCATTAATGCAGGTACTTTTTTTGCATCGGCAGTAAGCCAAATTAAGTTTTTGTCTGTTCCTTTTAGCTTGTTAGTTTTTGCACCAATAGATAATTTGTAGCATTCTTTTTGTCCAAGATTTCCTGCGCTAACGCTTTCTGTTCCCATGTATTTCAATGTAACAGGAATTTCTTTTTCGTCAAAAACAATGGTAAATGATTTAGTTTGTCCTGATTTCATTTTGGAAAAATCGATAGTTCTTACTTTATAAAGTAACGATACTACATCTAGAGTCGAAGCACCAATATTGAAAGTACGAATTGTTTCGGGATTATTCCTTTTTTTTGAGGTGCTTGTGACAGAATTTCCTTTGAAAACGTATTTTTCTTTTTTAGTGTAACCACCTTCGTCAACACTTCTTTTATATAAACTTGGTTTTAAAGTGGTCGGGTTTACGTAAGCTTCATAAATATCTCTTATTTTGAAAAACTTATCCCATTTGCTAAACGTTGCTAATTCACAATTCAAATGTAAATAAGTGTTTTTTGAAGTATTCTGAGTTTCTGTTGACATGGTTACTTGAGCCAATTGTGTCATCAATCCACTCATATTATAAGAACCAGCATAAACTAATTTTTCACCTGATGGAATAACTACTTTCGTATCTGCTTTAAATGAACAGAAAATCAATAGAGTAGCGATAATAAATGTTGCTTTTTTCATTTCTTAAAATTATGGTACAAATATAAAATTTTATAATTGTTAAAATCTAAAGGAAAACATAAAAATCCTTTAGCATTCCATATATAACTGATATTTTTGTTAAAAATTATTAAGAACGATTATTATGGACAAGAAAATATTTTCTGCAGCAGGTTTTTTCGGAATGACAGCAATTGTTTTAGGAGCTTTTGGTGCTCATGCTTTAAAGAAAGTTTTAACTGTTGATCAATTAGTTACATTTGAAACTGGAGTAAAATATCAAATGTATCATGCTTTGTTTTTGCTGTTTTTAGGATTAAACAATCATCTGAGTTTTAATACAAAAAAAACAATTTTAGTGCTTACTATTTTAGGAATTATCTTCTTTTCTGGTTCTATTTATTTATTGGCTACAGATAGTTTAAATGATTTTAATTTTAAAATAATTGGATTTATAACTCCTATTGGCGGACTGCTATTAATAATGGCTTGGGCGATATTGACAATACATTTTTTAAAGAAAAAATCATAATTTTTTAATAAACTACAACGTTGTAATAATTAATTTTTACCTTTGCAGTCAATTTATTAATTGCAACACAATACAATTTTATGGAGAATACTGCCCAATCTACGAAATCGATTTCGTTAGAACAATATGGAATCAAAAATGTCCAAGAAATTATATACAATCCATCTTTTGAATTTTTATATAATGAAGAATTAAGTCCAAGTTTACAAGGTTACGAAAAAGGTCAATTGACTGAACTTGGAGCTGTAAACGTAATGACTGGTGAATTCACGGGTCGTTCGCCTAAAGATAAATACATTGTAAAAGACGCTGTTACAGAAAATACTATTTGGTGGAATTCTGAAAAAGCAGTAAACGATAACAAACCAATTTCTCAAACAACTTGGAATGCTCTCAAAGAAACAACAGTAAATCAACTTTCAGGAAAAAGATTATTTGTTGTTGATGCTTTTTGTGGCGCTAACGAAAATACTCGCTTGAAAGTTCGTTTCATTATGGAAGTAGCATGGCAAGCACATTTTGTGAAAAACATGTTCATTCGTCCGACTGATGCTGAATTAGAAAATTTTGGTGAACCAGATTTTATTGTAATGAATGGTTCAAAAACAAGTTTCAAAGACTACGCAGCTCATGGATTAAATTCTGAAGTTTATGTGGCTTTCAACCTTACTGAGAAAGTACAATTAATTGGTGGAACATGGTATGGTGGTGAGATGAAAAAAGGATTGTTCTCAATGATGAACTACTATTTACCATTACAAGGAATTGCTTCTATGCACTGTTCAGCAAATAAAGGAAAAGATGGTGATGTAGCTGTTTTCTTCGGATTGTCTGGAACAGGAAAAACAACTTTATCTACAGATCCAAAACGTGAATTAATTGGTGACGATGAGCATGGTTGGGATAACGATGGGGTTTTCAATTTTGAAGGTGGATGTTATGCAAAAACCATCGATTTAAGTGCAGAAAATGAGCCAGATATTTTTGGAGCTATTAAAAAAGATGCATTATTAGAAAACGTAACAGTTGATGCCAACGGTAAAATTGATTTTAAAGATGGTTCTGTAACACAAAACACACGTGTTTCTTATCCAATTAATCATATTCATAATATTGTAAAACCAGTTTCTAAAGCTGGTCATGCAACAAAAGTTATTTTCTTAACAGCAGATGCTTTTGGTGTTATGCCTCCAGTTTCTAAGTTAACTCCAGAGCAAACTAAATATTATTTCTTATCAGGTTTCACGGCTAAATTAGCAGGAACTGAAAGAGGTGTTACACAACCAGAACCAACCTTTTCAGCTTGTTTCGGAAAAGCATTTTTATCATTGCATCCAACTAAGTATGGTGAAGAATTGGTAAAAAAAATGGAGCAACACAATGCTACAGCTTATATGGTTAATACTGGTTGGAATGGAACAGGAAAACGCATTTCTATAAAAGATACTCGTGCAATTATTGACGCTATTCTTGATGGTTCGATTGAGAAAGCAGAAACTAAAGTAATTCCAACATTCAATTTTGAGGTTCCAACTTCTTTACATGATGTTAATCCAGCCATTTTAGATCCAAGAGATACTTATGCAGATGTTTCTGAATGGGAAACTAAAGCAACAGATTTAGCCGGAAGATTCATTAAAAACTTCGTTCAATATACAGACAATGCTGAGGGACAGAATTTAGTAAATGCTGGACCACAATTATAAAATAACAAACAAACTATACCTAAACAAAGAAAAAGCCCAACATCACTGTTGGGCTTTTTTGATAACTATAAATAAAATTTTATTTTCCTTTATTAGCTTCGGCTACATATTTTTCTAAAGCCATTGTCATAGAAGGTGTTTCTGGTGTTGGAGCAAGAATATCAATTCTTAAACCATGTTCTAAAGCTTCTTTTTGAGTAGTGCTTCCAAAAACAGCTATTCTGGTATCATTTTGTTTAAAATCTGGGAAGTTTTTAAATAATGATTTAATTCCAGTTGGACTGAAAAATGCCAAAACATCGTAATAAACATCAGCTAAATCAGATAAATCACTCATTACCGTTTTATAAAAAACAGCTTGCGTCCAATTGATTTTTAGGTTGTTTAATGTCACAGGCGCGTCAGCATTTAATTGATCTGAAGCAGGAAGTAAAAACCTTTCATCTTTATATTTTTTGAAAAGTGAACTCATGTCTGCAAAATCTTTTTGACCAACATAAATTTTACGTTTTCTATAAACAACATATTTCTGTAGATAAAAAGCAATAGCTTCTGATTGACAAAAATATCTTAAATCTTCTGGAACTTTATAACGCATTTCTTCAGCCACTCTAAAAAAGTGGTCTACTGCATTTCTACTTGTTAATATGATTGCAGTAAAATTGTTAAGGTCAATTTTTTGAGCTCTAACATCTTTCGCGCTTACGCCTTCTACGTGAATAAAAGAACGAAAATCTATCTTTACCTTATGCTTTTGTTGTAAATCAAAATAAGGCGAATTTTCTACTTTTGGCTCTGGTTGCGAAACCAAAATCGTTCTTACTTTCAAATTTGCCATGTTTAAACTCTAATTTTTTGTAATCAAATAAAATATGAAATAATATGGAGCTATTTCAAGTGCGCAAAGATACAAAATAAAATAAAACAACTTACCGAATACTAAATTTTGATAATTTTTCAAAGAAATAAGATAAGTCACTAAGTTTATTATTAATAATATACAAATTACGGTAATAATTAAAGAATTCGTTGAATAATTACCATAAAACAGGATAATTGAAACTGGCAATAGTAGTAATCCAATGTAGGTTCTGAAGGTAACTTTCTGTAAATTAAACTGCTCGATGATTTCTTCAATGCCAAATGTTGCGGCAATAATCTTCTCTACAAGAAATTTAGAAAGTATAAAAACGGTCAATAAGGTAAAAATTCTTGTAAAAAGAATCCAATCGGTTTTAATACCATAATTGTAGTGTACTAAAACTAATTGAATAAAAAACGAAAGTGAAATTATATTTACTATAAATAGAATTACATTAAATCCGCTCATTAAATGACTACTTTCTCGATATATTTTTGTATATTTATCTGATACAATTAATCGAATATAATCGTTAAATCTCGTTTCAAAGACTGATTTTGCTAAAACAATTAGAAATAAGGAAAGCACAAAAATAATTGTTGCCCAATCTTTGTTTTCTATAATTCGTGGATGTAATTCTAATGCTATCATGAATCGCAAAATTACTAAATTTTATTTGTTGATTAGTATTATAATATTATTAAGATTATGAAGTAATAAAATGAGTATTTTTGCACAAACTTTTATCAACAAATATGAATTGCGGTATTGTAATTATTCCAACTTATAACGAGATTGAAAATATTGAAAGTATAGTGAGAGCTGTGTTTTCTTTACATAAACCTTTTCATGTTCTAATAGTTGACGATAATTCGCCAGATAAAACAGCAGATAAAGTAAAAGAACTTCAAAAAGAATTTCCAAATCAACTTTTTCTTGAAGTTAGAACAAAAAAAGCAGGATTAGGAACTGCTTACGTTCATGGATTCAAATGGGCACTAGCTCATGATTATGAATTTATTTTTGAAATGGATGCCGATTTTTCACATAATCCTCATGATTTAGAGCGATTGTACGATGCTTGTCATTTCGGTGGTGCCGATTTGGCCATTGGTTCAAGATATGTTACTGGTGTAAATGTTGTAAACTGGCCTTTAAGTAGAGTTTTGCTATCTTATTTTGCTTCAGTTTATGTGAGAATGATCACCGGAATGAAAATTATGGATGCCACAGCAGGATTTATTTGCTACAGCAGAAATGTTTTAGAAAGTATCAATCTAGATAAAATAAAATTTATTGGATATGCGTTTCAAATAGAGATGAAATACCGCGCTTTTGCCAAGAATTTCAATATTCAAGAAGTACCAGTAATTTTTACAGATAGAACCAAAGGACAATCTAAAATGAGTGGTTCTATTATTAAAGAAGCCATTTTTGGAGTTTTATCACTTAGAATAAAAAAATTATTTAATAGATTATAGAAAATATATGAATACCGTTTTAATTAAAAATGCAAGGATTGTAAATGAAGGTAAAATTTTTGAAGGCGATGTTCTTATTGAAGGCGAATTTATAAAAGAAATTGCCGAAAGCATTAGCCACAAAAGTTCTAATTGTAAAGTTATCGATGCCGAAGGAAATTATTTAATCCCAGGAGCAATCGATGATCAAGTACATTTTCGTGAGCCAGGCTTAACTCATAAAGGTAATATTGAATCAGAGAGTCGTGCTGCTGTTGCTGGCGGAATTACTTCGTTTATAGAACAACCCAACACGGTTCCAAATGCAGTTACTCAAGAGTTATTGGAGGATAAGTATCAAATTGCTGCTCAAACTTCGTATGCCAATTATTCTTTTATGATGGGCGGAACCAACAATAATTTGGAAGAAGTTTTGAAAACCAACCCAAAGAATGTTGCAGGAATCAAATTGTTTTTAGGCTCATCAACTGGAAATATGCTTGTAGATAATCCTGAAACTCTTGAAAAAATATTCTCTAATACCAAGATGCTTATAGCAGTTCATTGTGAAGATGAAGCTACCATTAAAGCTAATTTAGAAAAATACAAAGCCGAATATGGGGAGGATATTCCTGCAACGGTTCATCATTTAATTCGAAGTGAAGAAGCCTGTTATTTATCTTCTTCCAAAGCTATAGAATTGGCTAAGAAAACTGGAGCAAGATTGCACGTATTCCATCTTTCAACGGCTAAAGAAATGGATTTGTTTACCAACAAAATTCCGTTAGAAGAAAAACAAATTACAGCAGAAGTTTGTATCCATCATTTATGGTTTTCAGACGAAGATTATGCTACAAAAGGAAATTTTATCAAATGGAATCCAGCAGTAAAAACAGCATCAGATAGAGATGCACTTTGGAAAGCACTTTTGGATGATAGAATTGATGTTATAGCTACAGATCATGCGCCACATACATTGGAAGAGAAATCTCAAAAGTATTCCAATGCTCCATCTGGTGGACCATTAGTTCAACATGCTGTTGTTGCATTATTTGAAGCGCATCACCAAGGTAAAATTTCAGTGGAGAAAATCGTTGAGAAAATGGCTCACAATCCAGCAAAGATTTTCAAAATAGAAAATAGAGGTTTTATAAAAGAAGGTTTTTATGCCGATTTAGCAATTGTTAATCCAGCGATGCCTTGGAGTGTGAATAAAGATAATATTCTGTACAAATGCGGTTGGTCACCATTTGAAGGAACCAATTTTAAATCAAGAATTACACATACTATTGTAAACGGACAATTAGTTTACGAAAATTCTAAAGTCAAAGAAATTAAAGCCGGAAAACGTTTACTTTTTGATAGATAAAAAATGAAAAAAATAATATTTATTTTATTTATAATTTCATTCGGAATTTTTAGCTGTAAGAATGAAATAGTTGAAAAGCCTAAAAATCTTATCGATAAAGATAAGATGAAAGAGATTATTTATGACTTAGCAATTCTAGAAGCGGCTAGAAATCAAGGTTCGGCTACTCAAAATTACCCTAAAGCAAATGTGTTTCTAAAAGAAAAATACAAAGTTGATAGTTTAACATTTGCTCAAAATACACAATATTATGCCTCTGATATTAAAGAGTATAAAAAAATGTATGAGGAAGTTAAAGAACGCTTAGATAAAGAAAATAAGAAGTTAAGCGGTGCTTCAATTCCAGTTCAAAATCTTGAAGAAGGAATTGTAAAGTAATTATTTTTTATAATGAACTACAATTTTATCTAAGTAACTATCAATAGCTTCAAAATCATAATTCAAATAGTTTTTTATTTTTTCATTTGAAATTGGATCACTATTTAGAATAGATTGCGCACCATGTTTAGATATTTTTCTTTTGGTTCTAAAAATAGAAGACAACACCCAATCCAATCGCCATGCAATGTTTAACATCCATGGTTTTGCTTCTGTTTTTGGTTTTTTAGCCTTTATTTTTTCTGCAATCGTGTAGATTATATTTTTAAAAGTAACGTTCTCAGACAGTAATGCAAATCGTTCTCCATTACATTCAGAGTTCATTAATTGGCGCATTATTGTTACAACATCTGTAACAGCAACATAACCTGAAGAACCATAAGTGTAAAATGGAATCCCTTTTTCAATAGAAGTAAAAAAAGCACCACTACCTTGTTGCCAAAACCCAGGTCCAAAAATAACGCCCGGATTTACAATTACTACTTTCAATCCTTCTTGTTGACCACGCCATACTTCCATTTCGGCGCCATATTTTGAAATAGCATAATCACTATGTAAAACTTCTGGATTCCATTCTGTTTCTTCAGTAATGATGGTTTCGTGCTGTGCTAAATCTCCAAGAGCAGCAATTGAACTAACGTGACATAGTTTTTTAACGTTTTTGTCAATACAAAAATTTACAATATTGGCGGTTCCTTCAATATTTACTTTTCGAAGTTGATCTTCATCATTTGGGTTAAAAGAAATACAAGCCGCACAATGATAGACATAATCAATATTTTTAAAAGCAATTTCTAATGATGGAACATCTAGAATATCGCCTTGCGTCCAGTTTATTTTAGAGAATAGTTCACTTTTTTTATACAAATCAAAAAGAGATTTTGTTTTCTCAATATTTTTTTGATTTCGATAAAGGGCACGAATATTTTCTTCACCATTTTCTAACAAATGAAGGACTAAATGAGCTCCGACTAATCCTGTTGCACCAGTAACTAATATCATTTTGTAAAGATAGGTTTTTGCCACGAAGTCACAAAGTCACAAAGTTTTTTAAATCAAATTATGAAAATCTGAAATCTGAAATCTGAAATCTGAAATCTTAGAACTATATTTGCGCAAATTATCGAATAAAATGAGGAATTTAGTAGAAGAATTACAATGGCGCGGATTGGTGCACGATATTATGCCAGGCACAGAAGAACAACTTTTAAAAGAAATGACAACGACCTATATTGGATTTGATCCAACAAGTGATTCGTTGCATATTGGAAGTTTGGTGCCAATTATTTTATTGGTTCATTTAGAAAAATTCGGACACAAACCTATTGCTCTTGTTGGAGGTGCTACTGGAATGATTGGTGATCCTTCAGGAAAATCTGATGAGAGAAATTTACTTGATGAAGCTACTTTAGAAAAAAATGTTGCTGGAATAAAAGGTGTTTTATCTCGTTTTTTAGATTTTAATTCAACTGCAGCTAATGCTCCAATTTTAGTAAACAACTACGATTGGATGAAAGACTTTTCGTTTATCAATTTTGCTCGTGACGTCGGAAAACGAATCACTGTAAATTATATGATGGCAAAAGATTCTGTAAAAAAGCGTTTGAGTGGAGAAACTGGCGAAGGAATGAGTTTTACAGAGTTTACTTACCAATTAATTCAAGGTTACGATTTTCATCATTTGTACAAATCACATAATTGTTTGTTGCAAATGGGTGGTTCTGACCAATGGGGTAATATTACTACAGGAACAGAATTAGTGAGAAGAATGAACGGAGAAGGTGCCAAAGCATATGCAATGACTTGTCCATTAATTACCAAAGCTGATGGTTCTAAATTTGGTAAATCAGAAGGTGGAAATGTTTGGTTGACAGCCGATAAAACATCGGTTTATAAATTTTACCAATTTTGGCTGAATACAACCGACGTTGACGCTGAAAAATATATTAAGATTTTCACATTTTTAGATAAAAACACAGTAGATACTTTAATCGCGGAACATCATGAAGCACCACATTTACGTGTTTTACAAAAACGTTTAGCAGAAGAAGTAACTACTTTTGTTCACGGAAAAGAAGAGTTGGAAAGAGCGATTTTTGCTTCGAATGCTTTTTTTAGCCCAACAATGGACGATTTAGCCCAATTGGATGATGCTACTTTTGTAGAGGTTTTTGATGGTGTTCCAAATGCCGAAATTGCAAAAGAAGATATCATTGACGGATTGGATATGATTGCTGCACTTGCTGCAAAAACAGGTTTCTTAGCTTCCAATAGTGATGCGAGACGTGAATTGAAACAGAATGCTGTTTCTTTAAACAAAGAAAAAGTAGCTGAAGATTATATCATTACCGAAAAAGATTTGGTAAAAGATAAATTTTTAGTGCTTCAAAAAGGAAAGAAAAATTATTATTTGATAAAAGTGGTTTAATAAAATTACAACACCATTAAATTACAACCTCTAATATCAGAATTATCAAAACGTCCCAATACTTCAAACGAATTGTTGGGATATTTTTTTCCTAAATCTTGAGTTGCAATGAAAGAACACGAATTGATATTGGCTAAATCAATTACGTTTATTCCTCCTGTTTTACCGCTTTCTACATAAGACAAAGCATCTTCGGTATCTCGAATTAAGACTGTCATCCAATTTGGACATTCAAAAATTCCGTTGCCTAATGAATAGGCTTGCGATAATAATTCGGTCATGCCGTATTCTGAATGAATGCTGGAAACTCCAAAGCCATTACAAAGAATTTCATGCAATTCTTCACGGATGATTTCTTTGCGTTTGCCTTTCATTCCTCCAGTTTCCATGATGACGGTGTTTTTTAATTGAAATTTTCGTTGTTCAATTAAATCCAATAAAGCATAAGTTACACCAATTAAAAGTACGTTTTGTCCTGATTCATCAAGTTCAATTAATTTTGAAATTAGCTCGTCGTAATTGTGTAGATAAAAACCGCTATTTTCATTATTTGAAAGTGCTATCAAGTCTTTTACCATATAGATTAAAGAAGAGCCAGAACGCTCAAGATAGGATGGAAGTAAAGCTAAAACTGCATAATCTTCTATGTTGCCATAAAATTCTGAAAAAGCATTGCGGTAACTTTCTTCATACAAAGTTACATCGGTTATGAGGTGTTTACTTGTAATCATTCCGGTGGTTCCACTGCTTGTGAAAGTCTCTTGAATGGCTTCATTTGAAGATAAAACATCATGACTTTTAAAAAACTGAATGGGTAAAAACGGAATTTGTTGCAATGATTTTACGCTTCCTTTTTCAACTTTCAATAACTCACAGAATTCGCGATACACTTGGTTGTTGTCGTATTGAAAACGAAAAACCTTTAAAGCTATTTTTTCAAACTGCTTTTGGTTTTGAATGGTGAATATATCTTGAGATGAAATCAAAGTTAAGATGCTTTTTATTTAATTCTGAAACATTCCGAAGTTTCGGGACAGAGCATTACAAAAGTAATGAAAATAAAAAAGCTCCAACATAAATTGGAGCTTTTCATTTTTGTCATCCTGAACTTGTTTACTTCGTCTGTTCGCAAGCTCGGGTCAGGAACTAAATTATTCGATAACTAATTTTTTAGTAGCTGTATTTCCTTCTTCAGAAATTTGAACCATGTATACACCAGAAGTTAGGTTGCTTACATTGATTGCAGATTCAGAAGTTGTAGTATTTAAAACTTGTTTTCCTAATACGTCAAAAACAGTAACTGTTCTTTCAGCATTAGCATCAGTGTTGATGTAGAAAATACCATTTTTCACTGGATTTGGGAAAACTGATAAACCAGCGATAGCGTTTTTGTTATTTGCTAAGCTACAAGTGTTTATTGCAGTAGCTGTGTTTCTTGGCGCAGGAGTTGCAGTAGTAAAGTCAGTTGCGTTATTATCTGTATCGGTACAACCTGCGTTATTTCTTTGCACAGATGTTGAACTTGTTAACGCTGTACCGGTTGGCCCAGTTCCTTCAAAACCAGATGTTGATGTTGCTCCATAAGCAACTTTGTCAATTATTTGGCTTCCTGTCGGATTTGCAGTTGATTCAAGAATTATATTGTTAACTAAAATGACTTTACCATTACTTCCACTCATAGCTATACCAGTAGCTATTAAACCGGTTGGGTTTCCAGTTGAAGGTGTTTGATAAGTACAATTACAAGTAGTAGCGTCTAAATCTGGGGTTGGTAAAGCTAACACAGGTGTTGCACCAGCTGCTTGTTGTATTAAATAATATTGTCCTGGTTGAAGATTATAATTTGGTAATTCAGTTCTAGTCCATGTAGTTCCGTTTGCTGAAGCATATTGTACTGACCAACCTGCTAAGTTTTGAGCTACTGTTCCTCTATTGAATAATTCTATAAAGTCATTAGAATATGTTGCTCCACCATTTCCACCACCTCCATAAGCCTGACTAATAACAACTTGCGCTTGTGAAAATGAAGAAATCAAAATGATTGCTAATAATGTGTAAAGTTTTTTCATAATTTTAAATATAATTTTAGGATACAAAGATAAAGACTATTTTTTTAAATAAAAATAATCAAAGTAAAAAAATAGTTAACAATAGAGTTATTTAACTATCTGACAATTAATTTTCTAGTAGCGCTTGCGTCACCTTCTTCTATCTTAATAAGATAAATTCCTGGTGAAAGCGAAGAAATGTTAAGTTCTCTAGAAGAAAGAGTAGTTTGAATTACTTTTTTTCCAAGAACATCAAAGATGGTGATTTGCTTATCTTCATTAGATTTAGTAGATATGTAAATCTTTCCACCAGTTGCAGGATTTGGGTAAAAACTCAGACCTTCAATAGTGTTCTCTTGCACTTTTGATGCTGGTTTTCCATCTTGTGCCATCACACTTGTAGTGCTTAGCATCAGGAAAAAAAGAATAATATAAAAGTAGTTTTTTGTCATGAGTTCAACTTGGTTAAAGCAAATATATAAATAAGTTTTCAAATACAATGCCAAAAACCACAATTTTAACAAATTTTATATTGATTGTTTAAAAGTTATTTAGTTACAGTATGAACGCACAGAGAATAAATAAATTAATTTTTTATTTAAGAAATATAATTTTAGTTTGTCATTTCGACGAAGGAGAAATCACATATAAATAAACTAGTGAGATTTCTCCTTCGTCGAAATGACAAAGTATGGACTAATAATTTTTTTGTTAATTCTTCGAAACAGGATACGCAAAATGAAATTTAAAGTTTTTGCCAATTTTCCTAATGTTACCAAATTGTTAAGAAAAAGTTTGGTTATTGTAAAAATAGTTATATATTTGTTATCTAATTATTAATTCAAAAACCCAGATACTATGAAAAAGCTTATTTTAACTCTTGTAATTTTGATTTCTGGTTTATCATTTGGTCAAGCAATTGAGCCAATTTTAGAAGCAGAAAATGGATTGGTTAAAGCTACTTATCATTATGAAAATGGTGCTGTACAACAAGTAGGATATTTTAAAGACGGAAAGTTAGATGGAAAATGGACTTCTTATGATGAAAATGGAAATCTAAAAGCTACAGCAGAATATACTAATGGTTTAAAAACAGGTAAATGGATGTATTATTCAAATAGCGTTTGCGTAAGTGAAGTAAGTTTTGTTGACAATCGTATTGTTGATGTAAAAAAATTCAATCAAAACGCAATTGCAGATAAAGATTAATTCTGAAATTTATTTAAAAAAGGCTGACTATAATTTGATATAGTCAGCCTTTTTTATTTAGTATTAACTTTCCAAGTTCTGCTGATAGTGTCAAATTTTGTCATCTCATCAGGAAATTCAATATAAAATTCAGGATTGGAATTTACAGTATAATAGTCGGACAAATCTTCGTTGTTCAAATATTTATCAAAAAGCAATTTTGTTTTTTCTTCTAATTCTTTTGGTTCCATTTTCCATGTTCTAAAAGCTTCTTGATAGAATACTATTGAATCATTTTTGTCAAATTTTAATTTTCCTACAGTGGTTGTTTTTTTTAACTTTATACTTGGGGCAATTTTGCTAATGGCAAAATAGATGTAATTGTCTTCATCAATGTAATAGTGCATTAATTCACTATTCTTTGCACTCAGCTTATAGGTTGTGTCAAATTGTGAGTTAAATTTGTTTTTCTCTGTTGCTAATCGAGGTAATTTTTCAATATAACGACTTATTTTATATTTAAAATCTTCTATTTTTTCAGACGAAAGATGGTTTTGAGGAATGGTATCTTTCGGTTTTGAACAAGAGAAACAAATAAATAAAGATAAAAATAATAAGTACTTCATAGTTCTATAATAAAAGTGATGAGTTTAATCACTACGATTAAACTCATCAAATATACCTATTTTTAAAAAATTTAGTAAGCTTTTAAATTCGGAATAAATTCTGCCCAAGTTGCTGTCCAGTCTGTTGCTCCAAATGCACCTCTATAAGTTGTAGTGGTAAAAAACATATTGTTAAGTTTTGCATTTGTGAATGAAGCACCTGTGCTTAAAGTTCCGCTAGTTACTTGATAAGTTGGGTTTGAACTATAAAAGTTTTGAGTATTATTTCCGTAAAAAGCATTTAGATTCAATCCAAGTGTATTATAAATTCCTGTTGTTGGAGTTTCGAAATCGGTTCCTGCAACAGTTGTATTATTTGCATTCCAAAGATTTTGTACATTGGTTGCAGTAGCAGCCATACCTGTTCCAACAGAAAACGTAGTTGATGGGGCAGACATTACATTGTTTAAAAGAAATCCTGTTCCGTTATTATAATTATCGTAAACAGATTGTTGATTCATTCTAATACCTCTCGGCATACCAACAAATACTGAGTTTGCAATAGTCAATGCAGTTCTTCTTCTCATATCAATAGCATGTTGATAGTTTGCATTGGTAGCTTGAGCATTAGTTAACTTTGGACCAATTCCAGTTAAGTTAGAAATAACACCTTCTGTAAGTAATGTTGTAACATTATCATTTGGTCCATTATCAGTTTCAATAATATTTGAACCAGATTGATCTGCAAATGTTGGATATCTAACTGAAAGAGCAAATTGAATTTTTCCGGTGAAACCAAAATCAATATCAAAATCATCATCCCATAAACCAAGTGAAATTAAGTGTTTTGCATTAACAGTACCTCCAAACCATTCAAAACCATCATCACCTCCATAAGATACTTGACAGTATTCCATTTGTGTTCCACTTCCAACTCCACCTAGAGTTATAGAATTTGTTTCGTTGTTTGGTGTTAACTCAATTCCAGCATATTCAACTCTTACATATTTTAAAATACCAGAATTGTCTGCATCATCCGCTCCACCATATATTACCGGAGGATTAATTCCTTCGATAGCTGGATTGGTTTGATTTGTTTTAGCTTTACCTAAGATTACTAATCCACCCCAATCTCCACGGTCTCTTGACTCTGCTTTTTGTGAAGAAGTGAATACAATAGGTTCGTTTACTGTTCCGTCTGCGATGATTTTTCCTCCAGGAGCAATAATAAGTGTTCCCTTAGTTGCTTTGTCACCAAATATAACAGTTCCAGGTTGAATTGTTAATACTTTAGTGTCTTTAACAAAAACTTGTCCTTTAATTAAATAGCGAACACCTTTGGTAAGAGTTTGTGTATTTAAATCTCCAGAAAGGACTACATAATTTTCTGTATCTCCATCTGTACCAAAGGATAAATCATCTTTTAAACACGAAGTGAATAAAGTAGATAGTAATAAAAGTAAGATTATTTTTTTCATTTTTTTGTGTATTACAGTTTTTGAATTTTAGTATTATAAGTTGTAAGAAAAACCTAAAGTATATAGAGAACCTCTTTTGAAAGAAGAAATTACATTGTCATTAGCTTTGCTTATTTTGTTATCTCTATTAGAATCCTCCATCAGTTTGAAAGGATCGTTTAGTATGTTTTGTAAACCAAGTTTAACTTTTAGTTTTTTGAATTTTTTAGAAATAGTTGCATCAAGCTGATTACGTTCAATTTCATAATAGGTATTAAATGCGTCATCACCTACAGAGAAAATTCGATTTCCAAATCGGTTGTAAATTAAATTAATTCCAAGACCTTTCTCATCTTCATATCCTAGAGCACCATTAATGATATATGGTGATTGTCCTTGTAAAGCTCTTTTAGAATCTTGTGATTGTGCTGCAGAACCTAGGTCAACCTCTGAAAATATATATGAAGCGTTGATATTGATAGAAAGTCTATTTAAAATTGGAATGTTGGTTAAATCTTTGAATGATTTTTTAATTTCCAATTCAGCACCATAATTTACTGCACTTGTAGCATTTTTAAAATTAAATGATGGATCTTCTGCAGTTCTTTGAATAATTTGCTCAATTGGATTAGTGAATTTTTTATAGAAACCACCAAGTGAAACAGTTTCTCCTTTGCTTGGATACCATTCGTATCTAAAATCAATATTGTCTATTGTTGCAACTTTTAAGTCAGAATTTCCAAATTTTAAAACTTCATATTCGAAATCATAAAATAGGAAAGGTGCAATTTCTCTGAATTCAGGTCTGTTTACCGTTCTTGAATAGGCAACTCTTACTAAAGATTTTTCATTGATATTATATCCAATGTTCAAAGAAGGTAAAATAGAAGTAACAGGATTGTCAACATTTACTGGATTTCCATTTGAAAAAGCTCTTAGTTTTTGAGTATTGTTTTCTACACGAACACCCATGTTGATGTCAAATCTTCCAAGAGGTAATTCTGTGTTGATGTAACCACTTAATAAAGTATTGTCTGCTTTGTATGAATCATCTGGTTTTGTTCCTTCTTCTAAAACCCATCCATTTTGATTATTGATATTTTCATTGCTGAAAATTGTTGATAAAGGAAGGTTTCTTAATTCGTCTTTTCTTGCTGATGTAAGATAATCTTTCAAAACATAAGACACATATCTTGATTTAAAAATTCTAAACTTGTAATCTGCCAAATAACCAGCTTTAATTTTTATTGGAGAACGTTCTTCTGTTTCTGAATCTCTATTGATAGTATAAGTATAGTTAACACCATTGTTAGCGCTAAACTCTCTTAAGTTTCCATAGTATCTACCAGAAAATAAATTAGAAGATGATGGATCTTGAAAAGTATAATTGTCTGAAGTTGAGTTAACATCTTTAAAAGTTCTGAAACGTCTTAAATCAGGTTCGTTTTCTCTGATATAATTATAGCCAACAACCCAATCAATATTATTATTAGAATTTAAATTATGATCACCATTCAATTGCCCCATATATATACTTCTGCTTTTATAAGCATACATGTAATTTTTTAATGTGTTATTAGCCTGTTGATTAAAATTGATTCCTTGACGAATTGTAGTTTCATTTTCTCCAATTTGATTGAATAAATTTTTGAAAGTAAATTTTGATTTAGCAGTTTTTAATGACCAATTTGACAATGCAGTAATACGAACTTCTTGTTGGTAGTTCATGTCATTAAATATAAACCAATCTGTAGGTCTTGTCTCTCCTGCATTCAAAAAGTTGTATCTTCTAAAGCTTCTAGAAAAGTTCTGATAGCTAGTTGAATAATTAAGGGCATTAACACTAAATATTTTTGTATTTCCTAAGTTTATTTTTCTGCCTAATGAAAAACCCGTGCTATTGTCTAAAAATGCATTACTTGAATTAGTATCAAAATTATTTGGTAATGATCTAGCTGCGTCAACACGAAGTTGTGAAGTAGCTGCACTATTATTTAATTGTGTTGTAGTTGGAAAACTTGAAGGTAATGGTCTAAAAGAGTTATCTATCCCAACAAAATCTGTATTAGAACCTTCAGATTGTAAATAATCATTAAATGTTGTTTTTTGATCTGTAACCAAAACTAATATCAAATTTTGTAAAATCTGATGTGTTTTCGATAGTGTTCAATGAAATAATACCTCCAGAAAAATCACCAGGCTTATCTGCAGAACCAGTTTTATAGATAACCATTTTATCTAAAAGTCCTGTAGGAACTAGGTCAAAAGAAAATGTTCTTTTATCTATTTCTGTACTTGGAGCAAGTGAACCATTAATCAATACATTGTTGTAACGTTCGCTCAAACCTCTAATCATTACAAACTTTCCATCAACTATAGTTATTCCGGGAATTCTTTGAATAGCCTGAGCAGCATTTCCATCAGTTCCTTTTGACATTTGCTCAGCACTAATGGCGCTTACAATTTGTTTTGCTTCTTTTATTTCTGTTAGAATAGCTGTTTCAGTATTTCGTTTCTTAACACTTTTAATAACAACATCGTCTAACTTATAACCTCCACTTCCTAAAGCTACATTTAATTCAATTGTTTGATTAGGTTTTAAATCAATTATTTTTTCAATGGTTTCGTAACCAATAAAGCTAAATACCACTACATATTCTCCAGAAGGAAGCGATATGGAGTATTCTCCTTTTTCATTAGTGGTTACTCCATTTGAAGAACCTTTGACAGAAACATTTGCAAATGCAAGAGGTGCATTATTCATGTCTTTGTCGGTAATTTTACCTTTAATAACGCTTTTGGTCTGAGCAAAAGAAAAAGCTGCAAATAAAATTGTTATAAATAATAGTTTTTGTTTCATGAGGTTTAAAAATTTTATGCAAAATAACATCCGCCATGTAAAGTTCATCTTAATCAAAAATTACCATTTAGTTTTTAAATCGTTACTATATTGTTAACAAATTAAATTATTGTTAACTCATTTTTAATAAGATTTAATTACTGATAAAATGCTATATTTACAATCGCAAAACAAATAACTTTTTTGCATTATGAAGAAAAAAGACATAAAGATTTTATTGGTTGATGATGAACAAGATATCCTAGAAATTGTGGGTTATAACTTGACTCAAGAAGGATATAAAATTGTAACAGCTTCAAATGGTAAAGAAGCAATCGCAGTTGCAAAAAAGGAACGTCCGCAACTTATCATTATGGATGTAATGATGCCAGAAATGGATGGAATGGAAGCTTGTGAAAACATTAGAAAAATTCCTGAATTGAGTAATATCATAATAACATTTTTAACTGCAAGAAGCGAAGACTATTCTCAAGTAGCAGGTTTTGATGCAGGTGCAGATGATTATATTGCTAAACCAATAAAACCAAAATTATTGGTAAGTAAAGTAAAAGCTTTATTAAGACGACTAAAAGACGAAACAACTTCAAGTGAAAACCTAAATGTTGGTGGAATTGAAATCAATCGTGAAGAATATAAAATAGTTATGGATGGAAGAGAAATTGTTCTTCCTAGAAAAGAATTTGAATTGTTCTATTTGTTAGCTTCAAAACCTGGTAAAGTATTTAAAAGAGAAGAAATTCTTGATAAAGTTTGGGGTAACGAAGTTATTGTTGGCGGAAGAACTATTGATGTTCACATTAGAAAACTCCGTGAAAAAATAGGTGAAGATTTATTTAAAACCATTAAAGGTGTCGGATACAAATTTGAAGCTTAATTTTTTTGTATATTGTATATTGTATAAATGTATAATGTAAAATAGCAACAAAATTTTTAATAAAACTGTACTGTTTATTTGAATATTATATATTTGTAAAAGCAAAGTAAAACTTCCAACTTCCATCATCTAACTTCCAGCTTTTCAATGCCTTTAAACTTCAAAAAAACATACCGATTCGCCGTAATATCAACTTTATATATTACTCTTTTTTCAACTAGTTTAGTTGCCGGATTGCTATTTTTCTTTGCCACATTTTCTTGGCTATTTTGTTTAATCTATGCAATATCAATTGCTATTTTTTCATTTTTTGTACTTCAATATCGTGTAGAACATTTTATATATCGTCGTGTAAAAAAGATTTACGATGATGTTTCTTTATTAGATTCGACAACTTTACGAAGTCAATCCATTACAACAGATATGGCAACTTTAACTAAAGAAGTTAAAAAATTTGCCACCGACAAAAAACTCGAAATCGAAAATCTTAAAGTAAGAGAAGAATATAGAAGAGAATTTATGGGAAATGTTTCGCATGAATTGAAAACACCACTTTTTACAGTTCAAGGTTATATTTCTACATTGGTTGATGGAGTTAGGGACAAAGATCAAAGGAAAAAATATTTAGAAAGAGCTGAAAAAGGCGTTGAACGATTGATTTATATTGTAGAAGATTTAGATATGATTTCTAAATTAGAAATGGGCGATTTGAATCTAGAATTCACAGAATTTAATATTGTAGAATTAATTCAAAATGTATTTGATTTGCTCGAAATGCAGGCCGATAAAAAGAACATTATTTTAATGTTTGATAGAAAATACAGTAAGGCAATATACGTTTATGGTGACAAAGAAAAACTGCAACAAGTACTTACAAATCTGATAATGAACTCCATAAAATATGGAAAAGAAGACGGTACAACCGAAGTATCTATTGAAGATTTGGTTAAAAATAAAATCATTGTTCGTGTAAGAGACAATGGCGAAGGAATTGAACAACAACATATTCCAAGACTTTTTGAACGCTTTTTCAGAGTAGACAAAAGTGGCGCAAGAAGTGAAGGTGGCTCAGGTCTCGGGCTTTCAATTGTGAAACACATTATTGAAGGACACAATGAAAAAATTTACATCGAAAGTGAATTTGGTAAAGGATCAGAATTTTCCTTCACGCTCGAAAAGCAAAAATAACTGCTTCCAATTTATTTCAGTAGGGATTGAGGGTAGACCTTTATAAAGTGGAACAGAGAGAATATCATCAATAACAAATCTATCTTGTTTACTATAAGGAACTAAACCTTCTCTCTTATATTTTTTTGCCAAATATTCTTGCTCAAATTGACCTGGAGTTGGTATAAAAAAAGCTTTCTTTTGTAATTTACACAAATCCATAACAGTAGTATAACCCGAACGACAAAGTACCATTTCGCTCTCATTAAAAGTTTTTTCCAATTCTTCAGATTGCATAAAATTATAAAAAGTAACGTTGCCAATTTGCTTCGTTTTTTGCTCTTTTTCTACTTTCCCTTTTATAAAAACTACTTTTTCTTTGTTGTCTTTAAGTTCTTTAATTAGTTTTTCTTCCAAAATAGTTCGTTGTGGTTCAGGTCCAGAAAGTAAAATCATAATATCATACTTTATTTCAACCTCTTTTTTTTCTAATCTGCTCAACACACCAATATATTTTATGTTTAGATTAGAATCTTTCAAATGTCCTAATTTTCCGGTCAAATTTGGAATTTCATTTACGTCTGGAACCCAACATTCATCAAATTTTCTAATAAAAAACTGATGCAATTTACTTGAAATCCATGTTGTTTTTCCTGATAAAACAGTTAATTGATGTGTCATGAACACCGAAGACACTTTTTTAGAATGAACACCCAATCGATTGTCTGAAATAATTCCTTTTAAATCATATTCCTTAATCCATTTTTTTACTAATTGCTTTTCAGATAAAATAGCATTAATTGTTTTTGGACTATTTTTTATCAATTTCCATTTAAAATTCTCACCTTTTTTGGCATACTCTATTTGGTAAGAAGGCAACTCTAAAGCTGTTAAATGCGGAAATTCTTTTTTCAATAAAGCCAAAGCAACACCATCAGACGCAATAATTGGAGTAAACCCATTTTTTTCTAATTCACGTATAATAGGTATACATCGAGTAGCATGACCTAAACCCCAATTTAATGGCGCAACAAGAATATTTTTGTTCATTTTTAGTTTTTTAATAAAGTGATAAATTGTTCTGCAAGTTGGTTTTCATATTCAAATTGTTCTTCTTCTGTAACAATTTCACTTGGAGCATGCTTATATAATTTCCACTTTTTATTATTGTATTCTAAAGCTGTTAAATTTTCAATCCAATCACCTGAATTTAAATAGATTGTTCTTCCTTTTTCTGTCGAAATATGTTCGATTTTTGGCTCGTGAATGTGTCCGCAAATTACATAATCATAGTTATTTTCAATAGCCAAATCAGTGCAAACATTTTCAAAGTTAGTAATAAATTTCACAGCCGATTTCACATTGTTTTTAATTTTCTTTGAAAGTGAATAAGGTTCTTTATTCATTTGAGCCAAAATCCAATTCAGAAATCGATTTATTAGAATTAGAATATCATAACCCCAACCTCCAAGTTTAGCCAACCATTTTGCATGATTTATTGAAGCATCAAATACATCTCCGTGAAAAACCCAAGCTTTTTTTCCATCTAAATTTAGCACTAGTTTATTTAGCAAACTTAAATTTCCCAAATGCAAATCGGTAAATTTTCTTAAGAATTCGTCGTGATTTCCAGTCAGATAATAGACTTTGGTGCCTTTGGAACTTAACGAAATGATTTTCTTAATCACTTTCAAATGACTTGCCGGAAAATAAGACTTTCTGAATTGCCAAATATCAATAATATCGCCATTTAAAATGAGTGTTTTTGGCTTAATTTCAGATAAATACTGCAATAATTCTTTGGCATGGCAGCCATAAGTTCCTAAATGAACATCGGAAATAACTACAACTTCAACTTTTCTTTTCTTCAAAATAAATAGTTTCTACAAAAATAAGTGAATAGCTGTATTGTTAAGGTTACATAAACATTATCAAAACTTTATTTGTGGTGGATATTATTTCCTTAATTTTGCTAAAATATTTTATAGAAACGTGGGAAGTAAAAATAAGTTAAAAAGATTCAAGGAAAACGAGACGTTCACCAACGTTTTTCAACCAACAAGAGAAGAAGTAGTAGGAAATGAGTTTCCGTTATTAGGAAAATGGAATTCAGATTTTTTTAAAAATGACAATCCAATAATCATTGAATTAGGTTGCGGAAAAGGCGAATATTCTGTGGGTTTAGCAGAACGTTATCCAGAGAAAAACTTTGTTGGAATTGATATAAAAGGAGCTAGATTTTGGCGTGGAGCAAAAACGGCTGTCGATGATGGGATGCACAATGTAGCTTTTGTTAGAACTCAAATAGAACTAATCAATCATATTTTTGCTGATGGTGAAGTTTCTGAAATTTGGATAACATTTCCAGATCCACAAATAAAATACAAGCGAACAAAACACAGAATGACCAATTCTGAATTCTTGAAATTATACAAAAGAATTTTGAAAGCTGATGGCGTTGTCAATCTAAAAACCGATTCTGAGTTCATGCATGGTTATACTTTAGGTCTTTTACACGGTGAAGGTCACGAAGTTTTGTACGCTAATCATAATGTGTATAAAAATGAAGGTGCTCCAAGTGAAGTAACTGAAATTCAAACGTTTTACGAAAAACAATATTTGGAAATTAACAAAGCAATTACGTATATTCGTTTTAAAATTAAAAAGTAGTGTTGTCTGTTATCAGTTATCTGTTTTGCAAACACTGAAAACTGAAAACTGAAAGCTGAGAACTGTAAACTGATAACATGAACATAATCCTTCCACTTTTTTCGGGATTTATAGCAGCAGTAATAGGAATTCTTCCTCCAGGATTAATTAATATGACAGCTGCCAAAGTCGATTTTACCGATGGAAGAAAACGTGCAATGGTTTTTGTTTCTGGAGCTTTAATTGTAATATTTTTTCAAACGTATATTTCTGTAATTTTTGCTCAATACATTAATAGCCATCAAGAAATTGTGGTTTTATTACGTGAAATTGGTTTGGTTATCTTTTCAATTTTATCTGTTTACTTTTTATTTTTTGCTAAGAAGCCCAAGCTAAAATCGCAAGATTCACTACATTTAAAAAGTAAAAGAAGTCGCTTTTTTATGGGAATGTTGATTTCTGCAATTAACTTCTTTCCTATTCCATATTATGTTTTTGTTAGTGTTACTTTAGCTTCCTTTAATATTTTTACCTTCAATCCGATATCGATTTATAGCTTGGTTTTTGGGGTTGTTTTAGGTTCTTTTTTAGTGTTTTATTTATATGTTTTGTTTTTCAATAAAATGAAATCTAAAACCGATTATTTTATGCAAAACATGAACAAAATCATCGGAATCATTACAGGAGTTGTAGCTATTTTTACCTTATACAATGTTGTAAAGTATCATTTGTAATGGAAGAAAATTTCTTTGAACGCGTTTATGCCATTGCAAAACAAATTCCAGAGGGAAAAGTAACTTCTTATGGAGCAATTGCCAAAGCTTTAGGAACAGCACGTTCAGCAAGAATGGTAGGTTGGGCAATGAATGCTAGTCATAATCGTGAAGATGTACCTGCGCATCGTGTTGTGAATAGAAAAGGATTACTTTCAGGTAAACATCATTTTGACGGAACCAATCTCATGCAACAACTTTTAGAAAACGAAGGAATTGAAGTGGTTGACAATCAAATTGTAGATTTCGAAAAATATTTTTGGATGCCGGAAATGGACGTTTAATTATTTCCTAATTTTCAAGAAGCTTCAAATTGTTACAAAACAATAGAATCAAACTATCTCATTATAACAAAACTTTAAACCTTGTTACTATCATACTTTTAAACTTCTTACTATCTTTGCAATTCATATTCAGTTTAAATAAAAATGAAGTTAGATAGAAAAGAAATCTTGAAAGCATTAGAAACAATTACTATTGCTGGCGAAGGGAAAAATATGGTGGAAAGTGGTGCGGTTCAAAATGTAATCACTTTTGGCGATGAGGTTGTGGTTGATTTATTGATTTCAACTCCAGCAATGCACATTAAAAAAAGAGCTGAAGACGATATTAAAAAACTAATTCACGAACAATTCTCTCCAGATGCAGTTGTGAAAGTAAATATCAAAGTGGAAGCAAAAGAAAATCCAAACGAAATAAAAGGAAAATCTATTCCAGGAATTAGTAATATTATTGCTGTAGCTTCTGGAAAAGGAGGTGTTGGAAAATCTACAACAACAGCCAATTTAGCCGTTACTTTAGCTAAAATGGGATTCAAAGTTGGAGTTCTAGATGCCGATATTTACGGTCCGAGTATGCCAATAATGTTTGATGTAGAAAACGAAAAACCAATTTCTATAGAAGTGGACGGAAAGTCTAAAATGAAACCAATTGAAAGTTATGAAATCAAATTACTTTCTATCGGATTTTTCACTTCTCCAAGTCAAGCCGTTATTTGGCGTGGACCAATGGCTTCGAAAGCATTAAACCAAATGATTTTTGATGCTGATTGGGGACAATTAGATTTTATGCTAATCGATTTGCCTCCAGGAACAGGTGATATTCACTTGTCAATTATGCAAGCTTTACCAATTACTGGTGCGGTTGTTGTAAGTACGCCGCAAAATGTGGCTTTAGCCGATGCTCGCAAAGGAGTTTCAATGTTCCAAAGTGATGCTATCAATGTGCCAGTTTTAGGAATTATCGAAAACATGGCGTATTTCACACCAGAAGAATTACCAAATAACAAATATTACATCTTCGGAAAAGAAGGTGCCAAAAATCTTGCAGAAGATTTACAAGTGCCATTTTTAGGAGAAGTTCCATTAGTGCAAAGCATTCGCGAAGCAGGAGATTATGGACGTCCGGCAGCATTGCAAACGGCATCACCTTTAGAAAAAATATACGAAGAAATCGCTAGAAATGTGGTTCAAGAAACAGTAAACAGAAACGAAAATCTTGCACCAACAGAAGCAATCAAAATAACAACAATGGCAGGATGTTCTGCTGTAAAAAAATAGACTTACTTAGACTTCTTAGATTTTTAGATTAATTAAATTAGAGTCTATCAATCTAAGAAGTCTAACTATCTAACAATCTAAAATGTCCAAAAAATGACACACGAAGAATTGACTTTAAATATCGAAAAAGCATTAGAAGAAATCAGACCTTTTTTGAATTCTGATGGTGGTGATATTTCATTGGTTTCTATTGATGAAGAAAAACACGTGAAGGTACGTTTTGAAGGTGCTTGTACAGGTTGTAGTGTAAATCAAATGACTTTAAAGGCAGGAGTTGAAACTACAATAAAAAAGTATGCTCCTCAAATTGAAACAGTTGAAAACATTGCATAATTCTTGTATGATAAAAATCATATTTAAAGACCTTTTCACTTTGTTACTTTGCGACTTTGAAACTTAAAAAATGATCGAAACTGATATACTTATTATAGGCGCAGGTCCAACAGGACTTTTCACCGTTTTTGAAGCTGGACTTTTACAATTAAAATGTCACATTATTGATGCTCTTCCACAACCAGGAGGTCAATTGGCGGAGTTATATCCTAAAAAACCAATTTTTGATATTCCAGGCTATCCCGAAGTTTTAGCAGGTGATTTAGTGACCAATTTGATGGAACAAATCAAACAATTTCAACCAGGATTTACCTTGGCTGAAACTGCTGAAACTATTGATAAATTAGAAGACGGAACTTTTATAGTTACTACTAATAAAGGAACAAAACATCACGCAAAAGCGGTTGCTATTGCTGGAGGTTTAGGAACTTTTGAACCAAGAAAACCACAATTAGAAAATATTGCTTTCTACGAAGAAAAAGGAGTAGAATATTTTGTTAAAGATCCTGAATTATTCCGTGATAAACGAATAGTAATCGCCGGTGGTGGAGATTCTGCTTTAGATTGGAGTATTTTCCTTTCCAATGTGGCTTCCGAAGTTACTTTGGTACATAGAAGAAACGAATTCCGTGGTGCTTTAGATTCAGTTGAAAAAGTGCAAGAATTGAAAAAACTTGGAAAAATCAACTTGATTACTCCAGCAGAAGTTGTAGCTATTAATGGAAAAGACCATGTTGAAAGTATTGTTTTAGAAAACGAAGGCGTTCAACAAGTATTTGAAACGGATTATTTTATTCCGCTTTTTGGATTAACTCCAAAACTTGGAGCGATTGCAAATTGGGGATTAGAAATTGAGAAAAATGCCATCAAAGTAAACAACGCTTTAGATTACCAAACCAATATCGACGGAATTTATGCTATCGGTGACGTGAATACCTATCCTGGAAAATTGAAATTGATTTTATGTGGTTTCCACGAAGCAACATTAATGTGTCAAAGTGTTTACCAAAGAATTAATCCAGGAAAACGATATGTTTTAAAATACACTACGGTTTCAGGTGTTGACGGATTCGATGGAACTAGAAAAGAAGCTGAAAAAGCAGTTGTAAAATCGATTGACTAATGCCACAAGACGTAACAGTATACATAACCGATAGAAACGGAGAACGACACGAAGTCCAAGCTCCAACCGATATGAACATGAACATCATGGAACTAATTCGTGCCTATGAACTAGCCGAAGAAGGAACTGTTGGTGTTTGCGGCGGAATGGCAATGTGCGCTTCTTGTCAATGCTACGTTTTAAATGATGTTATTTCATTAGAAAGAAATCCCGACGAAGAAGCCATGCTTTGGGAAGCTTATCATGTCAAAGAAAACTCAAGATTGGGTTGCCAAATTCCAATTACTGAAGCCATCGACGGATTAGAACTCGAAATTGCACCAGAACAATAATAAAAAAGCGAAAATTTCTTTTCGCTTTTTTTGTAACAAAATTTTAACACTTACGTATAATCAAAATATTCCACTAAATTAATTGGAATCTTATTTTGATGGATCAAAACACCTATTCTCCGGGATTACATAAGTTAGTTACACTTCAAGTTGAAAATATTGATTTGCTCATGAATAGCAGCTCTTTTATTGTATTTTCAGAAAAAGTTATCCAAGAATTTGAACTCGAAAAAGTTGGAATAATTACTCATAATTTTGAAAATAATAGTTTTACCATTGCTATTTGTTTAAAAGAATCTCATATTTGTATTCACACATGGCCAGAGTTTATGCAATTAACTCTTGATGTATATTTGTGTAATTATTTTAAAGATAATACAGAAACTGTTAGAGAAATAGTAGAAAAATTTGTTGAATTTTTTGAAGGAGAAATAATTTCAAAGCACGAAATATTCAGATAGATGGAAGTTAGTTGTTTGAGCTGTAATCATGTTTTAAATGTGCAATATGAAGTTTCATATCAATACTATATTTGTGTAAAGTGCTTTTCACTTCATAAGAATGAAAATGGTAATTTAAAATTAAAAAGTTCAAATAAATCTTCATTTAATTATGTAATACCAATTGGTACAATTGTTGATTTTGAAAATCAAAAATATTGTGTTTCAAATGTTATTTTAAAGAAAGATTTATCTAATGATTCTTGGTTAGAATATGAATTGATTTCTGATAATAATTCTAAAAAATATTTTACTGAAGAAAATGGTAATTGGACTGTTTCTGAGGAAATTGAATTGAAGAGTACTGATAAGTTTGTAAGAGAAATTTATTATGAAGACATCGATTATAAACTTTACGATCGAGGTAAATATATTGATTTTTCAGGTGCAGGTTTTTTTGAATATCAAATTGATAAAGATGAAAATATAGAATATGCTGATTTCATTTGCCCACCAAGTTTACTTTCAATAGAAATCGAAGACGGAAAACAAACCTCTTTTTTAGGAAAGCACATTTCATCAAAAGAAATTAAAAGTATTTTTAATATTAAATCTGTTCCTGCTAAATCTCAAGTTGGAATGGTTCAACCTTTTTATTTCAATTTAAACAACACAATTATTGTGTTTTGTAGTGCCTGTATTTTTATTTTAATTTCTCATTTGTATTTCAGTTCTACATCTAAAAATCAATTAGTTTATTCTAATGAAATAAATTTGCTTGATAATAATAACAAAGAAATTTCAACAGATGTTTTTGAATTAAAAGGTCCGATTGCTCCTTTAAAAATTTTTATTAATTCAGACGTTGATAATTCTTGGGTTGCAACTGATTTTTCATTGGTAAATCAAACTACAGGTGAATCATCATATTTTTCTAAAGATATTGAATATTATCACGGATATGAAGGAGGAGAAAACTGGACAGAAGGAGATACAACAGATGAGTTTAATATTTGTGGTGTAAGTTCTGGAAAATATAAAATTACTTTTGTTCCTAGCAAAGACACGAATGATGTTTCTAATTCAAGATTTAAAATTGATGTTTATTGGGATAAAAGTGACAATTGGAATTTTGTTTCAGCTTTTGTTGTTTTTTTAATAATAGTCATAATTTTATTTTTTATTAAAAACAGTTTTGAGCAACGAAGATGGAATGATAGTGATTATTCACCTTATTCAAAAGAAGAATGAAAAAGGCATTAACATATATATTAGAAAATAAATTTGCACTACTAATAAGTTTAATAGTTGTAAGTGGATATTACTATTACACACTTTCAGGAAATAGAATCTGTAATTGTGAAAAAACAGAACAAGAAAAAAGGTCAAGAATAAACCGATTTTATAATTCAAATAATTACCAACACAAATAAAAAAATATGGAAGATATCTTATTAAAACCAGTAATCAATTCAGTGTTATATTCAATGTTAGGATTCCTTATCCTTTTAATTTGTTATTATATACTTGAAAAATTAACTCCAGAAAATACATGGAAAGAAATAGTACAAAATAAAAATACTGCATTAGCAATTGTTTTTGCTGCTTTTATTTTAGGTATTTCTCTAATAATTGGTTTTGCAATTCATGGATAATGAAAATTGAAAGACTTGTTTTATTTACCATTTTCATTATTTCAACTTGCGGATTAGTTTATGAGTTAATTGCTGGTGCTTTAGCAAGTTATTTACTTGGCGATTCAATCACTCAATTTTCACTTGTAATAGGGATTTATCTTTTTGCAATGGGAATTGGTTCTTATTTTTCAAAATTTATAATAAATAATTTAGTAAATAAATTTATTGAAATTGAATTAATCATTGGATTAATAGGTGGTTTAAGTGCGCCTATACTTTTTCTTATCTTTAATTATGTTGAATATTTTGAGTTCTATTTATATTTTATAGTTTTCATTATAGGATGTTTAGTAGGATTAGAAATTCCAATATTGATGATAATTTTAAAAGATAAATTTCAATTTAATACGCTTGTCTCAAACGTATTTACTTTTGATTATATAGGTGCATTATTGGCCTCAATAGCATTTCCACTTTTTTTTGTGCCACAATTTGGACTAATAAATACTTCAATAATTTTCGGATTATTCAATATTCTGGTGGGAATTGCCATGAGTTTTTTTCTTAAAGAGCACGTAAGAAATGTTTTGTTTTTAAGATTAAAAGGAATTATAATGTTTTTAGTTTTAGTGGTAACTCTTTATTTTTCAGATAATATTATTGCTTTTTCTGAAAAAAGTCTTTACAATGAGAATATCATCATTTCAAAAACAACCAAATATCAAAGATTGGTTTTAACACACGAGCGAAATGATTATAAACTATATTTAAATAACAATCTACAGTTTAGTTCATTCGATGAATACAGATATCATGAAGCATTTGTACATCCTGCAATTTCTTTTGCAAATAGCATAGAGAATATACTAATTTTAGGTGGTGGTGACGGTATGGCAGCAAGAGAAATTTTAAAGTACAAAGAAGTAAAAAAAATTACTCTAGTTGATTTGGATAAGGAAATGACAGACATTTTTAAAGAAAATCCTTTGTTAAAGAGATTAAATAAAAATTCACTTTTAAATAATAAAGTTAATGTAATTAATAGCGATGCTTTTGTGTGGCTTGATTCAAATTTTGAAAAATATGATGTAATTTTTATTGACTTTCCTGATCCTTCAAATTTTAGTCTTGGAAAATTATACTCAACGACATTTTACGATAAAGTAAAAAATCATCTATCTGCCAACGGAATTTTAACTGTTCAATCAACTTCTCCATTTTTTGCTCCAAAATCTTTTTGGTGTATCAATGAAACAATAAAACATTCATTTCAAAACACCAATCCTTATCATGTCTATTTACCTTCTTTTGGTGAATGGGGTTTTAACATGGTTAATAATTCGAAAAAAGCATTAACATTAAAACGAAAAATAAAAGGATTACGATTTTATGATTATGATTGGAATAGTTTAACACATTTTTCAAAAGATATGATGTCAAAAGAAATTTTGATTAATAGGTTGAATAATCAAAATTTAGTAACTACTTTTAACCAAGAATGGAGTAATTATTAGTTTTTTATAACCCCAAAACCATTTTAGCCTTAGGAAAAATTCTTTCTACAAATTTAGAATAGGCAAGTTCTGAAGGATGTAAACCGTCAATGGCAACCAAATTAGGTTGTGCTAATCCTTGTCTAGTAATATCAGTGATGTTCACAAAAGTGATGTTATTTTGAATGCAATAATTTTCTGCAAAAGCGTTGTAAGCATCAATTTGCATCGAAATAGTTGTGTTTCCATTTCCAAAAGGTGTGAAGGCATAGTCTGGTATTGAAACTACAATTACATTTGCTCTTATTCCTTTTGCCTTATCAATGGCAATGTTTACTAATTCTGGAAATTCTTGTTCATATAGACTGAAAGGTTTGTTTTGATATTGATTGTTTACACCAATTAATAAGGTTACCAAATCATAATCATTTGTTGGATTTTGTGAAGCAATTGCAGATTTTAAATTGGTAGTTGTCCATCCTGTTTGTGCAATGACATTGGTTACGAAAACATCTTTAAAGGTAAGATAGTTTTTAAGTTCGTTTTGCAATTGAATTGGGAAACGACAAGTCTCACAAACACTTTGTCCTATGGTGTAACTGTCTCCAAGTGCTAAATATTTTATTGTTTTTCCACTTGATGATGTTTGCACAGTGTCATTTGCTGAACAACTAACAAGTAAAGTAAATAATAGTAAACAACTTATTTTAAGTAAATGTTTCATAATGATTTATAAGAAATTAAATCTACAGGAGTTTCAATATATTCTTTTACAATTTGTAAAACACCATCATTATTAGTGTCTATCAACCATTTGACTAAAGCGATTTTGCCGTTTTCTATTTCAATTCCGGTAATATTTCTTGGATGAACACAACTTCCATCATTGAAAAAATTTAATAAGTTTTCATGAGGTTTTGGAAAATGTGGACGATGTGTGTGTCCAACAATTGTGATTTTATTTCCATTATCAGCTATCCACTTTTTGATTCTTCTTTCTACTTTTATGGACTCAAGATAATTTTTAGCCGGACTAGTTGGGTCTTTTATTCCCCAAACTTGCAAAGGTTTCCACAGAATTCTCACAAAAAAACGATTGAATTTCCAACCAACATAATTGAAAAAATCGGCTTGATGTCCGTGGGTTAAAAATAATTCTTGACCTGTTTCTGAGTTTTCTAAAACGATAGCTTCATGAAATTTTAAATCGGGCATCAAAGGCATTTTTTTTCCTTCGCCGGTATCAAAATATTCTGCAAAATTCTTTTTTACAATAGAAGGATTTCTATAAACCATATCATGATTTCCATAAATCATGTGAAGTTTTTTTTGCAAATAGAATTTCTTTAGTAATAAAAAAACATTTTTGTTGGCTTCCAAAACATCTTTGAAAAATAAATTTTCCCATAGTTCATCACCATCACCAAGTTCTACATATTGAAACCCGTTTTTGTAATATTGGTTTAAAGCGTGAACATAAATATTGCGATTATTGGCAAAATCATCAGCAAAACTTCCATCGCCACGATGACAATCACTAAACAGAATAAATTTATCTTGATTGGTAAATTGAATTCTTTTGGCTTCTTTGTAGGCTCGTGTTAATCTTGTTTGAGATGACATAAGGTAAAATTTACTTGATAAAGATATAAATTTTATACCATTTCAAGTCTCATTTCCATTTGCTCTTCAATAGCATTCCAAAGTCCAATACGTTTTTCTAATGCTCGAACAGAAACTTCTTCAACTTCTTTCCATTTTTGTTCAGAATCAGCGCAAAGTTCAGTTACCATTTGCATTGCCATTGGTCCGTGTTCGTCAGCATCAAGTTCGATATGACGTTCAAAATAGTAAATCAATTTTGACAAATCGGTTTCAGGAAAATTACTCTGAAAGTTTTTCAAGATTTCAGTAAACATATTCGGAATCAAATCTTCTCTTCCAAAAGTAAATGCTGCGGCAATTTTGTGTGGTTTTCCTTCTTCAATAACTCTGAAAGTGAAATCTAAAAAAGCTTTCACATTTGGATGCAAATCACTTTGTTTGATGGATACAAAAATGTTTTGAGTAGCTTTTACGTTGATTAAAAATTCATGTATTTGCGTAGTATTTGCGCCACATTGTTCCATTGCATCAATGTACATTTCAAAATGGCTTTTACGTAATCCATCTATAGTTAAATCGGTTTCTTCGGCAACTACAATTTCGTTGATTAAGTAACGTATCTCAGGATTTCCAATAGGTAGCCATGGCGTTGAGGTACATGTTAGCTTGTTCTGTAAAGCTTTTAACAACGACATAAAATCCCAAACGGCATAGATATGATTTTCTAAAAAGCAGTGAAGATCTTCAATGGTTTTTACTTTCTCATATAATGAATGGGTAAGTAATTGATTTTTATATTCTTGTATATTGTTGTTGATGGTTTGAATAGTCATTGCATTTTTTTTTAGAATTTACGTAAAATAAAACCATTTAGATTTCAAAATACTTTATCAAAAGTAAAAAAGCTCCTCGAAATAGAGAAGCTCTTTATATCAATTTTATTTATTGTTTAATTAAATTTTGTTGCCTGAGGCTCTCGAAGGCAATGAGATTTAATTTTTATTTAAAAGCAGGAATTCCTGTAATATCTGCGCCAGTAATTAACAAGTGAATATCGTGTGTTCCTTCATAAGTAATTACAGATTCTAAATTCATACTGTGACGCATGATAGAATATTCTCCTGTAATTCCCATTCCGCCAAGAATTTGACGCGCTTCACGAGCAATGTTTATTGCCATATCAACGTTGTTTCTTTTTGCCATAGAAATTTGAGCTGTAGTTGCTTTGCCTTCATTTCTTAAAACTCCTAATCTCCATGTAAGTAACTGTGCTTTAGTGATTTCAGTAATCATTTCGGCTAATTTCTTTTGTTGTAATTGAGTTCCAGCAATTGGTTTGTCAAATTGAATTCTCTCTTTTGCATAACGCAAAGCAGTGTCATAACAATCCATTGCAGCACCAATTGCACCCCAAGCGATTCCGTATCTTGCAGAATCCAAACACATCATTGGAGCACCAAGACCAGATTTTCCAGGCAATAAATTTTCTTTCGGAACTTTTACATTATCAAAAATCAATTCACCAGTTGCACTTGCACGAAGTGACCATTTATTATGCGTTTCTGGAGTTGTAAAACCTTCCATACCACGTTCAACAATTAATCCGTGAATTCTTCCTTCTTCATTTTTTGCCCAAACTACAGCAACATCTGCGAATGGAGCATTTGAAATCCACATTTTAGCACCATTCAATAAATAATGGTCACCCATATCTTTAAAATTCGTAGTCATTCCACTTGGATTTGAACCATGATCAGGTTCAGTTAATCCAAAACAACCCATGAATTCTCCTGTTGCTAATTTTGGCAAATATTTCATTCTTTGCTCTTCAGTTCCGAATTTCCATATTGGATACATCACTAATGAAGATTGAACTGATGAAGTAGAACGAACACCAGAATCACCTCTTTCTATTTCTTGCATGATTAATCCATAAGAAATTTGATCTAATCCTGCACCGCCATATTCTTCAGGAATATAAGGTCCAAAACCACCAATCTCTCCCAAACCTTTAATAATTTGTTTTGGAAATTCAGCACGTTGTGCATAATCTTCAATTATTGGAGATACTTCTCTTTTTACCCACGCACGAGCAGAATCTCTAACTAATTTATGTTCTTCTGTTAGCAAATCGTCTAACAAGTAATAATCTGGAGCTTGAAATAAATCTGGTTTCATTTGATTGAAATTTTAATGATGGCAAAATTACATAAACTAATTTATTATATCATTCAACGAATGTTATAAATTTTCAGAATTTGTTAATTTTTTTACGAAAAAAGGAAAGAATATTATTAAAAGTGAAATTACATCTTCAAGTAGAAATCTTTTGTAAGATTAATGTAATCATCAGTGTATTCATGACGACTGATTTCAATAACCAATTCGTCTGCTGTTAAAACAGAAAGTTCGTAACGTTTAAATGCAAGTAAACTTCTAACAATAGGTGTGGTATGTGAGCCTTTTACACGAGTTACTTTTACAGGAAACAGTTCCACTTCGGCACATAAATCTATAAATCGTTCTTCTTCTTTATATGGAATAATTACAGCAAAAATTCCGTTTTCTGATAAGAGTAAATCGGCAGCCTCAATCAAATCTTCAAAAGGTAAAGCATCTTGAAAACGAGCTAAATCTCTCTGAGAATAATCAGTTTTATAATTTTCAGAATAAAATGGAGGGTTTGAAATTATGATATCATATTCATCTTCAGGTTCCTCTACAAATTCATCCAAACCTGCGTGAAAACAAAATAATCTATCAGACCAAGGAGAATTTTCGAAGTTTTCCACACATTGTTCGTAGGCTTCCTCATCAATTTCTAAAGAATCAATTTGTTCAGCATTACTTCTTTGTGCCAACATTAAAGAAAGAATTCCAGTTCCAGCTCCAATATCCAAAACCGAAAATGGGTTGTTATCAATCGGACACCAAGCGCCAAGTAAAACGCCATCTGTGCCAATTTTCATAGCGCATTTGTCATGTTGAACGGTAAATTGTTTAAATGAAAACATAGTTAAAAAATTCCAATTTTTTAAATTCCAAATTCCAATTTGAACTCAGGTTAAATTTAGGATGTTTTAGATATTATAGTAGAAAGTATTTTTCTCAATTCTTCGGCTTCAATAAACAATAAGTTTGATTCTTCCTTTAAATTAGAATTTAAGTCTTCTAATAAGCGTATCCAATATTTAGATTCTTTTGCTTCTTTTCTAGCAATCTTTAATCTAAAAGACAAATCTTTATCGCCTAGTTTTTCATTAGCTTCAATATAATTAGCGCCAACGGATCCCGAAGATCTAACTAATTGCTTTCCGTCTTCAATATTTGAAATAGTTTTTGGTAGTTTTTGAATATATAGTCTACAATCTCTAGCAAATAAATAAGTTCTTTCTTCTAAATCAAATGGTTTACTCATAAAAGTCAAATTTTTTAAATTAGAATTTTTCTAAGGATTGAAATTTGGGATTTAAAATATTGGAATTTCCAAAATATTGGAATTTGGGATTTAAAATATTGGAATTTCCTAAAGATACATTTCCACCAATCCTTCTGGTAAATCCATAATTACTTTCTTATTCTCTCTATCGATTTTAACCAAAAACTGATCAATCATAGGGACAAGTATTTCAACATTGCCATTGATTACTTCAAAAAGTGGTTGAGCTGAAGTATCGTTTATTGAAACAATTTTTCCAAAAACTCCTAAACGTTGGTCTTCAATTTCAAAACCGATAACTTCATGAAAGTAGAATTTGTTGCCTTCAAGTTTTGGCAACATATTTAAAGGAAGGTAAATTTCGCAACCCATAATAGAGTCAGCTTCTGCTTCATCATCGACATCTTCAAATTTCACTCGAAGAAAATCACCTTTGTGTAGGTTACAATTTTCAATAAAAAATGGAACCAGATTTTTGTTGTATTCAACAAAAACTGATTCCATATCTTCATATAATTCTGGTTCGTCAGTATCTAAATAGATAAGGACTTCACCTTTAAAACTAAATTTTTTAGCGATTTTGCCTAAGTAGAAACAATCTTCTTTACGCATTATCGCAACAAATTAAGCTTCAGTTTCTTCGCTAGCTTCATCAGCAGCTGGAGCTTCTTCTATTGCAGGAGTTTCCTCAACAGCAACTTCAGCAACAACCTCTTCTGCAACTTCAGCAACTTCTTCTTCTACAACTTCTGGAGCTTCAGCAGCTTTCAATGCTTCAGCAGCAGCGTTTGCACGTTTTTCGTTTGCAGCAACTTCAGCTTTTAATGCTTTAGCTTTAGCTTCAGCTTGTTTTTTTGACAATCCGTCTTTTTTAGCGTCAACTTTTCCAGCTTTTTCTTCAATCCAAGCAGCTAATTTTGCATCAGCTTGTTCTTGAGTTAAAGCACCTTTACGAACTCCTCCATCAAGGTGGTGTTTCAATAAAGCACCTTTGTAAGAAAGAATTGCTCTAGCAGTATCTGTTGGTTGAGCACCATTGTGTAACCATTGTACCGCTTGGTCAAGGTTTAAATCAATAGTTGCAGGATTTGTGTTTGGATTGTAAGTTCCTAATTTTTCAAGGAATCTACCATCTCTTTTTGCGCGAGCATCAGCCGCTACGATCCAGTAAAATGGTTTTTGTTTTTTACCGTGTCTTTGTAATCTAATTTTTACTGACATAATCTTTTTGATTAAATTTTGAGGTACTCGACCTCGATTAATTAAGGGTGCAAAGATATAAAACTTTTTCATTCAAACTAATACAATTAAAAAAAATACTTTTTCATCGATTTTTAGTTAAAAAAAATAGCTTAATTCGTGAAAAAAACTATTTTTGTGGTTGTAATACATATTCAAAATGAAAAAATTAGTTACCTTATTAGTAGTTACACTTGCTTTGGCATCATGTAGTGAAGAAGTTAAATTTAGTAATCCTGCATTTCAGGCTTACAGAGATGATGTTTTTTTTAATGGTATTGATGTAAAAGCATATAGGTCATCTAATGGAGCTTTAACTTTGGTAGCTCTTGCGCAGGATGAAGAAGTAGAAATTGATATTGCTAGTGGAGCTAAAGGAACATATTATTTAGGCACAACAAATCTAAATACCATAGCATCTTATTCTTCATCATTTGATGATGTTAATTTGAATTATGAAACTAAAATCATAAATGGACCTGTTGCTAGAATGAATTCGCAAATGTTCGCTGGCGGATCAGGATATACTTCTGATTGTGTATTGATTGATGGCAGTTATGCATGCAACAGTTCTCATGCAACTACAGGTGGTTCAGGTTCTGGATTAACATTAAGTGTAATAACAAATACTAGTGGTGTTGTAACATCCGTTAAAGTTGCTTCTCCAGGAAATGGCTACAAAGCAGGAGATTTAATAACAATTACAGGTGGTGGAAATAACGCTAAAGTGAGAGTTTTAAATGTAGAAGGAAGCAATGGAGAAGTTGTTATCACAGAAAACACAGGCGCTACTGTTACTGGAACATTTAAATTTAATGCTATAAATTTAGGTACAGTTGGTTCACCATTAGTTAATTTTCAATATGGAACTTTTTACAAGATTCCAATTGTTCCAGCACCATAAAAAATAAAAGATATTTACAAAAAGCCGTTCCTAAATTGGGAACGGCTTTTTTTGTTAAAATAATAATTAATACCTAATTAATAGTAGATTACATTTTATTTAGCGTACCTTTGACAGGAATTTTAAAATAAAATTATGAACATTTTTGTTGGAAGTCTTCCTTGGAGTATTGAGGAAGCAGATTTAAGAGAGTCTTTTGAAGTGTACGGAAAGGTTAGTTCTGTTAAAATTATTACTGATAAATTTACTGGAAGAAGTAAAGGTTTCGGTTTTGTTGAAATGGAAAGCGATGAAGAAGCTGAAAAAGCAATTACTGAATTGAACGGTGCTACTGTAGAAGGTCGTACAATTGTAGTAAACAAATCAGAACCAAAACCAGAAGGAGAGAGAAAATCTTTTTCTAACAACCGTCCAAGTAGTGGTGGTTACAATGGTGGTGGTAATTCTCGTGGTGGTGGTTCAAGCTACAACGATAGAAACAGTGGTGGCGGTAACAGAGGAAGATACTAGTTTTTCAAACTTATTATACTACAAAAACCATTCGAGAATTCGGATGGTTTTTTTGTTTTTGTTAATAACTAAAATTGACAATCTCTTCCTTAAAATGTACTTTTGAAAATGTAATTATTAATTAGTTTTTTCTTGCTAATTACTATTCACTTATCACTAATTACTTTCAGATGTATTTAATATTCGACACCGAAACCACAGGATTACCAAAAAGTTGGGCTGCACCAATTTCTGATACAGACAATTGGCCAAGATGTATTCAAATTGCATGGCAGTTGCACGACGATATGGGAAATCTTGTTGAACATCAAGATTATCTTATCAATCCAGAAGGTTTCAATATTCCTTATGATGCAGAAAGAATTCACGGAATTTCTACCGAATTAGCACAACAACAAGGCATCCAACTCAAAGAAATGTTGGAAAAATTCAACATAGCGTTATCTAAAGCTAAATTTATAGTCGGACAAAACGTTGGTTTTGATATCAACATCATGGGTTGCGAATTCTACCGAATGGGAATCAGTTCTCCAATGTCGCAAATGCCGATTTTAGATACCTGTACCGAAGTTACCGCATCGTTATTAAAACTTCCTGGTGGACGAGGCGGAAAATTCAAATTGCCAACATTAACAGAATTACATCAATATCTTTTCAACGAACCATTTGCAGAAGCACACAACGCAACTGCCGACGTTGAAGCTACAACACGTTGTTTCTTAGAATTAATTCGTACAGAAATTTTTACCAAAGAAGAACTTGATGTTGAACCAGAATATTTTGAAGATTTTCAATTAAAAAATCCAAGATCAGTTCAATTAATTGGATTGAAACACATCAATCTTAAAGAAGCTTCTGAACAAATTAGAAAGAAACTTCAAAAAAGTGAAGATGAAACGGTTCAAACCTCAATTTCTGATGCTGATAAAAAAGATTTCAAACAATCTCGATTTGCTCATTTACACAATCATACTCAATTTTCAGTTTTACAATCTACTATAGGAATTCCTTCGTTAGTTGCTGCTGCTGCAAAAACTAAAATGCCTGCTGTAGCCATGACCGATACTGGAAATATGATGGGTGCTTTTCATTTTGTTAGTGCGGTTATGAATCATAACAAAGCTGTTAAACTGAAAATTGAAGCAGCAATTGAAAACGGAGAAGAACCAACAGACAATGAAATTATTCCAATCGTAGGTTGTGAGTTTAATATTTGTGACAATCATAAAGACAAAACCAAAAAAGATAACGGCTATCAAGTAGTATTTTTAGCTAAGAATAAAAAAGGCTATCACAATTTAGCCAAAATGTCTTCTATCGCATACATCGATGGATTTTATTATGTTCCAAGAATTGATAAATCGGTAGTAGAACAATACAAAGAAGATATCATTGTTTTATCAGGAAATTTATATGGAGAAATTCCTAGTAAAATTTTAAATGTTGGAGAAAATCAAGCTGAAGAAGCGCTAATTTGGTGGAAAGAACAATTTGGAGATGATTTTTATTTAGAAATCATGCGCCACAATCAAGAAGACGAAAATCGTGTCAACAAAACCTTGATTGAGTTTTCACAAAAGCACAAAGTAAAATTAGTTGCTACTAACAATACTTATTACGTAAACAAAGAAGATGCCAATGCTCACGATATTTTATTATGCGTAAAAGATGGTGAAAAACAAGCCACACCAATAGGTAGAGGTAGAGGTTATCGTTATGGATTGCCAAATCAGGAATATTATTTTAAATCGGAAGATGAGATGAAAAAATTGTTTACTGATTTGCCAGAAGCCATTATTAACGTTCAAGAAATTATTGATAAGGTTGAAACGTATTCGTTGTATCGCGATGTATTACTTCCAAAATTTACTATTCCTGAAGAATTTTTAAATCCAGAAGATGAAGCCGATGGTGGCGTACGTGGTGAAAATGCTTATTTACGCCATTTAACCATGAATGGCGCTCAAAAACGTTATGGCGAAATCACTCCAGAAATTCAAGAACGATTGGATTTTGAGTTACTAACGATTTCCAATTCAGGTTATCCAGGCTATTTCTTAATTGTACAGGATTTCATCGCCGAAGCTAGAAAAATGGATGTGTCGGTTGGTCCAGGTCGTGGTTCTGCTGCTGGTTCTGCGGTGGCTTATTGTTTAGGAATTACCAATATTGACCCAATTAAGTACGATTTGCTTTTTGAGAGATTCTTAAATCCAGATAGGGTTTCGATGCCCGATATTGATATTGACTTCGACGATGAAGGTCGTGGTCGTGTTATGGAGTATGTAATCAATAAATACGGTTCCAATCAGGTTGCTCAGATTATTACTTATGGTAAAATGGCAACCAAATCAGCCATTCGTGATACGGCTCGAGTATTGGATTTACCGCTTTTTGAAGCCGATAGAATTGCAAAATTAATTCCAGGAATGATGCCTTCTAAATGGAATTTGGCTCGATTTATTTCAGAAAAAGAAGAAGACGTCAAAAAAGCATTACGTTCCGATGAATTTGATAGAGTAAAAGAATTAATTGCCATTGCTAACGACGGAGAATTATCAGGCGAAACCATTCAACAAGCTAAAGTTTTAGAAGGTTCACTTCGTAATACCGGAATTCACGCCTGTGGTGTGATTATTACGCCCAGTGATATTACGAATTTCGTTCCAGTTACAACAGCCAAAGATTCTGAATTATATGTAACCCAATTTGATAACTCGGTTGCAGAAAGTGCAGGATTATTAAAAATGGACTTCTTGGGTTTGAAAACCCTAACCTTAATAAAAGATACAGTCAAATTAGTAAAGTACAGAACCGGAATTCAATTAGATCCAGATACTTTTCCAATTGATGATGTTAAAACTTATGAATTATTCCAAAGAGGTGAAACGGTTGGTATTTTCCAATACGAGTCGCCTGGAATGCAGAAATACCTTCGCGATTTAAAACCCACTGTTTTCGGAGATTTAATTGCTATGAACGCACTTTATCGTCCAGGACCATTGGAATATATTCCTTCTTTCGTTCGTAGAAAAAATGGTGAAGAGGAAATAAAATACGATTTAGATGCTTGCGAAGAATACTTGGGCGAAACCTACGGAATTACAGTTTATCAAGAGCAAGTAATGCTTTTGTCACAATCGTTAGCCGATTTCTCTAAAGGTGATGCCGACGTTTTGCGTAAGGCGATGGGGAAAAAAGACCGACCAACGTTGGATAAAATGAAGCCAAAATTTGTCGAGCAAGCTGCTGCAAAAGGTCATGATGCTAAAATTTTGGAAAAAATTTGGAAGGATTGGGAAGCCTTTGCAAGTTATGCTTTTAATAAATCACACTCTACTTGTTACGCATGGATTGCTTATCAAACGGCTTATCTAAAAGCGCATTATCCAGCAGAATATATGGCTGCGGTGCTTTCTAATAACATGAACGATATCAAGCAAGTTTCGTTCTTTATGGAAGAATGTAAGCGTATGGGATTGCAAGTTCTTGGTCCAGATGTAAATGAATCATTTTATAAATTCACGGTAAACGAGAACAATGCCGTACGATTCGGAATGGGCGCTGTTAAAGGAGTTGGAGCCAATGCAGTGGATACTATTGTTCAAAGCAGAAAAGATGCTCCATATAAGTCGATATTTGATTTGGCTAAAAAAATTGATTTGCGTTCTGCCAATAAAAAAGCTTTTGAAAGTTTGGCTTATGCCGGAGGATTTGATTGTTTTACCGATACACATCGTGCACAATATTTCCACATTGAAGGCGAAGGAATTACATTTTTAGAAAAAGCCATGCGATTTGGTTCCAAATTTCAAGAAAACGAAAATTCATCGCAAGTGAGTTTATTTGGCGAAGCTAGTGATGTTCAAATTGCAGAACCAGTTGTGCCACCATGCGAAGAATGGAGTACCATGGAAAAATTAGCCAAAGAAAAAGAAGTTGTTGGAATTTACATTTCGGGACATCCGCTTGACGATTATCGATTTGAAATGAATTATTTCTGTAATGTGAAATTGACGCATTTAAAGAGTTTAGGAAACCTAATTGGTAAAAATCTAACCTTTGGAGGTATTGTAACAAATTTCCAATATAGAACAGGTAAAAACGGAAAAGATTGGGCAATGTTTACTTTGGAAGGATATGACGAAAGTTATGACTTTAGAATTTTTGACGAAGAATATTTAAAATTCCGTCATTTCTTAGTGAATAATCAATTTATTTATTTCAAAATAAATGTAAAAGATGGTTGGGTAAATCGCGAAACCGGAAAGAAATCTGATCCACGAATTACTTTTCTTGATGCCAAATTATTAGCAGATGTATTACCAACTTTTGCAAAAAAATTAGCAGTTCAAATCAATATTAAAGATATAAGACAAGATTTAATTCAGCAATTGAGTGCTGTTTTTCAACAAAATGAAGGTGATAAGCAAGTAGATTTTGAAGTAGTAGAAACCGAAATTGTTAAAAGAACGATAGAAACAGTTGCGGCTCCAATGCCAATTCCTTCTGCAGAATTAACTGATGATGAATCAGAGGCAGAAGACGAAATCATTGAAGTTGAAACCGATAATGAAGAAGAAGTTGCGATGGAAATCACCAAAACAGAAGTTGAGGAAATACGCAAAATAACTTCATTAGAAATGAAAAGCAGAAAGCTAAAAGTGAAAATTTCTAAAGAATTATTGGAACAATTAGAGAAATTGCAGGTGAATTTTAAATTGAATTAATCGCTAATGTAATCCATCTTACATTTCAATTATTTTGACGGCATTATCTTTGCTAAATAAATTAGAAAAACACCTATGAAAAAGTTCCTTTTTATTTTGTTAGCAATTTCTGGAATAAGTTCAGCACAAATTGCAGAGAAAGCAGAAGATATTTCACCACTATTAATTGGAGAAAAAATTCCGAAACAAGATTTGATTTCTGTTGATAATAAAGCGGTTTCGACTAGTGACATTTTTAACAAAAAAACAGTTTTGATTATCTATCGTGGTGGTTGGTGTCCATATTGTAATTCGCAATTAATGGAAATGCAAGAAATTGAAAATCAAATTATTGCATTAGGCTATCAAATAGTTGCAATCAGTCCAGATTCTCCAAAATTTTTAAAAGAAACCACGAAAGAAGATAAATTAAACTACCAATTATTTTCAGATAGTGATGGAAAATTTTCTGAGGCTTTGGGTATAGCTTTTAAAAGAGACAAACCAAAATTAGATAAATATTCAGAAGGAAAAAATCCGGGTTTTCTTCCAGTTCCAACGGTATATATTTTGGATGAAAATAGAGAAATTGAGTTTTTATACATCAATCCAAATTACGCAAAACGATTGAAAGGTGAAATGTTGCTTGCTGTTTTAAAGTCACTTGAAAATTAAATGCATCAATTCTTTCAATAAAAAAATAGTTAAAAGTAATGTAAGTTACAATTCAGAAGCGAAATGTTTCTTTATCTTTGTACTTCAAAATTAATAAACTAAATATAAAAAAATATGGCATTAGCAATAACAGATGCTACTTTTGATGAAGTAGTATTAAAATCAGACAAACCAGTAGTAGTAGATTTTTGGGCAGCTTGGTGTGGACCATGTAGAATGGTTGGACCAGTTATTGATGAGGTTTCTGCAGAATACGAAGGTAAAGCTGTAGTAGGAAAAGTAGATGTAGACGCCAATCAAGAATTTGCTGCAAAATACGGAGTTAGAAACATTCCAACCGTTTTAATTTTCCAAAACGGAGAAGTTGTTGGTCGCCAAGTTGGTGTTGCTCCAAAGAAAACTTATACAGATGCAATAGACGCATTACTATAATAAATTAATAATAATTGTTTTGAAACCCTTTGAAAAGAAATTTTTGAAGGGTTTTTTATTCTAAACTTGTTTTAGAATCTTAAAGTTTCAACGTAAAAGTAGTTCCAATATCAATTTTAGAATCTACTGAAATCTCACAATTAATAGCTTTAGCTAAATCACGAATTAAATGCAAACCCAATCCAGTTTTGATTCCTACTACTTCTTTATCGTCATATAATGCTTTAAATTGTTCTTTGCTTGCGCCAGGTCCATTATCGGTTACAGATAAATAGGAAACATTATTTTCTTGCCAAGCCTTCCATGTTATTTTTGGATTTGATGTTGATGTAAATACGTTAATTGCGTTACTAGTCAAGTTTCTAACAATAGTTTTTAGATAATTTTCATCCGTAAAAATGCTAATATTATCAGAGTTTTGATAGTCAAAATCTATCTTTTGATATCCTGAAAACACTTTTTTCGTGTCTTCAAATAATTGATTTATAGATACATCTTTGGGTTGAGGTTTAAAGTTTTCCATTTGACCTTTACTCCACAACAAAATATCTTCCATGGAGGAAAGCAAATCTTCTGCTCCAGAAATGGTTTTGTTTTGCATTCGGTTTTTGGTTTCTTCATCCAACAACTCCGGACTGTCTTTTTGCAAATGAAGAAAATGAATCAAATTGGCAACCGGACTTCTTAAATCGTGATTCAAAATACTGAAAAAACGTGTTTTGGTTTTGTTAGCTTGGTCGAGCTCGGCATTCAAAAGTTGTAGTTTTTCGTTTGTTTTTTTACGATTACGACTTTGATAAAATAATAAACCTCCAATAATTGCAAGTAAACCAATTCCGAAAAGGTAAAACCACTTTTGCTTTTTTTCTTGCTCAATTATCTTTTGATTGAGTTGAATTTCTTTGTCTTTTTCACCTATTTTAAAAGAAGATTCTACATTTAAAATTTTATTTTTTGTATCAATAGAATTTAAAGAATCATATAAAATCACACACTCTTTAAAATAATCATTAGCATTTTTATAATCTTTTTTTGATTCATAAACATAACTCAAGCATTCTAATGAATACTGCAAATTTTTACCTCTATGCTTAATTTTTTTACAATTGTTAACTTGTTCCAGAAGTAGCTTTTCAGCTTTGTTTAATGCTTCCGCTCTCGATAAATTATTTTCTTTTTGCAATTTTTCATCCTCTGCTATTGCTCTATAAAAATTAGCTATTGAAATATTATTGGATATTGATAATAAGCTATTTGGCTGATACTTGTCCCACAATGCTTTGGATTTCAAATAATACTCAATTTTTATATTTGAATCTTTCAACAAATCGCCATAATTGGTATACGTTATTGCCAACTGCTCAAAATCTTTTTCTGTTTTAGAAAATTCAATACTTTTTTCAAGGGCATCAAAAGCTTTGACAGAATCTTTTTTGCTAAAATAAATATCACTTTTAATAGACCAAATTCTATCCAATTGAGATAAATCTTTAGTCTTTTTTGCAACTTTTTCTGCTAATTCAGCATAATAAAATGCTTTTTCAAGATTGTCTTGACTGGAAAAAACACCTTCCATATTAAGTAATAAATCAATATTGTCCGGAATTACTTTATAAGCTTTTATGTAATAGTCCATTGCTTTTTTATGATCACCAATAAAGAAGTATTCTGCACCAATATTTATATCACACAAGGCTTTATTTTTTTCTTTTTCTTTTATTGATAAATTGGAATCACTGTCAAATAAATCACGTGCAATTTGTTGGTATTCTATAGCCTTATAATACTGACTATTCTTTTTGTAGTAAGCACCTATTTTCTTGGATGTCTCAGCTTTCTCAACACCCTTTTGACTGGAGAATTTTTGCATCAACGAATCTAACTTTTTGTCAGATTCAGCCTGTGAATAACTTAAAAAATGTATTGAAATAATAAATAAAAAAGTCAGTTTTCTCATAAACTCAAATTTTCTTTATAACTTCTACCGATTGGAATTAGTGTTCCGTTATTGAGCAAAAGTTCGTTAGTCATTTTTTTATCAATATATTGTTTTTGTACCGCAAAACTTCTGTGAATTCTAACAAATGATTGAAAGTGTGGTTCTTTAAGTAAGTTTCCTATACTTGTTAATACACAATGTCTTTTAGTTGAAGTCACAATTTTAGTATAATCTTTCAAGGCTTCTAGATACAAAATATCGTGCAATTTGACCTTCGTTTCGGTATGTCCTTCTTTGATATAAATAACATCGCCACCAATAGTTGATTCAAATAATTGTGCCTTGTGTTTCAACTCCATATAATCTTCAATCTTACTAATCGTTTGAGTAAATCGATCGATTTTAATGGGTTTTACTATAAAATCTAAAGTGTCCAATTCAAAACTTTCAACTGCGTGTTCTGGGTGCGCCGTGATATAAATACAAACTGGGACTTCCATAGCTCTTTTGCGAAAATCCAATCCGTTAAGCGATGGCATATCGATGTCTAAAAAAAGAATGTCAATTTTTTCATTTTCTAACAAAGGCAAGGCATCTTCAGCATTTTCAAAAACACCAATAATCTTTAAGTTCGAAAACCTTTTGGCATACGAAACAACCGTTAGGCGGTCAATTTCGTCGTCATCTATAATTATACAGTTAAAAGGAATCATTTGGCTAAAAAGTTTCTCAAATATATAAATATTTTAATATTAATGTTGTCTGTCTATTTAAAATGTTGTTGGTCTATTGGTGGTTTTAGTACTCTAATTTTTAAATGATTTTTGCTTTAAAATAAAGAATATGAAAAAAACAATTTTAATTATCGCAATTACTTTAATGAGCTTAACAACTAATGCTCAAAAAAAATGGTTCACGATTTACCAAGACTCTGTTGCATTAGTAAAAGAAGCAACTAAAATATCTGAAAAATTTAAAAAAGACGTTTATAAATTCAAAAAAGACGACAAATTCACCACAACAACTATTTTAAATACAACGCCTTATTTAATCTTTTTTGATGGCAAAAATCAAGTCAACATTCCATTATGGAGTCAAGTTTTACCTGAATTAAAAGCGTTTACAAAAGATGTTACAGGCAGCGAAGAAGAAGGCAAAAGAATGTTTGGCTTGTTCTTTAACGGATTCTATTTGATTCACGAATATGGGCACGCTTACCAAGAAACTTATGATTATGAAAACAGCAAAGTAAGTTATCAAAACGAACATTTAGCAAACACAATTGCAATGCTCTACTGGAGAAAAATTGGCAAAAAGAAAGAACTAAAACAATGCTATGAATTGGCTAAAAAGATGTTTGCCAAATTACCAAACCCTGTTCCAGAAGGAATGTCTAAGGAAGAGTATTTTACTAAAAACTATGAACAAGCAACCCAAAATCCTTTTGTGTATGCCTACATGCAATTTGGTCAATTTATAGAAATTTATGAAGATCAATCATTGCCAAGTTTCGATGAGTATATGAAATCAAGATTTAAATAATTTCGAAGATGAGAACCAATAATCCATTCATCATAGGACTAACATTAGTAATTTCAGGTATTGGAATATTTGGTTCTTGGAGCGTTGCTTTATATAAAATAATAGATTATTCAGTTACAGAAACTACAGCACAAGCAAAAATTATCGGATATAAGATAAGTTCAAATGGAGCTAGAATGGTTAAAAGTAACAAAACCATATCTGGTAGAAGTCCGTTTTTTGAGTTTAAAACTATAACTAATCAAACCATTAAAAGCTATAGCAAGTCGCCTCAAATATTCATGTTATTCAATTATGAATTAAATGAAGAAGTTACAGTTGCCTATCCAATTAACAATCCTCAAAAAGCAATTTTGATTTCATGGAAGGAAATTCCTGGTTTGATTTTAATGATTGCCTTCGGATTGATTATAATCATAGTCGGTAAAAGTTATTTAATAAAAAAATAAGTTGTCTGTCTATTCTAAATGCAGTTGGTCTATTTAGAGTTTTTATTAAATAATTCTATTCAAATAGTTGTAATCGCAAATCAATAAAATATGAAAAAACTAATCATCATTAGCGTCTTAAGTTTAACAGGAGTTCAAGCCCAACAATCGATAAATTCATCAGGTGGAAATGGCTCAGGTATAGGTGGAAGCTTTAGTTATACTGTTGGTCAAATAGATTACGTCGCTGCAACAGGAACTAATGGTTCCATCTCGCAAGGCGTTCAACAACCTTATGAATTTTTTACATTAGGAACCAACGACTATCCAACCATTCTGTTACAAGCTGTAGTTTATCCAAATCCTACAACAGAAAATGTAAGTCTAGTGGTATCCAATTATTCTTTAGAAAATTTAAAATTTGAACTGTATGATATTTCAGGAAAAACAATTTTACTTCAAAAAATCACTACTGCTGAAACATCAATTTCTATGAAAAACCTTTCAACCGGAAGTTATTTTATTGCGGTTAAAGAGAACAATAAAAAATTAAAAACATTTAAAATTATTAAAAACTAATAGTCGTTAAAATTTAAAATCAATTAGTTATGAAAACGAATACACAAAACATCGCAAGAAAAATCTTTTTTCTATTCTATATTCTCTTTTTTCTAAATGGAAATGCTCAAGCTCCAAATAAATTTAGCTTTCAAGCAGTGGTTAGAAACACAAGCAATCAACTTATTATAAACCAACAAGTAGGTGTAAAAATATCACTAATATCGGTTGTTATGGGAACCGAAAATGCAGAGTATGTCGAAACTCATACGATTTTAACCAATGCTAACGGACTTTTATCACTGACAGTTGGCGAAGGTAGTTTGGTTTCGGGTGATTTTACTACGGCAATGAACTCTAATGCTAGCAGCAAAAAAATAAAATGCGAAATTGACCCAACAGGCGGAACTAATTTTACCATTATTTCTAATGAACAATTACTAAGTGTTCCTTATGCACTTAAATCAAATACTGCAAGTTTTGCTGAAAATGTTGATAGTGTTTCCGTGAAATATTACATAGTAGTTTTTGGAATTTATCCAAGCGATAATTATATAGGTTCAGATTCAGTAGGAGCAATAGTTGCTCACGTTGGAAATTTTCCTAATGCAAATGCAGGATATTTACCTTGTGATGGTAGGTCAATGAGTATAGCTCAGAATCAAGCATTATTTACTATAATTGGAACAACTTATGGTGGCAATGGGGTAACAACATTTAATCTTCCTAATTTAAACGGAAAAATACTAAAAGGTTATTAAAAAAAATTAATTAAACTATTCTTCAAATTATTATGACTTATAAATCTTTAATTAAAATAGTCTTTTTGTTGATGTCAACTAGTTTTGTTGCCCAAAACAGAATAGACTGTAATACAATTTTCGTTTGCTTAGCAGAAGACGATTATAAAGTTTTGTTTCAAAATTCATTTGTAAAAGACACTCTATTTTTTTGCAAAGAAAATACCACTAAAACAACAACTGATGAGTATTCTGGAAAATATTTTATGGGCGAATTTGCTACACTAGAATTTTTACAACCTTCAAAAAACAATAAATTTGGAGATCATTTGAATGATATTGGCATCGAATTCAAATCGAGAAAAATAGGCATTTTGGATAGCATAAAAGATATAAATTCTAAAGTTGAAATTGAAAAAGTATATTTAGAATCAGATGACAAAAAACATTTGTGGTATGATGCACTGAAATTAAAAGAAAATAAAACCAATTTGGAATTTTCAATTCTTGAATACAGTGCAGAAGAACTTAAAATACTTGGTTTTACAGATGATGAAATTAAGAAAACAATTTCCCCAACCGAATTCAATAAAATTGTATATGGAAATCATAAATATCCTAGAAAATTCAAATACATAAAATCTATTACACTAGAAGTAAATAAAATAGGGTTAAATTATTTGAAACAATTGGCAGCAAATTTTAATTTCAGCTTCAATAATAATTACATTCAATGCAATGATTTTATTATCTATTATAAATGTATAAAAAATCAAAAAACAACTCTTATCAAGAATATAGAAATCAATCTAACCGATAATCTCAATCAAAAAACGATATCTATTAGTCCAAAAATCAACCTTTTGATTACTGGAAAAACAGCTAACATTCAATTTCTAAAATAATCCTTCTGTATTTAACAAACTATAATTAATAAATGGGAAGAGTATAATAGTGTCATTTTCTTAAAAATTGGTTGTCTGTCTATTCAAAATGCCGTTCATCTATTAGTGGTTTTTTGTGCTCTTTCCTTTAAATACTTTTGAATATAATTTTAAAAAAAACATAAAATGAAAACAACAAAAAAAATAGCCGTTTTTATAGCTTTTATAGCTTTAACATTAACTTCATGTTCTAAAGACGATGATGCGTCACCTGTAACTTTTCAAGAGGAAAATCCTCTGACAGGTTTCTTGCAAACTTCGGGCTTTAACTTTAGTAAAAACACTTCTTCCAATCCCGGAGGAGAAGCTGAAATGGGATTTAGTTTCATTCCAAAAGTGAACGGAACAATAAACGCACTTGTAAATAAAACACACGTTGCTAATTCAAATTTAAAAGTTACCATTTGGGATAAAGTTACGGGCTTGGCAATTGCTACCAATTATGTAAATATTGCAAATCCAAGTGTAGAATTGGTGACAAACATTTCACCGGTAAGCTTGCAAAAAAATAAAGAGTACATAATTTCTGTAAAAACACAATACTATTATACCTATCAAAAACAGAATAGTGCTAGTCAGGTTTATCCAGTAAATTCAGGTAATATAACAATAACAGGTTCTTTGGATGGAAACCCAAATCAAATGCCAAATTTAGCAATATCAAATTCTTTTACAGGCGATTACAGTTTCATTTTTAAACAAACTGAATAGTCATGAAAAATATATTTTTTATAACATTATTTTCTTTAACAACCTTAACTCAAGCACAAGTAGACAGAAGAGTTCTAAAAAAAGAGACACCTACTAAAGAGTTACTAAAAAAAGTTGATGCAAATAATACAGCCAATGTTGTAGCTGCTTCTGAAATAGAAGTTTACATAAGCATACAAAAAGGAATTTACACAACCAATGAGATTTACAATTTGTTTAAAAGTGAAAATTCTAAACTAAAATTATTTTGTATGTCTTATGGTGTTCCAAGTAAGCTTGAAGTTAAAGCCGTAAATGGAGTGTTTCCAACATTAGTAGATAATTATGAAACAATACTTTACAAAGTAATTATTCAAAAACCTCAAAAACCAACTTACATAGTAGCTTGTATTGACGAACAAGAACTTATTGATAAACAAGCTAAAATAGAAGTTGATTACAAAAATGAAGCCTGCTCAGGTATTCTCGCTAAAGGCAATATTTTTGGAATAGAGGACACTTATTCAGGAGTTTATAAAAAATTCGATATTTCCGAAAAAGGGTGTAATTATATCAATGCTTTTAGCTCCGATAAAACAATCAAATTCAGAATTAGTAGAATATCTCACGACCGTTAACCAAATTAGAATTAATAACTTATGAAAAAAGTAATTGTATTTTTAACTCTATTATTTTCCGTTTTTTCTGTTGCGCAAACTGGTGATGCTAAAGTGGACAAAATGCTCAAAGAATTCCAAGAACAACAAAACAGCAACACTTCAATAACGTTTACTTTTAATAAAAAAACCTACAAAGACAAAGCCTCTTTTACGGAAACCGACAAAAAAACTTTTTCTATTGGAACAAGTCTTTTAAGTGAAAAATTGACGACAACACAAATTGCCTTGATTGTTGATAAAAAGAAATCTGGAACTTACACCATAATGAGTGGAAACAAAAATGGTTCAGTAGTTTTAATCAACAAAAAATACTACCAATTTGGAGGCACAGTAAATGTAAGCATAAAAAACAAAAAAGTATCCGGAACTTTTGATGGTGAACTCTATGAAATTACCAAAAGCAACCCAAAGCCATCAAAGAAATCATCGGGTAAAATAACAGGCAGTTTTACAAATTAAAATTTATCCTATGAAAAAATTATTTTTATTAACGGCAATCCTTTTGGTAAACTATAACTACGGACAAAGACCTCAAAGTACTTCAAGTCAAAATTTAAAAGACAAACTAGTGCCAAGAGAAAAAATGAGCGACAAAATTATAGCCTCCTTTAACCCAAAAGGACAGGAAATATGGTTTTTTGAACAAGAAAATTTTAAAGGAAAAAAATTGGTACTAAAAGTTGGTACTTACACATTGGAACAAATGGGTTTCGATTGGAATGATAGAATTAGTAGTGTGTTAATACCCGAAGGATTTGAAGTGCAAATTTATACTAATGACAATTTCTCAGGAAACACTACAGATTTAAACGGCTATTGGCAAGGAAAAACAACCATGCAACGTTGGAGAAATGAAGGATATAGTCAACTAAAAACGGTTGAAGGCGACCCTTACAATACCAACTTTGACAACGCTGTAAGCAGTATTCAAATATTTAATCAAAGAGGCTCATGAAAAAATTAACATCTATATTTCTAATATTAGGCTTATCTACCATGGTAATGGGACAAGGTAAAGCCAAAGCCAGAATCGATGATATAAAAATCAAAATCATTGAAAAAGCAAAGCAATTAAAGTTGAAACCTGCTGATAATTATCAAATAAATTACCAACCGCTTTCTGCTACCGATGATGGTAAATTTGTTTATTATATGTTTTTTTCAAATTTTGATGCTGCTGTCTATTGCAAATCTGAAACTTCTAATGCTTATGCAGTTTGGGGTGATATTTATAAAGAATATTCCTCTTTACTTATGGGAGAACCTGGAAAAACTCAAAGAGGAACAGGTTTCATAAATCAAAAGTATTTCTTAGGCGCTCCGATATCAGACGAATTTAAAACTCCTAATAAAAACGGTGCAGGTCAACATTTTGAAGGCGGAAGCATTTATTGGAGTCCTGCAACTGGAGCCCACGAAGTACATGGTGCCATAAGAGACAAATGGAAATCACTTGGATGGGAAAATTCTTTTTTAGGTTTTCCAAAAACGGACGAAAAAGTAACTCCTGACGGATATGGAAGATTCAATTTCTTTGAAGGTGGTGCCATTTATTTTCATCCTAATTTAGGAACTTTTGCTATTCCAAACATGATTATTGAAATTTGGAAAAAAGAAGGTTGGGAAATTGGGAAATTAGGTTATCCAATAAGCGATGAAATAATTAAAAACAATAATTCCTTGCAGTACTTTGAATTTGGTGCCGTTATTTCCACAAAAGCAATTCCTTATAAAGTGATTTTTAATACCATGCGTGAAAAAAATGGAGTTTATACAAAATGGAAGCTTACAGGCGGTGCGGATTCCTATTTAGGTGACTTAGTTACAGCTAACAAAAATTATCCAAAAATGTTCAGATATCATTTTGCTGAATTTCAAAAAGGTTTTATTTATGAAAATCCTAATCTTGTAGTCAACAATCAAATTACTGCTTTTGTAATTAAAAAAGGACCAATTTTTGACTATTATGCTAAAAAAGGATGGGAAACAGGTTCACTTGGCTTTCCAGTTTCCGATGAAGGTACTGCATCCGACGGAACTTTATACCAAAATTTTGAAAGAGGAACCATCTATTATTCTAAAAGCATGGGCGCTTTTGAAACTAAACGTTAGGATTTATTTATATGTTAAGTAAGTAGTTTATAAGTAGAAATTGGTCTAACGAAAGTTAGGCCTTTTTTTTATTTGTTAAAATAATTTCCAAATTGATTCATTTCCAAATTTTCAAATTATATTTGAGCTATGAAGATAGAAGAACAAAAGGAAATAATATCAGGTTTCAAACATCTAGAATTACTTGCTAATCAAGTAGTCGAAGGATTTATTTCAGGGATGCACAAGTCACCATTTCATGGGTTTTCTGCTGAGTTTGCTGAACATAAAATTTACAATTCTGGAGAAAGCACCAAACATATTGATTGGAAGCTTTTTGCTAAAACGGATAGATTATATACCAAACGATTTGAAGAAGAAACTAACCTTCGTTGTCATTTAATTATTGATAATTCGTCTTCAATGCATTTTCCAAAATTGAAAAGTGATCAACCTTTTTATGAAAGTAAAATTGGTTTTTCGGTTCTAGCTTCTGCAGTTTTGATGAATTTATTAAAGAAGCAAAGAGATGCTGTTGGTTTAAGTGTTTTTTCAGACAAATACGAATATTATGCTCCTGAAAAAGGGAGTGATAGACATCATAGAATGTTGTTAAATCAATTAGAAAATTTACTTGAGAACTCTAAAACCCCAAAAAATACAGATACAATAACGTATCTTCATTTAATAGCCGAAAAGATGCACCGTCGTTCAATGATTGTGCTTTTCACCGATATGTTTCAAGACGGAAATCAAGAGCAGCTTTTTAATGCGCTACAGCATCTAAAACACAACAAACATAAAGTAGTAGTTTTTCATGTAATTGATGAAAAAACTGAGTTAAATTTCAATTTTGACAACACGCCAAGGAAGTTTATTGACGTAGAGTCGGGTGAAATTATCAATTTATATGCTGAAAATATTAAAGAAGAGTATGAAAAAAACGTCTCAGAGTACTTCAAAAAGTTGTCATTAACTTGTGCTCAGAACAAAATTAAGTATGTTCCAGTAAATGTAGGAGCAAATTTTGAAAAAATTCTTACCACATACTTGGTTGAAAAACAAAACTTTGGTTGATTTCATTGAAATTAATTGAAAAAAAATTTAAAAAATAGTTGCAGAAATAAAAAACGTATGTATATTTGCAACCGCAATAAAGCGATGGTTTGGTAGTTCAGTTGGTTAGAATACATGCCTGTCACGCATGGGGTCGCGGGTTCGAGTCCCGTCCAGACCGCTAAATTGGGAAAAGCACTTCAGAAATGAAGTGCTTTTTTGCCCAAAAAGCATATGAAATGAATTCAAGAACAATTGTTAAAGTTCTTAAGGTCATTTAAAATTAGTTGTGTTGTTTCGCTACGACTTTGTAACTCGTAGCACGGTTTAGTAGTTAGACCAATGAAAAGCTTTCCACTTTTGTGGATGGCTTTTTTGTTTTTAAATCAGATTCAAAAATAGTTGGTCTCTCAATTGATAAACTAAAAGTAATTTTTAATAGCTACAAAAAGAAAAAGAATTAAAAAGGACAAACAAACCATAAATTTCATAAATGTTGATACTAAAAATCCAATAAAGGCTCCTGTAGCAGCTTTTAGAGCTCCTTTTTTATCATCAAAGTTGTAGATTAATTCTCCTACAAATGCTCCAACAAACAATCCAATAATAAAACCAATTGGCGGAAAAAATAATCCTATGATTAATCCAATATTGGTTCCCCAAAAACCATATTTAGTTCCTCCAAATTTTTGAGTTCCTTTTGATGGAATAACATAATCTAAAACAGAAATAATTATGGTTAGCACAAGTGTTATTCCAAGAACCCAATAATTATTTTCTACAAAGGTTGTTAAGTATAGTAACAAAAGGCCAATCCAGCTTATTGGTGGTCCTGGTAAAGCAGGAAGAAAGCTTCCTAATAAGCCAAGAATACAACATAGTAACCCAAGAACAACTAATATAATATCCATTGAAATAAATTTTTAGTATTTTTGAAAACGAATATGAGAAAAATAATTCAAATAGCGGTATTCTTTAGTCTAATTTTTTGTGCCACAAGTCAATCTTTTGGACAACAGACAGCATCTGTTGATCCTGATATTGCAATAAAAGAAACACTTTATAACAAGTATAAAAAAGAAGTACTTTCTTTTGATAAAAAAGATTTTGACACTTTGTTTTTTGAGTTTTTTCAGAAGCAATCTGACAGTAAAATTACTTTGACAAAAGAAGAATATTATACTTATACCATTAAAATTGCTATTTATTCAGAAAAATTAGGACTTTTGTACAAAGACCAAAAAGAAGAATCTGATAAAGCAAAGCAAGAATGGTTCAATAAAAGCTATGCAGAGTATTTAAAATCCAAACCATAATCTTTTGAAAAAAATTGTTTCTTATATCTTGTTAATTTCTTTAGTTTCTTGTCAATATTTTGAGAAGCAAGTGCCTTCTGAACAAGAATTGTTGGAAAAAGAAATGAAGGAAATCAATTGGAAAGAAGTTGATGAGTATCCATCTGTTGCAGACTGTGAAGCCATTTCAGACGAAACACTACGTAAACAATGTTTTTTTGAGTTTTTAGCGAGTACTATTCAACAAAAGCTAAGTGTAGACACCTTATCTATTTTGTATCCAGAATTAGACACTATAGAGGTCAGGGTTACGGTCAATCCTGATGCCTCAATGCAATTTGAGCCACAATTTCCAAAAGATACAGTCGCTTATGATACCATTAAAATTGATAGTATTCTAAGAGTAAAATTAGTGGATTTTCCAAAAGTAAATCCAGCCATAAAACGCGGAATTCCTGTAAAAACCCAATTTGTTTTACCAGTTATAATCAAAACTGAAAAATAATTATTTAGAAAAGCTTCTACCTTTCCAAGTAAAACCTCCAACAAGAGAGTAAAGTCCAACAAAACTCGAGAAGAAAGGATAAACCAAACTACTTGCAATTGGGAATATAAATTTATTTTTTCTCAAATATTGATTCGATTTCAAAAGCAATAAATAATCAACAAAATATTTAACTGAAAAGACAATTAGTAAAGTTTTCCAATTGAGGCAATTTGTAATTAATAAATACAAACTAACAATCAAACTAAAGTTCATCGCCAATACCATAACCGCCAAACTTTTAGAGTAATATCCAGAATACCCGGTTGTTTTACTTGCCCATCGAACACGTTGCATAAACAATTTGTACAAATCATTTTCGGGTTTTGTTTTTACAATGGTATCTGTATTTTTTAGATAATGTACTTTATCAGCATTATTTTTCAATGCTTTTTGCAATAAAAAAACATCGTCACCACTTGCCATTTTGTTGTTTCCACCAAAACCACCAATTTCATTAAAAAGTTTTTTAGTGTAAGCAAAGTTCGCTCCGTTACACATAAATGGTTTTCCAATGCCAAAACTTCCAATCGTAGTTCCTTGTAAACTCAATAAGTCCAGTTGCTGAAACTGATGGAACCAATTGTTTTTAGTTTTATAAACCACAGCGCCAACTACCATTTCGGCAGTATTTTTTTGAATAAAATTATCTAAAGTCAGCAGCCAATTTTTATTTACTGTACAATCGGCATCAGTTGTTACAACCCATTCATGTTTCAAAATTGGGATTGCTCTTGAAATTGCATCTTTTTTTGGTGAATTGGATAAACGTAAATTTTCTAAAAGCGTCGTTTCAATCAACCCATTTTCCATACGCCATTTGATGTAAACGCGTTCAGAAGCATCGGTTGAAAAATCATCAACCAGAATAATTTCAAATAAATCCTTAGGATAATTTAGCTTAGAAATTGATTTTAAAAGTTTCGGCAAATTCTTTTCTTCATTCCTAAAAGGAACAATTATCGAGAACTTAGTAACAGGTTTTTCATCGGTTCTTAAAAATGATTTTACTTTATCAAAACCAAAGATGAGTTGCAAAATAAACACAACATAAATTACTAAAACAACCAATAATACGATTTCAATCATAAGAAACTATTTTGTACGAATTTAAAAAATAAAAAGATAAATAATTCAATCTTAATAAAATCTTTGTGACTTAGCGTCTTTGTGGCAAAACCTTAAATATCATAACATAATAACTTCCAAAAACTACTGGTAAAACTACATTTAAAAACCACATTAGCATCGTCACAAAAACCACAATCCATTCGTTAACACCAAGTATTCCAAAGAAATAAATTGCCAAACTTCCTTTTAAAGCAAAATCTAAAAACTGAAAACTCGGAACAACTGAAGCTAAAAAATAGACTGTTGAAATAGTTGCCATCAAAGTGGAATATGGCAAATCAACATCAAAAGCCAAAAACAAAAAATAATATTGATGTGAAAAAACCAAGTAACGACAAAATCCTAAAATCAAGTTCTTACGATGAATTTTCTTCGGAATTTCATTAATTTTTTCAATTAAATCTTCAATTGAATAGCCTTTAATTTTGATTTTTTTAGTGAAATAAGAAAACAGAAAGAAGACAATTGTAAAAGCTATTATTCCAAAACTCCAAAGCCAATAGCCTAAAATCATCATGCCCAGAATACCAAAAATTCCTGTAGCAACAATTTGAACGCCGTTGCAAATTAAATTCAGAAAAATAATTTTTTTAGTGTCTTTTTTGTCAAAATACAATGCTTTTCCAGCATATTCACCAACGCCAACCGGAGTAAAAACACCCAAAGTTAAAGCTGCAAGAACTTGTTTCGTAGCTTCATTTACAGAAATTGGTTTTACAACTTGTGCCAGATTTTGCCATTTCAGAATTTCAAAAAAACGATTCAAAAAACTAAAAAATAAGATAAACGAAATTCCAGCAAACGATTGATTTTTATGAAATAAAACCAAAAATTTATCCCATTCCAATTTGTCATTGGAAGCCAATTGGTTGTAAATAAAATAAAATGCGCCAACAACAATCAAAAGTTTGACTGAAAAAACCAAGAATTGTTTAGCTTTGTGAGGAATTGTAATCATTGGTACAAAGTAAAGGAAAACCCTTTTCGTTTCCTAACTGGTTTTGGAAACTCATTACAAAAAACTTTGTGACTTAGCGTCTTAGTGGCAAAATATGGTAAACGAAAGAATAATTTTAGGAATCGACCCAGGAACAACCATTATGGGTTTTGGATTGATAAAAGTAGTCAACAAGAAAATGCAGTTTCTTCAGTTGAACGAACTGATATTGAGTAAATATGACGATCATTATACCAAACTAAAAGTCATTTTTGAAAGAACCATCGAGTTAATAGAAACGCATCATCCAGATGAAATTGCCATTGAAGCACCATTTTTTGGAAAAAACGTTCAATCCATGTTAAAGCTTGGTAGAGCTCAAGGCGTTGCTATGGCTGCAGGGTTATCGCGTCAAATACCAATTACCGAATACGAACCCAAAAAGATTAAAATGGCAATAACTGGAAACGGAAACGCAAGCAAAGAGCAAGTTGCCAAAATGCTTCAACAACTTCTAGGTTTAAAAGAATTACCAAAAAATCTAGATTCTACCGATGGATTGGCAGCAGCTGTTTGTCATTTCTTCAACTCTGGAAAAGTAGTTGGCGAAAAAAGTTATTCAGGTTGGGATGCTTTTGTAAAAAATAATGAATCTCGAGTTAAAAAATAGTTTTCAGTCTCAGTTTTCAGTCTCAGTACTGCAAACTGCGACTGCGACTGAACACTAAATAAATGTCCGGAATCTACATACACATACCATTTTGCAAGCAAGCGTGTCACTATTGCGACTTTCATTTTTCTACTTCATTGAAGAAAAAAGATGAGATGGTTTTGGCATTGGCTAAAGAAATTGAAATGCGTAAAAGTGAGTTTCAAGACGAAGTTGTAGAAACCATTTATTTTGGTGGAGGAACGCCTAGTAGATTGCAGATTGCAGATTTGAGATTGCAGATTGATTCGATTTATAAAAACTATAAGGTATCAGAAAATCCTGAAATCACACTTGAGGCTAATCCAGATGATTTATCGGAAGAGTATTTGGTTGAACTAACAAAAACCGGAATCAATCGTCTTTCCATCGGAATTCAATCGTTTTTTGAAGAGGATTTAAAGATGATGAATCGCGCTCATAATTCGGAAGAAGCTAAAGAATGTCTCGAATTTGCAACACAATATTTTGATAATATTTCGGTTGATTTAATTTACGGAATTCCTAATATGAGTAACGAAAAATGGCTTAAGAATATCGAAACAGCTTTGTCTTTTAATATTCCACATATTTCAAGTTATGCTTTGACGGTTGAACCCAAAACAGCTTTGCATTCGTTTATTCAAAAAGGAATAATTCCACAGCCAGACGATGAAGTGGCTCAAGAACATTTTCAGATTTTGGTTGATAAACTAGTCGAAAATGATTTTATTCACTACGAATTATCCAATTTCGGAAAAGAAAATTATTTCTCTAAAAACAATTCAAGTTATTGGTTAGGCAAAAAATACATAGGAATTGGTCCTTCAGCTCATAGTTATGACGGAGAAAAACGTAGTTGGAATGTGTCAAATAATACTTTGTATTTGAAATCCATTCAAGAAAATAAATTACCATCAGAAACTGAAATTTTATCCAAAACTGATAGATATAACGAATATGTTATGACAGGTTTGCGAACTATTTGGGGAATTTCTTTAGACCGAATTGAAACTGAATTTGGCAAAACCTATTTAGACTATCTCAATCAACAAGCTGCAAAATACATTGAAGATCATTTACTTTTTGTAGATGAAAACATTTTACGAACTACCAAAAAAGGTAAATTTTTAAGTGACGGAATTGCAAGTGATTTGTTTTTGCTAAATTTGGAGTAAAAGTAACGCAGAAAAATCCGTTAAATCCGCGTTTGAAAATCCGTTAAATCCGCGTTCCATTATGATTGCATTCATTGACAATAAATATCAAATCGACCTATCAAAACCAATTGATATTTCCATTCCATTATCAAATACTGATGAAAACCCAATTGCGTGGTACATCGAAAAGCCAGAAATCGAACCAGTGGTTTTTGGAGATTGGATAGGAAAAGTTTCCGAAGGAAGTTCAACTAATTTCAACAATATTTTCTTCAATCCACACGGACATGGAACGCACACCGAATGTCTCGGACACATTACACGAGAATTTTATAGTATAAATCAATGCTTGAAACAATTTTTCTTTACAGCCGAATTGATTTCGATTACACCAGAAGATATAAATGGGGATTTGGTAATTACAAAAAATCAAATTGTAAAAGCTTTACAGAAAGATTCAACAGATGCTGAAACAAGTTCAGCATTAATCATCAGAACATTACCAAATTCAGAATCGAAAAAACATAAAAATTATTCCAAAACCAATCCGCCATATTTATCTGAAGAAGCTGCGATTTTTATCCGAGAAATCGGAATTAAACATTTATTAATCGATTTGCCAAGTGTTGATAGAGAAGAAGACGAAGGAAAATTATTGGCGCATAAAGCATTTTGGAATGTAAAAGATGTAAATAATTTAAACGACGATGCACGATTGAATTGCACAATTACAGAAATGATTTTTGTAGAAGATACTATTCAAGATGGAAGTTATATACTAAATCTACAGATTGCTTCGTTTGAAAATGATGCTTCGCCATCAAAACCTATTTTGTATAAAATATGATTTCAGTTTCAACAGATAAATCCAAACTCGACATTCCGTTCATTCAAAACTTTTTGAAAGACGTTTATTGGGCTGCTGGAAGAACAATGGAAGAAGTTCAAACGACAATTGATAGTTCGTTTTGCTTCGGAATTTATTTAGACGAAAAGCAAATTGGCTTTTGCAGAGTAATCACCGATTATGTAGTTTTTGCTTATGTAATGGATGTTTTTATTGATGAAAATCACCGCGGAAAAGGCTATTCATCAATTTTAATAAACGCCATGATGACCGAACCCAAATTGCAAGAAGTTAAAATTTGGCGATTAGCAACATCAGATGCACATTTTTTATATGAGAAATTCGGATTCAATTCATTAGCTCATCCTGAAAAAATGATGGAGAAAATTAAATAGTATTCAGTTTTCAGTCTCAGTAATCAGAACTGTGACTGAAAACTGCGACTGAAAACTAATAAATATGAACATTCAACAACTCTACGAATTCTGTTTGTCTAAAAAAGGTGTAACCGAACATTTTCCTTTTGATGAAGATACTTTAGTATTTAAAGTTGGAGGAAAAATGTTTTGTCTGACTTCTTTAAAAGAATGGGAAAAAGGAACGCCGTCGTTAAATTTAAAATGTGATCCAGAAAAGGCATTAGAACTTCGAGCCGAATATGAAGCCATAAATCCGGGTTATCACATGAGTAAAATTCATTGGAATACTATCGATTTTAATAGTGATGTTTCCAATAAAACGATGTTGGAACTAATAAATCATTCTTATGATTTGGTGTTTGCAAGTTTGACAAAAAAAGTACAAAGTGAAATAAAACAATAAATTTTAAATAAGATAATTCTTATATTTTAAAATCACACAGGTTTATAAACGTATTTTTTTACACTTCATCTGATTTCTTTAAAAGTGCTGTTTTTGCTAATGTAGACATAATTCGACAAAAGTTATTACTTCAATTTTGTTATTAATTAATGATTCTATAGTTAACTACTTTTTAAAAACCATTCATCTATACTTTTTTACCATTCGTCTACACTTATAGTTAGACGAACGAAAATAATAAGTAAATCGATGTGGTTTAAACTACTTTTGATGTTGGATAAATATGCAAAATTAAAAATGATAAAATCACTGAATATTCTTTTAATTGAGGATGACACTATTGAAGTGATGAAATTCAATAGAGTTGTTAAAACTCTTAATTTGAATCACAAAATTATTGAAGCAAATAATGGTGAAGAAGCTCTTGAAATTCTTAGAATTAAAGAGATTATACCAGATATTATTTTGCTTGACTTAAATATGCCTAAACTTAATGGTTTAGAGTTTTTGAGAATTCTTAAAAACGATGAATCGTTAAAGTTTATTCCTTCTATAGTTTTAACAACTTCTAGTAACCATAAAGATTTGTTAGAGTGCTATAAAATAGGAATTGCTGGCTATTTACTTAAGCCTTTAAAATACGACGATTACATGGAGCGAATTAAGAAGCTACTTGATTATTGGAGTATTAACGAACTAATTTCACAATAAAACATATATTATGTACGGAATTGTAAACAAAGCTATTCAAGATTTAGTAATTACAAATTTTGGAGAACAAAAATGGGAAGACATCAGAGAGCGAAGTGGTATAGAAGAAGATTTCTTTATCAGTAGTGAAGCGTATGATGATGATATTACTTATAAGTTAGCTGGTGCAGTTTCTGAAGAAATGAAAATGAGCGTAAGTGATGTGTTAATTGCTTTTGGTGAATGGTGGGTAATGAAAACTACAAAAGAAAAATATGCTGGATTAATGGAATCTGGCGGTTCAACTTTAAAAGAATTTTTAGTAAATTTACCTTTATTTCATAATCGAGTAATGCTTATTTATCCAAAACTTACACCACCAGAATTTAAAGTTAGTGAAGTTTCAGAAAAAAGTCTTAACTTACATTACTTTTCTAAAAGAGAAGGATTGCAGGATTTTGTGCGTGGTTTAATTCAAGGATTGGGAAAAATGTTTAACACTCCTGTAGAAATTGAACTAGTACAAACTCGTGACGATGGAGATTCACACGAAATTTTTAAAGTAAGTTGGTAAAAAATGAGCAATTTTCAATTCAATTTTAATGTAGACGAGTTCAATTCAATTTTTCCTTTTTACATTTTAATTGATGAAGAATTAAAAATAAAAAGTATAGGAAAATCATTAGCAAAACTGCTACCTAAAGAATTTGTAGGTAGCAGTTTTGTTGATTTATTTGAATTTCAAAGACCTCATTTTGATGAGTTAAATATTCAAAATATTAATCAAACTTTCAATCAATTAGTGATTTTCAATCCAAAAATTGATGCTTCCATTTCTTTAAGAGGTCAAATAAATTCGTTTAATAATAATTATCTTTTTGTAGGTACACCATGGTTTAGTTCTATCCAAGATGTTGTTGATAAGAAACTTACACTTCATGATTTTGCATTTCATGATCCGTTATTAGATTTATTACACGTATTAAAAAATCAAGAAATACATAACGAAGAGCTAAAAGAACTACTTCAAACCTTAAACAACCAACGTAAACTTCTTAAAAAAGATAAGGAAGAACTCAATAAACTTTCTGTAGTTGCAAGTGCTAATAATAATGGCGTGGTTTTTACAAAACCAGACGGAACAATATATTGGTGCAATGATGCTTATGAAAATCTAACAGGTTATTCAAAAGAAGAAATTTATGGAAAAACACCTGTAGAAATTGGAAGATTACCAGAATCAAGTATTGATGAAATAAGAAAAATGGTTGTTGCTTTTGGAAATAATGAACCATTTGATGTAGAAATTTTGCATAAAACTAAATCAGGGAAAAAGTTTTGGTCGCGTACAAAAGGTCAACCGATAAAGGATGCAAATGGAACTACTATTCAGTATTTTGCTATGGTTGATGATGTTTCAAAAGAAAAAATAAAAGAAGAGCGATTACAAATTCTATCTTCAATTGCTGATGTTAATATCAATGCAGTAATTATATGTGATAAGGATGGTAAAATAGAATGGGTAAATAATAGTTTCGAAAATATAACTGGTTATAAATTGGCTGAGGTTATTGGTAAAACTCCAGGTTCCATTTTACAAGGTGAAGAATCAAACCCAGAAACAGTAAAGTACTTAAGAGATCAAATAAAAGCAGGTGAATCATTTAATTGTGAAATATTAAATTATTCAAAATCTAAAAAAAAGTATTGGATTCGCATTCAAGGTCAACCATTGAAAGATAAGAATGGCGAATTGATAAAGTATTTTGCCATTGAAGAAGATATTAGTTTAGAAAAAAATTATTACGAAAGTATAAAATCTGAAAAAGAAAAATACAGTAATATAATTGCCAACATGAATATGGGATTGTTGGAAGTTGATAATAATGATACAATTCTATTGGCAAATCAATCTTTTTGCGAAATGAGTGGTTATACTTTACTTGATTTAATAGGCACAAAAGCTTCTGATTTGCTCTCTAGTGTTAGTGATAAAAAAGTGATTCAAACTAAGAATGAAATGAGAAGTTCAGGCATCTCAGATTCGTATGAAGTTACTGCTAAAACTAAAGATGGGCAAACAAAATTTTGGATGATAAGTGGTGCGCCAAATTATAATGTAAATGGTGAGATTGTAGGTTCAATAGGAGTTCACCTTGATATTACGCAACAAAAATCGCTTGAATTGCAAAAAGAACAATTACTTGTTCGACTAGAAAAACAAAATGAACAGCTGAATGAATATGCTCAAATTGTTTCGCACGATTTAAAATCGCCTTTGCGAAGTATTCATTCCTTAATTTCTTGGATTAAAGAAGACAACATAGGTGAATTTAGTCCGCAATCTGTTGAATATCTTAAAATGATTGAAAACAAAGTAGAAAAAATGGATCACTTAATTCATGGTATTTTAACCTATTCTAAAATTGATACTCTCGAACTTACAAACGAAAAAATTAATTTAAACGATGTAATAAATAATATCATTAACATCATTCATATACCAGATAATATTAAAGTGACAATTGTATCTAAACTGCCTACCATTGTTGCAGATAAATACAGAATTCAGCAGTTGTTTCAAAATCTGATTGGTAATGCAGTTACCTATATTGATAAACCAAATGGTTTGGTTGAGGTTGATTATACCGAAGAAAAACAGCATTACATTTTTTCAATAAAAGATAATGGTCCAGGAATTGCTAAAGAAAATCAAGAAAAAATATTCAAAATTTTCCAATCGTTTACAAAACATGATAGATCTACAGGAATCGGATTGTCGATTGTAAAAAGAATTATTTCTAATTATAACGGAGATATTTGGATAGAAAGTGAACTTAATCTAGGTTCAACATTTTTTGTTAAATTACCTAAAAAAATAAAATGAGAATAGTACAAGCATATAAAAAAGAAAATCAAAGCTGGAAATATATAAAGCCAAAATCACAATTAAATAATCCTTTAGTTTTAGTTTTTGGGAACAGAATGTTACTAGAAAATGAAAAATTTATAAATGAAGTAAGAGCTGAATTTCCATATGAACATATAGTTTTTGGATCAACATCTGGAGAAATATTAGATTCTATGGTTTTAGATGAATCTATAGTTGTAACAGCGATCGAATTTGAAAAATCTAGTTTTGTAATAAAAACTGCAAATATTTTAGATTTTAATAAAGACTCAAAAGAACTAGGTACAGAACTTTACAGTAAAATGCCACTAGAAAACTTAAAGCACTTATTTGTAATTTCTGAAGGAAGTTTTGTAAACGGAAGTTCATTAATTAATGGCTTAGAAACCGAAATTCATGGGAAAACAGTAATTTCTGGTGGTTTGTGTGGTGATGACGCACGATTCGAAAAAACACTCGCTTCTTACAAAGAAAATCCAAAGGCAGGTGAAGTTGTTATAATTGGTTTTTATGGTGAAACATTAGAAATATCTGTCGCGAGTTTTGGTGGATGGACAACCTTTGGTCCAGAACGATTAATAACTAAATCTAGTTCAAATGTTTTGTACGAAATAGATGGTTTACCAGCGCTAGAATTGTATAAAAAATACTTAGGCGATAAAGCAGACCAACTTCCACAAGCGTCACTTTTATATCCTTTAAATGTTACTGCAGAAAATAAAAGCAAAGCAGTGGTGAGAACCATTTTAAGTATAAATGAAGAAGAAAACTCAATGACACTTGCAGGCGATATGCCTTTAAACGCAAAAGTTCAGCTGATGATGGCATCTGTAGACGGACTTTCAGAAGGTGCATTTAACGCTGCAAAATTAGCAATGAAAGAGAGAGATAAAAGCCCAGAACTTGCTTTGCTTGTAAGTTGTGTGGGAAGAAAATTAGTCATGAATCAACGTGTTGAAGAAGAAATTGAAGAAGTGCAAAATGTAATTGGTAAAAACTCAGCCATAACAGGATTTTATTCTTATGGCGAAATGGCTCCTTTTTCTGGAAGTTCCTCTTGTGAATTGCACAATCAAACCATGACTTTAACATTAATAAGCGAATAATGAATTCACTCATAAAAAGGCAAATAAATAAATTTTTAAAACCAGAACAACTCAAAGATGTTAAAGATTTTCTTGTTGCAGTAAACGATTCTTACAACAATTTTGATGATCAAATCTCAATGTCACAAAGAGCTATGATAATTAGTTCTGACGAGCTTTTTGAAGCAAATCAAAAACTACGTGAAGAAGCAGAAGGATTAAAAGAAATAAACAAAAACTTAGAAGATGTTTTAAATTCAATGAATTTAGACGTTTCAAAAGTTTCAACAGAAACTAATTTTAATGCATCAGATTTTGTAAAAAAGCAAGCATTAGAAATTGTTACAATAAATAAACAACGTGAACAATTATTAAAAAGTTTGGAAGAGCAAAACAAAGAATTAAACGAGTATGCTCATGTTGTTTCACACGATTTAAAAGCACCGTTACGTAATATTTATACTTTAGTAAATTGGGTAATTGAAGATAATAAAGATCAAATGGATGAGCATTGCTCAACGTCATTAAACTCGGTTTTGTATAATGTTGAAAAAATGGATATTTTAATAAAAGGAATTTTAGAATATTCAACGATTGACAAAATAGAATCAGAAGATAGAATAGTCGACTTTAATGTTTTATGTGATGAAACGGTAAGGACATTATTTGTACCTAATACTATGACTATTAAAATTCAAGAAAATTTACCAAAAGTATTCGGAAATAGTTCTCGTTTTAAACAAGTATTTCAAAATTTAATTCAAAATGCGATAAAATATTCTGATAAAGAAAATGGTTTAATAGAAGTAGGATATGAAGAAAAAAATGATCATCATTTATTTTTCGTAAAAGATAATGGTATCGGAATTAATCCAAAGTATTTTGACCGAATTTTTAAAGTATTTACTAAACTGGAAAGTAACAACCATTCTTCAGGAATTGGATTGTCTATTGTAAAGAAAATTGTACACTATTACAAAGGAGAAATATGGGTTGAAAGTCAAGAAAATGTTGGTTCAACTTTTTATTTTACATTACCAAAGTAACCTCATTCAAAACAATAATTATGAGTCATTCTAATCAAGTTGATAAAGATCAAATTATAAATCAACAATTGCGATTGCAACAACTATTAATCAGTATATCTACAGAATATATCAATGCAGATTTACAAGATATTGATGGATTGATTAATAATTCATTGAAACAAATGGGTGAGTTTGTAGAAGCAGACAGAAGTTATATTTTTTCATATGATTTAATTAACAACAATTGTTCTAATACTTATGAATGGTGTGCTCCAGGAATTGAGCCAGAAATACAAAATCTGCAAAATATTCCAATAGATTATATTCCTCAATGGCTAGAAGCACATAAAAAAAATGAAGCTTTTTACATTCAAGATGTAAGTAAGTTACCAGATGATGGTGAATTTGGATTAAAAGCAATTCTAGAACCACAAGGCATTCAAAGTTTAATAGCAATCCCAATGATTAAAGCTGGAGAACTTATTGGTTTTGTTGGTTTTGATTCGGTTAAAAAATTATTTGATTACTCAGAAAACGAAAAAAATATTCTCTTTGTTTTTGCTAACATGCTTGTAAATGTTAGACAACGAAAAGAAAATGAGGAACGAATAAAAGAACAAGAAGAAAAAAAAGAAATTCTATTACAAAATCTAGAAAAGCAAAACAAAGAATTGAGCGATTATGCGCACGCGGTTTCTCACGATTTAAAAGCGCCTTTACGAAATATCAACGCATTAATTAATTGGATAAAAGAAGATAATCTTGATAAATTTGATGATCAAACACTAGCATCATTTGATATGATGTTGCAAAATCTAGAAAAAATGGATCATCTTATTATTACCATTTTAGATTATTCTTCAATTGATAAAATTGATACCATTGCAACAAATTTTAATTTAAATGACGTTGTAAACGATTGTTTAAAAAAGATAGAAATCCCATCCAATTTTAAAATCATTGTTTCAGATGCATTACCAAATGTCAAAGGAAACAAACAACGAATGACACAGGTTTTTCAAAATCTAGTACAAAACGCCATCGATTATAATGAAAGTGATACTCCATTAATCGAAATTGATTGTACTGAAAACGAAGAATTTCACACTATTAAAATTAAAGATAACGGAATAGGAATAAAAAAAGAATATATCGACAAAATTTTTGACTCGTTTATGAAATTGCACAACAATTTTAATTCAGCTGGCTTAGGTTTGCCAATAGCAAAACGAATTATAGAATCTAAAGGAGGAAAAATTTGGGTCGAAAGCGAGGAAAATAATGGTTCAACATTTTATTTTACAATACCAAAAAACTAATGGAACAGCCTAATTCAGAATACATTAATCAACTTGCCGGCGATAATCAAGAGTTTAAGTTAAAAGTAATTTCAATTTTAAAAAGAGAGTTGCCAGAAGAAATTGAATTGTACCAAAATTATATTGGTAGTAACAATTATTTACTAGCGGCAGAGAGCGTTCATAAACTTAAACATAAAGTTTCTATTCTTGGTCTAGAAAAAAGTTACTATATTGCCGAAGAATATGAAGATAATTTAAAAGAAAATTCTACTAATTTGCAATCTGATTTTGAAGCTATTTTAAAACGAATGCAAGATTTTGTAGCTACATTATAAACCCTAACTAGACCTATGAATTGCATCATTATTGACGATGAGGAAATGGCAAGAGCTATTATTGCTCAAATGATTTCCAATCACAAAGAATTGAAAATGGTACAAGAATTTTCTAATGCCATGCAAGCTATAAAATATCTAAATCAAAATGAAGTTGATTTAATATTTTTAGATATTCATATGCCTGATTTTACCGGCTTTGATTTTATTCAAACCATAAAAAATCCACCAAAAGTTGTTTTGGTAACTTCAGATAAAAACTTTGCAATCGAAGCTTTCGAATACGAATGTATTGTTGATTATTTAGTAAAACCAATTACTGAAGAGCGTTTTCAAAAAGCTATTGTAAAAGCAAATGCTGCTCAATTTTCTCCTTCGTCTTCAAAAGAAATCAAAGCGGTTACAGAAGATAATGCTAACGAATTTTATATCAATATTGATAGAAGACTAATTAAAATTGAATTCAATTCGGTAACTGTTGTTGAAGCCAAAGGCGATTACATTCACATTAAAACCGATGTCAAAAACTACGTTGTACATTCTACTTTAAAGAAAATAGAAGATAAATTACCTAAAGATTTATTTCTAAAAGTACATCGTTCGTTCATTATCAATACCAAAAAAATCATCGATATTGAAGACAATTCGGTACTTATTGCCAAAGACGTAATTCCGGTAAGTCGTGCCAATCGTCCTGAATTGATGAAACGATTGAACTTATTGTAAATCCATTAGTCTATACTTTATCGATGTTTATCGACAGATTATTTTGTGTAATCTAAAAATACTTTTGCTTACTATCTATTAGAATACTTTTGCTTCATAATTTAATATAAACACATGAAACGAATAGTACTTTTAATCACATTATTTTCAAACTTTACCCTTTTTGCCCAAGGTTATCAGTTTTTAGGACCATATACATCAGATGGAACGCCACTTTATTTTGTCACAAGTGATGTAATAACTCCTCAAACTATGTCTCTAATAAGCAATTCGTTGCCCGAAAATTATCCTGTGCCAACCTACAATCCACAGTATATTTCTTCAGGCTACGAAACAGATATTATTATTGATAGTTTAGCTGATGTATGGGTAACTTTTGTAAGTGAAGGTGCTGGTTACAAAAATGTTTTAGGTTTTTATACTTATGACATAAATAATCCTCCTACTACAGCGCCAACTGCAAGTCAAATTACAATTGTGTTTCCTAATGTTTCAGCTCAAGGAAGTGGAGGTTCATTAGTTGCTGGTAATAAAGTAAATATTGGAACTTTTCCAGCTGGAACTGGAATTGGATGGGTACTTTTAGCCAACGCATGGAATGGATCTTCTGTAACCAATGGTTTATGGAGGTTGTTCTCTAATCCTAATTTTAATCCAGAATCGAATCCATCTTTAAGACAACATAACGTTTTATTAAATGATCCAGATAATCAGAGAGTAATTTTGGGATTTGAAGATATTAGAAGAGATAACGCCAGTTGTGATAACGATTTTAATGATGCTGTTTTTTATGTTTCTGCAAATCCATATGTAGCAATGCGCTCTTCAAATTTGGCCGACATAAGCTCAGCAACCGATGTTTCTTCGGGAAATAATGGCGGATTAGAAAGCAAAGGCGATTTAGCAACTTTAATTGCTAAAAGAAATTTTAACAGAATCAAAACCAATAGTTCTGCCGATAAAAAAGAAAAACAAACTGTTTTTTCAAATACTATTCCTTCTTATTCAAGATCAAATGCAACGGTAAATTTTTCGACTTTAATTCCAACTACAGGTATGTTTGGCACAGAAACTTCATATGTTTCTACTCCAGCCGATTTATTAGGAATTACGAATGCATTAGAAGTATATTCTGTAGATTATTATCAAAGTAATACTAGAGTTGCCGCTGTTTTAGCAACTTCTACAACAAATGGAATTTACGGACATTCAAAAGCAATTTGTGATCGTTTAAATAATTCAACCTTAGAAGATGTTAGAACTATTCAATTGAATGGTTATGAAATCATTATGGTTAAAATCAAAAGAGCCAATGGAGCAGTTGAATTTGCTTTGAACTTCTCTGTTCAACAATTAACTTCAGAAAACAAATTACATAGTTATTGGAACATCAATCAATATCCTTCTGGAGATTATTTAAATTTTCAAGTTTGGGGTTCATCAATGGGACAAGTTTCTAGTATCACTAATTATATTTTAAACCAATTTCAATCGCAATCTACATTAACAGAGGATGTTGTAAGCAACAGAATTCCAACCGTTTTTGTGAAAAAAGGTTCTTACAGTAATGGAAATTTATATTTGAAATTAATCAATAAATCAAATGCTTCTTCGATTTCTTTTTCTGGAAACAAAAAAGCTACAGAATTAGCAGCATTAGAATCAATATCTCAAAATGTAAGTTTAACTAGTGCTTACGAGCAAGATTTAGTTATAAATACTGGAGGAATTTTTGATATTGGATTTTCAATAAACGGAAATAATTCACCTCAAATTGATGCTTTGTATATGGCAGATGGACCGTGGGGAATTGATTATGTTACTACTGAAACAACTATTGCTAATTATACAATTCAAAATAGTACAAATACTGTCGCTGCTGATGAATATTCAATTGAAAGAAACGTTATAGTATCTGGAGAAGTTTATGGAACGGCAAATGTTTTCAGAAACATTCTACCTGGTGAATTAACTTTTGATGCTACAGATTATGCTGCTGTAAGTTTTTCAATTCAAAATTCACTTCCTGTTGAAGTAATTTTAGTAACAGAAAACACTACAGATTGGAACAACAGATTGCGAATTCAACTTCCAGCAAATGCTACAAATGTTGATGTTACAATTGCATTTTCAGATTTTACTAATGCTTTAGGTCAAACTTTTGCAAACGAAAAAATTAAAGGGTTTGTGTTTTCAACAATTGGAAATTACACATCATTTCAACCGTTTAACATTGCAGTTTCAAATTCAAAATTAGGAAATAATACAGCTTTAAGCAATCAAAATTTTGAAAATTTAGTACCTAATAAAATGTACAACTATCCAAATCCGTGTCAAAATAATACAACAATCGTTTTGCCAAAAATTACAGAAAGTGCTGAAGTGAAAATTGTTGATGTTTTTGGAAAAGTAATACAAAACAAAAAGTATAGTATCAATTCAAATAGTATTAACATAGATGTAAACGAATTATCAAAAGGAATTTACATTTTTGAAGTTACTACTAATGAAAACGAAAAACTACAAACCAAATTTGTAGTTAAATAACACCTAAATCTATTTTTATTATAAAAGAGCTGTCAGAAATGACAGCTCTTTTTAGTTGTAATTTGTTTTTAAAATGCTTCTTCGAATTAAATAGCAAATTAATAATCCGATGGTAAATGTTGTAAGCAAAGTGCTTAATATAAAAGCTATTGCTGGAGGAATTATATAAAGAAGACTAAAGTTTTCAAAATTGGATATAATTGTAATTACAATAAATGAGATCCAAATAATTACGTTAACAATTAATGAATATTGAAATGATGTATTAAGTAAGGAGAATTCATTCAAAATATTCTTATGTGCAACCAAACTGCCAATTCCTAATCCGAAAACAAAAGCAATAATTAATCCAATGATAGCTTTTCCATAAATGGCAACCAAAGCCATCGTAGCAAGTCCTTCTCCAGATAAATAAGTTGGTAAAACAAAGCATAAAAGCGAAAAAGCCAATCCCAAAGGCAATCCAATACTATAAGAAATAAATAAACTGACTCTTTTGGAATTGATATTCATGGCATTATTTTTTAGCAAATATAGATTTTAATTGAAAACAATGAAATGAGAATTAATAAATAGAATATCAATTTATTATGAAAAATTGCCAAAAAAAAAGACCTTCATTTCAGAAAGTCTTATTTGTATTTTTAAAAATGTTTGATTATTTTTTTGGTTTCAAATTAAAAATTGGTTTGCTTAAAAACAACCATTTTAAACGAAATCCAAATTCGGTATAAGTAAATCCAGAAACAGCAGCCGAAGCAATATTACTTTTCAATCCGTAAATGTTAGCTAACAATCTATCAGAGAATTTATAACCCAATTTGGCTTGAATTCTATAAGTTGATTGTTTGTCTAATTTTTCAATATATTGAAATCCTGTAGCCAAATTCAAATTATAAAAAAGCGATTTGTTTTCAGTTATTTTCTCGTCTTTCAACAATTCTACAAAAACTTCGTAAGCGTTAAATTGACTCGGGCTAAAGTAAACCGTTGGCACTTGGTCTTTAAATGAAATGAATTGATAATTGAATCCACCTTTTAAAACAGGTTTCGATAAAAAGCTGTAATATAATGATGTAAATAATAAATTTCTAGTATTATTATCTGATTGAGTTGTATAAAAATATTGTGTAAACCAACCCAATTTAAAGTTTGATCCAATATTATAATTAAAATAATAGTTGTCAGCCGAAATCTGTTTGTCAATCAAATCGGTATTGAAATTTTGCAAATCGCGTTTGTATCCAATTTCTAAATCTTGCAATTTCATTGGTTTAATTTTGAAGTACGAATTCAGCAACAAAGAAGTATAGCTTGCTGTTGGTGAGCTTGCTGAGGTAATTCCACCATCAACATTAAAACTAATTTTTGGATGAAATTTATAAGATGCTCCAACCAGAAAATCGTTAGCATCAGCGCTAATATTGGTAACAGAATTGTCTGTTTTTCTATATTGATAAGTAGTGTTCAAAGACCATTTGGTAGAAAGCGGAAACGTTATTAATGTTCTCGAAGTAATAGCAGTATTGTTGCCATTATCAAACGAGTAACTTATTTTTTCTTCAACAGATGGAGTATGCTCTTCGTTTAATTTCTTCAAAAAATTCGTAGCATCGTTCTGATTTTTGAAGATTTCTAACGTTTGATAAACGGCTTTGTAGGCGTTGTCAATTTCTCCTGAAGCATTATAAGCATTGGCAACACCAAGATTTCCGTCGAATGATTTCGAATCATTTGCCAAAATACTTTCGTAATATTTAATACTGTCTTTAAAATCACTTTTGTAAATCGCTAATGTTGCTGATAATGCTAATAACCAATTTTCGTTTGCATAAAGTTGGTTTAATTCTAAAATTTTAGATTCTGCTAATTTGTATTTTTTATTCCAAATAAGCGCTTGAACATAGCGTTCTTGCGTTTGTTTGATTAATTTTTCATCTTTGGTTTCTCCAATTTTAGCCATTGCTTGTTCAGAAATTTCAAGAGCTTTGCTTTCTTTTCCAGCAATATGTTCTACTAAGGATAAACCGTTTAAGGCCAAAATCGGATCTGATGTAGATAATAAATTATAGGTTTCTCTTCCTTTCACACTATTTTTAGTAATCAAATACAAATTGGCTTTATTCAACAACGTTTCTTTATCATTTGGAAAATCTGAAAGGATTTCATTATAAAAAGTTTCGGCTTCTGTATATTTTTTTGCTGAAACCATTTCGTTAGCATAACCCAGTTTTATATACTTTCTAGAAACCAAAGCTCCGCCATTTCCTGGTGAAAGTTCTAAAGCTTTATTTACATAGGATAAAGCATCTTTAAATTCTTTTAAATTAGATAACGTATTGGCAAAACCAAGATGAGCAACAAAGTTGGTTGGATTGTCAGCAACTAATTTAGTGTAGTAGATTTTAGCATCATCAAACTTTTTATTCCATAATAAGGATTCAGCATAATTCAATTTTATTTCTAAATCATCTGGATATTCAGTTTTTAATGTTGTGAATAATGCCAATGCTTTTTCAGGTTGTTTGTTCAACCCAACTGCACGAGCATAACAAAGTCGTGCCGTTTTGTTTTGAGGATAGTCCTTTAATATAGTAGTAAAGAAAACTTCAGCTTTATCAAATTCACCTTTTTCAAGATTAGAGAAACCTTCACTCATGTTTTGAGCTTGACCTATAAAGCTATAAGTAAAAAGGAAAATTAGGGTTATTTTTTTAAATAATGTCATTCGTCGATAGTGTAATTATTAATGAGTGCAAGTTAGACATAAACCTTTGATATTTCATCTACAGCAACTTACCATTCATCGAATAATAATGATGTCTCGTAGTTAATCGTCAGATATTTGCATCAGAAAAATAAAATAAATCAATAAAAATAAATCAAAATCATGGCATTACAAATTAATAACAATGCAGGAGTTTACGAAATTTTAGGAGAGTTAAATGCTCAAAATACCAACTCATTAAAAAATTATTTCGAAACATTAATAAACGAATCAAACTTTATAATCATTTCATTAAATCATTTAAATTATTTAGATAAAAATGGTTTTCAAGAAATTGTATCCTTGTACAAAAAAGCGCTTTCCAAAAATAAAGTATTTTATATTGTTGGACATCAAAATCAAAAAGTAGTTGAATTATTTAAAGAAGAAAAGTTAAGTTTTTTATTAAACAATAATGTAGCTTAATTTTAAGTAATTTCTAAAATGATAAACGACTTTAAGATGTTAAAATCAGCACAGTTTACAATGCCATTTGTTTCAAAACAGTTCAGCGCTGAACAAATGTTTATGATTACTATGTTATTGGTAAATGGCGGAAATTACCTTTATAATTTAATTTTAGGACGAGTTTTAGGTCCAGAAGCTTTTGCCGATGCTGCTATTTTAATTACATTTTTATTGATTCTTTCCTTCATTGGAATGACGTTTCAAATTGTAACTACTAAATATGTAGTGATCTACAATTTTAGAAAACGTATTGCTTTTATTCGATTAATGACTACATCCGCTCTTTTGTCTGGAATTGGTTTAGGATTAATCATCGCGGCTTCTTGTAACCTACTACAAAAAGTCTTTAATACACAATCTGCGTTAATGTTTGTTTTGTTTGGTGCCGGAATTCCGCTTTACTTTTTAATGAGTGTGAATAGAGGTGTTTACCAAGGAAAAAACAACCTTTTCAATCTGTCGAAAACCTACACTTCAGAAATGATTAGTCGCTTATTGTTAACTATCGTCGCCATCCTTTTTGTCCCAAATCTACCTACTACTATTATTGTTGCTTCTGGAATTACATTGTCTTTTGTTTTTGGATTACAACCGTTTCAAAAAATCTTTTTCAAGAAACCTACGCTTGAAAAAAGAGAAATGTTGAGTGTTCAAAACATCGCCACCTTTTTTGCCCTTACAGCTTTTTACGAGCTTACCCAAATCATTATCAACAATAGCGATGTAATTCTTGTGAAGCACTATTTTAACAACCAAGAAGCTGGATTGTATGCTTCTCTTGCCTTGATTGGAAGAGTAGTTTATTTTGTTGCTTGGATGTTTGTAATGCTACTTTTGCCCAAAGTACTTACACTTCAAAAAGAAGGAAAAAACACGCAACCTATTTTGATTAAATATGTTGGTTATATTGTTGCATTGTCTGCAATAATTGTTGCAACTACTTATTTTTTTCCAAATTTAGTTGTCAATTTAATGTTTGGTGAAGACTATCTTTCAATAGCTCCTTTATTGTGGAAATACGCTTTAGCAACATCAATTTTTGCCATTGCCAATATCTTTGCTTACTATTTTCTCTCTATTAATAAGTATACTCCAGTTGTAATTTCAGCACTTTTAGGATTAACCCAAATAATCTTAATTGTGATGTTTCATAAATCACTAGAACAAGTGGTTGAAATGCAAATTATTTCAATGGTAATCTTATTGTTTTTTCAATTGGCGTATTTCTTTTATCAGAATAAAAAGAATGTTCGTCTAAACTAAATTTCCATTCGTCGAATTTAAAAATTTGACCATTGATTTTATTGGACTTTTGTCATGAAAAATAAAATGAATCTAAAAAATAAAAAAATGAAAATAGCAGTTGTAACAGCATTTCCACCTAGTAAAGTTACTTTAAACGAATATGGTTACCATTTAGTAAAAAACTTTGTTCAAAAAGAAGAAGTTTCAGAATTGGTTTTAATTACTGATAGAACATCAGAACCAAAACAATTGGATTTTGAAAACAGCAATAAAGTTTCCGTTAATGAATGTTGGGAATTTAATAGCTATGCTAACATTTTCACCATAGTAAAAGCGGTTTTAAAAGAAAAACCAGATGCTGTTTTGTTTAATTTACAATTTGTAAAATTTGGTGATAAAAAAATTCCTGCAGCCTTAGGATTGTTGTTGCCAATGATTTTAAAAATATTAGGATGCAACACAGTGGTTTTATTGCATAATATTATGGAACAAGTAGATTTAGCAAATGCTGGATTTACATCAAATAAAATTGTTCAAAAAATATATAATTTCATCGGAACTACTCTTACAAGTTGCATTTTAAAAGCTGATACTGTTGCAGTAACTATCAATAAATATGTTGATGTTTTAAATGCAAAATATAAAACAGATAATGTTGCGTTAATTCCACATGGTTCTTTTGAAACTCCAAAGAATGTTAGTTTTGATTTACCAGCTGGACCAAAAAAAGTAATGGCTTTTGGAAAGTTTGGAACCTACAAAAAAGTTGATATTCTAATTGACGCAGTTGAATTAATCAGACAAACTAATAAGGAACCAATCGAAATTGTAATTGCTGGAACTGATAGTCCAAATACGCCAGGATATTTACAATCAGTTAAAGAAAAATACGCACATGTTGAAGGAATTACTTTTACTGGATATGTAGAAGAAAATGATGTAGAAAGTATCTTTACTGAAAGCACAATAGTTGCATTTCCTTATACATCAACAACAGGAAGTTCTGGAGTTTTACATCAAGCAGGAAGTTACGGAAAAGCAGTTGTTATGCCCGATTTAGGTGATCTAGCTTTATTAGTTGAAGACGAAGGTTACAAAGGTGAATTCTTTAATCCAGAAAGTGCTTCTTCATTAGCAAAAGCTATCAGTACAATTCTTGAAGATGATAATTACAGAAGACGCATTGCAAAAACTAATTACAAAGCTGCTTGCGCACTTTCAATGGATAAAATTGTTGAAATGTACCTTCAAAAATTCAAAGAAATTGAAATTAATAAAATGGTAAATACTTTAGTTAGAAATGTATAAAAAGGCAGGTTTTTCTTTTCCTTTTTCATCAATAAAACCAAATTTTTTCTGTCTGTTTTTCTGCCAAGGCCATTTTCCGGCAACTTGATTTGGCACACTCGGAAAATCATATAAAGTCCACGACATAAATGCAAGATTGTTCTTTTTGAATAATTCTTGCATTTTTTTGTGGTATTCGGCCTGACCATCTTTAGTTGTTCCTGTCCAATTCCAAATTCCTCTGTAGGATGGAACTCCAAATTCCTGAATTACTATTGGTTTTTTAGTTGCTTTATCTAAAGTTGCGTATTCCGTTTCAAAATCGTCAATGGCATTGTAAAAATGATAGGAAACAAAATCAACTTTATCTTCTAAGTTGATAGCTTCATACGAATTCGACCAGCCAATTGTTACCAAATGATTCGGGTCATTTTCTTTAATTACAGTAATCATTTGTTGCAACCAATTCAATACATTTTTTTTGTCGCGATTTTCAAAATCCAAATTCGGTTCGTTTTTAATATCCCAAGCTAAAATAGCTTTGTGATTTTTAAAAGCAGTAACAATTTTTTCGGCATGTCGACTGGTTAGCGTCCAACTTTCCAATGTATAATCGCTATAAAAATCAAATAAAGTGATAATTACCTTTAAGTTTTTTGATTCTGCCAAATCCAATAAAGTTTTAAGCTTTTCCAGTTTTTCAGGTTTAATATCAGCTTTACCAAAATCCTCATATTGAATAAAAATCCGAATCGAATTCAACTTTGCTTTTTTGATAATATCAAAATCTTTTGCAATGGTATCTTTGTTAAATAAGTCGCCAAAAGTATCCCAAGCCGAATTTTTAGGATAGTAATTGATTCCTTTACTTATAAAATCGACATTATTGTATTTTATCTTTTTTCCAACAACTTTAAATTCATGATTTGATTTTAAAGTGTCTTTTTCAATTGGTTCAGGTTTCATTTTTTGAATGTGACGAATGCGCCAAAAACCATCTTCCAACAACATCATAACTTTGTAGGTTGCCGTATCTTGAACTTCTGAAATTAATTTTTTGTCTTTAAAAACTTTTTGAAATTCAATGACATTTTTATCGGTAAAAACCACTTGCTGACCGTCTTCACTATAAAATTCTAATTTCGGATTGTGTTTTAAAGTGGTACTTTCAATTGTGATTTTGTTTTTCAAATTATAATCAATGCTGTTGTACAAATTCACTCGAGCATTTTGTGTGTAATAATCTTCAATGCCTTGTTTTTTATTGTTTTCTAGCGATTTATTTTTGATGTACCATGAAAATAAATAGTCTTTTTCAATGGTTTTTAAGGTATTTGGCTCCATTACTCTGCCTACATTATTCAATTCTTCCCAAATAACTTTTGGTAAATAAGTATTTACAGTTTCTTTTTCCAAATGCAACATCGATGTTCTATCAGCACCAGAATTCAAATATTCTAAAATACTACTCAATCCAAAAAGCAACAGCACATTTAGTAAAATAAATGAGCTAATCAAGACCATACGAATCGTGTTTTTATTATTTATGAAGCTCATAGTTTAGGGTTTCTGTTTGTTTGGTAATGCCTAATGTTGTGATTTCAAAACGATAGTTTTTCTCTTTATAAAAATCTTCTGAAAGCTCAAAAGTTGCTATTCCTTTTGATGTATCTTCTTGCAAAGTTGTCACTAAGTTGTCTTTATGAAAAACCTTTACAATTACTTTTATTCCATCAGGAACCAATTGATTCATAAAACTTTTTATTGGTCCAACAGTTAGTGTTCTGTTTTTGTTTGAAAACGAATAATTGAATGTTGAAATAATAGGTTTGTAATTGATAGTAATCGAATTACTTTCGGCAATTCCGGTTACAAATCCTTTAACAGAATAGGTTTCTTGATGATCGGGATGCAATAATTGAGCTGAAGCAATTCCGTTTATCGTTGCTCCAAAAGTTTTCAATATCAAATTGTTTTTAGTTTTGATAAGGAACGAAACCAAAGTTCCATCGCTAACCACATTTCCATATTGGTCTTTTATGCTAGATGTTGTAAAATGCGTAATCTGATTTCCATCGGCAAACTCGTGATTTCTTTTATAATCTATTGTAAAATTGGTTGCAATATTTGGATAGATTTCGGTTTCAATTTCTTTGGTTGCGATTTTGTCACATTCTGTTGAGACCAACATTTTTCCTGATTTTGTTGGAGAATAAATATCGTACCAGGCAATAAAGTCTTTCGTTTTTAAATTGAGATTCGTAACATTTTGTAAAAATTGATGTTTCAAAATTACATTGGTGTTTTCCTGTTTTGGATTGTCAAAACCATCGGTTGGAACCGTAACCATCATGGTGAATTCTTTTCCACCTGCCAAAATTGTTCTTGGGCCAAGATAATTTTCAACAACAGTTTTGGTTGCATCATTTGGCAGAATCTCAAAAGTTCCTGAATTTCTTGTTTCATTTTTGTTGATTAAAAACCATGAAACGTCACCTGTTTTTTTACAATAATTTTCTGGAATTTTAAAAATGTAATTTCCTTTTTCAATGGTTACATCAAGTAATGTTTTTCCATACGAATGAATTATGAAAAGTTGCGGTTTTTCTTTTTCAGATTTGGAATGAAATTCTAATTCAATTGAATTTCCAGCAGTGAAAGTTTTAATATTTGAAACCAATTCAAAAGATACTTTTTTATTTGAAACCAAAGTAGTTCCGAATGCCAAAAGGAGTAAAGCACACAATAAAAACAATATGTTAATTGCTTTTTTCATTATCTTGGATTTCCTATATAATTATTAATTTCGATTTTGATGTAATCAAATCCGTTGCCTTTTACCATTTGTAATTGTTCCTCGTTTTGAGAAGCTTTTCTATTTGGAACCACTGCTTTAGAAATTGACGCATTTGCCAAACCATTTACAAAACAATTTTCCAACGATGATTTTAGAGTTTTGCAATTTTTTAAATTCAACAATTCATAGTCAAAATAATTCTTGCGTTGCACACGAACACCTTCACGCATAAAGAAATGATCTACATAAATCAGTTCTTTCTTGTCATTATAATACGATACTAAAATTTCCGGTATCGTACTTTCTTGAATTCCGAAGTTAAACAAAGTTCCTTTGATATGATTGTTTTCGATAGCAAAATCAGAAAGCGCCACTTGTGTGTACAAATCGGTTATGGCAACATTTCCAGCACATTGAATGTCGAATGTTACCGGATTATCTTTAATATCTAATGGAGCGAATTCGTTTGGATTGAATGTTTTTGGTTTTACATCAGTGTTTTTTGCCCAAGCAATGTCTTCAAAATTGACTTTAAAACTGGTGATTTCCTTTGGCATCAATTTATGTTTGATTTCATATTTTGCATTGAACGATGCTAATTTTTTGTCGTTTTTATCATATAAAGTAGCCTTCAAAACTACGTCGGCTGGAACATTATCGACATTTTGAACTTCTCCTATTATAATGTATTGTTTATTGTACTTAATAAGTTTCGCCGATAAAATTTCTAAAACAGGTTGCTTCAAAACATCATCGTGATAAGTCATTTGTGTCGAAACAGCGCGTCTTCCGTGTTTGAAATATTCGGTTCCGTTATTGGAAACAAATTGGTCAGGCGGAATATCCAAATCTATTTTATTTGGAACAATAAACCATTTGCCTTTTTCTTTTATAACTTCATGCGTATAGTTTTTTTCAATGATTTCCAAAGGCGTTACCCATTTAGTTTTAGCAATGATTTTGGCTGAATTTTCGGTTTGCTTTACAATTTGAATATCAATCGCATCCATTTTAGCATACGAATTTAAAATACCATCTTTTACCGCTGTTTCCAACATAAATTGCGATAGCGATTTGTTTCCTTTTGGATCTAAATAGGAATGTGCTTTTTCAAATTCTTTAAAATCAATCGCATCATAATAAGCTTTTACCACATTTTTCGGACTTAATTGCGACGAATTGTTGACATAAAATTGATAGACGAAATAAAAGATGATTAGCAATACAATTCCAGTCCAAATATGAAGTAGCGTAACCAGCTTTCTTGGAAACTTTTTATAATCAACAGCAAATTTGAAAAAATCGGGTTGAGTAATTGGTTTCAGTTTTAAAGCTTGATATAAAATCATTTGAACGTTCAAAACAAAAGCTATAACAACAGTTAAAATTGGAATAATTCCCCACATCAATTTTTGATACAATGGCACATCTTCAAAAGGAAGAATTTTAGATAATGGCGGAACATTGAGTTTTTCCCAAACCATAATTCCGTTTTCCAATTGCGTTAATCGATGCCAACCGCAGAAATATAGTATTGGATCGTAGAATTTATCATTAGAAAAAACATACTTCAGATTGTATTTTTCTGGAACCGTTAAAAATTGTTGCAAAGAACCAATGCCTTCCAAACCTCTAAATTTTGAATTTTCCAAACGTTCAACAGCTCTCGAAGTTAGTTCTGGCAATCGTCGTGCCGAATGATAATTTCCATCAACAGTCAAAGCTTTTGTTTGATAAGACAATGTTGCCATTTGATCGCCAAAACCCAAAGGCAAATAACGCCATTGATCGTGTTGGTCTTGGTTTAAGAAATTGATAATAGGTAACGTATTGATTTTCTGTGGTTGAAACGGACGAAAATAACCCAATGTTATCGTAAAAATCGCCATGAATAAAAACGAACCAGCAAACAAACCAGAAATAATTTTGTAATAGACCGAACCAAATCGTTCTTGAAGATTAGTTCGTAAATCGCCTTCTACTAATCGATATACAAATTCGCCAAACATTGGTAAACTCATTATGGCTGCCCAAAGTGTAAATCGGTCGAGTGTTAAAATATTAAAGGCATTTTCACCCAAAACTTTTAACGGAATAGGAGTGGTTCCGCCAGTTCCTAAAACAGTTAATAATGTTATTGATAAACCAAAGAAAATATAGCGTTTGCTGTAATATCTATAAAATATATATGGTAACAAAAACAATAAAATTCCCCAAGGAATAACAAAAAACATCAATCCAGAAGAAGTTACTTCGAGGAAATTATCACGACTTCCATGCGGAATTGGCACTTGTGTTATTGGATTGTTCTTCGAATTAATCCAATAAGGGAAAATGCAAAAAACAATTAAAAAGACAGATGTAAATCCAAATGCAATGATTCGCTTTAGTAATGAAATAGTAGTTTGTACAAATAATTTCATTGTTACTTCTTTGTACGAATTCACTTTTTCACGAGCTACATCCATCACCGTCATTCCGATTAACGGAAATATGAAGAATATCATTCCGAATAAAGGTGTAACGTGATGTGAACAAACGGTTACAGCAATTAATGAAATGGAAGTGAAGTAATATTTCTTTTGTCCGGTTTTTATCCAAAGATAAATTTCTGGCAACGCATGCATCAAGATAGAAATCCCAACAATACTTGGTAATTGACCAAAAATATGAAGTGTTTCAACAAAGGATGAAGAAAAAACAGCTAATAAGGCAGCATATCCTGCTACATTTCTATTGCCTGTAATTAAAAGTGAAAATCTAAAAACACCTGTAATAAAAAGAAGAATTGCAATGATGGCAACAGTAAATAATCCGAATTTTAATCCACCAATAAACGACAACAATCCAATACATTGATGCACTAATGGTGGATAACCCATAACGGTAAATCCGGTGTACCAACTGTAATTCCATGGCTCAAACCAACTAGTAGCGTAATGATTTCCAAAGAATAAATGAATTAAAGCATCATAAGTGTTTTCTAAAGTAAAGAAAATAGCGCTCCCATGGAAAACCAATCCAATTAATAATGCAACCAATAAATATTTATTCGATTTTTCTTTCACAAACTATAGGTGATTTCTTAATGATGTAAATATAGTAATAATCATCATATCGTTGAATTTTATATATCTATAGAAAAAAACCATTCGTCGACACTTATTTATTCTTTGGTCTAAAATAAAAATTGGCCTTGTAGTTTCGATGTACTTTTGACATGAAAAATAACAATAAAAAATAAAAAAAATGAAAATTTTAATCGTAGACGATCAAGAATTAGTATTACTATCATTAGAAAAATGTTTAACAGATTTAGGTTATGAAGTTATGACTTCAAACTCTGTTAATGATGCTAAAGAAAAGTATGATAATTATATGCCAAATTTGGTTATTGCTGATATCAATATGCCAGAATATACAGGAGAAGTGTTAGATAATAATCATGGTAATTTAGAAAACAAAAGTTCAGGTTTAGATATTGTAAATTATATTAAAATTGAAAAAAAGCATGAAACACCTGTAATTATTTTATCAGGTAACAATAATGAAGATGTTATAGAAAAAGGATTTGCTCTGGGAGCAACTGATTATCTTAAGAAACCACTTAGTTTGAATGAAATTGGGATAAGAGTTAAAAAACTAATTGGAGCGAGTAATATTACATATCCAGTGAATAAAAATAAATTCATTCAGAATAAAGTAATTGGAGTAGTTATTCCATGCTACAATGAAGAAAAAAGATTGATGAGTGAAGAATTTAAAAAATTTGTTAATTCAAATTTAAGCTATCATTTGTGTTTTGTGAATGATGGAAGTAAAGACAATACTTTAGATGTTTTATACAATTTAAAAAAGCAAAACGAAGGCAGAATTAGTGTTTACAATTGCGAACAAAATGGAGGAAAAGCAGAAGCTGTTCGTTTGGGAATGTTGCATTTAGCAAAACAACAACAATTTGATTATATAGGTTTTTTAGATGCCGATTTATCAACTAATTTCGAGGATTTTGATTCTTTAGTTGATACTATTAAAGATTCAAATTTTAAAATTGTGAGCGGTTCTAGAATAACAAGAATGGGTGCCGATATTGAAAAAGAATCTGCAAGAGCAATAATTAGTAAAACTATAAATTTTATTATTAGAAAAACATTAGGAATGGATTTTAAAGACACTCAATGTGGTGCAAAAATCATGACTAAAGATGTTGTTGAAGATACGTTTCAAACAAAATTTTTGACCAAATGGTTATTTGATGTTGAAATTTTTATGAGAATGAGAAAGAAATATGGTTTAGAAACGGCAAAAACTTTATTGTGTGAAAAACCTTTAGATAGATGGGTTCATATGGATGGTTCAAAATTATCATTCAAAGATTCTTTTAAAATATTAGGTCAAATTGGCCAAATAGCAATGCATTATAGATAATTTTTATTTTTATTTTTATTTTTCAAAGAAAGAGAGGTTGATTTATCAATCTCTTTTTTGATTTTGTATTAATTTAGGCATTACTTTTGTGAAACAATTAGAATAAAATTCAAAACAACTATCATGATTGATAATTTAAAGAAAATATTAAACGAAGACCAAGATCCAAAAGCGATTGAGAAAATTACTTCTAAATTGAGTAATTTATTAATGTCTAATGAAGAAATTGGATACATTGCTGTACAAAAAAAACCAGCAGTTACCATTTTGCCAGATAGTATTGTAGTTACTAACAAAAGAATAATTCTTTGTAAACCAAAAAATCTTGGTTTATCAATGGAATTTGTAGATTATGATTGGGATGATATTGCAGGAAGTTTTGTAAAAGAAGGAATTCTTGGAGCCGATTTCACTTTCAACACCAAATCAGATTTGACACATACGGTTGATTATTTGCCAAAAAATCAAGCACGAAAATTATATACTTATGCTAAAGAACAATTGGATTTATTGAAGAATCCAGGTTCAGCGCCAACTGCTAGTTCAGTAGTTGAAGAAGTTGCTCCAGTTTACGATGAAGTGATTGAAGAAGTAGAAGAAGTTGCAACAGAGGAAGTTACTAATTTTGCCGAAATTATTCCAGTAGAACAATCAGGTTACAGAGATGAAAAACAATTTCCTGATGAAAAATTAAATGCAGAAAGTGGTTTGGCAAGTTTAACGCAAGATCAATTATTTGAAAAACTTCAGAACTACAAGAAATTGTTAGATAATGGTTTAATTCTGCAAGGAGAATACGATAAATTGAAAAATGAAATTTTAAGTTATTTGTAAATTTTAAAGCAAAAATTCATATAACCGATTGAAATAAAATTCAGTCGGTTTTTTTATGTCCTTATGTAACATTTGTGACTTTTTAATTGGTTAAAGTGAAGTAATTTTATACTGTTAAAATCAAAAAATCATGACAACAACAGTAGTAATAGGAGGAAGTTTTGCAGGTATGACTGCAGCACTCGAAATCAAGAGAAAAGGTAAAAACGAACATAAAGTAATATTAATCGATAAATCACCACTTTTTTTATTCATTCCATCTTTAATTTGGATTCCTTTTGGAAGAAGAGACATGAAAGATATATCTTTTAAAAAAGAAGGAATTCTAACTAAGAAAGGTGTTGATTTTGTACGCGCAGAAGCTTTAACAGTAAATCCTACAACTCAAATTGTAACTACCGATAAAGGCGATTTTAAATATGATAATTTAGTAATTGCGACCGGTCCAAAAGTGAAATATGATGTTGCGCCAGGTGTAGAAGAATATACTCATTATATTGGAACTCCAAACGGAGCCATGAAAGCCAGAAAAGCTTTAGAAGAGTTTAAGAAAAATCCTGGTCCAATTGTGATAGGTGCTACTCAAAATGCAGGTTGTATGGGCGCAGCTTATGAGTTTTTATTCAATATAGAAAAATGGCTTCGTGAACAAAATATTCGTAAAAAAGTAGATTTATATTGGATTACACCAGAAGATTATTTAGGACATTTCGGAATTGACGGAATGCCAATGGGAGAAAGTATGCTTAAAGCATTTATGAAAATGTTTAACATTCATTATAGAACCCAAGTTGGTGTAAAAGAAGTTAAGGAAGACAAAATAATTTTATCTTCTGATGAAGAATTACCATTCAAATTCTCAATGTTAATGCCACCATTCATCGGAGTTGATTTTGTGACTAATTCACCAGATTTGCATGCTACACCAACAGGTTATATCAATGTTGGTGATGATTACAGACATGTAGATTATCCAAATATTTGGGCTGCAGGAATTGCTGTAAATGTTGTATTGCCATTTACACCAGAAAAAATTCCTTTTGCTTCACCAAAAACAGGTTATCCATCAGATGAAACCGGAAAAATTGTTGCCGAAAACATAATAAGAGTTTCACAAGGGAAAACCGATTTGAAGAAAAAAGCTTGGGGAAAAATTATGGGACTTTGTATTATGGATTGTGGAAAAAAAGAAGTTATAATTTTCTCAGACCATTTGTTCAAACCACGAAATTTTGCCATTATGATTCCAAACGTGATTTATGATTTTAACAAAGTTATTTTGGAGAAATATTTCATGTGGAAAAGTAGAAATGGGTATTCTTATTTGCCATAAAATTTAACCACAAAGTTCACAAAGTTTTAGCAAAGAGCTCGAAGCTTTTTAAATAAAAAAACCGATAGATTTATTTTCTATCGGTTTTTCATTGTGTTCTTAGTACAATCTTAGTGTCTTAGTGGTTAAACGAAATTACATTGACTTCTTCTGCTTTTCAACGAATCCATCAGCTTGTAACTTCAATAATTCCAATGCGCCTTTTTTCTTATAATTGTATAATTCTTTGTCGTCTTTGATATCGGCATAGACTTTATCGTAAATTTCGGCATCTGTTTTTCTTTGCAAATCACTTTGATAACGATTTTGTGCTAGCATATTTTTAATTCCCATTTCAGCGTCTTCTTGTTTGAAATCATATTCGCCTCTTGGAGAAAGTAATTTGGCAATAATTGGCGAAGTTTCAATGGCTAAAAATAAAAGCATTATAAAAAATGATGGTAACCAAGGTAATTTATTCAAAGCATTGATTCTAGCCATCAATCCATCAAAACCATCAATAATAGGTTGTGTTTCGGTTACTTTTTTGTCTAAATCGGCTTGTAGTGTTTTGGCTTTGGCTTCTTTTTCTTTAATTTTTACAGCATTTGCAGCTTTCATAGAATCCAATTGTTTCAAAGCCATGTCGTGTTTTTCACGTTTTTCTTTATAAACCGGACCTTTTCCTAATTTTTTTGTTCCAGCAGTTCCTTCAGCTTCAGTAATGAAAACCGAGTATAAATCATTTACTTCTTTTTCTTTTTTAGTAATATCACTTTTCAGGCTATCGATTTCGGCTTTGTTTTTATCAACATCACTTTGAAAATAATTGGTAACTTGTTTTTTGTTTGCCATTGCCATTTCGTTTTTCTCTTTCAACAAAACGGTTTCAATTTCTTTCTGAAAGATTTTTATTTCCAATGGTTTTGAAATTACTATGGCAATAATAATAGCCAAAGCTATTCGTGGTGTTGCCTGAATAAATTCGTCTAAAAAATTATCACGTTTTTTGATTGTCGAAACGATAAATCTATCCAGATTGAAAATTAAAAATCCCCAAACTAAACCAAAGAAAACTGCAGTGTAGACATTGTCGAAAACTGTAAAAAGCGCATAACTACTGGCAATAAAAGCCATAATTGCTGTGAAGAACACTGTGGCTCCAATACCAGCATATTTGTTTTGTTCGCCGTTGGAACAACCGTTCACAATGTCAGTATCGACACCAGAACAAAGAATAAAAAAACGTTTTAACATGATTGATTGATTTTGATTTGATGATTGTAATACAAATTTAACGCCAAAAATTTTATAATGTTGTAAAATGTTGTAAATTAGTTTGGTTGGCCACTGATTCACAGATTTTTTTTAAAAGAAAAATCCGTTCACTCAATGAAGAATGAACGGATTTAAAATTTGCGAATTTGCGGTTGAATTATTTACTCATTTCTACAAAATACTTATAAAATAAAGGAATAGTTTCAATACCTTTTAAGTAATTAAAAATTCCAAAATGTTCGTTTGGTGAGTGAATAGCATCAGAATCCAATCCGAATCCCATTAATATAGTTTTAGATTTTAATTCTTTTTCGAATAGTGCAACAATTGGAATACTTCCACCAGAACGCACTGGAATCGCAGGAACTCCAAAAGTTTCAGTGTAAGCTTTATTCGCGGCTTTGTAACCAATGCTATCGATTGGAGTTACATAACCTTGTCCGCCATGATGAGGTTTTACTTTTACTGTTACGCCTGAAGGAGCAATGCTTTCAAAGTGTTTAGTAAACAATTCTGTAATTTCTTCCCAATCTTGATTTGGTACCAAACGCATAGATATTTTAGCAAATGCCTGACTTGCAATTACAGTTTTTGCACCTTCGCCAGTATATCCACCCCAAATTCCGTTTACGTCTAATGTAGGTCGAATGGAGTTTCTTTCGTTAGTTACATATCCTTTTTCGCCATAAATGTCGTTAAGGTTCAATGCTTTTTTATAATTTTCTAAATTGAAAGGTGCTTTTGCCATTTCGGCTCTTTCTTCTAACGATAATTCTTCTACATTATCATAGAATCCTGGAATAGTGATATGATTGTTTTCGTCATGAAGCGAGGCAATCATTTTTGCCAAAACATTTATTGGATTTGCAACTGCGCCACCATAAAGTCCAGAATGTAAATCACGATTTGGTCCTGTAACTTCCACTTCAACGTAACTTAAACCACGCAATCCTGTTGTAATTGACGGTTGTTGATTAGAAATCATTCCAGTATCAGAAATTAAAATCACATCATTAGCAAGTTTTTCTTGATTTTGAGTAACAAACCATGATAAACTTTTAGAACCTACTTCTTCTTCCCCTTCAATCATGAATTTTACGTTGCAAGGCAAGCAATTGTTTTGAATCATGTATTCAAATGCTTTCACGTGCATGTACATTTGACCTTTATCATCACAAGCGCCACGAGCGAAAATTGCACCTTCAGGATGAATTTCTGTGGTTTTTATCACAGGTTCAAATGGAGGAGAAGTCCAAAGCTCCATTGGATCTGGCGGTTGCACATCATAATGTCCGTAAACCAAAACCGTTGGAAGATTTTTATCAATAATGTGTTCTCCAAAGACAATTGGGTAACCTGGAGTTTCACAAATTTCAACATGATTGCAACCTGCTTTTTCTAATGAAACTTTCACGGCATTGGCAGTATCAATTACATCTTGAGAGTAAGCCGTATCAGCACTTACAGAAGGAATTTTTAATAATTCGATTAATTCGTTTAGAAAACGCTCTTTGTTTTCTTGAACGTATTGTTTTATATTATTCATTTTTAATGGTTTGATTATAATGTCAAATATACGAATACAAATTCCAATATTTAAATTCCAAATTCCAATTTTTTAAAGAAGTTTTATTTTTTTTGGAATTTGTTATTTGAGTATTGGAAATTACAAAGTATTGTTTATATTTGCACTCACAATTTTAGCGGATATGGCGAAATTGGTAGACGTGCCAGACTTAGGATCTGGTGCCGCAAGGCGTGTAGGTTCGAGTCCTATTATCCGCACAATTAATAAGTCTTATTTATTTGTAAATCAAATATTTAAGACTTTTTTGTTTTAAAAAATCCCCTAAAAACACCCCTGTTTCATATTATTACTACTATTTTAATCTAAATTAACTTGTTTAAATATTAAAAGTTAAAAATGATTAAATGTTCTTCATTATATGGACAATATAATTTTATTTTATAAATTCACGTCATAAAACAAACTTTATATATTAATCACAACAGACTAATGAAAATTGTTGATAATTTTAAAAAGATTTATGTAAATAGTTTGATTAGTGGGTGTGGAAGCAAAAAATCAGTTTTGTGACAGGATTTAGAACCAAGACAAAATAGAGTGTTGCACATAAAATAATTTTTTTGGATATGTATAAAATATTTTTTGAAAACGAAACTGAATTGAAAGAAGCTGAATTATATGATAATTTTGAATTCTCAAATTTTTGTATTTCTGAGAGTGATAGACTTTTAAAAGAGTTAAGATTGAATCAAATTAATATTGAAAGAGGAGATTTCGAAAAAAAATTAAAAAAAATTCTATTTAATATTAAAACATCGTACTATATATCAAAAAATTCAAATAACGATAACATCGAAACTATAAATAAGTCATTGAGTACCTTAAGAGATAATATTGATTTACATTTTAGAGCTAATTATTCGGATATAATTAATTGGCATAAACCCTCAAGTTTGGATTATTTATTTGAGTCATTAACTTCTGCAGAAAAAAAGAAGGTTCTTTCAAAATCGTACTTAAGAAAAGATATTATTGAAGGAAGTCAAGAGTATTTTGACAAACACAAATTAAACGAAATTTTCTGTGATTTTAATTCTTATAAAATATTCTTTGATTTTATGAATTTATTCATCGAAGATGGTAAAATTGAATTTAATTATACAGATGCTTGCTTTTTATTTAGAGTTATGTTTGAAAAAAAATATATTATTGAAAGCGTTTCAGAATCCACATTTAGATTTAAAATGTATGATTCAAAAAAGCTAAATTTTGAAAAATTAAAAAGTCTTAAAGCATCAACTTCAATTTACAGGAGAATAATTTTTGCTTTTATTGAGAAACAAAATCGTTCCCAAAAGATTTTTTATAGTCCCAAGTAAGTTTAGAGAATCGCATAATTTCGCAGTATAGGATGACAAAAACTAAAAACAAATAAAAACATTCTAAATCAAAATTATGAGAGAAAAAAATGAAATGCTATTACTTCAAGTAAGCGTAAAAGAGTTAAGAGAGATTATTTCAGAGGAACTGAATAAACTCGTGAAAGTAATACAATTAAATCCGAACGAAAATGATGAAGAAAAGATTTATTCAAGAAAAGAAACTGCAAAACTCTTGAATGTATCAGTTGAAACTTTATTCAATTGGAATAATAAAAAAATACTTGAAGCCAAAAAAATGGGTAATAGGGTTTACTATTTGAAAAATGATGTTATGAACAAACTTAATTCAGTTGCATAATGATAGATAACGTAAAATTTCAAATAGTAGAGAAAGAAAAGTTTGAAAACTTTGTTGTTTCAAGTAAAATAATAGATTTGATGACTATTATTAATCTTTTTACAAGTGAAATAAACTTGTATCCAAAAAAAGGGAAGTATAAAAATTTAGATGTTTCAATTACTTTAATTAATGCCTATATAAATGGCAGTTTACATAAGTTTAGAAATTTAGTTTTATTTGATGAAGACCAAAATTATAATGATTTCAGTTTTTGCCAAGTGAAAGAAGTTATTTCTTTTTTGACTAAAAAATTAAAGATTGAAAATTCTAGTTCTTTGACAAACCTTGAATTTGGAATTAATATTGATGTTAGTAAAAATCCGCAAGATATAATTGACTATAATCTTTTGATGTATAGAAACAAACATCATAACAGAGACGATAAATTTGGCGGAAAAGGTGATTTTAAGGAATTTAAAACAACAGATTTTAGTTTAAAGATTTACAATAAATCTAAACAATACCATTTGAAAGAGCATAAATTGAGAATAGAATTGAAAATTACTTCAAAAAGGTATTTACAAAAGATAGGAATATTCAAATTGGAGGATTTAAACGAAATTGAGGTTGTTTATAGGCTTTATGATAGGCTTTTAAAAGAGTTTAATGGATTAACCATAGTCGATGATTTTTATCTCTTAAATATGCCGAAAGAAGACAAAGATAATTTAGTAAAATTTACAAATCCAAACTATTGGAAACAACTTAAAAAAGAAAAGTCTTTGAAAGTATTTAATAGAGTGAAAAGAGATTTTAATATGTTGGTTGAAAAGCATAATTTAAATAAAACCAAGAATGAAATTTTAGTAAATCTTGAATTTAAATTTCAAGAACTTTTGAACGATTGTGATGAAACTCTTTTATTGTCTAATATTGCTTAGAGGGTTAAAATGTAAACTATAATATAAATAACAAACCCACCTTTTTAAATCGTGGGTTTTTTTAGTATCACTAGAATTTTATAGTAGGTTCGACTTGCAGTTGAAATATTTTTCGAGCATTGAAAATTGTGTATGATATTTTATAAGTTACAATTTATAATTTTTTAAAAGTATTTTCAAAACAAACATCTATTACCATTTTAGCAGTAAATCTATCAACTGTATATTTTTTACACAAAAAAGGCATATCATTAATTAAATGTTCTTTTAAAGAAAGTAATTCTGTTTTTACATCTGTACCATTGTTAATTGACTTATTAGTAATTACATCTATTGCTTCTCCAATATCATACATAAGTGATGCTTCACCAGGACTAGTTGTTGGATGTCTCTGATATAAATAATCTTTTGATTTGTCTCTATTATTATAAGAGATAAGATAGACTATAAAAAGCAAACCTAAAAAAATAAAAAAGAAGTTCATAATTAGTAAATTTTTAAATATGTAGAATAAACACTTTCAATTATAGCAGTTGTTTTTAACTTTGAAAGAAAATATTGTTTGGAATAAGTATCAACTAAACTCATAGATTTATTATAATTACCAACTAAAAACAATTTTACCATTTCGTTTGAACTATGTTGTAACTCAATCTCTCTAATATTTTTTTCAATTAAATATTGTAAATCTCTTTTAAAAGCAATTTCATTATTTATTTTAGTTTCTTTAACAACGTCACTTGTATTATAAGAAATCATAATACCCACTATAACAATAATTATAAAAATTATAAATCCAAACATAGAAAATAATTTAAGAAATTGGTGTTGGATTTACAAGATATTTATTTCTAATATCATTGGTTACTTTAGTGATAATACTTACAGTTTTTTCGTAACTAATTCCGTGTCCACGAGATAAAAGATTTGCTGTAACCATATATGATTTATAAATATCACGAGTAGCAGCATCAATTGCAAATCCCATTAGATAATCATTTTTATTAGTTTCTCTAGTGTAACTAATAATTTGATTTTCCATACTTTGTTTTATCTCATTTTCAAGCCTTCCTTCAGGTGTTAAGTTTTTAAATATTCCAAACATGATAAGAGTTAATTAGTTAAATGTTATACTATTATTTTTTGCAAATACAAATATTAGAATTCTAAACTATACAATTTTACGGTTTCCAGTAAAAGCATATTTTTTCTTCAAATATAATAAAATTGGCTACTTAAATGTAACCGAGTTTAATATTTTTCTTATTGACCTTTGAAATATGATTTTGGAGGAAGAATATATTTCAAGTTTAGGTGTTCATATAAGGCAGTTGAGAGAGCAAAAGAACTTATCTCAACAAAACCTTGCTGATATTTGTAATATACCTAAAATCACAATTGGACGCATTGAGAGAGCAGAAGTTTCTGTTACGATAAAAACACTTATAAAAATAGCTAATGCCCTTGAAATTGAGCCAAAAGATATTTTAAATTTTAAATAAAGCCATACCAACTAATGGCTTTTCTATTATTGTTTTATATAATTATTAATTAGTTCTACTTTTTTAAAATTTTAAACTAAATAAATTTATTTCTTTCTTTTTTGCCGTTTTGCGATGTGGTTAATCTTTTGAGTTACTTTGATATGTTTTCCAATAGTTTTTTAAATTTTCTGCATATTGTCTAGGTGTTATTTTTATGTACTTCAAAAATTGTGATTCTGTTTGATGTCCTGTAATCTTCATTATTGTTAATGTGTCAAGTTTGCCATATAAATTTGTCGCAAAAGAACGTCGGCAAACATGAGAAGAAACTAATTCATATTTAGGAAAGTTTCCATAAATCTTTCTATGGATTATTTTCTTTTTTCCGTTTTCGGTTATTTCAATTGGTGTCATTTTTGAGCCTTCACAGATTTCGTTTAAACCTACAGTTTCAGAAACGATTTTTATATAATCATTAAATTTTTGGTCGCTTATTTTTCTTGGAAAGTTTCCGTTTCTTTTATTCAAGATTGTTTGTACTTGTTTGTGTATTGGTATGATAACAGGAAATTCAGTTTTGATAGTTTCTTTTTCAATAAACTCATCAACAATGTTTTTAGTTGTTAGTTTTAAAATATCAGAAACTCTTAAACCTGTTCTCAAACCAATAATAAACCAATCTCTCGCATTATCCAAATAGTCCTGTTCAAATTGTGTATTGTAGATTAAATCTATTTCCGATTCTTTTAAATATATATCTTTTGTTTTGTTAGTTGGCGAAAAAAATTCTGTTAGTTTAAAATCATTTGGAAACTTAAAGCCTTTTTTATCAGCATTATTTAAAAATAACTTTACATCATCAATGTATCCACCAATTGTATTAGGATTTAATTTTTCTTCAACATCAAGATAAGTTGTAAATTCATTATGAAATTTAATAGTTAAATCTGTAAATTTTATTCTTTTACCGATATAGTTTTCAAATGCAGTTAGTTTGTTTAAAGTAGTTTGATAGTGTTGTATTGTTCTCGGTTTTAAAAGAGTGTTATTTTTAGTTTTCTTTGTTTTCGCTTCTTCAATAAATGATGTTATAAAGTTTGATAAGAATAGTTTATTGTCAATTTCTACATTATTTGTTTCCCGATTAAAGCAAATGTTTATTTTTTCTTTTAACCATTTAGAGTTGATTATTTCTTCATTTATTACATTATTGTTATATTCCTTTTGAATGAATGTGTCTAGTTCTTTTAACTTTTCATTTATACGGATGTAATCAATTTCTTTTGTAGCTAAAATTGTTTGTTTTGTAAAGCTCCAACGACTATTTGGAACTTTAATTCCTGTTGAAATTACTAAATCAAATTTTTTGCCTTGTTTAAACCTATATAAAATTGTATTCCAATCATTATTGGTTTTAACTAAAAATTTACCTGATGCCATAATTATATCTTTTTTCAAAGATAATAATATTTTCAAAAATCCCCTATAAATCCCCTAAAATTTGTTATTGTATTTAAACCTCATTTAATTTAATTTATTGTAAATTCATTTAAAGTATTCTAAAACAAACAATTATTAAGCCTTATTACATTTATGATTTTCTGATTTAATACAGAGTTGCACTCCTATTATCCGCACAAAAAGTCCAAACTCTCGTTTGGACTTTTTTTGTGGGCATAAAGGACGAGAAGTTTATGCTGAGCGAAGTCGAAGTAAGTCCTATTATCCGCACAAAAAGTCCAAACGAGAGTTTGGACTTTTTTTGTGGGCAAAAAGGACGAGAAGTTTATGCTGAGCGAAGTCGAAGTAAGTCCTATTATCCGCACAAAAAGTCCAAATGAAAGTTTGGACTTTTTTTGTGGGCAAAAAGGACGAGAAGTTTATGCTGAGCGAAGTCGAAGTAAGTCCTACTTATCCGCACAAAAAAAAGTTCGAAATGAAAATTTCGGAATTTTTTTTAATATTTCATTAAAAATTAGTAATTTCGAATAAACATATTTTAATGAAAGCCATAAAGAACAAAACTTTTCTGATTCGTAAAGCTATAAAGAAGCATATTAAAGACATAAAAAGAAGAAAACGAGAAAAGAAAAGAAAAGCAGGTTTTTATAGATTTCAAAAAGTTCTTAAAGAGCAAAGTTCCTTTTATAAAATTAAATATCAGTCAGTTACTTACGAAAAATATAAGTTCTTATATTCAATTGGTGGAAAACCAAAATACAATGAGTTGATTGGTTTTTTAAGAACTCGATATTTGAATTTTTCTAAACAAAACTTGCCATATAAGGAAGATGGAAAGTTAATGATTCCTAAAGTTTTTTCTATTTCAGAAAATAATGAAGAAACAATGTTTTTTCTTAAAAGATTATTTCATGTTTTATATGTTGAATTTAAAGGTGTTATTTATATAGATTATGATCAATGTGAATATTTAGATGTAGATGCTTCCGCTTGTATGGATTTAATTTTAGCAGGATTCATTAATTATTATTCAAGATGTATCAAAACGGGATTTAAAGAAATTAGAACTACATCAATAAATCCAATAAATTTTAATAGACCAGAAATATTTAATGTTCTTTTTTCTATTGGTGCATATAAAAATATTGCGGGTATTGAAATAAAGAATAATCATGAGAGTGATTTCATTCCATTTTCATTACGTATTGGGGATAATAAAAACAATAAAAATGGTACAGTTAAAGAAATTCATGAGACAGAGATTGTTGATTATGTTTTGACATGTTTGGAGGAAATTGGTTTAAGCCTTACTTCAGATGCTGAGACAAATCTTTCAAAAGTTGTAGGAGAAGTAATGGCAAATGCTGAAGAGCATTCAGATTTCAGATATAGGTATGCTATTGGATATTTTTTAAAACCTAAAGAAAATAACAATAATTTGGGAATTTTTAAGTTATCAATTTTTAACTTTGGACAAACAATATATGAGTCCTTTAAGAAAATAGAAAATCAAGGCACTCCTGTAGTTAAAAGAATGCAAGAGTTGTCTTCAAAATATACAAATGATGGTTTTTTCATTCCTGCAAAATTTGAAGAGGAAACGCTTTGGACTTTCTATTCTTTGCAAGAAGGAGTAACTTCGGTTAAAAATTGGAATCGAGGTAAAGGAACTATAAGATTTATAGATAGGTTTTTTAGATTAAAAGGAAATGGTCAAAATGACAATAACTCGAAATTAACATTAATTTCAGGTAATACAAATATAATATTTGATGCAAGTTATCCTTTAATTGAAGTAAAAAAAGAAAACAATCAATGTTATCAAATGATGACTTTTAATAAAAATGGAAATATAGAGGAACAACCTGACAATAAATTTGTTACCTTTGTGCCCCAGAATTTCCCTGGAACATTAATTACTGTCAAAATATGTTTTGATAATAAAAATGTAAATGAATTAACATGAAAGCAATAAGTATAGATTTAAAAGATTTTAGAACCCCAAATTCTAAAGTTTTTACAGGAAGAGATAGAGGAATCCAAGTAAGAAATGATTCTAATATTGATGCTTTGGAAAAGCAGTGTGATAAACTAAATGTAATTGTTCCACAAGATATTCGTTCAATAAATCCTTCTTTTTTAGAAGAGTTTCTTTATAATATTGTTATTAGGTTAGGAGAAAAAGAATTTAATAATAAAGTTTTTTTTATTACTTCTGGTAGATACGATATTCAGGGTGATTTAGAAGAAGCAGTTGAAAGTATTTTACGTGAAGAAAGTGCATTGATATAATGTTTTTAGTTTCACATACAGTAAATAATTTTGTTTTAGAAAAGTCAGGTGTTGGTTTGTCTGACATTGCAGATATATCACAAGTGATTATTGCTGTTATAAACGCTGGATTTGCTTATTATGTTTTTGTTTATCAAAAAAGATATAATTTAAGTAATGAATTAAAGACAAGTCAACAGAATGAACAAAATATCAAACTTCAATGGTTTAAAGAATTAATTGTTCAACCAAACATAAGTCATTTACACTCATTCTTTGATAATTTAGAGACAATTAAAGATAAATTTGATAATGATAGTTTAAGTGAAGATAAAGTTTTAGAAATTAATACATTTATCAAATACGAAGCAAAGCAGTTTAGAAAAAAATTCAATGACTCGATTTTATTTATTGATGAAGTTATGTATAAAGCTATAAAATCTAAAGTTGAAGATTTAGTTACAAAATTAACTACTGTTGTTTCGGATGATGAATTTAAGTTAACTAATCATAAAACCGTTGAAAGAGAGATTTTAGAGCCAATAAATTACGCTAAAAACGAAATTATTTCAATAGTCTTTAAATATAAAGGTTGTTAAATATTATTATAACATAAAAAAGTCCAAATGAGAGTTTGGACTTTTTTTATTTCTACACAATCGGTTAATTTCTATGTTAAGAACTTATTTTTTTAACTAAAATTGATTCCTTTTCAATGAGTATTTTTGTATAATCTCTAAGTCTGAGTTTTAACCAATTTATTGGAATGAAAAAGAATCCGTCTATGACAGCACTTATTTTAGCTTTTATTGGTTTTGCATTGATTACCGGTGCATTGTTTTCGCTGTATCGTTCAAGCAACGAAGCGATTTCTATTGAAGAAAAAAGTGAAACTGAAATTGATATTGCAAATAAAAAAATTGATGTTTTAAGTGATGAGATTCAAGAAACAAAAGAGCAATTGGTTGATGCAGATTATAAAGATGAATCCAAACCTGAAGTAATGACTCAAATTGCTGGTCAGAATATTCCAATTATTGAAATTAAAGATATTGATTTGGGTGAAAGTGCTGATTTATCTGATGATGAGCCTCGAAAAAAAGGACAACGTATTACGTATATTCATCAATTGAAATTCTCTTTAGTAAATGTTGGAAAATTCTCTTTGAAAGATGTAATTTTTTCTGTAAAAGATATTTACAATGATCCAAAAGAAGGTAAAAGCAAGAAGAAAGCCAAGGAATATAGTTACATGGGAAGAACTTTCGACAATGAAGACGTTGGCGCTTACAATAATATTGAGGTAAATACTTTAAATTTAAAATCTAAAAAGTTGGTTTACGTGAGTAATTTGCCCACAAGCTTTGGAGTAGGAGATTACTATTTTGATATTATTGTAGAATGGAATAATGGTTTTTACCAAATGCATGTAGATATTGAAGAAGTAAACGGAAAATTGAAATACCGTTATCAATTTTATGACGTTGACGGAAAACCAATAAACTTAAAATCTTCGGAGGAAGTTACTGCATAAAAAAAAATGCCTTTCAGTTACGAAAGGCATTTTTTTATTTACTTGCTTTAATCCAATTGTTCACTTTTTTCTCTAAAAGAGCTAATGGCATCACACCTGATTCTAGAACGATTTGATGGTATTTTTTAATATCAAATTTGGAACCTAATTCTTTTTCAGCTTTTTTGCGAAGTTCTATTATTTTTAACTGACCAATTTTATAGGATAAAGCTTGTCCTGGAACTGCCATATAACGTTCAATTTCTGAAATAATACTTGCTTCACTTTCGGCTTCATTGTCTAAAGAATATTGAATGGCTTGCTCGCGTGTCCAACCTTTAGAATGCATTCCGGTATCAACTACCAAACGAATGGCACGATGCATTTCGCTTCCTAACATTCCGAAATATTGATACGGGTCTTTGTATAATCCCAGTTCTTTCCCTAAACTTTCGGTGTACAAAGCCCAACCCTCGCCATAAGCTCCAAACCAATTGAATTTTCTAAAATCAGGCAAAGTTTCATTTTCTTGTTGTAGAGAAATTTGAAAATGATGTCCCGGAATCGCTTCATGAAGAAATAAATCCTCGTCGGCATAATAATTATAGTTTTTCACATCTGGAATTGGAACATAGAAAGTTCCTGGTCGAGAACCATCGGCTGCACCTTGAACATATTCTGCACTTGCTGTTTTTTCTCTAAAAGCTTCAGTTCTTTTTATTTGAAAAGCCGTTTTTGGTTGTAATGAAAATAATTTATCAACGTTTGGTTTAATTGTAGCGTGATATTTTTCAAAATTGGCAATTACTTCTTCAGGTTTTTTGAAAGGTTTTAATTCCGCTTTGTTTCTCACGTAATCAAAAAATTCTTTTATGGTTCCTTTAAATCCGACTTCGGTTTTCACTTTTTCCATTTCCGACTTCAATCGAGCTACTTCTTGAAGTCCTAGAGTGTGAATTTCTTCTGGAGTCATCTCGGTTGTAGTCCATTGTTTTACGTAGGCTTTATATAAATTACTACCATTTGGAAGTGAACCAATTCCGCTAGTATTTCTGGATTTTGGAAGATATTCTGATTTTATGAAAGCACTCATTTTCTTGAATCTCGGAAGTAATTTATCGTTGATTGTTGAAGCGTATTCTTTTTTTAGCGTTTCTTTTTGAGTGTCTGAAATTTCAGAAGGCATTGATTTTATAGTGGTGTAAAAAATATTGTCTTCTGCTTTTTGAGTAATCATTTCGTCAAATTGATTTAATACTTTGAAAGACAAAACTTTTGGTAAAACTACATTTTTATCGATTCCTTTTTTCATATAAACCATTGCAGAATCTAACCAAACAGCATATAAATCCATTCTTTTCAAGAAGTTTTTGTAATCTTTCTCGGTTTTGAATGGTTGTGCACTTTCGCCTGCTGCAAATTGTGCCATGGTTAAATGTGTTCCCCAAAATTGATGAATCGGTGTAAGATTAGCATTTTGTTGTAGCAAATCTTTTCCAACAGCAACTTCCCATTTAATGATGTCGAAACTATTTTTTTCTTCATCAGAAAGTGATTCAAAATCGATTTTTGAAAGTTCGGTTTCGTATTTATTGAAAAAATCGGCTTGTTTTTTTCTGAAAGAATCCGTCATTTCAAATTGCAATTGGTCGTTGTATTTGTTTTGACCATTTAAAGTTGCATCTAAAGGGTTTAGGATGTTTTTTTCGTCAAAATAACTTTCGGTTAATTTTTTGAAATCTACTGATTTTTCTTCCGATTTGCAGTTTACTAACAATAATGAAAGTAAAATGAAGAAAGAAATTGTTTTCAAATTTTTCATTGGTATTTTGGTTATTGGTTGGTTAAAACTACTGAATTTATTCCATACAATTGCTATCTAGCCCTGATTGGAGCAATCCACCGTGTGGTGCGGAAAGCAGGAATAGGGTTTACAAAAATTCCCGAGCCATTCGCTCCTATACTTCGACAAGCTCAGTTCGAGATTATGCATTTAAAGCTTCAACGATAATATCTTTGTCGTTTAGCATGTCTTTTAGCATATTTTCGATGCCGTTTTTCAAAGTGAAGGTTGACGATGGACAACCATTGCACGAACCTTGAAGAACAACTTTTACGCGTTTTGTATCTTGGTCGAAGGAGTCAAATAAAATATTTCCGCCATCGGCTGCAACGGCTGGTTTTACATATTCTTCAAGAATGTTGATAATCTGTTGTGAAGTAGTGTCTAAATTATCGAAATTATTGATTTGTTGTTTTTCTTGTTTGGTGTCTTGAACAATCATAGTTTCATCGACAACTATGCCGCCGTTTTCAATGAATTGTTTGATAAAAGTGCGAATTTCAAGCGTAATTTCTTCCCAAGATGCGATGTCGAATTTGGTAATAGAAATGTAATTTTCGTCGATAAAAATTTCTTTTACAAACGGAAAACTAAAAAGTTCTTTAGCCAAAGGCGATGCAATTGTTTGGTCAATATTTTTAAATTCAACGGCAGTTTTAGTGACTCTTTTGTTAACAACAAATTTTAATGTTGCAGGATTAGGAGTTGTTTCACCATAGACAGTAATTGCTGATTTTTTTGGTCTAAGCGGATCTTCAATTATTATTTTTCCTCCATTTTTTACATACTCTTCAATTTGCTCAGCCACATCATCTTTAACGTCATTCCAATCTACAATGCTAAAACGTTCGATGGCAATGAAATTTCCTGAAATGTAAACAGTTTTTACAAATGGTAGGTAAAATAATTGTTGTGCTAAAGGTGAGTTTTTAGCTTCGTCTATGTTTTTGAATTCGAAGTTTTCATTTTGAGTTATAAAATCAGGGAATTCAAATTTTAGAATTGTTGGATTTTGGGTTTCTTTTATAGTAATTTTCATAGTGATTCGTGTAATTTTCAACAAATTTAACAAAGTTATTTTGTGGGAATGTTTATATTTGAATTTTTTAAACAATTAATTAACATTTATGACGTTTTTTAATGACGTTTTAGTTTATTCAATACATGAAAAAATTTCTACTATTACTTTTACTTTCTTGTTTTAACTCGACTTTTGCTCAACTAGTTGTAAATAATACAACACAAACACCTGCTCAGTTGGTACAGAATGTTTTGTTGGGTTCGGGTATTACAGTATCAAATATTACATTTAATGGTTCAGCATTAAACGCTAACTTGGTTCGTGATCAAGTTGGAAGTTTTACAGGAGGAAACACAACAAATATTGGATTAAACACAGGTATAATTCTAGCAACTGGTGATGCTCAATTAGCAGTAGGTCCAAATGATCAAGGAGGAGCAACAGATGCAACAGCAAATCCAGTTCAGGGTGATCCAGACTTACTGGCTTTAGCATCTGCAAACATTAGAAACAAAGCTGTCTTAGAATTTGATTTTGTTCCAATAGGACAAAACTTGAGTTTTAACTTTGTTTTTGGTTCAGAAGAGTATTTAGAGTTTGTAAACGGAGGTTTTAATGATGTTTTTGGTTTCTTTTTGAGTGGTCCTGGTATTACAGGTCCCTACACTGGAGGAGCTGCTAATATAGCATTAGTACCAGCAACAACCACAGCAATTTCTATTGATAATGTAAATAATATATCTAATCCAGCATTCTATGTAAATAATGGTGATGGAACTACTCCAGGTATAAATGCAACCATTCAGTATGATGGTTTTACTACTGTAATTGCAGCTACTGCAACAGTTCAATGTGGACAGACCTATCATATTAAATTAGCGATTGCTAATGTAGGAGATAACTCTCTGGATTCTGCTGTTTTTTTACAAGCACAGAGTTTTAATACAGCACAACTTAGTTTTCCTCAAGATTATTTAGTTTCAAATGGTTTTGCTCCATGTCCTGGTACTCCTACTACTCTAAATACTGGATTAGCATCAACTATTCCTCACACTTGGACATGGAACGGGAATCCAATGCCAGGTGAGACAGGTCCAACAATTACAATTAATCAAGCTGGGACTTATTGTGCAACAGCTTATCCATATGGTCTTGGTTGTCCAATATCAGACTGTGTAATTGTAGAATATTTACCACCAATGCCAATTGATGAACCTATTGATTTAACAGTTTGTGCTGGTTCAACTTTCAATTTATCAATCAACAGTCCTATAATATTAAATGGACAAAGTGCAGCTGATTATGAAATTAGTTACCATAGTTCACTTTCAGACGCTCAAAATATAGCATCTCCAATAGCTAATTTAACAACTTATCCAGGAGTTAATGGACAGCAAATATGGGTAACTATTCAAGATTTAGCATCTGGATCTAATTGCGTGGCAATTGATTCTTTTTTTCTATATCAATTAAATACAACTATAGCCCCTGCAATAACTTGTGGTACCATTACATCTACTTCTGTTGCTTTTGATTGGACACCGCTTTCTGGAGCAACGGATTATACAGTCTCGTATCAAGTAAATTCAAATACACCAATTTCTATAGGTTCAATTGGAAATACATCAACTTACAACATAAGTGGTTTGTCATCAGGAGATAATGTAAATTTTACTTTGACTCCAGTTGGTGCATCGGGATCATGTTTTGTTTCAGCATCATTGACTTGTATCGCAATAACATCTTGTCCTACAATTACAAATCCTTCTTCAAATCAAGTATTGTGTTTGAATGGTAATCCAACGCCTTTTTCTGTAAATACAACCTTTACAGGAACTGACGCCATAAGTTATGTATATTTCAATACACAACAAACAGGAGGTAATATGTATACAGGAGGTACAATTTTAGGAAATGCTACTCCGGCAACAGGTACAGCAGTATATGATGCTCCTATATTAGGAAGCATAGGTTCTCTTCCTAACACAGCTGGTACATATTATGTTTATGCAATTGCTAATCCTCTACCTTCAGATGCAGCATGTAGACCATTTCAGGAAATTCAAGTTACAGTTAATACACCATTAACAGCTGGTATCGATGGAAGTTTAAACATTTGCGGCAGTAGTTCAAGTGTTATAAACTTATTTAGTTTGATTACAGGTGAGAGTTCAGGAGGAGTTTGGACACAGACTTCGGGTAGTGGCGGAACATTCAATGCAGGCGCTGGAACTTTTACACCATCTGCAGGGACTACTTCAAGTACTTTTACTTATAC